>OY970208.1:0-2723046 GCA_963713865.1 uncultured candidate division Zixibacteria bacterium | reverse complement strand
ACAGTTCACCCTCATCGTTTACCCGGGCTTCGTAGGTTGCTAAGATGTCCATTCCATCCGGAATCGATTTCTTCTCGATCATCTCCACGGAGATAAGCCAGCCCTTGTCATCTTTCGAAACACCAAGAGTTGAGGAAAGCTTCAACCCCGTTGCCTCAGCTAATTCCTGTCGCGTTTGTCTAATTAATTTCGACACGTTTACTTCCATTTTGCTAACTCCTTTTTAAAGTGTGGCTATATTCTACCTTAGTTCTCAGCCTCTCTGATATCATTTAATTTTGTTTGAAATTTATTCTCCTCTTTCTCATATTCCTCCTTGCTGATTTCGCCCATCTCGTAGCGCAGCTGGAGTTCCATCAATTTTTCCAAGGCATATTTTTCATCATTTACCTCTTTTTTCGCCATATCATGAATGGTTTTGAAAACGCCCATAAGCCCCTTAAAGGGTAAAAGCAGTATATCGTCAACGATCAACACCTAACTCCACCTCCTTTACCTCCAGGTCTATCTTCAAACAGACAAAATTAAATGGAGGTATCCCCTCCACATACCTCAGCTTCACCCTCTGCCCGAACCTCTCATTTAAATCGTCTACCTTCTTGCTAAATTCTTGCTCTTTTTCCTTGTCTACTAAGAAGGAAGCATTTAAAAACATCCTCTCCCCGTAGTTATCATTGACCACGTGATTTTCTGACAATCCTTTCAAGGTTTTCAGTGCTAAATTTTTTGCCTCTTCCTTTTCCACATTCAGCGCCGCTTCGACTATCCTCCCCAGCTCGATTCGCTGAACATAAGTCTTCTCCACAGGTTTGTTTGTCAGCCTTTCTTTCCTTAGCCTGATCTCTTTGTTTTTAGCCAGGAGATCCTGATAGATCAACTTTTCATCAAATACTGCTTTCAACCCGAGCTCCACCTTGTTTTCCATTTTTTGAAGCAGCTCTTTGAATCTTTTATGATCTCTTTTTAAAATTATTTTAACTTGCACCTCGTCCTCAGCAATAGTACAATATCTCACCGGCAGAACCGTAAAACCTTCTTTCATCACCGCCTCGATTGCCCGTTCATGGGCTAAACAGTATTCTCTGGAGACCGGATATTTCTTAATGGGGGAACTGCTGATCACCACTGCGACATCTTCACAGCTTAGTGAACGCACCTCATCCCCTTTCCCCCCTATGCCTAAGGGACCGAAGCTTTTTTCCGGTTTTCCCTCTTCAAAATCTATAACGCAATAAATATATATGCCTTCTTTAGGTTTACTATCCACAACCACCTTTATCCCTCTTTTTTCCTTTCCAGTGCTTGTTGGATGATGTTTTTTACTAACCTCAAATCAAATGGTTTAGTTAGAAAATCATAAGCGCCCAGTTTCATCGCTTCCTTAGCCGCATTTAAGGTTCCGTAACCGGTCAGGACGATCACCTCCAGGTCCTTTTTAAACTTTCTTAACTCATGTAACGTTTCTATTCCGTCCATCCCGGGCATCTTTAGGTCCAGGAGAGCCAGATCAAGTCTATTTTGTTTTCCTAAAGATACCGCCTCTAACCCGTTCGTGGCGGTAAATACCTTATAACCCTCCTGGGTTAGAACATCTTGAAAAAGTTCACATATCTCTATTTCATCATCAACTATCAAAATAGTGGGTTTCATTTTTTCTCCTCCTTTTGCTCTTCCTCTTTTCCTCTCTTTTCAGTTTAATCTCTAAGATTTGATTTTCATATGAAATTTCAAGACTACCCGGACTGACTATAAAAGGCAATAAGACTTCCTTCTCATATTTTTTAGCTCCCCATTGATCTTTAGCCTCTGCCGATATAAAAAGAATGTCATCTCTCACTTTGCAATTAATGTTATCCTTTTCTGCGCCGGGGAGCTCCGCCAGGACTGCCACCTCCTTTATCTCCTCAAAGATATTAACTTTCGGTTCCTCGACTTTTTCCACCAGGAGCGATTTCTCAATTGGCTTTTGATGACGGGTAAATTTAGGTCGAGTGGAGAAGACCCAGGTACGCGGACTAACCAGGTTAACCTTCTTTAGGGATTCGTCTGCTGAACCAAAACCCCCTGAACCTGTACCGCCGGCATCTATTACAGCATTATCTTTTCTTCTCAGCGTATGAACCGTGGTAACGATATCATGGATCCCTTTAAGGCGTCTATTCTTCACCATTTTTTACAGCTTTCTTTAAATGGCAGTCGATAGATCAGATAACTGACTTCTATATCTTTGGACAATTTTTCATCCACTTTGTGTTTAAGCCCTATGAAAAGAATCCCAGTTTCTCCCTCGATTAACGTTCGATTTATCCGGTTAGCAATGTATTCATCCCTTCGCTTGAGTATATCCAAAGCTTTTTTTTCGTAGTTTCTGATGGCTTTTTCTTTTTCTTCTAAGTTATCAATTTTGGTAACGGCTTTGATATAGCTGTACTCTTCTAAAAGCAGATCCGGATCCTCAGTCCCTACCAGCTTCGCTCCCCGTTGAACTAATTCAAAAATTATCTTGAAGTTTTCATTGCCTGCTTGAGCCAAATCAAAAGCTATGGCTAATTCTTTGTTACAAACCGGCAGTCCATCCTGATAAACTTTTGTCTTGCTGTAATCCAATCCTGAGTCGAATATCTTTTGTCTTATCCCCTGCCACATGCTGTTGATCGCTTCAATATGTTCATCCCATCTTTTCAGACCATACCTTTTGATATATTCGTTTTTTAACGGCTCGGCTACTGAGCCCATATCCGCCTCAGTATGGATCACCGGAGCATAGATCAGTTTTCTCAATATCTCTTCCTTCCCGGCTCCTCCACCATTTTCAGGATTTTAATCAGGATGGAGTTCTCAACGTTTTCCTTTCGCAGGGAGCATCGGCACGTATTCTGTGCCGTGAGATCGGATTGACAATACTCGAGTAAGAGCTTATAAGATTTGGTCAGCTCATTGAAATTTTTGTCAAAAGGGGCTTCCTCAGGATTTTTATCCGGATGATACTTAAAGGCCAGTTTGCGGTGAGCATTTTTGATGTCGGAGCGGGTAATTTCTTCCCCCAATCCCAATAACCTCCTTGCTTTATCGATTTCCTCAAATTGCAGTTTTTTCACCTCTATGGTACAAAAGCTGTAGGGGGGTAAGGGTCCCACACATCTGAAGTTAATCTTCTTTTCATATTTTTCATCCAGTTCATTTAACTTTTTATCGAAATCTTTTTCTCCGTTTCTATCTAATAGAAAAGAGGAGTTTAATATCATGATGTTATCCAAGGTATCGTGGGTGCAAAAATCAAAAGTTTTTTTCTTTAAAGCTCCCAGGATTTCTTCTGCATACTCGAGGTTTTTTTTCTTCAGAGACTTTTCGACCATTCTGCCTAATTTTATTCGGTCATCGAGTTGTGGATCAGCCGGATCGCTGGCAATCTTTTCTTTAAGCACTTTAATTTCCCTCTCCCCTGCAATCTCTTTGAAAATTATCTCTTTATTCCATAAAGCTACCAAATCTAATTCTATTTTGTTGTTTATTAAGCTAAAAGTCTCTTTAAACTGTTTAAAACCCTTTTTCAAAATCTCAAAAACTTCCTCTTCTTTTTCAACAAATGTTCCGAATTTCATGGGAATGATAGTATGGTCCTTCATAATTTTTTCGATAACCCACTGGTGGGAAAAAAGATCCTTGACCACCCGGTCTTTTGTCATTGAATCGTATGCTATAATCGGTGAATCGCTGACCACCGCACTGATATCCTTGTATGGAACTGTATACACCTCTTTTCCAGGATCATTTAATCCAATTGAACAGAAGTTTTTCTTTTCATTTGTTTGGATTATTCCATAAATATATCTTCCTTCCCTTCGACCTTGCCCTTCGATTGGCTCAGGGTGGTGAGTGAAGTCGAACCACTCAGGGATAGTGAGAGAAATCGAACTGTGTTCATTCATCTGACTGCCTCTCGATACGATTGTTTTTTCTGTGGGGAAGGATGCTTTCCAAGGCATCCTTCCCAGAAATGAACAGGGCTAAAGTAACCTGGATTTTATGCCCGGCTAACCTGTTCTCCTTTAGTAAAAAATAGTTTTAATCCGATCCCCAATAAGACCACGGGCCACAATTTACTCAGCGTCTGTGGTATTATCAACGCATAGTTGCTCAAAAGGAAAAGTATGCCCACTACAAACAAAACAACTCCCCAGAACTTTAGGGCATTATTCTTCACTTTACTCCCCCCTTTCTTTCAGCCATCTCCTTAATGGCTTGATTAAAGTGACTGGCTTTGATCTCAAAATTAGAGTAATTTTTCCCCCCGACTTTGGCGGAGGATCCTTCGGACTTTTCCTTTCCCACATAATCCCGAATAGCAGAGAGAGATGCCCTGCGGCAGATAAATTCGATATCCGATCCAACGCAGTTGTCGGTTGTATGGGCTAAGGCTTTTAAATCCACCTCCCGGGCTAATGGTTTTCCCTGGGTGTGAATTTTAAAGATCTCCAGTCTCGTTTTTTCATTCGGAACAGGTAGTTCCAATAGAAGATCAAACCTCCCCGCACGGAGAAGTGCTGGATCCAGTATGTCCAAACGATTGGTAGCTGCAAGAACTATCACGCCTTTCAACTCCTCTATTCCATCCATCTCTGTTAAGAATTGGCTGATCACCCGCTCGGAAACGTGAGCATCACTTACCCCTCCCCCCTCACCGGAGTTACGGCATCGATCTCGTCGAAGAAGAGGATACAGGGAGAAGCTTGCTTGGCCTTTTTAAAGGCTTCTCTCACCGCTCTTTCGCTCTCCCCAATGTATTTCGACATCAGAGCAGGGCCTTTGATGGGGATAAAATTAATCCCACTCTCGTTAGCCACAGCTTTAGCCAAGAGTGTTTTCCCGGTTCCCGGGGAACCATAGATCAAAATGCCTTTAGGTGGATTAGTCTTTGCTTTCTCGAACAGGTGAGGGTATTTCAATGGCCATTCAACAGATTCTTTAAGCTTTTGTTTGATATCATCCAAACCTCCTACCTCCTCCCATTTCACCTCGGGAATCTCTACGAAAACCTCTCTCGTGGCTGAAGGCTCTACCTCTTTTAATGCTTCAAAGAAGTTTTCCATACTAACCTCTAACTGGAGAATCAATTCATACGGGATTTCATCCAACTGAAAATCTATCTTTGGAAAAATCTTCCTTAAAGCCGACATCGCCGCTTCCCGGCATAAAGCCTCTAAATCCGCTCCTACAAAACCATGGGTGATCTCAGCTAATTTTTCCAAGTCCACGTCTTTTGCTAAGGGCATACCACGGGTATAAATATTCAATATCTCCAGCCTTCCTTTTTTATCTGGAATTCCAATAGTGATCTCCCGGTCAAATCTGCCAGGTCTTCGCAAGGCTGGATCCAATGTGTTAGGGATGTTGGTTGCCCCTATGACAATAACCTGACCTCTGGACTCTAAACCATCCATCAATGCCAGAAGCTGAGCCACAACTCTTCTCTCCACCTGTCTTTCGCCACCCATCTCCTCTCTTTTAGGAGCGATGGCATCTATCTCATCGATAAAGACTATTGAGGGAGCATTAGCTGAACCCTCCTCAAATACCGCTCTTAATCTTGCCTCGCTCTCACCGTAGAATTTACCCATAACCTCAGGCCCCGATATATGAACAAAGTAGGCATCAGTCTCATTGGCAACTGCTCTTGCAATCAGGGTCTTTCCACATCCAGGAGGACCGTGAAGTAATACCCCTTTAGGTGCATCTATACCCAATCTCTGGAAGATCTGAGGATATTTTAAGGGAAGCTCGATCATTTCTCTTATTCTTTGAATCTCCTTGTGCAGACCACCAATATCTTCATAAGACACTTTAAGTCCTTTTTCCTCAGTTGCTTCCTCTGACTTTATTCTGATGGAGGTGGTGGGCTGGATCAAAACTACCTCTTTAGGCGGATGAGTATCCAAGACTACAAAATCCTGTGACCGGGTTCCAAAAAGGCTCGCCCTTACCCTGTCTCCCTCAACCAAAGGGATCCCTTCCAGAAGTCTTCCAATATATCTGGTATCTTTATCTTTTCCCACTGGTCCAACAAAAGAGAGGGGAGATAGAACTATTTTTAAAGCAGGTCTATGTGAAGCTTTTTGAATGTTCACCTTCTCGTCTAAGCCCACCTTAGCATTTTCCCTGGTTATCCCATCTATCTGGATAATCTTTTTACCCCTATCCTCCATATAGGCGGGCATAACCTTAGCCACAGTTTTTCGTTCCCCTGAAATCTGGATAATGTCACCTACCTGTGCCCCTATAATTTTCATATCTTCCGGATCTATTCTGGCGATCACTCTTCCTACATCCTTGGTAAACGCTTCCTGTACTTTCAGGCTAAGTGAACCAGTTTTATCGATTGCCACATTTCCTCCCCTAAAGATTTTCTTGCTCTATCTTCCTTTCCTTCTTCTTTTTTCTCTGGATTTAACTTTTCTTAGGACTAATACCTTTTCTAAAAACCAAAAATTGGTGAAGAAAGACATTGTTTTTGAACCCATCCGCAGGAATTGAATTTCCTCCATCGATCTCTAACCTAAAAAATTCCAAAACCCGCCAACTTTATTTGGTTAGCGTGATCTCCAAAACTCCGTTTTTGTAAGTTGAACGAACTGACTCCTTTTTAACTTTCGAAGGTAAAAGAATCTCTTTGTGATATTTCTTATCTGAATTCACTGCGTTAAGTTCTAAAATGTCACCTTTTACTTCTATTTTTATCTTTTCCTCCTCCACTCCCGGTATTTCAGCAACAATTATTATTTTGTTGGACTCATCAAAAAGATCCACCAATGGTTCTCTGACCTCATCCACTACCGGAGCTCCCTTTTCATCCTTTTTGATGTTTCCAAAAGTTTCAACCTGGGGTGACTCACCCCCAAGTCCCCCCAGTTTTACAGAGAAACCGTAGACTCCTTTCACCCCTTTGGTACCTAGACCTTTTATCTCACCGGTGCGAGAAAATTCCGATTTCCCTTCCTGTTGTAATTTAGTAGCCAAGTCGATCAAATTACCTATTCCTTTAAATACTCCTCCGAGGTTAAGTTCTCCAGCACCCAAATCGATATCAAATCCAGCCTTTTCCTCTGTTTTTTTCTTCTTTTTATCCATTTAAAACCTCTCCTTTATCGCCACATAGTTTCGGTTCTCAAAACTTCCCTGGTATTTTTTTAGGATTTGTTTTTCTTTTTCAATCTTCATTTTCAATAAGAAAACCTGCTGTTCCATGTCACTTATTTTGAGCTCACAGTCTCTAATTTTTTCTTTCAGTCTTTGTTCATCCATAGCTTTTTTAAATTACATGATTGAGTCCCTCTTTACTGCATTTATACTATCTCCTGGATTGGTGAGTTAGAACTCTCAGCTCTTTTTTCTTAAATTTTTAATTTTCCATCCTGTTTCGATTTTGGGCTTCTCCGACTCTTCCTGGTTAGTTTCATCTTTCATCTCCATCCAGACTTTATCCCAGTCGAATCTCCTTTTCTTTTGAATTTTTTTATCCCTCTTCTCCAATTTTGTCATTTCCTTTTCGATTTCTTTTAACCGCCCGATAACCGACTCTATTCTGCTGTTCAATCTTATTCCCTCTTTCTCCAATCTCTCCTTCTCTTTCCTCATCATGAACATATCGATGTAAGGTTGGTTCATATGAGGAGGCATAGAACGTGAGCTGTTAGGTTTTAGAGTTTTTATCTCCTCTATCCCGGGGATATTAGGCATAGTCTTTTTCACCTCCTCTTAAAGATAGAAACATAATTCAACTTTTTAAAAGGCTTATCCACACCCTGTCTTTTTGGTGACACCAAGACTTTCTTTCCTGAGCTGGCTCCAACGATCTTAAGCTCAACCAATTGACCAGGCTTAAGCCCGGCTTCGAGGCAAATATTATTGGGAAAAGTTATCTTCCCCTTTTCATCCACTCTGGATAATGTTCGCATTAGAGTCACTTTTTACACCCTTCCTGGAGAGCACCAGCTTGTCGAATTTGACCTTGAGGCTGGTGCGGTTTTCAAATCGCGAAAGCAAGCTTTCGCACTCCAAATTTTCTACATTTAGCAATATTTTAAGATCAAACGTCTCACCGTGGCTTTGACCTTCTCCCGTTTGCTTTTCCTGCCAATTCTTGAGGTCTCAGAAGCCAGGATGTCCTCACAGATTTTGACAAACTCTTCATTTTTAGCGCTGACTGGAAGATTCTTAACCTGAAGGGTCCTGCCAATCATAACACATGCCCGAACCGTGGGAGCAAACTCACATGTTCCCTGTGCCCTTAAACCTCTGACCACATTGACTATTTTTTCCACTCCTTTGAGATTTAGACCGTTGGATTTAGCTTTAGTTATGGCGATTTCAGTCTCCTTATCAAAATGATCCAGATCTATAGTAATCATCCTGTCTCGTAAAGCATCCGCGCCTTTATGAACGCCTGCATACTCCTCCGGATTGCTGGTGAAGATTGCACAGAAATTCGGATGAACTTTCAGGTAACTTTCCTCCCCCCTGGCTGCAGGGAGATTAATCATTTTCTCCTGTAAGATGGGAAGCAAAACGTTATTCGCTTCTGGCCTGGAGCGGGTGAACTCGTCATAGATCAGGGTCAATCCATGTTTACAGGCAACTGTAAGACGATTATCTATCCAGCTTTTTTGGGTATTTTCCTCTAATTTATAAACCCGCGATACGTACTGGTCCACGAATTTTCTCCTTTTAATACCAGATTCCGCACCGATCAGATCCGAGGTTGTTAACTCCTCATCCCCATGAAACATTACTACCGGTCGACCGATCTTGCTGGCAATATGCATAGCCAAACTGGTCTTTCCGGTTCCAGAAGGCCCTCTGAAATGAACTGGAAACCCTGCTTTGATATAGGCTAAGGCACGTTCGGTTATCCCTTTTATCGCTTTGGTCTCTACAAAATCAGGCAAAGGAGAAGGCTCCAATATCGCAGTAGATTCTTCAATCATTACCATCTCAAAAGACTCCTTTCTTAAGCTTTAAACTTTGAGTGAGATCTCTGAAAAACTCGTTTTACATGGCTGTCCCGCATATTGCAGGAGGCCTACGAGTGCAAAAAGTATTGATTTTTCGTAGGTCGGGCATCCCTACCTGACCACTCTCTTTCACTTTTTCAGAGACTTCTGAGTTATTTTTTCTATTGTCTCTTACCATAGATTCCTTACTCATTATCTTTTAGGGCTCTTCACTAAATCTTTAAGCCCTGTTGGTAAAAGCACCTGCCCGTCTTCGCGTAATTTTTTCCTCTTTTTTTATTATCCCCTTGCCTCCGCATCTAAGACAGGGATAACTGGTCGCAAGTTTCTGACCCTTTCCTTTACACTCCGGGCAGGTTATTCTTGGTTCTATCAAAGTAACCACCCCTACGCCCTTACATACAGTGCAGTTCAGTCTGGTATGAGGATATACTCCGGTTCCATGGCAAAAGGCACAGTCTATATATGGTTCCTCTACCTTAACTTTCCCTTTCCCTTCACAGATGGGGCAGATGGATATGGATGATAATATCTTGAAAGGATCTATCCCTTTCCCTTTACAAAAAACACATTTTATCTCTTTCATTATTATACCCCCCGTTTTTCAACAGAAGCCTGAGATTACCACCGATTAGAAGTTTACCCTGCCCTCATCCATAGGATAGCACTAAAACTTTGTTAGCCGTAAAGCCTTCAACTAACTAACCGGTGGTAATCTTTTTTTTCTAATCATCTCGTCTTGATGCCTATCCCTTTTTTTATTTCCCTTTTGCCCTTCTGGCTGGCTTTTTCTCCCCCATCTCTGCCAGACTGTGTGCACTTACTTTTCTGGCACCGCTTTTTACCTTTGCCACACTTGAGTGCATCTCTTTCACTGCCGCTTCGACTTCGCCAACCTCATCCTTCCTTTGCTCGCTTTCTTTTTGTATGCCCCCCATGAGTTTTCTGACTTCTTTTCTTAACTGTGCGATCTCAGAATGCAGGTCTTCTACGAAGGTATCCAGCATCTGAGCAACTTCGGATTTCCTTTCCGCGTGCTCTTCCTGGAATCCCCTCAAAAGATCGCTGACCTCCTTCACTCTCAACTTCGTCTCCTTTTGGAGAGCTTCGATCATTCTTTTTCTGTCAACATAAGAGGCAGCCATATCCTGTCCCAGGCTCTTAATATCAGTTGCCACATCTTGTAATCCCATCCTTTTCACCTCCTTTTCTCTGTTTAAGGTTTGTCCGAATTTGGATCCCGTTGATAGGTTTTTTATCATATCCCTGAAATCTTTTATTTTCAAATTGTTCTCTTTATTCAAAAGTTTCCTTAACTCTTCTGTTAATCCTTCTTGCTGTATGCAAAAGTTTTTTAATAATACTTTAATATCCTCTATCCCCTTCTCTATCTTAATTTGAGCTTTTCTCATCCTGTCAGCTTCGTCTTTCATCAGAGCGTCTCTTAATTCACCGGCTTGTATTTTTTGCTCTTCAAGAAAATTCTTTAAGCTTTGTTTTATCTCCTTCTCTCTTTTTTCCTGATCTGAAAGAATCTCGTTCATCATCCTGTCGAAATCTTTTCTTCGCAGGGATTCTCTTTTAGCCAGGGTTTCCTTTAATTCCCTGCTCAGCTTGGCTCTTTTATCTCTAAAACCCTCCAAAATTTCGTAAGTGTTATCTATTATTGTCCCTATAGCATCCACTCGGGCATCATAAGAGGAAATCAAATCCCGTGCCACATCTCTCATCTGTTCAACTGTTATCATTTCCCTAATCTCTTTTTCCATCCTTTGGAATGTAAACCTTTAGGTTTACCAATTATAACGGGCAAAGCTCAAGTCGAAGACCTTGACGGTTTTGCACTCCATTATTTGGAAGAATCTCTGGCGAGGTATACTTTCCGGTTTAGCCCCCCTGAGGACACCTCGACAAAAATTCCTCCAGACCCTTCGGTGATAAACCTTAGGCTGTAGCTGCTGTCGGGGTAAGACCGATAGCCTCAGCATACTTCAAGAAGGTCTCCACACCTGCACACACAACTCTTGCCTCAACTGCCAGAAGCTCGATTCCCACCAGGGAGACCCTGACCCAGGCATCGATAACGATACCCTTATCCAGGATTCTGTCAACTACTTCCACTAAGCTGGAAGAGCCAATGTTTTTTTCGACTGCCATCTTTTATCACCTCCCCTCTTTTTCATCTTTAGACACACAAAGAGTATCCAATTTACTTTCTTTATTGTTCAGCAACAATTTTTCGATCCTATCTAATATTTGTTTCACTGCTTTTGGAAAGAAGACAGTGCCCTCCAATTTGGTAACTTGATTTTCAAATTGCTCAGTGACTAAATCTGAATAGATAAATATCGGTAATGAGGGATTACTCTCCCTTATCTTCTGTAGCATTCTAAGTATAATTGCTTCTGAAAAATATAAATCGAAGATTAAGAGGTCTGGTCTTTCTTTCTCTATTATATCTATTCCATTTGGAGGATAGGTGAGTGAATCTGCAGAGTAACCTTTTGAATTTAAAATCCTGCTTAAAACCCATCCCATTTCTGGAAAATCATTCAGAATCAATATGCGTGGTTTGTTTCGAACCACTTTGCCCCCCCTGTTTTGGGCTAAAGAATTGGCTTAATGAAAATTTTTATCCTGCTGAATATTCTTGATCTATATAGCCCCCCACTTTTTGTGGGTTTGTCTTCTTTGTATTTTTTGTATCGACCTAAGTTAAAACATCTTTAGCATATTAATTGAAATTTCAAGAATGCTTTTCTCAATAATAAATGAAGGGGTGAATCTTTATAACCTATCCGCATGCTTGGCAAATTAATTTTCGAGTTTAAAAGTGTTTAAGCTTATACTGGAAAGAAAATCAGAAATAGACTCCACCCTAACTTTTTCAGTCTCTATCTTGTATGTTTTTAGTTGAGATAAGATTTTATCCTTAAGATTTTTGTCTAAAGCTAAACAGTGATTCTGGTCAAATTTGCCACGTAAATCCTTTCTTAGGTTGTAGATTGGGAGTGATTTCTTCCTCTTTCTCCTCTGTTTTATCATTACCTCTAAAATCCCTAATAACTCCCTTTTGATTCTGATCTACTTTTTTTAAGCCAGCCTTCGCTAAATAACCGTTCATTTTCTCTCTTAACTTCTCATCTGTCACAGAACCCTTTTCCAAAGGGAATAAATCAGTTTCCACTTCAACTATATAAGCCTCAATCCCTAATACTGCGCTGGATAAGACACGAGCGAGCATCTTTATTCCTTTAGTTTTTTGAAAATTAGTTGATAAAGTTCTGCCACCTCTAAAAAAGTTGATTTAAAAAGAATTTAGTTTTTCTAAAGGTAGATTTCAATATAAAATTGACACAAATCTCGGTAAATGTAAGACAACTTGCATTCCTCTGAGCGACCCTGAAAGGGTGTTTTGAAAAACCCTTTTGATGTCATTGCGAGGAGGTCGCTTGACCGACGAAGCAATCTTTAAACTATTGAATAATATGAAGCAAGATTGCTTCGCTTCGCTCGCAATGACAGTCTTCTGAACTTTTTCAACAGTCCCTGAAAGGGTCGCACTGCGAAATACCAGGACTGTAGAGATGCACTCCTCATTTTTTTTCAACCAAAACCATTGACAACTCAAAAAAGTAAAGTTATATATCAGGGGATTTTTAAACGTATTTTAGTGAAGACTAAAGGGATTTTTACTAAGAGGAGTAGAGGTTAATTATGTAAATTATCGGAGGGCTCGCCTAATGGTATGGCAGTGGACTTGAAATCCACCGTCCGCAAGGACTTGCGGGTTCGAATCCTGCGCCCTCCGCTGAAATATAGTTTGGAGTTTGTTAGTTTGGGGTTTGAAGACCCCTTTCCCAGCCCAAAAGAACAGTTTGGAGTTTGTAAGTTTGAAGTTTGGAGAAAAAACCTTTGAGCTTTTGAACATTTGAGCATTTGAACTTTTTTGATAAGCATCGATGCAATCGATTATAGATTTATTTGCTACTAATCAGCTGGTTCTGCTTTTTACGGTTATCGGGCTGGGTTATCTTGTTGGTAACATCAGAATCTTCGGATTTAAGCTGGGGGTGGCGGCGGTTTTGTTCGTGGGGATTGCTTTTGGGGCGATTGATCCCAGGCTCAGTCTGCCTGAGTATGTCTATATTTTCGGGCTGGTGCTTTTTGTTTATGCTATAGGGCTCCAGGCTGGTCCAGGGTTTTTCGCTTCCTTCCAGAAACGAGGTTTACGTTTCAGTCTAATTGCAGTGTTACTTCTTGGAGCTGGAGCAGTTGTAGCAGTGGTTTTAGGGAAACTTATGGGGCTTTCACCCCCGAGTATTGCCGGGATGTTCTGCGGCGCGTTAACCAATACCCCGGCGCTGGCAGCCACGGTCGAAACAATCAAAAATCTTTCGCCCGGATTGCCTCCTGAACTGGTGGGATTATACTTGCAGAGTCCGGTGGTGACATACGGCCTGGCATATCCCTTTGGAGTCTTTGGTGTGATTTTCTGGTTTTTCGTTTTTACAAAAGTATTCAAGATAAATTTTACTAAGGAGAAAATTGAGCGTTTGAAAGAATACGGCTCGGATACCATTCTCAGCCGCACGTATAAAGTAACCAATCCGGCAGTAATCGGAAAAACGGTTGAGCAGGCTTTAAATGCCTTGGGCCATCCCGGATTTGTTCTAAGCCGGATAAAGAGAGGGAAAGAGGTAAAAATCGTTGCACCGGACACGGTTCTTTTAGCACAGGACCTGATTGTGGCGGTTGGGATGGCAGAGGCGCAGTTGAAAGCTTCAATCCTGTTTGGCGAAGAAGCAAAAGAACAGATTGAAGAACGACGGGATGATACCAGTTACAGGCGCTATTTTGTCTCCAACAAAGCTGTGGCCGGGAAAACCATTCAGGAATTGCACCTCCGTAAGGAGTTTGATGGAACTATAACCCGTTTGCAGCGCGGGGATGTTGATTTCGTTCCAACTCCTGATACGATCTTAGAGATCGGGGATAGGGTTTTAGTGGTCTCTTCGCGTGAACAGGTTGACCGCATAACCAGCTTTTTCGGAGATTCGGTCCAGGCAATCTCCGAGACCGATTATCTATCGTTATCTTTGGGAATAGTCTTAGGAGTTTTTGCGGGGATGATTCCACTTCCTTTGCCTCACGGAATGACCTTTAAACTCGGATTTGCCGGCGGTCCACTCATAGTTGGAATCATTCTGGGAAGACTGGAGCGGACCGGACCGATCATCTGGAGTTTACCATTTAATGCCAATCTGGTTTTGCGTCAGATCGGGCTGGTCTTTTTCCTGGCAGCAATAGGGACAAAAGCAGGATTCGGGTTTGGAGAGATTTTTAAAACCGGTGGTTGGGGGTTGATTGTGGCAGGTGCGATAATCACGACCTTCGTAGCAGCGGGAACCATTCTGGTTGCATATAGATTTTTAAAATTGCCTATGTCTGCGGTAATGGGTATGATGTCCGGAATGCAGACCCAACCTGCCTGCCTGACTTATGCTAACCAGCAGGCACAAAACGACCTGCCCAACCTCTGGTATGCCACGGTTTATCCGGCATCGATGATTGCCAAGATTCTTCTGGCACAAATTATCGTGACAACTTTGTTGATGTTGTAGATAAATATATTCGCAGGGCAAGGCTTCAGCCTTGCTTTCAATTTTTTGATGTAAAGTAAATCCAATTCAAACGCAACATAAAGAAAAACCGCAACCCCTGAAGGGTTACCCTACGTTAAGTCGTACAACCTGATTTGAAAGCAAGGAAGGTTTCCAAGATGATAGGGGGGTTTTCTTTTTTGCTTGCTTTTAGGTGATTAATACCGTAAAATATAAAGTTATGCAGAATAAACATTAGTAACGTTTAACTAATCGATTCAAAGGAGGTAAAACTTAATGGCAGTATCAGATAAGAAGGCAGATCTGGCAGGACCTGGTATAGGTAATTATGAAGAGTTGGAGAAAATCCTGCCGAATGATTACAAACCGCTCCTGCCTCCACTGGAGAGGATGAAGGCTTTGTTTGCGATCAAGGAGTATATCGAGAAGAACCTGTGCAAGGAGCTGAACCTGCAGATGGTTCAAGTTCCCTTAATCGTGGATGTCGAAAGTGGAGTGAACGACATGCTGGACCGGGATGGCTCACGCACTCCCATTCAGTTCCATATTTCAAACGATTATAATAAGAATCCGATCGATGCCCAGGTGGTGCAGGCGGCAACTAAATGGAAACGTCCGGCATTAAGACAGTTCGGATGCAAAACAGGAGAGGGTATTTGCACTGATATGAAAGCGGTGCGCAAGGATTACTTTCTTGACCATGACCACAGCTCCTATGTTGACCAGTGGGACTGGGAGAAAGTAATGACAGCGGATCAGCGTAATCTGAAATACCTCAAGGATACCGTTCGTAAGATCTGGAAGGTGATATATGGTGCTGGGAAGCACGCCCAGGAGCTTTTCCCTCAGCTAAAGAAAAGTAAATATCCTGACTTACCTGAGGAGCTTACTTTCCTTCATGCTGAGGAGATCCTGAATATGTACCCGGACCTTCCGCGCAAGCAGCGCGAAACCGCAGTTCTGCAGAAATACCCTGCAGTATTCATTATCGGAATTGGCTGGACTCTTAAGGATGGTTATCCTCATGAGATGAGGGCGGCAGACTATGACGATTGGGTCACCGAGACCAAGTCAGAGAGCGGAAAACCCACGCACGGTCTGAATGGAGACATCCTTGTGTGGAACCCGGTGACCAAGCGGCGCCACGAGCTTACTTCAATGGGTATCCGGGTAACCAAAGAAACACTTAAGAAGCAGTTGGAAATGACTGGTCAGCTTGATTTCCTGAAACTGCCATATCATCAGGCGATTTTAAACGATGAGATTCCTCTCAGCATCGGTGGCGGTATCGGGCAGTCTAGAACCTATATGTACCTGTTGAGAACAGCACACCTGGGTGAGGTCAGCGTTACCGTATGGCCAAAAATTCTCAAGGAGATGTGCCGGAAGAAGAATATATTTGTTCTGGAATAGAAGTAACTTGTGAGATATTGTTTAGGGGTGGAGCTGGTTGAGCTTTGAGAAAGCCAGATTTTAGGGTCTCCACCCATTTCACTGATAGCTAAAATCAGTCAGATAAGATTATACTCGAGGACAAATAGAACAAAAAGAATTTGCTTTTCGATGTTTTTCTTTTTATATAGCATTTAATCATATCATTTTGGGGGTGGGGGAGATGGATTCTTCAAACTCCAGACTCCCAACTCCAAACTGTCTTCCGGAGAGGTGGCCGAGTGGCTGAAGGCAGCTGCCTGCTAAGCAGTTGTACCGGAAACGGTACCCCGGGTTCGAATCCCGGCCTCTCCGTTTTTTGCTAACCGCTATGTATTACGTATATGTGCTCAGGATAAAGAAAACGGGACGGCATTACATAGGACAAACACAAAATATAGCAAAACGTTTAGAGAAACATTCCCGTGGTGAGACCAAATCAATGAAAAATCGCGGTGAGTTTGAGGTGGTTTACGTGGAGGAATGTTCATCTCGAGCTGATGCCATGAGACGGGAAAAGGAGATAAAAAGTTACAAAGGAGGGGAAGCATTCATACGATTGTTGTCCAGTTTCTCTAAACGTAAAATTAACAATAAACAAGATGGCTGAAGTCCCGCCGCTGGCGGGATAAGCAGTTGTACCGGAAACGGTACCCCGGGTTCGAATCCCGGCCTCTCCGCCATTTTGCTAATTACTTGCAAATCGAATTCACAAATACTCTGCTATGATATTTATAAAAAAACTCGAATTTAAAGACTGGGTGTCGTTATCTGCAGTCTTAATTTCATTGATTTTTTCATCAATTGCTTTGATTCGTGGATGCTCTCAGGATAAAAAGATTGAAGAATTAAACTACACAAGTAAAGCTTTAGAGTTTAGACCTTGTTTAGATGTAATTGGAAGCCCTGAAATTGATTCCTTTGAGCTTGCGAGTGAGAAAATGCCTGTATCAAAGTTATATGAGTCACGCTCAGATACAATTGATATTCGTTCTTTTCTTACAATACATGCCAAATTAAAAGTAACTAATGTTGGCAATTCAAGAGCCAGAGTGTATGCATTTGCCTGGCAGGATACTTTATCGGGTGAGCCAAAAATTAGAGAACTCCTTTTGGACAAGAAGGCAAGAGAAAAAGGAATTAAAGTCTCTCCTTTTTTGGACTATTTCTGGCTCAGAGAAGTCAGACCGGGTGATACAACATCTTTTGTTGTATCGCATACTGTAAGGTTCATTGAAAAGAACAAATTTACGATGCATTTTCTTTTTCTTTACGAGAATGAATCCCATGTCTTGTACGATACTTATTATTGGGCTCGTTATACTACGACTCCGATAGTAGTAAAGCCAGAATTTGTAGTAATTAATGGACAGCTTACCCAACATATGCTGTTGGATAAAAATCAATTGACAAAGTACCTCGAATTGCACGAGCACAACACATCGTCAAAAGTATATTCAAGGGAAGAAGCTGAAGACATTTTAAGATTTTTGAAAACTAAAGCCAAAAAACCAACTAAATAGTCGCTCTTTCGGGTTAATTATTGAAAAGGGATTTGATTCTTTTCAAACACGAGATATTTTGGGCATGGTATTAGGCATGCGATTTAAAGAAGCTAATCAATAATTTAGTAGAAAGGCAAGAATAGATGGCTGAAAAACTATTACTTCTAAAAACACAAAAGAATAAAATATTCGAGATACTTCAGAAGGAAGGTTTAGAATCCGCTGATTTTAGATGGTCTGAAGAAGCCAGTATATATGCAAGTTATTTAATTGTTAATAGGTTAACATATCGAGATACTGACTTTTATTATCAATTTGATTTTTCTGGTAAGGATGGGTATCACCTCTGCGAATATTCACCTGGGAATGATATGAAGGTCCAGACCGCTGAACCGCTCGATTGGGATAGTCAATTATACTTTGCAAAAATTTGGGCATCCTGCCTAAAGAAAGGAATTGATGCTCCAGACTTTTGGCAGGAACTGGAAAAATATCAGACTACATTTTCGTTATCTTTGCCTACCAAGTTTAAGCTCTTGAATGAACCCATACCTGCATATGAAGTGGAACAAATTATTAAAGCATTGAACTTGTTGAAACGAGAGATAAAAAAACAATTTAAGCTATCAAGCGAACAAAATGAATTTGTAAGTCAAAAACTCGACTATTTAGCAGACGCTGCTAAGCGTCAAGGTCGTTTCGATTGGGTTCATACCTGCATAGGTGTTCTTATAACAATTGCAATGGGACTTGCTATGGCTCCTCAAGAAGCGAGCCGACTTTGGGAACTTGTTAAAAATCTACTTGGGAAATTCATTCATTTGATTGGGCCATGACTTGGGTAAAATGGATTTTATTTTGACAGATATCTTTAATAAAAATAGGAGATGATAATTTAAAATGAAACTTCCGAAGTCGCTTATAGCAGCCATAGTGTTATTGCTCAGTATGGGGGTTATAGGTTTACTCCTCAAAATTTTCAATAATTTTGAACCTCTTAGAGATTTTGCGGACTTTGCTTTAGTTCTCACTTTAGCAGCGCTATTGGCCTACGTGTACTTCACATATCTACTGGCAAAGGATGCTTGGACTCTAAGCTCATCTTTCATACTAGAACCACTCCCCAACGACCCTTACCATTTGCTTTTTATCATTAACAACCCTAGCAAACATACAGTAGACTGTTGGTGTAACCTCCATGCACTTGTCCTCGACAAACCCGTATCACTGGGTGGGTTTTATAATGGCGAGTGGCCATTCACTGTTCAGCCGATGAGTGGCGCTAGAGGGCATTTCGATATAAGGGGCATTTTAGAGAAAGCAGGTCATGTTTTGGAGGATATTGAAGACATGGAATATGGTACTTCTACGGAAAAACTCCTAACACTTGATATCGAGTTTTGGTATCATCCTTCTGCAAATAAGAGTTTAATACAAAGACCCCCTCGCCAACACTATTACTTTGATTTCTCCCGTAGGATTATGGTATTGGATGTGTAATTTGCGGGACAAATGATGCAATTTATTGTTTATTGATTGTGGCGACACTGGTTGGATTTTACCAGTTGTGTCAGGAGCTACTCCTGACACAGATTGCTGTCAGTTCTAGGACCTGACAGAACACTAAAAAGAGAGGCTCAACTTCAAGACTGGCGAAGAGAAAAGGAAGACTGGTTAATTAGCGGATTCCATTCGGCTCATCCTGCGGATTCGCTCCATTCGGTCTGAGCTCATGGTTGAAGACAGGACCTAACGGTGAATTCCGGCCTCTCCGCTTGATTATTTGCCCCATAACAACTTAAGAGCACATTCAGATTTGACCTTTACAGGAACTACTGGGTGAGTAGTTCGAGTCTCGTCGGCCCCACGTATGGCAAGGAACGGGAAGCAATGTTATTCACGTAGTCCAACTTAATATCTGAAAAGACATTAAGTCTCAGCCGAAAGACCTACTATTCAGCCATTCTATCAGCACACCCAAGTTTCTTTCAAGCATTCAGTCTGCCTTGGACCTAGCAATTGACCAATATTCAGAATAATGAAGCACGATTAATGGACAATACGGGCTTTCATCAGTTGATCCGTCACTATATCGGCAACGGAATTTCTGAATTGGTCAGGAGAAGCCGGATCTATCTCCTTACTTGTGGCTGACCACACCAGCCTGCCCTCTTTTTGTGCCAGCAGGAGATCTGTTCGCACACTGACTTCGGCTTGAGACTCAGTGTAACCAGGATGGTACACGCTATCATAATACGTTACATAGGTCTTCCACCTTGGCTTATATACAGAGACAGGCTCATACGTTGTGAAGCTTGGCACATCTGTCTTGAGCGTATCACGCTTGACCCTGGCGACTACCAGAACACCATCGAAACCTTCCTCTCTCGTCTTCGTCTGTATGGCCAGGGTGTCGGGAACTCCCTCCGGGAAGAGCTGGTAAGAAGGGACTACAACCGTTCCAGCTTTGTGACCTTCAATCGCTAAAACGAAGGCATCTTCCCACATGCGGCGCCTGAGTTGATCCTTGCGCATAGCGACAACCAGGACCTTTTTCAATGGTGCGGCATTGTATGAGGAATCCTTCCAAAGATTGACGAGCTGAGTCGAGCCACAGCCACCCACGACCATAAGTGAAACTACCACGGCCAAAATTAGAATCACCTCAATCGTTGCTACTGCTTTCGTGGACCTCATCGGTCACCTCCTTTGACTGAATTTCGGTAGACATAATCAGTGTTTTATACGAAAAACGGATACAAAATGCAAGAGATTTCTGGCTTCAGACTAAAGAATGAGAACTCTTGGTTTGATAGAGTTTATTCGCCTGGAAAACACTGGACGATTAAAAAGAAGGCATCTCCATAACCTCTTTACTTCAGAGTAAAGAAACTCTAAAGTTGTCCCAAACTCCCCGCCATTGTCGAAGACAATGGCCCTGAGCTTGCCGAATGGCTGAAATGAACAATATTTCTCGATCATGGTTTGCTTATATCTTAAGTTGTAACGATGGCTCTTATTATGTTGGCGTTGCAACAGATGTTGAGGATAGAGTTAGAGAGCATAATGCTGGACAGGGGTCAGCTTTTACAAAAAAGCGAAAACCAGTTAAATTAGTTTATACGGAATAGCAAGAAAACTACGCAAGCGCCCGCAAAAAAGAGGCTCAACTTAAAAGCTGGCGTCGGGGAAAAAAGGATGGTTAATAGATAGGTTTTCTTCGACTCATCCTGCGGATTCGCTCCATTCGGTCTGAGCTCATGGTCGAAGACAGAATCTGAGGACGAATCCCGGCCTCTCCGTTTTTTATTTTCTGCAAATATTTTGATATTCCCCATCACAGTCTGATTTTTAAATAGATTGTCAAAATATCTTAATGACATAAAATTATGTAAAAAAAGCTGGATAAAAATAATAGAAATCCTTATATTTACAAAGAACCATATAAGAAAGAGCTAAACCAGCTAAATATATAGCTATGTCTGATTATCATATTTCTTCGAGATACGAAATCGCTCAGTTAACAGGGAAGGGAACTATATGTAACGTCTTCAAAGCTCGGGATGTCATAGAACAGAGGATAGTTGCGCTGAAAGTGCTTTGCTCTGAAGAACAGGAAGATGTCGAACGATTTAAAAAGGAATTTCTCCTCTTAAGCCAGATCGAACATCCCAACCTGGTCGAAGTATTTGATTTTGGGTTTACGAGTGATGGCAACCCTTTTTTCTCAATGGACTTTATTGAGGGAAAGGATTTTAGGGGATATTTCAAGGAGGTAGATTACCAAAAGTTTCATCAGATTTTAATCGGGATATTGAAGACTTTAGAGTTTCTCCACAGCAAAGGAATAATCCATGGCGACATCAAGCCTTCCAATGTTTTGATTTCCTCGGATGAAGAAGGCAATCCAGCAGTAAAATTCACCGATTTCGGTTTTGCTGAATATGGAAAAGTGGCTGAACAGCCTTATTGGAAAGGCACTATCCCTTACCTTGCTCCGGAGATCATCAGGGGGGAAGAGTATAACCATCAGGTTGACCTGTACTCCTTAGGAGTGATGCTGTATGAGGTTTTGGCTGGCAGACTCCCGTTTGAGGAATCTGATCTAATGAGCATCGCCAAAGGTCATCTGGAAAAAGAACCAGAATTCCCAGGGGATTTGAATATTCCCGAATCACTCAAGCAGCAGGTTTTGAAATTACTTAAAAAGGACCCTTTAGATCGGTGTTATTCAGCCAGAGAGCTTAGAGAAGAGATCGAGCAGGCTTCCGGGATTAAACTGGAAGAGGTTGATTCAAATCTTATCAAAAGCTTGACGGCTTCAGATGACTTCATCGGACGGGAAGAAGATTTTTCACTGTTTAAACATCATTTTGAAGAGGTGAAGTGCGGGCGGGCAGAGGTTATCCGCTTGGAAGGTGAATGGGGAGTTGGAAAAACAAGACTTTTAAAAGAGTTCAAAAATTTTGTCCAGATTCAGGGAGGGTTAGTTATCTGGAAAAATATGGCTGAATCTGGTGAGATGCTTTTTCCAGAGCTTCAAAGTCTTTCAATTCAGACCCATCCTCTGGTCTTGATTATGGATGATTTTCAAAAGGTAAATTTGAAACTTCTTGATTCCTTGATTAACTGGTTGAACCAAACGAAAAAAGAGAAATTTTTAATCTGTTTTGCCCTGGATAACAACCTGACCCTTTCAGAAGATGATAAAAAGGCACAGGAGGTTGGTGCAATATTAGGCTCCAATTTAAAGAAATCTCTCACTAAAATAGCTTTAAAGCCTTTTAGTGAAAAAAAGACTATGCAGTTAATAAGTTCGATAATAACATGGAAGAATGACCCGGGAAAAATCGGTCAGAACATTCATAGAAAGACCGGTGGGAACCCTCTCTTAATCGTCTCCTCGTTGAACTCATTAGCAGAGCAGGGATACCTGAAAAGGTCAGGTTACAGCTGGGAGTTAAATCCAGAGGGATTTAATAAGATAAATGTCCCGGAAAGTTATGGTTCACAGATTAAAGGAAGATTAGCCCGGCTGTCTCCTGGGACTTTTAATTTAATAGAAACAGCTTCAGTTTTAGGAGAAGAATTTGAACTGGAGATACTACATCAGGTTGCAGGTTATGGTAAAGAGGAGATAGAGGAAGGTCTGACATTATTGTTCTCAGAGAGGCTTTTGGAAGAAAAATTAACTTCAGTTGGGAAAAAACTGGGGTTCGTTAACGGTTTGGTAAAAGATTTTATTTACCTTAAAATGGATGAAGGTAAAAGAAAAGGGTTACACGAAAAGTGTGGCGAAGTTCTGGAAAAGTTTTATTCTTCTGGAGATGATTTAATGGTCAATAGTCTGGCTTACCATTTCTTCCAGGCTGAAAATAAAGAGCAGGCTTTGAAGTATTCCTTTTTAGCCGGGGGAAAAGCTGAAAAAGAGAATAACCATCTGGATGCTATCAAACATTATGAAAATGCGTTAAAGCTCTACGAGTTTGGAATTAAGGGTATCCTTTCCTCAAAAGAAGAGGTATTGGCTAAACTTGGCAAACAATATGTTGTCACGGGAAATTTCGATAAAGCTTTGGCGTATTATTCCGAAGCGGTCAAAATCTGTAAACAAGAAGAACAAACCCCAGATAGGATAGCAAAGCTTTATCAAGAAACAGGACTCCTTTATTTCAGGAAAGGTGAATATGAGAAAGCCGTTGAGATTTTAACGGAAGGTCTTTCTTTATGCGATGGGGTCCGATTTCCCAGAGTAGCAGTTGAATTGAATATCACTTTAGGCTGGGCTTATCAGAGAAAGTCAGCTCATCCCCAAGCCATCTTGTGTTTTCAGCAGTCAATCGGGTTACTGGGGAAGGAAAACTCTAAAGAGTTAGGATTAGCCTTAAATGGTTCTGGGTGTGGTTAATTGGGAATTGAGTGAGTTCAATAAAGCCTTGAGTTATTATAATAAGAGCTTAGAAGTTTTCGAGGAACTAAAGGATGAAAAAGGTATAACTATAGTTTATATAAACTTAGGACTACTTTGCACCAGTAAAGGTGAGTCAAAGGAAGCGTTAGACTATTTTGAAAAATCATTGCGTCTTGAACAAAAATATGGAAATATAACTAACCTCTCTTTTCTGTATAATAACTTAGCCATAACCTGGGAAAGCCTATACGAATGGGATAGGTCTTTAGAATGCCACCTGAAAAGCTATGAATTAAAAGAGAGAACAGGAGATCAAAGCGGAACGGCTATAACCCTTTGCAATATGGGGCTAATTCGTTTAAGGAGAGGGTCGCTAAATAAATCCCTGGAAGATTATTCTAAAGCTTTAAGGTTGTTCCAGGATCTTGAAGATAAACCGGGAGTAGCTCATTCCTGCGTCAGGCTTGGTGAAATATATCTTTTGAAAGGAGAATGGTCTAAATCTGGAAATTATCTGAAAAGAAGCTTGAGATTAAGACAGGAATTGAATGATAAATCAGGGTTGGCTGACAGCTTTAACCTTTTAGGGAAATTGAATCTGGAAGCTGGCGATTTTGCCACAGCTTTGTCTCAGCTGAAGGAAAGTCTAAGGCTATATGATTCGCTGGAAAATGTGAAGAAGATGTTAGAGGTTTCACTTGCTTTAACAGAATTAGAGCTCCGGCAGAATAATACCATCGAAGCTGAGATACATCTAAACTATGCCGAAAAACTTTTGAAATCGGTTGAGGATAAAGCTCTAACAGGTAAATTCAAAAGAATGACCGGAGCCTTATTGATTCGAAAAGGTAAACCAGGAGAAGGTTTGAGAGAATTACTGGAAGCAGTTGATGCTTTCAAAGCTTTAAAGATGAGATATGATATCGGGATATCTTATCTGGATATTGGCAGAATAAGATCAGAACAGGGAAAGTACAGAGAAGCCAAAGGATACTTAAAAGAAGCTTTAGCTATATTCAAGGACCTTGAAATCCCCGCAAAAGTTTCCGATTGTGAAAGTTTGATTAGAGGGCTTTCTGATTCCACCCAGATAGACAAGCAGAGGGCCCAGGTTCTTTATCAAATCAGTGAACTTTTAAACAATATCACAGATTTAGATGAGCTTTTAGTCAAGATTTTAGACTTAGCGATAGAACATCTGAGCGCGGAGAGAGCAGCAGTTATACTCTATAACCCTAAAGATGACGGTTTAGAACTGAAAATGACAAGAGGGATAGAAATAGAAACAAAAACAGACGCTTTAAAGATTAGTCGAAAGGTGATCAAAGATGTACTCAGAACTCAAGAACCCTTAATAATTGAGGATACCAGACGCGATCCAGAGATCAGTTTATATAAAAGTGTGATAACCCATAATATACTTTCTATTCTATGTGTACCCTTAACTACCAAGAACAAAATTTTAGGCACAATCTACGTAGATCACCGGTCTCTGAGCGGAATCTCTCTAAAGAAGATCTAGATTTTCTTAAAGCTTTTGCTAACTTGATAGCGGTTGCCCTGGAAAAAGCCCAGCTTTACAACGAGCTGAATGAAGAAGTCTTTCAGTTGAAAAAAGACCTGAGGAAAACCTACAGCTTTCCCAATATAGTAGGCAAGAATAAGAAGATGCAGGATGTTTTCCATATGGTTGACAAGGTAGCTAACAGCAAAACCAGTATCCTGGTTTTAGGAGAAAGCGGGACGGGTAAAGAGCTAATTGCCAATCTGATTCATCATACCAGTGTTCGCAAAGGCAAGCCTTTTGTAAAGGTTAATTGTGCGGCCTTACCTGAATCTATTTTAGAAAGTGAGCTTTTTGGTGTAGAAGAAAAGGTGGCAACCGGGGTAGCGATGAGAGACGGAAAGTTCAAGCACGCAGATGGAGGGACTATATTCTTTGATGAGATCGGAGACATGAGTCTTTCCACCCAAGCCAAGGTTTTGAGAGTGCTGCAGGAAAGAGAGTTCGAGAGGGTAGGTGGGAGCAAAACTATCAAAGTTGATATCCGGGTAATCTCAGCCACTAATAAAGATTTAGAGGAATGCATTAAGAAAGGTGTTTTCAGGAAAGACCTTTTTTATAGATTAAATCCAGTGACAATTAAAATCCCACCTTTACGTGAGAGAAAAGAGGACATTCCTTATCTGATTGATTATTTCTTAGATAAGTTCTCCCAGGAAAACAACAAACCCAAGATAACAATTCCGATGAAGGTAATGAATGTCTTAATCGATCATCCCTGGCCCGGTAATGTGAGAGAGCTGGCCAATTTAATGGAGAAAGCAGTCCTCTTCTCCGAGGATGGTTCCTTCCCAAAAGAATACCTTCCAACAAAATCACAAATCCAAAGAGATATAAAACTACTTACCTCAAAGGAGAGCTTGCCCAGAGTTTTGGGGAATCTGGAAAGAGAGGTGCTCCTCCAGGCATTAATGAAAAATAATTGGAATCAAGTTAAGGCAGCTTTTCAATTGGGAATAGGTGAGGCTACCTTAAGAAGAAAAATGGCAAAGCATAGATTTAAGAAACCACGAACCGGTATTCGTCAAAAGTGACGAGCAATCAGGTAATCTCCTTTAGTAACAATTAATTAGACTGTGTTATTATAGAAGAAACCATCAAGTCATAAATTCCTCTTCCTTAACTCTAAGTTTTACAACTGATTAAATTCTTATCTTCATTTTGCTCGTCGAAATCGGCGAGTTATAAGCACTGATGATTGATTAATTACTTTTTTTTCAATCTATCACCAACCTCATAACCATAACTGTCACAATGAAATAAACTGTTTATTTTAATTCTCTTCTGAAAAAACTGAACAGTGGTATCATTCTTGCAATACTTCACCTTTAGAGAAAGTAATGTTTTTTCAACTTCATCTAAAGGAGAAACAGATGCTAAAGCTTGTTCAGAGGAAAAAGGGAGTAGCCGGGTTAATTTTGGCCGTGCTACTGTTGGCAATCTTAGTCTTAACAGTTCCAGTAATAGTTTATGGAGGGGATGGAATTGGTCAGCCAGCGGATGGGCTTGACTCGGCACCTCCATTAGGAATTGAGCAACCGCTCACTTTTCTTGAATCCTTAGTTCTTTATACAACACTGAGTTAAGGGACGTGAAAAAAAGGTGGACCCACTCTTTTTATCTCTTGGTCGGGGTAGAGGCTTATCGAGTTTGTGTCAAGGAGGATTCAGATGGGCATAAACGACCAGGTGAAAAGGGGGGCTTTTTAAAAAACGAAGCTTTAACAGAGAAGAATAACTTTTTTGGAGCGAAAATAAAGTGAGCAACAGTAAAATTAACGAGTTTCACAAAAAATTAGACTTAGCAATAACCCAGCCTTTAAATATGATCCTGGAAGGTGAAAATGGAGTAGGAAAAGAATATTTTGCCAAGTTAATTCATGATAGAAGAAATTGGACTAAGGACTTTATTATTTTCGACTGGGAATGTGACTATTCCAGCCAGCTCAAAGTCTTAGATGATCTGTTTAAAAATCATTTAACTAAAATAATAGATTTAAGCAACCAGAAAAGGAATACTTATTTTTTCCGAAGGATTGACCTTTTGAACTCAAAAGCACAGCTCCAGATTTATGAGCTCCTGGAGAACGAGTCAAAAAGATTCGGGCTTTCCAGAAGTCAGTTCCACCAGCTGGGTTTAATTGCTTCCCAGGAGAAGAAGAATGGCAACGGAAACAAGAAGAACGATTTTACATTTGGTCACTTTTTGGAATTCTTCCCCCTGATGATCAAGATACCGGCTTTAAGACACAGGAAGGAAGAGCTCTTTTCTTTAATGCGCACCATTCTGGAGTCTGTGAATAAAAAGCAGAATCGCATGGTGCTGGGATTCTCAATCGATGCTTTCTGCTTATTTTCAGATTATGACTGGCCTAACAATATTGACGAGCTAGGGAGCGAGATAGAAAGAATGTTAACATTGACCAGGGACAATGATTTAATAAAACGCCAGGTTATTTCGGAAAGGTTAATCAAGCATCAAAAATTTTTGGAATTAACGGTTATGTGATCTGATTCATTGAGACGGAACCTGAATGAATAAAGCAGAGCGGTTGCTCCTGATTCTAAATCTAATGAGAGCAAGGAGAAACCTGCGGGCTGAAGATTTGGCTTCAGAATGCGGGGTGTCGGAGAGGACTATCTACCGGGATATTAAGGCGATTTCTGGGGCTAATATACCGATTTATTTTGAAAACGGATATAAATATCTTACGGATGCCTTCCTGCCACCTTTAAACTTTACCTTAGAAGAATATTTGGCGCTCTATCTGGGATTGAACTCCAAGATTATCGAATCGGATCCAGTCCTGAGAGACTCCCGGAAAAGGATCATAACAAAACTTGAGTCTTTGATGCCGGAAAATGTGAAAAATGATTACCTGGAGATCAAGGAAAAAATAGATAGCGAGCTTAAACTTCCAAACCAAGATTCAAACCATTCTCCAATACTGGACTTATGGAGAATAGCTCTTAGTCGTAACAATAGAAAAGAATAAACGGGTAGGAAATAGTTTTTCGTTTTTTTATTTTTGTCCATTTTGTACCTGAACGAAGTATCAATAGATAAAAAGAGACAAAAACAAACAAAAAGAAACAAAAAAGTTAAGTCCAAGCGAAACGAAACTTAAATGTGAGATTATAAGATAAATAAAGACTTACACGAATACCCTAAGAGAAATCCCTGCCTCTCCGCTTATTTTTTTAAAGATTCATCCTTTGTGGTTATTCTATTTTCTAACTTAAATCCGCAAGATGGTCTAAATAAAATAATCCAAGGATGAACAATAGATAAAAAGAGCCAGTGAAAATTAACTGGCTCTTTATTTTTGTAAAAAGCTGGATTGAAAATTTATTTTAAGAAATCCTTGATTATGTCACTTTTTATTTCTTTCCTTTCAGCATTTTTTTCTGGGCTTCTTCCATATCAATCATCTGCTGCAGTCCCTGGACATGGCCAGGGGAAAGGTTTTCAAGGATTTTTAATTGTTCTTTGACTTTGTCGGGTCTGCCTCTTTCTAAATAAACCAGACCTAAATCATACTGGGCTGAGGTATCCTTAGGGTTAGCTTTGACTGCTTTTTCATATTCTATGATGGCTAAATCGTAATATACTCCCCGCAGATTATAGTAGGCTAAGACAGCCATAGTATCTTTATCTGTGATTTCTTTATATTGATTTATGGCTTTTTCCGGGTCAGTCCCTTTTTTGTAAAACACCTGCTTACCATCATCTTTGTAAAGATAGTTATTATCGATTTGAACTGCTCTGGTCCAGGCAAGGACTCCCTGGGTGTAGTAAAATGCCCCGATAACATAATTTAGTTTGGGGAATCTGGGATTTAGTTTCTGCACTATCTTGTATTCTTTCATAGCTTCATCAAAAAGTTTCTTTTGATGATAGAGGGTGCCTAAGTGATAATGAGCTTCTGTATATTTCGGATCGATCTTAATAGCCAGTTTGAGCTCATCAATAGCATTTGAGATAGCTTTATTCTGAAGCTTCATAGCTTCATCGAAATGCTTCTTGGCTTCTTTGTTTACGGCATAGGTTGTAACGGGTATTAATACCAGCAGGATAACAGGTATTAACCAGGAGAATCTTCGTTTAAAGGACATAAGGGCTCCTTTCAAAAGGTTCATATATTAAGAATTTATACGAAAGTTTTCATTTAAGCAATGGAGAATATAGGGATTATAGTTAGATTTTATTAACAATTTGGCTCTGGGGTGTAAACCTTTCCTATCCTGCGGAGACTTGCTCTGGATCCGCTTCTCAGACAACAACACTGTCATTGCGGGGAGCCTAAACGACGAAGCTATCCTAACAGAGTAAAAAGATTGCTTCGCTCCTCTTAGTCGCTTGCAATGACAGCAAGATGTAAAAGTAATTTCTTGACAACCTGATTGATTGAGCATAAATTTAACTTTTATGAGATAAAGTAAAAAATAAGGTTTCAATTTCAATTTATCTAGAAAACAACTTAAAATTAACCCTATAACCCGGGGGAGGTATGAACTTAGAGCTTAAAAAGATCGATATCTGGTCCTGCGTGAAAATCACGTTTATCCTGTATGGGATTTTCGGCTTAATCATCGGGATATTCTATGCCATCCTTTTGACTTTTGTGGGAGGGATTTTAAGCAGTTTTGGAGGGAAAGAATTTGGCTCCTTAAGCGGGCTTTTTTCAGGTTTTGTGGGAGTCTTCACCGCTTTTTTCCTGGCTTTATTTTATGCAGTGGTCGGCTCGCTCTTCACTGCCTTTTTCGTTCTGGCTCTATAATATTTTAGCAAAAGCAGTAGGAGGGATCAGATTTGATTTTGAAGGGGAAAGGCTTGAGCTGAAAGAGGAGAAGCTCGCCAAAAAGTTTTAAGTATGAATAAAATAGCTAAAAACCTTACAGAAATAAGAGTAAGGATTGCCCCCAGTCCAACCGGTTTTCTGCACGTGGGTAATGCCCGCACCAATATCTACAACTATCTTTTTGCCAGGCATAATCAGGGGAAATTTATCCTGAGGATCGAGGATACGGATGTAGCCAGGTCCACGCCGGAGATGGTGGATGTAATCCTGGACAGCTTGAGATGGTTGGGTTTGGACTGGGATGAGGGACCCTATTATCAATCCCAGAGATTAAAAAAGTATCAGGAATACGTCCAGAAGCTTTTAGCCGAGAAAAAGGCTTATTTCTGTTTCTGCGCACCTGAAATTTTAGAAGAGAAAAGAAAAAAGGCAATGGCGGAAAAGATTGACGCAAAATACGACCGCACCTGCCTTAAGCTTTCGGATAAAGAAAGAGAGGAAAAGGAAAAAAGCGGAATCCCCAAAGCAGTCAGGCTGTTGGTTCCAGAAGTAGAGACCACTTTCAAAGATATAGTATACGGGGAGCTGAAAAAAGGAAACAATGATCTTGATGATCTGGTTATCTTAAGATCAAATGGGACTCCCACTTACAACTTGGCCTGCGTGGTGGATGATATTGAGATGAAAATCTCTCATGTGATCCGGGGGAATGACCATATTGCCAATACTTTCAAGCAGGTCTTGATCTATAGAGCTTTGAAAATTGAACCACCTCAATTTGCGCATATCCCGTTGATTTTAGGAAAGGACAGGGCAAAAATATCGAAAAGGCATGGAGCGGTGGCAGTTACCGATTATCGGAATCTCGGTTTCCTTCCGGAAGTGCTTTTGAATTTCCTGGCTCTTCTGGGCTGGTCGCCCAAAGATGAAAGGGAGCTCCTCTCTAAAAATGAAATGATCGAGCTTTTTTCTTTGGAGGCAGTAAATCCCTCCAATCCCATTTTCGATATGGAGAAGCTTTTGTGGATGAACGGGGAGTATATCAGAGCATGTGATAATGAAAAGCTGGTTGACCTGATTGCTCCTTTCCTGATTCAGGAGAATTTGGCGACTAAAGAAATAATTGAACAGAAAAAAGACTGGTTTTTGAAATACGTTTCCATTCTCAAGGAAAGATGTAAAACCTTGAAAGATTTCGCAGAAAAGGGTAAATACCTTTTTGGGTTTGACTATCAGTATGAGCCAATAGCGGCAAGTAAAACCTTCAATTCGCCTGAATCTGCGAATAGGTTGAATGTTTTTGCAGAGCGATTGTCTGCTCTGTCTGATTTCAAGAAAGATAAGATAGAAGAGACACTGCGTAAATTTGCAGAGGATTTGAAAATAGAGCCATCATTATTGATTCACCCTCTTCGACTCGCAACTACTGGAGTCTCAGGTGGACCTCCGCTTTTTGACATCTTAGAGCTTTTAGGAAAAGAGGAAGTGCTAAAAAGGATTGAAAAAGCGGTGGAGTTTATTAAAACAAGGTAGCCGCAATCTTTAGGTCAAGCTTGTACAGGATAGAAACTGCGGTTATCTTTGATGACACCTAATAGAAAGGTGTAGTTCAAAAGCAGTGTGCTCCTGACAAGACCAAAAAAATGTTTGACCTGCAAATCCAATTTGACAACAGATGAAAATCAGACTATATCATATTAGCGATAAACCAGGGATTAAACAGTTTGATCCTCGACCCGCACCACACCCGAGTGCCAGGCAAAAAGGCTTGATGGTTTGGGCTGTCGATTTTGAACATCTGCACAATTACCTGCTCCCGCGAAATTGTCCCAGGGTGACCTTTTTTACCGCACCTAACAGTGACCCGGAAGATGTAAAGAGGTTGATGGGTGAAACCTCTGCCAAGCATATTGTAGCCATAGAAGCTGGCTGTTTGTCTGAGATTCAAAAAAAATGTCTATACAAATATGAATTCGATCCCAAAGGCTTCATTCTGGTGGATGAAGTTGCGGGCTACTGGATTTCACGCAAACCAGCTATTCCCATGGCTGAGACTAAAATCGATAATATTCTGGCTGCATTACTGGAACACGACGTTGAGTTGAGAATTATGCCATCGTTGTGGAAGCTGAGAGAGGCGGTAATAAATTCCAATCTTGGCTATTCCATCATTCGCATGAACAAAGCCCAGCCTCCACCGGAAGGTTATACGGATTACCATCCATTGCCTTAACTAAGTAATGAAGGGCAAGAACTCTATGCTTTTGACACTATTCTGATGCAAGAGAGATTTTTGAACTCACCCCTGCCCCCTCTCTTAGAAAGAGAGGGGGACTAAAGAGGGTAAGGTGAGCAGTTTTTGTCCACTCTCGGAACGAAATTACCTGTCGGGTCAGGGGACCCAACAGGCACATATATTCCCGCACTATCAGAAAGGAGGCAAGATATGACATTCAAAAAAGAAATCAGAGGACCGATCCTGGCACTTGTGTTTTTATCTTTAGGTGGATGGATGCTTCATTTTCGCATTCATCACATTTCGGTAAATCCATCCAATTTTGTACCTTTTTTACTTGGGTTATTCGATGTCCTTCTTACGCCACTGTTGTTCAACTACAAAAAAACGGTCATCATCGCCTATCTATTTAATGGGGTGGGAGTGATAATTGGTGCAGTTGCTATGGCCACCTTCAGCCTTTACGCATTGCCAGAGCCGTTGACTTTTGCCAGCGTAATATTCAAAACCACCTTGGCGGATATTCTGATTCTTTTCTCAAAGCTTTTCATCGGGCAGATGATTTTATCGCATTTTTACCCCGCGGGATTAGGCCGGATGTTTACCCTCAGCTGGTGGATAAGACATTTTATCTATCTTACCGCGGTGTTTTCCCTGGGACATTTTTTATGGAGATAAACCAATGCTGAAATATTTTATTCGCGGACGAACCGGGTGGTGGATTTTGCACGTGGTGATGATTGGATTTATGCTGTGGCTGGGTCATTTTATCCGTTTTAAGTAATGGGTCAGGAGTCCTGTGTTCCTGACACCTAATAATTGGCATTAAACAGATATTGTAGTTGTGGCTGTCAGGTCCACCGAGCTGGCGGACAGCTTTTCTTCACGCTTAGGACGAAATTATCTGTCGGGTCAGGGGACCCGACAGGCACATATAAAGTATTACATAGTAACCGCAATCTTTCCAGAATGTATCCATTTGGACAGGTTGTGTTTACGCAGGCTAAAGCCTGCGGCTACCTTTAAGAAGGAATCCAAAGATAAAGGTCGAAATCTATAATATCATTTTTGTTAAACTTTATACCTTCTTTCTGTAATAGCATCTTCTGAATTTCGTAACCATAGTTTGGTTTCAAAGATATCCGTCCTTTACGGTTGACCACCCTATGCCAGGGCAATTTATCTTTTTGAGAAGAAGAATTTAGTATCCACACAACCTGACGAGTTGCACGGGGGTCACCTGCCAGTGCCGCAATCTGACCGTAGGTGGTAACTTTGCCTTTGGGTATCTTCTGGATGATTTTTTTTACTTTCTGGCTAAAAGAAGAGCATTGAGATGTTTTTTGCATTTCTGCTTTCATGTCTATTAGTCTTTTTCCTCCAGGTGCAAGCGATGTAGAAAACGATGGACAACTGGGGCTATAAGGATTCCTACGGTTACTAAGAAGATAATCCCGGAAAAGAGGGAGTAGAAGGACGCAAAAAATTTACCTCCATTGGTATGAAGCTCATTCACCGGTCCCATACCGCCTAAGATCATCGAGGCATTCAAAAGAGAGTCGAGCCAAGGGAGGCCCTCGGTAAAATGGTAACCGACGATTCCAATTAATAGTGATGCAAAAATCACCAATACAGCAATTAGTATGTGCCCAATTAGGCGGCGAATGTAAAGATGTTTAGGAAGTAGCGGTTGGGTCTTGTGTTCATACATAGATTATCCCCATGTTGGATTAAAACATTCCGTAGGTCAGGAGCCTGTGTTCCTGACTTGCTAATCTGTAATGTGCTTAAGAAATCTGACTTACTTGCTCAATGGTGTGCTATGTATAACTTCAAGAGTCCATTCACCCACATCTTCAGACCATCGGAAGCAATAGTCGGGTCTGTAAGCTCCATCTCTTGATGCGCCACATATTTGTTTCTGAAATCTGTAATCTGGCTTATAGTTTGAAGTAATCCTTGCTTTACATACTCTAAAAAGGCTTCTATTACAGCCTCAAACACACCGCCAACTTCATATTTTCTGTTAAGAGCATACTCAAGGCAGAATTGCAGCAAGCCCGAGGGCCATAGACCGTTTCTATCGATCAACGTGCGTTTCAAGTTGCTTCCATGACGTTTAAGCCAGAGCTGATCCCTTTCGTGTAGGTTTTTGTAGTATGGGTCAAAGAATGATTTTTGGTCTTGAGTCGTCTTTGGGACGTAAGGCAACAGCGCATCCAAAATCAAACCACGAGCAGCTTCGTCTAACGGTCCAAGAAGCGAAGTGAATGCAGGCGAAAAGGATACATCCTTTTTCTTCTCAAGAAATTTAAAAAGCACTACTGCTTGTTCAATAGCTTTTTGATATCGGGTAGGCAGCTTCTGGAAAGCCTCTCGATTGATAAATGCTTCAATCCCGGCAACTTCGGCGGACGTTGGCTCCTCAAAGGCAAGCGCCAGCTGGGGCCTGACATCTTCTTCTATTAGTCTGGTCAAAGATGGGACACAGGTTCTGACGAGATCACCAATCTTGTTCGAGTCGAACATGTGGAAGATTTCTTGCGGCACATAAAGATATTCCCATTTAACCTTGCCCGACGCTGCCTTGCACCATCCCATTGCCGCACGTGCCTTGAGTGAAACGTCCTTGTCCTCACGTCCCTTTGTTTCGACCAAGAGGTAATGGCCGTCGGACTTGCGCACGATAAAATCAGCAGTGTAGAATGCCAACCGTCCGCTTCCTGTCAAGGTGTCTATCCTCAGGCACTGCGGCCCAGCATTCTTGCAGAATGCCGCAACGTCCGGGGCTTTATCGAGGAATGATGTCATTGCTACTTCGAATTCCCTGTTACACGGCACAAGGTTGAACGGCGTATTGTCGGCTGGTATGGTTGGGTGGTTTTCTGAATGCGTGACTTGAAACGGCTTCCACGTTGTCACTGAAATTGGTTGTTCTTCCGGTAAACGTTCTTGAACGAAAGTTGTCTTCGCCAGAAGGAGGGGAACAAATGTTGCCCGAACATGCTCTCGCACGTCTGCATCAGCAAGGCGATTGACGAGCCGTTGATTGAAGAGATCGAGCTTTTGCTCAAAGAGGATTTCCGTCAGAAAACTTTCTATGAGTGGAGCCAATACCTGATGAGTGCCTTTGAGACTTGCCAGCTTCTCCAACTCTTCTCTGAAGAATGAGATGGCTCCGATGCCGCTCTCAAGCAGCGGAAGCTGTATCTTCATTTGCTCGACAATCTCGTTCGTGATGAGATGTCTTCCTTCATATTGTATTTCGGTCGACCTTATTTCTCCCACTGGTAGCGGTTTGTATTTTGAGAACTCTTTCTTCACATCATCAAGAGTCAGGTTATCAATTACCGGTATTCGCCTGAACCCACCGCTTAACTGAGGCAACAACAGATCAAGCTTCTTTAGGTCTTTGTTCTTATCGACAAATACCGTAACCGTGGTTTTCGGTACTTTTTCAACATCGATGACTTCGATGTCAAGACCCTCTTGACTCAATTGCTCTTTGTAGAGACTAACAAAAGCACTGTGCTCAACAACTGTTACAATCTCGTTCGCTTGTTCTGGTCCCGGCGGTGTCATGCGACGCAAGCCACGACCAAGAGTCTGTTCAGGTAGGATGTTTGCCTTCGAGCTGTACGGTCTCAGCGGAACGATTGTAGTGACATTGCGAACGTCCCAACCTTCTCGCAACATCAAGACCGAGACAATGCAGCGGTACGGGCTTTTGTTCGAATCAAGCTCACGAGAAAGCTTCCGAAGTTCCTTGAGGTCTTCGTCGCTGATTGCCTTCTCGTCTTCAATGAAGACAACTGTTGCACTCTCACCTTTGCCAACCTTCTTCAGCTTTCCTTTCAGGTTGGTGTGCAGATTAACGGTCTTGCCATTGAGTTCTTTGAAAACAGGATCACTATCGAGCCTCCTCGCAATCGCATTAGCGTCATCGGTGTCATTGGTCATCACGAACATCAACGCCTTCTTGCCACTTTGTTCCCATTCCTCCTTTGACTTCAACCATCGTTCGTAGCCAATCCTCAAATGTTGCTCGTACTTGAGTGAAGCATCATCGCTTGCTCGCTCGGTAAGTTTTTGACCTCGCCCAATAATCGGAGTCTTTATGATTCCACCATCAACTGCTTCACCCAGCGGTGTATCGCATATGACATGCTTAAAGATTCGTCCCTTGTTGTCTTTGGGAGTTGCAGAGAAGTCCATCTGTGCTATCAATCCATTGCCTCCACGCTTCTGCAACGTACCATGAAGATAAACTATTGCTTCGTTCCATGCCGAATCGGGATCCCATACATGGTGAGCCTCATCATTAAGTAGCATCACCTTTCGATGAGAGGTGATCCGATCTCTCAATTCCTCACCGGTATCCAAAGCTCTTGCCTTTGAGACGGGTGGACCCACAAATTCATATGTATCTGCTTCTCTCTTGCCCTTTTTGTTGGGGTCGTAGAGCCGATGAATGTTTGTCAGGTAGAGTACGCCACCAGTGGCGGCGCCACTGGCTTCATCTTGGAGAACAACTGATAGATTCCAATCGCCTTTCCATGCAACAGGTATCAATGGATCATCATCAAATATCTTACCGTTGCCAAAGTCTTGGCGCAAGCGTTCGAACACGGTGAGGTTGGGAGCTATGACAACGAAGTGTTTTACCATTGGAGAATCAGACTCACGCAAAGTATGAAAGTAGCTCCAAACGATTGCCAAACTCATCACCTTAGTTTTCCCTGCTCCGGTTGCGAGCTTGAAAGCATATTTAGCCCAGCGGTCTTCGTCTGGATCGATTCCAAGTGCGGCTGTTTCACTATTCTCACCGCCAAACTCGGCTGTTATACCGGAGATTGTTGTGAGGCTACGGACTTCCATCAGGTAAATAAGCGATTCAATCGCTTCACGCTGACAGAAGTAGTAGCGGAAAGGATATGTTTCCCCATCAGGTGCTGTAAATGTATGATCACGGAAAAACCAGTGATGAAGCAATTCTCTTGTGGTATCTGATGCACCTGGGTAATCATTTTCACGCCATTCTCGGACGGCATGGCGGAGATTTTGTGCAATTTGAATAGGACTTGGACGGCGGATGGGAACGATCTGTGCCGGTTCTCCTTCACGCAGTGCACGCATACGATGCTTGGTTGGTTCTTCATGAGGAGCGAACAAAGGTTCGAGTGCGGATACATTGACTACCGGACTACTCATACTTCACCTCCACCGAAATAGAGGTATCGCATCCAAAGACGTCAATCACTTTCACACACGCTGTGTAATTTCCTGACTTCGGATAAATATATTCTTGATTCGAAACAAGCGGCAAGCTTCTATCTTTGCGAGTGCGGTATGCTTGCCAATGATGTTCAAAGGGTTGCCCATCCTGATAGTCAAAGTCCACTGCCCAGAAGTCGATAAAGTCGAATCCGCTCTTGATGACCCGCTCACGAAGTACCTCTAACTCTTTGCTTGGCACTTCAGCGAGTGATGGTAAGAATTTCGTGAGCTTTATGTCCACTGTTCGTTTGCCATCTTGTTTGTGATACACGGGCTGTGCCTCAAGGATCGCAACCTCAAGGAACGGCGGCGGGCTCGTCCGGTTCTTTTCCATGATCTCACGAGGGATGGGAATGAGTTTGATCTTAATTCCCTCGGCATGCTCGATCTCGTTGCAGACGAGCCGCAAGTCCATCTCGAATTCCCATGCAAGGCAATGTACTTCTTTCGCTCCAGCTTCCTTGGCAGCAGCGGCAACGGCTCGTACTTCGCTGCGACTGAGCATGCTGTCGATTCCATCCACGTGTACGAGAGCAGGACCCTTTCTGCCGTGGAGCAATGGTGAGCGTGCGTTTGTGAGAAGTTCCGCCTTGTAGAATCCGAGCACGACCTTGCGATGTTCTTCATCTGCACCTTTAAGCCGTTCCTTTTGCCACCATTGCCTCTCGTACCGACCAAGATTGAAGACATCAAACGCACGATATGGCTTGTCTTCATCGTGCAACTTGCGCTGCAACTCGATGAGACGTTTACGGGACGAGTGGATGGCAAAGCGACCGAGGTCGCTCATTATCCATCGCCGACCAAGCCGTTCCGCAACTGCGCCAGTCGTGCCTGAGCCACAGAAGAAGTCAGCAATAATAGCATCTTCATTTGAAGAAGCTAAGATAATTCTTTCAATCAAGGATTCCGGTTTTTGAGTTGGAAAATCTACCATCTCGCTTTCATGCATATTTCTAACGGCTTCCTGTCTTACATTTCGAATATCACTCCAAAAGTCATCCACGAGCAATCCTTTTGCCTCATCGAGATAATATTTCAGCCTCTTACTCCCACCCTTAGTTATATGGATTCTTGGGAATAGTCACCCAGAGTCTGGGACATAAATCTTCTCCCGTTTTCATCCTTGTAGTGAAAGAATTTATCAATGTACTCTTGGGTATATGGTACATATAGATTTTTGAAGACCCGATTATCGGTCTTTGAGTAGAGAAGTATTGAGTCGTAGTCTCTTGGGAACATTTTTGATTTTGTTTTTCCACCGGTGGGCGTTGAACGTTTCCACACTACCTCATTCTGAAAACGGTCTTCTCCGAATACTTCGCCAAGCACCAACTTTAGATAAGTGTTCATCCGCCAGTCGCAATGCACGTAAATGCTCCCGCTCTCATTCAATAAATCTTTCATGAGAGTGAATCGTTCGTACATCATATGCAGATACGAGTCTGTTCCCTTTCCCCACATATCTCTGTATGCAACCATCTCAAGCGTGCTCTGGTCTTTCTCAAGTGTCTCCTTGCCGTCGCCAATGGCAATATCCATCGTAAAATCGGCGCCAACATCGAACGGCGGGTCAATATAAATGAGGTCAATCTTGCCTTTGAAGTCTTTGAGTAGGCTCGCCATCACGAGCTTGTTATCGCCCCAGATGAGCATGTTGCGGAAATCATCTTTCTTTTTCTTCTCAAGCAGGTCAAGTCCAAATTGGTCACCTGCGGCTTTCATCAGGCTTGCCGGCTCGTCAATGGTTTCAATCTTCTGCATGGGCATCGCCATGCCGGCTATATCCACCTCACGGCGGTTGCCATACTCGTCATACTTGCCTTCCCAGATAAGCTCAGTCCTGCGTGTACTTAAAGGGTGCGGGTTGTCCGGGCCGAAGATGTATTTGTTGTTTTGCTCACTCATGATTCAAGACGGTAAATGGGAAATGAACTCTGCGATTTTGCACACTAATTCTACAAAGCCTGCTGCGGTCACGGTGGCTTCTGCGCATAATATAATTTATTTAATGAACCCTTGCTCTTTTTATAGCACCAGTATAAAACCACTCATATCGTCTGTCAAGAAAATTTTTTTTGTTTTTTTAGTCCTTCACTATTTCCAGATTTTTTCATGAAGAAAAGACCAGGACATTCAGAATCGAATTCCAAATGGAACAGGGGGGTCTTGCTTGAAAAATTCACTTGGCAGAACAGAGATAGTTACATCGCTGGATGATAACATTCAGCGAAAGCAAAGTCTTTTTTCGTTTTTCGCTCCTTGCTACCTGCTCTCTGCTATCTTTTCTGTGCTTTCTCAATTTTCGCCCAGGTATCCTGTAAGGTTACTGTCCGGTTGAAGACGAGTTTCTTTTCGGTTGAATCAGGGTCAACGCAGAAATAACCCAGTCTTAAGAACTGATATTTGTTTCCTGGTTTTGCTATTTTCAAGCCTGGCTCTATCTTGCAGGAGGTCAAAGTCTCCAATGATTTAGGGTTCAAATTGGTTTTGAAATCCTGTCCTTCAGGTATGTCATCCGGGTCTGATTTCAGGAAAAGGTGTTCGAACAAACGGACTTCAGCTTCAAGAGCATGGAGAGCGGAAACCCAGTGAAGAGTAGATTTTACTTTGCGGTCAGCTTTGGGTTCGCCGCTTTTGGTCTCAGGGTCATAAGTGCAGTGCAGTTCAATGACCTCTCCACTCTTTTCATCCTTAACTACACGCTCACATTTGATAATATAGGCGTGCTTCAGACGAACTTCGTTCCCGGGTGAAAGTCGGAAAAATCCTTTTGGCGGAACTTCTCTGAAATCATCCTGCTCGATATACAGCACTCGTGAAAAAGGAAGCTTGCGAGTCCCCATGCTGGCATCTTCAGGATTATTGATTGCCTCTAGCTCTTCTACTTGACCTTCAGGATAATTGTCTATAATCACTTTCAAGGGTCGCAATACTGCCATAACCCTTGGTGCCCTTTTATTCAGATCTTCCCGCAGGCAGTGCTCGAGCAAAGCGATATCAACGATACTGTCACGCTTAGCTACTCCAATACGCTCACAAAAATCCCGGATTGACTCCGGTGTGTAGCCGCGTCTTCTAAAACCAGAAATGGTAGGCATTCGCGGGTCATTCCAGCCTCTGACATAACCCTCATTTACTAATCGTAAAAGTTTTCTCTTGCTGAGTACTGTATAGCTGAGATTCAGGCGGGCGAATTCTATTTGCTGCGGGTGATGGATACTCAATTGCTCGACGTACCAGTCGTACAGAGGTCGATGGTCCTCAAATTCAAGGGTGCATATCGAATGAGTGATACCTTCGATAGAATCCGACTGTCCATGTGCCCAATCATACATCGGGTAGATGCACCATTTATCGCCGGTGCGGTGATGGGTTGCAAAAAGGATGCGGTACATAACCGGGTCCCGCATATTTATATTTCCAGAAGCCATATCTATTTTAGCCCGAAGGACGCGTGAACCATCCAGATATTTACCTTTTCGCATCTTTTCAAACAGGTCCAGGTTTTCCTCTACCGAACGGTTACGATAGGGGCTTTCCTTACCGGGTTCAGTTAAAGTTCCCCGGGTTTCACGGATTTCATCTGCACTTAAATCATCTACATAAGCTTTACCTTTTTTGATTAACTGTATTGAAAAGCCGTAAAGCTTGTCAAAATAATCTGAAGCATAGAACTCTCGGTCTTCCCAGTCGAACCCAAGCCATCTCACGTCTTCTTTAATCGATTTCACATATTCGATTTCCTCTTTGCTGGGGTTAGTATCGTCAAATCTTAGATTGCATAGACCTCCGTATTGAGCAGCAATACCAAAATTGAGACAGATCGATTTGGCGTGTCCAATGTGCAGGTAGCCATTTGGTTCCGGAGGGAATCGGGTTTGCACCCGCCCGCCGTATTTGCTGGTTCTCAGGTCTTCATTGATAATCTCCCGGATAAAATCGGAAGGGTGTGCAGAACTGGTCTTGTTCATATTCATATTTCTATCTTTTTTTGTTTTTTGATTCTTGTTTTTGGATTGACAACTTTTTTATTTCATGTTTCGCTGTGTTGGTAACTAATTTTCACGTTTTTACGAAATCAATATATCATATTATAGTTTCTACGCCAGAAGAAAATCTGATAATTTTGCGTTACCTATAGAATTGGGTTCCTTTCGGCAGTCATTAATTATAAAGACAGGGGCAGGTTTGAAACCTGCCCCTATAGCTCAAGGATAAAAGTTTAGTAATGATTTATTGCAGTATATCCCTGCTTCTCAACCAAGGAATTTTTTAACAGACCTTGACCTTTTCCTTTTTTTCCAGAGCCTTCTCTATCATCTTCTGCAGGGTTTCTATCTTGAAAGGCTTAGCGGTAAAGCCGGAAGCTCCGCTTTCCTCTGCCTGCTTTTCCATCTTGGGATTGGCATAGGAGGAGATCATTATGACCGGGAGTTCTGGATATTTACTCTTGACCTCGTTCAACAAGTCAAACCCGCCGGGCTTGGGCATCTCCACGTCAGTGATTATGCAATCGACCCTTTTCTCGTCTAAGAGCTTCAGGGCGGTTCTGGGTATCCAGAGCACAGAAGGTCTGATATTTAAACATCTGCAGAAGATTGCTGATAAGCTCCAGGATGTTCTGGTGATTATCTACTACCAGGATATTTTTTAAGTCTTCCATAATACCTCACAGATTGTGCTTGACAAAAGGATTTCAAGTTTTATTTTTAAAAAGCTCTTTATAGCCATATATAATATCGGCAGGGAGCGTATATTAATTCACTGGGGGATCGTCCAGAGGCAGGACGTGTGGCTCTGGACCACAAAACCGGGGTTCGAATCCCTGTCCCCCAGCTTTTTTAGTGATTGAGTGATTGAGTGATTAGCGGTAGGTCAGGAGCTTGTGGTTCCTGACCTGCTTTGTTTTGTTAGAGGTTCCACCAGTAATTGGCTTTGATTAAAAAGATATTGTCTGATATCGTGTCAAACAAATGCGAGAAACCCTTTCTCAGGTTAAAATCACCGGGGTCATAATTATATCTTCCCTGGGTCCAGAACCAGATACAAGGTGCTGCCGGGTCGATACTCCCATCTCAGAATAAAGTTGGAAGCAAATTCCCTTCGATTGAAATCTCCACGGAAAGGGGAGAAATTAATAATATTTCCCAAAGGAGAGAACCTGTCTACTGGGTAAAATCTCTCGAGGTTATCGTATTCTCCGGTGGCGAGAAAGAATTGGGTGTAAAGCTGGATAGTAAGATTCCTGGTAAAAGTATAAGTTCCTCTCAGATCCAAACCAGCTCGATTGACTCTCTGTTTCCCAAAGATATTAAGGGAGGAGGAATCAGAAGCATCCCGGGCATATCCGACGAACCGGCTTATGTCCCACATATGATTCCAATTTGGCTCCAGGGTAACCTCAAAATTGGAGCGGGGTTTTAAGGTAACCCAGAGATCAACAGTCTCGGAAAGCCCATCCCAGTAATTTCCCAGGTTGTAATCAATTCCTCCGGAGACTTTTTTTCTTTCATCCGTGTATAAATTGAACCAGCCGCTTCGTCCGATCGGGATTTTTAAAAGCTGGGAAGGAACTTCCCAGTCTGTATAAGTCACGCCCAGATCACTGTAGAACCCCCCTCCCACATTCCAGCCATTGGTTAGCTCGACTGAGCTGTTAAAATTAAAACCCCAATCCAGAACGGTCATGATTCAAGTTGCAGTCATAGGATAAGTTGAAATTATTCCAGGAGTTTCTTATTATCCAGGCTTCTTTCTGGGTCTTATATTGAATCCACACACTGCCACCCTGCAGATCGTTCCTTTTCATATATCCCAGACTATTGGTATTGATTTTCTTGTCCAGATAAAACCAGACAATATTCCCCCTCCAGTGTTTCCCCCCATCTTTTCCCAGAGCGGTCAAATACCCCAGACCTTTTTCCTTTTCTCCGTTAGAGCTCCCGTAGGTCTGACCTATAAAAGAATAGTTTTGCTTTAGGAAACGCAAGTTCCAGTCTACCCCGCCGGTATACGAGGGGATTTTTCCTTTTTGGTTGACAGCAGTGCTCATTATTCCGATGGATGAATTATTAAAGATGTCCTGGCTGAGTCTGATGACGTTATAATTTGCTTCTGGCTCGATTACTCTTTTGGTGCGGAACCCGTCTACATGCCAGAAGTCCGCATTTTCCCGGTCAGTGACCGCGTTGAGGAATCCGATAGTCGTCCCTCCTTTTGTCTTGCCGGTGATTTTTGCCGCGGCTAAAATCGTGGTGGAGGTAGGACGGTGAAAATAGTATTCGGCTGAATCCGCATATCCAGGGTCTTTGCCGATTCTTCTCGAATAAAAAAGCTGACACAGGTCGGTTCTGGATCGGCTCGAAAATCTTGCTTCCCTCTAAGAAAAATGGTCTTTTCTCCGGATAAAAAGTCTCGTAATTGGAGAGGTTTAACACGATCTCATCTATTTCCACCTGTCCAAAATCAGGGTTAACTGTGGCATCCAGAGTCAGATTCGAGGTTAAGCCGTATTTTATATCGACCCCGACATTTCCGAAAAGCTCTCTGCCATCAGGATTTCCCAATCTTTCAGGCTCGGTTTTTTCCGTGGAGACTACGTAGGGTAAAATCTCTAAATGCACCGGAGGGTCGATATCTTTGATCCCGGTCAGATGTCCCCATCTGGACACGTATCCGGCTTGATTTGAAGGAATCCTCACCCAGCGGGCGGTTTCCTGATTATGGCACAAATTCCGGGAAACGTAGAATCCCCAGGTGTAGCTGTCACTTTTGGGAAATCTCAAACAGGAAAAAGGGATCTTATATTCAACGGTCCAGTGGTCTTTTCCAATCTTGACCGCGGACTCCCAAACCGCATCCCAGGAATCGTCCTCTGCGCCATCACTATAATAATATAGATCGCATTGAGTGCCGGAAGCATAGGTTTTGAACATATAACCGGTCTGGTGGTCGTGGTAAGAATCAATACCGAGATTAACCGCATCGCTTTCGCTGAACCGGTCTCTGCGGGTCAGGATTTTTATTATCTTCTCAGGCTCGTTCTCCATACAGGTAACCGCAGCGTAAAGTGCATCGTTATCATAGCAAACCTGCACGTAGGTCGATTCAGTGGCAGGCTCACCGTCGTGAGGGTCTGCCTGAACAAAACCGCCTGATTTTTCCGCTTTGCTCCAGCAGTCCTCATCTAATACCCCATCTATCTTAACTCCATCATTTAACCTGAAAGCGGCGATGCTTTTTACTCTGTCCTCCTCAGGTGCATCGGCCAGCAGGTCCGTGGTGATAAAAAGAAGGAGCAGGAAGAATAAACCAAGAAACCTTTTTCGATTTTTCATACTATAGTTCTCTCAGCTTAAAGGTAGATGTTTTAGTGAACATTTGAAAAGTACTCTAATGTTTCAATATCCTCAACTCGGTCTTTTAAAATATACAGTTATTTGATGGAAATGTTTCATTTTTTGTATAAATCTCAGGTGTTTTGGGGCATGTAGAATTATTCCTATGTCGTTTGACCAGTAAAATAACGCTTGAAACCATCCTGCCAGGGAGTGTTTAGCTTATCATAGTAATAAAACCATTGAAAAGGACGTAAGATTGTAGCATCACTCCCTTGGAAAGATTGATTTTTCTCTTGCCTGATCTCTAACAGATGCTATATTAGTGTCAATAAACTGGGGATTGTGAATCAGAAAAGCTCTAAAATCGTCCACTACCTCCGGTTCTGGTTTGATCTTTAGCAGAAGAGCCAACAAAAATCGTTAATGGGGGGTATGATAAGATAATATTATGATTGACGTTCTAAATTTGACAAAAAAATTTGATGGTTTTACTGCGGTTGACAATATCTCTTTTTCTGTTGGTAAGGGGGAGATATTTGCATTTCTTGGGCCGAATGGTGCAGGAAAAACTACCACCATAAAAATACTAGCTACACTTTTGCGTCCCACCAGCGGAAAAATTTCTTTAAATGGAAGCGATCCTTCCAAAGAGCAAAATGCAGCTCGCTGCTCTTTCGGTATTGTATTTCAAGACCCGAGTTTAGATGATGAGCTTACCGCCTATGAAAATATGGAATTTCACGGCGTGCTTTATAAAGTGCCGAAGGAAATTCGCAGAAAAAGAATAGAACACTTGCTAAAATTTGTTGAACTCTGGGATAGAAAAGACGAGCTTGTAAAAAAGTACTCAGGAGGAATGAAGCGACGGCTTGAGGTTGCCAGGGGGTTGATCCATCATCCGAAAATACTATTTTTAGACGAGCCAACTTTGGGTTTAGATCCTCAAACCAGAAGCCATATTTGGAACTATATCAAAAATCTAAACTCCGGGGAGCAGATGACAGTTTTTTTTACTACGCATTACATGGAAGAAGCAGAAAGGGTCGCTCAAAAAATCGCCATTATCGATCACGGGAAAATTATTGCCAAAGGAACACCAGAAGAGCTGAAGCAAAACACGAAGACTACTTCTTTAGAAGATGCGTTTTTAGCTTTGACCGGTACGGTTATCCGGGAAGAAGAAGCTAATGTTATTGATCGCATGAGAATGAGAAGAAGAATATTTCGGAGATAAGACGAAATAAAAATCATGAGCACGATTTATATTCTCTGGTTGCGACAATTAAAAAGATACTCCCGTTCGAGAGCGAGGATCGTAGGCTCTCTTGGCCAGCCAATTCTTTTTCTGGTGGCATTGGGTTTTGGTTTAAATCCTATTTACAAAAAAGCGGGCGAAGGTAGTTATATTCAATTTCTGGCGCCTGGTATTATTGCCATGGGGGTCCTTTTCTCTGCGGTTTTTTCCGGGATAGAAATCATCTGGGACAGGCAATTCGGGTTCTTAAAAGAAACGCTGGTTGCTCCTACCTCTCGTTTATACATTATGATTGGCAGAACTCTGGGAGGGGCAACCGTAGCTTCATTTCAGGGTCTGATAACGCTTATTCTTTCTTTTTTGGTAGGTTTTAGACCCCAGAGTATAAGTTTTCTACCAGTTACTTTTGCCTTTGTATTTCTTATCGCCTTGCTTTTCACAGCTTTTGGAACAGCCATTGCTTCGGTTTTAGAAGATATGCAGGGGTTCCAGTTCATCATGAACTTCTTGGTAATGCCGCTCTTTTTTCTTTCCGGAGCCTTATTTCCCCTGCAGGGGTTGCCAAAAGCATTACACCTGGTTGCAAGCGTTGATCCCCTTTCATATGGTGTCGATGGTCTGCGGGGTACACTGGTAAATGTTTCTCACTTTGGCCTGCTTACCGATTTTTTTGTTTTGAGTATTATAACCGCCCTGATATTGATGCTGGGCAGCTACCTTTTTTCCAGGATCCAGATTTGATTTCTTATCGGTAAGTAGTTGAATAAATTGGGTTCTGACGTCGTCTAACCAGGCGTCCCCTGCAAGACTTGATTTTTCTCTTGCCTAATTTCAAGCCGATATTATATTAGTGGCGGCCGGAAACTGGTAAATGGTGGTTAGTTCATAGTTCATGGTAGAATAGAGGAATTTGTTTTAACTATGAACTATCCACTATGAACTATTAACCAGCTAACCAGCTTGCTCGCGTGGCGCTATCGTCTAGTGGCCCAGGACGGGTGGTTCTCAGCCATCAAACCGGGGTTCGACTCCCCGTAGCGCTAAGAGATTATTTTGATTGAAATTAAAAGCAAAATTGATTTTGCTCTTTCTTATCTGACTTCTGATTAAGTGGCTAAAAAGGGGTGGAAAAGGTGAGAAATAAAGTTTCAGTGAAGTATAAATCTCTCAAATTCCTCTGTTTTGTGATCTTTTGTTTCATCTGTTGTATTATTACTGTACTTTCTGTTACTCAGGCTGGAATAAATACCGAGAGTGGATGGGTATCTTCACGTAACTCGCCTCCTGTGGAACTAAGAGAATGGTCGCAATATACAGATAAAGAAAAGGATATCTTAAGAAACAGATGGTCTGAGATAACTAGAAAGTTGGTGATAGAGGGACTTATAAAGGGAGACTATCTACCTAACTGGGTGCCTCAACTTGATCCAATAATCCACCCACAAGATGATCGTGGAGATGACCTTCGAGGAATCGATCTTCGTTTTTTGGAAGATTCGTTATATATTAACTTTAGTGGACTGAAACTTCAAGGGGCATTACTTAACGATATCAATCTTCAAGGATCGAACTTAAGCGCAGCTAATTTACAGGGTGCTGACCTTAGTGGGTGCAATTTGAAGGGTGCAGATCTCTTTAATACTAAACTGCAATGGGCAGATCTTTCCAAGACCATTTTACAAGAAGTGGATATGAGAAGTGCTGAACTGCGAGGTGCCAATTTAAGAGAAGCTAATTTACTAAATGCTAATCTCTTCGGCATATACTTCGATTTCACGTATTTATGGATGGTTAATTTAGGAGAAGCAAAGAATATAAGATATATCAATTGGGGAGATAGATTCAAGAGTCGTTATATTACAGGTGATGAAATACATGCCGACTCTACAAAATCAGATGAAGATTTTTTTAATGCAGAGATCACATACCGGGATTTAAAAAATCTATACAAAAAGGAGTATATGGATGAGGTCGCTAAGGAGTTCCATTTTAGGGAGAACGAAGTTCTGACCAAGAGATACTTGAGAACTATCAAAGACCCTTGGGATTATTTCTTGGGTCTTTTACGATATATCTTCTTAAGAGAAACATTTGGATATGGTTCACGGCCGACCTGGCTTTTCTGGTATTCACTCGTTGTTATCGTTCTTTTCAGTGTCATCTATGTGCTCTTTACCATATTCCCAAAGACAAAATCTGGAATCTATTTTGTTAAAACAGGTGCATGGAACGACAAAGAAGAGATTTTGACTTTCCGTAAAGGATATCTGTTTGTTGATTGTTTTTACTTCAGTCTTCTTTCCTTTGTCACCTTCGGTTATGGAGCATTACAACCAAGACAATGGCTACAGTTTTTCCGTTTAGAGTCAGTTGAATATAAACCTGTTCGCTGGGCGAGGATTTTTGTGGGTATTGAAGCCGCTCTGGGTATTTGGATTTTCGCTCTGTTAGTGACGGTTCTGTTTGAGAGAGGATGAACATAACCAGGGAATTCAAATGCCTTTTGAAAAACCTTTGAAAAACTTGCCTCTCAGCCATCAAACCGGGGTTCGACTCCCTGTAGCGCTACCAATATTTATAAGTGCCTACCGGGGAGAGAATTAACAGAAATAGCTTTTTTCATTTTTCTCAAATTTTTTTAGAGTTTGTTCGCTTGTGATCATTTTGGTGTACCAGAAACGGGTAAAAGGACTCATACCAACAGGCGTTTGGCAGGAGATTCGAATTCATAGAGTAGCATATTATCACGGTTTTGTTAAAGTTCCTTGCCTTACGAAAAAAAAGATGGCAAGTTCCATCCTTGCAGGTCCTCGGATTTTTTCAAGTTATTTCCCACTTATGTGTTTCAGTTTTTTCCCGTTCTATAGCCCACTTTTACAAGATATTAAAGGCTATTAAAATCTTAAAGTTTTTCTTGGTTGTTGTCAGTTGTAGAGGGTTATTCAAAATATATTTATAATTGGCAATCAATTTATTTCAGTTTATACCCAGTATCTGAAAAGAGATAAACCGCAATCAAGTAAAACTTGAAAATCTGTCAGATGCACTGACTGCTCTCGTGAAGTATAATTCCTTCGATAAAACTGTTGACTTATGAATCGCTCAATATATATTAAAAAACGACTTTCTTAGAGCAAATTTTCAGTTTCCTGGCAAAATAAAAAATGAAAAGTCTTGAAAGGAGAAGAAAAATGAGAAAAAATAGTATCCTGAAAAACTTAGTTTTATTATTCTTAGCTCTGACCATCCTATTTTCCGGGTGTGTCAGGAAAAAAGAATTCCAGAAAACCATAGGGGTTACTCTCTTGACTCGAGCACATGTTTTCTATAAGGACCTGGAAGAGGGGTTGCAGAATGAGGCAAAAAAGTATGACTATAAGTTGATTATCACAGCCGGTGATTTCGATTTAGGCAAGCAAAGCTCCCAGATCGAGGATTTCGTAACCCAGAAAGTGGATGCGATCATCGTCTGCCCGGTGGATTCGCGTGGAGTAGGACCTGCAATCCGGAAGGCAAATGAGGCTAAGATCCCGGTTTTTAGTGCGGATATCGCCTCGCAAGAGGGAGAAGTGGTCTGTCATGTTGCATCCGACAATGTTGCAGGAGGAAAATTAGCAGGTGAATATCTTGCCAAGACCTTGAACGACAAGGGGAATGTAGCTATCATTGGACAACCAACAGTCACTTCAGTGCTTGATCGCACCCGGGGGTTTAAAGAAGCAATAGGGAAATACCCCAGTCTAAAAATTGTGGCTGAGGTGAACGGTGAAGGGGTAAGGGATAGAGCCATGCAAGTAACCTCTGATATTCTTCAGGCTCATCCTGACCTGGAAGGGATTTTTGCGATCAATGACGACTGCGCGCTGGGTGCGCTGGATGCGGTCCAGCAGTTCAAGCGGTCCAAGGTCAAAATCGTGGGTTATGATGCCACACCGCCTGCAGTGGATGCCATTTTGAAAGAAACGCCACTCAAAGCCGACGTGATCCAGTACCCCAAGAAAATAGGTGAGATTACCATAGATAAAATCAAAGACTACTTCTCCGGCATCCAGGTGCCGAAAATCGTTCCGGTGGAAGTAGGGATTGTTGACCGGGAAGCCCTGCAAAAGGAAACCAATAAGTGAACGCTCTGCCTCTCTTGCAGATGAAAGGGATTTACAAGCACTACCCCGGGGTGGTGGCGCTGGCAGATGTGAATTTCGAGCTTTATGCGGGCGAGGTTCATTGCCTTTTGGGAGAAAATGGTGCTGGCAAATCTACCTTGATGAAGATATTGTCCGGTGCCGTTAAAAAGGATGCGGGCTCAATTCTTATCGAAAGGGAAGAAATCGAGTATAATTCACCTGCTGATGCCCAGAAATATGGAATCAGCATGATTTATCAGGAATTCAAACTTGTGCCTGAGCTTTCTGTAGCGGAGAATATTCTTCTGGGCAACGAACCGACTAAGGGGAAGTTATTATTAGTTGATCACAGGAAGATGCACAGAGATGCCCAGAAAATACTTGCTCAACTGGAAGAGGAAATTCCAACTACAGCCAGGATAAGCTCCTTGAGTGTGGCACAGAGACAGATTGTCGAAATTGCCCGGGCATTATCCAGGCGGGTCAAGATCTTAGTCATGGATGAACCCTCCACATCCCTTAGCCAGAACGAACTGAAAGGGCTGTTCGCGGTGATCCGTAAATTGAAAACCGAAGGGGTGGGTATCATTTATATATCTCATCGCCTGGAAGAGGTCTTCGAGATCGGTGATCGCCTTACAATACTTCGTGACGGGAGGTTCATACATAGTTGCCCGGTGTCTGAAACTGACCGCAGAAGCTTAATCCTCTGGATGGTGGGGCGAGAATTAGAGCAGGAGTTCCCCAGGATCGAACCTGACCAGGGAAAGGAAGTCCTGAGAATAGAGGGCTTAAGTTCGGGAATCTTAAAAGATGTCAGCCTGACGGTATATCGGGGAGAAATCTTGGGATTGGCCGGTTTGGTGGGTGCAGGCAGGAGCGAGCTGGCAAGGCTTATATTTGGTGCAGACCCAAAAGAAAAAGGGAGGATCTTTTTAGAAGGGAAAGAAATTTTGGTTAGTACACCTCGTGAGGCGATTGACCTAGGAATTGGCTTGCTCACTGAGGATCGAAACAAATACGGGCTTATAATGCAGATGAACGTCAGGGAAAATATCTCCCTTTCAAATCTCAGCCAGGTAGCAAGTCGATTTTTTATCGACCAGGCCAAGGAGAACTCAGTTGCGGAAAAGTTTAAACAGACTTTGCGAATTAGAACACCTTCAATCAACCAGAAAGTGGAAAATCTCAGTGGAGGTAACAGACAGAAAGTCGTTCTGGCCCGCTGGCTTTTCACAAAATCGAAGCTTCTGATTTTCGACGAGCCTACTGCGGGGATCGACGTTGGGGTAAAACTTGAGATTTATAACCTGATTAACCAGCTGGCTAAAGAGGGGATTGGAATCATTGTTATATCCTCTGATCTGCCTGAACTTCTTGGTATTTGTCATCGCCTTGCGGTGATGTGGGAAGGGAGTATAACCGGAGTACTCTCGAGTCAGGAAGCAACCCAGGAAAAAATGATGACCTTAGCAACTGGCACCAAGCCGGGGTAGAATATGTTCGGGACTGCTATCAAGCCTGAAAAAAAACGCCTCAAGACAGTATTTGGAGATCTAGGGATCTCAACTGCTTTACTTTTGGAAGTGATTCTTTTTTCAGTTTTTTCTCCTTATTTTTTTACTGCGGAAAATATCCTGAACGTCACACTTCAGACTTCTATCACCGCAATCATAGCGGCGGGAATGACCTTTGTCATTCTTACCGCGGGCATCGACCTTTCGGTTGGGGCAATGGTTGCTTTCAGCGGGGTGGTAGTAACCAGCATACTCAAATTGGGAATACCATTCTCATTATCATTTCCACTTTGTCTTCTGGGTGGAATTTTAATCGGAATATGCTCAGGGTCTATAGCTGGGCTATTTGTTACCCGATTCAATATTACTCCATTCATAGTCACCCTGGCTTTGATGACTATTTTGAGAGGGGGAGCATATATATACACCGGGGGCAGACCGATCTGGGGACTGCCTGAGGAGTTCAGCTTTTTAGGAAGCGGTAGAGCATTCGGCATACCCGTTCCTACCATTATCATGCTTTGTATTTATCTGAGTGCTTTCGTGGTGCTCAGGCACACAAAATTCGGTCGTTACGTATATGCGGTGGGCGGAAACAAAGAAGCTGCTCGACTGGCAGGCATAAACATAAATCGGGTGCTGTGGTCAGTCTACCTGATCTGTGGAGTGCTTTCCGCCATCAGCGGAGTGCTCTTAGCCTCCCGTATGAACTCAGGACAGCCGAATGCCGGACTGATGTATGAGATGGACGTCATTGCCGCAGTGGTGGTCGGGGGCACGAGTCTTTTTGGCGGCAGAGGTTCGATCGTCGGCACGTTTTTGGGTGCAATGCTGATCGGGATTTTGAGAAATGGTTTGAATTTGCTGAATGTAGGCTCCTACGTGCAGATGGTGGTATTAGGGGTGGTTATTCTTCTGGCAGTTCTGCTTGACCAGTTAAGAGGAAGATGAGAGGTCTCTTAATTTTGACGTTCTGGTGTTTTCAAAATTCATCTTAAGACCAAAGGAGGAACCAGATGAAACCTTTGAAAAGATTCTTAATTGCGATCTTTCTGCAGTATTTTGTACTATCCGCAGTGGCTGCCCAGACCGGAATTGAAGTTCTCAATTTACCCAGGGTTGATCTCTCCAGAGACACCGTACTTTATACCATCGGATACAGTCATCTGGATACCGAATGGCGCTGGGATTATCAGACCACCATAAGCAAGTATGTAAAAAACACCCTGCTGGATAACTTCAAGCTTTTCCAGAAATATCCTCATTACATTTTCAATTTCAGCGGGGCCAACAGATACCGGATGATGAAAGAGTATTATCCCCAGGAATACCAAAAGCTCAAGGAATACGTTGCTGCAAACAGGTGGTTTCCCTGCGGCTCATCCATAGAGGAAAACGATGCCCTGATACCTTCTCCTGAATCGATTATCCGTCAGGTCCTCTACGGCAACGATTACTTCAGAAAGGAATTTGGCAAAGCCAGTTCCGAATATATGCTCCCTGACTGCTTCGGTTTTCCAGCCTCGCTTCCGTCCATCTTAGCACATTGCGGCATAAAAGGGTTCTCCACCCAGAAACTTTCCTGGGGTCTGGCAGTTAGCCTGCCTTTCAATATCGGTTCCTGGATAGGGCCGGATTCCGAATCAGTGGTTTCGGTCTTCAATCCTGGGAGTTACGGCACTGAGGTTAAAGATGATCTGAGCCAGAGTCCAAAATGGTCCAAAAGGATTTCTGATCTGGGGAGCAGGGCTGGAATCTTTTGCGAATATATGTATTATGGCACCGGGGATATGGGAGGCTCACCCACAGAGGAGTCAGTGAACTGGATTGAGAAAAGCGTTACCAGTGATAAAGGGATTCATGTCATTTCATCGCCGGCTGACAAATTCTTTAGTGACCTGTCAACTGAGCAGAAATCGAAACTCCCTACCTATCAGGGCGAGCTTCTGCTCACCAACCACTCTGCAGGCTCAATATCTTCGGAAGCTTATATGAAACGATGGAATCGTAAAAATGAGCTTTTAGCTTATTCTGCAGAGGCCTCTTCTGTTATTGGTGAGTGGTTGGGGGGATCACCTATCCTCGAAACAAAATTAATGAGGCATGGCGGTTGGTTCTGGGTGCTCAGTTTCACGACATCATGGCAGGCACCTGTGTACCCAAGGCATATGAATATTCCTGGAATGATGAGCTGCTTGCAGCCAATCAATTCAGTGGAGTCCTGTCAGATGCGGTTGGTGTGGTTGTCAGGGATCTGGATACGCAGGTGAAAGGAATTCCACTGGTAGTATTCAATCCTTTATCTATAGAACGAGAAGAGGTAGTCGAAGCCCGAATAACCTTTCCGACCGTGCCAAAGGCCATACAGGTTTTTGACCCAGATCAGCATGAAGTTCCATCACAGATCACCAAAACCGAAGGAAACAAGCTGGAGATCTTATTTCTGGCGACTGTTCCCTCCTTAGGTTTCAGGGCTTACGATGTTCGTCCTTCAGAAACAGGCTGCACAATTGAAGCGGGATTGAAAATTACAAATTCGTCTTTGGAGAATTCGAGATATATTGTGAAGGTGAATTCTTCAGGAGATGTTGAAAGTATCTATGATAAAAGGGCAAATCGTGAACTCTTATCCGAGCCAGCACGACTTGCTTTCCTGCATGAACGCCCGCAACAGTGGCCTGCCTGGAATATGGACTGGAACGATAGACAAAATCCTCCGGTCGATTATGTTGAAGGTCCAGCATCCATTTGCATAGTTGAATCAGGTCCTGAACGGGTTGCTCTGGAAATAGAGCGTGAATCACGCGGCTCAAAATTCGTTCAGCTTATTCGTCTGTCTGCAGGAGGAAGTGCAGATCAGATTGTATTTTATAACTACATAGACTGGTTCACAAAAGAGTCATCTCTCAAAGCCTCATTTCCTCTCGCGGTCTCAAATCATCTGGCTTCTTATAATACTGGTGTGGGGATTGTCCAACGAGGAAATAACGACCCTAAGAAATTCGAGGTGCCATCCCATCAGTGGTTCGACCTGACAGATTCAAGTGGAACCTACGGTGTTTCAATCCTAGAAGACTGCAAGTACGGCTCGGATAAGCCAGCAGACAATGTTCTGCGTCTCACCCTCCTGTATACGCCTGGTGTAAGAAACGACTACAAGGATCAGGCAACTCAGGATTTTGGCAAACACGAGATCTGCTACGCCCTTTATGGACACAGAGGAGATTGGAGAGCTGGGAATTCAAACTGGCAGGGTGCAAGACTTAATCAGCCCCTTTTAGCGTTTCAAACCATATCGCACAAAGGATTCTTGGGAAAAACTTTTTCATTTCTTCATCTAAGTAATCCGGATATAGCTGTTACTGCCCTTAAGAAGGGAGAGAATAGCGATGAGATCATAATTCGCCTTCAGGAAACCAAGGGGGTCTTCTCTAAAGATATAAGGCTTACAATAGCTAAGCCTCTTATCTCGGCAAAAGAAGTGAACGGACAGGAACAAACTTTAGCTGAGGCTGTGATTAAGAAGGGGGAACTGGTTTTTGATATGAAGCCTTATCATATTAAGGCATTTGCGGTCAAACTTGCTCCCCCCTCTAAGAAATTAAGCCCACCCACATGTCAGACAGTTCAGCTTAACTATAATGCTGATGTTATCAGCACTAATGATAATAGATCAGATGGGAGTTTTGACCTTTCTGGAAATTCCCTGCCGGCTGAGATTTTACCTGACACGATAATAAGTGAAGGAATCGTGTTCAGCCTTGGTTCAAAAAAGGATGGTGATAAGAATGCGCTTTCCTGCAATGGGCAATCGATTTTTCTGCCTGCAGGCAAATTCAACCGAATTTATTTTCTTGCCGCCTCAACTGAGAATGACACAAGGGGAGACTTCAAGCTCGACGGGAAATCTAATGAAGTTGATATCCCAAAGTGGGATGGTTTTATAGGCCAGTGGGACAATCGCAAATGGTACGGTTACAAATGGCAGGAATGGGACTATGAATGGGATAACATTTTCTTCACGGGACTTGTTCCTGGTTACGTCAGAAAAGGTGATGTTGCTTATTTTACCACGCATCGTCATCTCAAAAACGGTGAAGACGACCCTTACAGTTATGCCTATCTGTATAAATGCAAGCTTAATCTACCCGCAGGCGCAAAGGAAATTACCCTGCCCCAGAATGAAAAGATAAAGATCTTAGCAGTCTCTCTGGCTGAGAATGAAAATGATGCCACTTTTCCTGCGAGCACTCTTTTTGACACGCTCAACTACAACCAGGCAGATTATGAGAGGTTTCAAGTCTGCGCGCCACCTAAGATATCTCCGGAGTTTTATATAATTGAGAAAGGTAAGTCAACTGTTGCAGGTATTGTGCCTGAAGATTCTGGAGCAGGGATAAGGTACACTCTGGACGGAAGTGAGCCCACGAGTAATTCTCCCTTATATTCAGAACCATTCAGGATTGATAAACCTATCACAGTGAAAGCTCTTGCCCTGGCTAAAGGAAAAAATCCCAGCCCGATATCGACTGCTAATTACTACAATGCTTATATCATCAAAGGGGTTCAATATCTATCTACTTATTCTCCCGACTATTCCGCTGCCGGGGATAAGGCTTTGATTGACTCGAAAAGAGGGTCAAGTTCTTATTCAGACAAAGCCTGGCAGGGGTTTGAGGGGAACGACCTGGAAGTAGTTTTAGATTTAGGCGAGAAGAGAAAATTGAATAAGATCAGCCTAGGTTGTTTATCTGATAACCCTAGCTGGATTTTTCTGCCGACTACTGTAGAAATGGCAGTTTCGAATGATGGAAAAAAGTTTAAAATCGCAGCAGTTGAGACCTATGAAACTCCGAAAGAGAATCAAGGGAATTTTGTCAGAGATTTAACCCTGAGCCTGAAAAAAGTAGACGGAAGATACATCCGCATTAAGGCAAAAAACATAGGGACCCTCCCGGATTGGCATTCAGGCAAAGGGAACAAGGCATGGCTTTTTGTGGACGAGATTGTAGTTGAATAGCCTTATCTAACATAGCAGGGTACTCTGAATTCTATAACCATCTCTTGTGTCCATTTTGTGACCGAACAGAGTATAAATAGACACAAAGATAGTAAAGAAGATACCCCTGATTGGTTCGGGTGGTTCTCAGCCATTCTCAAGATGCATTCGCACAAACCGGGGTTCGACTCCCTGTAGCGCTACCAGAAATCTTAAGTGCCTGTCAAAAAAAATGACAGGCATTTGTTTTTCTTATTTTCCCCAGATTTTATTGAAGTGTTAACGCTTGTGTCCATTTTGTCAAACATTTCAGGGGAATCTTTATAAACTTCAGTTGTAAACGTTAGAAATCAATATCCACCTGAAAAGTTGCTATATCATTCTCCTTTGGCTTTGGATGGTCGAATTTCACAAGCCGGTCTCAGCAACCAACTCGTTGGGTCAGTCAACAGCGCCGAGTCACCTTCCATTAATGGCTTCGGCGCAGACACGAGAGAGCGGGCTATCACGGCTATCGATTTACGTGTGGCTTTGATCACATTCCTTCATAAGCCGTCTCACCATGTAGCGATTGATCTAGACCCCTTTCTTCTTCGCCTTCGGATGTTTTAACCCGGGTGATCTTATTAATGATCAGCAGCATCAAGAAGGTGAAACCGAAAGCATAGATCGATGACGCGATAACTGCCAGCAGTTGCTTGACAAAGAAGCTGGCATTGCCATGGAATAAGCCATTTGCTCCGCCTGCATTGACGGCTTTGCTCGCCATCAGCCCCAGCATAATGATTCCCAGCATTCCGCCGACTCCGTGCACACCCCAGACATCCAGAGCATCGTCCCATTTAAGACGGTTTTTCAGATTAACGGCGAAATAGCAAACGCGGTGCCCGCGAGAATACCGATAATCGCAGCACTGGTGGGCGTAACGTAACCCGCACAGGGAGTAATGGTCGCCAGGCCGGCCACAGCACCAGTCAGCAGACCCAGGAATTTCGGTTTCTTTTCAAAGATCCATGCCAGTAACATCCAGACCGGACCGGCAAAAGATGCAGCAATGTCAGTATTCAGGAACGCCAAACCAGTCACCGCATCAACCCTCAACTCGCTGCCGGCATTGAACCCATACCATCCGAACCAGAGAAGCCCGGCACCTAGTGCAACCAGCGGAATGCTGTGCGGAATGCTGTCGCCGATGCGCCTTCGTCCGACATATAGAACGGATGCCAGAGCCGCCACACCGGCAATGTTGTGAACAACGATTCCCCCGGCAAAATCGAGCACTCCCATCTTTGCGAGTAGGCCATTACCCCAAACCATATGCACAAAAGGGAAATAGACCAGTGTCAACCAGGCTACCAGGAACATCAAATAAGCCCCGAAACGAATGCGGTTGGAGAAGGCACCCGTGATCAGCGCGGGTGTGATGATGGCGAACATCATCTGGTACGCCATGAAAACGAATTCAGGTATATTTCCGCTTCCGAAAGGGGATAGTGTATTTAGGGTCACACCGATCATAAACGCTTTGTCGAGATTCCCGATGATACCTCCAACCCCACCGCTGAAGCAGAGGGAATAGCCGTAGGCCCACCAGATAATCGTGGTGACTCCCATGGAGACGAAACTCTGAATCATGATGGTCAATACATTCTTGCGACCCACCAAGCCACCGTAAAAGAAAGCCAACCCCGGAGTCATCAACATCACCAGGCTGGTTGCCACGAGCATAAAACCTGTATTGCCGGTGTCGAACATCCATTCCTCCATTTGTTGAAGTTGATTTAATTTTAAAATAAAACAGAAAGGAATATAGAAACGAATTGAATCCTGTCAAGAAAAAACTTAAACCAAAAAATCTCATAGCAGCAAAAAATCAGATGTAAAGAGAATCGGAAAAGATATTTAGGGGTAATCCCGTAAAAAAACTTCACAATTATTTTCTATCAATCTTGTGACCATTTTGTGTCCCAACCAGAGCATAAATAGATAAAAAGACATAAACAAACACAAAGAAACAAAAAAAAATGAAAACTGGAGAAAAATAAAGTTTTAAATTGTTATTTCTTGCAAATAAAGGAGTTACAAAACGACTATAGTTAGTTCAGTGGTTCTCAACCATTCTCAAGATGCATTCGCACAAACCAGGGTTCGACTCCCCGTAGCATTGCCAGAAAATTTAAGTGCTTGAAAAATAACTTGACAGGCACTTGTATTTCTCGTTTTTCTCATTTTTTTTTGAAGTATTGGTTCTAGTGTCTATTTTGGTGTACCTGAAACGAGTAGAAGGATAAAAGGTCCGTAAGCGAACTAAAATGATCTGAAAGGCTGAGCTTAAGAAGAATGGCAAATTAATGATTATGCTATAGGAAGTTTTCTACAAACACTGTCAGAAAAATCCTGTCCTATCCCGTTTCAAACTTCCGATATTTTTCGAGATCACCTCTGCAGGAAAATTTTTGTCTACAATCTTATTTCCTCAGTAGTTATAATTGAATATTTTCTTTCAATCATACCAAACTTTATCAACGTAATATAGCTTAAATAGTTTTTTAGACTGAAATACTTTCTGCACTAAAATTAACAATAAGAAACGAGAAAAACTTTAGGGTAACCAGGTAACCTCAAAAACCATGAAAGGAGGTGAACAGAATAATGAAAACCCTGACATTAATACTAGCGCTGTTATTTGTTTTCGGATGCGTAGCATCTGTGTGGGGTCAACAGCAAACCACTCCGGAACAGCCAAAGAAAAGTGGTCAACCAGTCAAAGGAACTCAGGTTGAGAAAGCATTAGTTTTATCAGGAGAGATACTCTCGATAGATACCACTACTTCTACAATTACCGTGAAAGATAAATCTGGTAAGGGGGAGACTTTCAAAATTGACCCTAAGGCTACTTTCAGAAAAGCAGGGAAAACTGCAACTCTCAAAAACTTCTCTACTGGGGAAAAGGTCAGTATAAGCTATAAAACTGAAGCAGCTGAAAAGATAGCCACTCGGATTAGTATGAAAGTTCAGCCGGTGAAAAGAGAGCACGTCACCAAGAAATAACAGACTATAGTGGCGACGGACTTAGAATTTTGAATGAGAAAATTGCTAAACTCGTCCACAACCTCAGAAAAACGGTTGAAAAGTTGAGGAGTTTAATGGTAGATCAGGAACTTTATGTTCCTGATCTACTGATTTGTCAGGTATGCCGGGCACCTGTCCTGCGAGGGTTCGGGGCTAGCCTCAAAGCAGACAAAGGTTCTTAGAGGAAACCATATAAGCAAGAGATAGGCATGTGAGATGAAGAACCGAAGGAGATAAAGTCTAAAGGGCTTGCCAGGAGTGAAGAAGATGGGGACGATAAATAGGCGTGAAGCAGAATCAGATAAAAACCACAAAACCAAAAGTCGGAAAGAGAGACAGAATCTTAAAAAATAAGAATGGTTAACCCAATCAAGGAGATTCGGGATTCTTCAAGAAAATAGAATAATATTTAAGAAGCGATTTTCAAGAATAGATTCGGGGGGAAAATGGATATGAAAAAATTCTTAATTTTTATGGATGAACTGGTGGGTAGAATAACGAATTGGACAAGGACATTTTTAATAATGATATGAACTTTATGAATATTTAAAAAATGCTATGGGAACATGAATGATCGATTCAAAAGTTAACCAAGAAAAAATTTCTGTCATTATACCGGCTCGTAATGAAGAGAAGTACATTGAATCTTGCATCAGGTCTGTCAAATCACAAGACTTTAGCGATTATGAGATAATAGTAGTTGATAATGGAAGCACGGATAAAACATCTGAAATAGCAAAAAAACTTGGAGCTAATGTAGTTTTCGAACCACGGGTTGGACTGCCTCAAGCAAGAGAAACAGGTCGGAGAATGGCAAATGGTGATATACTCTTGTATATAGATGCAGATACCGTTATTCCACCATCGTATCTTTCAAAAGTCTTTGAGTTCTTTGAGAATCATAGCGAAATATCTGCAATAACGAATCCCTTTTTCTTTTATGATGGTAATTGGAAAACGAATATTTTTATATGGTTCGCATTCAAAGTTGCTCGTCCTCTCTATAGTAAAATACTTGATACTTTCAATTTACCCAAATTTGTTATAGGCGGTAATTTCGCTGTTAGAAAGTACATTCTTGAAAAAATTGGCGGTTTTAATACAAATATAAAATTCTATGGCGAGGATACTGACATATCAATAAGAATTTCAAAAGAAGGATCCATTGCCTTTCTACCTAACCTATATACTTCAACATCAGCAAGAAGATATATTAGACAGGGATTGCTGAAAACCCAATCTATATACCTATTTAATCATTTCTCTATATTTTTTTCTAATTATCTTCCAGTTAGATCGTTTAGCCTGACCAATCATAAATGGCTATTTAGATTTGCAACAATAATGTGTGTACTGGGGTCAGTTGTGTTTTTTGTATACGCATCCACTTCACCAAAATCAGAAGTCTTTGGAAAAGTGATTTATAATATTAGCACTCATAAAAAATTAGTGGCACTTACATTTGATGATGGGCCTAGCGGTAAATACACAAAGGAAGTTATAGACATTCTTGATAGAGAGGGTGTCAAAGCAACATTTTTTCTTATAGGGAAAAATGTTGAAACATATCCGGAAATCGCCAAGGAAATAGCAGTTCATGGACATGCTATTGGGAATCATAGCTACACACATCCTTGGTTATTACCATTGGAGAGCAAAAAGTTAATTCTAAGCGAGGTTGATAAAGCTGAAGAAGCAATTTACAATGCAACGGGAGAATCGCCTAAAATATTTCGTCCACCTCATGGATTAAGATCGATCTGGTTGGATGAGGTCATACATCAAAAAGGATACACTATGTTTACTTGGGATGATATGACGACAGATTATGTGCAGGGAACAACGGAAAGAGAAATAGCAAAAAAAATTCTCTCAAAAGTTCATCCAGGTTCTATAATTGTTCTGCACGACGGTGTGAATTTAAAACATGAGATTAATAGAGAAAACATGATAAGGGCACTAATTGTAATTATAAAGGAGTTGAAAAAAGAAGGTTATGAATTTGTTACACTTGATGAGAATACACAAAGATAATAGCAATTCTTCTTGTTCTGTCAGGAACTATTACTTACACTGTTCATTATGTCAGAAGCGCGGGGCTTTTGACCTGCCGGATTTGATAAACCTGTCCGAGAAACGGAGACTATGTTCTGGCGCCCCACGGGGGGGCGGGATCGTAGCCACCGCAGGAGAGGTTGATACTCCAAAACAACTGCTTTAAATCACTCTCGCCAGGATATACCCTACCCCTAAAAGAAGCTGAGTAAGCAATACCACCATTACATTGGCACCTTGTGCTGGAACCAACTTGCTGAGGTCTTTATGGGCAAGCGAGCCACCAATGGCTTTGAAGGCAAAGGGTAAGGTGAGTAAGGCAATCAGGGTGAAGGGCGGCATAAATTTTAATATCACTCCTAAGATAATCCAGAGATAAACCAGCAGGGTTAAGGCGGAATATAATATGGCGGCTCTATCTTTGCCTAATATGATGGGCAGGGTTTTTCTCCTGCCGGTTATATCTGCCTCCACGTCCGGAAATTCGTTCAAGTACAGAAGATTGCATACCAAGATTCCAGAAGGGATACAGGCAAAAAGGACAGGGAAGGAAAAGCCTTTATTCAGGATCAGATATACCCCTAAGACCGGCAAGGTGCCCAAGCCTAAACCCGCGGAGATTTCGGATACTCCTAACCCGAACTTAGCTAAATGGCTGGTATAAAAGAGAACTAAAATAGCACCGAGGATGAAAATGGGGAGAAGATAAAATCCCTTGTTCAAAACGAAGTAAACTCCTATGGGTACAGCCAGGATAAATGAGGTCATCCCCAGCCAGAAGGTTTGTCTGGCAGAAATTTTTCCAGATGGGAGTAATCCACTTCCACCACTGAAAGGTGTTCGGTTAACCTTTAAATCGATTCCGCTTTTGTAGTCGTAATAGTCATTCAGGGTGTTGACGGAAATATGCAGGAGGAGAAGTCCTAAGAAAGTTAAAAGTGTATATTTCAAGTTAAAAATTCCATCATACCAGGCCATGGATGTGGCTAAGATTATCAGGACCAGGGAAAGTATAAGAAACTGAGGACGGGTTTCGAGAAAATAGGTTTTAAGGCTCATGTTATATTCTTCCTTGAAAGTGTTTATAAGATACTTCTGTAATGTAAAGCTTTTTACAGTGCTTGCCAGGTCCCCTGACCTGGCAAGGCTACCGTCGGGTCAGGGGACCCGACGGTCACCTAAATATTAGTTAATGTAGGGACAGCCCTTGTGGCTGTCCGCATTAAGGTTCGGACAGGGACAAGCCCTGTCCCTACTATTTAATTTTATAAACCTGAAAGGTTTATACTCCAGTTATTTTATAAAGCTGTAATAACCTCGAGTATGTTGATGTTTCTCTTTTTTAACTCCTGCATAAATTCCGGGTAAAGCGCTCCTTTTATGCAGTCCTCAGGTGGAACTATCCCTTTTTCCTTTATCTTTTTTTCCAGTAAAAGCTTGGCAGTTATGGCGCAGGGGAAACCGGTTACTCTTGCCATAGAGGAGATACCGTTCTTTTTGTCTGCTTCATCCCACATAAAGTATTCTATTTTCATTTTCTTGCCGTCTTTTACTCCGGTCAGGTTGTTATACATCACACATACATCCGTATCACCTTCACGCTGCTGGAGCTTAGGGGTTATTAGAGACAATAAAAACTCTCGCGGCATAATTTTTACACCTTTGAATTTGGTTGGCGTAATGTCAAGCAGTCCACACTCCTTCAAGGTCAGTACTCCCTGCCAGTGCCCGGGCCAGCGGACAGTTTTCTCGGCAAATTCTTTAAGCTGTGGTCGGGTATAAAGAAAACTGGGCATACCGGGGGTAATTGCACACTGTAACTCTTCATCTTTACCTAACTGCTTGAATCTAAAGCTTTCCAGATCGCTGGTTGCGTCTACCTCTACCGCTTTACCATTTTTAATCACCTTCACCTTAATCATATATTCTCTTAGTACATGGTCGAATGCCCAGGTGATCATATAACGTAAGGGTTTTTTTTGGGCAACCTCCTTGCAGGGAATCCCCCCAACCCTGGCGATGGCAATCTCAGTGGTATCCAATTTCCTGATTCCTTCTCCGACGGTTACGTTACTTAGACCGGGTGCAAATCCCATCCCGTCAACGAATGTTACATCGTTCTCAATAGCTTTATTATGAAGCCAATCTCCATATTCATCCAGCATCATCCCTTTAGGAACTTCCAACCCCTCAGTCTCATAAGCGTCTGGTCTGCGGTGATACTCTTCCAGCATATCAACGATATCCAAGCCGGACTCAACTGCAGCTTTAACGACTTTATAACTTGTCCTCCTATCCGGTAGTGCAATCACACCCACATCGTATTGCTTCATTAATTTTTTGGTTTCCTTAGGGTCAGCGATGTCAAGAACATGAGGTTTCACCTTATCGCTACCTATCCACTTTTTTGTCTTCTGCAAGGCATCTTTATGCCTACCTACAATCCCTACCGTCTTGATATCTTTATCTTTAGCTAAATCTAAAGCTACTGCAGCCCCAACTTTTCCAGTACCACCGAAGACTAAAGCTTTCATAAACTTCTCCTTCTTTAATTTTTGTATTAAGCTATTGAGAGAATGCTTGTTTGTCAATCAAAAATGTGAAAGAATAAACCTGAAGGTTTATACTCCAGAATTTCAATTAAAGTGATTAAAGCGGCTCTAATTCGGTATATCTTTTGAGCTTGAATTTGCTTCCCCGCCATTCGATAGAGGTTTTAAAAAAGGGGAAGAACCAGAGTAAGCCTATCAATAGGTCTTTCACGGGGATTAAGAGATAAGGCAGGAAACCTGCCTCAGCCTGAATTAGTCTTCCCTGTATCGACTCCAGAATCATTTTGAGAAAACCAGTTCCTAATAACGTTAAAAAGGAGAAAGTAGAAAAAGAAGAAAGTATGAACAGTGCTATAGCAAAAAGGATAGGATTCCCCAGCAACTCCGAAAGGTAACCCAAACCACCTAACTGCATGCGCATCTGGGACCAGCGGAGATTGCGGGTGAAAAACTTTGATAATGGTCTTTTGCAGTTATTGCTGGTAATCAGATGATTGGAGAGAACCACTTTTTCCCCGAGTCGGATTAATTTTTTCTCCAGGATCTGATCTTCCGCTAAGAAGTTTTTTACGCTGGAGAACCCCCCGATCTTTTCTAAATCATCTTTTCTCAAAAGCACAGATTTTCCTGTAACGCAAGCATATCCGAAGAAATGATAAAGAAAGCAAGTTCCTCCCAAGACAAAGTAATTCAGGTTCAGGTTTTCTAAGATTGCTCCTAAGGAGCCTTTTCCTTTTCCCCGGATAAGATTGGTAACCATTCCGACTGAGGGGTCCTGAAAGAAAATAACAGTATCCTTGAGATAATCTTTATCCGGGCAGACATCTGCATCGCTTATCAGGATTAAATTATAAGAAGCGTTACTTAGCCCGCGGATGAGATTATTGACTTTTGGATTATAACCATAGCGATTCTTATCTATGGCAGTCTTTATAGAGATTTGGGGATATTCTTTTTGAAGCTCTCTTACGATATCTAAAGCAGGGTCTTCCTCTTTTTCCAAACAGAAAATCAGTTCATAAACCGGATAATCCAGCTGGCAGAACGAGGAAAGGTTTGTTTTTAACCCCGGATCGGTTCCCTGAAGTGGTTTCAGGATGGAGACCGGAGGGAAATTTGCTTCAAATTGGTTTACCTTTTTACCATTTTTATCCTGATTTAAAAACGTAGTTTTATCAAGAGAGAATGATTTTTTGGAATGAGTTACAATTTTAAGAACGCTGTAAAGTGAAAGTAAACAACAGAAACTGGTGATGAGAACTAAGATGAAAAGGATTGGATTTATTATGTTCAAATTTCTTTTTTAAGTTTGCCGAGCCTTAAATTCTTATCCGTCGGGCATAAAGCCCGACGCTATACTTCGACCAATCTACCTCAGGCAGATTGGGGTAATTTATCTTTTGATTTAAAAAAGTCAAGAGTATAAAAGAAGAAACGATTGAAGATAACGGATGTATAAATTAGGTAGAAGAACTATTGTAGTGCGATATAATTTGCTCTGGCTTCATTTGTTCTTGATTTTGTTCTAACTAAAAGATATTTTAGGATGAAATATTAGTCAAATGGCAGGGGTACAGTCCCGCTTTTGGCGGGATGCTCCTACCAGAGCACAAAAGTTAATGAAAAAAACAGTCTTTTTCGTTATAGGATTTCTCATAGCTTTCAGCTCTACGCCAGCCCGGGCTACTGAAAAAGAGCCGGTTGAACTCTTACATGCTGACCTATCTGAATTAAGGATGGAAAAAGAAAATGTCATTGTGAATCTGAACGGGAATGTTCATTTCCGTCATGGCAACTCCGAGCTTTATTCTGACCGGGCGGTCTCGGTATCGTTCGGCTGGACTTTTGGTTTTTATCGGAAATGTAAAAGTCGAAGACCCTGATCAGGTGTTGTTCGCAGAAAAGGTTACCTATTATCAAAGATTGAAAAGGATAGTGGCGGATGAAAACGTGAAACTGGAGAGTAAAAAGGAGAAGGCAGTTGTATTAGGGGGGCATGGAGAATATGGCCGGGTCAAAAAATATCTTTTCTTCACCAGGTCCCCTTCCTTAATATATAATCCCCAGCTAAAAGACAGCTCCATGACAGTTACGGCTGACACTTTAGAGTATTTTGTTGAGCTTAGAAGAGGAAAAGCGATAAAGAATGTTCATATCCTTAAAGGGGATATGGTGGCTACTTGCGGGAAAGCGGAGCTTTTTGGTAAAGATGAGAGGATAGTCCTGACTGAAAATCCGGTGGCGAAAAAAGAGACTTCAGAACTGTCTGGAGATGAAATCGAAGTTTTGTATAAACAGAATAAAATCTATAAGATAACAGATACCGGACAGGCAAAAGCTTCTCATAAGGAATTAGTTGATTCATTAAATCAGAAATATAATGAAAGCTACCTGGCTGGAAAGTCACTTTATTTTTTCCTGGGGGAAGATGAGAAGCTCAGAGAAGTGAAGGTGTTAAACAATGCCACATCTTTATATTATCCATCATCCAGAGATAGTTTATCGCAGGTTAAAAATGAAGCTTCCGGTGATAGTTTAGAGCTTTATTTTGAAGAACAGAAACTGAAAAGGATAATGGTCTTGGGTGGGGCGATAGGCTCATATTATTCTCCAGCAGAGAACAAAGATTCACTCCATTCTGAAGATACTGTTAACTATTCGGCGGAGAAGATAGATTATCAGATCGATAGCAGTTTAATCTATTTAGAGGATAACTGCAACTTAAGATTCAAACAGGTCTCTTTAAAAGCAGGAAAGGTAACCTACCATACAGAAAAGGAATACCTGAAAGCAGAAGGGATTTATAAAGAAGAGGAGGGTAAAAAGATAGTTTCCCAACTTCCGGTACTTATAGATGGGAATGAAGAGATAAAAGGGGAGGAGATGAGCTATTATCTTAAAACCCGTAAAGGTAAGGTAAAAGCTGGTCAGACTGAATTTCAGGACGGGTATTACCATGGAAGTGAATTAGGAAAGATAAAGGATGATGTTTTCTTAGCTGCAGGCGGGAGTTATACTACCTGTGACCAGGAACCTCCTCATTACCATTTTTATTCCCGGAAGATGAAGGTAATTACCAAGGATAAGGTGATTGCCAGGCCCGTGGTTTTATATATCGGGAGACTTCCAGTAGCGGTAATCCCTTTTTATGTCTTCCCCATCAAACCAGGCAGACATTCTGGCTTTTTAACCTTCGAGGTTGGAGACTTTGTTTCCGGTGAAAGGTTTATACGGAACTTAGGGTATTTTTGGGCTCCTTCAGATTACTGGGATTTAGAAACCAGTTTGGATTATTATGAGAATACCGGCTGGCTTTTAAGGGAGAATTTCAGATATGCAAAAAGGTATTTATATAATGGGAGTATTGCCAGCTCCTATAAACGGGAAGTTCAGGAGAGTGGATTTACTAAAATTAAAAATAATCGCTGGGATTTAGTCTTAAGCCATTCACAGAATATTTCCCCTATTACAAAACTCTCAGCCAATGGCAGATTCATCAGCGATAAATCCTATTATCGGGATTACAGCTTTAATGCTCAGGAAAGAAGAGACCGGAGTATCCATTCCCAGGCAAGTTTGAACAGTAAATATTCAGGCGCGGGAATATATTTAGCTTTTGACCAAGTGGAGAATTTAGATACAGATTCAAAAACCTTGGGGCTCCCTACTTTTAAGATAACCCAACCATCTTTTTCACCTTTTAAGTCTGAATCTGACCAACCCAAAAGATGGTATCAAAGCCTTTATCTTTCTTTCTCCTCCTCTTTTCAGAACTATTACAGCAAAGCCAGGCTCAATGAGAATTTTACTCGTAAGAAATTTATGACTGTGGATAATGCCCTTCATCTTGATTTTCCCCAGACACTTTTTGGCTGGCTGATCTTGTCTCCGGGGTTAAATTATCGGGAAAGCTGGTATTATGTTTATGAAACAGACCAGAGTAAAGGCAAGGTAAAAGCCAACTCACCTGCTCGAAGAGGTACTTATTCCTTAGGTTTAAATGCCAGAACCACGCTTTATGGAACTTTCCATACTAAGCTTGGTCCTGTAACCGGGATCAGGCAGGTTATGACTCCAAGCTTAGCTTTTGTCTTTGTTCCAGAGATAAAAAGACATCAAGCCTATGTCAGCTATACTGGGGTGGGGAGTGGAGGAGGAAAAGCTCAATCACTTAACTTTAGTTTTACCCATCTTCTGCAAATGAAAACCCAGAAGGAGGGTAAGGAGAAAAAATTTGAGCTATTCAACTATACTCTTAGCACCAGCTACAATTTCTTAGCTGAAGAACGTAAGCTCTCTAATTTTGCATCCAGCTTGAGGTCTAATGCTATTCCTGGAATAGGTTTTGAATTAGCTTTTACCCATGATCCATATAATCCAACCACTAAAGAGCTTGATCTTTCTCATTTACGACTTTTAAACTTTAGCCTGAACACTGATTTATCATATAATGGTGTTCTGGGGAGCGCAGAAAGATGAAGAAGGACAAAAGAGTGGTGGTAGAGAGTATAATCTCTCCTTGAACCACAGATATTCTGAGACCAGGTACTCACCCGGAACTATTAAAAATCACTGGATAAGCCTTTCCTTGGATTTCTGGTTAACTCAGAAGTGGCATATAAGTTATCTGACCCGATACGATTTCTCCCTGAAGCAACTTTCCGAGCAGACTTTTACATTCTATCGGGACCTGCATTGCTGGGAAGGGCACTTTACCTGGATAGTCAACGGGTATCGGCAGGGTTACTATTTCCGGATAAATATAAAATCTTTACCTGAGGTTAAGATAGAAAAAGGGATGGCAGGTATAAGGGAAATGGTTTACTGATAACCCTTATTATAGAGACATTAAAATGGAGGGTATAAAAATATTTTTAAAAAAATGAAAATAATCCTTGACAAACCCGCATAGATACTATATTCTACCAAGCGTAAACTTTAAAACGTTAACCTTTATCCCAGAGTAAGGGGGTGAGTCGATGACAAAGGAGGAACTGGTTTCCAAGATAGCAAAGGAAGCCGTGGTAACCAAATCCCAAGCTCACAAGGCTATGAACGCCTTTTTCGAGGGGGTAACCAGCGCCCTGAAGAAAGGGAAGAAAGTCAGTTTTGTGGGTTTTGGCACTTTCTCAGTGGCAAAGCGTAAAGCCCGGACCGGAAGGAATCCTCAGACCGGTGAGCCGATAAAGATAGCTGCCGCCAGAGTGCCACGTTTCAAGGCTGGAAAGTCGTTAAAGGATGCGGTGAGGTAGAGAGATTTTCAATGAGCTAAAAAAGGCAGTCCGCCTTTGGCGGGACTGCCTTTTTTGTTTAAAGGCTCAAAGGTTAAACAGTTCAACAGTTAGAAAAACTTGTAAGGTTGGAACTAACTCTCATCATCTGATTGGTAATCCCGTCTTACCCTCAAGGCTGGACCAGCGGAGTTCAAGTGTAGGTCAGGATCCTTATACTCCTGACATCAATTTCAAAGTCAGGAGAGCATGTCTCCTGACCTACTTGCCTTTTTTGTTTTATTTAATTTTGAGTTGTATAATAAATTGATCTTGAAATTGCAGTTTTCCAAGAAAAAATAATTGACATTTACGCAATTTGATGATAAGATAATATAAATTAGAAGGTCTTTTGAGTTTTCAGCTCTTATTTATCGGGAAAAAATAGAAGGGCACAAAATTCTGATTGGCAGAGAGGTAGATTAAGTGAAACTCTTTAAAAACATTTCACCGGAGAGAAAAAACGAGGTCTTCGGGGTCCTGCTCTGGGCATCGGCTTTATTTATTCTTTTAAGCCTTTTTACTTACAGCTATTCCAAGGATGCCAGGTTTTTTAACCAGGAGTTTTCCTGGAGTAATCTGGAAAAGCTTTTCACTCAACCGATAAGAAATCAAGCTGGTATCATTGGAGCTTTGATCTCTTATATGCTATTTTATCTTTTTGGACTTGCAGCTTTTTTTCTGCCAATAAGTTTAATTTTCTGGGGAACGGTTTACCTTTTTAAAACAGAGCTAAGTACTGTCTTCAAGAAGACAATTTACATTTTTATATTCATTTTACTATTAGGCATCTTTTTCTCCATTTCTCAAGCTCACTCCAGTATAGGATTGGATTTTTCCAGAGTATCCTTAGGGGGTTGGAGCTCCCTTCTTTTTGCAAAATTCTTAGTTAAAATCTTCGGGACTTTTGGCTCCTATACGCTCAGCTTAGCCTTATTGATAATCGTTGCCCTGTTAGCTACTCCCTGGAAATTTTCAGAATCTTTAATCTTTGGAAAGAATCTGTTCCAGAGATTTTATGATCGAGGAAGCAGATGGTGGGAGCTTAAGAGAGTGCAGAAAAGGAGGACTCAAAGAGAAGAGGAGCTCAAAGAAACTTATGAAAAGGAGAAAAAGGAGGGGTTAATATTAAAAGAACACCTTCATGAAAAAGAAGTCAAGCCAGAATCGATTCATTCAGTAGAAGAAAAGGAAGAGGCGGTAAATATAGTTAAAGAGTTAAAGACCTCTCTAAATTTGGTCCGGGGTAAAGAGGAAAGTAAAATCGGTGCTTATCAATATCCAGGTCTTAGTATTTTAAATGACCCTCCATTTGTAAAGCCATCGGTTACAAATGAAGAATTGAATCAAACGGCTAAAGCTTTAAGAGATACTTTAGCTACTTTTGATATTGGGATAGAGGGTGAATTAATTGATAAAAGCCCTGGTCCGGTTATCACCCGGTATGAATTCAAGCCTGCGCCAGGAGTCAAAGTAAACCAGATAATGAGCCTGTCAGATGACCTGGCATTAGCCTTGCAAGCCAAAAGGATCAGGATAGTTGCACCGATACCTGGCAAGGCGGCGGTGGGGGTGGAGATACCGAATAAAACCCCGCAGATAGTTAATCTGAAAGAGATATTAGTCTCTCCATTTTTTCAAAACACAACTTATCGATTAGCCATAGCCTTAGGGAAATCTATTTCCGGGGAACCTTTAGTGGCTGATCTATCCAAGATGCCCCACCTTCTGATAGCCGGGGCAACTGGCTCCGGAAAAAGCGTCTGTATAAATGTAATTTTAGCCAGTCTGCTTTACCGTCTTCATCCGGAGGAGATAAGGTTTATAATGATCGATCCCAAGATGCTGGAGTTGACGGTTTATAACCAAATACCCCATTTGGAAAGGCCAGTGGTAACTAATCCCAAAGTTGCAGAAAGGGTTTTGGCTGAAACAGTAGTGGAGATGGAGGAAAGGTATAAGAAATTAGCCCGTGCCGGTGTCAGAAATATAGAAGATTATAATAAGAAGAAAAAGAAAGAGGGGCTTTTGCCTTATCTTATCATTATCGTGGATGAGTTAGCTGACCTGATGATGTCCAGTTCATTGAAGACCGAAGCTTTAATCACCCGCCTGGCTCAGATGGCAAGAGCAGTGGGGATTCATCTGATTTTAGCTACCCAGAGACCATCGGTGGATGTGATCACCGGCTTGATTAAAGCAAACTTCTCTGCCCGGATAGCTTTTCAGGTAGCGTCCCGGATAGACTCGCGTACAATCATCGATGGTGCGGGTGCTGAAAAGCTTTTAGGTAATGGGGATATGCTCTTTATTCAGGCTGGTCATCCGGAGCCACGAAGGATTCACGGTGCCTATATCACCAGCGAGGAAACCCAGAAGTTAGTAGATTTCATTAAATCTCAGGATTATGTGCCAACTCCCATCGGGGTCTTTGCCAGGGAAGATGATAAACAGGAGGTTTCAGAGGGCTGGGAGGATAAAGAAGAAGATGACCTTTATAAACAAGCAGTAGAAATAGTGGTCAGACACCGGCAGGGTTCGGTCTCGCTTTTACAGAGGAGATTAGGTGTAGGGTATCAAAGAGCTGCACGCCTGATCGACCAGATGGAGAGCGACGGTATTGTCGGACCTTATGATGGGAGCAAAGCTAGGGAGGTTTTAGTTGATCGCGGTTATTTAGAAAAAGGAGAAATTTCTTTTGAAGAAAATAAAGATGAGAAGAGGGACGAAAACAATAATCTTTAGTTTATTACTTTCTCTTTTTTTTGTAAGCCTAAGCTCGGGGATTACGTCAGAGGAGTTAGCTTTGAAGATCGAAGGTAAATATGACTCTTTAAAAACCCTCTCCATCAATTTTCAGGAGGAAACTAAATCACAGGACTTCTCCACCATTCGCAAGTTAAAAGGGAAGATGCTTTTGAAAAATCCTAACAAGTTCAGGATTGAATTGCCCTCTCAGGTTGTGGTTTCAGATGGAGATTTTATCTGGGTTTATTCCAAGGAGAATAAACAGGTAACCAAAAACCGGGTGGATAAATCCAGAGAGCTTTTCAGGCCTAACGATTATTTATTCAACTTCAGAAAAAATTACAATTATGAGCTTTCAGGGGAACAAAAAATTGGAGAAAGTCTCTGTTATAAGATGGTTTATACTTCAAAGACCGAAGAGGAGTTTTTCAAAAAGATTACAGTTTTCTTTGAAAAAGAGTCCCTTTTAGCGCAAAGGATAGAATATCTGGACCAGAATGATAATTATACGACTTTAAGCTTTAAAGCGGTAAAGCCGGATGTAGTTATCAACGATTCCAGATTCATCTATAATCCACCACCAGGGGTTGAGCTGGTGGATCTAACTGAAATAGGTGGGGAGAAATAATGCTGGATCAGAGCTTGGATGTCATTCTGAGCCCGTAGGGCGAAGAATCCTGAGATTCTTCAGTCGTCTCGCTAAAGGCGGACTCCTTCAGAATGACACTTCCAGCAAGGCTAAAGTTTTTCTCCACCGCTCAAATTAGGTGTGAATAATGGGAATAAGGGTAAATGTAATAAAATTGGGTTGTCCTAAAAACGATTTAGATGCGGAAGTAATTCAAGCTCAACTCCAGTCTTCCGGCTTTGAATTGACTGAAGAAAAAGATAAAGCAGAAATTTTTATTATCAATACCTGCGGATTTATCGAGCAGGCTAAAAAAGAATCCATTAAAGCAGTTTTAGAGCTTTCCCGTTTTAAAAATGGCAGCAACGGAAAGAAAATCGTAGTTACCGGATGTTTAGCTCAAAGATATAATTCTGAGCTGTGGGAATCTATGCCAGAAGTAGACGGAATTTTAGGGCTGAATGAAATAGATAATATCTCTAAACTATGCTCAGAGGTGATAACGGGGAATAGAGTTTCTTTTATTTCACCTTTGCCCAGAGAATATGAAGAAAAAATTGAAAGAAGAGCCCTTCAAACTTTCCCATATGCTTATTTGAGGATTGCGGATGGCTGTGATAACTTCTGTGCTTATTGCTCAATTCCTCAAATCAGAGGAAGATATAGAAGCAGGAAGATCGAAAATATCTTAGTGGAAGCAAAATCTTTAGCTGAAAATGGAGTTAAGGAGATTAATCTGGTAGCTCAGGATACTACTCTATACGGGCAGGATATCTATGGAGAACAAAGACTCCCTGAATTACTTTCGTTACTTTCTAAAATAGAAGGGATTGAGTGGATTAGATTACTTTATACTCATCCCGCTCATTACAATGGAAAACTCATAAAAGAGATTGCCGCCAATAAGAAGACCTGCAAATACTTAGACATTCCTTTGCAGCATATTTCAGATAAACTTCTTTATTTGATGGGCAGGAAAATTGATCGCAAGAAGATTCAAAGACTTATTAAAACTCTAAAGAATAAAATCCCGGATCTGGTCTTGAGGACTACTTTTATAGTCGGTTTTCCCGGAGAGGGGGAAGAAGAATTCGAAGAGCTGTTAAATTTTGTAGAAGAACAGAGATTTGATAGATTGGGAGCTTTTACTTACTCCAGAGAAGAGAGAACTGAAGCTTTTAATCTAAAAGAGCACCTTTCTTTCAAAGAAAAAGAGAAAAGAGTGGATAAACTGATGACTCTCCAGCAGGGGATTGCTTTTGAGAAAAATGAGAAAAGAGTAGGGGAAAAAGTTAAAGTTCTGATTGAGTCTAAAACAAATGATTTCTCAGGGAAAAATGAATACTATATAGGACGCAGCCAAAAAGAAGCCCCGGAGATAGATGGGGTGATTCTGGTTAAAGGAAAGAATTTAAAAATTGGAGATTTCTCAGAAGTTAAGATTACTGGGTGGAAGGATTATGATTTGATAGGAGAGGTTTCGTAATTCTGTAGGGACAGAACATCGTTCTGTCCATTTTGTATTTGAAGAGTAAAAATTATGAATTCTGCAAAACAAATACAAAAACAGCATGAAAAATGTGTTTGTGATAGATTGATAAATTGTTTAAATCTAAATGCTAAATTTGAAAGATACGGAAATGATATAAACGAACCTGATTGTATTTATAGATTTGAGGGATACTTACTTGGGATTGAAGTTGCCACCGCATATTATGAAGATAGCGATGCAAAACAAGAATGGACACTTGCCAGAGGAGAGCGAGAGTTCCCCAAGAGAGGTTATGAAGAGCGATGGGGTGGGGTCATTAAAAATTCAAGCGATTTAATATGTATAAGAATTCAAAAAGAGATAATTGATAAATACAGTAAAAAATATTCAGGAACTGATAAAATCTGGTTATGTATAGAAGAAAGAGCTCCTCTAAGTAATGAAATATCGGTTAAAGAATGTTTAAATTTAATACAAATCACTGGAAAAAATTCCTTTCAGGCCATCTATCTATTGCATCTAGCACCTTCTCATGAAGGAGGAAACTATAAAGCATTTAAAATCTATGGGGATTAAGTTTTGTAGGGACAAAACATCGTTTTGTCCTATTATATAATAGGTGAGGATGAAGTCAACTTTTAAAGAAAGAAAATTAAATCGCCTAAATGAATATGATTATTCTAAAAACGGATACTATTTTATTACTCTGTGTACAAAAGATGGGATTGAATATTTCGGTAAAATTGAAAATGAGGAAATGATTTTGAATCAATTTGGTGAAACTGCAGAAAGGTGTTGGAAAGAAATTCCCAACCACTATGATAATGTTGAAATTGATGAATTTGTAATAATGCCTAACCATATACATGGAATTATAAGTATTAATGATGATAACGATAAATGGACAGAACACTGTTCTGTCCCTACAAATACAACAAATACTGAAAGAAGATATGGTTTATTGTCAAAAATCATAAAGTCATTTAAAAATGTTGTAATCAAAGATATTCATGAAAAATTCTCTGATAATAAATTCCAGTGGCAGAGGTCTTTCTATGATCACGTTATTCGAAATGAGAAATCATTATATGAAATTCGGGAATATATCATTTATAATCCTTTAAAATGGGATTTGGAAAAGAATAATATTGAAAATTTTCAATCGATTTTATGCTCAAACTCAAAGAGATAACCTGCAAAAACGCCTTGGTTAAATCCAGGATTCAGGGGGTGGATTATTGTCTGAACCCTTATACGGGGTGTGAGCATAATTGTGCGTATTGTTATGCTATTTTTATGAAAAGATTTTCGGATCATAACGAAGAATGGGGAACGTTCGCAGATGTTAAGGTTAATTTTCTGGAAAGGTTAGAAAAAGAGGTTATAAAAGCTAAATCCGGAGTAGTAATGCTAAGCTCGGTTACTGACCCTTATCAGCCCCTGGAGGAGAAATATAAACTTACTCGCGGTGCACTGGAGATTTTAGCTAAATCTGATTTCTCAGTGCAAATCCAGAACCAAATCGGGTTTAGTCTTGAGAGATCTGGATATATTGAAAAGAATGAAGGATTGCGAAGTTGGTTTCACTATCACCTGTTTGGACCCGGTAGTCCAGAAAAAATTTGAGCCGGTGGCTTCTTCGGTGGAGAGTAGATTTGAAGCTTTAAAAATATTAAATCAAGAAAAAATAGATACCTTTATCTTTTTTGGTCCGGTTCTTCCGTATTTCTCAGATACGGATGAGAGTTTATCTTTATTTTTCCAGAAAGCCATTGATGCAAAGGTTAAATATATCTATATAGATAAGATGAACTATACACCCTCAATCTGGGAGAGGTTAAGAAAATTTTTGAATATAAATTTTCCAGAACTTTTATCTGGTTATCAGAGTATTTACAATAATAATGGGTTTTATGCTGAAGAACTTAGAACAAAGATCAAAAAACATTTTACTAATTCCTCCTTTGAATTGAACTTAGTCTTTTAATTAAGGAGGCAACTTATGGTCTTAGGTATAAAAATCATCAGAAAGGCTGGATTAACCATATCCAAGTCGGTTACTTTTTTTTTAATCCTTATCTGGTTAGTTCAAACTGCCGGACTTGTTTATCTTTTATATGAGCGGGGAGAAAAAGATAAACTTTTACAACAGCAAGAACAAAAAATCAAAGAGTTGGAGGACAAGCTAAAAATCTTAAAGATAATTGAAGACTTTCAGGTTGGGTTTAAAAAAGAAGAGGTGAAGGAACTTACGCAGGTGATATATGCTGAGAGTAAAAAATATAGTTATGACCCGCTATTAATCCTGGCGTTGATAATGACGGAAAGCTCATTCAGAAAAGGGGAGGAATCGATGTTGGGAGCCCAGGGGCTGATGCAGGTCAAGCCCTCGGTGGCTCAGGATCTAGCCAAGAGAAGAGGACTGGAGTGGAAAGGGGATCTCTCTTTATTTGAGGAGACTTTTAATATCCAGTTGGGAACTTTACATCTTTTTGAGCTTATTTTAAAATTCAAGGATGTGAAAAAAGCGCTGATTGCTTATAATGTAGGCGAAGATGCTCTCAGGTTAAAAATCAAATCCGGTGAAAAACTTCCCACTTATTTTTTAGCCAGAGTCCTTAAAAAATATAAGGAGCTTAAAAGTAAATATGGTTGAATCGGTATTAAAATTCAAAAAGACAGCTTTCAATCTTGTTCTGTTGATTTCTATCCTGTTTCCTTCTGTAATTTTAGCCCAGGAAAAGGTTATCCCTCTGACCAATGAGAATTTTTTGAGGAGCACTATAAGGGAAGTTTTACTGGATTGCTTAACGGAAGCTCCATTTGATTCTCAGCTGGTCTGGATAAAGACGGAAGAAGAAAATCCCTCGAACTGGATAGTGGAGGAGGAAATAGTATCTTTTCTGCAGAAAAGGGGACCAGTGGGTAAGATAAAAAAGGATGAAAGCGAAAAATCTTTTTTAAGTTTGAATTTCAGGATCATCAAATTGAATTTAGCATATCCGGAGATAAAAAGGAAAAACTTTTTCGGGAAAAGCCGGGTGAGAAGAGAAACACAGGTGGCGCTATCATTTGACCTGAGCGATTCTGAAGGGAAAGTTCTGTGGAGTAAAAGAGGGGAAAAGGAAAGCTCTGATCTCTTAAAAAAAGAAGAGATTTTCTCTTTGAACAACAAACAGTATTCATTTTTAAGTCCTGAGATTCCAGAAGGCGGCTGGGGAAGGCTGGTTGAGCCAGCAGTGGTTACCGTAGTGGCAGGTGCATTGATTTATCTTTTTTTTGCTAATCGCTAACAAGGGAGAAAGATGATAAGAAGATGGTATTTATTCGGACTTTTGCTGTTAATTCTGGGCTGTGCCGGTCATAAAGTAGGTCTGATATTGGGTGCGGAAGAACAGTTTAATTTAGCCAAAAGCGAATATGAGAAAAAAAAATATTCTGACGCTGTCCTGGAGTTTCAGAAATTGATTTTTAACTATCCGGGTGCGGCCTTTATTGACTCAGCCCAGTTCCTTTTCGGAATGTGCTATTTCAAAGAGAAAGACTATCCGGCTTCAGTGGGAGAGTTCAAGAAATTACTTACCTCTTTCTCCACCAGCTCCCTGGCAGATGATGCCTCTTTTATGATAGCCTTTGCCCATTATAACGATTCGCCTAAGGCTGAGCTGGATCAAAAAAATACACTGCAAGCCATTGGAGAATTAGAAAGCTTTTTAGAAGAATATCCGGCAAGCGAGCATTTCCCGGAAGCACAACAGCTTTTATTTGAAGCCCGGTCCAAGATAGCTCAGAAATTCTACAAGAGTGGATGCATTTATTATAAGCTGAAGCATTATGAGGCAACTTTACTTTATCTTCAGGAAGTTTTAGACCAATACCCTGATACCAAGTTTTCCCCCTCTTCCAGTTTCTTTATAGCCGAGACCTACTGGCAGCAGAAAAAATATGATCTGGCTGAGCTGGAGTACCGTAAATTTTTAGAGAAGTATCCCGGGGATAAATTAACAGGTAAAGTTAAAAACAGGTTGAAAAAACTGGATAAGGAAAGAGTCCAGGCACAGAAATAAAAAGTTTAATCAAGATGCAAAAAGATAAAAAAGATAGATTGGGAATTTTAGGAGGAACCTTCGATCCAATCCACTCAGGTCATCTGATCTTAGCGGAGCAGTTGAGAGAGGGGCTGGATTTAAAAAAGGTAATCTTCGTCCCTTCAGCTAATCCTCCGCATAAGAAGAATTCTTTGGTCTCTTCAGCTGAAGACCGCCTGAGGATGACCCAGATAGCCATCAAAGACAATCCTTTTTTCATCCTTTCTGACCTTGAGCTGAAAAGGGAAGGGAAGTCCTATACCGTCGATACTCTAAATGAATTTAAAAAGCTTTATCCCAGCTCAGAGCTTTTCCTTCTTTTGGGTTCGGATGTTTTAGATGAAATTGAGAGCTGGAAAGAGCCGGACAAGATATTCCAAGAGGTAAAAGTCGTAATCGCTTTAAGACCCGGACTTGACAAGATTGACCAGAAGAATAAATTTGCTCAAAAAAGCCTTTCCGTCCCGATAAATGGACTGGATATCTCTTCTACCCAGATAAGGGAGAAGGTCAGAGCCGGGAAATCGATCCGATATTTGGTTCCGCCCGGTATCGAGGAGTTCATTCAGGTAAAATCTTTATATAAAAAATAATGGAAGAAGATTTCAAAAGATATAGCCGGCAGAGGGAAGAGGTCCTGAGAATTTTGAAAGGGACAAACCTCCATCCAACTGCGGAATGGGTTTATTTTCAAACCAAGAAAAAAATACCCAGGATAAGCCTGGGCACAGTCTATCGTAACTTAAACCAGCTGCAGCTAAAGGGTAAAATAAAAAAGTATAACTTTGGCACTCCTTTTGAACATTTCGACGGCAACACCTCTACACACCAGCATTTCATCTGCAAAAAATGCGGGAAGATATATGACCTTTTTATCGATCTAGGGAAGAACCTGAAGGTCAAGGTAGAAAAAAAGGAAAAGTTTAAAGTGGAAGAGATCGAGGTGGAATTTCACGGGCGGTGTTTAAATTGTCTAAAATTTAACCAATAAAAATTTTCCTTCGTATATAATAATGGTTATTATTATTGATTGTTACAATTTCAGGCTTGAGGGGAAGGATGTCCAAATCCAAGAAGAAAGAGATCGAGCTGATCTCAGAGAAGCCTTGCTGGCATCCCTACAACCTGCAGAAATTGGCCTTAGAACGGTTTATCAAGATAGCGAATAAGATCCTTAAGGAAGAATTGGAAATCCTGGATATACGTGAGGAGAAGAATACAGTAGAGGAATAGAGTTAACGGTTTGACAGCGTAGGGGAAGCCCCGGTTCTAAAAAAAGAGCCGGGGCTTTTTATATTCCTTATACTTCAGGGACAGGATCTGCTCAGCCGGATTCCACCTTTTCAATTTTGTAATTTCAAAAGATGCATATAGCTTGCGAATGACCTTGGTTTAAGATTGATCTCTGCAGAAGTCCGATTTTTACCTATTGACAAAATTCGATTTTGATGTATCATAATACAGAGTGGGGGATAATTATTGTTCTTTGTTCTAAATTAAAAGGGATTTATCTGCTGAAATATCAATGGAGGTCTGAAGACCTCCGCTAAATTTTCTAACAAAAGGAGTATTATGTTAAGACAATTTTTCAGATTGGGATTGGGGGTTCTACTGGTTTTATTTATATTCAACTCAGGGTCAGCAAAAGAGCAATATATGCAGGTCAGGCTCTATCTTTCTACTCAGGCTGAATACCTACAAGCAAAAAAGCTGAATTTGGATATAGCTCAGGTTAAGCCGGGTGAATATATAGATATAGTCACAAACTCTGAAGAGGTGAGTAAATTACAGCTACTCGGATTTAAAACTGAAGTAATTCATCCTGATTTGGAGGAGTTCTATGGAAGCAGATTAGACCCGAATTTATCTATGGGAGGGTATCATACTTATGATGAGACGAATTCAGCTTTAGATTCGATTCACAACGAACATCCTTCCATCACTACAGCTAAAATAAATATTGGAACTACTATCGAGGGCAGGACCATCTGGGCAATGAAGATCTCAGATAATCCAGAACATAGATGAAGAAGAGCCGGAGGCATTTTACAGCGGTTTGATCCATGCGAGGGAACCTATTACCATTGAAATTTTACTCTACTTTATGAGATACCTGACTGATAATTATGGAACTGATCCCGAGGTAACAGACATTGTAAATAACCGTGAGCTCTGGTTCGTCCCGGTAATCAATCCGGACGGGTATGTTCGCAATCAAACTACAAATCCTTCTGGCGGAGGGATGTGGAGAAAGAACAGAAGGAATAACGGAGATGGAACTTACGGGATTGATTTGAACCGCAATTTCGGTTATATGTGGGGGTATGATAATGAGGGCTCTTCACCTTATACCAGCTCTGAAACTTATAGAGGAGCAGGTCCTTTTTCCGAGCCGGAGATACAAGCGTTAAGAGATTTTATAAAGGCCCACGATTTTGTAACTGCCCTTAATTATCATTCTTACAGCAATCTATTAATCTATCCATGGGGATATGAAACTGAATATCCAGAGGATTACTGGATTTTTAAAGAGATCGGGGATAGTATGAGTGCTTATAATGGATTTATCTCAGCTCCCGGCTGGGTAACTTTGTATTCTACTAATGGGGATATAGATGATTGGGATTATGGTGATTGGTCAGGTAAGAACAAGATAATCTCATTTACACCGGAGGTAGGAGGTGATGCTGATGGTTTCTGGCCTCCGTCTGAGCGGATTTTGCCTTTATGTCAGGAGAATTTAGGACCGAATATATATATGGCCAAAAAGGCAGGTGAACTTTATAATCATCCCTATCGTTTTTTTGAGTCCCAACCTAATTTCATCGATACTTTTCTGGTTGCAGGTGACAGCTTAGTCCTAAATCTGAGAATTATCGGGCATCAAACCTCAGGTAATTTGAGCTGGACTGTATCAGACCCGAACAGCTTTGAAATTTCATCTGAAGTAAGTAACATTAAAGATATATCAGGTGGAAAGATTAATAAAGAGGTACATAATTGGTATGGTCTAAAAACTAGGACAACCGTTTATCCAGTGGGTAACTGGTTAAGGGTTGATCCACCGAGCGGGGAGGTTTCACCCGGCGACTATTTTGACCATCGGGTAGTCTTAGATGCTACTTTGCTTCCCAGCCAGTGTGTGGGCTCATCGGTTAATGGTGCTATTATTTTCTATGTGAATAATGGAGTAGATTGCGACAGCATAATAGTTCCGGTTACCTTAATGAACGGTCCTACTAAACAGGTGAGCTCAATTTACACCGGTAGGATAAGAAGTGATATCACCAATGTAACTAACATCAATGGGTATGGACGAGAAGAGGGTTGTGGCTGGAGATATTTAGACGAGTGGGACGATTGCCTATTTGATGGATCTTTATTCTTAGCTTACCTGAAAAACCCCTCAGATACAATCGTCTACCGTGATATATACCAAACTCATTCCTTTGGAGCCTCTTCGACCCTGAATATCGATACCTCAAATCCACACTGGCAGAAAGGTGATTTCAGCTCAGCTGATCTGGGATGTAACCTCAAGATAAAAGCTGAGGTCTTAGCACCCTCTCATCCAGATTCCTCTGAGCTGATGATTTATAAATATTTGGTTACTAACCTGACTCTAGATACGATTAAAAACCTATACTTGGGAATGGTTATAGACTGGGATGTTACGAACTGGAACGATAATTATGCAGGATATGATTCCTCTCTGAATCTGTTATGGCAGCAAGGCACAGCCAATCAGAGGTATGCAGGGATAGCCTATCTTTCCTATGATGCTTTGTATGGCGCTAAGGCGATAAGGAACGACTTACATATTTATCCCACCACTCACGATTTTATGACTGGTGAACTTTATCAATTCACCTCAACTCCGGGTTATTTTATTGAAGGTTCTAACAAAGATTTGAACTCAATTCTCACCGCCAAAATGATAGATCTTAACCCAGGTGATTCAGTTAAACTTGATTTTGCATTGGTTTCCACCAGGACAAGTCTTGATTCCCTGAAGGCGAGCGTGAGTAAAGCCAGGGCAATGGTTGGGATGTATCTGCCCGGGGATGCTAATGGGGATAAAGTGGTTAATGTCACAGATGTTGTTTACCTGATAAACTATCTTTTCAAAGGAGGTTCTGCTCCTGTGCCGCTTTCTACCGGGGATGTAAATTGTGATGGTAAAGTAACGGTTAGCGATGTTATCTATTTGATAAATTACCTATTCAAGGGTGGACCAAAACCAGCCTGTTAGAATACAGTTTGTCCGCTTGAGGCGGATCGGTGCTGGAGTTTGTTGCAGGGGCAGGTTTTAAACCTGCCCCTGCCTATTTTTGTGAAGAAATATATTGCTTTTTCTATAATTCGTAATATATTTATAGTAGATAAGAGGGGGAGGTAAAAATATTTCTTAAATAAGAAATGGAGGCTCTATGTTCAATAAAATTTTGGCTTTAGGGATTATTCTCTTCTTTGTTTTAATCAGCTCTGTTTTTGCCCAGACTATAGTGAAGGATGATTTCAGGGTGAATGATGATTCCGATGTCGGTGGCTCGAACCAGAGGATGCCTGCAATAGCTATGGACCACGAGGGTAATTTCGTGGTTGTATGGGTAGATGAAAGAAATGGAGGTATGGATATCTATGGACAGAGGTTTGATTGTTCAGGAAATACTTTGGGAGAGAACTTTAAGGTGAATGATGCTCAGGGGACAGGTAAATATATCGGATATAACCTTGGAGTAGCTATGGATGCGGATGGAGATTTTGTGGTGGTCTGGCAGGATAACAGGAACATGGGTTCAGATATTTATGCTCAAAGGTACGATGCTGCCGGCACCCCGATAGGGCACAATTTTAAAGTGAATGATAACTTGGGTGGGGATCAATTTGGCCCTGCTGTAGCAATGAACCCCTCAGGGGAATTCGTTGTTGCCTGGTTTGATAATAGAGAGGGACTCTACTCGCTTTATGGACAAAGATATTCCTCTTCAGGCGAGAAAACAGGAAATAATTTTAAGATTGCATCTGTCCAAACAGGTAGAAAGTTTGGCACAACTATCCCGGCGATAGCAATTAATCCAAAGGGCGATTTCGTGGCAACCTGGATAGCACAGATATATTATCAAGAAACAGATAGCCTTAATCTGGAAATTCATACTGTAAGGTTTAATCATAAAAATGAGATTTTAGGTTCCGAGTTTAAAGTTAATGATAGTGATAGCATTCTCTTTCTCAATAATCCTGATGTGGCAATGGACGCACCAGGTAATTTCGTTATAACCTGGATGGAGAAAAGAACCGAATCTCAAGATATTTATGCTCAGAGGTATAATTTCAAAGGAGAAGCTTTAGGGTCTAATTTTAGAGTGAATGAAGTCACAGGAAAATTTTTTAAACAATTTCCTAAAGCAGTTATGAATCTCTCTAAAAAATTCGCTATCGCTTGGTTAGATTCAAGGGATAGAGGGGTAAATATTTATCTTCAGTATTACAATCAATCAGGCGAGCCTGAAGGTGGTAACCTCAAAGTAGCTGATTTGGCACGTTATCGTCCATTCTTTTTTGGCGTTTCAAAGACACCTTCAGGGTCTCTGTCTTTAGCTTGGGATGGTTATAAATGTAGTAATGATGTTGATATCTTTGCGATGATCTTGAACCAGAAGGGTGAGATAGTGAAGGAGAGCTTCAAGGTTAACGATGATAAAGGGAGCTCTTCGCAGAGAAATCCAGCTATAGCGGCTTCCCTGTCAGATCATTTTATCATTTCTTGGGATGATTTGAGATTTTGTGATACTGATATTTTCGCGCAGAGATTTTCTTCCTCTGGAGAATTCTTGGGTTCTAATTTTCAAGTAAATCATGAAAGGGAAGAAAAAAGTTCAGGTTTCTTATCTTCAGTTGCAATGGATAGCTCAGGGAATTCTGTTATTACTTTCTTTAGTGATTATGGTATTTATTTTCAGAGATATGATTCTGACGGAAACGGTTTGGGAGAGAATATCCTAGTAAATGAAAGTCCTTTACCATATTGGGCAACTGAGTCTGATGTGGTAATCGATCATAGGGGAAGTTTCGTGGTTGTATGGGCTCAGATGATAGGATCTTTGGATCAGCTTATTTTCGCTCAGCTTTACACTCCCCAAGGTGAAAAAGTCGGAACTAATTTTATAGCAAATAGTTTTTTAGATACAGCCCAATCTAGTGATCATCCTAAAGTGGCTAAATCAGCAAATGGTAGCTTTGTGATAGTCTGGCAAAATTCTTATAAGACCAAGAGTGATGTTGAAATCTGGGGGCAGTTGTATAATCAATCTGGAGAAAGGATTGGAGTGAATTTTGAGATAAGCGATAGCGCTGTTTGCAGGTATAACCAGTTCCCGGACGTAGGGGCGGACGAAAACGGTAATTTTGTGGTAAGCTGGCTTGCATCAGGTAACATATTCATTCAGAGGTTCAAGGCAGATGGTTCGAAGATAGGCCCGATTATCAAAGCAATATATCCTCAAGTGCCTAAGTTCAACGGATTCTCTTTAGCTGTAAAACCCTCTGGTGAATTCTTGGTTACCTGGACGGATAACCGAAATGGTAATCCGGATATCTATGCCCAGAGATTTGATGCAGAAGGTAATCCCTTAGGTGGAAATTTCAGAGTCAATAATGATCAGGGAGATAACATTCAACAATCTCCTGTTGTAGCAACGGACGATAAGAATTATTACTTTGCCTGGGGGGATAATAGAGATTCAGGTTCTGGTTTCGATATCTTCTGTAAAGTAATAAGTTTTGAACCTACATTTGTTTCTGACGAGGAACTATTGAATAAACCTCAATATATATTACTTCAGAACTATCCAAATCCGTTTAACCCCGCAACCACCATACCCTTCTGTTTAAAGGCTCAAGGTTCAACGTTCAAGGGGCCCATCCACACCACCTTGACCATCTATAATCTACTGGGACAGAAGGTGAAGACTTTGGTGGATGAGGACAAATTATCAGGCAGTTATCAGGTTATATGGGATGGGAAAAATGAAGAAGCTAAAGATGTTGGTAGCGGAATTTACTTCTATGTGATTAAGACTAAAGAACTTACTCAAACAAAGAAGATGACGCTGGTAAGGTAAAACTGATATTTATATTAAATAAATAAGTAAAAATTTATTTTCTCCTGTTCCTTTTGGGATAAAATCATTTTCTAAAATCTAAGATATCGGAAAATGTAACCATAAGCGACATAGTTTATTTAATTTACTTCAATTTAAAGATGGGCCAGCTCCAATTGCACTTTCCTCTGAGTCTTCAAATCCAGTTATGGCAAAACCTCTGATTGATAAACCAAAATCTACAGAACCCCTAAATCTGCACTATGTTGACAAATAACCTCATTCCTCATATTGGAAAAAGCCCTCGCATCTGGCGGGGGCTTTTTTGTTTACAGTTTTTTTCATAATCATTTTTAGCGGGCCTGAAATGATTGCACTGCAGATTTCTCATTTTTTCAATCAGGAGAACAAGAAATAAGATTTATAATTAGCTCGTAATGAGGGTAAATGGAGTATTGTGATTAGTTATCCAAAAGACAGGTAAATACCTCATATTTACCCTGGAAAATGAACTAAACTTATTAATATATAATAACTTAGACCTTTAAAACACATTGATTATAGACTATAATCAGGATACCAGGAAATAAATATATTTAAAATTCTAAATTTTTTACTTGACAAATTTATTATGATATATTATATAAATACCGTAAAGGGAAAATTACTCTAATGGACTGGAGAAGGAAAGGGAGAGAATAAAATCTCCCTTCGGGCTTTGGTGGGTGTATCGAGTTTTTCTTCCCCCGATAAATTAAAATAAAGTTAAAAAAAGAATAGTCGTCCCCCGCCGTTGGCGGGGGAGTGGTTGGTTTTACCTCATATAAAGTCACACCAATTTTGATCTCACAGAATTGGTAAAAGGGAATTTTTGCACCCTTTTCACCAAAGTTAGCTGGAAACAATCCCACCTTACAGCCACGGTTTTCAGCTAACTCTAATTGTTTTTTAAAATTTTAGAGGTGAGAAGGGTAGAAAGAAGGAGGTGATTTAACGGATTTAAAGATGGTTAACTTGACTTTTTTTACAATTTAGAAGTTGACTAAGGAGGATTTCAAATGAAGAAAAGTATTTTAGTAATCTTATTAGTTCTTTTAGCTTTTACAGTTTGGTCAGTCCTGGTTTTTGGTAAGGCAAAGCAGGAAGAACCTGCCAAACAGCCGACCCAGATTCAGAAAGCTGAGCCAGGACCGGAGGCATTTCCAGCGGTAGTATTGCCGAAGGCAAAGCCAACTAAGCCGACGGTAGAGGATTTCCAGAAGCTGATGTTAGAAAAGAAGGGGATAACTCGGGAGATGCTGGAACAGAGAAAGTTAGAAAATGTGCCAGTTGAGGATTTTGAGGCATTAGAAAAGGAGCCTTTAACCTTTTGCACCATAGGCAATCAGCAGTTACCTTGCTGCTATAGAAGCACTCCTGATAATCCCTACTTAAGGTGCTATGGTGCGGTATCGACTGCTACCTTTATGGACCCTGACAATAACGGCTATGGTATAGCTGTGTGTCCATACCCGATCTATCCTTTTAATGCAACTCAGGTGGCGATGGCACTTAACACCTCTGATACCTGTACCGTGGTTTTCCGGCCGGAGATCTGGAGCGCAGCCTATATAGACCATTCTCCTTATCCTGATGAACCGATATGGATTGGACCAGAGTATACATTTCAAGCTCCTGGTGGCACTTGGACCAAATATTTTAGCTTAGGTGCTGATGTCTGTCTTTATGATCGCTGGTTTGCGGTGATTACTTACATGAATACAGATGACCGTTTGGATCCAGCTTATTGTCCAGATGGAAACGCTATACCCGATTATCAATCCTGGATATTCGATATTACAGGCAGGCTGGAACAGAGCTATTGGGGTCCTTACGCTGAATATGGTCTACCCTACGGCTGGTTTGACGTAGTGGAAAACGGGATATGTTCTGGAGCGATAAGGGTCAGGACTCAGGGTTATAACAGGCCAGAGAACGCCTGCCCAATTCTACCAGATGACTATTATTACAAGGTAGGTCTGCCTGATTTCTATCAATATCAGGGTGCCTTCCCTAATAATGGGATGGCATATTGCGGCCCAGTCGCAGGTGCTAACTCAATCTGGTGGTTTGCATGCGTTGACAGTCAATTTCCACCTTCCTGGGGTGGTTGTGATCCAGGGATGGAGATTGCGCTGGTCAATGAAGTAGCAGACTCGGCTGGCACAGACCCGATTCTTGGGACTAACTGCGATGCTTTAGAGGCGGCTCTCATTGGTGTAATCAAAGCTCATGGTGGCTGGTGGTTCACAGAGACCACAGTCTATGCACCTGAATTCTGGTATCTGCAGTATCAGCTGAGAATCTGTGAGGATGTGGTTCTGCTCTTAGGTTTCTGGCAGGAATATCTCTGGGAGTTTGGAACAGGTTTGGTGGTCATTTTGTCACTTTAGCTGGTGTGGATTACACCAATTACGCTTTTGCCTTAAGCGACCCGGCTACTACTCCCGAAGGTTATGGCAAGTATTTTGTAGCCTGGCCCTCAATCAGTCCGGGAGGAATCGTGTGGATTCCGGATTATTACTTACCCTGGCCAGATTTCCAGGGTCAGAACGCCGGACCTTTACCCAACACCGGACCTTACAATCCAACTCTGCCAGTTTATGTTGAGGTAGAGCAGGCGATAGTGGTTTCTCCTGGTCCTTACAAGATGAGTGACACAGTCGATGCTTCCAAAGCCAGAGAAGTCGAGAATAACCAGGGCGGAATCGAAAAATTCTACGTTGACTTTGGAGCAGGACTACAGAGTGGGCTCTATTATGGAACCTTTATCAAGGGCAACTCTCAGGACAATCTGACTTGCGATTATGGAGACTACGCTCCACTTCATACCTTTAAACCATTAGGACGTCCAGACACAAATAGCTTCGTGGTGACTGGTTCAGCAGGTAATTATCTGATTAAACAGCTTACCACCAAGTTTGCTCATCCTATTCTTCCTCTTGAGATCACCAAGTATGCCTTTGGAGTCTGGATACCAGAAGGCGGAACAAAGGACTGTGAGTATGCGATAGAGGATGTATTCGTCATCAAAAACAAAGGTGCCGTTGCTATCGAAGGCTTGAAGGATGGTATGTGGCTGGATCTTGATATCTCCACTGGTGGAACTGCAGATTTAGCTGATTTTGATCAACAGCATAACTCGATCTGGATGTGGGATGTGAATGGTCCAACTGAGGTCTTCGGAATGACCAAGAAGCCCTTGATACCGGGTCCGGGTGGAAAGGTTATTACCGGTTGGGCTTTCAGCCAGGCAGACAGGGTTTACGATGGGCAGTATATGGATTCACTGTTCTACTGGATGGAGAACCTTGGTTGGGGAATTGATAATGACTCAATTCCACAGGATAGATCGATTATACTGGTTGACACCAACTATACCCTTGCCCCTGGTGCGATGCGGATGGAGAAGTATCTCAAGTGGGGTTATGGTAACCCAATAAATAAAAAGAATGAATTCTCCTACGGAGCCTGGAAATGCTTCCTCTATAAGTTACTGCACCAGGAAGGGTTCTACCGTGGTGATGTGAACCAGGATGGCAGGTGCGATGCGACAGACAAAGCGATCTTGAACGCTTATGTAAACGCAGGCGGGCCGCCACCAATAGAATTTGCAGATCAGGGAGACGTTAACTGCGATGGTATCGTTAACCAAGCTGACGTGGATTATATAGATAACTTTGTCAATCATGGCGGGCCTGCACCGATTGATAAGAATCGCTTCCTTCTGAACTCACCGTTTGTTGACCCGGCTCATAAAGCATTAGGGATCCGGAATCCTGGTCTGTTTGGGGACCCGAACTGGGCTCGTTTAGTGGATAGGTGTGGAGATGCTAATGGAGATGATAAAGTTTTGGTCGACGACGTCATCTACTTGATTAATTATCTCTACAAAGGAGGCCCAGCTCCACTAAAGAATAGCGATGTTAACTGCGATGGCAAGGTGAATGTTGCGGATGTTATCTACCTCATTAACTACCTTTTCAAGGGTGGTCCCATACCATGCGTGAACTGTCCTTGTTAAACCCTCAGGATGAATCTTGTGATTGAGAAGGAGATTGTCCCCCGCCCTGATTAAAATCGGGGCGGGGGATTTTTTTATCCCCTTTTTTTGTAGGGGCGTGAACTCACCCTGACCCTCTCCCGTAGGCCGTTAAAAGCTTTGCGGCTCGTAGAGGAGAGGGGACATATTCCCTCCCCTATAGGGGAGGGTAGGATAGGGTTTGACTATGGCAGCATTGTCTAAGAGGTATGGAGACGCATGCTATGCGTCTCTACGAAATAATCAGAACAATAAGGCTTGATAAATCAAGCAGCTACAGATTGAAGTGTTGGTTTATGTTTGGAATAATATACAAAAAAATCAACGGATTGCTTCGTCCGCCTCTGGCGAGACTCGCAATGATAGTATCGAGAAACGAACTTAGCTTGGTTTTATAATTTCTGACTTGACACTGTTTTTTCCGTATATAAGTTAGGATTTAAAAGGAATGATATGGCTGAGTTTAGACTGGTTTCAAATTACAAACCCACTGGTGATCAGCCTCAAGCGATTGAAAAATTAACTGAAGGTGTCCGGAGATGTGAAAAATATCAGACCCTTTTGGGTGTAACCGGCTCAGGCAAGACTTTTACGGTTGCTAATCTCATCGCCAATGTGGGTAAGCCAAGTATAGTAATTTCCCATAATAAAACCTTAGCGGCTCAGCTTTATGGTGAACTTAAAGGTTTTTTCCCGCATAATGCGGTGGAGTTTTTCATAAGCTATTATGACTATTACCAGCCAGAGGCTTATGTCCCGCAGACTGATACCTATATTGAGAAAGATACCTCGATGAATGATGATATCGACAGACTGCGCCTGCGCGCTACCTCATCTTTATTAGAAAGAGAAGATGTGGTTATCGTTGCCAGCGTCTCCTGCATATATGGGTTAGGCTCTCCTAAGGATTACAAGGAGCTACTCTTGTTCTTAGAGGTAGGAGAAGAGTTCGAAAGGGACCAGATTTTAAAATCTCTGATCGATATCCATTATTCCAGAAACGATATCGAATTTGCCCGGGGAACTTTCCGGGTAAGAGGGGATACGATTGAGGTTCATCCAGCTTATGAGGAGACCGCAATCAGATTAGAGCTGTTCGGCGATAAACTCGAGAGGATTTCGGTTATCGATACCTTAAAAGGTGATGTCCTGGAGGAGAAAAAGAGGGTTGCGATTTATCCGGCTAAACATTTTGTTACCACACCGCCTCAATTAGAACAGGCGATTAAAAATATCGAAATAGAATTAGAGGAAAGGCTGAACTGGTTTAGGGACCAGGGAAAGCTCCTTGAGGCACAGAGACTGGAATCACGCACGAAATTCGATTTAGAGATGATGAGGGAGATCGGGTATTGTCCTGGAATCGAAAACTATTCACGTCATCTTTCCGGCAGGAAACCGGGAGAAAAGCCTTATTGTCTTTTAGATTTTTTTCCAAAGGATTTTTTGATAATCATAGATGAATCTCATCAAACCATCCCCCAGATAAGAGGGATGTATGCCGGGGACAGGTCCAGGAAAGAGGTCTTAGTTGAATATGGGTTCAGGCTCCCTTCAGCTTTAGATAATCGCCCTCTTTTTTTCAAGGAGTTCGAATCTATGATTAATCAGGTTGTCTTTGTCTCAGCCACTCCTGCCAACTTTGAGCTGGAAAGAAGCAAAGGGGTAGTGGTTGAACAGATCATCCGGCCTACTGGATTGATCGACCCTCTAATTATAGTTAAACCTTTAAAAAATCAGGTGGATGATCTTTTAGAGGAGATAAAATTAAGGTCAGAGAAAAAGGAAAGGGTTTTAGTCACCACTTTAACCAAGAGAATGGCAGAAGATTTAGCAGATTATCTTGCCCAGATGGGCATAAAAGTTAGGTACCTTCATTCGGAAATAGATGCGATTGAGAGGGTGGATATTTTAAGGGATTTAAGGTTAGCAGAGTTCGATGTCCTGGTGGGGATTAATCTATTAAGGGAGGGCCTGGACCTGCCAGAGGTTTCATTGGTAGCTATCTTAGATGCGGATAAAGAAGGTTTTCTTCGTTCGGAAACTTCACTCATTCAGATCGCAGGCAGAGCAGCCAGGAATAAAGCGGGTGAGGTGATTATGTATGCGGATGGGGTTACAGACTCTATGAGAAAGGCGATTGAAGAGACGAATCGGAGAAGAATGATTCAAGAAGAGTATAATAAATCTCACGGGATTACACCCCAGACCATTTACAAAACCAGAGAGGAAATTTTGAAAACCACCACCTTTGCTGATTCCAGGACAGAATCTATGGTCAAAGAAGAGAGGATGAATTATTTGGACCTTTTAACCTTAGAAGATAAAATCGAGCATTTAGAGAGGGCAATGAAAAAAGCTTCTAAAAACTTAGAGTTCGAAAAAGCGGCTTTTTATCGAGATGAGTTGAAGAAGTTAAAAGAGGGACATGAAAAAGGTTCAAAGGATCAAAGGTTCAAAAGTTCAAGGTTTAAAAAAAAATAAAAGCTAAGGATGAATTAGAATGCAGGGCAAAGCCATCAAGGTCTTGGGACTTCAGCCTTGCATTGTCTTTTAAGAGTATAGGCATGGATTACAGGACGCCTCTTCGTTTTTTAGAGGTGGGGGGTCAAATTTGTCGAACCCTGGTTTGTCTCAGAAATAAGTTGACAAAAAGATGTTTTTATATATAATCGTAAATTAAATGCTTTTTAAAGAATCGAACAGCAAACAGCTAATAGCGAATAACGAAACAAAATGTTTCTACTAACTATCGTAACATCAGAAAAAATCTTCTATGAGGAAGAAGTATCCTCCCTGATTGCACCGGGAGTGGAAGGATATTTGGGGGTTTTAACGGACCATGCTCCCTTGATCACTTCCTTGGTCTCTGGAAAGTTGACTATGAAGAAAGACTCAAAAGATTCAGAGGTTATCCTGGCAGTAAGTGGAGGGTTTTTAGAGGTCTTAAAAAATAAAGTGGTGATCTTGGCAGATGCAGTGGAATTTGCTAAAGATATAGACCTGGAAAGAGCGGAAAAGGCTTTAGAAAGAGCAAAACAAAGGCTCAAATCAAAGGAAAAAGAAATCGATATCCCCAGGGCTTTAGCCGCCTTTAAAAGAGCTCAAAATAGGATTGCAGTCTGCGAGGAATGTATTAAAGAAAAAACCATGTAACCTGGATGTAATTCAGTTTTTTATATCTCAGGCGGATTTAACTTTTCAAAAGTTCTGATATTTAAGTCTTGACAAAATAATATTTTATACTTTATTAAGCCTGACGGAGGTCGCCTATAAAGCTTCTTAAAGGTTTTGGATTTAAAAGGTTTTAATCGCAGAGGAAAGGATAGTTTATTTATGGGCGACTACTTTTTTAGCCGAGATGACCAGTCGGCTTTTTTTATGAACTTCTTTTACCTTAATAATGGAGGGTTGAATGCGTTTTAAAAATAAAATCATCCTGCTTTTCTCTTTATATTTATCGGTAATGCTATCAAGTCCCGCCTGGGCGTATATCAATTATTCTTTAGAGGAACCGTTTTCTGGATTAGCGGGTAACAGCGTGGTGGAGATTATCTACGATGGGGTTAATATCTGGGTGGGGACCGGGAATGGAATAAGCGTAAGTTCAGATGGTGGTTCAACCTGGGTATCTTTTGACCACACTAATGGCTTAAACCAGGATGGGGTTTCGGCTATAGGTTATAAAGATTCAACTTTATGGGTTGCTATTTCTTATAATCAGATAATAGATGGAGTTCCAATTCCATATGGAGCTGGATTTAATAAAACAACTAATTTAGGACAAACCTGGGATAAGCTTTTCCCCGAACCTGAGCAGGCAAGCAAGGTGGGGAAATTAGCTTATGACATAACGTTTTCTGATACCACAGTTTGGGCGGCTTGTTTTTATGGTGGGTTGATCCGTTCCAGGGACAAAGGTTTAAACTGGGAGAATGTGTTTGTGGATTCAACTGCTAAAGTAGATTATGATAGTGGCTATTATGAGGATTACCGGAACAGGCTTTTCTCAGTAGTAGCTGATACTTCTAATGATACAACTTTTATCTGGGCAGGGACTGCGGCGGGGATATTCAAGTTCGTCTATACGACAGCGGATACTGCAGATACGGTTATCGGCTATGTACAAAGCGATACTCTTTCACCCATTTCAGGAAACTTCGTAGTTTCATTAGCAGTTCAGAATTATGGGAGCAAAAAGATTATCTGGGCAGGGACCCAGCCTACCTACTATGGTACCTATGCTGCAAGTTATACTACAGATGAAGGTGCTAACTGGTCACAGACCTTAGAGGGGGATAAGATCTGGAATTTCGATTTTTCCGGTAACGGATCAGGAGGACCGGATTCAGTTATCTGGGCCGCTACAAGTTCAGGGCTTAAAAAATCAACCGATCTTGGACAAAACTGGGAAGTCAAAAACTATATGCAGGATAAAGACCAACCGGATCAACAGATATTAAGTACTGAGTTTTATGCCGTAAGAATAGTAGATGATTCCATAATCTGGGCTGGTAATTTCGACGGGGTGGTGAAAAGCACTGATTATGGTAATACCTGGAAAGTATTCCGGTCCTTTGTTCCCATAGGTTCTCCTGAGGCGAAAGACTCTTATGCCTATCCCAGTCCTTTTTCACCTCTGATAGCCAATGAAGCTACCAGAATCCACTACAAACCCAAATCGGATGGGGATATTACTATAAACATTTATGACTTTGAGATGAAATTGGTTAAAACCATCCTGGAAAATACCTATCGCACCGGAGGGGTGGAATACGACCAGGTCTGGGATGGAAGAAATGATAAGGGAGAGGTGGTTGCCAATGGAATATATTTCTTTAAAATAGAAGGACCCGGTAGTCAGGAAGAATGGGGTAAAATCGGGGTTTTAAAATAAGGAGAAAATAATGATAAAGAAGATTTTTGTTGCCCTGAGTCTATTGGTTTTATTCAGTATCTCTTTAACCTATGCAGGAACTGGTGAGGGTGGATATGCTGGTGCTTTCTTAAGGATGGGTTTAAGTGCCAGAGCTTTAGGGATGGGTGGAGCTTTTATCGGGGTAGCAGATGATGGTTTTGCTTCATCCTATAACCCGGCTGGTTTAATTCAGATCGAAAGACCTACCTTTAGCGCAAGTTACAGATTTATGAGCTTAGATCGAAAACTTAGCTATGTAAGTTATCAACAACAGGTTAAAGGAGAAGCAGCCATCGGAGCTTACTGGATAAATTCAGGAGTTAAGGATGTAGAGACCAGAGATGACCGGGGAAAGGTGTCCGGTGAATTGACTAATTATGAAAACGCTATCACCGTTAATTTTGCTAAAAAGTTGATCAAAGAGTTTTCTTTAGGGGTGAATATAAGATATTCACAATATAACCTTGCCAGTTTAAACGCCTATACTATGGGAATAGATTTGGGTGTGCTGATTTATCCAACAGACAAGTTAAGAGTTGGGCTGGCAGTAGATAATTTAGGGATGAAATATTCCTGGGTCTCAAGCAAATACTGGCAGGAGTTCGACCAAACAGGCACAGATACAGAAGATGAATTTCCCGTAAATTTCAAATTAGGTGGCTCGTATCTTTTATTAAAGGATAAGCTCCTTTTGTCACTGCAAGCAGATAAAAACAATAAACAGGATGTTAGATTTCATTTAGGGGCTGAATACCGCTGGCTGGAATATTTTGCCGGGAGATTAGGATATAACGATGGTTCTCTTACCTTTGGCTTGGGAATCAAACATAAAGTTAAATCCATAACTTTAGGATTCGATTATGCTTTTATCTCCAGCCAGGTGGAGACAAATCCGGACCATCTTGTCTCGATGAGTTTTGGATTCTAAGCCTGGAGATAAATGTAGCGTCTTCACTCCTGTGAAGACGTCTTTTCGTTGCCGTCATAGAAACAAATCTGTAGAACTGGAGCGATAACGCTACAGCAGAGTATAAATGAGGTGTTAGATGAAAAAGTTAGGCTTGATAGTCTGTATGATTGTTTTAGTTAACTTGCAGGTCTTCGGCTCGGATATCCCGGACAAGGCAGGTACATCAGGTTTAGCTTTTCTTAAATTAGGAGTTGGAGCCAGAGCTTCTGGGATGGGTGAAGCTTATACTGCCATTTCCGGAGACATATTTTCTCTTTACTGGAATCCAGCCGGGATTGCCCAGCATAAAGGAGTGGAGTTTGCTTTTATGCATAATGAATGGATTCAGGATATAAGTTTAGAATATGCGGCAGTTTGTTTTGGTTACAAGAAAAACGTTTTCGGGATGAGTTTGACCCTTAGTCAGGTGAAAGATCTGGAAAGAAGAGAGGGACCCACGGAAAATCCTTTAAGCTATTTTGATCAGCATAACTTAGCTCTTTCCTTTTCCTGGAGTAGAAAATTTAATGAGAAGTTCGATCTTGGCCTCTCAGCAAAATTTCTGTACGAAAAAATTGATTTTTATTCAGCTACCGGATCGGGGTTCGACTTAGGCGGAATATATTTTTTAAAACCCTATCTACAAATAGGAGGAGCAATCCAGAATTTTGGTCCGAAGATGAAATTCGAGCAGGAAAAATTCAATCTGCCAACCCGGTATAAATTGGGAATGGCATATGCAGGTAATGAAAACTATCTTAAGGGAGAGTATATTCTAAGCCTGGATCTGGTTAAACCGAGAGATACTGATCTCAAGGTTAATTTAGGTGGGGAGTATATTTATAAACAGAAGTTTGCTTTACGAAGTGGTTATCAGATCGGTTATGATGATAGAAATCTTTCCCTGGGATTGGGTTTGAAGATCAAGAAATATCAGATAGATTATGCCTTTGTTCCCTTTAGTTCGGATTTAGGTAATGCTCACCGGATTTCCATTAATCTAAAAATATAAAAGTCGTAAAGAGATGTTCAGATAGATACAGGACATAAGTTCATATTAATTGAGGTAGCGTTCTTGCTCCCGTGCGGGAGATTAACAAAAATTATAGTTCCGACAATATTGTCTGAATACTGAGGAGGTTAATTAATGCCCAAATATAAGATTGCCTGGTTGCCTGGTGATGGTGTGGGTAAAGATGTAATGGAGGCAGCGAAAATTGTCCTGGGAAAAATTGGATTGGATGCAGAATATACAAAAGGAGATATCGGCTGGGAATTCTGGTGTAAAGAAGGGAATCCTCTCCCTGACAGGACAATCAAACTTCTGAAAAATACTGATTGCTGCCTTTTTGGGGCGATAACTTCGAAGCCAAAGGAAGAAGCAGAGGCTGAATTAGTCCCGACCCTAAGAGGTAAAGGATTAGTATATTCAAGTCCGATTGTGAGGTTGCGCCAGGAGTTTGATCTGAGAACAAACTTGAGGCCTTGTAAAGCCTATCCGGGTAATCCATTGAATTATAAAGAGGGGATAGATTTAGTAGTCTTCAGAGAGAATACAGAGGATTTATATGCCGGGGTGGAGTTTCATCCGCTGCCAAAGGAAGTGATGGATGTTCTGGTCAAGAATCATATTAAGATGAAAAGGTTCTCGAATACTTCCTTAGAGGATATTGCAATAAGCCTGAGAATCATCACCCGAAAAGCTTCCCAGAATATCATCCGGGATGCTTTTGAGTATGCCAAGAAAAATAAGAGGAAATCGGTAACAGTTGTGGAAAAGCCGAATGTCATCCGTGAGACCTCCGGGCTTTTTATCCGTGAGGCAAGGAAAATAGCCAAAGAATATCCGGAGATCAAACTCTATGAAGCTAATATCGATGCCATCTGTATGTGGCTTTTGAAAAATCCTTTTGATTATGATGTACTGGTAACCTCGAATATGTTCGGGGATATAATCTCAGACTTGTGTGCCCAGTTAGTCGGCGGACTGGGATTTGCCTCCAGCGGAAATATCGGGGATGATTATGCCGTTTTCGAGCCGACTCACGGCTCAGCGCCAAAATATACAGGGCAATATAAAGTCAATCCAATAGCAACTATTTTAGCGGCTAAATTAATGCTGGACTGGTTAGGTGAAAAGGAAAAAGCGGAGAGATTGGAAAATGCAGTGGCTATGGTGGTGAAAGAAAGTAAAGTTAAAACCTACGATATGGGTGGGAAGAATTCCACATTGGAAGTTGCGGAGGAAATAGCAAGGGAATTATAATAAGATAATTTGGTGGGACAGGATTCCAGCCTGTCCAGAAGAGGAATAAATTTCGTAGCGTCCGGTCCTACGGTGGCTACGAGCCAGCCCGCCCGTAGGGCGCCAGACGTAGTCTCCGTTTCTCGGAGTTTATCCCGGATGTTTTATTTTCTCGCAAAGCTAAAGCCTTGCCCTACTTCTTAAATTTGCAGGGTGGCATCCTCAAACTTGTTTAAGGGTGAATCTTACCTTTATATCTTCGGCGGTTTGATACCTAATATCCTTAGATATTGATTGATCTGGCTTCGGTGGTGAATATCATGTTCAAGTAGATGGGTAAATATCCAGTAGCCATCCAGATGGTGAGTTTTACCCTCATGCTCTATCTTATAGGTTTTGCTTAACACTTCTCTGGAGTCTGCGAAAAATCTTTCCATCCTTTCCCAGTGAAGCTGAAGATATTCTTTGATTTTTTCTTTAGATGGGCAAGGCTTGTCTGCAAAAGCAAGCTCAGTTGATTTGTTCCCTTTCATGACCTCATCATACCACCAGTCAGAGCATTCGGATATGTGCAGAAATATATTACCGAGCGTTAGCATCTTCTCCGCTGGTGCCCAGTTGAGCTTATCCTCAGGAGTTAGTTCTAAAGCCTTATCCAGGGTTGGCTTGAGACTTTCTCTCCAGAATTTCATTAGATATTCAAGTAAAGGATTGTTTTCTGACAGCATATTACCTCCTGATATTTTTATCTTATTGCCAGTTGCTCATTATCGTACCAAAGCACTCCAGCCCGCTCCAGATAACTCCGCCATAGCCATGCCCCGGCCTGGTCCAGGCTCCGGCAAGATAAAGATTTTTAATCGGGGTATTATGCGGTAATCGATTTATTCCAGAATTGTCCAGAGTCTGGTCCCATCCGTATATCGCCCCGCGATAATTCCTAGTATAGTGAACGTTTGTCAAAGGGGTGCCGATTTCCTTGACCTCTATTGCGTTTGAGAGTCCGGGAAGAAGAGTTTTTTCTACCTGGTTGATCAGAATATCTGCCATTCGTTCTTTTTCGTTCCGATAGGCAGTCTTTTCATCTTTAAAGTAGTCAGCTTCATATTTTTTCCAGTGGTCATATCCCTGGAGAACTAAGATATTGAGGGTGTTTTTCCCTTCAGGTGAATAACCGGGATAAAGGTTATCATATAAGGTTAAACCAAAGCCTGAATTTTCAACATCCGCATTAAGAGCAGATTTGTAGCCTTCCTCTGCATCATATCCAGGTTCATAAAAGATCTCAGTGTCTTTAATCCCGAGTTTACCAATCAGGTCATTTTTCAATCCTAAAAATATCTGGAAAGATGAGAAGCTGACGCTGAAATTCTCCATTTTCGTCAGGTAATCCTTAAGATATTCCCCTTCATCCAGCATCTTATGGAAAGTATCATAAGCATTGGCATTTGAGACTACTACTTTACCCTGGTATTCTTTACCATCAGTGGTTTTCACTCCATACGCAGTCTGCTCCTTTACCAGTATTTTTTCTACCCCGGATTTAAGCTTTACCATACCACCTTGGCCTTCGATAAATTTTACCAGAGCATTACTAATTTTCTGGGATTTCCCTACCGGGTAATAACCGCCCTCTTGTAGATAACCTATAGTGGGGAGAGCATAATATATGCTGGCAAGTTTAGAGGGAGGCAATCCATAATATCCCCAGAGGGTGGAGATGACTGACTTTAGCTTCGGGTTCTTGATCCGGGCATCCATCATCTCTCCCCAGGTTTTAGTGTAGCTTTTGTAAAGATACGGAAAATCGATGGGGAATTTGCTCATATCCACGTTTCCTCTGGCAGCTGAAATCTTGTTAATGTCACCGGCAACCCCTTTCATATCCTCAAAAAGAGCAGTAATACCTTCTTTCTCATCAGGAAAGTAGCCGGTGAGTATAGTAATGTATCCATCCAGATTTTTCTGCGGTACCCGGATGTCATAATCCGGATAGATTACCCGGTAAAGATTGGGATGAGGGACAAACTCGACCTCGGTGATTTCAGGGAAACCAGGGATAAGATTGTGTATTCCATTCCTTTCACCTACGGTGGTAGAGTGTAACGAGACGTCAAAGACAAAATCTTTTCGCTTGAAAGTGGTAGCATACCCTCCGGGAACGTAGTGTTGTTCCAGAACCAGGGGTTTAAATCCCTGCCGGGCAAAAGCAGCCGCACAGGTTAATCCTCCGAGACCTGAGCCAATGATTATGGCATCGAACTGGTTTTCGTTTGAGTCAGCACTTTCTGCTTTGGGCAGGGAAGCCCAGTCAAGTGCTGTAACGGAAATTCCTGCCAGCAAGGTTTTAATAAAAGCTCTTCTCTCCAAAATCCTGTCTTTCATAACCTATCCTCCTTAATTATGATATACATATCTATACGAATTGCTATTTTAGAAGTTTCATTTTGACATATCTTCCTTTTCAGGTTTTAATAAGAACTGGTCAGGTCTTGATTTTAAAACCTCTCTGAGCCAGGTTTCAGGATACCCTTTTTCCTGTGGTTCTCCTTCTTCGTCCTGGACATAACCATCGTTATATTTGGTTATCAAATGTTCTCCTAATTCCTTCCAACGTGATACTACCATTTCTGCATTAGTAACAGAGTAATCAGTCAAATAACGAACCATAAGTTTTGAATCAGATTCAGAGAGTTCAACTGCCGTCTTTTCCACTGTCGGCTGTAATTTCATGAAGTTTCCTTCCATATCTTTTTGCACGGCTTGAATCTCCGGTAGTATATAAGAATATTTCAGGTTGGCAAAATTTGCCACGAAATTGAAAACCCACCAGGCAGATTCCCAGGAGAACTTGTTTAAACTGCCGATTGTAAAAGATTTTGGAATGGTATCAATACCACAATACAATGGTATGTAACAGGAAGTGTAGGTATCATCTAAGCCATACCAGAGGACGCCACCTACTGGATCTGGTAACCAGGAACGGGATTGAGAGATAAATGAAAAAGCGGTCTGCTGGGTTGAGATCGCTCGCTCCCAACTATACTCAATACTATCGACTGTCCAATCCAAAGGACGCCAGCGATATGGAGAGCCATAAGGACCTGCATCGATTCCTTTGGTCATATCAAAGGGTGTCCCCTCATAATGGTCTCGCATTAAAGCAAAAACATCTGAAAGAGAAAGTTTTTTATCAGGTTTAATCCATAATGGATATGGTTCTGCTCCATCGATTCCTCTGTGGTAATCAGGGGAGAAATTTTTTGAAGGAGCAGACCGGCGGAAGATGCTCCAGACGCGTGCATCTGCATGCCGCTGGATTTTCGGAGTAGCAGGGCAGTAGGCGTCACAAAACCGGAAAGGCTTTCCTGATTTCGGGTCGTAATATCCTTTTTCTATGGCAAAAGATATGACGTTCCCGGAATAAAGACAGTTTTTAGGGTCTTTTAAAGGGAATTCACCAATTCGGGATTTATTGGCGTGACAGGATATATAACCATCTGGAATCCTGAGAGCAACCCATTCTGCTCCTTTACCTCCAGGACCGGGTCCAATCATCTCCATTATCCAAACTTCTTTAGTGTCTGCGATCGAAAAAGACTCACCCGTGGAACGATAACCATAATCAGCAACCAGTTGAGTAATAACCTCAATTGCCTCCCTGGCAGTTTTGGCTCTTTCCAGTGCCAGCTGCATCAGGTCCCAGTAATTTAAAAGGCCATCCGGATTTTCCAATTCCTCGCGCCCGTCAAAGGTTGTCTCGCCAATAGTTAACTGGTGTTCATTCATAAGGTCAACCACTGCGTAAGTATGGGGTACCTGTTTGATCTTACCTCTTACTTTTCCAGACCAGTCCGTTATCTGTAACGAATCTTCCAGTTTGTGGTCCCTGGCAGGGGTATATTCCAGATGTGGATGAAACTCACCATCGCAGGTATAGGTAATCATTACCGAAGAATCTACAGAAGCACCTCTGGTTACCAGAAGACTGGTGCAGGCTTCCGCTGGTTGGCTGGTTGAAAGGATATAAACAAATAGATAAATAACTACTTTTAACAGTTGATTTTTCATAGTTCCACCTTTCATTTTTATGATTTTTTTCTCAGGGTTTCTAAGTTAGCTCCAACCTCTGCTCCAATCAAAAGGATAAACGCAGAATAGTAAATCCAGAAAAGCAGAATTACAATCGTGCCAAAAGAGCCATAGATTTTTTCTATGCCAGCATAATTCTTTATATAGATATCAAAAAGATGTTTGGAGAGCTCCCATAAAAGTGCGGCAAAGAGTGCACCGGTAAAAGCAGGGGAATTGGGTATTTTTCGATAAGGAATGAATTTGTAGAGTAAGAAGAAAAGGAATAAGCCTAAAATAATCGGGATAAATATTCCCAAGAGATTTGCCAGGAATGGAGCATCTGCGAGTCTGAAATTCAAATAAGGTATATTCTGGTTTTTAGCAAATGTATATATGCTGGTTAAACCTAAAGATAAAAGTAAGATTAATAAAGATATTGGAACTAAAATCACAGATATAAATTTACTGTGTAGATACCTCCGTCCCTTACTTACTTTCCAAACTGTATTTAAAGCCTGTTCGATAACACTGAAAATCCGGGATGCAGTCCAGATCAAGCCTAAAAGGCCGAATAAACCAAGGACCTCTCTTTTCTGGATAAGATGGAAAATAAGCTTAAAGGAGGAGACCGTGGAGATGGGTAGAGACTTGGCTATGAGGAAATAAGCCCAGGAGGATGCTTTCTCCGAAGAATGCAATACAAAACCTAAAAGAGAGATCATTAATAAGAAAAAAGGGATTAAAGATAAAAGAGAATAAAAAGAAATACCCGCCGCCATCAAGGGACAATTATCCTTAGAGAAGAAATGGATATAGGTTTGTTTAAACCAGTTCCATAAAAAGATTATATTTTCCTTGAGTTTCATATTTTTATATTTCGTAGTGCGACCCTTTTCCTAAACGGAGACTACGTCTGCCGTAGGCACCGCAGGACAGGGTCGCTTTATATTTTCTGTGGTGTCAGGAGTTACCTCCTGACACCAGATAATGGTGGAACAGACATCCTGTCTGTTCATTTAAGCTCAGGCCCTAAAACGGGTCTGTAGGACAGGATGCCTGAGCCACCGATACATTGACCTTTCCCTCACCTGCTCGGGCAGGAGTTGCACTCCTGCTCGTAATTTTTTTGTAGGGGCGTATTGCATACGCCTAAAATATTTTGTAGAGACGCATTGCAATGCGTCTCTACCTGTTTACTCTGGTCAATTCGAAAACCACACAGGACTCCGGGTCCGGGCAGCAGATATAAGCTTTATCTTTGTCCTTTTCCCAGGGGAACTCTCCTCCGAATCTTAAGACCCTCCAGTAAAGAAATATAACGTCAAAAGCTGAACCGCATATACCTTCTACGGTTTTTCCTCCTTTTAAAATCCAGGTATCTCCAGCCTTGTGCCCAAAAGAACAGGGCTTTTTCTCTACTTTAATTACCTTTACTCTAACCGGAAAATCTTTTGTTTTTCTTTTTTTCTTTTTCATCTTACATCCCCAAATAAGTTTGGGGATGGCACCCCCACCCAGTCGCACTACGAAATCACTCCATAATCATTTCAAAACTGTTCTCAACTTTTCCAGGGGTAAGGTGTTTATCACATCCTCTGGCTCAAGCCAGCCCCTGCGGGCGGTGGCTATTCCGTATCTTATCCAACTTAGATGCTCGGTCCAGTGGGAATCTGTGGAGATGGCGATTTTTACTCCTTTCTCTTTGGCTTTTCTGCAGTGCAAATCATTCAAATCCAGCCTGTCCGGGTAAGCGTTCAGCTCCATAATCTTTCCATTGGCTTTAGCCGCATCCAGGAGTTTATCCATATCCACTTCATAAGGGTCTCTTTTGCCAATTAGCCTTCCAGTGGGATGGGCGATTATATCTACATTTGAATTTTCTATTGCCTGGATGATTCTTTTAGTTATCTCCTCTTTGGGTTGAGTGAATTTGGTATGCACTGCTCCGATTACTATGTCTAACTCCTTTAAAATCTCATCTTCAAAATCCATTTTACCATTGGACCTGATGTCAACCTCGGCCCCGTTTAAGATGAAAAAACCTTTGAATCTCCGGTTCAGCTCATCGATCTCCTTTTTCCGTTTTTCAATCCTTTCCGGAGTAAGTCCATTGGTTATCCCGATGGTGGGGGAGTGGTCGCATAAGGCTATATATTGATAACCAAATTTCTGTGCAGCTTTTGCCATCTCCTCGATGGTGCTTCTGCCATCAGTCCAGTTGGAATGGACATGCAAATCTCCTCTGATGTCTTTTAATTCTACAAGATGAGGTAATTTACCTTTTTGAGCTGCTTCGATCTCGCCCCAATCTTCCCTGAGCTCAGGCGGGATATAAGGAAGACCCACGGACTTGAAAACCTCTTCTTCAGTTTTTCCGGCAATACTCTTTTTACCTTTAAAAACACCATATTCATTAATCTTCAGTCCCCGCTCCACACCCAGAGACCTTATCCTGATGTTATGGGCTTTGGAACCGGTGAAATAGTGCAGGGCTGCACCATACGATTCAGGTTTCACGACCCTTAAGTCCATTTGAAAACCATCTTTGGTGACGACGCTGGATTTGGTTGAACCTTTAGACAAAACATTTTTCACTTCTGGTAATTTTATAAAAGTATCAGAGACTTTTTTCGGTTTTGAAGAGGAGACTAATATATCCACGTCTCCGATAGTCTCCTTCATTCTCCTCAAACTTCCACCCAGAGAGACATCTTTAACCTCTTTTACCTTTTTCAGCTCTGAAACTATTGACTCAGCTTTGGGTAAGATGACTCCCAGAGGAAATCTCTCTTTATGTCTTCTGTCCTGTTCTATTCCTTTCAGGATATTCTGCTCAGTTTTTTCTCCCAAACCTGGGAGGTCTCTTAATTTTCCCCTGCGGGCAGCTTTTTCAAGCTGGTCGATGGTTTTGACTCCTAATTTATCATAAACCAGTCTTACATGTTTTGGTCCCATTCCGGGCACGTCAAGAAGAGCAATCAAGGAAGCGAATTCGGATTTTTTCAGCTTTTCATACATTTCCAATTTCCCGGTTTCTATCATTTCCTTGATCTTCAGTGCAATTTTTTCACCAATACCGGGAAGCTCTTTTAATTCCTCAGTATCCTTGATCTCTGAAAGCTCTCTGGTGTAACTTTCTACAGTTTGGGCAGCTTTAATATAAGCCCTGATCTTGAAAGGGTTTTCTCCTTGGATCTCCAGAATCTCTGCGATGCGGTAAAATATATTGGCTATATCCTGATTATTCATAATTAAAAATGGTTCAATGGTTCAAAGGCTCAAAAGTTCAAGGGTTGAAGAATCTAAATGTAGGGACAGAACAGTGTTCTGTCCTCAGAACTCAAGGTGGATGTTATCATTCAACATTTTTTTCTGGATGGTAACATCCTCAGGAGCGTAATGTTCATTTCCCGATCAGTTTTTTGAACTCAGCTTCGTTTATGGTTTTTATCCCTAACCTTTGAGCATCAGTTAGTTTTGAGCCCGGCTCTTTTCCCATTATTACATAGTCAGTTCTTTTGCTGACAGAAGACGATACTCTTCCACCCATCTTCTCAATTATCCTTTTAGCTTCGTCCCGGGTAAAGGAATCCATGCCACCGGTTAAGACAAATGTCTTACCAGTTAAAGCTGTGGTTTCTGCTTTCACCTTCATTTCCGGGAATATAACCCCGGCTTTTTTCATTTTCTCAAGGACTTTTAAATTTTTGTTATCATGAAAGAAATTATAAATGCTTTCCCCCACAATTGGTCCTATCTCGAAAACTGAGGTTAAATCCTCAATCGATTGCTTTACCAGATTATCTATGGATTTGAATTCACGTGCTAAAACGTTTGCCAGATGTTCGCCTACATTCCTTATTCCCAGGGCGAAGATAAAATGAGGCAGGTTCTGGATTTTTGCTTTTCTGTATGGCATCGATTAAATTCTGGGCTAATTTTGGTCCCATCCTTTCCATCTTCTCCATCAAATTTTTCTCAGTTAGATAATATAAGTCAGCCGGGTCTTTGACCAAACCAAGGTCCACCATCTGCTCGACGAATTTATATCCTAATCCATCTATGTCCATTCCACCTTTGCAGGCGAAATGTGAGATCCTTTCCTTTAATTGAGCCGGACAGGCAATTCCAGTGCATCTATGAACTGCCTCGCCCGGAAGTCTTTCTACTTTAGAGGCGCAAACCGGACACTTATCCGGGAAGATAAATTTTTTTTCTTTGCCAGTTCTTTTATTCTTTATGACCATCACTACTTCGGGAATCACGTCCCCAGCCCTCTGCACCAGAACAGTATCACCTATCCTCACATCTTTTTTGTTTATCTCATCTTCATTATGCAAGGTTGCCCGGCTGATCTCCACTCCTCCTACTCTAACCGGTTCTAAAATAGCCACAGGAGTTAAGGCTCCGGTTCTGCCTACATTTACAAAGATATCTTTTATTTTTGTAGTTTCCTGTTGAGGGGGGAATTTCCAGGCTACTGCCCATCTGGGGCTTCGTGAAAGCTCTCCTAATTTCTTCTGTATATCAAAATCATTGACTTTTATGACAATTCCATCCAGCTCATAATCTAATTTATCCCTGCGGGCTAAAATTTTCTGGTAATAATCTTTTATCTCCTCCAGGCTCTGACATAATCTCACATCCTGGCTTATCTTTAATCCTAATCCCTTCAGAAACAGGATTGTTTCATAATGGCTTGAAAGCCTTTTCCCCTTCACAGTTCCTATTCCGTAGATGAAAGAGGTCAAAGGACGGGAACGGGTTATTTTTGAATCGAGCTGTCTGACAGAACCTGCTGCAGCATTGCGGGGGTTGGCAAAAAGTGGCTCACCGGTTTTTTCCCGCTGTTTGTTCAGCTTCTCAAATTCAGATTTGGTCAGGATGATTTCCCCCCTTACCTCTAATAATTTAGGAACAGGAACCTTTTTAGAAAAAAGCTTGAGAGGAATGGCTTTGATCGTTTTTAAATTTAAAGTTACATCTTCACCCACATATCCATCTCCGCGGGTAGAGCCCTGAACTAAGGTCCCATCTTTATAGACCAGCTCAATAGCCAAACCATCGAATTTGGGCTCAGTAGTATACTCGATTTTGGGCTGGGGCAATCCAGACGATTCCATTACCCGCCGGTGAAAATCTGAAAGCTCTTCCTCAGTAGCGGCTTTGTTCAAGCTCAACATCGGTAGGGTATGTTTAACAGTGGCAAATTCAGTTAAGGGTGGGGCACCTACCCTCTGGGTAGGTGAATCCGGGGTGATAAGCTCGGGGTATTTTTTTTCTAATTCGACTAATTCATCAAAAAGACGGTCGTATTCCGCATCGGAGATCTCAGGTGAGTCTAAAATATAATAGAGGTAATTGTGATAGTTTATCTTCTCCCTTAGGTCCTGGATTCTTTTTTTAATCTTCTCGTCATTATTTTGCATAGCATTTTTCTAAAGCAAAACAAATCTTTTAGACTGTTGAAAAACCAGTGTTAATAGAGAGTCATTCTGAGTCCCCGTAGGGGACGAAGAAACTCCTTATTATTAATGAGATTCTTCGGTCGCTACTCTCCCCCAGAATGACAGAGTAAGTTTTTTTAAAATCCTCTTTAGATTTGCCAAAAGGTAAAGCTATCCATCTCAGGCAGATACATTCCAAAAAGTACTTTCAACCACCTCTTCTTCCTTTGGTTCCGCCTAAGAATTTATCTTTCCGCTTGCGGTCGAAAAGGTGTTTTCCATGTTTGACCATATCCCTTCGAAAATCTTTCATCCTTTCTTTGAATTGAGATTCGATCACATTTTCATGTTTTAACCTTTCGTGTTTTTCCTTTCCGATTTTCTCCTCTTTTAATTTTGGCTTTTCTTCTTCTACTTTTTCCTTTTCCTGGGGTTGCTCTTCCATTTTATTCCTCCGTTTTGGATAAGGTTTGATAATAATCTATTCAAGATTTCAGGCAAAGTCAAATAAAAAAAGTCAAGAGGCTAAAGGCTAAAACCGACTGTATTGTCGGGCTCTACGCCAGGCAGTATTTTTTTTATAAAATAAAAAATAGGTAAGACCAAGTTTCAACCTTGCTTTTTTAAGAAAGCAGGGTCATATCGCAATACACCCCTGCAAAAGACATAGAAGACGCGTAGCCAAGCCTTTAGGGCTCGGCATTCAATTCTATGTTGGTCTCCAGACTAACATAAAACAAATACAGGAAGAAGGAAAATAAAAAAGGCAGTCCCGTTGAGATCGGAACTGCCAATTTTTTCGATTCAAAGATAGATGTTACTTTCCACCTCCACCGGTGGTGTCTGCAACTGTTGATTCAGCTGGAGCCTGTTGTTGGGTGGTAGTTTCCTCTGTCTTCTTCTCCTCCTTTTTCCCACAGCTGGCAAATATTGCTAAGCTAATGAAAAGGGCAATCAATAAGGCAATCAAACGCTTCATTTAGGTTCTCACCTCCCTTTGGTTTCTTTTTTTAAAATTTCGGTATCCAGATAGATTCTCTCTCAGTTTTCTTTTTTTCTTGACCTGTCCTTCTGGTTTTCGTATTATCTTTAAACCGGTTTGAACTTTTAACTTCAGACAGGGTATAATATATTGTGCTCAATTTATAAGATGTTTTACGATTGTCAACAAAAAAATCTTTGATTTTTTAAAGAAAGGAAAACGATGCATCTTTTTACCCTCTTATTATTAGCTCCTGACCCTGCTCCATTTAAGGGGAATGTAATCCGTATGGTTATGGAATCAGGGATTTTTGCAAAAATTATTCTGGTTATTTTACTTGTTTTCTCAGTGATCTCCTGGGGAATAATTATAAATAAATTCAGGGTTTTCAGGAAAGTAGAAACTGAAACCAGAAGATTTCTTGCTGCATTCAGAAAGAGCAGGACCATATCTGAGGCGCATTTAGCCTGTGCTACTTTACGTCGAACTCCTCTATCCCGAATGTTAGAGGCAGGATTTAAAGAGTCGGAGCAGTTTTCTAAAAAAGAATATTTAGATAATCCCAGGAAGGAAGAGGAACTTACTTCTGGGAAAAAGACTGAGTTAGTTAAGATGACCTTAGATAGAGTTGGAGCTGAAGAGATTAGCCGACTGGAAAGGTACGTGGTTTTTTTAGCTACCACCGGGAATATAAGTCCCTTCTTCGGGCTTTTAGGGACCGTGTGGGGTGTTATGGATTCCTTTGCCAGCATAGGGGTAAGGGGTTCAGCCAGTTTAGCCGTGGTTGCTCCCGGGATTGCAGAAGCTTTAATTGCCACGATTTTCGGCTTAGCAGTGGCTATCCCGGCAGTCATAGGATATAACTATTTCAACAACCGTTTGAAATTCATCTCCACAGACATAGATAATTTTTCCTTAGAATTCCTTACCTCCGCTAAAAAAGAAGGGATTTTATGAAGAAAAGGCACTATCCGGCACTTTACGACATAAACGTAACTAATTTGGTGGATGTGGTTTTAGTCCTCCTGATCATATTTATGATAACTGCACCTATGTTGCAGAGTGGAATTGATATTAATTTACCTAAAACAGTTGCCAATCAGAAAGACTTAGGGGAGGGGATTGTAGTTACCATCACCAAGGAGAAAAGGGTCTTTGTGGATGATAAGATCACACCTCTGAATAAATTTGAACAGAGGTTAGGGGGTCTTAGAGCTAAGAAAGGTGCTAAAGCGGTATATCTCCGCTCGGATTCGAGTGTTCCTTATGGATTTGTAGTAGAGGTCATGGGGAAGATTAAAGAGATGGGTATAACTGACTTAGGGTTGGTTATTGAGCCTGAGATGAAAAAATGAGTAAAGATATTATAATCTCCTTAAGTTCTCATATCGTTTTCATACTATTGTTGGTTATTTTTGTGCCAGTTACCGCTTATTACCAGATAAAAGGGTATCCTCAAGTTTACCGGGTGGGATTGATAAGCCTACCTACAGGTGGAATGGGAGGGGGAAAAGGGGAGGAGGTAAAAGCTACCCTTGGAGAAATCAAGAAAACTGAAGGGATAGGTTTAAAAGAAGTAAAAACTGAACAAAAGAAAAAAAAGCAGAGTAAAATTTCTCAGCAGAAAATAGAACTGACTAAAAAATCTACTCCTGTCTCAGCAAAAAAAGATGAAGGAAAAGGTGCCTCTGCTAAGGAAGGAGCTGGAGAAGGTTATGAAATTTCCTTAGGTGGTGGATTAGGCTCGGCTTTTGTAGAAGGCGGGGATTTTGAATCACCTTATTATCTGAATATTGCCTTTGGCAGGATCAGGGAGAATTTCACTAACCCTTTAAGACAGACTAACCTTCCGATCAGAGCGATGATTTACTTTATTATTCAGAAAAATGGAAAGATAGTTGAACCCAGGATTGAAAATTCTTCCGGGATTGCAATCTTTGACCAGTTAGCTCTTCGGGCAGTACTTTCCGCTGACCCTTTACCTCCTCTGCCACAGGAATATAAAGGCGAGTGGCTGGGTATTCATCTGGAATTTGAATTTTTACCTTAAATTAAAAAAAATATGAGAAAGCTAAAGCTTTGGATGGTAGTAATATATCTCCTTTTTTATTTGATTAGTTTTAAAACTGTTTCTGCCCAGACTGAGATATATATGAAGATGCCAGTGGGTGGGGCAGAGCCTCTGGACATTGCGGTTACTGATTTTTCCCCTAAGAAAAAAGGGTTTTCGGCTGAAGAAAAAAAATTATCTTACCAGGTTCCTCAGATAATAAGAGAAAACCTGGATTTCTCACTTTTGTTCTATGTAGCGGAGATCGATTCTTTCACAAAAGAAGTGGTTGGGGATAATCCTTTGAATCTTGAAGGCTGGTATAAGTTAGGGGTGCAGATGGTTCTTGCCGGTGAGCTGGAACTAAGAGACGAGGAGATAATAACTGAGGTTTCTCTCTATGAGGTGATAAAAGGGAAAAAGGTCTATTCGAAATCGTATAAAACCTCCTCAGGTAATTACAGAGGATTAGCTCATACTATCTCGGATGATTTAGTTTTGGAGTTAACTGGAGAAAAGGGGATTTTTAATACCAGGATTGCTTTTGTCTCCACTCGAAGCGGTAATAAGGAGATTTATATCTCAGATTATGACGGTTTTAATATTAAAAGGGTCACTGAGGATAAATCCATAGATTTGTCACCACGCTGGTCTCCAAATGGGAAAAAACTCATTTACACTTCTTATAAAAAAGGGAATCCAGACCTCTGGATAAGGGATCTGCAAACGAATACGAACGGGATTTTATCTTCTCAGGCAGGATTGAATTCTGCACCAGCCTGGTCTCCAGATGGTAAAAATATAGGATTGACTTTGAGCAAGGATGGTAATCCGGAGATATATCTAATTGACCAATCCGGGAAAATCATCCGAAGATTGACCAATAGCTCTGCTATAGAATCCTCACCCTCTTTTTCTCCAAACGGTAATGAGATAGTCTTCACTTCAGATCGAACTGGCTCTCCCCAGGTATATATTATGGATATTCAGGGAAGCAACATCCGCAGGCTGACTTATGATTTAGATTACTGCGATTCACCTGCCTGGTCCCCAAAAGGGGATAAGATCGCTTTTGTGGTTCGAACCAGTTCAGGATTTGATGTCTACACCATCGATGTTACCGGAGAGAATTTGAGAAGACTTACTTATGGTGGTAATAATGAAAATCCTTCCTGGTCGCCGGACGGGTATCACTTGGTTTTCAGCTCCAATCGGACAGGAAAGTATGAGGTCTACATTATGAACTGGGATGGTTCCAATCAGAAAGCCATTACTTCCGGAGGAGGAAATTATAATCCTTCCTGGTCTTTTAGATATTGAAGAATGACAAGTGACAGATTGATAATGACAAATTCATAACAGGGTGGCACCCTCAACATCAATACGCAGACTAAAGTCTGCGACTACCGGGTTTAGGAATTTAAAAAATGCTTTTTCTTTTTCGATTTTACTTGACAACTTTTGAGAATGTAATTATAATTCAAAAAATTTAACTATAACCTTTTACCAGGAGGTGTAAGGTGAGAAGTGTTTTAGTGATTCTATTAGGGGTTTTTATCCTGGCTTTCTGCTGGGGATGTAAGCAGGGTACCAAGATAAAACCCGCAGTTGAACAGCCAGCTCCCAAGGAAGAGCCAAAACCAGAGGTAAAACCGACCCCGCCAGTTGAAGAGAAAAAAGTAACAGAGCCGGTGGAGATCAAACTTGGACCGATTTATTTTGATTTTGATAAATATTTCGTCCGTCAGGATGCTAAAGAGGCTTTAAATCAGAACGCCCAGCTCTTAAAGGATAACCCTCAGGTTAAAATCAGGATAGAAGGGAACTGCGATGAAAGAGGGACTGTAGAGTATAACTTAGCCTTAGGTGAGAAAAGAGCCAGATCAGCCATGGATTATCTGGTGGACTTAGGGGTTGACCCATCCCGGATCTCGACAATCAGCTATGGCAAGGAAAAGCCTTTGTATCCCGGTTCAAATGAAGAAGCCTGGTCTAAAAATCGAAGGGATGATTTCGTAATCGTTTCCAAGTAATAAGTTTTGGATAGATTTAAAAAAACTGTTAGGAGGTGTTTACTTATCTGTAAACAGATCCGCAGGATGAGATATTTTAAAATCAGAATATGGAGTCGGAGAAGGGGATTTCTATTTCTTCTTTTACTTCTTGTTATCTCAAGCTGTGTTTCAAGAAGGGAGATTGTAGGATTTCAGGAAAAGCTTGATTATCTGGAAGCGAGTAATCACCGACTGGAAAGAGATGTTGCTACCCTGGATAGCTTGTTGAGGATACAGTTAGAGGAGAACCAGAGGCTCAAAGCTGATCTTTCCTCAAGTTTAAGCTCGATCGATGAAAGGCTTGGGATGTTACAAGGGAGGGTAGAAGATTCCGGATACCGTTTCTCCGAATTGTTCCGCAAGATGGAAAAAGAAGAGCTTGCTCCAGCAGATACTACCGGAATCCCGGACTCTCTGAAAGCAAAGGTTAGCGTAGACCCTCAGAAATTGTATGATCAGGCTTATCTTGATTTTGCCAAAAAGAATTACGACTTAGCCATTCAGGGGTTCTCGGAGTTTCTAAGCTACTTTCCCAAGAGCAAATCGGCAGATAAGGCTCAATACTGGCTGGGAGAGTGTTATTTTGCCAGGGAGGATTATAACCGGAGCCTGGATGAATTTCAGAAGCTGTTGCAGAATTTCCCCGCTTCGGATAAAATTCCCAGTGCACTTTATAAGATAGGGCTCTGTTATGAAGAGCTGAAAAATCAGCTCAGAGCCAACCGCTATTTCAAAGAGGTGATAACTAAATATCCAGACTCGGCTGAGGCTAAACTGGCAAAGGAGAAATTGGGTTTAGAGAAGAAAAAAAGATAGATATGTAGAGACGCATCGCCATGCGTCTCTATGCCCCTTCCCTAAAATAATGTTTTGTAACGTCCGACCTTTGTGTCGGACGTTTAGTTTTTATCATCCAGCAGAAATGTTAGACGTAACGGTGATCGTTGCAGTAGGGGTTCAAAAATTTGAACCCCTACGATTGGATTTGTCGTAATGTCAAACATATACAGAGAATTACTGTTTTAATGGATAGTTTGTAGGGAGCAGGTTTCAAACCTGCCCCCTACACTATTTTTTATCTATATGACTGGCTTAAAAGACTTCTGTATCTTTCCCCTAAATCCTGGGCTAAAGAATCCTGCTTGAAATATAGAAGATAGGCGATGCGGTCTTTGATGACCTGTGGATAACCCTGAAGGTTGAACAGGGTTCTTTCATCCTTGAAAATCTTTTCATCTACTATGCCACGCAGTTCAATGTCCGGGAAAAGATAGGGATAATATCCTAAATCTTTTTGAAGCCGGAAAAGGATCCCTTCCGGAAACTGGATGAAAGAGCTGAAGAATTTATTATCCACCATAAGGTCACAATAAAGAGGTTTTTCTGGATAGTTTTTCGAAAGAAAACTCGAGATCATATCCACGTAACTTTTTTCAATAACGTTCGGATCGTAAGGTTTTCTGTTCTCAAATAAATAGACCTGTTCTCGAAAACGGTTTATCTCTTGTTCGGATTTGTTGTATAGTTCTGAGTAATTATTTTTTAGATAATTTAGATACCAGCTCCTTCTTGATAGCTCAGTATCTAAAAATCTTACATCCGGCCTTTTATTCTCCACAAATCTTAAATAGAGCCAGGGGGAATAATGGTCCCAGTTTTTGGTCAGTATGATTGGGTCCTTTTTGACTGACCTTAAAATATTTTCAGCATAATCGTAAGCAAAATAGCTTTTGCTCTGATCCTGTTTTGAGTAATTGCGGAAAAGGTTGAGTAAAGGGAGAATAAAAAGCAGAACAGCTAAAGCCAGCCAGAGCGAGGGAAAGATTTTATTTTTTCGGTAAAGTGACTCGAAGAGAAATGCTATTCCGCATACCATCCAGATTGAAGCAACCAAAAAAGAGGGGAGAAAATACGGGTCTATATCTGCAATATCATAATTTATGCCATAGAGAATATTGAAGAGTAAAATTAAAAGAAGAAATACAAAGAGTTGGAGATTTTTTTTCAAAAGGAATACGAATCCTAAGAATATCCAGGGGAGTAAATAAATAGGGAACTGAGAGTAGAATAAATGTAAATAACTTCTGAAATTGTCCCAGAGCACCTGGGCTGACTCGGAGAACATCCATACCTGATACTGCCAGCCAGTGATATGCCGTTTGAAATTTGAAAGGGTTGAGGGTTCTCCCCAGTTCAGGATTGGGTTACAGGAGGAGCGAATAGGGAGATAAAGATAGATCGAAAGGCCCAGGAGGAAAAAAGACAGGAAGAGAAAAAGTCGTTTTAGCTGAAAGATCGATTTTCCGTAAGTCGAGAAAAAAAGGAAGATAAATCCAGGAAAAAGTAGAAGGGTGAAAAGGTGATTGCCAAAGCTCAGACCATAAAGAAAAAAGAAAAGATAAGAAAACTTTTCAGATTTTATAGATTTATCCTGAGCTCTTAGATTTACTTGGGAGAGAAGCAGGTAGAGAAGGATTGAGGTTAGAAGGAGAGTTAAGCCATAGACTTCATTGGAGGTTGCCTGAGACCAGAGGGTGGGGGTGAAGGAGAAAATAAGAACACTGATAAAAGAAAGATATTGAAGCAGATTGTTTTTTGCATCGGGGAAAAGAAGCTCCAGAATTTTAAGAAAAAGAAAAAATAGAATCAGGTTAGCAAAACTGACAAGAAATAGAGAAAGTAGATTAAGAGAGAAAATCGGGGTTCCCAAGGATAAAAGAGTGAAAATCCTTCCGATTAAAGCATAGAGAGGATAGCCCGTTGGATGAGCGATTCCCAGAGTGTAACAAACGGTGGCAAGCTCCCCGGTATCGATAAAAGAAATAGAAGGGGAGAGGGTTAAAAGATAAATAACACCGCTAAAGAAAAAAATCAAACCGGCACACAGGAAAAGATAAAGCCTTGAGGACATAATCTTAGAATTTAAACCAGAACCAGGAGGTCTGTTTTACCTGAGGGGTAAAGGTTCGTAGCTAATTTATGGAGCTTAGAAGGGCAGATCCTCATCTTGCGCTTCACTGACTTCTGCTTCTGTCTCCACCGGTTCTACAGAAGGCTCAACTTCTTTACGGCCCAATTTAAAAATCCGTTTGGCTATGATTTCAGTAATATATTTTTTGTTTCCATTACGGTCATCATAGGAACGATTCTGGATCTTCCTTCCACAAAGACCTGATCTCCTTTTTTTAGGATATCCTTAGCAGTTTCAGCCTGCTTCCCCCAGATCACTAAATTATGCCAGTCGGTTTTCTCCTGAAACTGGTCAGATTTATCTTTCCAGCGGAAGGTAGTGGCTAAGGTGACTGAGGTTACCGCCTGGCCGTTCGGAGTATACCTTTTTTCTGGATCCCGCCCTAAATTTCCGATTAAAAATATCTTGTTTAAACTTGGCATTTTCACTCCAGGTTTAATTATTGTTTTTTATATAATAGTATTTATTTTGACGATTGTCAACCCTTTTTAGTGGGAACAAAATATTTTTTGAGTAAAGGTAGGAGCAATTCATGAATTGCTCCTACCTTAAAAATTTGTGGCCGTCAGGTTCCCTAACCTGACGGGATAAGTTTCTAAGATTTAACTTGCCAGGTCAAGGGGGGACCTGGCAAGCACAGAAAAGCTTTAGCTTTACCTCTTAATCGTTGTGTTAGGAGCTTTTCTCAAGATACACCGATACTGTCGGAAAGAGCTTGGGCAGGAGTTGTACTCCTGCCCAGGAAGAGTTAACTGTATTGAAAACGCAAGGCTAAAGTCTCAAGACCTTGACGGTCTTACCCTACCTTTCCTGATTTACTTTACCAGCACCACATCGATTCTGCGGTTGAGGCTCCTTCCTTCATTGGTGTCGTTGGAGGCGACTGGTTTTGATTCTCCATATCCGGTATAGGAGATCCTGTCTTCGGTTAATCCCATATTAGCTATAAGATAGGCGGTTACGGCTTTTGCCCGGGATAATGACAGCTCCTGGTTATAAGTTTCATCCCCCATAGAATCGGTATGTCCTTCGATCACAATTTTTCTCTCCGGGAAATCGCGGATCGCTTTTTGAATTTTAGATAGAAGCCCGAAGCTTTCTGGCAGAATAGTTGATTTTCCACTGGGGAAATTTATACCATAAAGTCGTATGACGATATTCTCTCCTTCTTTTATCACGCTGGCTTCTTCTTTGGTGAAAAACTTTTCTAAGGAGAGGAACTGTTCTTCCTTCATACTTTTCAATTCTAATTCTTTATAGCCAGCTTCTTTCTGGGCAACCTTCTCCTCCAGAATATCCAATTGCTCAGAGAGCTTTTTAATTTTCTCCTCTTTTTCATTCAGCTCAGAAAGCAGTTCTTTTTTTTCCCGTTTGAGATTATCCATCGCCATAATTATGGATTCAACCGGCTTTTCTGAGCCCTGGTCAAACTCAGGGTTATAATCAAGATTCTTGGCTATTTGTGTAATAAGGTTTTCCTGCTCCAGGACTAATTTTTCAAGAGAGGTATAGTCTATTTTCAGGTTCTGGAGTTTTGAGGAAAGGTAAATGGCATGCCGAGCCTGATAGGCAGACTGTTCTGCTTTTACGGTAGCATCCTCTGCCGCATACCTTTCCGTATTCAAAAGCCGTTCAGTAGAAGCTAAGAGATCCTCGGAATTTTTCAGGGTTAAGGGGGCATATTTATCCGCCTTGGCTTTGAGCCTGGCTTCCTCTATCGATTTTTTAGCTTCGCCCAGGATACTTCCTTTGATTGCTTTCAGCTCTGCCTGGTTGAACTTCACTTCTGCTGATTTAGCCTTTTCTCGGGACCATTTAAGTCTCCTGCTTCTATTCGCAAAGAAGCTTCCTCTAAAGCTTTTTTGGCTAATTCATACAGGTCAGGTGCGAATTCCGGAGCATTGGCTTTCAAAGCTTTTTCTCGTGCCTGGAGCAAAGAGGCAAAAGGGACACGAGCTACCTCTGCAGTTTTATAAGCTTCGGCTAAGTAACCTTTAACTTTCTCTAACCTTTTCTGAATCTCTTTAAGCTCTCCACCTTTTTTGAACTTCTCATAAGCCAAGCCATATTCATCTGAAGCATTTTTATAATTCTTAGGGGAGAGAATATCCACCTGCTGGTTTTTGGCTTTAAATAATTCTTCTCTTACTCCTTGAAAAAGGGATTCCTCAGTCAAGTTTTCAGTCTGGGCTAATAACAAATTAGCATTGATTAATAAAAATGAAAAAAAGAAAATTACAACTAAGAACTTCAGACTTTTCAAGAGAAACATTTTCTCCTCCTTGATGGTTTAAATTCAAGTGGAATTTATATTTTGCTAATACGATTGTCAAGGATTTTCCCCCTGGTTAATATTTTATCGACAGATAGAGAAAAAATTACAATTCATTAGAAAAATATTTTGCAGATCGACTTCTTTTTTGTAAATTAGTTGACAAAAAGATAGTAGACCATAGACAGGAGGTGTAAAATGGAATTTTTCGAAGTGGTGAAAAACAGGCATTCGGTCAGGGCTTTTAAAGACAAGGAGATCGAAAAAGAGAAATTGGAGAAATTGCTTTGTGTGGCTAACTCTGCTCCTTCAGCCGGTAATTTACAGGCTTATCAAATATTTTTAGTCAAAAAACCTACGCATAAGATAGCTCTGTCTAATGCAGCTTACGGGCAGGATTTCATAACCCAAGCACCGGTGTCACTGATTTTCTGTGCTGACCCTTTGCGCTCTTCCCGTAAATATGGGAAAAGAGGCGCAGAGCTTTATTCTATTCAGGATGCTACGATCTCAGCCACCTGTGTTCATTTAGCTGCGGTGGATTTAGAATTGGGAAGCGTTATCGTAGGTGCCTTTGATGAAGATGCAGTCAGTAAAATCCTGAATCTGCCTGATACGCTCAATCCTATTATAATTTTACCTGTAGGTTATCCCAACGAAGAGCCGGAAATCACTCCCCGGAGAAAGATAAACGACCTGGTAAAAGAAGTTTAGAGAACAAGAGGGAGTGCATCAGATTGTCAATGTTGACCTTGAGGCTGATTCCACAACTTTAGAAAAGCAAAGGCAAGCTCTTGCACTCCGCTAAAGATAAACGACTTGGTTAAAGAGGTTTGAACTTCTAAACTTAATCATCCTGGAGTGTAAAACTTTAGTTTTACCTACAAAAACAATTTAAGAGATAAACCTAAAGGTTTATATTCCAGTCCATCACTATTTTCAATTTTCGTTTGACAAGTCAGTTAAGAGTTAATATCTTGGCAAAAATTTTGTCGATATATCTAAAGGAGGTCTTAGATGAGTGAAAATAAAAAGCCAGTTTTTACCGGGTTTGTTTTGATTTTAATCGGCTTGTTATTCTTTTTATATAATTTAGGATATATTAGCGGTGACATCTGGAGATTCTGGCCCTTGATTTTAGTTATCTGGGGGATAAAAAAACTGGTCTATTAATTTTGATAAAATAAATATGCAGGAATCCGGCTTGAAAATGTTTTTGTTTTTCTCTGAGCTTTTAGGTCGCTCGGTAATTGACTCTAAGGGGAAATCTTTGGGTAAACTGGTAGATCTGAAAGTTAAATTGGGAGAGCTTTTTCCTAATGTGGTTACCTTAAGGATTAAACCGAGAGGAGATAAAAGCTCTTTAGCCTTAGACTGGTCTGAGATTCAGAGTTTAAATGGGAACCTTGTTAGTTTGAAACCGGATGCAGAGAAGAAATTCAAACCTTTAGAGCTAAGCGAGGGAGATATACTCCTTAAAGAGGAGCTTTTAGATAAACAGGTGGTGGATACTTATGGTGCTAAGATCGAGAGGGTGAATGATATCCATCTTCTGATAACGGATGGGGAGTTACGGATTGTTCATGTTGATTTCGGTATGAGGGGGATCTTCAGACGCCTGGGCTGGATTAAAATCGTAGATTTTCTCACTAACTGGTTTTTTGCTTACCGGTTTCCGGAGAAGATGATCTCCTGGAAATATGTTCAGCCTTTAGCCAGTGACCCCAAAAAGAAAGATCTTAAGCTTAATGTCACCTTGCGAAAATTGCACGAACTTCATCCTTCAGACCTGGCAGATATAATCGAGGAGTTAGACCAGGAAAAAAGAGCTACAGTTTTCAAATCTCTGGATTTACAAACAGCCGCAGAGACCTTAGAGGAGGTTGACCCCAAGCTTCAGGTTTCATTGATTGAATCCGCTACGGAGGAGCATGCCTCGGACATCTTAGAAGAAATGGCACCGGATGAAGCAGCAGACCTTCTGGCTGACATGCCAGAAGATAAGAAAATGAAGCTGATCCAGACGATGGAGAAACCTCACCGGGAGAATTTAGAGGAGTTATTGAAGTTTAAAGAAGGAACGGCAGGCAGTATTATGACCAAAGATTTTATCTCCATTCAGATGGATAAAAGTATTGGAGATGCTATTGATGAGTTCAGGAAAACCACTCATCCTTTAGAAACCATTGCTTATTTATATATAACTGATAAAGAGAGGCATTTAGTTGGGGTTTTGACTTTAAGACACCTGCTTTTATGTGTGAATGAGGCACCTTTATCAAAGTTGATGAATACTCATCTGGTTAAAGTCAAACCGGAAGAGGATGTGGAAAAAGTAGCGGAGATTTTTAAAAAGTATAAATTTATGGCAATTCCAGTTGTGGATAAAGATGATCACCTGAGCGGTGTTATTACTCTCCGTGATGCGGTGGAATCGAAATATAAAGAGTTTTAAAGTTCTTCTGGAGTGTAAACCTTCAGGTTTACCTTATCGTTAATTCTTATTCAAAAGTAAAGCTTTACATTCCAGATTAAATTTTTTAATATGAGAAGAAGATTTTTTAAATCTCGCTGGAAAACCCTTCTGATCTTCTTAGCAGTGGTAGGTCCCGGAATTATCACCTCCAACGTGGATAACGATGCAGGCGGAATTGCTACCTATTCAATGGCAGGTGCACATTTCGGCTATGGGTTGCTCTGGTCTTTAATTCCGATTATGGTAGCCTTAGTAGTAATCCAGGAAATGAGTGCCCGGATGGGGGTAGTTACTGGAAAAGGGCTATCTGATCTTATTCGGGAGCGATTCGGGGTAAGGATTACCTTTTATCTGCTTTTAGCTCTGGTGCTAACCAACTTCGGAAATGTGATTGCCGAATTTGCTGGGGTAGCGTCAAGTTTAGAGATCTTTTATATTCCCAAATATGTTTCAGTTCCAATTGGTGCATTTTTAGTCTGGCTCTTAGTGGTGAAGGGGACTTACAGGTCAGTGGAAAAGATTTTCTTATTTGCCTGTTTGTTCTATATTACCTATATCATCTCTGGTTTTTTAGCCAAGCCTGACTGGGGTTTAGTTAAAAACAGTATGATGGCTCCTGAGTTTGAGTTTTCTGCAGGGAGTTTAGGGATGCTCATCGGATTGGTGGGGACAACTATTGCTCCCTGGATGCAGTTTTATCTTCAAGCCGCAGTGGTGGAGAAAGATATCAAAGTTAAAGATTATAAATATTCCAGTTTAGATGTCATCCTCGGCAGTTTAATCGTTACTATAGTTGCCGGGTTTATTATCCTGACCTGCGGGGCTACGCTTTTCAAAGCCGGGGTCAGGGTGGAAACAGCCAAAGATGCGGCTTTAGCCTTAAAACCTTTGGCGGGGAAATACTGCTCTTACCTTTTTGCCTTTGGTCTTTTGAATGCATCTTTGTTTGCCGCTTCGATCCTGCCTTTATCAACTGCTTTTGTAGTATGTGAAGGAATGGGATGGGAGGATGGAGTAAACAAGAAATTCTCTGAAGCTCCCCAGTTTTATGGACTATACTCTCTTTTGATCTTCCTGGGTGCGGCTGTCGTTCTTCTGCCGGGAATTCCGCTTATTCCCGTGATGTATATCTCTCAGGTGATAAACGGGATTGTGCTTCCGGCGATCCTTATTTTCATGCTGGTCCTGATTAATAATAAAAAGCTGATGGGGGAGTATGTTAATAAGGGAGTTTATAATTTCATCTCCTGGGGGACGGTGATTATTTTAGTCGGGTTGAGCATAGCCTTGCTGGTTTCTATGATCAGGGGTTAGTTTTTAAGTGAAATCATAGATAAAGGTAATGTCGGGTTTTGTACCCGACGCTTTTTCAAGCAGTATGAAGACGTAGAGACGCATAGCAATGCGTCTCTACTTTTTTGGATAAAATAAAAAATGGGGACAGCTTAGGTCGAAATAGCGTAGGGGGGCTAGGGAAAACGCTACTTCAACGGCTATCCCCATAAAATTTAATATATTCCTTATATAAGCATCGTTAAATTTGCTCTTGGTAATGTCCTCCGATGTTCTTTAAGAGTTATCGGGTGAAACTGAAAATCCTTTAATTTAAAAGTATTTTGTCAACAATTCTTTAAAAATGGAGCCGACGGGAGTCGAACCCGTGACCTTTTGACTGCCAGTCAAACGTTCTCCCAACTGAACTACGGCCCCGGAAATTCAAGGCTCAAAGGTTTAATCCGCCTAAGGCGGACAAAAGTTCAAAGGTCGAAAATCTAAACAATGACAAAAATAGTCAGTTATCAGGACTTGTCAAGAAAAATCTTATGTCATTTTAAAATGCAATGCTACACGAAAAGAAAGCTTGACAAGGAAAAGTAATTCTTCTATATAATATTGTTTTTGGTTACGTTTTGTGATTGGATGGCTGGGTGGTGTAGATTAGTCACTAATCACTCTTCGCTAATCACTGCCTTACCCGCCGGAGTGGTGAAACTGGCAGACGCGCCGGACTCAAAATCCGGTGAGGCTTAAACCTCGTGTCGGTTCAATTCCGACCTCCGGCATTTATATACAGTTTGGAGTTTGATGTTTGGAGTTTGTTCGCGTAGAAGTCCCGCCTTTGGCGGGATTAGACCTCTGTAACCGAACCTTAAAGGCTCGGTTACGTGTTTCTCCAGAGACCATCTGAATGCAGGATCAATTTTTGGTAGCCGCAGATTTTAGTCTGCGTTTTTTTAAATACTGAACGCAAGCTAAAGCTTGCGGCTACCTGGTCTGCTCTATCTCAACAGACTCATCTTTTTTGTTTCTTTATAAACTCCAGTTTTAAACTGATAAAAATATATCCCTGAAGAAACTTCATTTCCATTTCTGTCTTTTCCATCCCAGATAACCTGATAATTTCCAGGATTTTTTTCTTCGTCCACCAGAGTTTTTACTTTCTGCCCCAAGATATTAAATATTATCAGGGTAGTGTGGATGGGGCTATGAACTATTAACTGCGAACCACTAACGGTGAAGGGTATGGTAGTGGAAGGGTTAAAAGGGTTTGGGTAATTCTGTCCGAGGGTGTAGTTTGGATTTAATCTCTCTTGGTCATCTTTTACATCGGATGAGCTTTTGAGCATCAGCTTCGATTCAAAAGGTAAGTAATTATGCTTGGTTACCGTCAAATAAATTTCACCTTCTCTTAAACCAGCCAATGAGATGGTTAGTTTTCCTTCTGAATTGGTCATACCTGTATAAAGAAGGCTGTCTTTGTAACTGAGGGTAACTTTTGCATCAGATAGAGGTATCTGATTGGCATCAACTTCTACATTAATGGTAGAATCGCCAATTATTTTTTCAGAAGGGTAATTCACTTCAAGCGAACAAGGTATATCAGTCCAGATTTGCATTTCCGGGTCACCCAAGAGGTTGTGCCCGTAATTCAGGTCCCTATAAATTGAATAGGCTGTTTTTGAGAAAGCTTCTGCTATTCCAATGTGATGTTCATATTCAGGTTTGAAAAGGTTTTTCATAAATTCATCTGCTAACTTATATGAAGTTGAGACCCACCCCCAGCGAGAATATCCTAAAAAGGCAACTGTTCCTTTGTCTTTTCCTACTAAAAAGCTTTTTCCGATGCAGGGCGGAGTACCCAAAGAGGGTTCAGTTTCCACATCTAAGGCGGTCTGGTTGCAGGAGATAGAATATAATATTCCTAATTTATTGGGATTATTCAAGTAATTCAGATGACCATTACCATCTTCTGTTCCGGAATCTGACAGAACATAGGATTTAGGCCACTGATTTATAAGATTGGAACTGGCTATAAAGCCATTGGATTTTCCATGGGCAAATACACCGATTATTCCCCAGCCCTGATTCAAAGTCTCTATACATTTTGACCCTGATGGATTAGTAGGGTTTTCAGCATCTCCTGAAGGTGCTTCCACCAAGCTCCACAGGTCCTGATTAAAGCTCTGGTCAACTTTCTGTGAAACTAAAGTATGCTGGCCAACTGAATCCCAATCCCTCATCTGGTCAGAGCTTATCCATATAGCTTTTTTGAGATATAAAAAATCGCCTGAGCCAGGGTTTTTCTCGTAATTAATAATTTTCTGGACAAAAGTTTCTGCTTCTTCTCTGGTTTTTACGGGTGCTCTGCCCACAAAAAGCTCAGGGTAGAGGTCAGGAGAATCATCAGCTGGCTCGCCGTAAATCCCGTCTTGATCTTTGTCCCATTCACCATCTAAATCTGCATAATAAAGGTCACAGATCTGTAAGCTGGTTACTGGTATAGAGGAAGAGCTGTTAGCATGATAGGCATATCTAAAGGGGATAATTTCTCCATCTCCACCCAAAAGAACCCACAAAAGACCTTGTGGATAAGTCTGGATTAGAAAATTCCTTATTTTTTCCTGGGTGTCTACACCACTATAGTAGTTTTCTATGCTGTCCAAAGTAATCAAAGATGCTCTTAATCCCTTTTGAGTCTTCCATTCAATAAGAGGGTAAAACGAGCTTTTCAGTCCTTCTGAAGTAATTAATAGGTAAATTGGTTGTTCTGAAATCTGACTGGAGTATTCACGAAAAGATGGGTATGAGATAAGCTCCTCAGAATTAAACAGAATATCTGAAAGAAAACTCTTATTATAGATTGTCTTTTTTTCTGAGATAGGTTTATTGCAGGGTAAAATACTGTCTTTCAAAATAATCTTCAGCTTTAAGCTCTTGTGGAAAATAAGGTTCTGAGATTCAGGGAGATATTTTAAAGGATAAATAGCCAGGGTTAAGATATAATTTCCATCTAAAATACCTTTATTTATAATCTCAACTGGTTCTTCCGGATAAGGTTTTTCAGAAAAGTAAATTATACTATCTAAAACAAAAGTATCCTCTAAAAGAGCTCCGTCAGTTTTTTCTTTCTTTTGAGCAGGATAAATTAAAAACTTACCTTGAAGTTGTTGGCTCTCTGCCTCACAAATTATAGTATCAATATCTTTATATTCGGGGATTAAGAAGTTAAATATCCTTAAAGGTAGTTGGGGTTTCCCTTCTATTTCCAGATTTTCACCATTTTTTAGCTGAATGTAATCGAAACTCTCTTTTTTTTGAAAATTAAGCTCTTCCTCAGAGAAATTTACCTGATAGACTAATTGGGAAAAGGAAAATGAAGGTAAGATTAATATAAATATACAGCTTAATAAAAACTTATTGATCAATTAGTCTCCCCCTCATTAGAGAATTTCTAAGTAATCAATAACATTATGGCAAAAGGTTTGCCAGAATAATATGAAAGTAGATAATTCAATGATTCGTCTATTCTGTTTTAAGAGAAGAACTTAAATTTAAAAGACTTTTAAGTTGAAAATTTGAATCAAGATATTAAGGGAATAACTCCATAAATAGTGGTGATTTTCCTATACTTACAGATTTTTAAAAAAATTTTAAAATTTTTAATTTTTTACTTGACAAAAAACATAGGAAAGATAATATTGGTGGCAAGCCGTGGTATATGGTGGCAAAAAAACCTAAAAATTAACTAAAAATGCCCTTCACCAAAAGTTCTTACAAATACTCAGTTGACCACAAGGGTAGAGTAAGTCTTCCAGCCAAATTCAGAAAAACAAATAGTTCAGCTCTGAACGATACCTATATGATTACAATTGGCTTGGAAGGCTGTCTTGCGGTTTATTCCATGGATGAATGGGAAAGGTTTATAGATAAGGTTAGAAAACTACATTCTAACAAAGGTGATGTCAGGCGTTTACTAAGGATTATTTTCTCTAATGCCAGCGAAACACAATTAGACAAGCAGGGCAGGATGGCAATTCCCCAGGAACATTTAGATTATGCCAAGATAGAAAAAGATGTTCATATAATTAAACTACCAGACCGGATCGAGCTCTGGAATCCGGATAACTTCCAGAAGTACGTAATGGGTGGTGAGGGTAAGAAGACTATAGAGGAGATATTTGAAGAAAACGAAAACTGGAACGACTTACCATAAACCGGTTCTCAAAGAGAAGGCGATAGAATATCTAATCACCAATAAGTCTGGAATATATATAGATGCAACTATAGGGTGTGGAGGTCATTCAGAAGGGATTTTAGAAGAGCTGAACGAGGGAGGACAGCTCTTAGGGATAGATAAGGATGAGGAATCCTTAAAGATATCCAAGGAAAGGCTTGGGAGGTTTGGAAAGAAAGTAAGGTTTTTCCAGCAAAGCTACAGTCAAATCCCTGAGCTATTAAAAAGTTTAAATCTGGAAAAAATTGATGGGATCCTTTTCGATTTAGGACTTTCCTCCTATCAATTAGATGATCCGGAAAGGGGTTTTAGCTATTCTTCAAAGGGTCCATTGGATATGAGATTTGACCAGAACGAAAGTAAAAAAGCAGAAGAAGTGGTGAACGAATATCCGGTTGAAAAACTGAGCCAGATCTTTAAAGAATACGGGGAGGAAAGATTTTCCAGAAGGATAGCTCAAGCGATTGTGCAGAATAGAAGGGTAAAAAGGATTGAAACTACTCAGACAATAAAAGATATAGTGAGGAGTATCTTAAAAACAAGATATGATCTTAAAACCCTTTCCCGAATTTTTCAAGCTCTGAGAATTGAAGTCAACCAGGAGCTTTCTGAATTGAAAAAGGGTTTAGAAAGTGGAATTGAAGCCCTGTGCTCAAGTGGCAGGATCTGTGTGATCTCCTATCATTCTTTAGAGGACAGGCTGGTTAAAAATAAATTCTATGAGCTTTCAAAAGGATGTAGCTGTCCGCCTGATTTTCCAGTCTGTGTCTGCGGAGGGAAGAAAACTCTGCAAGTTTTGACACGTAAACCGGTTATCCCGGAAAAAGAGGAGATAAGAGAAAACCCGCGAGCAAGAAGTGCCAAGTTCAGAGCGGCTGAAAAAATAGCTTAGTCCATCTCAGTCGGGAATAAAGGAGACTTTTGTCAGAACTTAATTTCTTTTTTCGTCCCAGGACCTATAAGAAACGAATTAGAAAATATCCTAATAAAATCTTTTTTCTAATCCTTTTACTTCTGATAGGTTTCTCTACCCTTTATGTCTGGCAGAGGGTTATGGTTATAAAGCTTCTAAGGGAGATTGAAAAGCAAAAAATACTTTTAGCTCAAGAAGAGAAAAAATATAAATATCTGAACTTAGAAATAACAGAGCTTAGCTCCTTTGAAAGGATTGAGAAGATCGCTCAGAATGAGTTTGGACTTATCCACCCTCCGAGAGAACAAATCGTCCTGGTAGATGAAAAACAGATTAAACAATCATCTCTGCCGGGTAATATCTGGGTTAAGCTCAAAAACTTAGGTGGAAAACTGTACCCTTTCGGAGAGAAGGGGGTACAGGCTAAAGAGATAAAACATGACCTCTAAGAAGAAGATAGAACTTAAAAGAAGAAGCACAATCCTTTTTCTTCTTACTATTTTATTTACGCTGGTGATATTCCTGCGTCTTTTTTATTTTCAGGTGCTCAGAAGTAACCAGATCCAAAAGATCGCCACCAGGCAGCAGGAGGCCAGATTAAAATTAGAGGCAAAACGGGGGGTGATCTATGACCGGAATTTAAAGCTTTTAGCCTTTAATCTTCCAGCTGAGTCGTTTTTTGCGGTGCCGGATAGTATCTCCAACAAGAATCTGGTAGCAGGAAAATTCTCTAATTCAACTGGCAAAACTTATGAGCAATTAAGAAGCTCTTTTAACCAGGAAGGAAAGAAATTTGTATGGCTTGAGAGAAAATGTGAGGAGAAGGAGGCTTTAAAGATAAAAAGCTGGAATTTAAAAGGTGTATATATCCAGGAGGAGACCAAAAGAAGTTATCCCTGTTTTCCTTTAACTTCGGACCTTATAGGTTTTGTGGATATAGACAATAAAGGGTTAGCTGGCATAGAATATCAATATGACCAGCTCCTTAAGGGTAAAGATGGGGAGGGACTTTTTCAAAAAGATGGCTGGGGGAACTCCTATCAGATAAAAAATTATCCACTGGTATATCCGCAGAGCGGAAAAAGCCTGGTGTTAACTATCGATTTAGATCTTCAGGCAAAATTAGAAGAGGAACTGAAGAATTCAGTTGATCTTACCAAATCGGAAGCAGGCTCAAGTATCCTTATGAATCCAAATACCGGGGAGATTTTAGCTATGGCTTATGTTTCAAGAGAGAATTCTCAAGGTAAATACAATGAGCTGAGGGTCAAAAATAAGGTGGTCTGTGATAATTTTGAGCCTGGCTCAACTTTTAAAATAGTTACAGCCGCAGCCGCACTGGAAAAAGGGATAAAAAAACCTGAAGACCGCATCTTTGCAGAGATGGGAAAATTTAAGATCGGGAAAAGGTTTATCCATGATATTCATGAATATGGATGGCTTACCTTTAAAGAGTGCGTGGTCTTCTCCAGTAACATCGGGATGACAAAGGTAGCAATGGAGGTTGGAGAAGAATCACTTTTTGACTATGCTAAGAGATTAGGATTTGGTGAGAAGACCGGGATAGACCTGCCTGGAGAAGCGCAGGGAATTTTACCTGCTCCTGGAAAATGGTCTAATATTACCCTGGCAACTTTTGCCATAGGGCAGGGGTTCTCCATTACTCCACTTCAACTTATAAGAGCTTACTCTGCTATTGCTAATGGTGGGTATCTTCTTAAGCCTTATGTGGTTAAGGCAATTCTGAATGAGGAGGGGAAAGTAGTTCAGGAGTTTCAACCTAAGGTTATAAGAAAAGCGTTAGAGCCTAAAACATCATATCTTCTAACAGACTTCCTAAGGGGAGTGGTCAATGAGGGGACAGCAAGTACAGTCCAGATCGAAGGAGTTGATATAGCTGGTAAGACTGGCACAGCTGAAAAGCCGAGAGTTGGTGCAAGGGGATATGAAAAAGATAAATATATAGCTTCATTTGTTGGGTTCTTTCCAGCAGAAAATCCCCAGATTGTCGGACTTATAATTTTAGATTCTCCAAAAGGTCTGCATTATGGGGGTCAAACCGCGGCGCCAGCCTTTAAAAGGATTACCGAGAAAATTATACCAGGTCAGAATATAGTTTTTGAAAGTGAGAGAGGAAAATCTAATGATGAACCCTCAGGAGCAGAGTTCTCTTATGCAGTTGTTTCCAAACAAAAGCCTATAGATAACATAAACAGGGATAAAAATCTAAATAGAACTATGTCAGAGGTTCCTCCATATATTAAAAAGGCAACGCCTACGGGTCAAGATTCGGAGCTTAATCTTGCGGAATGTAACAAAACGAATGGTTCTATAAATATTATGCCAAAAGTAACAGGATTTACTGTCAGGGAAGCAGTAAAGTTACTTGGCGCTCATTCCATCCCCTTTAAAATCGAAGGGAGTGGGAAGGTTAAAAAACAGATACCCTTACCAGGAACTAAACTTGTGCAAGGAGAAAATTGTTTTCTGGAGTGCAAAATAGATGATTAAGTTAAAGATTCTTATAGATACCCTGCCGCAGAAGGAGATTATAGGTGATACAGGATACAATATAAATAAATTAGAATATGATTCCAGAAAAGTTGAAATAAATGACCTGTTTTTCGCTATCGCTGGTTTTGAACAAGATGGACATAAATTCATAAATTCAGCCATCAAGAAAGGAGCAATTGCCTGTGTCTTAGAGAGAAAAGGGAACTATCCTTTAAAAGCCCAGGTTATCGTAAAAAATGCAAGAGAGGCCTTAGCTTACCTTTCTGCTGTATACTATGATAACCCTTCTTATAAAATGAAAGTTATTGGCATTACCGGAACAAATGGTAAGACCACCATCACCTATATGTTGAAATCTATCTGGGAAAATTCCGGAGAAAAAACAGGTTTAATCGGGACCATAGCTCATTTCATAGGAGAAAAAAGGGTACAAGCCCTGAATACCACTCCGGAATCACTTGACCTGCAGAGGATGCTCTCAGAGATGCTTAAAAAAAAGGTCAGCTCCGTGGCTATGGAGGTTTCTTCCCATTCCTTAGTCTTAGGTCGGGTTAAAATGGTAGATTTCGATGTGGCTGTCCTTACTAACTTAAACCCGGAGCATTTAGATTTTCATAAAAATATGAAATCATATAAAGAAGCTAAAGGGATTCTATTCCAGAGCTTGAAAGATGATGCTTATGCCATTATAAATATTGATGACCCGGAGTGGGAATATTTTTACCGGATAACTAAAGCACAGAGAGTAACTTATTCATTTAAAAATAAGAATGCTGATTTCTATTTGAAAAATTTTTTACCATACAATTCAGGTTATAAGCTGGACATTTCTACCCCGTCCGGACACTTAGAAATAGATCTAAAAGTATTAGGTGAAGTAAACATTTATAATGCTTTAGCTTCGACTGCCTCTGCTTTTGTCACCGGAACAAGTCTGGAAAAGATAAAAAAAGGTTTAGAGAATTTCTCCGGGGTCAAAGGAAGATTAGAGCAGGTGGATTTGGGTCAGGGTTTCAAGGTGATAATCGATTATGCTCATACTCCGTTTGCTTTTGAGAATTTACTGCAGACAGTGAAAAAGATGACTAAGGGCAAGATAATCTTTGTGTTTGGATGTGGTGGGGACCGGGATAGTACCAAAAGGGAACCTATGGGGAGAATTGCCAGCCAGTTCTCAGATCACCTAATTCTTACTACTGATAATCCGAGAAGTGAAAACCCGGAGAATATTATACAGGAGATCTTAAATGGTGTTATTGATAGGTCTAAGGTAGAGGTAATCCTGGATAGAAAAGAAGGGATAATTTCAGCTTTGAAAATGGCAAAAAAAGATGATACGGTAGTACTGGCTGGTAAGGGACATGAAACTTCTCAGGTTATAGGCAAGGAGAAACTCCATTTTAGTGAAAGAGAGATTGTTGAAGAAGAGTTAAAAAGATTGGGATATGTCTATGATAGAGCTAAAGTATAATGAGCTTATAGATATAGTTAAAGGTAAGCCTTTTCCTGAAAAACCCTTAGAAGATTTTAAGATAAAGGGAGTCTCTATAGATTCCAGGAAGGTGGAGCCTAAGAATCTTTTTATTGCCATCAAAGGGGAGAGGTTTGATGGTCATCACTTTGTTAAAGATGCTCTGGATAAAGGTGCGACCTGTGTTATCCTGGAAGAAAAGAAACTCTCAGAGAAAGAAAAACATCTCTTCTCTTCCACCTCAGAGAAAAGGGCAGTCCTGGTTGAAGATACCAGAACTGCCCTGCAGGACATAGCTAAATGGTATAAAGATAAGTTCAAGCTCAAAGTTGTGGGGATAGCCGGAACGAATGGAAAGACCACTACCAAGGAGATGATAGCAGAGATTCTCTCCAGAAAGTATAAAGTTTTGCGCTCAGAGAAAAGCTTTAATAACCAGATAGGAGTACCCTTGACTTTACTAAAACTTACCCAGGAGATTGAAGTCTTGGTTTTAGAATTGGGGATGAATCAGCCCGGAGAGATAGGTATTCTTACCAGAATGGTGAAGCCGGATATTGGACTGATCACCAATATCGGTCCAGCTCATTTAGAGTTTATGGGAAGCTTAGAGAATATCGCTCGGGCAAAATTCGAACTTTTAGAAAATATGGATGAAAAAGGAACTGCAATTCTGAATGTTGATGATCCCTATCTTTATGAAAGAGCTAAAAAAGAGGAGAAGAAAGTCTATACCTTTGGTCTGGAAAGAAAAGCTGATTTTATTGCAGAAAAGATTATGCAAAACGGTAATGGCTTTTTCTCTTTTTCAGTTAACAGCTCAGTTCCGATTAAACTTAAGCTTTTAGGTAAGCATAATTTATATAATGCCTTAGCCGCATTCTCCGCAGGTTCAATCTTAGGGGTAGAAAAGGGAAAGATAAAAGAAACCCTGGAAAATTATACTCCTTTTGATCTGAGGATGGAATTTGCTGAGATAGATGGAATAAAAATCATAAATGATGCCTATAATGCTAACCCTTTCTCTATGGAAAAAGCTTTAGAGACCCTACGGGGGATTAAAACAGATGGGAGAAAGATTGCAGTCTTAGGTGATATGCTGGAGTTAGGTGAAAAATCTTTTGAGTTTCACAAAAATATCGGAGAGAAAGTAAAAGAATATGGAATCGACTACCTTTTTACCTTTGGAGAGCTTTCCTTAGCTATTGCTCAAGGGGCTTTAGAAAAAGGTTTTGATAAGAAAAATGTATTTTCTTTTCAGGATAAAAAAAGACTTTTGGAAAATCTTTTAGAGATAATGAAACCTGGTGACTTAATTCTTTTCAAAGGTTCCAGGAAAATGGGATTGGAAGAGATAGTAAATGGCTTGAAAAAACTTTTTCCGGTTCTACGGATCCGTCCGCAGGATTAAAAAGTAAGATGTTTTATCACCTGTTATATCCTTTGAGTCAAAATATCAGTTTTTTTAATCTATTTAAATATATAACCTTCCGCACGGCCTATGCTACTATTACCGCGCTTTTATTAAGTTTGATTCTGGGACCATATTTTATTCGCAAGCTGAAGGAGAAACAGGTTAAGGAGAAGATAAGGGCAGAGGGGCCAGCATCCCATCTGACGAAGGAGGGGACGCCAACTATGGGTGGACTGATTATCCTTTTCTCAGTTGTGCTGCCCACTGCCCTTTGGGCTGACCTTACTAATCGCTATATTCAAATGATACTTTTAACCACTATCTGGATGGGTTTGATAGGGTTTATGGATGATTATCTCAAAGCTCTAAAGCATCAACCTAAGGGGTTGGTGGGTAGGAAAAAGTTAGTCGGGCAAATAAGTTTAGGATTGGTCTTAGGTGCTCTTCTTTATTTTTTCCCTCCCTCTCGTAATTTCGATACGGCCACGGAGATTCCATTCATTAAAAACTACTTCCTGGACTTCGGGATTTTGTATATCCCATTTGTGATGTTAGTCTTAACCGGTTCTTCCAATGCGGTTAATTTAACAGACGGATTGGATGGGTTAGCTATAGGTTTAACCGGTCTATGTGCGGTTGCCTTTGCTGGTATAGCCTATGTCACAGGTAGAACCGATTTCTCCAGATATTTAGGTATAACCTATTTAGAAGGAAGTGGAGAGTTGACCATTTTCTGCGGGACTCTAATAGGGGCAGCTCTGGGCTTCTTATGGTTCAACTCCTATCCGGCAGAAGTATTTATGGGGGATACCGGGGCTTTAGCCTTAGGTGGCTCCTTAGGAATTATTGCTGTAATGGTGAAGAAGGAGTTGCTCCTGGTAATCGTGGGAGGGGTATTTGTGGCGGAAGCTCTTTCAGTTATTTTGCAGGTAAGTTATTTTAAATGGAGTAAAGGTAAAAGAATTTTTAAAATGACACCACTTCATCATCATTTTGAGCTTTCAGGCTGGAAAGAGCCAAAAGTGGTGGTGAGATTCTGGATTGCAGGTGCAATATTTGCACTTTTAACTTTGAGCACGTTAAAAATAAGATAAAAAAAGGGTTCAAAGGATGAAATCGGAATGCATCAGCTTGTCGAATTTGACCTTGAGGTCGAATTTGACCTTGAGGCTGATGCTTTGAAAAAGCAAGAGTCCCGAAAAAACGGGATCTTCGCTTCGCTACGACAAGCTCTTGCACTCCAGAAAAAAGGATAAGGGTTTGCGGGGAGAAATTGAAAGTTCTGTGTGATAGAAGAGAGGTTTATGTGAGAGCGGATCGGGTTAGAGGTAAAAAAGTCTCAATTTTTGGAATGGCTCGTTCCGGGATGGCAATAGCTAAGCTTTTAAAGAGCTTAGATGCTCAAGTTTTTATTACTGAAAAGAAAGAAGAGGAGAATCTGTCCCCTGAGATTCTGGAGTTGAAAAGATCAGGTATAGAATATGAAACAGGCGGGCATACAAAGAAGGCAATCGATTACCAGGATTATCTGGTTATAAGTCCTGGCGTCTCTGCGGATCTTCCCATATTAGTTGAAGCTCAAGAAAAAGGGATTCCTATCTTCTCAGAAATCGAAGTAGCTTTCTGGTTAACGGAAGCACAAGTTGTCGGTATCACTGGCTCGAATGGAAAAACTACTACCACTACTCTGGTAGGTGAGATATTTAAAGAAGATGGCAGGGAATGCAAAGTGGCGGGCAATATCGGAGTTCCCTTTTCGAGCGTGGTGCAGGAGGTCTCCAGTGGAGGTATAATCGTTTTAGAGATCTCCAGTTTTCAGTTAGAAAAGATTGAGGAGTTCAGCCCTAAAGTCTCTGCTATTTTAAATATTACTCCGGACCATTTAGACCGTTATCCTGATTTGAAAAGTTATACCGATGCAAAATTAAGAATCCTGGAGAACCAAACCGAAAAGGATTTTGTAGTTTTGAACTGGGACGACCCGGTAACATCCAAGCTGGCACCACTTTCCAGAGCAAAAAGTTTGTTTTTCAGCACTAACAGCGAATTAAAAGTAGGCTCTTATGTAAAAAACGGAAATCTGGTTTTCCAGCTTAATGGAAAAATCGAAGAAGTAATACCGGTTGAGGAGATAGGTATAAAAGGTCCTCATAACCTGGCTAATTCTGCAGCTGCCTGCGCAATCTGCGGGGTTTTAGGTGTCAAGAAAGAGTCAATGGAAAAAGCTTTAAGAAGTTTCAAAGGAGTGGAACACCGCTTGGAGGAGGTGGTGATAATCGACCAGATAAGGTTTGTCAACGATTCAAAGGCTACGAATGTAGATTCTGTTTTTTATGCTCTGCAGAGTATAAAGGAGCCAATATTCCTTATAGCTGGTGGTAAAGACAAGGGTGGGGATTTCAGTAAATTGAGGGAACTGGTTCAGAAAAAGGTAAAAGGTTTGATATTGTTGGGTCAGGCTAAGGAGAAGATAAAGGATGCCTTAGGTGATCTGGTCCCTACTTATTTGGTTGATTCTATGAAAGAGGGGGTAGAATTGGGTTTCCAGAAAGCGGAAAAAGGTGATTGTGTTCTACTTTCTCCTGCCTGCGCCAGTTTTGATATGTTTAAGGATTATGAGGATAGGGGTAGAGTATTTAAACTCACAGTCTTGAATCTGAAAGGTAAAAAATAATGACTGATCGTTCCAAACCAGATTTTATGCTTCTTTTCATTATCCTGATACTGGTTTTCCTGGGGATGGTGATGATCTATTCAGCCTCTGCTATTCTGGCTGATTTTAAAATGAAAAAAGATAGCACATTTTTTTTGATCAGACAGTGCATCTGGATAATAATCTCCTCTGCTGTTTTCTTCGTGTTTTTAAAGATAGATTATCACAAGCTTGAAAAAATTTCGTATGTTTTTCTTTTCTCCTCTTTAGCCTTTTTAGTCCTGGTCCTCTTCCAGAGTGCAACCAAGGGGGTACATAGATGGTTCAGGATTGGTCCAATCGGGTTTCAACCCAGTGAATTTTTCAGACCTTCATTCATCATCTATATGGCTTTTACCCTGGTTAAGAAAGGGGAGAAGATTAAACAGTTCAAGCATCTAGCTGTGCCTTTTTTAATTGTTTTAGGAAGCGCTACTTTACTTATCCTGAAAGAGCCACATTTAGGAGGGGTCTTTACTTTAGTCTTAAGCTCGTTGGTTCTACTTTACCTTTCTGGGACAAAGTTAAGACATCTTTTAGCTATAACTTTACCAGTTTTAATCTTGGGGCTTCTGTTTGTCCATTTTACCGGGTATGAAAAGGATAGATTGATTGATTATGGTAAAGCTCTTAGAGACCCGCTCAAGGGTAGTTATCAGCTCAAGCAAGCAGTTTTGTCTTTAGGGAATGGCGGATTAATCGGGGTGGGGTTGGGTGAGGGGAGACAGAAGCTCTTTTTCCTGCCGGAACCTCATACCGATTTTATCTTAGCAACTATCGGTGAAGAAGGAGGGTTTTTCTGGGTCTCTGGAGTTATAATCTTATTTTTCCTTTTAGTCTGGAGAGGAGCTCAGATAGCCCAGCGTGCACCAGACCTTTTGGGATATTATTTAGCCTTTGGCTTGACCTTTACCATTTTCGTTAATTTTCTAATAAATAGTGGAGTGGTCCTGGGTTTATTACCCACTACCGGCATACCAATGCCATTTTTAAGCTACGGAGGTTCTTCTCTTCTTTTCAATCTGGCCGGCGTGGGGATAATCCTGAATGTATCCAGACAAAGAGGTTTTAAAATCTATCGGAGGTTATGGTAAAATTGATTTTGGCTGGAGGAGGTACCGGAGGGCATATCTATCCGGCAATTGCTATAGCAAATGAATTTAAGTTCAGGTTTCCGAACTCTGATATACTTTTTGTAGGAACGAGGAAGGGCCTGGAAAAGGAGCTGGTTCCAAAAAACAACTTCAAATTGGAATTTATCTCGGTTAGAGGACTGGCTCGATCTTTAAAAAAGGAGCTTTTGGTTTTACCTTTATTCCTGGTCAAAAGTCTTTTAGAATCAAGGATGGTTATTAAAAAATTCAATCCTGATATGGTGATTGGAACTGGCGGATATGTTAGTTTACCAATTGTATTAATGGCAAGTCTTATGGGTAAAAAGACAGTAATCCAGGAACAGAACTCCTATCCCGGTTTATCTACGAGGATTTTGTCCCTGTTAGCTGGTCAGGTTTTTCTATCTTATCAGAACTCAACCAGATATTTTCTTTTTAAGAAAAAACTTAGAATAACAGGAAACCCGATCAGGAAGGAGATATTTTCAGGAAATAGGGAAGAAGGGCTGAAAAAATTCAGTTTGGAACCAAATAAAAAAACGGTCTTTATCTTCGGTGGCAGCCTGGGTTCGAAAGCTATAAATAATGCAATAAGAGAGGGGATGGAGTATTTAAAGAAATATGAGAACCTGCAGTTTCTCTGGCAAACTGGAAGCAAGGATTTTGAAGATATAAAAGATTTTATGAAAAGTATAAATTTGACTTCAACTGTTCTGCCGTTTATCCAGGATATGGCTTCTGCTTATGCGGTGTCTGATCTTTTAGTTTGCCGGGCAGGGGCTTTAACCCTGGCTGAGGTAACTGCCTGCGGTAAACCAGTGATTTTGATCCCTTATCCTTTTGCCACTGCTGATCATCAGAGATATAATGCTTTGTCTTTAAAGGAAAAAGGGGCAGCTGAGGTGATTTTGGAAAAAGAGCTTAATGGGGGAAAATTAGCAGGATTGATTGCAGAGTTGATAAAAGATGATAACAGGTTAAAGAAGGTATCAGATAAAGCCAGGATGTTAGCAAAACCTCTGGCAACTTCTCAAATCGTGGATGAGATGGTAAGGCTATTAAATAGATAGTACATGTGTAGGGGCAGGTTTTAAGCCCGTTCCTACAAAAAATAGCGACCCTGAAAGGGTCGCCCTACGAAAAATACTAATATATGGTGAAATTCAAAAAGGTAAAAAAACTTCATTTCGTTGGAATAGGCGGAACCGGGATGTGCGGGATTGCAGAGATTCTATGGAATCTCGGGTATGAAGTTACTGGCTCGGATATAAGGAGTTCTGAATCGACTGAGAGATTAGAAAAGCTGGGGATTGAAATCTTTTTAGAGCACAAAAAAGAAAATGTGAAGGATGCAGATGTTTTAGTGATCTCCTCAGCCGTTAAAGACTCAAACCCTGAAGTTCTCTTTGCTAAAGAGAATAAGATCCCGGTGATAAGAAGGGCAGAGATGTTAGGGGAATTGATGAGGATGAAATACGGCATAGGGGTTGCTGGAACTCATGGTAAAACAACTACAACTTCTATGATCGGGCATATTTTGACAGAAGCAGGTTTAGACCCGACTATTATCGTGGGAGGAAGGGTAAAAAGCCTGGGGAGTAATGCGAAATTGGGTCAAGGGGAATACTTAGTGGCTGAAGCAGATGAGTTCGATCGCTCCTTTTTGCGCCTTACACCTACTATCGCCGTAGTTACCACCTTAGAGGCTGAACATTTAGATTATTACAAAGATTTAGAGGAGATAAAATCGGTCTTTACAGAGTTTGTCAATAAAGTTCCATTTTATGGCAGTGTAATTTTGTGCTTAGATGAGGAGGCTATACAGGAGATTATACCAGGGATAGAAAGACCTATAGTTACCTACGGGCTTGTACCACAGGCTGATCTGGTGGCTCATTCCATCCAGTTCTCAGAAAATCAAAGCTTTTTCAGAGTAAGAAATAGAGGTAAAGATTTGGGAGAGATTTCGCTTCTGGTTCCCGGAATTCACAATGTAAAAAACTGTTTAGCGGCACTCTGTGTAGGGTTGGAGCTCGAAATTCCTTTCGAGAAGATGAAGAAAGCTCTGTCTGAATTCAAAGGGGTTAGCCGGCGATTCGAGATTAAAGGGGAGATAGACAGAGTGATGATTGCGGATGACTATGCTCATCATCCCACAGAAATAAAGGCTACACTCAAGGCGGCAAGAGATGGATATAAAAAAAGGATAATCGCTATCTTTCAGCCTCATCTTTATTCCCGGACCAAAGATTTTTATAAAGAATTCGGTAAATCTTTTTTTGACTCGGACCTTTTGATCGTGACCGATATCTATCCAGCCAGGGAAGAACCTGTCCCGGGAATTACGGGTGAGTTGATTGTCTCAAAGGCAAAGGAGTTTGGACATAAGGAGGTTTTCTATATACCCCGGAAAGAAGAAATAATTCCATTCCTTTCGAGAATCTTAAGGGAAAACGATCTGGTGATAACTATTGGAGCCGGGGATATTTACAAGGTAGGTGAAAATCTCATTTCAGCCTTAAAAAAGAAAGGGAAATGAAAAAAATATCATTAATAGGGATTTTAGCGCTTGTTTTTCTATGGGTAAGGACAATGGAGCTTTTCCTTACCAGCTCACCTTGGTTTGAGCTTAAAGTTCTTAATATATCCGGGAATGAAGATTTAAGCAAAGATGAGGTTTTAAAGCTTTCTGGAGTAAGATTAAAAAGGAACATTTTCAGGATAAATTTGAAAGATATAGAAAAAAGGGTTGAAAAAGATCAAAGGGTAAAATCAGTTGAAGTCAAAAGAGTTTTTCCTCAAGAGATTCAGGTAAGAGTCCAGGAGAAAAAACCGGACCTGTTGGTGAATCTAAAACTTTCACCTAAGCTGTATGGACTTTCAGTTAATGGAGAAATTATTCCCTTAAAAGATAGTTACAGTTATGATCTGCCCCTGATCAACGGGATTAAATCCCAAGGGTTTAAGCCTTATGCCAGAATAGAGGATGCGGAGATCCGAACAGCATTAACTTTTTATAAAATCGTTAAAAAAGAAAAACCTTCATTTCTTGAGAAGATCTCGGAGATGAATTTAGAGGATAAAGATAATTTAGTGGTCATCATAGTAAAAACTGGCACTAAAATATTTTTTGGAGCAGGTGATTTTCAAAAGAAGTTTGAGAGATTTATCTGGTTAAATAAAGATTTAGTTTTTGATGGGTATAAAGGTATAGATTTAAGATTTAAAGACCAGGTGATTTTCAAAGGAGTAAACCCGGTTAGATAAATTTACAAATTCTTAAGGGTAAAAAGAAAAGCCTTTAAAAGAAGTCGATAATCCGCCTCAGGCGGGATTCGGCTCGTAGAGAGGTAGGTTATGGGTAAAGAAGATATAGTGGCAGGTCTGGATATAGGCACAACTAAAATTGCTGCAGTAATCGGAGAGATAGGAGAAGAAGGGGAGATAAAGATCGTTGGGCTGGGAACAGCTCCGGCTGAAGGTTTGAAACGGGGCGTGGTGGTGAACCTGGAACAGACGGTAAACTCGATTATCAAGGCAGTGCAGGATGCAGAGCTAATGGCTGGAGTAAAGGTTGAATCAATTTATGCCGGGATAGCTGGAGATCATATTCGCAGTATTAATAGTCGAGGTGTAATAGCAGTAACCAGAACCAGATCGGGAGATAAGCCAGGCAGAAATCGACAGAGCCATAGAAGCGGCGAAAACTGTGGCAATCCCTATGGACAGGGAGATAATCCATGTTCTTCCCCAGGAATTCACTGTGGATGACCAGTCTGGAATAAAAGACCCTAAGGGGATGGGTGGAACAAGACTGGAAGTAGAAGTGCATATCGTTACTGGCTCAGTTACCTCTGCCCAGAATATTCACCGGAGTATAAAACGAGCCGGGTATGAACTTCAGGATTTAGTTTTAGAACCCTTAGCCTGTAGTCAGGCTCTCCTTACTCCGGAAGATATAGAGTTAGGTGTCGCACTTATAGATATAGGTGGTGGAACTACCAATGTAGCTATTTTTTATGATGGATGCATAAGGCATACTGCAGTTATCAGCTTAGGTGGCAGGAATGTAACTAACGATTTAGCCATAGGGCTTAGAACACCAGTGGAGCAAGCTGAAGAATTAAAGAAAAGTTATGGATGTGCATTAGCTTCATTAACTGATTCTGAGGAGATGATAAAGGTGCCTGGAGTTGGAAGCCGGGAACCGAGAGAGGTTTCCAGAAGTATATTAGCCGCCATAATCGAACCACGGATGGAGGAAATTTTCAGTTTAGCTCTTCGCGAGGTAAAAAAGACCAGCTTTGCGGATGTCTTAGCTACAGGAGTAGTTCTTACTGGAGGAGGTTCACTTTTAGAAGGAGTTGAGGACTTAGCGGAACAGGTTTTTGATATGCCGGTCAAAAAAGGAGAGGTAAAAGGGGTATCAGGTCTTTTAGATATTGCGGTCAATCCAGTAAATACTACCGGTATCGGTTTAGTTATATATGGTCTGGGTGGGCAGAAGGGAAAGCTTAGAAAGATGAGTAATGGTAAATTTTTCAGTCGGGTTGCTCAAAAAGTAAAAGGATTTTTTGGAGAATATTTATAAACTATTTAAAATATTTTTAAGACAGGAGGTCGGTTATGCTTTTTGAATTAGACATGGGGGCACAGGAATACGCCCGGATGAAGGTAGTGGGTGTAGGGGGAGCAGGCGGAAATGCGATCAATCGGATGATTGATGCTGCACTTTCCGGGGTTGAGTTTATCTCGATTAATACGGATGCACAAGCTTTAGATAATTCTCGCGCTTCCCAGAAGATTCAAATAGGAGCCAAGCTTACCAAAGGGCTGGGTGCAGGTTCCATTCCGGAGGTCGGCAGAAGGGCAATTGAAGAAGACCGGGAATTGGTGGCTGAGGCATTGAATGGTGCGGATATGGTCTTTATTACTGCAGGGATGGGCGGTGGAACTGGAACCGGTGCAGCGCCGATTGTGGCTGAGATCGCTAAGGAATTGGGTGTTTTAACCATTGCAGTTGTTACCAAACCTTTTGATTTCGAAGGTAAGAAACGGATGTCTAAAGCCCTGCAAGGAGTCGAGGAGCTGAAGCAAAGGGTGGATACTCTGATTTTAATACCCAACCAGAAACTTTTATCAGTAGTGCAAAAAGAGACTACTCTTCTAGAAGCCTTCAGATATGCAGATGAGGTTCTACTTCAAGCTACCAAGGGGATATCTGACCTGATTACTGTCCCGGGTTTGATCAACCTGGATTTTGCGGACGTGAAAACAGTTATGTCAGAGATGGGGGATGCTCTGATGGGAACAGGCTACGGTACTGGAGATAATAGAGCAGTTGAGGCGGCTCAAAAGGCGATTTGCAGTCCTCTTTTAGAAAATGTTTCCATTTCTGGAGCCAAAGGTGTTTTGGTCAATATAACCGGCGGCACGAATATGACCTTATTTGAGGTGAATGAAGCCTCTTCGGTGATTATGGATGCAGCCGGGGCAGAGGCCAATATCATCTGGGGTGCGGTGATCGATGATTTCTTAAAGGATGAGATCAGGGTTACGGTTATTGCGACTGGTTTTGGTAATTCTACTGGTAAAAAAGAAAAGGAATCAGAGCAGGATCTTTTCTCCACCCGTAAACTGGTCTTTGAAAAACCCCGTTTGCCCAAAAAAGAAAATCCCACTCAGGAGATTCTTATGCCCAAGAACCGGGATACTATTTTTTCTCAGGATGACTTAGAAATACCAGCTTATCTCCGTAAACAGGAAGGGACCCTGAGAAAAAACGGGGAATAGAATACAGTTTGGAGTTTGTTCGTTTGGTATTTGGAGAAAAAAGAACGTGTAGCTGAGCCTTCAGGGCTCAGTAGCAGAGATCTAATCCCGCCAAAGGCGGGACTGCTACGCGAATTATTTAATTGACTGACCTTTTGTCTTTGTTATAGTGAAACCGGTATACCCACATTGCCCCCAACGTGGGTATATTTTTTAAATAAAAATATTTGACAGGGCTTCTATAAAATTTATATTGGTATGGAGGATAAGTTTCGTATTTTTAATATCTATGCGCCCATAGCTCAACTGGATAGAGCGCCTGACTACGGATCAGATGGTTGGGGGTTCAAATCCCTCTGGGCGCAGTTAAAAACAGTGATTGGTGATTAGTGAGAGTGGTTAGTTCAGGGAGGGTTAAATGAATATTCTGAAATCAAAAATACCTGGGAAAGAAATCGCAGTTATTATTTTGCTGATTTGGTTATTTTTATTTTTTTCAGGTTGTGAGAATCCTTTCAAGTCTGAAGGAGAAGGTGACCTTATAATAGTAACTGGTACAGTGAAAAGAGGTGTAGAGTATGAATGCTGGATTTTAGTTTCAAACTCAGGCATATCATACGAACTCGTAGGTGAAAGGTCGATTGGAATTAAAAAAGAGGGATTAAAGATTACGGTAATAGGTAAGATAAAAATTATAGCATCCTTCTGTATGCAGGGCACTCCTTTAGAGGTTCTAAATTATAAAATTTTGAATTAATTGCTAATGGTGTGTATTATTTACAAGTAAAACCTGCCTGCAAAGCGTTAAATTGTCTTTTTTCGCTTGACAAAGTGGGGATGTAATATAAATTGCCGATTAACAAAGATAGATTTCCCTTTTAATAAAGGGAAATAATTCGCTGATTTCTATATTATTGCGTAGAGTTTAAAGTTAATAAGTTCTATTTGCCACTCTAGCTCAGTCGGTAGAGCAACGGACTGAAAATCCGTGTGTGCCCAGTTCAATTCTGGGGGGTGGCATTTATAATACCGTTTGTAAGTTTGTTAGTTTGTTCGAAGTTTCTTCAAACTCCAAACGGACAAACGATCAAACTGTTTTCGCCACCGTAGCTCAGATGGCAGAGCAGCTGATTCGTAATCAGCCGGTCACCCGTTCGATTCGGGTCGGTGGCTGTAAAAAACAGTGGTTAGTTGTTAGTGGTCAGCGGATGATAGGGGCGACCCGGTGGGTTGCCCATTTTTGTTGGAGTGCAAAAGTTTGTTTTTGCAAGCATTAACCTCAAGGTCAAATTCGACAAGTTAATGCACTCCAATTAAACCTCTCCCTGATCCTCTACTTGAAAAGAAGAGGGCAAGGGTGAGGTCAATTCCCTCTCCTTTACAAGAGCAAGGGAGAGGTTCAAGAGATCGACCTATCATTGGGGTGAGCTTGCGAAGGCAGATATCTATGTTTGCTCAGCTAACTGTTCAATCTCTACAATCTTAATTCTATAAATAATTCACTCGTTTTCCCCCTTTTTTGAGTTATTATATTACTGATTAGTCAGAATATTAAAGTAAACCTCTAACCTTAAAAAGGCGGAATTATGAAAAGGTTGCTCCAGGTTTTAATTATATGCGGGTTTATGATAATAGCGTTTTATGGTATTATCTCCGCGGTTGATCTTTCCAGGGGCATAATACTCGATGTCCCTCGTGAAGAAATTGAATCGCAGTTTGGAAAAATCCCCGTATCCCAGCTTACCCGACAGGACAGCCTTGCGATTGCCTCATTCCGTTTTACCGGTGATACGCTCAAAGTATTAGCCATTATGGTCGAGTGGTCTGATCGACGTGGCACATATTCCAGAGAGACTCTGGACAGCTTGCTTTTCTCCAGAGATGTCTTTCCCGGAGGCTCTGTGGCTGACTATTTCTATGAGGTTTCCTACGGAAAACTAAACGTAGTTGGCGAGGTAAGAGATTGGTATAATGCCGGAAACTATGTTGTCTCGGTTTGATTTTGAATCCCTATTCCCGATACTTGATCCGGTTATAGATTATTCGCAGTTCGATGGTAATCATGATGGCGATGTCGATGCTGTAGTTTTTATCCGCTCTGGCAATGGTAAGGAAGATTCACAGGATTGGGATGATATCTGGTCGTATGCCTATATCTACGCACCCGGTTCTGGTCCAGGACCTTACGATGGAATGCAGATCCCAAGGTGGAATACCTCTCCGGAAACACGACCATTGCACGACTCTCTGTACCCACCAGGGTTTTCAGGCGTGAATAAATTAAACAAAATACGGGTTTTTTGTCATGAGTTAGCCCATAATCTGGGATTACCCGACCTGTATGATTATGATGACAAGCTGGATATTTCAACCTTCAACACGCCCAATGACGGTAACGATCATCCCTTAGTTGACTGGTGCTTGATGGGATATTACGGGTATGGGTTAATGTCGATTGGTTCTGAGGTGCCATCTCATCTGTGCGGATGGAGCAAAAAACAACTTGGATGGGTTGATCCTATAGCAATAACAGGAACCCATAACAATGTTGTAATTTACAATATAGAGACAAGAAAAGACAGTTCCATATATATACTTCCTATAAATCCGTTTGAAGGGGAATATTTTCTTTTAGAATACCGGAATCCTGGTTCGACAGCTAAATTTGATAAATTAGATTCTGACTTCAGCTGTTATCTGTGGCCTAATTTAAGCTATGGTGGGGATTCACTGGACAGGGGTTTGCTAATTACCCATATTGATGACTCGCTGTTCTCACGTTCTTGGTCAAATGACGGAACGCCGTATTACCCGCACTACAGTGTTGCAGTTGAAGATGCCGGTTATAATCCAGCCAGGGGTGCTTCTCACAATCCTGAAGGACATGTTACGGACAGCGCTCAATGGTGGTATCCTTATGAAACCAGAAAAGCCGCACCTTTTTCCAACAATGTCCAGTATCAGGAGAGCTTCACTCCAACTACTTATCCTAATAGTGATGGTTATTCCGGTCCCTCAGGTATAGTCGTCAGAGTAGATTCCATTGTGGGTGATAGACTGTATGCCTATATTTATGCTCCTATTCCAGCCTTCTCCCTCCTTTCGCCTGAAGACAGTGTTTTTATTCCCTATATTATAAATTTTGATTGGTCAGACCCAAACCCCGGGGAACAGCTTAGATATGATTTATATGTCAGCACTTCTCCTGCTTTCCAGCTTGATTCCACAGTTGTCTATGATAGTCTTTTATCCAGTCAGTTTACGGAAACACTCCAGATCGCAAGATATTACTGGAAAGTCAGAGCGTATGATAACTCTTTAGAAAAATGGTCCAACCAGACCTGGACGTTTCTATCTGTGATGCGGGGGGATGCGAATGGTGATAAAAAACTGAGCGTTTCAGATGTAGTTTGTCTGATCAACTATTTATTCAAAGGTGGATTCTCTCCTGTTCCTGAATTGTCAGTTGGAGATGTTAATTGCGATGGTTTACTAAATGTTTCTGATGTAGTTTATCTGATTAATTACCTGTTCAAAGGCGGACCACCGCCGTATTGAGCCCCGATAAATCGGGGAAATCCCGCCGCAGGCGGGACTGAAAAACAGTTTGGAGTTTGGAGATGGTAGGGATTCAAAATTTTGAATCCCTACCATCTTAGACAGCCCTGTCCTGCACTGGCTGCATTCTAAGATATGTACCTATTAGTTAAGTATATTAAGAAGGGGAAACTGTTGTTCAAGGAAGATAAATGGTTCTTTATGTTCTGATTAATAAAATAGATGTTGAATATATTTTTGTTTAGATTTTGTGACCGAACAAAGTATAAATAGATAAAAAGAGACAAAAACAAACAAAAAGAAACAAAAAATGAAACTTCAAGTGTAACAAAAGGTTATCAGATAATTGAAAGACGGATAGAGACTTACACGAACGCTAACAGAAGAATCCCAGCCTCTTTGTTTTTTATTTTTAGGATAGTAATAATTACACTGTAGAAAAGAAGGATTTTCAGGAAGAAAGCTTTTATTTTATTTCTTTCAAAATTATCTTGATAATCTTCTGAATCGACCTCTTTAATTCGGGGGTAAGTTCGGTGCCTAAGGTTTTATAATCTTTTGGCGTTATCCCGAAAATTATGGTATCAGGCTTGTTACCTATCTGGGCGGAGGATTTTAGGGCATCCAGTATTCCATATTGGTGCAGGGAGGTTAAAAATTTTGTTTTCTCTTTTTTCAGCTCGTCCGGGGTAAGTTTGTAAACAGTTCCAGGTAACTCATTCGAGATGATAGCATCGATGATTATCACTTTATCCTTCCCCTCCATAAATCTAAAAAGCTCGAAGGTGGCTGTTCCGATTTCGGCTAATTCTACATATTCTGGCAAATCTATCTCAGAGAGCTCCTTTATGATATGAACGCCTATACCTTCATCCGTAAAAAGAAGGTTTCCCACACCGGCTATTAAAATTTTCTTTTTCACTTTCATAGGAAAAAAACAGGGGATCTGATTTCAGATCCCCTGTTTACAGATAGTTTCTACTATATAACCCGGAACTTCTTCACGTCCTTCTTGGGTTCGAGTATATGAATGGCACAGGCAAGACAGGGGTCAAAGGATCTGACCACTCTTAAAGGCTCAATCGGATTATCCGGATCAGCCACAGGAGTTCCGATCAGAGCCTGTTCGATTGGTCCGGGTATGTTCTTATCATCCCGGGGGCTGGCATTCCAGGTAGTGGGAACTACTGCCTGGTAGTTGTCTATCTTTTTCCCTTTGATCGATATCCAGTGACCTAACGCTCCTCTTGCTGCATCAGTTAGACCCATACCCATGCTTTGCTCTGGTATTTCGAATTTAGTGTGAACTGGTTTGGAGGGGTCGAGCTGCATCACCAACTCAGCACACTTATCTGCGACTAACTTGCACTCCAGGGCTCTGGCAGCATGACGTCCTAAAACGGAAAATAAGGCGGTTACCGGGGCGTTGAAGGTATTCAAGGTATCGTTTACCAGCCTGGAAAGTTTTGGATTTTCCCCCTGGAGATGGTTTATAGCCATTCTGGCCATAGGTCCCACTTCCATCGGTTTTCCATCATATCTGGGAGATTTTATCCAGGAATAGGCTTTTTTCTTATCCGGGGCTGGTATTGTTTCACCTTTTGAAGGGTGAAGTCCGGTGCCTGAGGAGAATTTCGAGTATTTCACAAATTCTGCGATCTTATCAGGGTTCAATTCCCCTAACTTACCATCGATGTAGGTTCCGGCGGATATGTATTTTTTGCTTCCATCCACCTTCTCCTCGAACACTCCGTAAGCAAGGAGATTGCCACATCCCTTGCCGATCTCAAAATACTGGGGATGGGACTTTGCCACAGCAATTACGTCCGGGATATAGCAGTTGTCGATGAAAGTCTGTATCTCTTTCATGCGGTAAAGGTATTCGGTGATCTTGTCCACTGTCGGTTTTTCGCAAGCTCCACCGGGCATAATCGCTATTTCATGGGGCATCCTTCCACCGAAGATGCAGAGCATCTCATGAGCTTTTTTCCTCATATCCAGGGCTTTAACGTAATGAGCTATAGCCTGGATGTTCGCATCTGTATCCGCAATATAATCTCCTTTATACCGGGGCAGGAAAGGGGCAACCGCAGTCGGTCTCTGTGAATCTAACTCATTTTTAGCCCAGTCTTTGAGCCTGTTCAGGCCGGGATCTTTACCGGTATATTTCAGTATGGCAGTTATGTCCACAAAATCCAGAGCGGCTAAATGATAGAAATGCAGGATATGGGACTGGATAAAATTTGCGCCGAAGACCAGATTTCGAATCAGCATGCCGTTTTCAGGTGGGTTGATTCCGAAGGCATTATCCAGGCACAGGGTTGATGCCTGGGCGTGAGCAGAGGGACAGACTCCGCAAATCCTCTGGGTAATCATCTGGGCGTCGACCGGATTTCTCCCTTTTAAGATCACCTCCCAGCCCCGGAACATCTCGCCTGAGCTTTTGGCATCGGTGATCTTGCCGTCATTTACCTCTACCTCTATCTTTAAGTGACCCTCTATTCGAGTAACGGGATCGATTACGATTTTTTTATTTGACATTTTATTCCTTCCTTTCTATTAAGATAGACGAGTTGAGGTTTGTTTGGCTTTATCTTTATCTGCCTTGTTCCAGGGGATGTTCAAAATGGAGGATTTGTCTAAAACACCGTAAAGTCCGCCACCGGAGAAATCAGGATAATCGGGCTCAGTACAGCCGATACAAGGGCTGCCGCTTCTGACGCACCAGTTCACTCCGTTGTTCCATCCTCTAATAGAGACATCGCAATGGCTTACCGGTCCTTTACAGCCTAACTGGTACATACAACCTTCTTCGCTGTAATCGGAAGCAAAAACCCCTTGTTCGAAATAGGATCTCCTTTCGCAGTTTTCATGGATTACTTTGGAATAGAAGACCTTGGGACGGAGGTTTTCATCCAGTTCCGGTATCCCGAACAAAAGGACATGGGCTATAGTACCAATTATCCAGTCAGGATGAGGCGGGCAACCCGGCAGGTTAATCATAGTTTTACCGGGAAGGATATCACCTACCTTTTTAGCACCAGTTGGGTTTGGCTGGCCAGCTGGTATGCCGCCAAAGGAAGAGCAGGTTCCGACATTCAAAATGGCTTTGGCTTGTGATCCTAACTTTTTGGTCCATTCCTCAACCGTTACGGGTTTATCTAAGTTTTCGCCTACAGTGCAATAGGCTCCGCCACCCAGTGTAGGTACAGAACCTTCGACCACCAGGAAGTATTTACCTGCCTGATTGGTCATAGCATCCTCTAATATCTTCAAAGCCGGGTCCCCGGCTGATGCCATTACTGTGGGGTGAAATTCCAGGCTGATAATCTCAGTTAGAACTTTGGCAATATCAGGGTAAACCGTATTCAGTGTTGAAACAGAACAACCGCTACAACTTTGTCCTTGAAGCCAGATAACGGGCGGGTTACCGGACTTTTCTACCAGTGCCTGAACTACCTTCGGCAGCCAGATATTGGAAAGACCTACACCGACTGCAGACCCCCCGACTAACTTCAGGAACTTCCGACGGGAAAGATCCATAAAGACCTCCATAGGTTTGGTTTTAATTGTTAAAAATATTCTACAAAATCAAAAGTCATATTGTGAATCATTTCACAATATTATATATGTCGTTCAGAGCTTGTCAAGAAAAATCTTAAGTTAAATGAGCGAGATAGTCTTTTTTTGTTAATTAAAACGAGGATAAACAGGAGCTATATAATCTATAATGTCCTGTTTGTGAAATTGAGATTGTGAAAAAAATAACAATATATTAGGACAAATCGTATCAATAATGTATATTATAAATAGAAAAGGGTTGTAATGGGATTTATTAACGATAGAGATTTTTTTCTAAGTATATTTAATCTTTGACAAATGCAGGGTTTAAGGATTGAAATAAAAGGGATTGTTCAGGGGGTGGGTTTTAGACCTTTTATTTATAACTTAGCCCATAAGTATAACCTACGCGGTTATGTTTTGAATGATACCGCGGGGGTTGAGATTGAGGTAGAGGGTAAAAAGAAAGCTATTAATGAATTCTTGCTTCATGTGAAAGCTTCGCCCCCTCCCCAGTCCCGGATAGAACAGGTCAAAATCAGGAAAATCCCATATCATAATTACCAGAATTTTGTAATCCGGGAAAGTGTAAATAAGCATATTAAAACCGTTTTTGTATCCCCGGATTTAGCCACCTGCGATGATTGTCTAAATGAACTTTTTAATCCTCAGGATCGAAGGTTTGGTTACCCTTTTTTGAACTGCACTAACTGCGGACCCAGAGTGACCATCATTCAAGATATCCCCTATGACAGAGATAAAACCACGATGTCTGCTTTCAAAATGTGTCCGGATTGTGAAAGCGAATACCATAGTCCTCAGGACAGGAGATTTCACGCCCAGCCCAATGCCTGTCCGGTTTGCGGACCGTACTTGGCCTTGATGGATAACAAGAAGAAGCTACAAACCACCAAAGACCCAGTAGTCTCCACGATTGAACTTCTCAAGAGAGGTCATATCGTAGCTATAAAAGGGATCGGCGGGTATCATTTAACCTGCGACGCTGCCAATGAGGATGCAGTTTCCAATTTAAGAAAAAGAAAATATAGAGAGGACAAGCCCTTTGCGATGATGGCTAAAGATTTAGAAACTATCCGGAGATTTTGTAAGGTTAATCCAGCGGAAGAAAGACTACTGCAATCTGTTATCCGTCCAATTTTACTCTTGAAAAAGAAAAACGTAAAAATAATCGCACCAGAGGTCGCACCTCTTCAAAAATACTGGGGAGTGATGCTTCCTTATTCCCCCCTGCATCATCTCCTGCTTAAAAAGTCGAATCTGATTCTGGTTATGACTTCAGGAAATCAATCGGACGAACCTATCTGTTTCGAAAACGACGATGTTTTTCAAAGATTGAATACTATCGCTGATTATTTTCTAATTCACAATCGAGAGATTTATAGACGCTGTGATGATTCGGTGAGCAAAGTCTGGAAGGGAGAGGAGATACTTTTACGAAGAGCAAGGGGATATGTCCCTTCTCCCCTAAAAGTGGATTTTGATTTTCGAAAACATGTTTTAGCCTTGGGTGCCCAGCTCAAAAACACTTTCTGCTTAGCCAGGAACAATTTAGCCTTCCTGAGTACTCATATAGGGGATCTGGAAAACTATGAGACTTTAGACTTTTATATTAAAGAGATCGAGAGGTTTAAAAAGCTCTGTTCAGTTAAACCAGAAATTATAGTCTATGATTTGCACCCGGAATATCTCTCCACCAAATACGCTCTGTCTTTAGGTAATGTCAAAAAAATTCCGGTTCAGCATCATCATGCTCATATCGTAAGCTGTATGGCTGAAAACAAAATCAGCCAGAAAGTGATCGGTGTTGCCTTTGACGGAACTGGTTATGGAGAGGATAAAGCTGTTTGGGGTGGAGAGTTCCTTTTAACAGATTTGAAAGGTTACCAGAGGGTGGCTCATCTCAAATATGTTCCTATGCCTGGAGGAGAAATGGCTATTAAAAAACCCTGGAGGATGGCTGTATCCTATTTATATGCTTGCTATGGAGCAGATTTTTTGAATCTGGATTTAGAATTTGTTAAAAAAATCAACCTAAACAAATGGGCAGTAATAAAGAAGATGTTAGACCAGAGAATTAACCTTTACCCTACCTCCAGCGCCGGCAGGCTATTCGATGCGGTTTCAGTTCTATTGAGATGGAGGGAGAGGACTAACTATGAAGGTCAGCCAGCCGTTGAGCTGGAGATGATGTCAGATGAAAAGGTTAAAGGGAAATACCTCTTTGAAATAACGAAGGAAAAGGATATATTTATTATTGACCCAGAGCTTACTATAAAAGGGATCGTAAGAGATTTAATAAAGAAAGAGGAAAATTCAATAATTGCTGCTAAGTTCCATAATACTGTAGCTCGGATGATAAATGAGGTTTGTTTAAGATTAAGGAAAGAGCATAACCTGAATCTGGTATGCTTATCCGGCGGAGTTTTTCAGAATATGTTTATGTTAGATCGAACTCATGGTCTTTTGAACAAAAACAAATTCAAAGTTTACACTCATCACCAGGTTCCCCCTAATGACGGGGGTATATCTTTGGGACAAGCCGTAATTGCAAATCAGAGGATTTGATATGTGTTTAGGAGTTCCGGTAAAAATCATTCAGAAAAATAAGAAGGAAGGAATAGCAGAGTTTAAGGGGATTAAAAGAAAAATCAGCTTAGAGCTTCTGGATAAGGTTAAAGTCGGGGATTATGTGGTCCTGCATGCAGGATTTGCCATTCAGAAATTAGATCGAAAAGAAGCTTTAAAGACTTTAAAACTATTTGACGAGCTTGAAGCAATTGGAAATGAGTAAAGATTTATTGAACGGGTTTTCGGACTCAAAGAAAACCCGTATTTTAGCGGAAAAAATCAAAAAGATTGCTCAAGAAATTGAAGAAGAGATTACCTTGATGGAGGTTTGCGGAACCCATACGGTAGCTATCTTCAAGTCCGGGATAAAGAGCATTCTACCTAAGAATGTGAAATTGATCTCCGGACCAGGATGTCCGGTTTGCGTTACGCCAAACACATATCTGGACAGAGCCATAGCGCTGTCCAGATTAGATGACCTTATCCTCACCACCTTTGGGGATATGATGAAAGTCCCGGGTTCTTCCTCGTCTCTGGAAAAGGAGAAAACCAGGGGAAAAGATATAAGGATGGTCTATTCCATTCTGGATGCCTTTAAAATTGCCAAAGAAAATCCGGATAAAGAAGTGGTTTTTTTGGGAGTTGGCTTTGAGACCACTGCGCCCACGGTTGCTTTTGCCTTAAAGGAGGCGAAAACTAAAAGTATCAAGAATTTTTACGTTCTAACAGCTCATAAATTAATCCCTCCGGCTTTGAGATTCTTAGCCCGATCAAACGACCTGAAAGTGAATGGATTTATATGTCCCGGTCATGTTAGCACCATTATCGGAACTAAACCTTATGAGTTTTTAGTGGACGAATTTAAAATCCCCTGCGTCATTTCCGGATTTGAACCTCTGGATCTATTCCAATCCATATACATCTTATTAGATCGATTAAAAAATAAAAAGGCAAGAATCGATAATCAATATTCGCGAGCGGTGAAGAAAGAAGGGAATCCGGTGGCTCTGAATTTGATGGAAGAAGTGTTTGAGCAGGAAGATTCAGTCTGGCGAGGGATAGGTGTCATCCCCAATTCCGGTTTAAAAATCAAAAATGTATACCGGGAATTCGATGCCCAGGAAGAAATAGAGGTACAAGTTGAGAAAAGCCAAGAACCTAAAGGTTGCTTGTGCGGATTGGTTATTCAGGGAAAGAGCTCTCCTTTAGATTGTCCTTTTTTTGCAAGGAAATGCACCCCTCAATCTCCAATCGGGCCTTGTATGGTTTCATCTGAAGGTTCCTGTCAGGCTTATTTTAAGTATGGGCCAAAAAAATCGTCAAAGGGGAAATAAAAATGATTACCAAGTCCAATTCTGGTGAAAAAATAAGCCTCTCCCATGGTGCCGGTGGTAAGCTTTCCCTGGAACTGATCTCTCATCTATTTAAAGAGAACTTTAAAAACAAAATCCTGAATAGATTGGAGGATTCGGCGGTCTTTAGTCTAAATGAACAAAGAATAGCTTTCACCACAGATTCCTATGTGATCCAGCCCATCTTTTTCCCGGGCGGGGATATTGGCAAATTGGCAGTTTGCGGAACCATAAACGACCTTTCGGTAATGGGCGCAAAACCTTTATTTTTATCTTGCTCTCTGATTATCGAGGAGGGGCTGGATAAAAGCATCTTAAAGAAAATCGTTTTATCGATGAAAAAAACTGCTCAAAAAGCCAGAGTTCAAATTGTAACTGGTGATACTAAAGTGGTGGAAAAAGGAAGCGCGGATAAAATTTTTATAAATACCTCAGGAATAGGAATAATTTCAAAGGGAATTGATTTAAGCAAAGAGAAGATAAAAGTCGGGGATAAAATCATAATCAACGGGACCATAGGTGATCATGCCACTGCCGTTCTTTCCTCCAGAGCGGGCCTGGAATTTCAAACCAAAGTAAAAAGCGATTGCGCTTTCCTTTCGGATTTAATCGGTTCAATCCTGAAATTCAAAGATAAGATAAAGTTTATGCGAGATCCCACTCGCGGCGGCTTAGCTACGGTGTTAAATGAGATGGTATCTGGTGGAAATTTTGGGATCCTTTTATCTGAGGAGAAAATCCCGGTCAGGGAGGAGGTGAAAGGATTCTGCGAGCTTTTAGGGTATGACCCATTATATCTGGCGAATGAGGGGAAAGTAATAATGGTGATTGCACCTCAAATAGCTGAAAAAATCCTGAACATTCTAAGAAAGAACCCTTTGGGGAAAAAGGCGGAAATCATCGGCGAGATAACAGACAAATTTATAGGGATGGTGGGTTTAAAGACCAGATATGGCGGTACCAGAGTGGTGGATATGCTCATAGGGGAGCAGTTCCCGCGCATCTGTTAAAGGAAATCGTATGCACGAGATGGCAGTAGCGGAAAATATCATAAAAGTGATTGAAGAGAAATTGACTAAAAAAAACCATAAAGGGAAGGTAACCAGGATCAATCTGAAAATCGGGAAGCTTACCAGCGTGGAACCCGAGGCATTGAGATTATCTTTTGAAGTTATATCAAAAGAGTCCTCTTTAGAAAAAGCATCCCTTATGATTGATTCAGTCCCAATAACCGGGAAATGCAAAGATTGTAAGAAAAAACTCAGCCTTGAGGTCATGGATTTCACCTGCCCCTTTTGTGGTTCGTTCAGGATAGAGATTAAGACAGGGAGAGAGCTTTTCATAGAGTCATTTGAAATCGAGTAGGGGAAATTTACCCAGCCTAAAGGAGAAAAAATGAAGGTTCAAGTCTTGACTGATGTTTTGAAAGCTAACCAAACCATCGCTTTAGGGAATAAAAAGGTTTTCGATGAAAAGCGAATTCTGGTATTGAATTTTATGAGTTCCCCTGGCGCCGGTAAAACCTTGATCCTGGAGAGGACCGTAGAAAAACTGAAAAAGGATTTTAATTTTGCGGTGATTGAAGGAGATGTGGCTACTTCCAAAGATGCGGAGAGATTAGCCCGATACGATATTCCGGTAGTTCAGATAACCACTGAATCGTTTGGAGGGGCATGCCATTTAGATGCCAATATGGTGAAAAAAGCTGTGGAGAGCCTGGATTTGTCCGGGGTGCAGATCCTCTTCATCGAAAATATTGGTAATCTGATCTGTCCGGCAGAATTCGATTTAGGTGAGGACAAAAAAATTATCGTCTTGAGTTTAACTGAGGGTGAAGATAAACCCAGCAAATATCCCGTAGCTTTCCGGAACTCAGATCTTCTGCTGATCAACAAACTTGACCTTATGCCTTATCTGGAGATTAATCTGAAATCACTTTTACAAAACAGCAGGAAAGTCAATCCAGGGCTTTCATCCATCAAGCTCTCAGCTAAAACAGGTGAGGGTTTTAAAAACTGGCTTGAATGGCTGGTTGAAGAATACCATCTTAAAGCAAAAAAGAGAGCGCCTAAACGGAAATGAATATATTCACAGGTTCAGTTTAACAAAGGAGTATATTGTCATGTCACAGGCATTACTAATTCTGGCAGCCACTACGGCTATCAAAATTCAATTGGTTTATCACTCAAGACTTATTGATTAGTTAAATTTTATTAGGTGACTAAGGATAAAAATTAAAGTGGCTTTTCAAAGAGGATATCGGAAGATATAATGCGGTGGATAAGATATTAGGAGAAAGCTTAATCGAAAATATCCCCTTGCAGGATAAATTATTGATCTCCAGTGGCAGAGTCTCTTCTGATATATTGTTAAAAGCCGGGAGAGCCAAAATTAATCTAATCATCTACTGTTCAGCCCTGGAGTTAGCTCAAAGATTAGGAATTACCGTAATTGGTTTCGCTAGAGGTAAAAGGATGAATCTCTATACCTACCCGATGAGGGTAGTTACATAAGCACTGTCATTGCGGGTCCGCCGAAGGCGAGACGAAGCAATCCTTTTACCCTTAGTTAATTTTAGTACAACCTTTTCTGGATTGCTAAGTAAATAGAAAAATATTTTGTCATAACCTCACCCTCTCCCGCAGGGAAAGGGTGAGGTAAATCCAAGTTAAGACTGAAAATAAACCTATTAACTTTAGAGGAGGTTTTAAAGAAATGAAAAGAAAGCTAATTCTTATCACCGCTTTGTTTTTTATCTGTATCTTTTTTATTCAATCATCTGCTGGAACTAAAAGTAAAATCGCCTTGATGTACGCCTTTGATGATGAAGGAACGCTTCTACGAAGCAGGCTAAATCTGCAGGATAGCCTTTTCGTTAAAGGAAGAGTTTTCTGGATTGGTAAATTGTCAGCCGGATCAGATGAAGAAGGCAAAGAGGTTATCATTGTCAACTCCGGGGTGGGAATGACCAATGCAGCGATGACCACCCAGCTTTTAATTGACAAATATAATCCTAAAGAGATAATCTTCACCGGTATATGTGGAGGCATTGATTCTTCAAACCATATAGGCGATATCGTGATCCCGGAGAGCTGGGCAACGCATGACTATGGCTACTATGGCAAAGAGGGATTTTTACCTGACTCTGTGTATGTGGTCCTGCCCGGCAATGAAAGAGAGGCTGGGGTTCTTTATTTCGAAGTGGACAAGAACCTTTTAGATAAAGCAAAATCAGCCGGTCAGTCTCTTAAATTAAAACCGGTTCAGGAACGCATTCCTCAGGTTAAAACCGGAGGTAAAGGAGTGTCCGGTAACTCGTTTATCGATCAGAAGGAGAAAAGAGACTATTTGAAGGATAAATTTGGCGCCGAAATTGTGGATATGGAATCTGCGGCGGTGGTGCAGGTGGCAAATATAAATGGAGTTCCGGTTTTAGTGGTGAGAAGCTGTTCAGATTTGGCTGGTGGTTCAGGCTCTGCTACTGCGGCTATGGAGATTAAAGATTTCTTTAAAGTAGCCGCAGATAATTCGGCTAATTTCGTATTGGGATTAATAAATATTTTAGATTAAAGGGATTTTGCAGACAGGAGTGCAACTCCTGTCCGGCTATTAAAAAGATAAATTATCTAAGGAGGAAAATATGTATATGTGGGGATTTGGATGGCTGGGGATGATTCTTTTCTGGATTGCTTTTATAGTGGTCATCGTTCTTGTGGTCAAATGGCTCTTTCAGCAGGGGAAAACTGAAACCAGGCCTCCTGCTCAGGAAGAAAGTGCCTTAGATATCTTGAAGAAAAGATATGTTAAAGGAGAGATAAACAAAGAGGAGTTTGAGCAAAAGAAAAGGGATATTTCAAGTACCTAAGAAGATGTTCAATGCAAGGTTGAAGCTTTGCCCTAAGGCTGCTGTAAACTTTTTCGTACTGCTATAATAAGCTATGCTATATAAGAAGAGGAAAAAATGCATATAGATCCAGTTTGCGGGATGGAAATCGAGGAGAAGGAAGCCGCTGGAAGCTCTACTTATAAGGGTGTGGTCTATTATTTCTGTTCCCAGCATTGCAAAGAGGAATTCGACAAAGATCCGGTGAAATTCCTCCAGGAAAAACCTGTTTCTGAAAAACTTACTTTTAAATATGAACCTAAAGATAAAAAAAGTGAGAGAATCGATCTACCCATCCTGGGGATGACCTGCGCTTCCTGTGCTCAGACGATTCAGAAGGGGTTGTCCAGGCTTCCGGGAGTAGAAAAAGCTTCGGTGAATTTAGCTACCCAGCGGGCAACCATCTTTTATGATTCTGAAAAAGTCGGAGTAGATGGATTCATCCATTCTATCCGCGGAAGCGGGTATGATGTAGGGACGGTTTCCGTTGAAATCCCGATCCAGGGAATAGACTGTGCCTCCTGTGTCCAGAAAATCGAACAGGCATTACTTGAAACTGATGGGGTGACAAAGGCAGTGGTGAATTTAGCAACGGATAAGGCTAAGGTGGAATACCTTCCATCAGAGACAAATTTGTCCGAACTGAAAAAAGCAATCGAATCTACTGGGTATAAGGTCCTGGGGATTGGAAAAGGAGAAGTTGAGGATTATGAAAGGGTAATCCGTGAAAAGGAATACATAAAACTGAAAAAGAAATTCCTCTTCAGTTTAGTCTTGAGCATAATAGTTTTGATAGGAAGTCTGGAATGGATATCTGGACTCCCCCGGATACTAACTAATCGTTATCTTCTCTGGTTTTTAGCTACCCCGGTTCAGTTCTGGGCTGGATGGCAGTTCTACCGCGGCGCCTGGGGTGCATTCAGACACAGGAATGCAGATATGAATACTTTAATTGCTGTGGGAACCTCAGCCGCCTATTTATACAGTATAATTGCCACCATCTTCCCTTCTTTTTTCAGAGCTTCAGGAATTGAGCCCAGGGTTTACTTCGATACTTCGGTGGTAATAATTACCCTGATACTCTTGGGGAGGCTGCTTGAGGCCAGGGCTAAAGGGCAAACCTCTGAAGCTATAAAAAAGCTGATCGGCTTGCGACCGAAAACTGCCAGGGTGATTCGAAATGGAAAAGAACTGGATATTCCGGTGGAGGAGGTATTAGTCGGCGATGTAGTTATTGTCCGCCCGGGTGAGAAGATTCCGGTGGATGGTATAGTCAAAGAAGGTAAATCTTATGTGGATGAATCGATGATAACCGGTGAGAGTGTTCCGGCGGAGAAGAAAGCCGGGGATGAGGTTATCGGTGCTACGATTAACAAGAGCGGGAGTTTCAAGTTCGAAGCCACAAAAGTGGGAAAGGATACCGCTTTAGCCCAGATCATCAGATTAGTACAGGAAGCTCAAGGCAGTAAAGCTCCCATTCAGAGATTAGCTGACGTGATTGCCGGATATTTTGTGCCGGTAGTGATCTCCATTGCCATTTTTACTTTTATCTTATGGTTTATTTTTGGTCCCGGCCCGTCTCTGACCTATGCCCTTTTGAATTTTGTGGCAGTTATGATCATCGCTTGTCCCTGCGCCCTCGGGCTTGCTACACCCACTGCGATTATGGTGGGCACAGGTAAAGGAGCGGAAAAGGGGATTTTAATAAAAGGAGGAGAGACTCTCGAAACTGCTCATAAGATTAACTCTATCGTCTTCGATAAGACCGGGACTTTGACCAAAGGTGAGCCGGAGGTAACGGATATAATTCTTTTCGATAAGTCAGTCTCAAAAGATATTTTATTTTATGCTGGAAGCGCAGAAAAAAATTCAGAGCACCCCTTAGGCGAGGCCATAGTGAGAAAAGCTATTCAGGAGAATATCGAGCTTAAAGAGCCTGAGGAATTTAATGCTATATCCGGTTTTGGTATAGAGGCGAAAATAGATAACAAAAAAATACTCTTGGGTAATCAAAAACTGTTAGAAGAAAAGAAACTTGAGATAAAAGATTTAATCCCCAGAGGTGAAGAATTAGCTCAAGATGGGAAAACTCCGATCTATCTTTCCATAGATGGAAAAATATCAGCAATCATAGCAGTTGCAGATACTTTAAAAGAAAATTCAAAGAAGGCAGTGGAAGAGCTTCATAAGTTAGGTTTAGAAGTAGTTATGCTGACCGGGGATAATAAAAAGACGGCTGAGGCAATTGCCAGAAAAGCCGGAATCGATAGAGTGATTTCCGAGGTTCTACCCGAGGATAAGGTGAGTGAGATTAAGAAACTACAGGAGGAAGGGAAGATTGTGGCGATGGTCGGTGATGGGATAAATGATGCCCCGGCTTTAGCCCAGGCAGATATAGGAATAGCAATAGGCACAGGAACAGACGTGGCAATGGAGGCTTCAGATATTACCCTGATAAAAGGAGACCTTTCCGGAGTGGTTACCGCAATTAAGTTGAGTAAAAGAACCATAAAGATAATCAAGCAGAACCTTTTCTGGGCTTTTATCTATAACGTTTTAGGCATTCCAATTGCTGCAGGCTTACTTTATCCTTTCATAGGGATTTTGCTAAACCCTATGATCGCCTCAGCGGCTATGGCTTTCAGCTCAGTCTCAGTAGTTTCAAATTCTTTGAGGTTAAGAAGGTTTTGACGGTAGGGGCGTATTGCAATACGCCCCTACATAAAGTAGCGTCGGGCTTTACGCCCGACGAAAAAACGTCTGGGATAAACCCAGACGCTACGAAAAAGAGGAAAATATGGAATCAAAAATTATTGTCACAATTATAGGGATTCTCTTGATTGTTTTTGTGAATTGGTATTTCTTCTTTTCAAGAAGGGAGAAAGTAAAAGCCTCGGTAAAGGTAGGCAATGTCCAGGAGATAAAGGTTATCGTTAAAGGCGGTTATGATCCGGATGTGATTGTAGTGAAAAAGGGGCTTCCGGTCAAGATAGATTTCTACCGTGATGAGACCGCAGACTGCTCTGAGGAGATTGTTTTCGGGGATTTCAATATAAGAAAAAGTTTGCCTGCCTATAAAACCACCTCCATTGAGTTCACTCCCGAAAAACCAGGCGAATATGTTTTCACCTGTGGGATGGGGATGATGAGGGGGAAGTTGATTGTGGAGTAGTATTGTTTGGTAGAACAGGCATCCTTGCTTGTTTCCCATTGTTCAAGCCCTACGGATCCTACGAATTCGTAGCGTCGGGTTTTATGCCCGACGTTTATTTTCCTTATCTGTCATTCTGATCCAGCCTATGGCAGGAGAAGAATCTTATCTTTACCTGTAGATAAAATTCTATCAGGCATAAGACCTGACTGAACAAAAAATAATTTGGTAGGGGCACGGCGCGCCGTGCCCCTACAATTTCACACAGTCTTGAGTTCTGAGGTACAATGTGGGCAACGTATGGCCTTGAGCGGAACAGCGGATAAACAATAGGGACACTCTTTGGTCGTGGGAATAGCCGGTACTGGTTCTGGCTGGCGTTTCAATTTGTTGACCTGCCGGATCAACAAGAAGATCACAAAAGCCACAATGATGAAATCGATCACCGTATTAATGAACGTTCCATAATTGATGGTGGCGGCACCTGCGGCTTTAGCCTGTGCCAGAGAGGCATAGGGCTGACCGGACAGATTGATGAACAGGGTAGAAAAATCGAATTTACCCAGGAGTAAGCCGATAGGCGGCATTATGACATCACCCACCAGCGAGGAAACGATTTTCCCAAACGCCGCACCAATGATGATCCCGATTGCCATATCCAGCACATTCCCTTTCATGGCAAATTCTTTGAACTCCTTGAGCATAGAACTCCTCCTTGTTTTCAGAGTGCAGGAGCGACCCGGCAGTTCAATTAACTTACTGCTCTGAGCAAAGCCAGAGAGCAGGTCGCTCTTACCTATCTTAGTTCCCTTGTTTCCCGCTTATCTCGGTTATATCCAATCTCAAGATTCCTACTTCTTTATATATATCATCCGATTTCAAACTTTTTTCTTTGATTTCACCCGGATTATCTTCCAGATGATTCAAAAGGATATTTATTCCATGTTTTTTCTCCTCTAAATCTTCTATGATGTACATTTTTCCCCAGAAGACTACTGAGCGATAAGCCTGCGAACAATCTCCAATTTTATACCCCCTGTCCTCTATTACGGTGGCACAGACTGCTGAATTATGCTTGATGAAATCGAGTTTCAAGCCTTTAAGGGAACAGTGAAAATATAAGGAATTTTTATTTTCATCATATCCATAATTTAGCGCAACTATGTAGGGTTCTTTCGCCCGGCACATTGCTATCGTAACATATTTTCCCTGTTTCAATATTTCGTTTAATACTACCGGATCAGTTATCTGTTTTTCTTTCCGGTTCATATGATATTTTAGCATCTTTTTTCCTTTTACTCTTTCATATTTAAACTGAAGACTTTATTTTGTCAAGATAAATGAAAAATGGAAGGTTAAAACCTTCCGCTACAAACAAAAAGATGATTTATCAAGCAGTCTAAGAGACATGCTTGACCTGCTAAATTAGAGGATTTTCCAGGTATAGCTCAGTTCCGCAGTTTTATTTAACATTGCGCTGACGGAGCAGTATTTCTCCTGGGAGAGTTCTATGGCATTTTTCAGATCGGATTCTTTTAAATCTTTTCCCCGAAAGAGATATTCAATTTTTATTTTACTGAAGACTCTGGGATGATTTTCAGTTTTTTCAGCTTCGATTTTAATCTCCATCCCTTCTAATTTTACCCTTTTCTTTTCCAGGATCGAGACCACATCCAATCCGGTACACCCGCCTAAGGCTAAGAGAATAAGCTCCATCGGAGCTGGTCCGGTATTTTCTCCTCCTTTTTCAATAGCGATATCTATTCTTATTTTATTACCGGATTCAGTTTCTCCAATAAATTCTCGTTTCCCAACCCATTTTATCTCTACCTGCATACAATCCCTCGATTTAACTTTTAAGTAAAAAGTAAAGCTAAAGCTTTACACTCCAGTATCTACTATCAGACATTTTTTGTCAATCAGTTCAGTGGATATGCCAAACCTACAAGTCTCAACCGGAGCTTTTATAAACCTATTAGACTAAGATTTTCTCTATTGTTTCCACAAGATTTTTTTTGGGTACTGCTCCGACTATTTGCTCCACCACCTGTCCCTTTTTGAAGAAAAGGAGACTGGGGATGCTCATTATTCCATATTTGATCGGGATTTTTCCATTGCTATCCACATTTAGTTTCCCAACTTTAACTTTACTGACATATTCCTTTGCCAGCTCGTCTACGATCGGACCGACCATCCTGCAAGGACCGCACCAGGTAGCCCAGAAATCAACCAAAACCGGAAGATCCGAGTTCAAAACCTCCTGCTCAAAATTATCGTCTGTGAGTTCAATCGGCTCGCTCATCTTTTCTCCTTCATTATATTATGCTCCTTCATGATATCATTGATTATTTTCGATAATTTCCCTTCACTTTCCGTTCCAATTACCTGCTCAATGACCTTGCCATCTTTGAAAAAAAGAAGGTTAGGCATACTCAGTATATTAAATTTTACAGCGATTCCCGGGTATTTGCCTACATCCAGTTTCCCAACTTTTAGTATCCCTTTGTATTCAATAGATATCTTCTCCAGAATAGAGAAGATACTCTTACAGGGTCTGCACCATTCTGCCCAGAAATCCACTAAATAGATGTCCTTTGAATTTAAAACCTCAGAATCGAGATTTATATCAGTCAACTCAGTCATAACTTCTAATTTAAATCTATACTAGCCATATTACCATATTACTTCTAATCCAATTCCTCTCAATAACCTATCTTTACTGATTAGAGGGGCATTCAGATGCATTGAAGTAGCAGCTATTAATCTATCCCAGGGGTCTACCACCTTCTTATGGATTTTTCTACTATTCTCAATTATAGGCAAACATAATGGTTCTACTCTGTAATTCTTAGATGAAGATACCAGCTTGATGAAGCAATCAAAATCAACATTGATTTTTTTCTTTTTAATGAGATATAGTAACTCAAAAAAGACAATACAGGGGATGTAAATTGTGTTTTGGGAAATATCAGCACTTACAAAAATCCATTTTGCTTTTTTAGAAAGCCTACGGTCGTCGGTCATATACCAGACTAAAGAATGAGTATCGGTAACGTATGGCTTTACCATTTCTCCTCAAGTTTCTTTAACAGGTCCAGGCGTGCTTCCTTAATATCTTCCTCTGTAATCCTTACCCCTCTCCAGATACCACCCAATTTTATCTTATGTATATTTTTACTAAATTCCATTAACTCTTCTTCATACGGCATAATAGCAAGAGCACGAACATCCCCTTTTTTATCCAACCATAACCTGAATCGCCCTATTTTTTTTGTTGGTTCTCTTTTTATAGGACCAAATTCTACTAACATCTCGTCTTTGGAGGGGACATACGAAATTTTTTTCATCTTTCTCCTCCGTAAAGCAAAAGTAGAAAAGCAAGAATTCCACCTGCAACCAGTAAAGCCTTTTCTCGTTCTTCTTTCTTCAACTTCAGCGATCTCACATAGGTAGATGCTTTTACCAGAGCCTTCTGAGATTGAAATGGGTCATATTCGATATACTCCTTCCCCTGTAATGATCCCAAATCTTTTGGGTCAATTCCCTTCTCAACTAACGGGATTAGAGGAATTTCGGAATTCAATGCAACTCCTATTTCTTGCTGAACCCAATTTGACCTTACGCCATTTTTTGTTAACAAAACAACTAGGCAATTTGAATTTCTAATTTGCTTAACCACTTTTTCATCAAGTCTTTTGCCGGGCGTGAGATACCACTCCGCAACAAATGTATCAACTCCAAACTCTGAAAGTAGTTTAGCCAGCGATATTACCAGGCCTTGATCTCGGGTGCTATGGCTTATGAAAACTTTATATGCCATCTTTACCTCCAAATCTCTTTACACAAATCATTACGATTATTTCTTACAAACTGAATAAAGATCCATTAAGTTTACGTTCTTCAAAGTCAAAATTTTTCTTTATCTTTCTTTTATCTTCTTTTCCAAATCTTTTATTTTTTTCTCCAGCTCTCTGATCTTCTTAACATAAAGAGGTAAAAGGGTAATACAGGCTTCTATCTTTTTGGCTTTACCGTGCTCTCTGACAGGATAACCTGACACTATAATATTTGAAGGGATAGATTTAGTAACGCCGGTCTGGGCACCAACCATAACATTATCTCCGATCTTTATATGACCGGCTACTCCTACCTGCCCACCCATAGTCACATTTTTACCAATTTTTGTGCTTCCGGAGATCCCAACCTGTCCGGCTAAGATCGAATTCTCTCCAATGGTTACATTATGTCCTATCTGAACCAGATTATCGATTTTTGTTCCTTTCCCTATTCTGGTCTCACCTAAGGTGGCTCGATCGATGGTAGTATTTGCTCCAATTTCCACGTCGTCTTCTAAAACCACTTTCCCGATCTGGGGTATCTTATGGTAAACTCCATCCTGTTTAGCATAACCAAATCCATCGCTTCCAATCACTGCACCACTATGAAGAATAACCTTTCTGCCAATTAAGCATCCTTCCCGGATAGTTACCCGGGGATAGATGAAACTTTCTTCACCTATAGTTGAGTCATTCCCTATAAAACTTCCTGCTAAAATCACCACCTTATCTTCTATTTTTACTCTATCGCCAATGATTACAATTGGTCCTATGTGCACACCCTTCCCGATTTTAACCTCTTCACCTAATATAGCGCTTTTATGAATCTTTTCCGGATAGTCTTTTTTTATGGCGAAAAGCTCTAAGGCTTTGCAAAAAGCATAATAGGGATTATTATGACGGATTACAGGGATTTTTAATTTTTCAATCTCCTTGCCCACTATTACCCCGGAGGCTTTAGTATTCTTTAGATATACCTGATATTTAGGATTTACCATAAAAGTTAGCTCCCCGGGCTGGGCTTCTTCAATTCCAGCCATTCCTCTGATCTTAACCGAACCATCCCCGATAAGCTCTCCTTGAAGTAGAGCAGCTATTTCCTCTAAGGTTCTTTCCATTAAGTTTCCCAAGGATTTCTAATTGGATTTATTCCGGATAAATTCGATCAAATTTAAAATTATTGCATCTTATTCAATTCTTCCAGCACCATCTCAGTTAAGTCCAGCCCTTTCTTTGCCCAGGCGATATTTCCATTAACCGCATCGAAGATCACTATATAATTGTTCTCTAAAGCAATCTTTTCCAGAACAGTATTAATCTTATCCAGGATCGGTTTGGTCAGCTCTGCATTCAGCTTTTCCATCTTTCCCCCGGGACCAAAGGCTTGATTGACGAAGCTGGTATATTCACTCTTCTTTTGCTCGATAAGATTCTCTTTCTCCTTTTTCTTCTCCTCGCTTAAAAGCAAGCTTTGATTATCGAAATCTGACTGCAGACTATCCACGGTTTTTTTCAAGCTATCTGCCTGGCTCTGCCACCCAGCTAATTGCTGGTCAAATTTAGCCTGAACGTCAGCGAACTCCTTATAATCGGTTTTGAGTCTCATCGAGTCGATATAACCGATTTTACCTTCCTGGGGAAGGGCTTTGTTGGTAAATAAAACTAAAAAGATGAGCAAAAATAAAAAATAAGCCCTGTTTTTAATACTCAGCTTTGACATTTTTCCCTCCGTTACTTAAAAAGATCTACCGAACTGGAAGTGAGGTCTCCACTTGTTTCCCCCTGGATAGTCGAACCCATAACCAAAATCGAAACCGATCATTCCCAGGTTAGGCACAATCATCCTGAAACCGAAACCGACTGATTTGTAAAGATGTCTGAAGGAAAGAGGAGAGATCTGTCTGCCACTAAGCCAGGCATTCCCCGCATCTGCAAAAAATAGCCCGTAGATCTGCTGCTCCATAATGGGGTACTGATATTCTAAGTTATAGACCAGAATGCTTCTACCTCTGATAAGATTGCCATCAGAATCTCTAGGCCCGATCCATCCATCTGGATAACCCCTTACCATCCCATCCGGGTCTGTTCCACCTGGGGCAAACCTTTCACTATAGGGGACATTGGATTTACGGTTATATCCATCGATTAACCCGGCTCGAACTTTTGCTACCAGTACGAATTTCCAGAAAGTTTTTTTATACTTGGAAAACTCAAATACATGTTTATGATAAGACCAGTTCCCTCCTAAAATACCTCCAGCAAACTCGGAGTTCCAGGATATAATGGACCCTGAAGTTGCAAACTGGGGCAGGTCCCTGGAATCCCTGGTCAGTGTGAAATCAAAACTGGAGGTCCTCTGAGGCCAATCTATTAATTGCAGGTTGTAAGGGCTATCTTTGTAGGCTTCCAGGTAACTATCAGAGAAATCAAAGTATCGCACATTTTCTAACCTGTACTTGGCATAGAGTCTGCAGTAATTATCTGGCCAGCTAAGCCTTCTACCCAATCTTAACCCAACCCCGGTTCTACCCTCAGTATAATAATCATACCATCTCCGGTTAGTCTGATAAAGGTCTACTCCCACAGAGGTCGGTGTATCTCTGAACCAGGGCTCGGTGAAGCTGAGCTGAACAGTGTTCGTCGTTTTTCCGAATTCCCAGCTCAAATCAACATTCTGACCATTCCCGAAAAGATTGGGTATACCCAGCCCGACGGAACCTACCAACTTATCACTTTCGCTGTACCCTGCTCCAAAATTTATGGAGCCAGTTGGTTTTTCCTCAACTTTGATTATAAGGTCTATATCTCCGTTAGGTAAGACTTCAAGGTCCGGGGTTGCATTAGAGAAATAGTTCAGATACATCACGTCCCGAATGCTCCTCATAAGGATTGAGCGACGGAATCTCTGGCCGGGTAAAATCGAAAGCTCCCGGCGGATAACCTTCTCCTTGGTCTTGGTATTCCCTTCGATCTTCACAAAATGAACATTGGCTGGAACTCCTTCAGTTATCTGATAGTCGATATCAACCACATTCCCCTGGGTGGAGGTAACATCGGAGATCTGTACATAGATATACCCTTCTTCCTGATACAGATTGTAGATCTCAGTTAAGGTCTCCTCGTATTTTTTCTGATCGAAAAACTCACCTGATCTGAACTTCACTACTTTTTTCAGTTTTTCGCCAGAATAGATATTATTCCCCTGAAAACTTATCTCCCCGAATTTACACCTTTCTCCTTCAGACAGGAAAAGCTTTATATACATATCTTTTCCCGAAGGGTCAAACCAGATCGAGTCTTTTAAGATCTCAGCTTCCAAATATCCGTTCTTCTTATAGAATTCTATAATCTTCTCCTTATCCTCTTGATATTTTTCCGAGTTGAATTCTCCGCTTCTGATCCAGTTGTCCTCTTTGTTTTTCATCTGTTTTTTGATTTTGCCTTCAGTGAAGTCCTTAGTCCCCTGAACATAGATCTTCTTTATTTTTACTTTTTTGCCTTCGTCTATTTTATATACCAGTACTATTTCTTCTTCCGTTTCTTTTAGCTTTAACTCTGATTCCACCTTAGTTGTCAGATAACCTTTCTCTTTATAAAGTGCCTGGATGATATTTATACCCTCCTGCACCTGCTGTGGGCTTATCTGCATTCCGACTTTAAGATTTAATTTCTCTTCCATCTCTTTTTGCTTGAATTTCTTGTTGCCCTCTATATTCAGCTCCACCAGTTTAGGATACTCCTTAACCTTAATGGTGAGGATAACCCCTTCCGGGGTCTGGGAAGCTAAAAGCTTTACATCGGAGAAAAGGTCTAAGGCATAAATCCTTTTTATGGCTCTCTGAATACTGGGCAGCTCTAAAGGAGAGCCTTTAGTGAATCCAGAGGCTAAAAGGATTAAGGATTTGTCTGCGGATTTATTACCCTCTACTTCTATTCGGGAGACAGTCAGGTTCTGAGAGGATGAAAATGAACAGGTAAAAAGAACTAAAAGAAAAATTATGAAGGATGTTTTTTTAAGCATAAATTTTTTAAGATTTCGACTTTTTGGACAGGTTTATCTTGTTGATTTTTATTTCAGTGTACTCCTGCCGGTGCCCTCTTTTCCTTCTGTATTTTACCCGTTTTTTGAACTTATAGATCAGGGCTTTCTTTCCCTTGCTGGTGGATAAAACCTCTGCGGTTATCTTTGCATTCTCAAGATAGGGCATACCGATGAGGGGTTCTTTTTCCTCCTGGGAGATCAAAAGGACTTTGTCGAAGACAACCTCATCCCCGGGCTTGGCTTTTAGCTTGGGTATTTTTATCTTGCGCCTTCCTCGATCTTGAACTGTAACCCTCCGCTTTCCATTATGGCATACATTTAATTTCCTCCGTTTACGTTATTTTCATTTAATTCTACTTTTTAATACGAAGGCTAATATATTACTATTTTACCTTTAGTCAAGCAGATTTGTTCCCTTCGATTTCTTTTACGTAGAAGAATTGTTAAGATTGATTCTTAAGTTCGTAGTGCGACCCTTTCAGGGTCGCTTGTTAGAGAAGTGTAGCAGACATCACTGGTTTTTATCTTATCCCACCTTGTGGGTAAGGCGGGGATACTGGATTCTGGTGGGTCAGGCATCCTGTCCTGCGGATCCGTAGGGTCTGACCAAAAGGAACAGGCAAGATGCCTGTTCTACCTAACAACACTACTCTACAATCAACTTCCCTCTCATCAGCCCCATCCCGCGTAAGTGAAATTGTATTCCACTTCTTTTTTGGAGTCTTTTGGAGTGCAAGAGCTTGCTCTTGCGTTTTTATTATTTTTGAGAAGCATCAGCCTCAAGGTCAACATTGACAAGCTGATGCACTCCAACATTTTTTATTTATGGAGGTCTGAAGACCTCCACTACATAACTTGAAAAAATAGGAGGCACAACATGTTGTGCCTCTACATAGAATAAATGTTGTTAAATTTTAAAACTACGGGTGACCACAAAGGAAGCGACGAACTCTTTCAACTGAACTTCCATCTCGGAAGCGTTCTGGAATCTTTCCTCCGGGTTTTTCACCAGGGCTTTGCCTACAACGCGGTCGAATAAAGTGGGTGTTTTATCATTTATAGTCGAGGGCATAGGAGGTTGGTCATTCAAAATGCAGTAGATTAAAGCACTGATAGATTCTCCTTTAAAAGGTTTCTGCCCAACTAAAATCTCGTACAGGACTACTCCCAGAGAGAAGATATCTGATCTTTTGTCTGCGCGTTTTCCCTGCAGAACCTCTGGCGCAATATAGCTGGGGGTACCCATGGCTAAGCCGGTTCTGGGTCATTGAGGAACCGCCGAATCTGGCGATCCCGAAATCCATCACTTTTATATCGAAGTTATCCAGGATCATAATATTGGCGGGCTTAATATCACGATGGACTATCCCTTTTTCATGGGCATAACTTAAAGCCTGGCAGGCCTGGATCATAATCTTGGCCACAAGTTTATAGTTAAGCTCAGATTTTTTCTGGATCATCTTGTCCAGGGTATATCCCTGTAAATACTCCATGGCAATGTAATACAGGTCTCCCTCCTGACCCACATCATATATAGTGACAATGTTAGGGTGGGATAATTTGCCGGCGGCTTGAGCCTCCTTGATCAACCGGTCCTCCAGTTCATCCAGCTCATCCGGTGACCCGATAGTGTCAACTCTGATTGTTTTCAATGCTACTAAGCGGTCGATAGCTGGATCTACCCCTTTATAGACCGTGCCCATAGCTCCTTTACCGATTATCTCTATCACTTTGTATCTGCCGAACTGTTCTACGGGAATAGAAGAAGTGCTTTTCTCCACTCTGCGTGAAGGTGTTTCCTCCAGAGGTTTTGGAGTAGAGGAAAAGATTACGGGAGCGGGTGTTTTTTCTCTGACCTGTTCTGGCAGGTCAATCTGCATGGTTTTCTCCGGTTCCGGTTCAACCGGGATAAACCTTTCTTTTATCTCTTCTGACTCTTTTCTTTCTTCTTCTATTTTCTTTTTTGGTGCCAGGGCTTTCTGCGGTTTTATCCCTGGTGAAACCAGAAGGAAAAGGAAAAGCTCCAAAAGAGGGTAAAAAGGTTTGGTGATGATATGAAAAGAGGAAAAGAGGATAAAGCTAAGATTCAAAATTACGAAAAGGAAAACAAAGAGGATAACCAGCCTTTGAACCAGATTAACATTAGGTAAAACAAAGGCACAGAAACATCCGATTAAGATCAGGACTAAAAGGTCTAAAATTGAAAAAAGTCCAGTATCTTTCAAGAAGTTTTTGTGGATTATGTTTTCCACTAAATTGGCAGTTTTCTCTACTGAAGGAAGATGAGAGGAAACCGGGGTTTTTAGCTGAGAGGTGGAAAGGTCAGTTAAGCCTACCAGCACTATCTTACGGAAAAAAAGCTCTGGATTTAAAGAGCCGTCCAGTAAGGAGGAGGCAGAATAATATTTGAAACTGCCTTTAGTCCCAGCGTAATTTATCAAAAACCTCCATTTATTATCTGTCGGAATATAAGTATCTCCTAAATAGATTTTTCCTCCCGACTCGATTTTCAAGTCTTCCATCTTCAAATTGTAATATTTTCGTGCTATCTGCAAACCTACTGAGGGATAATAATTTTCATCATATCCTATGAGAAGTGATTCATAGCGGATTTTGTTATCCAGGTCCCGGGTTTGGTTCACATGGCCTAAAGCATAAGCGGCTTCAGCCAGAGTTCTGGCTGGGATAGTAAACTTCCTTGGCTTTAAAAGGATACCGGTAGCGGATCTCTTCCTGATCCTGGATATTGATCAGAGTAGAGCTCAAAAGCACATCCGGATAACGGGTAGGGGTCAAGCCGACCTCTGCAAAATTGAAATATAAAGGCAGCACCACATTTTTGGCTTTTTTAATGGATTCTGACAGGATTTTTGTTCTGCCAGAGGTATCCTCAACTATATCCTGAGGTAGATAGAAATCGAGAAGGACTACCTTGGGTCCAGCAGCAGAGAGTTTATTTACCAGCAAAGCGATTTTATCTCTGGACCAGGGCCAGCGGCCATACTGGTCCGTGCTCTTCCGGTCCAAAGCTAAGATGACCAGTTCATTTCCGGTGTCGGTTTTTCCTCTAAACTTGTAACCTAAGTCCTGGAATTTCAAGTTGAATTTCTCTAACCAGCCCTGCTGGTCCAGATACAAAACCATTACCAGAAAGGTGATCAGGATATAGAGGATTACGCCGGAAAATCTTTTGGTCCAATCGGAGAAGGCGCTTTTAGTATTTATCTGAAAAAAATCTTTTAACCCCATTTTTCCCCCGAAATTATTTTCCTAAGGCTAACCTTTCGATGAGATAGGCAGGTAAATTGGCTTTCTTCATCTTCTGCTGAGTGCGCTTAACATCATAGGGAACCCTTTTAAGCCAGGCTCTTTTCTCCCCGGTGTCATAGATCAGATAGCAGGAGTTATTGTTCCCGTCCCGGGGCTGCCCAACTGAGCCGATATTTATAAGGTATTTGAACCCATCCTGGATCTTTGTTTCTGGCTCGTCGTGTATAAAACATCGTTTTTCCTTATATTTTTCTATGATGAAAGGAGAATGGGAATGTCCGATCAGGCAGATCTGAGCATTGAAATATGAGAAGTTTTCCTCGGCTTCCTCCAGATAGAAAACGTAATCCCAGTTTAAGGGCTCCTTAGGGGTAGAATGAACCAGATGAAATATATCAAAACGATGGTCGATCTTATAGCTGGAGATAGTCTCTATACTTTTTTCGCTAAGCTTCTTACGGGTCCATTCGATGGCCTCTTTAGCATAGGGATTGAAATAGCTGATATCTAAAAGCCCCAAGGCGGCGTAATCGTGATTCCCCATCAGTCGAACCTCTGAGGTTTTCTGGATTAAACTCAGACATTCATTCGGCTCAGGACCATATCCAACCGCATCCCCCAGGAAAAAAAACTTGTCTATTTTCTCTATCTCAAAGTCTCGGATTACACTTTTTAAAGCTTCCAAATTAGCATGTACGTCAGAGAAAAAAGCAAAACGCATTTAACCTTTCCTTTGAATGAATCGAAAAACCGATTTGCCTATCTGGATCAGATCGTCATTTCTGAGCCGGTGTCTTTGTACATCTTCGCCATTTACCTTGGTCATCCCTTTTCTTCCCAGGTTTACCAGTATCAGCTCATCTTTCTCCTTTATTATCTTTGACTGGAGTTTGGGGAGGAAGAACCCCCGTGCTTTTATATTGACGAAATCACCTTTACCCAGGGTGATGATTTCCTTGTCTAAAGGGTACTCTTTTTTATCTACGTTAAGTTCTCCTAAAAGGACTGAACATCCGACCTTCTGAGTGATCTCTGATTCTTTTTTATCTTTGGACAGAAGGTCTTTATGTTTTTTGGTCTGCAGAACCATAGTGCCATCCAGATCCGAGAGACGTGGATCACGGCTTATAGCCTGGTGGTAGATTAGATTATATTTCCCTATGGTTATCTCATCGTTATCCTTAAGGAATTCCTCATTTATCCTGCGGTTATTGATAAAGGTTCCATTCAAGCTTTCATTGTCGATGATCACCGCTCCATTAGGGTTTAGTTCTATCAGGGCATGTTTTCTTGAGACCCCCCGGTTATCCAGAACAATGTCATTATCCTGGGTCCTGCCGATGCTGAGCCTTTTTTTCTCGGTAACCACCCTTTCGATGATCTTGTCCTCGTATTTTACGATTATCTCCGGCATAGCCTTCCTCCTTCAGCTAAAAAATATCTTTCTTTTGATTTGTCAACATATTTACAAAAATATCTTTACCAAAAAAGACTTGCCTATAAGTCTTCTTCAATTATATTGTCGTCATGAAATTGGGAAACTTAAATCTTCCCAGCAGAGTGATTTTAGCTCCTATGGCGGGGGTGACCGATTCACCTTTCCGGATATTAGCCCGCAGTTTTGGTGCAGTTTTGACTTATACGGAGATGATTTCAGCGGACGGATTAATCCGCCAGAACACCAACTCTTTAAGATTGCTTTACTTCAAGCCGGAGGAAAGACCGATTGGGGTCCAGCTTTACGGGTCAGATCCGGAGAAACTTACCCTGGCGGCAAAGTTGGTTGAAAAACTAAAACCGGATCTTATAGATTTGAACTTCGCCTGTCCGGTTAAAAAAGTTACCAGGAAAAACGGAGGGGCAGCAGTTTTAAAGGATTTAGGGCTTCTGAAAAAGATTGTCTCTTCTGTGGTAAAATCAGTCAGCCTTCCGGTAACCCTGAAGATCAGAAGTGGGTGGGATGCTGAAAATATCGTGGCTTTAGAGGTGGCTAAAATAGCCTCAGATTGTGGGGTTAGTGCTTTAGCTATCCATCCTCGAACCGGCAAATCATTATTTAAAGGTAAAGCAAACTGGGGGATAATTAAAGAGGTAAAATCCAAAGTCAATCTAACTATTTTTGGCTCAGGCGATATTTTTTCTCCTCAGGATGTCAAGGAGATGTTAGACCAAACAGGCTGTGACGGAGTTATGATCGGCAGGGGTGCTCTGGGAAATCCCTGGATCTTTAATCGGGCGAATCATTATCTGGAGAAAAATGAGCTGCTACCTGAACCCTCTGAGAAAGAGGTTGTCGAGATAGCTTTAAGGCACTTAAGCCTTTCTATTCAGGAAAGTGGCGAATACTATGGGATTTTAAAGATGAGAAAACATTTACTCTGGTATATAAGAAATCTTTCCCATAATCAGGAGTTAAGAAAGAGAATCATTTCAGCGGAGAAATATGAAGAGCTAAAAAGAGGATTTGAGCTTTACTTATCTTCAGGTGTACCTTCAAGGGTGGAACAGTAGAAACCAAAATATAAAAACAGATGAATCCTGAAAGAATATTAGGGCTGTTGAATAAGGTGAAAGATAAAAAGCTTTCTCCGAAGAAAGCCCTGGAAGCTCTGAAGACCTTGCCTTTTGAAGATTTGGGGTTTGCGCGAGTTGACCTTCACCGGCACCTGCGAAAAGGGTTCCCGGAGGTTATCTATTGTTCCGGTAAAACTGTTGAGCAGATAGTTAAAATTGCTCAAGAAATTAGAAAATCTGGCTCTGTGGTGCTGGGGACCAGATTAGAAGAAGAGGTATTTGATAAGCTTAAAATTTATCTTCCTGAAGCTGAATATTTTCCACAGGCTAAGATTTTTGTGATTGAAACTGATAGAAGAAAAAAACTCAAGCTCAAAGGTAATGTTTTAGTTGTCTCTGCCGGAACTTCAGATATTCCCGTGGCTGAAGAAGCAGCTTTAACCTGTGAGGTAATGGGGAATAGAGTGGAAAGGCTGTATGATGTGGGCGTGGCTGGTATTCACCGGTTTTTCTATCATTTAGATAAGCTGAAAAAAGCTAAAGTGATAATAGTAGTTGCTGGAATGGAGGGAGCTTTACCCTCAGTTGTTAGTGGTCTTGTGGATAAGCCGGTGATTGCAGTTCCTACGAGTATTGGTTATGGAGCCAGCTTTGGAGGGGTAGCTCCACTTTTAGCCATGCTTAATTCCTGTGCCTCCGGAGTGGTAGTGGTGAATATAGATAACGGCTTTGGAGCTGGATGCGCAGCAAGTTTGATAAATCAATTGTAGGTGTAGAGGCAGGCTCCTGTGCTTGCCCTCAGGTAGAACAGGCATCCTTGCCTGTTCTGTGGATTTTGACTGAAATGAAATTGAAATCAAAAAATCAAACCAATAATAGAAATTTTACGGGACAAGTTTCTGGTATCACAGGCTTCCAGCCTGTGAAAGAATTCAGGATTTATAGAAGAAATCTACCTCACTGGGAACAACCAGGAAACTTTTATTTTATTACCTTTAGAACAACCCAAAATACTATACTCCCTATAGAAGCAAGAAATATTGTTGTTAATGGCATAAAGTTTTATGATGGCAAAGATTACAAACTTTATGCTTATGTTATTATGCCTGACCATATTCATTTGGTTATTCGACCTTTAGAAAAAGCAAGATATACTTTTTACAGCATTGCAGAGATTATGCATAATATAAAAAGCTATTCTGGTAAAGAGATAATTAAGCTTTTTAAAAATACAGGCAAAATGCCTGTCCTACCAAACATAAGTAAGATGCCTGTATCACCAAAGATATGGTTGGATGAGAGTTTTGATAGAATTATAAAGGATGAAAATGAGCTTTTTGAAAAGATGAATTATATTGTTAATAACCCCATAAGAAAAGATTTAGCAAGAAATCCTAAAGATTACAAATGGCTTTATGTGAAAGGCTGGTTAGATGATAAATCACAGGCAGGGATGCATATGCCACCTCTTTGTAAGAAACAGGTAGCAGGTAGGTCAGACATTCCTGTCTGACAATTTCAGTGGAACAGGCAAGATACCTGTTCTACCAAATTCAAACAGACAAGAATGTCTGTTTTACCAGGAATAAAAATATTATGAGAATTGCTTATTTTGACTGCTTCTCCGGCATTGCCGGGGATATGATTTTGGGGGCTTTGTTGGATTCTGGGTTAAAGATTGATGACCTGAAGAAAGAGCTGAGGAAACTGTCTTTGAGAGGTTATGAGATTAAAGTTTCCAAGACTAATAAAATGGGAATCAAGGGAACGAAATTCGAGGTTAAAGTTCCTAAAGAAAAAACTCACCGCAATTTGAAAGATATATTCAAAATAATCGACAAAAGTTCCCTGGATGAAAAGATTAAAAATGATTCTAAAAAGATATTTAAAAGGTTAGCTAAGGCGGAAGCTTTAGTGCACGGAATTGATATCGACAAGATTCATTTTCACGAGGTTGGCAGTGTAGATGCGATAATCGATATCGTGGGTGCAGTCATTGGATTGAATATTTTAAAAGTGGATAAAATCTATAGCTCACCGCTTTCCCTGGGGAGAGGTTTTGTCAAATTTTCACATGGGAAATTCCCGGTTCCTGCTCCAGCCACTCTTGAATTGTGTAAAAATATTCCAGTGAGATTTCCTGACATAGAAGGAGAATTGGTTACCCCCACTGGGGCGGCGATTATAACCACTTTGGCAGAGTTCTCGCCCCGGCTGGATTTCAAAGTTGAAAATATCGGATATGGTGCCGGTTCTATGGATTTGAAAGAAATCCCTAATCTATTAAGAGTGATAATTGGTCATAAAGAACAAAGTTTAGAGCAGGATGAGATTTTAGTTCTGGAGACCAATATTGACAATACTACTCCTGAAATTTTAGGGTATCTTTCTGAAAAGCTTTTAGAAAAAGGTGCTCTGGATGTTTTCTTTATCCCTGTATTCATGAAAAAAGGAAGGCCTGGAACTCTTCTGTCGGTTTTGTGTAATCCTGAAAAGTTAAATCTACTCTCCTCCATTATCTTCTCTGAAACCGGAACTATTGGTCTGCGGACTCAATTTCATCTTAGAAAAAAACTTCCTCGAAAAATCGAGGTGGTTAGAACTAAATTTGGTAATGTAAGAGTCAAAGTAGTGCGGGATGGTGAAAAAACCTATATCTCTCCTGAATTTGAGGATTGTAAAATTTTAGCAGAGAAAAATAAAATACCCCTGAAAGAGGTTTATCGAAAGGTAGAAAAAAGTTTCCGGTTTTAAGGTAGGACAGAATAATATTCTGTCCCTACAAAGACAAAGAATATAAGGAAAATATTTTGGACAAGATTAGATTAAAAAAGAATGAGGACAAAAGAATTAAAGAGGGGCATCTGTGGATCTTCTCCAATGAGATAGATGAGTCTTCAGAGGCAAAAGGGGAAGGGGAGATAGTAGAGCTTGAGGATTTCAAGGGGAATTTTTTAGCCAAAGGTTATTATAATCGCCATTCTTTGATTGCGGTAAGAGTTCTGAGCTGCGATAAAGATGAAACAATAGACCAGGGTTTCTTTTTCAAACGGATGGAACAGGCTTTGAAATACAGGCAGAGGATTTATCCCCAGCTTTCCTCTTACCGGGTGGTCTATTCTGAAGGTGATTTTCTCCCTGGATTGGTCATAGATAAATATGAGAAAAATTTAGTCCTGCAGATTTTAACCTCAGGGATGGAAAGATTTGGGCAGGACTTGATTCAAGCTTGTGAAAATTTATTCTCTCCCGCACGGATAGTTTTACGAAACGATACCTCCTTCCGGGAATTAGAGGGACTGGTTCAGGGCGTGAAGATTTTGAAAGGGGACATTGAGAATCCTGCCCTGATCGAGGAGTTCGGGTTGAAATATTTTGTAGATTTGAAAGAGGGACAGAAGACCGGTTTTTTCTTTGACCAGAAGGAAAATAGACTACTTGGGGCTATCTATGCTAAAAATAAAAAGGTCTTGGACTGTTTCTGCTACACTGGCGCCTGGGGTATAGCTTCAGCCAGGAATGGAGCAAAGGGGGTTTTGGGAGTTGATAGTTCAGGTAAAAGTTTAGAGCTTGCTCAGAAAAATGCGAAACTGAATGAAGTGGAAAAGCTCTGCACTTTTGTGAAGGGGGATGCATTTGAAATCTTAAGAGGGCTGGTTCAAAAGGGTGAAAAATTCGATATGGTTATCCTTGACCCTCCTGCTTTTGTGAAAAGCAAAAGTAAACTAGTTGAAGGATTAAAAGGTTATAAGGAGATTAATCTTCAGGCTTTGAAGCTTTTGGATAAAGGGGGTGTTTTGATTACCTGTTCCTGTTCTCATAATCTATCCAGGGATCTTTTTATGGAGATGATTAAATCATCCGCGAAAGATGCCCATAAAAATCTTCGCCTGATCGAATTTCGCACCCAGGCAAAGGACCATCCGATCCTTTTGTCTATGCCGGAGACGGAATATCTGAAATGCGCGATCTTAGAGGTAGTGTAGAGGATCACTTAATTGTCATTCTGACCCCGCCGTTGGCGGGGGAAGAATCTGTAATCAGTAAGAATAAACCATCTTGAGGGCAAGATGGGTTTACCGGATTAATTTCTACTTGTGATTGTCTTTGCGAGTCCCCGTAAGGGACGAAGTCCCGCTTTAAGCGGGACTTCGTCGTCCGCCAAAGGCTGACCTCCTCGCAATGACGTAATGCAGGGCTTGGGTAACCCAGCCCCTGCATTTTTTTATCCGTCATCCGTCATTTCTTTTTTGATTATATTGATTGACAATTCTTCTGCTGGTGCATATTATTTATTTCAACTGGTTATAAAATTTTGTAGTTTCCTGATTTATAAGGATAGGGGAGATGAATGAATTCACAGCTGATAGAATGGAAGAAGCTGATTTTTGAAACGGATTGTATTATCTGTCATTCTGAAGGAGCGTAGCGACTGAAGAATCTGTACAGATTCTTCGTCCCGCTAAAAGCGGGACTCAGAATGACAGGAGAGTAGAATGTAGTGGAAAAGAAAGGGTAAAAATGCAGTCAGGTCAGGGAACCTAACTGCCACGTAAATGATAACTAAAAACTCTAACTAAAAAGGGCTTATGAAAAAAATTATTTTTATCTGGGTCTTGAGTTTAATTCTTTTATCCTCGGTTTCGGTTAGTGCTCAAACTATTTCTAAGGATACTTCTCAGGTTGCTCAAGAGATTTTGAAACTGAAAGCTCAGAATGATACTCTTAAAATGGGATTTGAGGAAGTCAAAAAAGAAAGTTATGAAAAGGCGATTGAAGGAGCAAACAAGAGCATCTTTATTTCAACTTTAGTGATTATCCTTGTGACTTTAATTGCTATAGCAGTAGGTATTTTTGGAGTTCTGAGAATTAGGGAAATAAAAGCAGACTATAAGGAAACAAAAGCAGAACTTAAAAGAGGTTTTGAAGAAGATTTAGAAAGAGTAAAGGAATATAAGAAAGATATTAAAGAAATATGTGAAGAGTTAAAAGGAAGCCGACAAGTTGCAGAAAGGGAGGTTGCCGAAATAAAAAAATTCAAGGAGATTATCAAGGAACAACAAAAAGATATTCCTCCTGATTTTTCAAAAGATGTTTCTGGGTTGGTAAAAAAGGATTCCAAAACAGCGATAGAAGATTATGAAAGAATAATGAATAAGATTTTTGATGAAGAGGTTTATTACACGATGGCTTATAACTATTATATTGAGAAAAAATATGATGAGTCTATAGGTGAACTCAAAAAAGTTATAAAGCTAAATCCTAATGACTACACTGCCTATTTCAGTTGGGGTGTTGTATTAGGAAAGTTAGGTAGGTTTGAGGATGCAATTGAAAAATATAAAAAGGCGATAGAGTTCAAATGTGATGATGCAGGTTCTTATAATAACTGGGGATTAGCTTTAAGAGACTTAGGTAAGCCTAAGGAAGCTATAGATAAGTTAAAGAAAGCAGTGGAACTGAAACCAGATATGCCAGAAGCTCATTTAAACTGGGGCTTAGCTTTAGGAGACTTAGGCAGTGATAAGGATGCTATAGAAAAGTTTAAGAAGGCTATAACACTAAGGCAGGATTATGCAAAGGCTTATTTTAGTTGGGGTGTAGCTTTATGTCGATTAGGTACATACGAGAAGGCGATAGAGAAGTGTAAGGAGGCATTAGATATAGAGCCGAATGATGGAAGTGTTTGGTATAGTATAGCTTGTGTTTATTCCTTACAAAATAAGAAAAAAGAAGCATTAGAAAATCTCAAGAAAGCTATTGAGCTTGACCCTAAATATAAGAAAAAAGCAAAAAAGGATGAGTCTTTCAAGAATCTGTGGGAGGATGAGGATTTTAAAAGGTTGGTGGAGTAAATATATTCACAGCTGATGGAGCGGATTAAGCTGATTTTTAAAGCGGATTGTATTATCTGTCATTCTGAAGGAGTCCGCATTTGGCGAGGCGACTGAAGAATCTATAGATTCTTCGTCCCGCTAAAAGCGGGACTCAGAATGACAAAAGCGACCCTGTCCTACGGTGGCTACGCCAGACGTAGTCTCCGTTATCAGGAAAAGGGTCGCACTACGAAAAGCACTACGAAAATCAAATATATGCAGGCTAAAATCTACAAAGTCTCGGAGATAACCAGGGAGATTAAAAATCTCATGGAACAGAGTTTTCCTATCCTGTGGGTAGAAGGGGAAATCTCCAATTATACTCTGCATTCTTCCGGTCACAGATATTTCTCCCTGAAAGATGAAAATGCTCAGATCAGGTGTGTCCTTTTTCGCTGGGAGGGGAAAAGGCTTGTCTTTGAGCCGCAGGATGGGATGAAGGTTTTCGCCTTAGGGAGTATAACGGTCTATGAGAAAAGCGGTCAATATCAACTGAATGTTATCCGGCTTCATCCAGTCGGGATTGGAGAGCTTGAATTAGCCTTTCAACAGTTGAAGGAAAAATTATATAACGAAGGTTTATTCGATGAGGATCATAAAAAACCAATCCCGGAATATCCTGAGATAATTGGAGTTGTTACCTCGCCAACTGGTGCGGCTATCCGGGATATTATAAAAATCATTCACCGCAGAGCACCCGGTGTGAAAATTATCTTGTATCCGGTCAGGGTTCAGGGTGAAGGTGCGGCAGATGAAATTTCACAGGCGATTAAGGATTTCAATGAATATAAAAAGGCTGATCTTTTAATTGTGGGAAGAGGCGGCGGCTCACTGGAGGATTTGTGGGCTTTCAATGAGGAAATCGTTGCCCGGGCAATTTACAATTCTAAAATTCCTATCATCTCCGCAGTCGGTCATGAGGTGGATTTTACCATTGCAGATTTCGTAGCTGATTTAAGAGCCCCTACACCATCAGCTGCAGCTGAGCTGGCAGTTAAAAACAGAGCTGAAGTTATAAGTGAGGTAAAAAATTTGTTCAAAACCTTGATCACAACCCAGAGGTTCATAATAGATGATTATAAGTCCAGAATAATCTTAGCTAAGGAAAGCTATGGGTTTAAAAAAACGGTTGATTTAATTTCCCAGAAGGCTCAAAGAGCAGACGAGCTTTTGAAAGGACTTTTAAAGGAGATAAAAAACTATTTTGAATTCAAAAAGAAAAGTTTATCTTTAATCCTGGGAAAATTAAATGCCCTTTCCCCTCTGGCAGTTTTGGAAAGAGGGTTTTCCCTGACCAGAAAGCTACCAGGGATGGAGATCATAAGAGATGCGGAAACTCTACAGTTAAAAAATCGAGTCGAGATAAAATTCTTTAAAGGAAAGATAGAGGCAGAAGTCAAGAAAATAGAAGAATAATTAACGTGAATATCCACGTTCAGGACAACCAATACGGGCAAGCTGTGAGTATACGAGATATGTGACTTTGTTGGTAATCCCACCTTGCCCCCAAGGTGGGTTAATTAACAATAAAACTATTTGCAAGTAAATATCTTCCATATATATTAAACTGTTATGTCAAAGAAAAATAGCTTTGAGAGCGCATTGAAAAGATTAGAGGAGATCGTTCAGAGACTGGAGATGGGGGAGTTGTCTCTGGATGAGTCTCTTAAACTTTTCGAGGAAGGGATTGAACTTTCCCGCCTATGTACCAAGAAACTCTCTGAAGCGGAGAGTAAAGTTGAGAAATTGATTAAGTCAGGTGAGAAAGAGTTCAAAACGGAGCCCCTGGAAGCAGAGGAAAAAGAAGAAGAGGAGGAGTAAGGAGCAAGAAGTGAAGCGTAAGATGTAAGACGTAAGATTAAAGATATGAAAAGAGAGATGGTGGAAATAAATAGAAAAGAGGATTTCAAAGAATATCTGCAAAAGAAAAGAGCTATCATAGAACGGGCGCTGGATAGTTTTCTTCCGGAGGAAAAGGTTGAGCCCAAAAGCTTGCATAAGGCGATGCGCTATTCGGTTTTCGCTGGAGGGAAAAGGCTGCGTCCAATTTTAGCCATTGCCTCTTATGAATCAGTTGGTGGGAAGGGTAAAAAAATTCTTCCGGTTGCTTGTGCCTTAGAAATGATCCATACTTATTCCTTAATCCACGATGATCTGCCATGTATGGATAATGATGATCTGAGAAGGGGGAAACCTACCCTGCATAAAGTCTATGGTGAGGGGATGGCGGTCTTAGCCGGGGATGCTTTGCATGCTTTAGCCTTTGAGCTTTTACTGAAAGCGGGGAATCCTCAAGTAGTCTTAGAAGTGGCTAAAGCTATAGGGACAGAGGGGATGATCGGTGGACAAGTTAAAGACTTGGAAGCTGAAGGTAAGAAAGTCTCTTTAAAACAAGTGGAATACATCCATACTCATAAGACCGGAAAACTATTAAGGGCATCTATCAGGGCAGGGGCGATCCTGGGAGGGTCAGATAAAAAGACTCTTCTGGCTCTTACTTATTATGCGGAGAGATTTGGATTGGCTTTTCAGATTGTGGATGATATCCTGGATGTGGTGGGCAAAGAGGAGGAGATCGGGAAGAAAAGGGGCTCGGACAAAGCTAATTCAAAGGCAACTTATCCTGAAGTTGTAGGATTAGAGAAATCAAAAATTTTAGCAAAGAATCTTTTAAAACAGTCTAAAGAAAAGTTGAAAATATTAAGACAGAAAAGCTGGATTTTTGAGAAGTTGGCTGATTATATTTATGAAAGGATTGAGTAGATTGGAGTACGGTTAAAGTAGCGTTGCCACTCCTGTGGCAACGAACGTCCTCACAAGAGTGAGAACGCTACGGATACCAATTCATCATCGTATCCATCAGCGATGGAATAGTCAAGTACAACGTTTTTTCAAAGTTCTTTTGAAAATCTTAAGTAATATCAATAGGATAAAAGATGGAAAGCCTTTTAGATAAAATTAACTCACCGGCTGATCTTAAAAAAATCCCCCTGGAAAAGCTCCCTCAATTAGCCCAGGAGGTCAGGGAAAAAATTATCACTGTAGTATCCAAAACCGGCGGGCACTTGGCTTCAAACTTGGGAGTGGTGGAGCTAACCTTGGCTCTGCATTACGTTTTCGATCTGCCCAGGGACAAGCTCATCTGGGACGTGAGCCATCAATGTTATACCCATAAGCTTTTAACTGGAAGGAAAGATAGATTCGAGAGCTTGAGGCAGTATCAGGGTATAAGTGGATTCACCAAAAGGATAGAAAGCGAATATGACTCCTTTGGAGCCGGGCATGCATCAACTTCTATTTCCGCTGCTTTAGGGATGGCTTGTGCCCGTGACCAGAAAGGTGAAGATTATAGAATTATAGCGGTTATTGGAGATGGAGCATTAAGCGGGGGGATCTCCTTTGAGGGACTGAATAATACAGGTTCGCAGGGGAAAGACCTTTTAGTGGTCTTGAATGATAACGCCATGTCCATCTCTAAAAATGTTGGAGCTGTTTCCAAATACCTGACAGACCTTTTGACAGATGAGAAATATAATAAGCTCAAAGCTGAGATCTGGGAGATGGTGGGCAGGTTTAAAAGAAGGGATAAGATTAGGGCTATGGTGGCCCAGGCAGAGGAAAGTATAAAAGGGTTCTTAGTGCCGGGGATAATCTTCGAGAAATTAGGTTTCAGGTATTTTGGTCCAATAGATGGCCACGATATAAATCAACTTATAAAAACCTTGGAACATCTCAAGAATTTTAAGGGACCTAAGCTTTTACATATTTTGACTCAAAAGGGGAAAGGATATAAATTCGCGGAGGAGGATGCTCCTAAATTTCACGGGATAGGTAAGTTTGACAAGGTGACCGGAAAATCGAATGCTGTCGGTAAAAAAGCTTATACGGATATTTTTGGTCAGACCATGGTTAAATTAGCAGAGATGGACCAGGAGCTGGTGGTTATCACCGCAGCTATGTGTTTGGGGCACCGGACTCCTGGATTTCTCTTTAAAATTTCCCAGGAGATTTTACGATGTAGGGATTGCAGAACAGCACGGGACCACATTTGCCTGCGGCTTAGCCGTGTCAGGCTTGAAGCCGGTTTTTGCAGTTTATTCCACTTTTCTACAGAGGGCTTTTGATCAGATGATCCACGATATGGCTTTGCAGAACCTTCCGGTTATATTAGCCATTGATAGAGCTGGTTTAGTAGGTGAGGATGGGCCCACTCATCATGGAGCCTTTGATCTTTCCTATTTAAGGCAGATACCAAATATTGTTGTAATGGCACCCAAGGATGGAAATGAATTAAAAGATATGTTATATACCGCAGTAAACTGGGGGAAATCTCCAGTTGCAATCCGTTATCCGCGAACTGCCATTCCAGATAAAGAGATCAAACAGGAGTTTAATCTCCTGCCTTTAGATAAATGGGAGATCCTGAGGAAAGGGAAGGACCTTTTGATCTTAGCAGTAGGCTCAATGGTCTATCCCGCCATAGATGCGGCTTTCGAGCTTTCCACGGAAGGTATAGAAGCAGAAGTTATCAACTGCCGGATCATAAAACCTTTAGATGAAAAGCTTCTTTTGTCTTCTCTCAAAGGGTTTGATAAAGTTCTGACGATTGAGGAGAACGTTCTTTCCGGTGGCTTCGGTAGTTCAATAGCTGAGTTTATCTTTGAGAAAGGGATTCAGAAAATAGACCTGAAAAGATTAGGGATCCCGGATAAGTTTATCGAGCACGGAAGCCGGAAAGAGCTTTTAAATCTATTGGGGCTGGATAAGGAAGGAATAGCTAAGGCAGTTAAACAGATGATCAAGATAAAAGAAAAAACCCCTTCGACTCAGTTGGATATTTTATGATTGAAGAACTCAAGCAATTATAAAGAGGTTAGAGTGGAAGAATTTAGACCGATTGAAAAGCCTATATTACCGCCGGAAAAAGCAAAACAATGGCATTTCAAAATACATCCTTATTTTACTAAACAACCAGCTAACATCGTTAGAGCTTATATAGAACATTTTTCAAAAAAAGGCGATATTGTCCTGGATGCATTCTGTGGAACTGGTGTTACTGCTATAGAATCACTGACTTTGAGGAGAAAAACTATAAATGTAGATATTGCACCATTAGCAATTTTCTTGACAAGGCAGACCTGTACTGCTCCTGTGGATTTAACTAAATTTTCAATAGCTTTTAATAGATTAGAAAAGAGGATGAGAGAGAAAGTCGAATTTGCCAGAAAAACAAGGGATAAAGAAATTGAAAAATATAAGATAAAAAGCTGGTATCCAAAAGGAGTAATGCTACCATCCAATTCAGATTTTGAATTGGTTGAGCACCTATTTGATAAACGGCAGTTAATAGTATATGCAGAGCTATGGGAGGAGATAAATAGTATTAAAGACAAGGTAATAAGAGATTTAATGAAATTAGTTTTCTCTGGAACAATTGCCAGAGCAAATCTGACCTATAATCTCAGTACAACCAGAGGTGAGAATAAATTAGGGGATGGAGGGAGTAGTGTTTTTGCTCAATATCGATATTGGAAACCAAAAAAAAGAATTGTCCTGGATGTTTGGGATAGATTCAAATATAGATTTTATTGTGTAAAGAAAGCAAAAGAAGGATCGAATACGAATATCGGTAATTTTTTCAGAGAGGGGGATACTTTTAAAGCTTTCATTGAATCTACCACTAATTTATCTAAATTTGTTAAAGAAAAATCTATTGACTACATATATACAGATCCTCCTTACGGAGCACATATTGCCTATCTTGATTTAACCACTATGTGGGATGCCTGGCTTGGTTTTAAGGTTACCCAGAAAGATAAGGATTTAGAAGTAATTGAGGGTGGAGATCAAAAGCATACGAAAGAAGAATATCTGAACTTACTACAACAATCAATGGAAGAAATGTGTAAGGTCTTAAAGAAAGATGCTTGGCTATCTTTAGTTTTTCATCATAAAGATGCTGGGCTTTGGTATGCAATAAGAGATGGTGCTAAAAATGCTGGTTTTGAATATGTTAATACAGTATCTCAACCTACTCATACCACATCCATACATAAAAAGAAAAATCCTCTCAGAGTGTTAGGCGAACAACTGATAATTAATTTTCGGAAATCCAAGGGGATGTATCCTTCATTTGAACCTCCAGCAATGTCTGCAGTTAAAGTGATTTTGAATGCTGCTGAAAGAGAGATTGTAAGAAGCGGAGGAGCAACTTTAGAAGAAATTATGCGGGCGGTTGTACCAGAGCTCTTTGAGGCTAAGTTAATTGACAAAGTTGCTTTAAAAACTACGGGTGATATTACAGACCTTTTGGTAAAAGAATTCTTTCTTGGTCCGGATGACAGATGGCATATTAAAAAAGCCAATGAGAAAAAGATAGGTGACTACATTAATGCAAAAGACCGTATTCGATACTATATGATTAGCTTTTTAAGGCGTGAGAAGAAAGCGGATTTTGATAGAATAGTAACCACCATGCTTCAATTATTAGTTAATAGTCATCAACCTCCCCCTAAGAAAGACATTTTAGAGGTCTTAGGAGAAATAGCTGTTTCCCGAAATGGTAGATTATGGGAATTAAAACGCCCGGATGAATTGGTTATACAACAAGAGTTTGATTTAAAAGAGGGTGAGATGATGGAAGCTCCAACTTCTAAAGGCTCAATTCATGACCAGATGATTTATCGCCTACTCGTTTTAGGGAAGAAGTTGGGATTTTTGCCCCACTTAGGAAAAAAGGAAAGAATTATTTCAGGTGAGAATGTTTTTAAGGAGATAAGTTATTTGAAGGAGCTACCATTTAGAAACCTAAATCCTGCACTTGGAAAAAGGATTGAACAAATAGATTGTATCTGGTTTTACAGAGATAATACCCCTATGTTTGCCTTTGAGGTTGAGGAAACTACATCTATTTTAAGTGCCTTAGAACGTTTTCATTCTCTTTTGGAGGTTGAACCTCACATTGGATTAGATAAAAGATTAGTTATTGTTGCTCCGAAATCGAGAAAGAGGAAATTAACCCAGGAACTAACTCAGTCAAGCTATATCGGTCATCCCATTTACCTTGAGCAGAAAGTTGTTTATATGTTTTGTGAGACTTTTTTAAAGGCATACCCAGATTTAATAAGCAAATTGGACTTAACTGTGGAAGATATTGATCGACTTTTCACATCTCCAAAAGTTTTAAAAAATAACCAGTAGAGGAAGTAAGATGAAAAGCATTGGGATTGTAGCGAATGTTAAAAAGCCAAAAGTGAAATCAACAGTCAATCGAATAATCCGCTGGGCTCAAAAGAATAAGATCGATTTCTATTTAATTCCGGAATTATCAAAGTTAGTTGGGCATAAGGAAAAAGCTGTCCCGCTTGAAAAACTTCCTGAGTACTCACAGATTATGGTCTCATTAGGGGGAGATGGAACTATGCTTTCCTCTGCTCGTGCGGTGGGGAGTAAAGAGAATCCTATTTTAGGGATTAATTTAGGAAGCATCGGTTTTTTGACTGAGATCACCTCTGATAGGATCGAAAAGACTTTAGATCGGGTCAAGAAAAAAGAATATGTTATAGATAAGAGGATGTGTTTGCAAACAGAGGTAGTGGGTCTAAATGAGAAAAACCTTTTTGCCTTGAACGATATTGTGATAGATAAAGGAAAAGTTGCACGTTTAATTCATCTTCATCTATACGACAATAAAGAATTCGTTTGTTCTTATTCTGCGGATGGCCTGATCTTAGCCACGACCACTGGCTCAACTGCATACTCCATGTCGGCTAATGGACCAATCATCAATCCCAGGATAAATGCCATCATAGCATCTCCCATCTGTCCGTTTACCTTAGCCTTAAGACCGATGGTTTTTTCCGGAAATGATTTTTTGAAAATAGTGATGGAATCGGAGCATAAAGAAGCGATGTTAACCCTGGATGGACAGGTCTCTCTTAAGTTAAGCTCGCCCAGCACTATCTTTGTTCATAAAGCTAAACATCGGATTAACCTGATAAAATTTCAGCACAGATCTTTTTACGAGGTTTTAAGAACAAAGCTTCACTGGGGAGCAAGACCGAAAATGGGGAAATAAGATTTTAATAATTCATTTGTTTAAAGGCTCAAAGGTTTAAATGCTCAAAAATCTGCGAATTAAAAATTTTGCCATTGTCGAGAATTTAGAGGTTGAGTTTTTTCAGGGGTTGAATGTTCTGACCGGTGCTACGGGAGCGGGTAAATCGATCATCATCGGGGCTTTGAATTTAGCCTTAGGGGAAAGAGCTTCCTCAGAGATGATTCGCAGCGGGGCTGACTCTGCCATAGTTGAGGCGGTTTTTGAGATCAAGCCAAAAGGTCTGATTGAGAAACTTTTATCTGGACTTGATATAATTTACCCGGAAAACCAGTTGATTATCCGCAGGGAGCTTTCCAGTAAAGGGGTAAGCAGATGTTTTCTGAATGACCGCTTAGTTACCCTGGCGAATCTCAAACTTTTAGGCGATCAGTTAGCAGACCTTCACGGCCAGCACGAACACCAGTCTCTTTTGAATCCGGATGAACATCTTACCTATTTAGATAATTATGCGGAGGCTAAAGACCTCCTGAACAGGGTCAGCGATAGTTATTATAAACTGAAGAAAACAATAGAGGATTTAGAGGAGCTGAAAAAAATAGATAAAATTTCAAAAGAGAAAAAGGAGCTTTATCAATTTCAGCTCAAGGAGATTTTAAGTGCTAATCTTTCAGCTGGAGAAGAGGAGGAGCTTTACTCTCAGAAAATAATCTTAGAAAATTCAGAGACTCTTTTCCAGATTACATCTGTAATCTTTCAGGAGCTTTATGAAAAGGATGGGTCTATTTTAGAAAGACTATCCTGCTTGAAAAAGGAGCTGGAAAAAGGGGGAGAGTATGACCTCAGGTTAAAAGAGCATATCGAAGCCCTAAATTCTGCTGCCCTGCAGTTAGATGAAACCTCCAGATTTTTGCAAGGGTATAAGGATAGTTTGAACTTCGAGCCGGATAGATTGGAGAAGATAAGGGAGAGGTTGAACCTGAATAATACCCTGAAAAAGAAATATGGTCAAACTGTTTCAGAAATCTTAAATTATGCAGACCGGATTAAAAATGAGCTGGATAAAATTGAAAACCGGGATGAGCTGATTCAAAAAACTGATACGGAGATCAATGATTTAAAACAGGTACTTAAGAAAGATGCCTTACTCCTTTCAAGTAAAAGAAAAGAAAAAGGGGTTGAGTTAGCCAAAAAGATTAAAAAAGAGCTTTCTTTTCTGGGGATGGAGAGGTGTGATTTTGAAACAAAGATTTTCTACCGGGAAGCAGAGGATGGTCTTCTGGAATTAAATGGTAAGAAATATTATGTGGATGAGAAAGGATTAGATCAGGTAGAGTTTTACGTTTCACCCAATCCGGGTGAGGAGTTAAAGCCCTTAGCCAAGATAGCTTCAGGTGGTGAGATCTCCAGGATTATGCTGGCTTTAAAATCAGTTTTAGCTAAGTCAGACCAGGTACCAAGTATGATTTTCGATGAGGTGGATGTGGGGATTGGAGGGGAGATGGCTGAAGCTGTGGGCAAAAGGATGAAGGCACTTTCTTCAAATCACCAGATCATCTGTATAACCCATCTTCAGCAGATCGCTTCCCAGGCAGATTATCATTTTAAGGTTTATAAAGAGGTTTCCAAGAACAGGACTATAACTAAAATAAAGCTTCTTTCCAGAGATGAAAGGATACAAGAGATCGCACGGATGATGTCAGGCAAAAGGATAAGTGATTTGACCCTGGAACATGCGGCGGAGATGATTGAAGAGTAATAAATATTTTTGTAGGGGCAGGGTTTCCCCGCCCATTCCACAGAGGGCGAGGGGACCTCGCCCCTACAATTGCGGGTGATCAAAGCGAAGTTACCTCCACAGAAATCAATTAAATGGAGATTAAAAAAACTGACTTTTTCTTAATTCCAAATCTGCTTACCTTCATTAGATTTTTTTCTTACCCTTTTATCTTCTATTTTCTCAAAGAAGACAATTTATTCCTCGCAGTCTTTTTTATAGCAGTTGCAGGTATCACAGACGTCTTAGATGGTTTCCTTGCCCGCACCCTGAATCAGATTTCAGATTTAGGTAAAATCTTAGACCCCTTTGTGGACAAATTAGGGATCGGCATTTTTATCCTCTATACCACCATATATAAAGGTTTTCCAGTATGGGCTTGTGTTCTGGTTGTCACTAAAGAAATACTGAATCTTTTGGCTGGATTATTGGTGATCAGAAAAAGAAAAATCGTTCCGGTCTCTGCCTTCTGGGGTAAGCTTAATGCCTGCGTCTGGAGTTTTACCATTTTGTTCTATATCTTAGAGCTGGATTTTATTAAAAGGGTATTTTTAGGAATGGGGATTGTAGTCATTTTGATCACTACTGCGGTCTATTTAAGAACGTTTATCAGATTAATAAGGAAAGCACAATAGGTTTATAGATTAAAAAGGAGAATGAAAGATAATTCAAAAGAACACCATCGGCGTTCCATCCGGTTAAAAGAATATGATTATTCACAGAATGGAGGATATTTTATTACTATTTGTACCTATGGCTGGAAGTGTATATTTGGAAATATTTCAAACGGCGAGATGAAGTTAAATAAATATGGTATTATCGTCAGGAAAGAGTGGTTAAGAGCATCGGAAATACGTTTAAATTTAATAATAGATGAATTTGTTATAATGCCGAATCATTTACATGGTATAATTATGATCATGGATGATGGTAGGGGCACGTTGCAACGTGCCCCTCCGATTGAACAATTTGGGAAGCCCGTATCAAATTCAATACCCACTATTGTTCGATTGTTCAAATCTGCAACAACCAAACAAATCAATCAAATTCGTCAAACACCCGGTTTGTCTGTTTGGCAACGTAATTATTATGAGCATATAATCAGAAACGAAGATGATTTAAAGCAGATTCGGGAATATATTGTTAATAACCTCCTTAAATGGGAACTGGATTCCGAAAATCCAGAAAACGTAAAGAATAAAAAAATTGATTTAAAAAAATTATAAGATAGAATAAGAAATATAAGGATGGTAATATGAAATCATTATTTGGATCCACAGGAAAAGAGATTATCACTAGGCCTAAAAGGGTGGAAGAAGCGACAAAACCATACGTATTTACACTTAAAAAGGCGTGGATACCTCCAGCGGATCATCCCTGGCGGTCCGCCTGAGGCGGATAAGATTAATCCACAATTTGCACATAATGAACAAAAATAAAAAAAGCTCCTGTCAATCTCAAGACACAGAGTACGTGCTAAAGCCTGATAATCCGAGAAATGGATCGGTAAGACAGGACATTTTAATCTTGCTATAACAACATTTTTTAATTTGCTTGACTTTTAAAAATTTTAATGTTATATAATTGATTTAAATTGAACTTAATAAATAAAGTAGTTCAGTTTTTTTATTTTTAAAAGGTTAATTGTTTAAGAAAACAGACGAGGTGATGTATCCTTCGGGTCCCCCGACCCGATTCCCCATAGGTGAGCTAGGTCAATCCGCCAAAGGCGGATGTCAAGCACTGGTTTATTCAGTATGTTTGTTTTTAAGGAGGTTGAATTGTTTAAGAGTATAAAAGAGGTTTTAGCCTTTGCCAGGAAAGAAAAGATAGAGATGGTTGACTTGAAGTATGGTGACCTTTTTGGTAAATGGCATCATCTCTCTTTGCCTGCAAGCCAGTTGAATCGGAAGATGTTTGCATCAGGAGTTCCCTATGACGGCTCCAGCACTCCAGGTTTCAAATCCTTAGAGTCTGGAGATATGGTCTTGCTTCCAGATATTTCCACTGCTCAACTTGACCCTTTCTGGGAGGTGCCAACTTTGAGCTTTATCTGCAGTTCGGCTGAAGCTGATAACATGACTTTATTTCCCAGAGAACCCAGGTATATTGTCCAAAAGGCGCAGAAGTATCTTCTGAGTAGCGGGATAGCGGATAAAAGTTTATGGGGACCGGAATTTGAGTTTTATATATTCGACAGTGTAAGTTGTAAGAACGATATTAATATGTCGTCTTATATCATAGATTCCAACGAGGCGGACTGGAACTCAGGCTTGATGGTAGGCAAAAATTTGGGACATAAAATTCCTCCGCATGGTGGGTACGAGGCTATTCCTCCCTTAGATGACCTTTTTAATGTGCGTTCTGAAATGGTTAAGCTTATTGAAGAAAGTGGGATAAAGATAAGGTACCATCACCATGAGGTGGGAGGACCCGGACAATCCGAGATAGAGATTATACTGGATGATCTCGTCCGGATCGGCGATATAAGTATGTGGATTAAATATCTTATAAAAATGGTAGCAAAAAGGCATAATCACACCGTTACCTTTATGCCCAAGCCTTTGTATAATGAAGCCGGAAACGGGATGCATTTTCATCAGCATCTTTTTAAAAAAGGAAAGCCATTATTCTACGATAAAAACGGATATGGAGGATTAAGCAAGTTAGCCCTGTATTATATTGGTGGACTTTTGACGCATGGACCTGCTCTTTTAGCCTTCACCAATCCCAGTACCAATTCCTATAAAAGATTAGTCCCGGGATTTGAAGCACCAGTCAAGCTTTTCTTCTCCTTGGCCAATCGAAGTGCGGCAATCAGGATACCAAAATATGCCTATAATGATCCGATGGAGAAGAGAATTGAGTTTCGTCCGGCAGATGCCTCCTGTAATGTTTACTTAGCAGTTGTGGCTCAACTTTTAGCGGGCCTGGATGGGATAAAAAAGATGATCGACCCGACCAAAGCCGGTTTTGGTCCAATGGATAAGAATATCTTTCTTCTCTCATCAAAAGAAAAAGCCAGGATAAAAAATTTGCCTTCTTCTTTAAAAGAGGCATTAGATGCATTAACCAAGGATTTCGATTTTCTCCTTTCTACCGGAGTTTTTAGCGAGGACTTATTGGAAACCTGGATAGATTATAAATTAAATCGTGAATATAACGAGGTAAGAAACAGACCTCATCCGTATGAGATCAGTTTATATTATGACGTTTAAATTTACGAGAGAAGAGCTTATGATGATTTTCTTGCAGGGTCAGCTCTGGCTGACCTGACAGAAAGAACTCTGAGAAAAACAAGTATTGCAGGGCTGGGAGCCCTGCCTACGAATGCTGACCCTTTCATCTTTCGTAGAGCGGACACCTTTGCCCGCTGAATCTATGACTAATTTCCAATCTTCAAAGAAGGAGGAAAATAAATTGAAGACCAAACAGGAAGTTTTAGAGTTAATAAAAGAGAATAAGATCAATTATATCCGGCTCTGGTTTTCAGATATATTAGGGGCTCTAAAAGGGATGTCTGTTACCCCAAGGGAGATGGAAGAGATCTTAGAAGAAGGGCAGGGTTTTGACGGCTCCTCAGTGGAAGGGTTCGTGAGAATTGAGGAAAGCGATTTAGTGGCGATGCCAGATCCTCAGACCTTCAGGATACTACCCTGGTCGGTGAACGATGAAAAAGTGGCTTTGATGATCTGCGATGTCTTGAATCCGGACGGCTCCCCCTTTGCCGGGGATAGTCGCTATGCTCTAAAAAGGATTTTAGATAAGATTAAAAAGAAAGGCTGGACCTTCTACTGTGGTCCGGAGATAGAGTATTTCTATTTCCCCTCCAAGGATAAGCCTGAGCCAATTGACGAGGGTGGGTATTTTGACTACAGCACGGTAAGTCCAGGAACGGGTATGAGGAAAGCAGCTGCTACAGCTCTTGAAAAAATGGGTATCCAGGTTGAATGCACTCATCACGAGGTAGCGCCCTCACAGCATGAGATCGATTTGAGGTATCAGGAAGCTTTGATTATGGCTGATTTTGTTATGTTCTACAGACTAACCGTTAAGGAATTAGCTTTAAGGAATGGTTATTATGCTACCTTTATGCCTAAGCCCTTATTCGGACAGAACGGTTCAGGGATGCATACTCATCAGTCTATATTTGAAGGTGAAAGGAATATCTTCTTCGATCCAAACGAGAAAAAGTATCATCTGACCCCTTTAGCCAAACATTATATCGCCGGGATTTTTAAATACATCAGGGAGATTACTCTGGTCCTAAGCCAATGGGTTAACTCTTATAAGAGGCTTGTTCCAGGATATGAAGCGCCAGTCTATATCTCCTGGGGGACACGCAATCGCTCAGCTTTAGTAAGAATACCCGAATATAAACCAGGCAAAGAGAAAACCACCCGGTTAGAGCTTCGCTCAGCTGACCCTTCTTGTAATCCTTATTTAGTCTTTGCCCTGATGCTTGCTTCGGGCTTAAAGGGGATGGAGGAAAAATTAGAACTTCTTCCTCCAGTGGAAAAGGATATATTCCATATGTCAGAGGAAGAAAGGGAAAAATACAAAATTGGTTGTTTGCCCGGGACCTTAGAAGAAGCTATCTGCGAATTTAAAAAAAGTGAGTTAGCCAAGGAGACTTTAGGTGAGCATATTTTCGAGTCTCTTATTGCCAACAAGAAAGTGGAATGGGATGATTACCGGGTGCACGTGAGCCAGTATGAGATAGATAAATATCTGCCGATTTTATGATCTATAGGGGTGCGGCGCGCCGGCCCTTACCCACGTGCCGTCGGGTCCCCTGACCCGACGGGAAAATCGTAGTGCGAGGCTTTAGCCTCGCAAAGCGAACCGGATCCCGCCGATAGCGGGACATGCTTAGTTGCGCTACGTAAAACAAACTTGGATAAGACTGAGGTATTAAAAATGAAACCTGTCAAATTAACTGAAGGTGTTTTCTGGGTTGGTGCTATTGACTGGGATACCAGATATTTTCACGGGCACACTTTTTCGACTCATCACGGGACGACTTATAATGCTTATCTGGTTATAGATGAGAAAATCGCATTGGTGGATACTGTTTATGCTCCTTTTGCAGAGGAAATGATTGAAAGAATAAGGCAGATTATTGACCCGCAGAAAATCGATTATGTTATCGCCAATCATGTTGAAACTGATCATTCTGGTTCACTCCCGAAAATAATGAGCCTTGTACCCGGCGCTAAATTGTTTTGTAATGTCAGATGCAAAGAAGGGTTGCTCAAACATTATTTTACCAACTGGGATTTTCAGATAGTCAAAACCGGGGATAAAATAAGTTTAGGCAAAAAGAGCCTGAGTTTTCTTGAGGCGCCGATGCTTCACTGGCCGGATAGTATGTTCACCTATATCGAGGAAGATCAGTTCCTTTTGCCTAATGATGCTTTTGGCCAGCATCTGGCATCTTCAGAGAGGTTTGATGATGAAATCGAAGAGTGCAGGATTATGGATGAAGCAGAAAAATATTATGCTAATATCCTTATGCCTTTTGGTTCTATAGCTGTCAAGAAAATCGAGGAGATACAGAAATCAGGCTGGAAAATAAAAATGGTTGGTCCCAGCCATGGGCTGATCTGGAGAAAAAATCCACAAAAAATAATAGATGCTTACCTCAGATGGGGAAAAGGAGAAACTAAAGAAAAGGTAATAATCGTTTTCGATTCGATGTATGATTCTACCGGGAAAATGGCCCGAGCTATAGCAGAAGGGATAAAAGAAGGAAAAGTTGAAGCGGATATTTATAAACTTTCGGTTTCTGATAGAAGCGATGTGATAAAAGAGATTTTGGAAGCAAAAGGTCTATTAGTGGGTTCGTCTACTGTGGATAACGATATGCTGCCAGAGGTATTCACTTTGTTAGGTAACTTAAAAGGGCTGAAACCCAAGAATAAAGTTGGAGGAGCTTTTGGATCTTTTGGCTGGTCAGGCGGCGCGGTGAAAAATATAGAAAATATGCTTCAAGAGATGAAAGTTGAAATCTTTGAGCCGGGGATTTCTTTTAAATTTGTGCCAACCGAAGAGGAACTGAATAGATGTTTTGAGTTTGGAAAGAGGTTTGCTCATAAAATAAAAGCATAGAAGTTCCTGCCAGGTTAGGGGATCTGGTAGGCACGGTAATACTGTGACTATGATTTCATGACCGTTTCAATGTGCCCGTCGGGTCCCCTGACCCGACGGTAAGAATTTTATCTGCAAGGTCAGGGGTCCTTGCGGACACAAGAAGGCACACTTTACATGTGACCGTTAGGTCCCCTGACCTAACGGGTGGAAATTATATGCCTTTAAGAGGCAGGAAATATTTCGAAGGTAATAGTTATTTTATCACAACAAGCGTTAATAAATTTGTCAAGATTTTCAAAGAGAAAAAATATATTGATATAATTTTAGAGAATATTAGCTTTTATAGAGAAAAGTATGCTTTTAAGCTGATTGCCTACGTAGTTATGCCAGATCATATTCATTTGTTGATTTATCCAGACCAGGAAAGAGTAAAAGAAATTTCTAAAATTATAGAAGACTTTAAAATATTTACAGCTAGGAAATTGCGTGAGCAGATGGAGAAAGACAAGAGAATAAATTGGTTGAAATTATTTAGATTAGAAGAACCCAAGAAAAAGAATTGGGAATATCAAATCTGGCAACTAGGATATGATGATTTAGGTGTCTATAGTCCTAAGATATTAAGAACTAAAATAGACTATATCCATAATAATCCGGGCAAAGAAGGATTAGTAGAGAAACCTGAGGATTATCGATATTCTAGTGCCAGAAATTATATTTTGAATGACCATTCAATAATTAAAGTTGACACTGAGTTATTAAGTTTTTGAGGTCTTAATTCGCCAGGTCGGGGGACCTGACGAGCACAGAAAGGCAGGCACAGTTTAGTTACTTTCACGTGCCCGTCGGGTCCCCTGACCCGACGGAATAAATGAATAAGGAGAATTTGGAGAAATGAAAAAACTGAACTTAGCAATCCTTTGTTCAGGTGGAGGGACGAATCTTCAAGCTTTGATTGATGCGATAGAAAGGGGAGAGCTATTAGCTGAGATTAAGATAGTTATCAGTAATAACAGTAAAGCTTTTGCCTTAGAGAGAGCTAAAAATCATAATATCCCGGCTTTGCATCTGAGCCATAAACAGTTTACTACTCTCGAGGAGTTCGACCAGAGGCTGCTTGAAGTTTTAAAAGAAAATCAGATAGATATGGTGGTCTTAGCCGGGTATATGAAAATACTTTCTCCTGTAATTATCCGGGCTTATAAAAATAGAATCCTGAATATCCATCCGGCACTACTTCCTCATTTTGGGGGACCAGGAATGTATGGTATTCACGTGCACGAGGCGGTGATAAAATCGGGGGTGAAAATCACTGGAGTAACTGTCCACATTGTGGATGAGGTCTATGATCATGGTGCAATTGTAATACAAAAGCCAGTGGAAGTTAAAGATGATGATACTCCAGAAAGTTTAGCTGAAAGAGTCCTTAAAGTGGAACATCAAACCTATAAAGAGGCGATTCAACTTTTTGCTGAAAGCAGAGTAGAGGTAAAAGATAATCGTGCTTATATCAAGACATAAAATAAGTTACAGCAGACTCCTTAATCTTTAACTTTAAGGGGAATAAAATGGAAAAAGCGTTATTAAAGACAGAAATTAAAGAATTCCCTATTTATGCTCAAGGAAAGGTCAGAGATGTGTATGACTTAAAGGATAAACTTTTAATCATAGCAACTGACCGTTTATCTGCTTTTGATGTGGTACTTCCGAATGGGATTCCTGGAAAGGGAAAGGTGTTGACCAGGATGTCCTTATTCTGGTTTGAGCTGGTTAAAGATTTAATCGATAATCATCTCCTGAGTTTTAAAGTGGATGATTATCCAGCAGAGTTACATAAATACAGGGAGAGCTTAGAGGACCGGTCAATGCTGGTTAAGAAAGCTAAAAGGATTGATGTGGAATGCGTGGTCAGAGGTTATATCTCTGGTTCTTTGTGGAAGGAATACCAGGAGAAAATAGATTTATCCAAGAGTGGAAGGATAGAAATACTGGGCTACCAGCTTCCAGATGACCTTAAGGAGTCGGAAAAACTTTCTTTTCCGATTTTTACTCCAGCTACCAAAGCGGAGAGCGGACATGATGAGAATATCAGCTTCGAGGAGATGAAGAAAAAAATCGGGTCAAGTTTATCTGAATACCTCAAAGAGAAGAGTATGGCTATCTATCAGAAGTGTTCAGATTATGCTGAGAGGAAAGGGATGATCATCGCAGATACTAAGTTTGAATTCGGCTTTTCTGGAGAGAAGGTCATCCTGATAGACGAGATTTTATCTCCGGACTCATCTCGTTTCTGGTCTAAGCAAGTTTATTCACCAGGTAAGTCCCAGGAAAGTTTTGATAAACAATTTGTGCGGGATTATCTGGAGAAAATAAACTGGAATAAAAAACCACCAGCACCAGAGCTTCCTGAAGATGTAATCCTGAAAACAAAAGAAAAATATGAAGAGGCCTTAAAAAGGTTAATAAACAAATAACTTTAGGAAAGAGGTTAAGAATGTCTGAAGAAAAAGGAACAATTAAAATAAAAAGAGCGTTGATTAGTGTTTCAGACAAGAAAGGCTTGGTTGAATTCGCTCGTCAGCTACAAAGTTTAAGAGTTGAGATCATCTCCACTGGCGGGACTTTAAATGAACTCAAGAAGAACGGCATCCAGGCCGTCTCCATCTCTTCTTTTACTGAATTTCCTGAAATCTTAGGAGGTCGGGTTAAGACTTTACATCCTAAGGTATTTGGCGGAATCTTAGCCTTACGAGAAGATAAGGAGCATAAAAAAGAGATAAGGGAACAAAAATTAAAACTCATAGACCTGGTGGTGGTAAATCTTTATCCTTTTGAAAAGACCATCTCCAAACCAGAAGTCACAGATACAGAAGCTATAGAGAATATAGATATCGGAGGAGTGAGTCTGATTAGAGCGGCCGCAAAAAATTTCAATTATGTCGCTATAATTACCAGCCCTGAAAGTTATGATAGAATAATTCAGGAGCTCAAAGAGAAGAAGGGGAGCCTGAGCCTTTCTTCCAGATACGATTTAGCCTTGGAAGCTTTCAAACATACAGCTTATTATGATGGAGCTATTGCCAATTACTTTGAAAAGAAGGCGATAAAAGAGGACAGGTTTTCTTCATATTTGACTCTATTTTATGAAAAGGTGCAAGATTTGAGATATGGTGAAAATCCACATCAAAAGGCAGCGCTTTATAAAGCTCCAGGTTTTGCAGAGGCAAGTATACCTGCTTCAAAAATTTTATCCGGCAAAGAACTTTCCTATAATAACATTGTGGATTTAGATGCAGCTTTAAACATGATCGGAGATTTTAAAAGACCCTTTGCTTGTATCCTCAAGCATACCAATCCCTGCGGGTCAGCTGGTGCAGATACTTTAGCTCAAGCCTATGAAGATGCCTTAGCTTCAGACCCGGTCTCAGCTTTTGGCTCTGTTATTGGATTAAACCGGATTGTAGATCTGGAAACTGCAAAAAAAATAGATGAAACCTTTTTTGTGGAATGTGTGCTCGCTCCAGGGTATGAAGATAAAGCTTTAGAACTTCTAATCAAAAAGAAAAATCGAAGGTTCTTAGCCTGTCCGGAAATTTTAAAAGGAAAAGTTAAAGGGCAGAAAACTTATAAGATTATTAAGGGTGGAGCTCTTCTTCAGGATGCAGATGAACACGAACTTAAAGAGAGCGATTTGAAAGTTGTAACCCAGGTACAACCTACTCCGGAGCAGATTAAATCTTTGCTTTTTGCCTGGAAAGTAGTCAAGCATGTAAAATCGAATGCCATCGTCTTAGTGCAGGGCGAGAAAACCGTAGGAGTTGGTGCAGGGCAGATGAGCCGGGTGGATTCAGTCATAATCTCAGCTATAAAAGCGGGTGAAAGAGCTAAAGGCTCGATTTTAGCGTCGGATGCTTTTTTCCCGATGAGAGATGGGTTGGATGAGGCAGCTAAAGCTGGAGTGAAGGCGATTATCCAGCCAGGTGGTTCAAAAGGAGACCCTGAGGTTATTAAAGCGGCCAATGAACACCAGATAGCTATGGTTTTCACCGGGATAAGACATTTCAAGCATTGATGATTTCCTGTGAGAAATTGGTTTTCATATAAATGCTGTGAGTTAGCATAATAGTCATTGCGAACCGAGAGACGTAAGGACAGAATCCGCCTGAGGCGAGATTCTGTCCCTACAAAACAGATTGCTTCGTCGTGCATTTTCGGTGAGACTCCTCGCAATGACAGAGGAAATTGATAGTCTCGCCTTTCCTATCAAGGGAAACGATTTTTTTCTTTAAAAATAATTACTTGATTTTAGTTTAGGTTTATGATAAATTATTTACGAGGTGAAATTTACGTGGAAGATTTAGAAAACAAAGTTATAGACATAATCATCTATTTAGCCCAATATGCCAAGAGCAATCAGGGTAAGGTAGGAGATCTGGTAAAAGTTTTTAAGGATTTAATGGAATTGGGGTTTTCTGAAAAAGAGATCAAAAAAGCTTACCTCTGGCTCTTAAACAAGCCAGAAAAATTCTCTAAACTTGAAAATGAAAAAAGTAATCTCTGTGGCTGGCTAAAAGGTTTCAAAGAAGAATATTTTACCTCAGAGGGTTATGGGTTTTTATATCAGATAGAGGAATTAGGTCTTTTAGACAGAAAAGAGATAGAGATTTTAATCAGTAAATCTTTAGCCCTGGGAAAGGAAAAGGTAGATTTAGAGACCATTAAAAATTTAACCAATCTTTTATTTTTCTCGGATAATAGTTTGAGAAAAAGCACAAATAGCTTTTTCTGGATGGAGCAGGATAGTAAATAATACATAGTTTAAAAGTTCAAAAGAAAAAGATTTAAAATAGAAAAAGTTTGAGGGGGAGAAAAAAAGATGTTAAAAGGTAAGAAGATAATTTTAGGGATAGGAGGGGGGATTTCGGCTTATAAAGCGGCTGAAGTTTGCAGACGTTTGAAAAAAATAGGGGCAGAAGTTCAGGTGGTTATGACCCAGGCAGGTGCGAATTTCATCACTCCTTTGACGATGGAGACTTTATCTGAAAATGAGGTGGTTACGGAAATGTTTCCACAGCACCGGATGGTTGGCACCAGGCACATAAATTTAGCCCATTGGGCGGATCTGGTTTTGGTTGCTCCAGCTACCTATAATCTGATAGGAAAAATCTCTTCCGGGATGGCAGATGACATCCTGACCACGGTTATAAGTTCCACCAAGGCACCAGTTCTTTTAGCTCCAGCAATGAATGTGAATATGTACGAGAATCCTGTCTGTCAGCAAAATATCGAAAAGCTTAAAAAATTAGGATACAGGTTCATTGAACCTGGAATTGGAAACCTGGCTTGTGGTGATGTTGGCAGAGGGAGAATGGCGGAACCAGAGGAGATTCAAAATGAAGTCATAAAAATGTTAGTAGAGAAAAAAGATCTAACCGGAAAGTCGATTTTGATTACAGCTTCCAGAACTGAGGAGCCTATTGATGCAGTTAGGTTTTTATCCAATCGCTCTTCCGGGAAGATGGGTTATGCCATAGCGGAGGAGGCTTTTAGAAGAGGGGCGAAGGTGACTTTGATCAGCGGTCCAACTAATCTTTTTCCATCTCCCGGAATTAATCTGGTCAAGATCAGAACTACACAGGAGATGTATAAGGCAGTCCAGAAAAACTTCGGGAAATCTGATGTTCTGATTATGACTGCCGCAGTTTCTGATTTTGCGCCTCAAAAGATTTCAAGAGGCAAGATAAAAAAAGAAGATGCAGAGCTGGATTTAAAACTCAAGCCCACTCCGGATATACTCAAAGAGATGGGCAAGAGAAAAGGTAAAAAAGTCCTGGTTGGTTTTGCTGTAGAAACCGAAAATGAGATCAAAAATGCTAAATTAAAATTAAAAGAAAAAAATCTGGACCTGATCGCGGTAAATAATCCCGATCGCCAAGGGGCAGGATTTGAAGTTGATACCAATATCGCTACTTTGATAGATAAAAAAGGGAAGATCGAGAAATTACCCTTAATGTCTAAAAGAGAGCTGGCAGAGAAGATAATTGTTCGGGTTGCTAAACTTTTAAAAAGGTGATAGGTGGTAGGTAATAGGTAATAGGGGAAACTCCTACAACCTATGACCTATAACTTAACACCTATTTTGAAGAAAAATGGAAGATAAATATTTACAGATGGTTGAGGCTTTTGCCTTAGCAAAAAAATATTTAAAACAACAGATGGATTTAGGAGTGGATGAGTTTCAGCTTCCTTCTGACCTGAAATTCGAATGCCGGAAAAAGCCAAATAAAAAAAACTTGCTGGAAGAATTTTGTCAAAAGATAAAGGATTGTCAGAAATGCCAGCTTTATAGAAGCAGAACCAATTTCGTTTTTGGCGCTGGAAGTAGTAAGGCTGATATTATGTTCGTGGGAGAAGCTCCAGGCAGAGATGAAGACCTGCAGGGAGAGCCGTTTGTAGGTAGAGCCGGTCAGCTTTTAAATAAGATTTTAGCGGCGATAAAATTCAAAAGGGAAGAGGTATATATTGCCAATATCTTAAAATGCCGCCCACCGGAAAATAGAGACCCGTTGCCGGACGAGATCGAACAATGCGAGCCTTATCTTATAGAACAGATAAAATTAATCCAGCCAAAACTTATCTGTGCTTTAGGCAGGATTTCTGCCCAGGCTCTTTTGAAAACCAATACTCCTTTAAATCGACTTAGAGGGGAATTTCATGATTATCAGGGAATAAAATTTCTGGTAACCTACCATCCAGCCGCTCTTTTAAGATACCCACAATTCAAAAAGGATACCTGGGAGGATGTGCAGTTTTTGAGAAGTGAATATGATAAAATAAAAGGTCATAGGTAGTAGGTGATAGGGGGTAGGTACCTAAAACCTATAACCTTTTACCTACCACCTAAACTCGAAGAGTTTATGAATGAGAAAATGATTGGAACAGAGAGGGTTCCACCGCAAGCTATAGAAGTTGAACAATCGGTCTTAGGGGCGATGCTTTTGGACCGGGAGGCTATAGGTTTGGCGGTGGAGAATATTGATGAGTATTGTTTTTATAAGCCAGCTTATGCCAAAATATTTTTGGCTATGGTCTCTTTATATGATAGAAATGAGCCGGTTGACCTGATCACTTTAGCAGAGGAACTCTCTAAAAGAGGTGAGTTAGAAGAGATAGGCGGGAGGGAGGCTCTACTGGATTTAGCTGGCAATGTAGTTTCCTCAGCCAATATCGAATATCACTCCAAAATAGTTTTAGAAAAAGCGACTTTAAGAAAACTGATCCAGGCGACTACAGAGATAATCACCAGATGTTACGATTTAACCGAGGAGGTGGATGATCTTTTAGATGCGGCTGAACAGAAAGTGTTCGATATCTCGGAGAAAAGGGTTAAACAGGGTTTTGTGCATTTAGGAGAGATCTTACCGCATACTTTTGAATCGATAGATAAGATCAGGGAAGGACAGATCACCGGACTTCCTACTGGATTTAAAGACTTAGATAGTTTAACTGCCGGTTTACAGCCTTCCGATTTAGTAGTTGTGGCTGGCAGACCTTCTATGGGTAAGACCTCAGTCAGCTTATCCATAGCGGAATATGTGGCGATTGAAGCAAAAACACCTGTGGCTATTTTCAGTTTGGAGATGGCTAAAAATCAGTTAGCCAACCGGATGTTGTGCAGCCGGGCACGCATATCTGCTCACCGGATGAGAACCGGAAAGCTGTCTGACCATGAGTGGGCTAACCTTTCGATTGCGGCTGGTCCTTTATCTGAGGCTAAAATCTTTTTAGATGATACTCCCAGCATCGGGATCTTAGAGATGAGAGCTAAAGCCCGCCGACTAAAAGCCAGAGAGAATGTCGGGCTTATAATTATAGATTATCTTCAATTGATGCAGGGTCCAAAGGGTGCGGAGAATCGCCAGCAGGAGATCTCCTTGATCTCCAGAGCCTTAAAAGGATTGGCTAAGGATTTGAGTGTGCCGGTTTTAGCTCTTTCCCAGCTTTCCAGGGAAGTAGAGAAAAGAGGTGGAGAGAAAAGACCACTTTTAGCAGATTTAAGGGAGTCCGGAGCCATAGAGCAGGATGCGGACCTGGTTATGTTTGTGTGGCGTCCGGAGATGTATGGAATAAATACCATAGATATTTATGGGAAGAAAGAAAATAGTGAAGGTATAGCCGAGATCCTGGTAAGTAAACACCGGAATGGACCTACGGGAAGCGTTTTTTTAAGTTTCATAAAAGATTATGCCCGATTTGAGAACTTAGAAATTCATCGCGAAACACCTTTTTAAAAATAGTTCTATCAAATATGTTTCCATAGGAGTTGGTATAGTTGTTTAAAATGAAAAACCCTTTCAGGGTGGTTGGGAGAAAGACCACCCTGTTTTTTGAAGATGTGGGCGGGGTCTCGATTTTAATCAAGAATATCATTTTAGGTTTGCCAGGCAGTTTTAAAAGATTTCATCTCATTGCAGAGCAGATGCTATATATGGGGGTTAATTCTTTACCTTTGATCCTGGTTACCTCGATCTTCACCGGTGGAGTGGCAAGCGTTCAGGCGGCTTATATGTTCTCTGATTATGTGCCTATGAGATATTTAGGCACAGCGGTGGGTAAATCAGTAATAATGGAGTTGGGGCCGGTTTTAACTGCTTTAGTGGTAGCCGGAAGGGTTGGTGCTTCTATTGCGGCTGAACTTGGCACGATGAAAGTTACGGAGCAGATCGATGCTTTAAAAACTCTGGCTTTAGACCCGGTTAAATATTTAGTTACTCCCAGATTTGTGTCCGGCATAATAATGCTTCCGGTCTTAACCGTCTTTTCAGATTTCATTGCTATATTGGGTGGTCTTCTGGTCTCGGTTGTTTTTTTGAATGTTTCCAGTTATACTTTTTTAAATGGTCTGAAGCTTTTCTTCCATATGCGGGATTTATGGGCTGGGCTTTTAAAAGCTTTTGTCTTTGGAGGGATAATTGCTCTGGTTGGCTGTTATCAGGGGTTTAAAACTGAAGGCGGGGCTGAAGGGGTAGGAAGATCAACTACCCGGGCAGTGGTATTAGCCAGCGTGATGATTTTGATTACGGACTATATACTGGCATCGTTTTTGTTTGGAACTTAGAAAAGCAAGGAGCAGGTAGCTTGTAGCTAAAAGCAGAAATAATAGGTTCAAAGGCTCAAAAGTTCAATTGTTCAAGGGATAAAAAAACAAAAAGCAAGGAGCAGGTAGCATGTAGCAAGGAGCTAAAAAAGAAAGTTTATGTGGTCGTCGGGTCCCCTGACCCGACGGGAAAATTGCCAGGTCAGGGGACCTGGCAAACACTGAAAGTTCAATAGTTCAAAGGTTTTAAAAAGTTACAAGCTAATAGCTACCAGCTAAAAAATGATTGAGATAAAAGAGTTATACAAAAGTTTTGGCGGAAATCAGGTCTTGAATGGAGTAGACCTGAATATAGATAAAGGGGAAACTATCGTCATTCTCGGCAGGAGCGGGTGTGGCAAAAGCGTTCTTTTGAAACATATCATCGGGCTGATGAGGCCGGACAAGGGTAAGATTTTTATCGATGGTGAAGAGATAACTGCATATAATGATGAAAAGCTGTATCATCTGCGTAAAAGGTTTGGGATGCTCTTTCAGGGTTCAGCCCTTTTTGATTCGATGACGGTGGAGGAGAATGTTGGCTTAGGATTAACGGAACATACCCATCTAGGAAAAGAGAAGATAGGAGAAGTTGTCAAAGAGAAATTAAGATTGGTGGGTATGGCCGGGGTAGAGGATTTAAAACCAGCTGAGCTTTCCGGCGGGATGAAAAAAAGAGTGGGGCTGGCAAGGGCTATTGCTATGGACCCGGAGTTCGTTCTGTATGATGAGCCTACCACGGGTCTGGACCCGATTATGGCGGATGTGATCAACGAGTTGATAATTACCCTCAGAAATACGCTATCAATAACCTCCATAGCAGTTACGCACGATATAGTTTCCGCCTATAAAATAGCAGACCGGATCGCTATGCTGTATGAGGGTAAGATCGTATTTACCGGGACGCCCGAGGAGACAAAAAATACAACTGACCCGGTGGTCAGACAATTTATTGAAGGATCGTCTGAGGGACCAATTCCTACATTAACATAAAAAGGAAGATGGAAAAAGGAAAATAAAAAGCAAGTAGCAGGTAGCTTGCAGCAAGGAGCTAAAACACAAAGCTTCAAGCAAATTTAATGTGACCATCGGGTCCCCTGACCCGACGGGATGGTTTGAGCAAAAAGCGAAAAGCCAATAGCAAATAGCAAAATTTATGGCTGGTGTTGATAAATTAAAAACGGTTTTCATCTGTCAATCCTGCGGAAGCAGTTTTCCCAAATGGATGGGGAAATGTCCGGATTGTCTTTCCTGGAATAGTCTGGTTGAGGAAAAAGTATCCAGGAAAAAAGAAAAAAGAATTGAAAGATATGAATTAAGAACTACTCCACTTCCTTTAAGCCAGGTTAAATTCGGGGAAGAGGACAGGATGAAAACTGGGATAGGTGAGTTAGATAGGGTTTTGGGTGGAGGGATTGTAAAGGATTCAGTTGTCTTGGTGGGTGGGGATCCGGGGATTGGGAAATCCACTCTATTGCTCCAGACCAGTCAAAAAGTAGCAGAGAACTTAGGTCGAGTTCTGTATATCACAGGAGAGGAATCTATAAAGCAGGTTAAATTACGGGCTTTAAGGATGGGGATAGATTCGGATAAAATAGAGATATTAACTGAAACGAACTTAGATGCGATCATAGAAGCTCTAGAGAAAAATCCTCCTTCTATGGCAGTTGTCGATTCGATTCAGACTACTTATTCTCCAGATCTGGAGAGTGCTCCAGGGTCTATCTCCCAGATAAGGGAATGTGCCTCAAAACTAATAAATTTTGCCAAAGGTAAAGGGGTTGCTGTTTTCTTGGTTGGGCATGTAACCAAGGATGGTTCCTTAGCTGGTCCCAGGGTTTTAGAACATATGGTGGATACGGTGCTTTATTTTGAAGGTGAGAAAAATTACGCTTTTCGGATTTTGAGGTCAGCTAAAAACCGGTTCGGCTCTTCCAATGAAATCGGTGTTTTCCAGATGGAAGAAAAAGGGCTTCAGGAAGTAGATAATCCCTCAGAGCTTTTTCTATCTGAGATGGAAGAGGACATATCCGGCTCGGTGGTGGTTTGTTCCTTAGAGGGAACCAGAACCTCTTTTAGTGGAATTACAAGCATTGGTTTCGCCTACAGTCTATGGAATGCCTCAAAGAGTTTGTTCAGGCATAGATTATAAAAGACTCTCATTGCTTTTGGCTATTTTAGAAAAAAGAGAAAATCTTAGAGTATCCTCCACAGATGTCTTCATAAATGTGGCTGGGGGAGTCTGGATTGATGAACCAGCCATTGATTTAGGGGTAGTTGCGGCAGTGGTCTCTAATTTCAAGAATGTTCCGGTCAGAAAGGATTTTTTGATTATGGGTGAGGTAGGCTTGGGAGGAGAGGTGAGAAGCATAAGTCAAATCGAGAGAAGAATTAAAGAAGGGGAAAAGTTAGGATTCAAAAGCTGTGTGATTCCAGATGGTAATTTGAAGAATTTAAAGGGTAAATTCAAGATCGAGATTTCAGGGGTAAAAAGTATTAAAGAGGCTTTAGCAGTACTATTTAAAAAGCAAGTAGCAGGTAGCAAGTAGTAAAAAGCTACAAGCTAATAGCTGCCTGCTACCAGCTAAATAAGAAGGAGTAAAATATGGCTAAAAAGAAATTAAAACCCCAAACTCTGCTTATTCCTCTTCCCGCGGTAATGGTAAGCTGTCAATGGGGGAATAATAAACCGAATATTATCACTGCTGCCTGGATAGGAGTTGCCTGTTCAGAACCGCCGATGCTTACCTTAGGCATTCGCAAATCCAGATTCTCTCATAGTATTATCCAGAAATCAGGTGAGTTTGTGGTAAACCTTACCACAGAGGAGCTTTTGAAGCAAACCGATTTCTGCGGGACTTATTCGGGTAGAGATGTGAATAAATTTGAAAAAGCTCATCTCACCCCGGTGGGTGGTTCTGTAGTTAAAGCTCCTTTAATCAAAGAATGCCCGATTAACCTGGAATGCCAGGTTAGACATATATTGGAGTTAGGCTCGCATGACCTTTTTGTTGCAGACATAGTAGCCACTCACGCAGATGAGGAATATTTGGATAAACAGGACAGGCCGGATATAAACAAGCTTAAACCCCTGGTTTACTGCACAAAAGCTCAGGAGTACTGGGGGGGTCTTTCCAAGAGGTTAGGCGGATACGGGTTTATTAAAAAAGAGAAAGATTAGATTTGAATAGTTTCGATTTTAAGATTGTAAAAAAGGATGAAGAATCTTCTGCCCGGGCAGGCTGGCTGGATACCCCGCATGGAGAGATAAACACCCCGGTTTTTATGCCAGTGGGAACTCAGGCTTCAATCAAGACCCTGTGCTCAAAAGAGATGGAAGATTTAGGGGCGGAGCTAATCCTGGGTAATACCTATCATCTATATCTCCGACCCGGACATAAATTAATTGAGAGAGCTGGGGGGCTGCATAGTTTTATGAGCTGGAAAAAACCTATGCTAACGGATAGCGGAGGGTATCAGGTTTTTAGTTTGAATCCCTTAGCTAAAGTATCTGAGGAAGGGGTTAGTTTTAAATCTTATTTGGATGGTTCTTCTCATCAGTTCACTCCGGAAAAGGTTATAGAGATACAACATTCGTTGGGTGCGGATATCATTATGCCTTTAGATGAATGCGTCCCTTACCCCTCTTCCTATCCTTTTACCAGAAGAGCAACTGAATTCACCATGGACTGGGCAAAAAGGTCTAAATTCGAGCATGAAAAAAATGAGAAAAAAGAAAAGCAAACTCTTTTCGGAATAATTCAAGGCGGGATTTATCCGAACCTCAGGGAGCTGTGTGCCAGTTTTATGGTAGATCTGGACTTCTCAGGGCTGGCTTTAGGCGGTCTTTCAGTGGGAGAACCTAAAGATATGAGGCTGGAGATCGTTGATCAAACTCTAAAATATTTGCCGGAGGATAAGCCCAGATATTTAATGGGAGTGGGCACTCCGGAGGATATTGTGGAAGGGGTTTCTGTCGGAGTGGATATGTTCGATTGCGTTCTGCCTACCAGAAATGCACGTAACGGAACGATCTTTACTCGCAAGGGGAAGATGATTATCAAAGCTGCCAGGTATGCGGAGGATTTCACTCCCATAGATGAAAATTGTGACTGTCTGGCTTGTAAGAATTATTCCCGTGCTTATTTAAGACACCTTTTTCAAAGCGGGGAAATAGCCGGGCTGAGATTGGCTACCATTCACTCCTTACATTTTTATCTTAGCCTGATGAGAGAGATAAGAGAGTCGATTATGCAAGGATTTTTCACAAAATGGAGGAAACAATTTTTAGAGGAGTATAAATCTTCGAATTCAAAAGGAGAAGAGACTCAATAGATTTTACAGGGTCTCTAAAAAACTTAAATTAGCAGGGTCGGGAGCCCTGCCTACGACGTCTAATCAATTACTCTTTCGTAGAGCGGGCAACCTTGCCCGCCGAATTATTCACAAAGAAAGAAGATTTGGATGCGTAAAAAATTTAAACTTACTCGAAAGGAGTAAAAATGTTTGAATCCGTTTATGCTATGGGGACACAAGGCGGACAACAGAGTAGTGGAGGGATATTGCTCTGGCTACCCTGGATTTTGATTATTGGTGTATTTTATTTACTCTTAATCCGACCTCAGCAGAAAAGGCAGAAGGAACACAGGCTAATGTTAGAGAGCCTTAGAAAAGGGGATAAGGTTGTAACTAACTCAGGGATGTTCGGTACAATTATAGGGTTCAATGAGAAGGAAAATGTCGTAGTTTTGAAAGTGGCGGATGAAGTGAAAATAGAGTTTCTTAAAAGCTCTATCGCGGGAAGGGTGGAGAAAGGAGAGTAATAAGGCTAAAGTCAAAAAAGCATGTAGCTGGTAGCAGGTAGCAAGTAGCTGAAAAAAAGTTCAAAAGGCGAATAACGAACAGCGAATAGCGAAAATGGAAACATCACCCTGACCCTCTCCTTAAAAAGGAGAGGGGATTTGAACTTACCAGCTCAGGAGACCTGGTAAACACGAACAGTTCAGGGTTAGAAAACAAATAGCGAAAGGCTAAAAGCGATAAGCGAGATAGTATGGCTATTTTAAAGCTGAGAAAATACGGGAATCCGGTATTGAGAAGAAGGGCTGAGGAGATTTCAGTTATCGATGATGAAATCAAGAAGTTAGCCGCGGATATGGTGGAGACTTTGAAGTCTATTAAAGGGATCGGGCTGGCGGCTAATCAGGTTGGAGTTGCCAAAAGGATTTTCGTGATAGACCGGATTCATATAGACGGAGAAGAAGAACCGGTAATTATGCTCAATCCGGAATTAATTGAGTCTTCAGAGGAGCAGGTAATTGAGGAAGGATGTCTTTCAGCTCCTGGGATCTATGAGAATGTGACCAGGGCACGTAAAGTTAAAGTAAGAGGTTTGAATTTATCCGGGAATAAAGTCGAGATTGAAGGAGAAGGGCTTTTGAGTAGGGCTTTATTACACGAGATTGATCATCTGAACGGCGTTTTGTTCATTGACCATCTCAGCACTATTAAAAGGACACTCTTAGGAAAAAAATTGAGAAAAATCTCAGAAGAAAGATAAAAATAGTCTATAGTCTAAAGGCTGAATGCTAAAAAGTTCAAGGGTTCAAAAGTTCAATAGTTCAAAGGTGGAATAGCAAGTAACTTAAAAAGAATATTAAAAAACAAACAGCGAAAAGCCAATAGCGAAAAGCGAATAACGAAAAATATGCGGATTGTTTTTATGGGAACTCCTGAGTTTGCCCTGCCCAGTCTGGAACTGCTTTTGAATAGTAAGCATCAGATCGCAGGGATAGTAACTCAGCCGGATAAACCCAGAGGGAGAGGTTTGAAGCTTTTACCTTCGCCAGTGAAAGAATTTGCAGAGAAGCATAACCTGTCCGAAATTGTCCAGAATGGATCCAGTGGGAGATCCACAAGAAAAGTTTTAACTCCTGAGGATTTGAAATCTGAGGAATTCTATCGAGCTCTTAATGAATTAAAGCCGGATTTGATTACGGTTGTAGCTTTCCGGATTCTTCCGGAGAGAATCTTCAGTTTACCTCCTTCGGGCACAATCAATCTGCATGCCTCTCTTCTGCCGAAATACAGAGGGGCTGCCCCGATAAACTGGGCACTCATTAAGGGTGAAAAGATTACCGGTCTGACAACATTTTTTATCCAGAAGAAAGTGGATACTGGAGGGATTATCTTGCAAAAAGAGGTTGAGATATATCCGGAGGAAACTTTTGGAGAGCTTTCTTTAAGACTTTCCATAATTGGAGCAGAAGTTTTATTGGAGACCATAGACTTGATCGAAAAAAGAGAAGTGAGAACCTATGCTCAGAATGATTTAGAAGTAAGCTTAGCTCCTAAGATAACTGAAGAGTTGTGCAGAATCAACTGGTCGAAATCAGCTCAGGAAATAAATAACCTGATAAGAGGTCTTTCTCCTCAACCGGGAGCATTTACTTTTTTGAGAGGTAAACTATTGAAGGTCTATAAAACTAAAGTAGAGATAGATGAGAACTCTTCAACAGAGTTTGGGAAAATAATTAAAGCAGACCAGAAAAGCGGGTTATTAGTTCAAACTCAGAAAGGTATTTTAAGATTAAAGGAGCTTCAATTGGAAGGTAAGAAAAAACTTGAAGCTGAAGAGTTTTTGAGAGGATACAGGATAGAAATTGGGGAGAAGCTGGGTTAAAAGGCAAAAGTCAAAAAAGCAAGTAGCTGGTAGCAAGTAGCTGAAAAAAAGTTCAAAAAGCTAAAAGCGAATATCAAATGTCGAACAGCGAATATCGAATAGCCAGCAATGAAAACAAGGGTAAAGGTATTTTTTTATTTCTCTCGATTTTAAGTCTTCTGGTGTTAGTCCTTATGGTAATCGGATTCTGGTATTTAGTTTCTCCCCGCCTGGGTAGTCTGAATCCATACCTGTCTTTAGGAGTGAAGCTCTTCCTGGGGATAGGTCTGGCAATAATAAGCGGTGGTCTTTTCCTGATAATTTTATCGGCCTTAACTGAAAAAGATTTTCTTTTCCCGCATGGTGAAAAACAGATTACCTTGAAAATTCTTTTCCCGATTAATCTAATTTTAAGCAGACTTTTCGGATGGTCAAAGGACCAGATCAGACAATCATTTGTGGCGGTTAATAATTCCCTGTTCAATGCCACCAGGAAGAGGATTAACCCGGAGCGAATTTTGATTCTTCTTTCTCACTGTCTGCAGAATTACGATTGTCCGCAAAAAGTTACCACGGATTACCGCAACTGCCGAATGTGCGGCAAATGCCAGATCAGTCAGATAATCGAATTGGGAGATAAATACTATACTCCTCTTTCGATTGCAACCGGCGGAACCCTGGCTCGTAAGGTGATAGTGGAGAAAAGACCGACGGTGATTGTGGCGGTTGCCTGTGAAAGAGATTTGACCAGCGGGATTCAGGATGTTTATCCTATTCCAGTTTATGGAATTTTAAATAAACGTCCCTTTGGACCCTGTATGAATACCAGGGTGGATTTAGAAAAAATAGAAAAAGCCTTACATATCATCCGGAATGGAAGAGTTTGAATGGCACAATTAACAATCCCGCTGTGGCGGGGCATAAAACCTACCTGACTAAAGTCAGGTAGATATGACAGGAGAGATTAAGTTGCAGAAAGATATTATAATTAACTCATCGGAATTTGAAACCCGGATTGCGGTTTTAGAAAATTCTAAATTGATGGAGCTCTGGGTTGAAAGGCCTGAAAGTGAAAGGATAGTGGGGGATATTTACAAGGGGATAGTTAAGGCAGTACTTCCAGGGATGCAAGCAGCATTTTTAGATCTTGGTCTGGAAAGGAGTGCTTTTTTACATATCTCGGACATCACCGAGTTGTATGAAGCAGATTTCCTGGAAGAGGAGGAGTTAGCCCAGAGAAAGAAAAAGAAAGCCCCACAAAAGATTGAGGAGCTTTTGAAAAAAGGGCAGGAAATTCTGGTTCAGATAATGAAAGAGCAGATGGGTACTAAAGGACCTAAGGTTACCTCACAACTTTCTTTAGCTGGAAGATATCTGGTATTAGTTCCCGGGGAAGAGCATATAGGGGTATCCAGAAAGATAATTGAGCGTGAAGAGAAAAAAAGGCTGAAAAGAGTAGTCTCAGAGCTAAAACCAGAGGGGTTTGGTGCGATTATACGCACTGTGGCTGAAGGGAAAAATCAGAAAGAATTTAAAAATGATATCCGGCTTCTTTTGAATTTATGGAAAAAGATAAGAAGGGAGGCGGAGAAAAAAAAGGCTCCGGCACTGGTGCATAAGGATATGGGGCTGGTTGCCAGAGTGATCCGGGATCAGCTATCATCTGAGGTTAATCAGGTGATGATCGATTCTAAGTGGGAGTACAAAAAAATACGCTCATATCTACAGGTGATAGCACCTGGTCTCAGACAGAAGGTAATCCTTTATGATAAGGATATACCGATATTCGATTTCTACAATATTGAAAGCCAGATTGAAAAAATGTTAGATCGAAGGGTCTGGTTAAGAAAGGGTGCGTATATAGTCATCGATCAGACTGAAGCTATGGTTACTATCGACGTTAATACCGGCAGATTTGTAGGAAAGTCAGACCAGCAGACCACTATCTTGAAGACTAATTTAGAAGCTTCCCGGGAGATAGCCCGTCAGATAAGACTCAGAGATATAGGGGGACTGATAATTGTCGATTTTATCGATATGGAATCTTTTGAAAATCGGAAGAAAGTTTTTGAGGAATTCAAAGCCTCATTTAAAAATGACCGCTCAAAACATAGCATCCTTCCCATATCAGATTTTGGACTGGTCGAGATGACAAGGGAGAGGATAAGACCCAGCCTGCTTTATACTTTCAGCCAGCCCTGTCCCACCTGTAACGGAATTGGCAGGGTTTTATCCAAGGAAACCTTGGCAGCCAAAATTGAAAGATGGTTCAAAAGAGCAAAAGTTCGCTCCGTGGATAAAAAATTCAAGCTTTGTATTCATCCAGAAGTTTATCGGATCTTATCTGAAGGGAAAGAGAGCAGGATAAAAAAGCTGTGCCGGATGTTGAGAATAGAAATCCTGCCAGAAAAGGATGAGAATTTATCTGCAGATGAGTTTAAGGTCTTCTCTGTAGATGAGGAAGAAGAGATTACCGATAGGTTTAAAGCGTAAGAATTCAAATTTGTTTATTCCAACGGGTCAGTCCGCCTAAGGAGGGCGACGGACATAAAAGCGATTTTTTGTAGGGGTGGGGTTACCCCATCCCTACAATTTTTGAGTGGGTTCATTCTGCGGGCACACTGAAATTAAGCAGATTCTTCGGTCGTCTCGCCAAAGACGAACTTCCTCAGAATGACAGATTATACTACAAATCTTTTAAATTTCTCTTGCTCAAGACTTGCTGAAAAATTATATTAGCCCAGAGCCGAAGTGGTGGAATTGGCAGACACGCTGTGTTCAGGGCGCAGTGTCCACAAGACGTGGGGGTTCAAATCCCCCCTTCGGCATTGGAAATGATAGTTATTGGTATTTAGGATTCTTTCGTGTTTAAGTTGCATGTTTGTGATTCAAAGCCATGTTGTTGTTCATATCTTGCATTCCTTAAAAAAAAAGGCATTACTAACTATATAGAAAATTACATTATTATAGCTATTAGAATGCACTTAAAAAAATATCAAACTTCTGTAGATTTTAAATGAGAAAAATCACTTTTTGATATCTCCTTATTCAGCAGTCATTTTTTGCAACTTTTCGAAGAAAGACCGTATTTAGTGGGTAGTTAACGGTGAGTAATTAAAAGAAAAGATAAACCATTAAAAATTGAGGAGGTGCCATGAAAAAGGTTGAGAGATTTTTCGTCTCAGGGGTGGTTATACTTTTTCTGTTGCTTTGCGTGGCTAACGTTTTTGCCCAGTCCAAAACCAAAGCGATTCCCCAGCGTTCAGATATAGCGGACAAATACAAATGGAAACTGGAAGATATCTACCCCACGACTGAAGCCTGGGAAAAAGATTTCATTAAGATAAAAGAGCTTATCCCTCAGGTCTCCGCTTTTAAGGGACATTTAGCTGAATCTGGTAAAAAGCTTTATGACTGTTTGGCTTTGAATGACAGCGTTTCAATCGTTATGGGAAAACTGTACGTTTATGCCAATATGAAATTAGATGAGGATACCAGGAATTCCAATTTCCAGCAATTGTCCGATCGCATAACAGGTCTGAATACCCAGTTAGATGAAGCCACTTCTTTTATCCAGCCGGAGATACTGACCATTCCGGATGAAGAGATCAAAAGCTTCATTCAATCGGAAAAAGGGTTGGGTTTATATCAGTTCTATTTTGATAATCTATTGCGCACCAAAGCTCATATCCTGTCTCCTGAAGAGGAGAGGATTTTAGCCTTGTCCGGAGATTTGGCCCAGGGTCCCTTGAAGATCTTCACGATGATAGATGATGCGGATATAAAATACCCCTCGATTAAAGATGAGAATGGGGAGGAGGTTCAGCTCACCAAAGAAAGATACTCTAAGTTTTTAGAATCGACTGACCGACGTGTCAGGCGGGATGCAAGTTATGCTTATAATTCGACCTATCTGAAATATCTGAATACTTTAGGAGCAACTTTAACTACTCAGCTTAATAGAGATATTTTCTTTTCCCGGGCACGTAAATATAATTCCTGCTTAGAAGCCTCCCTGGATAATAGCAACATTCCGGTCTCGGTTTATGAGAATTTAATTCAAGCGGTAAGCAATAATTTAGAACCTCTGCACAGATATATATCCCTGAGAAAAAAGGTTCTCAAAGTAGATACACTCTACACTTACGACCTTTACGTTCCCTTAGTCCCGGAAGCGAAGATGGAGATACCTTATGATTCTGCTTTGAAGATTATTCAAACGGCGTTAGCTCCCATGGGAAAAGATTATTTAAAAGATTTAAAGATGGGATTCAATTCAGGTTGGGTGGATGTATTTGAAACAGAAGGTAAGAATAGCGGTGCCTATTCCTGGGGATCTTATGCCACACATCCTTATATGTTACTAAACTATAATAATACTCTGGAAAATATGTTTACCGTTGCCCATGAGATGGGTCATTGTTTAAATCGTTACTATACTAGTAAGAACGAACCTTATGTTTATGGAGGGCACTCTATTTTCACCGCAGAAGTTGCCTCTACTACCAATGAGGCGCTTCTTATACAATATATGATCGATCACGCTAAAGACAAAAACCAGAAGCTCTATCTATTGGAATATTATATTCAGCAGATCATCGGGACTTTCTATTTGCAGACTCTTTTAGCGGATTTTGATAAAACAGCTCATGAGAAGATGGAAAAAGGAGAAGCTCTGTCAGCCAGTGTGACCAGAAAAGTATATAGAGAGATTTTACAGAAGTATTGGGGTCCGGAGCTTTACCGGGATTCGATAAGCGATTTAGGTGCACTTCGAATCTACCATTTCTACCGGAACTTCTACGTCTATCAATATGCCACCTCTTATGCGGCTTCCACCTATCTTTCCACGGAGATTCATAAGGGTAATAAGGAAGCCTTAGCCCAGTATCAGAGTTTTCTTAAGACTGGCTCATCTGATTATCCGATCAATATCCTGAAAAAAGCAGGTGTGGATATGACTTCCCCGGAACCGATTAATAAAACGATTGAGCTTTTCAACAGCTTAGTGGATCAGTTTGAGAAATTGATAATGGAGTGAAAAGAGGATGACTGTTGTCCGTGATTCGTGACCGTAAAGATTTTTGTAGGGTGACACTTTTAGGATCGCTATTCTTCCGTCGGGTCGGGGGACCCGACGGACACATTCAAATTAATATTAGAGTGAGATAAATTTGAGTGTAAATAGTTAATCAACTGGTAGACCCAGGTTGCTCTTAGCTTGGGTTTTTTGTTTTAAAGTTGGTAGAACAGGCATCTCCTAAGGATCCGTTGCCAGGACTGCCTGTTCCCTATGGTGAGGTAGGAAGCCTAACCCACCGCTAACTCAAGCTACTACACAGAAAGTGTCTTTGCGAGCCCTTGGTAGCGGAAGACTTTAGTCTTCCAAGAGATGGAGGTCTGAAGACCTCCGCTACATTTTAAATTTTCAGAGTCGGATTGCTTCGTCGTCCCGCATACTGCGGGATTCCCCGCAATGATAGATTTATCACGTTTTTTATTTTTTTCTTGACAAGATTTAGGGGGAGTTATATTTTTGATCAGAAAGTGCGTGTGAGCATAATCTGGTAAATCAGATGGGAATCATTTCGTCGCGGGTAACCAATTAACTTTTTTCAATTCCACGAAAGGAGGAGTTATGACAGGACGAAAAGCTTTCCGATCGATCGTCATGATGTTTGTCATGATGATGCTTGTCATGGCTTATGCGGGGATTGCGTTTGGACAAGACGGTCTTCAAAAGTACTTTAACAACGCCTCACTCAAAGTGAAAGCGACGACCGATCCATTGCAGAAACGTGAAATCCTCAACAAATCATTTGAAAAAATGTCTAAAGCGCTGGACAAAGTTCAAAGCTCACCGCTGATTTCGAAACACGATCAAGCCGGCATTGCTCTCTTAAAATCTACCCTTCAAGAGAAACAAGATGAGCTCACGGGCCTTAATGGTTACGAGCGTGTGTCCGATGAGCAACTGGATGCTTTCTCTGATTATGTCGTGCAGGATATGGAGCAGGCCGCCCAGACGGTAACCATCAGCCTGGTCGCGCTACTCTTGATCATAATCATTGTGATCCTTCTGGCGTAGTCTCTCCAGAGAGCGAACATTCTCGGCCTTGGGTATGCAAAGCCCTCTCAAACGATTTTTCACGAGTGCCACGCATGGATGCTGCGATGCTCTTTGCGGGTGTCAGCTCCTGCGTGGCACTCGCGTTGTTCCTCTCTTCGTGCAGTTCCATCCTCCCTGCTCACCGTGTAACTCCGCTTGGGGAGGAGAGTATGCTCACACCACCGCGCTACTCAATCGTATGCATCATCCACGGCGATGGTGGCTACCTCTATCATGATGCCCGCGGCAATGCGTACAGAGCAGATGAGGAGGCTCTCGCAAAAGCGAAAACGGTCGCTGAGCGGAACACGCAAGCCGAGGTGTTCATCTTTCATGAAAGACGCAGGAGGCACATCTTGCTCTTTTTTCCTCTCCGTGACGGAAAATTCTATTATTACCGGAACGGACGGCTCCTTGCCAAAGAATCGTACTGGCGCGGTCAGGGACCATCTCGCTTCGATCCTGAAGTGGAGCTCTATCACCGCTTCCGCGCGGAAGAGCGACCTCAGCTGGTGAGATTGTTCCTCTACTTCGGTCACGAAATCCCTGAATTCGGCGGCGCCGGCTACGATGCATCGTACTCGCATCGGACGTTCACGGTAGATGACCTAGCCGACGGATTGATACGCATCACAGGCGATTCCACGAAGTTCGATCTCATCGTACTCTCCACGTGTTTCAACGGCACACCCCACACCATCGCCGCGCTTGCTCCGTACGGGCGATACATCATCGCTTCTCCCGACAATCTTCATCTTTCTTACTTCGATCTCGGTCCATTTGAGCAGCTGGATGTCGGTTTGCCAGGTGGAGATGTGTCTGCATTTGCGAAGATGTTCGCTCAGCATGCGTTCGACCGGCTGACAGAAGATATCCAGACGGCGGTCACTGTTGCCGTGTACGATGTGGATCGCGTGCAGGGATTCTTGCACTCCGTCGACAGTGTCTACGATCAGGCCTTGACCACATTGAAGGGACAAACACCGGCATCCATTGAGCACTGCGATTGCGCCGAAGACTCTGCCTACATCCTGCCGGGGATGAGCGAGGGGGTAGAGGTATTCTACCGCCCGCCGCGCTTCGGACGCTTGAAGCACAAACAGAGCCATTCCGGATGGGAATGCTGGAGGTTTATAAAGTAATCCAAATCGCGTCTAGATCGCTGAGCGACTTAATTGCTTTATCACAAAGTATCCTAATTTAAGGAGTGTTCACCATGAAAAAAGCAGTCATTCTGTTGTTGTGTGGGGCTTTGCTCTTCACCCTCAGTAACGGGTGCGCCTCCTGGAGTAACAAAGCCAAGGGCGGAGCGATCGGCGCAGGCGCCGGAGGAGCTATTGGTGGTGTTATCGGACATGCGGCAGGAAACACTGCCGTTGGCGCCATCATCGGGGCGGCAGTCGGGGGAACAGCCGGGGTTCTGATCGGTAATGAGATGGACAAGCGAGCCGCAGCGATAAGGGCGGATCTGAAAGGAGCGAGGATCGAGCGCATAGGAGAAGGAATCAAGATCACGTTTGATTCGGGCCTTCTTTTCGATTGGGATAAATCGGACTTGCGACCGCAGGCAAAAACAAACATCGAGAGTCTCGCCAAGATTTTGAACAAATACCCCGACACGGACATCCTCATTGAAGGAGATACGGACAACAGCGGCAGTGAAGACTATAACCTAAAATTGTCCGAACGTCGTGCTCAATCTGTTACCAACTATCTAATGGGTCGTGGTGTTCCCGGTTCAAGGATTTCCATGGTCGGCCTGGGTGAGATGAACCCAATCGCTTCAAACGATACGGACTATGGTCGTCAGCAAAACCGGCGCGTTGAAGTTGCCATTTTTGCGAACGACAAGCTGAAAAAGGCGGCGCAAGCTCAAGCCGGTTCAAATTAAATTGTTGCAGGTGCGGGCCTCCTGATGGATGAAGTTTCGATCAGTTTTGGTTCCATATTTAACTCTAACATTAGGCGACATTGTTCGCCGGAAAGGAGCCGAATATGCTTTGGACTATCTGTGTGATTCTTTTGGTTTTGTGGCTGCTTGGATTGTTGAGCGGCTACACTATGGGCGGAGTAATTCATGCTCTGCTGGTTATCGCTATCGTGGTGGTGCTGGTCAGAGTCATTACAGGACGCAAACCGATGTAGTCGTTTGCACTCGCAAGATTTCTCAAAAAAGGAGCTTAAACGCATGAAACCGATAATGTTTATAGGACTCGTTCTCATTATCCTCGGCGTCTTGGTCCTTCTTTTACAATTCATCACATTCACCACGCACGTGAAGGGCATCCACATTGGCCCCTTCAAAACCAGCGCAGAAGCCAAGACGAGGTTTCCGGTGCCACCTCTCTTTGGCGGATTAGCGCTTGCCGGTGGAATTGTATTGGTCATCATTGGGCGCAAGAGAAAGCCGTAGTTTAACCAGCATCGCCTGACAATGGTATTCGGACGCTTGAAGCACAAACAAAGCCATTCCGGATGGGAATGCTGGAGATTTTTGAAGTAGTTCAGGGGTGTGTGTGCAAAATACTCGCACAGCGGGGCGAGGATGCCTATACCTGCTTGCTACAGTTAGAGAAATAGTGAGTGGTTCTGATGGACAGGAGGGTTTATGACCTTAGAGGGGTAGTTTTTCTCTCCCAAAATATATTAACTCACCCCTCGTGTATTCTCTTTTAGTTTAATAAATTACAAAATTAACCCCTGTAGCTAACCTGAACATATCTCAAAGCAGCTTGAGAATTTGGATGGCTCCCTGGCTTATCAAACTGCACCTAATAATCAGGAGCTGAAGCCAGTCCGAAAAAACCTCGGTGATGAAAAACGTGGAGAAGATTAGATAAAATCCTTGACTTTTAGAACCAGGTTTGTTAAGCTGGGCGAGAAGCCACTCAAGTGGCTAAAAACAATCAACAAACCAAGAAAGGAGGCAGAAATGCCAAGCAGAAACTTGGTTTTAGGGGTTCTCCTGGGGATATTGGGGTTGGTGATAGGCGGGTGCGTTTTGTACGGTGGAGGAGGCATATCTGGCGGAACGGCATACTCTTACGACCATCCCCGTTATTGCTATGACTGCCATCGATATCAACAGTGGGGTGCGACGGTCGTAGACTGCGATTTCTATGATTTCTATTTTGTGGGCAATGGGTATTATTACCGCCCCAGGCACGAAGACCGCAGAGTTTTCGTCTTCAGGAAATACAATTACGGCAAGGATGCGAAGTTCGGAGATCATTACAGGCAACATCAGGCAAATGATGAAGAAAGAGCCAGGATCGAGAAGGAATATCGTGGAGTAGAAAAGCAAGAAAGGCAAAAGGTCGAAAAAGAATACCGTGAGCGTGACAAGAAGGTCGGGCAGAGAAAGAAGTGAAGTTCTTTACGTCCTGCCTTATATGGATGATGGTCCAAAAGGCGACGTGAAAGGAGTGACCTGCCCCCCATATTTCGGTCCAGCTTAGAAGTTAGTACATTAAACTGGACTGAGGAAAGAGGATAATATGGGTCGGCATCGATTTACAGAAGAGAGCATTGTTCGCATATTGCCGGAGGCAGAACTAGTTTTATCTCGAGGCCTACCAGTACCTCAGATTTGATCTTTATTATAATTAATATCCTGAAAAAAGCGGGTGTGGATATGAGCTCTCCTGAGCCGATTAATAAAACGATTGAGCTTTTCAATAGTTTGGTGGATCAGTTTGAGAAATTGATTTTGGAGTGAAAAGAGAGTGACTGTTGCCCGTGATTCGTGACCGTAAATAACCATTCCTTACCATTCTTCTTTATAAAAACTGGTAGACCCGGGTTGTTCTTAACCTGGGTCTTTTGTTTTAAAGTTGGTAGAATCCCGCCCAAGGCGGGATTCCTTAAAGCTCAGACAGGAATGTCTGAGCTACCACTAACTCAAGCTACTACACAGAAAGTGTCTTTGCGAGCGACTAAAAGGAGCGAAGCAATCCGTTTATCTTTCAGGAGACAGATTGCTTCGTCGTCCCCGTAGGGGATTCCTCGCAATGACAAATTTATCACTTTTTTTATTTTTTTCTTGACAACTGCACAAATGGGCAGTATTATAATATAGGCAAAAGGCTATAGTCTAAAGGCTAAAAAAGACTATAGCCTATGGACTATAGACTTTAGACTGTTTTTCTATGGAGGGGTAAATGGAAGTTAAAAAATTATTAAAATATGGTATCCCGGAAAGTATTATCAAGACCTGGGAAGAAAGTCAGGGGGAAAAGTTATTACCTTTACAATCATCAGCAGTTACGCGTTTTAATCTTTTAAATGGGGAGAGTCTGATAATCTCAGCCCCTACTTCTTCCGGAAAGACATTCTGTGGAGAAATGGCGGCTATCAGTTCTATTTTTAGACGAAAAAAGACAGTTTATCTGGTTCCGCTTAAGGCAATTGCCGAGGAGAAGTTTTCAGATTTTCAAACTAAATATTCAAATTTAGGGATAAAGATAGTTATATCTACAAAAGACAGAAGGGAGTTTGATTCAGATTTGGAAAAAGGTGATTTCGATTTAGGTATTATGATATATGAAAAGTTCAATCAACTGCTGCTTAAAAACTTAGACTTACTGAGGAACATAGACCTTTTGATCATAGATGAGTTACAGATGATCGGAGACAGCTCACGGGGTCAGGTTTTGGAGTTGGCTTTGCTCAAAGTTCTGAATTCCGGATACAAACCACAGATTATTGGCTTATCTGCAGTCTTGGGGGAGGTAGAGAGATTAGCTTCCTGGCTGGGATGCAAGTACCTTTTAGAGAAAAAGAGACCGGTTGAGCTTTTACAGGGGATTCTATATAAAGGAATATTTACTTATAAAGAATATAACTCTCAGGAAGAAGGAGAGGAGAAATTCATAGAAGTTGAAAGCGAAGAAATAGAAAAAATTCTATTTCCCAATCTCCAGATGCTCTTAGAGAAAGGAGAACAGGTTTTAGTCTTCCTGAAAAGCAGAAATGAGACTATCAAGATGGCTATTCTATTTGCAGATGAGTTCAAAGGAGAACCTGCCTCCGAAGTGTTAGAGAAGTTAGCTGAGCTTGAAGTTACCAGCCTTAAGGAAAAGTTAGAATTCTGCCTCCAAAAAGGGATTGCATTCCATAATGCTGATTTAACCTATGAAGAAAGGGGTTTAGTCGAACATTCCTATCTTGAAAAAGAGATTAAACTGGTATTTGCAACCAGCACCTTAGCCATGGGGGTAAATCTCCCAGCCAGGACGGTTTTTATAGAAACCTTGAAATATGAAAGCGGCGAGTTTACCGACAAAGGGGTTATGGTTCCCTTAACCTGGAATGAATATGAGAATATGTCCGGAAGAGCTGGAAGATTCGGTCTGGAAAAAGAGTTTGGCAGGTCAGTTCTTTTAGCAGGTAACCAGTTTCATTTCGATTCACTCTGGGATAAGTATGTCGAAGGCAAGGAAGAAAAGCTGATTCCGGTTCTGGATAAAATAGATTTAGAGGATGTCATCCTCGACCTGGTATCCTCGGGCCTGGCTAAGGATTCTGCAGGGTTGAGAAAGTATTTAGCCAACACCTTTTCAGCTGACGTTATAAATCGAGATCAAAATGGTATAAATGAAAATATTTCAAAATTGATTGAGGAAAATATATTAACCTCAGATGAAAAAGGTGCCCTTTATGTAACTGCTTTGGGGAAAGTCATATCTATCCAGGGGATAAAAATTGAAACTGGCTTGGCGATCAAGAGAAAACTGGAAAAAGAAAGCTCATCCGAACCGGTTAATCCGAATTTGTTCACAATGGATCCAATCGGAGACCCATTGGGCTGGTTTTATGAACTTCTTAAGACTAAAGATGGTGAAAGGATTTATACGCCTCTTACTTTTCATGAAATAGAGAACAGGGTTTATCAAGAAAAACTAAAAGGAAGATTTACTCAGGATAGTATCTCAGAGCAAAGGTTAAAAGAGTTTTTATCCATCTCAAGTGGACAGTTATCCTCCAGGCAGCTTTCCAGGCTTAAACTTTCTTTGTTTTTCTGTGACTGGATAACTCCTGCTCCTCTATATGATTTAGAAAATGAATATGGTCTGAGAAGTGGTTTTATCTCCCAGATTGCCCAGGAGCTTGCCTGGCTTTTAGATTCTACCTCTGCCATTGCCCGGATTTTGAATTGCGGGGAGGGATTGGAAAAGATTTTAAAGAATTTAGCATGGCAAGTTCAGTTTGGGATAGGTCAGGATATGATTGAAATAGCAAAATTAAAGGTCTCAGGGTTGGGACGAAATTTTCTCTGGAAACTATCTCTGAAAGGAATTACCTCTAAAAACCAGATTAAGGAAATAAAATTAGAGGAGTTGAAAAATATAATTCCTGAAAAGGTGGGTATCAAGCTAAAAGAAGAGATAAAGCTTCAAGAGTCCGGGAAAATTGGTAGGGTTGTAAGGCAATACGCCCCTACCTTCAATTTCTGGAAAAGAGATTCTACCAAAAGCAAACTTATTTTAGATGGAAGTTTGGTTAAGGGGAAATATACGATTATTCTAAATGGCAGAAGGTTTCTGCTCAGCCATAAAAGTTTCAGATATTTATTCAAATTAGCCTGGGCAGTTTTTAAAAAGGAGGATGGCTGGATTCATAAACTGGATTTGGAGGAAGGGGATAACCAAGGGAAGTACATTTACCGTCTGAAAAGAGAACTTCCTCATTCAGAAAAACCACTGATCGAGAATAATCGTGTTGGTTCTTACAGATTAAATTTGAAAAAAGATAAAATCGATTTAAATAAAAAGACGTTAGAGAATTTTCAGGATTATGATATCAAAGAACTGCTGAAAGAGATGTAGAACATCCTGCCAGAGGCGGGACAACCTTTCATTTTTTAGAGTCAGACAAAAGACTGGCTTACCGTATAACCCCCCTCTTTCCCTCTCCTTACAAAGCAGAGGATAATTATCTGCAGGGATAAAACAGTATTCCGCCATTTTTTGTTCTTTTTTTATTTGACAATAGATGAGGATTTGCTTATTTTTCGCCAAACATTATGCAGAAAAAACAGATTTATATTTCAGGGTTGATCTTAATCGGGGTAATAGTTCTTATTCTCTTGCTTTCACTCCTGTTTAAGAAAAAAGAAAAGGATACCAGAGAGATTTTTCAGAGGGAGATAGTCGCAAATTTGAAGGAGGGTTATAGCATAAAAGATACAATCTTCGAAAGTCTGGATAACAAAAACCAGCAGGTGATAGCCATCATCAGCCAGCAGGAGTCAGATGATTTAAACCGTCAGGATAGTATGGTTGTCTATGAACTGAAAGGAACAAGATTAATTGAGATCTATAACTTAGTTGAGTGGTCCTATGAATTGGGAAATAGTCTAAGTGGAGATAGCAGTAGAGCTAAAGATATAAATAAGGATGGATTAAAAGAATTAATTGTTACCGGTGGGACTGGTGGAAACTGCTGGACCTGTGAGTATTTGAAGGTGTTTCAGGTAAAAGATCATAAGGTTAGGGAATTTCTTCCCCATCTTCCGGAAACGCAGGTTATTCATGGAATACGCGATTTGAATGGAGACGCCATAGATGAGCTTTTGGTTCTGGATGCTGAATGGGAAGTGAATAGGTATATGGACCTCTGCCATGCCTGTTCACCCAGCGTTGATTTTATCTATACCTGGGAAAAGGATAGATATCAAGAAGCATCAAAGGAATTTTCCTTATATTATGAAGAGAAGATATACGAGATAGAGAAGGATATAAAAGAAATGGATATTGAGGAAAAGGGTTCAGATTATTATATAGGTAAAGCTATTTCAATATTTTTAAATTATGTTCAGAAAGATGAAAAGGAAAAAGGATGGGCAGTTTTTAAAGGCTATATGGCTGAAGAGAATTTCAAGGATAAGGCATTTAAAAATATGGTGGAGGAAATTGTGAAGGATTTACAGCGAAGATTTTTCGAATCCGAGGATTCAAAGTAGCATAATCATTTGATATTTCGGGAATAGATATGTAGGTCGAGTTGCTCGCTTGTAGCGAGCCACCCGACAGGATTTTGTCTATAAAGGTGAGAGGAAAAAGGTAAAAGGAAGATTGTAGAGACGCATGGCGATGCGTCTCTTCTTTTTTTGAGAAGAAGATAGTTGACAAATTATAAATAATATATATTTTGGTGTTTTGAATTACATAGCAGATTTATCTGAAAATAAGGAGGATAGTTTGAAGGAATTTAAAAGTGAACAGCTTAGAAATCTGGGGGTGGTAGCGCATGGAGGTGCAGGTAAGACCTCCCTGGTGGAGGCGATGCTTTATACTACAGGGATTACTACCCGGTTGGGCAAGGTGGATGAGGGGAACACAGTTTCAGATTATAATGAAGATGAGATTTCCCGTAAAATCTCAATTTCCGCTTCCCTGCTGCATTTGGAATGGAAAGATTGTAAGATTAATTTAGTTGATATGCCGGGTTATGCAGATTTTATAGGAGAGGTGGTAGGTGGATTAAGGGTGACTGAAACAGCTTTGATTTTACTTTCAGCTTTATCCGGAGTTGAGGTTGGAACTGAGCAGGTCTGGTCAATTGCTGAGAAATATGGAATCTCCAGAGCTTTCTTTATAAATAAACTGGATAAAGAACATTCGGAATTTGATAAAGTGGTTAAAGCAGTTCAAAAAAGATTTGGCCATCAAGCTATACCTTTACAGATACCGGTAGATGAAGGACTAAATTTCAAAGGAATGGTTGATCTGGTTAAGATGAAGGCTTATCTATTTAGTGGAACTGAGACAAAAGAGGATAAAATCCCTCCAGAATTAGAGGAGAAGGTTAAAAAAGCCAGGGAGAAATTAATAGAAGCTGTGGCTGAAGCAGAAGATAATCTTTTAGAGAAATATTTTGAAAAAGGAGCTTTAACCGAGGAGGAGTTTAAAATCGGTTTAAGAAAAGGGATTAAAGAACATAAACTTTTTCCAATCTTTTGTGGCTCTGCTACAAATTGCTGGGGAGTTAAGCTCCTTTTAGAACATGTGGTGGATTTCTTTCCTTCCCCGGCTGATTTTGGGGAGTTAAAAGTTAAAGTACATAATTCTGATAAAGAAAAAGTTATAAAGATATCTCCGGATGGTTCTCTGGCTACTTTAGTGTTTAAAACTGTATCGGAACCACATGTAGGTGAGCTCTCCTTTTTTAAAGTATTTTCAGGGAAACTCAAAACCGGAGAGGACGTTTTCAATTCAGTTACTAATACCACAGAGCGAATTGGACAGATCTCTGCGATGAATGGCAGAGAGAGAAGAGAGACCGGGATGGTCATAGCTGGGGATTTAGGTGCGGTGGTTAAACTGAAAAATACTCATACCGGAGATACCCTATGTGATAAAAAAGACCCGATTGTGCTTCCAGCTATTGAATTTCCTAAACCGGTGATAAATTTAGCTATTAGAGCTAAAGCTAAAGGAGATGAGGAAAAGATTGCCAATGGTTTTTCAAAATTGCACGAGGAAGACCCGACTTTCATTATGGAGGTGGATGCAGATATAAAACAGACCATCGTTTATGGACAGGGCGAACTGCACTTAGAGGTAATTGTGGATAGACTAAAGAGGAAATTCGGGGTAGAAGTAGAGATCGAGAAGCCCAGAATACCTTTCAGAGAAACGATCAAAGCCAAGGTTGAAGCCCAGGGTAAATATAAAAGACAATCAGGAGGCAGAGGGCAGTATGGTGATTGCTGGTTAAGATTGGAGCCTCTGGGGCGGAGTGAAGGATTTCAGTTTGTAGATGAGGTTGTAGGTGGGGCAGTTCCCGGTAAGTATATCCCTGCAGTAGAGAAGGGGGTGGTGGAGGCGATGAACGAAGGGGTAGTAGCAGGTTATAAGATGGTGGATCTGAAAGTCTCCATCTACGATGGTACCTATCATACAGTTGATTCCTCGGATATGGCTTTTAAAATAGCTGGCTCAATGGGATTTAAAAAAGCAGCTGCAGAGGCAAAGCCGGTGTTGCTTGAGCCGGTATATAATGTTGAGGTAACTGTGCCGGAGGAGTTTATGGGTGATGTAATGGGTGATTTATCGTCACGCAGAGGTAAGATCCTGGGAGTGGAGAGCGGTGGCAATTTTCAGAAGATAAAAGCTTTGGTTCCCCTGGCGGAATTATATAAATATTCGACTTCTCTGCGCTCCTTAACTCAAGGGAGAGGGATTCACACCCGCTCTTTCTCCCATTATGAAGAAGTTCCACGTGAGATCGCAGAGAAGATAATCAAAGAGGCGCAAGAGGCAAAGGAGAAGGAGCAGAAATAGTATTTATGAAGAGGAGGTCTTTAGACCTCCATAAAGAATATAGTTCAAATGTTTAAAGGTTCAAAGGTTGAAAAGAAAACATGGAAGGTTAAAGCCTTCCGCTACATTTATTTAAGGAGATGGTAGCGTTGCCACTCCTGTGGCAACGGAAGAAGTCGCAGAGGTGAGGCTGTATCCGTCAGGTCCCCCGACCTTACGACAGAGTTTTGGTTTGCCAGGTCAGGAGACTTGAAAGGCACTGATTAAGTGTGTAATGCGTGGAGGGTATGACAATACGCTCCTATAGTTTTTCAATCGTTGTGTCAGAAGCTTTTCATATAACACAGGTCGGACGTCAGGAGTAGCTCCTGACGGAGCAGAAAAAGTGTAGGGACAATTCATGTCCATTTGGATCCATCTGGAAATTGCCCCTACCAGAGGAGTAGGCCGGGTTCCAAACATTAGGTGAGCTACCCGACCTAATTTTTTTATTTGGGGTCAATTCAAATTTCTATTGCCTTTTTTGAGAGATTCTATTTATTATAAAAAGAAATAGATTTTCTTAAATCCAAGAAGCGGATCCGGTAATGCACCTATCTTGAAATGAATCCGTTGAAGAGGATAGAAAAGGAGGATTAGAAATATGTCCGGTCATTCGAAATGGGCAACCATAAAAAGAAAGAAAGAAAAAACCGATGCGGAAAGAGGTAAAGTCTTCACTAAGCTCATTAAAGAGCTAACTGTTGCCGCCCGGCATGGCGGAGGTGATCCAAATGGAAATCCCCGCTTGAGAACTGCGATCTTAGCCGCTAAAGCGGCTAATATGCCAGCTTCTAATATTGACAGGGCGATAAAGAAAGGGACAGGAGAGCTTCCGGGGGTTACCTATGAGGAGGTAAACTATGAGGGGTATGGACCGGGTGGAGTAGCGGTTTTAGTCGAAGTAACCACGGATAATAAAAATCGATCTGTCTCTGAGATCAGGCATATTTTTACCCGGAATAACGGGAACTTGGGCGAGGCTGGATGTGTGGGCTGGATGTTTGAAAAAAGAGGTTTGATCAATGTGGAGAAAGGGAAGGCAGATGAGGACAAACTGATGGAGATCGTGTTGGAGGCTGGGGCTATTGATATGCGGTCTGAGCAGGGATATTATGAGATAGTAACCCCTTTTAATATGTTCGAGGAAGTCAGAAAGGCTTTAGACCAGAATAAAATCGCCTATTCCAGTGCAGAATTAACCATGCTTCCGCAGACCTTCGTGAAGTTAGAAGGAAAAGAAGCTGAGCAGATGCTTAAATTGATGGAAGGTTTAGAAGACCATGAGGATGTGCTGAAGGTCTATGCTAACTTCGATATCGCTGAAGAGATTATGATGAAGATGAGCGCGTAATTTAACTGATTCTTCAGGAGAATGGAGTTTGATCTTTGGGTAAAGATAATTTAATTATCTTGGGGATAGATCCGGGAAGCACGGTAACCGGATATGGGATCATAAAAGATAATCATAACAGAGCAGTGCTGGTTGATTATGGCACTATTAAAGTATCCTCTAAAAAGCAGTTACCCCAGAGACTGAAAGAGATTTATTCGGGAATTAAAGAGATAATTGATAAAAGAAAACCGGATGAATTAGCAGTAGAGGAAGCTTTTTACAGCAAGAATGCCAGGTCGGCCCTGGTTATGGGTGAGATAAGAGGTGTGGCATTACTGGCTGGTGCTCAGGCAAAGATACCGGTAGCTGAATATTCGCCCAGGGAGATTAAATCTTCCATCACTGGAACTGGAGGAGCCTCTAAGATGCAGGTGCAGTATATGGTGAAAAATATGTTGCAGTTGAAAAAAACACCTGAACCTTTAGACGCTACCGATGCTCTGGCAATCGCCTTATGTCATCTGAATAAATTGAAGAGTAAAAAACGCTTAAAAGAGATGATCCGGGAAACGGATCCATAGGACAAGAGAAACTTGATAGCATATTTGGAAGGAAAACTGGTGGAGAAAAATCCCACCCAGCTGATCTTAGATGTGCAGGGGGTGGGATATAGCGTTAATATCCCCATCTCCACTTTTGAGAGGATAGGTGAGATCGGCTCAAAGGTGAAGATTCTTACCTATTATTATGTAAGGGAGGATTGCCTTCAGCTTTATGGGTTTTTCACTACGGGAGAGAAATGGCTTTTCGAGACTCTGCTTTCGGTTAACGGAATAGGTCCAAAAACCGGGTTAGGGATTTTATCCTTTATATCAGTTGAAGATTTTCACCGGGCAATAATGGATGAACAGATAGATTTTCTCACCAATATCCCCGGGATTGGCAGAAAAACTGCCCAGAGATTGATAGTAGAACTAAAGGAAAAATTAGAGAAATTAGATTTGAAAAAAGATTTAAAGATAAAAATAAAAGATAGGGAAGATTCACAGATCGAACAGGAAGCTATCTTAGCCCTGTTCTCCTTAGGGTATAATCGTTACGAGGCAAAGAAGGCTATCGAGAAAGGGAAAGAAGGGGCAAAAGAGAAGCTATCGGTAGAAGAGTTGATTAAAAGAGCGTTAAAGCAAGTAAACAGTAGACAGTAGACAGCATACAGTAGACAGGGAAAGAGGATGGGTTGCCCTGTTTACTGTCTACTACCTACTGTCTACTAATTTGAGAGATTATGGCAGAAAGAATAACTTCACCGCAGGTGTTAACTGAAGAGTTAGAACTTGATTTAACTTTACGCCCTTGTCGCTTTGATGAATTCGTGGGGCAGGATAAGGTTAAAGAAAACCTGAAGATTTTTATTCAAGCGGCCAAGAAAAGGAAAGAGTCTTTAGAGCATACCCTTTTCTATGGTCCTCCAGGACTGGGGAAAACTACCCTGGCTTTTATCATTGCCAAAGAGATGGGGACTAATATAAAATCTACTTCCGGTCCCATTTTAGATAAACCGGCTGATTTAGCCGGGATTCTGACCAATCTGCAAAAAGGAGAAGTTCTATTTATCGATGAAATTCACCGGCTGAGTCATATAGTAGAGGAATATCTATATCCAGCTATGGAGGATTTCACCTTGGATATAATGATAGAAAAAGGTCCTTCTGCCAGATCGGTAAAGATAAATCTGAATCAGTTTACCCTTATCGGTGCCACAACCCGAGCAGGGCTTCTAACCTCTCCTTTAAGGTCCAGGTTCGGACTGGTAAACCGCTTAGATTTTTATATACCGGACGACCTGTTTAAAATCGTTCACCGTTCAGCTAAGATATTAAATATTTTTATCACAGATGAAGGGGCTTTAGAAATTGCCAAAAGGTCCAGAGGAACTCCCCGGGTGGCTAATCGTCTTCTTAGGAGAGTCCGGGATTATGCACAGGTGAAAGCTAAGGGGAAGATAGACCGCAAAGTGGCGATCGAAGCTTTAAAGATGTTAGATGTGGATGAATTGGGTTTAGATGAGATGGATAAGCGGATATTAGAAGTGATTATACATAAATTTAAAGGTGGACCAGTAGGCATAAATACTATAGCAGTAGCAGTGGGAGAGGAAGAGGATACGATTGAAGAAATATACGAGCCATTTTTAATTACGGAAGGTCTATTAGCTCGAACACCTCGAGGGAGAGTCGCTACCGATTCAGCTTACCAGCATTTAGAGATAAAACGAGAATCAAAGCCCCAGAACGAGCTATTTTAAAAGTCAGGTGAGCTAACCACCATAAGTTTTGTCGGGTAGTCCCGCCAAAGGCGGGACAGCCCGACCTACTATCGAGAGATCTATGGAGATTCTGATTCATGTCTGCTGTGGTCCCTGCCTGACCTATCCTCTAAAAAGATTAACTGAAAAAGGTCACAAACTTACTGGTTTCTGGTATAATCCTAATATTCACCCCTACACTGAATATCAGAACAGGTTAGAGGCGGCAGGATATTTAGAATGGGCTAAAGTTTTTCCAATAATCTATGAGGATTCTTATGATCTGGTAGAATATCTTCAGGCAGTTATGCCTCATTTAGAAGACCGTTGTCGATTCTGTTACCAGTTAAGATTAGAGAGAACTGCCCGGGTAGCTAAAGAAAAGGGGTTTGAGGCTTTTTCAACCACCCTTTTAGTCAGCCCTACTCAAAAGCATGAGCTGATAAATGAAATTGGAGAAGAGCTGGCCAAAAAATATGATATAAAATTCTTCTATGAGGATTTAAGACCAGGGTATTACGAAGGTAAAAATATGGCTAAGGAATTGAATTTATATCGTCAGAAGTATTGCGGGTGTATTTTCAGTGAGAAGGAAAGATATGAGAAAAAAGGTTCAAAGGTTCAAGGGTTCAAAAGTTCAAAGGGGAAATGATTGGGTTGCTTTTATAATGTCATTCTGAGTCCCCGTAGGGGCGAAGAATCTTTGGTTGGTTCTTTGTTGATACGGGAATTGGAATTACCGTGCCAGATGAGATAGAGCAAGGCTTCAACCTTGCTCGGCAACTCTATAAAAAATGAGGTTTAGATGAGAAAAATCACAAGAATATTAAGCTTCTTTGCTGTCCTACCTTTATTGATAGGGGTAGAGAATGATGGGAAGGACAGCACTGAAACTAATTTGAAAATCGCTGGTGGTTTAGGATCTTATGCCTATGTTACTCGCGGTTGTGAGGGGCAGGTGCTTACCAAAGATAAAATCCCATTTAATGACTTTGGTTTCTCGGTTGACCATAAGTTTAAATCACCGGTCAAAATCGGCTTGAGAAGCGGTTATATCTCAGATAAAACACCTGTATCCAGAGTATATCTTGATGATTATGATGCCTATCTATTTAAAGATAGGACGAATTTCTATTTTAATCCTGATTTTTCTCTGGAGTGGAAAGGGTTTGGGATTGGGACGGGTCCTTTTTTTGCACAGAAGACCTTAGATGTCTCTGAAGATGAGAAAGGGGGAGAGACCTTTCCCAGCGGGCACATCCGTCTCGGCACTAAAAAGTTATATTTTTCTGTGAGTGTATTGGAAAACGTTCCGCTCTATTCTGGCGGTGGTTATGCTAATATGGGTATGGGATTTGGAATTAAATCTTCTACTTGGTGGATAGGATTAAGTGGTGGACCATATGATGCTGCGGGACTGGTAGCAAAGACCAGTTTCAAATTATTCAGGAACTGGCATCTGGATTTAGCGGGAAGATTAGGCTCAAGCGAAGGGATTAGTGAGAACGCCATGTCTCTGGGGTTAAATTATAGAGTAATTGGCAAAAAATAGCCTATGCTGGTAAATTCCTTTGGGGATGCGGCCTTTTGAAAATGTTTAAAAGTTCGAAAGTTTAAGAGTTCAAAGGGAAATGATTACTAATTTGAGCAAGTTAATAATTCTATTTGGTGTAATTTTAGTCCTTTTAGGTGGCGCTATGCTCCTTTTTGGAAAATTGCCATTCTTCGGAAAACTTCCCGGAGATGTTTATATTCAAAAGAAAAATTTTTCGTTTTACTTTCCCTTAGCTTCCTCTGTTTTGATCAGCCTGATTCTTTCCCTGCTTTTTATTTTGTTTAATATATTTTTCAGGAGATAAAAGAATTAACCCACTTTAGGGCAACGTGGGTTTACCGGATTAGGGAAATATGTAGGGTAGCCCGAAAAAACGGGAAGGAACCACCGCAAAGTGCGATTTTGCAAAGCTCAACAATCCCCTCCCCTATAAAAGAATAACCATCCGATATCCGTCATTTACCATTCATCGTCTCGCACTGCAGGATAAATAACTTTGTTAAAAATTTCACAAAAAACCCTTGCTTCCTGAAAACGGCTTTGATATATTTTATTTCGCATCTGCGTATTAATAGTAGAAACGAGGAAAATTTATGAAAATAAACCTAAAATACGGCGATGGTTATAAAGAGTTAAATCTTCAAGATAAAAACCTTCTTAAAGTCTTAGAATTGGAAAAAGTTCCGGGTCTTTCAGACGTTAACCAGTCAGCTATCCAGGCATTACAGAATCCAATCAAAAGTAAAAGATTAAGCGAATTAGCCAAAAGGAAGAAGACAGCAGTTATTGTGGTAAGCGATTTCACCCGTGGCACCCCTTACAAACGACCAGGGTATAATTTTCTTATCCCCATTCTTGAGGAATTAAATGCTGGTGGAATAAAAAATGAGGATATCAGTTTTTTAGTGGGAACCGGAGCGCACCGACCCCACACTGACAAGGAAAATCGGGATAATTTCGGGGATGAGATAGTTGATAACTATGAATTGATAAGCCATGAATGTGACAAAGATCTTGTATCTTTCGGTAATCTTTCTACCGGGAACGAGCTTTTGGTAAATAAACTGATCAAGGAATCTGACTTAGTGGTGATGACCGGACTTATCACCACTCATTATTTCGGAGGGTATTCCGGCGGTAGAAAAGGGATTCTGCCTGGAGTAGCGGGTAGAGAAACCATCCGGGCAAACCATGCTATGGTATGCAGGCCGGGAGTGGGGATTGCCAGGCTTAATGATAACCCGATAAATCTGGAAATGGAAGAAGCCGCCCGTAGGGCGGGAGTAGATTTTCTGCTAAATGTGGTGATAAACGATAAAAAGGAAATAGTAAAGATAGTAGCTGGAGATTTAAAAGAAGCTTTCCTGGCCGGGGTGGCTGCCTGCAATCAGCTTTATAAAGTAAAAATCGATTGCTTAGCCGATGCGGTTATAGCCAGTGCCGGAGGTTATCCCAAGGACGTCAATCTTTATCAAACTATGAAGACAATGAACAACGCCAAAGAGGTGGTAAAAGAGGGAGGAACCGTAGTGATGCTTACCGAATCCAGGGAGGGGATCGGCTCAGATACCTTTGATAAATGGCTGGCAAATGCTTCCTGTTGTGATGAGCTTTTGAATACCAGGGAAAAAGACATTGTGGTTGGTGGTCACACCGCAGTGATTAACTCCAAAACTCTTAAGAATTATCAGGTTTACGTTATCTCCTCTATGAAAAAAGATTTCTTAGAGAAAAGGCTCTTCAAATATGCGGAAAACCTGGAAGATGCACTGGATAAGATTAAAACCAGGCACGGGGAGGATTTCAAAGCTTACATTATGCCACAGGGAGGATTGATTTATCCTTGTATGGTCCAGAATTGATCCGTTCAGGAAGAAATAAACTTTTAAAAAAGGAGTAAGAATGGCAGACATACTGGTCAATGATAAAAAGCTGAGCAGCTTTTGTACTCAGGTATTCATCGACTTGGGAGTAACCAAAGAAGATGCAGAGGTAACTGCAGATAATCTGGTCCAGGCAGACCTCAGGGCTATCCCCTCACACGGAGTTGCCCGCCTGATGAGATACGTCAACGGGATCAAAAACGGGAAGATACTACCCAAAGTCAAGCCCAAGATCATAAAAGAAACTCCCACCACTGCAGCAGTGAGCGGAGAAAACGGTTTAGGCCAGCCAGCCGGGCTTTTTGGAATGAAATTGGCTATCGATAAAGCCAAAAAAGCAGGAGTAGGCCTGGTTACCGTTGGAAATTCCAATCATTTTGGAATTGCCGGATATTATTCGATGATGGCGATAAAAGAAAATCTCTGCGGGATTTCTATGACCAACTCAGCTCCATTGGGTGTTCCCACTTTCAGCCGGGATATGATCATCGGCACCAATCCGATCAGCGTGGTCTTCCCCACCGCAAAAGAAAGACCTTTTGTACTGGATATGGCAACCACTGTGGTTCCGAGGGGAAAATTAGAGGTCCTGGACCGTCTGGGAAAACCTCTTCCCTTGGGCTGGGCAGTGGACGAAAAGGGCGTTCCCACAACTGATACCAAAAAGGTTCTGGACAATATGACCAAAGCCGCAGGAGGCGGAGTTCTTCCTTTAGGCGGAGCCGGCGAGGAGTTCAGCGGGCATAAAGGATATGGGCTTTCGGTCCTGGTAGATATCTTCTCCGGAATACTCTCCGGAGCAGCATACGGACCTTATGTCGATTCCAAAAGAGACCCTTCCCAGAAATTCTCCAATGTAGGGCATTTCTTTGGAGCGATAAAGATAGATAATTTCATTCCACTGGATACATTCAAAAAAATGATGGACAGGATGATCAACGAGCTGAAAAGCGCCAATAAAGCCGAAGGAGAAAAAAGAATTTATATCCACGGAGAAAAGGAATTTGAGAAATGGGATTATTATAAGAAAAACGGGTTGCCCTTGCAGGACAAAGTCTATGGCCAGCTGGAGAAGTTGTCTCAGGAGATAAATATTAAGTTTGATATAAAATAATCTTTTTGTAGGGACAGGACAGTGTCCTGTCCAAATAATTGCAGGGACATCCAAGTGGATCTCCTTGCGATTTTGGTATCCCATCCCGCCAGAAGCGGGGTGGGATATTTTTTTTAGTTCCCTCTCCCTTAATGGGAGAGGGATAGGTTGAAAATCCCGCCAGAGGCGGGGGAGAGGGTAATAAAATAATGTTAACACCCTCCCTTTTATTCCCTCCCATCGAGGGAGGGAAATTGTTTTGTACACATGCCAATCATTTCCCTTGACCAGACATAGGAATTTCTCTTGCAAGATTAGAGAAACTTTTATTATACTGCCAAAAGGTGAGCTTGTATGGATGATAAAAGAATGATACTTCGCCACTTTCTTGGGGCAATAGCTTATCGAGCGCAAAAAGCCCTCAGGGATGCTCCGCCTGAATTTGCGAGTTTCCGTGCCGCTCCTGGTGTCAGGACGCCTCATCAAATAGTTTTTCATATGACCAATGTTCTGGGATACGCCAGGACGTTTTTTGTTGGAGGAAAGTTCAGACCTGAGATCAAAGACAACTTTAATCTGGAAATCGAGGAGTTTCACAGGATACTTGATAGTCTCAGGACACATCTGGAACAGGGAACGCCATTCCAGGGCACTACTCCTGAAAGGATGCTTCAGGGACCCTTCTCAGATGCTATGTCACACGCGGGACAGCTGGCTATGTTGCGCCGTCTTTTCGGTTCACCAGTTCCTCCGGAGAATTTCATAATGGCTTCCATCCAGGGAGATAATGTGAGGAGAAACCAGGCTGAGCCGGTATGTCCAGACAGTGAATGGTTCGATGCGGAAGGAAAAAGGCAAAAATAATATTGTTGAATTGTGGCGTCAGGAGTTACCTCCTGACGTCAAGTACTTATGGCTGTCAGGTAGTGACACTTGACAACACATCAAGGGTGGCTGCTTAATTTAGGGAGGGAAAAGTTTTACTTGCATACCTGAAAAAGGAAAGTTATCTTTTTTTCAGATTTATTTTAATTTTCATTTTATGCGGTTTCTTTTAGCCGTATAAAAGAGGGTAAGTTTATTAGAAATTTATTATCTTACTGCTTGTAAATAAAGTAAATGATTAAATAAAATTATAAGTTAGCAAAAAGGTTTTTATGGTCAGAAATAGCCGTAATTGTAATTTTATTAGTACAGATAAACCTATGTTATATAGCTATGGATTCATAATTACAGGAAGGAGGTAAGCCATGAAAGAAGAGAAAAAAAGACTAACCACAGCTTTTGGAATCCCTGTGGCTGACGACCAGAACAGCATGACAGCCGGTGAACGTGGACCTGTACTCATGCAGGATGCCCATTTGCTGGAAAAATTAGCCCACTTCGACCGTGAGCGAATTCCCGAACGTGTCGTGCATGCAAAAGGAGCTGGAGCATTTGGTTATTTCGAAGTTACTGCCGATGTGACCAGGTACACCAAAGCCAAGTTTCTTTCAAAAGTGGGAAAGCGCACGGAAGTCTTCGCTCGCTTTTCCACCGTTGGTGGTGAAAGGGGCTCAGCCGATGCTGCACGGGACCCACGCGGCTTTGCATTGAAATTCTACACTGAAGAAGGCAATTATGACCTCGTGGGCAACAACACGCCGGTATTTTTTATCCGGGATCCACTTAAGTTCCCCGACTTCATCCACACCCAGAAAAGGCGCCCCGCAACCAATCTGCCTGATCCGGACATGTTTTGGGACTTTCTGTCTCTTACTCCCGAATCCGTTCATCAAGTTACCATTCTTTTCTCCGACAGGGGAACACCGGCCGCTTACCGGCATATGAACGGTTATAGTAGCCACACCTTCAAATGGTACAATGATAAGGGGGAGTATTTCTGGGTACAATACCATTTCAAGACAGATCAGGGTATCAAGAATCTGACCCGCCAGGAATCGAAGAGGCTCTGCGGGGAAGATCCGGATCACGCCACCCGTGATCTGTATAATGCTATCGAACGAGGTGACTATCCTTCCTGGACGCTGGAGATGCAGATTCTAACACCAGAGAAAGCCAAGGATTTCCCCTGGGATATCTTTGACATCACTAAAGTGTGGCCGCATAAAGAAGTCCCACCCGTCAAAATTGGTAAGCTGGTTTTAAACCGTAACCCCGTCAACTATTTTGCAGAAGTAGAGCAGGCGGCTTTTTGCCCGGGAAACGTAGTCCCGGGAATCGCCGTTTCACCGGATAAGATGCTGCAAGCAAGGGTTTTTTCTTACCATGATACGCACCTTCATAGACTGGGTCCTAATTATCATCTTATTCCAGTCAATGCGCCTAAATGCGCTTTGGAAAACAATTACCAGCGTGACGGTTTCATGCGTGTTGACGCCAACGGAGGGGGTGGACCCAATTACTGGCCCAACAGTTTTGACGGCCCCGGGCCGGATCCCGCAACAGGCGAACCTCCTTTTGAACTTTCAGGCCAGGCGGGGCGTTTCCCCTTTAATTTTCCTAATGATGACTTTGTTCAACCTGGAAACCTCTATCGCAAAGTTATGCAGGATGAGGACCGGGATCACCTGATCGGCAACATAGTGGACCACCTGGGCAAGGCGAAAAAACGCATTCAATTTCGCCAGACAGCTTTGTTTTATAAAGCGGACCAGGATTATGGCCGTCGCGTAGCGGAAGGATTGGGCCTTGATGTGAACGAAGTTAAACGCCTGGCAGATATGTCTTATGAGGAAAGGGCAAAGGCTACCGAACAGGAAAGCTAATCATAGTTTGGTTGGAAATAGCCGTAATTGTAATTTTATTGGTACAGATTAACCTGTGTTGGGTAGCCGGGTTTGAGTGTGAATATGGCTGTAATTTTAAAATTCACGAAGGAGATATTAGGATGAGGTCAAACAAAAATCTTATGGGGATATCAATCATGTTTTTTGTTTTTGCGGTTGTCTTCTCAATTGTGATTTGGAGAGATGTCTCGCTGGCAGCAAAAATCGGTTTCTTTGCAACAGGGTTTGGTTCCGGTGTAAACGCTGGTCGATCGTTCGCCAACCGGAGCGCATAAGCCAAGTAGCAGTAGGTCGGACTGTGGAAAACTGCCCGGCTAAATCTCTTTCACGTGCCCGTCAGGTCCCCTGCCCTGACGAAAAATTTCACTTGCATATCTAAACAAGGCAAGTTATCTTGCTTGCAGATATATTTTAATTTTCATTTTATGCGGCTTTTTTTAACTGTATAAAAGATGGTAAGTTTATTAGATATCTATTATCTTTCCGTTGCGAATTAAGGGAATGATTAAAAAAAATTGTAAGTTAGCAAGGAAGTTTCTATGGGTTAGAAATATCTGTAATTGTAGTTTTATTAGTACAGATAAACCTATGTTAGCCCGCTCGTTGTATGCAAAGGTGTCGCCCCTTTTTTCGGCCAAGCCGTCGTATTCGGAATATAATTCTGGCATAGCCATATCCTAACCATGAAAGGCTTGCCATGATAGAAATTCGAGAGATACAAGTTATAGTATATTCTCAATAACTGTGGGAAAGTTGCCCGTAGCCTCGGTTTTCACGAGTGAAAGAGGCTGTGCAGAGTTAGTTTCCCGCTAATTATTGAGGAAGATACAGATTAGAGGAGATCGTTAAGGACATGATCGCATACCTCATCTTGGTACATCGGTATCCTAACCAGTTCAAAAGGCTCTTTAGAGCAATTTACCATCCCGCCAACTATTACCTGGTTCATGTGGATAAGAGATCAGGCGTTGGATTACAGACGGAGATACAAGATTTCTTGTCAAGCTTTGCCAACGCATCCTTGCTGAAAAGCCAAAGCATTCTTTGGGGGGGATACAGCATGGTAGATGCTGAATTGCGAGGCATCAAGGAGTTATTGAAGATCAGCTCGGAATGGGAATTTTTCATAAACCTTAGCGCACAGGATTTCCCCCTAAAGTCGCAGACGCACATCCAGGATTTTCTTAGCCTCAATATAGGAAGGGATTTCATCAAGGTGGCTAACCAGAGAGAGATACGCCCTGATACACTATCTCGAATCGAGAACTACTGTATCGAGTTTAGCAAGAGGATACTACGCACTCCTATCAAGCGACCGTATCTTCGAGGCGTGACTCCTTATATCGGAAATCAGTGGATGATCTTGAGCAGGAAGTTCTGTGAATATATGTGCTACAGCTTTGAGGTCAAAAGGTTCAAGAGATTCTATCGGCACACCTTTATATCTGATGAAGGATTCTTTCAGACGGTAATAATGAATACTAACTACAAGGCAACTATTGTGAACGACGATAAAAGGACCATTGACTGGGTGCCGCTAGGAACAATAAAGTTACGTCCAAGAGACTTCACGTCCAAAGACGCTGATTTCTTGATGGCAAGTCAAGACTTGTTTGCCCGCAAATTCGACGAAACCGTTGATGGAGGCATCTTGAGTATCTTGGAGTCAAATCTATCGTAGCCATTTTGACTTATCACGGAGAGCGAGCTAACAAGCGCGTGCAGCCGACGTTGCTACCACCGCGCCCCAGCGAAGGTTCGGGTACTTCCAGTCAGTAGCAGTAGGTCGGGCTGTGGAAAACTGCCCGACTAAATCTCTTTCACGTGACCGTCAGGTCCCCTGACCTGACGGAAGAATTTTACTTGCATATCTAAACAAGGCAATTTATCTTGTTTACAGATATATTTTAATTTTCATTTTATGCGACTTCTTTTAGCTGTATAAAAGATTGTAAGTTTATAAGATATTTATTATCTAACTGCTTGCGATTAAAGTAAATGATTAAATAAAATTACAAGTTAGTAAGGAGGTTTTTATGGTTAGAAATAGCCGTAATTGTAATTTTATTAGTACAGATAAACCTATGTTAGGCCTTCAGATGATTATATCTAATAAGCGAGAGATTTGAATTTGCTAACAGCGATATGAAAGGAGGTATTTTATGAGAACAAGTTTATTTATCCCGGAACAGTATGAACCATTGTTGGATCTGAAAGAAACGGAAAAAGCAGTCCGGCTAATAAAAGAATTTTTCCAGATCAATTTATCATTTGAGTTGAACCTTCAACGGGTTACGGCACCTCTGTTTGTCAAAGCAGGTACAGGTATCAATGACGACCTAAACGGTGTAGAGAGACCCGTTTCTTTTAAGATAAAGGCTTTGGATGATATTAATGCAGAGATCGTGCAATCCTTAGCTAAATGGAAGCGTATGATGCTGGCCGATTATAATTTTCAGCATGGTGAAGGCCTGTACACCGATATGAATGCCATTCGATCAGATGAATGTCTGGACAACCTGCATTCGCTATATGTGGATCAGTGGGATTGGGAAAAGGTGATATCACCAAACGAAAGAAACCTAAATTATCTCCAAGGTGTTGTCCGAAAAATATATGATGTCATAAAAAGAACAGAAAAATATATTTGCCATCAATACAGCGTCATCGAGCCCATCCTTCCGGAAGACATTACTTTTGTACATAGTGAAGAACTAGAGGAAAGATATCCAGAACTGACGCCCGATGAAAGGGAAAAAGCTGTGTGCAACGAGTACGGTGCTGTTTTTATCATCGGGATTGGCGGCAGCCTGAAAAACGGCAAACCGCATGATGGTCGAGCCCCAGATTATGATGATTGGTCCACACCCATTGGTAGTAAATACAAGGGATTGAATGGAGACATATTGATTTACTACCCGATTTTAAACTGTGCCTATGAGCTTTCTTCAATGGGAATACGAGTAAATGCTGAAACGCTGTTGCGACAACTGAAGATTAAGGGTGAAATGAAAAGAAAAGATTTATACTTCCACAGGCGTCTGCTCAATGACGAATTGCCACTTTCTATTGGAGGTGGTATCGGCCAATCGCGGCTTTGCATGTTTTACCTTCGAAAGGCTCATATAGGTGAAGTCCAAAGCAGTATTTGGCCTGATGACATGATTAGTAAATGTCATGAAAATAATATTTTTCTATTATAATATTCGTCAATAATTGGCAATTTTTTTTCTGTAAATAGTAGCAGTAGTAGCAGTAGGTCGGGCTGTTGAAAACTGCCCGACTAAATCTCTTTCGTCTGTAGATTCTTCGCCCTTTGGTTTTAAGTTGGTTCGGGAATTGTCGTCAAGACCCATTCTGGGGAATTCCCGCACAAACAAGAGAAAATAGTAAAGCTATAGTCCTCACCAGGATCCTGTGGACAAGACCTTGATGGCTTTATACTCCACTTTTCATTTTCGATTTTATTTCGTATAGATTAAGATAAGCTTAGTCCATTTTCAAAGAAGGATGATGCTATGAAAGAAAACCTATTTGAAGACCTAAAAAGAATTTTCGGCCCTAAAAATCTCCTCTCCACCTATGAGGAAAGACTCTGCTATTCCTACGATGCCACCAACACCAGCTTTATGCCGGATGCAGTGGTCATTCCGCAGAACACTAAACAGGTGGTAGAACTAATGAAATATGCTTCAACCCATAAAATTTCAATCGTCAGCCGGGGTGCAGGCTCAGGTTATACTGGCGGCTCGTTGCCAGTCAAAGGTGGAATCGTGGTCAGTTTCGAGCAGATGAACAAGATTTTATCTGTAGATAAAGATAAGATGTATGCGGTAGTTGAGCCAGGAGTGGTTACTCAAAACTTTGCAGATGAGATGGAAAAAATCGGGCTTTTCTACCCGCCTGACCCATCCAGTTTGAAAACCTCGACTTTAGGAGGAAATGTAGCCGAATGTGCCGGAGGGTTAAGAGGCAGGAAATATGGAGTTACCAAAAATTATGTCCTGGGATTGGAATGTATCCTTTATAATGGAGAGATAATCCGAACAGGAATCCTGGACCAGGATGGAGACTCAGGCTACGACCTTTCCGGACTTATCAATGGCTCCGAAGGGACTCTGGCTTTGATAACCAGAATAGCTTTGAGACTTTTAACCAAACCAGCTTATGAGGAAACGATCTTAGCCGGCTTCAACCAGATGGAGGACGCCGCAAAAGTAGTAGCGGATATTACCGCTTCAGGGATCACTCCATCTATTTTAGAGTTCATCGACGGTGACACTTTAGCCTGTGTCTTGGAATATATCCAAACTGACCTGGTCGAAAAAGCAGAAGCAGTTCTTTTGATCGAAACCAGCGGAGAAAAAGCAGAAGCTCATAAAGAAGCAGAAGATATCATAAAGATCTGTCAGAGAAATAATGCTAAAAGTTTAAGGTTTGCAGACACCAAAGAGGAAAAAGACAATCTCTGGAAAATCCGGCGGTCTGTCTCTGCGTCTTTATTAAGATTAGCTCCTACCAAGGTAAATGAAGACGTTTGCGTTCCTCCCAGTCAGCTTCCGGAGTTAGTCCGGGGAATCAAAAAGCTGGCAAAAGATTACACCGTTCAGATAAATACCTTCGGGCATGCCGGAGATGGAAACCTGCACGTTAATTTTATGACCGACTCCAGAGATAAAGCCAAGATGCACCGGGTGGAACAGGCAGTAGAGAAATTGTTCGATTTGACTTTAAAGTTAGGCGGAACTCTTTCCGGAGAGCACGGCATCGGCACAACCAAATCAAGATTCTTAGAAAAAGAAGTGGGCAAAGCCGGAATAGAGTTTATGAAAAAGATAAAACAAGCCTTTGATCCTGAAGGAATAATCAACCCCGGCAAAATCTTCCCTGAATAGCTTTTCGTAGGGGCGTATTGCAATACGCCCCTACTTAATCCCACCTTGCGGGCAAGGTGGGGATACTAGTTCCAATATAGCCGTTGCACACGGGTCCCCTGACCCGACAAAATTCTCGTAGAGACGCATAGCCATGCGTCTCTACCTGTTTTTGAGTGGAGTGCAAGAGCTTGCTCTTGCTTTTTTAGCATCAGCCCATCTAAGGGCGGGATATACTCTGATTCTATCAATCTCCAAAAGGGAGAGGAATTTAATTTATGTATTTTCCGTTTCAATGGGAAAATGAACGCCGGGCATAAAACCTGACGCTACATATATAACCACTCCCTTACCTTCCCCTTGAAAAGGAGGGGAAATAAACACTTATCTCCCAAACACGAAATAACAAATAGATAAATCAACTCTTGAATTTTGGGTTCTTACTAATTTTAATTATTTTTTAATTCTTTTCTTTTTTGCAGATGACATCCTTGTCAAAGCGTGATTAAAAAAATCAGGATTGGGTCAACTCCTGAATGAAACCTAAGAACTTGTCTTTCCCTTTCCGGTCCGGATAAGAAAGGATATTCATCGGCACCTGCCAGCCAGGCGGAGTTTTCAGGGTGCTGGAAACTAAATATTTTACCTTTTCACCTAATCTTTTGGATAGACTTTTAGCACCTTCCTTAGGCGTTTCGGAAAGGAGCAAGAGAAGTTTCTGGTCTTCAACCCCAGAGACCAGATCCGTCTCCCGCACGCTTCCTTTAACCAGTCTTTCCAGCTCTTCAAAAAACGTTTCCACTCGCTGGTAACTTTTCATAGCACCACCTTTAGCAAATTTTGCTAAACTGCTTAAATCAACCACCAAAAGGGATAGAAATTCACAGTATCTCTCTGCTCGCTTTAACTCCTGCTTTGCCCTTAGCCCGAAGTTACGGTGTCTCTTGTAAAACTGATCTGTCTCTTCCCATTCTTCATGATCCGGTTTTGGATCAAGTTCATCCCTGAAGCTATTCATTCAAACACTCCTTTTATAAATATGAAAATTTAAAACTTTATCAATCATTTTTCTTTGTATTGTGTTCCTTAAAAATGAAGCTGGCATCCGAGCCTAAAATTTATGATCTGTCAAATCATCGTCGAAGAGGTAACTTCTAATCACTAAGCGCTATATAAAAAAGCAAAACTTATGCCATTGAACTTACTCTTCACCTGCGGCATTTTATTTTGGCAATATAAATTTTAGAATGTTGATAACTTAACTCGCAGAATATAAGTCGATGATTAACAAAAGATTACGTGGTGTAGTAGGTATGCGTGAAAATTCTTTCTCTCGGACAATTACATACACTATTTATCGACAGGTGAGTGGTAAATCAAATTCCATCCTTAATAGTGGAATTTATATGCAACCCTGTTCATAATCTTTGCACTAACTTACATAAGAGAGAAAAGCTATTTCTTTCCTATTTTTCAGTTTCATTGAGCCGGTATTCTTTGATCTTATAGAGCAAAGAGCGATAACTTATTTCCAAAAGCTCTGCCGCTTTTCTCCGGTTCCAGTTAGTCTTGTTAAGAACTTCCAGGATTAATCTCTTTTCCTGACTGGCGATAGTTTTAGCTACCCTTTTTTTAAGAGAAAAGTCTTTTTCTTCAGTTTGGGATCCGAGCTCTTCTGTAGTCTCAGAAGGTATTATAGTTGCCTTAATAGTTTCCAGTATGATATTCTCATTCCCTCGCACAATGATCTGTTTAATCAGATTCTCTAACTGCCTCACATTTCCAGGCCAGCCATATTCCTGGAGAAGATTCATACTTTTCGGAGAAAGTTGAGAATATTCTTTTTTATATTGAAGATTATACTTCTTTAAAAAATGGTCAACCAGAAAAGGAATATCATCCTTGATCTCTCTTAAGGAAGGCAACTGGATAGTGATCTCATTTAAACGGTAATATAGATCATCTCGCATAAGCTGTTTTTCTAAGGCTTTTTCCAGATCTCGATTTGTAGCGCAGACAATCCGTACGTCCACCTGAATATTTTTTATCCCACCAACTCTTAAGAACTCATGTTGCTCTAGGACCTGGAGGAGCTTGGATTGAAGCTCTAAAGGCAGATCCCCGATCTCATCTAAAAACATGGTACTCTTGTGAGCGGTCTCAAACCTGCCTGGTTTGGTCTTATGCGCCCCGGTAAAAGACCCTTTCTCGTACCCGAATAGCTCAGCCTCCAAAAGCTCACGGGGTATAGCCGCACAGTTTTGCTTTATAAGGGTTTCATTTCTACGGCTGGAAAGGTTATGGATCATCCGGGCAACTATCTCCTTGCCGGTGCCGCTTTCTCCCCTGATAAGCACAGTCAATTCCGAGTCCGCTACCTGTTCTATTAAGCTTTTGACCTGCAACATTTTGGGAGATTCTCCGATTAGCTTATCGTACTGAGTTTTTGCCTGAAGTTCTGATTTCAGCAGGTCTAACTCTTTTTTCAGCTTATTTTTTTCAAGAACCTTCTGAATATGAATTTCAACTTCTTTCACATCAAAAGGTTTAGTTATAAATTCCGAGGCACCACGGCGAATCGACTCCACAACATTTTTAGTCTCGCTATGTCCGGAAAGCATTATAACCTCTAATAAGCGATCCATTTCTTTAATCTGCTCCAGAACCTCAAACCCACTCAGCCCTGACATTTTGATATCCAGCAATACCAGATCCGGTCTATTTCCAGAAATAAGCTTAATTCCCTCCTTTCCATCCCGGGCTGAAGCGATCTCATAATTCTCTCCTAACCCTTCGCTTAAAAGCCAGGGGACACTTGGGTCATCATCGATGACTAACAACTTTACTTTATCTCTCATAAGCTCCAGCCTTTCCTACGGTGGCTAAGCCAGACGCCCAAAGGGCGGGCTGGCTCGTAGTCTTCGTTTCTCGGATATTATCTACCCTATCGGCAAAACTAAAAAAGACTCTAACCACAGGGTAAACATATAAAGAATTTTGTTCCTTTATTTAACTGGCTTTCCACTTTGATAAATCCGTTATGGGCTTTGATAATTCTCTCTACTATGGATAATCCTAAACCTGAACCACCTTCCTTGGTAGTAAAATACCGTTCGAAGATCCGATTCAAGTTCTCTTTGGGAATCCCCGTACCCTGGTCAGCAATACAGAACTGAAGAATACTGTCTTCTCTCTGCGTATCATAATACCTGCTCAGCTCTAACTTCAGTTCTCCCCCTTCGCGCATACTCTCAACCGCATTTAAAAGCACGTTTATAAATGCCTCCAAGAGCTCATTCTCGTTAATGAAAATTAAAGGGAGATTATCCGGATATTCTTTAATCACTCTAATCCGATTCTTTTTTACGTCCGTCTCCAGCAGCTTCAAAGCCTTTTCTAAAATGGGAAGGATCGATTTTCTCTCTGACTGATATTTACCTGGATTGGAGAAATCCACTAACTCCCTGACCAGCTCACTCGCTCGGTTGATCTCCTGATCCAATATTCTCAGGAGCTCTTCCTTTTTCCCTTCGCTTTTCCCTTCTTTTAAAAGCTGAATTACCCCTTTTAAATTGGTCAGAGGTTTTTTTAGATCGTGGGTTATCTCGGACATCATATTCCCCATAGTCAGAAGTCTGGTTGCATTCAGGATCGCTCGCTGGCGTTCATAGATTGAAGATGCTTGCGAGCCTACTATGGAGATAATCTCTTCTTCCTCCTGAGATAAAACTATGCCTTTTACATTCCCGGCACAGAATATTCCCAGGAAAGTGCCTTCAGTTAATATGGGGAAAGAATAAACAATGCTCTGAGGAGTAATAAACTTTTCCTCCTCTAACCTTTTTTTAATCTTCTGGCTTAGCTTTTCCCGATCGAATATATCTAAATCCAGAATGGGGATCTCCAACCCTGAAATTCTATCCTCCAGCCCATGGATAGAGCTGAGCCTTATCATTTGATTTTTTTCATTCCAGTCAAACCACAGGGAAAAGTCTATAGGGATTATTTTTTTTAACTGCATGAAAATGAATCTCGATATTACCTCAAAATCGTCTAAAGTAGCAAGGCGTGAAGCTATCTGGTGCAAAACCGAGAGCTGGGCAATTTTTTTCCTGCTCTGCTCAAAATTATATACATCGTCAATCGCTATAGCTGCCTGGGACGCAAAGGTGGAGATCAATTTAAGATCTTTAGTATTAAAAGGCTCACCACTGAGTTTGTTATTTAGATTTATGACACCCAAGATCTTGTCTTTAGCTTTCAAGGGGACCGAGATCAGGGATTTGGTCTCATACTTTTCCCTGGAGGTCCTTTTGAAGCGGGGATCTTTTTCCACATCTTCCACTAAAAGCGGTTGCCCTTTTTCCGCCACATAGCCGGATATGCTTTTGCCCAGCTCTAATTTTGTATTCTTTATAATCTCTTTTTCCAAACCGATGGCTGTTTTTATAAAAAGAAATCTATTTGAAGGATCCAGCAACATTATGGAGCCGGTTTTAGCCTTAACCACTTTAGTCGCCAGCGAAAGGATATTGGCCAGCAGAACATCTAAACTATCTTTGGAACTCAAGGCTCGACCAGCCTGGTATAGGGCATTCAGTTCCTCTACTTTGGTCTTGAGTTCTACGTTTTTCTCTTTAAGCTCTTTTAAAAGGATTTTTCTTTCCAAATCTATTTTCCTTTTCTCCAGCCCGCTTTTTATAACTCTCTCCAGGTCTGAAAACTCGATCGGTTTAAGGAAATAGTGATAAGCCCCTCCTTTTATCGCCTCTAAGGCAGAATCCAATGAACCATAACCGGTCATGAGGATGACCAGTGCATCTTTATCTTTAGACTTTGCTTTTCTTAACAGTTCTATCCCACTGGCTTTTGGTATATTTATATCCGCAATTATCAATTCAAAATTATTTTGATTCATAAGGCAAATGGCTTTCTCCCCATCTTCTACCGTTTCCACCTCATACCCGGAGTTATGCAGAAGAGTCTTGAGACTCTCACGCATTCTAACTTCATTATCCACTATTAAGATTTTTTCCGGATTTTTCGTCTTCATCCTAATTTACCGTCCTGTAGATCCGTTTCCCGGAAAGGCAGGCTGAGGTTAAAACAGCTTCCTTTTCTATCCTCTCTATTTTTTACCTTTAGCTCACCATTATGTCTTTTTAATATCTCGGAGGAAACCCAGAATCCCAGTCTCTGCGATCCCGCATCCGGGAGATCAAAAAGCTCGAAGTTTAAAGCGATATCATTTTCTTCAATCCATCTGCCAGTATCTTTAAACTCTATTTCCAGCTTCTCCTTTTGAGCGCTCACAGAAACTTCTATCTCCCCTCCCTGAGGCAAAGAATCCCTGGAATTCATCAGAAGGTTTAAAAATACCTGTTGTAATTCATCCGGATAAACTTTAATTCTGGGCAGGTCTGACTGGAATTCCTTCTTTATAAAGATTTTATCTTTGGAAAATTGTTTTTCTACGAAAGACAGGGTGTCTTCTAAAAGAGAGCCAATGTCTATCAGGGTTTTAACCTCGGATTTGGGACGATAGAAATAGGTAAGCTGTTTTACGATATGGGCTATCCGATCCACCTCTTCTTTTATGACCCTCAGATGAGCCAGGGATTTATCGGGTTTTTTAAAAGATTGTGAAAGTATAGCCAGATAATTTTTGATTATCCCCAGAGGGTCAGTTATCTTCTGGGCAATTGCTATGGAAAGCTGGCCTAAGAGTACCAATCTTTCGGTCTGCATAAAGTGCGGTCGAGTTTTCTCAGGTTTTGAATCTGCATCTTTCCCGTTCCGAGAGTAAAGCAAATTTTCCATTATGATGGTTACCTGATTAGTCAGCAGGGAAAGGAATTCCAGATCGTTTTCCGAATAGGACTGACCGGAAATCTTGCCGGAGAGTAAAAGAATACCCCTTACCTTATCTCTTATCAAAAGAGGGATTATAATCTCAAATTCGTTAGCTTGAAATTCTTTCAGCCCAGACTTAAATTCCTTAATTACATTTTTTACGAATAGAGGTTTGTTCTTTTCTATAAGATATGCAGACAGGGAGGAATCAGGTGAAAACTCCAACCCTTTTTTTATCTCGATCCCGCAAGACCTGGTAAGAGAAAACGATCTGTCATCAGGAGTCTTTTGAACTGCGATAAATCCACCCTTGACCTCTAAACATCTCGCAACGGTCAGAAGAGTGTTTTCCAGAAGAGAATTCAGGTCCGGATTTGAGTTGAATTGCCGGCTGAGCTCTAAAATAGCCTGCAGATCGAAGAGCTTTTTCTTCAGAATCTGGTTGATCCCGGCAAGTTTATCCATTTTAGTCTCAATCGTATCTTTAAGGAGCTCTACCGGGTCCCCATTTTTCTCACAGGAATATTGACTCATCTCTTAAAACCCTCAAGTTTTGTCTCAAATAAAAACACTAACAGCTTAAAATGCAAGCAAAAAGCTGTAATCTTTTAGCTTTACTATTAATATAAATCGGCACTGAACAGGCAACGGATTACCTCTCAGAACCAACTTCAGCGTCACGCTTGTATTATAACGTTAAACTTGATTAAAGCTTTTACGAGAATCTGTTACGAATGATTTGAAAATATCAGGATATTCTCTACAAGGAGCTGTTAGAAAAAAGGAGAGACGCATGGCTATGCGTCTCGACGATCTTTATCTCCGTAGGCTTCAGCTAAGAGCTGGACTATGTGCTTGACTTTCTTGCCGTTTTGTTTCTGTAAAAACGTTTCCTCAAATCTCATCATACAGCCGGGGCAGGAGGTTACCAGGGTATCTGCATCGAGTTTTTCCATATTGACCAATTTCTTCTGCATTACACCTACGGAAATGGGATAATATTTTAAATGGAAAGAGCCTCCTCCGCCACAGCACCGGTCTGCATCTTTCATATCGGTGAATTTGACTCCGGGCAGGCTTTTCAAGATTTTTCTGGGCTCGGCTTTTATTCCCTGTCCCCGGTTCAGATGGCAGGGATCATGGTAGGTAACTTTATAATCGATTGATTTGAAATCGTCTTTCAGTTTAATCACTTTAGTTAGAAATTCGTTTATATCATAAACCGGGGCATCGAATTTTCCAACTTTCAAAAGTTCAGGATACTCTTTTTTCAAGGTCAAGCCGCAGGAGGCACAGTTGGTTACAATGGCATCCACTTTAGCTTCATTGAAAACTTTCAAGTTCTTTCTGGCGTGTTTAATCCCGGTTTTAAAATCACCAGAGTTATAGATTGAAGTTCCACAGCAAACCCATCCTCTGGGAATGACAACCTCGATATCATTATGGGTTAAAACTTTTATCACTGCCTCGGCTATCTCAGGATAAACCAGATCTGTTCCGCAGCCAACAAAATAGCCGACCCTCATCTTAGGATTTTTTACCTTGATTAGTTCAGGGAATCTTTTTCGTGCGTTCTTTTTAGCGATCCGGGGATAAATCCTTTCTTTAAAGCCTTCAGGTATAGGTAAGAATAGTTTTAAGGTGGTGCTGCTCGGCAGCATTTTCTGGGCTAATCTGCCCATAAAGGTTGCCCATTTAGCTACAGGGGGGAGGAGTCTTCCTCTTTTCATTAGATGTCTGAAGATGAGTCTTTCTATGAGGGTCAGCTTTCCTTTTTCGACTAATTCAGCTCTGGCAGTTAAAATCAAGTCGTCTACTTTTACTCCGCTGGGACAATTTTCCACGCAGGATTTACAGTTCAGGCAGAAAGCTATTTTTTTTCTGAAAACCTCAGTTAAGTCGATCTCCCCTTTATAGGCGGCATCGATTAAAGCTACCCTTCCTCTGGGTGCGGCTGGCTCATATTTAAGCTCCGCATACAAAGGGCAGGCAGGCAGGCAGGTGCCGCACTTAAGGCATTTTAAAAGCTGGTCTTCGTGTTCTTTTATATATTTGTAATCGTTTTGTGACATAACGGGATTGTCCTCGAAAAAATTTTTGTCAATATAATTCTAAAAATAATACGTGTCAAGAAACTATTTGTAGAGTATATAGACCTAATTTATCCTATTAGAATGAAGTCGAAAAGTTGACAAAATCACAAAATCACTTATATTAAGCTCGTAAAGATCAATTACTTGCTCATTTCTGATTAAGGAGGTGTAGTAATGAGACTTAGAATTTTGTTTTTAGCGTGTTTCCTTTTTCTTTTCAGGCCAGGCAAGACAGAGTCCGCGGAACTTTCTCATACAGTGGAGTTCTCCACAGAGGATCTGATTTTTTCAAGCTCAGATGGATTTGATATACTCAATATAAAGGGTTGTGATATCACGAATGAAGTAGGATTCCCCCAGCTTCCTGTAAAGCTAGTTCATGTAGCCCTTCCTCCTGGCTCTGAGGTGGAAGAGGTGCTGGTGACTTATGTCAGAGGGGAATTCCTTCCCGACCAGTATCAGATCTTACCAGTTCAGCCACCTCGAATCCTTTCTCTTATACAACAGCCTATTCTATTTGTTCCACCTGAGCCTAAGATTTATCAACAGAATATAGAATACCCGGGCAGACTACTTGAATATACTGGTACCGGTTTTTTAGGAGGGTATCAACTGGCAAACATCCTGGTCTACCCGCTTCAGTATATTCCTGCTGAGAAGAAGGTAAAGTTCTATTCTCACATAGAATTCAAGATCAATTACTCTCCGGGAGGGAAGAGACCCCTGCCGATAATGAAGAGATCTCTTACCGGTACTCAGGTTTATGAGACCGTGTTAAGAAAAACTACTTTGAACCCCGATGCAGTTAGCTTAAACCTTGAACCCAAGAGGGTCACAAAATCATTTGTTCCTCCGGGAGATTACGAGTATATAATCGTTACCGAGACCTCTTTTGTATCCGCATTTCAGCCCCTGGCAGATTGGAAAACCCAAAAGGGCATCCCAACAAGGATCGTCACTACTAACTGGATCTATAGCCATTATTCTGGATATGATAATGCAGAGAGGATAAGGAATTTCATCAAGGATGCTTACCAGAACTGGGGAACCCTCTGGGTACTTCTGGGAGGGGATGTCAATCAGGTCCCGGCAAGAGTTGCCTGGGCTATGGACTGCGAAGCGGGTTATTATCCAGATGAGAATAACATACAGTGCGATCTATATTTTTCCGATCTGGATGGGACGTGGGACGGTAACGGCAATCATGTCTATGGAGAAGTGGAGGACTCAGTTGATATGTACTCCGATGTTTTCGTAGGAAGAGCTTCGTGCAGTAACGTGACAAAAGCCCAGGCTTTGGTGAATAAAATTTTGACCTATGAGAAGAATCCTCCCACGGACTATCAAACTAAGATGCTTTTTTTAGGAGAGATCTTATGGTCTGATCCTTACACTAACTCAGGGATTGGAAAGGATCTTATCGACGAAAGATATGTTCCCCCACAGTTTGATCCTATTACCAAACTCTACGAGGCATTAGGAAATGAGAACAAAAGCACGGTATTGGCAGCCATGAATGAGGGACAAAATATCATCAACCATGATGGACATGCTAACTACAGCGTGATGGGGGTGGGAAGTGATTATCTCGGTCGTTCTGATATGGATGGGCTCAATAACAATCCCCGAAATTCGATCCTCTATTCTATCGGCTGCTGGCCTGCTGCTTTTGATTATGACTGTATGGCAGAACATTTCATTAACAACCCGAATGGCGGAGGCGTAGCTTTTATCGGGAATTCGAGATACGGATGGGGAGCTCCTGGTAATCCAGAATATGGGTATTCGGACCGGTTCGATCAGCAATTCTTCGCTACTTTGTTTTCCAGGAGCATTTATAACATAGGTGCTACGGTAGCAAATATGAAATCTTTTTATGTTCCTATGGCTCAACAGGAAAACGTGTATCGCTGGTGTATGTATGAGATCAATCTTCTGGGCGAGCCGGAGATGTCCATATGGACGGATACACCTCAAGTACTTCTGGTACAGAATCCAGACACAATCATCGTGGGTACAAGTCAGTATACTATTACCGTTCACAGTGGTTTCGGAGGAGTGGAATCCGTGCCGGGTGCTTTGGTATGTCTTATGAAAGGAGATGAGGTATACCAGCGGGGCTTGACCGACCAGCAGGGACAGATTAGTTTTGAGATTTCACCATCCTCTGCTGGAGAGATGTATGTTACCTTAACTGCTCACGATTTCCTTCCTTACATCGACACTGTAGCGGTAGTCTCCACTGGAGTTTACATTTCCTGTTACGAGCACAGCTTAGATGATTTTTCAGGTGGTAACGGTGATGGTTTACCAAATCCCGGAGAAAACATTCAAATGTCTGTCAACCTGAAGAATTGGGGAACTGAGACTGCGTATAGCGTGACTGGTATTTTGAACTCAAAAGGCAACCCCTACATCACCATAACCGATAGTGTGCAGACTTTCGGAATCATCAACCCGGGTGAGATCAGTTTAAGTCTCGAACCATATAGATTCGCCATTGACTCAAATTGTCCTAATGATCAGGTGATTTATTTTAATCTGGAATTTAGCGATACCTCTGGATTTTCCGGGAGCAGTATGATTCCTATAATTGTGGTCACGCCTAATCTGGTATATCAAAATTATTCGGTGAATGATGCAGCTGGAGGAAATGGAAATGGCAAGCCAGAGCCCGGGGAGAATCTCGATCTTCGGTTTTATTTGAAAAACCAGGGACAGGAGCCGGCGCGGAATGTAACCGGCCATCTTTCCAGCACCAGTCCTTATGTAAATATCACCGATAGCATAGCCAGCTTTGGCGATATTGGTTCTGGTAAGAGCTTGTATGGGAGCTTTGAAGTATATCTGCTTCCCACCTGTCCTTCTATCTATTTTCCTTATCTGCATCTCCGCGCTGAGACTAGCGAACTGTGTTCGTTTCAGGATAGTTTCATCCTGAGTATTGGCGAAGGGGGATTTAAGGATGATATGGAAGCAGGCACAAGCCAATGGAGTCATGGAGGCGCTGATGACTTATGGCATCTTAGCAGCCACAGAAAACACTCGGGCGATTGGAGCTGGTATAACGGGATAGAAGGGTCCTGGTATTTCAATAATAATATGGCATCCTGGCTTAAAAGCTCTTCTTTTATCCTGGGTCCTGAATCCAATCTTTTATTCTGGCTTTGGTATGATGTGACCAACTACGGTGTTGATGGGATATATGTGGAGATAGTAAACTCATTGAGTGGAGAGTCTGATACACTTGACTTTATCGGTACAGGTGGCGCTTTGGACTCGCTTTTGAATACTGGCAACGATTGGCTAGAATACAGTTATGATCTTTCCCATATTCCTCCTGGTACAAGTGTATATCTCAGGTTCTCCTTTGTAAGCGATAACCAATATACATACGATGGAGAGGGTTTCTACATAGATGATGTAAGGGTGAAATCCAAAACCTCTGTATGGTTGTCAGGAGATGTCAATTATGATCTGGCAATAGATATTACTGATGTGGTCTTCTTAATTAGCTACCTTTTCAAAGGCGGGGTCGCACCTGTTCCAGAATTGCTGGTTGGAGATACTAATTGTGATGGTAAAGTATCGGTCAGCGATGTGGTTTATTTGATCAATTACCTTTTCAAGGGCGGACCTCCGCCTTGTTGAAATACAGTCTGTCCGCCTAAGGCGGATTGGAGTTTGCAGGGGCGTATGGCAATACGCCCCTGTTCTTTTCTCAGATGTTTGGAAACCAATAGAGAATGGAAAAAACAAGCGACCCTGAAAGGGTCGCACTACGAAAACCATTTCCCATTTCAGATCTCCTGGCTTAGTTCCAAAAATCTTTTATACGGGATAGCAGTCCAGCTTTCAGCCTGAATAGCACCATAGGAAAGGCTGATCATAGAGACCTTAGCCGCAGTCTCTGCATCCGGGGCTTCGTAGATATCCAGAAAATCGTAAGGGCCAAGCAGGGCATAATGGCAGATGAATTTTACCTCCGGGCATTTGCTTTTAACTACCTCCATCCATTCCTTCCCCAGTTCAGCCCTCTGTTTCATCCTTTTGGTTACCTCCGGTGATAGCTTGGTCATCAATATATAGGTTGGCATATTCTCCTCCTTTAAAGACTGGTAGAAAAAAATATCCTGAAAAATAATTTAGCCTCAGAATTTAGAATTGTAAAGATATTTTTTGATAGAATATAGGATGAGGTAGGGGCGTATTGCAATACGCCCCTATAACTATTAATAATATTTTTGCAAAATACTGGAACAATTTTGTTAAAATGATTGTAAAAATTATTGAAAGATAAAACGATAAGGAGGTGATACGATGTTAAAAAAATTATCAAAAGCAACGCTTCTGCTTCTGGTCCTGGTAGTTTTTCTATTCCTGAGCTTAAGCTGGGCTGAAAAAACTGTTAAGGACAAAAAACAGGGCTGGCTGGGAGTTTATCTGCAGGAGCTTACCTCTGGACTAAAGGAATCAATGGATTTAGATGAAGCCACAGAGGGTGTCCTGGTCAGTGGAGTGGTGGAGGATAGCCCGGCTGAAGAGGGAGGATTGGAGGATGGGGATGTGATAATCTCCTTTAATGGCAAGAGGGTATTATCAGTTGATGACCTCACCAGTTTAGTTAGAAAAACTTCTCCCAAAACCAAGATTGAACTGAAGGTCATCCGGGATGGGAAAAGGAAGATCATCCAGGTTACTCTGGGTGAGAGTTCTTCCTCAAGTATGTATAACCCTTTTCCTGAAGGACTACAGCTGGAGAAGAAAAAGGGATTCCCTTTCAAGATGTCTATTTTTTCAGGGTCAAAGCTGGGGATTTCCATTCAGGATTTAACTGATCAGTTAGGGAACTACTTTGGGGTTAAAAATGGAGAAGGTGTGCTGATTACTGAGGTGGAGAAGGAAAGTCCAGCAGAACAAGCTGGATTAAAAGCCGGGGACGTGATCGTGGAAGTGGATAGTCGCAAAGTTGAAAATTCTGACGAGCTTCTGGAGATAGTCTCTGATAAGGAGAAGGGAGACAAAGTCAATCTGGAAGTATTTAGAGAGAAAAAACCTATGAGATTTTCCGTCACTCTGCAGGAAGCAGAGGAATGGTCAAAGACGGTCCGGCCGGATATGGATAAGATAAAAATATTTACGGAAAAGCTCAAAATCCCTGAACCTCTTATCCAGAAAGAGTTTTCTACGGACGAGAGACAACTAAAAAAGGAGCTGGAGGGACTTAAAGAAGAACTAGAGAAACTGAAGGAGGATTTAGAAAAACTCAGACAAGAGATGAAAAAATAATATCGTTCAGGAAGAAAGTTTAATGATAATAAGGGCACGGCCTGCCGTGCCCTTATAAAAATAATTTATAAAAGGGGAATAATTTTATTCAAAAAATCTCAAGACCGTCTGTTTGACATCTTCTAAATTGAAAGGCTTGGCGATGCAAGGTCGGTTGGTATTTTCCAGGAAAGCCTGGGTTTCGGGATTGGCCAGGTCTCCGGTGGTAAAGATAATCTTTTCAGCTAATTTCTGATTATGTTTCTCTACCTCTTTGAAAAACCTTCTACCATCAAAATCTGGCATCTTTATATCGGTTATCACCAGGTCATAGTCAGTTTCCTTAACCTTGGATAAAGCTATTCTTCCGTTAGATGCCACATCTACCTGATGACCTTCCTGTTGTAAGGTATTCATCAGAATATCCAGAATCGATTGCTCATCGTCTATCACTAAAATATTCTTACTTTCTATCTTTCGTTTCAAAGGTTTAGGTTTTTCTTTTCTCTCAGTTTCACTTACACCCTCTTCTTTTAGTATGGGTAGCTCGATTATGAAAGTGGCACCCTGTCCCAGGGTACTTCGAGCATAGATCTTTCCACTATGTTGCTGAATTATCCCGTATGAGATGCTTAAGCCCAGTCCGGTTCCCCTTCCTACTTCCTTGGTAGTGAAAAAGGGCTCGAAGATTTTGTTAAGGTTCTCCTCCGGGATACCCGGGCCATTATCTTCAAAAGCTATCTGAATCATCTCTCCCAATTTTTGAGTAGTGATTTTGATTTCGCCCTTACCTTTTGATTCCAGAATAGCTTGCTGGGCATTGTTGAAAATATTGAGAAATACTTGCTGAAGCTGGTAGAAATCAGCCATGGTCTTGGGCAGTTGGGGGTCAAAATTTTTAAGTACCTGGACACTGCTGACTTTCAGGTCATAAGCTCTTAACACTATGGTTTGTTCCAGGATAGTATTTATATCCAGGAATTTTTTCTCTGGCTTATGTTTACGTGCGAAGGTGAGTAAATTGTTAACAATGTTTTTTGCACGATCCGACTCTTTACTGATTTTGTTCAGGTAACTCTGAGTTTTGTCATCCAGATCATTTCGCATCAATAAAAGCTGGGCATATCCCATGACTCCAGCTAAGGGGTTATTAAGCTCATGGGCTACTCCCGAAACTAACTGTCCCACCGCAGCCATCTTCTCCGACTGGACTAATTGCTCCCTGAGCCTTTTCTGCTCAGTTATATCTCTAAGCACATAAACACTGCCGATGAATTCTTCTTTGGAACTGAAACGCGGGAAAGCTGAACACAAAAATATTTCATTACTCCCTATGCTTTTGGTCTCCAGAGTAAAGGGTTTTTTAGAGATCATAGCTTGACGATGGGCACACTCAGGACAGGGTGTATCTGACTCAGGATGAAAGACCTGATGGCATTTTTTACCGATTATTCCTTCTGGCTGTTCACCTAATTTTTGAGCTAAGGTTCTATTCACCCGGATAATTCTATATTCTGGATCGATCAAGCAGATCAGGTCGGTTATCGAATCGAAGGTTTGTTCCCATTCCTGTTTTCCCTTTAACACCTGGTGAAAAAGCTGTGCATTGACTATGGCAATTGCAGCCTGGTTGGAAATATTTGTCAAAAATTGAAGGTCTTCTTCCGAAAAGGCATTTTTCTCGTAACTGGCTACAGCTAAAACACCTAACACCTTATCCCCGGACATCATCGGCACTCCCATCCAGGAGGAAGAGATCTTTTCACTTCCCACTGTCTCTATCTTGATTGGCAGGTTATTAATCTCAGATTCGATGTCGCGAATGAGCAAAGGCTTTTTGGTTTTTATTACATAACTTACCGTTCCTTCGCCTAAGGGAGTGGTGGTTTTGGAGAATCGCTTCCCTTCATCGATTAAGATCTCGAAATTCAATCTCGCGTTTTTCTCATCATATAAAGCCACATAGTAAGAAGGGGAGTTAATCACTGAGGACAATTGTTTGTAGATATGTTCTAAAATCTGGTCTAAATCCAGGGTGGAGTTCACTACCCTACCAACTTCGTTTAGAACCGAAAGCTCTTGAATTTTCTTTTCGCTGTTAGCATAGAGCCTGGCGTTTTCCAGAGCTACAGCAGCCTGATTGGCAATGGATTGAAGAAGTTGTAGATCTTCATCTTCGAAGAAATCGATTTTGTTGCTCTGGACATCTAAAACCCCCAAGATTTTACCCTGTAATTCGATGGGGACGGCTAATTCAGATCTGGTGTCCTTTAATCCCTCAAAATAATAATAGCGTGGATCAGAGTGCACGTCTCTTACTAACAACGGCTGGTTATTTTCCACCACCCAGCCAATTATACTATTTTCTTTTAAATCTAAACTGTGAGTATGCTGAGCGTGTTTTCCAGTATTATCTTCATAGGCACCTTTTATAATTAACTCATCCTTATGAATTAAACCTATAGTTACACCATAGTAATTCATTTCCGAGTATAGCAGGCTGATAACTTCTTCCAGAACCTTCTCGATATCCAGAATAGAGGTGATCTTTAAACCGATCTGATTGATAACCCTTAGACGTCTGGCTTTGTTGGTCTCCTTTAGATATAACTGAACGTTTTCAATTCCAACCCCGACTTGGTTGGCAATAGAAGAGAGAAGATCAATATTCTCTTCAGTGAAATGGTTAGGTTCCACGCTTGCTAGGACCATTAATCCTATTAAGTTCTCCTTGGATTTTAAAGGGATACAGAGATAAGTTTGAATTCCCAGGTCTTTTGCCTCCGAGGAGATGAAATCATTTAACTCAGCCAGAGGATTGTTTTTTAACCACTTCAGTGGCTCAAGAAACTTTTTCGCCCAGGGTGTATCTATATTCGCTATCCTATTTTTGTTAAGCAGATAAGATTCGAGACCTAAAAAAGCTTCCAGAACAATACGGTTATTTTTTATTATATGAATGCCTGCATAATCAGCTTTGGTGATTTGTTTAATGATCCTGACGGTATCATAATAAATCAATTTAAGGTCCATGGTCCGGCTGATAGTAGAGATGACCGAGTTAATGGCTGAGAGCTCGTGGACTTTTTTTTGGAGCTTCTCATCAGTTAACTCAAATAACTGGGCATTCTCTATAGCGGTGGCAGCCTGATTGGCAAAGATCTCTAAGAGCTCGGTTTGATCTGGAGTGAACATCCCGGCGATAGTTCTATTTTCTAAGTAGATTAAACCCAAGAGCTTCTGCTTTCTTTTTAAGGGAACGCACAGTATCGATTTCAGCTGCAGGTCTAAGATGCTGTTTTGGTTTTTGAACTTTTCATCCTGGGAGGCGTTCTGTAAAAAAACTGTTGTTCTGGGTTTCTATTACCTCCCGGATCACGCTTCGGCTTATCTCAAACTCAGCGCTTTCGATCTCCTCTTTAGCCAGGTTATGAGCCACCTTGAATTCTAAATCACCATCCTCTTTTAAGGAGATAAGATAACCGTATTCCGCTTTGGTCATCTCTATGACCTGATCCATAACATAGCTTAAAAGTCGCTCCAGCTTTAAATTGGAATTCATAGCGTTACTGATCTCTAAAAGCTGGCGTAGGGATTGGTCCTGGAAATGACTCTGTCTGGCTTTATCCAGCTCGATGGCTCCAATTTCTGCTTCCTCTAAGTCGTTTTCCATTGATCTGAAGACTTCGGCGCCCTCATAAGAGGAGGAAGTGCTTTTCTTTTTCAGGTCTGAAGTGAGCATTAGAAAAACCTCATATTCTTTTTAATAGGATCTTTAAGTTACTCCAACTAAAGCTCTACTCCGGGTTTTGATCTCTTCTTTCAGTCGAGAGGTATCTTTCCTTAGCTGAATTTTCTTGGGCTCTGAAAGATATGAGCTTCGGAATTGTTCAGGTACTTTAGCATAGATTTCCCTGAGAACATTTACCGCTTTTTTATAAAATTTGATGGCTTGAGTATATCTTTTCTGAGATTGATATAGATTGCCTAAGCTGGTTAGGATCTCCCACTGCAATTCCGGTTTTTGCAGAGATTCAGCTTTATCCAGCGCGGTTTTCAAGTCTTTTTCGATCTCTTCATAAGAGAAATCTTTCTGATCCCAGTTTGAGATCTTGGCTCTTAATTTAGTCTTTCCCAGAAGAAGAAGGGTGGAGAGGATAAGGCCAACGTCCTGAGACTCCTCTGAAAGCTTAAGAGCATTTTTTATAAGCTCAAAAGCCAGGGGATAGTTTCCGGTTTCTAAATTTAGTTCTGCCCAGGACTTTAGACCTTCAGCTTCTCCAGGTTTACTGTTTAATTCCTGGTAGATCTTTATGGCTTTCTGCAAATATCTTTCAGATTTAAACCATTCACCTTTTATCCTGTATATATCTCCCAGGAGGTTAAAAGCTCCAGCCTTTCCAAAGGTATCTTTCAATTTACACTTTAAAGCGTAGCTTTTATGAGAGATTTCTATAGCTCTATCCAGCTCATTTATGAGCTGATAGATACATCCCTGGTTATGAGCGTTGATTGAAGTATTCCAGACTGCCCCTACCTTCTCAGACATCTCCATACATTTCTGGTTATGTTCTAAAGCTGAGCGATAATCTGCCTGATCTAAACTGATGTTAGCTATGTTGCTCAAGGGGATGATAACTGAGGAGCGTGCTCCAATGCGGGAATAAATAGAAGCGCTCCTTTTATAGTTTCGTAAGGCTTCGGCAAAGCTTCCTTTTTTGTAATAAGCATTTCCTAAGTTATTGTATGAACCGGCTATGGTATTGGTGTCCCCCATTTTCTCGCGCAAGGAAAGGCTCTTCTGGTAATATTCGATAGCCTGATCGTAACTGCCTCGATCAAAAGAGATGTTGCCTAAGTTATTGTAAGGAGAAGAAATCTCCTGCTCATCTTTTATTTTCTGAAAGATTTCGATACTTTTCCAATAATATTCGCTTGCCTGATCATATTTACCCTGATACCAGTGAACCACCCCGGTAGCATTAAAGAGTTTTCCAACCTCTTTCTGAGAAGCATGGTCATTTTTATCTTCTAAGATTTTAAGGGCTTTTTCGTAAAATCCTTTAGCCGGATCGAACTCCCCTTTACGACTGTGTACAAATCCGGAATCATAACAGAGACGAGCCATCTCCCAGGTGTTCTCTTCCGGGTCAAGATACTCTATACCTTTTTTCAGATGCTCTAAAGCCAGATCAAATTCTCCTTTTTTCTCATAGATCATCCCGATTTTTTCATAGGCCCTGGCTTTTTTCCTGGGTTCAGGACAGATCTTAATCCATTCTTCAAATTTTTGAATGGCCAGGTCGTATTTGCCCAAGAGCTGGTAGAGCTCGATGATGTTCTCGAATACTTTCGATTCAACCTTATAATTATTTTTCTTGGCTAAAAGGAGAAGGGCATTCTCGAAGAATTTGATTGCCTCATTATTAGCATATATTTTCTTGCTGCGTCTGCCCGCTAAGAGGGAATAGCTTAAAGCTCTTTTTTTATCCGGTGAGCTGTTGAAATGATAAGCTAATTCCTCAGAATGAGCTTTTCGATTTTGTTTGTAGAAATCTTCCAAGAGAAGTCCCAGTGCCTGGTGCATCTCTTTTCTTAATTCCGAATCCATCTCTTCATAGATCACATCCCGAAGCTGGGCATTATTCAGAATATAGACCTCAGTTTCTCTTTCATAATCAAGTTCTACAAATTCCATTTTCTGCAAAGCCTTAAGTCCGGTTATCAATTCATCTTTAAGCGGGAATAAAGATTTTTGTATAAGCTCTGATTGGGTGGCTCGGTTGAAAACAGCCAAGCATTGAGCAATGCTCAGGAGAGAAGGTTCCAATTTTTTAATCCTCTCAGAGAGGACCCCTTTCATGGTTTTGGGGATCTTCAGCTCCGAGAAATCAAATTTCTCCAGGGACCAGAGAAGGTCTTTTCTGGAAAAAGTCTTCTTCTCAATTATGGCTTTCATTACCTCCTGCAGGAAAAATGGATTTCCTCCGGTGAGCTCTTTTAATTTTTGAATAAAACCAGAAGGGATAGTCTCCAACCCCAGCATAGATTTTAGAAGCTCTTCTATCTCCTGAAGTTCAAAACTCTCCAGACAGATCTCGGTGAGAAGTCCCTCAGCTTTAAGTTCCTGGAACTCGTTTTCAAAAATAGTAGTCCCCTTTTTTTCTTCTTTTTCTTCATCCTGATAACTTCCCAGGATCAAAGTGGGATATCCTTTGATATTCCGGAAGATGTAGTTCAGAAGCTCCAGACTGGATTGATCAGCCAGATGGAGATCGTCGAAACTAAATACCGAAGGGATGAATTCACTGAACTCCAAAAAGAGCTGAGTAACCGCGTCGTAAAGTTTGAGTTTTTCCTGTTCAGGGTTGAGTCTGGTCAGCTCGACCTCGGATCTGGAGGGGAATGATTCCGGAATCAGTTTCTGCAGAATCCAGATGTATTTTTTGAGAGAGCTTTCCTCAAATAATGGAATTACCTGTTTCAGGATCTCTTTGATTGGTTGGTATGGGGTGCTGCTTTCAGAGATAACTTTTCCAGAAAAGTAATGCAGTTTATTCAACTGGATATTATATCTGAATTCATTCAGCAGGCGGGTTTTTCCTATACCGCTCCTCCCTCGAATTAGAATAAAACCACCTTTTTTTTCTTTGAGTAATCTCTGCTGATATTCCTGAAATAAAGAGCGTTCTTTTTGTCTTCCGATGAATTTACCACTGAACAGATAGCTTTCCCCGGTATCCGGGATGTCGATCTGGAAATCCTTTTGAGCCAGATTGTTCAGGGCTTCAATGATCTCGTTGGCACTCTGGTAGCGGTTCTCTGGATTCTTTGAAAGAAGTTTCAGGATTATCGTCTGGAGTGGGTCCGGGATATCGGGTTTAACCCTCTGCGGTGGTGCGGGCTCCTGTTCTATCTGGTTTTTCAAAATCTCTATTGGGCTTTTTCCATCGAAAGGTAGCTTTCGGGTTGAAACCTGATAAAGCACAACTCCTAAAGAGTATAGATCTGAAAGACGAGACGAAGGTTTTCCGGAGGCGATTTCCGGAGCAATGTAGTGCGCAGTCCCTTTGATTTTGCCCGGGGTAGGTTTTTCCTCAGCCAGGCCAAAGTCCATAAGTTTTGCCAGATACTTTCCTTTACCCGGATTTTGGATGAGGATATTCTCTGGCTTTATGTCGTTATGCAGAAAACCCCTTAAATGGACATATTCCAAAGCTCTGCAGACTTGAACGATTAACTCATACAGCTCTTCACAAGATAGGTTCTCAGAGGCTTCAAAGAAATCTTTACCTTCAACATATTCCAGGGTGAAAAAATATTCTTCCTCTCCGGAAGAAGAGCCCCGGATTATTCCAAAATCATAAACTTCAGCCAGATTGGGATGGTGTAACTCGGTCAGTGATTTAAACTCATTTTTGAATCTTTCTAAGGCGGGAAGTCTCTGTTGATCAGCCTTGATGGTCTTGAGGGCGATCTTTTTATTGTTCTCCAAGCTGTCTTCTGCTAAAAAAACTGATCCCATCCCTCCTTCGCCCAATTTTCTTAAGATCCGGTATCGATTATTGATAATATCCATAGGTACTTTGTCAGAAGACCTTGAGATCGCTTTGATTCTTTTTTTCATTATCGACAGACTTGCATTAAAATTTACTCTAATAGTCTATATCGATAAAGGGGAGACTGATTTTATGGATATTTATAGAAGAATAGAGGTGAGGAGTAAGACGTAAGACGGTAGAGGTGAGATGAAAAATGAATAATATAAGATGAAAATATGTGCTGTAAATAGTTTAAGAATCTAATAAATTCTTATCCTATCAGGACTGCTCCTCCGTTAACGTTAATTACTTCACCGGTGATGAATGTGGCTAAGTCGGAAGCCAAGAATAAGATGGCTCGAGCAATTTCTTCGGGCTGAGCTGCCCGACCAATAGGGATTTGATCTAAAATCCAGTTTCTATCTTTTCCAATCAGGGAACGATGGCTCATATCAGTATCCACCCAGCCCGGGGCAACACAATTAACCCGTATATTATATGATGCTAACTCAGTTGAAAGTGATTTAGTCAGGCTGATGATAGCTCCCTTGGAAGCGGCATAGTGGGAATGATTAGCCTCCCCTCTTTGCCCGGCAGTAGAAGAGATATTAATGATATTGCCACCGCCTTGCTTTTTCATAATCGGGACCACTTTAGCTGTCAGATAGAAGACGCTCTCTAAATTCACCCTCAGGGTTTCCTTTAATTGAGTCTGGCTCATCTTATCTATGGGTGCATATTTCCAGATTCCGGCATTATTTATCAAATTGTCGATTCTGCCAAATATTTTGAAAGCGAAATCAATCATCTTCTCGCATTGAGTTTTTGAAGATACGTCCGCTTTGAAAATCTTTGCCTGAGCTCCTAATTCTTTTGCCTGAGATGCAGTTTTTTCCGCTTCTTTTTTATTTCTGAAGTAATTTATTATAAGATCAGAACCGGCTTGGGCAAAAAGAAGGGCAGTGGCTTTTCCTATTCCCCTGGATGCTCCAGTGATTAAAGTTACTTTACCCTTTAAATTGATTGGTACTGACATTTCTGAACTCCTTGAATTTATTCGTTCGCGTAGCAAAGGTTTTATACCTTTACCGAGCTAAGCATTTTGGCTTTCTATTTAAGATATGATTCAACAAAGGGATTGCAAGTTAAAAAGTAGATTGGGATTGATAAACCCCATGCCGGAGGGATATGCACCCTCAAACGAGTTTGAGGGTGCCACCCTGAAATGAGAAAAAAGTAGAGTACCATCCCCAAACTCGCTTTGGGGATGCCCTTGCGTAGTCACTCCTGTGAGGACGTTCATACTTTTGTTGAGATGCATCGTATGCATCTCTATGCGTCTCTACTTATTTTATATTCTTCATTGCCAAGGAGTGGCAATGCTACCACTGGACTTTTTTAACCTCACCCTTGATCCCTCTCCTTGAAAAGGAGAGGGGAGAGTTTCTCCTTGACAAATTTCTATTTTTTTTGATATAATTCTTGAGAAATAATAATAGGAGCGAGGTAACCTCGCCTCTACAGTAAAAAAAATAAGGATATATGTCGAAAGCCAACTTAATACTTTTAAATGGTAAAATCGCCACTATGGATGATAAAAATCCCCGGGCGAGTGCTTTAGTGGTTTCTGGAGAGAGGATTATTTATTCTGGGGGCGAGGATGCTGCCAAAGGTTATATCACAAAAAAAACTGAGGTAATAGATTTAAAGGGAAGGCTGGCTTTACCGGGATTTAATGATGCGCATTTGCATTTCGCAGGTGGGGGATTAACCTTATTGAGGATTGATTTGAAGGACTGCAAGAGTTTTCAAGAGATAGAGAAAAGACTAAAAAATAAGATCATTAAATTACGAGCCGGCTCTTGGATTTTGGGCAGGGGATGGGATCATACTCTTTTTAATCAGGGTAACTGGCCTGACAAAAGTTTTTTAGATGGAATAGCACCTCAGAATCCTGTTTTTCTGAAAAGGGTGGATGGGCATATTGGTTGGGCTAATAGTACAGCTTTGCAGTTAGCAGGGATAAATAGCAACACTCCCTCTCCTGAAAGGGGCGTTATAGTTAAAGATGGACTGACAGAAGAGCCAACCGGGATTCTAATGGAAAAAGCAATGGATTTGGTTGAGAAGATTATACCTAAACCTTCTCTGGACGAGCTTACCCTGGCAATCAGAGAAGCGATGAAAGAAGCTAAAAGATACGGGATTACGAGTATTCAGGATAATTCTGATTTAGAAGTGATTGAGGTTTATAAGAAACTTTTAGAAAAAAATGAGCTGAAAGTGAGAGTGAGCGAATGGTTTCCTTTAGAGCTAATCAAAAAGCCTGAAGAGTTGACAAGCTTAATAAAAAGTTTTCCCGAAAAAGGTAATTTTTTAAAACCAGGTTTACTTAAGATTATGGCAGATGGGACTCTCGGCTCACGCACCGCTTTTCTTTTTGAGCCTTATGCAGATGAACCTGGAAAATCAGGGGTGTTTCTAATACCTGAAGAAGAGCTGGAATATATGGTTTCTCAAGCAGACAGGTCAGGTTATCAGATAGCGATTCATGCTATCGGGGATGGAACGAATGTAATAGTTTTAAATATTTATCAGAAAGTCCAGGGGTTAAATCCATCAAGAGAAAGAAGGCACCGAATAGAACACTGTAGCGTCCTGAAAAAAACCGATATAGATCGAATGGCAGAGATAGGAGTGATAGCCTCGGTTCAGCCAGCTTTCTGGAGTTCGGATAAAAAGTGGTTAGAACAGAGACTGGGAAAAGAAAGATTAAAAAGAGCTTATCCCTTCAGGTCGCTTTTGGATGCGGGTACGCACCTGGCTTTTGGCACTGACTGGCCAGTTGAGTCTTTGAATCCTATGATAGGGATATATTCTGCAGTAACACGAGACGCAGGGGCGTATTGCAATATGCCCCTACAAACGTTGACTGTAGAGCAAGCAATTAAAGCTTATACTTTAGGTTCCGCTTATGCTGAATTTCAAGAGAAAGAAAAAGGGTCTTTGGAAACTAATAAATTAGCAGATATTGTGGTCTTAACTAAAGATATTTTCAGTATTCCTCCAGAGGAGATTTTGGAAACTGAAGTGGATATGACGATCTTAGGAGGAAAGGTTATTTATAGTAGACAGTAGACAGGATTTTAGCGTCGGGTTTTATGCCCGACGTGTAGAGGAAGATTTTAGCCTTCCATTTATAAGCTTCATTTTTTCACTTATTACAGTGTGGAACCTTCAAATTTGTTTGAGAGGGTGCGCGTTTTGGCAAGAGGGTATTTTTAAATCGTAGTGCGTCCCGCCGTTTGGCGGGATTAGCCTCGCTTAGGCGACCCTAATCCCGCCTACGACGGGACAAGCAGGGTCGCACTACGAACAACTCTTTTTCTTTATTTCAATATTCTGATTTATATATTGTTGAAATTCTGTTTGTCAGCTGCTCTAAATAAATATCTCTAATATATATCTCTATGTATTCTATTTATTGTCCACTAAATGTGGATAAGTGTCTGAATCCGCAAAAGATGGAACAGGGGTATCTATATTCAGTGGAATATCATTGTCCATCTTTGATGGAACTGATTTGAATCTTCCATCCTTCCCTTTTAAAGGGGATTTCCGTTTCTTTATCTTTACAGGTAGTAGATGAGGAAAGATTAAAGGATGTGGGATAATCTGGTAACCATTCCTGAAGTAAGATTTTTTCCTGATTTTGCTTTTCCTGATCAAACCTACATGTTCAAGTTCCCGGATGGCTCTGGATATGAGATTTTTGTTTACGCCGGAAAGACGGGACAGGGTTTTTACTGTAGGATAAGACCAGCCGGTCTTATAATGGGCATAGATAAGTATAACTCCATATACCCGAATAGCGGGATTAGATAATCTTGCCCAAAGACCGTTTTTAATAATCTCATGATAAAACTTGGAAAAGTTCTTATCCTTTTGTCTATCTTCAAGATACATTTTGTGGCTTTCTTGAAAAATCTGTAGGGGTGGGTTTCAAACCCACCCCTACAAGAAAAAATAACTACCTGCACTACCCCCTTGTTATCCTCTTTACCTCTAATTTTGTAGGAAAATTTTTAGTAGAATCTTTCAAAATACACTTGACAAAATCGCCCACCCGTCATAGATTCATAGTAAAATAGAGTAATGAATCCACACTTTCAAGCCAAAGGAGGTATTATGTCTAAAGTGCTTTTGGTTTTGTGTCTTGTTTTCTTTTTTGCTTTACCCGTCTTTGCTCAGCAGGTTGATACTGCTTGGGTGAGAAGATACAACGGTCCAGTAAACGGTGATGATTATGCTAATGCAATAGCAGTGGATGGTTCTGGAAATGTCTATGTCACAGGTAATAGTTTGGGCAGTGGGACAGGCATGGATTATGCCACCATAAAGTATTATTCGAATGGCGATACCGCTTGGGTGAGGAGATACAACGGACAAGCAAACGGACCTGATGAAGCACGTGCTTTAGCAGTTGATGGTTCTGGTAATGTCTATGTAACCGGAACGGTTCTTGTGACTCCAATAGCTGATTATGACTGTGCAACCATAAAGTATTATCCTAACGGAGATACCGCCTGGGTTAGAAGATACAACGGGCCAAACTATAACAATGATCGGGCCTATGCCATCGCTATTGACGGTTTGGGCAACGTCTATGTAGCTGGTTCATCCGACTACGCCTTTCTAACAGTAAAGTATGACAAAGATGGTAACGAATTGTGGTCAAGAACAGCAGCTTCTGGCTATTCCGGGACAGTAATCAACGCAATAGCATTGGATGGATATGGGAATATTTATGTAACCGGCCCGAGTGCACAAACCTGGTCTAATCATAACTATACCACAATAAAGTATTATCCCAATGGAGACACTGCTTGGATGAGATTCTACGACGGGCCGGGGGGTTACCATGATTATGCTAATGACATAGCAGTTGATGTTTCTGGTAATGTCTATGTCACAGGACAAGTATCTATCTGGTATGGTTCCGGAACAAACTATGACTTTGCCACAGTAAAGTATGACCAAAATGGAAACGTCATCTGGGCTAATATATACTATCAAATTGAGGGAATTGACGATCAGGCATTCAAAATATTACTTGATGGTTCCGGGAATGCCTATGTAACAGGCATCTCTAATACGGAGTATACCACAATAAAGTATTCATCAGCTGGGGATACAGTCTGGGTGAGTAAGTATAACTCATATGACCATGATATACCTTATGATATGACGATAGACATTTATGGTAATGTCTATGTTACAGGTTTTAGCGGACTATTATGGAGGAGCGACTGTGCCACCGTAAAATATAGTTCCTCAGGAGATGAACTCTGGGTTAAAGGGTACGGTGATCCAAACGTGTATGTGAATGATGGGGCAACTGCAATAGCAGTGGACGGTTCTGGAAATGTCTATATTGCTGGGGGAACTGGTGCAGACTGCCTTACCATAAAATATTGGCAGAACTATCCTCCGAATTCCTTTGCACTGACTTCTCCTTCTGACAGCGCAATTATACCTTTCATTGTGGCATTTGACTGGGAAACAGCAACAGACCCTGATCCATGGGATACTGCTAAATACGACTTGTATGTAAGCACTTCCTCGAGCTTCAATCCTGATTCAACACTAATCTATGATAGTCTTTCGAATAGCCTGTATACAGATACTCTTGTGATCGAAAGGTATTATTGGAAGGTAAGGGCTTTTGATAAACATTCAGAAAGATGGTCCACTCAAACCTGGACTTTTCTCTCTGCCAAACGTGGGGATGCTAATGGAGATCAAAAAATAACCGTTTCTGATGTAATCTATCTGATTAATTATCTTTTCAAAGGTGGACCTGCACCTATTCCCGAGGTCTCGGTTGGAGATGTCAATTGTGATGGCAAAATAACAGTTAGCGATGTAATATATTTAATCAATTATCTTTTCAAAGGCGGACCATCGCCGTGTTAAGCGGAGCGAAATCCTGATTTAGCGGGACTGTCACCAGAATTTAGAGTTTGTGAGTTTGTTCGTTTGTAGGGGCGGGTTTGAAACCCGCCCCTACTGTTAACAGGTTAGGACAAAAACTTGTCCGGCGTTATGTAGTCTCCGTATTTATCCTTTGCCTGAATTAATCTGGCTTTTTGTTTCTCCAGTTCCTCAAATACAACTTTAGGTGCATCCGGGATCTGGGCATTATTCTCGTAAATCTTTTTTATCCTCTCGATCTTTGCCAGGCTTTCAGGTATCCGGAGCATGAACTGCTTGTTATAATCTTCCTGGGTATATTCTTTTTTCAAAGCCTCTTTAAAAAGTTTTTTGAGGTCGTCATATTTCGGTATAAGGCCAGTTGGAGTTTTTATGGCAGAAACCTCATTGTGAGCTCTCAGCTCCGCCCATTTATACCAGACTCTTTTATCAGTTTTCTCGTTCAGAAAATTGCCATCTTTGTCTTTCAAGAAGTAGTTGACGGAGAAAATCAGGGGAGGCTTTTTCAAGCCTTTGGCAAAATCGAGATTGCTCTGGATATATTTGCTAACCGGCACAGATAAAAAATCGAGATTGGACATCGGATTAAAAGCCCTGACCCCTTCTTTTCCCAAAGTGGCAGCAGTTGTTTCCGATTCCAAGGATGCGCCTTTGGTAATAATACCGTGCTGCCAGTCGAAAGACTCCTCAACTGGCACCCAGGTGTCTGAATCCCTTCCGCCATAGACTATACCGCCTGCTATCACTCCTTCTGGATCGTTAAGCTTGGGGTCGAGATTATCTAAAGTATCCAGCGAAAGAGTGAAGCGGGCATTCGGATGTGAACATTTTATCTCTTTTCCTTCTGCATCTTTCTTGCCTGCCTGCCATTCACCTGAATGGTTATAACCCTTAGATGGAGCTTCGCCATCTTTTCCAATCCAATATACTTTTTTATCCTCGGCAACTAAAACATTAGAGAAAATTATCTCGCCGGGATTATTCAAAGCTTTCCACTGGCTGGGATCGTCTTTGGAATTTACTCCCATAATGATGCCAAACATACCTTTTTCGACATTTACTGCCCGGACTTCCCCATCTTTCTTCCTCAAATAGGCGATGTCATCGCCAACTATGGTTTCGCCGTCCAACATTGCAGTTGAGGTTTTGCCACAGAGGGAAGGGAATGCACCCAAGAAATAAGTAATTCTCTTTTTGGGACCATGAATGCCCATCACTAACATATGTTCAGTGAGCCATCCTTCTTCAGAGCCTCTATTAATAGCCAGTCGCATGGCTAATTTCTTTAATCCGATGGTATTGCCGCCATACTGGGTATTGGTGCTGTAAACGATATCCTCTTCCAGGTCAATGAATATTCTACGCTTGTCAAGATTTTTGCAGGTTTTTCGTTCATCTAATTCGCCCTGGGAGTGAACGAACTTAAAGAAGCGAGCCTTTGAGCCCTGCCTGACGAATTCAGCATATCCGGGCCGGTAGAGCAAAGTTTCACTGTGAGCCACATAACTTGAATCGGTAAGCTGGACTGCGGGGATGGAGAATATAGAATTTGAAGGACCCAGACAAAAGAAAGGGATATAAAGCTCTTTTCCTTTCATAATGTCTTTAAGGATTTCATAAATATCTTTTAAGCCTGCATCCCTGTCTTTGGTCTCTATGGATGTTCCGAGGTTAACACCCTGGGGAACAAGGATACCGGTGTTTTTCTTATCCCTTCCCTGGTCTTTATAATTATCAAAATGGATGGTATGTCCTTTCACTGCCAGTTTGCTCTCTTCCCCGTTTTTCAGGGCTGATTCCCTCACGTATTTCACATCCTCCGGCGTATCCGCGCAGACGAAGATCTTTTCCGGATTGCACAGCTCAACATATTTGGCAATGAACTGGAAAAGAGCGGGGTTGTTTGTTTTAGAGAGCTTTTCATACCCGTCCTTGCTTAACCTCTTTTTTAGATTCTCAGGAATCTTTTCGTCCATCATTTATCCTCCTTTAAGATGTTTTTGGGACGAATTGAGTCTTTCAGTCTTGATTCAATTCGATTAGTATTAAAGGTTAAATTCTGTTTCAAAAACTGTGTTCTTCAATTTAAAAAACATGAGCATCAAAAAACTATTCCGGGAATTTCTCAAATTGGTCTTTCTCTGCTCCACATTCAGGGCAGAGCCAGTCATCCGGTAGTTCTTCAAATGGCGTTCCCGGACTGATCCCGTTATCCGGATCACCTATGGCTGGATCATAAATATAGCCACAGATAGTACATTGCCATTTTTCCATCTTTCTTCCCTCCTTATTTTCGCTTGATTATGGTCATCCACTAATCAGGCTGACAGTCCGATATTTTGTGCCAGTCAAGTCCCCTGACTTGGCTGGCTCTAAGCCCGTCGGGTCGGGGGACCCGACGGGCACAAATGCTTGATGAAACAAGCGACAACAAAGATTAATCCTCCATAAATCCTGAGCTATCCAGGCTGAACCAGTAAAATCCGCCTTCGATGATCTGTTTTTCGGACATCAATATCTGATAATGTTTATCTTCCTCCGAGGCTAAGGACTCGAACATCTTCTTGCCCTGCTGGTCTTTAGCTTTCGAGGCCGCTTTCATATAGGAGTTATAAGCTTCTCTCTCAGCTTCTAAGGCTATGTCCAGAGCCTCCTTGGCAGAAGCCTGGTCATTGATTTTCAGCTCAACTTTTTTGACTTTCTGCGGATTGAAGAGAAAACTTTTTCCTCCAGATTCTTTGAGGTATCTTTCCTCCAAAAGATATCGATGCCTTTTCTCGTCTAAATACAAAAACTTAAACCTTTCCTGGCCGCTGGGATTCTCAATGGTCTCGCTTAAATTTTTGTAAAAATCATGAGCAGACTGTTCATTATAAATAGCTATTTCCAGGGCTTCTAATGCCTCTGCATCTGCTGGAAGTTGATCAGATCCTTCCGGATAGATTTTCTTTGGTCTATTTTTCATTTTTTCTGCCTTATTTAAAGTTCTATTTTATCTTGGCAATGACCATGGTTAATTCATCTGTTAAAGGTCTTTCACCGGTAAATTCCTTAATCGATTTACATATACGATTGGTAATCTCAATAGATGAAAGCTGGAAGTTATCCTGAACAGTCTGGATCAGCCTTTTCTCTTCGAAGAATTCCTCTTCGGGATTGAATGCCTCCACCACCCCATCGCTGTACAAGATCAGAATATCACCGGATTCAACTTTCATATAGCTATCTCTATACTCCTTGGTCTGATCTATACCCATAACCAGGTCGGTATCGATCAATACTTTTACTTCTTTTCCCTGGTTGGAAATAAGGATGGGCGGGGGGTGACCGGCTGAAGAATAGGTAATCTTTTTCTCCAGGGGATCATACCGGGCATAAAAAAGCTCTATGAAACTTGAGGCTTTTTGACAATCCGGATACAGCTCTTTTCCCAAGCGGGTAAGGGTTGAAGCCGGGGAGAGGATCGATTTGTCTTTAGACCAGAGATCCTGAAGGTTTTCAAATCTCTCTCTGATTCTGGCTTTAAAGGCTGTCAGCTCAAGACCGTGTCCCATGATATCATATAGCAAAAAACCGAGATGATTTACGTTTTTTACCGGGTCAGCCACGATTAAAGTCTCGAAATAATCTCCACCTAAGAATTCTGTGGGCAAAGAAATACAGGATAGATCAACCTCAGGAATAGTTCTTACTTTTCGAGAAATAATCTCTTCCGGGATAAAATAGGAGACCTTTTCTTTTTCCAAAAAAACCCGAGAGGTCTCATCTCTTAGAAGCATTCTTTTAACGGTCTGATATTCCCTGGCCAGAATCTCCCGGTGTTTTTTCTCCTCCCGGGCTAATTGCAGAAATAAAGACCTGGTCTCCGGAAAGGGGGAGTTTTGGCTGGACTTGTAATAAAAATCATAGGCGTTTATCTCCCTCTGGATAGCACCTAACAGGATATCCAGGATCAAATCTTTTTTCTCCGGCATTACTTTTAGTCCTCAATCAATATGTTCTGATCGTATTCGGTTTCCAGCTTGAGTTTATGTTTTGATTCTTCCTGAGCTAAGACCTGGAACATTTTCTCGAGCTCCGATCCGGCTGCTCCTTTAGACAGGTCCTGGTATAATTTGACAGATTTTTCCTCCCTTTTGATAGCTAACAATAAAGCTTCCTGGTAGTTCATATCCGGAGAGTAATCTTTTTCTAAAGAGTAGTTACTTATTTTCAAATCCGGCATCTTTTTCAACTGGTAATGGGATAAGTCTTCTTTTTTGAGCCCTTCCAGAATCTTTTTATGTTTGAGCTCCTCATTTTTCAAGTCTCGAAACATCTTCTTGATATTCTGGTTCTTCGCCAAGTTAGAATAGATTCCATAAAGAGTAGATGCTTCCACTTCTTTTCTTATGGCAAAAAGGATAATCTCCTCAAAAGCTTTATTTTCCATTTTCTCTCCTTAAGATTATTCTACGAAAATCCCTTGCGGGTCTAATATATTTTTTATTCTCTGGTTGAGGATGGCTTTAGCTGAATTATCGCCTTTAAGTTTCCAGGGTATAGCCGGTAATAATTTCAGGTCTGCAAACTCTTTTTTTCTATTTGAAGGGAAAACTCTTAAAGAAATGGAGGTGATTATTCCCAGAGTTCCCCGGGAGCCGACCAGGAGTCTGGCAGTATCATATCCGGTAACGCTTTTGAAAACCTCAGCCCCTAATTTTAAAATCTGCCCGGAAGAATCCACAATCTCTAAGGCTAAAACCAGCTCGCTGGTGCTGATATCTTTTCGGAAAGCTTTCCCAGTAAGCCCGCAGGCGACAGAACCACCTATAGTTCCTTCTGATTTATCCAGAGAAAAAGGGTAAAAAAGATTATAATTTGAAAGCTGGGGATTCAAATCTTTTAAGTTAAATCCAGGCTCTACCATCACAAAAAGGTCTTCCGGTACTACCTTTTTTAGGCTGGAGAGCCGGTTTAATTTTAAAAAAAGAGTTTGGTCTCCAGAATATTCAGACAGGCTGATTTTAGATTCGTTTCCCAGGGGGAGAATTTTGAATTTTTCCTGAAGGGCTAATTTAACAAGTTGAGGGATGGTACTCACCTTTTCAGGTACAGCATAAGTTCTGCCCGGTTCAGTCTTTAATCCATCCCCGCTCAGTATTTTTTTCAGTTCATTTATAATTTTATCTTTTAGCATAATCAAGCCACTTAAAATTTTTTCAAATATAGTCTCAAGATGGGAAAATGTCAAGAATTAAACCGGGATGAAATCTGTAGATATATTAGTATTCAGGTCAAGATTATCCAAATTTTTGTTCCGGGTGTTTTTTGTAGAGACGCATCGCCATGCGACTCTACTTTTTTTAATCATCCTACCTTGGGGGCAAAGTGGGATTTCCAGTTTCTTCGTTGTCACAGGAGTGACAACGCTACGAAAAAAGACCTCAACCCCGCCCTTGACGGGATTTTCAACCTGACCCTCTCCTGAAAGGAGATGGAGAAGATCACCCCACCTTTGGACAAGGTGGGATTAACGGTTGCATGAGCGAGGCTGATGTCTCGAACTACGAAAAAGAGTTGCGCAGGTAAGGAGCCTTGTGCCTATGACTCTATTGATTTGTCTGCTTCAGCTTTTTTTATTTGGTTTTAAGATATAAGTTCGTATATTTAAATTGATAGAGGTTGGATATGCAAGGAAAAATGTTTAAATTTGGGTTGCAAGTCTTGATTCTCTTGGTTTTATTTTCTCTTTTTGCTTTAATGTGTAAAAAACCTACTTATAAGAGTTATACAGAGGTAGATGCGATAGAGGATTATATTTATTCTCATCCGAGCATCTTCTTGTCGGATATATTTGATATTTCCAGGAATAGTTCCTTCTAACGGGAGATTACCAAGAGGGATTACTGGATCAGGATAAATTTCCATGAGGTTGATTCCATTAATTTTTTCCGAAATGCGGATTTGTATCGACTGTTTAGACTCAAAAGCGTAGCTGATACCTCATGGAAATACGATTCTAATACCTGGGTGATTATGTATAAGATTAAGCCATAATAAATTTGAAGAGATATGTTTTACTTCTGTTCAGGTGAGAAATTATTGGTAGGTCAGACATTCCTGTCTGACTGTAAAGAACAGACAAGAATGTCTGTTCTACCGTTTTTTTAAAACGGTAAATAATCATAAACTTTAACACGGGAGGTTAAAGATGCCTGAATATCCGGTTAAATATGATGTGACCTATCCGGAGAAATCTAATCCCTGGCTGGTCTTAGCCCGTTTCTTTTTGGGCTGGCTCTATATCGGGATTCCTCACGGGATTTTTATGGGGCTTTACGGTATCGCTGCGTTTTTTGTGATTATCTATAGTGGCTTATCTATCCTCTTCACCAGCAATTACCCCAAAAAATCCTTTGATTACCTGGTAAGGTACCAGAGATATGTCAACCGGGTTCAAGCTTACTGGCTTTGTATGGTGGATAAATATCCTCCTTTCAGCGGCTGGGAATAGCAAAATTGTTTGAGATTTCTTGCTCCCGCAGGATGTCCTGTTCATAAGCGGATGTTTTCATCCGACTGTTCCTTTGCCGCATGATAGCATCCAGCAGGAGGAAGGAAGCTATACTATTTAGAAACCTCTCCCTAACCCTTTCCTCAGGAAGGTAAAGGGAAATCTTACTGCTTTCCTGCCGTTGGTGCTAAATCGTTTGACTATGATCTCTAAAAATATTTCTGTCCGCAGGGGTTTAAAACGATGATTTCTCTCCAACTATCCAAATAAAGAGTTATCCTAAGATGTCGATTAATTGATATAGGGTTAAAATAAGGCATGGATTATACCTATGCAGGTTTCTAAAAATTCTTCATACATAAGTTTTCTGAAGGAATTCGACTCGACTATCAGAAGGTTGAGTATTTATCCTTCAGAACATCCGGCGGTAAAAGCTGCCCTGCAGAAAACCTTTAAACTGTTTCAGGAGTTTTTCAAAACCAAAGGGGAGATCACCCTGGGCCGGGTTGAAAATAAACTGGTATTGGAGGAGGAAAGCCTGGAAGCCAACGCCGTCTCCGAATTGGTCTGGAACACGCTGGAAAAGCAGAAGATCAAAAGCATCAGCTTCACTCAGGGTTTAACTGAAAAAGAGATGAGGTTATTTTTAGAGTTCTTTCTTAAAAAGGAAGAAGAGGATCTGAACTCTTATTTTCAAAAAAGTAATATCTCACATATAAAACTGAATCGAAAGCGGTATGAGGTGGTATTAGAGGATGAAAAGGTGGTTAAGGCGGAACAGATAGAAAATGTGAGCCTGAAATCTGAAATCTCGAAGATCATCCGCGCTTATCCTGACCTGTTGAAAGATCTCATCTTAGGTAAATCGATCAAGAAGGAAAGACTTCAAACGGCGTTTAAAGCCGCAGGTATCTCCTTTTATCCCGGAATTGAGGGAGTAGCTTCTGGAACGGGGGGAGGGGGAGCAGGTGAAGGAGGGGTAGACATCAAACAGATGCTGGAGAATCTCAAGAACGAGGTCAATAATCTATCGGACGACGAGATACTATCTCTTCTGACCTACAGTATAAAGCAGGGCTTGAAGGATGTTTCTCAACAAAAAAGCCCTTCCCAGGAAGCGCTGGAGATGGTTAAAAAAGTTTTAGAGAAACGGGACAAACAGAGGCTTTTACCCAGACTTAAGGAACTCCTGTCCGGTTACGGGATAATCGATGAGAAATATTTTGATCTTTTGATCGACGGGACTTTTCAGAGAAAAGAGGAGGTAATATCTCAAACTATAGAGTTTTTTGAAGAATTAGAGAAAGGCAGAATAGAAGAGGAAGGTCTGGAGGAGAGGATTAAGACGATAGCTGATTATCCAGATGAAAAGCTCAAGCAGAGAATAATCGATTCCCTGCTGGAAAAACTTGATTCTCCGGATGAAAAGCTCAGGCGCGATTCGGTTTTAGCTCTTAAAAAGATGATTGAAATATCAATCTCCGAAGAAAAAGAGAAGGATTTCGTATATATAAGGGAAAGACTGGAAGGACAGTTTGATAACCAATTAGTCTCCATAAGGTTTTATCGTGGATATTTTGAGCTGTTATTGCCAATCTATACTCATTTGTCAAAGATTGGAAATCTGAATGAGCTGAAAAGGATTATGGAGAAAATTCACAGCAAAACCCAGGCTGAGCAAAAAATGCCCGAAATCCAGAGATTAAAAGATGATTTTATGAATCAGGTTTCTTCCAGAGAGAATCTGGATCTTCTGATCCAGCCGCTTTTCACCGATTTTCATACGCAGAAAGGAAAAGAGATAGAGGAGTTTTTGAAGAATTTAGAGCTAAACAAAGTTGCTCAGAAACTTATAGAGATATTTACGGTAGAACAGCGCAGTATTCGTCTATGGGCCCTACGGGTTTTAAGCGACCTGGGAGAGAATTCAGTTGAAACCATTTTGGGTTTCCTATCTTATAAAGAGAACTTCAAAAGGAGTAAAGATACCAATATCCTGGAAGATGAGTCCTGGTATAAGGTGAGGAATGCGCTATTCGTTTTGGGAAATATCGAAAGCAAAAAAGCTATAGATATTTTAACAGACTTTGCAAAAGATCCGGACCCACGGGTGAGACTGGAAATCTTAAAAGGGTTAGAGAAGAAGAAGGATGAGAAAATAAATCAAGTTTTCCTTGAGCTACTTAAGGACAAGGAAGAGGAAGTTCGCAAAAAAGCCTTGAACCTGCTCTCTCTCACTAAAGATAAAAATCTCATTACCGAGCTGAAGAGAGCTTTTTATGCCGATTCCTTAGACCGGAAGAAAATACTTACCACGGTGGTAAATTTAGACGAGAAAGAATCCAGGGATTTTATCCTGAAGGTAGCTACGGACGAAAAGTTTATTCCAGCGAATATTTCCAAAAAGGAAAAAGAAGAGCTTCAGATAAGCGCCTTAGGTCTATTAGATAAAATCGGAGACGAAGAGTGTTTTCAGGTTTTAAAAGAGTTTGTGCGAAAAAGGAGAAAAGGTATTTTAGGGAGATGGAGTCGGGATGAGGTGACGGAAAAAGCTCAAAAGGTCCTATCTTTTAAAGATAAGGAAATCAACAATTCCAAACTTTGAAAACTCAGATTCTGACAAGTTAGATGAGTAAATACTTTTTCGGGGCCATATTTATTTTTTTGCTATTTTTACCCCTGCGGGGGTTTTCTCAATATTACTTTGGGAAAAATAAAGTACAATATACCCGCTTTGAGTGGGAGGTTCTGACCACCGAGCATTTCAATGTTTATTTTTACGTAGAGGAAAAGGAGATCGCCGAGATTGCGGCCAAGATAGCAGAGGACGGTTATAACCTCCTTCAAGACAAGTTCAATTATCATATCAACAAGAAAATCCCTTTAATCATCTACAGCTCGCCTAACTATTTCGAACAGACGAATGTGATCCCAAACCTGCTGCCGGAAAACGTAGCCGGGTTTACCGAGTTTTTCAAGGGACGAATGGTGATCCCTTTTGACGGGTCATATTCTTCTTTTAAGCATACCATTCAGCACGAGCTGGTGCATGTATTCACCTTTGAAAAGCTCTATTTCGTGATGAAGCTTCACCGCATCTACAATTATGTAGAACCGCCTCTCTGGTTTCAAGAAGGGTTAGCCGAACACTGGTCCGGAAAGGTCGATTCCGAAGCAGAGATGATAATCAAAGACCTGGTTATCTCCGGAAGGCTGGTGAAGATCGAGCATATGGGAGAGCTAGCTGGATCTTACCTGATGTACAAGGAGGGAGAATCTTTCTGCAGATTTTTAGAGGAGAAATACGGAGATGACCGGCTTACCCTTGTTTTTGACGATTACTGGAGGGGGGGGAATTTTTCAGAAGTAGTGGGATTGATTTTCCATAAAAGCCTGAAAGAGCTGGGAGATGAGTGGGAATATCATCTGAAGAAAAAATATTTTCCGGAGATCTCCTCAGGAGACTTGCCGGATAGGGTGGCTACTCAATTGACCTTTGATGACTTCAGTGTCAAACCGACTTTAGTTCCATACCGGTACAAGGGTAAGGTTGAGGACTGGGTGGTATTTAAATCTAATAAATTAGGTTATTCCAGCTTATATCTTATGTCACCCCGGGGGGAGAAGGAAAAGCTGTTTACCCTGGTAAAGGGGGAGAGGTCTCCCCAGTTTGAGTCTTTGCATTTTTTAGAGAGTAAGGTGGATGGTTCACAAGACAGCAGGATTGTTTTTATCTCCAAGAGTAAGGAAAAAGATTTATTGTATATATATGATTTAAAGCAGATGAAGATCGTCCAGCGCAAGAGATTTGATACTCTCATCAGTTTATCTTCACCCGCCTGGTCTGAGGACAATGTGAAGATAGCATTCAGCGGAGTAGATAAGAATGGATATACTGATCTTTATTTATATTATCTGCTCGCAGACTCACTGGTTCGTTTAACCAAGGATATATATAAGGAAAAGGATCCGACCTGGTCTAAAGATGGTAAAACCATAGTTTTCTCATCGGATCGGACCTTTTATGGACAAGAAGGTTTTCAAAACCTTTTTTCGATTGAGGTATCAACTGGAGAAATTAAACAGCTCACCTCTGCCAGAGCGCATGATTTAAATCCCACTTTCTCAAAAAATGAAGACAAGCTTTTTTTCACTTCGGATCGGGAAGGCGCTTTTAATCTTTATTCTCTGGATTCGTCCGGGATAAAAAAGTTGACCCGGTTCTTAACCGGAGGTTTTGATCCGGACGCGAGCGGCGAAGGAAAAGAACTTTATTTCTCCGGTTATCGGGATTACAATTTCCATATCTATAAATTTTCCCTGAATGATTCTTTGGTTGAGTTTTTGGGACAGGAGAAAGATAGCCTGAAATCAAGCTGGGCTCCGGAGAAAATCTCCGGAGAACATACCAGGGGTGTGGTTAAATATGAGAACGATTATTCATTTGACATAGCCCAGTCAGCCATATCCTATGATGCAGTCTACGGGACGGTAGGTGGTCTGCAGTTAGCCCTGACCGATATGTTAGGTAACCATCAGTATTTTTTCCTTTTGAGCAATACCGCCAGGACCAAATCCGAGTTTTTTTCCAGCTTTAACTTTGGCGTGACCTATTTGAATCGAACCCAAAGGCTTAACTATGGATTCGGGATCTATCATCTTTATGATGAATATTATGATGATTATTATGGCTTCTTCAAGGAAAGACAATATGGAGGACTTTTCTTTGCCAACTATCCAATCTCCAAGTTTCAGCGGATAGAATCCAGTTTCTTCCTAAGGCAGTCGGATAAGGATTTTTATGTTTTTGGAAGGAAAAGGAATGTGCTGCTTTCCACCAATTACTTCTCCTGGATCAAAGATACCAGTTTATGGGATCTGACCGGTCCTATAGATGGAATCAGGTTTAATCTTACTCTCGGGCTTACCCTGAGCTGGGATAAGCTGCAGGTTTACAATCGACTTATTTTAGCTGATTTTAGAAAATATCTGCGGCTGGGGAAGAACAGTTGTTTTGCCCTAAGGTTAACGGGTTTTTCCTCTTCAGGCACTGAGCCTCAGAGGTTACATTTAGGCGGGAGCTGGAGTCTGAGAGGTTATGATCGCAAAGCTTTTTACGGGAAAAGACTTATCTTGATAAATAACGAACTACGTTTTCCCCTGATCGACAATCTGATAATCGGCTTCCCCTTTGGCAAAATAGGTTTTGAGGCTATCCGTGGGGCATTCTTTTTCGATGCCGGGAATGCCTGGGAAGACCATTTTGATCAATTATATGGCAGTTTTGGGACTGGATTCCGGATCAGCTTTGGATATGTGATAGTTTTGAGATTTGATTTCGCCAAGAAAACAGATTTCAAATCGGTTTCGAGGGAAACGGTGTTCAATTTCTTTTTTGGCTGGAACTTTTAGATAAAGGCAGAAAGAATGGGGTTTAATCTCTGGTTAGGTAAATCCCTTTTCGGAATGAAAGTTATTAAAAGAGTATTCGTCATTTTTATTTTCCTTTTTTGGGGTTGTGCCTCAAGTTTAAAATTCCCACGAGTGGATTTCAAGGAAAAAGATTCAGATTGGAGAAGCTTCAGATATGACCGGATTAACCAAGCAATTCAAAATTCTAATATAAATCTGCCATTAAAACTTCTCTGGAAGAAGAAGGTCGGACCAAGCTACTCAACTCCTTTGATCTTAGAGGAGATGATAATCATCGGGACTTTAGAGCAGAGGTTAGTCTTTTTAGATTTTAACACCGGTGAAAAGTCAGGCTCTTATTCCCTGGATTTTCCACTATCTATTACCCCCTGTGCAGATGAAAGTATCCTCTATTTTAACGGGGGGAAGGAGAATTCAAATCTTTTTGCCCTGAGCTTAAAAAGTGGTGTTCTGGTCTGGAAGAAAAGATTAAGAGATATAAGCTCCTCACCGATGATAATAAAAGGAGGGCTTTTCGTAGCCACAGAGGGGGGGGAATTTCTATCGTTGAATAAAATTAATGGAGAGGAATTCTGGAAATATCGGGCTGGTGATTTTACCTATTCTGCCGCAACTTTTTCAGGGGAAGCTTTATACTTTGGATCAGGAGATGGCAAAGTCTATTCTCTGGAAATTGATTCAGGGAAGAAAATCTGGAGTTATGAGACTGAAGGGGCAATTTTTGCCTCACCCAGTATCGAGGAAAAGGCTCTCTACTTAGGTTCTGCGGACGGTTACTTTTATGCCTTAGATAGATCTAACGGGGAGCTTCTCTGGAAATTCAAAACCAGAGGGAGTATTCATTCTTCAGCGTCCCTGGATAAAGAGAGGATTTATTTTGGCTCGAATGATGGTCATCTTTATGCCCTGTCCTCAAAAAGCGGAGAACTGGTCTGGAGCTTTGTGACTGATGGTCCAATCCACTCTTCGCCTTTGATAATCGGTGATAAAATTTTCTTTGGCTCTCTGGATGGTAATTTTTACGGAGTGAACAGCTCAACTGGTGAGATGGTTTTTAAATATAAGACCGGAGGGATGATCTATGCCTCGCCCTCTTTTTCTAAAGGAAAGATACTGATCCCCTCTATGGACGGCTATCTCTACTGTTTTGAATAAGTTGCACAGAGACGCAAGCTATACGTCTCTACGATAAGATCGTCGCAAGGAATAGAAAAGATGGTATTTGATTTTTCATTACTTAAAAGGGAAGACCTGGAGTTAGACCTGAGGGAATTGGGGAAAGAGATCTTAAGGGAGCTTTTCTTATCCTCACGCTGCCTGGCACTATATACCCAGGAGCATCCAGCAGAGAAGGAGTTATCCAAAAAACCTTTTAACTGGATGAAGAAGCTTTTCCGCCTGAGGAGCTACTTCGATTTCCACCTTTATCAGGATAAATTTTACGCTATGGGTATTCCTCTGAAGGAGGAGGTTTTCATACGCGGGTTGAAAATCGAGCTTTTCAAATTCGAGTTAGGCAGTGTTTATATCTATGGCCAGGTGGCTTCGGATGAGCTGAACATTTTTTTAAGAAGGTTGAGCGAGAAACTCTTGCCCTTGCCTAAGAATCTGAATCTGCAGAGGTTCCTGGAAGATAAGAGAATCAATTCTATCCGGGTGAAAAAATCAGAGCCCGGGGATACTTTCTTAGAAGAAAGCATCTCTTTAGTGGAAAAATGTGATGATTTTGAAGTTAAGACTTTTGCCAGAATTTCGCTACAACAAGCCCCACAGCTGATGTTAGACATATTGTTAAGAAAGATAAAGAAAGATATAGATTTAGAGGGGAAACTAAAGTTTGATTTCAGGCTCAATGTTTTTCAAGCTATTCTGCTGGAGGAGTTCTCGAAATTACCCCGAGAAAAAGTGAAGGAGCTTTTAAAAAATGAGTTCGCCGGAAAAGACTGGGAGGAGATGTCTCAAAATGGGGAATATTTAGACGGGGTGAAGAATTTAGTCAAAGCTTTTATCCATCATCCGGAAAGGGATTACCTTTTTAGCGAGTTGAAGGATGTTTTTGTGCGCCAGGGTGCTCCGGAGAACTTTTTTGAAAAAGCTTTAGATGAAAGCACTTTGCTCAAGATCAAGACCTTAAGGGACTCTGAGCTGGTTTTAGATAAACTCATCTCCGGAGAAGCAAAGGCGGAAGAGAAGGAGAGCCTGAAGAATCTTTTGATCAAGCTTATCAATTTAAATCAGGCGGAGAGGTTGAAGAAGACGATCGATGCTCTCTGGCAGAATCTTTTTTCAGAAAAGGAAAATTTACGTCAAACCTCTTTCTTCTGGCTTAAAACTTTCTCTTCTTTCTTCCTGAAATATTCCAAAGAGCTTTTCAGGTATTTTGTCCAGGAGATGCTTTCCCATAAAAACCGGATCGATCTTCAGTACTTTCAGCTTTTGGAAAACTGTGCCAGGCAGTCGATAATATCCCGCGAATACGGGCAATTCAACCAGATCATCCAGGAACTCAGGTCAGATCCGGAAAGGGAGTATTCGCCGGAAAAAGAGGAACGGTATATTAAGATTATTCAGAGTTTTGCCCGGGACCAGATCATCCAGCAGCTGGTGGGGGAGATAAAAAGTAAAAAAAAGGAGGTGTGGGAGAAAGTTGGGGAGGCACTGATTTTAATCGGGGGAGAAAAAATTGCCCAGGCTTTAGAACCTCTTCTAACCGATCCGGATAGAACCATAAGGCAGGTGGTTTTAAAGATTGCCGGGAGTGGTTCAGGGGAAGCCGGGGCTGACTATTTCTCCAGAATAATTCAGGATGATTCCAGTTTCCAGCGAGACTCATCCGGGAATTTGACTTTAGATAGCTGGTTTAAAATAAGGAATATTCTCCATATATTATCCGACATCAAGAGCGAAAAATCCTTATCCGGACTGGAAAAATTGATGGGCGATAAAGACCTTAAGGTAAAAAAAGCGGTCCTGCAGACTTTAGAGAAAACCGGTGGTAAAAAAAGCGAGGAGCTTATCCTGGCATTGGCAAAGGAAGAGGATAAGGAGATCAGGAAATTAGCCCTGATGGCTCTGGGCTCTTGCGGTTCGGAGAACTCCGTTGATAAGTTAAAAGAGCTTTTCTATAAAGACGAAGACAATGCTCTTCTGATTTTACACACTATCAATAATGTCGGGGGAGAAAAGGGTTACAAATTTTTGGTTGAAGTTATTAATCAACCCAGGATATTTGATAAAGGGATTTCAGGCAAAAAGATAGACGAGGAGATTAAATTAGAGGCGGTCAGAGTTTTGAAGAAAAGAAAGGATTCTGATTCCTCAGAAGAGATGGACAAGCTCCGGGAACGATATGATCGAATCAAATTTCTGGCTGATAAGACCGGTTAGCTAAGTAAGTCTTGAAGAAGTTACTGGAGGAAATTTATAAGCAGGTGAGTGAGTTTATATTTTTATTGTTTTTGCAGGGGCGGGTTTAAAACCCGCCCCTGCATTTTTGTGTAGCGGAGGTCTTCAGACCTCCATTTTTTTGTTTATTTTATGTTTTTCTCGTAGCGACTGTCTTGAAAATCAAGCATTTTTTAAAATGGCATTACAGATAATTAGTAATTTGCGCATCACCGCAACCACGGCTACTTTTTTTGCCTTTCCTGAAGCTAATAACCTCTGATAAAACTCTTTTAGCTTCTGGTTAAATCTTATTGCTACCAAGACAGGCATATACAGGATCTTCTTATGAGTCCACGTCCTCCACTTATGAAGCTTTTACCTTTCCACTTGCCACTCTCTCGGTTGAAAGGTGACACCCCCGCCAACGCAGATATCTTTTTCCTATCTACTCTCCCCAACTCAGGTAAACAAGAAAGTAAACTTATAGCGGTGATAAATCCCATCCCTTTTTCCCTTCTTAAAAATCCAACCTTCCGCATAATCTGATCATCTTTTTGAGCTAATTCCTTTATCCTCTCATCCATCAGCTCAAGCTCCTTCTCCAATACCTTGATTATCCTTTTAAGGCTTTTTGCCTTTTCCCTCTCTGCTATACGAAGCCTGTTTTTCTCTGCCACTACCATTTCCTGCAACTCCTGCCGCCTTTTGATAAGCTCCTGAATCTCCAACTCCATCTCACTTATCTCCCCTAACTCCTCTAACTTCACCACCTGTCCAAATCTGGCTATAACCCGGGCATCAATCTTGTCCGTCTTCGCCAGTTTTCCTATCCCCCTGGCAAAATGCCTTACCCGTGCAGGATTAACTACATGAGCCTGAATCCCTAACTCTCTTAACATCCTCCTACAAACCCGCTCATACCCTCCTGATGCCTCCATAACTACCAACTCTACTTTGTTACCCCTTAACCAAGATATGAACTTCTTAATACCTTTCCTGGTGTTGCTGAAGGTCCGGCGGTGTGGATTAGCAGTATCATCTGCCAAAAGAATGCAAGCTTCAAGCTCCTCTGAACTAACGTCAATCCCGCAAACTATCTGTTGCATAACTACTCCTCCTTTAGTATAATTTAATTAACTTGCCTCTGGTAGCCCATACTTGCTATGCGGTCTTTTTAACCATTCGACTGTTCGAGCTTGCAGAGGCACAAGGGACCTTGCCGACGACCAAGCTACGAACGAGCTTTTAGCCCAAGTGCGACACGATCTGTCGGCAAGGTTCCCTTCCACCATTGGGTGAAGGGTATATCCCTTATTCACCTGTAAAATATAAACATAATATTCAATATACAAGTGCGAACCTTTCAGGTTCGCTTCATTTAAGGTAATTATGGAGTTAATAAACTTAAGATTTTATAAGTCACCCCCAAACAAGTTTGAGGGTGCCACCCACGGTCAGCAGAGGAAGTATTGGACAGAATCCGCCTGAGGCGGATTCTGTCCCTACAACTAATTCCCTTTCTTTTCTAAGGAAAGAGCAAGGGTGAGTTTTATTTGCTCGAAGATGCGTCAGTAAACTGATGCACTCCATAATCTATCTTAACAAACTCATCTTTTTCGTTTCTTTATAATTTCCGGCTTTTAACTGATAGAAATATATCCCGGATGAAACCTCATTTCCTCTTTGATCTTTCCCATCCCAGATAACCTGATAATTCCCCGGTAATTTATCCTCATCCATCAGAGTTTTCACCTTCTGTCCCAAAATATTATAGATAATCAGGGTTGTATGGATGGGGCTACGAGCTACAAGCTTCTTGCTACCTGCTCGGAACGGAATGGTGGTGGTGGGGTTAAACGGGTTTGGGTAATTCTGGTTAAGCTCGAAAATATAGGGGGTTTGTTCGATTTCCTGCGGAACTGAAGTGGTGGTATCGATTTTCAGAGTTACTGGTATGGATAATGGATTTAGAGCGTGATTTTTGTCCTGTGCATAAAATTTTAAAACTCCTTCATATAAACCGGAAGATAAAAAGTGACTATCGAAGAGGAGTTTTAGAGGTTGAGTTTCTGCAGGATTAATTTTCCCCTTGACTGGAGAAAAGGATAGATAAGGAGGCTCTATCCTGACCCTCAAACTATCTTCCGGATAATCCTGGTTGTAAGATATTAATAAAGCCAGGGTTCCATCTTCATTTTGTATCCCGACTGTGGCTGAATCATAGAGCTGGCTTGATATTTTATATTGAAAATCGATTGAGCCTTCTTCAGTCAGGATGACCTGAAAGGTGTATAAACCTTCGGATTTAAAGTGTTTTATATCTATGAAGGAAACAACGATTGAGTCAGAAGATTGGAAAAAGTAAATTCTACTTGAATCGGTTAAAACCAAATTGCTCCAGAAAGGTGATATTAACCTGAAATATCCCTGATCATAAGGTAAAGGGTAATTGGGAAATCTTAGATCCCAGGGATAAAAACTCAAAACACCAGTGGTCGAAATCCAGAGAGTATCATAGAGATTTCCATAAAAGGGGAAAGGAAAGTTCAAAATAATTGGTCCATATACTTTATCATGATCACTTGAATTATTAATCTGGGTTCCTCGATTAGTTGTATCTACCCATTCATATCTTAAACTTTTTTGGGTAAAATTATCAGTCCAGGTATAGCCGTAAAGATCAGCTCCATTGGTTGAATCATCCAGAGAAAGCTCAAGTTTTATCTGGAAGTCCAGAGGAATACCACCGGTATTAGTCAAATGAAGATACTCTTCTTTCTTTTCTCCTGAGAGCAAAGAAATCTCCAGCGAATCGAGATCTACCTGGAGTGAAGCTGGTGTTTGAGGTGTGGCTTGAGTTTGGTTTGAGCTATTTGATTCCTGCCCGGAATAAAGTGCGGTTAGTTTATAGTAATAGCTTTTTCCATTAATTACATCTGTATCCAGATAATAAAAACTGTCAGCCGGGAAATGTTTCGGAAAAATATCAGAAGAGGTCTGAAAGTTCGAGGTGTCTGCTCTATATAAATTATATCCTTCTGGTATAAGAGAAGACGGTGTATCGTTGGTCAAGGTTAAACATCTTATCATCAGATTGTAATTCCACTCGTTCCACTGCCAGTACCCATCTTTTTTCCAGCCCTTATAAGACCTACAAAGATTTGTGGAATTGTCTGATCCGATTAAAGGGGAGGTTGGCGTATCTTTTAGCCAGCGGAAAACTACCCAGAAGGTATCCTCTTCGGTAATCAAAAGATTATGCGCTATTTGCACCCATTCACCTACGGATGTATCGTTACCTACTGCTTTTGCATAAACTGGTTCTGAAAGTGCAGACCCTGGTTTTCCCTTGTTATTTTTGTTTATAGTTATGAAAAATGAATCTGTGGGGTCATATAAAGTATCTCCAGGTTTGCCCTGATAACTGATGAATATCTTTGATTTCAACAGGAGAAAGGGTAAAGAAGGAGAGATAAATTTTTCTGCGGCACAGTTTTCATACCACTGATCTGAAAGATAAAACTGAAGCGCTTTGGTCCCGTCATCCAAAATTTGTTCCTGTGGATCTGCTCCGGGTTTGAACCAGTAAACAGGGACTTTCCCGTCCTGGTCGGAGATGGCGGACAAAAAAGCCGGTACAGAATCCGGTTCATTCGGGAATTGGAATTTCCGAATGTTATCAGGTGCGGGAAATCCAATTCCCGCACCAACTAAAGATTTAATAGGGGAAAAGATAATCAATATTAAGAGTATACTCGCAGCGGTCCGCCTGAGGCGGATCAGCTTTCCAAAAATTCCGGAGAATTTACTAAAACCCATATCGACAGGTAGCTTGGAAATAAATTTCCCTTAAATAAAACAAACCAAAAATAAAGTCAAGGATTTTTTTAAAAAATCGTAAGGAAAGAACATCGTCCTGTCCTTTTTTCTTGACATTACTGAAAATACCCTTGACTTTTAAAAAGGGGTGAATATAATAATAGCGATTCTTGTCGATTACATATATATCAAGAAAGAAATCTTTTGAATAGTTAAATTTATGAGATTTGAGATCGAAAAAACAGTATCTTACTGGCGAGAAGGAGCGGAGTATGATTTGGGTGTAGCAGAAGCAATGTTTAAGACTGGCAAATATCCTTATGCCTTATTTATGGGACATCTGGCATTAGAGAAATTGTTGAAGGCTTTAGTAGTTAGAGATACAAAAGAACATGCACCTCGTACCCACTCACTCCCTTCATTGGCAAGTAAATTAGCTTCCAAGATACCTGAAAATATTGAGAAGAAACTTGTTCGTTTTATGGAGTTTTATTTTGAAACAAGGTATCCAGAAGAACAGAAAAAATTCTACAAGAAGTGCACAAAAGCTTTTACTGAGAAGAATCTAAATGAAGTCAAAATGGTCTACAAATGGTTGAAAAAGAGATTGCAGGAAAATTAAGGGAATTACATAAAGCCCTAAAGAAAAGAGGCATAAGGGTAACAAAAATTATCCTGTATGGCTCAAGGTCAAGCGGGAGATATCACAAAGATAGCGACATAGACGTTGCTGTTGTCTCTCCGGATTTTGGTAAAGACCGCTTTGAAGAAGGGGTAATGCTTTTACAGATAGCCTGCAAAATAGACCCAAGATTTGAGACCGTACCTATTTCTTTGAAATCTTATAAAAAAGATACTTGGGTTCCTTTAATATATGGGATCAGGAAAAGAGGGGTAGAGATAAAGATTTGAGATATTATAGACACCAGATTTTTGTGGTAGGTCAGACATTCCTGTGGCTACGTGGCTACGGACTACGCCACAGGCTTCGCTCTCTGACAGGCACGAACAGATAAGTCCTATAACGGAGACTACGTCTGGCGTAGCCACCATAGGAAATGTCTGTTCTACCGCTTAAAAGGTGTAAAGGAAAAAATGTAGGGTCAAAATCCGCCTGAGGTGGATTCTGTTCTTTTATTCTTCTAAAAATTAAAAAATATTGTTGCATTTTCAGGTAAATTTATGTAAGATTATTTGAGGTTTAATTAAAGGGGATGGAGAGGAATGGGGAGAAAGAGGAATGGGTTGCTTATCAAGAATTTTAGGGCAAAAAAGACTTGACTTCTGGAGGGGGATAGAGTAAAGTATAAAAAAGTGAGTTAATAAAAACCACTTATCCAAATGTCATTAAAAGGTAAATAAAATAAAAATGAACGAAAAACTATATTTTCAGTCAAGCAACATTTTCATATTTAATGATGATTTTTTAACAACAGATTGTATTAAAGAAGATTCCATAGATTTAGTTGTCACATCACCTCCTTACAATGTAGATATTAGATATAACTCTTACGATGATAAAATTTCCTACGATATCTACCTTGAATTTACTCAAAAATGGCTTGAAAAAGCATTTAAACTTGTAAAAGATGATGGTCGTTTTTGTCTAAATATTCCACTGGACAAAAATAAAGGTGGTCAGCAAAGTGTCTATGCTGATATTATGGCAATAACAAAATAAATTGGCAGGGAATATCATTCTACAGGAGAAGTTCAGGTTTAAAGGAGATCTGATTTGAAATTAAAGCAATACCATAATATTAGAGAAATCGAGGTGGAGGAGACATGTATTTCTAATCTTTTTTATTTAAAGAAAATTCTCAATTTAATTTATGATGTAAAAGTAATCGGTCGACAATTAAAACTTAAATCAGGTGAACAACGTCTTGATTTGTTATTAACACATGGTAGAGAATTATGTTTGATTGAATTTAAGATCACAAGATTTAACTATGAATATATAGATCAAGTGAATTCGTATCGAGAAGAGCTTATTAAATTACAGAGTCGAGGAGAACTGGTTGAGGGAAAACTTCGAGCGTTTTTGTTAGTAACTGGATATAACCAGAAACAAAAAGAAGTTTGTAGATCACACAATATTGAGATTATTAAATACCAACCAATAGATGCTTTAAATGAGTATTTCAAAAATTTAACTGCTATTACTCCATTTTTGCGGATCAAGCCGAAAGATTATGGAGTTTTTAATATAGGCTTAATCAATAGAGTCTTAGGTGCACTCAACCGTGGAATAACAAGGCAAGAAAAACTTGCAGAAGCGACAGGGCTGTCAAAGGGAAGCGTTCATAATCATTTAAAAGTTGCTAGAGAATTTGGATTGGTTAGAGAAAGAGCGGAGCAATATTTTTTAACTGATTTAGGAGATAAATATGTTGCAAGTGGAAAAGAGGAAACATTTATAGGAGTAATAACTAGTGCACAATGTGAGATTTTGAAGCAGTTTGTTGCGGCAGATCCATTTTATTCCAACACGGTCTTTGGGGTTTACTCAATAGTAGAAAGTACATTTCTTCTAACCAGAAATTCTTATCCTATTAATTTTAAGGACTTAGTGAAAATGTTTAGAACGGTCAGTGGTAAAAGTTCTGAATGGCAAGCTGAAAAATCACAAAATACCGCAACCTATACCTTTTTAAATTTCGCTATTGATCTAGGTCTATTAGGGAAGATAGGAAGACAAATCGTTATCACGCCTGCTGGTTTCAGATTTATCTTGATGTTGCAGTTACATAAAAGTATTGAGATGATAGAATCACTTTCAACAAAACAAATAGAGAATGAATCATGAGAAGAATAATTCCGAAGCGAGAGTGGAAGATATTAGATTTTGAAGTTTTTGAAAATGGACCCAAAACAGATGAACTATATCCGCCTAAAATTGTAAGAAGAAGAGAATTATTACTTTATGCACAAGTGCATTTAGCTGAAATTTCATGGGCTAGAAAATTCAAGGATTTAGAATCGGAAAGGTATCATACACATGCCTATTGTAGGATTATGTTGAAATATTATGAGCAAGATGTCAGAAAATTAAGGATTTACAAAGGATACAACTACAAGTGTGTTTTTTGTGAAAGAAAGAGAGGATGGGGTTGAGATACATGCTAATCACAGAATATCTTTAGATAAAGGCGGAACCAATACAATAGAGAATGGGCAAACCTTATGTTCTGAGCATAATTTCCTTAAAAAAAATTATTCACAAACTGAGTTTGGAAAAAGATTTCTCATAAGACTATATAAAGAGGCAATTAAGAAAAAAGACAAAAGAATGATTAATTTTTGCAAATGTGTTTTCGATTGCTATAATCACTATGGTATAAATGGACATATAAAGAGGCCTAATGGCAAGTAAAATTAGGTTTGTTATCACAGAATAAAAATATAATCGTATCCCAACCTTGCCCTCAAGGTGGGGTAAGATAAACCCATCGTGAGGGCAAGATGAGTTTACTTTTGGAGAGACGCATAGCGATGCGTCTCTACTTTTTTATCCCTGTCATTTTCGCAGTCATTGTGTCAATCTTGCATATTTACCTGCAAATTTGACCTTCTCAATGTCATTCTGGCATTATTAATATTTTAGCTTCCAAATCCTATTTTTATCTAAGTAATTGCCATATTTTAACTTAAACCAAATTCCTAATTCTGGCATAACAGTTGCATATAATATAAACAGAAAATAAGGAGGTTTAGATGATTTGCAATATTATTAGCAACAGAGAAAAGAGAGGGGATGTTGGAGTATTTTGTATTGGGCCGGATATGAAATCTGCTTTTGCATCCGCAGGAATGGCTCCTTTACCACAGGAGTCCGAGTGGGGTCCAAATGTGGATATTGGGGAGACTCCGGAGGAGATTTTTGTGGTGGCTGAGTTCCCGGGTATGAAAAAAGAGGATATTAAAGTGACCAAGGAGGATGATGTTCTCTCCATTACCGGAAACAAAAAGAAAGAAAAAGAGGGGGAGTATCTGTTGGAGGAGATAAATCACGGGAACTTTTCCAGGTCGTTTATGCTGCCTGAGAATGTGGATAAGGAAAAGATACAAGCGGAGTTTAAGGATGGGATTCTGAAGATCAGAATGCCGAAAAAGGAAAAGGTAAGTAAGACAGTGGAAGTGAATTAAAGTAAAGTAAGACGTGAGAAGTGAGAAGTTAGACGAGTAAATAAAAACTGGTGTCAGGAGTAGCTCCTGACACAACTGAATGGTAACCCCACCTTGCTCTCAAGGTGGGATGGTGAGAAAATAAAGGCACCAGGACTTGCTGGGTCAGGGGACCCAGCAAGCACAGGAAAACCATGAACTATGAACCATTAACTATTAACTATCCGAAAGGAGTGAGGATGTATGGCTATAGTCAGATGGAGACCTTTGAGGGACATCGTCTCAATTCAGGATGAGATGAATCAACTGTTTGATAACTTCTTCGGTGGGAGAGTCCCCAGGAGATGGTTAAAGGCAGAGGAAGGGCTCTGGACTCCGAATGTGGATGTCTCTGAGACCAAGGATGAGATAGTGGTTACGGCTGAGATGCCGGGGATGAAGAAGGAGGATATAAAGCTTTCAGTGCAGGATAATGTGATTACCCTGAGCGGGGAAAAGAAGTCCGAGGAGGAAAAGAAGGATGCTAATTTCTACAGGTTGGAGAGAAGCTTTGGCTCTTTCTGCAGATCGTTTACTCTTCCTACTCCAGTTGAAGCAGAAAAGATAAAAGCTAATTTCAAAGATGGAATCCTGAAGGTGACTTTGCCCAAAAGCGAGAAGGTAAAGCCTAAAGAGATCCCGATTAATATCAGCTAAGGAGGTAGGGGCACGTTGCAACGTGCCCCTACAAAGCTCGTAGCGTCGGGCTTTATGCCCGCGACGCGGAATATAATGGTCAGGCCCTATAAACGGGTCTATATGATAAGATGCCTGACCTACCAGGATGGTAACCCCACCTTACCCGCAAGGCAGGATGGTGAGGAAATGAAGGCAACAGGACTTGCCGGGTCAGGGGACCCAGCAAGCACAGGATGGATAATGTAAAGATAAAGCGCAGGCTGAAGTCTGCGGCTACCACTTACAAAATACAAATAATGCAGAGACGCATGCGATGCGTCTCTACAATAAAAATTGAAAACAAAACTTGACATTTCGAAAAAAACATATATATAGGAGAGAATAAAATGGGAAAAATAATCGGCATAGACTTAGGCACAACCAACTCCTGCGTGGCTATTATGGAGGGGAAAGACCCTAAGGTTATCCCTAATTCCGAAGGGATGAGAACAACCCCCTCCGTAGTTGGATTTATCCGCACAGGAGAAAGGTTAGTTGGGCAGGTGGCAAAAAGACAGGCAGTTACCAATCCCCAGAATACGGTTTATTCCATAAAAAGGTTTATGGGTAGAAAATATTCTGAGGTTGGATCAGAGATAAAGACCGTTCCCTATAAAGTAGTGGAAGGTGCTAATAGTGATGTCCGGGTAAAAATCGAAAACAAAGAATATTCGCCACCGGAAATATCCGCTATGATTTTGCAGAAGATGAGACAAACGGCTGAGGATTACCTGGGTGAAAAAGTTAATCAGGCAGTTATAACTGTGCCGGCTTATTTTAACGATTCACAGCGCCAGGCAACCAAAGATGCGGGAAGGATCGCGGGCTTAGATGTTTTGAGGATAATCAATGAGCCGACTGCGGCCTCTTTAGCTTATGGTCTGGATAAGAAGAAAGATGAGAAGATAGCAGTATTCGATTTAGGCGGAGGGACTTTCGATATCTCTGTCCTGGAAATCGGTGAAGGTGTTTTTGAGGTAAGATCAACAAATGGCGATACTCATTTAGGCGGGGATGATTTCGATAAAAGAGTTATCGACTGGTTAGTCTCGGAATTCAAAAAACAGGAAGGGATCGATCTTTCAAAAGACCCGATGGCTTTGCAGAGATTAAAAGAAGCAGCTGAAAAGGCTAAGATGGAGCTTTCCACTACCTTAGAGACTAATATTAATTTACCGTTCATCACTGCAGATGCTAATGGACCAAAACATCTGAACATTACCCTTACCCGTGCAAAATTGGAGCAGTTAGTGGATGAGCTGATCGAAAGAACTGTAGATCCCTGCAGAAAAGCGTTAGCGGATGCTAAGCTTTCAGTTGACCAGATCGATGAGGTGGTATTAGTCGGCGGGATGACCAGGATGCCAAAAGTTCAGGAGACGGTTAAAAAACTTTTCAATAAAGAACCGCATAAGGGTGTAAATCCAGATGAAGTAGTAGCTGTTGGTGCTGCAATTCAGGGAGCGGTTCTGGGTGGTGAGGTGAAAGACGTGCTGTTGTTAGATGTTACTCCTCTGTCCCTGGGGATTGAAACCTTAGGCGGAGTTTCAACCAGATTGATCGAGAGAAATACCACTATACCCACCAGAAAAAGCGAGATATTCACCACTGCAGCGGATGACCAGACCTCTGTAGAAATTCACGTTTTGCAGGGCGAAAGGGAGATGGCACTTGACAACAAGACCATTGGCCGGTTTCATTTAGATGGTCTTCCGCCTGCACCCAGAGGGATTCCCCAGATCGAGGTTACTTTTGACATTGACGCAAATGGAATTCTTAACGTATCAGCTAAAGATAAAGCTACTGGTAAACAGCAGAGTATCAGGATAACCGCATCCAGTGGTCTTTCTGATGTGGATATTAAAAAGATGGTCAAGGATGCAGAAGCTCATTCCTCTGAGGACAAAAAGAGAAGAGAAGAGGTGGATATACGAAATAAGGCGGATCAGTTAGCTTATGAAACCGAAAAAAACCTGAAAGAATACGGGGATAAACTAGACAGCGAAACCAAGTCCAGAGTAGAAACCGCAGTGGGGAGAGTCAGAGAAGCCCTGAAAAGAGGGGAGATACAGGAGATCAAATCGGCTTGTGAAGCTTTAACCACAATCTGGCATGAAGTCGCGGAAAAGATGTATCAGAAGGCAACTGCCCAGACTCAATCCGGAAGCCAGGACAGGGGTGAAGCAAAAACCGGGGAGGGGGAAGAAAAAGGAAAAGCTGTAGATGCAGATTATGAAGTGGTGAACTAAAAATATTTAACTTACAAAATACAGGGAGAAAAGCGATGGGACAAGATTCCTTAGAAGATTTCAGAAAATTTACCACTAACCGGTTCGAAGCTATCATCGTGGCGGCAAAGCATGCCAGAAAAGTAAATGAGATACTTATTAAAAAGGAAGAAGAATCGCAGAGTGAAGAAGTCAAGCCGCGGATGGAAAAGATAGTTTCCTTAGCCCTGCAAGAGGTTTTAGAAGGTAAGATCAAGTTCGATCGCCCAAAGAACACCAGGAGAAAACATCCAAAGTAGGAATGGTAAAATGCCGACTTACGAATACAGATGTAAAGCTTGTGCTTTTAAATTTGAGAAATTCCAGAGGATGAAAGATGATCCAGTAAAAATTTGTCCAAATTGCGGAGGAGAGGTTGAAAGGTTGATCTCGGCTGGCGGAGGGATACTTTTCAAGGGTAATGGATTTTACATCACTGACCACCGGAGCGAATCTTATAAAAAGAAAGCGAAAGAGGAGAGCGGGGTTTCGGTAAAAGAGGATAAGAAGGAGAAAAGCAGCACTAAAACGGAATCGAAATCTAAATAGATGAGGGATTGAGTTGAGATGGATAGATGAAATAAAGGCGAGAAAACTCGCCTTTTGTTTTGAAGGAGTTAGTAGCGCGACCCGCTGTTGGCGGGATTAGCCTCGCCTGGCGAACCTAAAGGGTCGCGCGACGAAAAATCACAATGAGGATAAAAATGAAAAAACAAATTTTATGGCTGACGGTTATCTTCGGAGTTGTTGTTCTCGTTTTTAACTGTTCAAAGAAAAGCGAACAGTTGCTTTATAAGGAAGCACAACAAGCAATAGAAGGGAAAAGATTTGAAGAAGCGGTCAAGATTTATAAACAGATTATTAAGGCGTATCCTAAGAGTCCAGATCTTCCCAAAACCTATTTCAATCTTGGGGTAGTTTATTTTGGTTATTTGGATGACCAGAAAAACGCGGAGGAGGTATGGAAAAGTCTTTTTAAAAAGTATCCTCAATATAATCTGGAAAAAGATTTCTTCGATTATGCCCAGAAGTTTCAAGATGAGGAAAAACCTCTATTAGCCATTAAACTTTACGAGGAGATATTGAATTTCTTTCCACAGGGTTCAAATCGTGATAAGGCTCTGTTTCTAACTGGTTTTGTTTATTCAGAGCAACTGAAGGATTACACAAAAGCTAAGGAGATTTACGAAAAATTTATAAAAGAATATCCGCAGAGTGACCTTAAGGATGATGCAGAGTATTTGTTGAAGAATTTAGGGAAGGAGACGGACCTGGAAAAAACAAAGTAGCTCTGCTCAGGGCGGATGTTATCATTCGCCTATTTATCTGAAGGATGACAACATCCAGTTTTTGTCTAAAAAACAGAGACGCATTCAATACCGTCTCTGTTTTTTTAACCTCACCCTTGCTCTCTCCTTAAAAGGAGAGAGGAATAGTGAAAGGGCGTGATCCGCCGGGGTCGCTCCTATAAATTGCTCAATTTCTAAAAATGATCAATTGATAATCTCTTTTTATCGTGTAAAAAGAGATGAAGTTATGATAGATATTGATAAATTAATAAGAATTAGTTTCACTTTGTAACCATTATGGTGAAATCCCTTTTATGTATAGGATAAATCCAATAAAATAGTATTTTATTTCATACAAAAACCTTTCAAAAATTGAGCAGTAATTTTCCATAATCCCCTATTAATCAATTAATTACAACAAACCAATCATAAGTTTTGGCACATTTATTGCCTTAAGAATAGTTGAAAATTTGTCAGTGGAGAATAAAAATGTCTAAAATACTCAGATCAGAAAAAGGTATATCGCTGATAGAAATAATGGCTTCTATGGTAGTGTTTGCCTTGGGTTTATTGATGTTGATCCCTATGATGATTGCTTCAATTAATGCCAATGAATTTGCCAATGATTTGTCCGAGGCAACCCTTCTGGCTCAGCAGAAATTAGAAGAGTTGCGGAGTGCGTCGGTTTTAACTTCAGGAAATGATATAGTCGATAGCAAGAACCGAACCTGGACAGTGGAGAATGTAGCAACTAATCTGAAAAAAGTAACTGTTTCCGTGAACTGGAATGATGTGAGGAGTCGACCTCATCATATTCAGACCATAACCTATGAGGTCAAGTAAGAGGTTTAAAATGAAAATTTCAATAGTCAATCCAGGCATCAAGAGAAGTCCAAGATTAAATGAGAGAGGAATGACTTTAATCGAGCTTCTGGTCTCCGCCATAATGGCGCTGATAATAATCGCAGCTGGTTTTGAGGTTTATTTAAACCAGCATAAAACCTGGATTATCGAGGAGCAGATCTCTGAGATGCAGCAGAACGGCAGAGCCTCACTCGAGGAATTATCCAACAAAATCATGATGGCCGGTTACCAGCTTCCCAACGGAGTAAATCCGATAATTGCCAAGAATACTAATCCGGATACTATAACTATTCTATATATGTATGAAAATGGATGCCAGGCGCCGATTGAACATGCTATGCCCCAGCCCAGCTCCGAGTTACGCTGTGATGGTCATGATGTAAGCTGTTTTAACCAGGATACCTGGGCTTATATTTACGATCCCAACACCTTGACCGGAGAGTTTTTCTATATAACTCAGGTTCAGATCTCTACAAGCAATATCCAGCATAATACGATGAACCTTTCAAAATGCTATCCGTTGGGGAGCATAGTGATGATGGTCAAATTTTATAAATATTATCTGGATATAACCACTGATGCGAATCATCCAAAGCTGATGAGAATGGGTATAGATATGGTTCCTCAGGTATTTGCCGAGAATATCGAAGATCTGCAGTTCAAATATGGACTGGCGAACGGGGTATATGTAGATGTGCCGGTTACAAGTAAAGTGGTGAGAGAAGTTAAAATTACCTTAAGAAGTAGAACTGATAAACAAGACCTGCAACTGCATAATTACAGGAAAAGGACTTACCTGTCTTCGGTTAAGGTTAGAAACTTAGGTCTGTAGGAGGGAAAAGATTTATGAGCAAAAAATTAAAAAGTCAAAAAGGGTTCAGCATGTTTATCCTTTTGATTATCCTTTTGATGATGACTATTTTGGGAATTGCAGCTTTAACCACATCCAATTTTGACCAGGAGTTAGCCGGGAATCAAAAGAGGAGCACTAACGCATTTTATGCGGCTGAAGCAGGAGTTAAAAAAGCAGAATCAGAGATCAGGACAAGCTATATCTCCACAGGCAACCCTCCGAGCCCTTTGCCTACAGGAAGTTTCACGTTGAACAACTATACGGTTACCGATTCAACTGTAGATAATGGCGCAGCGGTGCAGAAAAACTTGACAATTGGCGCTTATAAAGGATTGTATGGTTTTGTGAAAACGTTTAAGATTACCTCTGAGGCAGTAGGTAATCCCGATCCAGCAAGGGCCAAGATAGTCCAGGTTATGGATGATGCTTTAGTGCCGATCTTTCAATTTGCAGTCTTTTATCAAAACGATTTAGAGATATACCCGGGTCCTGTTATGACCTTGGGCGGCAGAGTACATACGAACGGAAATATGTATTTAGGTTCTGAGAATGCTCTGTACATCAATTCATATTGCACAGCCGCATTAGATGTCTTTTACGGCAGGAAACCAGGTTCAGGAAGGAGCAATACAGATCACGACGTATTCATAAAAGATAATCTGGGGAATTATCAGAATATGAAAAATGCAGACGGTACCTATTTAGATAGTCGGGATACAAGTTGGGTATCCAAATCTTTAACCAGATGGGGAGGTTTGGTGGAGGATCAATCTATGGGTATGACCGAGCTTAATCTACCGGTAGTAGCGGCAGGCGATCCGATCAATATGATCAAAAGAGGATCAGGTAATTCAGATAGTTACGAGAATAAAGCGGGATTGAAGATTGTGGACGGTCTAGCCTGGTATAAAACGGGCACAGGCACCTGGCAGGATGTTACTTCTAATCTTACCTCAAGCGGTGCCCTGACCACCAATACCTTTTACAATGCCAGAGAACAGAAAAACGTCACCTCTTATGATATCAATGTCGGTCTATTGAACACCAGTGGATATTTTCCGAGCAACGGGATACTCTATGCGTCTCGAAATACAGTATCAGGAACTGAGCAGGCAGTTCGCCTGGTTAACGGCGCTACTTTAGCAGCTCCTTTAACGGTTGCCACCAGCAATCCACTTTATATCAAAGGGGATTACAACACGGTAAGTAAGAAGCCATCCTCAGTTTTCACGGATGCCCTAACCATTCTTTCCAATAACTGGAGTGATGCTAATAGCTCTAAAAGTTTGAGCAATAGAACTGCCTCTAATACTTCGGTTAACGTCTCTTTCTTAACCGGTAATACCAATTCTCAAGGTGGGAACTACAGTGGTGGTTTGGAGAACCTTCCCCGCTTTTTAGAGAATTGGGATAGTAAGAATTTTACTTACCGTGGCTCGATGGTCGATCTGTGGTTCAGCCAGCAGGCCACTGGTCTCTGGTTTGGTTCTTACTATTCTCCTCCCGATCGTAATTGGGCTTTTGATACTGATCTTCTGAATCCGGCCAATCTTCCTCCTGGAACACCAGTGGTGAATATCGTGCAGAACGTAAGCTGGGTAAAAAAGACCAGTGACTGAGATTGAAAAATAGAAAATTAAAGCCATCCGTGTTTGGATGGCTTTTTTATTTGACGTATTGAAAGACCATCAAGGTCTTGAGACTTCAGCCCCTCTTTTTCTCTAAAAAAATATAGAAACCTTAAGGATTTAGATACAATCATTTCGTTCATCATTCAGGATGTTATAGAGAAACTTAACCTCATCCCAATTCTTTCCTATGCATACGTTTTACAGAGGAAAGGGTATGTATAACTTATTGGATTAATACCACAACATATAGGCATATTGTATTTTAAAGACACATTTTATATGGTTTTTTTTGTTGACAACTATAAAGGTTTCTATTAATTTTCTCACGAGTATTTATAAGGAGAGAACTTGAGAGTTGTACTCCAGAGGGTGAGGGAGGCTTCAGTTGAAGTTGAAGGTAAAACAGTTGGTAAGATAGGTAAAGGTCTGGTTTTATTAATTGGTATTACAACCAGAGATAGCGAAAAGGAAGCAGGTTATTTATCGGATAAATGTATGAACTTGAGAATCTTTGAAGATGCACAAGGGAAGATGAATCTTTCAGCTTTAGAGGTGGGGGCAGAAATTTTGGTTATCTCTCAGTTCACTTTATACGGTGATACCCAAAAGGGGAGAAGGCCAAGTTTTACTGAAGCACTGGAGCCAGTAGAAGCGGAGAAATTTTATCTGAAGTTTGTAGATCATTTAAAAGAAAAAGGGTTAAAGATTGAGCAGGGAATATTTGGAGCAAAGATGTTGGTAAAAATTTTTAATGATGGCCCAGTAACTTTTATCTTAGATAGTATGGAGAAATGATAATAATGCGGGTGGAGGCGAGCTCCGCCCCTACGAATTGTCATTCTGACGCCGTAGAAATTTGTAGGGACGGGCTTGTACCTGTCCGACAACTAAGAATTATATTATGACCTCAGATTTTAAAAAACTTTTAGATGGAAAAAAGTTGGTTTTGGCATCTACCTCACCCAGAAGAAGTGAGATATTGAAAGCTGCCCAATTGGATTTTGAGGTGATATTTCCTGAGAATATAAAAGAGGAAGAGGTTTCAGATGATCCAGTTTTTCATGTTTTAGAGCTTTCCAGGAAAAAGGCAGAAAGTGTTTCTCAAAAGATTAAGGATGGGTTTATTCTTGGCTCTGATACCATAGTGGTTTTAAACAAAGAGATTTTAGGTAAACCTAAAGATCAAGTAGATGCTTTCAGGATACTGAAAAAGTTAAGCGGAAAGGAGCATAAGGTTTATACCGGGATTACACTTTTAGATATAAAAAATGGAAAAATTTCAAGTGATTATCAACTTACTAGAGTCAAATTCAACCAGCTTAAGGATAAAGAAATTGAGGACTACATAAAGACTGGCGAACCAATGGATAAAGCTGGAGCTTATGGCATTCAGGGGATGGGGAATTTTCTGGTGGAAAAAATCGATGGGGATTTAGATAACGTGATTGGGCTTCCCATGAAAAAATTAAAAGAGCTGCTTCTGAAGATCAAATCCTGAAGCGAGGGGAAATTGGAGAGTTTAGGTTCATTCTTAAAGGAAAAAAGAAAAGCCTCAGGGGTTAGCTTAGAGCAGGTTTCAGCTGAAATCAGGATCAAGCTGGCCTACTTGGAAGCTCTGGAAGAGGAGAGATATGAGCTTTTGCCTGCACCTCTTTATAAAAAAATATTTGTGAAAGCCTATGCCGATTATCTGGGTTTGAATTTTGAAGAGCTGACGAAGAAATTCTTTGAAAAAAAAGCAGAATCAGAAACCACAGAAAAGGAAAGGGTAGAACCTTATCCTGAAATTGTCCAGACAAAGAAAAAGAGCAATAATCATCTTTTGGTCTGGGCGGGCATTATTTTAGGCCTGGTTATTATTTTAGTATTTATAATGCAAAAAAAGACGGATACTCTTTTTCATAATAAGGTTTCCGGGCCAAAAGTAGAAGAGGCCAGAATGAGCTTACCTTCTACGGCGATAGATTCAGTTAAATCTGAGAACGAATCCTTGGGGAAAAAAGAGGTAAGGGAGGTTGTTTCTGAACCGGAGGAGATGACCTTAAGCTTAGAGGGAGCAGAAAAGTGCTGGGCTTTAGTGATTGGAGATGGAGATACGCTTTTCAGCGGATTTATCAATGGTGGAATGAAAGCAGAATATAAAGCCAGAAATCGCTTTAAGCTCACCTTAGGAAGAGCCTGGGCAGTCAAGGGATATCTAAATGGAAAAAGGCTCAAGCCGTTTGGACCGAAGGGTAAAGGGATTTTCGGTCGTGAGATAAATAAAGATAACTACCAAGATTTCTTAGAAACTGCTGAGGGGGAAAGATGAAAACTTTCCGAGAAACAGGAACCAGGAGAGGAGGTTTAATTGTATTTATCCAAGTTAGAGATCTTAGGGTTCAAATCTTTTCCCTATAAAACTGAACTATTTTTTGACGAGGGGATTACGGCCGTAGTGGGTCCGAATGGCTGCGGTAAAACAAATATCTTAGATGCCATCCGCTGGGTTTTGGGAGAGCAGAGAACCTCTCTTTTAAGAGGGGAGAGAATGGAAGAGGTGATCTTCAACGGCACAAAAGAGCTGAAACCTTTAGGGATGGCAGAGGTATCTCTGGTAATTCAGAATAACCTGGGGATCCTGCCTACTGAATATCAGGAGGTATATATCACCCGTCGTTTATTCCGTTCAGGTGAAAGCGAGTATCTTTTGAACAAAAAAATCTGCCGCTTAAAAGATATCATCGATCTTTTCTTAGATACCGGGATGGGAGCTCATGCCTATTCGGTGATCCAGCCAGAGATGGTTGAATCGATCTTATCGAACAAGACTGAAGATCGAAGATTTTTGTTCGAGGAGGCAAGCGGCATCTCCAAATATAAACACCGGAAAAAAGAAGCATTAAGGAAATTAGAGAGCACGGAAAACGATCTTTTACGTTTAAAAGATCTGGTTGCAGAAATTGAAAAACAGGTTAATTCTCTGAAAAGACAGGTTAGGAAATCTGAACGGTTTAAAAGATTATCCCAGGAATTGAAAGATTTAGAGCTCAGGTTGAGTAAAAATCAGTATGAGCTTCTGAGAGAAAGGGAAGTGGGGCTTGAAGTCAGGCTCTCTGAATTGGGACAGGAGCGGGTAACTCAGCAGGCAAAATTAGCAGAGCTGGAATTAAAAAATGAAAATCTGAGATTGGAGTTAACTCAAGTTGAGAAAAAATTCTTTTCCTATAAACAGGAATTAGATAATTGTCTTGAAGAAGTACATAGATTAGAAAAGGAGAGCGTTTTACTAAATGAGAGGAAGCTCAATTTAGAACAGGATAAGGAGAAATTAATAAAGGAGATAGGGGAAAATCTTTCTCGCAGAGATTTGATGGTACAGGAGATAGAGGGTAAAGAGGAAAAGATAAAAGAGGTTTTAGAAAAGATAAGCTCCAAAGAAAAAGAACACCTGAAAACCGAAGAGGGACTGAAAGCCATAGAGGTTAGATTGAAGGAATTCAAAGAAAAAGTAGCCTCAAGTGACACTCAGCTTTCAGATGCAGGTGAGATGGTACATCAAGCAGAGCTGGAAGAACAAAATCTTAAAATGCAGTTAGATGAACTGGAAAGAAATAGTAGTTTGGTATCTGAGGAAGAGGAAAATCTGCTCAGGGATTTAGAGAAAATTGAGAAGGGAAAAGAAGTTTTACAGAACTCGGTACTTTCCTGTAATAATTCCTTAGAAGACAAAGCAAAAGAAAAGGTGGCTCTTCAGAAGAAGTCAGAGGAGACCCGGATAAGTTTGGAGAGTTTGGTTGAAAAAAGAATAGAGAAAGAGAAAGAGGAAAGTTCCCTTAAAGCAAAATTTGAACTGTTCCGGGATATGATCCAGCATTATGAGGGGTATCAGGCGGGAGTAAAGGCGGTTTTAGGTCAAAAGGAGGTATTTCCCGGATTGATTGCTCCAGTAGCTAATCTTATAACTACAGAGAAAGAATATCTAACCGCCATAGAGTCAGCCTTAGGTGAGTCGGCCCAGTATATCCTTTCGGAAGATTTCAACTCCGCCCAGAAGGGGATTGAATTCTTAAGAAAGGAGAAAAAAGGGAGAGCTACCTTTATTGTCCTGGACAGATTTAAAGAGTTAAAATTTATTCCTGAGAAAATGGAACTGGATGGAATTGGGGTAAAGGGATGGGTTAGAGATTTTGTCAAATGTGAAGAGGGGCATCGTCCAGTAATAGATTTCCTTTTAGGAAAGGTAATCCTGGTTGATACATTGCCAGATGGAATCGAACTGAGCTCGAAGTTAGGTCCGGGATATGGAGTAGTAACTCTGGATGGCCAGATAATCAGAGAGGGCAAAGTATTGGAAGGCGGGTCAGAGAAGGAGCTATTTTTAATTGGTAGAGAAGAGGAGTTACAGAAACTTGCGGAGAGACTTTCTTCCCTGGAGAATGAATTAGCTGGACTGAATAAAAAGATAGAGTTGGAGGAAAAGGGAAAAACAGAGATACAATCTTCGCTTCTGGATTTAGATAAAAAGATCGAAGAGGAGAAGGTTAAGTACAACGAGCTGGAATTAGATATTGCCCGGCAAGAGGAGAACCGAAAAGGACTGGTCCGGAGACAGCAGATTTTAAAACAGAAGAAAGAGGAGCTGAATCAGGCAATTGTGCTTTTAAAAGAAAAGGAAGGGGTTTTAAGCTCAGGCGAATTACAGGAGAAGAAAAAAATATTAGAGCAGGAGTATATGGAACTGGCCAAAGAGTTAGAAAAAGTTGAGAGAGAAAGGGATAATGTCTATTCCAATTTGAATGAACTGAGGATAGAACTGGTTAGTCTCCAGGGAAAAGAAGAGCAGTTGAGAAATGAAAAAGAAAGGCTCAAAGAGCTATTATCTGATCTGAAGTCAAGCGAGGAATCGAAGCAAAAGGAGCTCGATGCATTAATTTCAGGGATGGAAGAGCTTGGTAACAAGATATCTGAACACCAGGGGTTATTAGAGAAAAAAGTGGAGGAGAAAAAGGAAAAGGAGAACTTAGAAGATAGTTGTAAACAGGAATTAGAACAGATTCAGCCACAACTCCTTTCATTCGAAGAGGATCTGAAAGCTCAAAGAAAGAAAAAAGATGAACTGCAGGAAAGCTGGCATAAATTAGAGATGGAGAAATTAGAGGTTTATACTAACCGGGATAACCTGAAAAAGAAAATCTGGGAGGAGCAAGAAAAAAACTTAGAGATAATAGAAGATCTGAGAGATGAAGAAAAAAAGGAGATAGAAAGCTATCCCCAGAAAATCTCTGAATTAAAAGAGAAGCTTAAGCTTTTAGGAGCGGTCAATCTTTTGGCTTCGGAGGAGTATCAGCAGCAGAAAGAAAGGTTCGATTTTCTGCAAAAGCAGATGCAGGATTTGGTTGAGGCTAAAGGGAACTTAGCATCTACTATAGATAAGATAAATCAAACCGCCACCGAGCTTTTTTTAGAAACTTTCCAGAAAGTAAAGACGAATTTCCAGCAAGTATTTGGGCAGCTATTTGAAGGGGGAGAGACAGAATTAAATCTGGTAGAGGGTATGGACCCTCTGGAATCACCCATAGAGATCTCAGCCCGTCCTCTGGGTAAAAAACTAATAAATATTAATCAGCTCTCCGGAGGAGAGAAGGCTTTAACCGCTTTATCTTTACTTTTTGCACTTTATTTAGTGAAACCCAGTCCTTTCTGTATCCTGGATGAGGTGGATGCGCCCTTAGACGATGCTAATTTAGCTCGTTTCATAAAATTGATTAAGAATTTCAGCCAGAAGACACAGTTCATTATCATAACCCATAACAAAATGACTATGGAATCAGCAGATGTGCTTTATGGGGTTACTATGGAAAAATTGGGTGTGTCAAAAATGGTATCAGTGAAACTCAATCCAGAAGAGGTGGTAGCGGAAAAAGTTTGAGAGAGAAGATTACCAGTCATTGCGAGTTCCGCCTTTGGCGGAACGAAGCAATCCATCAACGCTGAATGAGAAGGATTGCTTTGTTGTCCCGCAGAATGCGGGAAGACTCATCGCAATGATGGTGAAATTATAGTAGTTGTGGGAATCCCTACCCCGATGGATAATATCTGACTTCTTCATGATAGAACCAATCAGCCCTGAGAAGTACTGGAGAAAAAATGAAAAGAAATAACCACATAAAGAAATTAATCTCGGCTATGGCTGAGAAAATAAAGAGAGAATATAAGCCTGAAAAAATCATCCTTTTTGGTTCATACGCTTATGGTAAACCTACCAGACACAGCGATGTAGATTTGCTGATTGTCAAAAAAACGGATGACCGTCCCATTGACAGACGCATAAGAATCAGGAATATCGTTGAAAAGGAAAACTGTCAGGTAGCCATTTCACTTTTAGTCTATACACCAAAGGAGATTCAAACGAGATTAAAAATGGGAGACGATTTTATAGGGACTGTTCTTAAAAAGGGGAAGGTTCTCTATGGCTAAAAGGAAACTGGTACAGGAGTGGATGGATAGGGGGAAGAAAGATTTGGAAGATGCCGAGTTTCTGTTAACGAACGACCGAGCTTTAGAGAATGTGGCTTTTCATATTCAGCAGGCCCTGGAGAAATACCTGAAGGGATTTTTAATTAATAAAGGATGGAAATTAGAGAAGATTCACGATTTAAGAAAGCTATTAGCCAAAGCCATCTTAATAGATAAACGATTTGAAGAATTTATTGATTCAGTTAATAAGATCACCGAATATTATGTGGATAGTCGTTATCCGGTGGGTTACCAGTTAGAATATTCCAGGAATGAGATTACGGATTCACTTCATCAGGCTAAATCTTTAATTACTTATATCAGAGAGAAAATCAAATAAAAATGTCTTTTAAATTTTCAATCGAGAAGTTAAAACAGGGGTTAAGTAAGACCAAAAAGAGCTTATTAGGGAAGATAACGGAAGCGGTCGGGCTCTCAAAAAAAATTGACCAGGAGCTTTTAGACCAACTTGAAGAAATTCTTTTAAAAGGTGACGTTGGTGTTAAAGCTACCGAGAAGATTATTCAGGATTTAAAAAACAGAGTTAAGGAAGAAAAAATTGAGGACCCTCAAAAGATTATAGAGCTAATAAAAGAAGAAATTCTTGTAATTTTGGAAGGTTCCATTATTTCAACTAATACTTCATGTCCAGACGCTAAGCCTTTGATAATTATGATAGTAGGGGTGAATGGAACTGGTAAGACTACTTCTATTGCTAAGCTGGCAAAGAAATATTCGGATATGGGAAAAAAAGTTTTGGTTGTGGCTTGTGATACCTTCAGAGCAGCGGCTTTAGAACAGCTCTCTATCTGGGCTCAAAGGGCAGGGGTGGAGATTATTAAAAGTCAGCCTAATCAGGACCCAGCTTCAGTGGCTTTTGATGCGGTTAAATCAGCATTGTCCAGAGATACAGATGTAGTCATAGTAGATACAGCCGGGAGACTCCATACCAAATACAATCTGATGGAAGAGCTGAAAAAGATAAAAAGGGTAATGGGTAAAAGTTTAGAAGGTGCGCCTCAGGAAGTTTTTCTGGTGTTAGATGCAACTACCGGGCAGAATGGAATATCCCAGGCTATGATGTTCGATCAGGGAGTAGGTCTTAGCGGGATTATTCTGGCAAAATTAGATGGGACTGCCAAAGGAGGGATAGTGATTGCCATTGCCAACGAGCTTAAAATTCCGGTCAGGTATATAGGTATTGGTGAAAAAATAGACGACTTAGAAGAGTTTGATCCCAAAAGTTTTGTGGAGGCTTTGTTTTTATGATCAAAGAATTGAGCCTGAGGACCTCATCCCGGGTAGAATTGGTGGATATAACCGATTTGGTTCAGGAGGTTGTCGCAAAAAGCGGGATAAAATCTGGTTTATGTTGTGTGTATGTTCCTCATACTACAGCCGGGATAACTATAAACGAGAATGCGGACCCGAGCGTGAGAAAAGATATTATCAAAGAGCTGAATAAAATCATACCGTTTGAGGATAATTATTTCTCATCTCGAAGGGAATGCAGCGGCTCATATAAAAGCAAGCCTGGCAGGTTTTTCGCAGAATATTTTTTTCGAGGAGAAAAGATTAGTTTTGGGAACCTGGCAGGGGGTTTATTTCTGCGAGTTCGATGGACCGAGGAGCAGAAAAGTTTATGTGAAAATCATAGGAGGTTGATTGCCGGTCAGTATGAAGTAAAGGAGGAAATATGGAGGTTTATAAAGAAAGGGTGAGGAAAGCCCAGGAGCTTATGCAGAAAACTGGAATGGATGTTCTTCTGATCTTAAGCCCAGAGAATTTCTTTTATTTTACCGGGGATTTAAGAAAACCTCCCCGGATTTTAATTCCCAAACAAGGGGAGCCGACTCTGATGGTCTTCGCTTCCGAATTAGAAGAGGTAAAGAAGACTAATTGGATACATAATATCAAAACCTACCGGGCTCTACATGAGATGATGTTAAGGATTATCGAATATCTCAGCTCTCTGGGGATCGAACATCCCAGAGTCGGGGTGGAAATGGAGTTTGCCACACCGGCTTTTCTTTTAGATAGGTTCAAGATGGCAAATCCTCAGGTAGAGGTTTTAGATGCCAAACCGGTTTTGGGAGAGCTCAGGAAAAGGAAAAGCGAGACTGAGATCGAGTGTATCAGAAAAGCCTGCCAGATTGCAGATTCCGGGATGGAGCTGGCAATGAAAATGATCCGCGAGGGGATAAAGGAGATGGAGATCGCTTTTGAAGTGGAATTTCAGATGAGGAAAGCAGGAGCAGACAGGATCGCTTTCCCGATATTCGTAAACTCCGGATACCGCTCTTTGTGGATACACGGCACCGCCACAGAGAAAAAGATCGAGAGAGGAGATTTTATCCTGATAGATTTAGGTCCGGTTTACAAAGGGTATTGCGGAGATATCTGCAGAACTTTCGTATTGGGTAGAGTCACGGATAAACAGAAACAGCTTCATTCGATTTACTCTCAGATGCAGTTAGCAGTGATGGAGGCGATAAAGCCAGGGGTAAAGCTGTTTGAATTAGAGGAGAAATCCTACCAGATAGCCAATAAAGCCGGGTTCGGGGAATATTACATCAGAGGATTTGTTCATGGTCTGGGATTAAATTTCGAGGAGCTTCCTTTTCCCACAATTTTTGCTGAAGACATAATGGAGGAGGTCTGCTCTAATATGACCTTAGCTGTAGGTCATTCGGTCTTGTCAGTCCCTCACATAGGCGGAGCCAGGGTTGAGGATACGGTTCTGGTAAAAGAGGATGGGATTGAGATGCTGACAAAATTCCCCAGGGGCTTAAAAGAGCTCAGTTATGCCTGAGGCGTCATTAGAGATTTGTATTAATCTTCCAATAGCTTCTGTCTGGGGATTTATCTATGACTTGAAAAATATTGGTTTCTGTTTGAGATTTGTCAATGAAATAGAGAAGTCTGCTGGATCTTATATCTGGAAGGTAAAATCTCCTATGTCAATAACTACCCGGACTCCGGTTTTGAAACCGGAATATGTGAATAAAGTAAAGAGTAAATCACTTTCCTGGATCGCTAAAGGCGAATACATACAGTGGGGTGGTAGATTCGATTTAGAAAGTGTGGAGAAGAAAAAGACTAAGGTAAAAATTGAATTAGAAGTTTCAGGACTGGGACCGATGTCTGTAATAATCAATCCTGCCGCAGCTTTACAAATTAAGAATCAATTGAAGTATTTTGCCGAGCAGATAAAGAAAAGATTGGAAGGACTGAGAGATTCTTCGACCTTCTACGGGGTCTCAGAATGACATTTTTCTTGGTATGTCATACTGAGTCCCGCCTTTGGCGGGACGAAGTATCTCTAATTTTAAACATAAATGGTTAAGCTAAAATTCATATTTATAGGTAAAACTAAAGAGTCCTGGATTGCTGAGGGATTAGAGCATTATCAAAAAATGCTGGGTAAATTTGGGAACCTGGAATTTATTAATATAAAGGATGAGAAGATTACTGAACACTCTTCTGAAAAGATAGTTTTAGAAAAAGAGGGGGAAAGGGTTTTGAAATGTCTGGATAAGAAAAACTATTCCTTAATTTTAGATCAAAAAGGAAAGATGCTTTCCACTGAAGAACTGGCTAAACTTTTTAAAGAGAAGATGAATCAGGGGTATAATGATTTTATTTTCATAACTGGAGGAACCCTGGGATTATCTCCAGAGGTTGTAAATTCTGCAGATTTCAAGCTCTCACTGTCCAGGATGACTTTTCCCCATCAACTGGTGAGATTGATTCTTTTGGAGCAGGTTTATAGGGCTTTCTCGATTATTGAGGGGAGAAAATATCATAAGTAAAAGTAGACAGTAGACAGCATACAGTAGAGAGGGGATAAGAAGAAAAGATTAAAGGTTTAAGAAAATTGTAGCGCCGGGTTTTATGCCCAACGTTTTCCTACATAAATAGAAATCTTTGTTGCAATACACTCCATACATTTTTTCCAAAAACAAAAAAGGCATCCTCAAGAATAGATGCCTTTTTTATTTTCTATTAAAATCTTTTTACCAGATACAACCCGCCTGGGGTGCAGGACCGCCTTTGAAAAGGTAATTTATCAGGTAGATCACATCAGTGACATTTACAGTGCAATCAGCATTAACATCACCAGATGCTATTGGATAGGGAGGAGGTCCACCTTTAAACAGAAAGTTAATTAAATGGATCACATCAGTTACATTCACAATCATATCGTGATTGGAATCTCCTGGCCAGAAAGGGACTACCGGGAAAACCCCTTTAGTGAAAATCGGTGTATATCCTTTAGGCTCCAAGGTCACGAAGGTAAGATGGTTAGTTGGCGGGAAAAATACGGTGTCGATTCTAACTGTGTCTGTATATCCAGTTATTGAAAAACATAAAGTTGCTAAATAGCCTCTTCCCGGACCGATTATGTCCTCCTCTACCGGGATGGCACCGAGTAAAATCTTTTTCTGGCTAATCAGGTCCTCATTTACGGTCTTATATAACAGATATTGGATCCGACTATCTCTAAAAGAGACCGAATCATAAGTCACAGGTCCGGAGAAGATAAAAGGAGCTGAAATCCCAGATACTGAGTCATCATTGGTAAAAAAGATATGGATAAATCCCAGACCGGGTCCGCTGGGGAGAGGATAATAAAGCTCAGCCGGGTCATTTGGAGTGAAAAAAACCGAATCCGGACCACCTGGATCATTCGGATGTTGTTGGGCATAAGTTATGGAGAATGAAAAGATTAACCAGGAAATTAAAACAAAAAAGAAAATCAACCTCACTCTTTTCATAGGAACCTCCTGTTCATCATTTTTTCTCAAAAATTTTTGTAAGATCAGGTTAAGAATTACAACAATAAATTTTCAGGTTAATACAAAGGCTTCGATTTATTATACAATGTAAGATTATTTTTGTCAAGTTAAATTTCAAAAACGGTTGCAAGAAAAATCCATCTGATATTATAATTTTTCTTGACAGTTTAAGTATTGTTTGCTATTCTATTGCAAGTTATTGAGTTAAGACTGGTTGTATAGGGGAAAAAGGAGGAATAATTGAGGAGCAGGTTATTTACTTTAGGGGTGATAAGCCTGATTATCTTAGGGGTTGCCGGATGTTCAAAAAACAAATCTCGGCTTACCCGTTCCCAGCCTACTGATATACCTTATTATAACCCATCTAATGACACCTGTTTTATCTGTCACAACGTCTCTACTTTAAAAAAAATTATTACTACTTCTCTTGGTGAAGAGACGGTTCCCCTTTACGTGAATCGTGATAAATTTGCCCGCTCGCTTCATCGGGCTAGTAAATGTGTTGATTGTCATACAGATATAGTTTTTCATAAAGGGCACTCAGATGTTCCAAAGACTTATGGAGGGTGGGTCAATTTCAGTGCTGAAGATACAATCCAGACCAGAAATTACACCACCAGAGTTTCTACCACCTGCGTTAATTGCCATACTGGTCAAGCAGGATTTCTCTCAAGTCAGCATTATTTGATTGAAGATATTAAGAATTCCCGAATGGATCCTGTCAAAGCTTATGGTAATATTGAAGTGGGTAAAGATTATGATAAAGCCAAATGCGGAAAATGTCATTTAACCTGTGCAACCTGTCATTTTAAAGCGGTGAGGATTAGAACCTTTTATGGAATTGGTGGTGAAGATGATGTATGGGACATCTGGGGATATTTGCTAAGAGGTGAACGATTTGAACAGGCGGATATGATGACAAACTGGGCAATTATCTGGACCAGTAATGTCGAAACTCACGATTTTGCTACTGGAGATGATCTGGAAAGTTCAGACGATTTATGTCGATTATGTCATACGGGGTTTTATACAGATTATAATAAAACCGGATATTATCATCCGGATGGCTTGACAGACTTTGATTCTTTAGTCAGCCAGGAGGTAGAAAAATATCCTCAATATGAAGAATGGAGATTTCTAAGAGGAGATATTTCAGTTATGACAGGAACAAATCCCTCTTTAGATTCTATATATGCACAAGTAGGAAATTCAGAACATTACTCCCTGAAATGCATTGACTGTCATAATGAAATCCATTCCCTAACACCGATTAACTGCCTTGACTCTGATTGTCATCCAGATAAGCTAATCCCGGCAGGTGAAGAACATTCCGATGTGGGTTGTGAAGCCTGTCATGATGCCACTATAGAAGTATTTAGAGTTAATTATAGGAAGTACCCTCCGGCTGACACGGTGAGAGCGGCAGCAATTAAAGATAATAAAGTCATAGACTGGCGCTCTCATATGCTGGTGAAACCAGATGGTGAGACGACCGATTTTTGTGAGCGGAAATGCCATAATCCAGAAACAGGTAGAATTATAGGTGCACCTTTTGATGAACCTCACCAAGGAACAATTCATAATGGAGATGATTGGCTATCTAGATTGAGGCGAATATGATAAGGAAGCTGATCCCCATATCTTTACTCATCCTGTTACTTTTCAAATCCAGTTCAGCCACTGAACTCAAAAGTAATATCTCCACTTATTTCAACTCCTACCAGACCCGGGACCTTTATACTGAAGAGAAAACTACATATCTTCGAGCTTATCAGAGTTTCAGGTTTGACTTGAGCCAGATAGGAACAAAAACTATTTCGTTTCATACCTATTTTCGCTCCACTACAGATTTTCTGCACAAGAATTCAACTGACCCATCTACTAAAAGCTACAATGCTTATTTAGACTGGAAAAATATCCAGAAGGTTTTAAATCTGAGACTTGGCAGGCAGTTTCTTTATGCGGGGGTGGGGAACGGGACTATGGATGGTTTGAGAGTGGATGTCAAGCCTATTGAAAAGATTAAGCTAACTGGTTATGTTGGGTTTCAGCTTCCCAGAGAAAGATCGACCGATATAGATACCTGGAAGAAAAGCCATATCTTCGGTGGAGAGTTGTCTGCCACTTATCTGAAAGATACCAGACTGGCGGTAAGTTACGTTCAAAAAGTGCGAGATAGATGGATAGAGGAACATCTCATAGGGTTGAGCGCTTCTCATTATCATAAGAAATTTGATTTCTTCAGCCAGTTTCATTATAACCTGGTTTACAGGAAAGCTCAAAACTTTACACTTAGAGGAAGTGGCTCAGAACTATTTGGTAAACTTTATATTTCTTTAGAGTATCAATACCGGCAACCAAGCATATATTCTAATTCCATCTTCAGCGTGTTCAAACAGGAGCCTTATTCTCTTTACAGATTCACCGGAATGTATCAGCCTGTTAAAAATTTCAGATTCTCTTCTGAATATGATTTAACTAAGTATAAAAAAGATAACTCCAGCCGGATAAGGTTCGGGATTGAATATTCCTTTATCGCTTTAGGGCTTAATTTCAGAAGAGGGTATGGTGGAGAAAGTAATGGAGTTTATGGTAAAATCATTTATACCTTAAATAGAGATTTCGTCTTCTCGGTCAGTGCGGATTATGGCAAGTATAAAATCGACGAGGAACAGGAAAGTAAGGATGAATCTTTTGCTGTCTCCTCCAGGGTGGAATGGGAACCTTTGAAAAATTTCCAGTTGGCTCTGGAGGTACAGGATGTTAGAAATAAAGTCAAAAGCTATGACCTGAGGATACAGGGTAAAGCAAGTTATGGATTCGGGCTTTCTTTTAAGGAAAGGAAAAGGGAGTAAATGAGATCTTCGAGTAAGACTATAAACGGAATTATTTTGATTATCCTGTTCAGCCTGATTTTAATCTCAGCACTTTTTGCCACTTTAAATATTCCCAAAAGCGATATTATCTATTCGCACAAGAAACATTCGGATCAGCCTTGTAATAACTGCCATATCAAGATAGAGGAAAGCGACAAATCGGAAGATAAGAACCTGCCGACTATGGAGATCTGCACCCAGTGTCATGATGGTGAGACCCTGCCAAATGAATGTTCGGTCTGTCATATAAATAAAGATAACCCGCAGGCTCTGCTTAATCCCAAAAGGGATTTCATATTTTCCCATAAAAAACATCTGGAAAGAAAAGCGGAATGTTCTTTCTGTCACGGGGAGGTTGTTAAAAAGGACAAACTGACTTCTGAAAATATGCCGGATATGGGTAAATGTTTTGAATGCCACGAGGGTATAATAGTGCCCAACTATTGCGAGCTCTGCCATGCTAAGATGAAATTGAGAAAATATCATCCAGAGGACTGGAAGCATTCCCATCAGTATCAGGCTTCAATCAAAACTGAAAAATGTATTCAATGCCACCAGAATCAGGATTTATGTCAGAAATGTCATCAAGGGGATAATCTTTTCCAGACAACCCATCCTCTGAATTATTATTATACTCACGGGCTGGATGCCAGATCCAAAGAGAAAGATTGTTTAGCCTGCCATCTTACCACAGATTTCTGCAACAACTGTCATTCTCAAGAGGGTGGAAAACCTTTAAACCATTCTATCCCGGATTGGGCAGGAAGTAAACATGGAGAGTTTGCCCGAAGAGATATGGAGTTATGCGCCTCCTGTCACGAAAATGCTGACCCGATTTGCACCTGGTGTCATCAGGATAAAAATCCGGGCAGGGGGAATGACCATAATATTCATCCTTCCGGCTTTTCTTCCAATTTAGGAAAAGGACCCTGGCACGAGGATGATGGATATTTCTGCTATGAGTGTCACTCTAAAGCAAAAGGCTTCTGCGGATATTGTCATAAAACTGAAGATTAGTATTTTGCTGAGAGGGGTTGTTGAGCATAGCGAAATCCCACTTCGTGGGGTCTCCTTCCGTGTTTGGTCATTGAATAGATATCCCGCCTTGAGGCAAGGTGGGATTACTTTTTTTGAGATGTGAACCTCTCCTTGTTCCTCTCCTTATAAAGGAGAGGAAATGAAGATGCATTGCCATGTGTCCCGCTACGATTTTTAGGTAATTCTGATCCCTCCGGTGGGGTGGCGGCCGCGCGCCGTCCGATGGCGGGACAAGCTGGGTTGCACTACGAAAGATTGGAGCAACAAGTTAGTTCCCCCTGCAAAATAGTCAATCCGGTATTTTAAATTTGCTTGACTTGGTCTATATTTTTTATAAAATATCTAAGTGTGATAGTAGTAAAGGAGTAAATAATTCATATGCTAAGGAGGTACTGTGACTTTAAACTGGATTTTTTCTGAAAGAGCTTGGAAGATGAAAAGCTCTGCCATCCGGGAAATTTTAAAAATAACGGAGAGACCTGATATAATATCGTTTGCCGGTGGTCTTCCTGCACCTGAGCTTTTTCCAATCGAAGAACTCAAGCAGGCTTGCATTAAAGTTCTGGATAAAAACGGAGACAAAGCTCTGCAATACAGCGTGACTATGGGTTATCCACCCCTGCGTAAATTCCTGGCAGACAGGCTCTCCCAGGATGGAACAAAACTTACGGAGGAAAACATTATAATCACCTGCGGCTCTCAGCAGGGGCTGGATCTGTTGGGTAAGGTTTTTCTCGACCCGGGAAGTTTTGTTCTGGTTGAGAATCCTACTTATATCGGTGCACTGCAGGCTTTTAATGCTTATAATCCACATTATGTGACTGTGGATATGGATAGAGACGGGATGGTTATTGACCAGGTAGAAGATGCTATCAAGAGAAGCAAGCCCCGTTTTATCTATGCAGTACCAAACTTTCAGAATCCCTCTGGCATTACCATGAGTTACGAGAGAAGAAAGCTCCTGGTGAAACTGGCGCAGGATTATTATGTGCCGATAATCGATGATAATCCTTATGGTGAATTGAGGTACAGAGGGAAAGATGTCCCCTCTCTTAAAAGCCTGGGCGGGGATCTGGTAATCCAGTTAGGAACTATTTCCAAGATAATCATTCCGGGAACAAGGATAGGATGGATTGCGGCATCCAAGGAGGTGGTAGGTGTATTCGAGAGGATGAAACAGGGTACAGACCTGCACACCAACACCTTCTGCCAGTATGTTATATATGAATATCTGAAAGAGGGTCATCTGGAAGGTCATATTGAGAGAGTAAAAAAAGCTTATGCCAAAAGGATGCAGGTTATGCTGAAGGCACTGGAGGAATATTTCCCGGAAAAAATCTCCTGGACCAAACCCGAAGGCGGGCTTTTTCTCTGGGTGGAATTACCTGAAGGCGCATCGGCAACTGAGCTTTTACCTAAAGCAATTCAGGAAAAGGTTGCTTATGTTCCGGGCATTTCCTTTTTTGCCAGAGAAGACCGGGACAATACCTTGAGGTTAAACTTCTGTACTATGTCCGAAGAGATGATAGTGGAAGGGATTAAGAGACTGGGCAAAGTTTTCAAGGAAAATATAAAGATTAAACCGATCAGTGCTAAAAAAATAAAGTAGAGTAATAGCAGGAGGATGGTGAGACGCATGTCAATGCGTCTCTATTGGAGAGGAGAAGTAACTTTTAAATTCAATAATCAAAGCCGGTCACCTTACGCCGAAAGAAACAGTGAGGCTGGCTGATTGAAGTAATCGGGATAATTGAATTTCTGCATTAGAGTTAAATCTTTACTTCTGAGCTATCCTAAAACCCTGGGGTCTACGAAATAGTTCAGAGACGAAGAAGTTAGCCGTCATTTTTTTGGACAAAATCAGATAAGATGATCTTAAGTGGTTTCTCATATATCAGAAACGGTTTTGAATACGGGTATCCATTTCTTGAATCTATCCAATCGGTTTTGCCGGTATGCGATGAATTTGTGATTGCCGTGGGAGACTCAAAGGATGGCACTCGGGAAGCCATAGAAAATTTAAAATCTCCCAAGATAAAAATTATCGATACGGTCTGGGACGAAGGTTTAAGAGAAGGTGGAAGGATTTTTGCCCGGCAAGCCAATCTGGCCGCAGATCATATCTCTGGAGATTGGGGAGTTCATTTACAAGCGGATGAGGTAATCCATGAAAACGACCTGGATAAAATTCGAGAGGCGACCTTGAAATACCAGGAGGATAAACGGGTCGAAGGTTTGCTCTTTAAATTCTTGAATTTTTGGGGCAGCTATGATTACATCGGAACAACCAGAAGATGGCACAGGTATGAGGTTAGGGTTATCAGAAATATAAAAACCATCAGAGCTTATAAAGATTCTCAGGGTTTTAGAAGATATTCCAGCCCGGAAGCCTATGAGAAGAACGAGAAAGGTAAAAAATTAAGGGTTAAGAAAGTGGAGGTGACCATCTATCATTACAATTTCGTTAGAGATCCTAAAGGGATGAAGAAAAAGGCTGACTATTTTCATAGATTTTGGCATGATGACGATTGGCTTAAAGAGAATCTTCCCCCGGATGAAAAATTTGATTTTAACAACATCGACGAGCTGAAATTATTTAGAGGAACGCATCCGAAGGTAATGCAGGAAAGGATTCAACAACAAGCTTTCGAATTTAAATTTGACAAATCAAAAGTAAAATTTACCCCTAAATATAAAATATTGTATGCGGTAGAGAAAATCACCGGCTGGAGAATAGGAGAGTATAAGAACTATAAACTTATTTAGTTATAGCCAGAAGGTAGCTTTACCTGACAATGGGTAAAAGATAATGCCTGACGGATACAGCGTATAAGCTGTGTCGTTATATGCCATCCCTTCGCACCCCTTAAACCTAAAGAGATTTAACTCTGAGTGTGGTCTTTTGAAAAATTTAGATCCGCCCGGGACGGAGAAGCACTGGAGCGTATCCGCCGGAAGTGTGGTTTTTCAGTATTCCGGTAACAGTTTTTGTAGATGATGTAAACGGATTGTTTCGCTACCGCAGGGGACTCGCAGTGAGAGGCTGATTTCGTTATCCTCAGATATATAAAGCCCGGGGTTATGCTCTTAAAAGATGTTGACTTTTGAGATTATGGATATTAGAATAATTTTAATTTATCAGGAAAGGTGTGGTGAAAAAAGATTTGAATGAGGAATATTTTTGCAAAGAGAAAGATGAGAAAAGAGCTTGAGAAAAAAGGGAAATCGTTTTTAATCGAGATTTTAAGATTTTTCCTTAAAAATAGACCAATTTCTGATAGAGTCGACCTCTCCTCTATTAAAAAGATATTAGTGATCAGACAGGATAATCGGATTGGTAATCCGGTCCTGGTCACACCCCTGCTTATAGCCTTGAGAAAGAATTTTCCTCAAGCCAAAATCTCTTTTTTAGCCAGTGAAGTTTCAGCCGAGCTTTTTTCCGGCTCTAAGTTAACGGATGAGCTTCTGGTCCTGGAGAAAAAAAGATATATCCGAAACCCTTTAGCTTTTTTCTTGAATATCGTTAGACTCAGGAAGAAAAGGTTCGATTTAGCTTTTGACTGCTCGGACGAAAATACTCTCTCCTTTGGTCACGGGATGTGGATTTACCTTTCCGGAGCGAAGTACCGGATCGGCCATAAAAGAGATAAGAGCGACCTTTTTCTGAATATAGAAGTGCCACCGGCTGATTATACCCGGCACGCTACGGAAATGCACCTTGATCTTCTGAGATTTTTAGTCCCTGGGATATCAGAAGAATTACCCTTTTTAGAAGTTAAAAGAGAAGAGGAGAAATATATCGAAGATTATTTAGAGAAGATGGGTATAAATTCTGAAGATTTCTTGGCAGGTATTAATTTAGGTGGAACCGGAAAGAAAAAATGGGGATTTGAGAATTTTATCGAATTGGGAAACAGGCTGAAAAGTGAAAATGTAAAAGTGGTTTATATCTGGGGACCTCAGGAGAAAAACCGGGTCAAGAATCTTAATAATACCGAAGTATTGACAGAGATTCTTCCATTACCTAAACTTTCTGCACTTTTGAAGAGATGTAATCTTTTCATCACTTCCGATTCGGGGATAATGCATTTGGCAACAGCAGTGGGAACTCCGACCTTAGCCATTTTCATCCATTCGGACCCGCAGAAATATGGGCCCAGAGGCGAAAAACACAGGATGATATTTTCAACAGATGGTGAAGTGAAATTACCTGAGGTGTTAGAAGAGGCTTTGAAGATGGTTAGAAAACTGTCGAGTGTTAAACAATTACAGATGACAGATAACAGATGAATAATGAAAAATAACGGATGACGAATGACGAATGAAAAAACAAGGTATGGTGGGTCGGGCATCCTGCCCGACATAAAAATCGGTAGCCCCACAGCCTGCCCGTATGGGTTGCCCGCAACGTGGGAGAAAGTTCGTAGGCGGAGCACCTTGCTCCGCAAAAAGAATTGAGACGCATGCAATGCGTCTCTACGGAAAGTAGCGTTGCGTTGCCACTCCTGTGGCAACGAACAACCGTCCTCACAGGAGTGAGGACGCTACAATGAGGTTGTAAAAAGGTAGGAACAGGGCTTATTGAACGTAGCAAAATCCCCCGCCAAAGGCGGGGGGCCCTGTCCTAAAGGTTTAATGTTCAAACTTATAGTTAGAATATGAATATCTTCGCAATTATAGGTATCGTTTTAGCCATTGTTGGACTATTGATTTTCTTTGTCTCAGTTTTTGTTCGGAGAGCCAGGCAAAAAAGGAGATTAGAATTTGTGCCAAAGCAAGAGAAAAAATGGAGCGAGAAAATAGGGTTGATTATTGCTTTTATTGGAATAGCGATTGCCATACTAACAGAACTACACATTATTTTTGTTTCTATAGATGTGAAAAAGCAATTAGAACGCATAGAAGAGCGTCTTGGTATGCCGATTTATGTGGATGGATTGCTCAAGTCAGATCCATCCATATTTGACCCATTTGCCAAAGGCGTGAAGCTGATGTCAGAATATAAATGGGATGAAGCAGTTATTGAATTTAAGCAATCAATGAAAGAGGCAAAAGCCAGTCAATTGGTAGCACTTTATAACCTCATTGGGTTCTGTTACTACACTCCGGGCAAGCTTGATTTGACTTTGGAAAATTGGAACAAATCTTTAAACCTTGCCAGAGAGTTTAATGACAGAGAAGGAGAAGCAGCAGCTCTTGGCAACCTTGGTAATGTCTATTATACCAGAGGTGACTTGGACAAAGCCATAAAACATTATGAGGATGCTTTGAAGCTTAATCAGGAGTTAGGCAGAAAAGAAGGAATGGCAAACCAGCTTAACAACCTCGGTAATGTCTATAAGACCAGAGGTGAATTAGACAAAGCAGTGAAATATTTTGAGGATGCTTTGAAGCTAAATCAGGAGTTAGGCAGTAAAAAAGGTATAGCAATTCAACTTGGCAACCTCGGTATAATCTATCAGACCAGAGGTGAATTGGATAAAGCAGTGAAATATCATGAGGATGCTTTGAAGCTTGATAGAGAAATTGGCAATAAAGAGGGTGAAGCATCTGACCTTGGTAACCTCGGTAATGTCTATCAGACCAGAGGTGAATTGGACAAAGCCATAAAATACCATCAGGATGCTTTAAAGATAGATAGAGAAATTGGGAATAAAAAGGGAGAAGCTGAAGACCTTAGCAATCTCGGTAATGTCTATTATACCAGAGGTGACTTGGACAAGGCAATAAAATACTATGAGGATGCTTTGAAGCTTGATAGAGAAATTGGCAATAAAGAGGGTGAAGCCTCTAACCTTGGCAACCTCGGTTTAGTCTATCAGACCAGAGGTGAATTGGACAAAGCCCTGAAATATCATGAAGATTCTAAAAAAATTGCTGTTCAAATGGGTGACAAAGGAACTGAAGGTCGGCAGCTTGAAGCAATAGCTTTGGTTAAAGAAACCCAAGGTGAACTTGATCTCGCACTCGACCTGCAAAATAAAGCTATAGACATTCACCGAAAAATTGGTGACCGAGAAGCAGAGGCTAGATGTCTTGGCAACCTCGGTAATATTTATCAGACCAGAGGGGAATTGGACAAAGCAATAAAATGTTTTGAAGAAGGTTTGAGGATCGACTGGGAAATGAATAGGAAAGAAGGGATAGCATCAAAATTTAATAACCTCGGTTTAATTTTTGAGGCAAAAGGAGAAAAGGAAAAGGCGTTAAAATATTTTGAAGATGCATTGAAACTCTTTACTCAAATTGGAGCAAAAAGAGAGATAGAAACAGTCAAAGAAAACATTAAAAAGATTAAAAGGTGAATGAGGTTAAAAAAAAGTTCAATCCGCCAGAGGCGGACAAAGGTTCAAAAGCTCAAGGGTTAAAAATAGGTTGTAACGTCTCTACGAGGAGCAAAGCCTCCGTAGGACCGTAAAGCTTTTATCGGCCGACGCTTCTGGTGGAAGCATGGCCTTGAGCCTGGAATGTAAACCTTCAGGTTTACTATTGGATAAAGCTAAAGCTTTATACTCCAGAGAAAAGAACGTGAGGGATAAACCCTGACGCTACGAAAAGAAAACCTCACCCCCGCCTATGGCGGGATTTTCAACCTGACCCTCTCCTAAAAGGAGAGGGAAAATGTAATGTCCCGTAATAAATGCGGGACGAGAAGGGAAAAATTTCGTAGCGCGACCCTTTCAGGGTCGCATTGCGAGGCTAAAAGCCTCGCACTACGACCTGACGCTACAAAAAGAAAACCTCACCCTAACCCTCTCCTTACAAAGGAGAGGGGAACGTAGCGTCCGTTTTAACGTTGAGGTTAGAAATGAAACTTTATCTAAGACTATTAGGGTTCTTAAAACCGCATCTTAAATCACTTATCGGGGCTGTCCTGTTTATGATTCTCTTTGCGGGGATGAGCGGCTTTTCTCTTACTATGATCGTTCCTTTTACCAAGATGATTTTTTCCGAGAACGGATCCGCAGTATATGAACAAAGCTCAATTCCTTCAGATTCAACCGCAGGTTTGGAGAAAAAAAGCTCCCAGAAGAGTGAAAGCCTGGTGGTTTTAGTCCCAGGAAAAATCAAGGAAAAGTTTGATTTCTGGCTTAAAGGAAAAGATAAAGTCGATAGTCTTAAGCGGTTGTGTGTCTTTATCTTAATAATCTTCTTACTTAAGAATATTTTCTGGTATTTAGAGAATTATCTTATGGTGCTGGTCCAGGAAGGGGTGGTGCGGGACCTGAGGAATAAGCTTTATGCTCATTACCATCTTCTGCCCTTAGAGTATTTTCACGGGAAAAAGACTGGCGTTTTAATCTCCAGAGTGACCAATGATGTTACTCTGGTAAGGGGTGCGGTTACTTCAGGATTTGCCGGTGGATTGCGTGAGCTTTTTTTAGTGATTGCATATCTTTTCCTGGTTATCTGGGCAAGCTGGAAATTAACTTTGGTTGCTATGCTTCTTCTTCCACCCAGCATTTTAATAATCACTCAAATAGGAAAAAAATTACGCTCCAGAAGTATTTTGTCCCAGCAGAAGATGGGTAATATCACTTCTGTTTTACAGGAGACCGTTTCCGGGATAAAAGTAGTCAAAGCTTTTGCGATGGAAGGGTTTGAAACCAGGAAATTTTTTAGTTATACCCGGGATTATTTCAAGACGATGGTACGGCTGACCAGGGTTGGCTCCCTGGCTCCACCTTTGACTGAATTTTTTGGCGTGATTGCGGGAGTTTTGATCCTCTGGTTCGGAGGAAGAAGTATCCTGGCAGGTGGAGGGCTTACTCCGGACCGGTTCTTTCTCTTTCTGGTAGCGATGTTCTCTTTAATGCAGCCTTTGAAAATATTGAGCCACGTGAATATCGATATTCAGCAGGGATTAGCGGCAGCTACCAGGATTTTCGAGGTTCTGGATACCCAGCCAAAAATAAAAAGCCCGGTTGATGGTAAAAAGCTCGAAAGCTTAAACGAAGGAGTTAGATTTAAAAAGGTTTCATTCAGATATGACAGCAAGAAGATTGCTTTAGATAAAATCGATCTGGAGGTGAAAGCCGGAGAAATAGTTGCACTGGTGGGTCCTTCGGGTGCAGGCAAATCGACTTTAGTAGATTTGCTTCCCCGTTTCTATGATCCGACTGAAGGGGTTATAGAAGTTGATGGAATAGATTTAAGAGATATAGATTTGAATTCTCTGCGTAACCTGATGGGGATAGTTACTCAGGAGACCATACTTTTTAATGATACGATCTGGAATAACATCGCCTACGGCGATGAAAAAGCTGAACTGGAGAAAGTAGAAGAAGCAGTTAAAATGGCTAATGCTTATGATTTCATTCAGAATATTCCGGAGAGATACCAAACGGTAATCGGTGACAGGGGAGTCAAGCTTTCCGGTGGTGAAAGGCAGAGAATTGCCATTGCGCGGGCTCTATATAAAAATCCTTCTATTTTAATCTTCGATGAAGCTACCTCTGCTTTAGACTCTGAATCAGAGCTTTTGGTGCAGGAGGCAATCGACCGGCTGATGAAGAACCGCACCACTTTCGTAATTGCTCACCGCCTTTCCACCATTCAAAATGCGGATAAGATTGTAGTCATTGATGATGGAAAAATAGTTCAGATAGGGAAGCATCAGGACTTGATAAAAGAAGAGGGGCTGTATAAAAAGCTGTATGAGATGCAGTTTAAATACAATGATAGATGACGGATAGCGGATGATGGATCAAAGATGTAGCGTCGGGCTTTACGCCCGACGAAAAAACTTGGAGTGTAAACCTTCAGGTTTACAAAAAATAAAGCTAAAGCTTTATACTCCATAGGAAAAAGATAACCTCAGGGATAAACCCTGACGCTACAAAAAACATAAAGAAGGAATGAAAAAAACTCTGAACATTTTGCAACTGGTTAATGTCAGATGGTATAATGCCTGTGCACATTATGCGGTGGCTCTTTCTTCGGGTTTGCAAAAAAGAGGTCATAAGGTGATCTTAGCCGGAGATAATAATTCTCCAACACTGCAAGTTGCAGAGAAGATGGGATTGGAGATTTTCCCGGACCTTTATCTGTCCTATCAGAATCCGGGCAGGTTTATTTATAATCTGAAAAGGCTAAATGACCTGATTGAAAAAAGAAATATAAATCTGGTCAACGCTCATCAAGGAGAAGGGCATCTATATGCTGGCTTGCTCAAAAAGTTGTTCAAAAAAAAATATATTCTGATCCGCACTCGAGGGGATCAAAGGATGCCTAAAAATAATATTTTTAATCGATGGCTGAATGAAAGATGGACGGATGGGGTTATTACGACTGCAGAAATATTATATAGAAGTTATTCGGAAAATTTTAGTCTGGACGAGAATAGATTAATAAATATTCCCCTGGGAATTGATCCGGATTATTTTTCCCCCGTAGAGAAAGATTCAGAGCTAATAAAGACCTTAGGCATCTCAAAGGATGAACTGGTTGTCGGGATTTTGGGAAGGCTTTCGCCGGTAAAAGGTCATAGATATTTCATTCAAGCAGCCGTAGAAGTTTTGAAGAGTTTTCAATCGGTCAAATTCTTAATTGCCGGAGAGGATGCCCAAGTTAAAGCATATCGTTTGAAAAAACTGGTTCGGGAAATGGGAGTTTCAGACAAATTTATCTTTATTGGAAGGACTGAAGATTCAAGGAAGATAATCTCACTTATGGATATTGCAGTGGTAGCCTCAGCAGGCTCGGAGACTGTGTGCCGTGTGGCTTTAGAATATATGGCTTTGGGTAAACCAGTGGTCGGGACTGATATCAATGGGATACCTGAAGTCGTAAAGGACGGTATAAATGGATTGATTGTTAAACCAAAAAACATCAGGAATATGACTGATGCGATTCTGGAGTTACTCAAAGATAAGACGAAAAGAGAAAGTTATGGTAAAGCGGGAAGGGTTTTAACAGAGAATGAATTCTCTTTAAATAATTTTGCTCGTATAACTGAGGAGTTTTATCGGAGTATTTTTGAGTACTCATAAGGCTGAGACAATTTTGAAAGGGAGTGTTGAAATACCCCAACATGTCATTCTGAGGGAGTGTAGCGACCGAAGAATCTCGCTGATTCATATCAAGATTCTTCGCTTCGCTCAGAATGACACTCTAATAATTCCAGTTTTTCAACACTCTCTGAAAGGGTCGCGCTACTAAATATTTTTAAAAGGATTTTATAATTATGGCCAAAATCTCTGCAGTAGTTATCACCTATAATGAAGAGAAAAATATCCAACGATGTCTGGAAAGCCTTAAATTTGCAGATGAGATCGTGGTGGTCGATTCAGAAAGCAAAGACAAAACCGTATCCATTGCCAGAGAGTACACTGAGATGATTTTTATTCAGAAATGGCTGGGGTTTGCCCGGCAGAAAGAGTATGCTTGCAATCTGGCTTCTTTTGAATGGGTTTTAAATATTGATGCAGATGAAGTGGTTACACCGGAATTAGCTCAGGAGATTAGAAGGAAGATAGATATTTTTCCTGAAATCGATGGATACTGGATAAGGAGACGCTCCAAATTTTTAGGCAGATGGATAGAACATGCCTGGGATTCAGATTGGGTTTTAAGACTTTTCAGAAAAGAAAAAGCAATTTTAGAAGAAAAAAGGGTACATGAAGGTGTAAGCCTAAAAGGAAAAACCGGTAGATTGCAAGGGAAGATCGAACATTACCCTTTTGAAAACCTGAGTCATAACTTAAAAAAATTAGATAGCTATACGACTCTTTCTGCTTTAGATATGAGGGAAAAAGGGAAGTCCGGGGGGTTATTAAAGTTAGTATTTTCTCCCATCTTCGGGTTTTTTAAAATTTATATTCTAAAACAGGGTTTCAGGGATGGAATTCCGGGATTGATTTTGAGCGTTATTCACTCTTTTTATATCTTTATTAAATATGCTAAATACTGGGAGATGAAAAATAAAGTAAGACGTGAGACGTAAGAGGTAAGACGGGAAACGAAGGTAAGCAGGTAGCTGGTAGCAAAAACGAATATCGAATAACAATGGTAATCCCGCTTTGCTTTAAAGGTGGATGCTGTAGTAGAGAAATGACAAAGGGAAGGTTGAAAAAGGAAAACAAAAGAAATAAATAAAGAAAAAGGTGAGATGTAAGACGTAAGAAGTAAAATGGGAGACGAAAGTAAGCAGGTAGCCTGGAGCAGGTAGCAAATAGGAAAATAAAAAAGATGGTTCAAGGGTTCAAAAGTTCAAGAGTTCAAGGTGAAAAAAGAAAAGGTAAGAAGTGAGATGTAAGACCTAAGACGAAAAAAGGTGTATAAAGAAAATGAATTCCATAGATCTTTCGGTGATTATAGTTAATTTCAATACTACTTCTCTTTTGAAAGAATGTCTTAACTCAGTAGAGGAAGACAGAGGAAACCTCAAGCTTGAATTTTTAGTGGTCGATAATAATTCAAGGGATCAAAGTGTGGGGATGATTAAAAAAGATTTCCCCCAGGTTAAGCTGTTGGTTAATTCTGAGAATATAGGATTTGCACGGGGAGTAAATCAAGGACTGGCACTGGCGACGGGTAGATACTTCCTTCTGCTTAACCCGGATGTAAAAGTATTGCCCGGGGTATTGAAAGGGCTGGTTGATTTTATGGATCAGAATAAAGATGCGGGATTGGCAGGAGTTCAGCTATTAAATCCAGATGGGACCAAACAGAACTCCATTGATAATTTCCCCAGTTTGACCCAGGAGCTTTTCAACAAATCTCTTCTAAGATTCCTTTTCCCTGGAAAATATCCGAGCAAATATCAGGAATATATATCTCCGATTGAGGTTGACTCGGTTATCGGTGCCTGTATGATTGTTCGCCCAGAAGCGATTAAAGAAGCAGGTGAATTAGACCCGGATTATTTTCTATTCCTGGAGGAAACAGACTGGTGTTTTCAGATGAAAAAGATGGGCTGGAAGGTCTATCATCTGCCTCAATTGAAGGTTTATCACAAACAGGGACAGAGTTTGCTTGATCTTAAATCCAAGGGGAGGATAGAATATTATCGCAGTTATTATAGATTTTTCAAAAAAAATTATAGTCTGATCAGCTATATTATCCTGAGGATTTTCCGTTTTGTTAAGACTATGATTAACACGGGATTAAATCTAGTAGCTTTAATAGTTACTTTAGGGTTAAAAAAAAGATATAAAGAAAAACTTGTTAGCTATTCTCATCTTTTGCTGTGGCACCTTTTAGGCTGTCCAGGTCGGGATATAGAAAAGTATGGCTTGTTTTTTAAAATATAAAATTGTCTTCTTGTAGAAGAAAAATCGTCTAAATATATGTAAAGACAAGGGAAAAAATGAACTTAGCTGAATTTGTGATAAAGATCGAATCGTTTAACGCCAACGTGGATATTCCTCTTTTACGGAAAGCTTACGAGTTCTCCAATAAAGCTCATCAGGGGCAGTTCCGTGAATCAGGTGATCCTTATATCCAGCATTGCCTGGAAGTCGCCTTTATCTTAGCTGAACAGCATTTAGATACAGATACGATTGCTGCGGGGATGATCCATGATGTTATCGAAGAAACCGACATTAAGCTTGAAGAGATTGAAAAAGAGTTTGGGGATGAGATTGCCATGTTAATGGACGGAGTCACCAAGATAGGAGAGATTAAATTTGAAAGTGCAGAAGAGGAACAAGCGGAATATTACCGCAAGATGCTTTTATCTATGGCTAAGGATATCCGGGTGATAATCATTAAACTGGCTGACAGATTACACAATATGCGTACCCTGGATGCTTTGCCCAGGGAAAAACAGCTGAGGATTGCGCAGGAAACCAAAGAAGTCTATGCCCCTTTAGCTCATCGTTTCGGGATGGCAATGGTTAAAACTGAATTAGAGGACCTTTCTTTTAAGTTTTTAGAGCCGGAAGCATATAAAGATCTTCTGAATGCTATTAACGAGAAAAAAGAAGAACGAGATGAATATGTCCAGGAGGTGACAAAACCCCTGATAGATGAGCTGGAGAAATCCGGAATAAAATCTGAAATTACTGGCAGGGCAAAACATTTATACAGTATCTCTCATAAATTAAAAGACCGGAATAAACCACTTGAGGAGATCTACGACCTTTTTGCTATCCGGACCATGGTTGATACAGTAGGAGAATGCTATCAAGCTTTAGGGATAATTCATAATTTATGGACACCGGTGGCAGAGAGGTTCAGGGACTATATCGCCACACCCAAGAGGAATATGTATCAATCCCTGCACACTACGGTGATTGGTCCTCGGGGAAGGATGGTAGAGATCCAGATAAGGACTCATCAAATGCACCGCACTGCAGAGTATGGTATTGCTGCTCACTGGCTCTACAAAGAAGGGAAAAAAGAGTTGGATGAAACGGACAAACAGATGATCTGGCTAAGAGAGGTTTTAGAGTGGCAGAGGGAGCTTTCTACCCCTTCAGAATTCCTGGAATATTTAAAGATCGACCTGTTCCAGGATGATGTTTTCGTTTTCACTCCAAAAGGTGAGCTGAAGCAGTTACCCAAAGGGTCCACTCCGCTTGATTTTGCTTATGCGGTTCACTCTGATGTGGGCAATCACTGCACCGGTGCAAAGGTTAATGACAAAATGGTGCCTTTGAATACCATTCTTTCCAGCGGTGACAGAGTAGAAGTAATCACCACTACTCATCAAATGCCTACTTCAGACTGGTTAAAGATTGTCAAAACCACTAAAGCACGAAGCAAGATCAGACACTATCTCAAGCAGAAGGAGTATGAAGAGAGCTTGAATTTAGGGAAAGAGCTTCTGGAAAAGGAATTCAGGAGACATCATCAAAAAATGATGGGGGAACACGAGCTTACGGATTTAGCCATGAGGTTTAATTTATCCTCATCGGAGGAACTTCTCTCCGCCCTGGGTAAAGGGAGTCTTTCTATAAGACATGTATTATCTGAAATATTACCGGAGGAGCCTCCTTCAAAAGCGAAGGAAGGTATTATCCAGAAGTTCGTGGAGAAAGCCAGAGGAAGGAGCGGTATAAGGATTCAGGGTTTGGGGAGTCTAATGTTCAGATTTGCTCAATGCTGTCAGCCCATTCCGGGTGAGAGGATCGTTGGTTTTATTACCAGAGGTAGAGGAGTTTCAGTTCATCGAGCAGATTGTCTTAATGCCCTACAGATGATGGTAGACAGCGACAGAAAGGTGGAGGTGGAATGGGATGTGGATAAAAATCAATCTTTTATGGTGAGGTTAGAAATATTAGTTGAGGATAGAAAAAACATGTTAAGGGACATAACCGAGGTTATTGCAGATGCAGACACCAACGTGCGCGGTGCGGAGATAAAACCAGGACAGGCAGCTACGGTGGGAAGTTTTATCATAGAAGTCAAAAATTTGAGACATTTAAACCGGACGATCAAAAGAGTAAGACGGGTCAAAGGGGTAATCGAAGTCGAAAGAGCCAAGGGGATTGAATTAGAAGAAGGACAAAAAGGATGAAGAGCAGATCAGCAGTAAGTGAGAAAATAGAGATAGAGGAAAATGAGGGGATAAATTATCTGAAATTCGCACATTTAGAAAAATCTGGATCTCTCAAAGCTGGGCTTATCTTAGGTCATAAAGACGGAACAAAGCTTGATCCTTCAGATATTCCAGGATTGATTTCTATGGTTTCGGATATTTCAGAAGAAAATTTTAAAGTTGTAATACCCAGGCAGGTTCATCAGACTCAGGTAAAAATATTCAAGGAGAAAGCGAAAGAGAGAGTCGTAAGATTGGAAGGGGATGCGCTTCTAACCGACCAAGAAAATCTCTTTTTGGTAGTTCAGGTGGCAGATTGTCTATCTGTATTTTTAACTGATCAGGAAAAAGGTTTGGTAGGATTAGCGCATATCGGATGGAGAGGTGCTCTTTTGGGTATAGCGGAAAAATTTATAAATGAGGCTTTTCACATTTTTAATTCAAAACCTGAGGAGATAAATTTAGTTTTCGGTCCTTCAATCGGGAAATGCTGTTATAAAATCTCTGATAATCTTGCAGTTCTGGTTGATGATAAATATATTGAGAAAAAGGGGAAAGAAAAATATCTGGATTTGAAGGGATGGGTTAAAGATAGATTTCTGAAATCAGGAGTTAAAGAAGAGAGTATCTTATTGTCAAAATATTGTACCTTCTGTGGAGGCAAGATTTATCAGTCTTACAGAAGGGATAAAGAAAAAGCTGGCAGGATGGTGGCTTTTATGGGGAAGGTAAAATGATTTTAAGTTATGGTAGGGGAGGGGCTCATGTGGTCGTCAGGTTCCCTGACCTGACGGAAACCTTCTGCTCGGACAGGGTAAATACCCTGTCCGGAAAAAGAGCAGGGGTACAACCCCTGCCTAAACATTAGAGTGTCATGCTGAGTCCGCAGGACGAAGCATCTAATTTAAAAAAAGAAAATAGATTCTTCCCCCCGTAGGGGGTCAGAATGACAATCTGTATAATCCAGTTTTTATTCTCTGAAATGATTAAGGTTTGGCTTTTTAATTTCCGATAATTTAAAAATAAGAGGATCTAAACCAAAGAAAGGAGGAGGGATGAAAAAAATAGTAATTTTGCTCGGAGTCCTGATACTTTGTGCATCGCCAGTCTATGCTATCTCTGGAGTCGGGTTTGGGATCAGAGGAGGGTTCGTTCAGAACTATGACAATCCCGGGCTGGATGAATCTTCGCTTCCCGTGGATTTAAAAGAGATGCCGATGTTAGGTGCGCAAGTGGTATTCGGTTTTATTCCGATAATCGATTTAGAGGGTTCGGCGGAGATGGCCTGGAAGAAAAAAGAGTTTTTGCTCGGGGACACGAAAGCTGATTTTACGGTGAGGGATTTATCCCTGAACGTTACTGCCAAGTATAAAATCGACCTTATGCCGGTGATAAAGCCTTATATCGGGGCTGGTCTGGGCTGGCACTGGCTTACCTATTCTTCTTCCATAGATGAAGGTCCGACGTTCGTTTTACCGGTGGATGAGAATAGACTGGGTTATCATGGAGTAGGAGGGGTTTCCCTGAAATTCCCGGCAGTCCCTTTTGAGATTTTTGCGGAATATAGATATACTCATATTATGACTGAACAGGAGGAATTCGGAACCAAGGGTTCTCATTATACTACTCTATTAGGTGGGATAACTTTCGGATTTTAAAATAAGTCAGTGAGAGAAGGATGAAAGCCCCCGTATGGGGGCTTTTTATTTTTGTGGTAAAACAGACATTTCCTACGGATCCGCTTCTCGGACTTGTCTGTTCTATAGGGTCAGAGAGCAAAGCTTGGCGCCCAAAGGGCGGGCAGGCTCGTAGCCACAGGAATGTTTGACTTACCAAAGAAACCTCTCCTTATCACTCTCCATTATAAGAAAAGGAAGATGGAAAAAGGAAAAAGGAAAATTAAAACTGCTTCTAACTGAATAACAAAATTCGTCCGGGATAAACCTGGACGCTACATTTTGTAAGGCTACTTTGATAAGCGCAGGTAGATGCCAGCTATTAACAGTAAGAACAGGATATATAATGGGGCAACTATTGCAAAAAATCGACGTGGCTGTATTCCCGGATTGAGCAGTTGAGTGCGGTTGATCCCGTTTAATCTTAATAAATAAGCTTCGAGGTTGGCAATCTGGGGTTGGGTCAAAACGTTATTATCCCCAAAGCCCGGCATCCTGAGCTGCGGGTTAGGTCCGGAAGGGATTGAACCGTGCTGGATAAACCGGTCAACGTTTTCAGCAAACAGTTGAGGATCCCGGCTGGACAACTCTTTATCAACTGGATTAAGAGGTGGCACTGTTCCATCGTCTGACCCGGGATTAGGGACTTTGTCCGTGTCTTCGGATCCGTGACAGGGGGAACACACTTTTTTAAATAGCTCGGCTCCGCGGTCAACACTACCGATAATTTTTGCGGCTGGGCCAGTTTCTTTCTCAGTAGTAGAACCTGCTGAAGAGGAATCTATAGGGGAGACTGTTTTAGATAAGCTGGCAGATGGTGTCGGTTTTCTACTGCTGGTGTCGTCAGGTTGAATTTTGGATTTTGTCCCTTTAGTAGTAACCAGGCTCAAAAGGTAATCAACCAGCTCATTCATCTGCTGGTCAGAAAGCGAGGTATAGGAAGGCATTATCGTATTTGGAAAATTTGCCCTGGGATTTTTAATCTGGGTGATAAGCCAATCACGGGTACGACCCTGCTGCCCTTCAAAAGACAAGTCTGGACCAACTGTCCCACCGTTATTGTTGACACGATGGCAGGAAGTACAGCCCAGTGATTGGAACAGTCCAGCACCTTCAGAGCTATTCTGCAGAGCGGAACTCTTTGAGGCTGGAGTGGATGAGGAAGCTGGTGTCTCGGCGCCAACTGCTTTACTATACAATCCCGCAAGGGTAAGCAGGATTAAAATCATCCCCAAGGTAAAGGCAGAAATCATTACTACAGGACGCTTGACAGGATTTCGTTCAGGCTTTCGGTCAAGAAAGGGGAGGACTACCATCAGCAAAACCAGTAAAAAAGGTATGCCAACTGAGCCGATAGGTTCAAGCTTTCCCGGAAAGAACTTAAGTGTTTCATAAAGGAACAGGAAATTCCATTCCGGTTTTGGAATATAAGAGGAGTCCAGAGGATCAGCCGGACCGTTAAAAGGTTTTGGCGCAAAAACAGTTAAGGTGATGAGTAAAAGGATAATAAGCGTTACGATGAACACGTCTTTGAATACCTGATCTGGCCAGAATTGACCTTTGAGTTCTCTTCTGGTTTTATCCCAGGGACCAGCACTCCCAAAACGGCGGAGGGCAGTAAGATGTGCTCCAATCAATGTCAAAAGCGTAATTGGAAGTATGGCGGTATGGACGATGAAAAAGCGAGATAGGGTTAATTGTCCCAGCCCATCACCCCCGCGCAATATCCGCTTGATCAGATCGCCAATTACCGGCACTGCTCCTGCAATACTGGTACCTACTTCTGCTTCCCAGTAACTCTTTTGGTCCCAGGACAGGGGTCCACCGGTGAAACTTAAACCCATAGCGGTGAGTAACAGCCCTACGCCGAAGAGCCAGGTCAATTCCCGTGGATTTTTGTATGCGCCCCAGATGAAAACCCGCAATATATGAAGAGCTACTAATACAATCATAGCATTAGCACCCCAGTAATGCAATCCATTGATTAACCAGCCAAAAGGCACTTTTGTCCTCAAGAAACTGATGCTGTCATAAGCGTGATCAACTGCAGGAACGTAGTAGAAAAGTTGTATGATGCCTGTTACTGCCTGTAATATGAAGACCGTCAGGATGGCACTGCCGATGGTATAGGAGAAACTACTCCCACCGGGGATCTCCTCGTCTATTGCCAGATGAAAAAGAGAGGAGAACGGCCATCTTTCATTCAACCAATTCCAGATACTTGAAAACATTGAGCCTCCTAGACCGGGACTTTTTCAGGGATACCGGCTTTAAACTGTTCCCATTTGACGAATAAGGTCCCGTTTTCTATCCTGCTTGACAAAGTATCGAGCGGACGGGGTGAAGGTCCAGCCAGGACCTTTCCGCTAATCGAGAACACGCTGTTGTGGCAGGGACATTCGAAGTGTTCGTTCTGAGGATTCCAATTATAATAACAACCGAGGTGGGGACAGACTGGCGAATATACAGTTACCTCTGTGGGGAAATTTCTAATAACCCAAACGGAGGACACTGCGGTTTGATACAGGTAGGCATCTTCGGTCTGTGTAGAAAAGTTTAATCTTACCGGTTTACCGTCAGGTAAAGAGTTGACTTCTAAAACTCTGGACCAGTTCTGTTTTGCTGTTTTAGCCCTTGAACTTACCAGAGCCCGGATGAACGGAATTCCCAATACAAAGCCACTCAGAAGGGGTAAGATTCCAATGGCTACCTTTAAAAACCTACGCCGAGTTGTATCAACTTTATCAGTATTATCAGGCATCCGGAGATGGGGTTCTTCTTTCATCTGAATTACTCTTTTTTTGGGCACGCTTAGTTTAACAAAGTAGATTTATCCAGAATTGTAACCAGTTGATATTTTATTTATCCTCTTCTAAATGTCAAGCTTTTTTTAAGGAGAAATTTTTTAGCCCTCCATAAAAATAAAATGAAAAAAGGAAGATAGAAAATGTAAAATGAGGTTTTCGTAAGGGAGGAGCTTGTCCCTTCCCGTTTTTTTCAGATTGTAGAGACGCATCACATGCGACTCTATATTTTTCAGGAGACCCTGATCCCGCCGATGGCGGGACAAGCTGGGCCGCACTACGTATAAAAAACCAATGCATAAAAATAAATTCAAAAAATTCCTTGAGTTTTTTTAAGGCTAAGGTTAAATTACTCCATCATTTTTTGAATAAGATATGGACAAATTAAAATTAAGGCCAGAGCTGTGCGGGGAATGTGGTGGATGTGTAGCGGTCTGCGCTTTTGAAGCACTGGAGCTTGATAGTCAGGGTTTGAAGATAAAAGAAGAGCTCTGCGTTCTATGCAATGACTGCGTCATCTTCTGCCCCTCAGGTGCGCTGGAGATGGATGATGAAAGATAGTTATGACTGCATAATAGTCGGGGCAGGTCCGGCTGGCTCGATGGCGGCTTTAGTCTTAGCTGAAAATCAACATAATGTACTTTTAATAGAAAAACATAAAGAGGCAGGTCAACCTTTATGCTGTGCCGAAGCTATCAGCCCGAAAGGGCTTTCAATTTGCGGGGAAGTCAAACCAGCCTGGATAAGTTCACCCATTCATAAAATCCTTTTGAAAAGTCCCTCCGGCAAAGAATTGAAATTCTCCTACCCGAATGCGGGATTAGTCCTTAATCGTAAATTGTTCGATAAAGAATTAGCTCTAAAAGCCCAATCCTCAGGTGCGGGGTTGAAACTCAATACTCAAGCAGATGGCTTAATCCATAACCGTGGGAAGATCTGCGGTATAAAGGTAAAAGAGGATGGTAAAGAGTTAGAATATCAAGCAAAGGTAATTATCGCGGCGGATGGGATTGAGTCATTAGTGGGCAGATGGGCAGGTTTAGATAACAGCCTGAAATTGAATGAGGTGGATTCTGCTTATCAATATCTTCTAAAAAGCGACAGTATAGAGGAAGATTGTACTGAATTTCATTTAGGCACAAAGTTAGCACCGGGGGGATATGCCTGGGTTTTTCCCAAGGGGAGAAATACAGCTAATGTGGGCTTGGCCATAACTCCGGTTTCTGGAAATCCGCCCGGGGTGGAAAAGGCTAAGGAGCTATTAGATTTTTTTGTAATGAAGAGGTTCAAAAATTTTTTAGTAGAAGAATGGATGACTGGAGGGATACCGGCTTACAGCCGCAAAAGTCAACTGGTTAAGGATAATCTTCTCTTTGTAGGAGATGCAGCCAGAGTGGTTGACTCTATTTCCGGTGCCGGGATTGCTAATGCACTTCTCTCCGGGAGGATCGCCGGGCAGGTTACTTCAGAATATCTGAAGAATAAAGAAGCCCCTCTTGCTTATTTAAAGAAATATGAAGAGGAGTTCATGAAAATAAAAGGGAGAGAGTTGAGGTTTTATTCTTTCTGCAGGAAGATATACCTTAAAATGAAAGATGAGGATTTCGAGGAGGTAATAGACTTTTTAAAACTCTATCTGGAAAAGAAAGAGTTAAACAGCCTTACTTCCTTAGAGATTTTGATGACTATTCTTAAATCAAATCCTAAGCTTCTGCTTTTGATCCGGCACCTGGTTTGGTAGCTTTGTTCAAGAGCCTGGAAATTCTGGATTTTATCCGGGAAGCAGTGTTTTTAGGGATGACTTTTTTCCGGGAAGCTTTGTCCAGAAGGGAGAATGCGTTTTTGAGATTTTCAGTATCGGGTTTTGTCTCCGCCTTCTTTACCAGATTTTTTAGGTGTGACTTGATCTCCCGGTTACTTTCCCTGGCTTTTAAACTGGTTCTTAACCTCTTGATGACGTCTTTATGAACTGTAACTCTGCGCGCTGGCAAATTTCCTCCTTTGCAATTTTGAAGGGTAAATATAAAGAAAAATCTTTGTTTGTCAATTGAAAAAGATTTAGTTTTATATGTTTTGAAGATAGATTATATTCAGACAGGAAGCAGGGGTAAATCATGAATTACCCCTGCAAAATTAATTAAGAATGGTGCAGACTCAGGAAACAAAAGATAAGATAGTCAGGTCTACAGGAGTAGTCAGCTCTGCTACTTTTTTGTCCAGAGTTTTCGGGCTTATAAGGGAGCAGGTTTTCGCCTATCTTTTCGGGGCAGGCTTAGCCACAGATGCCTTTGTGGCGGCTTTTCGCATCCCCAATCTATTAAGAGACCTTTTAGCTGAGGGGGCGCTCTCCAGCGCTTTTATACCGGTTTTCACTGAAAAGCTAACTCTTCAGGGGAAAGAAGATGCTTTTCGTTTGACTAATTTAGTGATTAACCTGCTGGTAATCGTTTTATCTATCATAATAATTTTAGGGATAATATTTTCCCCTGCGATTGTCAATTTAATAGCTCCGGGGTTTAATAAGATCGAAGGGAAGATAGAGCTGACCACCCTTTTGACGCGGATAATGTTCCCGTTTCTGCTTCTGGTCTCTTTAGCCGCGGTTTGTATGGGGATTTTAAACTCCTTAGGAAAGTTTGGAGCACCTGCTTTAGCCCCGACAATGCTGAATTTAGGGATGATCTTAGCCGGATTTCTAATCTCCCCATTTTTGAAAACACCGATCATCGGGATGGCTGTGGGAGTGCTTTTAGGCGGGGCTGGACAACTATTCATCCAGGTGCCGGTATTGTTCAGATCAGGGTATAGATACAAACCGATCCTGGACTGGAAAGACCCGGGAGTAAAAAAAATCCTCTGGCTGATGACTCCAGCTATATTAGGATTAGCTTCCACTCAGGTAAATATCTTCGTCAATACTTTAATAGCTTCCCTTTTACCCCAGGGGAGCGTTTCCTATTTGAATTACAGTTTCAGGTTAATGAATTTCCCCTTAGGGGTTTTCGGGGTTGCAGTTGCTACGGTTACCTTTCCGATTTTAGCTGCAAAGGCGGCACAGAAAAATTTTGAAGAACTTGTCTCCACCTGCGGCTCTTCTCTGAAACTTATCTTTTTCTTGACTTTACCCTCAACCATCTTTTTAGCAGTTGGCGCAAAGCCGATCATCTCCCTTTTATATCAACATGGGAAATTTATTTACACAGACACGCAAGCTACCTCTCAGGCACTGATCCTCTATGCCCTCGGGCTTTTCGCCTATGCCTCGGTCCGGGTTTTAGCACCGGTTTTCTATGCCTTAGGTGAAGCTAAAGTGCCGGTGATTAGCAGTGCTATTGCAGTTGGGGCTAACATCAGCTTGAATCTGGTCCTTATGCATTCTTTAAGTTTTCGTGGACTGGCTTTAGCTACTTCTATTTCGGCTGTCCTGAATATGTCCATCCTTTTTAATAAACTGGATAAGAGGGTTGGACCTTTTGATAAAAAAGATTTGAGAGACAGTTTCCTGAAAATTCTTTTAGCCTCTTTTTTAATGGGTATTTTATTGCAGAGTTTTCTTTTTCTCTACCGGGTGGATTTAGATAAAGGGAGTTTAATCCAGAAACTGGTCCTGGTAAGCGTTATGGTTATGGTTTCTTTTTTTAGCTATCTTTTCTTTGCCAAAGCTTTGAAGATAAAGGAAGTCGAGCGAGTATTGGGAATTTTAGGATTCAAGAGGGGAAAAACTTGAAACGCAGACCAGCTCTTCTGGCACTGCTGGCTTATATTATCGGGATTCTTTTGGGGGATTACCTGAACCTGTCTACACTGATTTTACTCTTCCTTATTTTGTGTTTACTTTTTCTACTGTTCTTTTTTCGTCAGGAAAAGAAGACCTGGTTTATTCTCCTGACTCTTCTTTTGATCGTAGCCGGATTCTGGAGATACGAGTTAAAAACCAGGGACTTACCCATAAATCACATCTCTAATTTCACAAAACAATATGGCAAGGTTGAGCTGATCGGCATCATCTGTAAAGACCCGGATATAAGAGAGGATAAAACATTTTTAGAGATGGATACCCGGGAATTGTCTTTTAATCATAAGAAGATTAAAACCACCGGTAAAATCCTTTTGAAAATCAAACAGCCGACCAGCCTTTTCAATTACGGTGATTTGATTCAGCTCAAGGGTTATCTTTACTCTCCTTTCCCTCCCAAAAATCCGGGGGCTTTTGATTATAGAAAATATCTTAGCACCAGGGAAATCTTTGGTTGCCTGAATTTACGGAGTGATTCTGAAGTAAAGATATTAGAGAGGGGGGAAGGTAATTTTTTTATCTCCAAGATAATTCTTCCAGTGAAATATTATATTCTTAATTTCTTTAAGAGCAGCCTGACCGGCTCTCACCAAGCAATTTTGAGCGGTTTTGTCTTAGGGGAGAGAAGAGGTATTCCACAGGAGGTCTATAAGCTTTTCACCGATACCGGCACCCTTCATCTTTTAGCCATATCCGGCTCAAACGTGGCTATAGTTGTTCTTGTCTTTTTTGGAGCTTTCAAACTTTTGAGGATACCTTACCAGGTCTCATTACTTTTAGTTTTTCTCCTGATCATAATATTCTCTTTTGTTACCGGGAACCAGCCCTCTGTGGTTAGAGCCTCGATTATGGCCTCAATTTTCCTTATTTCACTTCTGGTCGAGCGGGAAAGGGATTTGATCAATATCTGGGCTTTGGCGGCCCTGGTAATACTTTTCGCAAATCCATCTTCTCTTTTCGATGTCGGTTTTCAATTATCTTTTGCGGCTACCCTGGGTTTGATCCTCTGGGTTCCAAAATTGGAGAAGCTTTTCCTCTCCAAACTCAAAAACCGGTTCTTCAAATATTATATAGCGCTTCCCTTTTTTGTTTCACTCTCAGCTCAGCTTTTCACCTATCCGGTTACAGCTTATTATTTTAATAAATTCTCTATTTATTCCCTTTTGGCTAATCTTTTTATCGTACCGCTCACCGGTTTAGTAGTTATGGTAGGGGCGATTTCACTTCTGATCAGCCTTTTAAGCTTGAAGCTATCTATTGTATTTACTTCTTTCAACTGGCTTTGTTTGGAGCTTATACTGAGAATTCTATCTTTTTTCTCTTCCCTTCCTTATGCAGATTTGAAAGTCTCTTCACCCTCCTATCTTTTCATTTTAACTTTTTATCTTTCTCTTTTTGCAGCTATTTTTCAAAAAAGTCTAAAAGCATTCTTGTTAATATTGTCTTTTATGGGTTTTTTCTGGGTAGGTTTTCTTTTGATTTTTAATTCCCTTAACAACCGGTCATCCGAACTGAGAATCACCTATCTTTCAGCTTCAGGTGAGGCAGTTCTGGTAGAAGCTCCCCAGAGCAAAAAAGTATTGATAAATCTATCAGAAGACCCTCAGGAGGTGGAAAGGATTATCCTTCCTTTTCTTTATAAAAAAGGGATTAACCAGCTGGATGGGCTGATCCTTACAGATGAAAAAAGGTTAGAGGAAAAAGTTTCCGAGCTTCTAAGAGAGATAAAGGTGAAAGAGATCTGGGTGGTTGAGGATGGGAGCCCGGTTTTAAAAAAACTTTATGGAGCTAAAGTCGGAATCAGAGATTTGAAAGAGTTAAATCAGGTTCTGGTCAAGAGTTAAGGTTTTCTCGATTTATCCCGATAAAAAATTTGAAAGGGGGATATTTGAACATAATCCCCCTTTGATGCTGAGTTACGGGAAATTTAAGCTGTTGCTGGCTGAAGGTTCTTTCCCGGAAAGCTTAGCCATCAAGTTAAAACCCGATATAGTAAGTTTTAATCTGCAAGGAGAAGATTCAGGCTGGATAGGTCATTACCTGAATGAAAAAAATGATTTAAAACTAATTATATCAGGCTATAAGAGGCTTAATTTTTTCAAGGCTGACCTTAAAGAGATTTTCGAGACTTCAAAGCTGGGCGCGGTAGTAATTGAGGTTAAGGAAGCAAAGTATCAAATCAAAACAGCCTTGAGAAAGGAAAAATTAATCGGTAAGCTTTAAGATGAGTTTAACGGGGAATCTAAATACAGTCTCTTTTCCTGATCTGTTGCAGTTGATCAGCTCCAGCAAAAAGAGCGGTATGCTCACCCTGATGCGCCAGACTCAGAGAAAAGAAATTTATTTCCAGGAAGGGAATATAGTTTATGCTACTTCCTCTAATGCTGAAGAGGAGCTCCTGGGGAATCTTCTTTTAAGGTTAGGTAAGATCTCACAGCAAGAGTTAAACGAGGTCTTGAAACTTCACCGGACTACGGGCAAGAGGATTGGCGTAACCATTGTAGAGATGGGTTTATTGAAAAAAGAGGAACTGGTGGCCTGTTTGAAACTGCAGATCGAGGAGATCGTCTATAATCTTTTTAGCTGGAAGGAAGGTGATTTTACTTTTCAGGATGGCAAAGAGCCGGTCGAGGGACAGATAACCACCAATATGAATACGATTAATGTCATCATGGAAGGAACCAGGAAAATCGACGAGATGTTGGAGATGCAGAAAAGTCTTCCTAAAGACAATGTGATTCTGAAAGGAAATCCTAATCCTAAAATCGGGTCCAATGCCATAAATCTTAGCCTGGGTGAATTCAAAACCCTGCTTATGGTAGACGGGGATAAAACTTATCCGGATATTTTAGCGGAAAGCCCGTTAGGTGAATACGATGCATCCAGGGCGCTGCTGAGGCTACTGGATCAGGGATTGGTTATCCCCGGCGAAAAAACCCAAACCAAAAAAGATAAAAAAAGAGAAGAAGCAGTTATAATCGAGATATTGCTTCAGGTATTCTCCACCAGCTATTCAGTTGTGGACAAAATTCTGGTACAGAAGTTAGGTAAGGTTCAGGAAAAACTCTGGGATAAAGCTCTAAATCAAAAAAAATCCATATTTCCGGTTTTAAATCATTTAATGAAAAACGGAACCTTGATTCAATCCCGGGAATTAACAGAAGCCTATCGCAATATATCTCTGTACAAGATTCCAGAAGAGATTAGATTTCATCAGATCTTTCAGGGATTGCAGAGTTTGCTTTTAAGTTATCTGACCTTAGCCTATCATTTCGTAGGAGAAGATATCACCCGGAAGATGATTGGCGAGATTAAAAAAAGCACAGCTCATTATTTTTTGAAGGAGATGGAGATCGTTAAAAAATTTGATATAGAGGATGATCTGTACAGAATTCTCAAACTTGCTTTAAAAGGCGAGGAGATAGCTTAGGAGGGATGGTTGCTCAGACTTAAATCAAAATTTCATCTGGGATTAATGATCTTAGTCTTGTTTTTTTTCTCCGGAAGAGATTGTCTGGCTCAGGAGCAGAGTAAAGGGGAGGTTTCCTTTGCAGGAGCTTTGTTATCGATTTTTATCCTAACAGTGTTAGGCGGCGGAATATTTTTTGCTCTCAAAATCCATTCACTGCTTAAAGGCGGGGAACTCTCCTCCGCCTGGGTTTTATCAAGCATAGCCTTATCGATTTTATTTGTCTCCATTTTCCTGGAATTCCTGAGCAGTTTAGGGGCGATAAATAGCATTTCAGCTTTTGTTTTGCTTTTACAGTTTTTTGGCTTTATCCTACTGGTTTTTGGATTCATCCGGATAAGGAAGAAACTCGGCTGAAAACTGTCACGATATCCTACAGATCCGTTTCCCGGACCGGTAGAGTGTATTCTTTTACAGTAAAGTTATCTCTTTAAACTGTCGATAAATTTTATGGTATATCTTTTTTAGAGAGAAAAGATTATGGCAGAATTGCTTGAATTGGAAGAAAGGATAGAGAAGTGCCGAAAAATCCTTTCCGAACATCCGGACTCTCAAATATTTGCCGCTCTGGCAGAAGCTTACCGGAAAAAAGGAGAGCTGGACAAGTCGTTTGAAATTTGCCGGGGTGGATTAAAAAACCATCCAGATTATGGAGCTGGCCATCTGATTATGGCTAAGGTCAACTTTGACCGGGAGATGTATTCGGAGGCGGAAAAAGAACTTCTTTTAGCCATAAAGGCAGATGGCAGGACGCGGGTTACAGAACAGCTTCTTGTTCAGATAATGGTCAAAAAAGGTGAGTTTAGAGAGGCGAAAAGTATGGTTGAAAAACTTCTATCGACTGACAAAAAGAACCCAATCCTCAAATCGCTTCTGGAAGAAGTTCAGAAAGGTTTGAAGGAGGAAAAAAGAAGAGGCGTGGTATTCACACCTCCTGAAGTACCGGCTCGAGGAGAAGATGAGCCGCTAAAAGTCGAAAAAAATCTACCTTTTTCAGAAGTCCTTTTTTCATTAACCTCTCTGCCAAATCTTATGGCAGCACTGGTTGTAGGTGAGGATGGGTTAGTTAGAGAAAATAGATTAAAGATCGATTTAAACCAGGAAAACTCAGGTGCAGTTATCGCCGAGCTTTTCAGAGAGATAAAAGCAGGTTTGCCCAGGCTCAATTTCGGAAACCTGGAGCAGTTTTTGATAGAAGCAGAAGAGTTCAGCTTCTGGACAATTAAACTAAAAAGAAATATTTTGTTATTGGTATGCAGGAGTGAAGCTAATTTAGGGTATTTAAAGATACGGGTTGACCAGATCTTAGGGCGACTGGCTGAAGAGTAATTTATTTAAGGACAAAAAGATGGAAAAACCTGATAAAGATAGTTTTAAAGAATATCGACAACTTTTTATACTCTCTGCTTTTCTGGCGGTTTTCCCGCTTCTCTTTTTTCCAAAGAATTTAGAGACTGGGATCAACCCGTTTTTTCTTTTTCCGTTTGAGTTCATATGGTATATCCTGGTTTACTTTTTCCTTTTCCCTTTTCTCTCCTTTTCTCTAATCTTAGTATATTCTTTTTTCAGTCTCCTCCTAAGGATTACCATAGGTTTTGTCTTTGGGGTGCTTATTTCTTTTATGTTCTCTTATAATTTACTTCTTTCTCTGAAGCTGGGAATGTTAGCTTACCTTCCCTCGATTCTGTTTCAGATAGTTTTAGTACCTTTTATTTTCAAATTCTCATTCGGGGATAAGATCTACAAATTGGAAAGAGAAAAAAAACTTGAAAGATCAAGACCTCTACCCGAGGTGAAAGAGGAGGTAATTCCACTTCATCCAAAAGCTGAGATAAAGGAGAGCACTTTAGAAAATGCGTTGAGTTACCTTAAAGATTATTCCGGAGTGGAAGGAGCATTTTTAGTAGATTCCGAAGGTCTGTTGGTGGGGCAGGATTGTGAAGAAGGGTTGGATGGGGAAAAGATTGCTCCTTTAGCTTTAAGCCTGGAGGAGATGAACTCTGACATCTTAAAGAAGATAGGAGAATCCAGGGTGGATAGGATTCAGTTTTTCACATCCGGAAGGTGGATAAATTTGAACCGGGTTTTAGATTTCACCCTGGTGACTATAGCCAGCCGGAATACAGATGAATTGCTTAGTATACGAATAATAAGAGCAGCTGAGATGCTTAAAAAATTCATAAAAGAAAGATATGGAAAACTCCCGGGATTGGAGGAGGGAAAAAATGTATCAGATCTTAGAGGAGCTTAATAAGACTAGCGGTATCACCGGAAGTATGCTGGTGGGAAATGATGGCATTATTATTGCCGCAGATTTAGACACCCGGTTTCAGGATGAGACAGTGGGAGCTCTAGCGGCATCAATCGTCAGCACGGTCCAGAAATCCTTAGAGAGATTAAAAACTACTGCCCTGAGACAGATGACGATTGAAGGCGAACAGGGGAAACTTTTTTTCACAGATGTTGGCTTCGGGATATTAGTGGTTACAACTGAACCCAATGTGAATATCGGGTTGATACGGCTGGAAATCAAAAATACTGCAACCAAGATTAAAGAGCGGAATTTCTAAAGAATAGAGCAACATGGTCTCGATCAACTATGCTTTCAGAGAAATCTGCTGTAAGATAGTTTATTATGGACCGGGGTTGAGTGGTAAAACCACCAACCTCATTTATATACATAAAAAAGCCCCTCCCAAGACCAAAGGGGAGTTGATCTCTTTGGCTACGGATGCGGACCGAACGCTTTATTTTGATTTTCTACCTTTGGATATTGGGCCGGTGCAGGGGTTTTCGACCAAATTTCAGCTATATACGGTACCGGGTCAGGTTTATTATAATGCTACTCGTAAGTTAGTATTAAGAGGAGTTGATGGTTTAGTTTTTGTGGCTGATTCGCAAGTAGCTAAATTAGAGGAGAACATCGAAAGCATGAATAATCTGGTGGAGAACCTGGAAGAGTACGGTTACGTCTTAGAAGAGCTTCCGATGATCATGCAATATAATAAAAGAGACTTAGATGAGGTGTCAACTATTGAAGAGCTGGAGAAGGCTTTGAACCCCAGAGGACTACCTTATTATGAAGCTGTGGCGTCAACCGGTGAAGGGGTTTTCGATACCCTTAAAGGGATCAGCAATTTAGTGCTGGAGAAAGCCAGAGGAAAACCGGAGACCGAGGAAAAACCCGAACTTGTATCCGTAAAAAAGGAACAAGTTACAGTTGTTGCTCAGCCAAAACTTTTTGTTCCATCTCCAGTTGAAAGAGAAAGAATAGAAATAGAGCCAGTTTCCAGAATTATTCCGGATAGAGGAGTTTTAGAAAAAAAACCAGTAGAGAAGTATGAGCCAGTTAAGAAGATGGAAGAAGAGAAGCCAATAAAGAAAATGGAGAAAGAAGAGAAAGTTGAGAGAATAGAGAAAGTAGAAAAAACCATAGAAATCGAGGAGGAAAGAATAGAGAAAGTTGAAGAAGTTGGTGAAAAGGAAGAGAAAACTTTAATCCCAGGTCAATTCGAAATTGAAAAGGAAGCCCTTGAAACTGAGAAGATTTTAGAGAAAGAAGTGCTGGAACAACCGGCTGAAGTAGCTAAAACTGAAAAAGTAAAACCTCTTTTACAGGAGAAAATTATCACTTCTCCTATGCTTAAACAAAAGAGAACTAAATCCATCTGGGGCAAATTCTGGTGGAGATGGATAAGAAAAATAGTAGATAGGAGGTAAAAATTGCAGGAGGATAGCTTGATTATCTATGAGGAGGAGATCGAGAAAATCGATCGGACTTTGATCAAGCTGATCAAAGGGGCTGAAGCTAAGTGTGCCCTCTTGGTGGATAAAGATGGACACCTGATAACCCGTCAGGGTTTTACCCATTCCCTGGATACAACTGCTCTGGCAGCTCTTCTGGCAGGAAGTTTTGCCTCTACGCGGGAAATCGCTCGACTGGTTGGTGAGCCAGAATTTTCAGTTCTTTTCCATCAGGGAAAAAGGGACCATATTCATATCACTTTGGTAGGTGAAAGATCGATACTGGTGGTTATATTCGATGATCGCACTACCATAGGTATGGTCAGACTTTATGCTAAGGAGTGCGGTGAAGAATTGGCTTCGATTTTAGAGCAGGCTCATAAAGAGAAAAAGAAAAGCGAGCCGGCAATCGATTCCGGGTTCACCGCGTCAGCTGAAGACAGACTTAATGATATTTTTAAGGATTAGAACTGACCTTAAGATTCTGATTCGGGTTAGCCTTAGCTTCACCATCTTTCAGAGAAACTGATCCGTAGGATAGGGCAGGAAGTATGTCTGTGGAATTAGGGGAAATGCTGGTCAAGGCTGGTAAGATCAGTCAGGAACAGCTCGAAAAAGCTTTAGAGCTGCAGAAAAAAGGAGAAGCCAAGTTAGGGCAGGTCCTGTTAAAGATGGGAGCTATCCAGGATGAAGAGGAGCTCTCTGAATTTATCGGGAGACAGCTTAACATAGGAGCTTTAAGGCTTTCGGATATAGAGCTTAACCCTGAGGTGGTCAAGCTTATACCTGCAGATATAGCCAGGAAATTCAACGTCATTGCGGTAAGCAAATTAGGCCGCACCTTAATTGTAGCCATCTCGGATCCCAATAATATCTATGTATTAGATGCAGTAAAATTCATCACCGGGTGTTCTATTCAGCCAGTCATCAGCCCGGAAAAAGCTATCCAGAAAGCTATCGATGCCTACTATCAGGAAAGTTCCGGTATAGACGAGATCCTCAAAGGGATGAAAGATGAGGATCTGGAGGTCATCGAAGCTTCCGAAGAGGTTCCCACTGAACAGGACCTGCGCTCAGCAGTTCAGGATAAACCATTAGTTAAATTAGTAGATGGAATTATCTCTGATGCCATCAAAAGAGGTGCTTCAGATATTCATATTGAGAGCTACGAAAAAAGGATCAGGGTAAGATACCGACTCGACGGTAACCTGCAGGAGATGTCACCTTTACCTTTCAAATATCGACCGGCTATTGTCTCCAGGGTAAAAATTATGGCAGATTTGGATATTTCAGAGAGAAGACTGCCACAGGATGGAAGGATCAAAGTCAAGATAGGAGACCGGGCAGTGGATATTCGAGTATCAGTTCTGCCAACTATCTTCGGAGAGAAAGTGGTTATGCGTATTCTGGATCCGAGAAGCTTGATGGTGGATCTGACTAAACTTGGATTTCCGGAAAAGGGATTAAAACAATTTGCAGAAGCGATCAAGTTACCTTACGGAATGGTTTTAGTAACCGGTCCCACGGGAAGCGGTAAAACCACCACTCTGTATTCGGCTTTAAAACAGATTAATGAACCGGATATAAATATAATGACGGCTGAAGATCCAGTTGAGTTCAATTTTGATGGGATAAATCAAGTGCAGGTAAAGAGCGAGATAGGTTTTACCTTTGCCACCTGTTTAAGGTCCTTTCTACGCCAGGACCCGGATGTTATCATGGTGGGAGAGATAAGAGACGGGGAAACAGCCGATATAGCTATTCGAGCCGCTTTAACCGGACATTTAGTTTTCTCTACGGTGCATACGAATGATGCGGCGAGTACCATCAACCGGCTGGTAGACATAGGAGTGCCCGGTTATCTGGTGGCTTCAGCCGTAAGATTAATAATGGCTCAGAGAATGGTAAGAAAGATCTGCAATTTTTGCAAAGATGAAGTTAAAGTGAAGCCGGAAGCACTTTTGAGATTAGGTGTTCCGGAGAACGAGATTAAAGATTTCAAGGTTTATCAGGGTAAGGGTTGTCAGGAATGTAATAATACCGGTTTTTCCGGCAGAACCGGTCTGTTTGAAATTATGCCCATAACCCCGGAGATTGAGAAGATGATTATGGAGGGTAAATCCAGTCAGGATATAAAGGAATATGCTGTCACTAATGGTATGTTGACTCTGAGGATGGCGGCTATAGAAAAAATAAAAAAAGGGATTACTACTGTAGAGGAGGTTATTGCTGAGACTACGGTTTAAAGATTAAAAAAACGTGGCCGTGATTCGTGTATCGTGACCACGGAGATTCAGTAGCGTCTGGGTTTATCCCAGATGTTTTTTTATAGCAGAAGGCTTTTAGCCTTCCATTTTTGTTTTTGGCAAAACTTGCAATGTCCGACATTTCTATAGGACGAATAAAGGACGCACGACACGAAGGTCGTGCGTTACGATTTCTGTAGTGGTTCGATTTATCGAACCCGAAGTAATATGACTATACCCCTAACTCTCCTGACAGGAGACGGGAAATGGAATGAGGTGGGTGGTACCCTCAAACTCGTTTGAGGGTGTTTAAATTTATAACATCCCTAACAAGTTTGGGGATGGCACTCTGACCCAGTCGCCACCAGACGGGGGAAAAACTTGTAAGGGCAGGTTTTAAACCTGGCTCTATAATTAAAATACCCTCTCAAACTCTCCTTTCTTAAAAATATAAATGTTATCCTTAAAACTATTCCTCACAACTTCAAGTTCATCTTCTTTAAACTGTCCCAGATCATAAACCTTTACTTTATGTTCAGGATAAAAAAGATGAATTGCTTCTTCAAAACCAGTATGAAAGGTATAGGCTCCATTTATCCTTTGGGGGAGGTTAGCAAAATAAATTTTTGAACTCTCAGGAGCAGACGAAACTATCTTTCCCGCCTTATCAACAATCTCCTGGCAGACTCTTCCAGCTTTTCTCCACCAGCTACTTCGCTCATAAAGAATTGCCCCATTAAAAATCATGATAAGCACGACTACCAGATTTAACACTTTGATCTTCTTTACTTTGTTTGAAATATAAAGGAGCAAACTCGCCAAGATCATGGAGAATCCCAAAGAAGGAAAATAAAGAAAGCGTTGCCCATTTCCGTTAACCGGAAGATAAGGCAGAATCCCCAGAACAAACAAAACCAATCCCAACTTAAAGCCAGAAATTCTCTTTCTCCTAAAATAGAGAAATGATAAAAGGAAAATCAAACTTATTATTATCAAAATCGATATCACCCAGAAATTATCTAATCTTAATTGAATTATATTATTCAAATAGGAATGCACCTGAAAGCCAACTAAGTCAAAGAAAAATCTTACCGGAAAAAGTAAGCTTATTCCAAAATAACAGATGTTCTTAATTATTACCACCGGATTAAAAGTTAAAAACTTAGACATGATATTATCCGGCACAGTCAAATATCTTGTCATGGAGTATAAAATGGACAATCCTAAAAAGGGCAAAGCATACTTGAAACCTTGCTTGAGTTTAAATAAAACCTCCCCTGAAGTTTTGAAGTAAACCAATAAAAACAATGCCAAGAAAATAGTAACCCCATCCTCTTTAGAAAGTAAAGCTAAAACAGATAATAAAAAGGAAATAATATAAAATCCAATCTTTTTATTCTCCAGATAGGTCCAGAAAGACCAGACTGAACAGAGGTAAAAGAAAGTAACCAATAGACTGGAAATGGCAGAGATCCAGAAAAGAGCTTCTTCCTGTGCAAAACCGGAAACGAAGATCAATGCAGAGATAAACGAGAGTTGATTACGGGAGGTAAATTTCAAGAGCAGAGTATAGAAAATAAGGGCGTTTAACAAATGGAAAATTAATCCAGTCAGATGATAACCTAAAGGGTTTAATGCGGAGAAAGAATAAATAAGCTGGAAGAAAAAATGGACTAAAGGTCTGAACTTAATAACCGAGTCATAATTTGATGCCAAAGATGATATCGTATTAAAACTTATTTTTTGCGAATTTTTTAGCCAGAACAAAATCATCCGAATTGAAAAAGGAGAAAATACCTGGTAAAAAGATTAAGATGCCAGCTATGGTTATAAGAAAGTAATGCAGATATCTGTTGGACTTTTTCATTTTTTATAGTAGGGGCAACTCAGGCTCTGCCCCATCTACCCTTACAACCGTTCTTCGTCCGAATTTTTCATCCAGACCCAAAATCAGGGGTCCGTAGGATTGGTATCCTCACCAACGAAGATATGTTTGTTGCTCAGGAGACCAGCAAACAGTAAACCATTGCAATCATTTTAATATATAGAGGTCTGAAGACCACCGCTACATATTTTTAAAAATTCTTGACTTTTTTAGTTTGGTATATATAATGTTTATTTTTAAGACTATGCAGGTTAAAAGATCGAAATGGAAAAGAAAGATGAGTATTACTCTTATCTAAGGCAGGCAGGGATTTATACGGTTATCCCTATAGTCTTAGCTGCCGGGCCAATAATCGGACTTCTCATAGGCAAATTCTTGGATAGAAAACTTCATACTGAGCCTTATTTAATGATTTTATTTTTGATATTCGGTTGTATCGCTTCAGGCAAGGAGGTCTACAACCTAACTAAAAAGGCTATGAAGGAAATGGATAAAGATCACAATTTGAAAAATTGAGATTATGGGTATAGAATTTATATACAGGATAATCCGAACTTCTTTGATAGTTTCCGCCCTATCTTTTTTCTTTGTCGGGGTATATTATAGTTTCCCTTTTGGTTTGGGTCTATTCCTAGGAACAGTCTGGGGCTGTCTGAACCTTTTTTTCATTACTCAATTGATAACTGAGGCTTTTAGTTTGAAAAAACCAAACAAAAGCAAACTGGTCCTGATCCTGTTAGTCAAATTTCCCTTGCTTTATTTCACCGGATATATACTCCTCTGGCTTAAATATTTCCCTGTAGAAAGCCTACTTGTCGGATTTACCTTGATCTTTGCAGTTACTTTTTTAAAAGCTTTAGGTAGAGTGGTGCTTTCCGGAATCTCTAAGGAAGAAGATAAAAAACTTTTATCTTCCAACTCAAATAATAAGATTAAAAAGTAAATAAATTATGTTTTATATTTTAAATAGATTTCTTTTTTTAGTCGAGACCACAGTAAAACATGCTGGTAAAGAAGCATCTTCTGAAGGTGCGCCAGAACTGCCTAATTTCATAACTCTACTTTATGCAAAATACGGCAAAATCGCCTTTGTCCATTTCCTGCATATATGGGAGAATGTGGTCTTTTCCCTCATAATCATTTTGATCCTGGGACTTTTGTTTTATTTCTCCTCAAGGAAAAAAGCGCTTCATCCTGGTAAGTTACAGAACTTAATGGAAATGGCAGTTGAAAGTTTAGACAACTTCATCTGCGGAATTTTGGGTCCGGGAGGAAGAAAGTTCACTCCGTTCCTGGGTACTCTTTTCATATATATTCTATGTATGAATTTCTTGGGCTTGATCCCTGGGATGAAGTCTCCATCATCTTCTCTGAATACCACAGTCGCCTTAGCTGTCTGCGTGTTTATCTATGTTCAATTCACCGGGATTAAAAACCTGGGGCTTCTGGGGTATATAGACCATTTAGCTGGTAGTCCCCGTGATTTTATCACCTGGGTTCTGGTTCCCATAAACCTGCCAATTCATATCATTGGAGAGCTGGCAAAACCGATGAGCCTTTCTTTGCGACTTTTTGGAAATATCACCGGGGAGGATATTCTGATAGCTGTTTTCGTGAGCCTGGGAGTTTTAGCTTTGAGCTTTTTAAATCTACCCATCGGTTTGCCTTTACAGGTCCCTTTTATCTTCTTAGCTTTGCTTACTGGGACTATACAAGCTCTGGTGTTTACCCTGCTGTCGACAATATACTTTTTACTAATGATGCCATACGAGGAGGAAAATCATTAATTAATAACCTATAACTTTTCTTAAATGAAGGAGGAAAAATATGACTTATCAGACTGCATTAGCCTTGGCTTTACCCTTTGGATTAGCCTTGGCAGCTTTTGGTTCTGCTATAGGTCTGGGTAGAGCCGTCTCAGCCGCTATGGAGGCAATGGGAAGACAGCCTGAAGCCGCGGGAAAAATCCAGGTAGGAATGATCATCGGCTGTGCACTTTTGGAAGCTCTAACCATTTATGCCCTAGTTACAGTTTTCGTCTTATCTGGCAAGATAGGTTAAAAAAAATGGTACGACCCTTTTAGGGTCGCCAAGGATAACCTTAACAAATAGGTTCTCCTTCTTTGGGGAAAAGATGATTAAGATATCCATCCCTTTTTATCTAAGAGGTATCTAAATGAATTTAGAATTCGGACAGGTTATCACCCAGATTATCGGTTTTCTTTTAGCCCTTTTTATCCTCAAGAAATTTGCCTGGAAGCCTCTCTTGGGTATTTTGGAGGAACGTCGGTCTAAAATAAAATCAGAATACGATAAGATCGATGAGGAAAAAAATATTGTAAAAGGGCTCTCCTCCGATTATGAAGCCAAGCTTAAAGATATCGAAGGATTGGCACGGCAGAAGATTTTAGAGGCGGCAAAAGAAGGTCAGCAGATGGCAAGCCAGATAAAAGAGAGTGCCCGAAAAGATGCGCTGGAGATTATGAATCGTTCAAAAGAGGAAATTCAGAGGGAACTTGAAAAGGCAAAAGTTCAGCTTAAAAATGAATTAGTGGATCTAAGCCTCCGGGCAGCAGAGAAGATCATCCAGGAGAAACTGGATGAAGAGAAAGATAGAAAGTTTATCTCTGATTTCATTCAGGGGCTGGAGAAAATAGAATGACCGACCAGATAGTAATCAAAAGGTATACCCTTGCCCTTTTCAATGCAGCTGGATCTGCTAACTTAACCCGGGAAATTCAAGAAAATCTGTCTCTAATCTCTGAATTCTGGGAGAAAAACGCAGAGCTAAGGGCTTTTCTGGAAGCTCCTCAGATTTCCCATGAAGAGAAGGGAAAAATGCTACAAGAAAGTTTTAGAGGAAGAATCTCCGAGCTCCTTTTGCAGTTCCTGCTTTTCCTTTTAAATAAAGGCAGACTGCAGCATATTTCTGGAATAAATACCCGGTACGACAAACTTTTGAAAGAAAAGGAAGGGCTGGTTGAAGCTCAGGTTATCACTGTTCTGAGCTTAGATGAAAAACTTTCTTTTCCCTTAAAGGAAATCCTGGAGAAAAAAGCCGGTAAAAAAGTGAGTCTGATCTTGAAAATCGATCCAGGATTAATTGGCGGGATCAGGGTGATAATCGGTAATCAGATAATCGACCACAGCATCAGAACCGAGCTGGACAAACTAAAAGAAAGGCTTCTAAGCCTGAAAGTTTAAAAAAATCGAAAAGCGAATAGCGAGGTAATAATTATGCCTTTAAGACCCGAAGAGGTCAGTCAGATAATTCAAAAAGAGATAGAGAAATACAAGACCAGGTTAGAAATGGAAAGCGTCGGGGTTGTTCTCCAGGTTGGAGATGGTATCGCCCGGATCTGGGGACTGGAAGATGCGATGATGAGCGAGTTAATCCAGTTCCCGAATGATATAATTGGAGTAATCCTTAACTTAGAAGAAGACAATGTAGGAGCCGCCCTTTTTGGCTCAGACCAGAAGATAAAAGAAGGAGATATTGTAAAAAGAACTGGCAGGATCGCCTCAGTCCCGGTAGGTGATGCTTTAATTGGAAGAGTAGTCAATGCCCTGGGACAACCTTTGGATGGTAAAGGTCCTATCGTTACAGATAAATATCGTCCCATCGAAGGAAGAGCCCCAAATGTAGTGCAGAGACAGCCGGTCAAAGAGCCGGTCCAAACTGGATTGAAAGCAATTGATTCTATGATTCCAATCGGGCGTGGCCAGAGAGAATTGATAATTGGTGATCGTCAAACTGGAAAAACTGCTCTGGCTTTAGATACTATAATCAATCAAAAGGATTCTGACATTTATTGTATTTATGTGGCTGTTGGACAAAAGGATTCAACCATAGCTCAAGTGGTGAAGATCTTTGAGGATTATAAAGCCATGGAATATACTACAGTAGTAGCTGCTCCTGCTGCAGATCCAGCTCCTTTACAATATATCGCCCCCTATGCTGGTTGCGCTATGGGTGAGGAGTTTCTATATAATAAAAAACATGTGGTGGTAATATATGATGACCTTTCCAAACATGCTCAAGCCTACAGACAGCTCTCTTTGCTTTTAAGAAGACCTCCAGGCCCGGGAAGCCTATCCAGGCGATATTTTCTATCTACATTCACGACTCTTGGAAAGAGCCGCCAAATTAAGGGACGATTTAGGGGGTGGCTCTCTAACTGCCTTGCCGATAATCGAGACCCAGGCTGGAGATGTATCTGCATATATACCCACAAATGTCATCTCCATCACTGATGGACAGATTTATCTGGAAGCAGACCTTTTCTATGCTGGTGTCAGGCCTGCAATCAATGTAGGCATCTCTGTTTCCAGGGTAGGAGGTAATGCCCAGACTAAAGCTATGAAAAAAGTAGCAGGTAAGCTCAGGCTGGATTTAGCTCAATACCGGGAGTTAGCTGCTTTTGCCCAGTTTGGCTCAGAATTAGACGAGGCCACCAGATCCCAGTTAAATCGGGGAGAAAAGACAGTTGAGATTTTGAAACAGGTCCAGTTCGAGCCTATGCCTTTAGAAAAACAGGTAATGATTATCTATGTTGCTACCCATGGATATTTAGATGATCTAAAATTGAAGCAGGTAAAAAGCTTTGAAGCTGAATTTCATAAATTTATGGAATCCCAGTATCCAGATGTAAGACATTCTATATCTCAGACTAAAGTTTTAGATGAAACAACTGAGAAAAAACTAAATGAAGCAATCCAGAAGTTCAAACAGGAGTTTTTAGCTAAAAGCTAAACGTAGGGGTTTGATTTATCGAACCCAAATCTCTGGAATGTAAACCTTCAGGTTTACTAAAGTAGTTATTCGATTTAGAATATGGAATCTTTAAAAATATTAAGACGCAGGATAAGAACAGTTTCCAGCACCATGCAGCTTACCAGGGCAATGGAGTTAATCTCTGCGGCTAAACTCAGGAAAGCCCAGAACCAGATTGGTCTCCTCCAAACCCTATGCTTCAAAAATGCAGACCATCCTTGAGAATCTGTCTTCAGCTTCAACTGCTTTAACTCATCCTCTATTTGAAAAAAGAGAGGTCAGGCATAAGGGCTTGGTCATCATTACATCAGACAGGGGTCTTTGTGGTTCCTATAATGTTAATATTTTCAGAAAAGCAGAAGAATTTTTAAACACAGAACCTCAAGAAAAAATCAAACTGATTCTTATCGGGAAAAAGGGGGTTTATTATTATCGAAAAAGACCCTGGGAAATTAGATTGCAGTATCTGGACATAGGAGGTAAATCGGAGCTTAACAGAGTAAAAAAGATAACTTCTGACCTCGAGGAGCTTTTCAAATCCAGAGAAGTGGACGAGATATATCTGCTGTACACCAGATTCATCTCCACAACCTCTTATCGAATAGCATTAGATAAATTTCTTAATATCGAAAGGCCGGAAGAAAAAAATGAGGGTTATTTGGAATATATCTTTGAGCCATCTCCGGAGAAGCTCTTTGGAGACCTTCTTCCTCGATATTGCCTGACCCGGGTTCAGATGGCGTTGGCCGAAGCTTTCGCCTCAGAGCAGGGCTCGCGGATGATCGCTATGGGAGCCGCTACCAGAAACGCAGAGGAGATGATCGAAAATTTAACCTTGCTCCGCAACAAAGCCCGTCAATCTGCCATAACCAAGGAGATGGTGGAAATAGCAAGCGGAGTGGAAGCGTTGAGATAGAGAGATTTGAAAAAGTATGTTGAAAGTTCTGGAGTGCAAACCTTCAGGTTTGCCAAAATAAACTATCCTGTTTTTGAAAGGATTAAAGGTAAAACTATACGTCTCAGGCGTATACACTCCAGCGGAGTTTAATCAAATATTGATTATTAAGATAAAGGAGTAAAAAAACAAAATGAACGTTGGTATAATCAAACAAGTCATCGGTCCTACAGTGGACATCCAGTTTCCTTCAGATAAACTACCCTATATCCAGAATGCCATAAAAATCGTGGATGAGAAAAGGAATATCAATTTGACGGTTGAAGTAGCCATGCATATCGGAGATGATTTAGTCCGCTGTATTGCCTTAGCCTCAACCGATGGTCTGGTTAGAGGAATGCAAGCTGTTGACACCGGAGGTCCAATCACAGTTCCAGTTGGCGAGAAAACATTGGGACGTCTTTTTAATCTATTAGGTGATCCCATAGACGAATTAGGACCTCTTAAATATGAAGGGAAAAGGTATCCCATCCATCGAAATCCCCCTTCCTTTGAGGAACTCGATACCAAAGTTTCAATCTTTGAAACCGGCATAAAAGTGGTTGATCTGTTGGAGCCTTATGTAAAAGGAGGAAAAGTAGGACTTTTTGGTGGGGCCGGTGTGGGTAAGACTGTAATAGTGATGGAGCTTATTCGCAATATCGCCAAAGAACACGGAGGTTACTCAGTTTTCTGCGGTGTAGGCGAGAGGACCAGAGAAGGGAACGATTTATGGCTGTCGATGAAAGACTCTGGAGTGATATCCAAAACCGTTTTAGTCTTTGGCCAGATGAACGAGCCGCCCGGTGCCAGGTTAAGAGTAGGCTTAACTGGTCTTACTATGGCTGAATATTTCCGGGATGAAGAAAACCGGGATATTTTGTTATTCATTGATAATATATTCAGATTCGTTCAGGCTGGCTCTGAGGTTTCAGCCCTTTTAGGCAGAATGCCCTCTGCCGTGGGCTATCAGCCTACCTTGGGCACAGAGATGGGTGACCTCCAGGAGAGGATTACCTCAACTAAATCCGGCTCCATAACCTCTGTTCAAGCAATCTATGTACCTGCAGATGATTTAACCGACCCAGCACCTGCCGCTGCTTTCTCCCATTTAGATGCTACCACAGTTCTTTCCAAACAGATTTCCGAGTTAGGTTTATACCCGGCAGTAGACCCCTTAACCTCCACCTCCCGTATCTTAGACCCCAAGATAATAGGAACCGAGCATTATGATACTGCCAGGGCAGTGCAGAAGATTTTACAGAGATACAAAGACCTGCAGGACATTATTGCTATCCTGGGAATGGATGAGCTCTCTGAAGAAGATAAAGTTATTGTTGCCCGGGCAAGAAGAATACAAAGATTTTTATCCCAGCCTTTTTATGTGGCAGAAGCTTTCACCGGAACCGAAGGCAGATATGTAAAATTAGAAGATACAATCAAAGGGTTCAAAAAGATAATTCAGGGAGAATTAGACTCCTTGCCAGAACAGGCTTTCTATATGGTCGGTGGGATAGAGGAAGTCTATCAAAAAGCAGAAGAGATAAAGAAAGGGCTGAGGACTTATTAGTATTTTCCCTCTCAGGTGGGGGTGAGGATAAGGTCATCCCCTCTCCTCTCAGGACAAGGTTAGGGTGAGGTTACCCTTAAACCTTTAAGCCTTTGAACTCTTAAACTTGTTTTTTTAACGAGAGGGCCAGAGTGAGGTTAAATGTAGCGTCGGGCTTTACGCCCGACGTTCTTTATATTATCGTAGTTCTGACTCTCCTTAGCCGAACGTTTTTAAATTTCTTCCAAGCTCTCCAAATCCATACGTATTTACACTTAAAAAGGCGTGGATACCTCCAGCGGATCATCTCTGGCGGTCCGCCTGAGGCGGATAAGATTAATCCACAATTTGCACATTATGAACAAAAATAAAAAAAGCTCCTGTTAATCTCAAGACACAGAGTACGTGGAAACGGATCTGTAAGACAGGACATTTTAAGCTTGCTAAAACAAATGAAGATTAAATACTTGATTTTTTTGAAGAAATATGGTAAGATGGACAGGTTTTACTTAAAAGGTATTAAAATATAGATGAGATTTAAAAAATTAACAATTAAACTAAAGGCTTGGAGATACAACTTTTTCAGGAGGTAAAATGGATTACAGGATTAAAAAACATGCAGAGGTGCTTTTGAAATATTCGCTGGGTATTAAAAAAGGAGAAAAGCTGCTGATTCAGGGCGATATATCCGCGCTTCCATTGCTCAAGGAATGCTACCGATTAGCACTTGAGCTGGGTGCACTTACTCAAGTAAGAATAACTAACGATGAGCTAAAAGAGATATTACTGAAAAATGGCAGTGATGAACAGATAAAATATGTGCCAGCAGATATGTATAAACTTATAGAGACGATAGATGCGTATCTTTTTTTCTGGAGCGAGACCAACACCAGAATGCTATCGAATATCGATCCTGGAAAATTAAAACTGGAATTTCAGGGAACGGCCAAATTCAAAAGCATATGGTTCGAAAGGGAAGCAAAAGGGGAATTAAGGTGGTGCGGAACTATGTTTCCGAATCGAGCGACTGCCCAGGAAGCAAGTATGTCCCTTGCCGAATATGAAGATTTTGTCTATGGCTCGGGTTATATTGATAGCCCGGACCCTATAGCCAGATGGAGACAGATAGAGCAGGAGCAGGGTAGGATTTGCAAAATCCTTAATACTAAAAAGAATATCAGAATCGTTTCTAAAGATACGGATTTGAAAATGTCGGTCGAAGGCAGGAAGTGGGTGAATTGCTCTGGACACGTGAATTTCCCGGACGGCGAATTATTTACAGGACCGGTAGAAGATACCGCAGAGGGACATATCAGATTTAGTTTCCCGGGGATATTTGGAGGGAGAGAAATTGAAGACATTCAGCTTACCTTTGAAAAAGGGAAGGTGATAAAAGCCTTTGCGGCTAAGGGCGAGGGACTGTTGCAACAGCTTTTAGAAACAGATGCGGGGGCAAGATATATAGGTGAAATCGCTATCGGAACAAATTTCAACATTCAGAAATTCACCCGACATATGTTATTTGATGAGAAAATCGGAGGAACGGTCCATCTTGCCATCGGAAGGTCAATTCCAGAGTCGCTGGGGAAAAATCAATCTGCCATACACTGGGATATGCTCTGTGATATGCATGATGGCGGCGAAATCTATGCGGATGGCGAGTTGATTTATAAAGCGGGTAAGTTTCTAATATAAGTTTTAAAGAGATTTGAAAGGAATAAATCTTTACGAAAAAAGTAGGGGTTCAAAAATTTGAACCCCTACAAAGATTCACATTAAGATTTCAGAACGACCATAGGGGCACGGCGCGCCGTGCCCCTACTTAATGCCGTTACGAGGAGTCTCACCAAGGGAGGCCGACGAAGCAATCTGTCTTTATAAAGTAAACGGATTGCTTTGTTCCGATAAATCGGAACTCGTAAAGACATTGAGACGTTAGGGGCATATAGCAATACAATCCATCAGTCTCTTCTACATATCTTCAATTTTTCCTGTTTCATAAATATCTTATAGGTTTAGGGTCAATTATCTTAACTTGTTAAGAGAATTGGAGTTCTCCCCTGATCCCGGATATGAGGGCTTGATTATAATTCTTGCGTAAGTTATTGATACTCATAGACTTACATTTGATTAGTAAATATTGAGTAATGATTTTTGAAACATTTAAGCTCTAAAGAAAGTATTTGCATAGTGAAGGATGATTTATTATATATAATAAACCCTGAAAAAGGAGGAGAAATGAAAAAAATAGTTTCAATAACCTTTATCGTTTTTCTTTTAATCTTTCTTTTTGAACATCTCCAGGCAAAACAAGAAAAAACTGGTAAAATGGAAAATGATACCCTGGTAGATCAGAAATATGGATACAAGTTGAATATTTTATCCAACTGGAAGGTAAAATTTGAAAAAGAACCCTCTTTAATTCGAAGCACTCTAATAAAGAAAAACTATGCAGTTAATAAGAGCTCTACTCAGATGGAGGAGGAAAGACTCATCCCTACCATCATACTTTTAGCAGACACAACATCATTATCCCTCCAGGAGATCGAGAATAGCCTGATAAAAGGTAAGGAGGTTTTCAGGAACAAAAATGAATTTCTGATGAAATTAGAGACCATAGCCACCTATGAGCTGATAAACACTGCAGACATTGCTCTGGACAGCATTCCAGGTAAGGTCTATGGTTTTAAGAAACGTTATCTCAGACCTGTAACAGATCCATCCGAGAAATATGGTCCAGAGGCGAGTGATATGGTAACCAGGGAAGATTATTTCATAGGGGAATTAATAGTTCTGAAAAAAGGGAATAACCTTTATATAATTCAGCTTACCGGAGAAAGGGAATACTTTTCTATGAGCGAAAAGGAATGCTCTAAGATGCTGGAATCCTGGAAATTCTTGAAATAAGATGGTAGAAAAACAACATAAAATAACTATAGAGGCACAGCATACCGTGCCCCTCCAGAGTATCATTGCGAGGAGTCTCCCTACGATGACGACGAAGCAATTTGCATATGTAAAGCAAACGGATTGCTTCGCTCCACCTGTGGCGAGACTCGCAATGACAGTGGCATAGGGCATCCACCCCGGAGGATTGGCCTGGTGAAAATTGTCAACAAGGTTTTTAAAAACGACCATTAGGATTGCTCTATCTGAAAAGGTAATTTAATATGAAGGAAGGAAAAAGGGTAATTCTGATTGTGCTTGATTCCTGCGGGATGGGCGAACTTCCAGATGCTTTTAAATATAATGACCGAGGCTCAAATACCTTAGGGAATACTGCAAAAAAAGTAGGCGGATTGGATCTCCCTAATTTAGAAAAGTTAGGTCTGGGAAATATAGAACCAATTATAGGGGTTTTACCTCAAAAATCTCCTTTAGCCTGCTATGGAAAAATGGGAGAGTTATCACCTGGAAAAGATAGCACCACCGGTCACTGGGAAATAGCGGGGGTGATTTTAAAAAAACCTTTCCCGGTCTACCCAAATGGTTTTCCGGAAAAAATAATTCATAAATTTAAAAAGGCAATCGGCATAGAAGTTTTAGGTAATAAAGCAGCCTCCGGTACTGAGATAATAAAAGAATTAGGTGAAGAACATCTCAGAACCGGCAAACCTATCGTTTATACCTCAGCCGATAGTGTTTTCCAGATTGCAGCACATGAGGATAAAATCCCGGTGAATAGATTATATAGATTTTGTCTTATAGCCAGAGAAATCCTCACCGGTGAAGATGGAGTTGCCAGGGTTATTGCCAAACCGTTTAAGGGGGAACCTGGGTCTTTTGATAGGACAGCAAGAAGAAAAGATTTTTCTCTGCCTCCACCAGAGAAGACGATTCTGGATATTCTTAAGGAAAAGAAGATAGAAGTAATAGGTATAGGGAAAATTGAGGACCTTTTCGCTGGAAAAGGTTTAACCAAGTCTATTCATACTAAAGATAATACGGAGGGGATGGATAATCTAATTAAAGTGATGATAGAGGAAAAAGAAGGTTTGATCTTTATCAATCTTATTGATTTCGATATGCTCTGGGGACACAGAAATGATTTTAAGGGTTTTGCTACAGGGTTAGAAGATTTTGATAAAAGATTAAAAGAGGTGTTAAATTTACTTAAACCAGAGGATTTACTTATCATAACTGCAGATCATGGATGTGACCCCACTACTCCCAGCACTGACCATTCCAGAGAGTATGTTCCTGTTTTAGTCTATGGTGAAAAAATAAAAAAAGGGATAGATTTAGAAGTCAGAAAAAGTTTCTCTGATGTTGCAGCAACACTGGCAGAGATATTTAAAGTGCCAGATACTGGGAAAGGTGAGAGTTTCTGGAGGAAGATTTATGTCAAATAACAGAGCCGGAGCAGAGGATAAAAATCTCATCTTGGAAGCTAAAAAAGCCATAAAATCTGCTTATGCTCCCTACTCGAATTTCGAAGTGGGAGCAGCGCTATTATCCAGAGATGGAAAAGTGTTCACCGGAGCTAATCTGGAGAATTCTTCTTTTGGAATAACAGTTTGTGCAGAAAGAGTAGCTCTTTATAAAGCTTTAAGCTCTGGAGAAAAGGATTTTATTAAGATCGCGATTGTAGCCTCAGCTGAAAAACCGATTACCCCTTGTGGTTTGTGCAGGCAGGCATTGTTTGAATTCTCCCCGGACCTGAAGGTTATCTGCTCAAATATGAAAGGGAGAACCCAAAAATATTCTCTTAAGAAGTTGTTACCTTATCCTTTTAAATATGAAAAAAGAAAAAGAAAGGTGAACTAATGGCGTAGGGGTGGAGCTGGTTGAGCTTTGCGAAACCCAGATTTTAGGGACTCCATCCACATTCGATAGGCCGTTCAATTGGACGTCCCTGCGCTGGTTTCTTGATATGAAAAAATAAATGGGGATTCAATGTTGAAAAATACAGCCAAAATCGATTTAGCCCGGATGATAGACCATACTCTTTTGAAACCAGAGGCAAAACCTGATGATATAAGAAGACTCTGTGGTGAAGGTATAAAATATGGATTTGCCACAATCTGCGTGAATCCCTGTTATGTTAAGTTAGTATCTGAAGAACTTAAAGGTTCAAAAGTAAAGGTCTGTTCAGTATCCGGGTTCCCTTTAGGGGCAAATAAACCTGAATTAAAGGTAAAAGAGGCAGAATCAGGTTGCAGAGATGGTGCCTCGGAGATCGATATGGTTATAAATGTAGGTGCTTTGAAATCTGGCGATCATAGTTCGATAGAAAAAGAGATAAAGTTGATTTTGAAAGCCATGGGAAGAGGTAAGATATTGAAAGTTATTCTGGAAACTTCTCTTTTAACCTCAGAGGAGAAAATCATCGGAGCTAAGATAGTGAAAGAAAGCGGAGCTCATTTCGTTAAGACCTCAACTGGTTTTGGTCCAGGTGAAGCAACAGTTGAGGATGTTACTTTGTTAAGAAAAGCTGTAGGTGAGAATTTTGGAGTTAAAGCTTCAGGTGGTATCAGAGATTGTAAAAAAACCTTAGAATTAATTCAAGCAGGTGCGAATAGAATCGGCACTTCTGCAGGAGTGAAAATAATAGAAGAGTATTTAAGAATAGTCTAAGAGTAAATAAAAACATAAAGCTGAATAAAGCGGAAGAGGGGATTTTATGAAAACCGCAGAAATAATAGCCAAGAAAAGAGATGGAGGAAGATTAAGCCGCCAGGAGATAGAGTTTATTGTCTCAGGTTATCTTTCAGAAGGAATTCAGGATTACCAGATGTCTGCTTTTCTAATGGCGGTCTTTATCCGGGGCTTTGATTTAGAGGAGACCGAAAATCTTACCTGGATTATGATGAACTCAGGGAAAATCCTGGATTTGGGATTTATCCCCGGCACAAAAGTTGACAAACACAGCACTGGTGGGGTAGGTGATAAAATCTCATTAATCCTGGCTCCATTAGTTGCTTCCTGCGGTGTAGTAGTGCCAATGGTCTCAGGTAGAGGGTTGGGCCATACTGGTGGTACTCTGGACAAGTTAGAATCTATACCTGGTTTCAGAACAGATCTATCGGTAGATGAATTTATCGAGAGTTTAAAAGAAATTCAAGTTGCCATTATGGGACAGACAAAAAATATAGCACCAGCGGATGGTAAAATCTATGCATTAAGGGATGTTACCGGTACGGTCAATTCTATCCCGCTAATCACCGCCAGTATCTTGAGCAAGAAATTAGCCTCTGGTACGGATGCAATTGTCTTTGACGTGAAATGCGGGAAAGGTGCTTTTATGGAATCAAAAGAAGATGCAAAAGCCTTAGCTTATAATTTGATTCGGATTAGTAAAAAGGCTGGTAGAAAAGGTGTAGCCTTGATCACCGATATGAACGAACCTCTGGGAAAAGCCGTGGGCAATTCCCTGGAAGTTATTGAAACAGTCGAGACTTTAAAAGGAAGAGGGCCAGATGATCTTTTAGAGGTAACTTTAGCACTGGGTTCTTACATGCTTATCCTGGGTGGTAAAGCCAGTAATTTTCATAAAGGCAGGGAGCTTCTTTTAGAAAAGATCAATAATGGTGAGGGGTTGAATAAATTTAAACAGATGGTGTCAAAGCAGGGAGGAGATCCTAAATTTGTGGATGATTATTCTTTTTTCCCCAAGACCAATTATCAGATAGAAGTTAAGTCTGATAAAAATGGTTACATAAATTTCATAGATGCCAAAGAAGTCGGATTAGCATCAGTGGAGCTTGGCGCAGGCAGGGTAAAGCTTGACTCTCCTGTGGATTTAGATGTGGGGATTCTCCTGAAGAAGAAAACTGGTGATAGGGTGGAAAAGGGCGAAGAGATGGCAAAGATTTTAACCAATGATTATGAGAAGGGCAGGAGGGCAGAGGATAGAATTAAAAATGGATATAAGATTGCCAAGACGAAAGCAAAAAAGTTGAAGAAAATTCTTTGTGTGATGGACGAAAGAGGGGAAAGGGGATTAAATTTGGTTTAATATTTTTCCTGCAGGTAACAAAAAAATCCCTCTCCCGTTTTTTACGAGAGAGGGATTTAATTATTACTATCTCAGGTTCAGTTATTTACCGAGGGTCATCCAGGCAGGCTCACCAAATAGTCCAGGATCTCTTATACCTAAGGCTTTATGAGTCGAATCTACATAAGGTGATTCTATTAAGAAGCGGTTCTTGTCGATGGGGGCTGGTCCCTGTTTGAAAATGTAGTTAATTAAATAGATTATGTCTGCAAGGTCTACATTATCGTCATTGTTGACATCACCCTGATCTATGAACTCATAAGGCTGAGGTCCCGTTTTGAAAGCATAGTTGATCAGATAGACGATATCTCCCAGGCTCAATTTCTTATCTCCATTTACATCCCCTCGGAAATATCCTTCCTGATGCAATATGTCATACAGGAAGCGTCTCCAGTTCTGGTCTCCGCCTGCCAGAATCGAATCACCATAACCCCACTTCAGCCACTTCTCCACGCGAATCGCACCAGCCGGTAAGTCAAAGCTGCCGTCAGCTATGATGACAGACTTATCCTCAGCTATAGTTGGATCATCCATACCCCAGCCCAAGTTATCCATCCAGTATTTCAGAGAATCAACATACTGGCCATCATAGACCCTGGCTGCCTGGCTGAAACCGTAACCGGTTATGGGAACATCACCTACTATCTGCGGCTTCTTGGTAAATCCGAAGACTGCATTCGGAACGGCAGTGTCATACATCCATACCGAGTTATGCTGTTGGTCAAAACCAGCTAAATCGCCAGTTCCACCTGAAGATATATCAAAATCACACCACATACCAGTCTGCAAGCCAACTATATCAGTGGCGCTGGTGTTTTGCAGAACTAATACATCCTCTATGGCATACTCACAGTCCTCAGTGCCACCAACTGGTACCCAGACTCCAAAGGCATACTCGGTAAGAGTCAGTCCATCGATGTACCGATGAGCAAATTGGTTGGTAAGCTGATAAACTTTGTAATCACCAGCAGAACCAGTTACCACGAAGCTGTCCAGAACTGGAGGTTCTAACGGATCAAAAGTCATCAGTGGTCTATAATCTCCATAGTCACAGCTCAAATCTGCCTGTGAGGTGCCAGCAATAAATGTCCCATAATAGAGACCATTTTGGAATCCGGCCCCAAAGTCAACGTAGAATGCTTCGATTCCACCATGGTTGTTGTTGATCTCCGCTGAACTGCTTCCATCAACCTCTCCTGTCATCTCCCTCAGACCAGGACAAACCACTATCGCTTGCTCCACCTCTACCTGAACTGGTAGTGATGGATTATAAGTTCCATTATTGGGTAAAGGTCCGGCATTCTGGCCCTGGAAATCTGGCCAGGATAAGTAATAATCCGGAATCCAGACGACTCCACCCGGACTGGTTGAAGGCCAGGCTACAGAATACTTGTCATAACCTTCGGGAGTAGTAGCCGGGTCGCTGAAGGCAAAAGCGTAATTCATCCAATCAACTCCAGCTAAGGTGACAAAATGTCCACCAAACCTGGTCCAGGTAGTTCCTCCATCCGCTGTCTGCCAGAACCCTAAGAGCAGAAGCACATCCTGACTGGCTCTCAGCTGTTTTTGTAGATACCAGAAATTAGGTGCATAGACTGTGGTCTCTGTGAACCACCAGCCGCCATGAGCTTTGATTATATCAATTAGAGCCGCCTCTAAGGCATCGCAGTTAGTCCCAAGAACCGGGTCTGTGCCAGCCGAGTCTGCTACTTCATTGATCAGCGGAATCTCATTCCCTGGATCACAACCACCCCACCAAGGTTCAAATAGACTATCAATACAGCCAAACCACCAGATTGAGTTAGCACCTGCGACTGGGCCGCAATATGCCATCCCATTATTGGGAAAGACACCCTGATATTGATAGAAATCAGGCATACCATCCTTGTAATACCAGTAATCCGGTGGAGGCACACAGGTGTTCTCAGGCCTGGTATAACCCCGAGTCCTGACCCTTATCGCTCCAGAACATATCCCGTATTGCACTACGTCAAACCAGGAGCCAGGATAATACTGGGATGTCCAGTAGCTCTGTCCCGATCTGCCTGAGATATCGTATATCCAGGATTGATAATCGGGTATAGTGTTTCCACTTGGACAAAATGTCGCATCATAACGGTCATCTGTATTCACATAAGCCATCACCGCAAACCAGGGCTCATAAAGACAGATCGAGTCTCCTAAGCTCAGGTAGGTTTGGTCCGAGCCACCGATAAGTTGCTTCGTAGTTGGCGTGCCCACCAATATCGGAGCATTAGGATAAGGTAAACCGTCTATATAGACTACGCTCCAGATCTCTGGCCGGAAAGTGACGGTGCAGGTATCACTAGTGTAAATTGCCATCATCACCTGCTTTGCCATAAAAGGATAGATCGGGTAGGGGCATACAGCCATACCATAGCCGTTATTTTCAGGGTCTAAAAAGGTAGCAGTACCTACCTCACCCCAGCACCTTAAATAGGTATTATCAGGAGTGCTTCTATAGCAACAAGCTGCTGTCTGATTGCCTATGGTGCAAAGGGTTGGGAAAAGCTCCTTTTCGGCTGCATCTAAATCCTGAACCGGCACATTACTTGGCTTCATCTGTTCCAGCATCTCCGGAGTTAGTCCCTTCTTTTCTAACATCAGCTTCTGGAAATCCTCCATCGTCGGCTTAGTTGGTTTTGCCTTCGGTAATACTACCGCTGGAAATGCCTCCGGTCCTGGCTCAGCTTTCTGTATCTGGGTCGGCTGTGGAGAAACTTCCTCTTTCTTCGCCTTACCAAATGCTAAGACTGACCAGACTGTAAAGGCTAAAAGGATTAACAAAACCATTAATATACCTTTCTTCATTTTATTTCCTCCTTTTTAAAAAGGTTAGATTTTGTTTTGGTTCTCCTTCCTACTTGCCCTTGATACTCACCTCCTTTGACCGATCCGCTTAAAGCGGACCAGGAATGAATGGTGAATTGGGAACTCTTTTTTGTCGGAGAATTTTACCTGGTTGGACAGCTCGAGGAAAATCTTAAACTCTCCCTCTCTTTACTTTATTCCATTAAAGTCCTTTTCTCTCAATTAAAATTCAAAATAAAATCTTTAATAATTGTTGTCAAGGAAAAAAATAAAATTCCAGGAGTTTTTAGCCAAATATTATCGGTAGATTTTCAGTAGAGGTGAAATTTTAGAAACTGTAATATATCTTCCGGGTGGTTGTCAGGTGGACTTGATGTGAAGGGGAAAAATATTTTGTAAGGAAAAATAGTAAATGTGAGACCGGTTGCAGGAGAGTGAGGATAACCTTATCCTGACCCTCTCCTTTGAGGAGAGGGAATAGAAATACCCTCCCCTATAGGGGAGGGATAGAGTGGGGTCAATTAAAACGCCTTACGGGCATTACGGTTTTGAACAGCTTCAGCTTATTCTCCTGACACTTTCAAAAATTTCCTTTTACCTACCCTTAATAGTTTTTCTCCTTTGATTTTTACCTGGAAATTTTCATCCTCTACTCTTTGATTATCTATATAGACCCCTCCCTGCTTGATCAATCTGCGGGCTTCGGAAGAAGAGGAACAGAGCCTGGTTTCGGTTAATAATTTTACAATCCAGATCTCTGGCTTTTCAGATTTTAGATGAAAAACTTCGATTTTTTCTGGCAATTCCTTCTTTGTGAAAACTTTTTCAAATTCTGCCTGAGCTTTTTCTGCCTCCTTTTGATTATGATACAATTTCACAATCTCAAAGCCCAATATTTTCTTCCAGCTCATCGGGTTGACTTCTTTTTTTTCTAAATCCTTCTTAATCTTTTTGATTTCGTCTTCAGGAGTATCGGTTAAGAGTTCAAAGTAAAGATAGATTAATTCATCCGGGATAGACATTATCTTGCCGAAGATTTCATTGGCTGGCTCATCAATCCCGATGTAATTCCCGGTCGATTTGCTCATCCTCTGGACTCCATCTATTCCAGGCAATACTGGCAGAGTTAAAATAATCTGTGGCTCCTGACCAAATTGTTCCTGAATCTGCCGGGCAGTTAATAGATTAAATTTCTGCTCAGTTGCTCCGATCTCCAGGTCTGCTTTTATGGCTACTGAATCGTATCCCTGCATTACCGGATAGAAAAGCTCATGCAGGCTAATGGGGTTTTGCTCTTTATACCTTTCCGCAAAATCGTCCCTTTCCAGGATACGGGCTAAAGTAAATTTAGAAGCTAAACTCATTACTTCCTGAAAGCTCATTTTAGAGAACCATTCTCCGTTAAAATGGACTTCGGTTTTCTTTTTATCCAGGATTTTAAAAAATTGGATTTGATAAGTCTTAGCATTGGTTTTAACTTCATCATAACTTAACTGAGGTCTGGTCTCAGAACGTCCGGAGGGGTCACCTACCATCCCGGTGTAATCCCCGATGATCAGCACGATTTGATGATCCAGCTCCTGGAACTGTTTCAGTTTCCTGATCCCTACCGTATGTCCCAAATGAATGTCCGGAGCAGTAGGGTCGAATCCCATTTTTATCCTGAGGGGTTTATTCTCTTTGATGGAACGTTCCAGTTTTTTGATAAGCTCCTCTTCCGGGATAATCTCAACTGCACCCCTGCTTATCAATTCTAACTGCTCTTTTACTCCTAACATCCGGCCTCCTGCTAACGTAGTTATTAAAGTTAGTCCTTATGAATCCGAAATCGGAAAACCATTTGGTTTATATATATAATTATTTTTAGACAAAAATCAAGCCAAATCCACTTTTGGTGGAGCTCAAAAGTCGGGCAGGGCAAATGCCCTGCCCCAGCCAGAGAGGCGGATAGTTTTGCCCTTTGCTCTTCGCTGGTGCTCTCACCAACGAAGATAGAGTCGTCCAGCAGACAACTAACAAAAATTTACCTGAATTTTTTGAACTGGATTTTCCTTGACACTACTTGAATAAATATTATAAATTGAAACTATGTTTAAGATAAAAGATAAAAAGAAATTTTATATATTGCTTGCGGTTATTATATTAATTTTTACGTTACTTACCATTTTATTGACTAAGACCTATAAGACCTATAAGAAAGACCTCCCTTCTTTAGCTCAGTTACATAATATAGAGCCAAATCTCTCTACCAAACTCTATGCGGCTGATGGAAAACTGATAAAAGAGTTTTATACAGAAAGAAGGACTTTAATCCCCTTAAAAGAAATGCCCTCTTATTTAGTAGATGCTCTTTTGGCGGCTGAAGATAGAAAATTCTATTCTCACTGGGGTATCGATCTTACCGGAACAGCCCGTGCTCTGACAACTGCCCTTCTACACCTTAAGAAGATCCAGGGCGCTTCAACCATTACTCAACAGTTATCCCGAACACTCTTCTTAACCCCAGAGAGAACTTTAACCCGCAAGATCAAGGAGGCTTTAACTGCTATAAAGATCGAGAGGACCTATTCCAAGGATGAGATCTTAGAAATGTATCTTAACCAGTGCTATTTTGGAGAAGGGGCTTACGGTATTGAGGCCGCGGCGCAGGTTTTTTTCAGCAAGGATGCCAAGAATTTAAATTTACCCGAATGTGCCCTTTTAGTCGGGGTTTTGCCATCTCCCAATAGATATACCCCTTTAAAGTATCCAGATTTAGCTTTAGGTCGAAGAAATTCAGTTCTGAAGGCGATGGTCGATTATGGAAAGTTGAGAGAGCCAGAATATGACAGCTTAAAAGTCCTTCCACTACATCTTAAACCTTCCTCTCTAAAAGTTGGTCTGGGCTCCTATTTCTGCGAAATGGTCAGGCAATATCTCATAGATAAATATGGGGAGAAAAGCCTTTACAGCGGGGGACTCCTGGTCTATACTACCCTGAATTCAGATATGCAGAGAACTACAGATGAAATCGTTAAATCTCAATTAGCCCTATTGCAGAAAAACTTTGAATCCAGCCATACTTTAAAAGATAAGGATTACACTACAGTTGTAGTCGATACCCTGAATGGAAAGGTTAGAAAGAGAAGAGTGTTTAAAGAATTGCAAGTCGCTTTAGTGGCACTAGATAATCAGAATGGGAATATTCTGGCAATGGCTGGAGGGAAAGATTTCACCAAAAGCGAGTTCAATCGCGCAATTCAAGCTCTGAGACAACCAGGCTCAGCTTTCAAACCTTTTGTCTGGACCGCGGCATTAGAGAGCGGTTATAATCCCACGGATATAATCTATGATACTCCGGTTGTTCTTCAGGCTGGTGATGGAACGGAATGGAGGCCGGAGAATTACGACAATACTTTCAGGGGACCAATGACTCTCAGGGAAGGTTTGAGAATCTCCAGAAATATCATCTCAGTCAAACTTGTGCAGAAAATAACTCCAGAAGAGGCGATTAAATATGCTCATCAATTAGGGATTAGCTCTTACCTTGCCCCTTATCCTTCGATAGCTTTAGGTACCTCTGAGGTAACCCTTTTAGAGCTTACTGATGCTTACTCTGTTTTCCCAAATGGGGGTGTAAGGGTAGAGCCGAGATTTTTCCTCCAGATAAAAGACAGGTATGGAAAAATTTTAGAAAAAAACACTCAGGTCAAAAAACAGGAAGTTTTAGACCCTCAGACTGCTTATGTAATGACCTCTATGTTACAGACAGTTATAGACCAGGGCACAGGATATGCTGCACGTCTGTGGGGGTTTGACAGGCCGGCTGGAGGTAAGACCGGCACAACAGACGAATATATGGATACCTGGTTTATCGGTTTTACTCCTCAGATAACTGTGGGAGTCTGGGTGGGTTTTGATGATAAAACCACTTTAGGTAAACATGGAACCGGGGCGGAAGTAGCCTTACCGATCTGGACGGAATTTATGAAATCGGCCACTTCAAAAATGGAAGCTTCGGGTTTTCAAAAACCTGAAGGGGTTTTCTTAAGAACTGTTTGTTTGAAAAGCGGGCTTTTAGCCACAAGCAGATGTCCAGATACTGCTACAGATTTATTTACAGATAAATCCGAACCTAAGGAATACTGTAACCTCCATCCCTCAAAAGACCTTCCCCCGGCTGAGGATAAGATAAGATTCCCCAAAACCGATTAATTGTAGAGAGAGCTCTGAAAAAGTAAATGTGAATGGGGTCGGGTCCAGAAGGATCCGTTTGGACAGGTGTGCCCGATTTAGCCTGCCCTGCGGGGGCTTGCTCCGGATCCATCTATAGGACGGAAAATAAGCACCTTAGGCTTACGCAGGCGTCTGCGGCGGACCTGTCCCGCAAAATGTGTTTTTCAGAAACCTCACATAATAATATATTATCCGGTAACAGGTATCTCATTAAGTAATATAGGTCTTACCATAGTTCAGGTATCAGACATTTAAAGAGAAGAGCTTTAAAAGTAAGGGTTAAAACCTCAATATTCCCAATCTATTAATTTACCTTAACTTAAGCCCATAGGTTTTCATTAAAATAATATGACTTTTTTTGAATTTTTCTCTTGACAAATTCAATCTAACTTATATATTATAATTGGCTAAAAGCCATCTGGCTAATGCCGATAAGTATTATGAGTTGATGTCTGTTCCGTGGTTGGCAGATATCAACTTCAGAGAGTTGGTTTTAACCCTTCTAAGATTTTAAATCTTAATCAATAACCTCTTGGGTAGAAGTCTATCTAATTTTTTATTAGATAGAATACGAGTATCTGTTAACATGATTTACAACTCAAATCTTTTTAGAGAAAAGGGGACTAATTAAGGAGGTGAGTGCCAGGGGTAAGAAAAAAGCAGAAATGAAATTAAAATTTCACCTTTGATTTTTCTAAGGAGGAAAACAAATGAAGAAAGGTATTTTAGTAGTATTAGTAATTCTTTTAGCCTTTAGTCTGTGGTCAGTTTTCGCATTTGGAAAAGCGAAGAACGAGGGGAACGTTCAACAGCCGACCCAGATCCAGAAAGCTGAGCCAGGACCGGAGGCATTTCCAGCAGTAGTATTGCCCAAGGTAAAACCAACTAAGCCGACTACGGAGGATTTCCAGAAGCTGATGTTGGAAAAGAAGGGGCTAACTCGGGAGATGCTGGAACAGAGGAAGTTAGAAAATGTGCCGGCTGAGGGTTTAGATGTAGCCGAAAAGGAGCTTTTCCCAACCCTTTGCACCATAGGCAATCAGGTGTTACCTTGCTGCTATAGAAGCACTCCTGATAATCCCTATTTAAGGTGCTATGGTGCGGTAGGTACTGCTGTCTTTTTAGACCCTGAAAATAACGGCTATGGTATGGCTGTATGCCCGTACCCGATCTATCCTTTTGAGGCAAGGAAGGTGGCGATGGCACTTAACACTACTGATACCTGCACCGTGGTTTTCAGGCCGGAGATCTGGAGCGTAGTCTACATAGACGGTTTACCTTATCCTGGTGCTCCGATAGCTGTTGGCACGGATACTACGATGACACTTATCGGTGGTACGGTCACGACCTACCTGAACATAGGCCCGGTCTGTCTTTATGAGCCCTGGTTTGCGGTGATGGTTTATGTGAATACAGATGACCGTTTGGATCCGGACTATTGTCCAGATGGAAACGCTATACCCGATTATCAATCCTGGATATTCGATATCTCAGGCAGGGTTGGACAGAGCTATTGGGGTCCTTACTATGAATATGGTCTACCTTACGGCTGGTTTGATGTAGTTCCAAACGCGATATGTTCTGGAGCGATAAGGGTAAGGACTCAGGGTTATACCAGGCCTGAGAACACCTGTGTGCCTCCACCGGATTACTGGTATTACAAGGATGGTATGCCTGATTTCTATCAATATCAGGGAGTCTTCCCCAATAATGGTGCAGCCTATTGCGGCCCAGTCGCAGGTTCTAATTCAATCTGGTGGTTTGGCTGTATTGCTAATCAATTTGCACCTTGGTGGGGTGGTTGTGATCCAGGGATGGAGGTTGCGCTGGTCAATGAAGTAGCAGACTCGGCTGGCACAGACCCGATTCTTGGGACTAACTGCGATGCCTTAGAGGCGGCTCTCATTAGTGTAATCAAAGCTCATGGCGGCTGGTGGTTCACAGAGACCACAGTTTATGCACCTGATTTCTGGTATCTGCAGTATCAGTTGAGACTCAGTCAGGATGTGGTTCTGCTCTTAGGGTTCTGGCAGTTTGACGGAGCTACCTGGACCAGGTTTGGTGGACATTTTGTCACCTTAGCTGGAGTTGATTGGATGAATTACGCTTTTGCCTTCAGCGACCCGGCTACTACTCCCACAGGTTATGACAAGTATTCTGTAGCCTGGCCTTCAGCCAGTCCGGGTGGAGTTGTCTGGATTCCGGATTATAACTTATCCTGGCCAGATTTCCAGGGCCAGAATGCCGGACCTTTACCCAATAATGGAACTTATAATCCATCACTACCAGTTCAGGTAGAGGTGGAGCAAGCGATAGTGGTTTGTCCTGGTCTGAGGGAGATGACAGGAGAGGTTGATGGAAGCAGTTCAGCGGAGATCAACAACAACCATGGTGGAATCGAAGCATTCTACGTTGACTTTGGGGCCGGATTCCAGAATGGTCTCTATTATGGGACATTTATTGCTGGCACCTCACAGGCAGATTTGAGCTGTGACTATGGAGATTATAGACCACTGATGACTTTTGACCCGTTAGGACCTCCAGTTCTGGACAGCTTCTTTGTAGCTGGAGCTGCTGGAGATTACCTCGTTTATCAGCTTACCAGCCAATTTGCTCATCGGTACATCGATGGACTGACTCTTACCGAGTATGCCTTTGGAGTCTGGGTGCCGCAGGGTGGAACTGATGCCTGCGAGTATGCTATAGAGGATGTATTGGTTCTGCAAAACACCAGCGCAGTTCCTATTGTTGGCTTACAGACTGGTATGTGGTGTGATTTTGACGTATCCACAGGTGGAACTGGCGATTTAGCTGGTTATGACCAACAGCATAGATCTGTTTGGATGTATGACGTTGCCGCTCCGACTAAAGTCTTCGGATTTACCAAGAAGCCGCAGACAGTCGGTGATGATGCCATAACCGGTTACGGTTTCAGCCAGGCAGCCAGGGTCTATGATGGCCAGTATGTTGATTCTCTGAAATACTGGATGGATAACCTGGGCTGGGGTATGGATGATCCAACTATAGCTGAGGATAAGTCTGTCATCATAGCTGACGGCAGCTTTGACTTACCGGCTGGTGGAATCCGGGTAGAGAAGTGGCTGAAGTGGGGTTCTGCTTCAGGTGGCGATTTAGCCTGGAAATGCTTCCTCTATAAGGTATTACATCAGGAAGGGTTCTACCGTGGTGATGTCAACAAGGATACCAGGTGCGATGCGAAAGACATAGCGTACTTGAACGCTTATGTAAACGCAGGCGGGCCGTCACCAGTAGAATTTGCAGATCAGGGAGACGTTAACGGCGATGGTCTCGTTAACCAAGCTGACGTAACCTATCTGACTGCCTTTGTCAATACAGGCGGACCTGCACCGATTGATTATAACAGATGGCTTGACAAATCACCATCAGTGGATCCAGCATATAAGGCATTTGGGATCCGGAATCCTGGTCTGTTTGGGGACCCGAACTGGGCTCGTTTAGTGGATAGGTGTGGAGATGCTAATGGAGATGATAAAGTTTTGGTCGACGACGTCATCTACTTGATTAATTATCTCTACAAAGGAGGCCCACTCCCACTAAAGAATAGCGATGTTAACTGCGATGGCAAGGTGAATGTTGCGGATGTTATCTACCTCATTAACTACCTTTTCAAGGGTGGTCCCATACCATGCGTGAACTGTCCTTGTTAAACCCTCAGGATGAATCTTGTGATTGAGAAGGAGATTGTCCCCCGCCCTGATTAAAATCGGGGCGGGGTTCTTTTTGCCCGGATTTACCAATAGATTAAATCCCCTTGCCTGTGGCGGGGTGATTTTTTTTTATGGTAGGGGCGTAAACTCACCCCGCCTTTGGCGGGATTTTCAACCTAACCCTCTCTTAAAACAGTTTGTTCGTTTGTTAGTTTGGAGCTTGGATCGAGTTTGACTATAGCAAGATTACTCAAGAGGTGTGGAGACGCATAACTATGCGTCGCTACGAAAAAATCTGCATCAATCTGTAGCTGCCCAATTTATGGGGTCCATCCGGGCTCGATAAATCGAGCAAATGCAAAGACGCGTAAAGACGCATGCGATGCGTCTCTGAAGAATTTGTTATTTACCGCGTTTATTACTGTCCGCAGGTCCGCTGGAATAATAACCGATCAGCTCAGTGGCTTTGCCCTTCTCATCCACTACGAATTGAATCCGGAAATAATCCAAACCATCCAGCATAAACCAGTGATTTCCCATGGGTATGAGCTTGTATTTAGGTCTATTCTCACGCTGGTAATATAAGTCTCCATTTTCAATCGAGATTTTTCTGGGACCATACTCGCCCACATACACCTTTAACTTGCCTTTCTCGATTGTTACTGGATTGAGCAATATCTTTTTGCCCTCTATTGCCCATTTAAGCTCAGCCTGGCGTTTGGGGTCTTTGGCTTTTTCCAGCAATTTCTCCAGTGCTCTGAGATGGGCTACATCCAGTGCCTTCTCCTGTGGAACTTCAATATCAGGAGTTATTCCTGTTCCCTCCCAGTTGGTTCCGGTTATGGGATTGATTGCCCTGCCAAAGGGCAGGCTCATGCCAACATTAAGATGGTGAAAGATCTTATAATCGATTGGGTGCGCTCCACCGCCGGTGGTTTCCCCGATAATTGTGCCTCTTTTTAAGTTCTTGAGGTTGTAAGTGAATTCCTCTGCCCCGGAAAAAGTGTAACTGCTGGTAAGGACATAGACATCCACATCTGTCAGCCGAGGACCTTCAACATACGCCTGGGTCCAGAACTGATTGATAGAATCTGACTTGCGGATATAGAAACTGTTGAGATGAGTCGGTTCCTTGAAAAGATAACTGGAGATAAGCTGGATCATACTGGGAGAGCCGCCTCCATTCTGACGCAGATCGAAGATGATAGCATCCGAATAGGCCAAGAAATTCATAGCAGCAACGGCAGTAGGTCCTGCATCTGCAGCTTCTGAAAAACAGCGGAAATCAAGATAGCCGATATTTCCTTCCAGAAGTTTTATCTGTTTGAAGCAGAAGTTATCCCGACGTCTTTGCTCAAGCTCTCTTTTTTTACCTTCATCCGTGAGTGTATCACCCTCAAACTGAGCAATCATCTCCTCAGAGGCGAACACGACTCTAAGATGCCTATCCTTACTTATCTCCTGAAGATCCTGGGTGAGCTTCTGACAGAATTGCTCCAGGCTGGTCAGGTCTTTGTATTTTCCATCACCATACTGCTGGCGGAGATATTTCTCCATCTCCTTTGCTACCTCCGGAAAAACATAGACTTCATTCAATGACTTTGAGACGCTGTCGATGACCTCCTGTTGAAACTGAGCGTCAATTATCCTGTCAGGCGGAGTTTGCGAGGGTGCTTGTGCCTGTGCAGATTTCATGAACAATCCAAACAGTGTCAACACTATTAGCAGAAAAAGGATTACTCCCATTCTTAATAACAGGTGCTGCAGTCTGCTCTCAGCTTTAAGCTTTGCGTTAGACATAATACCTCCTTTTTTAAGTTTTTGGTTTGTTTTTCAAATCCAGGCTCATAGGAATACCTCCACGACGGTAGGGAGTTGCCCAGGGCTGGTCTCCGGATAATTCGATAAAACCCAAAGAACGGTAGAGATTATATGCCGCTGTTAACCTTGGGTTGGTGAGCAAAACTATTCGCCTGGCACCTGAATTTTTCGCTTTTTCAATTACCGAAAGTGCAAGTTTACGTCCCACCTGTTGACCCTGAGCACTTCTTTTAACCGCCATCTTGGTCAACTCATAGGTGAATTTATCATATCTGATCAAAGCAGTTGTGCCAACGATTTTACCATCCAGCCGGGCAAATAAAACAAATCCTCCAGGTTTAATAATTTTTTCATAAGGATTACTTAAGAGTATTTCATCCTCTTTTTCTACCTCGAAATATTCTTTGAGCCATTCGAAGTTAAGTGACCTGAAATATTTTTTAAATCGCGGCTGGTAATTGATGATTTCAACTTTCCTGAGCTGACGCTTTTTAATGCGCTGAGTTATTCTCTCATACATCCCTTTTTCCTTTAAAGCGTCCTCCAGTCTGCCTACTATTCCCAGGAAATCACCACCTGCTTCACTCAGAAAATCGTCTGCCGCAGATTCGAAATCTCTCCAGACCGGTTCGAGCGAGGATAAAGCTTTCCTGCCCTTTTGGGTGAGCCGCAAAAGCCTTTTACGTTTGTCTTTTTTATCGCTGGTCGATTGCAGAAATCCTCTTCGTGACATCTCCCCGGCAATCTGATTGATGGCGGGATGGGTTAGCCCTAAGGACTGGGCTGCCCGGGTAACCGATATTTCGCCTGATTCCTTCAAAAGATAGAAAAGGGGAAACCAGCGCGGCTCAAAATCCAAAGATTGTTCCTGGTAAATGCGCGCCCCATCCTTGTAGAGCCACTCGGTCAAACGCCTTAACCTGCTGGCGATAGCCAAGGGTCCCAGCTGTCTTAAGATGTCCATAGGTAGGTTCCTTTTTTACTCTCCTCAATAACTATAAATATTTACGTAAGTACTTACATATTTGTTCCAGAAATTTTAAGAAAATTGAAGTAAGGATAGACTCATGTGTCTGTCCTGATAATTTGATAGGGGCAATTCATAAATTGCCCCTATCATTTGTATAACCTCACCCTTTCCCTCTCCTTTCGAAGGAGAGGGAATATCCCCATAAATTTATTGACCTGAGATAAATTAAATTGTATCATAATATCCCAAAGGATAGATTATGGAGAAGAAAAAAAGGCTTTTTTTAATCGACGGCTCAGCTTTAGCCTATCGCTCCTATTTTGCGTTTATCCGAACCCCTTTGATAAACTCTAAAGGTGAAAACACCTCTGCCCCTTACGGGTTTGCCAATTCCTTGATGAAAATTTTGAAAGAAGAGGAGCCGGATTACATCGGGGTGGTCTTTGATACCAAAGCCCCGACTTTCAGGCATGAGATCTATAAGGAATATAAATCGACAAGAGCCAAGATGCCGGAGGAGATGGTAGCCCAGCTTCCGCGCATAATGGAATTAATTACAGCAATGAATATACCTATCTTAGAGATGGATGGATTTGAGGCGGATGACCTGATGGGGACTTTAGCCCGGAGAGCTAAAGATAAAGGGTTAGAGGTGATTTTAGTTACCGGGGATAAAGATTTTTTGCAGCTGGTGGATGAGGATATCAAGGTTTTAAATCCGAGGAAAAGCGGCGAGGAGATAGAGATCTATGATGAAGAAAAGGTGAAGGAAAAATTTGGAGTTCCCCCGGAAAAAGTAACTGATCTTTTAGGTTTGATGGGGGATGCCTCGGATAACGTTCCGGGGATACCGGGAGTAGGAGAGAAAACTGCTTTAGAGTTAATCCAGCAGTTCGGTGATCTGGAGAATGTATTAGCGAATGCAGATAAGGTAAAAAGAAAAAACATATCACAGAATTTAAAAGAGCAATCTGATTTAGCCCGTCTCTCCAAGAAACTGGTCACCATCGAAACCAGTGTCCCTCTTGATCTGGACTTAGATTCGCTTTCTAAAAGGGAGTTTAACCTGCCTGAGCTTAAGGAGCTTTTCAAGGAATTGGAATTCACAAAATTTCTGCAGGAGATAACCTCCAGAGAAGCATTAGAGAAAACAAAATATATAACCATAGAAAAAAGTGAGGAGTTAGAAAAGCTCTTAGTCAGGATTAACCAGAAGGGTGAGTTTGCCATCGATACAGAGACCTCTTCCATAAATCCGATAGAGGCAGAGCTGGTAGGAATCTCTCTCTCTTTGGAAAAAGGAGAGGCTTTTTATATTCCAGTCGGACATAAAGGGGAGGATAAGGATAAAAACTTAGATACAGATTTTGTGCTGAAAAATTTCAAAAAGATTTTAGAGGATGAAAAGATAAAAAAAATCGGACAGAATCTGAAATTTGACTTCGAGGTTCTGAAAAATTACGGAATTGAGCTTAAGGGAATTCATTTTGATACGATGATTGGCTCATATCTTTTGAACCCCTCTTCCAGACAGCACCGTCTCTCCAATTTAGCCTTAGAACATTTAGATTACAAGATGACTCCCATCTCCGACTTGATCGGCTCGGGTAAAAAACAGAAAAGTTTTGCCCTAGTCCCGATTAAATCTGCGACTAAATATTCCTGTGAAGATGCAGATTACACTTTGAGACTAAAAGAAATCCTTGAACCTAAGTTAAAGGATTTCTCTCTGGAGGAGCTTTTCTACAAGGTGGAACTCCCTTTGATTCAGGTTTTAGCGGAGATGGAATTAACCGGGATTTCGATCGACGTAGATTTTTTAAAAGAGTTTTCCAGCCAGATGGATATAGAGTTGTCTAAATTAACCCACCAGATTTATCATTTAGCTGGAAAAGATTTCAATATAAATTCACCCCAGCAGTTAAGTAAGGTTTTATTTGAGGACTTAAGGCTTTCCCCTCTCAGGAAAACTGCCAAGAAGACAATTAATTCCACTGACTTCGGGGTATTAGAGCAATTAGCCAAAATCCATCCCCTTCCGCAGAAACTTCTGGAATACCGTCAGCTCTTTAAATTGAAATCGACTTATATAGATGCCCTGCCAGCTTTGATTAATAAAAAAACTGGCAGAGTGCATACCTCTTTCAACCAAACTGTAACCGCAACCGGTCGTCTTTCCTCCTCCGACCCGAATCTGCAGAATATCCCTATAAAGACCGAGATCGGAAGCCAGATCAGAAAGGGGTTTATCCCGAGGGATGAAGATTTCCTTTTATTATCAGCAGATTATTCTCAGATCGAGCTGAGGATCTTAGCTCATTTCTCAGAGGATGAAATCCTGATGGAATCTTTTTTCAGAGGTGAGGACATTCATACCCGAACTGCGAGCGAGGTCTTTGGAGTGCCAATTGATAAAGTCACGCCTGAACAGAGAAGACAGGCAAAGACAGCCAATTTTGCCATAATCTATGGGGTCAGCGCCTACGGGTTATCCCAGCAAACGGAGATGAGTCCACAGGAAGCCTCGATGTTCATAGATATCTATTTCAAAAGATACCCTAAGGTGCAAACTCATTTAGAAAATCTGATTGAGAAAACAAGAAAGGATGGATATGTGACTACCCTTTTGGGGAGAAGAAGATATATCCCGGAAATAGAAAGCACTAATCGGCAGAAAAGGGAATTTGCGGAGAGGGTAGCCATTAACACTCCGCATCAGGGCTCTGCAGCGGATCTGATCAAAGTGGTGATGATTGAAATAGCTAAAGAGCTTCGAGTAAGAAAATCGAAGATGATTTTGCAGGTGCACGACGAGCTGGTCTTCGAGGTGTATAAGTCTGAGTTAGAAGAAATAAAAGAGATGATCAAAGATAAGATGGAAAATACGGTGAAATTAAAAGTGCCGATTAAGGTGGATATAAAAATCGGGAAGAACTGGTTAGAGGCGAGTTAATAAAAAGGTTCAAAAGTTCAAATGTTCAAAGGTTCAAGGGGAAAAACGTAGTGCGAGGCCGTCAAGGTCTTGAGACTTTCAGCCTCGCATAGTGCAGTCCCTACATTAAATGGCATCCCGCTAAAGGCGGGCGAAGAATCCCTATAGATTCTTCGGTCACTTAGTTCCCTCAGAATGACAGAAAAGGAAAAACACGATATGAAAATAATCGGCATAACCGGTGGGATTGGGTCAGGGAAAACCGAGGTGGCGAAAATCTTTAAAAAGTTGGGGGCAAAAATTTTGTCCGGGGATGAAATCGGCAAAGAGGTGGTGGAGAAAAACCAGACTGTTTTTAAAAAACTAGTTAAGGTTTTCGGTAAAGGGATTCTAAATAAGAATAAAAAACTCAATCGCAGAGAGTTGGGCAATATAGCTTTCTCCTCTATTAAACGAAGAAACAAATTAAACAAAATCGTTCATCCCTATCTTCTTTCCAGTCTGAAGAAAAAGATCAAAGAATATAGAAAAAAAGGCTCCGGAATTGTGGTTATAGATGCGGCTTTGATTATTGAATGGGGGTTACAGAAAGAATTAGATTATCTCATCTTAGTTGAGTCGGCTCTTAAAAACAGGGTAAAAAGGCTAAAAGAAAATTTAGGATATTCACAGAAGGAAGCTATGAATAGGATTAAGGTGCAGATAAAAGATAAAACCAGACGTAAATACGCAGATTATATCATAAAAAATGATAAGGACTTAAAGGAATTAAGTAGAAAAACGGTTTCTTTATGGAAATTTTTACTCTGAAATAAATTGACAAAAAGGCTTAGTTTTCGTAATATACTATGTTAAAAATTTCACAAGGTTTGCTCTTTATTATTTTGTATAAAAGAAATATTCACTAAGACATGTCCGTAGGACAGGAGGTAAGATGCCGATTTTAGATTCAAAGACCGGGAAGTTAAGGAAAAATTATACAGTAAAAGAGCTGGTCGAGTCAGCTAATCGGATGAGAGGATATAATATGATCTCATTATGTGCGGCTGGCTCAGGTCATTCAGGCGGGACTATGTCCATAATGGATATCTGTGCAGCTCTATATCTTTCAGTTGCCCGTCACGATCCCAAAAATCCTTTCTGGGAGGACCGGGATAGAATCATCTGGTCATCCGGCCATAAAGCTCCAGCTTTATATTTAGGGCTGGGGATCTCAGGTTATTTTGATATAGAAGAGGTAGTCACGTTGAGAAAGCTTTACTCCCCCTTTCAGGGTCACCCTCACTGGCTGAAATTACCCGGAGTTGAAGCTTCTACTGGTTCTTTAGGCCAGGGGTTAAGTATTGCTAATGGTATCGCCTTAGCAGGTAAACTTGATAACAAGGATTATCACGTTTTTGCTTTAACCGGAGATGGTGAACATCAGGAAGGGCAAGTCTGGGAAGCGATAATGGAGGCTGGGCACTATAAATTAGATAACCTAACCTGTATCTTGGACAAAAACCGTTTACAGATAGATGGCTGGGTAGAAGAGGTGATGAATATAGGCCCGATTGTGGAGAAATATAAAGCTTTCAACTGGAATGTCATAGAGATAGATGGCCATAATATGAAAGAGATATTGGATGCTTTTGAGAAGGCAAAATCTTTCAAGGGGAAGCCCACAGTAATAATTGCTCATACCATAAAGGGTAAAGGGGTCAGTTTTATGGAGAATGTAGCTGGCTGGCATGGAAAATCACCATTATGTGAGCAGATGGATAAAGCCTTAGAAGAATTGGGGCTTAAAGGGAACCTGGATAGGGATAGACTATTCAAAAAAGCTGAGGATTATCAAACCGTAGCCTCTCAGAAACTGGAATCGAAAATGCCGAAGTTCAAAAAAGACTATTTCTGGAACAAACAGCCGAATATGAAAGTGAAGATGGACCCAACCAGGATGGGTTTTGGCAGAGCTTTAGACGAGAAGGGGGATGATAAAAGGATCGTCTGTTTAGGTGCGGATATATCCGGCTCTATAGCCATCAGCCAGTTCTACGAAAAACATCCTGAAAGAAAAAACAGATTTTTGAGTATGGGGATTGCTGAACAGAGCGGAACAGGAGTTGCGGCTGGTTTAGCAAAAGAAGGGAAAATCCCGGTTTTCGGTACCTACGGCGTTTTTGCTGCAGGCAGGAATTTAGACCAGTTGAGAACTACAGTCTGTTATGGGAACTTCAACGTATTCATCGCTGGCGCTCACGGTGGGGTCTCGGTGGGTCCGGATGGTGCCACCCATCAAGCTTTAGAAGACCTTTTCCAGATGTGCGGATTACCTAATATGAATGTGGTAGTTCCCTGTGATTCGATCGAGACCAAAAAAGCAACTGAATTTCTCTTATTCGATGTTAAAGGACCAAAGTTCCTGAGATTTGCCAGAGAGGCAACTCCTATAGTTACATTTGCGGATACGCCTTTCGTGTTCGGAGAGGCAAATATAATCAGGTATAGAGGAGAAGAAGAGGAGTTCATTCACGCCTTTGAGACGAAACTTTCCTCGCAGTACCAATCTGAAAACGAAGATTTGACCATAATCGCCTGCGGGCCGGAAGTGCCTGAAGCAATGAGAGCCGCCTGGATTTTAAAGGAGGATTTCGGGATTGAGTCCAGAATAGTGAATTTGCATACCTTGAAACCTCTGGATAAAAAGACCATAATCAAAGCAGCACTGGAAACCGGGATTGTCGTTACTGCAGAAGAACACCAGATCGGAGGTTTAGGGAACTGGATTGCCTCTTCAATCCTTGAAGCAAAGGAGATGTCTCAGAAACCGGTGCTGTTCGGGATGGTCGGGGTGAAAGACCGGTTTGGTGAATCCGGACAACCCTGGGAGCTTATAAAGGAGTTCGAGGTCTCAGCCGAGCATATCGCCCAAAAGGCTAAAGAGCTTTATGATAGGAAGAAGAGGAGTTGATTTTTTAATAAAAATTTGCAGGGCTGGGAGCCCCGCCTACGATGAGAATTAAATCAGTTCTCGTAGGGCTGGCACCCTGCCCGTCAGATTATTTAAAAAATTTTTCGGAGGATGATATGAGATTAGCCCAGAGAATGTCACGCCTGGGAACTGAAACTGCCTTTGAAGTTTTAGCCAGGGCGAAAAAATTGGAAAAAGAGGGGAAGGAAATTATTCACCTGGAGATCGGGGAACCAGATTTCGATACTCCCGGAAACATCACCGATGCGGCAATTAAAGCCTTGAAAGAAGGGTGGACCCATTACGGACCTTCGGCTGGTCTGCCGGATGTGAGAGAAGTTATTGCAAAATATATCTCTGATACCAGGAAGATAAAAGTGGATAGCGAGGAAGTTGTAATTACTCCTGGTGCCAAGCCAATAATGTTTTTTATTATCCTGGCATTGGTGAATGAAGGGGAGGAGGTTATCTATCCCAATCCGGGATTTCCTATATATGAATCGGTAATCGATTTCATCGGCGCCAAAGCAGTTCCAATTCAACTGCGTGAGGAAAACGATTTCAGATTAGATGTGAAGGAGCTGAAGAAACTGGTTACCTCAAAAACCAGGTTGATAATTATCAATTCCCCTCAAAATCCAACTGGTGGTATTTTAACCCTGGATGATTTAAAAGCAATAGCTGAAATTGCCATCTCCAAAGATATATATGTTCTCTCAGATGAAATCTATTCCCGCATAATTTACGAAGGGGAACATCACAGCATAGCTTCTCTTCCGGATATGAAAGAAAGGACCATAATCTTAGACGGGCTTTCCAAAACCTATGCCATGACTGGATGGAGAATAGGGTACGGGGTAATGAACAAGACTTTAGCTCCGCATATAGCAAGACTTATGACTAACTGCAATTCCTGCACTGCCAGTTTTACGCAAAGGGCAGCAATTGAGGCTATTACCGGAGATCAATCAGGGGCAGATAAAATGGTTAAGGAGTTCAGAAAGAGAAGAGATGTAATCGTTAAAGGGCTTTGCGCCATACCCAGGCTTTCCTGTCCCTCTCCCAAGGGAGCTTTCTACGTTTTCCCGAATGTGAAAAAGATTGGCTGGGATACCAAGAAATTGGCAGATGCTGTTCTTTCTGAAGCCGGGGTAGCAGTTTTATCCGGTACCTCTTTTGGTAAATTTGGAGAAGGCTACCTGCGACTCTCTTATGCCAATTCAGTGGAGAATATCAACAAAGCTTTAGAGAGGATTAAGAAGTTTTTGGCTGATTTGTAATCTAAAGCAGTAAGATGTAAGACGTAAGACGAGAGATGGAAAAATAAAATAATAGAGGTCTGGTTTAAAATGGTAAGTGTAACGTCCGGGTTTATCCCGGACGTTTTTTTTAATATGTCCCCTTTCCTTTATAAGAAGCTTGGTAGAGACGCATTGTATGCGTCTCTAAATTTTTAGCGTCCGGATTTGACCCGGACGTTTAATTCTTAACGGCCCACGTTTTTAACAGTAAACAAAATTATTGAATAACCTTATCAATGTTAATCCCTTCCTTGAAAGTAAGGAAAAAACCTATTCTGAAATAGTTAAAAGCAGGGGGTTTTAAATTCTGAACCCGGCATAACCCCCTAAAGTTTTCCTGACCCTTTCCGATTAATTTAATGTAGCTCAACAACTTTTTAGGGGTGTGAGTAATTTTTCTCTTAACAAATCCATAATATGTTTTTACTCTTTTAGACAATTCCACACCTGGAAGTTGTCAGGTTTAAGAAAAACTTGGGGCGCAGGTTTTCTTAGACTCTAACAAGAGCCATAGAAAATATAAAACTCGCACTAATCTTCCATTAGTTATTTTCAGCGCCAGGGAAGCTTTTCGAGTTCGGGGGATGGTTTGAAAAGTGGCACAGGCTGAATTGAATAGTCTACTGAAGGCTAAAATTTAAACCTTTATCTATCAGAAGGAGGTGAGGGCAAAAATTATTTTATAATGATTTTGTAAACCAGAAAGCTAATCTCAAGACTACAAGGAGGGATGAACTTGTTAAACAAACTTATTTTTAAGGCAGGAGGGCTGGCCGCTCTTTTAATTTTTATCTTTGCCATATCCCTTCTGGCAGGCACGACCGGGAAGATTACCGGTGTGGTCAAAGATAAACAAACCGGCGAAGCTCTTCCAGGTGTAGCAGTGAGGGTTGCGGGAACAAACATTGGAGCATCCACAGGACCGGATGGTCGTTACACCATTATAAACGTTCCTGCAGGGAAGCAGAACGTTGAGGCAGTAGTAATCGGATACGCTTCAGTCCGGAAGGAAGAGATCCTTATCGTTCCTGACCTGACCAGCGAAGTGGATTTTGAGCTGACTTCAGCCGCGGTGGAATTAGGGAAGGTTATTACGGTCAGGGCGGAAAGGCCTTTAATTGAGAAAGACGTTACCGGTTCTACCAAAATTATCACCTCAGACGAACTCAAACAGATGCCAATAAGGGGTTTTCAAGCGGTAACCCAATTATCGACAGGAGTGATAACGGGTGATAATCGGGGACAGAATTTGATTCAAATCCGGGGCGGTAGACCAGGCGAGGTAAATTATTTCATCGACGGGTTCAATACCCAGGATTTTGTAACTGGTGGCGTTGGTGCCGGGTTGAACAATAATGCCATTGCTGAGGTCATAGTATTAGCTGGCGGGTTTAATGCAGAGTATGGACAGGCTATGTCCGGCATTGTAAACACCGTAACCAAAGAATCCGGGACAAAGACTACTGGACAGGTTGAGCTTAGAACCGATGCGTTTATGGGAGAGACAAACGGTTATGGCTACAATAATGCAGACGCCTCTCTTGGAGGACCGCTTTTCAGCAATAAGCTGAGATATTTTACATCCTTTGAATACCAGCACCAGGATGATGCCCCGGAAATCTGGTTAAGAGGAGGTTCCGGATTTGTAAAATTAAACTACGATTTGACACCCAGTATGAAGCTAAAGTCAGGAATGAACTACTTTCAGGAGAAAAGGAAGGTTTTTGATATACTCTGGCGCTATAATCTGAATCATCTGGAAAGACGGGAGAGAAATAATCAGATGTATTATCTCACCCTGACCCATAATCTCGGCAAGAACACCTTCTATAACCTATCTACAAACTACTTCGAAACCAAGGAAGAAAGAGGGGATGATAGTTTATGGTCTGATTATAATAACTATATCAATACCGTCAACTGGACAGATACCCTAAAGGGTCCAGATGGCATGGTTGATTATGGCACTTCAGATTGGTCTTATGGAAATAATGTGAGACAGGATGGAAGTCAGATCTACTATTTGCCCGGAGTAAGCCAGAGGGTTTATTCCAAAAGAAAATCCTCTTACTACGGGGTCAACTTCGATATAGTTAGCCAGGTTAACCAGTTCCATCAAATTAAGAGCGGATTCGAAGCCCGGTTTTATACGGTTCGCTGGTTCAGGATCGATCTCCCCTGGAGAGCCAATCCTTTCTTAGACAACTATGATAAGGATTATATCATTCACGGAACTGTTTCTCATGGAAAACCCTATGAGCCCAAGACCGGAGCGTTTTACATCCAGGATAAGATGGAGTTTGAAGGGATGGTGGTTAATGCGGGTTTGCGTTTTGATATGTTAAAAGCAGGTGCAGACCGCTTCATAGACCAGATGGATGTGAACGCAGGGTTTGAAAATACCCCGATAGATTATAAGATTAGCCCTCGTTTAGGCATATCCTTCCCGGTTTCGGAGAATACTTTATTCCATTTCAACTACGGGCATTTCTTCCAACCACCTCAATTACAGTATCTGTATGAAGGTGTGGCAGATGCCATTAATTACATAAGCACGGGTAATGCGATCATAGGTGACCCGGGATTAAGAGCTGAGAAAACGATTGCTTATGAAGTCGGGATTACCAAGACTTTTTCACCTACCTTAAGATTCGATATTACAGCCTTTACCAAAAACATAACCGACCTGGTTGATACCCGTTTACGCACCGGTTTACAGAGATATGTAATTTATACTAATTCCGATTATGCCCGGGTAAGAGGAGTAGAATTTGCCTTAGAGAAAAGAAGGGAGAACTACGTTTCCGGCAAAATATCATATACCCTTTCAGAAGCTAAGGGATTAGGTTCTTACCAGAGAGAAGGGTATTATGATTATATTACCAGTTTTACCGGGTTAGAAGTCGTTTTCCCGAAGACTGAATATTATCTTGATTTTGACCAGAGACATACCTTCAATGCCAATATCGATATCCGGGCAGGGGAGAAAGAAGGGATTCAACCCTTCCGCAATGCGGGTATAAATTTCTTATTCACTCTGGGAAGCGGGTTCCCTTATACTCCCCGGACTCCAGTTGCCTTCAACTTGCAAGGTCTGGGCAAAGCCACAGGAGAGATAAATTCAGCGCGTCAGCCCTGGACTTACCGCCTGGATTTGAAAGCGGATAAAGCCTTCAAGTTAGGGGCTTTCAATTCCACCTTATACTTAGAGGTGATAAACGTAACGGATAAGAAAAATGTATTAATAGTTTATGAATCCTCTGGCAAGCCTGATACTGACGGGTTAATTGAATTATTAGGAAAAACCAATGAACCATTCGTGTCACGCTACAAATCGGCAGTCAATGATCCGAGAAACTATGACGTTCCCAGGATGGTGCGATTAGGGCTGGTTTTAGGATTCTAACCCAATATGGATGGAGGGAAAAGTAATGAAAAAGAAAAAAATAGTTAAACTTATGCTGGTTGTGGCTATTATTCTAACTTTTATATCTTTTTCTGCAGAAGCCAGAATAAAACAGCCACCCGGTAAAAGCCTGGCTAAGCCATTGAACATTCCAACTGATGCCAAGTATCTGACCATTAACAGTCTCAAGATGCCGATTCAGAATGACGCTGTTTTTGCTCAGAATCCCTTTACGGGCAGGGCTGGCACAGAATGGCCCCAGGGAACTGGAAATATGTATCTTTATGGAGCAGGTATCTGGATTGGGGCACAGATTCAAGCTTATGATACTTTAGGAAACCCAATAGGCTTAAAAAAGGTTGTCTCCTACGGGTATAACCCGAATGACGGTTACTCCGAATGGGGGCCCGGGATTATTGTTTCACCAGATGTGGCCGATCACGGTGGAACTGACCCTGCAACAATGTGGCCAGTTATACTTTCAACTGAACTGAATAGCTGGTCTGCAAGGGCGGATAGTTTATGGCCAGTCAGAGATACTCTGGGTAATCCAAAATTCATCTCAGCTGAGGATAGCCGGTGTTTCTATAATGACGCGGATATTTACTATCATGACCCCCAGGCACACTCAGGAGACCAGTTGAATGTTTTAGTCAAGCAGACAACTTATAGTTTCAGTTCCAAACTGGATAAGGATATCATATTTATGGTCTGGGACATCTTCAATCAGGGGGATGAAGCATTAGACTCGGTTTATATCGGAATCACCTGCGACCCGGATTTAGGGAATGCAACGGATGATATGATCGGGTTTGATGCTGCTCGGAACTTATGCTGGGTATATAATTATAATAAGTTATATGACCAGGACATAAGTGGCGTTCCCGGGATGATGGGTTTCAGATTCTTCGAAAGTCCGAGGGATTCTGCGGGTGATCAATTAGGCTTGACCTCTTTGACTTTGTTCACCATTGATACTGACCCGGCTAATGACGAGCAAAGATATAATCTGATGGCAGCAAGGACTACTGCTGGTGTTCCGCGTCCTGATACTTTTATGATAGATACGTCACCTCAGGATAAGAGGTTCTGCCAGTCAACCGGGCCTTTTAGATTGAATGTGGGTGATTCAGTCAGAGTGGTTTTTGGAGTTGTGGCCGGTCAGAGCGAGAACATACTTAAGGTAAATTCAGATTACGCTCAGACCCTGTATGATGCTTACTTCGTCGCTCCTATTCCCCCTATACCTCCAGTGGTTAAAGCAACCCCGGGCGATCATATGGTATATCTGGTCTGGGGAGATACTTCAGAAAGCAGTTATGAGCCGTTTGCAGAAAAAGATCCGGAGTTGAGGAAATATGATTTCGAAGGGTATCGAATTTACCGAAGCAGAACCGGAGTTGAAGGGGATTTTGAGGTGTTGGCTGAGTTTGATCTGGCTGATGGTTTTACTAATGATAATGAAGATGATATCGATCCGGTCTATGGTACTCCGATTGTTGTAACGGTTCATCTGGGAGATGATTCCGGGATACAGCACTATTTTGTAGACTCCAGCAATGTGATTAACGGTGAGACTTACTATTACGCTGTGGTGGCTTATGATTATCAACCCAAGCGGCCCAAGTCCCTGGAAAGCGGGAAAAGAGCTTCAATGGTTCAGGTGATCCCTGGTACTAATCCCGCAGGATACCAGATTGCAAGCAGTGATGCTTTAGCTACTCATACGACTTCAGGTGCTATGAGCGATGGAGTGGTAAGCGTTAAAGTGGTCGATCCTTCTAAAGTAACCGGACATACTTACGAGGTAACGTTTGACGATACCTCTTCCAGCACTACCACCTGGGACCTGAGAGATGTCAATTCGGATTCAGTGGTTCTGGATAACCAAACCAACCAATCCGGTGATGAAAGTTATGCTATCGTAGATGGGATTTTGGTAAGGGTAGCTGGTCCTCTGTCTGGTGTGAAAAGAGTTGTGGAGGTCTTAGAAGATGGTTCCTACGATAACGTCTTCTTCTCTTTGAATCATACAGGTGATTGGTATCTGGACAGCGACAATGGAGATATCACCCGGCTCAATGGCTGGGGATATATAGGGATTCACGATTTTGAGATAAGATTCTCCTCAGATTCCAGTGGCTATTACAGTTGGATTACTGGTGCTGGTAGTCTTTTCCCGGACAAGGCTCCTTTCCAGGTATGGGATGTAGGTATAGCGACTTTCTCTGATACTACTGATGACCAAAGGATCATCTTTGAAATCCTGGATGATGATACAAGTGGTAGCTATAGCCCTATGGATCGTATCTATACAATAGCGGTTCCTTATGTAGAACCCTTGCCAGATCCTACATCCTGGACCTTTCCCGATGATACCAGAGTTGCAAGAATCCGCATAATTCCCTATAGCGAAGGTTTTGTTAATCCCGTTGAGGGCACGGTGATTAGATTCCTTACCAACAAGCCAAATTCTCACGATGATGTTTTCACCTTTGACACAAAGAACGCTGTTATAAATGCCGCCCAGGCAAAAACCGATATGGATAAGATCAAAGTCGTGCCGAACCCTTACTTTGTTAGAAACGAGCTTGACCGAGACCCGAACGTTGCACATTTGATGTTAACTCACCTGCCAGAAGTATGTACTATTCGCCTTTATACTTTAGCTGGTAATTTGATTCAAAAGGTTGAGCATACCAGCGGAACCGGGCAGGAGATCTGGAATGCTTTGACCAGAAACGACCAGATTCCAGCCAGCGGAGTGTATATCTACCACGTGAGCTCAGAGTTCGGCGAAAAAGTAGGCAGGTTCGCTGTAATTCGGTAAACCAAAGGAGGAATGATAAAATGAAAAAAATAATAATCTTTTTTGCCTGCTTACTCCTTCTGGGTGCTAACGTGGTCTTCGGTGGGGACATTAGTAAGGTTGGCACTTCTGGAGCCCAGTTCTTGAAAATCGGAGTGGGTGCCCAGAATATCGGTAAAGGAGAAGCAGTTACGGCTTCGATTGGTGATGTTACCTCAGTTTTCTGGAATCCGGCTGGTCTGGCCAATTTAAACGGCTCTGAGGTCAGTTTCACGCATACAGAATGGATTGCTGAGATAAATTACGACAATGTCGCTTATGGTTTTCCACTGGCAGGCGGAGTTGGGGGAATATTCCTGGGGATTCTTTCTATGCCTGAGTTCGAAGAAACCACTGTGGAAAAACCTGAGGGAACCGGGGTAAATTTCAGCTGTTATGATATGGTGGTTGGGGCAAGCTATGCTCGAAAAATCACTGACCGCTTCTCAGTAGGATTAAATACTAAATTGGTTCGTCAGGTTATCTGGGAGTTAAATGCCAATGGTATGGCATTTGACATTGGATTCCAGTATGCAACCGGTTTTAGAAGCTTAATGTTAGGTATGAGTATGTCCAATTTTGGCACTAATATGAAATATGCCGGTACCCAATTAGAACACGAAGTTCAAATCTATCCAGATGCACCGCCTACCTATCAGGATATTCCGGTTAATGTGGAAAGCAGAGGTTATCCTTTGCCTTTACTTTTACGCATTGGCTTGGCTTATAATTTCTTAGAGGATGAAAACAATCTTCTATCTGCAAATTTGGATGGTGTTCAGCCGAATGATGGTAGGGAATTAGGGGCATTGGGCTTAGAGTATTCTTACAAAAATACCTTATTCGCCCGGGTTGGATATGAGTACTCCAGTGAAACCGGTTACGAAAGAGGTTTTACCGCAGGTGCAGGTCTCTCTTACAAGCTCAGTTCTAAAACGAGAGTCAAGATCGACTATGCTTTTGCTGATTTTGGATTACTGGATAGCGTGCACCGCTTCACCCTCGGATTAGGTTTCTAAAATCGTTACTTGAAAAAAACGCTGGCTTTGTTTTAAAGCCAGCGTTTTTTATTTCCATTCCAGAAGAGTGGAATTTGTGTGGTAGAAGTACAATCCACCAAAGGTGGATATCCTTACAAAGTTCTTGACAAGGGGCCTATAATTGAATATATAAAATCAAAAATGGATTTAAGGATTTTTATATGACAAAAGAAAATGGTAACGAATACTTTCGTCCAGCTTATTTAGAGATAAACCTTAAAGATTTAGCATCTAATCTCAAAAATATAAAAAGAAAATTAGGTGATGGGGTTGAACTCTTAGCTGTGGTTAAAGCAAATGGATATGGTCACGGAGCTTATGAGGTTTCAAGATCTACTCTAAAAAATGGGGCTAGTTCCCTGGGGGTGGCTTTCTTAGAAGAAGGAATAGAATTAAGGGAGAAAGGGATTAAAGCTCCCATCCTGATTTTATGCCCGGAATTTTATGGCAGAGAAAGAAAGATAATTGAATACGATTTACAATCAGCGATAACAGATTTAGATTTCGTTCGTGCCCTTTCTTCAGAGGCAGAGAAACAGAATAAAATCGCAGAGATATTTCTCAAAATAGATACCGGGATGCGTCGGTACGGGATAGAGCCTTCTCTGGTTTTGGATTTTGTCAGGAGAATGAAAAAGCTGAAAAATATTAAGCTCAAAGGGATAATGTCTCAATTTTCTACTACTGAAGAAAAGGATAAGGATTTTGCTAAAAAACAACTTTCACTTTTTAAGAAAACTGTTAAACAGGTAGAGGAATTCAATGGTGGGAAACTTATCCGTTCGATCGCCAATTCTGGTGCGGTTCTGGAGCTGCCTCAAAGCTATTTCGACCAGGTCAGGGTGGGAATATTGATGTATGGAATCTACCCATCTGAAAAGTTATCTAAAAGGGTGGAAGTAAATCCAGTGATGAGTCTGAAAAGCAAAATCATTCAAATAAAGGAAGTGGATAAGGGAACCCCAGTTGGTTATGGCAGGAGTTTTATCACTAAAAGAAAAACGAAAATCGGGACTATCCCTTTAGGTTATGCGGACGGCTATCCCCGACTGCTTTCCAACCGGGGTGAGGTTTTAATAAAAGGTAAAAGAGCTCCGATTATCGGAAGGGTTTGTATGGATGCTTTTATGGTCGATTTAACTTCTATCCCTGAGGTTAAAATCGGAGAAGAGGTTATTCTTTTAGGGAAACAGGGTAAGGAAAAAATCGAGGCTGAGCAGATAGGAAAATGGGCTGAAAGCTTTAGTTACGAAATAGTTTCCCGGATGGGAAAGAGGTTACCACGGGTTTACGTTAAATAAGTCTATAGGCTAAAGGCTAAAGGCAAAGGAGTCCCTCACAGCAGATTAAATTAATTAAGCAGATGTTAAATGACAAATAACAGATGACAAATGACAGATAGAGGTAGAGAAGTGTGAGATGAGACGTAAAACGTAAGATGCAGTTTTGTGTTCCCAGATACAACGAAGTCAATTTGAGTGTCATTGCGAGTCCGCCGAAGGCGAAACAAAGCAATCCGTTTATGTTAAAGTAAAAAGGATTGCTTCACCCCTACGGGGTTCGCAATGAGAAATAGAAAAAACAAAATAAAGGGCAAAAAGATGATTTTAAAATATGAATCTTATGAGCTGAAGTTGAAAGATCCTTTTACTATCTCCAGGAGTTCGATTGCATCTAAAAAAGTTGTATATGTCCATATAGATGAGGGGATAGGTGAGGCATCACCCTCAACTTATTATGGTGAAAATGAAGGAACGGTAAAATCGGTATTAGAAACAATGAAAAGTGAGTTAGGGGATGATTCTCTTGAAATAGATGCAATAATGGATAAGGTTAATAGGAAAATGGCAGGTAACTTTTCAGCAAAAGCCGGAATAGATCTGGCACTGCACGACCTTATTGGTAAGAAATTAAATTTACCAGTTCATAAATTATCAGGAGTTGAGAAAAAAGAGATAATAACTTCATATACCATAGGGGTGGATACTATTAAAAGGATGCAGGAGAAGGTTAAAGAAGCATCGGGATTTTCAGTTTATAAAGTCAAGGTAGGAGTAGAAAACGATTTGAAAATGGTGAAAGCAATTAGAGGGATAACTGATGCAAAAATCAGGCTGGATGCTAATTGCGGCTGGAGCACAAAAGAGGCTTTGAAAAAGATTGAAGAATTAGAAAAATTTGATATAGAGTTAATTGAACAACCGATACCACCAGGAAATTTGGAGGATTTGAAACTAATCCGTGAAAATACGGATATTCCGATTTTTGTGGATGAGTGGGTGATGTGCGCGAAGGATATTCCCCAATATAAAGGTATTGTAGATGGGATTAATATAAAATTGATGAAATGCGGGGGGTTAAGAGAAGCAATAAAGATGATTAATACGGCCCGAGCTTGTGATTTGAAAATTATGATAGGATGTATGATCGAAAGCTCGGTGGGGATTTCAGCGGCCGCTCAGGTAGCTCCGTTGGTCGATTATGTAGATTTAGACGGCAACCTTTTAATCTCCAATGACCCGTATTCTGGATTAGAGTTGAAACAAGGGAAATGGATTTTAAATGATTTGCCGGGATTAGGGATAAAAAAAGCTCAAAGGTTTAAAAGTTCAAACGCTCAAAGGTTAAAGAAATGAAAAAGCAGTTTGAGGATCTTTTAGTTTGGAAAGGTGCAAGGGAATTGGTTAATAAGATTTATGCTTTGACGAAGAAGGAAAACTTTCGTAAAGATTTTTGTTTAGTGGATCAAATTCGCAGAGCAGGTGTTTCGATTATGTCTAATATTGCTGAAGGATTTGAAAGAGGGTCAAATGTTGAGTTGATTCAATTTCTCTATATTGCTAAAGGCTCATGTGGCGAAGTGAGAACACAGTTACTTATTGCTTTTGACCAGAAATATATTTCTAAAGAAGAGTTAGGTGAGGTAAGAGAGTTGGCAAAAAGGGTTTCAGGTATGCTAGCGAATTTTATCTCTTTTTTGAAACGCTCAAATTTAAAAGGAGATAAATTTAAGAAAGACTCTTAAGATTATTTTTAAACTTGTCCTTTGAGCTTTTGAACATTTGAGCTTTTGAGCCTATGAAATTACATATTATTTTGATAGTCATCTTAATTTTCTGTGCTCATACTTATGCAGTAGAGATGAGTAACCTTCCGGTTATAAAAGTAGTCTACCCTACAGAAGGTAGAGAGATCACTTCTTCTGATTCCACTTTCATTTTTGGTTCGGTTACTCCGGGTTCGGATTTGAAAATAAATGGGCAGAATATTAAAGTATACAAAAACGGTGCTTTTTTAGCCTATCTTCCTTTAAAGCCGGGGGATTTTGTTTTTGAACTGATCGCTTCAAACCAGAATGGGATTTCCACCAGGAAGGTAACGGTGGAAGTTCCTTTTCCTTTACTCCCTACTCCAGAAGATACTTTACGCATAGAATCCTCCGGGAAAGTACCTTCTTTTGATCTGATCTTAAATCCTGGAGATATAATCCAGACCAGTTTCAAGGGGACTCCAAACTGTTCGGCTTTCTTTTACATTCAGAGCTTGACTTCCCCTTTTCCGATGATTGAGTCTTATAAATCGAATCCTGTCTTTTGGGGCGAAGGTGTGTTTGGTAAATGGGAAACTGAAGATTCGATTTTGCAAGATGGGATTTATACAGGCTTATATAAAATTAAATCTACTGATAAAATCGAGAACGGGAAGATAATATTTGAAATTTTCAAAAAAGTTGAAAACCCAGATTCATTTTATTTCCCAGCAGAGGCATTTTATGATAAGGAAAAGGGTTTAGTCTGTTTAGTTGATTCTGCTCCGGGAAAGATAACCATAAAAGAAAATGAAATCCCTCAGATCGTAGAGCTTAAAGATACAACCACTATTATCCGCACAGGTCCTGGTCTGGGTTATCTTCTTTTGTATCAGCCTCAGGGGGTAAGGTTTGTAGCAGATGGTAGAAATGGTAACTGGGTAAGATTAAACTTAACTGACAATATCGAGGGATGGGCAAAAGCTGAAGCTCTGAATTTTTTACCTGCAGGTACTCCTGTTCCGGAAAGTAACATAAAATTCATAAGGTCGGAAATGTTGAATGATCGAACAAGAATTAAAATATCTCTTAGCCAGAAATTACCTTATGAAGTGCAGCAGGAGAATTCGCCACCGGTTTTATTATTAAAGATTTATGGCGGGAATTCGGATACTGACTGGATAAGATATGATTCAAAAGATGAGATTATAAAAGAAATAAGATGGGAACAAGTTGAAAATAAAGTCTTCCAAATCAAGGTCTATCTGAAGCAGAAAAGATTCTGGGGTTATGATATTTATTATAAAGATAATGAGCTTTGTTTGGAGATTAGAAAAGAGCCAGAATTAAAACTTAAACTTAAGGGACTTAAAGTCTGCATAGACCCTGGACATTCTCCAGAGAGTGGGGCAGTTGGTCCAACCGGGTTAGAGGAAAGAGTGGTGAATCTTGAAATAGCTTTAAAATTGAAAAAGATTTTAGAGAAAAATGGCGCAGAGGTAATTTTAACCCGTTATGGTATGGAAGGAGTTGGGATCTATGAACGACCTGAAATAGCGGCAGATAACAATTGCCATATCCTGATAAGCATTCATAATAATGCGCTGCCGGATGGGGTAAATCCTTTCATTAACAACGGGGTTTCCACTTATTATTATCATCCGCAGAGTTTAGAGCTTGCCAGGGCTATTCAAAAGGAGCTGGTCAAAAGACTAAAGATTCCAGATCAGGGGCTTTATTATGCTAACTTTACTCTAACCAGGCCATATCAGTTTCTCTCGGTCCTGGTGGAATGTGCCTTTATAATCTATCCGGAACAGGAGGAGCTATTAAGAAGTGAGGTCTTTCAAAAGAAATGTGCTTCAGGTATTTATCAGGGGATTTTAAATTATCTTAAAGAAGATCAATCCAAGGAGAAGAAATGATTGAGTCATACGAGTTCGGGAAGATGGTAATCAATGGGGAGAAATATACTGCTGACTTGATCATCTATCCGGACAGAATTGAGCCTGACTGGTGGAGAAAATCTGGACATGAATTGAGATTAGAAGATGTCAAACCAGTGGTTAAGGAGAAGCCAGAACACTATAATCGTAGGCACGGGATTTAATGCGGTGATGAAAGTTTTGCCTGAGACTGAGGATTATATTCTCTCCAAAGGGATAAGGCTGATTGTGGAGGATACTAAAAAGGCAGTCAAGACCTATAACGAGCTTTCCACTCAGGAAAAGGTTGTTGCCCTTTTCCATCTCACCTGCTGAAAAATACAATGGAAGATATAAAAAGGAAGATGACCTTACCATAACCCTCTCTTCAAAAGATTGCAGGGGCAAGGTATACTCACCCTGTTTTATCCTTCCCCCGCTATTTTTACTACTTATTATTCAATCGCTTAGATTCCGGACGCTATGTTCATCACCAGAGGCTATTGACGCCAAGACCCAAAGGTTTATGTTTCGAATCGAAATCAAAGAGCCGAAAAAGTATTGTTTTGCGTTTAAAAGAAATTCGTAGTAATTCGTAGTAATATGAAAAGCCTATGTCTCAATTCCAGCATTATCGGAATGACGAATTCGGAGACGTATAAGGATAATGATGTTGATGCCTAAAAAAACCCGCAAATTTCTTTCTCTAATAAATATTCTCGCAATTGTCATTCTGCTTTTGAGTGTCAGCATCGTAGGGTCTCTCCATTTTCACCGTGACGGCCTTATTCATCATGATTGCCCTATTTGCCTTGCATATTTGACCCTTGCCATTTCATTCATTTGTTTTGTTTCCTTATTAGGAATATTAGAGTTTAGTAGCCCCTTGGCTTTATCTTCTATTGAAGCACCTTATCCTGAGTTATTAGTCACCCATAAAATTCCCAGATCACCTCCTGATTTCTGCTGAGATTTCGCCTTTATCAAATCATCCCCTGGTCGGGGACTTTCAATTAATTCTTAGCAGGAGAATCTTATGAAAAAGATCATTTCATATATTCTTTTTATGCTTTTAATTGCCTTTTCTGAGCAGATAGCGTTATCACAGGCGCCTGTTAACCCGGATATTAGCTTCACAGGCGATTTGAGGTTATCTGGACATAGAAATGCGCCATCGGATCAATATGACAATAAGTTCGAACTCAACTTTGAGGAGTTGGAAATTGCGGCAAACGGTTACTTGAATCCGTACGCCCGAGCAGATATAGCCATGGGAATTGGTGGCACTGGCGGCGAAATAGATATCGAAGAGGCTTACGCCACGCTTCTAAGAGGATTGCCATTGAATCTGCAAATAAGGGCCGGGCAGTACCTGGTTGATTTCGGCAAAATCAATACTCAACATGCTCATCAATGGTCCTGGATTTTGCGTCCTCTAATGTTTCAACAGTTCTTTGGTGAAGAAGGACTGAAGGATGTTGGCATCAATGTTACCTCGATGATACCGGTTGGGAACAACGCTCTCACTATTTCAGGGAATCTTTTACAAGGCGATTTTCTCCTCGGCGAGGACACTAGTAATGCAAGCCATGCTATGGGAGGGAATGCCAGGATATCGCTTTTTTCCCCGGTTGGAACATATTCATCAATGGAGCTCGGGATTTCCGGGTTACTTGGCCAATTTGATCCGGTCAAAAAACGCTGGGCTAAAATGGGTGATGTTGATTTCAAGTATAAATGGCACCCGAATGTCTATCAATCCTTAGTGTTTGTTGGTGAAGCGATGGTCAATTACCGGAAAATTGATAACGCTTATGAAAGCAACGGAGATACAGTTATCGAATCAAAAGACGTAAGCTCTTTCGGAGCATTTTCGGCCATAGATTATCAATTTAAGCGACGCTTTAATGTCGGTGCCTTTGTGGATTATAGTCAGACGCCAGAGACTGATGCTATTTATCAAATCGGTTATGGCGTATTTGCCGGATTCTCGTTGGCAGAGGAGACCTATAGGGTAAGCTTATTACTCAGGCAGGATGACGGCAAAAACTGGGAAAAACCTTATCAAACCGCCATCGTCCAACTCTTATGGTCATTAGGGCCGCACAAGCCGCATACATTCTAAATGGAGGATAAAATGAAAAAACTAACTTTCTTTATAATTTTAATACTGGCTATAAATGCAATCAGCGTCAAGGCCAAAATAAATGTCGTAACATCGACTTCTGATCTCAAATCTATTGCCGAATATATCGGCGGCGATCGTGTCTCAGTGGCGTCTATCGCCTCAGGCAAATTCAATCCGCATTTCGTGGAGGTTCTTCCAAGTTACATGGTGATTGTTTCAAGAGCGGATATTTATTTCAAAGTAGGACTCGAGCTCGATTTCTGGGCAGCCCCCATTATCGATGGTTCTCGCAATGGCAAATTGATTATCATAGATTGCTCTCAGGGAGTTGAACCTATGGAAAAGCCAACCGCGAAGATTGATGCCTCTATGGGTGATGTTCATCCGCAGGGGAATCCGCATTATTGGCTTGACCCTGCCAACGCCTTAATAATTGCCAAGAACATCTCAAAAGGGCTTTCGCAAGTTGATCCCGCGGGAACTTCAGTTTATGAGGGAAATCTATCGAGATTTGAATCGGAGTTGAAAACCAAGATGGAAATCTGGAAAAGAGAAGCCGAGCCGCTTAATGGAATGGAGATTATCACCTATCATAACTCCTGGCCGTACTTTTCGAGGGCTTTTGGAATCAAGGTAGTCGGTTTTATAGAGCCAAGACCGGGAATTGAACCGACCCCAGCACATACTGCCGAATTGATAGAATTAGTCAAATCTCGAGGGGTCAAGATAATCGGAAAGGAGCCATATTTCTCAGACAGAGCTCCCAAAGTCATTGCGCGCGCCACTGGGGCAGTGGTGGTTGATCTTCCTCCGTCTGTTGGCGGAGCCGAGGGAACCAGCGATTATTTTTCCTTGATTGATACCATAATCAACCAGCTACTTAAGGCTTCCAACCAGAGGAATTAATGCATCTTTTTTCGTATTCATTTGTCCAATTAGCATTGTTAGCGGCACTAATCCTGGCTGGGATTCATTCTTATCTCGGTTTCCATGTGGTTAGTCGTGGAGTAATTTTCGTAGATATCTCCCTGGCACAGGCTGCGGCGTTTGGTGCAGTGGTTGCCCTGGTGATGGGCTTTGATCCTCATTCGCTCAGCGCCTATCTTCTTAGCTTGGCATTTACCTTGGTGGGTGCAGCCTTAATCTCAGTATCACGTACAAAAGACAACCACATCCCACATGAGGCGTTCATCGGTATCATCTATGCCAGCTTTTCCACTGCGGTGATACTTGTTTTAGCAGGGCGACCAGAAGGTATGGAGGAGATTGAGCATATGCTGGCGGGCTCGCTCCTTACTGTTCGCGTCGATGATTTAATCTCTACCGCCATACTATATTCTGCAGTAGGCGTCATCCATTGGTTTCTAAGAAGCAGGTTCTTTCGCCTGTCTGAAGATCGCGCCGGTGCCATTGCAGATGGCTGGTCTGCTGGTTGGTGGGATTTTTTGTTTTATGCTTTATTCGGGATTGTAGTGACTTCATCGGTACATATTGCCGGAGTCCTGCTTGTTTTCTCCCTGTTGGTGATCCCTCCGGTAATAGCATTGTTGTTCACCAGAAGGCGAGGGTGGCGACTGTTTTTGGGCTGGACCATTGCATTCACAAGTAGTCTTATGGGAATATTTATCTCTGTAAAGATGAATCTTCCTGCCGGACCGTCTATCATTGCAGCAATGGTTCTACTGCTGATCCTGTGCGTGCTTGTTCGTCAATTACTGACAGCTCGAAAATCTTTGCAGCGATAATGCGGCATAAGTTTCCACCCTGGGCGGACTGATATCAGGACTTAGGAGATAGGGATCTTTCTAACAATTTTCTGAAATGAGGAGCCAAAACACAGGACAAAACGGGACAACACCTAAAAATTGGATTGCTGGTAGGTCTTTGTCGACATGTCATTTATCGCCCGTTATTTTCCTTATTAAGACTAATAAGCCACTATGAGATATTCAAGAAAACGAGCCTTCCTGGATGCATTAAGAGCCTTTGACTAACGGCCTGTGGGACGCAGGAGGCAGTTGCAACCTCTTGCGACACAACGTGTCGTCTTATCTTGAGCCTTCCCTCAGGAATGAAACCTCCCTTTTTCCCCTCCTTGAAGAGGAGGGGAAATTATTTTCCCTCTCCTTTCCAAGGAGAAATAAGACTGTAAAGCAGTGCTTTATACCTGATGAAAATTTTTAGGGTTCAGTGCCATTTTCCTTAATCTTCCGCATCTTGCGGCTGGCGATTAAATAATAGAGGCACAGTCCCAGGCCAGAACAAACAAGCATTCCGCCAATAGTAATCGCATCGGCTGAGTCTGGCGGAACCATCTGGATCAAAACCACCCGACCGATGAAAACCGGTACTCCCACCGCAATTAAAATTATTCCCCATTTCAAAGAGGAGAGGGTCTGAGTTTCTGGTCTTTGGGCATAGAGGTATTTGATATTCTCATCTACCATCCCTTTTTCAATTAGTTTTGCTCTGATTTTGTAGTCAAATATGATTCTTACGATAAAAGCTGTTGCTACAAAGAACCCTATTAAGCCTACAGCATCCACGAGTTTTTCCATATTTACTCCTTTCCTTTAGGTTCTGGTTCATCTTTACATTAAATTAGACAGGACAGGCAAAAAAATGTTGCATTAAAGATTTAAAAAATGCAACTTTTCTTTCTTTAAGCGGTCTATTATATCAGGAAGAAGATAATGTCAGATACCAGGTCTCTTATCAATAGAATATTGTCTGGAGACCGGAATGCTTTCCGGAGCATTATCGAAGAGCACCAGCGGCTGGTCAGTCATATAGTTTTTAGAATGGTTTTTAATCAGAAAGACCGGGAGGACCTCTGTCAGGAGATCTTCATTAAGGTTTACACTAATTTATCCAGCTTTCATTTTGGAGCCAAACTTTCCTCTTGGATTGCCAAAATCGCTTATAATGCCTGTCTCGATTTCCTCGGGAAGGACAAGAAGAATCTCTATAATACCATTACACTGGAGAACACAGCTCAGAAGAATCTTATGGCAGGTGATTTCCCTCCGGATGAATCTGTTGAAAGGTTCGAGATATTTTACCTTCTGCAAAAAGAGATCGAAAAATTGCCGGTTCACTTCCGGACTATTCTAACCCTATACCATCTGGAGGAGATGAGTTATGCTGAGATATCAAAGGTTATGCAGCTGCCGGAGGGAACAGTGAAAAGCTACCTTTTTCGGGCAAGAAGACTTTTAAAGGGGAAATTGATAAGAAAATATCAGAAGGAGGGTTTATGGAATTAAGACATCTGACAGAGGAAGAGATTCAGGATTATCTGGATGATATTCCTGGCTCCGGGTATAGGTTTGTGGAAGAGCATCTCAGGACCTGTCAACTCTGTCAAAAAGCTTTGGAGGGGTATAAAAGATTATATGCCGGCTTAAAAACGGATAAGGGTTTTGAGCTGTGTCCCGATTTTACTGAAAAGGTTTTTTCAAAACTTTCCCCGGTGCCGGCATCCAAATCTGGTTTGAATTACACCGAAGTCTTTCTGGTGATTTTAGGACTGGCAGCCGGGATTTTTATTCCCCTGTATTTTATGGGCTGGAAACATATCAGCCAGAAAATAACCGCCATTATCCAGCCGCAAATTAATCTCATCATTACTTCATGGGGTTTGGCAGAAAAAGGTCTGAAAAATCTTAATATAGATATGAACCTGCTTCTATTAACCGGCTTGACTTTGCTGATTGTTTACCTGTTAGATTACATCTTTTTTCGTAAAAGAATCCATTTCTTTTTCTGTTAATGGTTAACAGTTAACCTCTGCGTGGGATTGTAGGAAAGTTTACTGCTTTTCAAAGAGGGTGGAGACACCGCTAAAGCGGGTTTCGAAAAGCTCAATAAACTCCCTACGGGGAGCTAAGCCCGGTGTAGTCGTCGTAAGGCTTTTATCGACCACCCCTATGCTACTTTTTGATGGATTTACTACACTTGAGCATCCGGGGAGGTTTTCAGTTTTGCTTTTCTGGAGATTGGAAAAAGTAATGATAGAATCTACCTGAGACGGATTTTGTCACATAAGATCTCTTTAAAAAAACTTTTCAATATTTTTCTTGACTTTTTTTGGTTTTTCGATATAATCATTACTAAAATGGTCTTGTTTGTGAGAAAAGTAACAAAGTTAATGAGAAAAAGTAGCTTAAGTTTATGTCAAACAACGAAGAAAAGAAAATCTCCAGAACGGTCTTTTTTGGATTATCTGATTGGTGGATCAATAGTTGTATCTTTTCTGGCAGTGCTTGGCTCGATTTTGACTTATGTTTATCCACCTAAGAAAGAGGGTGGGGCAGAAAAGGCAGAGAGGGTGGAGGTGGCACCTGTAGCTGATTTGCCAGTGGGGAAAGCCAAACCAGTGGTCTATCAGGGTAAAAACGTTATGGTGATGCATGTTCAGGCAGGTCTTTTTGCGGTGGATATGAAATGTACCCACTTAGGCTGTATGGTAGAATGGGAAGAGGGTCCCCAAACCTTAAAATGCCCCTGCCATGCCGCATTTTTCGATTATAAGGGGAATGTGATTCCGGCCCTGCGCCCAAACCCTTGCCATTATATAAGGTAGAAGTTGCAAACGATATAATCTATGTTACAGGATTAGCTTAAGATGGATGAGAAGAAAAAAAAGATACGCCAAAAGGTAAGAAACTGGACTGAGGAGAGGTTAAATCTCAGACAGGTGGTGGGGGTTCTATTAAATGTCTTCCCGATTATCTATGGTGAATTAGACCAGAGGCTGGATGTAAAAGAAGGATTACAAAAACTTCTCAAGAAGCCGGTTCCTAAAGGTCTTAGTTTTCTGCATTGCTTTGGGGGGATGACCTTTCTCTTGTTTGTTATTCAGGTCATAACCGGTATACTTTTGGCAATATATTATAAACCCTCAGCTGCAGATGCTTACAATAGCGTAAAATTCATTACCAACACAGTTCCCCTGGGCTGGCTTATCAGGGAGATTCATGCCTGGGGTGCAAATCTGATGATGATTACCGTTTTAATCCATATGGGAAGAGTATATTTTCAAGGAGCTTTTAAAAATCCCAGGGAATTGAACTGGATGGTGGGTGTGGTTTTACTTATTTTAACTTTTGGTTTTGGATTTACCGGTTATCTTCTTCCCTGGGACCAGAGGTCTTACTGGGGAACAACAGTAGGGACGGAGGTGGCAGGAGGGGTTCCTTTTATAGGCAGTTATCTTTTAATTCTTTTAAGAGGTAGTTTGAATGTAACCGGTGATACCTTAACCAGATTTTATTCTGTGCATGTCCTTATCCTTCCTTGGATAACAGCAATGTTTTTAGCAGTTCATTTCGCGATGGTCAAAAGACAGGGAGTCGCAAAACCGCTGTAAAAAAAATAAAAGGTGAGAAGTGAGATGTAAGAAGGAAGAGAAAGTAAAAAAGACTGGAGTGTAAAGCTTCAAGTTTTGAGACTTGAGCTTTACGTTTAAAAAAACAAGTAAACCTAAAGGTTTACACTTCAATGTATAGAAGTAAGATGGAAGATGAGAAATGGAAGAGGAGCTGAAGAAGAAAAACATAGAAGAAGAAATTGAAGAGGGGAAGCCTTTTTACCCTAACCATTTTCTGAAAGAAGTCATCGTGGCTTTTCTGCTTTTCGGGGTTGTCCTCACTTTAGCCGTATTTTCCCCCTTCCCCTTTCACGAGAAGGCAAATCCTTTTCAGACTCCTGAAGGGATCAAGCCGGAATGGTATTTCCTGGCAGGGTATCAATTTTTGAAATTCGTGCCCAAGGTTTTAGGCATTCTGGGAATAGGAGTTCTGTTAGTCATCCTTTTCTTAGTGCCGTTTTTAGATCGGAGTCCGGAGCGTTATCCTTCTAAGAGAAAATTTGCCACCTCTATCGGGATAGCGGTAATAATCATAGCTCTTCTCTTTTCCTTGTTAGGCTTTCTGTCTGAGTCAACTCGAACTATTTTAGGAAAGAAATATCATTTCGATTTGAAAGGGGCACCTCACGAAATTGAGGAGACAAAGAACAAGTGAGAATTAAAACCTTAAAAAAAATCTGCTTGAGCACAGTAGTCCTTTTTCTCTTTACCCATTCGGGCTGGTCAATAGATTTAGAGTCATATTCCTGTATGGTCTGTCACGGGGAGAAGAAGGTGGAATATCTGAAAAGTATCCATTCAGAAAAAGATATCTTTTGTGCTGACTGTCATGGCGGAGATCCAACCAGCCTGGACCCAGAAGTCTCTATGTCCTCTAAGGCAGGTTTTAAAGGTAAGCCTTCTAAAAAAGAGTTGGTCTTATTATGCGGAAATTGCCATGCAGATAAAAAGAGGATGAGGCAATACGGCATACTTACTGACCAGTTAGAGTATTACCGGACCAGCGAACACGGAATAGCTCTTTTGGAAAGAAACGATGCGAATGTAGCTGGTTGTGTGGACTGTCACGGCAGTCATACTATCACCGCGGTCAAAGACCCTCTGAATAAGGTCTTTCCTACAAACCTGCCTCAAACCTGTGCAGCTTGCCATTCTGATAAAAAACTTATGGAGCGATATCGTCTGCCTTATAATATCTTAGAGGAATATGTTTCGAGTGTTCACGGTAAAGCTCTTTTAGAAAAAAATGACCGTTCAGCTCCCACCTGCGCAGGTTGTCATGGAAACCACGGTGCAGTCCCTCCAGGAGTTACAGAGGTGGGGAATGTTTGTGGGAAATGTCACATAAATGCGGAGACCTATTTTGCTAAAAGCCCTCATTTTGAAGCTATGCAGAAAAAGAAGATGTCCCAGTGCACCTCCTGTCATGGGAATCATTCAATCCGATATCCAGAGATAACCATGTTTGATCAGGTCTGTTCTAACTGCCACGACCCCAACTCCGGGGCTTACAAAAGAGGACAGCAGATAAAGACCCTGATCTTAGAAGCAAAGGAGCAGATAGATAAGGCTAAAGAGTTAATAGCGAAAGCCAAAGTCAAGGGGCAGGATGTCTCCGGATATGAGAACCAGTTAGAGCAGGCTTATACCGATATGCTACAGGTATTGCCGGTAACTCATACTCTAAATCTCTCAGAAATAGAAAAGATTACCAACAATGCAAGAAGTGTTGCTGGGGAGATAACTTCTTCAGTGAATAAATATTTTAAATCACTGAGAATGAGGAAAGTAGGATTGGGGATAGTCTGGATTTTTATCTTGTTTGTCTCTATAATTCTTTACCTGAAGGTAAAAAGGGCAGACAAAGAATTTGAGTTAGAGCAAGAAAAGGAAAAAGAAAAGTTTTGATTTTACTTTGATGCATAGGCATTAGGAAATGCCGATGTTGATTATCTTCGGGGATTCTCCCCGCAGGGGATATTGAGACTGTTCCCGAAACAGTAGAGAACGAATGTGTAAGGGGTGGGTTTAAAACCCACCCCTACGATTTTCATCGCATTTTTATTTTTATCCCTTTCTTAGCTGATTGTTGAATGCTCAACTGAAGAAAAGATCGTTCTTTTTTCTCAAGCTCCTTGGTTATTCCTGGATGTTCGGAAGAGACATCTTTTTTCTGCTCCGGGTCATCTATATAGTTGTAAAGAGAAGTGGTGGCGCCTATACGGTCAACTAAGAAATAAGGCGGATCTACCCAGCCTATTCTTTTCCCGTCCACCATCATTGCAAATCCTTTATCCTCTGAGGAAAGAGAGAAGAGGTCCCTTCCCCAGGATTCATGCAGGGCAGGTTTACCCAGTAGTCCAAGGATGGTGGGTATAAGGTCGGTTTGGCTGGCTACTGTTTTAATCCTTTTTGGTTCTTTCCCTATAATCTCCGGGGAATAGATAAGACAGGCGATATGAAAGCGTTCTAAAGGCAGATCGCTCTGGCTCTGAAGAAGTCTGCCGTGGTCTGCTACCAAAACGAAAATGGTATTTTTAAAAAAAGCCTCTTTTTCTGCCTGATGGAAAAACTTGCCTAAAGCCCAATCCGAATAATGAAAAGCGTTTAGATATTCGCTATTGGGGTAATCAGAAGGATAGGGCTTGGTTACATTCCTGGGCAAAGTAAAAGGCTCGTGATTACTTAAGGTAACTATCACCCCTAAGAAGGGGTGATCTCCAATTCTGGAAAACTCCTCTACTGCCCGGCTGAAAACGATATCGTTTGGAACGCCCCATTTGTTGGTAAATTCTTTTTTAGGAAAATCCTCCTGTCCGGCGAAAAGATCAAAACCCTGCTGACTGAAAAATCCTTTCATATTGTCAAACTGCAAATCGCCACCATAGATAAAAAGCGTATTATATTCTCTCTCTTTTAAAATTCGAGATAAAGAAACAAAAGGCTGATTATGATTAAACTTCTTCATTAAGGTACCACCGGGCTGAGATGGAAAGGAGCACAAAACCGAAACCAATCCTCGATTGGTGCGGGTTCCCGTGGCAAAGAAGTTTTCAAATAAGATTCCATTCTGGACTAAGCTGTCAAAATGTGGGGTCAGGTTTAATTTACTACCCAAGGAGCCTACGAATTCTGCCAACCAGCTTTCCAGAAGGACGATAACGATATTGTGGTTTTCCAGTTTATCTGATTCGGAAATAATATAACGGCGGATGGAATGTAAAGAATCCTCGAGTTTTTCGTTTCTTCCCGTCAGTAGTTTCTGGACTGAGGTTAAGGCTTCCTTATCATCAAAGAAATGAAATTCAGATAAATATTCTGGACTCGACTCCTTATGCTCGTCCAACATTGTTTTTCCCAGAGTGTGAATGCCATTCAAGGCTAACTGATTGGCAAAATCGTATTTCGAGAAATAAGCCAGGCCCCAGTCTATGGGAGCAAGTTTCAAGCGTCCCCTGGCAGAGAAAAATAATAGAAAAAGAGCCAAGATAAAGTAAAAGATCTCGTTCGGGGGAAATCGATTACTGCTTTTTTTTAAAATTTTTCGACTGAGTTTCAGCATAAAAAATATGAAGACGAAGCAGATGAACGCCCAGAGGATAAGATAGGGAATGACCGGATAACTTGACCAGATAGAGTAAAAAACAAAATCAGGACGGTCTAAATATTCTAAAGCCCAGTGGTTCAGACGAGTTCCAAATTCGCTGAAATATTCCAGATCTACTAAAGAGAGTAAAAAAAGGAAACTTAAACCCAAGAAAATTAAAAAGAGGGTTAGATTTCGGGCTGGCTTCCATCGAAAGGTGTTTATGAAAGGAAAGGAGCTTAAAATAAAAAAAGGAATAAGAAGATAACTTAAGACCACCATATCAAAACGGGCACCGATGATAAAAGATTGAAATAATATGGATGAAGGGATTCCGGAGGCAAGATGGTGATACCTTAAAAGAAAACCCAGGCGGAAAAGCGTTAAGAACAACACTCCTGAAAAGAAAAGGAGACCAAAGAACAAAAAGGTCTTCGGAGGAGCAAGCCAGGTGATTATTTTTTCATATTTTTTCTGCATCGGATTAAAAGTAAAAATAATAAACTCTAAAGTCAAGTTTTAAAGAAGTTTATATGTGTGATCAGGGAACCAGATGGATAGATTGAAAGAATATTGAAAACGGAAGATGTGAGACGTAAGAGGTGAGACGATTAAACAGGTATGATCTCTTCAGAGGTAGAGTTGTCCTTTTAAGGGTAGGGGCGGACCTGTCCTTTGACTTTGCTCAGGACGGTGAGCTTGTCGAACCGCGTGTCCGCCCTATCTTTTTATCGTTGCGAAACCCAACTTATCCCGCTATCAGTAGATCAGGATTACTTTCAAACGATAGCGTCCCTACTTCTGTGAGGACGTCTATGACGACGTTAATTCGTTGCCATCCTAGAAACAGATTCGTTCCGAAAGGGACCTGTGGGATATGACAGGAGTGGCAACGCTACGGATGTGGAGAAATGAAATAATCATAAAACGCAGACTGAAGTCTGCGGCTACCATATCGCAGAGACGCATGCGATACGTCTCAATGTTTCTTGAGGGTATAAGCAATCCTGAAGGATTGCCCGACGAACTTTCCTTTCTCTCATCCGTCATTCGTTATCCATAATCGGACGTTGCATTTTAATTTTATTCTTGACTCAGCTTATTGTAAGTTGCTATCTTAAGTTCAGAAGAGGAGATAAATTTTATATAAAATTAGAAATATGCAGGAGGAGTTATGTTTGAGGAATTAAAGTTTGAAGAAGTTCCAGTGGAGAAACTCAGATGGATATGCAACCCGGCAAGTTTGAAATTGAACTCAACCGATGACGTGGAAGCCTGCGAGGGGATTATCGGACAGGATAGAGCTATTCGGGCTATAGGATTGGGGTTAGAGATAAAAAGCGTGGGATATAATATCTTCGTTACCGGATTGGTGGGAACTGGCAGGACTACGACTATCAAGCATCTTTTAGAAAAACTGGAAAAGGTGGAAAAAACTCCGGATGATAAATGCTACGTAAATAATTTTAAGAATCCAGATATGCCTAAGGTGATAAGCCTTCCAGCCGGTAAAGGTGTTGCTTTCAAAAAAGATATGGAAGGTCTGGTCACAGCTTTAGCCAGAGGGATACCGGAGGTCTTCGAGAGCGAGGTTTATCAACGTCGCAAGAAAGAGCTGGTTAACTCTTATCAGTTAAGCCAGAAAAAGATGATCAGCGATTTTGAGAAAAAGGTAACTAAAGAAGGATTTGCTTTGGTTCAGGTTCAGTTGGGCCCTTTTATCAAGCCAGATTTAGAGCCATTAATAGAGAACAAACCTATAGCTATTGGGAAATTAGAAGAGCTTGCAGATGATGGGAAATTTCCACAGGAAAACGTGAATTCTTTAAGAGAAAGATATTCTCAATTAAGCGAGGAGATGGAAAAGGTATTTCGAGAAACAAGAGTCAAGGCTAAGGAGTTAGACCAGGCTCTATCTAACCTGGATAAGGAAGTGATCTCTCCGATGGTGAAAGAACATATTCAAGAGATCAAGACCAAGTATGAAGGGAATAAAAAGATAGATGAATACCTAAATGAGGTTCAGGAGGATATTTTAGCCGAATATCAAAAATTCAGAGATAAAAAAGAGGAACCATCTGAAGGTGCCATTCCCGGCTTACCTACTTTAAAACCTGAGGAGCCGTTCAGGGAATACGAGGTGAATGTAATAGTGGATAACAGTGAGATCAAAGGAGCTCCGATTATAATTGAGACCAACCCAACCTATAGAAACCTTTTCGGAACAATCGAAAGGAGTTTTGACCGTACAGGTGCTGGCAGGACCGATTTCACCAAGATAAAAGTTGGCTCTTTTTTGAGAGCTAATGGAGGATATTTAGTTTTGAACGCCATAGATGCTTTAGTCGAACCTGGGGTCTGGCAAGCCTTGAAGAGAACTCTGCGGAACGGGATAGTCGAGATTCAGACTTATGACCCGTTCTATTTTTTCTCAGTTTCAGCCTTAAAGCCAGAGGCGATTGAATCTGAGGTAAAAGTAGTGATGATTGGTGATCCATATATCTATCAGACCCTTTATGGGCTGGATGATGATTTCAGGAAGATCTTCAAGGTAAAAGCAGATTTTGATCTGGTAATGCCTAAGAAAGATGATACTATCTGGGAATATGCTACATTTATTCGCAAAGTTTGTAAGGATGAGAAGCTCAAGCCATTTGATAAAAGCGCTATAGCTGCAGTAGTGGAATTCGGGGTCAGATTGGCTGGCAGGCAGAACAAGCTGTCCACCAGATTCAATGTGGTGGCAGACCTGATCAGGGAGGCTAACTACTGGACATGCACTGAGAAATCCAAAAGGGTTTCAGGTAAACACGTGGAGAAGGCGAATGATGAATGGAAAAAAAGGGTGAACCTGCCTGAAGATAAAATCCAGGAGATGATAGATGAGGGGATCATAATGGTCGATACCGAGGGTAAAGTGCTCGGACAGGTGAATGGTCTTTCAATCTACGATTTAGGGCAATATATGTTCGGCAAACCCACCCGGATCACAGCCCGTACCTCTGTAGGCCGAAGCGGGGTGATAAATATAGAAAGAGAAGCAGAGCTTTCCGGACGCACTCATAACAAAGGGGTATTGATTTTAAGCGGATTTTTACAAGGGAGATATGCTCAGGATAAACCCCTGGTAGTGAATGCCAGCATCTGCTTTGAGCAGTCTTATTCTGGTGTGGACGGGGATTCCGCTTCTTCTACAGAGATTTATGGGATTCTATCAAGTCTCTCTGAACTACCTATAAGACAGGATGTAGCTGTTACCGGCTCAGTGAATCAGAAAGGCGAAATACAGCCAATCGGCGGGGTTAATCAGAAAATCGAGGGTTTTTTTGATGTATGTAAATCTAAAAACTTCACCGGAACTCAAGGTGTAATTATACCTCACCAGAATGTGGAGGATCTGATGTTGCGTCAAGATGTGGTCGAAGCGGTGAAAGAGGGGAAATTCCGTATCTATTCCATCAAGACAATAGATCAGGGGATTGAAATTCTTACCGGGGTAAAAGCCGGGGAAAAAAGAGAGAATGGAGCTTTTGAAGAGGGAAGTGTAAATTATCTGGTAGATAAAAAGCTAAGGGAATTTGCTCAAAAGTGGAGAGAATACTCAGTCGGGGAGAAATAGGCAGTAGACAGTATATAGGGTGCAAGGGTGATCCACCAGAGCCAGGCTAGCCCTTTACATTTTGTTTAAATCCATTGACAAACAAATTTTAGTTCTACTATATTGAACTTTGTAAAGTTAAAGGCATTCTTCGGCTCGATGAATCGGGCAACTACAAAAAGATGATCTTATGTTTCCACGTGATAGCAACACTACAGTCTTGAAGATGCGAAATAAACATAAAATGCAGACTAAAGTCTGCAGCTGTAAACAAAGGACACAATATGATAGGCAATACAATTCTACATTACAAGATTTTGGATAAGTTAGGTGAGGGTGGGATGGGTGTGGTCTATAAAGCCCAGGACATCGGAAAAGAATTCAACATAGATACATAAAAGCTAAAGGAGAGACAAATATGAAACACCTCTACGCGGTTTGTTTGGCAATTCTTCTCACCATACCTGGTATAACCAAAGATGTGAATGCAGAGGGGAAAACTCCAATTACCCCAGAGCAAAGCATGTGGCTTACGCATGCCGAAAAACATCAGAAAGATGGATGGATATATCTGCACATCGAAGGTTCACCGCGCGAACGCGGCTTTCAATATGGATACTTGCTCGCCAATGAAATCGCCGAGGGATTGAGAGTACGGCGTGAACTCTGGAAATACTGGAGTAGTATGGATTGGGATTGGCTTTTGAGCAAATCGAAGAAGATGTTCTCCCGCAAAGTTGATCCGGAAAGCCGTGCGGAAATAGATGGGATAGTGGAGGGGCTCAAAGCTGCAGGTGTCAATACTTCCCGGGATGAGATGATAGCCTACAACGGATTCTTTGATCTCACTTGGTATTGGTGGCCTGAGGTAAAAGAGAAGATTGCCGCTGAGTCACCGTCTCCGCCTAAGCAATCCTGTAGCGCCTTTATTGCTAATGGGAACATGACCAGTGATGGTGGCATTGTCATGGGGCATAATAGTTGGGCTGACTTCCCCGAAGCAGATTTCAACGTCATTCTGGATATTAAACCAACTGAGGGACACCGCATCCTCATGCAAACAGCGCCAGGCTGGATTCACAGTGGCACAGATTTCTTCATAACCGATGCAGGATTAATGGGTACAGAGACGACGATCGGTGATTTCAAGGGTTTCGATGAAAAGGGTATCCCGGAATTCATCCGATTTCGGCGGGCGACCCAGGATGCTTCCTCCATAGATGAATGGTGCGCTATAATGAAGAAGGGGAACAATGGTGGCTATGCGAATGCGTGGCTGTTGGGTGATGTGAAGACTAATGAAATCGCCCGACTGGAGCTGGGATTAAAATACGCTGGATTTGAGAAGAAAAAAAATGGATACTTCATCGGTTCCAATGTGGCTGAAGACCTGAAGATCCTGCGATTGGAAACAAAACAGAGCGATGAAGCTGAGACAGATATACGTAATAGCTCGGTTGCGCGGCGAGAACGATGGAAACAGTTATTGAAGCAATTCGCAGGAAAGATTGACCTGGAAATGGCTAAGCAGTTTTTAGCAGATCACTATGACACCTATCTGGGGAAAGACAATCCCAGTCGTCGTTCTCTCTGTGGTCATTCTGCTGAGGACCCTCAATTGTCAGGACCAAGTATACCGTTCTACCCATCGGGAGCATTTGACGGTAAAGTAGTTGATACGAAAATGGTGAAGCAGATGGCCTTCGCAGCCCGTTGGGGAAGTTCCTGCGGCACAGCCTTCGATGCTGGAAAGTTTTTGGAGGAACATCCCCAGTTTGACTGGATGAGGGATATTCTCAAAAACCGCCCATCCCAACCGTGGACTGACTTTCATGCTGGTGAAAAGTAAGTTTCATCTTCAAGCCATTAGTTTTGCGCACCAGACTGTGCGTGACAAGACTTTCAACAAGGAGCAGCTAAGTCAGTAGGAAAATTTGAGGTGTGAAGATGATTGGCAAAACGATTTCTCATTACAAAATCTTAGAAAAACTCGGTGAGGGCGGAATGGGTGTGGTCTATAAAGCCCAGGACATCCAGCTTCAGCGTCTGGTCGCTTTGAAGTTTTTACCTCCTCATATTGCTGACCATCCCGATGAAAAGGCTCGTTTTATCCACGAAGCGCAGTCTGCTTCGGCTCTGAATCATCCTAATGTTGCTACCATTTATAGTATAGAAGATAGTTCTGAGGGGTTATTTATTGCAATGGAATATATAGAAGGAAAGACAGTAAAGGAAATTGTAGAGAAAGAACCTCCATCCATTAAAAAAGTTCTGGAGATTGCCATACAAGTTTGCGAGGGTTTAGCTTCTGCTCACAAGAAAGAAATAATCCATCGGGATATAAAATCAGACAACATTATGGTCACCAGAGAGGGACAGGTCAAGATAATGGATTTTGGGCTGGCAAAACTAAAAGGAGCAACTAAGCTTACTCAGGCTGGCTCGACCTTAGGGACTGTTGCTTATATGTCACCAGAACAGGCCTCTGGAGAGGAGGTGGACCAGAGAAGCGATATTTTCTCTTTTGGAGTTGTTTTGTATGAGCTTTTGACCGGGAAATTGCCTTTTGGAGGAGAACATCATGCTGCAATTATCTATTCTATACTAAACGAAGAGCCCCAACCGATAGCTCGTTATAACAACAAAGTTTCAACTAAGTTAGAGGAGATAATTTCTAAGGTACTGGCAAAGGACAGAGAAGAAAGGTATCAACATATAGATGATTTACTGGCAGATTTGAGAAGGGAGAAAAAAGCTTTAGATTATACTAAGAGTGGTATACTTCCTGCAGGGGTTATATCACCCAAACCTAAGAAGAGATTACTTCCATTTATAGTTCCCGGCTCCATCGTTTTTATACTGGTTTTACTTTTCTTCATTCTTAAACCTTTCAAATTTGAGATAGTTCCGGAGGAGAAGGCAATGGCCAAAGAAAACACTTTAGCCATAATGTATTTTGAGAATCTGGTAGACAAAGAGGATAAAGAAAGGTTAGGCGAGATCGTTACCAATCTTTTGATAACCGGTCTTTCTGAATCTCAATATATGAATGTGGTTTCCAGTCAGAGATTATATGATATTTTGAAATTACTGGGAAAAGAGGGTGAGAAAATCATAGATAAAAACGTTGCCTCAGAAGTGGCGACAAAAGCTGGTGCAAAATGGATGCTTTTAGGAAGCATCCTTCAGGTCGAACCTCAGATAATTCTAACCTCTCAGCTGGTAGAGGTTAAAAGCGGGAGAGTGTTATCCTCACAGCGGATCAGCGGCGAGCCAGAGGAGAAGATATTCTCAACGGTAGATAAGCTGACAATCGAGTTGAAAAAGGGACTTTCTCTCCCGGCCGAAGCCGGACAGGAATCGGTCCGGCCAGTTGCGGATGTTACCACTCATTCACCAGAGGCATATCGTTACTACCTAGAGGGAGTTGATTACTATTATAAATACTATTACACGGAGGCTGAGAAAAGCTTCAAAAAGGCTCTGGAGCTTGATTCCACCTTTGCAATGGCATACTATAGGTTGTACTGGGTTACGTCGGGGACTGGGGTAGAGTATAGAAAATTGATAGCTAAAGCAGTCAAATATTCAAATAAAGTTAGCCAGAAAGAAAAACTGTATATCCAGGCTCAAGAGGCGGGTTTTTCAGGTAATTATACTCAGTATATTAAAGAACTTCAGAAGATAACAGAACGATATCCGGAAGAGAAGGAAGCATTTTGGCTGTTAGGGATCTATTATCAGGCTACTCCGGGTCAGTCTGAGGAAGCTGTTCGCTACTTTAACAAAGCTATTGAGATAGACCCTCTCTATAAGGATATATATAACCATCTTACATTTGTCTACAATGATATAGGTGATTTTGAGAAATCTATCTGGGCAATAAATAAATATATCTCATTAGCTCCAGATGAACCCAATCCATACGATTCGAGAGGTGATCTTTATGCCTGGAATGGCAAGATAGACCAGGCGATTGAATCTTATAAAAAAGCCGTAGAGATAAAACCTGACTTCTATATGTCCCTGGCAAAATTAGGGCATATGTATCTTTTTAAAAAGGAGTATGCAAAAGCTGAAAGTTATTATAAAGACCTTTGTTCCAGCACTGATAAATACACCCGGTCAGAGGGAAGAATTTACCTGGCTCTTATCCCTTCCTATCAGGGAAAGTTCGATGATGCACTTCAGGTTCTGAATGACGGCATTGTCGCAGACAGAATGGACCAGGTAGAGGGATGGCAGAATAGAAATAAACATTTCTTAAAGGCAAGGATCTATAATGAGAAAAAAAATCTGGATTTGACTTTGGAGGAAATGGAAAAGGATATGGAAATCTATCACAGGATTTATCCTGATGAGAAGCTCTATGATCGGCAGTATTATGCCACGCTTCTGGCAGAGAATAAAGAGTTTACCAAAGCTGAAGAGGTAGCTAAGGCTTTGAAGAAAGATATTGGAGGAGATCAAACTCTAATGTTTTATTACTGGTGGGTAATTGGAAGCATTGAGCTGGCAAAAGGTAATTTGGAAACCTCAATACCTAATCTTGAGAAAGCAGTCAAATCAGGCTCAGGTATTGGTCTTCACTTTGTTCTTGCCCAAGCCTATCTGCAAGCAAGCAAACTGGATGAAGCTGTGGCTGAGTTCGAGAAGGTGCTTTCAAGATATGATGATAAGAGAGCATTAAGTTCAATTAGGGCGGTGAAAGCTTACTATTTTCTGGGCTTGGCTTATGAGAAATCTGGCTGGAACAAAAAGGCGATTGAGAAATATGAGGAGTTTCTGGATATCTGGAAGAATGCCGATCCGGGAATACCTGAAGTTACAGATGCGAAGGAAAGACTTAAGAAACTAAAAGTAGATAGTAGGCAGTAGAAAGGGATAAGGATTGTAGATGGTAGCGTCGGGCTTTACGCCCGACGAGGATTTTGTAGGGATAGAATATTGTTCTGTCCTTATTGATACAATGTATTAAACATTAGAATAAATAGATAAATAATAATGGAAAATCTGAATCAGATTGAGAAAAAAGGAACGCAGGAGAAAGTAAGAGTAGCTTTCAGCTCACTTCTGGCTGCCATTTTTCTTACTCTTACCAAACTTATTGTAGGTATTATCACTCAGAGCTTGGGGATAATTTCTGAGGCGGCTCATTCTGCCTTAGACTTAGTGGCAGCCGGGATGACTTATTTTACGGTAAAACGGTCTGATAAACCTGCGGATGCCGAACATCATTATGGACACGGTAAATTTGAAAATCTCTCAGCTCTCTTAGAAGCGATTTTATTACTGATAACCTGCGCATGGATAATTTATAAGTCTTTTGAAAGAATCTTCTTTAAATCAGTTGAAATTAAAGTACTACCGGTCAGTTTTATAGTACTGTTAATCGCCATAATTATTGATATCTCCAGATCTACAGCCCTCTCAAAGATGGCTAAAAAATATCAAAGCCAGGCTCTGGAAGCAGACGCTTTGCATTTTCAAAGCGATATCTTTAGTTCCTTAGTGGTGATCTTAGGACTTATTTTTGTCAAGATCGGTTTACCGGTTGCTGACCCGCTTGCAGCCCTGGGTGTGGCTTTATTGGTCCTGCGTGCTTCCTGGAAATTGGGTAAGAGGACAGTAGACGTGCTCTTAGATCGGGCACCAGAAGGGTTAGACCAGAAAATCAAAGAAATGATTCAATCAATTCCCCAGGTCAGCTCCGTCTCGAGATTACGGCTGAGAAGAGCCGGCAGTCACTATTTTCTAGATATGAATGTTATGCTTGAAAAAGACAGTTCTTTAGAAAAAGCTCATCAAATCACTATTCAGATAGAGGAAAAAGTTGCTTTGCTTCTGCCAAATTCAGACGTGATTGTCCATACTGAACCAGAAGAAGGAGGGGGGTTCTTGGAAGAGAAGTCTGAGCTTTTCAAAGAGGGACAGGAGGAGAAAAGAATAGTCCTGGAGATCTTGAATCAGCACTTTGACCAGTTCGTGGAATTCCACGATCTGACTTTCAGAAGAACAGGGGATTCGAGGTTGGTTAATCTGCATTTAGTTGTGCCCAAGGGTATAAAGATCGAAGATGCCCATAAGTTGTGTGACCATCTGGAAAATGATATTAAAGATAGACTGGGTGAGTCTGAGATCACAATCCATATAGAGCCCTGTGAGGGTGAATGTAAAACCTGCGAACAGGAATGCGAAAGAAAGAAAGATAAGATTAAAGGGGAGAAAGAAGATGATGACTAAATTTAAAGGGAAAGCCTGGGTGGCTGGGGATGATATAGATACTGACCAGATCTATCATGGGCAGTATCTCCCCTTAACTGACCCTCAGGAAATGAAAAAACATGCGATGGAGTTTGTGCCCGGGTTTGAAAAATTCAGCCAGCAGGTAAAAACGGGTGATATTATCGTAGCAGGCAAGAACTTCGGCACTGGCTCTTCCCGTGAACATGCGGTTATATGTTTAAAGGAAAACGGGGTAAGCTGTGTGGTGGCAGATTCCTTTGCCCGGATTTTTTATCGCAATGCGATAAATTTAGGATTCCCTCTATTAGAATGTCTGGGGATATCCGAGAACGTTAAGACTGGTGATGAGTTAGAAATAGATTTTTCATCGGGCGGGATTAAAAATTTAGCTACAGGGAAAGGCATGACCGGTTACCCACTTTCCGGATTGGAACTGGAGATAACTGAAAAGGGAGGTTTATTAAATTATCTGAAAGGTATGTAAAAAAAGTGTCGATGGTGCTGAAAAAAGGGGATATAGTTGAAGTTTCAGTTACAGATTTAGCTTATGGTGGTAAAGGTGTGGGCAAAATCGATGGGCTGGTAATTCTGATAAGAGGGGGGCTTCCCGGTGATACCCTTAAAGTCAAAATCAAAAGAAAGAAAAGGAACTTCGCTGAGGCGGAATTAGTTGAGATTCTGAAAAGCTCAGAGCAAAGGATTGATCCGATTTGTTCTCACTTTGGCTTGTGTGGAGGCTGTACCTGGCAGAACTTGAATTACAAATCCCAGCTTTATTATAAAACAAAGTCAGTAAAAGAAAGCCTGAAGCATTTAGGCGACTTCTCCGATTTCGAGGTTGAAAAAATCCTGGGTTCAGAAGATACTTATTATTACCGCAACAAAATGGAATTCTCCTTTGGGGCTGATCCTGACAAAAAACTGATTCTGGGTTTACATCCTTATCAAAATTTCAAACAGGTTTTCGATTTGGAAAAATGTTATCTTCAGTCTGAGGTCTCAAATCAAATCGTCGAATGGGTAAGAGATTTTTGCAGAAAGGAGAATCTCATCCCTTATGACGTTAGAGAGCATAATGGTTTTTTGAGATACTTGGCTTTGAGGGAAGGTAAAAATAAGACGGAGATGATGGTTAATCTGGTTACCGACTCAGGAGAATTCAAATCCTCAGAAAGATTTGCCGGTGGGCTTATGAAAAGCTTTCTTCAGATCAAGAGTGTGGTACAAAATATAAATACTAAATTAGCTAATATAGCAGTGGGGGAAGAAGAACTGTCTTTAGCCGGGGAAAGAAAGATTCAGGAAAAATTGGGTAAATTCTATTTTGAGATCTCTGCCAACTCTTTTTTTCAAACCAATACCAAACAGGCAGAAAAGCTTTTTGAAATTGTCTGCGAATATGCAGGACTGGATGGCTCTGAGGAGGTTTTGGATTTATATTCAGGCACAGGAGCTATTTCCTTTTTCTTGGCGGAGAAAGCCAAAAGGGTTACCGGAATAGAGGCAGTTGAAGATGCCATAGAAAATGCTCAAAGAAATGCAGAGCTGAATTCCATAAACAATTGCCGCTTTGTTTTAGGCGAAGCTAGAGAGGTCTTAAATTCACTCAGGCAGGAGGACTATAATCCAGAAGTTATCGTGGCAGACCCGCCCAGGGGCGGGATGCATGAGAAGGTGGTTTCCTTAATTCTGAGTCTCAAACCAGAAAAAATCATCTATGTTTCCTGTAATCCAGCCACCTTAGCCCGTGACATGAAGCTTTTATGTGAAAGATATTATAAAATAGAGAAAATCCAGCCGATAGATATGTTTCCTCAGACTTATCATATTGAAGCAGTAACGAAATTGATTAGAAGATAAAAGGTTTAAGGGTTCAAGAGAGAATAAAATTAATATTCAATCGGTAGGCGCAGACTTCCTTCGGACTGAATCCCTCAGGACGAATGTTGGTCTGCGAGTCTGAACTCATCTCCTACCCCCTTCTCCCCGCTTCCTGCGGGATCTTCGACTTTAAAAGAGAAGGGGGTAAAAATCCCTCTCTTTTTTAAGAGAAGGATTTAGGGTAAGTTATTTAATCGTAAGCTGAAGTCCTTTGAAACGGAGACTGCGTCTGGTGTAGCCACCGTAGGATTTGCGGTTACCATATTTTATCCTAAAATATTTGTTGATTTCAGCCGATAAAATGAATTGGAATCATATAATCAAGGAATAAGCTTTCCGGAGGGGAAATGTTAAAAATCCTGCATACGGCTGATCTTCACTTAGGAGCCAAATTCTCAGGCTTAGGTAGAAGTGGAGATAGGCTGAGAGCCCAGCTCAAGAAAACCTTTATGAAAATCATAGACTTAGCCTTGGAGCAAAAGGTGGACCTGTTATTGGTCTCTGGTGACCTATTCAATTCCAATCAGGTATCTAATGCTACTTTAGGATTCGTCTTAGGCGAGTTTTCAAGGCTTAATAAAACACAAATCTGCCTGATTCCAGGGACTCATGACTGTTATGATAACTCCTCCATTTACAGAAACATAGATCCGAGCTCTTTTCCTCCTAATCTCCATTTTTTAGTGAATGAGGAAAAACCTTTTATTTTTTTCGAGGAGTTAGGGGTAACGGTATATGGGAAAGGTAACAGATCAAACCGGAGCAAGGAAAGTCCGCTTCCAAAATTAAATCAAGGCTTTAATTCAAAATACAATATCGCTCTGGCTCATGGCTCGTTTCAAATTCCTTCTAAAAGCCAGGAGGATGATTTTCCCATCACTTTAGAGGAGATTGGAAATAGCGGTTTTAATTACATCGCCTTAGGACACTGGCACTCTTTTCAAGAGATCTCTAAGAATCCCCATACTTATTATTCTGGTTCTCCTGAACAGTTGAAGTATGATGAAAAAGATTCTGGAAATGTTTTAATGATAGAATTGAATGAAAACCAGATCAAGGTTGATAAGGTCAAAATTGGGGAAATAAAATGGGAGGAGATTGAGCTGTATTTAGATAAATTTAAAAACTACTCTGAGATTTTAAGGGAGATAGAAAACTATAAAGGGGAACAAAATATCTTAAAAGTCAGGTTTAAAGGAAATCAAAAATTATCAAATAATCAGGATATTGCTAAATTGAAAGAAGTATTAGAGGATCAATTTCTTCATCTTGAATTTGAGTATGAATCTCAAGTCTTTGGGGATGAGCTTTCCAGCTCAAAATTCCCTTTGCATACCGTAACCGGTCAGTTTCTTCAGATCATGGAAGAAAAAATTGCGACAGCGGAAGAAGGGAAAAAGGAAAAATATCAGGAGGCGAAGAATTTAGGATACCTATCATTAAGTGGGAAAATGCAAGATGCAGCTTGAAAAAGGATTTTAAAAATGAAAATAGAAAAGTTAAATCTCAAAAGATATGGCAAGTTTGATGAACTCGAGATGGGGTTCAACTCCGGGATCAATCTGATCAAAGGGGATAACGAAGCTGGTAAATCTACACTGGTTGAGGCTTTGACCTGTGCCCTGTATGACGATCCCAAATCCCAGAAAAAAGAGTTGAAAGAGAAAACCTCCTGGGGTTTTCAAAAAGATTTTGAGACTGAACTGGATTTTGAGGTAGATGGAAATTCTTATAGCCTGGAGAAAAATTTCGATAGTGGCTCCCTTAAGCTCTTCAAGAAGCCAACCGGAGAGACCTGGGAGGACAAGAAAGGGGTTGAAGAGATTATAAATCAAAGGATAGGAATCCCCTCCAAAGAGATTTTTTTAGCCACCGCCTGCGTTCAGCAGGATGAGATGTCTCGCCTGGATTCAAGCGTAGAGGCGGTTAAGGATAAATTAGAGAGCATGGTAACCGGAGGGGAAGAGAAAGTAAAGGCCTCTACGATTATCGAGCATCTCAAGGAGAAATTAGGAGACTTAAAAAAGGTTGGAACAAAAAACCTGGGGATAATTCAGAAATATGAAATAGATAAAGAAGAGCTCCTTTATGAGTTAGAAAAGGTTAAGAATCAGAACAAAAAGATCAGGGAAAGCAAAAGTGAGCTAACAGAAGTTTCTTCTAATCTGGCGAAAGTCCAAAGGGAATTAGAGGTCAAAAAAGAGTTATTAGAAAAAGCTGAAAAGGCTTCTAACCTGGAGGAAAAACAGAGGGAGTTAGAAGAAAGATTTCACGACTTAAACACCCGGATCAAACAGACCCAGAATTCAGAAAGGGTGGTGCGGAAGCTGAGAGAGGAGGCTTCTAAATATGTGGCGGTGAACAGGGAGGATAAAGATAAGGTAGACGAGTTAGAAGTAAAGTTAAAATTCTTAGAAGACAAGAAGGTCGAACTGGTCAGGGAGGAGGAGGAGCTTAAGAGTGTGCTTGTGGCTTCAACTCCGAGCCAGACTTTGAAAATTTTTGCTTTTTCCACTTTAGGTTTAACTCTACTTTTAATCCTGTTAGCATTATCTATCAAACCGTTCTTCTGGGCAGGAGCAGGACTATCTTTTGTTTTGTTCTCTATCTCCGGGTTCAAATTACTCGTGCAAAAGAGTGAAGGAAACTTCTACGCTCAACAGTTGGAACAGAAAACAGCTCGTTTCCAGGAATTGGAAAAAGATACCTACGAGTTAACTCACTCCTTGAAGGGAGTTTTGAAAAAATATGATCTGATCTCCTCCCAGATATTGAGGGAAAACTATGAACATTACCGGGATATAGACCGTGAGATAAAAAACGAGCTCTCCAGATATGAAGGCTGGTTAGGTGGAAAAAACGCCAGGGAGTTAGAAAATGAGCTGAAGGAGGTAACCAGAGAATTAGCTTTATGGGATGAGAAGACCAAAGATTTAGAGCCATACTTTTTGAAAAGAGAAGAATTTATACTTTTCCAGAAAGGGGTTAAAGAATTAGAGGAGAATAAAAGGAATTTAGAGCTTAAATCTGTTACTCTCAATAAAGAGTTAGAGATGGCAGAGTCCGGGGCTGAGTTAGAGGCAAGCCTGGAGGAAAGATTAGAGCAAACTCAAAAGACTTTAGAGGAACTAAGGAAAAAAATAGAGGTATATGAAATAACCTTAGAGAGCTTAGAGGAAGCCAGGAGAAAGGTGATAGATTCTTCTACCGGAACTCTGGAGGAGGAAACTTCCAAACTCTTAAAGGATATAACTAATGGAAAATATAATCAGGTCAGGTTTGATAAGAATAGTTTCAAATTTGAGGTCTTTTCAAATGAACTGAATGACTGGGTTGACCCGCAAAAGTATCTTTCCCGGGGAACATTAGACCAGATTTACCTTGCCTGCAGGATAGCCTTGCTGAACCTGATCTCGGAAAATAAAAAGCCGGTGGTGATTATGGATGACCCGTTTGTTACTTTCGATAAGCATAGAAGGAAAAATGCTTTAAAGCTTTTAAAATCGCTTTCCAAAAAATATCAGATTTTACTTTTGACCTGTCACGATTTCTACGATGGTTATGAAGATAAACTGATCGAGCTTCCGAAGTAGTTTAACCTGAGTGAAGTTAATTTCTAAGAGGGGCAGGAACTCTCGAAGCTAAGGCAAGGCAATTGCCCTGCCTTTTTTAGTTGACAATCAAATAACTTCTCAATTTATTAAGGGCATAGTCTTACAAAGTAGCCGCAAGCTTTAGCTTGCGAAGGGGTAAGATGGGTAATATCGTAAAGCTGAAATTGACCTCACCCAATTCCTTCACTGCAGGGAAGGGTAAAAAAAGAGCGCAGATTAAAGTCTGCGGCTACCGGAGCTAGAAAATGATTGGTAGAACCATTTCTCATTACAACATCTTGGAAAAACTTGGTGAAGGCGGAATGGGAGTGGTCTATAAAGCCCGGGACACTAAGTTAGATAGAACAGTGGCTTTAAAGTTCCTACCAAAGTATCTTCTGTGCGATAATGAAGCTAAAATTCGATTCGAGCATGAAGCCAAAGCCGCCTCTTCCCTGAATCATCCGAACATAACTACAATTCATGAGATTGATGAATTTGAGGGTGAATGTTTCATAGCAATGGAATATGTTGAAGGCAAATCACTCAAGGAGCTTCTGAAAGAAAAAACTCTATCTTTAAAGGAAGTTTTAGAGATAGCCATCCAGATTAGTGAAGGTTTGACAATAGCCCATGAGAAGGGGATTGTTCACCGGGATATCAAATCGGATAACATAATGCTTACTTCTCGCGGGCAGATAAAAATTATGGATTTTGGGTTAGCGAAACTTAGGGGAGTGTCCAAAATAACTAAAACCGGTTCAACCTTAGGGACAGTTGCTTATATGTCTCCAGAGCAAGCCCGAGGAGAAGAAGTGGATGCCAGGACGGACATCTGGTCTTTGGGAGTTGTGATGTACGAGATGATAACCGATCGGTTACCATTCAAGAGTGAGTATGAGCAAGCGTTGGTCTATTCCATTTTGCACGAGGAACCGCAGTCGGTAATCTCTCTGCGTGCGGATACACCTCTGCAGCTTGAGAGAATTATTAAGAGGGCACTGGAGAAGGACAGAACCAAGCGTTACCAGAGTATCGTGGAGATAACTCCTGAGTTGAAGAGGGTGAAAGCACCTGGCATACAGTTGCCGCGGCAGGAGAAGTCGATCGTTGTGCTACCATTCGAGAACCTGAGCCCTGATCCGGACCAGGAATACTTTAGCGATGGTCTGACCGAGGAAGTGATCTCTGATCTCTCGAACGTTCGTATTCTCCGCGTGATCTCCCGGAGTTCTGCTATGACGTTCAAAGGGACGAAGAGGAAAATCCCGGAAATAGCCAGAGAGCTTGACGTGCAGTATGTGCTGGAGGGGAGTGTTAGAAAAGCAGGCAATAGCCTACGCATTACAGCACAGTTAATTGATGCAGAAAGTGATGCACACCTTTGGGCTGAGAAGTATTCTGGAACGCTGGACGATGTGTTCGACATTCAGGAGAAAGTTTCCCGGGCAATCGTAGATGCCCTTAAGCTAAGGCTCACATCCGAAGAGCAGCAGAGAATGTCCGAGAGACCTATTGATAATGTTGCGGCTTATGAGTGCTATCTCAAAGCCAACCAGGATATCTGGCGTTTTACGGAAGATGCTCTTGATCGTGCCGTCCGATATCTTCAGCACGCCCTTGATATTGTCGGCGATAATGCCCTTCTCTATTCGGGTATGGCCTATGTTTATTGGCAATATGTCAATATCGGAGCTGCCCAAGAGGATTACATTGTAAAAGCAGAGGAATTTGCTCAAAAGGCTCTGGCCATCGATCCCGACTCTCCCCAAGCCCATGTTGTTATCGGAATGCTCAATATGGCTTTTTACGGAAATGTGCGAGAGGGGATACACCAATTCAGAATGGCGCTTGCTGTGAATCCGAATGATTCGGATGCTTTGAAGCATCTCCCGATCTTATATATAATCTCAGTCGGGAAGCTCCATGCCGCAATTCCGCTCATGCAAAGATTCAAACAAGTTAATCCCCTGGATAGTTGGAACTGTAGTCTCCAGGGAACGTTCCATTTCTATGATGGTCAATACGAACTTGCACTTGAGCAAACCCGCCAATGGTATCAATCAGACCCTGAGAGTCCCATTGCTCAATTCTTTTATGTTCTGGAATCTGGCATACATCAAGCAGTTCGACAAAGCGTTTTCGATTATTGATCAGAGTGCAAAAGCGACTCCTGATAATGTGTGCACTAAGTTCGCTCTCCTATTGAAATACGGATTGCTGAAGGATAGAGAAAAAGCCCTCCAGGAAATGACCCCGGATTTCCAGAAAACATGCAGAAGGGATCATCAATGGTCATGTTTTGTTGCAATCATGCTCGCTCTAAGTGATGCCAGAGAGGAATCTCTGGATTGGCTGGAGAACGCAGTCAATAAGGGCTTTATCAATTACCCGGAGCTTGAGCGAAATCAGTATCTCGATAACCTCCGTGGCGAGGAGCGTTTCAAGAAGCTAATGGAACGCGTGAAATACGAATGGGAACATTCTGAGGTGTGAAGATGATTGGTAAGACAATCTCTCATTATAAGATTTTGGAGAAATTAGGGGAGGGTGGAATGGGTGTGGTCTATAAAGCCCAGGATATCCAACTTCAACGTCTGGTAGCTTTGAAGTTTTTACCTCCCCATATTTCTGACAGCTCCGAAGAAAAAGCTCGCTTTATCCACGAGGCGCAATCAGCCTCAGCTCTGAACCATCCTAATGTCACTACTATTTATGGGATAGAGGAAAGTCCTGAGGGATTATTCATTGCTATGGAATATGTTGAGGGAAAAACTCTGAAGCAAATTATTGAGAAAGAAACACTTTCTGTAAAGAAGATTTTAGATATCGGGATACAGGTGTGCGAGGGGTTGACCGTCGCTCATGAGAAGGGGATAGTGCACCGGGATATCAAATCGGATAATATAATGCTTACTCCCCGGAGTCAAGTGAAGATAATGGATTTTGGTCTGGCAAAACTGAAAGGAGCAACTAAACTAACTAAAACGCGCTCGACCTTAGGAACTTTAGCCTATATGTCCCCTGAACAAGCTCAAAGCGAAGAGGTAGACCAGAGAAGTGATATTTTCTCTTTTGGAGTTGTCTTATATGAGCTTTTAACCGGGAAACTTCCCTTTAGTGGAGAACATCAAGCAGCAATTGTTTACTCGATAATCAACGAAGAGCCACAGCCAATAGCCAGATATAACAACCAGGTTTCAGTGAAGTTAGAGGATATAGTATCCAAAGCTTTGGCAAAAGAAAAAGATGAGAGGTATCAGCATATAGATGATCTTCTGGCAGATTTAAGAAGAGAGAAAAAGAGTTTGGAGTATGTTAAAACTGCCGTGACGACTCAGCCAGCCGAGGTTTCGAAGTTAGTTAAAAAGAAGACTGTTCCATTGTTGGTAGGGGTGCTGGCGATTTTGATTCTGATAATAGTTTACTTTGCGTTTTTGAAACATAAAGAGCCGACTACTGTTTCTGGCAAACCTTCTATAGCAGTCTTGTATCTTCAAAATCTCTCTGAAAACAAAGAGGATGAATATTTTGCCGCTGGTATGACCGAAGATATTATCACCCAGCTATCCAAAATCAGGGGCTTGCGAGTACTTTCCAGAAGTGATGTTGAGGAGTTCAAGGGTAAGACGGTCAAGCTTAGAGAGGTAGCTGACAAGTTAAAGGTTAACTACGTAATGGAAGGATCTGTCCGCAAATATGGGGACAAAATTAGGATTGCCTGCCAGTTGATTAAGGCAAGTGATGGCTTCCACGTTTGGGCAGAAAGTTATGATAGGCAGATGGAGGATTTATTTGCCATTCAGGCAGATGTAGCCAAGGCAGTGGCTCAGGCACTGAAGGTTGCCCTTGCTCCAGCTGAAGTAGAAAGGATTGAAAACAAACCCACGCAGAATGTGCAGGCTTACAACTACTACCTACAGGGACGGGAATATTATTTCGGAGGAGGAAGTTCGACCAAAGAAGGCTTGGAACTATCGACCAGGATGTTTGAGAAGGCTTTGGAAGCTGATTCCAATTTTGCTTTAGCCTATGCAGGGTTATCGGACTGTTATTCCAGTTATGTGATGTTCTATATTGACCCCAAGAAATCCTGGCTCGAAAAAGCTGAAAAAGCTGGACTTAAAGCATTAACTATCGACCCTAACTTAGCCGAGGCTCATCGTTCCCTTTCCAGGCTATACTGGGTAGAGGGGAAAACCGAAAAAGCCATACAAGAGGCTGAAGAAGCAGTCAAAGCCAATCCCAATTATGGAGAAGCCTGGAGGCTTTTGGGAGGGTGGTACACTTATACTGGTCAATATCCAAAAGCTGAGAGTTCCTTAATGAAAGCTTTAGATGTGAAGCCTACTGAACCCTCTTTATTTAGTGAGTTTATAGGACTTTACAGAGTCTGGGGGAAAAAAGAGAAGGTAGAGGAATATTTTAACAAAGGATTAGAGCTTCAACCTAGCAATCCGCTTATATATGATAACATGAGTTATTACTACTTGTCACGAGGTGAGTTGGAGCAAGCAAAAAGAATGGCTCATAAGTCTCTGAATGTTAATCCCCAATATACTTTTCCTCTATCCAACTTGAGTTATATTTTTTGGATGTCTGGAGAGGCCGACAGCGCATTTTATTATTTAGATGAATACCGCAAACAAAATCCAGGTGAGGACTGGTTTGTGGAATTGAGTTACTTAGAGCTTATGAAAGGAAACAAGAAGCAGGCGGAAATATATCTTGATTCCTGCATTCAGTTCAATCGACCTTTAATCAAAGAATTTGAAGGCATGCCCAATGAATATGGGTATCGTATAAGAATAGCCTTGGTCTATGTATTGAAGGGAGAATCCAGAAAAGCGGTGGAGCAAGCAGAAAGGGTAAGGAAAAGTTTAGGGACCTCCCTTTTAACTGTGCTTTGGTCTGGGGACGTATCCTCCCTCAGCTTTGTTTATTCCCTCATAGGACAAAAAGAAGAGGCAGTGCGTATGCTGGATTTCTTAGTTAAAAACAATTTTTTAACTCCAGCTTACATAAAACTACACCCATGGTACAAGAATTTAGCTGGTTATCCAGCGTTTGAGGAATTGATAAAAGGAAAACTGTAGCGTCCTTATTCTCGTGAGGACGTTCCTCGTTGCCACTGTAGTGGCAACGCTACTTCCTCTCCCCTTGCGGGAGAGGGTTAGGGAGAGGGGAACAAGGGGAAAATATCACCCTCCCTTTATCCCTCCCATCAAGGGAGGGAATTACGGAGTATCTCCAGATGGATACTGTATCAGTCGCACTCCATAAGTATCTTATCGCAAACTAAAGCCTGCGGATACTGAGATTCTTCCCCCGCCGAGGGCGGGGATCAGAATGACATTTACGATCCTATGAGTATACGGATTGATGGAAATTATGGTGAGGGTGGTGGGCAGATTTTGAGAACTGCTTTAGCTCTCTCCTGTGTTCTTCAAAAAGATATTGAAATCTATAATATCCGCAAGGGCAGAAAAGTACCAGGACTGCAGGCTCAGCATTTAACCTGTGTCAAAGCTGCCCAAGCTATTTCTGAGGCTGAGATAGAAGGAGATAAACTTCAATCTCAGATTTTAAAATTTTGCCCCAAAAAGATCAAAGGTGGGAATCTTTTTTTTGACGTGGGGACTGCTGGTTCAGTCTGTCTGGTTTTACAATCTATTATTATACCTTTGAGCTTAGCCGACGCTCCATCTGAACTCAGATTGAAAGGCGGGACTCATGTTCCGTTTAGTCCCCCGGTTACCTACTTTCAGAAAGTTCTTTTTCCAATACTCAATAGTTTAGGACTGAATCTGAGTATGGAGATAAAAAGATGGGGATGGTATCCAAAAGGGGGAGGGGAAGTAATTTGTCAGATAAGACCAGTTGAAAAGATAAAACCGCTAAATTTAATCGAAAGAGGAAAACTGTTAAAGGTTTCAGGTTTATCTGTGGTCTTAAATCTCCCTATTCCCATAGCTCAAAGACAAAAACAAGAGGCAGAGAAAATTTTATCACAATTTGTCGTCAAGACCCAAAATCGGGGATCCTTAGGAAAAGATAATAATTTTAATCTGGAGACGGAAATCTTGGATGCTTCCTCCATCGGTAAGGGGACTTTCTTTTTTCTCCTGGCTTCTTTTGAGAATTCATTTGCTGGCTTCAGCTCCTTAGGCGCTTTAGGTAAAAGAGCTGAACAGGTTTCAGATGAAGCCTGTAGAGCTTTTCTGGATTTTATGAATACTTCTGGTGCAATTGAGGAGCATTTAGCTGACCAGTTGATTCCCTTTTTAGCTTTAGCTCAAGATGAATCAAATTTTTCAGTCTCCAGGATAAGCCGGCATCTTTTAACTAACATCTGGGTGACGCAGCAATTTCTTCAGGTGAAGATTTTAGTAGAAGGGAAAGAAAACCAGCCAGGTAAAGTTAAGATAATTCCTTAGAGGTAGCGGAAAGCTTTCCATCTTCAATTCTTAACTGCTGGTTATTTTTAAGACGACTTTTTCTTCATTGATGAGGGCACAATTGAAAACCGAATTTTTGTAGGGGCGGGTTTGAAACCCGCCCCTACTGTAACAAAAGAAATAAAAATAAAATCTTCTTGATTTTTTCTGCAGATTAAATGATATTTCGTTCGTATGTTTTTTTGCTCTATGAATTATTAACTATGAACTATAAACCAGCCTTGCTTGGGGCAGTAGCTCAGCTGGGAGAGCGTCTCGTTCGCAACGAGGAGGTCGGCGGTTCGATCCCGCTCTGCTCCATTATAGTGGTCAGTGAATAGTGTTCAGTGGTCAGATTAAATTCGCGTAGGGGTGGAGCTTGTCTCCACCCGCCAGTAATCCAAGAAGTTCTGAAAATGAGGGTAAAAATAGTCAAGTTTATTGTAATCTCGCTTTTGTTATTGTTAGAATGCTCATCTGCTCAGACTGTCAATCAAATCAGAAAGAACTTAGTGGGAAGAAAAATTGAGGATTCTCAGATGGGCTGGAGGTTTGATTCTTTATCTGATATTTTGGAGGTTAAGATCAATGATCAACAGACGATGGATGATTATCTAGATTTTGATGTTAACTTAATAGTAATAGATTCCCAGACAGGTTCTAAATACAAGGTTAATGTAGTCATGTCATACAAAGTTGACCAATCTGGTAAATGTGAATTGAAGTCCGTAAGGGAAAAATCCTGGGAATTTATAGGATGGGAAAGAAAGTAATTTTAGTGTTTATCTCGACAGAGCTTTTTCATATGAACCGTGAACCATCAACCATTAAACCAGGAGATTTAATTCGCCTTAAGCGAATTAAGTCTCCTTTTCCCGTGCTAGATGGGGAGTTAGCGGTGCCCTGTTGCCCGGAATCCGCTATACCGGGATCGAATCCCCACCTGAGGTTTTCTACTCCGGGAGAGGGGAAAGGTAAAAGACGATGAAGGTCAGGTCCTGCGCAACTTGAGCTCACCCAAACCCGTCAGGACCGGAAGGTAGCAGCGGTAAGTGAATACTGGAGTGTGCCGCAGGGATGCCTGGCTGGAGCCTGACTGTCTGGTAACCTCCTCAGAGGAGGGATCGAAGGTGGGTGCACGGGAGAATCAATCCGAAGGATTGATTCTGGTGGGTAGTAAATGGTAGATGGTTCATAGTAAAAAAAGTAAGATGTGAGATGTAAGACCTAAGAAGATAGAAGGAAGAAGAAATGTCATACTTAGTAATGGCGAGGAAATACAGGCCTATGGGGTTTGAGGAGGTGGTGGACCAGAAGCATGTTACTACCACTCTGGTCAATGCCATAAACTCAAAAAGAATTGCCCATGCTTATCTTTTCTCCGGACCAAGAGGAACTGGCAAGACCACAGTTGCCCGAATCTTAGCCAAAGCCCTGAACTGCGATAAAGGACCAACCTCAGAACCCTGTAACCTTTGCTCTGCCTGTGAGGAGATAAATGCCGGCAGAAGTATAGACGTGTTCGAGATGGATGCCGCCTCTAAGAGTCGGGTGGAGGATATCAGGGAACTGATAATTGAAGGGGTTAAATATGCTCCGGTAAGGGGTAAATACAAGGTCTATATAATCGACGAAGTTCAAATGCTTTCAGATTCTGCTTTCGACGCTCTGCTCAAAACCATTGAAGAGCCTCCAGCTAATGTGGTTTTTATATTTGCTACTACCTCACCTCAGGATGTGCCGCCAACTATTTTATCACGCTGTCAAAGGTTTGATTTCAAAAGAATCCCTTTTAACGATGTAGTGGAGACTATCAACGACATCTCTAAAAAGGAAGATCTCGAGATGGAGAAGGAAGCCATTTACACTTTAGCCCGTAAAGCGGATGGCAGTCTCAGAGACTGTCTTTCCCTTTTAGACCAGATGATAGCTTATGGTGGCAAGAAGATAACCAAGAAGATAGTTGATCAGACCCTGGGTCTGGTAGATCAAGAGGTTTTTTTTGAACTGACTAAAATTATCAAAGAGAAAGATAGTAAAAAAGGATTAGAGCTTTTAGAAAGCTTGATCGATTCGGGTGTTGACCTGCCTGAATTTGTTCTGGGGTTATTAGATCATCTCAGAAACCTGTTAGTGGCTAAGGCCGGCGGGGAGTCTGAAAAGCTTTTTGATCTTTCCCAGCACTATATCGAAAAATATAAAAAGGAAGCAGAGAGTTTTTCAGAAACAGACCTTTTGAGGATGATAAAAATAGTGGCGGATTTGAATTATACTTTGAAAAGAACTACGGAGCCGAGGATCCATTTAGAAGTTGCACTGTTAAAGCTTATTAAGATGGATTCATCTGTCTCCTTAGAGACCCTTTTTAAAAAGTTAGATCAGATAGGGAATAAAGAAGAGGGGGTTGAATATGGATTATCAGAGAAAAAAGAGCTCTCTGAACTGAAGGATAGGATTTCAGAAGGAAACCCTGAGCCAGAAAAAGATTCAAACCAAACGAATCAAAAAAATCAAAATCTGAGTTTGGAAAATTTGAAAGTTGGCTGGACCGAAGTCTTGAGTAAGGTAAAAGAAAAGAAAGCTTCACTCTGGAGCTGTCTTAGTCAGGCAGAGATACTGTCCTTAGATAACGGGGTTCTGCTCTTGGGATTTCCTAACGGGAATGATTTCCATAAAAAGCAGGTGGAGAAAAGAGACAACCTGAAGCAGATTCAGGAAATAACCAGTCAGATATTTCAAAACGATTTAAGGATCAGCTTCAGTTTGAATGACAGCCCAAACAATTCTATTCAGAAAGGCCCGGTTTTCAAAAAAGAATCTATACCTCAAGACATTCCCGGGTTAAAAGAGATACTGGAAAATTTAGGTGGCGAGATAATTGACAAGAAACCAATTTAGCCGTGAATCCCGTTTTGTGGTCGATAATCCCGCAAATATGCGGGATACGACCCATAAGGCAGGATTCAGCTTGTTAAGCGGAGGATAAGATGCCTAAAGGGTTCGGGGATATGATGAAACAGGTACAGAAGATGCAGGCTAAGATGGAGGAGATCCAGAAGGAGCTGGAGAATAAAAGGGTTGAGGGATCAAGTGGTGGGGGAATGGTGAAAGTGACAGCTAATGGCAAGCAGGAGATTCTGGAGATAAAAATCGATCCGGAGGTGGTGAATAAAGAGGACGTGGAGATGCTGGAGGATCTGGTTTTAGCCGCAGTTAATCAGGCAAAAGAAAAATCTCAGGAAATTCAGACTGAGGAGATGTCAAAGTTAACTGGTGGATTGAAACTTCCAGGGTTACCTTTTTAATTATCCCTCCCTCATAGGCCGATAAAAGCCTTACGGTCCTACGGAGGCTTAGCTCCTCGTAGAGGAGGGATAAAGGGAGGGTGATATTATTTTTCCCCTCTCCCACAAGGGGAGAGGGAAACCAACGACAAATCGAGCGACTACAGATTTCTATGGTAAAACTAACTGATTCAGTTGAAAGATTAATTGAGGAGTTTTCCAAACTCCCGGGGATTGGCAGGAAAACTGCCCAGAGATTGACTTTCTATGTTCTGAAGCAGAGAAGAGATGAGGCTTTGAAGCTTTCTCAAGCGATTTTAGACGTTAAGGATAGAGTCAGATATTGTTCGGTTTGCTTTAATATCACTGAAGACGATCCCTGTAATATCTGTAAAGATACCAAAAGAGATAAAAACATAATCTGCGTGGTTGAAGAGCCAAATGACGTTTTAGCCTTAGAGAAAACAAATCAATATAAAGGGCTTTATCATGTATTGGGTGGGGTACTATCGCCCTTAGATGGAATAGGTCCGGACGATTTGAAAACCAGAGAGCTTATTACCAGGTTAAAAGAGAACGTCAAAGAGGTGATAATTGCCACCAATCCGAATGTAGAGGGTGAGGCAACTGCGATTTATTTAGCTAAGCTGATAAAACCTTTAGGGATAAAAGTTACCCGCATTGCCAGAGGAGTTCCGGCAGGCGGGGAATTGGAATACGCAGATATAACTACCCTGGCAAATGCGATTGAAGGGAGAGTGGAGTTTTAGAGATTTTTTTGTAGGGGCGTATTGCAATACGCCCGCACCTATGTGACCATTGGGCTTCCTGATTCGATGGAGATGTAGGGGCAGAACATCGTTCTGCCCAAAGATTTTTTCGTAGTGCGAGGCTTTAACCTCGCTTAGGTTCAGATATTAGAGTGAGTTTGAATGATAGAGAAAAAAGACTTTGTTATAGAAAATGTAGTATATGTGAAATATAAAGATTTATTCGACCTCAATTTGGAGTTAATTAATAACATAAATAATGTTCTAAACATTTTTGACCAAAAGAAAATTAGATTTGAATCCGATTTCAAAGGCATTATACAGGCAATCTTTACAAAATCATTCTCATTATTTGTGTCAGTTCATCACCTTTGTAATCTTGGATTGGGACTTGAAGCTGGTATTCTTGTAAGAGCCCTAATAGAAAATGTAATTGACCTGAAATATCTGGAAAAACAAAATCATACTTTACATAAAATGTTTTTTGAAGAACCTGAACAGTATAGAAAACACAAGAGAATTTCCGATAAGGCAACAACAGCAAGGATGGAGAAGCATTATAATAAATGGTATAAGGACCTTTCGAAAATCATTCATACTAACTATACAGGTATTCTACCTAAGATTTCCAAATCACAAGAAGGGTTGCTTTTTGATATAGGGCCCAGTATTAAATATGTGAAAGAAAGTCTACTGCTTTCAAGATATTATTTTAATGTTATATTTCATTATTTTTGCGATAGTTTTGAACTTATAGACAAAAAGGTTTTAGAGTCCGGAGAAAAAGCTCTTCAGAAATTAGAAGAAATGATATTGAGTACCTAAAAAATATAGTTATGAAAAAGGGGACAGAACACTGTTCTGTCCCTACAGTTTTAGCGCCCCTGAAAGGGTTGTACTATGATTAGAAACAAGAGGTAATTTTCATAAATGAGGTAGCCGATGGACAAAAGAAATTTAGGATATTTAGGGTTTTTGGGGCTTTTGGGGTTTTTAGGTATGATTCGTGGTTTGGAAGGGCTTTTTGGACTTTTTGGTCTTTTCGCTTTTTTCGGGATGTTCGGTCAGGTGAAATCCAAATAATCCTTTATTACGGGCAGGAGTACAACTTCTGCCCGAGCTGATGCTGTAAAATCGTGTAGCCGAGCCTTCAGGGCTCGGCGCTGAGGTTTAAAACCTCCGCTACACGAACTTAAATATTCTATAAAAGATATTGAAATATATTTTTCGATTTAGTATATTAATTTAAAATTTGACCAGTAAGGATCCTTTTAGGATATGCAAAAACTCTGGGCACCCTGGCGAGGGAAATTTATCTTGGGGGAAAAAGAAAAGGGGTGTATATTCTGCAAAAGATTAAAAGAAAAAAAGGATGAGAAAAACCTGATCCTTTTTCGGAGGGGGAAATCATTTGTTATAATGAACCGCTTCCCCTATAACACCGGTCATTTAATGGTTTGCCCGAACCGGCATACTGGTAAACTGGAAAATTTAACTGAATCTGAGATGGCTGACCTTATGAAAACCACACAGTTTTCCATTAAACTCCTGAAAGCCACTTTAAAACCTGAAGCTTTAAACTTAGGAATGAACCTGGGAAAGGTTTCAGGTGCAGGTGTGGCTAATCATCTGCATATCCATATAGTTCCTCGCTGGACCGGAGACACTAATTTTATGCCGGTCCTTGCAGAGACAAAAGTGGTTTCCATCAGCCTGGGCGAGGTATTCAGAAAGCTCAAAAAGAGTTTAAGAAATCACTCTTAGAATAATCAGATATTAAGATGAGAATTCCGAAGAAAGAAGAGCTGGTTAAGCTTCAGGCTCAATATAAAACAGACAAAAAGATGGGGGAGGTCCTGGGGGTTCCAGCCTATCTGGTGGCTTACTGGAGAAGGAAAAAGAAAATCCTCAAGTATGCTCTGCCTAAATATAGTATTGAGAGGGTAAAAGAGCTCTGGGAAATCCATGGAGATGACCTTAAAGCTGGCAGGGAGCTTTCCATCTCCAAGGCGGCATTCTATAAATGGAGGAGGAAATATAATCTATTAGAGAAACCCAGGGTTTTGAAATTAGCCCAACTTGAATTATATCTGCCAGAGATGAGTAAAAGATTTATAAAAGACAGGGGAATGACAATCGCCCAGAAAGGGTTAAGCCTGAAGGCAGGGAAAAAGGAGGTTCAGGTAGGGGAGATCGTTTATGTAGAACCGGATTTAGCAATGAGCCACGACAATGCTGGCTTGGTGATAAAACAATTCAGGGCAATAGGAGTCTCAAAAGTCTGGAATCCTGATAAGATAGTTATCCCTTTGGACCATCGAGCTCCGGCTGAGTCAGAGAAAACGGCTGAAGCTCACCGCTCGATCAGGCTTTTCGTTAAAGAGCAGGGTATAAAAAATTTTTACGATATAAAGGAAGGGATCTGTCATCAGGTAGTAATCGAGAAAGGACATATACTTCCGGGGGAATTAGCTGTGGGAACAGATTCACATACTACCTCTTATGGCTGTCTGGGTGCTTTATCAACTGGCGTAGGTGCAACGGAGATGGCAGCAGTCTGGGCTACTGGTAAAATCTGGTTAAAGGTCCCAGAAAGTATCAAATTAAATCTTTTTGGCAGACTTCCTCTGGGGGTATATGCTAAGGATGTAATCCTTTATGTAATCGGGAAATTGACAGTCGAAGGAGCAAATTATAAATCAGTAGAGTTTTATGGTAATACAGTTGAGAATATGTCCGTTTCTGAGAGATTCACCTTAGCTAACCTTTCGATGGAGATGGGCGGAAAATTTGCAATTATTCCTTTTGATAAGGTCACCAAGAAATATCTTAACGGCAGAGCTAAAAGAGCTTATCATCCGATTTATGCTGACCAGAACGCTGTCTATGAAAATGAATATGAATTTGAAATTGATAGATTGGAACCACAGGTTGCCTGTCCTCATAATGTTGATAATGTGAAATCGATAGATGAGGTTAAAGGTATAAAAATAGACCAGGTTTTATTGGGTTCCTGTACCAATGGCAGAATAGATGATCTGGAGATTGCAGCCAGGATACTAAAAGGTAAAAAGGTTCATCCAGATACCAGGGTGCTGGTTCTGCCTGGCTCCAAATCGATTTATTTAGAAGCTTTGAAAAAGGGGTTTATCAAAACGTTTCTGGAGGCTAACTGTGTAGTGCTGAATCCAGGATGTGGTCCCTGTTTAGGTGCACATCAGGGGATACTGGCTAAAGGAGAAAAGTGTCTGGCAACCACTAATCGTAATTTCAAAGGGAGGATGGGTTCTGCTGAGTCAGAAGTTTATTTAGCCAGCCCGGCAACTGTTTCCGCTTCTGCTATCAAAGGTGAGATTTCAGACCCGAGGGAGTTTTTAAAAAGATAAAGTGAAAATAATATGTTAAAAGAGATTAAGGGAAAAGTCTGGAAATTCGGGGATAACATTGATACCGATTTGATTTATCCGGGTAAGTGCCTTCCCATTTTGGATCCTCAGGAGATGGCTAAGCATGCCTTAGAAGGATATGATAAAGAATTTCCCAATAAAATTCAAAAAGGGGATATTATCTTGGCTGGTTCCAATTTTGGCTGCGGTTCTTCCAGGGAGCAAGCCGCTACTTCTTTAAAATTTGCCGGGATTTCCTGTGTCATTGCTAGATCTTTTTCCAGGATATTTTTCAGGAATGCAATCAATCAGGGGCTGGCTCTGGTTCAGTCCAAAGAGGCTTATGATTTGATAAAGGGTGGGGAAATCATTACTGTGAATTACGCTACAGGTGAGATTATAACTGAAAATAGAAAAATTCCTTTCCCTCCTCTGCCGGAAATAGTTATGGGGATTTTGGAAGATGGGGGATTGATCGAACATTTAAAGAGAAGTTTGAAAAAGTAGGGGCAGATCCCTGTTGAGTGTAGCGAAATCCCGATTTTTTCGGGGTGTGCCCCTGTGTCTACCTTTTCGGAGGTAGGGGCACGGTGCGCCGTACCCCTACCAATTGTAATTGCGAGGGGCTGTAGGGGTGGGTTTGAAACCCACCCCTACACAAAAAGGATAAAAACCCATATTGGAACAACATGGGTCTACCGGTCATAGGGCGAGGAGACCTCGCCCCTACCTATGTTTTATATTCCATCAAATAAAATTTTCCCTCGCTTAATTTCCCGTAGGTGAAATGCTCGAACCAGTCGCCTAAATTTAGATAGACCCCTTTATCCAGTTCCTCAAAACAGGGCTGGTGGGTGTGTCCAATTATTACCGCATCATACCCTTCTATAATTTTTTCTTTAGCAAATTCTCGATAATCCTCTAAAAATTCCTTGTCCCTGGCTTGAGTCTTATCTCGACTGTAAGAAGCAACTTTTTTTGCAAAGGGGATGCCAATATCAGGCGGTATCAATTTATAAAGAAAGATATTGATTTTATTTCTCAGGACTTTTTTCAATATCCTGTAACCAATATCTTCTTTGGCTAATCCATCTCCATGTATGAGATAGATTTTTTTACCCTGATGCTCTACGGAGAGCGGGTGTTTGACTATTTTCATTCCTACCTGTTCGGTCAAGGAATCGCCCAGCCAGAAGTCGTGGTTCCCAACTAAATAGGTTATGGGGATTCCCAGGTCTGTAATCTCTTTCAGCTTCATTAAAATAGGAAAATGGTTTTTAGGAATGACATTTTTATATTCGAACCAGAATTCAAACAGATCACCTAAGATATACAATGCTTGAGAGTCCTTTTTAATCTGTTCTAAAAAAAGAAGGAGTCTCTCTTCTTTCAGCTTTTCCCTTTCAAGAGAATTTGAACCCAAATGGGCATCGGAGATAAAATAAACTGTGTCTTTCATATATTTTCTATATAATATAAAATTAAAAAACAATCAATTGAAATCTCCATTTAAATTTCTAAACTGCCAAAAACGCTTCTTGTTTGTCGTTCTGAGGGAGTACCCTACGGGGACGACCGAAGAATCTATGGCTGAGCCTATGCGTCTTTTTCCGTTGGTTCAGGGGACCTGACGGTCACTTGAGATGTATAAATCTCATTCACAGTCGAATTTGACCTTGAGGCTGATGGAACGGATTAAGCAGATACAAGAAACGGATCCTTAGGATAAGAATGGTAATATCGGCTTAATCAAAATAGTCAGCTGTGAGATATTTTTCACTATTTGCAAGGAATTGTTGGTCAGGAGACCAACGACCAGCAAAAGGGATTGCTTCGTCGCCCCGCTAAAGGCGAGGTGACTCCTCACAATAACAGGTAATAGGAGCAGGTTTGAAACCTGTCCCTACCGTATCAAAGGGCAGACACAAGGGTCTGCCCCTACAAAAAAGAACCCTTGACTAAGAATCTAAAAAAGTTAATTTATCATTTAGAAAGATTTTGGTTTAGATGAAAAATAACGTATTAATAATGAAACTTAAGGTGAGAAATTATGGATAAATTCGTTATTCAAGGTGGGAAAAAGCTTTCCGGTTCAGTGGAGATTTCAGGTGCTAAAAATGCAGTTCTGCCGGTTTTAGCGGCGGCATTATTAGCTGAAAAAGGGGAATCGATAATTCACAACGTGCCTAACTTAGCAGACATAGATACGATGCTCAAGGTTTTAGAGCACTTAGGTGCTAAAATAAAAAAAGAGATTAAGGAAAAGACAGTAACCATAAGTGCAGAGAACCTCTCTTCTTATGAAGCCCCTTATGATTTGGTCAGAAAGATGAGAGCATCATTTTTAGTTTTAGGTCCTCTTTTAGCCCGGTGTGGGAAAGCAAAAGTTTCCTTGCCAGGCGGGTGTGTTTTAGGACCTCGGCCGGTTAATCTGCATTTAGCTGGTTTATCGGCTTTAGGTGCAAAAATTGAAGAAGAGCATGGATATGTAGTCGCTAAAGCTGAAAAACTTAAGGGAAATATCATCTATTTTGATAGACCCAGCCATACCGGAACTGAGAATGTGATGATGTCAGCCTGTTTAGCTGAAGGTAAAACCACTCTGGTAAATGCAGCCTGCGATCCTGAAGTAGTGGATGTGGCTAATTTCCTGAACTCGATGGGTGCAAAGATAGAAGGGGCTGGCTCTTCAACTGTGCAGATTACCGGGGTGAAAAAATTGATAGGAGTTGAGCATACCTGCATTAAAGATCGTCTGGAGGCAGGCACCTTTATGATGGCAGCTGCAGTGACCTCAGGTTATGTGGAGATTAAAGACTGTGTCCCAGAGCATCTGAACATAGTTATCTTTAAGTTCAAGGAGATGGGTATAGATGTTAGCTTGAATAGAAAGATGATAGCAGTCAAAGGTCCTTCCAGGCTTAAACCTGTCTCAGTAACCACTTTCCCCTTTCCTGGTTTTCCTACAGATATGCAAGCTTCATTAATGGCTCTTACCTGCACCGCTTCAGGCTCAAGTTATATCAGAGAAACGGTTTTTGAAGATAGATTTACGCATGTGATGGAACTAAACCGGCTGGGAGCGGATATAATAGTTAATGGAGACAGGGCTACAATAAAGGGTGTCCCCAAGTTAAAAGGTGCTTCAGTGATGGCATCCGATATACGAGCAGGAGCAGGTCTGGTCTTAGCCGGATTAGGAGCAGAAGGTAAGAGTGAGGTGTTAAGGATTTACCATATTGACCGGGGGTATGAAAAATTTGAAGAAAAGCTCTCAAAATTGGGAGCGGAGATAAGCCGGGTTAAAGTTTAAAGATTCAAAGGAGAAGTTATGCTTAAGAAAATAATTATAATTCTTTTTGCCGGGATAATCATCTTTTCTTTCTCAACTTCACCTTCTAAAGGTCAGGATGAGTATTTCGGCAAGAACAAGGTCCAGTATAAAAATTTTGAATGGTTTTATATTCAAACCGACCATTATGATATCTATTACTACGGGTTAAAATCCAACTTAGCCGAATTTGCAGCCAAAACCCTGGAACAGGCAACTCCTTCTTTAGAGAAGATCTTAAAATATGAGGTGAGAAAGAGGATACCGATAATCATCTACGATTCACCGAATGATTTTCAACAAACCAATGTGATAAGCGAGCTGATCGAGGAAAATGTGGGTGGGTTCACCGAAGTTTTCAAGAATCGGGTAGTAGTCCCTTTTAATGGCTCCTACGAGGAATTCAGGCATGTGCTTACCCATGAGCTAACCCATGCTTTTATCTTCGATATGCTGTATGGAAACATGATCGGGAATCTGTTGAGTGTAGAATATCTTCAGTTGCCTTTATGGTTTGCCGAAGGTTTTGCAGAATATTTCTCCAGAGGAGGGTGGGATATCGAAGCGGATATGATCTTAAGGGATGCCACAGTCAACGGCTACTTATACTCTCTGGATTTAGCGGGTGGATACTTGGTTTATAAAGAAGGTCAATCGGTGATTAAATATATTGTCGACAAATACGGGGAGGAGAAGATCTCTGAGATCCTTCGCAAAGGTAAAGGGATGCGCTCGTTTTATAAAAGTCTTAAGTCAGCCATCGGACTGGACGAAAGGGAGTTAAGTGAAGAGTGGATGAAAAACTTGAGGAAAGAGTACTGGCCGGAGATAGCTCAAAGACAGGAGCCAAAAGATTTTGCCAAACAGTTGACCAATCATCAAAAGGACGGTTCATATATGAATGAGAAGCCAGCTTTTTCGCCTCAGGGTGACAGGATTGCCATCTTCTCTGACCGGAGCGAATATACTGAGATATATATTATTTCCGCAGTTAATGGGAAAGTTATCGAAAAAGTGGTCAAAGGTGAAAGATCAGGCGATTTAGAATCTTTGCATTCCTATGTTAGCGGGCTTTCCTGGTCTCCGGATGGCAGGGATATAACCTTTGTATCCAAGAGTCAGGGAAAAGATGTTTTATGTCTGGTAAATGTGAAAAAGAAAAAAATCTATAAGAAGTTTAATTTCAATTTAGATGCGTTTTTCTCTCCAGCCTGGTCTCCGGATGGTAGGAGTATAGTTTTTGTGGGGGTGACTAGGGGACGAACAGACCTCTATTTAACCGACATCACAAACGGTAAACTGGAGAAATTAACTGAAGATGATTATGATGATAGGGATCCTACCTGGAGTCCAGATGGAAAAACTATTGCTTTCTCCTCAGACCGTCCTTCAGGAGAAAGTCAAGATACTAACTACGTGTATGGCTCTTACAATATCTTCCTCTTAGATTTTAGTACTAAGGCAATCAAAACATTTACTCAAGGAGGGGAGAATAGTTATTCTCCTGCTTTTTCTCCTGATGGTAATAAGATCTGCTTCAGCTCCACCCGTAACGGGATAAGCAATCTCTATCTCCAGTCCTTAGATAGTCTTAAGAGTTACCCTCTTACTAACATACTGACCGGCTGTTTTACCCCTTCCTGGTCTAAGGATGGGGAAAAGGTAGTCTTCTCTTCTTTTTATAAAGGTGGCTGGGATATATTTCTGCTTAAAGATATTAAATCAGTTCACGAGGATGAGACCCCCTTAACCAAAACCGCTTTTGTTCAAGAAAAAGAGCTGAAAGCAGAAATTCTTCCTGATACTACCAAGAAAGAAGAGTCGCAAAAGGAGAGAAAGAAACTGGATTACAGTTATTATGTTTTCAAAAGCACCGAAGACGAGCTGGATTCTCTCTCCCAGATGCTGAAAGAACCAGAGCCAGAGAAGGAAACCCTGATTACTAAACTTCCATCCGGCGAATATAAGAAGAATAAATATAAACTCAAATTTACTCCTGATATAATATCTGGCGCTTTGAGCTATGATACATTTTTTGGGTTCCAGGGGCAGTCTTTTATAGCGGTCAGCGATATTTTCGGAAACCATAATTTCTATTTAGCCACAGACCTTTTTAATACCATTGACCAGAGTGACTTTCAACTGATCTATCTATATCTGCCCAAGAGGATTGATTATGGGATCGGGATCTTCCATACTAAATATTATTATGTCGATTCAACCGATCGGCTCTTCTCTGACCGGCTTTACGGAGCTACCGGTCTTCTATCCCTGCCCTTTAACAAATTCAGCAGAGTGGAGTTCAATTTTACCCATCTTTCCATTGACCGAAGATATTATGACCCTAATGCAGAAGGTATTTTTGAAGATAGAAGCGTAAAGGTTCTGTTAAGTACTTTCTCCTGGGTGAAGGATAACGTTATCTGGGGGATAACTGGTCCGGTAAATGGGAAAAGAAGCGTTATCAGTTTTGAGTGGTCACCGGATATTTCTAAAAGGAGCATCTCCTTTACCTCTCTATGGCTGGACTATCGCAGGTACTTACATTTCGGCAAAAACAGGTTTGGATTTGCTTTCAGGTTTTCTGCGGGGAGAAGCGATGGTGAAGAGCCCAGACATTTCTTCTTAGGTGGAATTTCCAACTGGATTGACCCCGGGTTAGCAACAGAAAATATCTATGGTGTAAACGATCTTTATTTTTCCGGTATGGTTACACCTTTAAGGGGATACGAATATTATGAGGTAGAAGGGACTAGATATTTTCTGACCAATTTTGAATTCAGGTACCCTTTTATTGAGTATCTATCAATGGGATTTCCTCCTTTAAGTTTCAGATATATCACTGGAGCAATGTTTTTAGATTTAGGGAGCGCCTGGAATGACACGAAAAAATTTAAAGGCGGAACTTCTGAAAATGGTAATTCAAGGTTAAAGGATATTAAAGCGGGATTTGGTTTTGGTGCCAGGATCAATTTAGGCATATTTGTGCTGAGATACGATGCTGGCTGGAAGACTGATTTTGATAAGGTCTCTCCCAAACCGAGACATTACTTTTCTTTAGGGGCTGAGTTTTAAGAAATAAAAAACCTGTCCCTTTCAAAAGAGACAGGTCAGATTGGTTAGATTACTTTAAATAAACATTAGATTAATTTTATTTTAACTGTTTGTCTCCTGCTACCATTAGTTCTTTTACCCGGAGCAAGATTTTTTACTCGTCTAACCTGTTTTCCTCTTTCGTATTTCTCAATCTCTGAGGTTGAATAAAGTCTTATTCCATATTCATCGTGTAATTTTTCTTTGGCTTTTGAATTTCCCTGGATTGCTTTTTTTACCAGAGTGTGTATCTTTAAATTTCTTTTAGTTAAATCCTGTTTGGTCGGGAACTCAAGGTGTGTCATCCCAAACGTCATTCAAAAATCACCTCTCTCTTAGTTTGACGCAGACTGTCAGTCCTCTAAGTTACATGTTATCAACAAGTTATCAGATAACATTAAGAGACTACTTTACATAATATTTATACGGAATTAGATAAAAATTTGTTTAATAAATTTTACTTTTATTCGTAGGGTAAAATAGGGGGTGTAATCTATTTAACTACAACATGTTAGGTCTTTGTGGGAGGGCAGAATTCATAAAAATTAAAAATTGTTTATGCGGGATTCGGAACAATAGTTTTTGGAAAGAGAAGAGACTGTGGATTTGGTTTTCTTGCAATAATTTAAGGTATTTTGATTTAAGCCACCTCTGGAGTAAGAACTCTATAGCCTGACGTAGAGACGCATCGCTATGCGTCTCTACAAAAACCCTATTTTTATTCTGACTCATAGAAGTTCGAGTAAATATTAAAATATTTTCATGGATGATTTCATTTGACATTGACTAAATGGTAAATATATTTAAAATTTAGTTTAATATCAGGAGACAAAAGATGAAAGAACTGAAAGTTACTCTTAAATTAGCAAAAGAGCATGGGCTTTTAAAAGAAGAATATGAAAGGATAAAAAAGATTTTAGGTCGAACTCCTACCTATACTGAACTTGGAATCTACTCAGTTATGTGGTCAGAACACTGCAGTTATAAAAATTCGATCGCTATGGTAAAAAAGTTTCCCCGTGAAGGTAAAAATCTTTTAGCTAAGGCCGGGGAGGAGAATGCGGGAGCAGTAGATATCGGAGACGGTTTAGCCGTGGTCTTTAAAATCGAAAGTCACAACCATCCTTCTGCAGTTGAACCCTATCAGGGAGCGGCCACGGGAGTGGGTGGTATATTGAGAGATATCTTCTGTATGGGTGCCAGACCGATTGCTTCTTTAGATTCGCTGAGGTTCGGTTCACTTTCTAATCCGCGGGTTCGTTATCTTTTCGATGGGGTGATAAGAGGGGTTGGTGATTACGGGAATTGCTTTGGAGTTCCCACAGTAGCCGGAGAAATCTATTTTGATGAGTCATATACCGGCAATCCCCTGGTGAATGCGATGGCAGTGGGGATTGTTAAACCAGAGGAGATGGCAACTGCTACAGCTAGTGGAGCAGGAAATCCGGTTTTATTGGTTGGTGCTTCTACTGGCAGAGACGGAATTCACGGTGTAACTTTTGCCTCTGAAGAGATCAGTGAGAAATCAGAGAAGAAAAGACCCTCAGTGCAGATAGGCGACCCGTTTATAGAAAAGCTTCTTTTGGAAGCTTCCTTAGAGATAATCAAAGTGGGTCTGATAGTCGGGATTCAGGATTTAGGAGGAGCTGGACTTACCTGTGCTACTTCTGAAACTTCTGCCAGAGGGAAAAGCGGAATGGAGATCGAGCTCTCTTTAGTACCTATGCGGGAGAAGGGGATGATACCTTACGAGATTATGATCTCTGAATCACAGGAGAGGATGCTGGTTATTGCGAAGAAAGGGAAAGAGAGAGAGGTGCAGAAGATTTTCTCTAAATGGGGACTGCACTCAGTCATAATCGGACACGTTACTGAAGACAAGATGTTAAGGGTGAAGAATAATGGGAAAGTGGTGGCAGAGATACCGGCTGATACTCTGGTCTTAGGCGGAGGAGCACCGGTATATAGAAGAGAAAAAAAGAAGCCAAAATATCTTACACAAACTTCAAACTTAGAACTGTCTAAGATAAAAATCCCCATAGATTTGAACGAAGTGCTGCTGAAACTTATAAGCACTTCTAATATCGCCAGTAAAAGGTGGGTATATGAGCAGTATGATACGATGGTCAGGACCGGGACAGCAGTTGGGCCAGGCTCAGATGCGGCAGTTATAAGGTTGAGAAAAACCAATAAGGCATTGGCTATGACCACAGACTGTAACGGGAGGTATTGTTATCTTAATCCGAGGATGGGAGGAAGAATTGCAGTAGCTGAGGCAGCCAGGAATTTAATCTGTTCAGGGGCAATGCCATTAGCTATAACCAACTGCTTGAACTTCGGGAACCCCTATGACCCGGAGGTTTACTGGACCTTTGAAGAGTGTATTGAGGGTATGGCTGAGGCTTGTAGGATTTTAGAAACTCCAGTAACCGGAGGGAATGTTTCTTTTTACAATGAGGATCCGGAGAGGATTGTTTATCCCACCCCGGTGGTCGGTATGATAGGATTAGTTGAGGAGATAAAATATATAACTACCCAGTGGTTTAAAAAAGAAGGGGACCTGATTGTCCTTTTAGGGAAAAATAAAGAGGAATTAGGTGGAACAGAATTTCTGAAAATAATTCATAATTTAACTAAAGGTGAACCGCCGGTCTTAGACCTGGATTATGAAAAAAGAGTTCAGCAAGCCTGTCTTAAACTGATTAAATCAGGGATAGTTAAATCCGCCCACGATTGTTCAGAAGGAGGGTTGGCTGTAGCTTTAGCTGAGTGCTGTGTGACCTCTGGAAATAATTTGCGGTTGGGTGCTGAAATCGAGATTCAAAATAACCTCAGAAAAGATGCTCTTCTTTTCGGTGAAACCCAGTCCAGGATCATCTTAAGTCTGGAAGAGAAGGACCTGCCCGAATTAGAAAAACTGAATAAAGAATTTGACATTGACTATGCGATAATTGGAAAAGCCGAAGGACAAAATCTCAAAATAAATAACTGGATAGACCTGCCAATTCAGAAGATTAAAGAAAAATTTTATAATTCGATTTCGGAGATAATGGAAAAGAGATTTTAAACCAGTAGAGGTCACCCGCCGGTCCGACAAGCTCCCTTCGACTTTACTCAGGGACAGTGAGAGGAATCGAACTGTCACCGTCCTGTCTTCGACCCTGAGGCTCAGACCAAAGGACAGGTAGCTTCGATACTTTAAATTTACATCGGTCTGAAGAGAATCTGATGGGAAACATATCTTTTTTGAAAAGGTTTTAACCAAAAAGTATTAAACTGTTGGGAAAATCTGCCGATAAAAAATATGAGGGGAAAATTTTATACTTTCATCTCCATTATAATTGAAGACAATATCAGGTGATAAAATTTAACAAAAAGATTACTAAAAGGGGGTGATAAGATATATTATTTGATTTTTAGTTCAGAGAGACTTGAGAAACCACTTTAAGGGGAGGTAAAGATGAAGAATTTTAAATGTTTTATTTTTTGGGGGCTTTTTCTATTTCTACTTCTAAATTTCCAGACAAGCCATGCTCTAACCAACTATATATTCTTCTCGGTTAACGGGGATACGAGTTTGAGTTCAATGGTCCAGGGCGATACCTTAAGCTGGGGTGCAAACTGTGCCATCGGAGCCCAAACCTACTGGCAAATCTGGATAGATATTGATCAGGATTCAGTACTGGATAATCCCGGAGACAAACTGCTTTTTGAGTTCGGTATAGCAGATGGTGATACCTCGAGCCAGGGTCCACCTCCGGATATCAGTCCCACTCCGGATGGCTGGTTTATCTGTCAGCCGTTTGAAGCTGGAATTGCACCGGCTCATTATATTTTCAAAGTAATAGATCTGACAGACAGCACCACTGCTCAGAGAGGGATATGGGTTACCCCGCTTCCTTCACCGCCTAATAAATTTACAGGATGGATAACCTTACCCGGTCATACTGCTCCGGATACGCTTTTGAAAAATATCTGGGTAGAAGCTGATGACAGTGTCTCAGAATCTGCTTTCTGGGCAGGTCTTTCAAACGATAGCGGCTACTATGAGATAAATGTGGGGAGCAGCGGCACCGGACGCACTTTCTACATCAGATCTTCTGATGTAACTGGTTATGTTACTCCAGCTGAGAAAACTGAAATCGCCTTCGGTGTGGTTGACAGCGTTAATTTCAGCTATGAGTCACCGGCAGACAGCATATTCGGAGAGATAAAAGACCAAGATGATTCTTTGTTAGTTTTGAATCTGTCGATGTGGTGCAGCCCGAGATTCAGCGGACCAAGCTATAAGAACTACGAAAGCACAGACGGGAAATATAAGATCTTTTTTGGGTCCTCGGAGTTAGGGAGCTGGGAGGTAGGGATAAGCTCAGAAGATCTGGCTCCCGATTATCTGGTTCCCAATAGTTTTCAATTTAACAATCAAACCCAGCACAGTATTGAACACAACTTCACTTGCCAGAAGACGGATACGGTTATCTACGGAAGAGTGACCGAATCAGGCGGATCACCAACTCATCCTTATAAAATTCGAGCCGAGTCTAGCACGCTACAGAGCTATACTGACGCAGTCTCCGGAACTGGCTCAAATAATAATTTCACATTGCATATCTCCTCCCTGGATTCCTCTGGCTGGTATGTGAATATATTTACGGAGGATGATAGATATCCGATTCCAGCGGGATATGTCTTAGAAGGAGGAGGGGAATCGAATGTCTCACCCGGAGATACGGTAGTGCTTAATTTCATAAGCGGGAAGATGGTAAGGGATACAATTAAAGTTGACCCGGGCGATCCAGGAATGAACTGGAATAGCGTTCTGGCTGAATTTTTATGCTTCTGGCAAAAGCTATGGAGGAAATCCCGGCAGCGATGGGATTTATACCATCTACGTTGACTCCGGAAGCTATGATCTTTCAGTTTACTGCCCGAGCTACCTTTCCAACCCCAGCATCCGTTATGTTACGGTTAGTTCTGACACCAGCGGTGGATTGGGATTTCTCCTGAATTACACCCATGCCCGTATCCACGGAAGCCTGTCGAACATATCCTTACCTATTTCACCGGGTTATTACGTTAGTGCATCAACAGATACCTGGCCGAATGGTTATAATTCAAGTGAGGAAGTTGATGAACTTACCGGGACTTTTGATCTATACCTCTGCGATGGCAACTGGACTTTCTATCCACCATCAATTCCTGGTTATAATACACCATCTTCACAGAATCTTATTATTTCAGAGATTCCTGACACTTTGAGAACGATTGATTTCTCCTATCCTTTAGATGTTGGAGATGATCAAGCACCTGATGCTCTTCCAAAAAATTATACCCTGGAGCAGAACTACCCTAATCCTTTTAACCAGTCAACCGAGTTGAGATATTATATTCCCGAGAGAGTTAAATCTTCGTCTGTATCTCTGAAAATATATAATCTGTTAGGTCAGTGGATAAAAACTATGGTAAATGAGAGACAGACACCCGGAGAACATTCTGTGATCTGGTACGGAGAGGATGAAAATGGCAGAGAAGTTTCCAGCGGAATATATTTCTACCGGCTGGAGGCAGGGGATTTCAAATTGACCCGGAGAATGGTTTTGTTAAAATAATCTTTTTTTGTTTCGTATAATATAATAAAGAAGGTCAGCTGATTAGTTGACCTTCTTTTTTTAAAATGTTCTTGACAAGGGATTTCATACATTGTTAATTTATTCATAAAGGAGGTGAGAAAGAGGATGAAGAAATTCAGTCTGATAGTTTTGATAAGCTTGTTCTTCTTTTTGGCTTTCTATTTAGCTTATGCCCAGGAAGCTCCTAAAGCCCCTAAAGCTCCAGCCATAACTAAAGCTAAATATGTGGGTTCTCTGGTTTGTAAACCCTGCCATAATTTCGAGAAAAAGGGAAAGCAGTATGATATCTGGGCGGGTTCTAAACATTCAACTGCTTACAAAACGCTTGCAAATGAACAGTCCAAAAAGATCGCTGCTGAGAAGAAAATAGATAACCCCCTGAAGAGCGAGAAATGTCTAAAGTGTCATACGGTTGGTTATATGGCTAAAGCTGAAGAGAAGGGATTAAAGTACGATATAAATGAAGGGGTAAGCTGCGAAGGGTGTCATGGTGCTGGAGGAAAATATATGCCTGCTAATATTATGAAGGATCCGAAGCTATCAAAGGAAGCCGGACTCATAATGCCTACGGAGAAGGAGTGCAAAGTTTGCCATAACCCGGAAAGCCCGACTTATAAAGAATTTAAATTCGCAGATGCCTGGAAGATAGTTGCTCATTCTGCACCAAAAACCAAGTAATAAAAGTTTAAGATTTTTTTAAGGGCTGGCCCAAAATAAATTTGAGCCAGCCATTTCTTTAAGGGTCACAAGCAAGGTAAATGAGAAACAATGATATAGGGATAAAGGTTAGGGCGCTATTACTAATAGCACTAACCTTTTTCCTTTTTTATAATGAAATATACCCCTCAAATTTACCCTTAAAAGTTAAAGGTAAATTGGATCAGAAAACTGCTGAATTCATAGAATCTATTCCTTCAGATTCTCTTTCCTCTTACTGGATTTTTTTCAAGGATAAAGGTCTTTTGAAGCAAGAGAATATTGAAAAGGCTTTGAAAGAAAATATTTATAGGTTTCCTGAAAGAACATTGAGAAGAAGGGAACTGCGAGGAAGCGGGACAGTAGCTGATTTCTTCGACCTGCCCGTTTACCAGATTTACATAGATTCTCTCAAAATGGCAGGAGTGAAGATAAGAGCAGTTTCCAGATGGCTGAATGCGGTGAGTATCTTAGCTTCTAAAAAAGATTTAGATAAAATTTCAGAATTTGGTTTTGTTCAAAAAATTAAAAAAGTGGTGACATTCCATAAATCGCTCCCGGAGTTAAACAAAGAGATCGTTCCTGTTTACAAAAAAAGTTTCGGTGAGCTTTTAGATTATGGACCTTCTTATGCTCAGCTTTTGCAGATACATATCCCGGAATTACATAATTTAGGTTATACCGGCAGGGGAATCAGGATTGGTATGCTGGATACAGGTTATTACCTCCATCATCAGGCTCTTAAGCATTTAGCTGATTCGAGCAGGATTATAGCAACTTATGATTTTATAAATAGTGATGAGGATGTAGAAGACTTGTCCGTGGCTGACCAACAAAGGTCACACGGGACTTATACTTTATCCGCTTTAGCCGGGTATATGCCTGGTACTTTAATCGGACCGGCTTATAATTCTGAATTCGTCTTAGCTAAAACAGAAATTGAAGCACAGGAGATCAAAGTTGAAGAGGACTTCTGGGTAGCCGGGATCGAATGGGCTGAGAGCTTAAGTGCTGATATTGTATCCTCTTCACTGGGATATAATGATTGGTATACATGGGACAGCTTAGATGGTAATACAGCTTTATGTACTATAGCAGCGGATATTGCTGTATCCAGGGGGGTGGTTGTAGTAAATTCCGCTGGAAATGAAAGGAGCGTGGGCAATAACTGGCATTATATAATTGCTCCAGCAGATGGGGATAGTGTGATTGCAGTTGGAGCAGTAGATTTAGAAGGGAATATTGCCTCTTTCAGCTCTGCTGGTTTTCAGAGTGATTTCCTAAAGGGAAAGATCAAGCCAGATGTGTGCGCCTGCGGAGTGGGAACTTATTGTGCTAATATGTATGGAAGTTATAGTAACGTTAATGGAACCTCTTTATCCGCACCGCTGGTGGCTGGTGCCTGTGCGTTAATTTTGCAAGTTTATCCAGATTGGTCACCTATACAACTTAGAAGGTCTTTATGGAAAACAGCAACCCAAGCAGATTACCCGGATACTTTAAAAGGGTATGGGGTTATAAATGCATATAGAGCTGTTTATCCAATTATCTATCCGGATAAATTCAGTTTTTTGGCAATTAAAAATCGTTCAAATCCTGCGGTGCAGACAATGAGTATCTCAAATCCGGGAGAGGGTCAATTAAAATGGACTGCTACCCCAGATGTAAGCTGGTTGACTTTGAAGCCGGATTCTAGCTTTACTACTTCAATTTGTACTCTGGCAGTTGATATTTCCGGATTAGATAAGGGTGTCTATCCTGCCAATGTTACCGTGAAGATCAATCAAGCTCCTGATTCAATCCAGATTGCTCAGGTGACTTTAGTCATTTCCGGCTCGAACAGGATCTGGGTCTATCCAAACCCTTTCAGCGATTTTCTAACTATTTATGTGGGGAAATCAAATCCAGATAAACCGGTCAGGATTTTTATTTTCAATGTCGCAGGTGAACTGGTTTACAAGCAGTCTGATGAAAGTTTTCAGGAGATTTTTAAAACATCTTGGAATGGTAAAAATTCTAAGGGGGAAGATCTAGCGGCTGGGATCTATCTTCTTAAAGTAGATGTGGGAAATGAATCTGAGGTTGTTAAAATGGCCAAATTGAAATGAACTTACTCGTGACCGTTAGGTCCCCTGACCTGATTCGCTAGTGGCGAACTAGATCAGTCCACCTCTAATAGATGGCAAGCATAGAAATCAAGTTGTTTAAAAATAGATGACCGATGATGGATAAAAGATTTTTCTTTTATCTCAAAAGAGTCATCTTTTTTGTTTCTTTATAATCTCCAGCTTTAAGTTGATAGAAATAAATTCCAGAAGAGACTTATTCTCCTATATCTTCTTTTCCAGTTAGTGTTTCCTTAGAAATTCTTTTCCCATCTGAATACTTCTATGGAAGTGTAAGTGCTTCTGATTACGGGAAGATCCCGCGTCTTTTGTATACCCTTTCCAGACGAGTCAGCGCAGCAACATAAGCCGCGGTTCGCAAATCGCTCTTCAACTCCTTTGACTTATCGCTCACCAGATTATAGGCGTTAATGATCTTGGTGTGTAATTTGCTGTCCACTTCCTCCAGTTCCCAGAACTCACTGCGCTTGTTCTGAAGCCATTCGAAGTAGCTGACTATTAAACCGCCAGAGTTACACAGAATGTCAGGAATAATATCAACACCCTTCTTCTGCAGTATCCGGTCTGCTTCCGGATCAGTCGGACCATTAGCTCCTTCAGCTACCAATTTTACGTTTAACAGAGGTGCGGTTTCAGAAGTGATCTGGTTTTCCAGGGCAGCGGGGATGAAAATATCAGCCCTGGTTTGCAGAAAGGTTTTGTGGTCAACCGATTTTGCCTGCGGATAACCAACGAGCTTTCGATTCTTTTTAACATACTCGAATAAGTCATCGGGATCTATACCGTCTGCATTGAAAATTGCGCCAGTAAAAGCTTCAACTGCGGCCAGCCTTGCACCAGACTGCTTCAAGAGGCGAGCTGCCCAGGAGCCAACGTTACCGAATCCCTGGACTGTGTAGGTGGCTCCATTTAGATCGAAATTTTTTTCCTCTGCCCATTTCTGAATCAAAAAGACGATTCCCTGACCAGTGGCTTTATCACGACCCAGGCTTCCACCAGATTTTATAGGTTTACCTGTGACCACATGCTTGCAAGCCTGGCGTTTATGCGGGGGTATAGTTGATAAATAAGTATCGAGGATCCAGGCCATAATTTGAGAGTTTGTGCCTATATCCGGGGCGAGGATATCGTACTCCGGCCCGATATTATTCCCCAGAGCAAAAGTAAAACGGCGGGTTATCCGCTCAAGGTCATTAAAGGTGTATTTGGTTGGGTTGAACTGGATTCCACCGCTGGCTCCTCCAAACGGTATATTGGCAATGGCTGCTTTCCAGGTCATGCAGTTGGCCAGAACCCTTACCTCTTCAATACCAAGTGCCGGGTGGAAGCGTATTCCCCCTTCAAAAGGTCCCATAACGTTGTTATGCTGAACCCGATAACCAATCAGCATCTCGATCCGCCCATCTTCCAATTTCACCGGAAAGTTGATGGTTACCTCGTTGATGGTCTTCGCCAGAATGCTGCGGATGTCCGGGTCGAGTGAAATCAGGTCAGCTGCCTGTTTAACATGCTCGACCACATAATCACAAAAACTTTTTTCTTTCGGCATAATTTTATCTTAAGTTGATTTCATTATTTTTCATTACGGGAAAATCCCACGTTCTCTGTAGACAGTATCCAGATGGGAAAGAGCTACAATATAGGCGGCTGTTCGCCAGTCAGTTTTATATGCTTTGGCCGTATCGCGTACCCGTTCGTAAGCACTGACTATTTTTCTATGTAATTTGGTGTCCACTTCCTCCAGTTCCCAGAATTCACTGCGTTTGTTCTGAAGCCACTCGAAGTAGCTGACGATCACGCCACCGGCGTTGCAGAGTATATCGGGAATTAAATCTATCCCTTTCTGCTGGAGGACCCGGTCGCCGTCCGGGTTAGTTGGCCCATTTGCTCCTTCAGCCACGAGTTTCACATTTAAGACGGGTGCAGTGTCAGCTGTTATCTGATTTTCCAGGGCAGCCGGAACGAATATATCCGCTTTGGTTTGGAATAAGGTTTTGCGGTCGATTGGCTTAGCCTTCGGGTAACCGGAAATCAGCCCGTTATTTTTCTTGGCAAAAACCAGGAGGTCATCGGGATCAATCCCTTCTGCATTCGCAATTGCTCCACTGGCATCCTCAACTGCAAGTAGTATGGAACCGTGCTGTTTGAGGAGAAGCGCAGTCCAGGAACCGACATTTCCAAATCCCTGAACCGTGTAAGTGGCTCCTTTTAAGTTGAAGCCTTTATCCCTTGCCCATTCCTCAATAGTGTAAACGACTCCCTGGCCAGTCGCCTTATCACGTCCCAGGCTTCCGCCGGACTCAATCGGTTTTCCGGTGACTACATGGATGCAAGCCTGTCTTTCATGCGCAGGCATAGTCGATACATAGGTATCCAGAATCCAGGCCATTATCTGGGGATTGGTATTCACGTCCGGAGCGGGGATATCGTACTCCGGCCCGATATTATTTCCCAGAGCGAAAGTGAACCGGCGGGATATTCTCTCCACTTCGCTGGATGAATACTTGAAGGGGTCACACTGTATCCCTCCCTTGGCGCCGCCAAACGGGATATAAGTCAGGGCGCTTTTCCAGGTCATCCAGGTAGCAAGTGCCCTAACCTCGTCGATGTCAACGGCCGGGTGGAAACGCAGTCCGCCTTTGTAAGGACCCAGCGCATTGTTGTGCTGGACCCGGTAACCGGTGAACATCTCTATCCGACCATCATCCATCTTGACCGGGAAATTCACAATGATCTCATTGGTGGTCTTCCCGAGGATCTTACGTATGTCCAGATCAAGCTTCATCAGGTCTGAGGCTTTATTGAATTGCCAGACCACGTTTTCATAGACGCTTCCTCTTTTTCCAATTTCTGAATCGGTCATGTTTACCTCTTAAATATCAAGTGTCTTTTAATCTTCGAATATAAACAAATGCTTGACGAGCATCACCGAATATATATCATCATGGTTTGCTCGTCAAGCACTGGCTTCTTAATCGTAATCATATAAAACCGCAGGAGATGCTTTTGACTGCGAACTTAAGCGTACTCCTCACATCGCCATACACCTGCTTCAGGTTTGGGAAAGATGCACGTAGTGCGGTTCTCGCAATTAACGCAAAGCCCTTTAAATGCAACCGTGTCCTCAGTGTTAGAGATGTTCTTGGAACGAGCAATTGCCAGAATTCTATCCACTGTAATTGTCTCTATCGGCGTTTCGTAGCAATCGAACTCTTCGCACTGTAAAACTGGCTGACTAAGATTTCTCGGGTATATGCAGTTGGCAGCGTTTTGGCAAGTTATGCAAAGCCCGGTATATTCACGTTTCTTAGAGACCGCACTTATCTTCTCAACGGTTTTGGTTGAATGTTTTGACATTTTGCTTACCTCCTTTCAAGTCCAATCTTTTTTCATAGAGATATAGTAGCAAAAATTATGCCGATCGCCACTTTTAATGCTTGTGATTCTTCTTGAATAGAATTATTGTGTTTAATATTCGAGGATAAGGTCAAGTGATTCAAAAGATTTCGAGGTAACTACAATTATTTCGATGATGTCTTATTGTAACTGTAGGATTAATTAAAATTATTTGAAGTTCGGTGAAATTCGAATCGTTGAGGAGAATTTCCCCAGCATTTGTGTTTATTATTAAGAGCTACCTGGAGGTGTATTCTGAATTTTTTCTCTCAAAGTTTTACGATCAATCCCTAAAATTTGGGCAGCTTTTGTTTTGTTTCCGTTTACACTTGCCAGGACATTGCGAATATATTCAGCCTCAACTTCAGCTAAGGTTCGATTAAGTCCCACTTCCCTCTGAGCTGAGAAACGCATAAGCGATGGCAGATCAGGAACGTCTATAATGTCGCCTTCGGTCATAACTATAAGGCGCTGGATTACATTCTCCAATTCCCTTACATTACCGGGCCAATCATAGTTTTTAAGAACCTGCAACGCCTTTTCTGAGAAGCGTGGAGTTTTTTTACCATATTCCTTAGCAAATTTGATGGCAAAGTGATTGGTCAGAAGCACGATATCGTCACCTCTTTCCCTTAGAGGGGGAATGGCTATACTGAGTACATTCAGTCTAAAATAAAGATCCTCACGGAAAACTCCTTTCTTTATCAGGCCAAGTAAATCCTTGTTGGTGGCAGCCAGAATCCTCACATCAACTTTTACTGGATGGGTGGCACCAACCATATATACTTCCTTGTCTTGCAGAACGCGAAGAAGCTTCACCTGCATTGACAGACTGGTTTCGCTGATTTCGTCAAGGAAGATCGTGCCACCATCAGCGGTTTGAAAAAAGCCGGCTCTGGTATCCGTGGCTCCGGTGAAAGCGCCTTTGACGTGTCCAAAAAGCTCGCTTTCCAGAAGCCCTTCAGGAATGCCGCCACAATTCACCGGGACAAAAGGCGCTGAAGCACGCAGGCTACTATAGTGAATTGCCCTGGCAATAAGCTCCTTACCGGTGCCACTTTCTCCTGAGATTAACACGGTTGCGGCAGTAGATGCGGCTTTGGGTATGGCGTCAAAAACCTTTAGCATCTTTTCGGATTCAGCTACCAGACCATGAGGGGCTGAGGGCTTCTTATGAGTCTGGTTCCGCTCGGCCCTGCGAGATTGCAGTTTGGTTAATACCCTTCTCACAGAAGAAAAGAGTTCTTCATCCGTGAAAGGCTTGGGCAGGTATTCTTCGGCTCCTACCTTAATCGCTTTTACCGCTCCTTCAATCGTAGCATAACCGGTGATGATCATCACCTCAGTATCTTTGAGGTTTTCACGAATATGCCTTACCAGGTCTAATCCGCTTACCTTGGGCATCTTGAGGTCGGTAATGACCAGGTCTACTGGTGTCGCCTCAAGAATTTTAATTGCCTGAGCCACATCTGGGGCGGTATACACCTGGTAACCTTGTGAGGTCAGTTTTCTTTGAAGCAACTCTAGAGTATTAGGAGTGTCATCTACAACCAGGAGACCCTCTTTCCTGGATTCAGGTGTCATATTATCAGCTCTCCTTTTTTTCTGGATGTGTTATTACAGGCAAACGGATCTCAAAACGCGAGCCTGAACCAACTTTACTCTCGACATTGATAAACCCTTTGTGCGAGCTGATAATTCCATGAACAACAGAGAGTCCGAGACCAGTTCCCTCCCCAATTTCCTTAGTGGTAAAGAATGGGATAAATATCTGTTTCTTAACCTCCTCGCTCATACCTATACCAGTATCCTCAACGATGAGGGATACATAGTGTTCATCAGACATAGTCTTTATGGTTAGCCTGCCCCCCCCGGGCATAGCCTGGATAGCATTTACTACCAGATTAACCAGGACCTGGTGCAACTGAGCCGGATCCACGCTGATCTCCGGCTGGTCAGGCGAGAGTGAACGCACCAACTCTATTCCTTCTTTAGCACACCTGGATTCAAAGAAATAAAGCCCCTCTTCGACAATCCGATTTAGATTGATCCTGGATTTTTTGGCTGGCATCTGACGGGCAAAAATCAATAGTTTCTTTACAATTTCCCGGGCATGAAGGGATGCATTCTTTATCTTTTCTATATCCTGAGCTGTTTGTGTGCTAAGTTCCGGGCATTTGGCAACAAGCTGAGCAAATCCCAAAATATTCCCTAAAGGTTCATTAATCTCATGCGCGACTCCTGCAGCAAGCTGTCCGATGGTCGCCAAACGGTCAGCATGCATAAGCTGATTCTGTAATCTGGTTTTTTCCTCCTCTGCCTGTCTGCGCTCGACCATAAGCGCTACCTCTCTGGCTACTGCATCTATTAAACTCCGCTCCTCTTTAAGGAATGGACCCTCGTCCAGTTCCGGTCTCTCCTCCATATATATGACTTCAATGGTACCCCGTTTCCTGCCAACATAAACAATATCTGCGGTCTGTTTATAAACCCCCTCCTGGAAATTTGGTGCGGTATAAGAATTCCCGTCCAAGATTATCCTGGCTGTAGCAATTTCAGGATATAGCCAGGCAGGCGGCAGGAGTTCTACCAGACCCTGGAGCATATTTTCAAGCGATGTGTCTGGTCGTGCAACCAGCTTTGCGATACCGTATAGACAGGTCAGTTCTTTGACTCTTTCCCGCAAAGCTACCTGTGCATGTCGGTGTACGAGGGCTACCACGAGCGTTTGGGCAAGTCCCTCATAAAACCGGATTTCATCAGCTGTAAAGAAGTCTGACTGGCAACTCTTTAATTGTAAAAGTCCTATATTGTCCTCATCTGCTACCAGAGGGAAGATTGCCAGCGAACCCTGAGCGCCAAGTGGCAAGAGATTGTAGCCAACCGATTGTTTATTATCCTGCTTGTGGAGAGCGTGTAAATTGCTCAGATCATTTATCCAGAAACTACCGCTTTTTGTGAAATAAGAGAGTTTGGGATTAAACTTGCCGAGAAGGATATCCTGATAGAGCGTCTCTATACCTGCATCATCCTGGGAACAGGGTATTAGTTTTGCATCTTCCGTTCGCAGACAGGGGGTGTAATCCCACTGGAACAGATTTTTATTGTTCCGGCTTATTTCATACCGGTAATACTTTTCATATCTCTTTAATCGTATCTCAACCACATCACATCCAGAAAAATCAATAAGCATAGTTGAGATTTCGCGTATGAAATCGAGTCTGGGCAGAGCGCGACTTGCATATCGCAATATCTGGTGGGATAGCAAATAAAAATCCTCAGCCAGATTGTGGTTAGATTTCCTGTTCCTATTATTTTTTGCGTTATGATTCTTCATAAAGTAACATTTACTTAAATAAATTCAGTAAAGATGTCAAGTAATAAATTCCTCAAAAGAGCAACCTCAAATACCACTTCAGGATATAGAGATTAATCCCTCATTTCATAAAGCTATTAACCATGATATTCCATAACTTTCAATTTAAATATGTTTAATCTACTTTGTGAATTAATTCACTTTGTTTATTATACAAAAAATATACGATTTAAAAATTCATTTGGATAAAGATATCCTGAACCTGGTTAACGATTTAAATCCCAAAAAGTTAGGTTTAGATAAGAACAAAAAGTCCAAGTGGGGAATATTTACCCGATTATTTGGAAATCACAAAAATATGGTAAATTATTCCCCAATTTTCTCTTGACAAAAATCGAAAAGGATATATAATAGAAAAACTTTGTAGTATCTTTGTTTGGAGATGATGATACATAATAAACGGGTTGAAGAAAGCTTTAACAGAAGGAGGGGGAAAATACTTTTTATTCATTTTTACTTGTTAAATATTTCACAAAGTTTCATTTTGATAAAATTAACGTAAGAGAATTCTGAGGCCAGGAATTTAAGAAAGGAGGAAGAGAGATAAAAATATTTCAGGATCGAAAATCATTAACAAAAAAACCATAATGAAAGGAGAGTTTCTCTATGTCAAGAGATGTTTCGGCGAAGGTTAATACATTTATGGAAAAGGTAATCAAGAAAAACCCGGGTGAAGCTGAGTTTCACCAGGCAGTTAAAGAGGTAGCAGAATCCCTAATGCCCTTTCTGGAAGAAAACCCCATTTACCAGGAATTCAAGATACTGGAAAGAATTGCTGAGCCTGAAAGGGTGGTTATGTTTCGAATCCCCTGGATGGATGATAAAGGGGAGATCCAGATCAATCGTGGTTACCGCATTGAGATGAACAGCGCTATTGGTCCGTATAAAGGCGGACTTCGTTTTCATCCCACGGTCAATTTAGGGATATTGAAATTCCTGGCTTTTGAGCAGGTGTTCAAGAACTCTTTAACTACCCTGCCCATGGGCGGTGGCAAGGGAGGATCGGATTTTGATCCTAAGGGGAAATCCGATAACGAGGTGATGAGATTCTGCCAGAGCTTTATGACCGAACTGTGCAGGCATATTGGTCCGGACACAGATGTTCCAGCAGGGGACATTGGTGTAGGTGGAAGAGAGATAGGGTTCATGTTTGGTCAGTATAGAAGAATCCGCAACGAGTTCACCGGAGTTCTCACCGGCAAAGGGCTTAGCTGGGGTGGAAGCCTGATCAGACCAGAGGCTACTGGTTACGGATGTGTTTACTTTGTCGAAGAGATGTTAAATACCAAGGGGGACTCTATCAAAGGAAAGATTTGCACTATTTCTGGTTCAGGCAATGTTGCACAGTACACCGTGGAGAAGGTAAACCAGTTAGGCGGTAAATGCGTTACCCTGTCTGATTCCAACGGCTATGTCTATGATCCCGCAGGGGTTAATGCAGAAAAACTTGCGTTCGCCATGGAACTCAAGAACGTAAGACGTGGCCGGATTAAAGAATATGCAGATAAATTTGGATGCAAATACGTGAATGGCAAGCGCCCCTGGGAAGTAAAATGCGACGTCGCATTCCCCTCTGCTACTCAGAACGAAATAGACGAGGAAGATGCGCAGATGCTGGTTAAGAACGGTTGTAAGGCAGTGGGTGAAGGTGCGAACATGCCAACCACCTTTGAAGGGACACAGGTATTTCTCAATTCAAAGATTCTTTTTGGTCCTGGCAAGGCAGCTAATGCTGGCGGTGTAGCTACTTCAGGTTTGGAGATGTGCCAGAACTCTATGAGGTTGTCCTGGACTCGCGAGGAGGTAGATGAGAAACTTCACGGGATTATGAAAGCAATCCACAAACAATGTCAAACCTACGGAAAAGAGGGGAACTGGGTCAACTACGTGAAGGGCGCAAATGTTGGCGGTTTCATCAAGGTAGCAGATGCGATGATAGAACAGGGATTAGTATAGCTCGTAATAGAGATTTAAATGGTATAAAGGCATCAATCAACAGGTTGATGCCTTTTTTAATTTCCTTGACTCCGGAAATTTAATCAATATTTTAGGTTTAAATAATTCGAAAGGAGGAGTTATGCGCAGTAAAATTTTTGTTTTTTTGCTTTTGCTGGTTATTCCCGGAGTCGAAGTCTTTGCTTATACCGGTGAGGTCGATACTTTTTTTGCTACTCCGGGTTCCTGTGCTACCGGTTTGACTTTCTGCGGTAAGCAGCTCTGGGTAGCTGATCGGAAAACTGACTCTCTGTATGCTCTTAAACCTGAGGATGGCACGATTAATAAAGTCATACCTGCCCCGGGTTATCAACCAGTTGGATTAGCCTGGGATGGTAAATATCTCTGGTGCCTGGATAATGAGGAGAATTTAATCTTTAAAATAGACCCTCAGAGTGGAGTAGCATTAAAGACCATCTCTGCACCCTCAAGTAGTCCTAAGGGTTTAGCCTGGGATGGAAAATATCTATGGGTTGCGGATAATAAAGCTAAGGAGATCTACAAAATCAGCACCGAAGATGGTACCACTATCATTACTATTCCTGCTCCTTCATCTGACGTGCAGGGTCTAACTTTTGATGGGAAATACCTCTGGGTTTCTGACCGGATGTCAAACCGGATATATATGATTACTCCGGATAAGGGTGAGGTGATTCTGTTCTTTAATGCACCAGGTCCTCATGCCCGGGGTTTAGCCTGGGATGGAAAAAACCTCTGGAATGTGGATTATCAGACTGACAAGCTTTACAAAATCAAGATCGGAGATGAAGATAAACTAAGATGTATGGATGAAAAACTTGAATTTTTAGAATATACCAGTCAGGTGAGAAATTATGGTCCGGGAATCCTGGAAACTCTGGATATATATTTAGCCATACCTCAGGACCTGGACAATCAAAAGATCGTAGGGAAGATAGTATTTAAGCCTGAGCCAATGGATATACTTACAGATAGATGGGGGCAGAAGGTGGCTCATTATCATTACGTAGGGGTAAAAAATCCGGATTTTATTACGGTTTCTATGAAGGTTAAAGCTAAACTGTACCAGACGAAATATTTTATCTTTCCTGAAAAGGTGGGGAGTTTAAAGGATATACCAAAAGAGATTAAAGATAAATATTTAGTAGATGATACCAAATACTCGATTTCTGACCCTTTCATTCGAAAATCAGCGGCTGAAGCGGTCGGAGAAGAGACGAATCCTTACTGGATTGCCCGTAAGAGCTATGATTATATTCAGGAGAAGATGTTTTATGAATTATCCGGCGGCTGGAATATCGCTCCCACAGTTCTGAAAAGAGGCTCTGGCTCCTGTTCGGAATACAGCTTTGTCTATATCGCTTTGTGCCGTGCCGCAGGCCTTCCAGTTAGATATGCAGGGTCTGTGGCTATAAGGGGGGACGATGCCTCGACCGATGATGTGTTTCACCGCTGGTGCGAGGTCTATCTTCCGAATTACGGCTGGATACCAGTTGATCCTTCAGGAGGGGACCAACCTTCTCCTGAAGCTCAGGCAGCTTATTTTGGGAATTTGGCTAATAGATACTTAATTACCACGGTAGGTGGTGGTGGCTCGGAATATTTAGAATGGGGCTATAATTCAAACGAGACCTGGACCTCTTCGGGTAAATGCAAAGTTTATGTAGAGAATATCGGTGAATGGTCTCCTTTGTCTGAGAAGGAGTTGTCTGAAACAGAGATGATGGAGAGTGGTAAAACCTGTCAGCCGAAGAAATAACTGTAGGGGTGGGGTTACCCCACCCCTACAAATTATTCTTTATCCTTGATAGTCGCCGTGCCCTACGGGCGCCATTAAACTCATCCCCTGACCCCTTCTCTTACTAAGAGAAGGGGTGGGTAAGTCCCTCTCTTTTTTAAGAGAGGGACTTAGGGTGAGTTATTTTATCAATTCCTCAAACGCAGGATAACCAGCTAAATTTTTGTACCATGGGTGCAATTTTATGTAAGGGGGAGTGACCATATTTATTTTTACCAAATATCCCAGCATACGCACTGCCTCTTCTTTTTGTCCTGTGAGCGAATAAACGAAACTGAGGTATGGAACAATCCCCCTGCCCATAGCCCATTTCACGCTTAGCAGCGATTCCCCTAAACTTTTCCTCACGCTTTCCGCTTGCTCCAAGGCTTCTTTATGTTCTTCCATAAGTGCATAAGCTAAGGCTATTCTTGAACTATAGTAATATTCATTGGGTAGGCCATCTGATTCTTTAATTAAAGGTTGATTGAACTGGATGCAGGAGTCCAGATAGGTTTTCGCCTTATCTTTGTTTCCTCTTATCAGCTCCAAGTAAACCAACTCTACAAACAACTCCCCATTTGGATTTTGCCGATGGTATTCATTTATATAATGAAAAGCACTGTCGACTTCTCCTAACATCAAAGATATTTGCATTAAAGCCCATTGAGCATCAGTATTTCGCGGGTTAATATTCAAAGATTTATGAGCCATTGTTTTGGCTTCCTCCAACCTACCCCTACCAATATAATAAGTACTCATTGTATCGTATAGACGCCAATTGTGAGGTTGAATCTCCAATCCCTTGTTAAAATATTCCTCTACCTTCTCTTCCTTACCACAGAGTGAATATAATAATATAATAGAGCTAAATAATTGGGGATCAGTAGGGTTCATCTCCAATGCTCTCATTAAAGCGCTTTCAGCTTTGGCATATTGACCGTTAATTCTACACCACGCTCCTAGTAGCCTCCAAGCTTCTCCGTAATTAGGATTGGCTTTGACTGCTTCTTCTGCCTCTTGTATAGCCTTGTCTGTTTTCCCCTCTGTCCAATATAATCTGGAGAGGGAGTAATGAGTCTCGACTAAACTGGGGTCTAAGGCAAGGGCTTTCAAGCTGGTGCTTCGAGCTTTTTCTAACCAGGATTTCTTAGGGTCGACATTGAACATCACATAAGAAGAATAACAGTTTGATAACCCTGCATAAGCTAAAGCAAAATTCGAGTCGGCTTCCAGAGCTTTCTCAAACATTTTGGTTGCCAGTTCCAGGCATTCTTTAGTGGAAGCTCCTCCTCCTAAATAGTATTCCCGACCCTGCAGGTAATAGTTATAAGCCTGCACATTCAGGGTAGGCTTCTTTTCAATCATCGCTACTTCTGGTGGAGCAAGGGTAACCTTCAATGCTTGAGCAACCTCTTTAGCCACGTCTGCCTGGATGGCAAACAAATCCTCCATCTGCTTATCATAGCTTTCTGCCCAGACATGAAAGCCATCACTGGCCTTAATCAACTGGCAGGTGATTCTGATTTTATTTCCATATTTGCGCACTGAACCTTCCATTACATAACTTACTCTTAATCTATCAGCTACTTCTTTGAGGCTCACTGGCTTATTTTTAAACTGCTCCACATCACTTCTTGAAGTGACCAGCAATCCCCCTATTTTTGAAAGTTGAGTAATAATATCTTCGGTCATCCCAGCGGCAAAATATGCATCATCTTTATTTTCAGAGAGATTTTGTAAATACAACACTGCTATGGCTGGCTTGGGAGATTCAGTAGGCTTTGTTGCTACGGATGTTTTCACATATTCTAAACTCTTCTTTTCTCTTCTCAAATCCGCCAATAAATCGTCTATATGTTGATACCTTTCCTCTCTCTCTTTTGCCAATGCCTTTAAAACCATATCCTCTAACTTGGCTGAAACCTGATTATTGAAACGAGCTATTGGCTGAGGATCTTCGTTAATGATAGAGTATATTATCGCAGCCTGATGCTCACCTACAAAAGGCAATTTCCCGGTCAAAAGCTCATATAAAACCACTCCGAAAGAGAAAATGTCGCTTCTCTGATCTACTTCTTCGCCCTGAGCTTGTTCTGGAGACATATAGGCGAGGGTCCCCAAAGTTGAGCCAGTCTGGGTCAACTTGGTCGCTCCTCTCAGTTTCGCCAGACCAAAGTCCATTATCTTCACCTGGCCTCTTAGAGTAAGCATTATATTATCAGATTTAATATCCCTGTGTATTATCCCCTTCTCATGAGCTATGGCTAAGCCTTCACATACCTGAATTCCGATATCTAAAACCTTTTTTACAGAAAGCGTTTCTTCCTCTACTATCTGCTTCAAAGTCTTCCCCTCCACATATTCCATAGCTATGAATAACCCTTCAGGGCTTTCTTCTATTCCATGAATAGTAGTAACATTAGGATGATTTAAGGCAGAAGCAGATTGTGCCTCCTGAATAAAGCGGGCTTTTTCCTGGGAACTGTCAGCGATATGGGGAGGTAAAAACTTCAACGCCACGGGTCGTTGTAGCTGGGTGTCCTGGGCTTTATAGACCACCCCCATCCCCCCCTCGCCAAGTTTCTCGAGTATTTTATAATGGGAGATTATCTTACCAATCATTTCTCTAACCCCATTTTTTTCAGCAAAGCAATGTATCTCGGATCAGCGCGTAGAGTTTGCCAAATTGGGTCTACTTTGAGGAAAACTAACCAAGCATCATGCTCCTTATAAGCTCTCGTCAACCATTCAAATGCTTCGTCGTTCTCTCCAAGGTCAGAATACATTGCTGCTATGTAGTACCAAGGGACACACATCGGCTCCGACATTTGCTTCAGCTCATTGAGAAGCTTCCGTGCTTCCTCCTGCTTTCCAGATGCAGCATATGCATGTCCTAGTGCACCCAGCATCAGGCTACTGCGGCCGAATAGTGCAATGGCACTCTGAAATTCCGAGATAGCTTCGTCAAACATGGACTTCTTCGTATAGGTCAGACCTAGGAATAAATGCGCAGGGACGAAGTTCGGGTCCATATCAAGGATCCTCTTGCATTGTTTCACCGCTTCATCATACTGAAGCGAGAAATAGAGGGCCAATCCAGATAAAGCTCTCATGACGACAGAGAGCGGATCGAATTCGAGGGCTCGTTTGGCTTCCATCATGGCTTCATCCATTCGTCCCATACTTGCTAGGTACTCGGCATACCAATGGTGAGCCGTAGCATACCCAGGATTGAGCTCAATGGCTCGCTTAAACTCCCTCTCAGCCTCTTCCCAACGCCAATCATAGAGCATTGTTGCAAATGCGAGCGAGGTTAGGGCCTCAGAAAGGTCCTCATCGATTTCCAGCGCCCTCTCTGCTGCAGATTTTGCACTTGGAAAAGCCTCCTTAGATGAAATAACACAATACCACCCGAGTAGATTGAAGCAGTCAGCTATCCCTGCGTAGGCTAAAGCATAGGTAGGATCCCTCTCAATCGCCTGCCGGAAGTACTCCAAACCTTTCTGAAATCCAACCTCTGTCCTCTTGTTCCAGAAGTAACGCCCCTGCAAGTAGGAGTTATATGCTTCGACGTCCCTTGTGTGCCGTCCTGCGATTGCTGCTCGTTCCTTCCCGAGGAGCTTACCTTTCAGCTGACTTACTATGGATAGAGAGATGTCATCTTGAATGGAGAAAATATCCTCAATGTCACGGTCGTATCTCTCAGACCACAGATGGTAACCGTCTGAGACATTTACGAGCTGTGCTGTGATACGTAAGCGCTTCCCTGATTTTCGGACACTCCCCTCGAGCAGAGTTTCCACGTTCAGTTTTCTACCAATCTCGCGAACATCCTCATGTTTATCCTTGAATGCAAAAGCTGAGGTTCGAGCGACCACGCGCAAACCTTCAACCTGGGTTAAAACATTTATAATCTCCTCTGCCATACCGTCACAGAAATATTCCTGCTCCTTGTCCGCACTCAAATTGGTAAATGGGAGCACAGCTATTGAAGGTGGTTGCTTTGTTAAATCTGATTTCACTTCTTTTACAATTTTTTTCAAATCAGTCTGAAAATCATCTACATGCTGATAACGTTCATCCCGGTTCTTCTCCAATGTTTTATTAACAACCATCTGCAATCCTTCAGGAACACCGGCTTTATACCTCGCCAGTGGTTCAGGTATCTCGTTCAAAATCGAATAGATTATAGCCACTTCATGTTCACCTTTAAAGGGAAGTTGTCCGGTTATCATCTCATATAAAACCACCCCAAATGAGAAAATATCTGACCTCTGGTCAACTTCTATCCCTTGAACTTGCTCCGGGGTCATATAGGCAAGGGTGCCTAAGGTTGAGCCGGTCTTAGTAACTTTTGAAACTCCTCTGAGCTTTGCCAGACCAAAATCCATTATCTTTACCTGGCCTCTGGAGGTAAGCATTATATTGTCAGATTTTATATCCCGATGAATAATTCCCTTCTCGTGCGCAATTGCCAATCCCTCACATATCTGAATTGCTATATCCACGACTTCCTTTACAGAGAAAGTTTTTTCTTCCAGAAGCTTTTTGAGTGATTTCCCCTCAACATAAGCCATAGAGATAAAACATTCCCCTTCGAATTCATCAATTTCATAAATGGTAGCAATATTTGGATGATCTAAGGCAGAGGCGGTTTTGGCTTCATGCTCAAATCTGGTCTTGGCTTCACCATCACATAAAAGATGCTTTGGCAGAAACTTCAAAGCTACAATCCTGTCTAACTTGGTGTCCTGGGCTTTATACACTACCCCCATTCCACCTTCACCAAGCTTTTCGAGAATTTTATAATGTGAAATCGTTTTGCCAATCATAGTGTTTTAAGCTCAGTTTTCGAACTCATCCCCTATCCCCTTCTCTTAAGAAGAGAAGGGGTTTAAAAGTCCCTCTTTTTCTAAGAGAGGGATACAGGGTGAGTTCCATTAATGATGGTCTTCCCAATCATCTGTTATCTTGGTAGCTGCAGACTTTATGTCTGTATTAAGATGCTATCCATCCGCAATCTGAAGATTGCGACTGCCTCCTTCGGTTGCTACTCTTCATCAAAATGACAACTGTGCTAAAATTGGAGCAGGAATGGTAGGGGCACGGCATGCCGTGTCCCTACAAAATCTTAAAAGGTTTCTTTATAATACTGGTTGCGAAAATCCTCTATCTTAACGCTCTTTTTTAAGTTCTCAAACCACTGGGTATAGAAATCAGACTGCTTTTTGCGGAGCAATTCGAGTTTGAGCGAATCGCTGTGGACTTGGAAAGTGCTATCAATTACTGTAGATTTAGAAACCAGTTGTAGGAGATAGGCACCCTGGGTTGTTTTAACTGGCGAGCTGACTTGATTTTGACTTAGTGCGAAAGCAGAGCCGTTGAATTCCGGTTCGCGTCCTATTCCTGGGATAGAAGAGTTTCGCGTGAACTCTCCGCTGTCCATAACTTTTTCCTTAGACTCTTCAGCCACCTTTTTGAAATCTTTACCTTTTCTTATTTCCTCATAGATCCGCATACCTTTCTGATAAGCTAATTCTTCAAGTTTCTGATTTAAAAGCTCGTTTTTAACCAGTGGTTCTGCTTCCGAGAGCGAAGGTATGCCCGCAGGTTTCCTCTCCTTTATTTGAACTACGTAGTATGAGAACTGGGATTCTATTGGATCGCTGATCTTGCCAGGCTTATTTTCGAAAACGAACTGGTTTACCTCTTCGGATAAGCCTAATTGGGATATGAAACTTCCTTTAACAAATAGTCCGCTTTCCTTAACAGGAAGCTTTTCATCCGATGCCGCTATATCGAAACCTATCTTTCTGGCTTTTAATACGAATTCATCTATCTGGTTTTTTATTTTGTTAAGAGTTTCTTCTGAGGGCTCGATTTTTAAAAGAATATGGCTGGCGTGATATTCCTCTTCTCCTTTGGTTTTCTTTTTTTCTAAAACTTTTATCAGATGCCAGCCTTGCTCAGTTTTTACCGGTTCGGAAATCTCACCCGGTTTTAAGGTAAAGAGAGCTTCGTCAAAGGGTTTTTGAGTTGTTCCTTTTTTCAACCAGCCCAAATCCCCTCCATTTTTTCTGGTGGTTGGATCTTCTGAATATTCCTTAGCCATCTCTGCAAAATCATCCCCCCGGGTAATCAGGTCCCGGATCTCCAAAATTCTAGCTCTGGTTTTCTCTTCATCATCCTTGGAAGGGTTTTTAGGAAGAACTACAAACCTTATGGCTGTCCTTTCTTCCATTTTGAATTTATCCGAGTTCTCTTTAAAATATCTCTCAATCTCGGCCGGGCTGATCTGTATCTCCGAGGTTGAAAATTCTTTTGCAGGGATGAAGATATAATTTACCCTGGCTTTCTGAGTATCATCCACATACTTTCTGTAAACTTCCTGGTCATTGATGCGGACTGCACCGATGATGGTTTCCTGCAATTTGGCTGTTAGAAGCTGACTCCGGACATAATCCTCAATCTGTCCCCAGGGAATCCGCTGGTCAGCTAAAGCCTGTCTATATTTATTATAATCGAATTGACCATTGGTTTGAAAAACTTCACTTTCCATTATCTCCCTGGGAGGGAATCTTTTCATAAACTCATAAAGTTCCTTATTAGTAACGACTATATCCCTTTTCTTTACTTCCTGGGAAAGGAGGGTCTGGTCCACCAACTCAGTCCAGGTTTGATCTCTTAAGTTCTTGGCAACCTGATCAGTTACTTCTGCTTCCTTTTTCTCTGCTTCTTTTAACTTGTTCTCATATAAGTACTGGAAGGACTGGACAGGTATATCCTTACCATTTACTATGGCGATGACCCCCTGTTTTGATCCTCTGGAAGTGAACTGCATTCCCCAGGCGAAAACGATAGTCCCCACAAAAGCGGCGATGACTATCCAGAGGATAGAGCGGGTCATCTTGCGCATTGTTTTCATCATAAGAATTTCTCTCCTTGTTTTTAGTCTCTTTAAAAACTACATACATATACGAAAACTAATATAATTTGTAGGTTGTAATTGGCAAGAGGTTTTTAAGGATATATAGCATAAAATACATATCTTTTCTCCTCATAAGCAAATAACATTCTGATTAGATTCTTCGACCTAAGGTCTCAGAATGACAAAAAGAAAGAATGCAATGCATACTTTGTGGATGAGTCCTTACTTCCCTTACATAAAAAAGTAGGGGCATATTGCAATATGCTCCTACGAATTTTACTTTTGATCCTTCTCAAAGGTTTCTATACTTTTCAAGAATTCGTCTCTGCAACTTATGCACAGTAAAGCATTTTTTCTTAAATAAATCTCTTCCTCTAATTCCTTTTCGGTTTTATCTTCAGTTTGTTTCAGTATTTTTTCAATTTTTTCTTTTAGATAGTTTTCCAGCTTTTCAGAAAAATCCTCCAGATAACCATCGAAATCTGCGAAAAGCTCTAATCTAAGCCGGTATCTGGTTCCTCCTTTTTTAAACCTTTTACCGCAGAAATCACATCTGGGTTTTTCGGGATTTTGTATAGATGCTGAACGCATATCTTTAAAAGTGAAGTCCAGTCTTTTTGTCTGTTCGGAAAATCATTACTGTTGTTACAGTTCTAAGGTAATCTTTTTAAGATTATCGACAAAAAAATGCCAATCAGAAATCCTCCGATATGGGCAAACCAGGCTACTCCTCCTCCGCTCGGAGCACCTAAGGAGGGAAGAGCATAGACTAGCTGAAGTATAAACCAGAATCCCAGGACAAAAAATGCCGGGATTCTTATTAACCTGACAAAAAATCCAAAGAAAATGAGGGTTGATATCCGGGCATAAGGGAATTCTATCAGATAAGCACCTAAGACACCAGCAATGGCTCCAGATGCCCCTACCATTGGCAGGGTTGAACTCGGTGAAATAATAATATGAGAAAGGCTGGCTCCTATTCCTGAGATTAGATATAATACCAAAAATTTGAAATGTCCTAATCTATCTTCTACATTATCTCCGAAAATCCATAAATAAAGCATATTACCCAGGATATGTAAAAATCCACCGTGCAAAAACATAGCAGTGAAAAGGGTTAAAGGAAAAGGGAAGGTGGAATAGGGGGTGATCCCTTCCCCGTGTGTAATCTGATAAGGAATAGCTCCATATTTAAACACAAATTGCTCAAACCCTGTGCCTAAAGAAAGTTGATAGAAAAATACCAGAACATTAACTGAAATAAGTGAGGTAGTAACTATCGGTTTTTTTTGCGAGGGTATATCATCCCGTAAAGGTATCATCGATTATTCTCTCCATAATCTACCCATCTTGAGGGCAAGATGAGACTACATTACCCTGAATTTGCTTTTTACTTTTTTTTCGTTCTCCATCCGGTCTTTAGCTTTAATTATCAATTTATGCCAGCCCGGCGATAAAGTTTTAAGAGGCTTTGAGATTAAAACAAATTTCTCCGGATCGTATTCCGGAATTATCCATTCTCCATCCAGAAAAACTTTTATATCCAGATCGCTTCCTATTCCGGAAAGATTATCTTTGACCCAGGCGGAGATGATAAGCTCTTCCCCTTTTATTATCTGACCAGATTTCGGGTAAACATTTTTTATCACTGGTGGCTTTGTGTCCTCCAAGAGTGCGTAAGTGGATAAATTTCTAACTTTACCAGAAACACGATTATTTAATGTATCGATTTCCTGACCGATGAATTTGAAGCTGTAAGTCCTGAATTCATATAAACCGATTTTGCATGGTTTGCAAGTTTTACACTTGTAAGTTAATGATATTTTAGCTGGCTTAGCCAGGGGTATAGTTTGTGGCATGAAAGAATATAAAGAACTTTTCAATTTCTGAGTTATCTTTCCCGGTTTCTCTAATTTTTCTACCTGTAGGTTAATCCTCCTGAAAACCGAACCTGAATCTATCTCCACTTTTGCCAGGTCATCCTCACTTTTCCCGATGATTTTACCCTGGTTTTGATTAAAGAAGACGCCTGTATCTTTTGTATCTACAGCTGCTTTTGCATAAATATCAGCTACTCTAAGATAGAGCTTAGCTCTGGAAAAATTACCACAAGCATCTTGAGCCTGGATGATTATCTGATGTAAACCATCTTTCGAGAATTCAAGAATGCCCCGGTTGAATGAGTGATATAAAGGCAGATCGTTTCCATTATCTATAAAGAGTTTGTAAAATTCACCCTCACCTTTTTGTAAAAGCTCGAAATCCCGGTCCAGTTCTACTTTCCAGGTATTCTCGAAATCTATGGTATCATAATGAGAGGAAAATACAAGTAAGCTATCTAAATAGAGCTCTAATTTATAAATCCCGAATTTGCTCCCTTTTTCTACCATCCGGTCATAAACGGATAGCTCAATCCCTGTTTTTCCTTCCACAATTGGAATTTCTTTTAAAATGAAAACCCTTTCAGTAGAATCAAAATATAAAGGATAGATTTTAGCTTCCAGGGAACTGTCCCCTGATGAATTCAGGTCTAAAGGTCTGATTAATATAGCCTGCATTACCGGAGCTATAGTATCCTGAACAGAGATTCCAGTAGTTAGCGGATTCAAGGGTCTACTATTCTCATCCCTTATTTCAAAATGAAGATGGGGATCGCCAGTGCCAGTCTCGCCTGAATATCCGATGAGTTCTCCCTGTTCGATCCGGATCGAATCCTCTAAAAAGAGATCAACTCTATATCTTCTATTCTCGAGCTGTTTTTCAGTTACAATTTTTTTTAGCTTTTCGGAAAAGTCGGACAGATGGGCATAAACGGTAAATTTCCCATCCGGGTGTCTCAAATAGACCGCTTTGCCATAACCCCACCAGGAGGCAAAAATGCGGTAAACCCAGCCGGATTTGCTGGCATAAACCTCCAGACCGGTTTTTTCTCCGGTCTTAATGTCGATCCCGGAATGGAAATGGAAATCCCTGTGGTCTGCAAAAATGGAGGAAAGCTCCCGGTTCTCTTTTAAGGGGAAAAGGTAGTTTTCCTGAGCAAAGGCAAATCTGGAAAAGATTAGAAATAGGAATAATAAGAATGAATAGAAGATTCTCCGTTTCATAATTTATTAATAAATGGTTTTAGTCCAGTTTGTCAAATTTAAAACAAAGATTTCTAAGGAAGGATAATGGGGTGTATCCATCAAAGGCGTATAGCTTTACCTTTTATAAATTGTGAAATGAATAAAATTTTCAGCAAACCTATTCTGAAACAGATCCGGAGCAAGCCTCCGTAGGATAGGAAAGGTTTGCACTCCAAAATTCACTAAATAATTTCAATACCGTCTTATAATTTTCTATTGCTTTTTTTTTGTTATTCCATAGAATAGATAAATGAGGGTGAGATTTTGTAGGGGCGAGGTTCCCTCGCCCAACGTTAGGACGGGGTGACCCTGCCCATACATCTGTTTACATGAGAAGGGATAGGGATATAACCCCTGTCCCAGCAGAGAGAGTAAAATTATGAAACATTCCGATTTTGTTCACCTGCATAATCATACTCAGTATAGTCTCTTAGATGGTGCCTGTAAAATAGACGAGCTCTTAGCCTTAGCTAAGGAATACCGGCTTCCAGCCCTGGCTATTACTGATCACGGGAATATGTTCGGGACCATAGAGTTTTATAAAAAAGCCTTAAACTGCGGCATAAAACCGATAATCGGTTCTGAAGTGTATGTCGCTCCAGAAGACAGGACCAAAAAAGAGCCAATAAGAGGGATGCCTGATACCGGTTTTCACCTGATCCTGCTGGTGAAAAATCTGGTCGGATATAAAAACCTTATCCAGTTATCCACAACCGGATACTTAGATGGTTTTTATCATAAACCCAGGATAGATAAGATGGTTTTAAAGAAATACAGCGAGGGACTCATCGGGCTTTCCAGTTGTTTGAAAGGGGAGATACCTTATCTATTACTGAATGATAATTACAGGAAAGCTAAAGAGGTTGCCTTAGAATATAACGAGATTTTTGGAGCGGGAAACTTTTATCTGGAACTGCAGGACCACGATTTAGAGGATGAGAAAAAATCAAAAGGTCTTTTGATTCAACTCTCTTCGGAAACCGGAATCCCTCTGGTCTGCACCAATGATTGCCATTATCTTAAAAGGGAGGATTATTTAGCGCATGATGCCCTGCTCTGCATCCAGACCGGCAAAAAGATGGAAGATGCTGACCGGATGAGATTTGGCACAGACCAGCTTTACTTAAAATCTCCAGAGGAGATGAAAGAACTATTTAAGGAAGTCCCGGATGCCTTACAGAATACCTTGAAGATTGCAGAGGAGTGTAACTTGGAATTAGAGTTCGATAAAACTTATCTTCCTCATTTCCCCCTGCCTGAAGGTTACGATAATTTGGATGCTTACCTGGAGTTTTTGGTTCAGAAAGGTTTTGAAAAAAGGTATCCTCACAAAACCATAGAATTGCAAAAAAGAATGGAAGATGAATTAAAAGTCATCAAACAGATGGGGTTTGCGGGCTACTTTTTAGTGGTCAAAGATTTCATAGATTATGCCAAGAGTAATAATATCCCGGTTGGTCCGGGAAGAGGGTCTGCCGCAGGAAGCTTAGTCTCCTATTGTCTGGGGATAACCAATATCGACCCGATAAAATACGGACTCCTGTTCGAGAGGTTTCTGAATCCGGAGAGGATTTCCCTTCCGGATATAGATATAGATTTCTCGGATAAAGGAAGGGATAAAATCATCAAATATGTGGTCAATAAATATGGGGAGCAGAATGTTGCCCAGATAATCACCTTCGGCACGATGGCAGCCAGGGCAGTGGTCAGGGATGTGGGCCGGGTTATGGGGCTGCCTTATTCGGAAGTGGATAAGATTGCCAAGATGATCCCGATGGAGCCGGATATGACCTTAGAAAGGGCTTTAGAGTTAGAACGTGATTTTAAAAAATTAGCGACTGAGGATCCGCGAATAGAGAAGCTGATCTCCTATTCGAAAACCCTGGAAGGATTGACCAGACATGCCTCCACCCATGCCGCAGGAGTGGTCATCGCCCCATCTAAGCTAACCGATTTCGTCCCTCTATATAAAACTAACAAAGACGAGATTACCACCCAGTTCGACATGAAAGGAATTGAGGAGATCGGGCTTTTGAAGATGGATTTTTTGGGATTACGTACCCTTACGGTTATCGATGATACCCTCAGGCTTTTAAAGGAGGAGAAGAAAAAACAACTGGATATAAATTCCGTCCCTCTGGACGATGAAAAGGTATTCGAGCTTTTCTCCAATGGCCAGACCGTTGGAATATTCCAGTTCGAGAGCTCCGGGATGAGAGATTATCTGCGCAAGCTCAAACCCGAATCGCTGGAAGACCTTACCGCGATGAATGCCTTATATCGTCCCGGGCCTCTGGACAGCTATATGATCGATGAGTATATCGATAGAAAAAGGGGACGGAAAAAGATAGTATATGAACATCCGATTTTAGAACCGATTTTAAAAGAGACTTACGGGGTAATCGTTTATCAGGAGCAGGTCTTGAAGATTGCCAGCGACCTGGCCGGCTACTCCCTGGGCAAGGCAGATATACTGAGAAAGGCAATGGGTAAAAAACAGGCAGAGGTAATGGCGGAGCAGAGAAATGAGTTCATGGCCGGGGCTAAATCTAAAGGGATAGATGAAAAGGTCGCAGACAGGGTTTTCGATTATATGGCTACATTTGCCCGGTATGGTTTTAACAAAGCCCACAGCGTGGGTTATGCCTATTTAGCCTACCAGACCGCCTATCTGAAAGCTCATTTTCCCCTGGAGTTTATGGCTGCCTCCCTTTCCTCAGAAATCGGGGATTCCAGCCGCATAGTGGTCCTGATGGAAGAATGTAAAAAGATGGGGATTTCACTTCTGCCGCCGGATGTGAATCAGGGCAGCGGTGATTTCAAAGTGGCGGGGAAAAAGATCAGGTTTGGTTTGGGAGCAGTTAAGAACGTAGGTGAATCGGTTATTCAGGCGATTGTGCAGGCACGGGAAAGAGCTGGGGAGTTCAAATCGATATTCGATTTTTCCCAGAAAGTCGATGCGAGGAAGCTGAATAAGAGGGCTTTAGAAAGTCTGATCCAGGCAGGAGCTTTTGATTCCTTAGAGGGACACAGGGCGCAGCTGATAGCTTCAGTTGATAAGGCTTTAAGCTATGGGGAGACTTTTCAAAAGGAGAAAGCTAAAGGGCAGACTTCTTTATTCAGCTTGGAGAATGGATCCGCAGAACAAAAGACGGATAATAACGAGTTCGGGATTGAGCCAAAGCTGCCTGAGGTCCCCAAATGGCATATAGGTGAGATACTTTCCAAAGAAAAAGAGATCCTGGGTTTTTATTTTTCCGGTCATCCCCTGTCAAAATATGAGCTGGAGCTTAAGAGCTTTGCCAATCAGACTACGGAGAGCCTGGAAGGGGTAAAAGACGGGGAACAGGTGAGTTTGGGAGGGTTGATCACCAATCTGAAGATGAATATCGACAAAAAGGGGAAGCAGATGGCTTTTGTGACCTTAGAAGATTTCTTAGGCACGGTTGAAGTGGTAATATTTTCAGATTGCTTTGAGAAGAATAAAAAAGTTTTAAAGGCAGATGCTATGGTTTTGATTTACGGCAGAGCTTCTACCAAAGAGCAGGAGAAACCCAAGCTGATTGCCTCGGAGATTTACCTCTTGAGCAAAATATATCAGGAGATCAAACCGGTTTTACATCTTAAGGTTTTTCCCACCAGTGTGGATAAGGATTTTATTGACCGGCTAAAAGAACTTTTGAGCTTTCATCCGGGAGAATCGCCAGTGCTCCTGCATTGTCTGTATGAGTTTGAGGAGATAAAAGTCAGGCTGAAGAATAATAAAATCCAGCTTTCCAAAGAGCTTTTGGAAAAGCTGACGCATTTATTGGGTGAGGAGAATCTGTATCTTTCGCAGAATATGAAGTAGAGACGCATCGAATGCGTCTCCGGAATGTGCACGGTGGCACAGGTCTCCTGACCTGTGCAGGACAGGCTGGAAGCCTATCCCACTATTTTAAAGAATAATTTATGACTCAAAATTTCACCCATACCACACTTGGAAAAACCGGTATTCCTGTCCACCGATTGGGGCTTTCTGCTACTTACCGTCCGGGCAAGGAAACTATTTATAAAGCCATAGATGAGGGGATGAATTTTTTCTTCTTCTTTGGTATTGACAATCAGATGATAAGTGTTCTGCGGGATGTTATGAGAAACAACCGGGAAAAGTATGTCATCTGTACCGGGGCGTATAATCTGCTGTGGGGGCATACGAATCCTAAACGCACCTTAGAGAAAAGGCTCAGGCAGTTGAGAACGGATTATATAGATTGTTTTCTTTTTTTAGGTGTGACCAAGGAAAAGCATTTTCCTGAAAAGGTCAGGGAGGAGCTTTACCGTCTTAGAGAGGAGGGTAAAGTGAGAGGAATGGGTATCTCCACTCACAACCGGAAGTTTGCTGGCAAACTCTGTGCTGAGGGTGCAATTGACGTTATAATGATGAGATATAATGCGGCTCACCGGGGAGCAGAGCAAGATATATTTCCTTTTCTGGAACAACATAATCCGGGAGTAATTAGCTATACTGCAACACGCTGGCGGTATCTTATTAGAAAACCTAAAGGCTGGCCCAAAGATGAGCGTATTCCCACTCCTGGAATGTGCTATCGCTTTGTCCTTTCAAATCCGAACGTGGATGTTTGCCTGACCTCACCTACCAATTTGAAACAGCTTCAGGAAAATATTTTATCGCTTCGTCTGGGTCCGCTTTCCGAAGAGGATATGGAGTTTATGAAGAAGTTTGGGGATGTGGTGCATCATACGAAAAAATGGTTTATGTGAATAAGAGATCAAGAATGATGGATGACTGATGACGAATGACGGATAAAAAATGAGACTTCACCCCCGCCTGTGGCGGGATTTTCACCCTAACCCTCTCCTCTCAGGAGAGGGAAGACAATTGTAGGGGCGAGCCCCTGTGCTCGCCCAGGATAATAGGGGCAGACTCGGGGGTCTGCCCCTACGGGAATATCTCCCCACGTTGTGGACAGCGTGGGTATACAAAATTCTTGATCTGGAAGAAAATTAGAAAACTACTCAGGCAAACGCAGGATTTATCCAAATCGTAAAAACTATAACTTTGAACTTCTTATCGAGGAGAGATTATGTCCAGTATTGCAAAAAGACTCACCCCTTTTACCCTTTTACTTTTTTTCCTGTTCAGTTTAAATATTTCTGCACAGAAACCTGCGCCCCCAAAAGTTAATCCTGCCGCTATCAACTGGCTTAAATATGACCAGGGGTTAAAACAGGCGGTAAAAGAGAAGAAAAAGATAATGGTTTTCTTCTATACTGACTGGTGCGGATACTGTAAGAAAATGAACAATTACACTTATAAGGATGAAGATATAAAGAAAATCCTGGCTAAAAGCTTCATTTCGGTTACGGTGAATGGAGAGTCCAAGAATTCTATCCTGGTGGATAAAGCTAATATCACCGAGAGGGAGCTTACCTCCAGGTTCGGGGTAAGAGGATTTCCCACCATCTGGTTTTTAGAGCCAAATGCGGAAAAAATCTCTTCCCTGATAGGATACCGGGATGCTAAGAATTTCGCGGATGTCCTTTCCTACTTAGCGGACAACTGGTATAAAACATTAAGTTTTGAGGAATATCTCAAGAAAAAGGAACAGCTAAACAAAGATAAGAAGTAAAAAAGGATTTTTGTTAAAGAAGGGGCACGGTCCGCCAACATCGGATGACCTTGCCTCTAAAAGAGACTTTTAAAAAGGGAGATGAAATGAAGAAGAGGAAAAAATTTTCTGCCATAGAAGCAAAAAAAATTGGTAAAGTCCTGGGGATCGATTGGAAAAAGTTTGATATGGAGCAGTTCAGGATGGGGCTGGACGTGGAATTGGAACATGGATTAGTTGATACCCACACGAATGTTACCAATGATCATCCGATACTGACCGGGATGATCGCCCTGGCTCACTTGAATGAATTCCCGGATTATTATACCAGACTTAAAAAAATGGAAAAAGAAGCGGATAAGTACTGGGAAAAGAAATAATCGAAAAAATGCAAGGTTAATCCGCCTCTGGCGGACAAAACCTTGCCCTACATAAAAAATAAAAAAAGGATTTTCTTATCGAGCATTTCTAAAGATTCAGGTTTAGAGATGTATGGCAATACTTCTCTACCATCAGAAAAATATAGTAGGGGCACGGCACGCCGTACCCCTACAAATGCATGAAATTTATTGACATTGGCTGTTTTTGGAATTATTTCAACTAATCATGATAAGAAAATGCCTTTTATTATTCTTAATTCCACATACTCTTGACTCCATTAAAACAATGATCAGACATTTTGTTTTACATATGCTGACAAGCGGAATCCTTTTAATTCCCCTTGTTTTTTCTATTGGAGTCCTGAGATGTCATGCTCGCGATCTCACCGAATCCTTACTTAATCCAAAGTTCATAAATTCTCATGAAGATTTAGAGGGAAGTCTCTTTTTATCGAATAAATCAATAAAGGATGAGGAAGTCGCTCATAAAAACTCTCGCATTTTAAGATCTTCCTATAAAGGACCTCCTTATGTTCTTGAACCCCATTTTAGAAATAACCTAATTGCCAGATTATGGCGAGATTTCGATGTACAGATAAAAACACCAGTCAAGTTCGCTCATAGACATCCAGTCCGTTTTAGTTTGGTAATTGCTGGTGTGGGGGCTTTGGTAGCTACTGATCGCAATACTCTCCCAGTCCTTGTGCCTAAAGAGGAATTACAAGAGAAGGGACTTATTAAGGTGGGAAAACTGTTGTCTACCTACGGAGAAGCTGTCTATGCTATGCCGATAATTGTTGGCTTTGGGGCATATGGGTGGTTAGCCCATTCTTCGCGGGAAAAAGAAACCTTTTTTATGGTTACAGAAGCTCTTGCGACTTCGTCAACTTGGACCGGCCTATTGAAGGTAGGCTCTGGGAGAGAACGACCTTCTCAACGAGAAGCACCAGAGAGTGATTGGACCGGACCATTTGGAATCTTTTCCAGGGAAACTAACATACGTGGCAAACAGTTTATGTCGTTTCCATCGGGGCATTCATCTGCTATCTGGTCCATAGCAACTGTTTTGGCTCACCAGTATCCGAGGTACTACATTGTACCCGCTCTTAGTTACTCAATAGCGACAGCAGTTGCTTATTCGAGAATGGTTGTAGATGCCCACTGGCTTTCTGATATTGTTGTTGGAAGTGCCTTAGGGTATTTGTGTGCCCGACAAGTACTTCGGGATAATTCCAAACCTGGACCACGAGATGGCCCAATTTCAGCCTTCAATATGAGTTTTGATGCCTCACGAGATTATTATGGAATCAAATTGCACTTTGGATATTAGTGGTGATTGAGGGCATGATCCAGTGAAGAAAAATAGTAAAGAACAAAAATACCTCGTAGAATGTATAATAAGATATGAAGAAAATTTGGTGATTAAAGGAAGGAATAAAGACAAAAATGAAAATTGCTACCTTGTCTATGGTGTTGAGATAACAAAGGCTATCATCCAGATAGTGGATCTTAAAATCGATTCAGTTAACAGGAAGGTATTTTGAAAGATCCAAACCGAACAGAAGGACAACGAAAGTCAGTAAGACGCAGACTTCACCGATGATCAAGAAGGAGAAGAATATGTATAAATTTAAGTATGTCATTTATTTAGTCAGTATTGTGTTATTGTCCGGTAATGTTTTTGCTCAACGCTCCAATGGGGGCATTGTCACAGGCTCCATCAGAGTAAAATCGACTAATCAGCCAATTGGAAATGCCAGTGTAGTCTTACTCAATCTAGGTGACAGCACAATCGTATCAGGAACAACGACAGATGCGAAAGGCAAATTTATTCTAAATAATATTCTGGATGGTAATTATTACATAATTTTTAGCTGTATCGGGTATACGGAGATCAATTCTGGCGCTTTCTCAATCAACTCCCAAGACAAAAAACAGGAACTCGGAACATTTTCAATGACGGAAACCCCAGTGTTCCTGAAAGGAATCGTGGTAACTGGCGAAAAACCGACTTTCGATATTTCCATTGATCGAAAAGTATATAACCTTGAAAAGGACATAATGAGTAGAGCTGGTTCGGCCAGTGAGTTACTTCAAAATATTCCTTCTGTGTCAGTAGATATCGATGGAAATGTCAGCCTAAGGGGTTCCAGTAATGTATTAATCCTGCTCAATGGGCGGACATCGCCCTTGATGGGCAAGAATCGTGCTGACGTTTTGCAGCAGATGCCTGCAAATTCCATTGAAAGAATTGAAGTTATCACGAACCCATCAGCCAAATATAATCCAGACGGAACTTCCGGAATTATCAATCTTGTTTTAAAGAAGAATAAACAAACAGGATTAGGCGGTACCATATCTGCCAATGGCGGTGTCAGCAAACGAGATAACGGGAATATCAGTCTAAACTACAATCCGGGTCATTTTAATCTTTACGGTAGTTATGGACTGCGTAAGGATAACCGCAATCGCCATTCCATGGATACCCGGCGGTATTACTCTCAGGCTAATGATACGGGCAGTTATTATAATGAGAATGACGCGTCATTTGACCGTCCGTTATCACATATTGCATCACTGGGTATTGATTACAGTCTTGACGGAAGTAATCGTTTTGGTGTTTCCGGGAATTACTTTTATAAAGGTTCTACGCGGACAGAGACTTCAAGAAAAACATCTACAAATAATGAATCCATGATTTCGAGTGACTACAGCCGCGACCGTCTCGACTATGATCATGAAAGTGATAACGAAGCAACCGTTTACTATAATCATGCATTTGCGAAAAAAGATCACAACCTGCATGTCGAGTATAATATATCCGATCAACCGGAACAGGAAGATAATCATTATACCAATACCTATTTGGTCCCGGTACAAATACCTACGTATGATAACACCTTAATCAAACAGGGTGAAAAACAAAATCAGCTATCAGTAGAATATGCCAATCCCCTCTCCGAAAATTCTACTTTTGAATCTGGCTTTACAGGTGAAGTGAGAAAACAGGACTTTGATTTCTATGCGGAGTATTTTGATAATGACCGGAAGGTATTTGTAACCGATATTGCAAAGACAAACCGTTTTCTCTATGACGAAAGCATCTACGCATTATATGGGACCTTGGAGCACTCTTTTGGGCAGTTTAGTCTTTTAGGAGGCCTGCGTTTAGAGTATGCGCAGAATAAGGCCCATTTGGTAACTACCGATTCAACCCTTAGAAATGACTATTCAAATCTTTACCCGTCCTTGCACCTGGCCTATAAGCTAAGTGAGAGATCTGAATTACAGCTCAATTACAGCCGGCGTACAAACCGCCCCGAAGGGGAGGACCTTAATCCTTTTCCCGAATACAGTGATCCATTGACTATAAGAGCTGGTAATCCTCATCTTTTGCCTGAATATATCCATTCCCTCGAATTTGGTTGGCAATTGAAGAATGAGCATTTTTCAATGACCCCATCTGTTTATTACCGGTATAACTATAATGGTTTCACTTCTGTTACAGAGGTGGTTCAGGATTCAATTTTGCTTACTACCACGAGAAACCTTTCCAGCGATCAATCTGCGGGTTTGGAATTGATTTTTAACGGTTCGGTGGGTAATCATTTAAATGCCGATATAAGCGCCAATGCCTTTTATAACACCATCGATGCTTCCAATATTGGCTTTAGCAAAAATAAATCAATTATTTCTTGGAGTGGCAATTTTAATATAAACCTGAAATTAAGGCCAAGTACAGTATTACAAATGAACTCGTATTATCGATCCGCCAGGTTAACCCCACAGGGCAAATATCTGGCTAATTTTGTGGCGAATTTTGGTGTACGGCAAAATCTGCTTAACGACAACCTATCATTAATCCTGACCATTTCGGATATTTTTAAAACACGTAATCAGAAAATCGAGCTACGCACCCCGGGGTTAAACCGTGACGTGAAGGCTAATCGCGATGCTCGGATATTATATGCCGGTCTCATATACCATTTTGGAACATCGCCAAAAAAGAATAAAGAAAAACCACTTGAATATGATAATAATTTATAGCATTAGCCAAGAATATTTAGGATAAAAAGAGGAATAGCCTAGCTCAAAAATTGTTGAGGGAAAGTAGACTTACTGACCTTTGCCTGTTTCTAAATAAAAAACCGTTCTATGATTTGTTTTTTGGCCTCTTCACATTAGGAGAGATTTCTACTTGCGATTTTAAGCCACTGGAATTATACTAATTTTTTGTGGATATTCAAAGAAGCTTATTATGAATAAAAAAATTGTCGCAATTCTTGTTCTTACCGTTGTAGCGCTTATTGGTTTGGCTATATATGCCTTTGGTCCGCTGACCCAAAAAACAACGACTAGAGTTAATCCTGTTTCCCTTAAACCTGCTGGTTCCCAAAAAGTGGCCGTCGATAACAAAAGCATGGCTTTTATTGCATACCACAACAAGGATTTACCTGAGAACTTTTATACTCTTGAATTTCCAAAAGGATGGCAAGTTATCCCGGGCAAACCAGGCGGATATGCATTAAATTTCAGCGGAGGAAGTGGGACCATCAGTTTAACCGACGTTCCCGATAACAGCACCTTAGAGCTTTTTGTACTAAGCCAGGAAGAGCCGAAGCTGAAAAAAACTGTCAGTAATTACAAAAGAATAGATTATAGGAAACTAATAGTGAATGACGCAGAGGCTTATCAGCTACTATATCAAAACACGCACACTGGAGGACAATATCAAACCATCCAAACCTATATTGCTGGGTCAGATGAAGCCTGTATTATAACCTTTACCACCAAACAAAACGAGTTTTCTGCCCTCTCATCCATCTTTTCGTCAGTTACAAATACTTTTCATTGGGAAAATAAATAATATGAAACAGGTTTTTCTTTTCATCTCTCTTGCTATTGTGGGTGTTGGGATATATTTGAAATTCTTTTATGACGTGCCTGATAATCAGGAAGTTATAAATTTCTTCGTAAGTTGGTTTTTAATAATTATTGGGATATCGAGTATGTTAATAAACGTGTTCTGGAAAACCCACAAATCAAGAAATACAAATACAGAATAGTTGTGAATACAATCATTTCAGTAAAAAACCTGAGCAAATCATACCAGCAGGTCAAAGCAGTTGACGGGATAGACTTAATCATTGAGCGAGGTGAGTTTTTTGGTTTTGTTGGGCCTAACGGTGCGGGTAAAACTTCCACGATTAGAATGCTCACGGGTATCATACCGCCGGATCATGGAGAAATTCTTATTGATGATTTTACTATTGACGAACGAAAAAAGATTGCCCGGATTATCGGCGTTGTTCCAGAAAGTCGAGGATTTTATGAATGGATGACTGCTTTCGAATACCTGCAATTCTTTTCAACCATTTACAGCGTTAGAAAGTCCCTGCAACCAGAAAGTATTCAGTTGTTACTGAACCAAGTAGGCTTGCTTAATAGACAAACCGACAAAATCGGGACATATTCGCGGGGAATGAAACAACGATTGGGGTTAGCAAGAGCTCTGATTAATAATCCCAGAATACTTTTCCTGGATGAACCGACCTTAGGCCTTGATCCCCAGGGCCAAGAGGACATTCAAAATTTGCTTACAAAATTCAATCGGAATGGGGTAACAATTTTTCTCTCTTCTCATCTGTTGCATGAGGTTTCGGATTTATGTTCCCGCATTGCCATTATAGATAAAGGCAAGCTTCTTATCCAGGGAACCATGGATGAACTGCAGCAGAAGACTAACCTTAAAAGCACCTATTACCTAAAAATCAAAGGTGACTTAAAGGACATTGACAATCAGGTTCTTGGCAACCAGGTAATCGAAATAAAGCGCTATTCTGACATCATCGAGTTTCTGTATGAAGGTGATATTAAAAATGCCAATACCTTGATTGACGGGTTGCGGCTCAAACACATTCAAATCTTGGAATTTCGCTCAAAAAGTGACAACCTGACCGATATTTTCCTTAACTTGACGAGCAGATAATAAAATGGTCATATATCTCTGGCTCAAAGAAATCAAAGCCCAGATTTACACCTGGAAAGGTACCTTGTGGCTGGTGATTGCTTCCCTGTTATTCAGCTTTACCAGCTATTTATTGCTGACCGATAAAGAGTTAAGCCTTCTTGACCAGACTGAATTGCTATGGCTACTTAGCAAAGTCATTATCGGCGTGGCTTTTTTGATTGTGGCTATTGACTCTTCTTCTATTATAAACTCGGAATTTGAGAAAGAAACGGCCGAGAGTTTATTTCTTGCGCCGGTAGACATCAAAAATTTTATTTTAGGTAAACTATTGGCTTCCCTGACCCTCTGGTTTGCTATTTCTATGGTCGCAATCCCATATATAGTAGTTACATCATTTGGAACCCACCTTGTTTTGCCATTCCTGGGATATGTACTCTTTTTAGGAACTATCGGAATTTCTGGCATGATCATGCTGACTTTTGGCGTTTCATTCCTGTACCGCTCTACTAAAAATACACTTACTACTTCACTGATTATCTTATTGGCTTTGTCTGTTCCCGCGCTTTTTTCTTCCGCTTTAAAAAACAATAGTCTTGCTCTAATCTTGGGAAGAATTAATCCGCTTGAGAATATATTTGAGTGTCTAGATAATGTGCTGGTTGACTACCACTTATCCTTATTAGAAAACTGGCGGTATTTGTGGCCGCTATTTCTCTTTTGTGTGATAGCTTTCGTTTTTTTGATTTTCTCTTTAAATAGATTTCAGAAGCAAGGAGTTACCAAAAGTGTTTAAGCATAATCCATATCACAATCGGGTAAAGACATTAATCTATATTGCGGTTATCGTTCTCACTCTTAACGCCATCGGCTTCAATGCACAATCCCAACATACCCAAAGCAATCCTCTAGCCTTAGAAATATTATCATCTGATAAATTGAGTGGCACGGCTGGTGATTATGTCACCGTGAATGCACAAATAAAAAATACCAGTCAGCAACTTATTACTGACGTTACTACGTATTTATCACTGGTGGATACCCAGAATAAACTACCAGTTGACTTAGAAGATTGGAGCGGTGAAAAAGGATTATATATTGGAACGATTGAGCCCGATCAAATACTTCCTCTTAATTGGAAAATTCACTTTGTTAAGGCAGGAATATATTCGTTAATCGTTGTTGCCATCCGTTCGGGGAGTGAAATACCACAGGTCAGTGGCACCATAAGCTTCCAGGTTAAACCCAAGCGCAATTTAAACCCCAGCCATGTTTTGCCTGTAGCTTTAGGTATGCCCATTGTGCTTATCCTCATATTTTCAGTTGTGAACTATAAACGACAAACGAGAGTAATGTCTTAGAGATTATGTTAGAACCAAATAGCAAAGAGTATAAATTATATGCCCCCGGGATCGGTCTTGTCAAAGATGGGGAATTACTATTAACTAAATATGGATATACAAAGGAATAATAATACTATGCCAGACTCTGCTTTTACGACCCTCTGGATTGACCTCATTTTGCAACCAGCGAGGAAGTAAGATAGGGGTAAATACCCTATCCAGAGTACAGAAAAGGATGAATTTTATTGACACTGGTCGTTTCTTGAATTATTATTAAACATTATGATAAGAAGATACCTTTTTTTAATCTTGGTTTTATTCCTGATTTATAATCAAGCCAATGGGGCTAAATATGCCGGAGAATTCCTGAACCTTGGGGTTGGCGGGAGAGCCTTAGGGATGGGTGGTGCTTTCGTGGCTATTGCAGATGATGCTACTGCTACTTACTGGAACCCGGCCGGGCTTTCTCAAATATCTTCTCAGGAGCTCGTCTTTATGCATGCGGAAACCTTCGGTTCCCTTTTAAATCACGACTTCATAAGCTGGGCTCTGCCTCTACATAATCGATATCAAAATTATACTCTCGGATTTAGTTTGATGCGACTGGGTGGTGGGGATATAAAGGTAACCGAACTTCCTGATCCGAACAACCCGATAAGCAGTGCCAACCGTCCCTATGTAAAAAAAGAGGCCGGACATGCAGATTACCTTTTAACCTTCTCCTTTGCCAGAGAAACAAATCCCAAGCTCTCTTTTGGTGGGAATGCCAAACTCATCTATCGCCATATAGTGGATAATTCCGCTTTTGGCCTGGGAATCGATTTAGGATTGCTTTATTCTCCGACCAGCCATCTCAGTTTAGGAGCTAATCTCAAAGATGCAGTCTCTACTTTCTTATCTTATGATAACGGAACCAAGGAAACCATCTCCCCATCTTTAAGGACCGGATTTGGCTTGAAAAAAGATATTAAAAACTTTTCTTTTCTATTCACCACTGAGGCGGAATTAAATTTTGAAGGTAGAAGATATTCTGCCCAGTACTGGCAGGGGGACATATCCGCAGATATGCATTATGGCTGGGAGGTGGTCTATTTAGAAAGAGTATCAGCCCGGCTGGGGTTTGACCGGGGAAATTTCTCCGCAGGAGGAGGCCTGAGTTTTAAAAAATTTGAGGTGGATTTAGCATTCTTAAGCCATAAAGAATTAGACAACAGTTATCGAGTCTCTTTAAAGGTTAAACTCTAAATAAAAAAGGAGAGTATATGATTAGACCGAAACTTCTTTTTCAATTTCTTATCCTGGGGCTATTTTCTATAAGCCAGACTATAAATTCCAATGCCGGCTCCAAAGATAAGGATGCCGTGGCTAAGGTAAATGGAGAGGTTATAACCAAGGATGATTTTAAAAAGAAGTTAGAGTCCATTAATTTTGTTACCAGGGATAACCAAGAGGAGGAGCAAAAGACCAAAAGGGAAACCCTGGATCTGCTTATCACCGATAAATTAGTGGAGCAAAAGGCAAAGAAGATGGACTTGAGTCAGGATGAGGAGTGGAAAAAGAAGGAAGAAAAACATTCCCTGGATTACCTGGTAGAGTTGATGTATAAAAAGGAGATTGCAGAGAAAGCGGAGGTTCAGGATAGTGAGATAGCCGCTTTTTACGAGAAGAATAAGGGTGAACTCTTCAATAAACCGGAACAGTATAAGATCAGCCATATATTGGTCGAGATAAAGAAAGATACTTTGCAGAAAGATGATCCAGAACAGGAAAAAGAAGCGGAGAAAAAAGCTTTGGAGAAGATCGAATCGATCTACAACCGGATTATAGCCGGTGAAGATTTTTCAGCTCTGGCAAAGCAGTTTTCAGATGAGGAGAAGACCAGAGAAAAAGGTGGCGAGTTGGGGTTACTTCCCAAAGGGATGATGCTTAAAGAGTTTGAAGAACAAATTTCTACTCTACAGCCAGGGGAAGTTTCCAAGCCTTTCAAGACCAAATACGGATATCATATTTTGAAATATACTGATAAGCTCCCCGGGGAGCTTATAGAGTATAATGACGATCTCAAAAACCGCATAAAGTTAACGCTAAGCAAAGAGAAGCAAAAGAAAAGAGTTGGCGAGTATCTGGACAGTTTAAAGAGCCGGACCAACTATCAATACAATGAAGAAGTTTTAAATCAAAAACCTGATTCAATTAAAGATGATCCCTGGGTTCTGATAATAGATAATCAAGACACGGTTAGATTTTCAAAATACAAAGGTGACCTGGAGTCGTATAGAGCTTATTTGAAAAAGGACACCTTAGATCTGGAGGATAAAAAGAAACTCCTCCGGGATTACAGTTCTCTTTATAACATCCTGGTCCTCGAGGGGAAAAGGGGAGGTTATGAAAAACTACCTGAATATAGCGAGGAGATGAACAATTTCAGGTTCAAAGAAGCTGAAAAAAGAGTTTTAGCCGGCAGGACCTTGAAACCAACCGTTCCTTCGGATGAGGAAGTCAATGATTATTACCTTTCCCACCGGCAAGAGTTTCCACCGGACAGCTCTATTCATGTTTATCATATAATCTTCAGTGATTCCCTGAAAGCGGAGGAGGTTCTGAAAAAGATACAGGAGGGGGCTGATTTCGTGGAGATGGTTAAGGAATATTATCCAGGTGAAAAAGAGATTCGGGATGTAGCCTATGATTTAGGTTTCATTTCAGATAAGGATATCTCCCCTGAATTTTACGAGGCAGCAACTCGATTACAGGTAGGCGAGGTAAGTCATCCGGTTAAAACCGAGTGGGGGTATCATCTTATCAAATTAGTGGAAAGAAGAAGCGATTCCCCGGTGATACTATATAAAGATAAAATAAAAACTCTGGTAAGCCAGGAGAAACAGAAGAAAGTCAACGCAGAATGGGAGCAATCCTTAAGGGAAGGGGAGGAGATCTGGGTTAATGAGAAATCAGTCAAGAAGTTTAAATTGAAACCCTCCAGCGGATCTGAAAAGGGAAAAGGAAAGTAACGCAAATTTTTTCTCTGCGGATTGAAGTGGTATCTTTACTTTTTAAAGAAGCGAAAGAGATGCAGCTTCGGTAAAAAGTAAATTGCAGTATCTAAAATAAATGTTTTAGCAAGAAAATCTTTGGAAATATCTCTTTACAATGAGCTCAAGAGGAAAGCTGTTCATCTCTTTGCCCTGTCTATCCCTTTAGGGTATTACATTCTGCCTAAAAAGACTGCTCTATTGATTCTTGTCCCGATAACCATAGGCTCGATCCTGATAGATATAATCCGGCTGAGGAATCTACCTTTAGCTGGTTTTTTCAACTGGCTTTTAGGTCCGGTATTGAGGGAGCACGAAAGTTATAGCCTGACCGGCTCAAGTCACATCCTCTCTGCTTCGGTTTTGTCTATTATCTTTTTTAATAAAAAAGTTGCCATAGCCGCTATAGCCTATATTATCTTAGGAGATATCGCTTCAGCTCTGGTAGGAAGGGTTTATGGAAGAACCAAAATCGAAAAAAAGAGCTTAGAGGGAAGTTCTGGCTTTCCTTTCCATCTGTCTCCTGATTGCCCTTTTCCTTCCCGGGTTACCCTTCTGGATAGGTGCCATAGGCGCAGCAGTAGCGACTGGAATTGAGGCTTTGAGTATTCCGATTGATGATAACCTGAGCGTTCCGCTGGTCTGCGGACTGATAATGGAGATTTTGATTTTATTGTAATCAGTATAGGTAGAACAGACATCTTGTCTATTCCTTAAGGTGAAAAAATGTAGCGGAGGTCTTCAGACCTCCATTAAAATATGGAAAGCTAAAGCCTTCCTCTACATGCGAAACATATTTGACCTACCTTATTAGAAGGAGAATTATATGGAGCAAAAAAGATTCATAGATTTAAGAAGCGATACGGTTACAAAACCCTCAAAAAAAATGAGAAAAGCTATAGCAGAAGCTGAGGTGGGAGATGATGTTTTGGGGGATGATCCCACAGTTATGAGATTAGAGAAAATGGTCTCTGAGATTTTGGGGAAAGAGGGTGCACTTTACGTCCCTTCCGGGACTATGGGTAATCAGGTATCTTTAAAATCTTTAACTAGTCCGGGGGACGAGGTAATTCTGGAAGTAAATTCTCACATTTATAACTATGAAGTAGGTGCAGCCTCAGCCATTTCCGGGTTACAGCTTCATCCACTAATGGGGGAAAGGGGGATTTTAAAGGCTGGGCAAATCCTGGAAGAGATAAGACCGGATAATATTCACCATCCTTCCACGTCTTTGATCATCATAGAAAATACCCATAACCGGGCAGGGGGAACGATTTATCCGCTTGAAGAGATAAAAAAGATTCATACTGTTGCCAGAGAGCATAATGTTAAAATGCATTTAGATGGTGCCCGTTTATGGAATGCCTCGATTGCTACCGGGATTCCGATGAAAGAGTATGCCCGCTATTTTGATTCGGTTTCTGTTTGTCTATCCAAGGGATTAGGTGCGCCAATCGGCTCAGTTGTTTCCGGAAGTGCTGAGTTTATCAAGAAGGCACGGAAAAACAGGAAGATGTTTGGTGGTGGGATGAGACAGGTGGGGATTCTTGCAGCCGCAGGGATTTATGCAATCGAAAATAATTTTGATCGCCTGGCTGAAGACCACAAAAATGCCAGGGTTTTAGCTGATGGTATAGCGAAACTCAAGGGGATATATATCGATTTAGAGTCTGTTCAGACTAATATGGTTATCTTGGATATAAAAGAGAAGGGGAAGGATTCAAACTGGTTAGTGGAGAAATTGAAAGAGAACGGGATTCTTTCTCTCCCTTTTGGAAAAACCAGGATGAGATTGGTGACACATCTGGATGTGAATACTGAGGATATTTTGAAGACTATTGAGGTGTTTGAGGGGTTGTTTAAATAATAACCTCTCCCTTCCTTCTCCTTTCCTACGGATCCCTTTTGGGAAAAAAGGAGAGGGAATTTTTGTAGGGACAGAACAGTGTTCTGTCCTGTTATATTGGTGGAACAAACATCTTGGTGGACAGGACGGTGTCCTGTCCCTACAGGTTGTAGAGACGCATCGAATGCGTCTCTATTGTTTCCCCGATATTATCTAACCTCCAAATATAATTTAATAATAATAATTACGATTTTATGATTTTGGTCATATTTCAGGACAAACAGTATAATTATAATCTCAAAGATATTTTTAAAGGAGTTGGCAGCTGATAGTAAGATTAGACGTAAGAAGAAAAATGTGAGACGTGAAAATAAAAAATTAAAAAGGAGTAAAGATGTCAAAACTCAGTTTTAAAAACCTCGGATTTAAAGCCGGTTGTTTTTTGTTTGTCTTGCTGGTAATTTCTTTCATACCAAATCCGGTTAGAGCAGAAGAGCCTGCAAAAGCCGACAGTTCTAAGGTGCCGGTTTATCTTTTGAAAGATATGGTGGTTACTGCCAATCGCTATGAAAAAGATGCTTTCGATCTTCCGCAGTCGGTTTCCATAATCACCAGACAGGAGATAGAAACACAGAATCCCCAGATAGTATCCGATCTTTTAAAGGTGGAGCTGGGGGTTGAAGTCAATGATGCTGGTCCTTTTAGAACGAGACCCGTAATCCGGGGGATGTTCGGCAGCCGGGTTCTGATATTAGTGGATGGGGAAAGGTTAAACGATATCCGGGAATCGACCTTTTCCGGTGCCCAGCTTTCTTTGGTGGATGTAGGTCAGGTAGAGAGAATTGAGGTAATCAACGGTCCGGGCTCGATTCTCTATGGCTCTGATGCCTTGGGCGGAGTAATAAACATAATCACCAAAAAGCTGCAGTTCTCAGGAAATAGGAGATTCAGTTTATCCGGAAGCCTTAATTTAAAATATTCAACTATCGATGAGCAGAGGAAGGCCCGATTAGAATTAGGTGGAGGAAATCATAAATGGGGTTTTCTCTTAGGCGGGAATATCCGGAAAGCGGATGATTATAAATCTCCACAGGGAAAAGTAGTTAATTCGGGTATTGATCAGGATGACAACTTAGATTTTAAAGGGGAATACAATTTAACCTCAAATCAAAACCTTAGTTTGGAGGGTCAAAGATTTAGAGCCGAAGGGATCGGTTATCCTGGAACACCAAATGAGTTGTCCCCCAAATTCTATTTTCCTTATCATAACCGGGATAAAGTAGCGCTAAGATACGAGGCGAAGAATCTGACCTCACATCTCCTGTCCCTGAAAGCCAAAGTATATTACCAGGACATCAGTAAAAATTTCGAGTCGGATCTGACCACTTCGATCAATCCCTTCCCTCCGATAAGTCTTCGTTCCTTCAGCCGGACTTTGACTAAGGTTGAATCTTTTGGGGCAAGCTTTCAGGAGCTTTTTCTCACGGGTAAAGATCAGCATCTAACCTGGGGAATGGATTATTACCGGGAGATAATAGATGGAAGCAGATATTTGAGAAATACAGTTGCTATGTTCGATACTGCGGTAGTTTCTGACGATGTCAGCACCCTTTCCACTGTTCCGGAAAATAGTTTAGATGCTTTGGGTATATACGTTAATAACGAATACAATCCATTTAACCGGGCACTTTTGACTATGGGATTAAGATATGATTACTTCAACCTGAAAACCAGAGAAACATCCGATTATGAGGATTACAGCAAAACTCCTCCAGAGCCTTTTCCCTCAAAGACACAGAGCACAAGCTCATTGAACGGAGGAATAGGCGTGGTTTACAGATTAACTGACCATCTAAACTTAACCGGAAATGTTGCCAGCGCTTTCCGTATACCAAATGTTGTAGAAAAATATTTCTTCGGACGTGCTTCGGGTACTGAATTCGTGATTCCCAATTATGACCTCGCCCCGGAAAAAAGCGTGAATATAGACCTGGGAGTCAAGGCTAACTTTTCGAAAATCTACTCTTCGCTCACTTTCTTCTTAAATAATTACAGGGACTACATCGAGTTGGAGTCCACTGGCGATTCCATGACTTTAGGGATGGAAAAGCTTCCTATCTGGCATTATGCCAATATAAGTGAGGTAAGGATTTCGGGGATTGAGTCTTCCATTGAAGCTGAACTTCCCAAAGGATTCTATAGTGTCGCCAATCTAACCTATACCAGGGGTGATAACCTGAGCCAAGACCAGCCGATCTTCGTTGCACCTTTAAAGGTATATCTGGGTTTGGGCTGGAGAGAAAGTAAAGACAGGTTCAGAGCTGAGCTGAACTGGAGGCATGTGGAAAGACAAAAAAGAGTGCCGGTGGATAGCGAAGGGAGGTATCTGGACAAACTTCCCACTGAGGGATTTGATGTCTTGAATCTGGAAACCTCATTGAATCTTTTCAAATGGCAGAGCTTGAACATATCCCTGAATAACCTGACAGACAAGCTCTACAGCGAGCCTTACAATGCTACCAATCCTTATAACCCGGTGGTAGAACCGGGAAGGAATTTGATAGTCAGCTTGATTACCAGATTTTAGAATTCTGATTAAAAACTGGCTCATACCAGCTTTGAAGTTTGTTCTATCATCTTTTATTTTCTTTTCCTTTATTCTTATGCTCTCCGTTGACCTCCAGACCAACAGAGATTTTGACCTCTCCCTGACCCTATCCTGCAGGGGAGGGACAGGGTGGGGTCAAATTCAGCTCTGTAAGAACAATTTATGAACTATTACAAAAACTTTTTATCCTTGACATGAAATGCAAGCGGGTTAAATTGTCTTCAAAGAATTTCGAGGCTTAAAGTTATTTTTCTTTAAATGATAAAAAAAACAGAGATAATCAGGAAAATCCCCTTTTTCTCCAGTTTAAAAGAAAATGAGCTTTTGCAAATCAGCCAGAAGTTTATTGAAAAGGAGTTTAAAAAAGGGGGATATCTGTTCTGGGAAGGCGAGCCAGCTGCCTGCTTATATGTGATAAAAACCGGAAAGGTGAAGGTCTTAAAACATTCAGCCCAGGGTAGAGAGATAGTGCTGGAGGTTATAACTCCAGGCGAGATCTGCGGCGGAGGAACCATCTTCTCCGAAACCCAATATGCTTCAGCCCGGGCTGAGGAAAGATCGAAAGTATATTCCCTGTCCAAAAAAGATCTGCTTTTTCTTATCAAAAATCATCAGAATTTAGCTTTAGAGGTTATAATCTTTCTGGGCAAGAAACTCCTGCAAGCACATGAGATGATGATTAGTCTGATCTCAAGAAAGGTAGAGAAAAGGATAGCGGCACTTCTGCTCGGGCTTACGGAAAAACATGGCTCAAACGTTCCTGAAGGGATCAAGATCAGCCTGAAACTTACCCGACAGGATATGGCTGATTTCGTGGGAACAACAGTGGAGACGGCTATTCGGGTAATAAGCCGTTTCAAAAAAATGGGGATTCTCGCACCCGGTTCAAAGGAGATTATCCTTAAAAATAGAGAAAAGCTGAAAGAAATAGTCAAAGGTGACTGAGGGGATAATAATTATGTAAACAGGGTTTATCCGCCAGAGGCGGATTGAACCCCTGCAAAAGTATCCTTACCCGTCCCTCAACTCCCTGAAATTCCAAATATTAAAGAATGATTGACGAGGAGAAAGGAACATTATGAAAAAAACCGATTACCCCAATCAAACCTTGAAATTACTTTTTGAGCGGGCAAGCTGCAGGAGTTTTTCTGACAAGAAAATACCAAAAGATGTCCTGCAATATATTCTTGAAGCCGGAATCCATTCGCCTTCGGGCGGGAATTTGCAGCCCTATTCCATAATAAAAATCGAAAAGGAAAAAACAAAACAAAAGTTAGCAGAACTTTGCGGAAAGCAGGGATTCATAGCTAAAGCTCCAACTAATCTGCTTTTTTGTATCGATTTCCATCGTTTGGAAAGATGGGCTAAACTAAAAATAGCACCATTCACTGCTACCAGCTCTTTCCGGCACTTCTGGATTTCTTTTCAGGATACGCTAATCTGTGCTCAGAATATCTGTACGGCCGCAGATTCACTTGGATTGGGCTCGGTTTATGTCGGCACGGTCTTAGAGTGTTTTAGAGACCTGCGTGACCTGTTTAAATTGCCAGATGGTGTATTCCCGGTGGTACTGCTTTGCCTGGGATATCCAAAAGCAAAGCCTAAACCTGCAAAAAAGCTTGGTGTGAAATTAATGGTTCACCAAGAAAAATACCATGACCTGAAAAACCAGGAACTTATAGATGCACTGGATGAAAAACATATTGACCGGAAACGTGAAATAACCGATGCAAACCTCAAAAAGGTTGAAGATGTTTGCCAAAAAGTTAAAGGAGAAGAATTTGCAAGGGAATGTATCCACAAGATAACAGAACAGGGATACATAAACGCTGCCCAATATTATTTCGGGCTTCATTATTGTGCTGATTCTATGCCTGAGGGGAATAATATTTATCTGAAGATTATGGAAGAATTCGGGTTTACATGGTTCAAGGAATATCACCAGGTTAAGGACAAGGTATAGAATGAGGGTTAATAGGTTGATAGAGGTATTTGTAGGGGTAGGTTTGAATCCTAACCCACAGGTCTAATTTTTCATTGACTTTAAAAATCCTGAGTTTTATTATTAGTTACAAATTTCACATATTTAATAAGGAGTGAAATTGGCTAAAATTTTAGTTACAGGTGGGGCTGGTTTTATCGGGTCGAATGTGGCAGACAACTTTGTCTTTCTGGGGCATAAGGTGGTGATAGTGGATAACTTAAGCACTGGTTTCAGAGAAAATATCAATCCCGGGGCTAAATTCTACAGGGTGGATATAAGAAGTAAAAAAATTGAAGAGATTTTCAAAAAGGAAAAGATTGAAACTCTGTGCCATCATGCGGCACAGATAGATGTGCGTAAATCGGTAGAGGACCCTATTCATGATGCCAGAATTAATATTGAAGGGACATTAAATCTATTGAGTAACTGTATTAAGTATAAAACAAAAAAGGTTATCTTTGCCTCAACTGGAGGAGCTCTTTATGGAGAGCAAGACTATTTTCCAGCTGATGAAAAACATCCGGAAAGACCTCTTTCCCCTTACGGGATTGCCAAGCTTGCCATTGAGAAATATCTCTATTTCTATAAAGAGGTTTTTGGATTGAATTATATCTCCTTAAGATATGCTAATGTCTATGGACCAAGGCAGAATCCCTGGGGTGAGGCTGGGGTTGTGGCTATTTTTACAAAAAAACTTCTATCGGGCGAAAAAACCATAATCAACGGAGATGGAAAACAGACCAGAGATTTTGTCTATGTCAAAGATGTGGTTAAGGCTAATCTTTCAGCCCTGAATTATCCAAAGTCAGATTATTTCAATATCGGGACTGGGATAGAGTCTGATGTCAATAATATTTTTAGACTTCTGAAGGAAAAAACCGACTCCAAGCAGAAAGAAATTCATGGTCCAGCAAAACCAGGAGAACAAAAAAGAAGCGTTTTAGATTATTCCAAAGCCAAAAAACTCTTGGGATGGTCGCCACAATACTCCTTAGAAAAGGGGATAGAAGAAACAGTTAAATATTATCAAGAGAAAAATTCACATAAAAATCGGTAATCCCGACTTGCCCTCAAATCGGGATAATAAATCCACCTTTAAGGCAGGTGGGTTTATCGTTTATAAAAAATAATCAAATTATGAACAGGATAATTATCTTAGGCTCATCCTCTGGTATGCCAGAACCGGATAGGGCTTGCTCTTCGATTTTGATTGAGACTGAGAAAAAATCATATCTCCTGGATGCAGGTGAGGGATGTGCCTCCGCGTTTTTACGACATAAAGTTAATCCCGATAAAATCAAAGAGGTTTTTATAACGCATACCCACGCAGATCACTCGGTTGGAATCTTTATGCTGGTTCAGATGATGCACCTTTTAGAGAGAAAAGAAAATTTGTGTATTTATCTGCCTGAAGAAAGGTTATTCTGGTTTGAGAATATGTTCGATTGTTTATACCTCTTTAAAGAGAAACTAAAAGTTAGATTTGATCTCAAACCGATTTCTCCGGGATTTGAATTTAGAGATGAAAACATAATCTTAAAGGCTCATCTGAATCAGCATCTCTTTTCTAATAAAGAGTTTATCTTAGAAGAAAGCCTTCCCAATAAAATGGAAAGCTATTGTGTTCTTATAGAATCTAATGATAAAAAGATTGTCTATACCAGTGATATTGCAGATAAAAATGATATCGAGAGTTTAATCGAAGGTATAGATCTCCTCATCTGTGAAAGCACACATATAGAGGTAGAAGAACTTTTAGCGTTAATCGGCAGAAAAAAGGTGAAATCAACCATAATGACCCATATTCCTGAGGAGGTCGAAAGAAAAAAAGATTGGATAATTAAAAGAGCAAAAGATTTTAATTGTGAGAATCTAATATTCGCTTTTGATGGTCTGAATATAGATATTCCTTAAGGCTCGTCTATACATGGTCAATGTTATAGCGGGTCTGCCGAAGGCGAGACGAAGCAATTCGTTTACGCTGTAAGAAACAGATTGCTTCGTCGTTCCCCGCCAGGAGCGGGATAACTCCTCGCAATGACAGCAGGGGTAAATCCATTAAAATCAGTTGACAGAGATTGTAGAAATACCTATATTAAAAATCTAAAATTCGAAGGAGGTCATTTATGCCTGAACCTAAAATTTACAAAAATTATATAAACGGTGAATGGGTGGATTCTGTTACCAAGAGAACCTTTGAGAACAGAAATCCAGCTGATACCAGAGAGGTATTAGGTATTTTCCAGAAGTCGAATGAACAAGATGTAAAAAGAGCTATCGATTCAGCTAAAGAAGCCCATAAGAAATGGAGGTTAGTCCCTGCTCCAAAAAGGGCTGAGATGTTATTCAGATTGGGTGAGCTCCTGGTAAGAAGAAAAGAAGATTTTGCCAAGCAGATGACCCAGGAGATGGGGAAAGTATTGAAGGAAACCAGAGGTGATGTTCAGGAAGCGATTGATATGACCTATTATATGGCAGGTGAAGGGAGAAGACAGTTCGGACAAACAACCCCTTCTGAGCTTCCCAATAAGTTTAATATGTCAATCCGTCAACCGATGGGAGTATGCGCTCTTATAACCCCCTGGAATTTTCCAATGGCAATCCCTTCCTGGAAACTTATGCCAGCTTTGGTCCTCGGTAATACCGTGGTTTTCAAACCTGCAACTGATACTCCTCTATCGGCCTATAATTTAGTTAAAGCCTGTGAGGAAGCCGGGATACCTAAAGGAGTGGTAAATTTAATCACCGGCTCCGGCTCAGAAGTGGGAATGCCTTTGATGAAATCATCAGATGTCAAATTGGTCACTTTTACTGGCTCAACCGAGATTGGCAGGACCGTATCTGAGGTCTGTGCTCCAAGCTTCAAACATGTCCATCTGGAGATGGGTGGCAAGAACGGGATTATGGTGATGGACGATGCCAAGATAGATTTAGCAGTTGAGGGTGCGGTCTGGGGAGGGTTCGGAACAACAGGACAGAGATGTACTGCCGCCTCCAGGGTGATTGTTCATAGAAAAGTTTATAAAGAATTCATCGATAGATTCGTGGCACGGGCTAAGACTCTGATAGTGGGCAATGGCCTTGATTCCTCAGTAGAGATGGGACCTTCAATTAACGAGGGTCAGCTCAATACGGTAATGGAATATGTAAAAATAGGAAAAGATGAAGGTGCTAAACTTATGTGTGGAGGGAACAGATTGGCCTCTGGTAACTATCAGTATGGATATTTCCATGAACCAACTATTTTCGGAGAGGTCGATTCCAAGATGAGGATTGCCCAGGAGGAGATTTTCGGGCCGGTTGTATCGGTTATACCCTGTGATAGTTTAGAGCAGGCAATTGAGATCTGCAACGGAACGATCTATGGTCTTTCTGCTTCGATTTATACTCAGGATGTGAATAAAGCTTTTGTAGCGATGAGGGATGTTTATACCGGAATATTCTATGTGAATGCTTCTACCATTGGAGCAGAAGTGCATCTACCATTCGGTGGAACCAATCAGACTGGAAATGGACATAGAGAAGCAGGCGTGGCGGCTTTAGATGTTTTTTCCGAATGGAAAGCTATTTATATTGACTTCAGTGGAAAGCTTCAAAAAGCGCAGATCGACGTACAGTAGAAGTTTTTAAATTTTCGAGTTTTAAAAAAGAGGGTGGGCAATTTGCCCACCCCTAAAAATTTATATACCGAGTGCGAATCAGTAACAAAGGGAGTTTATGAGTAAGAGAAAAGTTCTTATAATGGGAGCAGCAGGAAGGGATTTTCATAATTTCAATTTGGTTTACCGGGATAATTCTCAGTATGAGGTAGTGGCTTTCACCGCTACTCAAATTCCAGATATCGAGGGTCGAAAATATCCCCCGAAATTAGCCGGCAAATTGTACTCCAAAGGGATTCCTATCTGGTCCGAGGAAAATCTGATGGGGCTTATCAAAAAACATAAGATCGACGAAGCGGTTTTTTCCTACAGTGACGTCTCGTATGAATATATTATGCATAAAGCTTCTCAGGTTATATCCGCAGGTGCAGATTTTGGGCTCCTTGGTAAAAAAAGCACTATGCTTAAGTCAAAGAAGCCGGTTATAGCAGTATGTGCCGCCCGTACGGGTAGTGGAAAAAGTCAGACCACCCGTAAGGTTTGTGAAATCTTAAAAGAGTATGGCAAAAAAACAGCAGTGATTCGTCATCCTATGCCCTATGGTAATTTGTCTGAGCAGGTCTGCCAGAGGTTCTCAAAAATCTCTGACTTAGATAAATATAAATGCACGATTGAAGAAAGGGAAGAGTATGAGCCTCATATTGAGAGAGGTAACATTGTTTATGCAGGCGTGGATTATGGGATAATATTAAGAGAAGCTGAAAAGGAAGCAGATATCTTAGTTTGGGATGGAGGGAATAACGATTTACCTTTCTATTTTCCTGACCTGTATATAACGGTACTCGATCCTTTAAGGCCCGGGGATGAGATCACCTATTTCCCGGGGGAGAGCAATCTGATCTCTGCAGATGTTTTGGTGATTAACAAAATCGATTCAGCCAGCCTGGAGAATATCGAAGAGGTCAGACAGAATATCAAAGATGCAAATCCAAAAGGGATAATCATCGAAGCGGCTTCCCCTATCTTCTTAGATAAACCTGAGCTTATTAGAGATAAGGAAGTTTTAGTGATAGAGGATGGACCCACTTTAACTCATGGCGAGATGAGCTTCGGAGCCGGAATTGTAGCCGCGGAGAAATTTGGTGCTAAGGAGATAATCGATCCCAGACCTTATGCTGTGGGGTCATTAAAAGAGGTCTATAGAAAATATCCACATATTGGCACACTCCTTCCGGCCATGGGGTATAGTAAAAAGCAAATAGGTGAATTGCAGAGGGTGATAAATTCAGTAAAGTGCGATGCAGTGGTAATTGCTACTCCGATAGATTTGGGCAGGATTCTAAAAATAAATAAACCTTCGGTCAGGGTTAGATACGAATTACAGGAGATTGGCAAGCCGGATCTGAGAGAAGTATTGGGTAAATTTGTAAAAGATAGTAGGTAGTTGAGAGTAGATAGGAGACAGGGTGTAGGGACAGAACATTGTTCTGCCCATTGAGTATTTTATAGGGGCGGGCTTCCCCCGCTCCCAATCCATTATAAGAAGAGGGCGAGGAAACCTCGTCCCTACGAAATTCGTAATCAGGTTATAAAATGAGAAGAAAAACTGCAGTTGTGGCTCTGGGCGGGAATGCGATTACCCGAAAAGAGCAAGAGGATACCATTGAAAACCAGTTCAGAAATACGACCCAGAGTTTATCCGGTGTAGTTGAACTGATAAAAGATGGTTTTAATTTAGCTATTACTCACGGGAATGGTCCACAGGTAGGGAATGTCATTTACCGGGTAGAATTAGCCCGCGGGAAAGCACCTTATCTTCCCATATATATCTGTGTGGCGGATACTGAGGGTGGAATGGGTTATATGATCGAACAATGCCTGAGAAATAAATTAAAGCAGGAGAATATTCACCGTGAAGTTGCTACTATGGTCACTCAGGTTGTTGTAAATAAAGAGGATACTTCTACAAAAAATCCTTCGAAATTTGTAGGACAATTTTATACTAAAAAAGAAGCTGAAAATTTTGCAAAAGAGCGAAGCTGGATTGTAAAAAAGGATGCAAATAGAGGTTGGAGAAGGGTAGTACCCTCACCCATTCCCTTAGAGATAGTGGAGAAGGATTCTATTAAAAGTTTAGTAGAAAAAGGGTTCATAGTTATAGCAGCAGGCGGTGGTGGAGTCCCAGTGTTCAGACGAGAGGATGGAACCCTGGAAGGGTTGGATGCGGTTATCGATAAGGATAGAGCCTCAGCTGTCTTAGCCCGGGACATAGGTGCAGAGTTACTCTTGATTTTGACTGAAGTGGAGAAAGTAGCTTTGAATTATGGCACACCTAATCAAAAAGAGCTGGATAAGATGACTTTAGAGGAGGCTAAAAAATATCTAAAAGAAGGGCATTTTCCAGAAGGGAGTATGGGTCCTAAAATCGAATCTGCAATTCAATTCTTAGAATCAGGTGGCAAAGAGGTTATCATCACTTCGATTCCCAAAGCTTATGATTCGGTCAAAAGGAAAGCAGGTACCAGAATAATAGTTTAAAGTTCAATTGTTCAAAAGTTCAAAGGCAAGTGAAAAAGTGTAGGACAAGGCATTAGCCTTGCGGTAATATAATTGTAGGGGTGGGTTCCCCTGCCCAAACCCGGGGCGAGGTAACCTCGCCCCTACAAAAAATTTCAGGCAGGTCAATCCACCTTAGGTGGATGACGGTCACGAATAATGTAGCGTCGGGCTTTATGCCTGACGAAGTGCGGAGTCGCATTACGATAAAACCAGGTTATTTGAATCTGACAACAGGAGGAAAGTAAGATGGCAAAGTCAAAACAGTTGAAATATGCAAATATTACTTCTCAAGAAGCTATGGAGCTTGAAAATAAGTATGGCGCACACAACTACCATCCGCTTCCGGTGGTTCTGGCTAAGGGCGAGGGGGTATATCTTTTTAGTCCTGAGGGGAAACGTTATTATGATTTCCTTTCGGCTTACTCGGCGGTAAATCAGGGGCACTGCCATCCGCGTTTGGTGAAAATCATCCAGGAGCAAGCCGGCATTTTGACTTTAACCTCTCGCGCTTTTTACAATAACTGGCTTGGACCCTATGAAGAGAAGATGACCAAGCTATTCGGCTATGATAAATTACTCCCGATGAATTCCGGAGCTGAGGCGGTTGAAACTGCTCTCAAGTTAGCCCGACGCTGGGGTTATGATAAAAAGAGAGTGCTTTCCAATCAGGCAAAGATTATCATCTGTGAAAACAACTTTCATGGACGGACTATCACCATCGTTGGTTTTTCAACTGATCCGGAAAGCTATGGTGGTTATGGTCCTTTTACTCCTGGTTTTGTCAAGATTCCTTTTGATGATCCTGAAGCGCTTCGCTCAGTTATAGATAACAACACAGTCGCTTTTCTGGTAGAGCCGATCCAGGGGGAAGCTGGTGTTCATGTGCCTGAAGATGGTTACCTTAAAACCTGTCGAAAAATTTGCACAGAAACTGGTGTCCTTTTGATTGCGGATGAAATTCAAACCGGTCTATGTCGGACTGGCAAAATGCTCTGTTGTGAGTATGAAGATATTAGACCGGATATTTTAATTCTGGGCAAAGCCTTATCTGGTGGTTTTATGCCTGTTTCTGCTGTTTTAGCTGATGACGAAATTATGTTAAACATTAAACCAGGTCAGCACGGCTCTACTTTTGGTGGGAATCCTTTAGCCTGCCGGATTGCGATGGAGGCTATCGAAATCTTAATTGAAGAAAATCTAGCAGAGAATGCTTCTAAAATGGGGAAGATTTTCAGAGAGGGGCTGATGAAACTCAATTCTCCTTTGATCAAAACCGTTCGCGGTAAGGGATTGCTTAATGCGTTGGTAATTGAACCAATTACCGTAAAGGGTGAGACCAAAACCGCTTGGGATGTTTGTCTGAAGTTGGCTGAAAACGGATTACTGGCAAAACCTACTCATAACGATATTATTCGCTTCGCTCCTCCCCTGGTTATCAATGAAACGCAAATCCAGGAGAGTCGGGATATTATAAAACGGAGTTTAGAACAGTTTTAGAATCTCTTTAACAGATTGAAGAGCGTTGGGCAAGGCTTCAGCCTTGCTAAAAAAGCTTTCAACTTGGTTTCAGCGACCCTGAAAGGGTCGCACTACGAAAAAAATCATTACAGGTTTATCGAAATAACAATGAAAAAAATTATCAGATTCTCATTGGTTGCTTTTTTATACATTTTGTTTATTTATTCACCTCTTTTGACGGAGGATTTTAAAATTGACAAGTTATCTGATAATGACTATACCGCTTTAAAAGTCTGCGAAGACGTTATTCAATTGTTCAAGCAGTTCCCGGACTCTGTTCTGGCCCGGGTTTAACTTTGACCAGAGACCATTTATCTTTTATATGCCCGAAAAATGGGTGCTCCTGTTCAACTACTCAAAGGAAACAGAAGGTTTCACATCTTATCCAGCAGATTGGCCTGACCTTGGAACGAACGTGCAATTTCATCCGGGGAAGTATAAAGATTTAGCCGGACAGCTTGCTTTTGACCTTGCTATTGATACAGTGGATGTGGCAGCAGTTCCTTATACTGAGAAATCTGCAGTAGAGCTTTTCGCATTTTTGGTTCACGAGAACTTTCATGAATATCAACAATATGGTAAACATCCTGCTTTTGGTGAAATCCCCTGGGAGCGGGAAGAAAAATATCCGGTTCAAGATGCGGAGAATACAGCGCTTGCTTATCTGGAGATGAAATCGTTGATGGATGCATTAAAGATGGCGAAGGCGGATGATGAAAATAAATGCCGTGAATATGTAAAGCAGTTTGTGGCGGTTCGAGATCAGCGCTGGAAGCAAAGCGAACCTTTTGTGGCAAGATATGAGCAGGGGCAGGAGATCAATGAGGGAACGGCCAAATATGTGGAGCTTAAGAGCATTGCTCTTATGAAGCAGCTGAAATACAGATCGTCACTCGATAATTTGACAGGCTCGCTGCTGAAAGATTTTTCTTCAGTTTCCATGCCTGAATATCTCCTAAAAGATTTTCAGGAGCGAATGAGAGGAAACTCGGTTTCACCTGAGGATATGCCCCGCAACAGAATCTATCCAGTCGGAAGTGCACAGGGGTTCTTGTTAGACTACTTCAAGATCGACTGGAAAAGTGAAGCTCAAAAAGCTGGTCCGGAGTTCACATCTGCCCAGCTTTTTAGAAATCATCTTAAAATAAATGAAGGGGAATTAGAAAATCTTTTAATAAAAGCAAAAAACAGATATGGTTACGAAAAGGTACTTGTATCCACTAACAGGCTCATTCTGGAATATCAGGATGGATTCGATCAGGAGCTGATGCGGTTTGAATCCCAACCGGGTTATCGCATAGAAGTAGATTTGTCTTCCCAAAATTTATCACGATCCCGTTCTTCCTCTGTCAGGAACTGGATTATGGATAAAGGTACACGGGAACTTCGCAGCCATTATGACGTTTATGTTCTTAAGAACAACAACCTTTTTTTGGAGCTGCATGATGCTGGTTTGTATGAAGAGAACGATTGGAATGTGAAGAAAAAAAAGGTGGTATTTTTTGTTCCAGAGATAGATTCGATCTCACTGGATGGGGAGCCGGTTAAACTTGCAGAACAGCCTCCCTATCAATTTAAAAACCTGGAAATATTTAGTAAGAGTTTTAAACTGAAATATTCCAGATCAGGTTACTTTGGTGTCGCTGGTCAAAGGATTAAGATACAGTTAGTCCAGTGATTCAATCAAGACTGAAGAAGACAGATTTAATAGTATCCTGTTGTAATTTTGAGATCAAAGGTCATTCTGACCCCGCCTTTGGCGGGGGAAGAATCTGAATCCATCTAAAGCGAAGATTCTTCAGTCGTCCCGCTTTTTAGCGGGACTCCTTCAGAATGACAGGAGCAGGCAGAATAGAAATTATGTCCAGATTGAATGAAGTAATCACAGACGAAATTCTCAAAAAGGGGAGGATATATGAGGTGGGTGGGGTGGTGAGGGACAGGATTATCTCTCCGGTTTTATCGGATATGGATACAGATTATCTGGTCTGCGGTGTTCCAATGGATGAGCTCTGTGCACTTCTTTCTAAATTCGGGAAGGTCGATTTAGTTGGGAAGTCGTTTGGCGTAATAAAGTTTTCCCCGCATAAAAAATTCTCAGGAGAAGAGATAAAGACCTTTGATATTGCCCTGCCGCGAAAAGAATACAGTACCGGAGTAGGGCATAAAGATTTCAAGGTGGATTTTGACCATAATCTCAAAGTGGAAGATGACCTTTCGAGAAGGGATTTTACGATAAATGCGATGGCTTATGACCTGGAAACTAAAAAATTGATAGACCCTCTGAATGGTAAAAAAGACATAAAAAATAGACTTATCCGGATAACTAATCCGAATTCTTTTAAAGATGACCCTCTGAGGATGCTCCGGGGAGTTCAGTTTGCGGCAAGGTTTGAATTCGAGATAGAAAAAGATACTTACAAAAGCCTTTGCGAGAATGCACAATTGATAAATACAATTTCTGCTGAAAGGATTCAGGAGGAACTGAATAAATTATTAACTAAAGCAAAATATCCAAGCATAGGCTTCAGGCTGATGCATAAGACCGGATTATTAAAAGAGATTTTGCCGGAGCTGGAAGCTTGTGTCAGTGTGGAGCAACCGGGTGGTTATCATGAATATGATGTTTTCGAGCACTCGCTTTTAACCATTGACAATGCCCCAATGGATTTGGTTATCCGCTTAGCTTGTCTTTTTCACGACATCTTCAAACCCCAGGCAAAAGCCTTGACAGAAGATGGTGCTACTTTTTACGGACATGAGAAAAAAGGGGCAAGGGTGACAAAACATATACTTCAAAGATTAAGATACTCCAATGAGGTCATCGCCACAGTTACACTGTTAGTGGATAAGCATATGTTCGCTATGGGGGTAACAGATAAAGGTTTGAGAAGATTGATTCGCAAAGTTACGCCTGAACATATTTTTGAGCTATTGGAAGTGAGAAGGGCTGATATTGTCGCTCAGGGAAAAGGCGCGGATGGAAAAGACGTGGATGAGTTTGAAAAATGGATTAAAGAGGAGCTGGAAAGAAAACCGCCTTTCAGTGTGAAGGATTTAAAGATAAACGGGAATATGATTATGGAGAAATTTGGACTTTCTCCCGGACCTGCCATTGGTAAAGTCTTAAATCACCTCTTAGAAAAAGTCCTGGATGAGCCGGAATTCAATCAGGAGGGTTTGCTAATAAAAGAAGCAGAAGAGTTTTTGAAGAAGCATAAGCTTTTGTAGTTGCCCAATTCATTGTGCACAATTCCCTCTCCCCTCTACGAGCCGTAAAGCAATTATCGGCTTGTGGGAGAGGGTTAGGGAGAGGGGATTTGAATTATATGTTTGACCCACGTTGAGGGCAACCCTGCGGGCAAGCTGTGGGTCTACTCTTAGTCATATCCTATTTCTTCACCGGTAGCCCCGCCTTGCCCTCAAAGCGGGTAATATAATCAGAGATGCATTCTATGCGTCTCTACTTTTTTGGCAAATTTCATTTGCAATTTCAAGATAAATTTTTTATAATGATTTGAACTTTTCTATGATCTTTGTGAAAAAAATAAATTTTTTCAAGAAGAGTAAGAAGAAAATAAATTAGTATAAAACTAAAAAGAACTTCATTAACTAAAATTATTACCCTGATCGGTTGCACGATATTTGCACGTAAATTGCACGCAAAATTTAACCTTGTTTCAAGGAGTAAAGAATGAAAATACACGAATACCAAGCTAAGGAAATCTTCCTTAAATATGGTATCCCGGTGCCGCCGGGGGAGATGGCGACAACGCCGGAGCAGGCAAAGGAGATTGCTCAAAAGATTGGCAAACCGGTGATGATTAAGTCTCAGGTACACGTTGGCGGTAGGGGGAAGGCGGGTGGGATAAAAATCTGCGGAGAATCCGGAAGAGGCTTTTGAGAAAGCTAAAAATATCTTAGGGATGGATATCAAAGGACTGAAAGTCAAAAAGGTTTTAGTAACGGAAAGCAAAAATATCGCCTCAGAAGCATATATCGGGATAATCGTGGACCGAAGGACTAAGAAACCGGTTATTATGGTCTCTCCAGCAGGCGGTATCGATATCGAAGAGGTGGCTAAGAAGACCCCGGAGAAGATTTTCAAATTAGAAATTGATCCGATTCTGGGGCTTCAAGCATATCAAGCACGGAATTTAGCTTATAAGCTCTATTCTGATTCGAAAATCGCAAATATGACCACGCCGGTGATAATGAAACTATATAAAGTTTTCTGGGAGAATGACTGTTCTCTGGCAGAGATAAATCCATTTATCACCACGCCAGAAGGTGAGGTCTGGGCTTTGGATGCTAAGATAAATATAGATGATAACGGTCTGGAAAGACATCCGGGAATCGAGGCTATGAGGGATCTGGATTCGGAAGAGCCGGGCGAAAACGAAGCCCGGCAGATGGGTTTGTCTTTTGTTAAATTAGACGGGAATATCGGATGTGTGGTCAATGGTGCTGGACTGGCTATGGCGACCATGGATTTAGTCAAGTATTTCGGGGCTGAGCCGGCAAATTTCCTGGATATCGGCGGAAGCTCCAGCCCGGATAAAGTTATGACTGCAATGAGGATTATCACCCGGGATCCGAATGTGAAGGCGATTCTATTCAACATTTTCGGAGGAATCACGCGTTGTGATGACGTGGCAACCGGGATTGTGGCAGCACTTAAAGAGTTCAAACCCAGGGTCCCGATTGTGGTCAGGTTAACCGGAACGAATGAGGATAGGGCTAGAAAGATATTAGAAGAGATAAATCTTCCAGCAACTTCTTCTATGGAAGAGGTGGTTAAAAGGGCGATTGAGAAGAGTAAAGTAAGTCAATTACAGATGTTTGAGAAATAAAAAAGATATGGAGTGCATCGCTTGTCGAATTTGACCTTGAGGCTGATGTTAGAAAAAATGCAAGAGCAAGCTCTTGCACTCCAGAAAACAAAAGGAGATCAAATTGAGCATATTAGTGGATAAAAATACCAGAGTGGTGGTTCAGGGAATAACTGGCAGGGATGGTGCTTTTCATACCAAGCAGATGTTAGCTTACGGCACAAAAATCGTTGCCGGGGTCACTCCGGGTAAAGGAGGGGAGAAAGTAGAAGGTGTCCCGGTTTTTAACTCGGTAAAAGAAGCAGTCGAAATAACAAAGGCTAATACTTCGGTGATTTATGTTCCTTCTAAATTTGCAGCAGATGCCATATATGAAGCGGCAGATGCAGGAATAAAATTGGTGGTCTGTATTGCTGAAGGGATACCTACAACTGAAATGCTGAAGATATACCATTATCTGAAAAATACCAATACCCGGTTGGTAGGACCTAATAGTCCGGGTGTTATCACTCCAGGCGTAGCAAAGGTCGGGATAATGCCCGGGCAGATTCATAAAAAAGGGAAGATCGGAGTTGTATCACGCAGTGGAACTTTGACCTATGAAGTTGCATATCTTCTTACTTTAAATGGACTGGGACAATCGACAAGTTTAGGGATTGGCGGAGATCCGATCATCGGGACTAACTTCATTGATGTCCTGGAGTTGTTCCAGAAAGACCCGCAAACTGAAGGTATAGTCCTGATTGGTGAAATTGGAGGCACTGATGAAGAAGAAGCCGCTTTATTTATTAAGAAAAATGTAACCAAACCAGTGGTAGCTTTTATTGCTGGCAGGACTGCGCCTCCAGGTAAAAGGATGGGTCATGCAGGGGCAATTATTTCAGGCGGGAGCGGGACCGCAGCTGAGAAAATAGTCGCATTCAACAAAGTCGGGATAAAAGTGGCTGAAAGCCCGGCTGAAGTTGCTCTGCTGATGAAAAATGAACTGGAAAAAAGAAAACCAAAAACAAAGGTTAAAAAAGTTATTAGAGGAAAAAAGATAATTAAAAAAACTATAAAACCGAAGAGGAAGAAAAAATAGATTTTAGAACGATATGCTTCTACATTTTATATAACCGGTAGCCCCACCTTGCCCCCAAGGTGGGGTTTTTTATAGATTTTCGCTGGTGAGGGCATCAAAGAATAGCAAAATTAAGGGAAAAAGAGAAAAAAATTTTTGGTAAAAGCCTTGACTTATACGGATTTGTTTGTATTATATCATATTGGTGTATGAAAAATCAATTCTATCTGGAGGTTAAAAGATGAGGTTCTGGCGTAAACCCTTAGATGCGGATAAGCTCCAGATCCCCCATGGTGAGATACATATAATCCGGGAAAGGTGTAAAGGCTGCGGCTTCTGTGTGGAATACTGTCCCAAAGATGTGCTTGAGCTTTCCATAGAGTTTAATTATAAAGGTTATCATCCTCCCAGAGCTAAAAACCCGGATGATTGTGTTCACTGTGGGCTTTGCGAGCTGCTTTGTCCTGAATTTGCCTTATTTGTAAAAGAAAAAAAGGGCGATAATCCGCCTCAGGCGGATACGCCCTGTAAGGAGGTGGTAAAAGTTGAAAGCTAATCCCAAAGGAGTATTAACCGGGGCTCATTATTTAGATGGAGATCACGCTGCAGCAGAAGGAGCTTTAGCTGCCGGGTGTACTTTTGTAGCTGGTTATCCTATTACTCCTTCAACTGAAGTAGTGGAAAGGATGGCAGAGAGATTTCCAGAAATTGGCGGGGTTTTCATCCAGATGGAAGATGAGCTTGGCTCTATGGCAGCAGTAGTAGGAGCAGCCTGGGGTGGGGCTAAATCTATGACCGTGACCTCAGGTCCTGGTTTTTCCCTGATGATGGAGAATATCGGTTTAGCCTGTATGATGGAAGCACCCTGCGTAGTGGTGGATGTGCAAAGAGGTGGTCCTTCTACCGGGCTTCCTACCCTTCCTGGTCAAGCAGATATGATGCAGGCAAAATGGGGGTCGCATGGTGATTATGAAATCATAGCTTTATCCCCTAATTCTCCCCAGGAATGCTTCTGGGTTTTGATAAAAGCTTTCAATCTCTCAGAGAGGTTCAGAGTACCAGTCTTGGTGATGATGGATGAGTGTGTAGGACATATGACTGAAAAGGTGGTTATCCCGGAAGCGGATAAAATTGAGCTTTATCCGAGAAGGTATACCGAACTTCCACCGGAGAAGTATCTTCCTTTTAAACCAGGTAAGGATTTAGTGCCGGAGATGATTAAAGCCGGGGATGGATATAAGATTCATGTAACCGGTTTGACTCACGATGAAAAGGGTTATCCGGTGATGACCTGGGAAGCGCAGGAAAAGTTAGTGCGGCGCTTAATAGAGAAGGTTAGACTGTTTAAAGATGAATTAGTAGATATCGAAGAGGAGCAGACTGAGGGTGCAGAGGTGGTAGTAGTTTCTTATGGGATAAGTTCAAGAGTTTCCATCCCGGCAATTCAGAAAGCAAGAAAAGAAGGAATCAAAGTCGGGTATTTAAGGCCGATTATCGTCTGGCCTTTTCCGGGGAAAAAGATATATGAATTAGCTCAGAAGATTAAAGGGTTTGTGGTTGTGGAGATGAATTATGGACAGATGGTCTTAGAAGTGGAGAGGGCATCCCAGGGGAAAACTAAGTCGATCTTGGTCCCGCATGGAGGCGGTTGGGTGCACGAACCAGAAGATATTTATAAGGCTATCAAGGAGGCTGTAAAATGAGTGAGATAGAAGTGAAAGTGAAAAAAGAGATCGAAGAAGAACATCCGATGGAGCATCTTCTGAGGATGGATCGGATGCCTCATATATGGTGCCCCACCTGTGGAATCGGAACCGCAGTTACTGCTTTTTTGATGGCACTGGAGAAGTCGCAGATACCTACAAATGACATGGCGATCGTATCGGGAATCGGCTGTACTGGCAGGGTTGCCGGTTATGTTAAGCTGGATTCGTTTCATTCAACCCACGGAAGAGCTATTCCATTTGCTACCGGTTTGAAGTTAGCCAATCCCAAGCTCAAGGTTGTAGTCTTTTCAGGGGATGGAGATACTATCGGAATAGGAGGGAACCATTTCTTACATGCAGCCAGAAGAAACATGGATATAACGGTCATATGCGTGAATAATTTCATCTATGCGATGACTGGCGGACAATGTGCAGCCACCACCCCGGTTAAAGCTAATACCTCTACTTCCCCCTTTGGCAATTTTGACCAACCGTTCAATCTTCCTTATTTAGCCGCATCCTGTGGTGCAGTTTATGTTGCCCGCTGGACCGCTCTGGATGTAAGAAGGCTTTCTAAATCTATCACTGAGGCGCTGCAGAAGAAAGGATTCTCTTTCGTTGAGATAATCTGTCCCTGTTCAACTCTCTATGCCCGAAGGAATAGACTGGGCACAGGCTTAGACCTTATGAAATTCTATCATGACAATTCAGTCATAAAGCATGGTGCAGACTTGAGTGAATTAGATATCGGGTTCCAGTCCAAGATAGTCGTAGGTAAATTCATAGACCGGGAAAGACCTACCTTCCTGGATGCTCTAAACCAGGGTTTAAGAGGTGTCTTAAAGGATAAATTCGTAGAATATGGAGGGCCAACCGATGATGATTGAGATAAGGATTTCCGGTTACGGAGGACAGGGGGTTATCAGGTGTGGTTATATTATAGGAAAAGCCGCCTCTCTATATGATAATAAATATGCAACTATGACCCAGAGCTTCGGTCCAGAGGCAAGAGGGAGTGCCTGCAGTTCCCAGGTATTGGTCTCCGAGGATAAGATCCTCTATCCTTATGTAACCACAGCTGACATCTTAGTGTCCATGTCTCAAGAAGCTTATACTAAATTTTTACCAAATTTAGATGAGAGCGGCATTCTGATCATCGACGATGATTTAGTCACTCCGCAGGAAGCAAAAGGGAATATCAAGACTTATGCCATCCCCTCAACCCGTTTTGCCGAGGAGATGGGGGCAAAGATCGTTGCCAATATCGTGATGTTAGGATTTTTCACTGCTGTAACTGAATTGGTATCGCCAGAAGCGGTAAAAAAAGCCGTTTCAACTTCTGTTCCGGAAAGACTCAAAGATTTGAACTTGAAAGCGTTTGAAAAGGGTTTTCAATTTGGGCAGGAAGTAAAAGAAGCTTCAAAATAACTAATAATATATGTCGAAAAAAGGTGCCTTGGTAATCGGTGGTGGGGTGGCTGGGATTCAGGCGGCTTTAGATTTAGCCAATGCAGATTTCCAGGTCTATTTAGTTGAGAAATCGCCTACTGTGGGCGGTAAGATGGCTCAATTAGATAAGACCTTCCCCACTATGGATTGCGCTATATGAATCCTGGGTCCCAGGATGTTAGATGCCGGTCGGCATCCGAATATAAAAGTCTGGACTTACTCTGAAGTTAAAGAAGTAACTGGGGAAAAGGGTAATTTCAAAGTAACAGTCAGGCGGAAATCCAGAGGTGTGGACGAGAATAGCTGTGTGGGTTGCGGTGATTGTGCCAAGGAATGCCCGGTAATTGTCCCGAATGCTTTTGATTTAGGCTTGGGAGCGCGCAAAGCCATCTATTCACCTTTTCCTCAAGCCTCTCCCAGGGCTTATATCATCGACAGGGAGTACTGTTTAAACAAAAAGTTTATCGTATGCGAGCGCTGTTCTGAAGTGTGCAAGCCAAAATCGATAGATTATGATATGCTGGATAAGGATATAGAGATTAATGTCGGCTCGATTATTCTGGCTACCGGTTTTGAAGAATATGATCCCACCATTTTAAGCTGTTTTGATTACTCACTGCACGAGGATGTGGTTACCGGCTTAGAATTCGAAAGGTTACTCAATGCTTCAGGTCCAACTGGCGGTCATATTCGGAGACCTTCGGATAGAAAACTGCCCAAGACCTTAGCTTTTATCCAGTGTGTTGGCTCCCGGTCAAATGATAATAAAGGGGTTCCCTACTGTTCCTATTTCTGCTGTATGAATGCAGTTAAAAACTCGATTATGGCTAAAGTACACGAGCCGGAGATCGAGAAAATTTATATCTTTTATCACGATCTAAGAGCTTTTGGAAAGGGATATGAAGACCTTTATTTAAAAGCTAAAGCTGATCCATCAGTTGTTTTCTATCACGGGAAACCTTCAAAGATAATTGAAGATCCAAAAACAAAGGAGCTATGGATTGCAGTTGAAAATATGGATACTGGCAAGATCGAAAGGATTAAGGTCGATTTAACCATCCTCTCCTCTGCGGCAGTTCCATCTTCTGGTACAAAAGAGTTAGCAGAGATTTTAGGGATTGAGCTGGATCATTCTGGATTTTTCAAAACCAAAGATATAACTTCTCCTCTAGAATCAACCAAAGAGGGGGTTTATCTTTGTGGCTGTGCAGGCGGGTTGAAAGATATCACCGATTCAGTGGCTTTTGGGTCTGGCTCAGCTTTGAAAGTCTCTTCTCATCTTAAAGGTCAAAGGGTAAAGAAAGAGCCAGTAAAAGTCGAGCCGATTGATATTTCCGGTTCTCCCAAAATTGGTGTTTTTGTATGCCATTGCGGGATAAATATCGCGGGAGTGGTGGATGTTAATGCAGTAGAGGAGTATGCTAAGAGCCTGCCAGATGTGGTTTTTGTGATGAAAGACCTTTTCGTCTGCTCGGATGGAACTCAAAGACTTCTCCAGGATAAAATTAAAGAACATAACCTGAATAGGGTGGTAGTAGCAGCTTGCACACCGAGAACACATGAGCCTATTTTTCAGGAGACCTGTCAAAGAGCAGGGCTCAATCCTTATCTTTTTGAAATGGCAAATATAAGGGACCAGTGTTCCTGGGTGCATGCAAATGAACCAGAAGAAGCGACATCTAAAGCTAAAGATTTGATAAGGATGGCAGTAAGTAAGGCAAGAATGCTTCAGCCTCTTGAATCCAGGGAAGTTCAGATGAACTCTAAGATTTTGGTAATAGGCGGTGGAATCTCTGGAATACAGTCAGCTTTAGACCTTTCATCCCAGGGTTATAAAGTTACCTTAATAGAAAAAGAGAAGAACTTAGGAGGGAGAACTGCTTCTTTAGGCAAGCTCGGTTTCTCTGATATTTACGGGAAAGAACTGGTGAAAAGAAAAGTTGAAGAGCTAAATAAAAATAAGGTGAAGATTTTAACTTCTTCTGAAATCAAGAAGGTTGAAGGGTTTGTAGGGAATTTTGAAGTAACCGTTGAAACGAAAGGCGAAAAGAAAACTTCAAAACTAAAAGCGGGGACTATAATATTAGCAGTAGGTTCAGACTTGTATGATCCTAAAGGTAAATTCGGGTATGGTAAATTTTCAGAAGTGATTACCAACTTGGATACGGAAAAGCTGTTACAGGAGAAAGAGTTTAAAACTGGAGATAAAAAGCCGGAGCAGGTGGTTTTTATCCAATGTGTCGGCTCAAGAGAAAAAGAAGGGAGAAAATATTGTTCACGCTATTGCTGTCAGGTAGCGATAAAACAGGCAATTGCCTTAGCAGAGAAGGGAATTAAAGTAACTATTTTATACAGGGATTTAAGGGCTTTTAACCCAGGGGCTGAAGAGGCATATAGAAAAGCACGGGGCTTGGGAGTTCTATTTTTAAGATATGATGAAGAGAATCTTCCAGAGGTTTTAGGAGATAACAAATTAAGGATGGTAAAGATTCCCCAGCCTTTACTCAAAACCGAGGTGGAGATTCCAGCAGATCTGGTTATTCTGTCAGTGGGGATGGTTCCAAAAGAAAAAGATTTTGCCTTTCTGCAGGAGCTTCTGAAAACTCCGCGGGGTTTAGATGGGTTTTTTATGGAGAGACACTCCAAATTAGGACCAGTGGAGACAAATACCGAGGGGATTTTCATCTGTGGATGTGCACAATCTCCTAAGCTAATTCCGGAGGCGATTGGACAGGCGATCGGTGCTGCAGGGAAAGCAGCAATCCTTGCCTCCAAGGATAAGATTAACCTTGCCCCTATTGTCTGTCAGGTAGTTGAATCCGAATTATGCCGGGGATGTGGAACCTGTGTGAAGATATGTGAGTTTCATGCTCCATCCTTAGAGGAAAAGGATGGTTTATATATAGCCAGGATCAATGAGGCTTTGTGCAAAGGGTGTGGTACCTGTGCGGCTTTGTGTCCCACTGGTGCAATTGTGGCTCATCACTTTACGGATGAACAGATCGAAGAGATGGTAGAAAGCTGTTTGCTCTTTGAATAAAAGTAGGGGCATCCGCCTTTGGCGGACAACGTGCCCTTATAGCAAAACGGATTTGTATCCGTCGTCCACCTAAGGAGGACTGACCTGACGGAAAAGCACTGAGAATAATGATTTTTGTAAGGGCAGGGTTCCCCTGCCCCAATTAAGGGCGAGGAAACCTCGCCCCTACACAGAATTAATTTTAGAAGGAGGTCTTATGGAGAAAAAAGATGTGATGGGTATGCTCGGTTACTTTGATAAAGTTCATAAGGTAACCTTGAAAGCGATTAAGTTAATTCCTGAGGACAAGCTCGATTTCAAACCCTGTCCAGAAGTTATGTCCATAAAAGAGCTGGTCTGTCATATTTATAAAAGTGAGAAAGTATTTGCAGACGGAGCTAAGAAAGGTGTTATCTCTGAGGACGATTTCAAAAAGGCTACGTGTGAAGCTAAGAGCATAGATGATTTAATCAAATATGCCAAGAAGGTTCATCAAAATACTAACCGAATCGCAAAAAAGCTCACGCCAACTCAGATGAAAAAGAATGTGAAGGTATTCTGGGGAGACCAATTCCCAACCTGGATTTGCTTTTCATCAATACATGATGAGCACTGGCATCACCGGGGTCAGCTGTTTACTTACTTACGACTGTTGGGTATTAAACCCCCGGATTTGTACGGTTATAAATAAGCGATGAAATCGGTCGAGCAAAGGTGCCCGACCTACGAAAAACAAAATCTTTTGTTCCCGTAGGCAGGGCTCCCAGCCCTGCAAGAAGGGAAACAAAAAATATGAGAAAGTATCAAGTTTATCTTGAAGTTGATAAAAAAGGTTATTGTATGGCTCACGTCCGGGAACTCCCAGGATGTTTTGTCTGGGATAAAACTGAAAAGAAAGCTTTAAAAAAAATTCCTGAAGTGATAAAAGAACATCTTGAATATCTAAAGAAAAATGGTGAGAAAAGTTTGCTAATTCCTAAGAAGATTGAGTTCGAAATCGTGGAGACCCAGAAAGGAACTTGCCCCCTTATCAGCGGAAGCAAGGCTGCTTTGTTCTCTTACGATTTAATTCCACCAACGAAAGATTTTATTAAAAAATGTCTGAAATGGATGGGATATAACCGGAAAGAGCTTTTGAATAAGGTCAGAAAATTATCGGATGAGACATTAGACTGGAAAGCAAACAAAGATAAACGTTCTATCAGAGATACTTTAAATCATATTGCCAATGCCGAGTGGTGGTATCTTTCCAGGATGAAAGATTACAAGGAGCTTTATGCTTTACCCTATGTATATAAATGCCCACCGGGAAAAATATTTGAGAAATTAAAAAAGACCAGGGAATTAGCTGTAAAGATTTTGAAAAATCTTTCCCAAGAAGATAAAAATAGAATAAATATCCCCAAGAAATATGCTAAATATAAAGATGAAAAATGGACGTTTGGAAAAGTGTTAAGAAGATTTTTAGAGCATGAAAAGGAACATTTAGAAACGATAGATAAAACTTTGGAGTTGTATAAGAGATCAATAGCATAGAGGTGGAGCTTATCTCCATCCTTCCCCAAGGGCGGAGGTAAACTCCGTCCCTACGCGAACTGAATAGATAAAGAGCAGAGAAAGAGAAGCAATGTACAGAAGAAAGAACTCATTAAGATTAAAGGATTATGATTATTCCTCTGAAGGGGCTTACTTTGTCACGATCAGTTGTAATAATAAAAAGGGGTATTTTAAAACAATTCCATTTAAGGAGATTGCAGAGAAAAATCTTAAAGATTTAAATAGAATAGATAAGTTGGAGATCGATCATTTCTGCGTTATGCCAGATCATATACATCTGATTTTGTTTTTCAATCAGAAACAGAATTACACTTTATCCCAACTTATTCAGAGGTTTAAATCTGTTACTGCTAAAGACATACGAGAAGAATTTGGTGTCAGTGAAAAGATTTGGCAGAGAGGATTTTATGATCATGTGATTAGAAATGAGAAGGATTATCTTGAAAAAGCACAATATATTTTAAATAATCGATTGAAGAAAGAGTTGGAGAAAGAAAGAAATGAGCTATTTGCGTAGGGGTGGAGCTTGTCTCCACCCGTCCCCAAGGGCGGAGGTAAACTCCGCCCCTACGCGGATTCAGAAAACATAAAGGAAAATAAAATGTCTGGTGCGACCTGGGTGATGATTGTGCTGGCTATAATATTGTGTGTGATAGCCTATATAAAAAGTTCAGACTTACCACTGGCTGGGCTTAAAAACGGTGGGAAGATGTTCATCAGCATCCTGCCCATTCTAATTGTTTCCTTTGCCATTGCAGGTTTGATGCAGGTTTTGATTCCAAAAGAGGTGATAGCCAGATGGATTGGAACTGAGTCTGGATATAAGGGGATTCTAATCGGTTGTGTGGCTGGAGCTTTAACCCCGGGCGCACCTTACATATCCTTTCCCATTGTAGCAGGGTTTTATAAGGCAGGTGCCAGTCTGGGTGCAGTTGTTGGTTTTGTGGCTGCCTGGTCTTTATGGCAGGTTTACAGGATTCCTGTGGAGGTGGCGATAATCGGTCCTAAAGTTGCGATAGTGAGATTTTTATCTACCCTTATCTTTCCACCGATAGCCGGGATTTTTGCTCAGACTTTTTTCGGGGAGTAAACAATTATGACGGAAAAGATATTCAAGCCTAAAATTATAGTGTTTGCCTGCAACTGGTGTTCTTATGCGGGTGCGGATACAGCCGGGGTAGGCAGATTGCAGTATCCTCCAAATGTCAGGCTAATCCGGGTGATGTGTTCAGGAAGGGTCAGGCCTGCTTTTATTTTGAAAGCATTTGAATTAGGTGCAGATGGGGTGATGTGGTCAGGTTGCCATTTCGGGGATTGCCATTACGTTTTCGGAAATTACCGGGCAGTGGAGCAGTTCGAGATTACCAAGAATTTAGTGAAGATGTTAGGGATAGAAAAGGAAAGATTGAGACTGGAATGGGTCTCAGCCGCAGAAGGCGGGAGATGGGCTCAACTGATCAAGGAGTTCGTGGAGGACGTGAAGAAAGTAGGACCGAGCCCATTAAGAAAGGTTCAAAAGTTCAATAGTTCAAAGGTTTAAGGGGAAAAATAAATGATGAATGAAGGATAGATGAAAGCTGTCATTGCGAGGAGTTCCCGTAGGGGACGACGAAGCAATCCGCCCAATCTGGGTAAACAGATTGCTTCGCTCTCCAGCAAATTACGGAATCGCTCGCAATGACACCATCAAATATCGAACAGCGAACAGCCAAAAACGAAAAGCAAAATTATGAAAGAAGATATCATCAAAAAAACCAAAGCCTATTATTGTCTTGATTGCGGTAAATGTACTGCGGTTTGCCCGATTGCTAATGTCAAGAATGGATATTCTCCGAGAAAACTGGTAACTCTGACGGTGAACCGCTCAGATGATTATGTCTTGCAGGATGCAGGATTATGGAGTTGTCTGACCTGCAGGAGGTGTCAGGATATCTGCCCTTCGGACGTGGATTATGTTGAGTTCACCAAGCTTCTAAGGTTTGAGGCTAAGAAAATTGGCGAGGAAGGGAAATGCTCTCACGGTGGGGCTTTGCATTCTCTTATGAAGATAATGACTGCACCAGAATTGAATCAGGACAGAACTGGCTGGATAACTCCCGATTTAAAAACTTCAAAAAATGGCGAATATCTTTACTTTGTTGGCTGTCTGCCCTATTTTGACACATTCTTCTCAGATATTAAAGCCAGTTCTCTGGATATTGCTCGCTCAACTTTAAAAATCTTAAATCTCTTAGGAGTAGAGCCTCAGATTATGCCCAATGAGAGGTGCTGCGGGCACGATCTTTTATGGACCGGGGATTTTGAGAATTTCAAAAAATTAGCTCAACATAATATAAACGGGATTAAAAAAACCGGGGCTAAGAAAATCATCACTTCCTGTCCGGAATGTTTTATGACCCTGAAAATAGATTATCCGGATTTGGTGGGAAAAGTTGACTATGAGGTTATGCATATCTCCGAGTTTTTAGCTGAAAGATTACCCCAGATAAAAATAAAAGGTCTGGATAAAAAAGTTACCTTCCAGGATCCCTGCAGATTGGGCAGATTTATGAACATATATGAAGCTCCCCGTAAGGTCATTAACAGCATTAAAGGGGTAGATTTTAAAGAGATGAAAAGAAGCGGTGCTAAAGCTATCTGCTGTGGTACTGTTGGTTGGATAAACTGTGATGCTTCTTCCAAAAAGATTCAAGATGAAAGGTTGAAAGAGGCAAGGTCAACTGGAGCAGAGATACTGGTAACTGCCTGTCCAAAATGCCAGATTCATTTTAAGTGTGCTCAGTCTGGTTCAGAAAAAGAAAAGGGGAAAAAGAAAGAAGAATTAAAAATTGATATTATAGACTTAACTACACTTTTGGCTTTAGCCATAGGAGGTGAGTAAATTTCAAATTATGTCAGGATCTCACCCTGACACAAAAGAATTTACTATGCCGTGGCAATTCGCTAAATATATTAGACGTCCATTCCAGTCGCTATTTTATAGCATGGAATATTATTACAATGAGGCACGAGAATTGTATCAAAAAGTTCATGGACAAGATCCATCAAAACCACAAGAATTCAATCAAGATTTATGGATGAAAGAAAAGTCTGCATCCAGAGCTTGTTTTATTATGGGTATAGCTGGAATTGAGGCATTTGCTAATAATGTTTTAAAAGATTTCTCTATTAGAGCAAAAGATGATCTGCCTAAGAATCTACTGAGTAGACACCAGAGAAAAAATCATATTGATTACTGGCGTCTTGTAGATAAGGTCTATTTTCTACCGACTCTATGCAACTCTCAACTGTCGCCACCTGCGGTCTATTTTAGAAAGAATACAAAGGCATTTAGTCTTTTCGAGGAATTGGTGGAGATAAGGAATTCTATTATGCATGGTAAACCTGAACCATTCATGGTACTAGCTAAACTAAAGCCCGATAGAGTGCATGAACTTACTGATAATTTTCCAGATAATTTTTGGCCAATCTCGAAGATAGGAAAAGATTTTTCTTCTTTTAACTATGAATGCGCGAAGACTGCTTATGAAAATATTATATGGGTTAGAGATTCACTGATCAGTTTTTTGGAGAGAGTTGATAAAAAATATTTGATGGAAGAAAAGATAGAATTGATAAGCCCTATCATTAATGATAACAATATTAGTAAAGAAGAATTATTAGAAAATTGGGGGAAATATGTTAGCACAACAACGAAATGAGATGAAATATTTTAAAATAACATATGCTTTAGCCATTGGAGAATAGAGTGAACTGGTTTGAACGAAATGGAATTCCAGGAGCATATTTTTGGGGGCTTGTAATCGGATGGATTTGGGCGATATCTCCCTGTTTACTAACTCAAACTGAAAATTCTTTTCGTGATATTGGCGTAATAGCAGGTGTTTCTTTTATTCCAGCAGGTTACATTTTATCTGCATTTCAACAGTGTTTATATTTGTGGCTTCCTTGTCTGGGTATGTCTAGGTCAGCTTTAAGGAAAGCAAATAAACAGTTTAGTCCAGCTGTTGAGGACGAACCAGTCATCGAAGCTCATACTGTAATCCTTACTACAAAAACTGATAAACTGGAAGATATCGAAAAATTAAAAAGATATGAATGGTTACGCGAGTGGGTCAGAAAGCGGATGGATTTTATTTCGATAGACTTTTCATTAATTATCGCAACTCCACTTGCATTAATCGCAGCATTTGCGTATTGTTTATTAATTTCTACAGTTCAAATCGAATTCATGAGATTCCTATTAGTAGGGATAACTTCCACTGTTATATGTCTAATAATATGGTGGAATAATAAATTATTGAGAAAACAGGTTATTATAGTTATTAAAGATTGTTATGAAAGATTTTTATAAAAGGTATTAATATGCATTTATGCAATAATAGCCAAGAATAAGAACTAAAAAAACGATATCATGAATTTAACTTTACTTTTGGCTTTAGCCATAGGAGGTGAGTAGCTTGGCAGAAGAGTTGAGGGTCGGGGTTTTCGTGTGTGAATGCGGGCTGAATATCGCTGGCTCTTTAGACTGCGAAGAGGTCAGGAAATTTGCTGAGACCCTACCGGATGTAAAGGTTTCGGTTTTGAACAAATATACCTGCGCGGACCCGGGACAGAATGAGATCAAAAGGTATGTCAAAGAAAATAATCTCAACCGGGTAGTGGTGGCTTCCTGTTCTCCCAGAATGCATGAGCCTACTTTCAGAGCCTGCGTGGCAGATGTGGGCGTGAATCCATATTTACTGGAGATGGTAAATCTGAGAGAGCATTGTTCCTGGGTACATCTGCACGACAGGAAAGGTGCTACGGATAAGGCAAAGGATATGGTGAAAATCGGAGTAGCACGTGCAAGGTTTTTAGAGCCGCAGATTGAGAAGGTAGTTCCAGTTACGAATAAAGCTCTGGTTATCGGTGGAGGTGTAGCGGGAATTCAAGCCGCTTTAGATTTAGCGGATACCGGTTATCAGGTCTATTTGGTTGAAAAAGACCCTTCTATTGGCGGGATAATGGCACAAATTGATAAGACCTATCCCACGATGGACTGTTCCATATGAATTCTGGGACCGAAGATGATGGATGTCGGTCGACATCCGAAGATTAAGCTCTACGCTTACAGTGAAGTTGAAAAAGTCTCAGGTTATATTGGAAATTTTAAGGTTAAGATCAGGAAAAAAGCCCGGTATGTGGATGAGACCAAGTGCAATTCCTGCGCAGAATGCGTTAAGGTTTGTCCGGTTGCAGTGCCGGATGAATACCAGATGGGTTTCTCCTCGCGCAAAGCTATTTATATACAACTCCCTCAAGCCGTCCCTTCTGCTTATCTGATAAATATGAATGATTGTCTGGGGAATAATCCTATTGCCTGCGGGAAATGCGCTGAGGTATGCGAGAAGAAATGTATCGATTACGATATGCAGGATCAGATAATCGATGTAGAAGTAGGGGCGATAATCGCCGCTACGGGCTTGGATATTTATGACCCCACTCAATTAGATGAATACGGTTACACCCGCTTTGAGAACGTAATCACCAGTCTGGAATTTGAAAGGCTTATCTGCGCCGGAGGTCCAACTGGCGGGCATTTCATCAGACCGGCTGATCACCAAGCCCCTAAAACCATCGGTTTTATCCAGTGCGTAGGCTCACGCTCGGAGAAGAGAGGGAACCCTTACTGCAGTAATATCTGCTGTATGAATACGGTTAAGGATACAGTGCTTTTAAAGGACCATTATCCGGACATAGAGGCGAAAGTCTTCTATATGGACATGCGGACGTTCGGCAAGGGGTTTGAGGACCTTTATAAAAGAAGCAAGGAGGCAGGAGTAAAATATATTCGAGGAATCCCTGGCGACATAGAGGAAGATCCTGAAACCAAAAATCTTCTGCTTTCCGTAGAGAACACCACCACCGGGAAGGTGGAAAAGCATAATTTGGACATGCTGGTGTTATCTATCGGATACGAGCCTAAATGGAAAAATGACCCTATCCAGCAGCTTTTGACTCTTTCCCGAACCCAGGATGGATTTTATATGGAATCACATCCCAAATTAAAACCGATAGATGCTCCTACCAAAGGGGTCTTCTTCGCAGGAGTAGCTGAGTCTCCTAAAGATGTAAAGGACAGCGTAACCCAGGCATCTGCTGCAGCAGCACGTGCGGGAATTATATTAGCCTCAGATAAATTAGAAATTGAAGCCATTACCTCGATTGTAGATAAAGAAATCTGTACTGCCTGCGAGATCTGCTACCGTGCCTGTCCCTTTAAATCAATAATTGTCGATCGTGAAAAGAAAATTCCGGCGGAGATAATCGAGGCGGCCTGTGCCGGGTGTGGAACCTGCGGAGCGGAGTGTCCTTTTGGTGCCATCACTATGAGGCATTTCACTGACAGGCAGATTTTCTCTCAGATAGATGCGATCTTAGATGAAAACCCTGAGGAGAAGATCGTGGTCTTTGCCTGTAACTGGTGCTCCTATGCGGGTGGAGATATGGCAGGCATCTCCAGATTGCAGTATCCCACTACCTCAAGGCTGATCAGGACAATGTGTTCGGGCAGGGTAGATGAACAGTTCGTCTTATATGCTTTTCAGAAGGGTGCTCCCATTGTTTTGGTTTCCGGGTGTCATTTTGCAGACTGTCATTATATCGATGCGAATAGATGGACTCAAAGAAGGGTGGAAAGGCTGTGGGATAAATTGGAGAAGAAAGGGATTCGTCCGGAAAGACTGCAGCTGGAGTGGATTAGCGCGGCAGAAGGTCAGAAATTTGCCCGGGTGATGAGAGTGATGGAAGAGATGAGGAAGATAGTTACCAAAGAGGAAATAGAGTTCACCAAAAAAGCCCTGTCAGACCTGAAACCAAAAGGGACGAAGAAGGTGAAGGTAGCAGTTAAGACTGCATAGAAAAAGGAAGACTGAAAAAGGAAAAAGGAAAAGAAAAAAACGTGACCGTCATTCGTGTTTCGTGACCGTAAATCGTAGGGGCAGACCTCCGTGTCTGCCCTTGATCTTGCTGTCTTTGTGAGGAGGTCATTTGACCGACGAAGCAATCCCTTCATAGTAAAAAGATTGCTTTGCTCCTTGCAGTCGCTCGCAATGACAGTATTAATAAACTTTTAAACTGTTTTTACTATGCCAGAAGAAGCCAAATTCAAATGCTTACGCTGCGGGCATGAGTTCAAAATGCCCTTTGACCCGAAGGGTCCTTTAGTGGAACGCGCCTGCCCCAAGTGCCAGTCGAACTCGGTGAGAAGGATTAAAGAGGAAGAAAAGAAATAAATTTTATTTATGGTAGGGGCACATCGCAATACGCTCCTACATTGCTATGCAACCCTGAAAGGGTCGCACTACGAGTTAAATTTTTTTTATTCGTCCGATGCGATGGTCGGACGTTACGGTTTTAAGGTAGGGGTAGGCTGCAACATGTCCCTAAAAAATCTTGACTATACTTATTCCACAGCATAAATTGCATGCACTTCATACTGAATAAATTGGTGGGTGTGAGGAAGGCAAATTATGAAATCAGAAGTTCTCATTAAAGCAGAGGGTCTTACCAAAAAATTTGGAGATTTTACAGCGGTGGACCAAATCAGCTTCCAGGTATATAAAGGTGAGTGTTTTGGTTTTCTTGGTCCTAATGGGGCTGGGAAGACCACAACCATGCAAATGGTCCAGTGTGTGTTGCCCTTAACCTCAGGCAGTCTTTCGGTTTCAGGTATGGACGTAACCAGAGAGGGAAGAGAGATTAAAAAGATGATCGGCGTTGCTTCGCAGGAGGATAACCTTGACCCGGATTTCACGGTTTTGCATAATCTCATAGTCTATGCCCGCTATTTTGACATACCTCAAGTAAAAGCTCAAAAAAGAGCAGAGGAACTTCTGAAATTCGTCCAGTTAGGGGATAAACGGGATGTCATAATCGACCAGTTATCCGCAGGGATGAAAAGAAGGCTTATTCTTGCCAGATCCTTAATAAACGAGCCGCAGATTCTTATCTTAGATGAACCAACCACCGGCTTAGACCCTCAAGCCCGGCATCTGATCTGGGACAAAATCAGAAGTTTACAGAAACAAGGGGTCACCATAGTTCTGACTACCCATTATATGGAGGAAGCAGCCCAGCTCTGCGAGCGAACTGTTATTATGGATTATGGGAAAATTATCGAGGAAGGCAGACCTTTGGATTTAGTTAAAAAACATGCGGGAGAAGAGGTATTGGAAGTAGCCTGTGACGAGGATGTCCTGAAATTCCTCAAGGATACGTTTCCTGAGGCAAAACTTGAGATTTTAGGAGACAGGATCCAGGTTTTCACCAATCATACCAGGGGCGTTTTCACCGAAATCCTGAATAAATACAGCTTCAGGTCAGCGATGATCAGAGATGCCAACCTGGAAGATGTGTTTCTGAAATTAACCGGCAGGCGGTTAAAAGAATGAGAACAAAGGATGTAGCTTCATATTTCCATGTCCCGGAGCTGAGTTATCGTATCTGGAGGGTATGGAGGAGAAACCTCGAAGTCTTTATGAAGACTTACAGAGTCAATTTTTTCCCGCCTTTGCTTGAACCCATTTTCTATTTAGTGGGGTTGGGTTTCGGATTGGGAGGTTTTGTTCAACCTCAAGAGGGTCTGCCTTATATTGCGTTTATCGCTCCAGCCCTGGTGGCAATTTCGATGATGTTCTCTTCCTTTTTCGAATGCACTTATGCCTCCTTCGTCAGGATGTACTACCAGAAAACCTTTGGAGCAATAATCGCTACCCCAGTAAGCCTGGAAGAAGTCATTGCTGGTGAACTCTTATGGGGTGCTACCAAGAGCCTGATAAACTCCACCATAGTCTTAGGCGTAGTATTTGCCTTTGGACTGGTCTCAAGTCCGTTGTTCTTACTCATTCCACCTTTGGCATTTTTAGTCGGGCTTTTATTCTCGGCAATGGCAATGTGTTTCACCGCCATCACCCCTAACATAGATTCGTTCAACTATCCCTCTTTTTTATTCATCACCCCGATGTTCATTTTAAGCGGAACATTTTTCTCCACCCATAACCTGCCTGAAGCGGTGCAGATTGTCTCCAAGCTATTTTTACCTTTATATCACGTTGTGGTACTCACCAGGGCATTAACTATTGGAAGATTTACCACGAACCTTTTATTTAACCTTTTCTGGATAGTGGTTGCCACTCCTTTTTTCTTCATTTTGTCCATAAACCTGATGAAGAGAAGGCTGATCAGATAAAATAAAAAGATAAATTACGAATATCGAATATCAAATGACGAATGACGGATAAAAAGACGTGACCATAGGTTGAAGGGGCAGACCCATGTGTCTGCCCATATTCTCTATTATATAGTTTCGTTGAGAAACACTTGAAGATTTATTTCCCCAAAAAATCTTCATTCAAATTCCCATCATTAGAATATCCCTTTTGTTCCCAGTAACCACGATAATTTATATCCTCAGACAGCTCGATTCTGGTTATCCATTTTATCCACTTATATCCCCACTTACCCTGTGCCACAAGTTGAAAAGGGAAACCTCTTTCTGCTGGTATGGTAACATTGTTCATTTTGTATGCCATAATTATGTCGTTATTCATAATATAATCAATGGGGAAAGAGGTTGAATATCCCTCATAAGAATGGAATATGACCACCTTTGCTCTGGGTAATATCTGAGCTTCGGTTAATAAATCCTTTACCAGAACCCCCTCCCAGAGTATATTTACACTCCATCCCTCCACGCAATTAAGTTCAACCAGCTGTTTGTATGATTTGTGGTTGTTTATTACCTCGTCATAAGTGTAGGTTTTCGGATTGATGACCAAGCCGGTGATTTCAAGCCGGCATTTTTCTTTATCGATATGCTGAGGTCCTTTGATGGAATTTTCCCGGAAGTCTTTTATTATAGATAATTTTTTACCATCGTAATATTTGATCTCAAGCTCTTTCTGTCCCTTTATTGGCTGTTCCTCTTCACATCCAGATATGAAAAATAAAAATATTATCGAAAATAGTAACACTCTCTTTTTCACAATTACCTACCTAAAATTTATACGAAATATTTATAAGGGTATATGGCAATACATCACTATACTATGCACCCCTGAAAGGGTCTAAGAATCTTTCGTAGGGGAGGGGCTTGTCCCCTCCCGTTTGCCTGATTAATCAAGCAACTACAAATTCGAAGGTAGGGGTTCGATTTATCGAACCCAGAGTAATTAAAAAGCAAGGTTAAAAGCCTTGCTCTACGAACTTAAACGTCCGACACGATGGTCGGACGTTATGGTTCAATGGGATTTTAGGTTATCCAGAATACTTATGGGCGGGAAGCTGATGGCTTTCAGTTTGCAGATCTCAGCACAGGCAGAACAGCCAACTATACAGGCGAATGGATTAATCACCTTGGGCTTATTTATCTTCTCCTCCCAGAAATAGACTTTCTGAGGGCACAGATCATAACATTTTTCACAACCATCACATTTTTCTTCATATACGGTTGGATACCAGGGGATGGTTTCCCTGGGGATTCCCTGCCAGGTTTCACAATAAACTGAGGTTTCGTCTTTAGAGCCACCTATTTTTTTCTGATAAAAAATAGAATACTCTCTGAGCAGTGCTTCTGAATAAATTTTCTCTTGCTTTGAAGGGATATAATTATCTTTTCGAGCTAAAGAGAGCAATTTATTTTGAATGGACTCGTTTGGTTTCTGGTCTTTTTTAAGAAGCTCCTCAAATATTTCATCCAAACCGACCAAGCCGATAAGTTGATTTCCGATCAGAACCATTTTTGTTTTTTTATTCATCCGTTTTATCCGAATTCTAATCTGAATATAAAGCGGGAAGGGATGAACCCCTCCCCTACAAAAACTATTTCTGAAGTCCTTTTCTCTTCAGGTGCTCTTTGATTATCTTTTCGATCTCCTCTTCACTTGCCGGTCCGTAAAAGGGTGCTTCTCCATCTATATAAATATTTGCCTCCCCATATCTTTCCAAATCTTTTCTATCTTTTTGCTGATAGATATTAAGTTCGAGTTTATCGGTTATTTCTTTGGCTTTTCTTATTAAATTGCGCCAGTTAGCTACGATATAAGGACAGCTCAGGTTATAGATTACATCGACATTTATCCGCCCTTTTTGATTTTGCGGTGTAAAGGATGGCCCGAACCAGTAACAGGAAGCATCTCTCTGAAATTTTCTTAATAAAAGCTGAACTGTTCCCTTTTCCTGAATTTTTTCAAAACCAAATTTTAAGAAAAATTCCTGGGGCATCCAGCCAGATGCGGTAACGGTTGCTACACCTTTTCGGTTAAGGGTCATTTTTAATACTTCCTCCATCAATCTTTTGCCACATCCTTTTTTCTCATATTCAGGTTTTATCCAGAAGCAAGGAATAAAATAGAGATTATCTCCGCTGATGGCATTAAAGGATTCTTCTAAAGGATGGAATTCAGCCCGACCTACAGGGTTTTGACCGTCATACAGAACTAATCCCTGCCAGCCAACTTTTTGTTTTTCTAAGAAGAAATCTGCTGATTCCTTTGAGGCTTTTTGATAATCCTCCTTGGGAGGAGTACAGAGGTTATAAAGATCTGTAACGTTTTCTGAAGAGATGGTTTTTATCTCAAGCATAGGTCACTTCTTTTGATACCGTAGGGGCGTATCCAGAATGGATCCATTCGGATTGCAATGCGTCCCTACAAAAAACTTTTGCTCTTTGTTAGTGTTTTCACCAACAAAGTTGTAGACGTCCATTGGACAACCAGCGTGAAATATATAAATAAAAAAAGACGCATTCGATGCGTCTCTACAGAGTTTAAGTTATTTTTTTTAACATCTCATCTACTCTGGTCTTGTGCAGATGTAAGCCTACATCTTCAGGCGAAAGCCCCTGGGAGAGTCCTAAGAACTGGAAGTAATAGATTATGGGAACATTTAAATCGACTGAGAATTTTCTTGAAAGTTTTATCTGTCCTAAATCGAACTCGTCAAAACAGGTGGGGCAGATCAATCCCATGCAGTCAGCCCCGGATTTTTTGATTGAGCTTAAAACGTCTAAGGTCATCTTCTCCGGGATTTCCTCGTGCGTACAGGCTTTGCCACAGCATAGGACCTGTTTTTCATGTTTTATGGTCTCTGCTCCGGTGGCTTCAAATAGGTTTTCCAGGATAGTGGGATGGTCCGGGTCATCCACTCTCATTATCTCACTCGGTTTTAAAAGGTGACAGCCGTAATGGATAGCTACTTTTAAATTCAATGGCTTTTTAACTGAGGATTTTACTTTGCTGATTCCTAAGTCATCCCTTAAAACCGTTACTATATGCCGGACTGAGATCGTTCCCTTATATTCTTTTCCTATTTTCTTTAGTTTCTGGTTTACTTTTTCCTTCAGCTCTGGGTCGTGTTTAAGATGAAAATTCACCTCAGATAAAGTAGCAGTACAACCTGAGCACATTGTTACCAGATCAAGTCCGGCTTCCTCAGCTATGGTTATATTCCTGGCGGCTAAGGTCATCCAGATAAGCTTGTCCGTAGCTTTGAAATATATGGGATCAGGACAGCAGGAGAAACCTTCCAGATCTACCAGCTCAATCCCTAAATTTGCCATAGTCTTTCGAACAGAGGCTTCCATCTGGGGGTATTTGACGGAGATCATACAACCGAAAAAAGGAGCATACTTCATAAAAACGTTCCTCGTTGACCGTTGCTCGTGACCGTTAAAAAGCTACAAGCTACTTGCTACAGGCTAATCCATCATTCCAATAACTTCTTCAGCTCCTCCAATGGTACTATAGTTATTTCTTTTAAACCCAACTCTTTTCTTCTTCTCTCAGAAAGAGAGCTTTCTTTTACGGTTCTGCCGCTTTCTTTAACACTGTCCAGAATAGATTTAACCTCCGGAGGGTTGGTTCCTCTTTCAAAACAGATGTTTTTCAAAGCGATTATGACTTCTACCGGTCTTACAGCCTGCGGACACCGTTCATAGCAGGTATTACAGTTGGTACAGTCCCAGATTATTGAATCAGGTCCAACTAAAGATTCCTCATCCCCTAAAAGAGCCATAAGCAGGATATTTCTGGGATTAAAAGCTGGTGAGTATAGAGCGGCAGGGCAATCTCCCACGCAGGCGCCGCATTGATAACAAAAGTTATGAGCATCTCCACCGATAATAGTATTGAGTTTATGTCTGAATTTGAAGTTGACGGATTTCATCAGAATCACCTTGACTTTTTACTAAGTTTAGCATATATACCTGAAAAAGTCAAGATTTTTTTCCAGCTTGCGTATTCAGGATAAGGAGGAAGAAGAGAATTTGACTGAAAATACAAAAAAAGAAAACATAAAGAAACCAGAAATAACCAGGATTACAAAAGAGGAAGAAAAAGAAGAAAAAGTCCACGTCTTCGCAGCCTGGTGTAAAAGATGCAATATCTGTATATCTTTTTGCCCCACAGGAGCTCTGGTAGCTAACAAGGATGGGCTTCCAGTATTGATCCCGGAAAAATGCACTCAATGCAGAATGTGCGAGTTGAGATGTCCGGATTTCGCTATAACCGTTAAGCCCAAAGAGCTTAAGGAAGGAAAATCTTAGAGATTATAAGGATTAAAGAAGATGAATCAAAATCAGAAGGCACAGCTTATCCAGGGGAATGAAGCCTGTGCATTAGGAGCTTTAGCTGCAGGAGTTAATTTCTTTGGCGGCTATCCGATTACCCCTTCCACAGAGATCGCTGAGTATTTGGCCAGGAATCTCCCCCGCCGGGGTGGCAAGTTCATCCAGATGGAGGATGAGATAGCCAGCATAGCCGCAGTTATAGGAGCTTCTATTGCCGGGGCAAAAGCAATGACCGCAACATCCGGTCCAGGATTTTCCTTGATGCAGGAAAATCTTGGCTATGCCTATATGGCTGAGGTTCCCTGCGTGATAGTGGATGTACAGAGGGGAGGTCCCTCTACCGGACTTCCTACTAAAGTCTCACAGTCTGATACGATGCAGGCAAGATGGGGCACTCACGGGGATTATCATTCTATTGCTTTAGCTCCTTCTTCTGTCAGGCAATGTTTTGAGCTGACGGTCAGGGCTTTTAATCTGTCGGAGAAATACAGGACTCCGGTGATTCTCCTTATGGATGAGGTTTTAGGACATATGCGGGAGAAGATAATTCTACCAGATCCAGCAGGGATCAAAGTTTTTAACCGGATGAAGCCAACGGTTCCACCCGAATGGTATCAGCATTTTGAGATAAATCCTCATTTCGTCTCGCCTATGGCAAGCTTTGGCGAAGGTTACCGGTATAATGTAACCGGGTTAACCCATGACCCGCTCGGGTTTCCCACCTCTCGTTCAGAAGAGATACAGGCTAAGCTGGATAAATTAGAGAAAAAGATAATGCATAACGTGAACGACATAGTGCAGGTGGAAGAAGAATTTATGGAAGAGGCTACCATTGCGGTTTTCGCTTACGGGATCGTTGCCCGGGCAGCCCGACAAGCAATCAGGATGGCTCAGCATAAAAGAATCAGAGTAGGCTTAATCCAGCCTTTGACGATCTGGCCATTCCCGGATATCTATATGGAACAGATGTCAGAACAGTTAGAGATAATAATCGTGGCAGAGCTGAACCAGGGGCAGTTAATAGGAGAAGTTATGCGGACCAATTGTGGAAAAGCCAAAATCTATGGTCTGAACAGATTTGATGGTGATATCTTAACCCCGGAACAGATCTTTGCCAAGATCAGGGAGGTTAGATAGATATGGAAACTATGCCTAAAGTTACTCATCATTATTTACGCACAAAAAAGAAGTTTCCCAATGTCTGGTGTGCTGGATGTGGTATAGGTATAGCCTTAGGGGCAATTATCCGGGCGATAGATAGTTTGAAATTAAACCGGGATGATGTGGCTATGGTCTCAGGGATCGGCTGTTCCAGCCGGATGCCGGTTTATGTGGATTTCAATACCCTGCATACTACTCACGGCCGGGCTTTAGCGTTTGCTACCGGGGTGAAATTAGCTAACCCGAAGCTTAAGGTAATGGTCATAACCGGAGATGGGGACGGTTTGGCTATCGGCGGTAACCATTTTATCCATACCTGCAGAAGGAATATAGATATCACTACTATTCTGATAAATAACAGTATTTACGGGATGACCGGTGGTCAATATTCGCCCACTACCCCTTTTATGAAGATAGGGACAACTGCTCCTTATGGAAATCGTGAGAGGGATTTTGATATCTGTAGTTTGGCTAAATCTGCTGGAGCGACTTTTGTTGCCCGCGGAACGGTCTATCATGTGACTTTACTGGAGAAACTAATTCAGCAGGCGATTGTGAAAAAGGGTTTTTCCCTGGTTGAGGTTATCAGCCACTGCCATACTTTTTACGGAAGGCTTAACAAGGAAGGGACCGCAGTCAAGATGATGGAATGGCAGAAAGAGCATGCCATCCCGATTCAAGCGGCTGCCAAACTTCCACCAGATAAACTCAAAGATAAATTTTTGATAGGCGTGCTCTGGGATGTGGATTTCCCGGAATATTGCGAGGAGTATGATAAGGTGATTGCTCAATTCCAGTCTCAGCCAGAAGCTTCCAAGTAAAGGATTTGATATGAAAGTCAGGAAGATGGATGTTGATTATGAGGATAGATACGATATAAGGCTGTCCGGCTCCGGTGGCCAGGGGTTGGTTTTTGCCGGAACAATCTTAGCTGAGGCTTTAGGAATATATGAGGATAAAAACGTTGCCCAGACCCAGAGTTACGGACCTGAAGCACGGGGTGGTGCTAGCCGCTCGGATATAGTTTTCAGCTCAGGAGAGATCTATTACCCCAAAGCTTTAAAATTGGATTTGCTTTTAGCTTTAACCCAGGAAGCCTGCGATACCTATTATCTTAACCTGAAGGATGAAGGTATATTAATAGTTGACTCAGGTTTGGTGGATCAGCCACCAGCCAGAGAGATAATCAGCCTCCCTTTAACTAAAACTGCCAAGGAGAACTTAGGTACTCCGGTGGTTGCCAATATAATAGCCCTGGGAGTCATTGTCTCCTTGACCAAAATAGTCTCGAAAGAATCGTTTATCGAGGCAGTTAAAAGTAAATCTCCCAAGGCGATGCTGGATTTGAACCTGAAAGCAGTAGAGTTGGGATTTGAGCTGGCGAATAAACAAAAAAGAAAAAGGAAAAAGCCAAAGTAGCAGGTTCTGCTCAAAGCAGATGGCCGTGATTGCCAGGTCCCCTGACCTGGCAAGTTATAATCTTAGAAATTTTATCTATCAGGTCAGTGGACCTGACAGAAACAGAAAATCGAATTACAAGACTGAGAGGAGGAGTTTTGGAACAGACGCTTTTAATTATTAAACCGGATGCTGTTAACAGAGATATAATTGGTGAGATATTAAAAAGGGTGGAGGCTGATGGCTTCAGGATCGAAGGGCTCAAAATGCTTAAAGTCTCTCCGGAAGAAGGTGGTAGATTCTATCAGGTACACAAAGGTAAACCGTTTTACCAGGAATTAGTTGATTATATCTCCTCCGGTAAGATAGTGGTAACCTGGCTGAAAAGAGAAAAGGCGGTAGAAAAACTTAGAAAACTTATTGGTGCTACAGACCCTAAAAAAGCAGAGAAAGGAACAGTAAGAGCTGATTTTGGACTGGATATCTGCCATAACTCGGTACATGCTTCAGATTCCAATGAAAATGCAAAGATAGAGATAGATTTCTTTTTTGGTAGAAAATAGTTGACGGTATATTTTTTATATTTATATTATAGTGAAAAAATTCACAAGGTTGAAAGGTAAAGCTATCCGGCTTAGGTGGATACACTCCATATTAAAAAATAATTAAACAGGAGGAACTGATATGCCCTTAAAAGAGAAACTGATAAACAAAATTAAAGAGACACAGAGCGAGATCAAATCTCTGGTAAAGGAGTACGGAGCTAAGGTTATTTCTGAAGCGACGGTTGAGCAAGCTTACGGTGGGATGAGGGGTATAAAATGTATGGTTTGGGAAACCTCTTTGCTTGACCCTATGGAAGGGATCAGGTTTCGTGGATATAGCATCCCGGAAGTTAGTGAAAAATTACCTAAAGCAGCTGGTGGGGAAGAACCCTTGCCGGAAGGAATCTTCTGGCTTCTTCTAACCGGTGAGCTTCCTACCGAGGATGATGTCAGGGAAGTAACCAAAGAATGGCAGAGCCGAGGAAATGTTTCCGAGGAAACCTGGAAGATTCTGGATGCACTTCCCAAAAATATGCATCCTATGACGCAGTTTTCTATTGGTATCCTTTCCCTTCAGACCGCATCTTTATTTGCTAATAAATATGATCAGGGTATACCAAAAGCTGATTACTGGGATCCTACCTATGAGGATACGATGAATCTTCTGGCAAAGCTCCCAGCTATTGCTGCTTATATTTATCGCCGAACTTACAAAGACGGTAAAAGAGTTCCCGCAGATAATAAACTGGATTGGGGTGCAAATTTTGCCCGTATGATGGGAATTGATAATCCAGAATACTATGACCTGATGAGATTATATCTGGTTTTGCACTGCGACCATGAAGGTGGAAATGTCAGCGCACATACTACTCATCTGGTTGGCTCCGCTTTGTCTGATCCTTTTTACTCACTTTCCGCTGGTATGAATGGATTGGCTGGTCCTTTACATGGCTTGGCTAATCAGGAGGTTTTACGCTGGATTCAGAATCTGATGAAGAAATTAGGCGGGAAGCTCCCTACCAAGGAAGAACTTTCCAAAGCTTTATGGGATACATTGAATAGCGGGCAGGTTATACCCGGATACGGACATGCGGTTTTAAGAAAGACAGACCCAAGGTATACTGCTCAGAGAGAATTTGCCCTGAAGCATATGCCGGATGATGAGCTTTTCAAATTAGTCAGTATGATCTATGAAGTTGCGCCTGATATTTTGACGAAGCATGGTAAAGCCAAAAATCCCTGGCCCAACGTGGATGCACATTCAGGGGTATTGCAGTGGTATTACGGGGTCAGGGAATATGATTTCTACACGGTTCTGTTCGGAGTTTCACGGGCGATGGGTGTTTTAGCGCAACTTATCTGGGATAGAGGTTTGGGCTTTCCAATTGAGCGGCCAAAGTCGGTGACTACTGAATGGATTAAGAAGAATGTAGTAGGTAAGTAGATAGTAGACAGGGAAAGATAAATCGGGCAACCTATGGTTGCCCGATTGTTTTTCTAGAGTGTAAAGCTTTAGCTTTACTAATAAACCTAAAGGTTTATACTCCAATTTATTCCCCGAAAAATCTCACAAAAAAAGTTGACTTTAAACCATTTTTATTTTAAATTACACATCCAAAAGCAGATTTAAGTTGTTATCAAATATCAAATAGAGAACAGAGAGGAACAAAATGGGTAAAACCTTAGCTGAAAAAATAATCGGTAAACATGCTGGCAGAGAAGTAAAAGCTGGAGAGATAGTCCTGGTGCAGGTGGATGTCTGTCTAATGCAGGATGGGACTGCACCTTTAGCGATAAGACAATTACAGAAAATAAATTTGGAAAAAGCAGCTCATCCTAAAAGGACAGTCTTGTTCATCGACCATTCTGCCCCTTCTCCCAGGAAAGAGCTTTCCAACGACCATATGACCATCAGGAAATTTGCAGAGAAGACCGGCTGTCAGGTTTCGGACGTGGGGATGGGGATCTGCCATCAGATAATATTTGAATCATACCTCAATCCAGGTGAAATCCTGATCGGAGCTGATTCTCATACCTGCACCGGTGGAGCAATGGCAGCTTTTTCTACTGGAATGGGCTCAACTGATGTGGCTATCGGTATTGCCTTAGGCAAGACCTGGCTCAGGGTTCCTGAGACCTTCAAGATTGAGGTTACAGGAGAGTTCCAGCCTGGAGTTTATTCCAAAGATTTAATTTTATACCTGATAGGTTTAATTGGAGCAGATGGAGCTACTTACAAATCGTTAGAGTTCACCGGGGATACTATTGAGAATATGTCGATGAGTAGTCGAATGACCCTTTCCAATATGGCGATAGAAGCAGGTGCGAAGGCGGGTTTAATAGGGTCTGATAAAATAACAGAAAAATTCTTGAAAGAGCATGGGAGAGCAAGTAAATTCAAGGTCCTTAAAGGGGATGAGAATGCTATTTATGAGCGGATGATAAAAATCGATGGTTCAAGGCTTGTTCCTACTATCTCTTTCCCGCATACAGTTGATAATACCAAGCCGATTGACCAAGCAATAGGGATAAAGATAGACCAGGTATTTTTGGGAACATGCACCAATGGAAGGTTAGAAGATTTAGAAGTTGCCTGCCAGATAATCAAAGGGAGGAAGAAAAATCAAAAGACCAGGTTCATAATTGTCCCAGCATCAAAGGCGGTTTTCTTAGAAGCACTGAAGAAGGGATATATCCGTGAGTTAGTGGAATTTGGAGCTGCAATCTTAGCTCCGGGATGTGGTCCCTGTGTAGGGGTTCATGAAGGGATTTTAGGCGATGGGGAAAGCTGTATTTCCACTATGAACCGGAATTTCAAAGGGAGGATGGGTAATCCTGAAGGGTTTATCTATCTTGCTTCACCCGCTACCGCAGTTGCAGCTGCAGTTGCCGGGGAAATAGTTGACCCAAGAGAATTTGTAACCAAGAAGAAACCTAAAGGCAAAAAAGTAAAGGTAGTAAAAAGGAAAAGAAAATAAACGTAGAGACGCATCGCATGCGTCTCCGAGAAAATGTAGGTGTGTATTGCATACGCCCCTACCAAAAAAGAGGAATTTATGATTTTAAAAGGAAAAGTCTTTAAATTCGGGGATGATATTTCCACAGATTTAATTGCTCCAGGCAGATATTTTCACCTGCGCTCCAATCTTCCGGAGATGGCTAAGCATGTCTTGGAGGATGCAGATACATCTTTTGCTACCAAAGTCCAGAAAGGTGATTTTGTAGTTGGAGGTGAGAATTTTGGATGCGGCTCATCCAGAGAGCATGCCCCCACGATTATCAAACTGGCTGGAGTCTCTGCAGTTTTAGCCAAATCTTTTGCCCGTATTTTTTACCGGAATGCTATTAATGTGGGTTTGCCGGTTATGATCTGCGACACGGATAAAATTTCTTCAGGTGATGAGCTAGAAATTGATTTAGAAAAAGGAGTGATAAAAGATTTGACCAATGGGGTTGTTCTGAATTTCGCTCCTCTGCCCAAGGCGATGATCAATATCTTGAACGATGGCGGGTTAATTGATCATATTCAGAAACACGGCGATTTCAAAATAGATTAAAGAATAACTTTCAAAAAGAAAGAAAGGAGTAAGGATGTTTAAGTTCAACAAGATTACCCCGCCCGCAGAGGGTAAGAAGATAGAGATCGTTAAAGATAAACTCCAGGTGCCGGATAACCCGATTATCCCGGTGATTGAAGGGGATGGGGTGGGTAGGGATATTATGAAGGCATCCCGTCGTGTTCTGGATTCTGCGGTAGAAAAAACTTTTGGCGGAAAAAGGAAGATCGTCTGGTTCGATGTCTATGCAGGTGAAAAAGCTCAGGAGAAGTATGGCGAGCTTCTGCCTAAAGATACTTTGAATGCGATAAAGTATTATATTGTAGCTTTAAAAGGTCCTTTGACTACTCCTATTGGTGGAGGATTCAGGAGCCTGAATGTATCCTTAAGGCAGCTGTTAAACCTTTATGCCTGTGTTCGTCCGGTTAGATATTTCGAAGGTGTTCCCTCACCGGTTAAGCATCCAGAGCATATGAATATAATCATTTTCAGGGAGAATACCGAGGATGTCTATGCTGGAATCGAGTGGCGCAAAGGTTCCAAAGAGGTAAAGAAAGTGATCAGTTTTTTAAATAAAACCATGAAAACCAAAATCCGGTCAGATTCAGGTATAGGTATAAAACCGATTAGCGTTACCGGAACCAAAAGATTAGTCCGGAAAGCGATAAAACATGCTATAGAGAATAATCGCAAGTCGGTTACCCTGGTGCATAAGGGTAATATTATGAAATATACCGAAGGTGCATTCCGGGAATGGGGTTATGAGTTAGCCTTAAAAGAATTCAGGGATAAGATTATAACTGAAGCTGAGCTGGAAAAGGATTATAACTGGCAGGTTCCAGCAGGTAAAGTCGTGATCAAAGACCGGATTGCAGATAGTATGCTTCAGCAGATATTGACCCGGGCAAATGAATATGAAGTTGTGGCCACTCCTAACCTGAATGGGGATTATCTTTCTGATGCCTGTGCCGCTCAGATAGGTGGCTTAGGAATGGCACCCGGTGGAAATATCGGTGATTTTATAGCTCTGTTTGAAGCCACCCATGGGACCGCACCTAAATATACAGATAAAGATATGATCAATCCCAGCTCGGTGATTTTATCCGGTTGTATGATGTTGGAATATCTTGGCTGGAAAGAAGCAGCTGAGAAAATCTATAAAGGTATTCAGGAGACGATAAAACAGAAGAGAGTTACCTATGACTTGGAAAGGTTGATGGAAGGTGCTACTAAGCTAAAAACCTCGGAGTTCGGCACTGCGATTATTGAGAATATGGGGTGAAATTATTAAGTGTCTTTGCGAGGAGTCCATTTGGACGACGAAGTCCCGCCTTTGGCGGGACTTCGCCTTCGTCTCGCAATGACAGTTCTTGACAAGGGCACAGCACGCTGTGCCCCTTACTTTTTACCCCATAATAAAAGGGTCGGTCCTATTTTCTGTTTTTTTAATTCTGGTTTATCCTCAAAACTCTTTAAAACTTTTTGAGCTTCCCTTTTTAGTTTAGACGATTTAATTTTTTTAATCAACCTTTTTTCTTCTTTTAATCGAGCATCCCAGAGTTTATTTCTAAGTTCTTCTGGAAATTTAATAGAATCGTAATTTATCACCTTAGATTTAATCTGTCTTAATCCAGCTTTCCTTAGAAGCTTTTTATAAATTTCCGGTTTCTGAAGACCAAAGAAATTCATCTTTTTATCCAGATAATTTAGTTGAATTAAGCGGTGATAAAAATAAGCTGGCAAATTCTTCCCCTTAGCATAATAAAAAGTCATAGCTACAAATGGAGCTCCGGGTTTTAATACCCTGACCATCTCCTTAATAGGTTTCAGGAAATCCCGGTTTTTGGAACGAAGGCCGTGAAGGGTATAATGTGAAACGAGGGCATCAAAATGGTTATCAGGGAAAGGGAGTTTCCACAGTTCGGCTACTTGAGGATGAAGATTTTTTCTTTTGATACTGGAGCTGATTTTTTTTATCATCTCCGGAGAAGAATCGATAGTGTAAAGAGTCTGATCAGGTTTCAAGATTTTATCCAAGAGCTTTCGGGTGAAGTTTCCCGACCCGGTTGAGCATTCCAAAATAATGTTTCCCTTGAGGAGATTTAATTTTTTAACTACCGAGGTTTCTTTCTCTAATTTCTGCTGGATGATACTATAGTATTCTTTTGCTTCAGTTGAGGATAAAGAAAATTGTCTTTTTAAATTTTGAATTTCTTTGTAAATTTTGTTCATATTTTTTTGTTTGTGCGGGAATTGGAATTCCTACACGCAACGAGAGGACAGAACAATGTTCTGTCCCTACATTTCTCCTGGCTGGTCGTTGGAGCAGGAGTTCAAGTCCCGCCCCTACAGAATATGGAGACGCATTCTATACGCCTCTACGTTTCTTTATAATAAAAATTCCCCAGAAAATCAAGACTGCTCCTAATATCTGGATTAGAGATAATTTCTCTTCAAAAATGATGAAGGCTAAAACAGTTGCGACCACTACCTCCCAGGTGGCAACTATTCCTGCGTGGCTTGCTTCCAAATACTTCAATCCTTTGGTATAAAAAGAATATCCTAAGAGGGTCGGGACTATCGCTAAGGTGAAAATAAAAATCCAGGCAGATACAGGATAATTAAAATTTAAAAGAGTATAAGGTCCTCGAAAAAATAATAGGAATAAAGCTCCAAAACCTAAGGCATAAGAAACCACGGTCCAGGAATCGTATTTAAAAGTAGCCTTTTTGCCAAAGAGGGTATAAGAAGCGGCTCCCAAACTGCAAAACAGACCATAGATAATCCCTTTTAGATTAAATTTCAAGACTGAAGGATTATATATTTGCACCACCAGTAAACATCCTGAAAAGGTTAAAAGTAGTGCTGTAATTTTTTGTTTATCTAACTTTTCATTTAAAATTAGCAAAGAGAACAGTAGCACCCAGGCAGGATAGGTGTAGATTAAAATCGTTGCCATAGCTACAGTGGTATATTTTATGGCATAAAAGAATAAGATAAAAGTCATGGTAACGCTTAAAAATCCGTAGATCGCAAAGAAGGAGAGGTCTTTTAATTTGAGTTTGAGTTTTTCGGGACTGAATATGGCAAGAGCTCCGATTAGCAATATAGCAGCGATGATTCCCCTGTAAGTTACTACTTTTATCGGGTCAGGCTCATATTGATAGATTGCTCTGCCTAAAACTCCGATGCTTCCTAAGAGAGTTGCACCTAGAAGGATGAAGAAATAACCTTTAAGCTCTCTGGTCATCAAGTTCCATGTTTACAGATAAATGAATTCATAAGTTTTTCATAGGGTCCGACCTCGCCTTTGGCGGGGAGTCGGACATTTCATTTTCATATCCAGATCAAAGGTAACATGGATTTACTATTTTTGTCAAGCAATTCAGAGGATATACTTGACTTACATTAATATTTACGGGCGGGAGTTTTACTCCCGCCCGAACAGAGTAGGTCAGATAAATTTCATTCTTGATTCAGTAAATGCTTAGCTAAGAATTTCTCCATCGCTTCGTAGAAGTCGAATCTGTTTTCTTCATTAGCGAACCCGTGACCCTCGTTATCCTTGACCAGATATGGGACATCAATGCCTCTTTTTTTAAGAGCCTCGACTATCTGATTGGATTCATTGAGGTTCACGCGAGGATCTTTTGCTCCCTGAGCAACCAGAAGAGGTGCCTTAATTTTATCCACATGAAAGACTGGTGAAACTGATACAAATAACAGGCTATCTTTTGAGGGATCGCCGACCATCTCATGGAACATATCAAGATAGGGTTTCCAGTAGGGAGGGATTGATTTCATAAAGGTGAACATATTAGAAACGCCAACATAGTCAACTCCACAGGCATAGAGATCCGGAGTAAAGGCAAGCCCGGCGAGTGTGGCATAGCCGCCGTAACTGCCACCGTAAATGGCTATACGCTTAGGGTCTGCAATTCCCTGATCGATCAGCCACTTTGCGCCGTCTGATATGTCATCCTGCATCGTTTTGCCCCACTGTTTGAACGATGTTTCCCAGAATTTTTTCCCATACCCGGTTGAGCCTCTGAAATTCATCTGCAGTACCGCATACCCCCGGTTAGCCAGAAACTGGACTTCAGGGTTGAAACCCCAGATATCCCTTGCCCAGGGACCACCATGAGGATTGACCACCACAGGCAGATTTTTTTGACCTTTGCCTTTGGGGAGAGTTAAGTACCCGTCAATGGTCAGACCATCTCTGGATTTGTAGGAAATCGGTTTCATTTCGGCTAAATCATTTTCGTTTAACCAGGGATTCCTATCTGCCAGCTTGGTTAATTTATCTGTGCTTTTATCATAAATATAGTATGATCCCAGGGTGCGGTCGCTAATTGTTCGAACAGTGAAGACATCCTCGTTTTTGTTGTTAAAGGTGATGTAAACCTCGTATCCGGGAAGTTGTTTCTGCAGTTTCTTATAAAGATCTTCGGTCTCTTTATCCAAGAATTTTCTTTCGGTCTTCCAGGTGGTATAGGAGATCACGGTTGGCACTTTTCGCAGTCTGGAATAAGTCATACCATCGACATCTACCTCCGGATTCTCGTAGATTAATTCGATTTCCCTGGCGCTTGCCAGATCAAACTTTACAATGGCGACTTTGTCCCGTCCAAGATTGGAGGCAGCATATAAATTCTTATTGTCGAAGGTAAAAAACAGGGGGCTGAAGCTCTCTTTGAAGTTAGTGGTAAGTATTACCTTGAAACTATCTTTTTCATTTTCCCGGTAGAGGAGACTGGTATTAACCCCGTCTGTGGTTATAGCAACCCTGATTCTGCCGTCATGATCTGTTACCCACCCGGTGATATTACCGGGGTTTTCTGCCACAAAGGTAAGCTCTCCAGTGGCAGTATTCAGCCTGTAGGCATCGAAAATTTCCCGATTCCGTTTATTCATACCGATAATGACATCTGTGTCGTGGTCCTTCAGGTCGTCGATGAGCCTTACCTGTACACTGTCAAAAGGGGTGAGGTCTTTGGTATCTTTACCCTCTCTGTCAACTGCAAACAAGTGAAAATTTTCATCACCGCCAAAATCTTTGAGGTAGAGCAGCCGGTCATTCCCTTTCCAGAAGTATTCAGACAGGTCCCGGTCAGTTATGGAAGTAATCCTTTTTGCCTCATTTGAGCCCCGAGCCTGAACGAAAATATTCATCCGCTTCTCGTACGGCTGGGTAAAGGAGATATAATTTCCGTCTGGGGAGATCTGGAAATAGGCTTTTTCCGGATTTTTAAAGAAGTCCCGCATAGGGATTTGTTTTGCCGTCTGGGCAAAGGTGATTGAGCTCACCAAGCAGATCAAGATAAGCCAGCCAAAGCTAATAATTAGGTTTTTTTGTCTCATGGTCATTTCCTTTTGGTAGTTAAAATTTTACTTCATTCAAACAGGTAAATCGCATTTTAAGATGCAATTCATCTACTAACAGTCCGTAGTAATTACAAAACTAATCCTCGCTCCTGCAATAAGTTTCAACTTGCAGTTGTTTTTCAGAAAGCTAGCAAATAACTCGTTTATATCTGAAGCGGGTCAGAACATACTCTTGATTCAGCGATATGCCTGAATCATATTCGGAGATACACAATTTTCCGGCTTAACTATTTTTTGATTTATCACCTCCTTCTTGTCAAGATTATGACTGTTAAGTGGTTTTATAATTCTACACATATCTTTAATACTTATAGACGTTGAAATTTTGGATTTGTTTCTTTTTTTCTTTTGGTTCCATATTTGTCCGCCTTTGGTGGAGTGGGACTGGAGACCAACAGAGAACAGAGGATATTTGTCATTGCGAGGAGTTCCTCCAAAGGCGAGACGACGAAGCAATCCTTTGACTAAGGAAGAAACGGATTGCTTCTCCTATGGTTCGCAATGACAGGGTTGGCAAGCTTTTATTTCCTTTTCTCCGGGTCCGGGATTTCCTCTTCTATTCCAGCTAATCTTCTAGCGATTTCTACTTTCTTTTCTAAGTCAGCATTTGCCCGGATGACTAATTTGGCACCGTCAGGTGAGCCGCCTCCGTGCATACATCCAGGGACCCCTGCACCAATGGTTGCCCATTCCACTAATCTGGCGGCTTTTACTCTGGATTCGGCGGAAGAGCATGCTTTGAGGTATTTCTGGACTAAGTGTCCGTATTTAGGGTCGTAGAAATCTTTGCATGAAGGGATACAGCCAGTCTCTGCAATCCCGCCAGCTATGTCCTGGGCTAATATAGAGGTTTCATAGGGTAATGTCGCCACGTGTACTTTGTTTACATTGGATAGTAATGGATCCGGCTGCCAGACTCCGGATGGATGTTTTTTACCCAGGACTGCAGCAGCGATTCCCATTCCAAAGGTGGTCTCATTATTGATATACATTTTAGTTAGTTTTTCATTGAAAAGCTTAGAAGAGAGACCATTGGCTCTGGCAACTAAGATCGATGCACCGATTTTTACATCACCCTGCCCAGCTACGCACCCACCTATGGCAGCTCGATAAGGCATAATAAAATTTAAAACCGCACTTAAGGCATATTTATATTCACGGAACATAAAAACTCTTTCCATAGGAACAAAGACATCTTCAAAGAAAAGATAAGCCTGAGTAATACCTCCTTTTTTAACCGGTATATCAAAACCTTCTTCCTCTTCACGGGTATCGCTGGGTCTTCTGGTCTCAACTATGGTTAATCCCTCTATATCTCTGGGTATAACAAAGGAGACTGCATAGTCTTTATCTTCTTCTTTATAGGCAGAGCCAGGCAGGACGAAGATCTCGTTAGAGGCGGCAACTCCACAGATCATCACTTTGGCTCCTCTAACAATTATGCCATTTTCTTTTACTTCGACTATATGTAAATTCATATCCGGGTCTTTTTGCTGAGTGGGTGATTTGGTTCGATCACCTTTAGGGTCAGTTAAAGCTCCTGCTATGGTAATGTCGTTTCTCTGAGCATAGATGAGCCAGTTTTTCAGTCTTTCATGATAGCTCGTTCCATACTCTTTATCTAGATCATAAGTGGTTGCCCACATCGCATTGATTGAGTTCCAGCCCACACATCTTCCTCCAGTACAGGTGCCGGTCAACTGGAATAAGAGCCTTTTCATCTTTGAATTGGCTATCATATCTTCCGGTGATTGAATGATAGAAAGATATCTGGAGATTTTTTCTCCGGTTAAATGAGAGGTTGTGGTAACAAGATCTGCATATTCCGGGTTGTGCTGGGCAGAGAAGATCTGGGAATGACCTTCGATGGTGTTTTTTGTGGCTTTATGGGTGGTTACATCCTTAATCAATTCCCCGAACTTGTAGATGTTGGGTCTCATCTTCCTGAGACTATCTTTGTATTCTTCTGCGTTTTTTAAAGCCATTTTATTCTCCTGCGTAAAGATGTTAACTTTTCGAATCAACCAGCTTGAGGGTAACCCGGATTACCGAAGATACCTTCATCTGATTTGTTGTTCTGAACCAAGGGGGGTGAAAAATCTACAGATTCTTCAGTTGTCCCCGTAGGAGACTCCTTCAGAATGACAACAAAAGAAAACTATTATAATTCCGTTTTTTTGTCAAGAGGTTTTAATAAATCCTTTCATACTTTGGATGACATTCTTAACCAAAATTTGTATTGACAACTTTTTACTAACTTGTTATTATCTTCACAATCTTAACTGACCAGTAATTATGGTCAGTTATATATATGTAAACCCTTAGTTATGTATAACGCATATATCGCTTTAGCATTGTTGATAGTTATAGTAGGGGGGGTGGGGGTGGCTATTCTTATTCTTTCAAGGTTCATAGGGAAAAGGGTGCCTTCCAAAGAAAAACTTCTACCTTACGAATGTGGAAATATCCCGGAAGAGGATGCCAGAGGGAGATTCCCGGTTAAATTCTATATGGTGGCTATTCTTTTTATAATTTTCGATGTTGAGGTTGCGTTTTTATTCCCCTGGGCAGTTATTTACAAAGAGTTAAAGATTTTCGGGTTAATAGAAATGGGGATATTTTTACTGGTCCTTTTGATCGGTTATATATATATAGTCAAGAAAGGCGGACTGAAATGGGAGTAGATGATAAGGTCCTTAACCCTGGAAAGGAAGAACATATACCTCATGGGATTATCTTATCTACCCTGGATAGCCTGGTAGGCTGGTCAAGGAAATCCTCGATGTGGCCTTTAGGATTCGGACTTGCCTGCTGTGCAATTGAGATGATGTGTACCGCAGCCTCCCGGTATGACTTAGGCCGATTCGGGATGGAGATTTTCAGGTCCTCGCCCCGGCAGGCTGATTTAATGATCGTAGCTGGCAGGGTATCCAGGAAGATGGCTCCGATTATAAGACAATTATATAACCAGATGCCTGAGCCCAAATGGGTGATTGCTATGGGTGCCTGTGCTTCCTGCGGTGGCGTGTTCAATAACTATGCTATCGTTCAGGGAGTGGATAAAATAATACCGGTTGATATATATGTACCAGGATGCCCTCCACGGCCGGAACAGCTTTTAGACGGGATTATGAAACTGCACGAAAAGGTCAAAAAACAGGGTTATTTCAAAGAGAAAGCATAAGATAATATGGAAAACCTTACTCTAAAAAAAATAAAACAGAATTTCCCCAACTCAATTTTGGATGTAACTGAATATAGAGGGCAGGTTTCGATTCAAATTAAGAAAGAAGACCTGCTTTTAGTCTGTAAATTTTTAAAAGATGAGCCAGAGTTAAAATATGATTTCTTGTCTGATATCTGTGGAGTGGATTATCCTCAAAGAGAGAAAAGATTTGAGGTCATCTATAACCTTTACTCCTTACATTTCAGATGGAGAATAAGGCTGAAAATTAGAGTATCTGGAGGTGAATCGGTTAATTCAGTTACCCCTATCTGGAAAGCAGCTAACTGGCTGGAGAGGGAGGTTTACGATATGTTCGGGGTGAAGTTCGATAATCACCCTGATTTGCAGAGGATCCTTATGCCGGATGACTGGGTCGGGCATCCCTTAAGAAAAGATTATCCATTGAATTTTGAAGAGATTGCATTCAGCCATAATAAAGATAATCCTCCGAGAATCATAAAATAAAAAAAGTAAGACGTAAGATGAAAGAAGGAAAATGAAAAAGGAATAATGAATTGTTATTCTGAGTCCCGCAAGATGCGGACGAAGAATCTCTCTCAAGGTTAAATGCGACAGATTCTTCAGTCGTCCCGCCGAAGGCGGACTCCTTCAGAATGACAAAATCTCGAATAGCGAAAGGCAAAGGGCGAACAGCAAAAACAAACAGCAAAATTATGCAGATAAAAAGGAAAAAACAGGATACGATGATTCTGAATATGGGTCCTCAGCACCCGGCTACTCATGGAGTGTTGAGGGTTGTTCTGGAGCTGGATGGTGAGACAGTAGTGAAAGCTACCCCGGACATTGGTTATTTGCATACCGGAATTGAGAAAACGGCAGAATATAAAACTTATTCTCAAGCTATAACCCTTTTTGACCGGACTGACTATGTGGCTAATCTTTCTAATAACCTGGGTTATGTCTTAGCTGTGGAGAAGTTGCTGGATGTCGAAGCTCCGCCCAAGGCACAATATCTAAGGGTTCTTTTAACTGAGTTAACTCGAATAGCATCTCATCTGGTCTGGGTTGGCTCCCATGCTGCAGATATTGGCGCACTCTCAATGCTCCTGTATGCTTTCCGTGAACGGGAAATGCTTATGGATATCTTCGAGACCGTATCCGGGCAGAGGATGATGACCTCTTATTTCAGGGTTGGAGGCTTAGCCAGGGATTTACCCTCAACCGGCGAATTCGAAAGAAGAGTCAAGGAGTTCATAAAAGTTTTTCCCTCGAAAGTCCAGGATTACGAGAACCTTTTAACCAAGAATAAACTATGGCTCCAGAGAACAGTTGGAATTGGAACTATTACTATAGAAGAAGCTCTCAATTGTGGCCTTTCTGGACCTATTATAAGAGGATGTGGTTTAAAATGGGATTTAAGGAAATCGAATCCTTATTCGGGTTATGAAAAATTTGAGTTCGATATTCCCACTGGTAAGAATGGAGATATTTATGATCGATACCTGATCAGGGTCGAAGAGATGAGACAGTCTTTGAAAATCGTCAAACAGGCTTTAAATGGTATTCCTCAAGGTGATTATATTGCTAAAATCCCGGGAGTTACCTATCCTCCCAAAGAGATAGTGAAAAAAGAGATGGAGGCATTGATCTATCATTTCAAGATCGCGGAGGAGGGTTTCCGGGTTCCTGCAGGAGAAGTTTACCACTCGATCGAATCGCCTAAAGGGGAATTGGGCTATTTTATTGTTTCAGATGGCTCAAGCAAGCCCTATAGAGTAAGAGTAAGGCCTCCTTCATTTGTAAATTTAAGTGTTTTAAATAGACTGGTTACTGGTAGGTTGATAGCTGATGTGGTGGCAATTATCGGGAGTATAGATATCGTGTTAGGAGAAATAGATAGGTAAAACAGCTTTTAGCAGGTAGCTCGTAGCAGAGTTACAAATAATGAAACATGATTTAGAAAAATCCAGATACAATTCTATTAGGTTAAAGGATTATGATTATTCACAAAATGGAGCATATTTTGTTACAGTATGTGCACGTAATCATGAATCATTTTTTGGAAATGTTTTTAGAGAAGAAATAGTTTTGAATAAATATGGGAAAATTGTTAACCAATTATGGAACGAGTTACCCAATCATTTTTTTAATATAGAAAGCGATTGGTTTATGGTTATGCCCAATCATATTCATGGAGTTATTGTAATTAATAACGAATGTAGGGGCGGGGTTACCCCGCCCATGGGCGAGGAAACCTCGCCCCTACAAATACCAAAATTGGGGCAGATAGTAGCCTATTTTAAATATCAAACAACTAAGATAATAAATAAAATTCGTTCAACCCCAGGGTTACAGGTATGGCAGAGGAACTATTACGAACATGTCGTTCGAAATGAGGATGAATTAAACAAAATTAGATATTATATCCAAACCAATCCCTTGAATTGGCATCTGGACAGGGAAAATCCTGAAAGGGATGGCATAGATGGATTAGAAGAGGAGATTTTTAATTCAAGAACGACAAATCAGATGGTTAAATGATTGATAGATGAAATTGTAGTGGCAGACCTGTGTGTCTGGCCTGTGAATTTGGGCGAAAACGTAGGTTCGCCCCTACAAAAATGTAAAATAAAAAGATGATGACTAAAGAAACAGAAGAAAAAATTCGCAGTTTGAAATGTAAATATCCCAAAGTTAAAACTGCTATCCTTCCAGCTTTCCATATCCTGTATCAAGAGGTGGGATATCTGGATGAGAGAGGGATGCAGAAGATCTCTGAGCTATTAGGGGTTCCTATTTTAGAGATCTATGAGGTGGCATCTTTTTACACCTTTTTCCCCGTGGGAAAGATTGGTAAATACTGGATCAGGGTATGCGATAACCTTTCCTGTTCCCTTTTAGGTGCAGAAGAATTAATTAAATATTTAGAAGAGAAATTGAAAATAAAAGTAAATCAGACGACGCTCGATGGTCTTTTTACCCTTTCAACTGTAGAATGTCTTGGTTCCTGCGGAACTGCACCGGTTATGATGGTAAATGAGGAATATTACGAGAACCTCTCTAAAGCAAAAATAGATAAGCTCTTGGATGAGCTTTCCCATAAATAGACTATGCCAGAGAAGATTCTTTTTAAATATATCGATCAACCTGAGCAGTATAAAATTGACACCTATATTAAAAACGGTGGTTATCAGGCAATTCCTAAAGTCCTAAAAGAACTTTCTCCTGGACAAGTAATAGATATAGTTAAAAAATCGGGTTTGAGAGGAAGGGGTGGAGCAGGATTTCCAACTGGTCTGAAGTGGGGATTTGTACCTAAGGATTCTCCCAAGAACAGATTTTTACTCTGCAATGCCGATGAAGGGGAGCCGGGAACTTTCAAAGACCGGGAATTAATGGCAAAGAATCCACACCAGCTGTTAGAAGGGATTATTATCGGGAGTTATGCCATCGGTGCACATCTTTCATTCATCTATATCCGGGGTGAGTTCGCTTTTGAAGCAAAAAGATTAGAGGAAGCCATAGATGAAGCACAAAGTAAAGGTTTTTTAGGAAAAAATATACTGGGTACAGGTTATGATCTGGATATAAAAGTCTATCGTGGCGGAGGAGCTTATATCTGTGGAGAGGAGACTTCCCTTTTATCATCAATCGAAGGGGTAAGGCCTCTGGTAAGGCTCAGGCCGCCCTATCCCGCAATATCCGGGTGTTATTCCTGTCCCAGCGCGGTAAACAACGTAGAGACCTTATCGAATGTACCTCATATTATCCTGAACGGTGCGGAGTGGTATAGTAAAATCGGGACTCCCAAGAGCACCGGCACAAAAATCTTCTGCCTGTCCGGTCAGGTGAATAAACCCGGCAACTATGAGCTTCCGATGGGGACACCTTTGAAAGAGTTAATCTATGAATATGGTGGCGGGATAAAAAATGGGAAAAAACTCAAAGCAGTTATACCAGGAGGTGTTTCAACCCAGATTTTACCTGCAAGTAAGGTGGAGGTGAAATTGGATTTTGAATCTTTGGTCGAAGCAGGCTCGATGTTAGGTAGCGGCGCGGTTATAGTTATGGATGAGGATACCTGTATGGTCAAAACAACTTATCGATTAGTCAGATTCTATGAGGAGGAGTCCTGCGGCGAATGCACGCCCTGCCGGGAAGGGACGTACTGGCTCTCCAGAATAATGAGAAGGATAGAATATGAACAGGGAAGGATGGAGGATATCGATTTGCTATTAGACTTGTGCGATAATATTTTCGGAAAAACCATCTGTCCTTTAGGTGATTCTGTTACGATTCCTATAAGCAGCTCTTTACAATATTTCAGAGATGAGTATGAATATCATATTAGAAATAAGAAATGTCCAATGGAAAGGTGAACTAGAGAAATTGTCATTCTGAGGGAGTTCCCTACGGGGACGACCGAAGAATCCTTACAGATTCTTCGCCCTTAGGGCTCAGAATGACAGATAGAGTATAAAGAGATGATTAGTTTAACTATAGATGATAAACTGGTTGAGATAGAAGAAGGGAAAACTATCTTGGAGGCAGCTAAAAAAGCCGGGATAGAAATCCCTACTTTCTGCTGGCACGAGAAGTTGAAGATTTTAGGAGGGTGCAGGATCTGTTTGGTAGAGATAGAGAAATGGCCCAAACTGCAGATCGCCTGTAATACTCAGGCTGCTCAGGGAATGGCAGTTAGAACAAATACCCCGCAGGTAGTTAAAGCCAGAAAAGGGATAGTGGAATTACTCCTGATTAACCACCCCCTGGATTGTCCTACCTGTGATAAGGGTGGTGAATGTGACCTGCAGGATATCACCTTCAAATATGGCTCTGATAGAAGCAGGTTTGTTGAGGAGAAGAGAAAGTATATTGTAGATAAAAACTTTACTTTTGATGACCTTAAAATCGGTCCCCAGATAATCAGGAATCAGAACCGTTGTATCTATTGTTTAAAATGTATCCGTTTCTTGAAAGAGATAGCAGGCGAATACGATCTGGGGGCATTTAGAAGAGGCTCAAAAAGCGAGATAAATGTTCTCCCGGGTATACCTGTGACTAACATCTATTCCGGGAATACTGTGGAAATCTGCCCGGTTGGAGCATTAACTGCTAAATCTTTTAGATATAAAATCAGGGTTCTGGAAAACTCAAAAGATAAAAAGCATCTGTCCTTTTTGCGGGGATGGATGTAATCTAACTCTATGGGTTGATCAGAACAAGCTTTATCGAATGACTTCCAGAAGGAACGATAAAATAGATGAGGGGTTCATCTGCGATAGAGGGAGATGGGGTTATGATCTGGTTAACCATCCTGAGAGGATTAAATCTCCTTTGATTAAAAAGGACGGGAAATTAGTGGAGACAACCTGGGAGAAGGCTTACGGTTATATTATAACAAAGCTTTTGGAGATAAAAGAAAAATTTAGTCCTAAAGCTTTAGCCGGTATAGGATCGGAGAGAACTACGAACGAAGGGAACTATGCTTTCCAGAAATTCTTCAGAACGGTTCTGGGAACTAATAATTTAGACCACCGGGTAAGTTTCAAAAAGATTCTGGAAAGCCCCGGTCTTTTTGATTATTCTAAATCCTACACCATGACTAATTCCATAGAAGAGATAGAAAAAGCAAAAACGATTTTAATCTTCGGCTCAGACCTCAATTCAGAACATCCCATAATAAGTTTAAGGGTTAGAAAAGCGGTGTGTAAAAATGAGTCAGTCCTTTTAATTGCTAATCCAAAAAGGATAAAGTTCAGTCCTTTAGCAGAGAAGGAGTTAATTTATAAATACGGTTCTGAAGGGATATTGATCAATGGTCTGATGAATGTCATATTAGCTGAAAATTTATATTCCAAAAAGGTAGCGGAGAAAGAAATAGAAAAACTGAAGAGAGGAGTAGAAAATTATCCTCTCTCAAGAGTTTCACTAATTACCGGGATAGTTGAAGAAGAAATCAGGGATTTTGCCAGAAAAACTGCCAGCTCAAAAAACTTGATTATCCTTTCCGGCAGATGGATTAACCAGAGTCCACTGGCAGAGGGGCTGATAAAATCTCTGAATAATCTGTTGCTCTTAATAGGGAAATGGGGTGAAAAGCACTCTGGATTTAATCTCCTCCGGGAGAAGAATAACTCTCAGGGTGCTCTGGATATGGGGGTATTGCCGGACAGACTGCCGGGATTTATTCCTATTGAAGACGAAGTAGGCAGGGAAAGATTAGAGAAAATCTGGAATGCACAGATACCTAAAGAGAGAGGTCTTAATTTTACCGAGATTCTGTTAGCTGTCAATGCTCAGAAGATCAAAGGGTTATATATAATGGGAGAAGATCCAGTAGAAAATTTTCCGGATAGAGATTATGTGGAATCAACCCTGAAAAAGTTGGATATTTTAGTGGTTCAGGATATCTTTCTCTCGGAGACCGCAAAAACTGCGGACGTAGTTCTTCCAGGAGTCAGCTTTGCCGAGAAAGACGGGACCTTCACCAATGTCGAGAGAAGGGTACAGAAACTTGATCGGGCTTTAGTCTCGCTTCATCAATCCAAACCCGACTGGCAAATAATCTGTGAGCTTTCATCGCTTATGGGGTTTAAACAGGATTATGCCTCGACCTTCCAGATAACTGAGGAGATAGCCCAGGTTTCACCCATATATGGAGGGATAAAAGCTGACAGGTTAGATAACTGCGGATTGCAATGGCCCTGTTTGAATCTCAACGATTCAGGCACTGAAGAGCTTCTGCCAGATAATTTCTTAAACAAAGGGGCAGAGCTTGAACTGGTCGATTTTGTGGAAATTCCAGAGGATAGCGAATTTCCGTTTATTTTAATAACCGGTTCCTCAGCTAATCACTCCGGGAGATTAACTTCTTACTCGGAAAACCTTTGCTCAATTATGTCTGAAGGATTCTGCCAGATTAACCCTTCGGATACTGATAAATTAAATCTAAAAAACGGAGAAGAGGTCTGGGTAGAATCATCAAAGGGGAAAATAAAGATGAGATTGAAAACAGATGATTCTTTAAATCCAGGTACGGTTTTTATCCCTTTGAATTTTAAAGAGATTAAGTTGAATTTGCTTTTAGATAAAGATAAATCTATTGATCGAGTAAAATTGACTAAGATTGGATGATTATGCTTGAGTTCATCATCATAACTTTAATAAAAATTATAGTCTTCTTTGTCATCTGGCTTTTAGGGATGGCTTATCTTACCTGGCTGGAAAGGAAGCTTTTAGGTGATTTTCAAGTGAGGTTCGGACCTCTGTATGTTGGTCCCTATGGACTTTTGCAGCCAATGGCAGATGGTTTGAAACTTTTATTCAAAGAGGATATTACCCCTTCCTCTGTATCTAAACTGATCTACACTCTGGCTCCGCTTTTGACCTTTGTGCCAGCCTTTATCATTTTCGGGGTAATTCCTATAGGAGATAAAATAACACTGTTCGGGAAAGATATAGAGTTGGTGGTCTCTGACTTGAACGTAGGTGTACTTTATGTCTTAGCAGTCTTCTCTGTAGCAATCTATGGGATAGTCTTGGCTGGCTGGTCCTCCAACAGCAAATACCCGCTTATAGGCGGGATCAGGTCAACTGCCCAGATGATAAGCTATGAGGTCTCTTTGGGTCTTTCTTTGATAGGGCTTTTGATGATCTCCGGTAGTTTGAACCTGGTGGAGATTGTAAAATCACAGGATAGTTTTTTCCACTGGTATATCTTCAGACAACCTCTTGGTTTTATAATTTTTCTCATCTGCGGAATAGCAGATAATAACCGCTCACCATTTGACCTGCCGGAGGCAGAAAATGAACTGGTAGCTGGATATTACACCGAATACTCCAGTATGAAATTCGCCCTGTTCTTTTTAGGTGAATATGGCAATATGATAAATATCTCGGCCCTTACCACAACATTGTTCTTAGGCGGATGGCAGGGTCCGATCCTGCCTTCTTTTATCTGGTTCTTCGTAAAGGTTTTCGTACTCCTTTTCCTATATATCTGGATCAGGGCAACAGTTCCCCGTTTCAGATATGATCAGTTGATGAATTTTGGCTGGAAGGTCTTATTGCCTTTAGCTCTTTTTAATATATTTATAACCGGTATAATAATGGCATAGGTCTATGTTTAATTTTGTGAAATATATAATTGCATTGGTGAAAGGTCTTGCGGTCACCTTCAAGCACATCTTCAAGCCTCCTACTACTGATAGGTACCCGAAGAAAAAAAGGGAGATGCTTCCCCGGTACCGGGGTCTGCATTATTTAGCCCGGTATGAAGATGGGAAGGAAAGATGCGTCTGCTGCGGACTTTGTGCGGCTGCCTGCCCGGCTGAATGTATTTATATGGAGGGTGAAGAGAATGAAAAAGGGGAAAGGCGAGCCAAGGTATATGAGATAAATGAGCTGAGGTGTATTTTCTGCGGTTATTGTGAGGAGGCTTGTCCGGAAAATGCGATCTTTCTGGGAAGGGAGTATGAGTTCATCTATGATAACCGTGTTAATTACATATACAGCAAAGAAAAGCTTTTGTCTTTATTCCCCAGAGATAGGAAAAATCGAAAGAAGATTATCGGAGGGGAGATAGATTAGAAAATGGAATTGGCTTTCTTTATAATTTTTGGTCTGGCGGCTGTTGTTTCCGCCTTAAGCGTGATACTGCAGAAAAATCCTGTCTATTCTGCCCTGTCTTTGATCATTACCCTGGGTAGCATAGCCGGTCTTTTTATACTTCAGGATGCTTTCTTTTTAGCTTTCATTCAGGTGATTATCTATGCTGGCGCCATTATGGTGCTTTTCCTTTTTGTGATTATGCTTTTGAACTTAAGAAAAGATGAGTTCGGTCCGGAAAAAAGGAAATTGCAGAGGTTCTTCGCTCTGATTTTCTCGGCTCTTTTTCTGATTGAGCTTTTTCTCATTGTGAATTATGCCATTTCGGGAAAGGCAGGAAAGGTTTTATCATCACAGGCAGATTTTGGCACTCCTCAACTTATCGGCAGACTCCTTTTCTCTGATTACCTTTTTCCTTTTGAGATAACCTCAGTGCTCCTTTTGATCGCTATGGTGGGTGCCATTTTTTTAGCCCAGAGGGAGGAGTAGGATGGTCCCGGTTTCTTACTATATCCTGTTAAGCGCAATCCTTTTCTCTATAGGAGTTTTAGGTTTTCTGATTAGACGAAACGTGCTGGTGGTTTTTATGTCAGTCGAGCTTATGTTAAATGCAGCTAACTTAGCCCTGGTATCTTTTGCTAAGGAGATGGGTTCATTATCCGGGCAGGTGATAGTCTTTTTAGTGATGGCTGTAGCGGCAGCGGAAGCTGGGGTTGGTTTAGCCATAATAATTCTTTTTTATAGAAACAGAAAAAGCGCAAACGTGGATGAAGGAAATTTGATGAAATGGTGAGAAAAGAGATGACGGATGATGAATTACGGATGACGGATAACAAGGAGAAAGTAGGGTAAGTCTTTAGCCTTGCGAAAATAAGCAACCCTAAAGGGTTACCCTATAAAAAGTAGGGAAAGAAGATGATTAATTATATCTGGTTAATACCTTTACTTCCGCTCTCAGGATTTTTAATCAACGGACTACTGGGTAAAAAACTGGGAAAGACCCTTGTCTCCTGGATCGGATGTGGCTCAGTCGGGCTTTCTTTCCTTATATCGATAAAAATTTTCTTTGAGCTTTTAGCTTTACCTGCAAACGGAAGGGTTTTTGAAAAAATAGTCTTTCCTTGGATTTACTCCGGGTTTTTCAAGGTTAATATCTCTTTTTTGGTTGACCCCTTGTCCTGTGTTATGCTTTTAGTGGTAACCGGAGTGGGATTTTTAATTCACGTGTATTCTGTTGGTTATATGCATGAGGATAAAGGATTTTCCAGGTTCTTCTCTTTTCTTAACCTTTTTGTTTTCTCGATGTTGATGCTGGTTTTAGCTAATAACTTCCTCTTGCTTTACCTGGGTTGGGAAGCAGTGGGATTATGCTCTTATCTTTTAATCGGTTTCTGGTATGAGAAGAAATCTGCTTCGGATGCGGCCAAGAAAGCTTTTGTCGTAAATCGAATTGGAGATTTCGGTTTCGCTTTAGGAGTTATGCTTATCTTCTGGACTTTCGGGAGCCTTAACTATACAGAGGTTTTCCAGTCTGCACCCTCGACCCTTATCGCAGGTGGTGGTCTGGTAACTGCAATTACCCTGCTTCTCTTTATGGGAGCAGTGGGGAAGTCTGCCCAGATACCTTTGTATGTTCTGGCTTCCGGATGCAATGGAGGGACCTACCCCGGTCTCAGCTTTAATTCATGCAGCTACTATGGTAACAGCCGGGGTTTATATGGTAGCCAGATGTCACATACTTTATGAGTTAGCTCCTTTTACCATGGGTTTGGTTGCCGTTATCGGTGCAATTACTGCAATCTATACCGCTTCCATCGGGATGGTGCAGAACGACATCAAAAGAGTCCTGGCTTATTCAACCATCAGCCAGCTTGGCTATATGTTCCTTGGATGTGGAGTGGGTGCATTTGCGGCCGGGATTTTCCATCTAATGATTCATGCTTTTTTCAAGGCTCTGCTCTTCTTGGGTGCAGGAAGCGTGATGCATGCTCTGTCCGGCGAACTGAATATGCAGAAGATGGGAGCTCTCAAACAAAAACTTCCAGCTACTTTCTGGACAGTTTTTATGGCGGTCTTGGCTATTTCCGGAATTCCTTTATTCTCTGGTTTCTTTAGCAAAGATGAGATTTTATGGAAAGCTTTCTCTCAAGGAAACATTTTCCTCTGGATTATCGGAGTTGCAACTGCGGGGATGACCGCATTTTATATGTTCCGGTTACTATTCTTGACTTTCTTTGGAAAATCCAGAGTGGAGGAATCAGTTAAACATCACATCCACGAATCTCCAAAGGTGATGACCATACCCCTGATGATTTTGGCAGTTCTATCGGTTATCGGTGGTTATGTGGGAATTCCCAAATCGTTAGGTGGAGGAAATGGTTTTGAGCACTTTTTATCTCCGGTCTTTGGCGAAAAAGGGGAGATGGCAATACATTCTCCTTTAACTGAATATCTGGTGATGGCAGTCTCAGTTGCAGTGGCTTTGTTAGGCATATTTTTCGCCTATAGATTTTATATCAAAACCCCTGAGCTGCCCAAGAGGTTAGCGGAAAGATTCAGTTTCCTTTATAAAGTCGTTTTGAATAAGTATTATATAGACGAGCTTTATTTCAAAGTAATTGTTAATCCTTTATTGAAATTCGCCACTTTCTTATGGCAGTTCATTGATATTAAAGTCATCGATGGGATGGCAAATGGATTAGCGGATATAGTTAACTGGTTTGCGGGAATGGGCAGGAAGATTCAAACCGGCTATGTTCGCAATTACGCCTTAGGAATGGTCCTGGGTGCACTTTTAATTTTAGCCTATTTTATATGGAGATGATTATGATTATTTTCCCCTCTCCTTTATAAGGAGAGGGTCAGGGTGAGGTTATCTCGAGATGAATATGTCAGGATATATCTTAACACTTTTGGTTTTTATCCCGCTAGTAGGCGGACTTTTACTTCTTTTAATTGGTAGAGAAAAGGTTGGAACGATAAAATCGTTTGCCTTTATTGTCTCTTTTCTGAATTTCATATTATCTCTTTATCTTTATTTTAATTTTCAAACAGGTAATTCAGGTTTCCAGTTTGAGATCGACCGTATCTGGATTCAGAGTTTAGGGATCAACTTCCATTTAGGTATAGACGGGATAAGTTTATTTCTGGTTCTTCTTACTACTTTCCTTTCGCCATTAGCTATACTTTTCTCCTGGAGCGCTATTCAGGATAAGGTGAAGGGGTATATGATCACCATGCTTCTCCTAGAAGCAGGTATGATCGGTGTTTTTGTGAGCCTGGACCTGTTTTTATTCTACGTTTTCTGGGAAGCAATGCTCATTCCCATGTATTTCCTGATCGGGATCTGGGGAGGTCCACGCAAAATCTATGCAACTATCAAGTTCGTCCTGTTCACGATGTTAGGCAGTATCTTTATGCTGGTGGCGATTCTGGTTTTATACTTTATGAACTATAGTTATACGGGCGAATACAGTTTCGATCTTATAAAGATTTTACAACTCCCTATCCCCCTGGGTGCTCAAACCTGGCTATTTTTAGCTTTTGCATTGGCTTTTGCAATTAAAGTGCCAATGTTTCCTTTTCATACCTGGCTTCCAGATGCACACGTTGAAGCTCCAACTGCCGGAAGTGTCCTTCTGGCAGGTGTATTACTGAAAATGGGGACATACGGTTTTTTGAGATTCTGCTTGCCTTTGTTCCCGAATGCCTTTATGAATTTCGTTCCTCTTTTCTCCATTCTGGCTATCATCGGAATAATATATGGAGCTTTAGTCTCCACTATGCAGAAGGATATAAAAAGTTTAGTGGCTTTTTCCAGCGTGAGCCATCTTGGATTTGTGATGTTAGGTCTTTTTGCTTTGAATATGCAGGGAATCGAGGGCGGGATTTTGCAGATGATAAATCATGGGATTTCCACCGGTGCATTGTTCTTAATCGTGGGGATGATCTACGAGAGGAGGCATACTCGCTTAATTGAGGATTATGGTGGAATCGCCAAAGTGGTTCCAGTTTTTGCGACTTTCTTTATGATCGTAACTTTATCTTCTATCGGATTACCCGGAACCAACGGATTCGTAGGTGAATTTTTAATCCTGTTGGGAGCTTTTAATTCTAAAACGGTTTATGCGGTTTTGGGAGCAGTGGGTATTATCTTAGCTGCAGTCTATATGCTCTGGATGATTCAGAGAGTTTTGTTCCAAGAAGTAAAAAATGAGGAGAACAAAAAACTTATAGATTTGAATCTAAGGGAGAAGCTGATTTTAATACCGATAGTTCTTTTAATCTTCTGGATCGGCTTTTATCCCAAGCCGTTTTTGTCTAAGATAGAGCCTTCGGTTAAGAGTATGCTGGAGTATGTAAATGATAAAACCAATTCATCAGCTTCGGTGGAAAAGGAATCCATTAATAAATGTGAAATGATGGAGGTAACAGGGTCGGTTCAAGGTTGTAAATGATAATTCACAGGTAATAGGTGGTAGGTAATAGGTTATAGGAAGGAAGGAGGAGATTATGGCGGTTACAATTTATATAAGAGAGGGATGTCCTTTTTGTAAAACCTTGAAAGAGGATTTGGATAAAAAAGGGATCAAATATAAAGAGATTGACGTGATAAAGAATCCGGAATATCAGGAAGAGTTATTGAATTTAGCTAAGAGAAAAGCTGTGCCGGTGATGGTGGAGGATGGGAAAGTAACAGTCGGATTCGGAGGTGCATGAGGATTTTAAATTCTGACCGTGGGTCAGAGTGGGAAAGTAGCGTCGGGCTTTATGCCCGACGTTCCCTCTCCTTTATAAGGAGAGGGACAGGAAGAGGTTGAATGTAGTGAAAGGTTTCAGCCTTCCACATATTAATGGAGGTCTGAAGACCTCCGCTACATTAAAACTGATTTAAAAAGAAAAACAATATGGATTTGAGTTCAATCGGAATTAACTGGAATGTGATCATGCCGGAAATCACTTTAGCGGTTTTCGGATTTCTCCTTTTGCTCTTGGAGGCTTTTCTACCTAAGGATAAAAAAGGGATTTTAGCTCATCTTGCCTGGATCGGGATTGTCATATCTTTCATTTTCTGTTTCAACCTTTATGACTATCAGCTCATTGCTTTTAAGGGAATGGCTTTAGCAGATAATTTCGCTTTGTTTTTCTCTTTTATTTTTCTTCTAAGCTCTTTCTTTGTGATCCTTCTTTCCTTAAGCTATCTTAAAAGAGAAGAATTAGTGAGAGGGGATTATTACGCTTTAGTTCTCTTTGCTACAATGGGAATGATGCTGATGGCTTCTACTCTTGATCTTATAGTGATATTCTTGGGATTGGAAATCGTATCGGTTTCGCTTTATATCCTATCCGGTTTTAGAAAGAAGGATTTGAGGTCGAATGAAGCCTCGATGAAGTTCTTCCTGATGGGTGCTTTTGCTACCGGTTTTCTTTTATACGGGATCGCTTTAATTTACGGAAGTTTGGGCACTACCAATTTAGAAAAGATAATATTTTTAGTTCCTTTTACACAAGCTGTCTCAGGCGGAGGAAAAGACTTTCTCCTTTTCGCCGGCATAGGGCTTTTGATAGTCGGGTTCGGGTTTAAAATCGCCTCGGTTCCTTTTCATATGTGGATGCCGGATGTTTTCGAGGGTGCTCCGACACCGGTTGCCGGTTTCATCTCCGCCGGTCCCAAGGCAGCCGGGTTTACGGTTTTATTAAGAGTTTTCCTTTTAGCTTTTTCTTCGATCAAGCCTGACTGGACTATGGTTTTCTGGATTTTATCGGTCCTCTCTATGACCACTGGAAATCTTTTAGCTTTATGGCAAACCAATTTAAAAAGACTTTTGGCTTATTCTTCCATTGCTCATGTAGGATATATTCTAATTGCTCTGGTGGCAGGAGGGAATACTGCTATTTCATCTGTTATGTTTTATCTGTTTGTTTATGTTTTGATGAACCTGGGTGCTTTTGCGGTGATTATCTCAATGGGCTCAAAAGAGAAAGAAGGGACTGACCTTTTCAAGGAATATGCTGGTGCAGGTTTGAAAAATCCGTTCTTAGGCGTTTTTATGGCTATCTTTATGTTTTCTTTAGCAGGTTTCCCACCAACTGCGGGATTCTTAGGTAAATTTTATATCTTCAGTTCTGCGGTAAAGTTCTGGATATTTGGGATTGGTGATAATCGCGGTGATAAATAGTTTTATCTCGGTTTATTATTATTTAAGAGTTATTGTCTATATGTTTATGAAACCAGCAGAGAAAGAGTTAAAACCAGTTTCGATACCTTTCTCTTTGGGGCTTGTGATATTTCTTGCAGGAATAGGAGTTTTAGCTTTCGGTATCTTCCCTCAACCCCTCTTAGATTTAGCCTACTATTCGATTTTTTAATTTTTTCATAGTACGAACCTTCAGGTTCGCTTTGGCGAGGTTAATCCCGCTAACAGCGGGACGCACTACAACATAAAATCCCACTTTGTAGGCGAGGTGGGGTTACCGATTCGTAGTACGATCGGTAGACCCAGGTTGCCCTCAACCTGGGTCGAGATATTTGCAGAGATGCATGCGATGCGTCTCTACGCTTAAATCCCCCGACCTTGCTCGCAAGGTGGGATTACGGTTTAGGGTGAGGTTATGCTCTGGACCTTCGAGTCTTTGAACTCTTCTTTCGTCTCACGTTTTCCATTTAACATCTCCCTTTAATAAAAAAACCCTTTGCAAAATCAAAAAAACTACTTATATTAATTTTGAAAATAACGAACCTAACCGCTCTTTTAAAAAAGGAGGATTTATGACCAGATTGCTTTTAACTTTCCTCTTGGTTTTATTTTTAGCTTTACCCCTTTTCGCTCAGTCAGTTGACACCGCCTGGGTGAGAAGATATAATGGCCCTGGAAACTCAACAGATATAGCTCAGGCAATAACTATAGATAATTCCGGCAATATCTATGTGACTGGTAATAGTTCGAGTGGTGGGCTTAACGATGATTATGCCACCATAAAATATTTTCCTAATGGAGATACTGCTTGGGTTAGGAGATACAACGGACCAGGGAATGCCAGTGACTGGCCTTCAGCTATTGCGATAGATGGCTTCGGTAATGTATATGTGACGGGAGGAAGTAAGAGCAGCGTGTCAGACAATGATTATGCTACTATCAAATATTCCCCTAGCGGTGACACTGCCTGGGTAAGAAGATACAACGGTCTGGCAAACGGGCACGATTGGGCTTATGGTTTGGCAGTGGATGATTCTGGTTATGTTTATGTGACAGGACACAGTAATGGGAGCGGGACATCTGGTGATTATGCTACCGTAAAGTATTACCCTAACGGAGACATCTTTTGGGTAAGCAGGTATAATGGATCTGGAAATGGTCAGGATATTGCTGAAGCATTGGTAGTGGACTCGTCCGGCAATGTCTATGTAACCGGATGGAGTTACGGTATCGGGACCGATTATGACATTGCCACGATAAAATATAAGCCTAATGGTGATACTGGCTGGGTTAGAAGATATAACGGACCGAGAGATTCTATGGATGGCGCCTTGAGAATAGCTCTCGATGGCTCAGGCAATGTTTATGTTACTGGAGCAAGCACCGGCATAGGGACAGCTCTGGACTATTTAACTATAAAGTATGATCCCTCAGGAAATAAGCTTTGGGATAAAAGATATAATGGACCGGGGAATGGCTTTGACGTCGTGATGTCCATAGCTGTAGATAGTTCAGGTAATTCCTATGTAACCGGACAGAGTGTGGGCGATGCCACCACCAGCCATGACTTCGCTACCATAAAATATTACCCCAATGGGGATACCGCCTGGGTGAGAAGATACAATCGACCACCAGGGTGCGGGGATAATGCTTTTGACTTAGCAATAGACCATAAGGGTAACACCTACGTCACAGGTTTTACTATATGTACTGGCGACCCACCCAGGTGGGACTATGCTACCTTAAAATATGATTCAACTGGAAATCTGCTCTGGCAACAAATATATGATGGACCAGCCAGTGATAGCGATAAGGCTTATGCCATAGCTCTCGATGACAAAGGTAGTGTCTACGTAACCGGTGGAAGCTTCGGTAACACTGATTATGACTTTCTCACGATCAAGTATGTCCAGTTTCTGCGCGGGGATGCTAACAGTGATAAAAAGGTAAGTCTTTCAGACATAGTTTATCTGATAAACTATCTTTTCAAATTTGGTCCTGCACCTGAACCGATTCAGACTGGAGATACAAATTGTGATGGGAAAGTATCGCTTGGCGATATAGTTTATTTAATCAATTATCTTTTCAAGTTTGGACCGGCACCGTGTATTTGAAAACAGTTTAGAGTTTGTTAGTTAGGAGTTTAGAGGAGGGCATCCCGCCGATGACGGGACAATGTGCCCCTACAGTTTTTTGGAGTGGAGTGCATCCTACGGATGCCATGTTGGTGCGTCAGCATTAGGGAATGCCGATACTGATTAGTTTTGAGAATTTTCCCCATAGGGGATCTAGAGACTATTCCCGAGTCATCATAATTGCATTTAAGGAACATCAGCAAGCTGATGCACTCCATAATAATTAGTATAGACGCATGCAATGCGTCTCGACGTTTATGACAGGATTTTTTTGTAGGATTTCAAAATTTTGAACCCCTACACCTTTCAATCAGTATTCAAATATTCCTTGCTTATCTTTTTCTTATCTATTATAATTTTACCCAGGTTAAAAACCAACTTCAAAAGGAGTTTAAAATGAAAGTTGAGCTTAAATTAGGGAAGATGGAAGAGCCAAAAGCTGAAGCTCTGGCTTTAGGAATTTTTGAAGGACAGGGACTAGCTAAAGAAGCTAAGGTTTTAGATAAAAAGTTAGAGGGAGCAATCTCTCAACTTCTGAAAAGCGGTGATTTCACTGCAAAGCTGAACCAAACTGCTGTTCTGTATCCTAAGAGTTTTGTAATGAAGAGGGTTATCCTGGTTGGGCTGGGTAAAAGGGAGAAGTTTGAACTGGACAAGATCAGACAAGCGGCAGGTACGGTTTATAAAAAAGTTAAGGAGCTAAAGATAAAAAACTACGTAAGCTGTCTTTATGGCAGAGGGCAGAAAGGGATCGATTTTCAATCATCTGCCCAAGCCCTGACTGAGGGGACTTTGCTTTCTTCTTATCATCTGGCCCAGTATAAAACCGAAGGTAAAGAGGAGCTGTTTGAAGTCGATAGTATGACCATCTTTGAAGAAGATAAAACAAAAAAGAATGTTATCGAAAAAGGGATGAAAACCGGTGAGATAAACTCCTGGGGAACTAATTTAGCACGGAATATGGTGGACCATCCGAGTAATGTGATGACTCCAGGCAAGATGGCTGAAATCGCTTTAAATCTTTCCAAAGAATATAAATTCAGATGTGAAGTCTTATCCCCTGCTGATTTGGAAAAGCTAAAATTCGGGGCTCTTTTAGCTGTGGCACAAGGGAGCCAGCAGCCAGCTAAATTTATTGTTATGGAGCATATGCCGGAGAAAAAGAGAAAGGGTACAATAGTCTTAGTTGGCAAAGCCATAACTTTTGATTCTGGCGGGATATCTATAAAGCCATCAGATGGAATGTGGGAGATGAAGGGGGATATGGCAGGTGGTGCCGCAGTGATAGCAACAATGGCTTGTGCAGCCAGAGAAGGTATTCCGGTTCATCTGATAGGGTTGGTCCCGGCCACAGAAAACCTGCCCTCCGGAACAGCTTATAAGCCAGGGGATATAATCAAATCATACTCTGGCAAGACGATTGAGATAATCTCAACTGATGCTGAAGGGCGTTTGATCCTGGCAGATGCTTTAGCTTATGCCCAGAAATATGAACCTAAAGCGATTTTAGATATAGCAACTTTAACCGGTGCCTGTGTGATCGCTTTAGGGAATGTAGTGGCTGGTCTTTTGGGTAATGACCAGAGGCTGTTAAATAAAGTGAAAAGGTCAGCAGAAAAAACCGGGGAAAAGGTCTGGGAATTACCTTTGCATGAGGAATATGATGAGCAGATAAAGAGTGATTTAGCAGATATGAAAAATTCAGGTGGCAGACCTGCAGGAACAATAACGGCAGCCGCTTTTTTAAAGAAGTTTATAGGAAAAACTCCCTGGGCACATTTAGATATTGCTGGTAGAGACTGGGAGGAAAAAAGTAAGCCTTATATACCTAAAGGCCCGGTTGGTTTTGGAGTCCGATTGTTTTTAGAATTCCTGAGAAATTGGGATAAAAGATAAACCTATATGTATCTTAATGTTATACACTGGGCTTTGTCTTTGTAAGTTATTGATTAATAATAATAAAGACTAAGTTAGCCTTATTTTGTTTGTGAAAAAAGTAACAAATTCTCAAAGATTTTTATTGACAGAATCAAATAAGTTACTATCTTAACTTTGTAGATAGTAATAGTCTTTTTAACTTAAAAGGCAGGTTATTATGGAATTGACCAAAGCAGGAGATTATGGTTTTCTGGGTATCTTATATTTAGCTCAACAGCCCGCAAAAAGGATAGTTCGTCTGTCGGAAATCTCCGAAAATGAGGATATTCCCGAGAAATTCTTAGCCAAGATCTTTCAGGGCTACACCAGGTTCTGGTTTAGTACAATCACATCGTGGTGCTAGAGGCGGATTCTCACTGGCTAAACCGCCAGACAAGATTACCGTCAAAGATGTTTTAGAGAGCGTGCAGGGTCCAATCTATTTAACCAGATGTATGAATGATGCAGATCCCTGTGAGAGAAAAGATACCTGCTCATTAAGGAAAGTCTGGGTTAAAGCCCAGGATTATCTAAACAATCTTTTAGCTAAAAAAACCTTAGCAGACCTGATCTCTACCTGATTTTTATAATAGTACGAATTCTTTTTTTTTCATTTCATAAATAAAAGAGATTAAAGGGGTATTTTTATGTCTATTAAATCGGATAGATGGATAAGAAAAATGGCTTTAAAATATGATATGATAAAACCTTTTTCTAAAAGGCAGATTTCCAGAAAAAAGATCTCCTATGGTTTATCTTCTTATGGTTATGATATAAGAGTGGCAGATGAATTTAAAGTCTTCACCAATACCAATACTACCATAGTTGACCCTAAAAGATTCGATCCCCGTTCTTTAATTGATGTAAAGGGGAATTACTGTATTATCCCCCCCAATTCCTTTATTCTTGCCCGGACAGTTGAATATTTCAAGATTCCCCGTAACATTTTGACAATCTGTTTAGGAAAATCTACTTATGCCCGCTGTGGTATAATTGTAAACGTTACCCCATTTGAACCAGAATGGGAGGGGTATGCCACCTTGGAGATTTCCAATACCACACCCCTGCCAGCCAAGATCTATGCCAATGAAGGGATCGCCCAGATAATCTTTCTTGAAGCGGATGAGGAGTGTGAAGTTTCTTATAAGGATAAAAAAGGGAAATATCAGGCTCAGAAGAAGATCACTCTCCCGAGAATGTAAAAGACGTGAACGTTAAGAAAGGTTTAAAAATTCAAAGGTTTAAGAGCTCAAGGGTTTAAAGAAGAGTTCAAAAGACTGGAAATTTCGACAAGTAAACTCTAAAAGATATAAGACTTAGAAGTAAAGCAAATTGAAACGAAGAAAAAGCGTATAAATTTAATTGATTCTTTAAAGGAGGTATATGTTAAAAGAGATTAGGATACATGGTAGAGGAGGTCAAGGTGTGGTTACCGCGGCTGAGCTTCTGGCAGTAGCTGCTTTTGAGGATGGCAAATATGCTCAAGCCTTTCCTACCTTTACCAGCGAGAGGATGGGTGCACCAGTACAATCATTTGTGCGGATTGCAGACCATAAGGTCAGAGCCAGAAACCAGATCTACGAGCCGGATTTCCTGATTATTCAGGATTATACACTCATAGGTGCGGTCGATCTACTGAAGGGCCTTAAGGTAAATGGATTGGTTATCGTCGATACAGAGAAAAGTCCAGAAGAAGTAGGCTTGAAGACCAAAGCTAAAGTTTTAACTATTCCCGCATCAAAAATCGCCATGGAAATCTTAGGAAGGCCTATTCAGAATACAACATTGATGGGAGCTTTTGCCGGAGCAACTGGCCTTATCTCCCTTGAGGCTATCAAAAGAAGCGTTATGGAACGATTTCCTGGTGAGCTGGGGAAGAAAAATGTAGCAGCAGTTGAAAAAGCTTATGGTATAATGAAAGGAGCTAAAAATGCCTAAACCTGAAGGAACGGTTTCCAAGCCAGGCTCAAGCAAAGCGTATAAAACCGGTGCCTGGAGAACTAAGAAACCTATTTTCAAGCAGATAAAGTGTAACGACTGCCGGATCTGTGTGGCAGTTTGTCCGGATGGAGTTGTCTTTGGCGCAAACAAGAAATACTGGGCAGATTTAGATTACTGTAAGGGATGCGGGATATGCGCTGAAGAGTGTCCGGTTAAAGATATCGAGATGATCGTGGAGGTTAAATAAGATGAGAAAAGTTATCGAAGGATCAATGGCCGTAGCAGAGGCGGTAAAAGTCTGCCGACCACACGTGATATCAGCTTATCCGATTACTCCCCAGACTCATATTGTGGAGAATCTTTCGCAGTTTGTAGCAGATGGGGAACTTAAATCCCAGTTTATAAATGTAGAGAGCGAATTTGGTGCCGCCTCAGTGGTCCTGGGTGCCTCAGCTACTGGTGCCAGGGCTTATTCGACCACAACCGCTCAGGGTCTTCTTTTAATGGCGGAGGTTTTGTTTAACATTGCAGGATTAAGATTGCCGGTGTCTATCACCTGTGCTAATCGGGCGATTTCTGCTCCGATCAATATCTGGAACGACCAGCAGGATGCGATGACGGTCAGGGATTCAGGCTGGATTTTGCTTTTTGCTGAGGATAATCAGGAAGCCGCAGATATGCAATTACAGGCTTTCAAGATCGGGGAGCATCCGGAGATTATGCTCCCGGTAATGGTCAATATGGATGGGTTTATCCTGACTCATGCTTTTGAGCCGATTGAACTTTTAGACCAGAAGATGGCAGATGAATTTTTACCGCCTTATAAACCGGAGTTATACCTGACCACTAAAAATCCTTTAACATTCGGAATTTTAGCGGAGCCAGACTGGTATATGGAAGAAAGGTACAGACTGCAGAAAGCGATCGAGGTTTCCGCAGATATGATCGAGGAAGTAGCAAACCAGTTCAATAAAACCTTTGGCAGATATTCGGGTGGTTTAGTGGAAAACTATAGATTAGATGGAGCAGAGACTGCAGTTATCTCTATGGGCTCAGTAGTTGGGACTATAAAAGAAGTTGTGGATGAGTTAAGAGATAAAGGTAAAAAGGTCGGAGTCTTAAAAATCAGAGCATACAGACCTTTCCCTAAGAAAGCTGTTTATGATGCTCTTAAAAATGTCAAGAACGTAATTGTGATCGAAAAGGCTATCTCCTTAGGTGCTTCTGGGATGTTGTATGATGATATTAAGGCAGCCTTATATGGTAAACCGACTCAGCCAAAAGTTTCAGGGTTTATTGCCGGCTTAGGAGGGAGAGATATTCCCAAGGAATCAATTGTTAAGGTAATTGAGAAAGGTGAAACTTCGGTGGTGGAGAATGGTTTTGTCGATTTGAAAGAGCATTTAATCGGTGGAGGGAAATAAGATGGCAAAAGAAGAACTTACTATCGGTAAAAAGGTAAAAGAGGAGATAACTGAGAGCCAGCTTGCACCAGGACATAAAGCCTGTTCTGGATGTGGCTTAGCCCTGGCTGCCAGGACAGCTATGAATACTGCAGGAAAAGATGTGATTGTAACTGCCGCCACCGGCTGTTTAGAGGTTTTCTCTACTTCTTATCCTCAGTCTGCTTGGAAGATGCCCTGGATTCATTCGTTATTTGAGAATTCAGCCGCAGTTGCCTCCGGAATAGAAGTAGCCCTGAAAGCGTTGGGAAGGGAAAAAGAGGCTAAAATTATTGCTCAGGGTGGAGATGGAGCAACCGCAGATATTGGTATAGGTTGTCTATCCGGTATGTTCGAAAGAGGGCATAATATATTATATATATGTTATGATAATGAAGCTTATATGAATACCGGTGTGCAGAGAAGCGGTTTAACCCCGTTTGAAGCGTGGACCTCTACCAGCCCTTCAGGAAAAGTTTCCTGGGGAAACCAGACTGACAAAAAGAATATGCCAGCCATTGCCGCAGCTCACGGAATACCCTATGTAGCAACCGCCTCAGTTGCCTATTTGAAAGACATAGAGAAGAAGGTTCAAAAGGCTTTAAATATAGTTGGACCTAAATATCTTCAGATCCACTGTCCCTGTCCTTTGGGCTGGGCACATGAGCCTCACGATACTATAAAAGTAGCTAAACTTGCAGTACAAACCGGACTTATACCTGTTTATGAGATGGAAAATGGAGTAATCACCTCAGTCCGTAAGATAACCAAGAAGATGCCGGTTGAGGAATATTTGAAACTGCAGGGAAGGTTCAGGCATCTCTTTAGAAAAGAAGGATTTGAGGAAGAGCTGAAGAGGATTCAGGCGATGGCGGATGAAAATATAAGAAAGTTCAACCTGATGTAATCGATTTTATTTATCTCTTAAGAAGAAATAGCACAGGAAAGATAACCCTGTGCTATTGCTCTTTCTAATAGAGATCAAAGGTTAAAGGGTATAAAAACAAAAAAATAGCGTGGAGATGGAGCTTGTTAAGCTAAGCGAAACCCAGATTTTACAGGGTCTCCACCCTCCTCACTACAAGTAAATGAAGTAAATGTAGGGCAACCCTTCAGGATTGTCCTACGAAAGACAAAAATAGTTGGAATTAAAGAACAGATAAGAGTAGATTAGAGAAAGGAGATTTGTAGTTTATGTTAACCAAAGAGCAGAAGATAGCTAATGCTGAAAAGCCGGGTAAGGATGCTTTAAAATTGCACCCTTTTTATAAGGGTAAAATAGAGATAGCCCCGAAATGTATTATCCGGGATTTTAACGATTTTGCCATCTGGTATACTCCCGGAGTAGCACAACCTTGTAAAGAAATAGCTAAAGACCCGAACAAGGTTTATGAACATACCAACAAAGGGAATGCAGTGGCAGTGGTTTCTGATGGAACCAGGGTTTTAGGTTTGGGGGATATAGGTCCAGAAGCTGGGTTACCAGTGATGGAAGGGAAAGCTTTATTATTCAAATATCTCGGCGGGGTGGATGCTTACCCGATCTGCGTTGAGACTAAAGACCCGGATGAGCTGATCAAAGTAGTGAAATTGATTCAGCCCTCTTTCGGAGGAGTGAATTTAGAGGATATTGCTCAACCCAAATGTTTCTATGTCCTGGATAGACTTAGGCAGGAAGCTCACATTCCAGTGTGGCATGATGACCAGCAGGGAACTGCGGCAGTAACCCTAGCGGGGTTGATTAATGCTTTAAAGATCACTGGCAAAAAGATGGGAGAGGTTAAAATTTCCATGATCGGAGCTGGGGCGGCTAATACTGCTATTTTAAGACTTTTATTATCGGCTGGAGTTGATCCGGCCAAGGTAATTATGACGGATATAAATGGGACACTTCATCCGGACAGGAAAGATTTTGGAAAAAACGATCCAAGATACAGGTTCTGCCAGATAACTAATAAGGATAAAAGAAAAGGTGGGATTGCAGAGGCGATGAAAGGGATGGATATGGTTATAGCTCTTTCTGCCTCTGGTCCTGGTGTTATTAAGAAAGAGTGGATTGCGGATATGGCAAAAGATCCGGTAGTTTTCGTGTGTGCCAATCCGGTGCCGGAGATCTGGCCCTGGGAGGCAAAAGAAGCTGGTGCCAGGATAGTTGCAACCGGAAGATCTGATTTCCCAAATCAGATAAATAATTCTTTGGGTTTTCCGGGTATTTTCAGAGGAACCTTAGATGTCAGGGCTAAGACGATTACGGATGAGATGGTTATTACTGCGGCTTACGAACTGGCTCAGACTGCCCAGGATAGAGGGATACATGAGGAATATCTTATTCCCACGATGGAGGATTGGGAAGTATATCCGCGGGAAGCTGTGGCAGTGGGCTTAAAGGCAATTGAGCAAGGTCTGGCAAGGGTAAAGCCATCTAAATCTGAGCTGTTAGAACAGGCAACTAAAATGATAAAAAGAGCCAGAAAGCAAGCGGAAGTTTTAATGGATTCACATATTATTCCACAGCCACCGGAATAAAAGAAAAAGGGAGAAGGAAGATAAGAAAGATAATAAATTACTGATGACGGATATCGAATAATGAATAAGAAAGAAAAAATAGATATGAGGGATGATGGATAACGAACGAAATTTGTAGGGGCAGACCCCTGTGCCTGCCCTTGTGGTTCTTGTAGAGACGCATTGAATGCGTCTTAACGAATAATTCAGAGGTTGTAAAAATGAAGAAAAAAAGATCAAAAGAAAATCAAAAAAACTTGGTGATGATTTTCACCGGGGATGGCAAGGGGAAAACCACCTCTGCCCTGGGGATGGCGATACGGGCTGCCGGACAGGGGAAAAGAGTTTTGATGGTTCAGTTCATTAAAGATTTCTTAGATTATGGGGAGATAAAGTTCTGTAAAAAACATCCACATAAAATAGAGATTTATTCTATGGGCAAAGGTTACGTGGGAATTTTTGGTGATAAGCTTCCGTTGTCTGAACACAAAAAAGCAGCTAAAAGGGCTTTGGAATTTGCCAAGATACGGGGTTTATCCAGCAGGTATTTTATGATAATCTTAGATGAGATAAATGTGGCTTTAAAGCTGAGATTGCTTAAGATAGATGAGGTGATTAAATTCATAAAAAAATTAAAGAATAAGGTTCATATAGTTTTAACCGGCAGAGATGCTCCCAAGAAATTAATTCAGGTTGCGGATTTAATTACGGAGATGAAAGAGATAAAGCATCCTTTCAGAAAGGGGATTTTAGCCCAGGAGGGGATTGAATATTAATAAAACAGGTGGTAGGTTATAGGTAATAGGTGATAGGGAAAAAAGATGTGGCGTCCCGCATTTATGCGGGACGGGTAGTGGAAGGCCATCAAGGTCTTGAGACTTCAGTCTTCCATTTTTTAGGAGGTCTGAAGACCTCTACTACACTTTCTCCTCTAAATATTTCTGTGCCATAACTGCAGCAATAGCGCCATCTCCTACTGCGGTTGCAATCTGTCTGAGACTTTTCTGCCTTACATCTCCAGCCGCGAAAACTCCAGGTAACGAGGTTTTTGTATTTTCATCAGATATAATATAGCCATCCTTAGCTAAATCAATTTTACTTTTAAAAAGTTCAGTTTTTGGTACTAAGCCCACGTAGAAAAATACACCCTGGGCAGGAATTATAATGTTATTTTTAGTTTTTAGATTCTGGATAGTAACGGATTCAACCCTGTCTTTTCCATCTATGGATAAAAGCTCATGCTCTAAATAGAATTTCATCTTCGGTTCCCGCAGGGCTTTTTCCTGGAGGATTTTTTCAGCAATTATGTAAGGAAGAATTTCCACATAGGTTATGCTTTTGACAAATCTTAAAAGGTAAAGCCCTTCCTGAATACCAGAATTTCCACATCCAACAATGATAATGTCCTTATCCTTGAAAAAAGGTCCATCGCAGGTGGCACAATAAGATATCCCTCTGCCTCTGAATTTCTCCTCTCCGGGAACGTTCAGTTTCTTAGGCTCGTTTCCGGTGGCAAGGATTATGGCTCGAGCTTGATACTTACCTTGATTGGTCTTAACTGTTTTTGGCTCTGATTTCAAATCCACCTCTACAACTTCATCTAAGATTATATTCGCGCCGAATCTCTTAGCGTGGTCTTCCATCTTTTTGGAAAGCTCCATCCCGGAGACACCCTCTGTAAAACCAGGATAATTATCTATCCAGTCAGTTGAAGAGACGTATCCTCCGGGCACGGCTTTTTCAATCAATAGGGTATCCAGTTTGGAACGGGTGGCATAGATGGCTGCAGTTAAACCTGCTGGTCCTCCTCCTAAGATTATCAGATCATAAACTTTATCTTTATCCTGCGGTGATTTTTTTTCGGAAGGGGTTTTGAAAAATAATTCTGTCATTTTTTATCCTCTGAAGTTAATAATGTGTTTTAAACATATAAGTCCTTGGTTTGGCTTGATTTTTAAATCTTCATACGTTAGATTAAAGAAATTTTATTTCTCCCGCCTCAGGCGGTTCGGTTATTAATTTTAAAGGAAATTTTTATTTTTGTCAATATGAATTTAGGGAGAGAAGGAAAATGCAAAAAGAAGACAAAAAATACGAATTACGAATAACCAATGGCGGATTGGGTTTGTAGGGGCGAGGTTTCCTCGCCCCTCTTATCCGTGAATAAGTTAAACGTCGGGCATAAAGCCCGACGCTACGAAATTCGCAGTGACAATGAATAGATTAATGATATGAAAATTAAAAGAGAAAGATTACCTCTCTGGCTAAAAGTTACCCCCCCTTTTGGAGAAAATTATAGAAGAGTAAAATCTCTTTTAGCTCAGTTAAATTTACATACGGTTTGCCAGGAGGCTAATTGTCCTAATATCGGTACCTGCTTTGAGGAGAAGACTGCAACTTTTCTAATCTTAGGAAAAATCTGCACCCGGGGTTGTAATTTTTGCGATGTGGATAGAGGGGTACCTCTACCTTTAGACCCTTCAAAGCCTCTGCATATTGCTCAAGCAGTAAAAAACTTAGGTTTGGAATACGCAGTGATAACCTCTGTTACCAGAGATGATTTAAAAGACGGGGGTGCATCACATTTCGCTCAGGTGATAAGGGAGATTAGAAATTTGAATCCTGATTGTAAAATCGAGGTTTTGGTTCCGGATTTTAGGGGTGAGATTGAACCATTAAAGATTGTACTTAAGGAAAGACCGGAGGTTTTGAATCACAATTTAGAGACGGTAAAAAGGCTTTACCCTGTGGTTAGAAAAGGTGCGGATTACAAGAGGTCTTTGATTTTACTGGAGAAGTCAAAAGAATATGATAGTTCGATTATTACTAAATCCGGGATTATTATCGGGATGGGGGAAGAATGGGGGGAGATAGTCGAACTACTAAAGGATCTTAGAAAGGTTAATTGCGATCTGCTTACTATAGGACAATATCTTTCTCCTTCGGATAAACATCTGCCAGTGAAGAAATATTATTCTCCTGAAGAGTTTGTTGAGTTGGGGAAAATTGGTGTAAAGTTCGGTTTTTTAAAAGTGGAATCTGGACCTCTGGTCAGAAGCTCATATCACGCAAAGAAGCAGGCTTCTAATTTAGTCTAAAGTCTATAGGTTAAAGTCAATAACTAAAAGTTGAAAGCTTAAAGCTTAAATATGACTGAGATAATGGAAACAAAGAGCAATAGATTAGATTTGACTTCCGGTAACATAACCAGAAACATCTTCAATCTTGCCTGGCCTGCGGTTACCTCGATGTTCCTGGAGACCTTCTTCTCCATTGCAAACGCTTTCTGGGTAGGGAAATTAGGAGCAACTTCTTTGGCGGCGGTGATTTCTTCTGTCTTTGTAATCTGGATCATATATTCTTTAGCTTCGATTATCTCGGTGGGAGTAGTAGCTTTGGTTTCCAGGTCTATTGGGTCAAAGGACCCAGAACAGGCAGGTTACATATCCAGCCAGGCATTTCAGTTTGCAATTTTAGCCGCATCTTTATTAACTTTAATAGGTATAATCTTAGCTCCGCAGTTTTTCAATTTGATGGGGACTGAAAAAGAAGTATCTCTGATCGGATCAAAATATCTCCGCATAATCTTTTTAGGTGCTCCCTTTTTCTTCCTGATAGATACTTTAAGTGGTGTATTCAGAGCATCCGGGGATACCAAAACCCCTTTAAGGGTAGCTCTGATAGCGGTAGGAGTAAATATCTTATTAGACCCGGTGTTAATCTTCGGGTTAGGTCCTTTTCCAAAATTAGGAGCAACAGGTGCCGCCATAGCTACAGTTACTTCACAGTTCTTAGGAGTGCTCCTTTTTATGCGTCATATTAATAAAGGAAAACTTCCATTCAAAATAAGTTTGAGAGATAGGACAAAAATCGATCTTAAAACTGTTTACCGAATTTTAAAAATAGGTATACCTACTTCAATTGCAGGTATTGTTTTTAGTCTGGTTTATCTTTTTCTCAATAAAATAACCGCTCATTTTGGAACGGATGCGGTTGCAGCTTTAGGCATAGGAAACAGGTCTGAATCTCTATCCTACCTTACCTGCTTTGGTTTCTCTATGGCAGCAGCAGCTTTAGTTGGTCAGAACTTGGGTGCAAAAAAACCGGAGAGGGCAGAGAAATCTGCCTGGAGAACGGTCCTGATTGTGATCCTGGTCACCGGCTTTATCTCGGTGATGTTTTTTTCTTTTCCCAGATATATCGCAGCTTTCTTTATATCGGATGAAAAGGTGATCAGGATAGCAGTTAAATATCTGCAAATATTAGGATTATCTCAAATCTTTATGGCTGTAGAGATAGTTCTTGAAGGAGCCTTTTCCGGAGCTGGTAATACCCTTCCACCGATGATAGTTTCTGTTCCCGGATCGATCTTGAGGATTCCCATAGCATATTTTTTGGCTATAAAGATTAATTTAGGTGTGTCGGGAGTCTGGTGGGCAATAACTTTGACCTCTATGGTGAAAGGGATAGTTTTAGCTTTCTGGTTTAAATTAGGGAAGTGGAAAAGCAGAGAAGTGTAAAAAATCTCCGTACCAACGAGATAAAGGTCGGTGGTCAGGAGACCAACGATTATTGGGTGTGTGCTCTTCGTTGGTATCCCCAGCAACGGAGGGTAAGTCATTTTAAAAAGAGAAGCAAAAAAATTTATTCTAACATACTTGACTTCTCACTTTTAAAGATTTAATTATTATATAAATGTAGGTTATTAGGTCTAAAAGATAATGTACAACAGTTGAAAAGATGTCAATTACTGGATTAGTATATCACCCGGATTATCTTAAGCACGAGACTGGTAAAATTCATCCAGAGAGTCCTTCCAGACTTTCTTTCCTTTTAGATTGTTTAGAGAGAAAAAATTATTATGCAGAACTGGTGAAAATTGAACCACATAATCCTTCTTTAGAATGGGTGAATAAAATCCATCCGCTTGAATATATTCAGTTGATTGAGGAATACTCCAAACATGCCCCGGGGAATCTGGATATGGGTACAGTTATCAGCTCAGAAACTTACAGGATAGCCCTTCTGGCAGTGGGAGGGGTTCTGGTAGGGGTAGATGGTGTGATGCAAGGTAAGTTTAATAATGTTTTCTGCGCAATTCGGCCTCCTGGTCATCATGCGGAGCCTAATCGGGGGATGGGTTTCTGTATCTTCAATAATGTAGCCATAGGCGCAAGATACGTTCAGGAAAAATACGGGTTGAAAAAAGTATTGATCGTTGACTGGGATGCCCATCATGGTAATGGAACCCAGAAAGCATTTTATTCTGATCCTTCAGTATATTACTTCAGCATTCATCAGTCCCCCTTCTATCCTGGCACAGGAAAGGAAAGTGAGAAAGGTTCAGGAGAGGGCATGGGATATACGTTGAATATCCCGATGTTTGCCGGAAGTGGTGACTTAGAGTACAAAGAAGTATTTGAGACCATCTTATATCCAGCTGCTTTAAAATTTGCTCCAGATTTTATCTTCATTTCTGCAGGCTTTGACGGGCATAAGAACGATCCTCTGACCAATCTACAACTAACGTCAAATGGGTTTAAGGGGATGACTCAGGTGATAAAGGAATTAGCAGATAAAACCTGTCAGGGAAGAATAGTTTCAGTTTTAGAGGGTGGGTATAATCTCAAAGCCTTAGCCTGCTCAGTTGAAGCTCATCTTCTGGCTTTAATGGGCAAAGATCAGAGTGAGAAAGAGAAATGTAATTAATCGGATAAGATATACGTAGGGGCGTATTGCAATACACCCATTCTTCCTTTGGTTTTTGTAGTACGACCTTTTTTTAAGGGACGCTGATGCAAAGCTATAAGCGGATGCTCTACATGTTTGGTTTAAAAGATGAATAAAATTCTCAAGCCAAATAAATTCATCTTTATTTTTCTCTTCGCCCTTTTTTTCTCTCAGGCTCAATCAGAATATCTTCCCGTAGCTTCATATAAGGTCGATATCAGGTTGGAGGATAAAGAAAAGAAAATCTCCGGACAGGAAAGGATTTATTTCCTGAACACCTCGAATAAAGACATAGGCACATTATATCTTCATCTCAATCTTAATGCCTTCTCCTCGGATTCAACCATTTTTGTTAAGGAAAGCGATGATCTAAAGAAATTGATGGAGAAAAAGGAATATAAAGGGTATCTGAAGATAAAAAAGATCAATAGTCATTTAGAAGAACTCAGATACAAAATGTATGAAACCATAATGCAAATCTTTTTGTCCAGGCCTCTGAAACCCGGAGAGAATATCGAATTTGAGCTGGAATTTGAACTGAAGCTGCCTAAAATAGTCCTTGAATCGGGATATGACAAGGATAATTATATTATGCGCGATTGGTTACCCAAGATGGCGGTTTTAGAGAAAGATGGGAACTGGAGCGCTCAACCACAGCATTTTTTAACCGAACATTATTCAGATTTTGGGACTTATGATGTTACGATTACCTTACCTTTGAAATATATAATTGATGGAACGGGGGATATAACTAATGAGAAAAAGAATCCAGATTCTACAGAAACAGTTACCTTTCATGCTGAAAAAGTACATGACTTTTCTTTTTGCGCTTCCCCTGATTTTAAAATAAGAAAAGCAAATATTGAAGGGGTAGAAGTGATTTTCCTTATCCTGCCCGAGGATTTATATAAATTTCAAAGATGGCTAAAAGCAACCGAGTTTACACTTTCATACTGCAACTCTCATTTTGGTAAATACCCTTATAATAAGTTAGTTATAGCTGATATCTCTATTGGTATGGGTGCAGGGGCAATGGAATGTCCCATGATGATAACTGTGACTCCCAAGACTCCTTTCTTATTATGTTATATGAAACTCGATGAATGGGTTATAGTCCACGAGCTGGTTCATCAATGGTGGTATGGGATAGTGGCTTCAAATGAGACGGAGGAAGCCTGGTTAGATGAGGGGTTCACTACCTATACTACTCGAAAAATAATGGAAAAAGAATTCGGGGAGAAAGGGAATATCTTGAATCGCTGGGGAGTTGTGCTTTCTGACCAGGATATATCTCGACTGGCTTATTTAACTGCTCCCAAACTTGACCTGGTTGTCACACCTGCCTGGAAATCTGTAAATTTATTCAGCTATTCGACAAACGTCTATTATAAAGCCTCTCTGATCTTGGAACTTCTGGAAAATACCATTGGAAAAGAGAAGATGGATAAGCTCCTTAAAGAATATTATAACCGATACCAGTTCAAACATCCGAAAATAGAGGATTTCATAATAATTACAGAAGAGATAGCAGGTCAAAAATTAGATAGCTTTTTCGAGGATTGGCTTTATTCGACGAAAACTTGTGATTATGAAGTGCGAAAAATAAAAAGTGAAGAACTAGGCAGCTCTAAGAATAAAAAAGAAAAACTCTATGAGACTACAGTTGAGTTATGGCGGAATGGCGAGATAATTATACCGGTAGAAGTTCAGATTGAACTGGAGAATGGAGAGAAACTCAAAGAAAGCTGGAATGGGAAAGACAAATGGGCCAAGCTGAAACTCAAGACTAAAGCTAAAATCAAATCAGCTACCCTAGGTCCGAAGTATGTAAATATTTTAGATGTAAATATCAATAACAACGCACTTTCAACCAATCCTTATCGCTGGCCGGTTTTTAAGTTTTTCTCAGATTATCTATTCTGGATGGAAAGCGTTATTCAGTGGATGATGGATTTGTTTTAGAGAAGGTTTTAGGTGGTAAATAATAAGTTGTAGGTAAAAAATTGTTATCTGAAAATTAATTGGAGTGTAAAGCTTAAGCTTTACTTTTTGGTAAACCTAAAGGTTTACAATCCAGAAGGTTTCCTCAAGGTTAAAAGAATGGTTATATGGAACTCATTTAGAGATGGAATCAAAAAAGTCTGGGAGAATAAAATCCTGGCCTTGATTCTATTTCTGTTCAAGCTGTTTTTTGCCCTTCTCCTTTTAATCCCGGCTTATTATATGTTCTCCAGGACTTTTTCCTTATCCCCTTTATCCCTGAATTTCCTGAATGGATACGATTTCTCTCTCCTGGTAGATTTTCTGGTGGAGTGGCGTAAAACCATTGGTCTATACCAGGTGTTATTTTTAATCCTCGGCGCATTCTCAGTTTTCAGCTATATATTCCTCTCCGGTGGTCTCTGGGGCGCTTTCTTCAGGGATTTAAAGGAGGGGGAGCAGAAATTTAAAGGTGAAAAATTCTTTGGGGATTGCGCTAGATACTTCTGGAGTTTTTTGAAAATCTTCATCCTCACCTGCCTGATCTATTTACTGGCTTTCTTATTGGCCCTGCTTATTTTTTCCTTAATCTCTACTATAGCCGGAAAAGAACTTTCATACAATGGTCACATTGTAATCCTTGTCTTAAACCTTCTTGTCCTGGCGATTTTCTTTATGTGGTTGGCTATGTGGAGCGACTATCTTCGGATTTACCGGATTTACTTCGAGGAGAAAAAACTCAGAAGGATTATAAAACCAATTTTAAGATTTATCCTTAAGAATTTTGACAAAACGGTTTTTCTGTATTATCTTGTAACAATAATTTTTCTGGGAAGTTTAATGGCTTATTTCGGACTGAATAAAATTTTGCATTTTGTATTTATGGAGAAATTTCTTATACTTTCTTTATTTATCTTACAGCAGGCTTACAGCCTTTTCCGGTCGTTTTACCGACTGGTCTATTATTCATCCCAGATGGTTTTGTTTGAGAAACTATATGATTTGAAACAGGATATGGAGTCCATCATCCGTGACGATGCCTATTAAACCTAAAGGTTTAGTTGCGTAGGGATGGAGCTTGTCTCCACCCTTATTACTTCAAAACAAATAAGGAGGTTTTTATGTTTAAGAAAATCAAAATATCGATGTTATTTTTCGGGTTGTTTTCTTTAACCCTGATTTTTAGTCTTGCTCAAGCTCAAAAAAAAGAGGAGAAAGGAGTAAAAATGGATAACAAAGAACTTACTGTCAGATGGTTTGGACATTCCTGCTTTTTGATTTCAGATGGAGTCAAAATCGTTACCGACCCATTTGACAAAAACGTAGGTTATCCTTTACCCGATGTTGGTGCAGATATAGTACTGGTCAGTCATGAACACTCTGACCATAACAATGTCTCAGCCATAAGTGGAAAACCTGAGGTAGTAAGAGGTGCAGGTGAAAAGACTTTAAAAGGGATAACCTTCAAAGCAGTCAAAACTTCTCATGGTGCGGGCAGGGGGGATAATTATATTCGCATCTGGGAGCTTGAAGGCTTAAAATTCGCTCATTTCGGAGATTTAGGAGTTGATCTGACCGATTCGCAATTCAAAGAGATTGGTGCAGTGGATGTGGTTTTCATACCGGTAGGAGGTTATTTTACCATCAATGCTGATCAGGCTACTAAAATCGTAAACAAATTGAACCCCAGGGTAGTTTTTCCAATGCATTACAAAACCGCAGTTATGGGTTCTGGTTTTCCTATTTCCGGGATTGAGCCTTTTTTGAAGGGGAAGAAAAATGTAAATAAAGTTGGAAAAAGTTCTATTACCCTCAAAAAGGATGCTCTGCCAAAGGAGATGACGGTTTACGTTCTGGAGTACAAATAAAGTAAGACGTAAGATGTAAGAAGTAAGACGAATATTCTGTAATCTCAAACCTCAAAAAGGATATTTCTATGCTCTACAAACTTGAAAATCTTAACTGGATGGAGTTTAAAGAACTGGTTCCCAAGAAAATAAAGACAGTAATCCTGCCGGTGGGAACGATTGAGGCTCACGGTGTGATCAGCCTGGGAACGGATGTGCAGATCCCTCTGAAGATTGCTGAAATGATGGCTGAAGATTTAAAGGCGATAATTGCACCACCAGTTTATTATGGCGTTACCCGAAACCTCTATTTTTACCCCGGCTCTTTAAGCGTGACCTCGCAGACTTTTGAAAATTACCTTTATGAGATTCTGGATTCTATGGCGGAGAAAGGGTTTTCCAGGATCGTGGTAATCAACGGGCATGGAGGTCATCTGAACGAGCTCAAAAATGCGGCTCTGAAAGTCTATAAAAACAGAAAAGCTAAAATAGCGGTAATCCACTGGTGGCTCCTGTGTGAGGATATTACCAAACAGGTTTATGGAGTACCCGGAGGTCATGCAGGAGTCGATGAGACTGCCGGGATTTTGGCTATCGATAAGACTTTAGTGAAAAAAGAAAGATATAAAAAAGAGATGGCTTACAAATACGATGAAGCCATGAACGTTATGCCCACACCTTCCTCTATAATCCTTTATAAAGAAAAAGAAGGTTACCCGGATTTCGATGAGAAAAAGGCGAAAATCTATCTGGAGAAAGTAGCAGAGAAAATCAAGAAGTTAATTTTAGAAGTGTTCAGGAAGTGGGATAAATTATAGAGACGCATAGCAATGCGTCTATAAACTGTAGTGTTACTACTCCTGTGACAATGGCAAAATCTTGTCAGGCAAGGGGACCTGGCAAGCACAAAAGAGATGGATAGGAAATAACCCAATGAATTGGACAATTACAAGGATATGAAACTTACAGATTTTGATTTCAAACTGCCCAAAGAATTAATCGCTCAATATCCTGTTGAGAGAAGGGATCTTTCCCGGCTTCTGGTTTTGCATCGCGACAAGGGTGAGTTAGAGCATAAAAAATTCTATGAGATAACCGAGTATCTGAAGCCGAAAGATGCCTTAGTTATAAATCAGACTAAGGTTTTTCCTGCCAGGCTTATGGGGATAAATCAAACAAGTGGTGCAAAAGCCGAAGTTTTTATGCTCAGGAAAATAGATGATGGAATCTGGGAGGTTTTGTTAAAACCTAAAAAGAAAAACCTTACTGGTTCAATCATCGTTTTCAATGAAGGGAAACTGACTTGTGAGATTTTAGAAAAAAGCTCATCCGGGGCAGATTTAGCCCGATTTGATTATTCCGGAGATATTTATAATCTCTTAGAGAAAATAGGCAATACCCCTTTACCACCTTACATTAAAAGAGAGCCTGATATAAAAGACATAGATAGATACCAAACTGTCTATGCTAAAGAGAAAGGTGCAGTTGCAGCTCCAACTGCTGGTTTGCATTTCACAGAAGAACTTCTGGAAAATATAAAAAATAAGAGGATAGAAATAATTCCGATCACATTGCATATCGGCTGGGGGACTTTTAAACCTGTCCGAGCTTTAAATTTAAAAGAACATAAAATGGAGGAGGAGTTTTTTGAGATAAGTGAAGAGTCTGCTACGAGGGTAAATTCGGTTAAAGAAAATGGAGGAAAAATATTTGCAGTGGGGACCTCTGTGGTGAGGGCTTTAGAAACTGCAGCCAGGGATGAACTTTGGTCTTATAGAGGGTGGACAGAGAAGTTTATCTATCCTCCTTATGATTTTAAAATAGTGGATGGAATGGTTACCAATTTCCATCTGCCTAAATCAACCCTGTTTCTTTTAGTCTGTGCTTTTGCGGGGAGAGAGCTTATCTTTAAGGCTTATGAAGAGGCAATAAAAGAAAGATATAGATTTTATAGTTACGGTGATGCGATGTTGATTCTATAAAAAGTAGGAGGAAGTAGGAAAAAGATGAAAGTAAAAGCGATTATAGCGGCAGGTGGCAGAGGGGAGAGGATTGGAGGTATTCTGCCCAAACAGTTTGTCGAGATAAAAAAGAAACCGGTCTTGGCTTATACTGTAGAGAAATTTGAGAAGTGCGAGTTAATAGATGAGATAATTTTAGTGGTGCCTGAGGATTATATGTCTTTCTGCTCCTATAACATAGTGGATGTATGTGATATCAAGAAAGTAAAGAGGATTCTCTCCGGCGGGAAAGAAAGGCAGGATTCAGTTTATAAAGGGCTTTTAGCTTTATCCAGGGATACAGACATAGTTCTCATTCACGATGGGGTCAGGCCTTTTATCTCGACAGAAAAGATTGGTAAATCTATCGAGATGTGTAAAAAAGAAAAAGCAGTTATCTTAGCTCTGCCGGTGAATGATACCGTAAAAAGAGTGGATGAGGAATATGTCGTTACTACTCTGGACCGGGAAAAGCTCTGGATTGCGCAGACTCCTCAAACGTTTGAATATAAATTAATTTTAGAGGCATATAAAAAAGCGGCAGAAAATAGTTTCATAGGAACAGACGATTCCTCTTTAGTTGAAAGATTAGGATTTAAAGTGAGGGTTCTGGAAGGAGAATCTCAGAATATAAAAATCACCACACCTGAGGATTTAGTTTTGGCAAAAAGAATTTTAGAAAGATAGAGAGAAGTTATAATCTTTCCCACTCTCTCCTTGGTAAGGAGAAGGGAAAGAATATCCCCTCTTTTTTAAGGAGGGGATAAAGGGGAGTTTAGAACAGAGGGAAAATCATAAAAGGATGTTACTTCACTTAAATGGAAAAATGAGAGAAAGAACCTCCTCCCAACCCTCTTCTTATAAAGGAGAGGAAGAAAATAATAACCTCACCCCAGCCCTCTTCTTGGAAAGGAGAGGGAGAAAAGTCCCTTCCTTTTTAAGGAGGGGATATAGAGGGGGTTTAGAACAAAGAAGAAAATTAAGAAAGAATCTTACTCCATCTGAGAGAAAATTATGGCAAAAGCTTAGATTGAAACAGTTAGCTAGGTTTAAATTCAGAAGACAACATCAGATAGGTCACTTTATTGTAGATTTTTATTGTCCCGAATTGTGTCTCGTAATTGAGGTCGATGGAGATGTTCATGTTGATCCCCAGAGAATTAAAAATGATAAGAGGCGACAACAAGAGTTGGAAAGGCGGGGTTTTACAGTGGTTAGATACAATAATAATGATGTGATATGGAATATAGATGGAGTTCTAGCGGATATATTAAAAACTTGTAATAACCTCACCCCAACCCTCTCCTTGGGAAGGAGAGGGGGAAGAATATCCCCTCCTTTTTAAGGAGGGGATAAAGGGGAGGTTCTCAGTAAGAGAGGTATATAAGATGCTAAAAATAGGATTTGGATATGATGCTCACAGGTTGGTGAAGGGGAGGGATTTAATCTTAGGTGGGGTGAAGATTACTTATAAAAAGGGGCTTTTGGGTTATTCGGATGCGGATGTTTTGTCCCATTCTATTGGCAATGCTATCTTAGGGGCGCTCTCCTTAGGTGATTTAGGTAAACATTTTCCAAATACTGATAAGAAATTCAAAGGTATTTCAAGTTTAAAACTTCTAATGTTGATTAAAAAGAAGATTAGAAAAGCTGAGATTCTGCATATCGATTCGATGATTGTGGCAGAAGAGCCGAAAATGGCTAAATATATTGAGAAGATGAGAAAAAATATCGCAGATTCCTTGAGTATATCCAGGGAAAATGTTTCGATCAAAGCCACCACAACTGAAGGAATGGGGTTTACTGGAAAGAAAGAAGGGATTGGAGCTTATGCGGTGGTTTTAATACAGGCAAAAGGTAACAGGCAATAGGCAATGGAAGAGTTTTTTAATAGTAGAGGAGCTGAGCTTCTTAATTTCATATCTTCTCATGGGGTTTTGTGGATCTATTTTTTTCTGTTTATCAGCGCTATTATAGAGACTATTTTCCCGCCTTATCCTGGAGATACAGTTACTTTCATGGGCGGATATTTAGTTTCCAGCAAGGTTCTGAGTTTACCTTTAGCTTTTTTTATTCCGTGTGCTGGTAGCTTGTGCGGTGCTTTGGCACTTTATTATCTTGGAATGAAAAAGGGAAGGAAGCTTTTCGAAAAAGACAAAGGAAAGATTTTAAACAGAACTCAACTTAACAGGATAGAAAATTGGTTTAGAAAATATGGGGGGAAGGTTATATTAGTTAGTCGGTTCATAGCCGGGGTCAGGTCCGGGATTGCGATAGCAGCTGGTTTGGGTAAAATAGAATTATGGAAAATGACCATCTATAGCCTGATAAGTATTTTTGCCTGGAATGGATTTATAATCAGTTTAGGTGCTCTTACACATCAGAACTGGCAAAAACTTTACAAATTTTTAAGTTTATATAACCGTTTTATTTTTATTGCAGTAGTTTTAATTTTTATCTTCTGGCTTATCCGGATAGTAAGGAAAAGGTCAAATAAAAATTTTTCAGGAACGGGAAAATGAAAATAATGGTTTTGATGGGAGGAACTTCAGCGGAAAGAGATGTCTCCTTAGCTTCAGGTGAGGCTATTGTCCAGGGGCTTAGGGAAGCTGGTCATCAGGTAATGGCAATTGATACAGTCAAAGGAAATAGATTACCTGAGAGTCAGAAAAGATTTTTACCAGAAGGGGTTAAAACTGAACCACCGGATATAAAAGCCTTGCAATCTGAAGGGAAAAAACTTGCTTTGAAAACTATAGAATCTTTTAGCCTGTCAGATGTAGAAGTAGTATTCTTAGCTCTACACGGTGGACAGGGGGAAGATGGCACAATCCAGGCTCTTTTAGAGTTATCTGGTATGCCTTATACTGGCTCAGGTGTTTTAGCCAGCGCCTTAGCAATGGACAAGGCAATGTCTAAGAAATTGTTTGAGAGAGAAGGGATTCTTACTCCTGAATGGTTCCTTTTGGAAAGCTATGATTCTAAAGACTTAAAAATAATTATTGATAAAATAAAAGGCTCCTTTAACTTCCCGGTGGTAGTGAAGCCCAATGACCAGGGTTCTACTGTAGGTTTGACTGTAGTTGAAGAAGAAAAAGATATAGTAAAAGCGATCGAAGATGCAAAAATTTATGCGGAGAAAATTCTTTTTGAAAGATATATTCCGGGAAGGGAGTTAACTGTAGGGATTTTAGGAGATTCTGCTCTTCCAGTAGTCGAGATAGTACCGGAGCATGGGATTTATGACTACGAATGCAAATATACCAAAGGGAAAAGTAGCTATATATGCCCGGCTGAGATTTCAAAAGAAAAGACCAGCGAGATTCAGGAATCAGGATACAGAGCTTTCAAAGTTTTAGGGTGCGAAGGTTATGCCAGGGTGGATTTTCGATACGGAACTGACGATAAATTCTATTGTCTGGAGGTGAATACCCTCCCGGGGATGACAGGTACAAGTTTAGTTCCAAAAGCGGCTAAAGCTTTAGGGGTTGAATTTACTGAATTAGTGGATACAATTGCTAAATTGGCGATAAAAAGGTTCAAAGGCTCAAAGGTTTAAAAGCTCAAGGTAAATACAATGACAAAACTAAAAGGAATAATCTTTGATATGGGAAGTACTCTGCTCGAGTTTGAGAACTCGAGCTGGGTGGTTTTAGGTAAAAGATCGGCAGAGAGAAGTTTCACTTTTTTGAAAGACAAAGGTTTGATAGATGTAGATTTTAATCTTTTCACAGTTCTTCTGTCTGAGTTACTCTCCTCTTCTTTTGAATTATCAGAGCAGAATTTAGAGGAGTTCAGGTTTGAGGATTTAGCTGAAGATATTTTCCGAAAGCTTGACATCGAATTACAGGATGGAAACTATGACGGATTTTTAAATGCGTATTATCAACCGGTAACTGAACAGCTTACCTTAATCGAGGGTGCAGTTGAGACTCTGAGATATTTCAAAGAAGAGGGTTATATATTGGGGCTAATCTCGAATACGATATTCCCAGCCAAATATCACCTGAAAGAGCTTGAAAGATTTGGACTTTTACCTTATTTTGACTCAGTTTTGTTTTCTTCTGAAGTAGGTTACAAAAAACCTCATCCTGAGATCTTCATTCAGGCTCTAAACAGGTTAAAGGTTGAGCCAGAGGAATCAGTTTTTATTGGAGATAAGCTGATTGAAGATGTCGGGGGAGCTAAGAATTTAGGAATGAGAGGTATTTTAAAATATAAAGAGGGAAGAGATTATACTGCTCCGATAATTCCGGATAAGGTAATCAAGGATCTGGTTGAACTTCCTGAGGTTATCAGAAATTTCAATAGAAATCTAATCCTTAAGGAGAAGATATGAGCTTAAGGCTGTTTAATACCCTGACCCGTCAAAAAGAAGAATTTATTTCGATAGAACCCGGTAAAGTTAAAATGTACTCATGCGGACCTACGGTCTATGATTTTGCTCATATCGGCAATTTCAGGGCTTATGTTGTGGCTGATTTAGTAAAAAGGTATTTAAAATATAAAGGGTATGAGGTCAAACAGGTGGTTAACCTGACAGACGTGGATGACAGGACGATTAAAGGTTCTCAAGAAAAACAATTCCCTTTAAACGAATATACCAAAAGGTATAAGAAAGCTTACTTCCAGGATATTAAAAGTATGAATATAGAGATGGCTGATATCTATTCAGAGGCTACTATTCATATAAAGGAGATGGTTGAGCTGGTAAAAAAGCTTTTAGAAAAAGGACATGCTTATCAGCTTGCAGGTTCGATTTATTATAAGATCTCCTCATTTAAAGATTATGGAAAGCTCTCTAAAATGAAGAGGGAGGATTTGAAAGCTGGTGTCAGGATAAGTAAGGATACGTACGAAAAAGAAGAGGTAGGGGATTTTGCTTTGTGGAAAGGTTGGGATGAAGAGGATGGCGAGGTATCCTGGGAGACGGAGATCGGCAAGGGTCGTCCGGGCTGGCATATCGAATGCTCGGCTATGAGCATGAAATACTTAGGGAAACATTTTGATATTCACACCGGCGGAGTGGACCTGATTTTCCCTCATCATGAGAACGAAATAGCCCAGAGTGAAGGGGTCACCGGTGAGAAATTCGTAAATTACTGGATACATAATGAACATCTCTTAGTTGAAGGCAGGAAGATGTCAAAATCGTTAGGGAATTTCTATACCTTAAGGGATCTTCTGGAAAAAGGATATAATCCTATGGCCATTCGCTATCTGCTTATAGCCACTTATTATCGCCAGCAGTTGAATTTCACGTTCGAAGGATTGGATGGAGCCAGAAATGCTCTGCAGAGATTGTACGATTTCATCGATAGGCTCAAAGATGTAAAAAGCCAGAAAAGTCATCCGGAGGTTGAGGAAATTTTAAAAGAAGCTCAGAAAGGATTTGAGGAGGCGATGGATGATGATTTGAATGTTTCTGCTGCCTTAGGGAAAATCTTCGATCTGGTTAAGGAAATCAACAAGTTCATAGATGAGGGTGATTTTTCCAGCCAGGATGCAGAAAAAACATCAGCTCTAATAGAGAGATTTGATTCGGTCTTAGGGATTTTAAAAAGGGAAGAGATTACCTTAGACGAAAAAGTTGTGGAGCTGATTCAGAAAAGAAACCAGGCCCGTAAAGATAAAAAATGGGAAGAGGCAGATAGAATCAGAAAAGAGATAGAAGCTTTAGGGATTATCCTTGAGGATACTTCTGGAGGGACTAAGTGGAAAAAGAGATCCTGAAAAGAGAAAGAGATTAGTCAAACTTTTCCACCCCTTGACTTGCCAGGTCAGGGGACCTGGCAAGCACTGGGATTGGATTCCAACTTAATCCAGGAGAAATATATGTGTGAGTTCTGTCATCAGCACGGCGAGGGGAAGAAATGGTATCTTCTGATGAAAAACTATTCTGAGGAGCTGTTTCACCAGAAGAAAAGCGATGAGTTTATGCGGAAATTTTTCAGGGAGTTTACCGGGGATACATCCAAAATACTTTCTGAAATGGATTCTCTTCGCAAAGGACCTAATTTTGTCAAGAGATTTATGAGGAATCTGGTGGTAAGAAAACAGAAGAAGGTTCACTATGGGCAGATCGTTTCGATTGAGGATATTGAGAAGATCGTGGATCTGGTGAAAGTGGTGGTCAGGCTTCCCTGTGTGTGCCGAAAAGTTACGTTGGGCAAGGAAGTGAGATACTGTTTTGGGATCAGTGCGCCGGTGAAGGGAATTTTTGATGAATTTCCTGACCTCACTCGCGATTTCGAAGTTCTGAGCCAGGAGCAGGCCAAGCAGGCTTTCAGAGTGATGGATGAGCAGGGGCTGGTTCACTCGGTCTGGACTTTCCAAACTCCCTTTATCGGCGGGCTTTGCAACTGCGATTCTGATTGTTTAGCATATCAGATGAGCTTCAATTATAATATCCCCATGTTCTTTAAAGCAGAATACGTGGGTGTCACAGACTGGGATAAATGCACCGGGTGTAAGGAATGCAAGAAGTTCTGCCAGTATGGAGCTATACTTTTTTCTGCTTTTAATGAAAAATGCAGTATAGACCCTCAAAGATGTTACGGGTGTGGAATTTGTAGAGCGGTTTGTCCAAATGAAGCTATCAGCTTAATTGAAAGGGATGAATTCAAAGTTTTAGCTCCAGCAGGGGTAGGGTCTGAGAAGCTTTAAATAAATTGTATTAACAACAAAAATATTTCGTATAGATTTTGGCTTTGTTCTTTGAAAAATTATAATTAACATAATAAAAGAAATTTCGCCGATGTAGCTCAATGGTAGAGCAACTGATTTGTAATCAGTTGGTTGGAGGTTCGATCCCTCTCATCGGCTGGGAATACAGTTTGGAGTTTGTTAGTTTGTACGTTTGTCCGAAATAGCTCCAAACGGTCAAACTGACAAACGAACAAACTCTCTTTCTGCGGGAGTAACTCAGTTGGCTAGAGTCATCCATCTGGATTGGTCGCGGGTTCGAAGCCCATCTCCCGCTGGGAATACAGTTTGGAGTTTATTAGTTTGTAAGTTTGTTCGAAAATCTTCAAACTCCAAACAAATAAACGAACAAACTCTCTTTCTGCGGGAGTAACTCAGTTGGCTAGAGTCACAGCCTTCCAAGCTGTTGGTCGCGGGTTCGAATCCCGTCTCCCGCTGGGAATACAGTTTAAAGTTTGTCAGTTTATTCGTTGGTAAGAGAAATTAAAATGTATTACGTTTATGTTTTAAAAAGCCAGAAGGATGGGAATCTTTATATTGGCCAAACCTCGAACCTTGAACAGAGATTACAGTATCACAATTCTGGAAGGATTAAGTCAACAAAAAAACGAGTACCTCTTGAGTTGATTTATGTGGAAAAATTTCCAACCAGAGGGAAAGCGATAAAGAGAGAGAGGGTTTTAAAGGATATAAAAAGTAAGGATTTCAAGAAATTGTTGAGAAACATTAACTCCATTGGCTAGAGTCATCCATCTGGATTGGTTGCGGGTTCGAATACCGTCTCCCGCTAAAAAGACAGTTTAAAAGTGTAAGAGGTTTAGAAGGTTTAAGAGTTGGAAAAAGAAGAAAAAGATTTTGGATTCAGAAAATTGATTGTCTGGCAAAAAGCAGTTGAGCTGGCAGATACTGTTTACCAGATTTCAGAGAAATTTCCTAAAAGGGAGTCGAACATACTTATACCTCAGCTTTTTAAAGCGATTAATTCAGTTCCGGCTAATATTGCCGAAGGTAGTTTTAGGCAGTCAAAAAAGGAATTTATTCAATTCCTGTTTGTTGCCAAAGGATCTTTAGCTGAAGCAATAACCTATTTTGAATTAGCCTTTCGGCAAAAATATTTTGATAAAGTTAGCTAGGATATTTTAATAAATAAAAGTAAGGAGGTTTTAACCTTACTGGTAGCCCTTATAAATTCATTCCGTAAAGTAGATTGAGGGTATAAACTTTTAAACTTATAAACTCCTAAACTGCTTTTTGGAGAGGTTCCCGAGCGGCCAAAGGGAACAGACTGTAAATCTGTCGGCTATCGCCTTCGGAGGTTCGAATCCTCCCCTCTCCAGGAAATACAGTTGGAAGTTTGTTAGTTTGTTAGTTTGTTCGAAAATCTTCAAACTCCAAACGATCAAACGAACGAACTCTCATTCCCCTGTTAAGATTTTGAACAATCTGGCGATAACATATCTGTAATTCCATCTAAAGCAAAAACTTACGTAAAGTAGTAGTTGTCTTAAGAGGTAGGATTTTATGATTTATAATAATATCCTGGAGACTATTGGACGGACTCCGTTAGTTAAAATCGATAAGCTTACCAGTCCAGAAGATGCGACTCTTTTAGCAAAATTAGAGTTTTTTAATCCGGCTGGCTCGATTAAAGACCGAATCGGGCTTTCAATGATTGAAGACGCTGAAAAGAAGGGTAAGTTAAAACCTGGAATGACTATCGTAGAGCCCACGTCCGGAAATACCGGAATTGCTTTAGCGATGGTATCAGCCGTTAAAGGATACAGGTGTGTTTTCACTATGCCAGAGACGATGAGTTTAGAAAGAAGGGCTTTGTTGAAATTCTTAGGGGCTGAGTTGGTATTAACGGATGGGGCTTTGGGAATGAAAGGAGCCGTAGATAAAGCTAGAGAGATGTCAGAACAAGAAGGGTATTTTCAACCTCAACAATTTGAGAATCCTGCTAATACCAAAATCCATAGAGAGACTACAGCCAAGGAAATAATAGATGATTTAGGAGATTTGAAATTGGATTATTTTGTAGCAGGAGTTGGCACAGGAGGAACTATAACCGGAGCAGGAGAGGTTCTGAAAAAGAGATATGGCTGTAAGAATATCGCAGTGGAACCTAAAGATTCACCGGTTCTCTCCGGTGGTAAACCAGGTAAACATAAAATTCAGGGGATCGGTGCTGGTTTTGTTCCTAAAATCTATAACCCACAAAATGTTGACGAGATAATCTGTGTCTCGAATGAAGATGCTATTGCCACCTCAAAAAGATTAGCCCAAGAGGAAGGGATTTTAGCCGGTATATCCGCCGGGGCAAATCTATTTGTTGCTCTCACCGTAGCTAAAAAGGCTGGAAAGGGTAAACTTGTAATTGTGGTTATACCAGATTCAGCTGAAAGATACTTGAGTACTGACCTTTTCAAAGAATAAATATAGTATAGCTTAAATTTATCTAAAAAGGATTCTATGATTACAATATTTGAGGATATAAAAGCGATATACCGGAATGATCCGGCAATTAGGAATATCGAATTTTTACTTTATCCGGGATTGCATGCGATTTTGATTCACAGATTCTGTCATCTGGTCTGGAAAATTAAAATCCCTTTTTTCCCAAGATTGATCTCGCAGATATCCCGCTTCCTGACCGGAGTGGAAATTCATCCCGGGGCAAAAATTGGCAAAGGTTTTTTTATCGATCACGGGATGGGAGTTGTCATAGGAGAGACTGCTGAGATTGGGAGAAGTTGTGTGATGTTTCATAATGTCACTTTAGGTGGAACTGGTAAACATAAAGGTAAAAGGCATCCTACCCTGGGATATAATGTAACAATTGGAACCGGAGCTATTATCCTGGGGTCGGTCAGGGTGGGGAATAATGTAAAAATAGGGGCAAACACTTTCATATTTATGCACGATATACCTGATAATGCTACAGTGGTTGGTAGTCCGGGCAGGATAGTAAAGTTAAATGGTGACAAGGTAGACATCAGCCTCCCACATACAAAAATTTAAAATATTTTGCTTGACAAAAAAAATAGTGATATTATATTAAATTTTTGTCGTATAAGCAGTTGAGTGTTTTTATAATTTTTACACTCAACTGAGTGAGAAGATATTATTTATTTTTTTAAAATTTGAACCTAAGTGAACTGATAAAATAATAGTTAACGGTTAAATAAAAAGTTAGATGGATTAGAAAAATTTATTAGCCCATGTAGCTCAGTCGGTAGAGCACATCCTTGGTAAGGATGAGGTCACCAGTTCAATCCTGGTCGTGGGCTCATTAAGCGTAATAAATTTTAAAAGAGTTAAAAAAGAAAAAAAGAAAACAAAAAGTTTGGAGGTAAAGTAAGATGGCCAAGGCTAAATTTGTGCGGACCAAGCCGCATGTAAACATTGGGACGATAGGGCATGTAGATCACGGGAAGACCACGTTGACCGCGGCGATAACCATGGTATTATCGCGGCGTGGATTAGCGCAGGCCAAGAGTTACGAGGAGATAGACAATGCGCCGGAGGAGAAAGCCAGGGGGTTAACCATCAACGTACATCATGCGGAGTATGAGACCGACAAGCGGCATTATGCGCACGTAGATTGTCCAGGGCATGCGGACTATGTAAAGAACATGGTGACTGGAGCGGCGCAGATGGACGGGGCGATATTAGTAGTATCGGCAGCAGATGGGCCGATGCCGCAGACCCGTGAGCACATATTATTAGCGCGTCAGGTAGGAGTGCCGTATATCATCGTATATTTGAACAAGGTAGACATGGTAGATGATCCGGAGTTATTGGATTTAGTGGAGTTAGAGGTGAGGGATTTACTGAAGAAGTATGGATTTCCCGGTGATGAGGTACCGGTGATACGGGGTAGTGCGTTAAAGGCCATGACCGAGTCAGCCAAGCTGGAGGTAAAGGATTCGCCGGAGTTCAAGAGCGTCTATGAGTTAATGGAAGCGGTAGACAATTACATACCGTTACCCAAGCGAGACGTAGACAAGCCTTTTTTGCTGCCGGTAGAGGATGTCTTCAGTATAACCGGCAGGGGGACAGTAGGGACGGGCAGGGTAGAGCGAGGACGGGTGAAGGTAGGGGATGAGGTAGAGCGAGTAGGATTGAAGGAGACGCGTAAGACCGTAGTGACAGGGGTAGAGATGTTTCGGAAGTTATTAGACGAGGCGCAGGCCGGAGACAACATCGGGATATTATTAAGGGGGATAGAGAAGGACGAGTTAGAGCGAGGGATGGTGATAGCGGCTCCGGGTAGTATAACCCCGCATACCAAATTTAAAGCAGAGGTATACGTATTGACCAAAGAGGAGGGAGGCAGGCATACGCCCTTTTTCAACGGGTATCGTCCGCAGTTTTATTTTCGGACTTTAGACGTGACCGGGATAATCAAGTTGCCGGAAGGGGTGGAGATGGTGATGCCGGGAGACAATGTGAATATGAGTGTAGAGTTGATAGGGCCAATAGCGATGGAGAAGACGTTAAGATTTGCCATACGGGAGGGTGGGAGGACGGTAGGAGCAGGTGCAGTAACGGATATAATAGAGTAAAAAAAGTTTAATCCCGCCTTTGGCGGGACAAAGGTTCAAACGTTAAAAAATAAAAGAAAATCGTGCCAAGAGAAATTATTACTTTAGCCTGTGGTGAGTGTAAACAAAGGAATTACACTGAGACGAAGAATAAAAAGAAACATACAGATAGGGTGGAATTCAAAAAATATTGCCCCTTCTGTCGTAAGCATACTTTGCATAAAGAGGTTAGGTAGTTTAGAAGAAAAGGAGAATAAACAGTTTAGTTTCACAGGTCTGTAGCTCTAATGGCTAGAGCGCCGGTCTCCAAAACCGGATGATGGGGGTTCGAATCCCTCCAGACCTGTAAAGGGTTAAATATTTTTGTTTTTATAACCTTTAAAAATTTTAAATAGAATGTTCGAAAAGATTAAGAATTTTTTAAAAGAAGTAAAGTTAGAGCTGACCAAAGTTACCTGGACATCTAAACAGGAGTTAATGGGCTCCACGGTAATTGTCATACTGCTATCTTTAATTTTAGCCCTCTTTATCGGAGGAGTAGATAAAGTATTAGCAGTTTTCATAAGTTTCATATTCAGATAATATGACAAAGTCTGAGAAAAAATGGTATGTTGCTCATACCTATTCCGGTCATGAGCAAAAAGCAAAGAGATATCTGGAGAATGAGGTGGTGAATCGAGGGTTACAGGATAAAGTGGGTAGGGTTTTAGTTCCTACTGAGACTGTTTTAGAGATGAAACAGGGGAAAAGGACCACTACCGTAAAGAAGTTTTTGCCCAGCTATATTCTGATTGAGATGGAGCTCACCAAAGAAACACAGCATCTGGTTACCTCTACTCCGGGGGTAACAAGTTTTGTAGGTACCGGAGGGAAACCGGTTCCGCTTAGGGAAAATGAGGTAAAAAGAGTTTTGAGCCAGGCGGAAAGAGGGAAAACCAGAGATTTTGAAGAGGTTCCCTTTAAAGCTGGTGACCCGGTTAAGGTAATCGATGGTCCCTTTACCGATTTCTCAGGTTTTGTCAGCGAAGTGAATATGGAGAGGAAACAGCTTAAAGTTATGGTGAGTATCTTCGGTCGTCCTACTCCAGTTGAGCTTGATTTTCTACAGGTTCAGCCAGTATAGTTTAAAATTTATTACATCAAGGAGAAAAATTGGCAAAGAAAGTTATTGCAACAGTTAAACTTCAGATCCCGGCAGGTAATGCCAACCCTGCGCCGCCTGTTGGTCCAGCTTTAGGTCCGCACGGTGTGAATACTATGGAATTCTGCAAAGCTTTTAATTCTAAAACTCAGAGTCAATCTGGGCTGATTATTCCTGTTATTATCACTATCTATGCGGATAAAACTTTTACCTTTATCACCAAAACACCTCCAGCCGCAGTATTGCTTAAAAAGGCAGCTAAGATTGAGAAAGGTTCTGGAGAGCCTAATCGATTAAAAGTAGGGAAAGTAACTAAAGCCCAGATCAAGGAGATTGCTGAACTGAAAATGCCGGACCTGAATGCTGGTAGTCTGGAAAAAGCCATGTTAATGATAGAAGGAACAGCAAGGAATATGGGAATTGAGGTTATCGACTAATTTTTTTTTCTAAAGGTCAGTTAATATGAAAAGAAGCAAAAAGTATAGAAAAGCTACAGAGCAATTAGATAGTTCTAAAGAGTACACTTTAAACCAGGGGATAAAATTCGTAAAGGAGAATGCTTTTGCCAAATTCGATGAAAGCATAGAGCTATCAATCAGGTTAGGGGTGGACCCTAAATATTCTGATCAGATAGTCAGGGGTAATGTGGTTCTTCCTTTTGGTACTGGTAAAAAAGTTAGAGTTTTAGTCTTGACCAAAGGAGAGAAAGAAAAGGAAGCCAAAGAAGCTGGTGCAGATTTTGTTGGGTCGGATGAATATACAGAGAAAATCAGTTCTGGCTGGGCAGATGTAGATGCCATAGTAGCTACCCCGGATATGATGGGTACTATAGGAAAATTAGGAAAGATCTTAGGTCCAAAAGGGCTTATGCCTAACCCAAAATCTGGAACTGTAACTTTTGATGTGGCTAAAGCTGTTAAAGAGCTAAAGGCTGGAAAGGTTGAGTTCAGAGTGGATAAAGCTGGTAATGTAGGTGTGGCTATAGGTAAAGCATCATTTTCTGCGGAAAACCTTTACGATAATGCCAAGATGCTATTAGATGCGATCATCAGAGCTAAGCCATCCTCAGCTAAAGGGCAATATCTGAAAAATATTACCCTTTCCTCTACCATGGGAATAGGTGTAAAGTTGAATACCCAATCGATCATAGCTCTATTTAAATAAAAGAATAAAGGAACTAAAGATGTCCAGAGAAGATAAAGCTAAAGTGGTTGAGGAACTAAAAGGTAAATTCAGTCGAAGTAAGAGTTTCTTTCTAACTGATTTCCGAGGGCTCAATGTGGAAGAAATAACAGGCTTAAGAAAAGATTTAAGGATTAAAGGAGTTGATTATAGAGTAGCTAAAAACACTTTAATCAGATTGGCGGCTAAGGGTCTGTCTTTAGATTCAGTGATTGAGCATCTGGAGGGTTCAACTGGCATTGCTTTCAGCTATGAGGATCCAGTTACCCCGGCTAAAGTACTTTACGAGTTGAACAAGAAACTGAATAAGCCTAGAATAAAGCTCTTCTGGGTGGAAGGTAAGTTTTTTAAAGGAGAGGAATTAGAAAAATTAGCTAAACTACCTCCGAAAGAAATTCTTTATGCACAGATTATAGCTAGTCTTGATTCAGGTATGAGGAACTTGATTGGAAGTTTGGATGGGATCCTTAGAGAGTTTGTGGGCACATTGAACGCAATAATCAGTTCTAAAAAAGAGAATTGAATCTGGAAGTAAATTTTTTCTGAGTGAAGAAGAGAAAGGTATAACCAAAAAATCATCTATTAAAAAAGAGGAAAAAGCAGAGGAGGTTAAATTGGAGAAAAGTAATGTAGAGAAAATCGTGGAGATGGTGGAGAAGATGACCGTCCTGGAATTATCTGAGTTATCAAAGAGTCTGCAAGACAAGTTCGGGGTGACTCCAGCAGTATCTATGGCTCAAGCATTTCCAGCTGCAGGTGCAGGAACAGTTCCAGCCGGGGCGGCCGCTGAGGAGCAAACTGAATTTACAGTTTTTCTCAATGCGGCTGGTGAAAAGAAGATACAGGTAATAAAGGTGGTCAGGGAATTGACCGGGTTAGGATTGAAAGAAGCTAAAGATTTAGTGGATGGGTCTCCCAAGCCGATTAAAGAGGGAATTTCCAAAGAAGAGGCAGAATCTATCAGGACAAAATTAGTTGAAGCTGGAGCAATAGTAGAAGTTAAATAGTTTTTTGGCGAAGTTCTACGGGCAAAATTTTGGAATTAGTAGTTTTTGCCACACTTAAGGAGTGTGATTTAATTGGCAAAGGTAAGAAAAATCGAAAGGAAGTCCTATTCCAAGTTTAAGGAGATCCTGGATCTGCCTTATCTCTTGGAAGTGCAGAGAGAGTCTTTTAGAAATTTCCTACAGGCAGAGATTGAACCCGAAAAAAGGAAGAGCATAGGGCTTCAGGCTGTATTTAGCGAGACTTTTCCTTTAACAGATGTGCATGAGAACTATTCCCTTGAGTTTGTTAAATATATGCTTGGTTTACCAAGATATAGCATTATAGAATGTCAAGAAAGGAATATGACTTATGCTGCTCCGTTGAAAGCTACGTTACGCCTGGTTATCCGGGAACCCGAAGGGAAAAGCAAAAGGGTAAGGGATATAATTGAGCAGGATGTTTTCTTAGGTGAACTGCCTCTGCTTACTCCTACTGGTACTTTTGTGATCAATGGCGCGGAAAGGGTTATAGTTAGCCAGCTTCATCGATCTCCGGGTGTTTTCTTTGACGATGAGATTCACCCTAACGGCAAAAGGCTATATTCTGCCAGAATCATACCCTATCGGGGTTCCTGGGTAGAGTTCAATATTGATATAAATGACATAATGTATGTATATATAGACACCCGTAGAAGGTTGCCGATGACCACCTTTTTAAGAGCATTAGGTTTTTCTACTGATCTTGAGCTCATCAAACTTTTCTATGAAGTAGAGACCATCGAGATACCTGGTGTTCGCAAAGATAAAATCGTGGGTAAGATCTCCGCAGAAGGTGTAATCGTAAAGGAGAACGGAGTTACTCTCTTGCGAAGTGGCGAGGTTATAACTGAAGATCATCTAGAGAAAATAAGAGAATATAAAATCCCAAAACTCAGGATTATAGAAACAGATTCGAGCAAGGATTCCTTGGTCATTATTAACACTTTACATAAGGACCAAACCATATCTCAAGAAGAAGCTCTTTTCAAAATCTATTCGATTTTGAAGCCTGGAGGTGAACCCCCCAGCGTGGAGATGGCTCAGTTACTTTTAGAAAGGCTTTTCTTCAGTTCAAAGAGGTATGACTTAGGAGAAGTCGGAAGGTATAAGTTAAATCAGAGCCTTTCCCTGGAAATTCCTCTGGAACAAACTACTTTAGACAAAAAGGATTTCATTGAAATTATAAAGTCTCTTATAAAGTTGAGTAATGGCGAGGGCGAGGTTGATGATATAGACCACCTGGGTAACAGAAGAGCTCGTTCGGTGGGAGAACTTCTTTCCAATCAGTTCTCGATTGGGCTCACTCGAATGGCTCGCACCATCCGTGAAAGGATGAGCTTGAGAGATACAGACTCCATTACCCCGCATGATTTAGTTAATGCCCGAACTGTATCTTCAGTGGTTGAGAGTTTTTTTGGGTCCAGTCAGCTCTCACAGTTTATGGATCAGACTAATCCCCTGGCGGAGTTAACTCATAAAAGGAGACTTTCCGCTCTTGGACCAGGAGGGTTAACCAGAGAAAGAGCTGGATTTGAAGTCAGGGACGTGCATCATACCCATTATGGAAGGATGTGCCCGATTGAGACTCCAGAAGGTCCTAACATTGGATTGATCGCTTCCCTTTCTACTTATGCCCGGATAAATAAATATGGATTCTTAGAGACTCCTTATCGAAAGGTAAAGAATGGTAAAGTGATTGACGAGATAGAATATTTAACTGCTGATCAGGAGGATAAATATAGTATAGCCCAGGCGAATGAACCTTTGAAAAAGGATGGTAGATTCCTTAATCCTTTAATCAAAGCTCGCTTTAAAGCGGATTATCCTATAGTACCCTCAGAGAAGATCGATTATATGGATGTCTCATCCAAACAGTTGGTAAGCGTTGCCGCTGCTTTGATTCCGTTCTTAGAGCATGATGATGCTAACCGTGCTCTTATGGGGTCTAACATGCAAAGACAAGCAGTCCCCTTGCTTATCCCGGATGCACCTATTGTCGGAACCGGTATGGAGAAAAAAGCAGCTTTAGATTCAGGTGCAACTATTGTTGCAACCAGAGGTGGTGTAGTCGAGAGCGTATCCTCTGACTTGATAGTTATTCGACCTTCAGATAAACATAAGGATACAGATGAATTCTTAGAATCAGATGAATATCGACTACTGAAATTTAAGAGGTCCAACCAGGACACTTGCGTTAATCAGAGACCTTTGGTTAGGCTAGGAGAGAAAGTAGAAGCAGGAGATTGCCTGGCGGACGGCTTCTCTACCGATAGAGGTGAGCTTGCCCTGGGAGCTAATGTGCTGGTCGCTTTTATGCCCTGGAGGGGATATAATTTTGAGGATGCGATAATTGTCAGTGAAAGGCTGGTCTCCGAGGATAGATTTACCTCCATTCACATTGAGGAATTTGAGCTTCAGGTAAGAGATACCAAAAGAGGACCTGAGGAGTTAACCCGTGAGATACCCAATGTTTCAGAGGATGCGGTAATGAATTTAGATGAGAGGGGGATTATCAGAAATGGAGCGGAGGTGGAAGCCGGGGATATTCTGGTAGGAAAAGTTACTCCTAAAGGAGAAACTGAGCTTTCCCCTGAGGAAAGGCTTTTAAGGGCGATTTTTGGTGAAAAAGCAGGTGATGTCAGGGATGCTTCCCTAAAAGCGCCTCCGGGAATGAAAGGGGTCGTCATAGATTCTAAGGTTTTCTCTCGAAAGGAAAGGACTGAGGAATCTAAGAAGCAGGAGAAAAGCGAGATTGCCAAACTGAAGAGAGCTCATCAGAAGCAGATGGAAAATTTGAAAAAGATACGGGATCAGAAACTTATAGAGCTTTTAGATGGACAGACTGCTAAGACGATTCGTAAAATTTCTGATGGTTCAATCGCTTTCCGTTCCGGATTTAAATTCAAAAAGGATTCTTTCGATGGTATCGTTTTTGATGATTTAGTAATTGATGAGGGATATACCCAGGATCAAAAGACAAATAAACGTATAGAGCAGATCTGGTCTAAATATAATAAACTATTTAAAGATAAGGAAGCCCAACAGGATACGGAGTTGCAAAAAATATCCAGGGGTGCAGAGTTACCTCCAGGAGTGGTTCAATTAGTTAAGGTGAATGTGGCTACCAAGAGAAAGTTATCGGTAGGAGATAAAATTGCTGGTAGACATGGTAATAAAGGGGTTGTGGCTAAAGTCGTTCCGGCTGAAGATATGCCTTACTTGCTTGATGGTACACCGATTGACCTTATATTGAATCCTTTGGGAGTTCCTTCGAGAATGAATGTGGGACAGCTCTTAGAAACCCATCTCGGCTGGGCTGCCAAGAAAATGGGGATTTATGTCTCCAGCCCAGTTTTTGATGGAGCAACTTTAGAGGAGATTAAAGAGGCTTTAAAAGAAGCAGAACTTCCAGATAATGGTAAAACTATCCTCTATGACGGAATAACTGGAGAACCATTTGATAAACCGATTACAGTAGGATATATCTATATAATGAAGTTATCTCATCTTGTCGATGATAAAATTCACGCTCGTTCTATTGGACCTTACTCGCTTGTTACTCAGCAACCCTTGGGTGGTAAAGCTCAGTTTGGAGGGCAGAGGTTCGGAGAGATGGAAGTATGGGCATTAGAAGCTTATGGAGCTGCTTATTCCCTGCAAGAGATGCTTACGGTGAAGTCGGATGATGTAGCTGGCAGGTCCAGAATCTATGAGGCTATTGTTAAAGGAGAGAATCCGCCTGAGCCGGGTGTTCCAGAGTCATTTAATGTATTAGTCAAGGAATTGCAGAGCTTAGGGTTAGATGTGGATCTTGTCGAAGGGTAAAGAAGTTTTTTGATAAGTAAATGGTGGTAAGATTTTTAGAAAATGTAGTAATTTAACTTTAGCCTAAGACTATCCTTAGTTTCCACCTTGGTGGAAAGGAGGTTTTAAGTGGCAGAGATACAGACTAAGAATTTGAGGAAACCATCTGATTTTTATGCTATTAAAATTCAGCTGGCTTCCCCTGAAATTATTAGATCCTGGTCCTATGGAGAAGTTACCAAGCCTGAGACTATCAACTATAGATCCTTTAAACCAGAAAGGGATGGACTTTTCTGCGAGAGGATTTTCGGCCCGGTAAAGGACTGGGAGTGTAACTGCGGTAAGTATAAAAGGGTTAGATTTAAAGGAATAGTCTGCGATAGATGTGGGGTAGAGGTTACTCAATCCAGGGTTAGAAGAGAGAGGATGGGACATATCGAATTAGCAGTTCCGGTTTCCCACATCTGGTTTTTTAAGTCGATTCCCACCCGGATGGGCTACCTTTTAGATTTATCTATTCGAGAACTGGAAAGGATTTTATATTATGAGTCATATATTGTGCTCGATCCTGGAAATACCCCTCTGAAATATAAGGACATCATAACTGAAGAGGAATACCAACAGCTGGAAGAATCTGGTAAGGAATTCGTAGCCAAAATGGGGGCTGAAGCTATACTGGAGCTTTTAAGACAGATCGATATCGAGGAACTTTCTATCTCTTTAAGAGCACAGGTCAGAATGGAAACCTCAGCTCAGAGAAAAAAAGATATTTTAAAAAGATTAAGAGTTATAGAATCATTCAGACAGTCTAGTAATAAACCCGAATGGATGGTAATGAGGGTCCTTCCGATTATCCCTCCAGATTTAAGACCTTTGGTTCCATTAGAGGGCGGAAGATTTGCAACCTCGGATTTAAATGACCTCTATCGTCGAGTTATCAATCGAAATAATCGATTGAAGAAGTTGATAGAGATAAAAGCCCCGGAAGTTATTTTGAAAAATGAAAAGAGGATGTTACAGGAAGCAGTAGATGCCTTATTAGATAATGGGAGAAGATCACAATCGGTGAGGGGTGATACTAAAAGACCTTTGAAATCACTTTCAGATCTTCTTAAAGGTAAGCAAGGAAGATTCAGACAGAACCTTTTGGGTAAAAGGGTAGATTACTCTGGAAGATCGGTTATTGTAGTTGGTCCAGAACTTAAACTCCATCAATGTGGTATTCCTAAGAATATGGCTTTAGAGCTTTTCAAACCCTTTGTTATAATGAAATTAGAAGAAAAAGGATTTGTTTCAACGGTTAAGTCAGCCAAGAAGTTCGTGGAAAAGGAAAAGCCTGAAGTATGGGATATCTTAGAAGAGATCATTCAGGATCACCCGATACTTTTAAATCGTGCTCCTACCTTACACCGTTTAGGTATTCAAGCCTTTTATCCGGTGCTGGTTGAAGGTAAAGCTATCCGAATTCATCCACTGGTGTGCGCAGCCTTTAATGCTGATTTCGATGGTGATCAGATGGCAGTGCATGTTCCTTTGTCCTTCGAGGCACAGTTAGAAGCAAGAGTCTTGATGCTTTCGGTAAATAACCTTCTCCTTCCTTCTAATGGCAGGCCCATTTCTACTCCTTCTCAAGATATTGTTCTGGGAGCCTATTATCTTACCAAGATTAAACCTCATGATAAGGGTGAGGGTAAGATTTTCTCATCGGTGGAGGAAGTACTGTTCGCTTTAGAGGATAAGTTGGTTGGGCTCAATGCCCAGGTGAAGGTAAGATTAAATGGCAAGTTAGTGGAAACTACTCCTGGCAGACTGATATTTAATCAGGTTATACCTCCAGAACTCGGTTTTTTTAATGATCTAGCCAATAGGAGTAAGATTGAAGAGTTGATCTCTCAGGCTTATAGTCAATTAGGTAATTCTCGTACAGCTTTTCTCTTAGATGAGTTAAAAAGGGTCGGTTTTCTATATGCTACCTTAGCCGGGATCACTGTGGGAATAGACGATATGATAATCCCGGAGAAGGAAAAACAGAGGTTGATTGAAAGAACCAAAAAAGAGGTTGAGAAGATCCAGCAGCAGTATGAGAAAGGAGTGATTACCAACGGAGAAAGATACAATAAAGTTATCGACGCCTGGACCCATATCACCAATGAGGTGGCAGAGGTGATGTTTGAGGAGTTGAAGAAAGCTGAAGATGGATTTAATCCTGTATTTATGATGGCAGATTCTGGAGCCAGAGGTAGTAAGGACCAGATAAGACAATTAGCCGGAATGAGAGGGTTGATGGCTAAGCCTCAGAAAAAGATCACCGGTCAAATAGGGGAGATTATAGAATCTCCAATCACCTCTAACTTCAAAGAAGGCTTAAGTGTGCTGGAATATTTCATCTCCACGCACGGAGCCAGAAAAGGGTTAGCTGATACAGCCCTTAAAACAGCAGATGCCGGCTATCTTACTCGCCGGTTAGTGGATGTGGCTCAGGATGTGATTATAAATGAGATAGATTGTGGAACGATTTTGGGTTTAAATGTTGTAGCTTTGAAAGAAGGCGAAGAGGTAATCGAGTCTTTAAGGGATCGAGTCTTAGGACGCGTAGCTTTGGAAGATGTCATCGATCGAATTACGAATGAGGTAATAGCTTTAGCAGGTGAGGAGATCGATGAAAATGCAGCCGTTCGAATTGAGGAGCGCGGTATTGAGACCGTGAAGATAAGATCGGTTCTAACCTGTGAATCCAAAAGAGGAGTTTGCGCCAAATGTTACGGAAGAAATTTGGCTACCAGTAGAATGGTAGAGTTAGGCGAAGCGGTTGGGGTGGTGGCTGCTCAGAGCATTGGAGAACCGGGCACACAGCTTACCCTGAGGACCTTCCATATCGGAGGTACAGCTGCCCGTATTGTTGAACATTCTAAAGCAACTGCTAAAGCCGATGGGAAGGTAACTATTAAAAAGGTTAAAATGGTTACCAGAAAAGATGGAGCAAAGGCAGTTTTGGGTAGAGAAGGTGAGATCGATCTGGTGGATGCACAGGGAAATGTATGGGCAAAATATAATGTCCCTTATGCTGCAGTTATAAAGATAAATGAAGGAAGCCAGGTTCAGAAGGGAGATGTTTTGTTTGAATGGGATCCCTACTCCAGCACTATACTTTCAGACAACAGTGGAAAAGTGGAGTTCATTGATCTGATCGAAGATGTGACCTTCAGGGAAGAACTGGATGAGACCACAGGGTTGCGTCAGAGAGTGGTAGTTGAACAGAGGGAGAAAAACCTCAGACCCCATATAGCTGTTATAGATGAAAAAGGGAAAAAGGTCGGGAACTACTCTGTTCCAACCAGAGCTTATCTATTAGTGCATAACGGTGATAAGGTTGAAGCTGGTGATGCTTTAGTGAAAATACCGAGAGAGCTTTCCAAGACCAGAGATATCACTGGTGGGCTCCCCCGTGTAGCAGAGCTTTTTGAAGCTAGAAGGCCAAAAGACCCAGCTATTGTCAGCGAAGTAGATGGTGTGGTGGAATTCGGCAAGATAATCCGCGGGACTACGCAGGTGTTTGTGCGCGGGGATCAAGAGGAGATCAGAGAATATCTTATTCCTCACGGAAAGCATATGAGAGTTCATTCAGATGACCGGGTAAAAGCAGGTGATAGGATTTGTGAAGGATCGATAGATCCACATGACATTTTAAGGATCAAAGGCCCTAATGCAGTTCAGGAATATCTGGTTAATGAGATCCAGGAAGTCTATCGATTGCAAGGGGTGAAGATTAATGATAAGCATATCGAGACCATAGTCAGGCAGATGCTTCAAAAGGTCAGGGTGGAAAATGTAGGAGACACTAATTTCCTGGAAGGTGAACAGGTGGATAAGATAAGATTCAGGGAAGAGAATGAAAAGGTAATTGCTGAAGGCGGTGAGCCAGCAAGATTCCAGCCCCTGCTTTTAGGGATTACTAAAGCGTCTTTGACTTCTGACAGCTTTATTTCTGCTGCTTCTTTTCAAGAAACAACCAGGGTATTGACTGAGGCGGCTGTCTCAGGGAAGACAGATTTTCTCTTGGGGTTGAAGGAAAATGTGATCATCGGTCGTCTTATCCCTGCAGGTACCGGACTGGAATATTACAGAAGTATTCAACTGAAAGAGGAAGAAAAAATTGAAGAAGAAGCGAAAATTGTCAAAGAAAATGCTTGACAATGATGTAATTACCTCTATATTAAAAAATTTATGTATTAAGAATTTGATTTGAAGAGCATAAGATAGAGAGATTGTTCATTAAAAGGAGTAGAAGTTGCCGTCTATTAATCAACTGATAAGAATCGGCAGGAAAAAGGAAAAAGGGAAGGAAAAGACACCAGCCCTGCATGGATCTCCTCAAAGAAGAGGGGTTTGTACTCGAGTATACACCTCTACTCCCAAAAAGCCTAATTCTGCGTTAAGGAAAGTAGCCCGGGTTAGATTGACTAATGGGATAGAGGTAACCTCCTATATACCTGGCGAAGGGCATAACCTTCAGGAACACTCGATTGTTCTGATTAGAGGTGGAAGAGTAAAAGACCTTCCTGGAGTTAGATATCATATTATTCGTGGCACCCTGGATGCCAGTGGAGTGGGTGAAAGAAAGCAGGGAAGATCTAAATATGGAACTAAAAAACCTAAAAAGGTTACTTGAGTAAGGAAATATGGCAAGAAAGAAAAAAACGATCAAAAGAGAGTTGTTACCTGATACTAAGTATGGGAATATACTGGTTACACAGTTTATAAACGACATTATGCGAAAGGGCAAGAAAAGTACTGCGGAACATATATTTTATGGAGCATTGGAGACTATAGAGAAAAAATCCGGTCAACCAGGGATTGAGGTTTTCCAGAAAGCGGTTAATAATGTAAAACCGGTTTTAGAGGTGAAGCCAAGAAGAGTAGGTGGAGCAACCTATCAGGTGCCAATTGAAGTTCGATCTGATAGAAGGACTTCTTTAGCTATAAAATGGATAATATCATACACCAAGGCAAGAGCTGAGCATACTATGTTGGATAGATTAGCGGCTGAATTAATCGCCGCATCTAAAAATGAAGGAAGCTCTATAAAGAAGAAAGAAGATACTCATAAGATGGCAGAAGCTAATCGGGCTTTTGCTCATTTCAGATGGTAAAAATGGAGCAGGTAATATAAATCAGGTTAGTAGAATGGCAGCTTGAAGTAAATAAAATTCAGAATTTAAAGGAGTTTTTAGCGTAGATTGAGATTAGAGTTCAGAAAGTATTCAAAAATCGGATCTAAAACTCCAAACGAGGAATGAATTAAATTCCCTTCTGACCAGTGGTTGGTTTAGAGGGGGAAAGTGAAATAAAGGTTGGAAACATAAAATACGGATCAGGTTTAAAACCTCCACTTGCTGAGTGGAATTCCGTGTTGTAAAGGTTTCCACAGCAAGTAGAATAAGTAGAGGTTTTTTTATGTCAAGGGAATTTCCCTTACAAAAAATCAGGAATATAGGCATAATGGCACATATAGATGCAGGGAAAACCACCACCACCGAAAGGGTTCTCTATTATACTGGAAAAACTTATCGGATGGGAGAGGTGGATGAAGGGGCTGCAGTTATGGACTGGATGGACCAGGAGAGAGAAAGAGGTATAACCATAACCTCGGCCGCTACTACCTGTTACTGGCAGGAGCATAGGATAAATATTATTGATACTCCAGGACATGTAGATTTCACGGCTGAAGTTGAAAGGTCTTTAAGGATTTTAGATGGCGCTATTGTCATTTTTTGTGGGGTTGGAGGGGTTGAACCACAATCTGAGACGGTCTGGAGGCAAGCGGATAAATATGGTGTTCCCAGAATAGCTTTTATCAATAAGATGGATCGGGTTGGTTCTGATTTTGAGAATACTCTACAGATGATGCGAGATAGATTGGGTACTAAAGCAGTGGCTATTCAGATTCCGGTAGGTCAGGGAGATATGTTTGCCGGAATTATTGATCTGATTGAGATGAACTATCGAATTTATCACGAGGAAACTTTTGGAGCTACTTTTGAAGACCATCCTGTCCCTAAATCATTTACAGACATAGCCCGAAAGAAAAGAGAGGAAATTTTAGAGGCTTTATCAGATTATGATGATAAGCTCATGGAAAATTTTTTAAATGAAAAGCCGATTGAGCCGCAAGAGATTAAAAAAGCTTTAAGAAAAGCGTGTTTGGATGCGAAAGTGGTTCCAGTATTATGTGGTGCGGCTTTCAAAAATAAAGGGGTGCAGAAGCTTTTAGATGCAGTGGTCGATTTTCTACCTTCACCTCTGGATCTACCTGCGGTAAAAGGGATTAACCCGGAAAGTGGAGAAGTTGAAGAGAGGAAAGTGTCGGATGATGAACCATTTTCTGCATTAGCTTTTAAAATAGTAAGTGACCCTTTTGTAGGTAAATTAGCTTACTTCAGAGTTTATTCCGGATGGGTAAAGGTGGGGTCTATGGTATTAAATAGCAATAGCGAAGAGAAGCTAAGGTTAAGCAGGATATTAAGGATGCATGCTAATCAAAGAGAAGACATACAGGAAGTTTTTACCGGTGATATTACCGCGGCTGTCGTATCCAGGAACATTTCGACGGGCAACACCTTATGTGATAAGCACTATCCCATAGTTTTGGAGAAGATGGTTTTCCCAGATCCAGTAATCTCTGTGGCGATTGAACCGAAAACCAAAACGGATCAGGATAGATTAAGTGCATCTTTATCCAAATTAGCGGATGAGGATCCAACCTTTAAGGTGGGTTTGAATGAGGAAACTGGACAGACGATAATCTCAGGCATGGGCGAGCTTCATTTAGAAATTTTGCTTGAACGGTTAATACGAGAGTTCAGAGTACAGGCTAATGTTGGAAAACCTCAGGTGGCTTATAAAGAGACTATCTCTATCCCGGTAGAAGCAGAGGGTAAGTTTATACGTCAGTCTGGAGGGAAAGGTCAATACGGTCATGTGAAGATAAGATTAGAGCCTTTACCTCCAGGAGGAAAGTTTGTATTTGAGAAACAAATTTCCAGTGGTGTAATTCCCAAAGAGTATATCCCTTCGATCGAAAAAGGTGTTAAAGAGGCGATGGAGAATGGGGTCCTGGCTGGATACCCGATGGTGAACATAAAGGTGATCCTTTATGATGGTAGCTACCATGAGGTCGATTCAACTGAGTTGGCTTTCAAGATTGCAGCCTCGATGGCATTTCAGGATGGTGCCAGAAGAGCTTTCCCCAAACTTTTAGAGCCGATGATGGATGTGGAGGTGGTTGTTCCGGAAGAATATATGGGAGATGTTATAGGTGACCTTAATGCCCGACGGGGTAATATCTCAGGGATTCACCCTCGAAAAGATGCTCAGGTAATTTCTGTTATGGTGCCGCTATCTGAGATGTTTGGTTATGCTACCAGATTAAGATCTATTACTCAGGGAAGGGCAGTTTTCTCTATGGAATTCTTAAGATATGAGGAGGTGCCGGAAAACCTTTCTGAGAAAATTTTATCAAAAGTTAGAGGTTATTAATTAAAGTGAATTATACTATTTTTTGGAGGTAAAGTAAGATGGCCAAGGCTAAATTTGTGCGGACCAAGCCGCATGTAAACATTGGGACGATAGGGCATGTAGATCATGGGAAGACCACGTTGACCGCGGCGATAACCATGGTATTATCGCGGCGTGGATTAGCGCAGGCCAAGAGTTACGAGGAGATAGACAATGCGCCGGAGGAGAAAGCCAGGGGGTTAACCATCAACGTACATCATGCGGAGTATGAGACCGACAAGCGGCATTATGCGCACGTAGATTGTCCAGGGCATGCGGACTATGTAAAGAACATGGTGACTGGAGCGGCGCAGATGGACGGGGCGATATTAGTAGTATCGGCAGCAGATGGGCCGATGCCGCAGACCCGTGAGCACATATTATTAGCGCGTCAGGTAGGAGTGCCGTATATCATCGTATATTTGAACAAGGTAGACATGGTAGATGATCCGGAGTTATTGGATTTAGTGGAGTTAGAGGTGAGGGATTTACTGAAGAAGTATGGATTTCCCGGTGATGAGGTACCGGTGATACGGGGTAGTGCGTTAAAGGTCATGACCGAGTCAGCCAAGCTGGAGGTAAAGGATTCGCCGGAGTTCAAGAGCGTCTATGAGTTAATGGAAGCGGTAGACAATTACATACCGTTACCCAAGCGAGACGTAGACAAGCCTTTTTTGCTGCCGGTAGAGGATGTCTTCAGTATAACCGGCAGGGGGACAGTAGGGACGGGCAGGGTAGAGCGAGGACGGGTGAAGGTAGGGGATGAGGTAGAGCGAGTAGGATTGAAGGAGACGCGTAAGACCGTAGTGACAGGGGTAGAGATGTTTCGGAAGTTATTAGACGAGGCGCAGGCCGGAGACAACATCGGGATATTATTAAGGGGGATAGAGAAGGACGAGTTAGAGCGAGGGATGGTGATAGCGGCTCCGGGTAGTATAACCCCGCATACCAAATTTAAAGCAGAGGTATACGTATTGACCAAAGAGGAGGGAGGCAGGCATACGCCCTTTTTCAACGGGTATCGTCCGCAGTTTTATTTTCGGACTTTAGACGTGACCGGGATAATCAAGTTGCCGGAAGGGGTGGAGATGGTGATGCCGGGAGACAATGTGAATATGAGTGTAGAGTTGATAGGGCCAATAGCGATGGAGAAGACGTTAAGATTTGCCATACGGGAGGGTGGGAGGACGGTAGGAGCAGGTGCAGTAACGGATATAATAGAGTAAAAAAAGTTTAATCCCGCCTTTGGCGGGACAAAGGTTCAAACGTTAAAAAATAATGTTCTTTGAAAGATAAGGATTGAGAATGGAAGGACAAAAGATCAGGATCTGGCTTAAAGCTTATGACCATAATTCTCTGGATAAATCAGCTCAGGAAATTGTAAGGACTGTTACCCGAACAGGTGCCAAGATCTCGGGCCCTGTGCCTTTACCTACGAAGCGGACAGTCTATACTGTTTTAAGATCACCGCATACTGATAAAAAATCCAGGGAACAATTTGAGACCAGAATCCATAAGAGGATGATTGATATATATGAATCTACTCCTCAGACGGTAGATGCTCTGATGAAGTTAGAGCTACCAGCCGGAGTGGATGTAGAGATCAAAGTTTAAATTTCTTTTAGGGTAAAAAGCATGGAAGGTATAATCGGCAGAAAAGTGGGGATGACCCAGATTTTTGGGAAAGAAGGAGAGTTTATTCCCGTGACGGTGATTCAAGCAGATCCCTGTCCGATAGTCCAGATAAAGACCAAGGAAAAAGAAGGGTATGATGCTTTGCAGTTAGCGTTTGGCATTAAGAGGAAATCTCTTTTCAATAAACCCATAACTGGTCACTTTGAAAAGGCTAAAGTTGAACCCAAAAGGGTTCTGAAAGAATTCAGAAAGGATAAGTTCGATAAACAGTTTGAGATAGGTCAGGAGATAAAAGTTGATCTCTTTTCCGTAGGTGAAAAAGTGGATATTACTGGAACCTCCAAGGGACTTGGCTTTCAAGGAGTGGTCAGAAGGCATAAATTCAGAGGTGGACCTACGACCCATGGACAATCGGATAGGGTTAGAGCACCTGGTTCTGTGGGAGCAAGCTCCTATCCATCACGTACTTTTAAAGGGCAGAGAATGGCCGGAAGAATGGGGAACGAAAGGGTAACTGTTCGTAACTTAGAAGTAGTGGGAGTAGAGGCAGAAAAGAATATTTTGTTGGTAAAAGGAGCAGTTCCAGGAAAGAAAAATTCGATTTTATTGATTAAGAAACTTAAGAAAAAATAAATTTGAAGCTTGATCGTTTATGAGTAAAGTAAGCCAATATAATATCGAAGGTGACCAAACAGGTGAATTTGAGCTCAAAGCCGAGCTTTTCGGGATAAAGCCTAATCCTGAAGCCGTACAACAGTATGTCAAGGTCTATCTTGCTAACCAGAGACAGGGAACGGTTAGAAAGAAGACCCGGGCTGAGGTAAGAGGAGGAGGTGTAAAACCCTGGAGGCAAAAAGGAACCGGAAGAGCTCGAGCTGGATCTAATACTTCACCTATTTGGGTAGGTGGTGGGAGGACTTTTGGTCCATTCCAGAGGAATTGGAAGACTGCTCTTCCTAAGAAGATATCGAGGTTAGCTTTGAGGTCAGTTTTTTCTTCTAAAGCTTCTGAAGGGGCGATAAAAATAATTGAAGATATATCCCTGGAACAACCAAAAACTAAAACCATCGCAAATCTATTGAAAAAATTAGGATTAAGCGAGACAAAAACTTTACTGCTCGGAGAAAATAAAGAGAATAATTTCTATAAATCCTGTCGGAATTTAAAAAATTTAACCTTTAAGCCAGCTCAGGTGGTTAATCCTTATGATCTCTTGAACTGCGAGTATCTTTTATTGACCAAAGGTGCTTTGAAAAAGCTGGAGGAGGTGTTTTCCAGTTGAAATCTGCCAGAAAAATAATTTACTTCCCGCTAACAACAGAGAAAAGCACCGATCTTCGGACTAAAGAGGATAAATATGCTTTTAAGGTAGACCTGAAGGCAAATAAATTAGAGATAAAGAACGCGATTGAGAAAATCTTCAAGGTTAAGGTCGAAGATGTTCATACGATGGTGGTTCATGGCAAAGTTAAGAGGATGGGCAGGTTTGAGGGTCCCAGACCTAACTGGAAAAAGGCGATTGTCAAGTTAAAGAAAGGTGAAAAGATAGATTTTTTTGAAACGGTTTGATATTTCATTTATAGTGTGAGGAGAGAGCGTATAAATGCCTTTGAGGAAATTTAAACCAGTAACTCCTGGATTGAGATTTAAAACACTTCCTACTTTTGAGGAGATTACCAGGGATAAGCCTGAGAAATCACTTATCGTTTCTCTTAAGAAGAAAGGTGGAAGGAATAATTACGGAAGAATTACCTGTCGATATCGAGGTGGTGGTTCTAAACGGTTCTATCGGATAATAGATTTCAAGAGAGAGAAGCTTAGTATCCCAGCAAAGGTGGTATCGATTGAGTACGATCCGAATCGCTCATCCCGTATTGCTCTTTTACAATATATAGATGGAGAGAAAAGATATATTCTGGCTCCTTTAGAATTGAAAATTGGTGATAAGGTAATAGCCGGTGAAGAAGTTGAAATAAAGCCAGGTAATGCTATGCCTTTAGCTAAGATCCCCTTAGGAACGATGATTCATAATGTTGAGCTGAAAAGAGGTAAAGGTGGACAGATAGCCAGAACAGCGGGTAGTGCGGCTCAATTGGTAGCTAAAGAAGGTGATTATGGTCATTTAAGATTACCTTCTGGAGAGATTCGTCTGGTTCGGCTTGAATGCTATGCTACTCTCGGTCAATTAAGTAATATTGACCATGAGAATGTCTCCTATGGTAAAGCTGGTAAAACCAGGTGGTTAGGGAGAAGACCCAGAGTCAGGGGGGTAGCTATGAACCCGGTGGATCATCCGATGGGAGGAGGAGAGGGAAAATCATCAGGCGGAAGACATCCCTGCACTCCCTGGGGTAAACCGACCAAGGGTTATAAAACCAGGAAGAGAAAACTTTCGGATAGATTGATTGTTAAACGGAGAGGATAATCTATGGCGCGTTCGTTGAAAAAAGGTCCCTTTGTGGATGAGCATTTGATGAAAAAAGTTGAAGCTTTGAATCAATCTGGAGAAAAGAAGGTGATCAAGACCTGGTCCAGAAGATCCACCATTACGCCAGAGTTTATAGGGCATACGATTGCTATTCACACTGGAAACAAATTTATTCCGGTTTATGTAACCGAGAATATGGTCGGACATAAGTTAGGAGAATTCGCACCCACACGGACATTTAGATCTCACTCCGGCAAGATGACCGAGAGGTCGGTGTCACTCAAGTAGATAATTAAAAATGGGGAGACGAAAGGAGTTTTAATGGAGGCAGTTGCCAGGGCAAGATTTTCCAGAGGGTCAGCCAGAAAGGTTAGAAGAGTAGTTGAGCTGATAAAAGATAAAAATGTGGAAGAAGCTTTAAACATTTTAAGCTTTGTTCCCAAATATGCGGCTCAATATATTGAGAAGATCTTGAAATCTGCAACTGCTAATGCTATAAGCCAGGAGGGTACTGCAAAACTGAAGGCTGAAGATCTGTACATAAAGAAAATCTTCGTGGATGGTGGTCCTATGATGAAAAGGATTCGACCCAGTAGTATGGGAAGAGCTTATCGGATCAGGAAAAGGACCAACCATCTAACGATTATAGTTTCAGATGAAATTGAAGGAGAAAAGAAAAAGGAAGTAAAGGAGCTCGAAAAGAAGAAAAAGGAAAAAGTTGAAGAGGGTAAAAAGGAAGAAAAGAAGTTGAGAAAAGAGGTAAAGAAGAAATTGCCCAAGGAAAATAAAAGATAGATTTTACAAAATTATTGTTCACAAGTTAGAAAATATAGGAGGAAAAAAGTTTGGGTCATAAAACAAATCCGATAGGTTTGAGACTGGGAATAGTAAAATGGTGGAACTCGAGGTGGTTTGCCAGTAAAAATTTTGCTGAGCAGTTGGAAGAGGATCAGTTGATTCGTAAATATACACTTGCCAGATTAGAGCATGCTGGGATTGCAAATATTGACATTTTTAGAGCTCCCAAAAAGATAACCATTGATATTCATACGGCTAGACCCGGGATTGTTATCGGAAGAAAAGGGGCGGAGGTGGACAAATTAAGGGATGAATTGCACCACCTGACCCAAAAAGAGATAAATATCAATATAATCGAAGTGCGCAAACCTGAGCTTTCTGCTAAATTGGTAGCGGATAGCATAGCGCGCCAACTGGAGAGTAGAATCTCCTATAGAAAGGCAATGAAAAAAGCCATCAGTGCGGCAATGAAGATGGGAGCTGAAGGTATAAAAATCTCCTGTGGAGGAAGGTTAGCTGGAGCAGAGATAGCCAGGACTGAAAAATATATGGAGGGACGTGTTCCCTTGCATACCTTAAGGGCGGATATAGATTATGCTGCCTCCACTGCTCATACTACTTATGGGACGATTGGAGTAAAGACGTGGATTTTTAAAGGAGAGATACTTGGTAAAGAAGCTAATTTAGTCGAAGGAGTTCACTGGACCCCGGAAAGGGCAAAAGAAGAAAGAACACCTGAGACTAAAAAGAGAAGAAGAGGAAGAAGAAGAGATAAGGAGTTTGGTGAATCATAGGTAAGTTTAAGGTTTATATTACGCTTTAAGTTTTTAAGGAGACAAAAATGTTAATGCCCAAAAGGGTGAAATATAGAAAACAGCAGAGAGGCAAAAGAAGAGGAAAAGCTACCAGAGGCTCTAATATAGATTTTGGAGAGTTTGGCTTGAAAGCGCTTGAGCCTGCCTGGATTACTGATAAACAGATTGAGGCGGCTAGAGTTGCCCTGACCCGGCATTTAAAAAGAGGTGGGAAAGTTTGGATAAGGGTTTTTCCAGACAAGCCAGCTACGGTGAAGCCAGCAGAGACCAGGATGGGAAAAGGAAAAGGGAACCCGGAGTACTGGGTAGCAGTAGTCAAACCCGGTAGAATTCTTTTTGAATTGGAAGGGGTTACCACAGAAGTGGCTAAAGAAGCTTTTGACCTGGCAGCTCATAAACTTCCCATAAAGACCAAAATGGTTTCGAGGGCTCAGTTTAATTAAAAGGTTATAGAATATGAAGAAAGCAATCTTAAAAGATCTTACTAAAGAAGAACTCCTTCAGCAAAAAGAGGAACTTGAGGAAGAGTTGTTTAATTTAAATATGCAGAAATCAGCCAAGGAGCTGGATAATCCACTCAAGCTCAGGGTTATAAGAAGAGATATTGCCAGGATCAACACTCTGCTGAGAGAAGAGGAATTGGGAAAAAGGAAGCTGGCTACTCCAGAAGAGAGAAAAATAAAGTAAAAACTAAGCTTGAACCATAAAGCTAAAAGAAAAATCAAAACCATATGATAGAGAGAAAAAGAAGAAAAATCAGGATTGGAAGAGTCGTTTCTAATCGTATGCAGAAAACTATAGTAGTTGCAGTACAAAGACTTTTAAGACATTCGATTTATCAGAAGACGATTAAAAAATCCTCTAAACTGTATGCTCACGATGAAAAAGGAGAGTGCCAGATCGGTGACCTGGTTAAAGTTATGGAAACCCGACCTCTTTCTAAGCTTAAACGATGGAGACTTTTAGAGATCATTGAAAAGGCAAAGTAGTTTTAAAAGCTTACCTTAGGTACTATTTATGATCAGAGAATACTCTAAATTAGTAGTAGCGGATAATACGGGAGCAAAGGTGGTGCAATGTTTCAGGGTTCTTGGTGGTACCAGAAGAAGATATGCCCGAATCGGAGACATAATCGTGGTCACAGTTAAAGATGCTTTGCCCGGAGGGACGGTGAAGAAAAGCGATGTTTGCAAGGCGGTGGTGGTTAGAACTACTAAAGAGACCAGAAGAAAAGATGGCTCCTATATTCGTTTTTCTGATAATGCGGCAGTGATAATAGATGAACAGCTTGAGCCAAAAGGGACCAGGATTTTTGGGCCAGTTGCCAGGGAGTTAAGGGAGAAGCAATTTATGAAGATAATCTCTCTGGACCTGAAGTGCTATAAGGAGATTAAAGGTAGTTCAGGAGAGTAAAGATGCGGATTAAAAAAGGCGATACAGTTCTGGTGATCAGCGGAGACGATCGAGGTAAAATGGGTAAAGTGCTTAAAATCTCTAAAGAAAAAAACAGAGCGGTAGTGGAAGGGGTTAATTTCATAAAGAAGCATTCCCGCCCTACCTCCAAGAATCCAAAAGGTGGAATCCTGGAAAAGGAAGGTTCGATTGAAGTTTCAAATTTGATGTTATATTGTTCCAAATGTTCTTCACCTACTAAGGTAAGCTATAGGTTGTTAAAGTCCGAGACTGGTGAAATGCTGAATAAAGTTCGCATTTGCAGGAAATGCGGTGAGATACTATAAGAAAGTAAGAGGTGAGAAGTAAGATGTTAGACGAGAGATATAAAAAGGTAAGTTTAAATGGCAAAAGAAAAAGATAAAGGAAAAGAAAAGGAGAAAGTAAAAGAGCAGGAAAAAGGTTCCCCTAAAGCTAAATATATTCCAAGGCTTAAGGAGAAATACCGAAAAGAGGTAGTTTCAAGCTTGATGAAAAGGTTTGGGTATCGGAATTCAATGCAAGTTCCTAAACTGGAGAAGATTGTAATTAACATTGGTGTAGGGGAAGCAATTCAGAATGTCAAGTTTTTAGAATCTTCTATAAATGATTTGACTATAATCACCGGTCAGAAGCCAATCATGAGAAGAGCTAAGAAATCGATTTCGAATTTCAAATTGAGAGAAGGAGCACCGATTGGCTGTTGCGTGACCCTTCGAAAAGATCGTATGCTGGATTTTTTTGATAAATTGGTGAATATTGCCATACCCAGGATCAGGGATTTTAGAGGAGTGCCAGCCAAGTCTTTTGATGGCCGGGGTAACTTTAATTTAGGTCTTAAAGAGCAGTTGATCTTTCCAGAGATTGACTATGACAAAGTTGAAAAGATAAGAGGTATGAATATAACTATATGCACTACGGCTAAAACAGATGAAGAAGGGCTGGAGCTGTTGAAAGCTTTAGGAATGCCTTTTCGCAGTTAAAAGTGACTTAAGGAGAGTAATAAAGTGGCCAGAACGGCAATGATAGAAAAAGCCAAACGGAAACCTAAGTTCAAGGTTAGAAAACATAACCGATGTAACAGATGCGGCAGGCCCAGGGGATATATGAGGGATTTTGGCCTGTGTCGTATCTGTTTTCGAGAATTAGCCCTGAGTGGTGAAATACCCGGCGTGGTTAAAGCCAGCTGGTAGAATTAGATTCGAGGAGAGCAGATGAATGTTACCGACCCAATAGCAGATATGCTTACCCGTATTAGAAATGCCTATAAAGCCAAGCATAAAACTGTGGATATACCCAGTTCCCGGATGAAGAAAGAGATAGCCAGGACACTTTTAGAGAATAAGTATATTCGAAACTATGTTGAAGTTGAAGATAATAAGCAAAATGTCTTAAGGCTCTATTTGAAGTATAATATAAAAGGAGAAAAGAGTATCATCAAACTCGAGCGAATCAGCAAACCGGGATTACGGATCTATTTTGATAAAGATAAGATAAAAAAGATTGGCAGAGAGTTTGGCATATATGTCCTTTCTACCTCCCAGGGAGTTCTAACTGATAGCCAGGCCAGGGCAAAGGGGATAGGTGGAGAGGTTATCTGTCGTATCTGGTGATTTCAGCTTTTCAGGAGTGATAGATGTCAAGAGTTGGTAAAAATCCGGTAGTTGTACCAAAAGGGGTAAAAGTGGAAGTCTCCCAGAATGAGGTAACGGTGAATGGACCTCTGGGTAGATTGATTAAAAGGTTTCATCCAGCTATGCAAATCCAATTAGAAGGGGACAAGGTCTTGGTTAAAAGGAGCTCCGATAACAAGGTTGACAAATCGTTACATGGGTTAACCAGAGCCATTATTGCTAATATGATTAAAGGTGTAACCGAAGGATTTAAGAAGGTGCTGTCTATTGTGGGTGTAGGGTATAAAGCTGAGCTTTTAGGTAAAAAACTATCATTAAGTTTAGGTTATTCCCATCCTATCCTTTTTGTGCCCCCTGAGGATATAAAAATAATTATAGATAACCCAACCCGGATTGTAGTCTCAGGGACTGATAAAGAGCTGGTGGGGCAGGTTGCAGCGAAACTTAGAGCATTTAGACCGCCTGAGCCTTATAAAGGTAAAGGGATCAGGTATGAGGGTGAGAAAGTTCGTAAAAAAGCTGGTAAGGCTGCAGCTTAGAAAAAAATTAATCTGATATAATAAGGAAGTTTAAGTTTTATGAGAGATAAGACTGAGATAAAGAGATTCTCCTCAGAGAGGAGACAAAAAAGGGTGAGAAAAAAGGTCAGAGGGACACCTGAGAAACCCAGGCTGACAGTATCCAAAAGTTTAAATCATATCTCCGCTCAACTTATAGATGACCTATCTCACAGGACATTGTTAGGGATTTCAAGTTTAACTCCTGAATTCAGGAAAGAGTTAACTAAAGAAGAGACAAAAACTCAAATAGCCAAAAAAATTGGTCTTTATCTGGCTTCTATAGCTAAGGGAAAGGGGATAGTACAGGTGGTCTTTGACAGGAACAGATATGTCTATCACGGCCGGGTTAAAGCCTTGGCTGAGGGAGCCAGAGAAGGCGGTTTGAAATTTTAACCGAGAGGTAATTGAATGAAATTTGATGCGGATGAAATGCAATTTGAGGAAAGGGTAATCTATATTAACCGAGTTGCTAAAGTAGTGAAGGGAGGTAAGAGATTTGGGTTTACGGCTTTAGTAGCAGTCGGGGATAGGAAAGGAAAAGTTGGCGTGGGTCTGGGTAAAGCCGGAGAAGTCTCTGATGCTATCACCAAAGGGACGGAATCAGCCAGGAAAAATATGATAGAGATTCCTTTAAAAGAGGGGACTATTCCCTATCCGATAATCGGTAGATTTGGAGCGGCTTCTGTGGTTATGAAGCCTGCTTCTCCAGGTACCGGAGTTATTGCTGGTGGGCCAGTGAGAGCAGTCTTGGAAGCAGCAGGAGTCCAGGATATTTTAACCAAATCTTTAGGTACTTCAAATCCTCATAATGTAGTAAAAGCTACCCTGGCCGGTCTATTAAGGATTAGAGAATTTGTCGAAAAAACTGAAGTGGAAGAAAAATAAAATACTTTTATGGAAAAAGAACTTAAGATAACTCAAATCAAAAGCGCTATAGATTGCGAAAAATCTCACAAAGAGACTATTCGTTCTTTAGGGATTAAAAAACTACATCAAACAGTATATCACAAAAACACACCTCAGATCAGAGGTATGATTCAGAAAGTAAATTATTTATTGAAAGTTGAAGAGGTGGAAAGATAATCGAGGATTTTCTTTATGAGATTAGGCAATTTAAGAAAAGTAGCTGGTTCGACTAAAAAAAGAAAAAGGATCGGGAGAGGTCCGGGTTCAGGCCATGGTAAAACTTCAACCAAAGGGCATAAAGGTCAGAAAGCTCGTTCCGGTGGAAATATCCACCCCTGGTTTGAAGGTGGTCAGATGCCTTTGCAGAGGAGATTACCCAAAAGAGGATTCACTTCGCTTTTCAAACGGGAATATCAGGTAGTGAACTTGGGCTCGCTGGTTAAATGTGGGCGGTTGGAGCTGATTAATCCTCTGGTTATGAAAAACTTTGGCTTGGTCAAAAAAGAAAATCTACCAGTTAAAATATTGGGAGAGGGGAACATAGATTTTCCGGTAACTATTCAGGCACAGGCATTCAGCCAGAGCGCTAAAGAGAAAATCCTGGCTTGTGGTGGAAAAGTTGAGTTGATAAAATGATAGACACTTTTCAGAACATTTTCAAAATACCGGAGCTGAGGAAAAGGATTTTATTTACCTTAGGGATTCTGGTTGTTTACCGGATAGGTTCGCATATTCCTACTCCGGGAGTGGATGCCCAGGCCTTAGGAGAGTTTTTTAAACAGGCTGGAGGTTCCCTTTTAGGTCTATACGATATGTTTGCTGGTGGAGCTTTTGCCAAAGCTACCATCTTTTCTTTAGGCATAATGCCATATATCTCAGCCTCGATTATTATGCAGCTTTTGGGGACGGTGGTGCCGTATTTTCAGAAGTTGCAGAAAGAAGGAGAAGAAGGGAGAAGAAAGATCACCCAGTATACCCGATACGGGACGGTACTTATCGCTGCGGTTCAGGCTATGGCAACTTCTCTTTTCTTAGAGAGTATAAATATCGGAGGAAGATATGCGGTTACCAGTCCGGGAATGGGATTCCGGCTTTTGACTATGTTAACCTTTACCTCCGGCACAATCTTTATAATGTGGCTGGGTGAACAGATAACGGATAAGGGGATTGGTAACGGTATCTCTTTGATAATTTTTATCGGAATCATCGCTCGTTTTCCAAATGCAATTATCGAGGAGATTCAGAATCTTTTAGGAGGAAGAAGAACTATTTTCACTGAAGCTTTTTTAATTGCTTTGATGTTGGCTGTGATAGCGGCAACGGTTTTAGTAACCCGTGCTCAGAGAAAAATTCCGGTTCAATATGCTAAACGGGTTGTCGGAAGGAAAATGTATGGAGGGCAGAGTACTCATATACCTCTCTCGGTAAATGCAGCCGGGATAATTCCGATCATCTTTGCACAATCGATTATGTTTGCTCCCAGCACCCTGGCTTCATTTTTCCCCAATAGTGAGTTTATGCATACAGTTACTGGTTGGTTTAATGCCGGAACTGCTCTTTATTCGATTGTTTATGGTCTTCTGATCGTCTTCTTTGCTTATTTTTATACCGCCATCGTTTTCAACCCGGTAGATTTAGCTGATAATATGAGAAAATATGGAGGTTTTATACCGGGGATAAGGCCAGGGAAAAGGACTTCTGAATATATAGATCGTATTTTGACCAGAATCACTCTTCCGGGAGCCATCTTTTTTGCCATAATTGCTATCATACCTTATTTCCTTATGAAAAAGGTGAATGTCAGTTTCTACTTCGGCGGCACCAGTATTTTGATTGTGGTAGGGGTAGCTTTAGATACTCTTCAGCAGATAGAGTCTCATCTGATAATGAGGCATTATGAAGGGTTTATGAAGAAAGGAAGGATAAAAGGAAGATTCTAAATTGAATTTCATATTCTTAGGTGCGCCGGGTACTGGAAAAGGAACCCAGGCAGAGCTTTTATCTTTGAAGCTAAACATCCCTCACATCTCCACTGGAGATATATTGAGAGATGAGGTGAAAAAGGGAACGCTCTTGGGTGAAAAGGTAATGGTTTTTATGTCTAAGGGTGAGTTGGTTCCGGATGGATTGATTTTAGAGGTGGTGAAAAAAAGGTTAGAGGAAAAGGATTGTGAAAAAGGATTTATCCTGGATGGTTTTCCAAGAACTCAGGTACAGGCAGAGAGCCTGGACAGATTATTAAATGGTATAAGCAAAAAAATTGATGGAGTTATTAAAATTAGGGTATCGGATGAGACTATTATAAAAAGGCTATCAGCCAGATTGGTCTGCGAACTTTGTGGAGCAGATTATAATCTGGAGACCAGAACCGCCCAAAGAGGCCGGGAGATGTGATCTGTGTAGCGGAGAGTTAGAGCAAAGGGTGGATGATAATAGAGAGGTGATTTTGAAAAGATTGGAAGTATATGTGAGACAGACCCAACCTTTAGAATCCTATTATCAGGGGCAGGGTAAGTTAATAGAGATAGATGGAGAAAAAGATAAAAAACTGGTATTAGAGGAGATACTTAAAGTTATTAGCTAAAAGATGATTGAATTAAAATCAGAAAGAGAGATAAAGATAATTCGGGAGAACGGCAGGATTGTGGCTTTGACTTTGAACTATTTAAAAGATAAGATCAAGCCAGGAATTAAGACAATTGAGCTTGATTTTTGGGCGGAGGAGTTTATTAAGAGAAATAAAGCTGTGCCAGCTTTTAAAGGATACCGTGGTTTCCCTAAAAATATCTGCGTTTCCATAAATGATGAAGTTGTTCACGGAATTCCGGGACAAAAGATTCTTGAGGATGGAGAGATAGTTTCTGTGGATGTGGGTGTATTTAAAGATGGATTTTATGCGGATGGCGCCTGGACTTTTTCGGTTGGAGAAATATCGGATGAAACTAAGAAGCTACTAGGAGTGGCAAAGAAGGGTTTAGAAGCCGGGATAGCTCAAGCGATCTCGGGAAATCGCTTGGGTGATATATCTTTTGCAGTTCAATCCCTGGTGGAGAAAAATGGTTTTTCAGTAGTAAGGGATCTTACCGGTCATGGCATAGGGAGACAGATGCATGAAGACCCGCCTATCCCTAACTTTGGAATTTCAGGGATGGGACCACTATTAAAAGAAGGTATGGTTCTGGCTATTGAGCCGATGGTTAATGCAGGTACTTATAAGATCAAAACGCTGGATGATAACTGGACAATAGTAACAGAGGATGGGTCACTTTCAGCTCATTTTGAGCATACCATAGCTATAACCCAGAGCGGAGGTGAAATCTTAACCCTTCAGGGCGAACCCTTAGAGTGAGCGGTTCGAAGAATTTATATGCCTAAAGAAGAGCCTATTCAGGTTGATGGTAAGGTGATTGAGCCTCTGCCCAATGCGATGTTCAGGGTGGAGATTGAAAATGGACACATAGTTTTAGCTCATATTTCTGGAAAGATGAGGATGCATTTTATTAAGATTTTACCCGGTGACAAGGTTACAGTTGAGCTTTCTCCTTATGACCTTTCCAGGGGCAGGATAGTTTATAGATACAAATAACTAAAGGTTTCAGGTCGTAGGTTGTAGGTTATAGGTGATAGGTAACAAGAGGTGAGAAGATGAAGGTCAGGAGTTCAGTTAAAGTAAGATGTGAGAAGTGTAAAGTGGTTAAAAGACAGGGTGTGATTATGATTATCTGTAAAAACCCTAAACACAAGCAGAGACAGGGATAATTATTTTTATTATGAGGGAAACAACTTTAATTTTATCAATTTTTATTACTTTTTTGAAGTATATAACTTGATTGAAAAAAGATTTTTAGAGGAGGTTTGAGTTGGCAAGAATTGCGGGTGTGGATTTACCCAAAGATAAAAGGATAGAGATAGGCTTGACCTATATTTTCGGGATTGGTCCTTCCTCAGCTAAAAAAATTATTGAAAAAACCAAAGTCAGTCCGAATACCAGGGTTAAAAATCTTACAGAGGAGGATATCGCCAAGTTGAGGTCGGTGATTGAGTCTGAATATAAGGTGGAGGGTGCACTGCGAGGGGAAGTGGCGATGAATATCAAAAGATTAGTGGATATCGGGTGTTATCGAGGTTTAAGACATCGCCGGGGCCTTCCAGTTAGAGGTCAAAGAACCAAGACCAATGCACGTACCAGAAAGGGACCTAAGAAGACTGTAGGAACCAGAAAAGCGGCAGCCGAAAAAGGTCCGGGTCCGGTTAATAAATAAAGTTAAATTTCAGGAGAGAACTGTGCCAGAAGAAGTCAAAAAACCAGTCGTCAAGAAAAAATTTAAAAAAGCTGAGTCAAGCGGAGTAGCTCATATCAAGGCAACTTTCAACAACACTATTGTAACCATAACTGATACCAAGGGGAACGTAATAGTCTGGAGCTCTGCTGGCAAAAGTGGTTTTAAAGGTTCGAAAAAAAGCACTCCCTTTGCCGCCGGCATAGCGGCTGAAGCCACAGCTAAACAGGCCTTAGAGGCAGGAGTTAAAAGAGTAGAAGTCTGGGTTAAAGGTCCAGGTGCGGGAAGAGAGGCGGCTATAAGGTCATTACAGTCTGCTGGTTTAGAAGTTACATCTATCCGGGACGTTACCCCTATTCCGCATAATGGATGTAGACCACCTAAGAGAAGAAGGGTCTAAAATGCAGACAACAGGCATTAGGCAATAGGCAAGAGGTAATAGAAGGAGAGAAGATGGCAAGATATATAGGAGCAAGTTGTAAAATCTGCAGAAGAGAAGGGGAAAAACTTTTTCTTAAAGGGATTAAATGCTCAAGTGATAAATGTATCTTTGACCAAAGAGGATATGCTCCGGGAGAGCATGGGCAATCAACACGACGTAAAGGTTCAGAGTACGGATTACGCTTGAGAGAAAAACAGAAATTTAAAAGGATTTACGGTCTTTTAGAACAACAGTTCAGAAATTATTTTCATAAGGCTGAGAGGGAAAAAGGTATAACCGGAGAGAAGCTTCTGCAACTTTTGGAATGCAGACTGGATAATCTGGTTTATCGATTGGGCTTTGCACCTTCGCGTAAATCTGCCCGACAACTGGTGCGTCACAGGCATTTTCTGGTTAACAGCCGGATTGTGGATATCCCTTCATATCAAGTTCAACCTGGTGAGATAATCTCTGTGCATGACAATAGTCGAAACTTAGATATCATTCATGCAGCTTTAAGAGAAACAGGTCGGGGTGCTGAATTTCCCTGGCTCAGGCTGGATAAGGCTCATCTACAAGGTGAGCTTTTGGAAATACCCAAGCGAATAGATATCCCGGTAATGGTTCAGGAACAGTTAGTAGTAGAATATTATTCGAGATAAAAATTTATAATTTAACTTTTATTTATTTTTCGTTTTTCGCCTCTGAGCGGATGGTGAGGAGAAAAGAGCATGAAATTAAAAAGTATACAGATGCCTAAAGAGATAGTGATAGATCAAAGTACTTTTGCTGACAACTATGCAAAGTTCATAATCGAGCCCCTGGAAAGAGGTTTTGGATTGACCATAGGAAATGCCTTGAGAAGAACACTGCTCTCTTCTATTCAAGGGGCAGCTCCGACTTCTTTTAGAATCGAGGGGATTCTTCACGAATTCTCTACCATTCCTGGAGTATATGAAGATGTTACGGAAATTGTTCTGAATTTGAAACTGATCAGGCTCAAGTTGATCGGAGATGAACCTAAGACCATTACTTTAGAAGTCTTGAAGAAGGGAGATTACAAAGCGGGAGATCTAAAAACTGATGCGGAGATAGAGATACTTAATCCAGAACAACATATTGTCTCCCTGACAGAGGAGCTCAAATTTAAGATGACGATAGATATTGGTTGCGGTAGAGGATATGTTCCAGCGGAACAGAATAAAAAGCCGGAGGCTCCGGTTGGTACCATCTTTCTGGATTCTCTCTTTTCACCGGTGACCAAAGTGAATTTCTGGGTTGAGAACACCCGGGTGGGTCAGCGAACGGACTTCGACAAGCTGTTCTTAGAGGTCTGGACCGATGGGAGCATAACACCTGAGGATGCGCTGGCATTGTCTTCTAAATTTCTGAAAGATCATCTACAGCTTTTCATCAAAAAGGATGAAGTTATGGAGATGGTTCTGGAAGATGTAATAGATGAAGAAATTTTGAAGACGAGAAACCTTTTAAAGACCAAAGTGGATGACCTGGAGCTTTCAGTCAGATCCTCGAACTGCCTGCGAGCGGCTAATATTCAAACCCTGGAAGACTTAGCAAAGAAGACTGAATCAGACATGTTGAAATATAGAAATTTTGGCAGGAAGTCATTGACTGAGCTTACTAACATCCTGGCTAAATTAGGTCTTTCTTTTGGTATGGATGTGGAGAAATATAAGGAACCAATCAAGAAAGGATAAGTGGAGAATATTTTCATAAAAGGATGAAAAATGAGACACGCAAAGGCGGTTCAAAAATTAAGTCGTAACAAAAGCCATAGAGAGGCGATGCTTTCGAATATGGCGACTTCGATTATAGAGCATATCCAGATCCGCACAACTCTGGCTAAAGCCCGCGAGGTAAAAAGATGGACCGACTATCTGGTTACACTGGGAAAAAGAGGGGATCTTAATTCCCGACGGTTGGCTTTCAAGATACTTAAAAATAGGAAATTAGTTAAAAAGCTTTTTGATGAGATTACTCCTAAGCTTAGAGATCATCAAGGCGGTTATACCAAAGTATTAAAGCTGGGATACCGTAAGGGGGATGGGGCGAAGACGGCGGTGGTTCAGCTTTTAATGGAAAAACCCCGGGTTGAGAAGAAGAAGGGAGAGAAAGATGAAAAAGAAAAAGAAAAAAAGCGAAGCGAAAAAAGTTAAAAAATCAAAAAATACCAAGAAGAGTAAAGTAACAGCCAAGAAAAGTATTAAAGTCTCGGATGAGAAGAAGAATAAAATTGTGGAGCAAAGCGAAAAGCTTTTAGATGAACTTTTACCCGCAGAAGAGCTGGAGGAGACGGAGGAAGAGATTCCCTTAGTAGAGGAGTGGGAGGAAGAAGAGGAAGGGTTGGATGAGGGTATTGAAGGGGAGACGGATGAACATCTTTACGAGGGTGAGAGGGAAGAAATTTAAAACCCTTAAAATATTAAAGAACTTTTCAGGCAATCTTTAAAGATTGCCTTTTTTATTTCCGGTATCATAAATGAATTTTCCGTTAAAATGATGAGGTAAGCGTCTTACCTCCCATTTTTGTCGAGATGATGCAGCCTGGTGGATGTCAAAAACCTCTGCTACCCGAATTAAAGTCTGACTAACAAATCAAACCTCACCCTGACCCTCTCCTTAGAAAGGAGAGGGTTAAGAATCTGTAGGAGTATGACATGGTCCTGCCTTTTTACAATAAAAACTATTTGCAAAATATTAAAATTAAATTAGATTGTAAATCTGTAACAAAAAGGAGTAAAGATGATAGATTTACACACCCATTCGGTTTTAAGTGACGGAGAGTTATTACCGGCTGAGCTTGCTCGCCGGGCTTATGTGGCAGGTTATAAAGCACTGGCTATAACCGATCACGTGGATTCTGGTAACCTGGCACTGGTTTTAGCTCAACTGATAAAAGTCTCCAAGGACCTGAATAAATATATGAAGATAAAAGTCCTGCCCGGGGTTGAAATCACTCACGTTCCTCCTCAGCAGATTCCGGAATTAGCTGGTTTAGCCCGTAAATTAGGAGCCAAGATTATCGTGGTTCACGGCGAGTCCCCGGTTGAGCCGGTGATTTCCGGAACTAATTCAGCCGGACTGGAAAGCGATATCGATATTTTAGCTCACCCGGGTTTGATAACTGAGAAAGAGGTTAAGTTAGCCAAGAAGAGAGGGATTTATCTTGAACTTTCAGCCCGTAAGGGGCATTCTTTGACCAATGGCTATGTGGCTAAACTTGCCAGGAAATTTGGAGCTAAGTTGGTTATAAATACTGATGCCCATTCCTCATCCGAACTATTTACAAAAGAGATTTTGTGGAAAGTCGGTTTAGGCGCAGGTCTTTCCGAAAGGGAGTTTAAAGGTGTTTTGGAAAATTCATTAGAACTTATAAAAAATAAGAGGTAAAGCTAAAGCTTTACACTCCAAATTTCAAAAATATGAAAATAAAATTTACCAAGCTTCAGGCTTTAGGGAACGATTATATCTATGTCGATTCCTTCAGACAGAATCTGGCTGGTTCGAATTTAAGGGATTTAGCCAGAAAGATTACAGATCGGCATTTCGGAGTGGGGGGAGATGGTTTAATTATTATCCGCAAAGGTAGAAAGGCACCTTTCAGGATGGAGTTCTATAATCCAGATGGAACACCAGCCCAGATGTGCGGGAATGGGGTGAGATGTTTTGCACGTTATTTGTATGAACACGGTTTGTGTAGGAAAAAAGAAGTGGAGATAGAGACTAAGGGTCCAATCATCAGGGCGGAGTTTCTCAAAAGTGAAGGTGATCTCATAATAAAGATCGATATGGGTGAACCGGTTTTAGAAAGGAAAAAGATTCCGGTTAATGGAAGGGGAAAGTTCTGTATTAACGAAGAGATAAAAGTGAATGGGAAAAGCTTGAAGATAACCTGCGTTTCTATGGGTAACCCTCATACGCTTATCTTCGTGAATGATTTTTCCGAATGGATCCATTCTGGAGAGCCTAATTGGCAGAAAATAGGATCTCTGGTGGAAAAACATCCGATTTTTCCGGAGAAGACTAATGTGGAATTTGTGAAAATCCTGAATCGAAAGAAAATACAGTTAAGGGTCTGGGAAAGGAGTGCAGGGGAGACTATGGCATCCGGGACCGGAGCTTCCTCTGCTCTGGTTGCTTGTGTTTTGAATAATAAAACGGAAAGAGAGGTTTTGGCTTATTTCCAGGCAGGATGTCTTAAAGTAAGCTGGGATGAGAAGACTAATCATATCTATGTCATCGGACCGACGGAGGAAGTTTTTGCGGGAATTTATGAGTATAAGAATTAGAGATGAATTATAACTATAAGAAAATTCAGATTGTTGGGCGAAAATATTTCAAAAAAGAGCTTGCAAACATGTAAAAGATTTATTAATTACTATATTAGGAGATAAAAAGGTTACTTATTAGGTAACTATAATGACGCAAAATATTAAAAAAGATAAAAATTTATATAAAATTTTAGGTCCAGTAAGCTCACGATTGATAAGTGAATTAACACAGAGTAAGAGGACCGTTTTTTCTTTAGAAGAATCAGCTCAAATACTTGGAACTGATAGTAAACAAGTCAAGAAACTTCTTCATGATCTTGTAAAGAAAGGATGGCTTAAACGGATTGAAAGAGGGAAATATTTTTTAATTCCACTATCTGCAGACCCAACTAAACCATATACAGAGAATCAATTCCTCATAGCTTCTAAATTGATCGATCCTTATTACCTCGGTTTCTGGACTATGCTTAACTACTATGGATATACTGAACAACTGATTAATACTATTTTTGTGGCTTCCCCGAAAAGAAAGAAAACTCTTTCACTATTAGGCGTTTATTATAAATTCGTGAAAACGACTCCAGAGAAAATGTTTGGGGTAACACAAATTGAAATTGATAATGTTTCTATTACAGTATCTGATAAAGAAAAAACTTTACTAGATTGTTTAGATCATCCAGAATATTGTGGAGGTATCTCCGAGGCGGTAAAAGGAATCTGGAATGCACGTGATGGGGTGGATTTTATAAAGATTTTAGATTATGTGCGGAAAATGAAAAATTCCGCTGTTGCCAAAAGATTGGGTTTTCTACTTGAGTTGTTAGAATTGGATAAGAAATTCAATATAAGACCTTTGAAAGAGATAGTTAAAAAGGGATTCTCGTTGTTAGATCCTCTTTTACCCAAGAAAGGAAGATATAATTCTCAGTGGAATATTCTGGTGAATACAGCAAAGGAAGAACTCCTCTCGTTTAAAAGAGTATAATGATGTTAAATTACGAGAAAATTAAAGAAATCTCCGCAGAAAAGGGCATATTGGATACTATTGTTGAAAAGGATTATATACTTGATTGGATTCTCTGGGGGATTACGCAGGTCAGTTATTTAAAAAATAAATTAGTTTTTAAAGGGGGAACTGCGCTTCATAAAATGTATTTCACTGATTGGCGTTTCTCAGAAGACTTGGATTTCACGACTATTACACAAGTAGCATATGATAAATTACAGGATGCAATTACTGAATTGTGTAAAAAAGTTAATGAGCAATCTGATATTAAACTCAAACAGAAAGAGATAAATCCTTCAGGGGAAAAAGATTCTGAGTGGTCATTTGAGATAAAAATTGAATATGTGGGACCTCGGAGGCAAACAGCAGGGAATCTTCCTATTATCTTACTCCACATCACAAATGATGAACTGCTAATGGATAAACCAATTTATAAGTTTGCGATAACTCCTTATGAAGATTTGCCTGCGAACTATTTCATTTCGACTTATTCAATAGAAGAAATTCTTGCTGAAAAAATAAGAACGATTTTTCATCAAAGGTGTTGGCCTAAAGATATTTATGACACATGGAGATTGTTAAAAGAATTAAGACATTTTATTGATAGAGAGATAGTTTTAGACTTTTATTATAGGAAATCATTATATAGAAAAATTAATCCAGGTATTCCACCTAATATTGATCAAATGTTTTTGGATATTAAAAATCAATGGAAAGAAGGCCTTCAAAGACAAGTTGGCAATCCACCTGATTTTGGTAAAGTTTATCCTGAAGTAAAACATTTATTGGAAAAACTATTCGAAGATTACAATACAATAAAAGAAGGAGGATCAACAATGTTGGAAACTAACTATTTGCTCAGATACAAGAAAGGTGATTTGGAAATCGAAGTGCAGGGGGACAAGACTTTTGTTGAAGAAAAGTTTAAGGAGCTTTTCGAACTTAAGATAGGATCGGCCCAAAAAGAAGAAGCTGTTTCATCACCAATTCAATCTCAGACTGAAGTAGGTAGAAAAATATCGTTAGCCGAATTTCTGAAAACAAAAAATCTAAAAAGTCACGGAGATAAGATATTGGTTTTGGGATATTATCTCGAGAAGGTTATGAATGAATCATCTTTCAATATGAGCGATATCGAAAAATGTTATGTGCAGGCTAGGTTACCTAAAACCACAAACTTTCGACCGTATATTTCTCAGTTAATCCATGATGGTTATATAATGGATGCTGAAGAGAAAAAAGAAAATAAAAAGGCGTGGATACTTACAGATACAGGTCTAAAATATGTTGAAAGCCTTACCTTTGAGAACTTGACACAGTAGAGAGCATGAAGGAGTTGTAGCAAGACAAGATTTTACCAATTGCATCTACTTTGTTCTTCTTGTATCGGTAGATGGAGAAACATAGTAGGTAGCACAAGATGAATGATAAACCCCTGAGTGGCATAAGGACTTACCTCCATCATTTAAAGTTATTCTCTAAGAATGCAAGACTTTTCTTAGTAGGTGCTTTTTTTGTGGGGCTGGCGTTTGCAGGATTTCAGCTTTTGTTTAATCTTTATATGAAGGAACTTTCTTATAAGGAAAGTGCTATCGGTCAGATTTTGTCGATGAACGCCTGGGGTGCGGTGATAATAACCTTACCGGTCGCATACCTTTTACAAAAATTTCAAATAAGAAAAGTGTTAATCTTATCGACGCTTTTAGCATCTATGTTCTATTTTTTACAGGCTACGATTTTAGAACTTAGAGGATTACTCTGGGTTAGCTTAATCCTGGGGATGATGGTGGCTTCTTATAGAGTTGCAGCTGCACCCTTTTTTATGAAGAACAGCACTGAAAAAGAAAGGACTTACCTTTTCAGTATGAATTTCGGGATGACAATGTTTGCTGCCATTATAGGAAGCCTGGGAGGAGGCTATCTGGTCAGCCTGTTCAATAATATATTTCACGATCAGGTTCTGGGCATACAGGAGTTCGTTATACGTGGCAGTCTTTTTTGGTTTATTAGGAGTTATCCCTTTTTATCTGATTAAACCTGAAGAAAACGTCAATAAGAAGGATGAAGGCCTGGTTTGGGATATGAAACTTCTAAGAAAAAGGGGAGGTTTGCTTTTAAAGCTCTGTTTTCCTTTTTTCATTGTGGGTTTGGGTGCTGGTTTGATCATACCTTTTTTAAACCTTTATTTCCGGGAAAGATTTTTTCTGCCAGCAAAAAGCATCGGGATTTGTTATGCACTTCTTCAATTTTTTATGTTAGCCGGGATATTATTGGGGCCGGTTTTATCCAAAAAAGTCGGGATGATTAAAAGCGTAGTCTATACTCAGCTTGTCTCTATCCCCTTTATGCTTTGTTTAGCTTTTACTTATTTTTTACCTGTAGCGGTTATGGCTTTCCTTTTAAGGGGCGCTTTGATGAATATGAACCAGCCGATAACAACAAATTTCTCTATGGAGAAGGTAAGTGAAAAAGAGAGACCTCTTACCAATAGCCTGACTGCTTTAGCCTGGACTTTATCCTGGGGGATTAGCGCAAATTTAGGTGGAAAGCTGATTCAATCTTTTGGATATACCTTACCACTTTTAATCGCCGCAGGACTTTACATTGTGTCCAGTATTTTGTATTATTACTTTTTCTCCAGTAAGGAGGACAGGGACCTGGGGAAGGTAAAGCCTTTAATTCCGGAAGTGGCAGTTCAAAAAGTTCCAGCGGATTTTAAGTATGAATGATTAGCAGGGAGTTAGTAGCGGGAAGCAAGTGGCTGAAAGAATAAAAATGAATTATAGAAAATACAAGTAGCATGTAGCTTGTTGCAAGTAGCAAAATAATGAATAAATTTGTAGAAGAGATAATCAAGATACTCAAAGATAAAATAGACTTTCCTCCAGAAAAGATAGAATCTCTAATTGAAGTTCCGCCGGAGGAAAAGTTCGGGGATTATGCTTTTCCCTGTCATATCTTAAGCAAAGAATTTAAAAAAGCACCTCAGGAAATAGCTTTAAAGCTGTCATCTGAGCTTAAACCAAAGATGTTGATTGAACAGATTTATCCTATTGGTCCCTATATTAATTTTAAAGTAAACCGGCATAAATTCGCTGAATACGTTCTGCAAGATATCTTTGATAAAGGGGAAGATTATGGCTCGGATATTCTCGGAAAAGGGAAAACCATAGTGATGGATTATTCTCATCCCAATATAGCCAAACCGTTCGGCATTGGACATCTGAGGTCAACCATAATCGGGAATGCTCTATATAATATCTTAAAAAAGTCTGGATACCAGGTCATAAGGATAAATCATTTAGGTGATTGGGGGACTCAATTTGGAAAAGTTATTGCCGCTTATAAAAAATGGGGAGAGGATAAAGAGCTTTCCTCTGATCCGATTGCCACACTTTACGACCTGTATGTGAGATTTCATCGTGAAGCTGAGAAAAATCCAGAACTGGATGAGGAGGCCAGAGCTTGGTTTAAAAAATTAGAGGGTGGTGATAAAGAGGCTTTAACTTTGTGGAAAAGGTTTAAAGATTACAGTCTGGAAGAATTTAATCGAATCTACAAGATGCTGGACATCGCTTTTGATTCCTATGCTGGCGAGAGCTTCTATAACCAGTTTATTGAAAAGACCATTGAGAAGATGAACCAGATGGGATTGACAGAAATAAGTCAGGATGCCCTGATTGTCAATTTAGAAAAGTATGGTTTTCCACCCTGTCTCTTAAAAAAGAAAGACGAAGCCAGCCTGTATGCTACCCGGGATATTTGTGCGGCTATTTATAGATACGAAAATTACCATTTCAACAAAGCACTCTACATCGTTGGGAGTGCACAGAAACTCTATTTTCAGCAGCTTTTTAAGGTTTTAGAGCTGATGGGTTATCCCTGGGCTGTTGATTTGGTGCATGTGGATTTCGGCTGGGTGAAATTTAAACAGAAGATGATGTCAACCCGCAAGGGGAATATCGTTCTTTTAGAAGACGTGCTCAACCGGTCCATTGATTTGGCTCTTAAGATAATTCAGGAGAAAAATCCTGAGCTGGAGAACAAAGAGAAAGTCGCTTTCGATGTTGGGATAGGGGCAGTTATATTTGCACATCTTTCTACTCACAGGAATAAGGATATCGATTTCGACTGGGACAAAGTGTTGAATTTTGAAGGAGAGACCGGTCCGTATGTGCAATATACTTATGCTCGGGTCTGCAGTCTTATCCGTAAATATAGTCAACCTATTGATAAAAAGATAAACTTCAATCTTCTGTCCACAGAAGAAGAACACATCCTTATCAAAAGGCTGGAAGATTTTCCCAGAAAGATAAAACACTCTATTAGAGAATATGAACCAGCTATAATCTGTTCCTATCTGTTGGACCTCTCCTCTTTGTTTAACCGGTTTTATCAAAAGGAAAGAATCATCACCGAGAACCCAGATTCAACTGATGCCAGAATGCTTTTGGTTAAAGCAATCCAGACGGTGATGAAGTCAGGCTTGAGTCTATTGGGGATAAAGTCTCCGGAAAAGATGTAAAAAACAATTTAGGAGTTTATGAGTTTAGAAGTTTATTTTCTTTTAAACTTATAAACTCTTAAACATTTAAACCGTATTTAAGATAATTATGAAGAAAGAGGAATTCAAGACAGAGATTAGCAGGCTCAGAGACTCCTTGGGGAATCTTATGGAGATCAGGGGGGTTTATTATGATGGCCAGAATATTACCATTTTAGGTTCTCCCTGGTTTCCAATGGAGGATTGGCAAGAGGATGTTTCCAACCATCTTTTTGATTTAGGATATGAGGTTAGGTTTGAACAGAATGGCACACAAACAATAATGGAGCTTTCCAGAATAGGGAAGAAAGTAAGACCTCTATTTCCCTGGCTGAATTTGATACTTTTTATTTTGACGGTTTTGAGCGTTTTTGCAGCCGGGGCGATTATGGAAAATACTGATCTTTTTAAGAATCCTTTGTTTATTTATAAAGGAGCGACTTTTGCAGTCCCCTTGCTGCTGATTCTATTATTCCATGAATTCGGACATTATATAATGTCCAGAAGAAGCAGGATAAAAGTCTCGTTACCATATTTTATACCTGGACCAACTATATTAGGAACGTTCGGGGCAATTATCCGCTCAAAATCTCCTTTTAAAAACAGAAAAGAGCTTTTGGACGTGGGAGCAACAGGTCCTATTGCCGGATTCGTGGTCTCAATTATAGCTTTAACCGTCGGACTGGCAACCTCTCAAGTGGTAAAAGAGATGCCCGGTCAGGCGATTATCTTAGGCGATTCACTGGTTTTTAAATTTATATCCTGGTTAGTATTAAAAAATCCACCAGAGGGGTATGATGTTCTTTTAAGCCCGATGGCATTTGCTGGCTGGGCTGGAATTTTAGTGACCATGTTAAATCTTCTCCCAATTGGACAACTGGATGGTGGGCATATCGCTTATGCTCTATTTGGAAAAAAGCAGAAAATAATGGCCCAGATTATTATTCTGGGTTTAATACCTTTAGGAATTTTTTTATGGCAGGGATGGCTCATCTGGCTGGTCCTGGCTTTAATTCTCAAGCCAGCTCATCCACCGACTTTGAATGATTCTATTCCTTTCGATAATAAAAGAAAAGTGGTTGGCTGGATTTCTCTTTTAATTTTTATCCTCTGTTTTTCCCCGGTGCCTATAAAATAAAAGTTTGGCGTTTGGTGTTTGTGTGTGGTGTCCTAGTAGCGTCGGGTTTTATGTCCAACATTTCTCTTTTTTGGGCTGTCCTTGCGAACCGAAAGCGAAGCATTCCCTCTACCTGTTAGACATAGAATGCTTCATCGTCCTGATGGACTCCTCGCAATGATACACAATCGCAACGAGTTTGACCCCCCTCATCCCTCCCCTTTCCTGAGAAACGGATCCGGAGCAAACCCCCGTAGGGTAGGACAGGGAAGGGGAATAAGCAATAATAAACAGATTTCGTCTCAAGCTGATTCTGTTCCTACAAAATGCAAGATACTGAAGTGGCAATGAACACTAAAATAGAAGCAAGGCTGAAGTTTGTCTTCTTCACTCTTGACCTGTCTTCTCATTTGTAAAGGTAATGATTGAATCGCTTCCGCTCTGGTCTATTTTATTGACAGTTTTTATTATCCCGTAAGCTCCATCATCTAAGTAGGCAATAAGTTTCAGATATTTGTACCTATCCTCTAAGGTTCCCTCTAAGGCTTTTTTATCAATAGAGGCTAAGAGGACTTTTCCAAAGATTATGATTTCCTCTCCATATTTTTTGGTCCAGTCAAGGGAACATTCAAGATAAGCTTTGCATTCTGCGATCCGGGGTGTGGTTAGCTTCACCGACTTTATAGGGGTTAAGCCGATTTTCTCAATTTCCTCAGGATCCTGCCCTTTTAGCTCAGAGGCTTTCCAAACTTTATTAGCCAGCTCTGCTCCCGGGACGTTTATTACGAATTCACCAGTGGAAAGGATATTTTTTGAAGTGTCGTGGTTTACATTACATCCGAATCCAATTATAGCGGGCTTGCGTGCAAAAACTGAAATCCAGCTCTTGGGAGCAATGTTAGGTATTTTCTCCCGGTTGATGGAGGTAACCAGGACTACCTGACCAATTAAGGGAAAATGGAAGTTTTCAATCATCGGGAAGGTATTTATCTCACTTAAACCTCTGATCTCAAAATCGAGTTTTTCCTGTATCTTTTTTCTCATTTTACTCCTTACTTATTTTTAAATTTAGTTTATAGTGTAGGCAAGTCAAAATCTTTTAATAAAAATAAAATTTTATTATCTACTAATATTTGTGAAGGTAACCTGGATCAGGATTCCCTTTAGATTTAACAATATATTCAACTTTCATTGATTGTCAACTGAAATACATATTTTTAAAAGAAAATCTTTTAATCATTGCAGAGCAGATATAGTTAAGAAATTGCATGAAGATGAAATGATTTGTATGGAAATTATCAACTATCTTAGCCCAGACTTTTTTCTCAAGAGCGTGTCAAATTTTATTGCAACTAAGTTGAAGTTAGAATTAAAATTGTAAAATGCTGTAAAAAATAATAGATCCAGAACCTGCTTATCTATCTAGATAGGACTGGTTTAGTGGTAAGATTAATCAAGAGGTGGGTCTCTCCGCTGTTTTTCTTAAGTTTTTCAAGGTTAATTTTATTATCCTGACAGGCTTTTAAAAAGACCTGGGTTATTTCAGGATCAAATTGAGTACCGGAACAATCTTCAATTTCTTTTAAAGCTGCGGGAAATCCAACATTTTTACGATAAGGTCTGTCGCTGCACATCGCATCAAATGTATCTATTACAGCCAGGAGCCTACCCTGAATAGGAATTTTGTCTTCTTTTAATCCAAAGGGATAACCTTTTCCATCAAACCTTTCATGATGATAAAGTATATAGGGTAGAGATGGAGCCAGAAAGGAAATTCCTTCTAAGATCTTTGCTCCTAAGGCTGGATGGGTTTTCATTACCTCAAATTCTTCCTGGTTCAGTTCACCGGGTTTATTCAATATGGCGTCGGGAACTCCTATTTTGCCGATATCGTGAAGAATTCCTCCGATCTTAACTTCCCACATCTTCTCCTTGTTCCAGCCCATTTCCTGAGCAGTTATCTCCGTCATATACCAGACTCTCTCTGTATGACCTCGGGTATAGACATCCCTGGCCTCCACAGCATTAGCTAAGGCAGTTAAGGTGCTCATGTAGGTCTCCTCCAAACTCGCATAGAGTAGTGAGTTCTCTATAGCAGAAGCGGCTTTGCTGGCAATTATGGAAAGTGAATGAAGCTGTCCCAGGGAGAAAGCAAGAAAGTTTCCTATACGGACTAAATTAAGAACTCCAATCACCTTTCCTTTTGCCATAAGTGGATAGGAAATATAAGATCTTCGAAGTTTATGGTCTTCAGTCGGTTTCTCTTCTTCACCCTGGTTCAAGATCTTTAACTGAGCATTTTTTATTACCCATTGAGGAAGTGGATCTTCACCTCGTAGAAAGTTCAGCTCTCTGGGGTTGGTAGTAACTCCATAATAGGCCTTCAGAGCCAGATTTTTACTTTTGCCCTCCACCAGTAAAATTGAGGCCAGGTAAGTATCGAATTCCATGGATAAGGTTTCCAGAATAAGCTGGAGAAGTGATTCCAGATGAATAGTTGAGCCCATAGCTTCGCTTATCTTGTAAAGCGAAACTGTTTCTTTGAGATGTATATTTTCCCGGTAGAGGTTTTGTTTCTCCAAACCCCGGCGAATGGAGGCTCTTAAGCTTTTCAGATTAAAAGGTTTGATCAGATAATCATAAGCGCCCATCTTCAATACTGAAATTGCATTCTCTATGGTAGGTTGTCCAGTCATCAGAATCACGATGATATCCGGATGAATCTCTAATGACTTTTTCAATACCTCCACTCCGGATTTTTCTCCCATAATAAGATCGGTGAGGACTAAGTCGATAAGCTGGCTTTTTAATATCTGTATAGCTTTCTCCGGGAGATTGGTGGTTATAACCTCATATTCATCCTGAGAGAGCATCTCCTGGATTATATTGCAGATATAGACTTCATCATCTACTACTAGGAGCTTCGGTTTGGTCAGCATTTATTTAATCTTTGATTTTAAAGAAGTACAACGGATATACTTTTTATCGGATTGAATAGTTAAAAGTTAATTTTTAGGGATGTTTTATTTTTGCACATTCTTTTTCGCAAAATGGTTAAGAATGACGGCAGGGACGCTTAAAAACATATATGGGATGAGTTAAATCACTATGGTTATAGAGATCTGGAGTAATTATAATCTGGAGCGTAATTAACCAGGAGGCAATTTTATGCTTGACCCTCTATTTTTTTACTATTATTATAAATCTTTGGAAGGATGAGTACCAAAAGGCAAAGGATGAAAAAAAGATATAAAATTCCATTGATTTTTTTCTGTATAATAATCTTCTTGTTTCTCACCCTTTATCTTTTATTGACACAGACCAGGTTTTTAGAATCCCAGGTGGCCAGATATTTATCCAGCCTGACTGACAAGGATACTCCGGTTCAAATTAAAATTGGCAAGATCCGGGGTTATCTCTGGGGTGAAATAGTAGTAGAAAATCTTCAGATAGAATACTCAGAAAGAGGTTTTGAATATACCCTTTTAAAACTGGAGAAGCTGACTCTGACTTTTAATCCACTTGATCTTCTCCAGAATAAATGGAGCTTCAGCCTAGTTGAATTCTATCGTCCGGCGTTTCAAGTAAGACAAGCCCAGGACGGGCGCTTTCTGATTCCATTTTTGAAAAAAAAGACAGGAGTAACCGGGACTGTTTCAAATCTTTCCTTCCCCTTCATTTTGTTTAAGGATGGCAGTTTTAACCTGAGGGGTCCTCAAAGAAGTTTTGCACTGGACAGCATAAATTTTACTCTTTCTCTAAATAAGGATAGAGAAGGGATGAATTTAAATCTTTTAAATGGAAGCTTGCTTGCCAGGACTAAGGAGATTATAAGATTAAAGAAACTCAGTCTCAAGTCTAAAATTAAGACAGGGGGAATTTACTTAGAGAAATTAAAACTTGAGACGGCTGATTCCAGAATAGAATTTAAGGATGGGATTTTTACTTTAAAGCCATTTTCTTTCTCTTTAAATTTGAAAGCGGATCCATTTTATCTGGCAGATATAAAAAGGGTAAGCGGCGTAGATTTAAAGGGAAAGTTGAAACTGGAAGGGGATTTAAAGGGAAATCATAAAAGAGTAAAAGGTGAGCTGGTTTTAGATGGCGATCTGTTCGGTAAAGAGCTAAGCGGATTAAAAACCGATTTCCTATATGAAAAAAGTAAATTCACCTTCTTTTCCCTTCGAGGTAAAGCCTTCCGGGCGCCAGTTCAGCTTGCAGGAGAACTGAACTTAGGGGAGAAACCAGGAAGTTATCTGCTCAAGGGGAAGGTGGAAAGCCTGGATCTGGCAAATATTGTTTCCACTTCCCTGCACAGTAATCTTTCCGGGAACCTGGATATGAAAGGGAAAGGTCTTAACGAGAAAGATTTACAATTGAATTTTAACTTGGAGTTAGAACCGGGAAAGTTTGATCGATACAGCTTCTCTAAAGCCTCCGGGACTCTATCTGTAACCACTGACGATGTAAAGTTCGACAAGGATTTTCATCTGTGGTATAAAAATACTGAAGTAGTTGGAGAGGGTAGGATCGGCTTTAATGATTCTTTAAACCTTATAGGGGAAGCGATTTTCAAAGACCTTAGAGATTTTAAGGGTCAAACCTTTGTTAAGGAGATAGAAGGCAGGGGAAGATTTGAATTCACAGCTTCAGGTCCGTTTTCAGATTTTGCACTGGAAGGTAGATTTGAGTCCGATTCGATATGGGGGTATAAACTTTTCTGCTCAGATCTAAAATCGGATATTAAAATAAAAAAATTTATCAGCAGAAAAGGGGGAGTTGTACAGTTATTCCTCTTGGAGGGAAATGCCTGGGGAATTCCCTATGATTCGCTTTCTTCCCGGATTTTATTGGAAGGTGATTCAATCCGGATAGATACTACCCGAATGTTTAACAGTTCACTTTCTTTGGTGTTCTTTGGTGATCTGGATATATCCAGGTATCCTCAGAACCTGACTCTTGAAAAGATAACTCTTGATTACCGTGGGAATAAAATAGAATCGGCAATCCCTGCCAGGATCGAGATAGATACTTTAGAGGTCAGATTTAGAGAAAATAATTTTAGAATGAATGGCGGGAGTTTTTCGCTTTCAGGCAGTATGGATTATTATGAGAGAATGAATCTGAAACTGGACTTGAAAAATATGCAGGTTTTACCCTGGGAAAGGTTGTCGTTTCCGACAAGAAGAATAGATGGGAAATTAGATGCAACGGTAGAGCTTAAGGGAGATTTTAAAAACCCGGAGATAAATCTTTATTCGGAGATAAGGGATATAAATTATGAAGGTGTGGATTTAGGGTTTTTGAGCGGGAGCATGTCATATAAAGAAGAAAAACTATTTTTAGAGAAAGTTTCGCTAATGCATCCGGATGGGAATTATTCACTCTCCGGTTTTGTCCCCATCAACCTTTCGTTTTACCCGGTATCAGATAGACTTCTTGACCAGCCTCAGAATATAGTTTTTAAAGGAGAAGGGAATAGATTCAGTCTTATTAATCTTTTTATACCGGACCTGGAGTATCTGCAGGGTTTGTTTAAAGGCGAAGTTATCATAACGGGTACCCCGCTTCATCCAAAGTTAGAAGGGGGTCTGGAACTTTCTCAGGGAACTTTAAAATTAGTTCCCATACAAAATCCGATCACTCAGGTCCGGGGTAAATTGAGAATGGAAAATGAAAATCTCTATATAGATGAGGTCAGAGGTTTTGCCTTACAGGAAAAAATTGCAAATAATAACCTTCTGAAGAAGTTCTGGCATATTGTCTTTCCTGAGAAGAAGATAAAAGGGGAACTTTTTCTCTATGGGAATATCAACTTGGGTGATATCAAAAGGTTCAAATATGAGTTAACTTTGGTCGGCAAGGATTTACCTTTAAGTTATGAATATGCTGACCTGGTAAGTACCATTGATCTTAATTTGGAGATTTCCGGGCTAAGTCCGCCTTTAGTCTCCGGAGACATATTTTTTTCTCATTTAGCATTTAGGGATCCATTCAACAGCTTGATGCAAGCAAAGGCTGGTCCTCCAATCCCTCAGGAGAATCTGTGGGATCTGAAGCTAAAGCTTTCAGGTGATAACAATTTCTGGATTTTAAATCAGGATATGCAAGCAGAATTGAAGGGAGAGGTCCTGTTATCCAGAGAAAGTGGAGATTTAAAGCTATTGGGTAATCTGGAGACAATCAGAGGAAAGTATTTCATTTATGGCACAACCTTTAAAATAGAAGAAGGAAGTTTTGTTTTCGATAATATTCAAAAAATTGATCCCAAATTAGATTTTCTCGTTTCCGCTTCTTTAAATGGCTCTACCCATTCTGTAAAAGATTCTATTGCCCAGAGAGGTCAGGAAGTAGAGCTCGCCATAACTGGCACTCTTTCTGCTCCAGAGATAAAACCAGCGACAGATTCACCTTATTCCAAGGAAGAAATAGCTGAGCTTTTGGCTTTTCATCAGAGGTTTTCTACGGCTGGATCGGGCGGTGGTAGTCTTTTTCAATCCAAATTAGCGGGAAGCTTAGGGGAAGCTTATACGAATCGTTTTCTGGAGAATTTAGCTACCCGGAATATAGGAGTGGAGACTTTTGAGATCAAACCCTTAGAACCTGGCAAATTCTCCCTGTGGGAATCTGAAGTGACGGTAGGGAAATATATTTCCAATAAAGTTTATTTAAGATATACTCGCCGGCTAACTGAATCTGCGGGTCAGGAAGGAGGGTTGGAATACCGGTTAAGCAAACGTTTTTATCTTGAAGGTAACCGGGACAAACAGGGACTTTTTCACCTGGGATTGAATCTTTACTGGGAATATTAATGAAGAAAATATTCTACTCTAACCCCTTTTTTTATTTAATAATATTGATTTTTTACATTTTTCTTCAGGGAGAGAAGGTTATAGCTGCTGGCTCGTCAGGTTTAGAAAAGCCGATAATTAAAAATATCGAGGTATCAGGTAATACCTTCTTTTCAAATAAAAAGATTAAAAAGGAGATGTCCCTTAAAGAAAACAAATGGTATAACCTTTTCAAAAGTCAGAGATTTTATAGATGGAAGTTGGAAAATGACCAGTTTACCATAGATACCCTTTATCAGACTAATGGTTTTCTTCAAGCTAAAACCAAGATAGATTACCAGATTGATGCCGAAAGTAAAGTTAGTCTAAAAGTTAATGTTTACGAAGGAGTCCAGACCAGAATTAAGGGTTTTAGCCTGAGCGGTGGACTGGAAAATCTTTCTAACAAGGAGAAAAAAGAATTAGATGCGTTGAAATCTGGCGAACCTTTAAATCTTTTAAAATTAGATAAGGTGGCTTTCAATCTGAAAACAGTCTATGCTAACAACGGTTATCCTTATTCTCAGATAAAGATTGAAATCGAGATGAGTGAAGATTCTACATCAGCTCAGGTGAATTTCACTTTAGAACCAGGTAAACTGGTTAAGTTCGGAGAGATTTCCTTTGAAGGATTATCTCGAACTGACGAAAAGGTTGCCAGAAGGGAACTGGTCATAAAGCAAGGAGAGATTTACAGTCGGGAGAAAATTTTGGATAGCGAACAAAGGGAATATTCTACAGGCCTTTTCAACTATATAAGCTTAGAGGTGAAAAAACCTGAAGAGAAACCGGAGAACCCGGATTTTGTTTTGAAAGTGGCAGAAAGGAAGCCGAGTTATGTTGGTTTAAAGTTAGGAATGGGACAATACCAGCCCCAGAATTTAGTAGCTGACTTAACCACCTCTGATTTAACCTTGGAATGGGGTAATCGGAATTTAGCGGGAACTGCAAGAAAAATTTACCTGTCGGGCTTCACCAGCTTTGTTATTTTCAAAAACTGGCAAAATCTTTCCAATCGATTCAAATTTGGTTTTGTTGAGCCCTGGTTTTTGGGAACAAGAACACCATTTAATTTTGACCTTTATTATGAACCGGGGGTAAGGAGTATAATCCAGCCTTATCGCATAGAATCTTATGGCGGGAATTTCAATTTTAGCCGGGAGCATAAACGGTTTATCAAATTCTACTTAACTTTCAGCTATCAGCAGGTTAAGGTTTATGACCTCTCTCCAGATAAGTTAGAAGAGTTTAAAAAGGAGCAGGGGATCAATATTCGCAGGTTGGTAAATTTTTCTATAGAGAAGGATACCCGCACAGATCCTTTTGTTCCGGTTTCCGGATCATATTTTCAATTATACAATGAGCTGGTAGGTGGATTTTTAAAAGGGGATAACCATTTTTACAAAGTTATATTAACCTGGAGCAGGTATAATCCATTAGGTAAGCCAAGGGAATTGAATGTGCTGGCAACCAGGGTCAAACTCGGATATGTACAGAAGCTATTCAAGGATAAATATGTTCCTACATTCGACCGTTTCTATGCCGGGGGAGCTTATACTATAAGAGGCTATTCGGAGAACACTTTGGGTCCTAAAGACTCGGAAGGTAATAATACTGGGGGGGGCCTTATGCTTTTAGCTAATGCCGAGATTAGAAGAGCGTTATTCTGGAAATTTGGTTATACGCTTTTCCTGGATGCCGGGAATGTTCGGTTTGAGCCTAAAAATTTTAATATGCCAGATATCAGGTTAACCGGCGGGTTGGGTTTGCAATTTCTTACGCCTATAGGTCCGATAAGATTAGACTACGCTAGGAGGATATTGAGAGACGGCGATCCCGTAAAGGGGAGGCTTCACCTGGCAATTCTTTATGCTTTTTAATAAGTTAAATACCGGATGACGAATAACGAATGACGGATAAAAAGACTAAAAAAAGAGACGATTAGATGAAGAAACCGATTATTGGGATTACCTGCAGTATAGAAGAGAAAGAAGATCGGGAGAGAAAATATCCGGTGATCTACCCTTTTGATTATCTTAAGAGGCAATATTATTTTGCTATTGAAAAGGCTGGAGGTGTGCCAATACTACTACCAAACCTGAAAGAATTAAGTTTAATCGAAGAGATTTTAGAGTTAGTAGATGGCATCCTGATAAGTGGTGGGTATGATGTTCATCCGATTTATTACGGGGAAAAAATTGAGCATGAGAGTGTAAAACTTACCCCGGACAGAGATAAATTTGAATTAAAACTGGTTAAAAAAGCAAGAGATAGAAAAATTCCAATTTTAGGAATCTGCCGTGGTCATCAGGTGATAAATATAGCTTTTGGAGGTACGCTTTATCAGGACTTGTCTTTAAGAGATGAGCCTACTTTTGATCATAAAGGGAGTAAAATTATAAATTATAAAAAGAGGCATCGAGCAATTATAAAAGAAGATTCAAAATTATTTTCAATAATTGGTAAAAAAGAGATTGTGGTTAATACCAGCCATCATCAGCTTATAAAAAAGATTGCCCCAGGATTTGCAGCAACTGCCTGGTCTAAGGAGGATGGGGTAATTGAGGCAATGGAGAGCATCAAAGATAACTATTTGCTTTCAGTTCAATGGCATCCGGAAGTTGACTTTGAAAAGAAAAACTCAAAACTTATATTCAAATCTTTAATTGAAAATGCCAGGAAGAAGTAAGTTATTAAACAAAGAAAAGGTTCTGGAAAAGGTTCAGCTTTATGCTATTGCTGATCCAGGCTTATGCTTGAATAGAGATTTAATAAAACTGATTAGCCTTGCAATTGAGGGTGGTGCCCAGATGATCCAATTTCGGGATAAAGAATCATCCGATAAAGAATTTCTGGAAAAAGCAAAAGAAATACAAAAAATCACCCGAAAAAAGAAAATTCCATTAATTATCAATGACCGGGTAGATGTTGCAAAACTGATTGATGCGGAAGGGGTGCATTTAGGTGAAGATGACCTCCCCATAAAGGAAGCAAGGAAAATCTTGGGTTCAGAGAGAATAATTGGCGCTTCTGCCTGCGACCTTAAGACTGCGAAATTAAAGGAGAGGGAAAGGGCTGATTATATCGGGCTTGGTCCTATATTTGATACCAGTTCCAAGGATATTGCAAAACCTTTAGGAACGGAGATTATAAAAGAAGCAAATGAGATTCTCCATATTCCGATTTTCCCCATAGGGGGTATTAACTTAAGTAATGTTGACCAGATTATCTCAACTGGTGTAAGAAGAATAGCAGTTATCTCAGCAATATTTATGGCAGAGGATGTGAAAAAAGCTACAAAAGAGCTTTTAAGGAGATTGAAATAACTATTGCATTGGGCTTTAGGCTTAACGAAAAGGGTGGTTTTATTTTTAGTGCTTGCCATCCGCCTGAGGCGGACTGACCTGGTTCGCCTAAGGCAAATCGGGTCAGGGGACCCGACGATCACATAAAAAATAAGGTAGGGGTATCCCGCCGTTGGCGGGACAACCTGCCCTTATGCCGCGAATACATATTCTTCATCTCGCTAATCCTTTCCTTGAGAAGGGAGTAAAATATTTTGAAATTAATCTTGACAAATTTAGTAGGAATTACGTATATTAAAAAAGATGATAGGTTAAGAGGAAGCTTATGAATATATCAACCCGCGGGAGATATGGTTTAAGGGCGCTTCTGGATCTCTCCACCCTTACGAGAGAAGATCCGGTTAATTTGAGGAGTCTCTCTAAAAGGCAGAAGATGTCTATTGATTATCTGGAGCAGATCTTCAATAAGTTAAAAAAGGCAGGCATAGTGGAAAGTGTGAGAGGAGCTAAGGGCGGGTATATTTTAGCCTTAGATGAGGATAAAATCACGGTAAGCCAGGTTATTAATGCCTTAGATGGACCTTTTTCTATTTCCTACTGTGATAACCCGAGTTTGAGGGAGAAAAGCTGTACCGGTCCTTCCACCTGCATAACCAGAGTTTTATGGAAAAGACTTGAAGACAAAATCGACGAGATGCTTTCCAGCATTACTTTAAAAGACTTGAAAAAAGAAAAGATAAATATTAATTTCAAAAGGAGTTCGAAAAAATGGATAGAAAAATCTATTTAGATCATAACGCTACCACTCCGGTTCATCCGGAAGTGCTTGAGGCGATGCTTCCTTTTTATAAAGAAGGTTTTGGAAATGCCTCCAGCATCCATAGTTTTGGCAGAGAGGCTAAGGTAGCTTTAGAAGAATCCAGAGAGAAGGTAGCAAAGTTATTAAATGCAGACCCCTTAGAGATATATTTTACCAGTGGAGGGACTGAATCGGATAATTTAGCGGTTAAAGGGATTGCCTGGGCTAATGCAAAGAAAGGGAATCATATCGTAACTTCTAAGATAGAGCATCATGCGGTTTTAGAGAGTTGTAAGTTTTTAGAAAGAGAAGGGTTTGAGGTAACGTATCTGCCTGTAGATAGATACGGTTTGGTTGACCCGAATGAGTTGAAAAAGAATATCAGAAAAGAAACAATACTGGTTAGCATAATGCACGCTAATAATGAAGTAGGCACAATTGAGCCTATCCCGGAGCTCTCTAAAATTGCCAGGGAAAATGGAGTTTATTTTCATACGGATGCAGTTCAATCCACAGGTAAAATAAAGATCGATGTAAATAGATTGGGTGTGGATTTACTTTCACTATCCGCTCATAAATTTTATGGTCCCAAAGGAGTGGGAGCAATCTACATAAGAAGAGGGGTAAGGTTAACTCCCTTGGCACATGGAGGTCATCACGAAAAGGCAAGAAGAGCGGGAACTGAGAATGTCCCTGGAATCGTGGGACTGGCTAAAGCACTTGAGATCGCAAACAGGGATATGGAGAAAGAGGATAATAGATTGAAAAATCTTTCCGAGAGATTTTTTGAGAGGATAACAGAAAAAATTCCGGATGTTTATCTAAATGGTCATCCTGAGCTTAGAATCCCGAATACCTTAAACCTTTCCTTTAAGGGAGTAGAAGGCGAGTCGATTATTTTGAGCCTGGATTTAAAGGGGATAGCAGTTGCTTCAGGCTCTGCCTGCACTTCAGGTACCTTGGAACCATCTCATGTTCTCTCTGCTATGGGAGTGCCTCCGGATTTAGCCCAGAGTTCTTTAAGGTTTAGTTTTGGAAGGAGTAATACTATAGATGACATAGATTATGCGGTCGAAGTGCTGCCAGAGATAGTTTCAAGATTGAGAGCTATGTCGCCTATTTATCAAAAAGAGAAGGCTTAGTGTAATACTCTAAGATAATAATATAACTAATTATATAAAAAGAGGATAATATGCCATATAGCGCTAAAGTAATGGAACATTTTCAAAACCCGAGAAACGTGGGTGAAATTGAAAATGCTGACGGTGTAGGGGAAATCGGTAATCCAGTATGTGGCGATATTATGAAACTTTATATCAGGGTAAAGGATAATCGGATTACGGAAGCGAAATTCAAAACATTTGGATGTGGCGCCGCTATTGCGACTTCGAGTATGATCACGGAGCTGGTTAAAAATAAGACTTTAGAAGAGGCAGAGAAAATTTCCAAGCAGACAGTGGCTGAAGCATTAGATGGGCTTCCTGCTAATAAAATGCACTGTTCAAATTTAGCGGCTGATGCTTTACATAAAGCTATAGAAGATTACAAGAATAGAAATAAAAAATCCTAAATCGGATTTACAGGAAATGATAAAAACATCAAAACCGCAGGTGGTGGTGGCGATGTCTGGCGGGGTGGACTCATCACTGGCAGCTTTTCTATTATCCGAATCTGAATCCTTAGGAAAAGATAAAGGTTTTGAGGTTATCGGGATTACCCTCAAGCTCTGGGATTATTCAGATGTCGGAGGAGATTTATATAAAGATGGCAGGTGCTGTTCACTGGAAGCAATGAATGATGCCCGGAATATCTGCCAAAAACTTGGAATCCCCCATTATGTTTTGGATTTCAAAGAAAAATTCAAAGATAAGGTTATTAATAATTTCGTAGAGGAATACAAAAAGGGGAGAACTCCTAATCCCTGTATAGTTTGTAATACTGGGATAAAATGGAAACTGCTATGGGATAGAGCGAAAGAACTTGGGGCAGAGTTTCTGGCTACTGGTCATTATGCCCGGATAAAATACTCAGAAAAAGAGAAAAGGTTTCTACTTCTAAAAGGTATCGATGCTCAGAAGGACCAGTCTTATGCCTTATGGGGACTGTCTCAGGAGAATCTCTCCAAGACGATTTTCCCCTTAGGGGAGCTGACTAAAAAAGAGGTTAGGGAGTTAGCCAAAAAATATAATCTAAAAACTGCTTTCAAAGAAGAAAGCCAGGAGATTTGCTTTGTGCCGGATGATGATTATGAGCGTTTTTTAAAAGAATGGAACGATGTAGCTTTGCAAAAATTTTCTGACCAAATAAAGCCTGGACCTATTTATGATCTAAAGAAGAAAAAAATTGGCGAGCATAAAGGGGTTCCTTTTTATACTATCGGGCAGAGAAGAGGGCTGAAGATTGCTTTTGGAAAGCCTTTGTATGTGGTTAAAATCGACCCGGATGAAAATGTGATTTATATAGGTGAGAACAAAGACCTCTTTAAGACTACTTTTATTGTGTCTCAATTGAATTGGATTTCCATCCCTGAGCTCAAAGAAAAATTGAACTGTTCAGTTAAAATCAGGTACCTGCATTCTCCTGCAAAAGCCACAATTTCTCTATTTCCCGAAGATGTGAAGAGGTGGCAAGATACAGGAATGCATCAGCTTGTCGATGTTGACCTTGAGGCTGATGCTTATGGAAGAAATGCAAGAGCAAGCTCTTGCACTCCACTAAGGGTTTTAGTCGAATTTGAAAAACCTGAAAGGGCAATCACTCCAGGTCAGTCAGCAGTTTTCTATGAAGGGGAAAAGGTGATTGGTGGGGGGCTTATAGAAAGTGTAGAAGGATAAAAAAGGGTTCAAAAGCTCAAAAGTTCAAAGGGGAAAATATAGCGTCCGGGTTTATCCCTGACGTTCTCTTATTAGGAGACATTGCGAGCGACTGGAGGGAGTGAAGTAATCCGTATACTCAATAGATACAGATTGTTTCGTCGTCCCCCTATTGTGGATTCTTAGCAATAACAAGATACTCGCCCGACACGATGGTGAGCGTTATGGAAGTCGGGTATATGTATGTCTTAATGTCAAACGATCCTATCGGACACTAACATATAAGATCAACCAGTCCTATAAAAAATCTATCTGGGCTAAGGGCTTATCATTAAAAAACTTATCGTATGTCAGTATTAACTGAAGTTTTAAAAGTGTATGATTAATTTTAGGTTCGAGGATTAATCAAAAAAGTAAATAATTTGATTTAAAAATATTTTTTAAAACATCTATGCTTGACTTTTTTAAGCGGGTGCGTTATTATTTATCTTCGAAAAGTAGATGCCAATGAAAACAAAAATTAGACAATAGTAAAAAATGCAGGCAGGAAATAAATTGCTATATAGTAAAGGTGTCTTTCCCCTCAAACCTTAGAACAGGGAGCAGATGAAAATGCCTGAATGCCAGCACCAGTGGAAAATGACGAATATCCAGTTTGGTTTTGTAGTTTTCGAGAAATGTTTTCATTGCAGTGGACTGAGGACTTATTTTTCCGTGGAAGATATTCCTATTCTGGGTGACAAATATCGCGAGGGGGACTGTTACTGGAGCAGGGTGGAAAACGCCCAGTCATTCAGATTTGACCTGCAGTGTACCAAGTGCAACCACCTAGAAAAATACAATGACCTTATGGGGCTTTTGCATTGCACCGGCTGTTTACCGGATTGCGGGGTGGAGATTCTAAGGAAGAAATATGAAGCAGAGAGAACCTGGGTTATGGTAGCATTCGGTTTTCTTCCGAAGGCAAAGGAAAAACCGATACCCGAATATAAACTGGATATACTCACCGATTATTTTAACCAGGGGAGGGACATAAACCGCTCGAGAATTAAAATCGTTCCATTTAACCTGATCGAAGATCTTTCTCGCTGTAAAGGAGATTTTGTTCACGATGTGGGTATGCTTTCGCTGGAACCACCAGAGGAGAGGAAACCTCTATTTTGATTTTAACTTAAATTCATTCCCAATAAGCAGGAGAGCTTTCATGACCACTCAAGATTTAATTGAAAAGATCGGGCTTAAACCGTTAAGTAAATTCGAGCACCGGAAAGTGGAGGGGGTATTCGTTTCAGACATGTTAAGCGACGTTATGGCCAGCGCTAAATCCGGGAACCTCTGGCTGACAGTTCAGACCCATAAGAGTGTCGTGCCCGCCGCCAATCTGGTGGATGTTTCCGCAATCATAATCACCAGCGGAAAGGTGGTTCCGCAGGAGACGATCGATCTTGCCAGCAGATATAATATCGCCATCCTGTCCACTGAACTCTCTACATTCGAACTGGTGGGAAAGCTTTATGGTATGGGCCTGGGTACAAAATAATCAGCTCAGATTAATCCATATCTTGATCAGAGCGTTTAAAGCCGTTTGTTAACAGGCATAGAGGTATGAAATAAGGCAACCACTGTGGAGATAAAGATGATAAAAGATGTTCTGGAGGCTTCGGTAATCGAGGGAGAGGATAAACTCGATACCGGAGTTGAGCATATATATGCTTCTGACCTGATGAGTGACGTTTTAGCATTTGGCAGACCCAATTCCATCCTGCTTACCGGTCTGGCAACCCAGCAGGCGGTGATATCCGCTCACATGGCAGAGTTTAAGGGGGTAGTATTCATCCGGGGTAAAAAACCTAAGGATGGAGCGGAAAAGTTTGCTAGAGATAACCTTCTGGTCTTACTCTCCACCGAGCTGGATATGTACGATGCTTGCGTCAGGATAGATGCAATCAAGAAAGGAAAACGCCAGGGATCTAAAATAATCCCGGCTGGACAAAAGACTGAAGAGATGCTGCTGAGCCATGAATTTATCATTCAGGGAAACGATTTTGCGAATGCGGGATTGGTTTCTACTGAGGTTAAATCTATCCTGAAAAAAATAGGATTGGATCCAAAGCTTGTGCGAAGAGTTGCTATCTCTACTTACGAGGGGGAGATGAATGTGGTTATGCACGCCAGAAAGGCTAAAGTTAATCTCTCAATTACTCCCCGGCTGATTGAAGTGGTGATTGAAGATGAAGGGAAGGGTATCCCGGACGTGGAATTGGCTATGCAGGAAGGGTATACTACTGCCACTGAAGAAATGAGAGCTATGGGTTTTGGCTCCGGCATGGGACTGCCAAACATAAAGAAAAACTCGGATGAGCTACAGATCAAAAGCGTGGTTGGAAAAGGGACTATACTGCAGATAAAGTTTTTCATCTGAAGGCTGGTTTTAGACGGTGAGGGAACATCAGTTGGCACAATATTATCATGCTCACAAAGTAGATATGGACAAGTGTCGCGGACACATGACCTGTATGCGTCACTGTCCTACCCAGGCCATTCGGGTTAGAGGTGGCAAGGCTGTCGTATCTGAAGAGCTCTGCGTCGATTGTGGCACTTGCATATCCGTATGCCCCTCCGGAGCAATCGTCCCAATCACTGACCTGGTGGCTGAGCTATCCTATTTCAAATATAAAGTGATAGTGCCTTCCCCGGTGCTCTATTCCCAATTCGAATCGAACATTCATCCTTATATCGTTCATCTGGCACTTAAAAAACTCGGTTTCGATGAAATTGTGGATGTCGGGACCTCTTCGGTAGCTCTGGGCAGGGCATTGGTTAAATATATGAAGAAATATCAGGGGAGGCGCCCTCTAATATCCTCACACTGTCCTTCTATGCTAAGGTTGATCCAGGTCAAATATCCTGATCTGGTGGAACTGGTGGTGCCACTGGATGTGCCCAGGGAGGTAACTGCCAAGGAGATCAGGATGAGTTTCCCGGATAAGTTAGGATTGAAATCGGAAGAGATTGGGATAATCTATATATCACCCTGTCCGGCAAAGATCGTTTCAATCAAACAGCCGGCTGAAAAGGCAAAGTCCTGGTTTGATGGAGTTTTTTCGATCCGGGATGTCTATTCCGTATTGCTGCCTCATATTGTAGCGATAAAGGAGAAATTTAATGAAAAAGATGTGCCAACAGATTTCTCTTTTAATGCAGGCTGGGCTATACTTGGTGGTATGACCCGGACAGTGGAGATGGAGAACTGGCTGGCTGTCTCTGGACTGGATCACGTGATGAAGATCTTAGACGATATTGAGAATTCAAAACTCCGCAACATCGATTTCGTAGAAGCTCTTGCCTGTATGTTAGGGTGCATAGGCGGAAAATTTAACGTGGAAAGCCCGTATGTCGCCCGGACTAACAGCATCAAGCAAAGGGTGAAATATGAAAATCGCATAGAGATAGAGGATGAGAGGATAGAAGAGAATTTGAAGCGGGGATATTATTTCATCGAAAATCCTATTTTACCCCGTCCTACTAAATACTTCGACACTGATCTGGAAACATCCATCAAGAGAATGAAAGAGAAGGAAAGGGTATATAAGAAACTTCGCCAGATAGACTGCGGCTACTGCGGAGCACCTACCTGTATGGCTTTTGCCGAGGATTACGTAAGAGGAGAGGTGAATCTTACCGATTGCGTCTTCCTGGCACAAAAAGGGGAAAAGGGAGGATAATAAATTCGAATATGAGCTGGAGATCATTCTGTGTCAGATAAAGATTATACCGAAATATTATCAGGGTTCCAGGGTGAAGAGGGGGATTTGATTCCGCTTCTCCAGAAGATTCAAGAAAAGTTTGGTTACATCTCGAAGGAAGCTGTTAAATCCATTTCCCGGTTTTTGAAAATCTCCGAAAACCAGATCTTCGGGGTGGCTTCTTTTTATTCCCAATTTCGGTTTAATCCGCCGGGCAGAAACTCCATCAAAGTCTGCCTGGGAACTGCCTGCCATGTGCGTGGAGGGCAGGTTCTCTGCGAGGCATTGGAAAGAGAACTGGAGATTTCTACCGGACAAACAACTAAAGATAGGAAGTTCGATCTTCAACGAGTGGCTTGTTTAGGTTGCTGTGCTCTGGCACCGGTGGTTCAGATTAACGATGATATCCACAGCCGGATGACCGTGATTCGTTTAAAAGGGATTTTAGATAGATATGAATAGCTTCGACATAAAAAGAAAAGAAGCCCAGAAGAAATGGAATTTGCTCGAATCCAGTAAAATACCGGTTATTTATCTGGGTACCGCCTCCTGCGGCAGGGCGGCAGGGGCTATGGAAGTGCTGGGCTCGGTTCAGAAGACACTGAAAGAAAACCGGTTGAAAGCAAAAATTGTCCAGGTGGGATGTATTGGACCCTGTTATCTGGAACCACTTATGGATATAAAGTTACCAGATCGTCCACGGATAAGTTACGCTAATGTCAATCCGGAAAAAGCTCAAAAGATAATCGGGTCCTATTTAATCCAAGGTGATCCTCAGGCACAGCTGGCAGTGGGGCATTTCGGAGATGAAAACTGTAAATTTACAAACGGGATTCCAGGTTTTTTCGATCTTCCCATGCTTAAGCCTCAAGTGAGAGTCGTGCTCAGAAATTGCGGATTCATAGACCCGGAGGAGATCGACCATTACTTAGCTAACCAGGGATACCTGGGGATTATGAATGCGTTCACCAAGGGACCTGACAAGGTAATCGAAGAGGTAAAAGAATCCGGATTGCGGGGGAGGGGTGGAGCAGGGTTTCCCACTTATAAGAAATGGGAGATTTGTAAAAAATCTTCCGCTAAAACAAAGTATATGATCTGCAATGCAGACGAAGGAGATCCGGGAGCGTTTATGAACCGGTCCCTGATAGAGGGGGATCCACATTCAGTCCTTGAAGGGATGCTTATCGCAGCTTATGCCATTGGTGCTTCCCGGGGATATATCTACATAAGGGCAGAATATCCTTTAGCCATTGCCCGCTTGAAGAAAGCCATAACCCAGATGAGAGAATATGGCTTTCTGGGAAAGAACATCCAGAATGTCGGGGTTTGATTTCGACATCACCATTAAAGAAGGGGCCGGGGCTTTTGTCTGCGGTGAGGAGACTGCTCTGATTGCTTCCATAGAAGGGAAAAGAGGCATGCCACGGACCACGGCCTCCTTTCCCGGCAGTCGCGGGTCTTCACTCGCATGCCCACCATCATTAATAATGTGGAGACACTCGGGACTCTCCCCAACATTTTGAGAAACGGTGCTTCCTGGTACAGGCAATACGGCACCCAGGGGAATTACGGCACGAAAACATTTTCTCTGGTCGGAAAGATCCGCCGCTCAGGTTTGATCGAAGTTCCATTGGGAATGACACTCAGAAAAATAATTTTTGATATAGGGGGCGGTTCAAGGAAGCCTTTCAAAGCAGTCCAAACCGGCGGACCTTCAGGCGGTTGTCTCTCAGAGGAATTTTTAGACACGACAGTGGATTATGAATCGCTGACCGAGGCTGGCTCGATAATGGGTTCTGGAGGTCTGATCGTGATGGATGAAGATACCTGCGTGGTGGATATTGCCCGCTATTTTCTGGATTTTACACAGAAGGAATCCTGTGGCAAATGTTCTCCCTGTCGCGTTGGATCCAGGCATATGGTGGAAATCCTTGAAAGGATTACCAAAGGGGAAGGGCAAACAGATGACCTTTTAAAACTTCAGACTCTGGGGGAAACGGTTAAAAAAGGCTCGCTCTGCGGCTTGGGACAGACTGCCCCGAATCCGGTTATGACTACGCTCCGTTATTTCAGACCAGAATATCTCCAGCATATAAAGGAAAAGTACTGTCCGGCTACGGTTTGCAGAGAGCTTATCGAATACCGGGTTATCCCGGGTAAATGTACTGGATGTCAACGCTGTGTCAGCGTATGTCCCACGGGTGCCATTACCGGACCCAGGGCAGAGCCACATAACCTTGATCCATCCAAATGTATAAAGTGCAGAGCATGTTATGAGATCTGTCGTTTTGACGCTATAGCCGGCGATGCTATCATCATCAGGTCCAAGGGGAGAAGTGCGGATGAGTAAACGAAACGAGAAAGTTACCATTAATATAGATAACCAAATGTTTGAGGTAGACAGAGGGTTGACCATCCTTCAAGCGGCTGAGCAGAATAATATCTACATTCCTACCCTCTGCGCTCACAGGGACTTGACTCCCTTCGGGGGCTGTCGTATGTGCATAGTGGAAGTTGAGGGGATGCGTGGCTTCCCCACAGCCTGCACAACTCCAGTTGAACAGGAGATGGTAATAAGAACTCATACTGCTCAAGTCCAGTCAGTGAGAATGGAGATTTTACAGTTGATTTTAAGCGAGCATACTTCGAGCTGTTTGATCTGCGAAGAAAAAGAGGAATGCAAAAACTTTATGGGAACGATCCGCAAAGCGGGAGTAACCACGGGGTGCCGGTATTGTCCGAATGATAAACAGTGTGAACTGCAGGAGGTAGTGGAGAAATTGGGAGTGAATGAGATTAACTATCCTATCTATTATCGTAACCTCAGGGTAGAAAAAGATGACCCTTTCTACGACCGGGATTATAACCTGTGCATTCTATGCGGAAGATGTATCCGGATGTGTCAGGAAATTCGTAACGCTAACACTTTAACTTTTAAACAGAGGGGACGGCATACGGTTATTGGACCGGCTTATGACCGCACTCATTTAGAGGCAGGCTGTGAATTCTGCGGAGCTTGCGTATCCGTTTGCCCGACTGGTGCTCTTTCGGAAAAAGTGAGTAAATGGGAGGGTAAAGCCGAGCGTGAAGAAATCACAACCTGTCCTTTGTGTGGAGTAGGGTGTCAGATACGTTTACTGATAAAAGAAAATGAAATCATTGGCACTCTTCCGGCAGAAGATAATCTGGTGAATAAAGGACATTCATGCGTTAAAGGGAGATTCTGTATTACCGAGCTGGTAAATAATCACCAGCGTTTGAAAAAACCATATAAAATTCAGGATAAAACCAGAGTAGAATTATCCTGGGAAGAAGCTCTCGAATTAATGGTTGATAAACTTTCAACTTGCTCACCAGAACAGTATGCTATGCTGGTTTCACCCAATTGCTCTAATGAAGATCTATACATTGCCCAGAAATTTACCAGAGTTGTTATGGGCTCGTCCAATATCGATACTTCTGCAAGAGTGTTCTATGGAACTGGTTTCAATGCTTACCTGAACCTTTTGAAAATGAGTGTTCCACTTTCGAAATTAAAAAATGCCTCAGTCATCCTTTGTGTGGGGCTGGATACCAGGTTCGGAAGATCAGTTGTCGGAGTTGAGCTTAGAAAGGCGATAAAAAGGGGTGCAAAAATAATTTCTATCAATCCCGGAGAACATAATCTCGCCCTGATCGCTGAGAAGTGGCTTAGACCAGTTCCCGGGATGGAAGCTGATCTTCTTGGTTCATTAGTAAGTTTGACTGAGGAAAAAGGAACCCGGACATCACCGCAAGGCTCAAAAGGGAAGAGCGGAAATCTCAAGGATGAACTTGTTAGAGCAGCGAAAATGCTTATGGAAGCCTCTGCTCCTGTAATCCTTGTAGGTTCAGATTTTCTGCAATACGACAAAAGTCATCAGATTTTTGAGAATATAGAGAAGTTAGCACGAAATGTTGGCGCCGGGATTCTCCCCTTGCCAGCCCAGAACAATCTGGTCGGTTCCATTCTCATGGGTGCTTATCCTGAAATTCTTCCCGGCGGGTTTTCTTCCACTGATAAAAAGAGGTTAGACAGTCTTAGAAAAGTGTGGAATGCAAACCTTCCCGATTTCTCTCCTTCGTGGAATGCAGCAGCACTTTCATCTAAAACTAAAATGAAGGTGCTTTACCTCATAGGAGAGGCTCCCTCAAACTTCCTACTCCCATCCGATTTCGTGATTTTTCAAAACATTTATCCACCGGATCCCTTATACAAAGCTGATCTTGTCCTTCCTTCAGCCGCTTTTACAGAAATAGACGGAACATTCGTCAATGGTGAGGGACGAATTCAAAGGGTAAGAAAAGGGGTTAACCCTCCCGGTCAAGCTTTACCTGACTGGAAGATACTCTGCCTTATCGCTAAAAAAATGGGGAAAGAAGGGTTTGATTTCTCCAATCCTCGAGAGATTCATAAAGAGATCTCCTCCATCGTAAAGGGATTTGGAGATTTTGATAATGTCGAACGCCAAGCTGGTTCTCTGATATGCGAAGGGGAGTTGACCATTCCGCAAACGAAGCCAAAAGAGACTAAAAGAGCAAATAAAGGATTCCCCTTTATCCTTAACACTTCTCTTTCTGAACATTCTTATCGTGGTTTTTCTCTTACCACCTGGGTTAAAGGCACAAGGAAGTTATTCGATGATGGGATAATAGTGTTAAATCCGGAGGATGCTAAGAAAGCCGGGATATTCCAGGGGGATGAAGTTGTCGTTTCCTCAGCTCAGTTTGAGAAGGTCTGGATTGCTAAAATTTCAGATGATCAATCTCAGGGAACACTTCACGTTACCTTAAGTCAAGGTGAAGCGGTTGGACCTAACCCCCATCCAGTAAGAATAAGGGAAAAAGATGTTTAAACTGATAAAAAACCAGATGATCGTGCCTAATATTCATCTTTTGACCCTGGAAGCACCGGCAGTTGCCCAGCAGGTGAAACCAGGACAATTCGTTATTTTACGAGCAGACGAAGATGGGGAAAGGATACCATTATCCGTTTCTGATTGGGACGAAAAAGAAGGGACAGTTACGGTTATTTTGATGAATGTTGGTAATACTACAGGAAGGCTGGCTTCAGTTAAAGGCGGAACCAGCATTCCAACTGTGGTGGGACCACTGGGGAATCCCACGGAAATCGAAAATTTTGGCACGGTTCTCTGTATTGGCGGATGTTACGGGATCGGGAGTATTTTCCCGGTTGTTAGAGCACTTAAACAGAAAAATAATAAGGTAATCACAATTATAGAAGCCAGAAGCTCATATCTTTTTTACTGGGAGGACAGGCTTAAAGAAGTCTCTGATAAGTTCTTCCAGATCACCAGGGATGGAACAAAGGGATACCGGGGACATATAAATCGGCTTCCTGAAATCATTCAATCCTCTGAAGAGCCAATCAGTCGAATCATTATCAATGGCTGCACCTTTCTTATGAAAAGAGGATCGGATATAAGCAGACCCTTGAACATAAAAACTATCGTAAGCCTGAATCCAATTATGATCGATGGCACCGGGATGTGCGGTGTATGTCGTGTAACTATAGGAACCAGCACAAAGTTTGCCTGCGTGGATGGTCCGGATTTCGACGGTCATCAGGTTAACTGGGCTGAGCTTTTACAGCGCCGCAAAACATACTTGAAAGAGGAGGTTATTCCTCTCAGGACCAGCAGGTGTGAAGAGCATGCTGAAAGATCATAGGGAATTATTTTATGTCTGAGCCGCAGAAAAAAAAGCTGGATTTGAAAAGAAGGGAAATGCCCAAACAGATGCCTGAAGTAAGAAGGCATAATTTCAACGAGGTGGCTTTGGGGTATCCGTTTGAAACTGCAGTTGAGGAAGCCCAGAGATGTCTGCAGTGCAAAAATCCAAAATGCGTTATTAAGTGTCCGGTGGAGATAAACATTCCCGGCTTTATCAAACGAATAGCTGAAAAAGATTTATCTGCAGGAATAAGGGTATTAAAAGAAAAAAATTTACTGCCAGCGGTCTGCGGTCGGGTCTGTCCACAGGAGGAACAGTGCGAGGAGACCTGTATTCTCCAGAAAAAAGGAGGGCAGATCGCAATTGGTCGTTTAGAGCGGTTCCTGGCAGACTGGGAAGCGGAGCAAGATAAGCTGGAGATACCTGAAATTCCACCAGCTACTGGAAGAAAGGTGGCAATTGTGGGTGGGGGGCCGGCAGGGCTAACTGTAGCTGGAGACCTGATAAAATTAGGGCATCAGGTTACTATTTTTGAAGCTCTGCATAAGATGGGAGGGGTCCTGATTTATGGTATCCCGGAATTCAGGCTTCCTAAGGCTATCGTAAACAGAGAAGTTGAATACCTCAGGAAATTAGGGGTGAAAATATTAACCGATTTTGTGGTGGGAAAAACCAGAACCGTGGATAATCTTCTGCAGGAATTTGATGCTGTATTTGTCGGTTCCGGGGCGGGGCTTCCCTGGTTTATGAACATACCTGGCGAAAACCTGAATGGCGTTTATTCAGCCAATGAATATCTGACCAGGATGAACCTGATGAAAGGTTTTCTCTTCCCGGAGTTTCATACTCCCATAAAGAATCATAAAAGAGTTGCAGTTATCGGCGGGGGAAACGTGGCTATGGATTGTGCCAGAACTGCCCTGAGATTAGGTGCAGAGACCAGGATTATTTACAGGAGATCCAGACAGGAACTTCCAGCTCGTTTAGAGGAGATAGAAAATGCAGAGGAGGAAGGGATTATTTTCGAGTTTTTGACTCTCCCCATTCGATATACTGGAGATGAAAACGGGTGGGTCAAGGAAATTGAATACCTCAAGATGGAGTTAGGCGAGCCTGATTCCTCTGGCAGGAGAAAACCAATTCCGATCGAAGGCTCAGAAACAATTTTACCGGTGGATGCGGTGGTATGTGCCATCGGTAACAGCCCGAACCCGCTTATTCCAGCGGCTACACCCGGGTTAGAAGTAGGGAAAAACGGGAATATCGTTGCGGATGAACAGACTGGTAAGACCTCTATGGAAAGGGTTTGGGCTGGAGGAGATGTGGTTACCGGTGCGGCAACTGTTATTCTGGCTATGGGAGCCGGACGAAAAGCTGCCAGATCGATCCACGAGTATCTTTGCTCTCTGGGAAATAAGGGATAAAGGGATAAAGAGTTTAAGAGAGTATATTGTAGGTCAAGCATGTCCTCAGGGCTGCTTGACAAAAAGAGTAGTAGCGTCCGACGTTTCTGACGGACGAATATTTTTTGTAACGGATACCTTAAGGTATCCGTTTTTTTATGGGAGACGCATTCGATGCGTCTCTACGATCGAATAATCCCACCTGGTGAGCAAGGTGGGGTTACTGGTTTTAAGAAAAATGGGTTAGATGTCTGATCACCTGATAAAATGAGCAGGTCATTTATCTTTCTCCCTTTAACTTAATAACAAAATCAAGTAAATCTTTACTCTTAGTAAGTGTTACCTTATCCTTCTGTAGGAATTGGAAAATAGTTTGTATTTCCTGAATTTCATATTTGCTTAATTGAAACATGAAAAATTTAATCATACCTTCCGTGTAAGTTTTTAAGAGATTCCTATCATATTGAGAAATATCATAAGCTCCATCATGAATCAAATTATTTCTAAGTGAATAAATCCTGTCAATTATATATTCATCAAGAGGTGTTAGATTTTTTATAATTGACTTCAGTCTTCTGGTAATTTCTAAATGCGGTGTTCCTTTTTTTTTAAGTGTAATAAACTCCAAGGATTTCCAAAAATTCAAAAAAGAGTAGTTTATTTCCTTTTCGGTTAAGCCAGAGTAATATAAACTTATTGTTTTAAACAAAACCTCTTGTTTTTTTTTATTCGCTTGATTAAATTGCTTTACAAAAGTATTCAAGTTTCTAATATCATCATCACTTAAATTATAAGTCTCTCTATTGTCAGATTTATCTTCAAAATAATAATATCCCGAGTAAGATTCCTCCTTGAAAGCAAAAATATAGTTCAGTTTTAATCGTGTTAATTCCTTAGGGATTCCCACAATCGCAATTAAGGCATGTCCGTAATTCTGTGAATATGCTATAAAACCCAAGATCAAATTGGCGTATTTTGTTGCAACTTGTTCTGCATAATTCTGATTTCTAGACCATAATGTAACTTTAATGTATTTGTATTTTGATTTTGTTAGTCTTTCAGAATCTAATTCTTTTTCGAGCGCTGGGTTTTCTAATATATTTTTAACTTCTTCGTAATCTTTTATCTCTATTTGAATATCTCTAAATTTAATAGATTCTATTTTGTTGTTTGTTTTTATGTTTAGTGGATAATACAGTTCATACTTTACTGGTCTTGAACTCTCCTCAATATTTTGCAGTAATGAATCCAAATTTTGCTTGAAATCTATAAATGTTGATTTATTCTCCATCTTCATTTGTTTGAAGACTGAAGTTAATTCAATCCCCCAATAGGTGTCATTTCCGGAAGTAAAATAGTATCTTAAAGCGTTAAGTCTTGATCGAAATTTATTATCTAGCATCAAATCAGATAACAGCAATAATGAATAGTGATTATATTTTAATGACTGAAAATTATACCATTCTATATTTCCCTCTGAAGTTACCGACATGCTGTCCAAAATATTCCTTACTATTTCATCTTTAATATTTATCATATTATCTAACCTTGACTCTAATCCTTTATTCTCCACGAAATAAGCCTTAGCAAAAAGAAGTCATCATAATATTTTGTAGAAAATTCTTTTTGTCAAACAGTCCTTAGGATATGCTTACCTGCTACACAACGTTATAATTAAAATCCAAAAGTATCGAAATTGTCTCTTTCAAATTACAATTTGCATTTTAATTTCTTCAATCTTTTAGTAACTTTATAGTTATTTTTTGTAATTAAAATTATATTTTATCCAATTTGGGTATATTTGTCAATTCTAAAGTTAAAAACTGGCGGAGAGACTGGGATTCGAACCCAGGAGCCCTTTTTAAGGGCTACACGCTCTCCAGGCGTGCTCCTTAGACCAGCTCGGACATCTCTCCGTATCTCCTACACGCTCTCTTCACCGCTTTCAGCAGGATCTCCCGCTTTTGGCGGGATGACCAGGCGTGCTCCTTAGACCAGCTTGTCCCGTCGAAGGCGGGACTCGGACATCTCTCCGGAATACAGTTTGGCGTTTGGAGAAAAATGCCAAACGGTTTAAAATTTTATAATAACCTATTTAAGACAAAAACTTCTCCTCCGAATACAGTTTGTCCGCCTGAGGCGGATTGTTAGTTTAGCGTTTGTTCGAGATGCCAGTTCACTCTAAACTTTAATTTTATTATAGTTAGATTATTTAAGAAAGGCAACAAAATTTTGAGACTTTTGATTAGGGGAAAAGGTTCGGATAAAAGATAAATTCTGTGTTTTATCCTGGTTACTGCTTTGAGCAGAAAGAATAAATCATTCAGAAGTTACCAGTTCTTTTTTCTCCCGCTCTTCAACTTTTTCCTCTACGGGTCTGTCTTTTAAAGACCCTTTTCTGGAATTTGTTATAATCTCAGCCACGCTTCCCAGAACTACTCCTAAAAGCAGAGTAAACATAATATAGCTTTTTAGCAAAAATAGCCAGAAAAGGAAAGTAAGACTGAGGCAGAAAAGGACTATCTTTAAAACCCGTAAGATGACCAGAGATAAAACTTCCGGAGAGCCAAATTTCTTTATATCCAGATTATCGAGTATTTTATTGTCCATCTTTTTTGTTTCCGGATTTATTTCTGAAGAAACACTCGCTTAAATCAAAAGAGAGCAGGAAAGCATAGGCTAAAAGGACCGGCAGGGTGAAGGTGAGATCGATGATCTTGAAAAGGACAAGCTTTTTTGCCCAGAAAGATTTAAACATAAGCTCCAGGACTTTTAAAAAGGCAAAGGATATAAGGATAATGTAAGTATCGATCAAGAATATCCATAATAGCTGTTTTATTTTCCCGGGCACTTTTTTTAGTCTCCTTTTGATTCAACAGTTTCCACTTTTTGATTCCATTAATATCAGTATCGGTAAGAAGTATTATTTCAAAAGGATATTTATTATAACTCTTATGTTTTTCATCACAGAGATGTTTATAATTAAATAGATGTTATATATCCAGTTTATTCTGTAAAAAAATTAGTATTTCCCTCAAGTTTTCCTCAGGTATTCCGATTAGTGAAAAAGTGGACGGGTATGAGGGGGGCCTGCAAGTAACATTATCCGACCGATTCCCAGCAGCGGAAACATATTCCAATCAAAAAAATCATCTTCTTAAGGCAAATTTATGGATTTTGGATTCTTCTCTGGTTTCCAACGGATCAGAATAAACCTTTTCGGTGTTGTCATTAAATCCTAAAAGAAAGGAGGTGATATAAAAGTGAAGGAAATGAGGAAGCTGTTGGGTAAAGAGAGTGGTTTTACCTTAGTCGAGTTAGCCATCGGATTGGTGATTATCGGTCTTCTGATCGGTGCCATCTTAGGAGGTGCCCAGATGATCAATAACGCCAAGATAAGAAGGCAGGTAAAAGACCTGCAGGGACTCTATGCTGGTGCTTACACTTACTTTGATAAGTTTGAGCAGCTACCTGGAGATAGGGATGGCAATGGCCAGTTTGATGCTGATTCTACAGTCTGGAACGATATGGAGTCTGAGAACTTAGCGCATCAAAGCCGGAGAAGCCCGTTTGGAGGCACATACGTGTGGGGATGGTCTGACACGTCTATGATTGGGACTACTCACCGCCAGGGTAATTATGCCAGCATCAGTCTGCCACCTGAAGTTGCCGGAAACATAGATCGGCAGTTGGATGATGGCGTGGATACCACCGGAGTAATAACTGCAGATGGTGTCTATACTGGCTCAGGGAGGATTGATCTTTACTACTTCATAGATTAAGGGATTAAAAAGAAGTAGAAGGGGATGCACCCGTACGGGTGCATCCCCACAAAAAAAGTTTTAAGTATCCTGGAGAAAGTCCTCTTCAGGGGGTGTGAGTCTAAATAAAATAAGAATATGAAGCGGGGTGAAAATAAGGTTTTTTCGCTAAGAAACTTGGCGGGCAACAGGGCTTCTGAACAGTTACGCAGTAATGAATTTTCGATTAATATAAATGAAAAAAGAGAAAGGGTTTTCTTTGATAGAGCTGTTAATCGTTTCAGCGATTATGGGTATACTTACTCTATCTGTGGTTAATTTGTATGGGGCGATCAGCAAATTAGAAAAAGAAAGAGCTACAAAGAAGGAGATGGAGGAGATAAAAAAAGCGATTTTAAATTATTATGAGAGGAATTTAGTTCTCCCTTCGCCAGATACAAATTATGTCCTGCCAGTCAATGAGTTAGAACTGGCTCCTTCAGCCCAAACAGATGAGAACTATAAAGATAAATATTACGTATATGTGGCTACGAACGGGGGTAATCCTTTGGCAGATTTGAAAGTTGATGGTAAGAGTATTGGAACTACTGCAGCAATATTAATCTCTTCCGGGAGAAACCTGAGATTTGACGAGGAGAATACAACTGTTTCGGATGGAAGATATACTCAGAAAAGCTCTAATCCTGATTTCGACGATATTTTAATCTATATCTCCCAATCAGAATTGGAAGCCGCTATCTCCTGGAGAAGGGAGATTGAGGAAGAAATAGCAGTGTTAAACCAGGCGTCACAGATCTTAGCGGAAAACGATGATGATGGTGATGGCTTTGTAGATGTAGGTCTAAATGATCCACCGGGAAACTGGGACGGGATCATTAACTGGTCTTTAGTTACCGGAGTGGCTTCACTAACTAAAGCTGGTTTGATAAATGATGCGGATAAGTTAATTGATCCCTGGGGGATTGAATATATCTGGGATCCCACTGGGAATAAATTCTATTCCTCGGGACCGAACAAGATAGATGATGGCGGTTTGGGCGATGATATCTATCCTTAAAGAAAAGAATTAAGATTAAGGAGAAGAATTGATCTTAGCAGTTGAATGGGATGGAGAGCTTGCCAAACTGGTTTTGGCAGAACCTTATCGGGATACGATCAAGGTTATCAAACTATTGAAGCTTAGCAGAGAAGAGCTGGCAAAATATCTTTCCGAAGAAAAGAGAAAATTAGACATCAGGGTATGCGGGAGCATAGAAGGTTCTGTGCATAAAACGATTTTCATGCCCCCTCTGAAGGGTAACCTCTTCAAAAGCTCCATCCAGCAAGAGACCAAAAAAATATTTGAAGAGGAATCCGAATACCTATACGAAGAGCTTGGACAAGTAGAGGTGGAGACTGCAGGAACTCAAGCGAAAGTTATGGTGGTAGGCTTAGGGAGAAAACATTTAGAAGAACTGGTCTCTCTTTTCTCCAATTTAAAGACGAAGCCCTCTATCTTCACCACTTATCCTATGGCGGTAAGAACCCTTTTAGAAAAATTAGGTGAGCTAAAGGAGAATGAAAATGTTGCATTTGTGGATGTCTCTGGGGATAGAAGCCGAATATTGATCTTTAAGGGTAAGGAGATAAGGATAACCCGTGGTCTTCCTTTAAAGATGGAGGAAGGGGTAGGAGAAACTGATCGGCTGATTAGAGATATTCATCAAACCATTCTATTTTATACGGAGAACTTTCCCCAGGATAAGATCGAAAAGATCGTGGTAGGTGGTAGTTTTAAACCTTCAGATTTTTTAGAAGCCCTGAAGAAGAAGGTGGAATTGAAGGTCGTGCCAGTGTGGGCAGAAGAAATTTTTCAGGGCTCCAATGAAGAGCTTCTGACTTATCCGGGATGCTTAGGATTAGCGCTTTTAACTCCTAAGAAGTTCCAGTTTTCCCTTGTTCCTACCTCGATTAAAGAAACGAGGAAAAATAGAAAGGTAGCTACTATTTTAGTTTCTGTTTTCGTTGGAATAACTCTTTTTATCTTAGGCGCGAATCTAAAATATTCACTCGATTGGTTAAATCTTTTAGATGATGAAAAAGCGGTTCAAGGCGAGATCAAAAAGAGAGAAAATGAGCTGAAGGAGCTTTCGGTTGAGTTGGTCTCAAACTCGGTTGAGGCACAGCCAGCCTGGACTAATTTCCTTTTAGAATTAGCCAGGATAGTTCCGGATGACATCACCCTTAATTCCTTGACAGTTAAAAGAGCAGGTAAAAAATGGCACGCGGAAATCAACGGAATTATTCAAGGGGAAGATAAAGTCGAGAGTTTTTATAGAGCGGAGGAGTTAAGGATTCTTTTCAATCAATCAACTATATGGGCAAGTCCAAACTTGGAACGCAAACTGGAAGGGGATAACTTAAAATTTAAAGTGAATATGACTTTAAAGGGATAAAGAGTGAAAAAACAATTCTTTTTAATAGCGGTAGTAGTGATTGTCTTGATTTTATTCTTCGGGATCAGGCAAATTCGATCTTTGCAAGCCCAGATAAACCAGAAGAAAGTAAGTGTAGTTGGGCTGAAAGCACATTTGGATGAGGTAAGAAGACTGAGCGAATCTCTGGCTTTAAGGAGATTAAAAGGGGGTAAACTTCAGGAAGTTCCTTATGTGGCAGAATCTCAGGTGAATAAGGCTCTGTTAGAGAAGTTTATGCAGAGTTTGATGAGTCAGGTAAGTTTAGAATGTCAGGTGAAAGTTGGTCAGGAAAAAAATAGTCCCGATTTTCCTAGTCTGGTAGGGATTAAGGAGATACCTATTGAAATGGGAGTAACTAATTACTCCTCCTATGACCAGTTGATAATCTTATTAGATAATTTCAGGGAATACCCTTTTATTGTGGATTTATTCACTCTAGGTGGAAAGGAAATTAATATTCCGGGCAAACTTAAGCTGAGGATTAAATATTATCTTTCCCCGGGAGGTTCCTAAAGATGCTATCTAAAGAGTTATTAAAAAACAAAAAGGTCTTTTTAGTTTTTGGCTTAGTCCTTGTTGTGATAATCGGTTTCTTTGCTTTTAAAATGATATCCGGAGGAGGAAAAGAAGAAGTTAAAGCTGAACTCAAAAATAAAAGGACAGTGGAGAGACCCCAATTAAGAAGAAAACCAGAAAGTCAAACTCAACCAGCCAGCCAAACCAAAGAAAATGTCTCTCCGGATAGTTCAGTTAAAGTCGCTAAAGCAGATTCAACTCAGAAACTGCCTGGAGAGACTCCTCTTTATCAAATGCTCAAAGCCTGGAGAGATCCTTTTGGAAACGGGAACAGAAGGATCACGGAATTAGAGGAAAGTATAAAGATCATCAAGATGCAGGTAGAATTGCTTAGAGATTCTCTGGAGCAGGAGAAGTTAAGAGATGAGTTAGCCAAGATGAAGAAAGGCTTTAGTCCAGTTCCTGTTTTCACTTCCAAACCGGTATCAAATACTCAGACGAAAAGTCAAGATAAAATTATGGTTAAGGCTATTCTAATTAGTGATGTTAAAAAATCAGCCTTACTTTACATGGCAAATAAAAAAGCCTGGGTTAAAGTAGGTGATCTGTTTGAAGGATGGTTAGTCTCAGAAATTAATTCTGATAGAGTGGTTCTTACCAGGGACGGAAGAGATCTGATTTTAGGTTATCATCCGGTCCCTTCTTTTGAAGGGGGTAAAAATGAGTAGGTTTTTAAAGTATTTTTTCATATCTGTTTTTATTTCTCTGTTGAGTTTTTCCTGTGCCTCTAAGAACGTTATTCAGGAGGGCTCGCAGAGCCTTCAGCCACTAAAAGCTGAAAAGGTAGCTGAGCTTCCACCGGAGTTAAATCTTCTTCCGGAGATGGAAGGTAAGGTTTTAAAAAACAGATTTTTTTCTTTCTCCGCTAAAGAAACGCCTTTAGAAGATGTCCTGGTTCCCATAGCTTCTGAGGCTGGATTAAATATAGTCTGGGAGAAAGGGGTGAACCCAAGAGTTCCAGTAACAGTGAGTTTTCAGAATCAGACTCTGGAGGAAGCCCTGGAGACCATATTAAGTACTACAGAGTATCTTTATTCTACCAATAGTCCTTCTCTGCACATAAAACTTTTTGACACCCAGAAATTTGAGATAGGCGAGGTTCCGAACAAAACAACTTCAAGTATTAATGTGGGTGGCGATGTCTTAGGGACTAATACCGATATTGGAGGGTTAACGGGTAGTTTTCAGATTTCAGGTAAAACCAATGAAGAGTCGATGGATCTGTGGAAGCAGATAGAGGATGGTGTAAAAAAATTGATTTCCTCTGAAGGAGACTATTTCATAAATAAATTAAGCGGGATAGTGGTGGTTACTGACAGGAAGAGAAATCTAAAAGAGGTAGAAGGGTTTATTAATCAGGTAAAAAATTCCTTAGGTCGCCAGGTGATAATAGAAGCTGAGGTTTTAGAGGTAACCTTACAGGACCAGAAATCCTATGGTATTGATTGGTCTGCTCTTACTTCAGTTTTACTTGATAAGCATAAGATAAATATTGAGGCCAGCCAAAAACTTTCCTTGCCTGGTTCGATTTTACAGCTTAGCGGTTCTACCTCGGATGCTTCTTTTCTATTCAACATCTTAGGGCAATATGGTAAGGTAAAAGTACTTTCTAAACCCAGGTTAAATGTTTTGAACGGGCAGACTGCAATGATAAATGTGGGACAGGTGCAAGTTTACTGGGAATTAACCGGCTTACCAGGAGGGGTACAGATAGGACAGCCAGTAATAATCCCTAAACAGAAGACAGCTCTTTTAGGTATGTTGATGGGAGTTACGGCTTTTATATCCTCTGAGGATTATGTAACTTTACAGGTTGTCCCTATTGTTACAAATATAAACCAGTGGGAAGAGTTTGAATTTCAGGGGCAAACCTTAAAGGCTCCTATTTTAGATATAAGAGAGGTAAGTACGACCGTAGGGGTAAAAGATGGAGAGAGTGTGATCCTGGGTGGATTAATCACTTCCAAACAGGTAGTAAATCAGAAAAAAGTTCCAATTTTAGGTGATATTCCACTACTGGGATTTTTCTTTAAACGAGATGAGAGAACAGAAATCAGATCAGAGCTGGTAATTGTTTTGACCCCCAAGGTCACTAAATTAAGTTATAAGGAGGAATAAATTGATGAAGCTTATTTATCGTTCCACACCTGAAGAGGAAATTGAAGACAAAAGATTTTCAACTGAAGAATTTGATCTCTCCGGGAAAAAGGAGGGAAAAGAAGGTATTATTCGGGTTGATCTGATCGAAGCTTACCGGGAATTCTTTGGGTTTAAAGAGGAACCATTTTCGGTAACTCCGGATCCAAAGTTTTTCTTCTTTTCCAATTCTCATGCTGAGGCTTTAAATCACCTGAGATATGGGATCTATGAGGGGATGGGATTTACTCTGATCTCAGGTGAGCCGGGCACAGGCAAAACCATCCTCTCGCGCTACTTTATAGAAAAAGGAGGAAGCGATCTGAAGATCTCAAGGATTTTTGACCCCAGGGTTTCATCCAGGGAGATGATGATCACCCTTTTGGGTTACTCCTCAGAGCATTATGATAAAGAGGAGGTTTTAACAGAAGGGGAGCTTTTAGAGAGATTAGCCCATTTTCTTTTCAATTTTTACCGGGAGAAAAAAAGGGTTGTCCTTTTAGTGGATGAGGCTCAATCGCTAAAGGATGAGGCACTGGAGGGTTTAAGGTTTTTATCTAATTTAGAGACTCAAAAAGATAAACTCTTGCAGATAGTCCTTTTTGCCCAACCGGAATTTGAGGAGAAGTTAAAGAGCAGAGGTTTAAGACAGTTAGATCAGCGTATCCTGGTTCGCTATCATCTTTTGCCTTTTGAACCAGTAGAGATCAGGTCCTATATTAAAGCTCAATTGAATATCGCGGGAGGTGATCCAAAGATAAGTTTCACACCGGAGGCTATAAATGAAATATACAAATTATCATCCGGAACACCTCGCCTGGTTAATGCCCTGTGCGAAAGAGCGCTGATGGCGGCGTTTGTGGATAACACCAAAATCCTTTTAGAAAAGCATATCCTGGATGGCTCTGAAAGCCTAAAAGGGCTGATTTCTTCGGAGAGCAGGCTTTTAAGCCGGATAGGATCGTTAAAAAGAATGGAATTGGAGAAATTGAAAAATATATGAAACTGATATCAGAGGTTGTAAAAAAGATAGAAGCGGAAAGATCTGAAATAAAAGTACAGACATCTGAGGATGTCATTCCTGTTTTACCGAAAAAAAGAAGAAGAGTATTACCCTTAATTCTGTTTTTGATGGTATTTTTAATGTTGGGAACTGCAGGTTATTTTGTATGGAACATCAAATTTAAGAATTCCTCTGCTCCTATAGCTAAACCAAAGGCGAATTTAGCTGAAAGGATGAAAAAAGCTGGGAACAAGTCTTTAGCTCAGACTTCTTCGGTTCAAAATGCTCCACCAACAGATTCTTCTATCAAAGTTTCAGCTGAAGAAAAGATGGATTCTTCAGCGATCTCAGGTCCAGCTTTAATTGACAAAAAAAGTAATCTGGCTGAAAAAAAGGAAGTGTTGAAAACAGAAAATAAGTCCTCTTTAAAGACAGATAAGCCCGTAGCTCAAACCCCGTCTACTAAAATTGATACGAAGAGAGATATTCCTACTAAGACTTCCTCAAAAGAAAAGGTGAATCCTCCTGAAGTCGTAGCTTCTACACCTGCTCAAAAATTTCAGGATATAAAAAAAGTGGAATCCCAATCAGAGAAGATGATTTCTCAGAAAGAAGAGAAAATATCCACATCTGCAAATACTGAGATTAAATCACCAGCCCTTAAAGCTGAAAATAAATTGCCTAAGGCTAAAATCTCCCTACCTGATAGGCTGGTTTTATCAACTCCTTCCTCTGAGATGAATTCTAAAACTGAAAATAAGGTTTCGGTTCAAGATAACAGTCAATTGGCGAAGAACTATTTTGACTTCGGGTTGAGCAGCCAGAAAGCAGGAGAACTAAAAGAAGCTGAGGAATGCTACCTCAAAGCACTGGCTCTGGATTCAAGTTATTATCCAGCCCGTTTGAATCTATCCACAGTCTATCTGGAGGAGGGTAGAATGTTTGAAGCCGAGAACGAACTGAACAACCTAATAAATAAAAGACCTGGAGATCCTAAGGTTTTGTATAACACTGCATTTTTATATCAGAGGAAAAACGAATTTGAAAAAGCAGATGAATTTTTAAACAGGCTTTTTACAGCAGACCCCCAAAATAGCAATGCCTATTTGTTAAAAGGTAGAAATCTGGAGGCACAAAATAAGCTGGGAGAAGCCATAAAAGCCTATGCAGAGGCATATCAGTTTAATCCGAATGACCCGAGATCCTCTATTCTTTGGGAAGAGCAAAAGATCTGGCTGGAGAAAAAATTGAGGCATTGACCTACTATCAACTTTTCCTGAATAATTCTTCTGAAAAAAATTCAGATTTAATAAGAAGTGTTAGTCAAAGGGTCAGCTTTCTGAAATCCACAGGTGGGAAAAATGACTAAATCGCTGGGTGAGTTACTTCTGGAATCAAAAATTGTTACACCTAAACAATTTGAGGTCGCTCTCCGTGAACAGAAAAGGACCGGAGAGAAGGTAGGTATTATCTGCGAAAGATTAGGGTTCGTCAATCCGAATGTAATCCTTAAGCTTTTAAGTCAGCAATCTGGAACTACCTATTTTGATTTCAGCATTAATCCGGTAGAGCTTGATGCCATACAGCTTGTGCCGGAGGTGATTGCACGGGAATTCAAGCTCATCCCCTCAGAGATAATCGATAAGAAGCTCATAGTACCAATGGCGAATCCGAACGATATAATGGCTATTGATAAGCTCAGGAAAATTACGAACTTGCAAATAGAGCCACGAATTGCAGCCGAGGAGGATATCTTAGCGGCTATAGATGCTTTTTATGGAATGGGAGCAGCTACAGATAAGATTATCGAGGAGAGCCTGATTCAAACCCTGAGCGTAGAGGAAGTGGAAAATGAAACCCCTCCTTTGATAAAATTGGTTGACGCCATTGTTGCTCACGGGATAAGAGAGGGCGCAACAGATATTCACTTAGAGGTAGATGATAAAGTAGGACGAATCAGGTATCGGATTGATGGTATCCTGGAGCCAGGATTTAGTCTTCCCAAAAAAATATATTCGGCAGCAGTAAGTCGAGTGAAGATTATGGGAAGTATGGATATAACCGAACAAAGGATTCCTCAGGATGGGAGTATCCGTTTTAAATATAATAACAAAGAGGTGGATATCAGAGTCTCCACTTTACCGATTATGCATGGTGAATCTGTGGTTATGAGGATTCTGGCAAAGCCCAGGTTTCTTTTGAGCCTGGACCAGCTTGGATTTACCGGAGATAATCTGGAGAAATTCAGAAGGCTTGTGCAGAAATCGTTCGGGATGATCGTTATAACCGGTCCAACCGGATCTGGTAAATCGACAACTCTTTATGCGGCATTAAAAACCTTAAACGCTTTGGAGAAGAATATCATCACTTTAGAAGACCCGATAGAGTCCCAGATCCCTTTAACCAAGCAATCCCAGGTTTCAGAAAAGGCTGGACACACTTTTGCCAAAGGTCTGAGAGCCATGATGAGGCATGATCCGGATGTGATCCTGATAGGAGAGATAAGAGACACTGAGACCGCTCAGATGGCTTTCAGGGCTTCTATGACTGGACATTTAGTCTTCTCAACGGTACATGCCAACACTGCTTCTGCATCCGTAGCTCGCCTTTTGGATATGGGGATGGAGCCGTTTATCGTAGCTACATCCTTATTGGCAGTTATTGCCCAGAGGCTTCTGCGTAAGATCTGTCCACACTGCAAGGCAACCTATACCCCGAAAGAAGAGGATCTTGCACCTTATCATTTAGAAAGGTTACAGAAGATGACTCTCTATAAAGGGAAAGGTTGTGAAAAATGTAAATATACCGGATATAGAGGCAGAATGGGGATTTTCGAGGTCTTAGAGGTAACTCCAGAGATAAATCAGTTAATAGCCCAAAGGGCTACTTCATATGAAATAGAAAAAGTAGCCAAGATAGAATCGATGTTTGAGGACGGGATAAAAAAAGTTTTAGCTGGAACAACAACCTTAGATGAGGTTTTAAGAGTAGCAGGCTAATGGCAGAATATACCTATAAAGCAGTAGACCCGAAGAACAAAGAAGTTAAAGGGGCCTGTCAGGCAAGGAGTTTAGAGGAGGCTGAGGGTGTAATCCGTCAGAAGGGATTATACCCGGTTCAGGTTACCAAAAAGGTAGCCAAGAAAGGATTTTCTTTAGCTGGGAAAATACAAAAAAGGGACATTTTATCTTTTACCCTTCAGTTACAGTTGATGCTTTCAGCAGGACTGCCTATCTTAAAAGCTTTTTCTCATATTGCTGCTCAGGAGAGAAACCCTAAATTCCGGAATATAATTGCAGATATGGCTAAAAAGATAGAAGCAACCGGAAGTTTAGGGGAGTCTATCGCTTCTTATCCTCAGGTATTTCCTCCTTTTTATATAGGCGCCATAAGGGCAGGTGAATCTAGCGGGCATCTGACCGATATAATGCAAGAGCTGGTAGTCTCTATAGAAAGACAGGAGGAATTAGAATCTTCGCTTAAACAAGCGATGATGTACCCGATTTTGATTATGGTGGTTATGTCCGGCGTGGCAGGTTTTTATGCTTTCTATCTTATGCCCAAAATGATGGAGCTGGTGAAAGAGCTGGGAGCACCTTTGCCTTTGATTACCAGAGTGGTTATGGCTGGCACTGGTTTGGTAAGAGGATCGTGGCTCGTTTTTCTTGTCATCATTATGGCAGTTGTAATTGGAATTTTTATCTATTCCAGGACTGAGGCTGGAAAATATAATATGAGCTTTGTAAAGATAAAATTTCCCCTTTTCGGGCCATTGGTTCAGAAAACAGTTTTATCAAAATTCTGTCATTACCTTGCATTATTATTGAAAACCGGCTTCGGGCTATTACCCTCTCTTGACCTGTTAAAAGGGACTATTGGAAATCATAGCATTGTTCGTTCAGTGGAGATTATGCAAGAGAGAATTACCAGAGGAGAGTCTCTCTCCGAGTCAATGAAAGGGCTTCCTTTTCCTCCTTTTATGGTCAGCATGGTGGCTTTAGGGGAGGAAAATGGGATGGTAGATAAACAGCTTCTCAAGGTGAATGAATATTTTGAAAAGGATATCGAAAGGCTTACCAAAAGAATCCTGACTTTGCTTGAACCCCTCATCTTAATCGGGTTTGGCGGTTTTGCCGCTTTGATTCTACTTTCTGCCTTTATGCCGCTTTATCAATCTTTCGGAACGCTAAAGTAAATTTTCCAAACCAAAGTCAGTCTTAGGTAGTAGAAGTCTCCGGTCTTCTATATTTTAAGAAAAACGGATCAAAACCTGTCCGCAGGATCCTGTGGAAAGGTTTCCGCTATAATAAATATGTGAAATTGACTCAACAAGCAAAGGACACAGTTTGATACTAAAGAACAGTAATGTCTATCTACAGCTAAATGAGATCATCGCGAAACATTAGCTTATTAACTAACTTTATTACAAAATTTTAGATGTTGAAAAACGAGACAATTCAAATGCTTATTGAAGGATTTAAATATACTTGCACGGTCGGGAATTTTATGATATATTGAATTTAATAAAAAATAATTCCAATGATTAGTTTAGCAAAAGAAATTTGTCGGTGAAAAAGATGAGATCACAAAGTAAAGGTCCCAAAAGAGCACAGGCACACATAACTGGCGAGACGGCACTCACTACTTTTAATTATTGCCGTCCGCAAGAATGGGTCATTAATGAGGTTAAAAGAGACTATGGATGGGACATTATAGTATCGATAATCAGTGAACAAATACTGCGTGAAGATTTTCTAATTCAATTGAAGGGGTCAAGAAAACCATGTTACATAGACAGCAATACTGCAGTTACCCTGATACTGGAAACAGCGACGGTTGATTGGTTACGGATTAAGACTATGCCTACAATGCTTTGTATCTGCGATATAGGTAAAAAAGCGAAACCTCTGTATTGGGAATGGTTGAATGAGTCACTAAAGGAGATTGAGAAGAAAAATCCAGATTGGTTGCGACAAAAGACCATCACACTTCGGGTGCCTACCACGCAAAGAATCAATGAATCATACAAGAAGCAAATAGAATCCTACGTGCGGGAGTTTTATGTAGACCTAAATATCAGTAAAGAAATTGGCGAAGTGATTGCGCCGTCTTTCCAGATAGAGAAAGCACAAGTTAGAGAGACATTCGTGCGAGATCCACATGAGTTCGTGCAGCAAAAAGTAATTCCGCTGCTTGTGGATGCAGGAGTGGTCGAACCTACAGGGGAGGCTTTATCGCAAGAGGACCAGGAGCGACTTCGGAGGATTAAAGAGGTTTCTGCGGCACTGAATAACTTCCATGATTCAGAGGCGGAAGTTGTGTTGGACCAGCTGAGCACTGAGATTGACGCCGCCTCAGAGGGCGTCAAAGCTCGATACAATAATAACAGAGGTGTCTTAGCCGTTCACAATAACGATTTTGAAGCTGCGCTTCGGTTTTTTGAAACTGCTCATGAGAAAAGACCCGGCGATCTGAAGTATGATATCAACTTATTGTCTACTCAATACGAACTTGTAACCAGGGACAGTTCCGAGCACAAACAATTGCCAGCTGATTGGGAGAACCGTTTAGAGTTTGTGCTATCAAAAGATAAAGATTTCGCCCCCGCGCTCCGACTGAAAGCTTACTGGATGGGACACTTAAAAGGTGCAGGCTCAGCTGAGAATCTACTGAGGAATAAACCACTCTGGAACCAAGAACGAGTTGCATGCTCAATAGCTTTAGCTGAAGTTTATATGCGCGAGGGCAATTTAGAAATGGCTATCGATATTTTAGCAGAAACAGAAAACCTGTCTTTAGAACTGGACGGAATATATTGGACCGTTTATGGTGACGCTTTGTTCCGTAAATCCTTATATATGATCAACGTGAACTCTAAGAACTCAACGATCGAAGGGCCGGGACCGCGAGAAATGGACACAGTCTCTATGAACAAAGCATGTGAGCGCTACGCAAAAGCATTCTGCTGGTTCGAGTCGAGAGGAATGCCACGCCTGGCAGAGCCAACCATCATTAATTATTCCAAAAGTTTAGTCCTCTTCGGTAGGTACGCTGAAAGTGAACAGATATGTAAATCTTATCTGAGGCAACATTCAGAAAGTTACGAAGTCCAGTTCGCGTTAGCCGAGGCATTATTCTATCAACAAAAATATGTTGAAGCAATTCCTTTAATGCAATTTGTATGTCGGGCACAATGTACCTCTCCAACCGTCTACAATAATTTAGCGCTATGTTTTTTCTTTGCAGAGGAATATGAAGAGTTAGTTAATTTATTAAAAGAACGACAAGCGACGGGTTTTATTAACAAGCACGAAGAAGGCTTGGTGCGTTCGCTTGCGGCAATTGCTTTTTGGGAATTGGGTAAAATCAACGAATCTCGCGACCAGATAAACCGTCTCGAGTCTGAACCAGAACTACTTCCTGAGTCTGCCATAACCAAAGCCTCTCTTGCAATCAAGACTGGTGCTCCTAGAAAAGAAGCTATCAATATAATTCGATTAGCATCACAAGATCATCCAAGCAATTTGAGGCTGCTAAGCCACTTAGCTTTGAATCTTGCTCCCGCGACTCCAGAAAATTCCGCTGAGATAGAGGTATGTTTGAGAAAAGTCTACCAAGAAAGACAATTAATCCTCGAGGAATTCTCCCTTTTAGGTACTGCCTTAATGGTTTTGGGCAAACCCGAGGAAGCAGAGCAAGTTTTTCGACAAGCCTTCATCCGTTATCCAGGCGAGCTACGTTTCCTATGTGACAGAGCTTACGCCTTGATGGAAATGGGCGATGCTGAAGGTGCTTTCACTGTCATGCAAGTTTATATAAAGCACGGTCAAAAGGATTATTCCGTGCTTCGAAATATGGGGGTTATCGCAACTGATACTAATCGGCTAGATACAGCGATTAAGCTCTTTGCGATGGCACTTGGAAAAACACAAGATGAAAAAGAAATCGCCGAGATTCACTGCCAACTTTATGAATTAAAAAAACGGCGTAAAGGCGACCCTAAGGATATCCTGAGACATGTGGTAGAGTTTGGCAAAAGAACGCACGGAAAGCCAGAGTCAGAGGCAAGATATCTTGTAATGTTCTTTATGTCCCCACTAATTCCAAATGAGCACATGGATACAGAAGCAAAAGAATGGGTTAGAGAGTTTCAGGCTCGCTTAGCCGAATTTTCCAATAAGTATCCCAATTATCCCAGTTTCAAGACGATGAAAATACCGTCCGGTTTATCCAGCGAAGAAATGAGACAGCATTTTCTTGCTCAGCTATCTGAGATAATGCTTCCGCAATATTTGGCTACTGTCCCCCTACAGCTTGCTGTGAGAAATCAGCCCTGGCCATTAGTTTTCAGAGCGCAATATCTCCCAGGTTATGGTTCAGTTTTTGAATATTGGGATAATTGTATCAGTTCGAAGGAGTTCGGAAATGCAATACACATTTTTGGTGATGTAAACGATCTCGAAAGAGAATCTCGCATCGCAGAGATGGCGAAGGTAATATGTATCGACATAACTGCTCTGCTGACGTTAGCCCAGTTCGGGCTTCTTGATGCACTCACAGGTTCTTTCAAAGAGGTTGTGATCGCAAGAGGTACTAAGCTCATTGTTGACAATAATATCTTTGGTATCACAGGCCCTCATCCGTTGGCACAGAGGATAGAGACATGGAGACTGGCAAATCGTTCTAAAATACGAATACGAAACCCCGGCATATCTACTACACATAGAATTGATAAATCTGGAAATCATGGTGCGAGTCTAAGAGTCAAGAATGAACTTTCGTTAGATGTTCAGGTGGCTAGCGGCACGGGTGACCTCTTATTGGCCCAGGAACTCGGATTACCCCTTTATTCAGACGAATCTATTTTCAGACACTGGGCAGAAAAAGATTTTCAATTATCTACCTTAGGCACATTAGGCTTTATGGAAAAACTCGTGACACATAACACAATCACCAACAGTCAGCGCACCGCCCTAATCGCTAAGATGATTCGGATGAATCTCAGAACCATTCCGATTCGAGTATCAGATCTCAAGACCCGATTGGAGGAGTTGATAAGGGACTTCAAAAAACCGGGCAAACTCCCCGAGAGCCAGGATTTCTTAAATGATGATATTTTAGGAACTTTGTTGAAACAGTTTGGTGATACAACTTTGAATCCCCTTGCATTGGTAAGTCTAGCAGTAGAGTGGTGGGTAAGCGTTTTATTTGACAGAAGCATTCCAGGATCAATTCTCTCTGAATGCATGAAATATCCGAGCTGGGCGCTTTCCCTGCGGACTTCAGGAGGTGTGCTATCAGGCATAGCATCCCAAGAGCAGGAGAATAGGGCTGCAAGCATCTGGGCTGCATTTTTGTGGCGTTGTTACCGAAGAAACGACAAGTATGTAAGGGATGCCTGGAGTGCATTGAAAAGCACTTGTTACAGGATTTTTCCTGACGAAAGGAAGAGGGAGCAGCTATTATTCGAGTTGTTGCCCAAACATCTTGGCATAATGATTGAGAAGGATACGTCTCTCAATGCTCTCCAGAAAATGAGCTGCTTAGTATCGCTCCCTCAGTTGTTTGAGCAAGATGAAAGAATTAAGTTCGAGAAGTACTTTTTTCAACATAAACCTAAATTTTTTCTCTGATCTTTGAAAGCAAGCTCAGCTATCCGTTTTGAGGTACCTACTCGCTTTCTTACCATCTATCCATTGACTGAGTAGTCTATGTAGTAAATATTACCTCTTTAATAAATTCTGGCTATAAGATAACCTCAAAAATTGTGGTACGAACTTGACACTACTTAATATAGCCATCTCATAACTTCTTGTTAAAATCTTAAGAAATATGGCGGAGAGGGGGGGATTCGAACCCCCGTATCCCATAAGGGATAAACGGTTTTCGAGACCGTCCCGTTCAACCACTCTGGCACCTCTCCGGGAAAGACAGTTTAGGAGTTTAGAGTTTAAGAGTTTATAAAAGAACAAAATAAATTAAATAAATTAAAAAGAATTTGCACTTACATTTAAATCTCTGGTCAGTTTTTCAAGCTCTTCCTGTTTCGGTTTAAACAGCTGGAAAGAGAGAAAAGTTATGGCAATGAATATGGCAAAATGCTCCCAGGTTCCACCTAAAAGATAATAGATTAATCCATAAAGTGAAGGAGAAAAACAAAGGGTAAAGATAACTATTCCAAAGGTAACGAGATTTTGCTCAATAGAGCAGTGAGGATTTGAATCTGCTTTATTCTGAGCAAGACTGTCCGCCATAGGCAGATGCCCTACTTTCCTCTGAATAAAAGGTTCCCAGAATCTTTTTCTGAAGATGAAAATTGCTGCAATCTCCAACAAGCTTATTATTAATAAAACATAGAATAAGAGGTTTAGCTCCTTTATGCTCTGGATATGGATCAATCTCTCTCTGAGGAGAATTGCAAAAAAGAATACGACTATGGGCGCAAATATGTCCATGAGGATTCCTAAATGCAATATCCGGAGATATATCTTTTCAATTGATTCTATTTTATTCTGATTCATCTTTTCTTTCTCTCAGTTCTTTAAAGAAAGCCTGAAGAAGCTCTGAACACTCATCTTTTAATACCTCGGATACTAACTCTACTTGATGGTTAAACCTTTTATCCTGAACTAAATTATATAAGGAACCACAGGCACCGCTTTTGGGATCATAAGCTCCAAAGACCAGCTTTCTGATCCTGGATAATACTATTGCTCCAGCACACATAGGGCAGGGCTCTAAGGTAACGTATAAATCTGCTTCCGAAAGTCTCCAGGAGTTTAAGCAATTTGAGGCGGCTCCAATAGCTAAGATTTCAGCATGGGCAGTGGGATCGTTTAGACTTTCGGTCTGGTTATGTCCCCTGCCAATGATTTTACCCTGATAGACCGCTACCGCACCCACTGGCACCTCTTTTTTCTTAAGAGCTATCCTTGCTTCCCGTAGGGCTACCTGCATCCATTTTTCATTCAGGTTTTCGGTCATTTTTTGGTTACCTACAGTTTACAATATAAATCTCATTACAGGAGAGTCAACAATTTCCTTGTTGACAAATAAATAATTTCTCAATTTATTAAGGACGTAATCAAAGCTCTATCAACGGGAAACTATGATTGTTAGAATAATTTCTAATATTATAGGGAAGCCACAAGCTCAAGCATGCGATAAAGTAGCGCAGACTAAAGTCTGAGGTATGAATTATGTGGTTCATACCTGCGGCTATAAAGGATAAGCAATGATTGGTAAAAACATCTCACATTATAGAATTCTGGAAAAGTTAGGGGAAGGTGGAATGGGAATAGTTTACAAAGCCCAGGATACCAAGCTGGACCGTTTGGTGGCTTTAAAGTTTTTACCTCCGCACCTGACCTCTGAATTTGAGAAGAAGGAAAGATTCATTCACGAAGCCAAAGCCGCATCTGCTTTGAATCATCCAAATATCACCACCATTTACGAAATAGATGAGAAAGAAGGGGAATGCTTTATTGCTATGGAATACATAGAGGGGAAATCTCTCAAAGAGCTTTTGAAAGAAAAGAGTTTTTCTTTAAAGGAAGTTTTAGAGATAGCCATACAGACTGGAGAAGGATTAAACGCGGCTCACAAGAAAGGTATTGTTCATAGAGATATTAAGTCAGATAACATAATGCTTACTAATGAAGGTTTAGTAAAGATAATGGATTTCGGCTTGGCAAAGCTTAAAGGTGCTACCAAGCTGACCACTATTGGCTTAACCCTGGGAACTTTAGCTTATATGTCACCGGAACAAGCTCAAGGGATAGAAGTTGACTATCGTTCAGATATTTTCTCTTTTGGAGTGGTTTTGTATGAGATGATAACCGGACAACTTCCTTTCAAGGGTGAGCACACTGCGGCGATAATTTATTCTATTTTAAATGAAACACCTGAACCATTGGCAAGGTATAAAACCAATATTCCGGAAGGGTTGCAGAAAATAGTGGATAAGGCACTGGAGAAAAACCGGGAGGTGCGTTACCAGAATATGGATGACTTAAGAACTGATTTGAGGAAACTTTCAAAAGAGCTGGAATTAACTATCTCGACAGATCAATCTTATACAAAAAAGATTCAGCCTTCCATCGCAGTGTTGCCATTTACCAATTTAAGCGCAGATAAAGAGCAAGAGTACTTCTGTGATGGTATGGCAGAGGAAATCATCAATGCGCTCACGCAGTTGGAAGGTTTGCGAGTAGTTGCCCGAACTTCGTCTTTTTCATTTAGAGGTAAAGAAATAGATGTCCGCGAGATTGGAAGGCAGCTGAATATTGAGAACTTACTTGAAGGGAGTGTACGGAAAGCGGGAAACAGGGTCCGCATTACCGCCCAGCTTATTAACGTTGCTGACGGCTATCATCTCTGGTCAGATAAATACGATAGAAACATAGAAGACATCTTTGCAATCCAGGATGAAATCTCTCTGGCAATTGTGGACAGATTAAAGGTCAAGCTTTTAAAAGAAGAGAAAGCGAAACTGGTGAAGCGGTTTACTGAAAACCAGGAAGCTTATAACCTGTATTTGAAGGGCCGTTATTTCTGGAACAGACGCTATGAAGGAGGACTACAAAAGGGGATTGAGTTCTTTCAACAAGCCATTGAAAAGGATCCACTCTACGCACTGGCCTATGTAGGAATGGCTGACTGTTATATCTTGTTAGGGCATTTTGGTTGGCTTCCTCCAAAAGAGGCCTATCCGCGAGCAAGGACTGCCGCGGAGAAAGCTTTGGAGATTGATGACAAGTTAGCCGAGGCTCATACCTCAATGGGTTGGATTCGAACGTTCTATGACTGGGACTGGATTGGTGCTGAAGAGGAATTCAAGCGTGCCCTTAATCTCAATCCAAACTATGCGACAGGGTACGAATGGTACGCGGTGTCTTTAGCACCAATGGAACGATTAGATGAAGCATCGATATTATTGAAACGGGCTCTTGAGTTGGATCCCCTTTCCCTGATGATAAGCACAGTTGTAGGACTTGGATTGTATTGGGCACGCCAGTATGATGAAGCATTGGATCAATATCGAAGAACGCTCGAGATGGACCCGAACTTCTCCTTAGCCTATCTTTTTCAGGGATTTAACCTTGTTGGCAAGGAAATGTGGAAAGAAGCGATTGCATCTTTGAAAAGGTTCGTGGCGCTATCCATGAACAGCCCAATCGGAATAGGGCATCTTGGATTAGCCTATGCTCTGTCGGGACAAACAGATGAAGCGCTAAAAATGCTTGATCAATTGAACGAACTATCAAAAAAAAGGTATGTTTCGTCTTTATACAAAGCGCTAATCTATGGTGGACTGGGTAAGAAGGATCATGCATTTGAATACCTGGATAAAGCTTATGATGAGCGAGAGTCCTGGATGGCTACTCTCAAAACCGCTCCCTTTATGGATAGCCTGCGCTCAGACCCGAGGTTCACGGTACTGCTTAAAAAGATAAGATCTGAAAAATGAAAAGATTGTAACATTGAATGATTGACTCATTGGTTCAATGATAAAATGGATCAATGAACAAATGAAACAATGAATAAATAATAACATGATTGGTAAAACGATATCTTATTATAAGGTAACCGCAAGTCCTACGGATCCATTTCGAAGGAATCCAGCTTGCGATAAAATGACGCAGACTAAAGTCTGCGGTATGAACCATGTGGTTCATACATGCGGCTATAAAGGATAAGCAATGATTGGTAAAAACATCTCACATTATAGAATTCTGGAAAAGTTAGGGGAAGGTGGAATGGGAATAGTTTATAAAGCCCAGGACACCAAGTTGAACCGGATAGTAGCTCTAAAGTTTTTGTCAAAACATCTTTTGTGCGATAGTGAAGCCAAAATGAGATTTGAGCATGAAGCCAAAGCTGCATCTGCATTAGACCACCCCAATATAGCTACCATTTATGAAATCGATGAAGTCGAAGGGGAATGCTTTATCTCCATGGCTTATATTGAAGGTAGATCTATAAAAGAATTACTTAAACAGAGAAGTTTTTCTATAGAAGAAATTTTGAACATATCCATTCAGATAGCAGAGGGACTAAATGCTGCCCACAAGAAGGAGATAGTCCATCGGGATATAAAATCTGACAACATCATGCTAACAGAAGATGGTCAGGTTAAGATCATGGATTTTGGTTTGGCTAAGCTCCGAGGAGTAAGCAAACTAACCAGGACAGGTTCTACAGTTGGCACATTGGCCTATATGTCCCCGGAGCAAGCTCAAGGGATGGAAGTTGACCAGCGTTCAGACATTTTCTCGTTTGGAGTGGTGTTGTATGAGATGATTACAGGACAACTTCCCTTCAAGGGGGAACATGAAGCTGCGATAATCTATTCTATTTTAAATGAGACCCCAGAACCTCTGGCAAGGTATAAAGCGAATGTTCCAGAGGGACTACAAAAAATCATTGATAAGGCATTGTCAAAAGGGAAGGATGAACGCTATCAGCATGTTGACGAGATGATGGCTGATTTTAAATATCTCAAGAAGAGACTTGAAACGACGACGCCAATACAAGAAAGGAGAAAACCAAAGCGTTTAATGAAGGTACCGATTTATGTATATGTCAGTGTTACAATCCTAATCGCAATTCTTATCCTCAGTAAACTCTATTTCTTCGCTTCACGGGAAGTGCCGATCAATTCAATAGCTGTTCTGCCTTTCCAAAATCTCTCCGCTGATCCTGAGCAGGAGTATTTCTCCGATGGAATTACTGAAGCGCTTATCTCGGAATTATCGAAAATCAAAGCACTCCGGGTTATCTCCCGGACTTCGGTCATGCATTTCAAGAAAACAGAGAAATCGTTGCCGGAGATAGCTCATGATTTAAACGTGGATGCGGTTGTAGAAGGGTCGGTTCAGCGAGTGCAGGACGATGTCAGAATTACGGCGCAACTTATCAAGGCAAAACCGGAGAAACACCTGTGGGCAAGTGATTTCACCAGAAAATTTAAAGATATCCTGATACTCCAGAGCGAAGTTGCACAGGCAATTGCACGTGAAATAAAAATCACTGTAACACCTGAAGAACAGCAAAAATTAGCAGCTTACCGCACAGTCAATCCTGAAGCTCATGAGCTGTATCTTAAAGGGATGTACTTCGTCAACAAATTATCACCCGCAGATGTTGAAAAAGGATTCAAATACTTTGAAGAGGCCATTCAGAAAGACCCAGACTATGCCTTAGCCTATACCGGTATGGCAAAAGGATATGATTATCTTGCTTTGGCTACGATGCCACCAAAGGAAGCCTGGCCGAAAGTAGATTCATTAGCCAGGAAAGCACTGAGCCTTGACAAAACGCTGGCGGATGCGTATGTGCTTATGGCTGATGTCAAATTTTGTTACGAATGGGATTGGAGGGGAGCTGAGGAAAACTACAAACGAGCCATCGAGCTTAATCCAAATTATGCAACTGCTTATGCCTGGTATGCTTACTACCTGTCAGCAATGAAACGGTTTGATGAAGCAATAAGGAAAGCAAAGAAAGCCAGAGAGCTTGACCCGCTTTCTTTTGACATAAGCACGAGTATGGTATATGTTTTTCTCTATTCCGGACAGTGTGATAGTGCGATAACCTTAGCCAATGAAATATTAAAAATCGACAGCACTTTAGCATTCGGGTATGATATGCTTGGTAATTGTTATTTGTGTAAAAAAATGTATAACGAGGCGATAAATCAATATCAAAAATCAATTGCCTTAAAGAACAGTATTTCTCTTAGTTGGCTGGCTTATGCTTATGCAGCGTTCTGGTAAAGAAAATGAGGCACGCAAAATTCTTAGCGATTTAATCGAGGAATCAAAACATCGGTATGTAGATCCTTATCTCTTTGCCGTAGTATATCTTGCTTTAGGTGAGCATGATAAGGTTATCGAATGTTTGGAAAAAGCTTCTGAATATAGGTCTCTTATGCTGCTATTCATACGAACTTTCCCGGGATGGGAAGACTATAGCAAAGACCCACGAGTGGTTGCACTAATTAAAAAGATAGGATTGGAAGAATGATTGGCAAAACCATTTCGCATTATAAGATTCTCGAAAAGCTGGGTGAAGGTGGTATGGGAATAGTTTACAAAGCCCAGGACACTAAGCTGGATAGAATAGTGGCTTTGAAGTTTCTACCCCAACATCTGACCGCCGATGCTGTTGAGAAGGAAAGATTCATTCACGAAGCCAAAGCCGCATCAGCTTTAAGTCATACCAATATCACTACTATTCACGAGATTGATGAATTTGATGGTCAGATGTTTATAGTGATGGAATATTGTGAGGGCAGGACTTTAAAGCAAGTGATTGAGAAAGAAGCTCTCTCTATAAAGAAGGTTCTGGATATTGGGATACAGGTATGTGAAGGTTTGGCTATGGCTCATGAGAAAGGGATTGTGCACAGGGATATCAAATCGGATAACATAATGCTCACTCCTCGGGGTCAGGTGAAGATAATGGATTTCGGATTGGCAAAGCTAAAGGGAGCAACCAAGCTGACCAAAACTCGCTCAACCTTGGGCACTTTAGCTTATATGTCACCAGAGCAAGCTCAGGGCGAGGAAGTAGATTCAAGAAGCGATATTTTTTCCTTTGGCGTTGTCTTATATGAGCTTTTAACTGGAAAGTTGCCCTTTGGGGGTGAACATCAGGCCGCTATTATTTTCTCGATAATCAATGAACAGCCACAGCAAGTAGCCAGATATAACAACAAAGTTTCAGCAGAACTGGAGCGGATAGTTTTCAAAGCACTGGCAAAAGACAGAGAGGAAAGGTATCAACATGCTGATGAATTGTTGGCAGATTTAAGGCACGAGAAGAAGAGTTTGGAATATGTGAAGACAGCCACGCTGGCTCAGCCCGTAGAGACACAAAAGCCGCTCAAGAAGAAAATGTTACCCTTAGTTTTGGCTGGACTGGCGGTTCTTATTTTGATTGTAGGATACTTTACCCTATTGAGTAAAAAGGAGCCGGAATCCGGAATAAAGATGCTTGCGGTTTTACCCTTTGAAAATTTAGGAGCGCCAGAGCAGGAGTATTTTGCTGATGGCATCACCGACGAGATAACGACCCAGTTGGCCAAAGTCAGCGGTTTGGGTGTTATCTCCCGCACCAGTGTTCTCCAATACAAAGATACCAAGAAAACTGTTCAGCAAATAGGCAGAGAATTGGGGGTCCAGTATGTCTTAGAAGGGACAATTCTATGGGATAAGTCTGAAGTTAACAATCGGGTAAGAATAAATCCCCAGCTAATCAGAGTCAAAGACGGTACCCATGTTTGGGCCGAGACATATGACCGTGTTCTGGAGCAGGTTTTTGCCCTTCAAGCTGACATAGCAGAGAAGGTAGCTTCTGCATTGAACATCACGCTTCTCGAAGCTGAGCAACGGTACATAGCAGCCAAGCCGACCGAGAACCTTGAGGCTTACGAATACTATCTGCGCGGTGAGGATTATTTTATTTATGGTAAGGGGGAGAAAGATGTCCGCATAGCTATAGAGATGTATGAGAAAGTGGTGAAGTTAGACCCGGCTTTTGCGTTAGCCTATGCCAGACTTTCATGGGCTCATTCTTGGCTGTATTGGTTTTATTGGGACAATACTGACGAGCGCCTTAATAAAGCCAAAGAAGCTGTGGACAAAGCCCTGAAGCTGAAGCCGGATCTGCCTGAAGCGCACTTGGCCCTGGGCTATTATTACTACTGGGGAAGCTGGGACTATGACCGTGCCCTGGAGCAGTTTGCAATTGCCCAGAAAGGTCAGCCGAATAACAGCGACCTCCTTGCGGCTATCAGTTTTGTTCAAAGGCGTCAGGGGAAATTCGAGCAGGCGGTCACTAACCTCAAGAAGGCAGCAGAGCTTGACCCGCGAGCCTACGATAAGGCAGATGAGGTTGCCACTACCTACCGACTTATGCGCAAATATGCCGAGGCAGAGTACTACTTGGACAGAGTCATCTCTCTGGCTCCTGATTGGCCAGTAGCTTATAGTCGCAAGGCCTGGCTATATCAAATCTCGGAGGGTGACACAAAAAAAGCGAGGAAAGTTTTCCATGAGGCGACCGGAAAGGCAGATGTGTCGCTACTTGTGCCTGATTTGGTATGGTTGGATGTTCTCGATGGAGACTATCAGACAGCATTAGGTCGGCTACCTGGGGTCTGCGCATACGTGGATGCGGGTGGTCGTAATGATACAATATCTTACTTTTTGACTAAAGCTAAAATATATGGTTTGCTGAATCGACAACAGCTGAAACTGGTCTATAGTGACTCTGCTAGAATCATCCTCGAAAACAGGATACAGTCAAGGCCAGGCGAGGCGTTCTTCCACAGTTATCTCGGCATCGCTTATGCCGGGCTTGGACGCAAAGAAGAGGCAATCCGGGAAGGGAAAAAAGGGGTGGAATTACTCCCTGTACCTAAGGATGCACTCGACGGTCCTGGCTATGTCCAGAATTTGGCACAGATATATGTTATGGTTAGTGATTACGACTCTGCCATAGACCAGCTTGAGTATCTTTTGTCGATCCCTTCGGAGATCTCAATTCCATATCTTCGTATCGACCCAACCTGGGCTCCTTTACGTAACCAACCCCGCTTTCAGAAACTTTTGGCAAGGAGTAAATAGGTTCAGGAATGATCGGTAAAATAATTTCTCATTATAAAATCGTCGAGAAGCTGGGTGAGGGTGGAATGGGTGTGGTCTATAAAGCCCAGGACACTAAATTAGACCGTCTGGTGGCTTTAAAGTTCTTACCTCCGCATCTGACCTCTGAGTCTGAGGAGAAGGAAAGGTTTATCCACGAAGCCAAAGCAGCTTCAGCTTTAAATCACACGAACATCACCACCATTTATGAGATCGATGAATTCGAAGGGCAGATGTTTATAGTGATGGAATATTGCGAGGGTAAGACTTTGAAGCAGATAATTGAAAAAGAGACCATTTCTATAAAAAAGGTTTTGGATATCGGGATTCAGATATGTGAAGGTTTAGCTTTAGCTCACGAGAAGGGGATTGTGCACCGAGATATCAAATCTGACAATATAATGCTTACTCCTCGAGGGCAGGTGAAGATAATGGATTTCGGTTTGGCAAAGCTGAAAGGAGCAACCAAACTGACCAAGACTCGTTCAACTTTAGGGACTCTTGCCTATATGTCACCAGAGCAAGCTCAAGGTGAGGAAGTTGACCAGAGAAGTGATATCTTCTCATTTGGGGTTGTTTTATATGAGCTTCTGACCGGGAAGCTTCCTTTTGGAGGAGAGCATCAAGCTGCTATTGTTTACTCGGTAATTAATGAAGAACCTCAGCCAGTAGCCCGTTTTAACAATCAGGTTTCCGCCAAGTTAGAAGATATGGTTTTCAAGGCACTGGCAAAGGATAAAGAAGAAAGGTATCAACATGCTGATGAATTGTTAGCAGATTTGAGGAGGGAAAAGAAAAGTTTGGATTATGTCAAAACAGGAGTAACACCTAAACCCACTGATTCTCCCAAGCCAGTCAAAAAGAGAGCTTTTCCATTGATGGCAGGATTAATGGCGATTTTAATTCTTATTATAGTTTACTTAGTATTTCTCAAACAAAAAGAACCAGTTACTGCTGGCAAACCTTCCATAGCAGTTCTGTATTTGCGGAATCTCTCTGAAAATAAAGAAGATGACTATTTTGCGTCTGGAATGACTGAAGATATTATCACCCAGCTATCCCAAATCGCTGGCTTACTGATTGCTTCCCGAAGTGACATTGAACAATTCAAAAATAAACCAATTAATCTTAAGGAGATAGCTGATAAGTTAAGAGTTAAGTATGTAATGGAAGGTTCAGTCCAAAAATACAGAGATAAGGTCAGAATTACTTGTCAGCTGATTAAAGCCAGTGATGGATTCCACGTTTGGGCAGCTAGCTACGATAGACAGATGGAGGATCTATTTGCCATTCAGGCAGATGTAGCTAAGTCAGTTGCCCAGGCACTAAAAGTTGCCCTTGCTCCAGTTGAAGTAGAAAGGATTGAAAAAAAACCGACCCTGAATGTTCAAGCTTACAACTACTATCTGCAAGGACGGGAATATTATTTCGGAGGAGGAAGTACAACTAAAGAAGGCCTGGAACTGTCAACCAGGATGTTTGAAAAAGCATTGGAAGCTGATTCTAATTTTGCTTTAGCTTATGCTGGATTGTCGGATTGCTATTCGAGCTATGTGATGTTTTCTGTTGACCCCAAGAAGTCCTGGCTGGAAAAAGCTGAAAAAGCCAGCTTAAAAGCATTGGCTCTCGACCCAGATTTGGCCGAGGCTCATCGCTCTCTCTCCAGGCTATACATGGTCGAGGGGAAAACCGAAAAGGGCATACAAGAGGCAGAAGAAGCGGTCAAAGCCAATCCTAATTATGGAGAAGGCTGGGGGACTTTGGGATACTGGTGGTATAGCATTGGTCAATATCCAAAAGCTGAGAGTGCTTTGATGAGAGCGTTAGAGGTAAAGCCAACCCAAGCTACCTTATTCTCTAAGTTTATAAGCTTGTACTCAGCCTGGGGGAAGAAAGAAAAGGTGGAGGAATATTTTAACAAAGGATTGGAGATTCAGTCTACCGATGCATCAATATGGGATGCCATGAGTGGTTGCCACCTGGTCTGGGGTGAATTAGAAGAAGCAAAAAGAATGGCTCATAAATCTCTGAATATCGACCCACAGCGCACCTCCTCTTTAGGGACCTTGAATTGGATTTTTATGGTGTCAGGCGAGGCCGACAGCGTTTTTTATTATTCAAATGAATTACGCCGACAAAACCCAGCTGGCGAATGGTTTGTAGAATTGAGTTACTCAGAGCTTAGGAGAGGAAATAAAAAACAGGCGGAAATATACTTGGATTCCTGCATTCAGTTCAATCTACCTTTAATCAAAGAATTTGAAGGTCTTCCCAATGAATATTATAGTCGGTTAAGAATAGCCTTAGCCTATTCATTAAAAGGAGAATCCAAAAAAGCCCTGGAGCAGGCAGAGAGAGTGAAGAAAAGTTTAGGGAATTCCCTTCTAACTGTGGAGTGGTCTGGAGCGGTTTGGAGCCTGAGTTACGTTTATTCGGCTACAGGACAAAAAGAAGAGGCAGTGCGTATGCTCGAATTCTTGGTGAAGAACAATTTTATGACACCTGCTTATATTAAATTGGAGCCGTCGTTCGAGAATCTATCTGGTTATCCAGCGTTTGAAGAATTGATTAATCGAAAGATATAAAAAAGATGATCGGTAAAACTATCTCACATTACAAAATCCTGGAGAAGCTGGGTGAAGGTGGGATGGGGGTGGTTTATAAAGCCCAGGATATTAAGCTTGACCGGCTTTTAGCCCTGAAGTTTCTCCCGCCTCAACTCGTAGCCAGCGAAGCTGAAAAAGCCCGCTTTTTACAGGAGGCGAAATCAGCCTCAGCTTTAAATCATCCTAACGTCTGTGTAATCCATGATATTCAGGAGGAAAAAGGACAGCAGTTCATCGTTATGGAATATGTGGACGGTGTGACTTTAAGAAAGAAATTTGAGAGCAAAGCTCTTTCAGTGAACGAAGCAATAACCTATGCCATCCAGATTGGGGAGGCGTTAAAGGAGGCACACAGTCAGGGAATAGTCCATCGGGATATTAAATCTGATAATATAATGATCAACTCCAAGAACCAGGTCAAGGTGATGGATTTCGGCCTGGCAAAGCTAAAAGGTTCTCTTAAACTTACGAAAACCTCCAGCACAGTTGGGACCCTTGCCTATATGGCACCTGAACAGATCCAGGGAGGTGAGATAGATGCCAGGTCTGATATTTTCTCCTTTGGCATTGTCCTTTACGAGATGCTCACCGGACAATTGCCCTTTAAGGGAGAGCACGAGGCGGCGATGATGTATTCGATTGTGAATGAGGACCCTGAACCGATTCAGAAATATCTGCCGGATACATCCTCAGACCTAATTCACATTCTCAATCGTTTGCTGGAGAAGACTCCGGACGATAGATACCAATCGATGGCGGACGTGGTCATCGAGCTGCGCAGGCTGAAGAAAGATACTTCACGCGTGCACCGTGTGCCGGAAGCAATTGTGAGTCAACCGTTGCCGACAGAGCCAAAAATCATTTCTCAACCGAGCTTTTTCCGAAAAAACCTGATATGGCTGGTTGGATTAGCGGTTTTGGTTATCGGGTCAGTTGTTGTGATTTTTTTCCTGCAGCCATTTAAAGTCTCAAAACAGGTTGCCAAGCGGGTGGTTGTCGTGCCGTTCCAGAACCAAACCGGAGACCCGTCGCTTAATTCTCTTGGACGGATGATTGCAGATTGGACTACCCAGAGTCTTCTGCAGACAGGTTTAGCTGAAGTTGTTCCGCCAGAAAAAGTGCCTGAACTTGAAAAACTCAAGAGTGTCCGCTCAATTGCCAAGGCAACTGGTGCAAGCATGATTGTGATTGGTTCCTATTACAAGTTAGGTGATACTATCGAGTTTCAAGCGAAGGTAATGGATGCTAATGAAAAGCTTCTTACGGCGATTGAACCGGTAACCTCTGAAGCCAGAAAAACCATGGACGGAGTTGAATCTGTGCGCCAGCGGGTGCTGGGCGCCCTTGCCCTTGTGCTGGATAAACGGCTGGAAGGATGGGCTACGCAGGTATCAAAGCCTCCTAAGTACGATGCATACCAACAGTACGTCCAGGGATTGGACCTCTTTTCAAAACAGTTCGACTATCAGGGAGCACTCGAATACTTCAAGCGGGCTTACACTATAGACACATCGTTCTTTTTTCCGTTGACCGACGCGTGTGCTGCATACATAAACCTCGGGCAATTGGCACAGGCAGATTCCCTGGTGCGATTTCTTAATCTGCGCCGTGCTCAACTCACTCCTCTTCAGCAATTGGGGTTGGACGAGGAAAGCGGTTGGGTTTCAGGTGATAGGATGAAATGCTTGAATGCTGTGCGAGAAGCAGCCAAGATCGCGCCTGGACCTTTCTATGCTTATGAGTGGGGCTTGGACGCATTTCTGGTAAATCGCCCCAAAGAAGCCGTTGAGGCGTTCAAGATGGCTGACCAGGAACAAGTCTGGCTCTTCTATTGGGGTTTCTTCACTGCCTCATACCACCTTCTGGGGGAGCACAAAAAGGAACTCGAAATCGCAAAACAGGCTCGCAAAAGATTCCCGACATCCCTGAGTGCCTTGAACTACGAAATCCGGGCACTTGCTGCCCTGGGGAAGATCGAGGAGGTCAAAAAACTTATTGAAGAAAGTCTGACCCTTACCAAACCCGGGATTGCCACGGGTACTCCCGGAGGTACCATGAGAGGTGCTGGAGAGGAATTGCGCGCTCACGGGTATGCAGACGCTGCCATGACGATTTTTGACCAGTCAGTTCAATGGTATAAAAGCAGGCCGGCTGAAGAGATGGATTCCCTCCTTCGCAACGCCTATGCCCTTACGCTGTATGATGCTCGGCGATGGGAGGAGGCAAAGAGCATTTTCGAGGAACTTGCCAAGGATTCGCCTGACAACATTGATTATCAAGGGTGGCTTGGTCTTATAGCAGCTCGGCAAGGGGATAAAGAAAAAGCGCTGAGAGTCTCTGAATGGCTCAAAAACCTGAAGAAGCCATATCTTTTTGGTGGGTATACTTATAACCGTGCATGTATTGCAGCAATTCTGGGGGACAAGGATCAGGCGATAGCCCTTCTGAAGGAGAGCTTTTTGCAAGGACGCTCCTATAGTATCGATCTCCATACAGATGTTGACTTTGAATCGTTGTGGGATTACCCGCCGTTTAAGGAGCTTTTGAAGCCGAAAGGATAAGGGATTGAATCAATGGAACAATGAACAAATGAAACAATAATATCATGATTGGAAAAACAATATCTCATTACAAGATTTTAGAAAAGCTGGGTGAGGGTGGGATGTCCCAAATTCGCCCACGAGTCTTTTTTCAACGAGTGGTTGCGAATTTGAGGATCCCGCTGAAGCGAAGCGAAAGCGGGAGGTGTGATCTATGATTGGACGGACGATCTCACATTATAGAATTCTGGAAAAGTTAGGGGAAGGTGGAATGGGAATAGTTTATAAAACCCAAGACACCAAACTGGATCGACTGGTCGCTTTGAAGTTTTTACCCCAACATCTGACCGCTGATGCTGTTGAGAAGGAAAGGTTTATCCACGAAGCCAAAGCCGCTTCAGCTTTAAATCATCCTAACATCACTACCATTTACGAGATCGATGAATTTGAAGGGCAGATGTTTATAGTTATGGAATACTGTGAGGGCAGGACTTTGAAGCAGGTAATTGAGAAAGAAACTCTCTCCATAAGAAAGGTTCTGGATATCGGGATACAGATATGTGAAGGGTTAGCTATGGCTCATGAGAAGGGGATTGTGCACCGGGATATCAAGTCGGATAACATAATGCTTACTCCTCGAGGTCAGGTTAAGATAATGGATTTTGGACTGGCAAAGCTGAAAGGAGCAACCAAGCTGACCAAGACACGCTCAACCTTAGGGACTTTAGCTTATATGTCACCTGAGCAGGCTCAAGGTGAGGAAGTCGATTCAAGAAGCGATATCTTCTCTTTTGGTGTAGTATTGTATGAGCTTTTGACCAAAAATTTACCTTTTGGAGGAGAACATCAGGCCGCTATTGTTTACTCGATAATCAACGAAGAGCCTCAGCCTGTAGCCAGATACAATAATCAGGTTTCCTCTGAATTAGAGCGGATCGTCTTCAAAGCATTAATCAAAGATAAAGAGGAAAGATACCAGCATATAGATGATTTACTTGCAGATTTAAGGCACGAAAAGAAAAATTTGGAATACATGAAAACCGGTCAAATTCCAAAAGAAGTGATTACTCCTAAGCCTAAGAAGAAACTTTTGCCGATTGTTATTCCTGCCTCAGTGGTTTTCATCCTGATTTTACTTTTCTTGATTCTTAAACCTTTCAAATTTGAGGTAGCTCCGGAAAAAGGTGCAGTAGCTAAAGAGAACTCCTTAGCAGTAATGTATTTTGATAATCTGGCTGATCCGGAGGACAAGCAAAAGCTTGGTGAAATTGTTACTAATCTGTTAATTACTGGTTTATCCGAGTCGCAATATCTCAAGGTAGTATCCAGCCAGAGATTATACGATATTCTCAAGCTTTTGGGAAGAGAGGGAGAAAAGAGGATAGATAAGAATATGGCATCCCAGGTTGCCACAAAAGCCGGGGTTAAATGGATGCTTCTGGGGAGTATACTCCAAGTTAAGCCAAGAATCGAAATAACAACCCAGTTAGTCGATGTCGGAACTGGTGAAATAAAGGCATCTCAACGAATCACGGGAGAAAAGGAGCAAGATGTCTTCTCTTTAGTTGATAGGCTAACCGTTGAAATCAAAAAAGGTTTTACTCTTCCTGTCTCAGCCCAGCAGGAGAAGGAACCGTCTGTAGCTAAGGTTACGACCCATTCGCAAGAAGCATATCGTTACTTTCTCGAAGGCGTTGATTACGGTTACAAACTTTACTTTGCAGAGGCAGAGAAAAGTCTCAAGAAAGCTCTAGAGTTTGATTCTACCTTTGCTATGGCATATTATTGGCTGGCAGTAATTAATCGATATGCAGGTGATGATAGGGCAGCAAGAGAGTTCATTACCAAAGCTGCGAAATACACAGATAAGATAACCCAGAAGGAAAAACTTTATATTAAAGGTTTTGGAGCCTATATAACAGGTGATTATTCTCAAGCAATAAACGGACTAAAAAAAATAGTTGAAAGTTACCCTGATGAAAAAGACGCATTTTATGTATTAGGACAAATTTATAATAATAATCTCCACGAGTTCAAAGAAGCAGTTTATTATCTCAGCAAAGCCATCCAGATAGACCCTCTCTATAAACTAGCTTACAACATTCTAGCCTATGCCTACAATGAAATGGGAGATTTTGACAAATCTATCTGGGCTATAAACAAATATATAGAATTAGCCCCGGATGAACCAAATCCCTACGATTCAAGAGCTGAGTTATTTGCCTGGAATGGTAAGCTCGACCAAGCGATAGAATCTTACAAGAAAGCATTAGAGATAAAACCCGACTTCTTTACGTCTCAGTACATGCTGGGGGATATGTATGTTTTCAAGAAAGATTATACTAAAGCTGAAAGCTGTTTTCAGGCACTTTGTTCTAACAGCGAGAAGCGTTTGAGGTCAATGGGAAGGGTATATTTAGAATTGATTCCTTCTTACCAGGGGAAGTTCGAAGATGCCCTCAAGGTTTTAGACGATGGCATTGCAGCAGACAGAATGGAACAGTTTGACGGGGACATGAATGCTTATAAACATTTCGATAAGGCATTTCTTCTCTATGAAAGGCAGAAAAAGATGGATTTAGCATCAAAGGAAATGGAAATGGGCATGGAAATATACAAGAAAGCCAAACCTAATGATCCCGTGTACGGGAGGGATGGTTACGCTTTTCTTCTCACTAAGAGTGGAAAAATTGCTGAAGCTGAAGAATTAGCAAAAGCTTTGAAAAAGGATATTGAGGAAAAGAATCCAAAGCTAATGTCTTCTTACTGGTGGACATTGAGCGACATAGAGTTAGTCAAAGGAGATACCACCATGGCATTGAGCTATTTAGAAAGGGCGTATAAGGACTCACCAACTCCATCTTTTGATCTCCGTTCTCATCTGGCGGAAATTTACTTGAAAAGAGGCAGACTTGACGAGGCAGTATCTGAATTAGAAAAGGCACTCTCAAGATATGACGATGACAGAGTGTGGTCTTACAGGGCAGTAAAAGCTTATTATCTTTTAGGCTTGGCTTATGAGAAATCTGGCTGGAACAAAAAGGCGATTGAGAAATATGAGGAGTTTCTGGATATATGGAAGAATGCTGACCCGGGGATACCTGAAATTGCAGATGCTAAGGAAAGATTGAGAAAACTGAAAAGTAGACAGTAAACAGCATACAGTAGATAGGGAAAAGAAAGTAGCGTCGGGTTTTATGCCCGACGGGAATTTTGTAGGGACAGAATCCACCTCAGGCGGATTCTGTCCCTACGTTCTCTTAAACTGGCTTTTTTCTTGACAAAGACTTGACAGTTTTTAAATTGAATTGAAGGGAAATAAAACCTTTGAATGAAAATGGAGGAGTTATGGTCAAATTAACTTATTTAGGGCACTCTTGTTTTACTTTAGAGGATGAGGAGCATAAGATTATTTTTGATCCTTTTATTTCTGGAAATCCTTTAGCAAAAATAAGCCCAGAAGAGATCAAAGTTGAAGCGATACTTTTATCGCACGGGCACGGTGACCATTTAGGAGATGCATTAGCTATTGCTAAAAAGAATAATGCTTTGGTTATTGCTCCGTTTGAGCTGGCAATGTACTGCCAGAAAAAAGGTGCTAACGTTCATCCTATGCATATCGGGGGAAGCCGGGATTTTAATTTCGGCCGGGTTAAACTGACCATAGCTCACCATGGCTCAGCAGTAATAGATGAGGATATTACCTATACCGGCAACCCTTGCGGATTCGTGGTTAATTTTGCAGGAAAGATTGTGTATCATTCCGGGGATACCGGACTTTTTTCGGATATGAAATTGATAGGGGAGATGAATAAGTTAGATTTAGCATTGATTCCGATTGGGGATAATTTCACAATGGGGATTGAGGATGCAGTAAAGGCAACAGAGTTTCTAAATCCGAAAGTGGTTATTCCAATGCATTTTGATACTTTTGATATCATTAAACAAAACCCGGAAATATTTGCCAATAAACTAAAAGACTCTAAGACCAAAGTGAAGATACTCAAGATCGGCGAGAGTTATAATTTATAGAAATATAGGTAGGGCAAGGCCTCAAGGTCTTGAGACTTCAGCCTTGCAGAAAAAAAGCACTCCTAAAGGGTTGCCCTACGAAAAAAAAACTGAAAATAAGAGGTAATAAAATGAAAATCAAAAAAGGCTGGAAAATTGTTCTCTGGGTAATTGGTATTATCATTGCTCTTTTAATAATCACCTCTTTAGCCGTAAGGCTTATCTTTACTAAAGAGAAGCTAATATCTATGATCCAGCCACGGGTGGAAGAAGCTTTACACCGCAAAGTGGTTATCGAAGATATCTCTCCATCCATCTTTAGAGGTCTGGGTGTGGATATAAAAGGGCTTAAGATTTCCAATCTGCCTGGATTTGAGCAGGAAGATCTATTCAGAATTAAAAACTTTTCAGTCAGGGTCAAATTCCTGCCCTTATTGAAAAAAAGGATTGAGGTAAAAAAGATAATCCTGGATAAGCCGGAGATTTTTATTGAAAAAAGTAAAGAGAGGGTTCTAAATATCGCTGACCTTTTGAAAGGTGGAGAGGGTCCTTTGCCATTAATTCTATTTGAAAATGTCCAGATAAAAGAGGGTGAGTTTACTTATTATGATTTTTCTAACGGAAGCAAGATTTTTCTGGGCGGAATTGAACAAAAAGGGAAATTTGTTATGGATAGCAAGATGGAAAATGGAAAGTCTGAAGGTAAACTCTCTATCCAGAAAATAGATTTGAACCTGCCGGGATTGAAAAGCCAGATACCCGAACTTTCCTTTTCCTTACAGCATAATCTAAAAGTTAATCTACCGGGAGATTCTTTGAATATCGAACAGATTAAAATAGAGTTGGCTAAGGTTTCCCTGGAGGTAAAAGGTAAAATAGAGAATTTAAGGACTAATCCTAAAGCAGATATTGTTCTATCTTCAAAAGATATAGCGATTCAAGACCTGTTAAAATCTTTTCCAAAAAGTAAAGATTCGCCTTTATCCCAGTTGAAAGCTTCAGGAAAGATGAGAGTAAAATCCTCACTAAAGGGGGAACTCAAGGGAAAGACTTTGCCTCCTTATGAGGGAATGGTTACCTTACAGGATGTGAAGATCGATTTTGCAAAGTTTCCAAAACCTTTTATTCTTCCTGCCGGGGAGATAGATTTTGATAATCAGAGATTGAGTATCGTTACCTCAGATGCTAAATTGGGTGATGCACCTTTAGAGTTTAAAGCAGTGATAGATAATTTTTCAGACCCCAATCTTACTGCTGAGCTGAAAAGTAAAGTTGACCTGGCTATAGTAAAAGAGCTTAAGAAACTTCCTGAAGGGACTAACCTGTCAGGCACGGTTGATGCAGACATAAAAGCTTTTGGCAAGTTTAAAAAAGTTGAGCAACTGGATTTATCTGGAAAATTCAACTTGAGAGATATTGAAATCAACTCGCCTTCACTTACAGTCCCGGTGAATAATTTGAACGGAGATATTTTATTTACAAAAGGGATTTTGAATATAAGTGAACTCAGTTTGAATTTAGGGAAATCCTCTTTGAGTCTTAAAGGAAAAGTAGAAAATCTCTTGCAGTCACTTATGGCAAAAAAGGGAGAGACTCGAAAACCCTTCTTGAGTTTCACCTTGAGCTCGCCTTTATTAAATTTAGACGAGATTATACCTGCAAGCCAAAAAGCTAAAACCGGAGAGAAGAAAGAGGTTAAAACTGCACCTCCTTTTCCGGATATAGATGCCTCTGGGCAGATAGAAGTAAGAAAAGCGATTTTCCGCGAAGTAGAATTGGAAAACTTAGTGGCGAAGTTAGAAATTCAGGATAGAGTGGTTAAAATTGAGAACGTGGTGGCAAATGTCTATGATGGCTCAGTGGGTGGTAATGCTACTTATGATTTAAGGGATATTAATAATCCCCAGTTTGATATAGAGGTCAGTGCCAGTAAGATCGAAGCCAATAATTTCCTGTCCAGATTCGCTCTTTTCAAAGACCATCTTTTTGGAAATCTTAATCTGACAGCCAATTTTTCAGGAAAAGGGGGAACTACTGAAGAGATGACTAAATCCTTGATAGCTTCGGGCAAAGGCACGATTACGGATGGCAAGCTGGTGAACTGGGAGCTTTTAAATCAACTCTCCTCCTATCTTAAGACAAAAGAATTTAAGGAAGAAAAGATAAAGACTTTGAATAATTCTTTCCTGATTAATAATGGAAGAGTATTTTTTGAGGAATTTGAAGCTTTATCCGAAAGTGGTGACTGGAAGGCTACCGGTTCTGTGGGTTTAGACGGAAGTCTGGATTATCTGGTATCTGTTGTCCTTTCGGCTGAGCTTTCCAGTAAGCTGGATCTGGGTGATCTAAATAAGTTCTTTCAGGATGAGAAAGGAAGAAAGGTTCTGGATTTCAAAATAGAAGGGAATGTCAAAAGTCCGAAATTTACACTCAGCACCTCCGGGGCAGAGAAAAGGTTTCAGGAAGAATTAAAAAAACAGAAGGAGAATTTGAAAGAGGATTTGAAAAAGAAAGGCGAAGATTTGCTGAAAAAACTTATCAATAAATAAATGGAAAAGAAGTCAAGGCTGGGATTAGGATGGATTTGGGTTTTGGTTCTTTTCTGGATTTGTTTTATTCCAGAAGATATTTGGTCAATTCCAAGGTTTGATATTCATACCAGAAATCCAAAACTTAAACAGGAAATTGAGGTTTTAGCAAAAAAGGCCTATAATGACATCTCTTTATTTATTGAGGATTCGCTTACTCAGCCCTTGACAATTTATGTAGCAGAAAGTGAAGAAGATTTCAAATCCAGGTTAGGTCCTGATTTTCCGGACTGGGGTATAGGAGTGGCTGTCTCCAGTCAAAATCTCATAATTTTAAAATCACCAGCTAAATTCAGATATGGTCGACCATTTTCAGAAGTATTAGAACATGAGTTAGCCCATATATTCTTAGATAAAAAATCAAGTGGTGCAATACTTCCCCGCTGGATAGAGGAGGGGTTTGCCATGCTCCAGTCTAAAGAATGGCAGATAGGTCAGGATATTTTAGTGGTAAGAGCAGTCTTTACTAATTCAATTATTCCTTTGTCCCAGATAGAGAATTTAAACCAGTTCAGTGATAACAAGGCTCTACTGTCTTATACAGAAAGCTATCTAGCCTTGTCATATTTCTTAGATGAATATGGAAAAGAAAGTTTTTTTAAACTTTTAGATGATTTAGCATCGGGGGAAAGTTTAGATTTAGCTTTTATTAAGACTACCGGCTCAAGTTATATGGGTTTTCAAAATGAATTTTCAAGTTTTATTAAAAAAAGATATAACTGGTTAGCTTTTTTAGGAGATACCGGTTTGCTCTGGCTGGGGCTTGCCATTTTGCTGGTATTTCTTTATCTTATGAAAAGGTATTACAACCGTAAGACCTTGAAAAGATGGGAGTATGAAGAAAGGATAGGGAAGTATGGCTATAATGAGGAGGATGAGACACCGGATTGAATATCTTTTCACCAGAGGGCTGGGGACTCTGGTTCAAATCCTTCCTTATCAAGCTTCTATCTGTATAGGTTCTTTCCTGGGAGACTTAGCTTTTAGTTTATTCAAAGTAAGGAGAAAAGTTACTTTAGATAATTTAAAAAGAGCTTTTGGTCAGGGACTTACTGAAAAAGAAATAAAAAGAATCGCCCGAGAAGCTTATCGAAACATCGGGAGGGGATTGGTTGAATATGCGATGTTCCCGGTTCTGAAGAAGAAATTGGATAAGTTTGTTAAATTCGAAGGGCTGGAGAATTTTGACCGTGCTTTGACTGGTAAGAAAGGTGCAATCTTGATTGCAGGACATTTTGGCAGCTGGGAGTTGATGGGCGCAGCCACAAGCCAAAAAGGTTATCCCATTGATTTTTTAGTGGGTGAGCAGCACAATCTGTTAGTGGATAATCTAATGAACAGATACCGGCAGTTGATGGGTATAGGGATTATCAAGATGGGTGCGGCTACCAGAGGGGTGATTAAAGCTTTAAGAAATAACAGATTTGTGGCAATGCTTTCAGACCAGGATGCAGGTAAAGATGGAACCATTGTAAATTTTTTCGGCAATCCAGCTTCTACTTCCAAGGGTCCAGCTGCTTTTGTCTTGAAGACCGAGGCTCCTATCATTATGGGCTTCATAATCCGTCAGGATAACGGGCGGCAGAAGATAATTTTTGAGGAACCAATTTACATCCGGAAAAGTAATAATAAAGATGATGATATCAGGAATTTGACTCAGGCTTATACCGCTCTTTTAGAGGAATATATCAGAAAGTATCCGGATCACTGGTTCTGGCCTCATCGAAGATGGAAAAGCACAATCAAAGATTGAGCTGAAAAAGCTCTGGGGGCCTTACCTGAAATAGAGTAAAGAAAAATTTCATTCATCTATGAATCCAGAAAAGATACTGATCATCCAGACTGCTTTTTTGGGGGACGTGATTCTGATAACTCCTCTGATAAAAGCGGTAAGAAAAAAATATACCCGCTCAAAAATATTTATTTTGCTTATTCCCCAGACTAAAGAGCTTTTGCAAAATAATCCCTATTTACAGGGGATTATCGTTTATGATAAAAAGGATAAAGAGGAAGGGATTTTCAACTTTTTGAAGTTGATAAAAAAGATCAAGGGCATGGCTTTCGATTTAGCTTTTGTTCCGCATCGCTCCCTGCGCAGTGCACTTTTAACCTATTTTGCCGGAATCCCGCAGAGGGTCGGTTTTGATGAAAGCTCCGGTTCTTTTCTTTTTACCAGGAAAATCAAATATATTCAGAATCAATCAGAGATTAAAAGGAATCTCTCTCTTTTAGAGGAAGTTTTATTTTCGGAAAAAGAATTTTTGCCTGAACTATTTCCATCAACAGATGATTTCAGATACGTGGATGATTTATTAAAAAGCTGGAATATTCAGAAAAATGACAAGATAGTGGAGATCGCTCCAGGCTCAGTTTGGGAAACTAAACGGTGGCTACCGGAAAGGTTTGGCCAGGTAGCAGAATCTCTGATTGCAAAGCTTGGGGCTAAAGTTGTCTTCATAGGCGGGAAAGAAGATGAACCGCTGTGTATGGAGCTCTCCAGAGCTATGAAAAATAAACCCTTTATAGCGGCTGGTAAACTTACACCTTTACAATCTGCAGTTTTGATTTCCAGAGGTAAAGCGGTTTTATCCAATGATACTGCACCGATGCACATAGCAGTGGCAATGCGGATTCCAGTGGTTGCAATTTTTGGCTCAACCGTCCCGGAGTTCGGGTTTGCCCCAACCGGGGAAAAGGATATAGTCATTCAGAAAAAAGTTTATTGCCGACCCTGTGGTATTCACGGGAGAAGGAAATGTCCGGAAAAACATTTCAGATGTATGAAAGAGATAACATCTGAAGAGGTATTTGAGGTAGTTGCAAAAAGGCTTCCGTGAATTATGAAACAGATCAAGCTAACCATTATTGGCACGATTACCCGTGATACCATTACTTTTCCAGACAGGAAAAGGATTAGAAGTTTTGGAGGGATTCTTTATAATATCATTCCTTTAGCGCTCCTTGCTACTCAGAATCTTGTTGTTTTACCCATTTGCAATTTGGGCTCAGATATCTATGAAAAGGTTCTCTCTTATCTGAGAGGATTTAAAAACCTTGATCTGAGTGGAATATCAAGGGTTAAAGAGAAGAATAATCACGTTCATCTATTTTATAATAGAAAATGGGACAAAAAGGAAATCTTAAAATATTTAGTTCCCAGAATCGAGTTCCGGCAAGTTGAACCCCATCTTAATAGCGATTGTATCTTGATTAATTTCATCTCTGGTTTTGATATTGACCTGGAGAGTTTAAAGAAGATAAGACAAAAAAGTAAAGCTCGAATTTTCATAGACCTTCATTCCCTGATCCTGGGGATGAGAAAGAACGGAGAAAGATTTTTTAAGGTGCCGGTTTTTTGGAAGGAATATTTAAAAATCGCTGACATTGTCCAGATGAATATAAAGGAGATGCAAGTCCTCACAAAAAGAAAGCTGCATTCAAAAGAAGAGTTGGAAATTTTTGCAGAGAAGATTTTAGATTTAGGACCTGAGATCTTATTAGTTACCCGCGGAAGAGAAGGGGCCTTAATATGTTATAAAGAAAAAAGAAAAGCCGACTTTTATCATACTGCTTCTCTAAAATTAACAGATACTGTGGATCCTACTGGCTGCGGAAATGTTTTTTCAGCCGGGTTTCTTTTAGCGTATCTTAAAACCAATAAGGCTGAGCTATCATCCGAGTTCGCCAATTTTCTTGCCGGGATGAAAAGCACATTTTCGGGAGTTGAAAGTTTTTTAGAAGTTTATTCTAGACACAACTTATAATTCCCAGAGTATAGATTTTTTGTTTATTATTCGCAGGGGCGTATTGCAGTACGCCCCTGCAGAATAAAAAAGAGATTGATTTGACTTGACAAGACAGTTTTGAATTTTTAGATTAAAAATGTTTTTAAAGGATTACTTGGATTCTGAGAAAGGAGGAAGATTTGAAAGAAGCAATTAAGGAAACTTTAGATTATCTGAAAAGAAAAAAAGTGGAATATGCGGATATCAGACAGGTGCGTCGTCAGACGGAGAGCATTCAGGTAAAAAATGGAAATGTGGAAAGCATCTCCTGTGACGAGGACCAGGGTTTTGGCATCCGTATTATCGCTAACGGAGCCTGGGGGTTTGCCTCCAGTTCTATCCTCTCTGAAGCAGAGATGAAAAGAGTAGCTATCCAGGCTTTAGAAATTGCCAAAGCTAGCTCCATAACCAAGAAAGAGATGGTTAGATTAAGTCACACTGAGGTTTTTGAGGATACGTATACTTCGAAATTTCAGATCGATCCGTTTAACGTGTCTTTAGAAAAGAAAATTGAGCTTCTGCTAAGATCGACGGAGATATTGCGAAAAAATAATAAGATCAAAGTAGCAGAAGGGAGTATGGACTTCAACAAAACTGAAAAACTATTTGCCTCAACCGAAGGAGCTTTTATCCAGCAGTTCATTCTGGAAAGCGGTTCCGGAATTATGGCTACTGCAGTAGATGGCAATGAAGTCCAGAGAAGGTCTTATCCTAATTCTCATCGGGGTGATTTTGCTACCCGAGGGTATGAGTTTATCGAAGAATTAAAATTAGTAGAGAACGCAGATCGGGTAAGGGAAGAAGCCTTAGAACTTCTTTGTGCCCCGGCTTGTCCGGATACAGTTACTACCGTGATAATCAACGGTTCTCAGATGGTTTTGCAGGTGCATGAATCCTGCGGACATCCTTCGGAACTGGACCGGGTTTTGGGAACCGAGATAAGTTTAGCTGGAGGTAGTTTTCTCACTCTGGATAAATTTAATAAGTTAAAATATGGTTCGGACAAAGTGAACATCAATGCTGACGCAACCCTGGAAGGAGGTTTGGGGAGTTTCGGGTATGATGATGAAGGGGTAAAAGCTCAGCGAGTAGAATTAGTGAAAAATGGAGTTTTCGTTGGTTATCTTACCTCCAGAGAAACGGCTGGGGTGCTCAAGCAGAAAAGTAACGGTACTATGCGAGCGGAAGGCTGGAATAGAATACCTTTAATCCGGATGACCAATATTAACTTAGAGCCCGGAGAATGGGATTACGAGGAACTGATCGCAGATACGAAAGATGGATTTCTTCTGGATATGAACAAGAGCTGGTCTATCGATGATAAGAGGTTAAACTTCCAGTTCGGGGTTGAAGCTGCCTGGGAGATAAAAGAAGGGAAAAAAGGAAAGATGTATAAGAACGCAGTATATACCGGTATCACCCCTGAATTCTGGAATAGCTGTGATGCAGTTTGTAACCGGAACCACTGGCATATCTGGGGCCTACCCAACTGCGGAAAAGGCGAGCCGATGCAGACTATGCACGTAGCGCATGGGGTAGCTCCAGCCAGATTTAGAAATGTTAAAGTAGGAGTAAGCAGATGATCGGAAAAGAGAAAATCTTGGAGACATTAAATTCGGTTTTAAAAAAATCAGAAGCAGACCAGGCGGAGGCATTATTCTTCAGCGGAGAGAGTGGACTGACCAGATATGCTAACTCTTATATTCACCAGAATGTATCAGAACGCAACAGCAAAGTCATCTTCAGAGTAGCTTTAGGTAAAAGGATAGGAATCTGTTCTACCAATTCCTTTAAGAAAGATGCATTACTCAAGACTTTAACTTCTGCTTATAAGATTGCTTTACATCAGAAGGAGAATCCTGATTTCCCCGGTTTCCCTATCAGGCAAAAATACAAAAAACTTAAAACCTTTTTCAAAAAGACTGAGGATTTCTCGCCCAAACAGAGAGCAGAAGAAGTTAAAAAAATCTGCGATAGAGCCACAGAGCATAATTTAACGGTAGCGGGTTCCTTTATCACCGGTCAGTCGGAGATAGCGGTTTTGAATACTAATGGCCTTACTGCCTATCAGCCATTTACCTCAGCCAGCATAAACCTGGTAGTTATGTCAGATGACAGCTCTGGCTATGCCGAAAGTATAAGCCGGGACGTTACCCAGATCGATTTCGAAACAGTGGCTGAGACGGCTATTAAGAAATGTTCTGGATTCAAAGAAGCCGAAAGGGGTAGAGCCGGGTGAATATGATGTTGTTCTGGAACCAGCTGCAGTCGGAAACCTGTTTGAATGGCTGAGCATAATCGGATTGGGAGCCAAACAATATCAAGAGGAAACAAGCTTCTTAAATGGTAAAATGGGGAAGAAGGTGATGGGAGATAATTTTACCCTGATAGATGATGGAACGGAGGAGAACGGAATTCCTTTTCCATTTGATTTCGAAGGAATGCCCAAAAAGAGAGTGGTGCTGATCGAGAAAGGTGTAGCCAGAGGTTTGGTGTATGATTCCCAGACGGCTTATAAAGACAAAGTCAAATCCACCGGACATTCCCTGCCGCCTCCAGCTACGGATGGGCCTGTTCCCCTGAATCTTTTTGTAAGGGCTGGCGATTCCTCTTTAAAGAAGATGATTGAGTCTTTAGAGAAAGGGCTACTGGTCACCCGTTTTCATTATATCAATGGATATCTGGATACTAAAAATGCCCTTATGACCGGGATGACCAGGGATGGAACTTTCTGGATCGAGAATGGAAAAGTAAAGCAGGGGGTAAAGAATTTACGTTTTACCGAAAGCATGCTCAAGGCTTTCTCCAATATCTCTCAGATATCCAGACAAAGAAAAATCGCTATTCCCTGGTGGGGAGATGTTGGAGTAATCGTTACCCCGGCTCTGCTGATTAGAAACTTTAAATTCACCGGGAAAACTGAATTTTAAATGAATTTTGAAGGAAAGTATGTAAACCTAAATAAAAACATGGAGGATTTACTTAAAAAATAAATCAAACCCGGAGTTTGGTTTTGCGTATAGTAAAGTTAAGTTGGGTATATTTTTGAGAATTAATAAATATTTTTCTTGACAAATGAAAATGGTTAAGTTAATATAACGCAATTTATAGATTCCTAACTTTTCACTTGAAGGAGGTATTGGGATAAAAGAAAGGAGTTGGAGTAAAAAGTAAAAAATTTGAAAGAAAGAAAATTTTTTACTTGACAAGCTTAAATCGACTTGTTTTTTTAAGATAATTTGTAATTGTAAACCTTTTAACCTGAGGGAGGTGATGCAAAAGAGGTTAAAAAGGAGGTTCTTTTAAATAATAGAACGTAAACCTTAGAATGGAGGAAAAGAAATGAGAAAGGCATTATTAGTTTTAGGGATTTTGATTTTGTTCGGAGCAGCCACTGCCCAGGCTGGATTCAATTTCGGAGTAAAGGCTTTATCCTTAAAGCAGACTGACCTCACGCCCATGATGTTCACAGGATCTGTTCCTTACTTACCTTCTAATGAGATTTTGGGTTGCTATTTTGGTGTTGATGCGGGGGAGAGAGTTGTTATCTTGGGCGGTTTAGATTTGACTCGCGCCAGTTTCGAATATAAGGAGAGCGGCGCTGATGTTTCAATTGACAATAAGGCATCAATAACCCAGTTTATACCTAATGTGGGAGTGAAATTCTACCTGCAACCGAGAACGAGTGGAAATATCACACCTTACCTTTACGGCGGAATTTTCAAGGCCTTCACATCTGTGGACTTAAATGCTGTGTCAGAAAGTGAAAGAGCCGATGAAGAGATTAGTAAGGAGGTCAACAGTCCTTTTGGTATCATTCCAGCTTTTGGTGTAGAGTACTATGCCTCTGATAACTTCAGCGTAGGTGGTGAAGTTGGTTGGAGATTTAGCTTTGCTAAGGGTAACTTTGATTGGGCTGACGGTGTTAAGGAAGAGTTAAGTTACAGTACTATTACCACGTACGTCGGATTTGTTCTGAACTATCGTTTCGGTGGGAAGTAGTTCTTTCTAATTTGTTTGCCAAAAAGGGCGAAGTGATTCGCCCTTTTTGTTTGTTTTTTTGTAGGGACAGAACAGTGTTCTGTCCGAATGAAAGACGTAGAGAGGCATCGCATGTGTCTCCAAGAAATTGTAGCGTCGGGCTTTATGCCCGACGAAAAGAAGAGAAATGTTCGGGATTAACCCGGACGCTACATTTTCCTGATGAATTTTGCTTCTAACCAGATGGTAGGGGCGTATTGCAATACGCCCCTACAAATTTTTGCGACCCTGAGTTCCCTCTCCTTTTCAAGTTTTGTAGCGTCCAAATGGACGAGATTTTAACGTCAGGGATTAACCCGGACGCTACATTTTACCCTTAAAAACAACTGCAGGGACAGAACAATGTTCTGTCCCTACAAATTATAGAGTGACCCTGATCCCCCTATGACGAGACAAGCCGGGTCGCACCACGAGAAATATTTTACTCAGCCGGGTATTCCACCTCTGCGAACCAGTCGAGGTTTATGTCTTCAAATACTTTATCCCGGGCTTCACAGTCACCTAAGAAGGTCCACTCACCCGGGTCAACGTGTTCACCTTTACCATACTTCTCTGCCATCTCACAAAGTCGAATAAAATTCTGATGATGTTCGGTAAGTCTTAATTCCGCATAGTCTCTGGCACTCCAGGTGGAAATCAAAAACTGCCAGTCAGAAGATTGTAATAACAAAAGTTCTCTGGCAGCTTGTTTTAATATTTTTAGTAGATTTCCATCCTGAGTATTTTTGAATTTTCGGGCTAAATCCTGCATCCTTTTTTCATCCTCATAGATATGTTTCCAGGTCCATTCGGTCCACTGGTTCAGCCAGATATAATGATAACCTCCTTCTCCCCAGGAGCCTTCTGGTATGGAAATCACCTGTGTGGGTCTGGTTTCGTTCAAGTATTTTGAACAGGTGGTTAATTCAATTTCCGGGTCTTCAGCGATATATTTCAAGACAAATTTCAGAAATTGGGTTCCTTCAAACCACCAGTGTCCGAAAAGCTCTGCATCATAGGGAGCACAGACTATACCCTTTCTGCCAGTCTGCTGACGATACTCACTTAGAAGTCTTTTTACCAAAGCTGTATAGTGATTTGCATTTTCCGGCACCGGGCCTGGGCATCTTTGGGATAATACTCCCATTTGTCAGCTAAATCGCTTTTGGCTGAGGTTACTTTCCAGTAGCGATGCCCGCCCGGGAAATGCTTCTTGTGGAAATCCAGATAATTGCCATCACCGGGATAACCCCACTCACCACTCCAAACCTGTAAACCTGTTTCCGGATCACGGGTAAAGATCGCCACGGGTTTTTTCCCTTCAACCGAGGAGGAGACCAAATAGATTTCACGAGGGGTTTTATCCAATTCTTCTTCTCTGGGCTTATATTCTTTTTCAAACTGACCCCATAACTGCTGCAGGGCTTCAAACCGGTCAATGTAGACTCCGATGGCTTTTCCTCCCTTAAGTAGAGCAGTATCCACGAAAAAATATTCGATCTCGTTTTCGGTTAGAAACTCGTCGATCCCTTTTCGAAGATATGGTTCTATTTTTTCTCCCGTATTTACGGGTGGCATCCATTTATAACGGGGACGATAGGCGAATTCCGGAAGCCAGATCCCTCTGGGTTTTCTTCCATAATGTTTTTCGTAAGTTTTTACCCCTTGTTTTATCTGTGCCTGAACCGAAGTGTCCCGGGACAATAAAGGTAAATACCCGTGAGTAGCTGCACTGGTGATTATCTCTATATATTCATTATCCTGCAGATTTTTGAAAGCTTCAATAATGTTTCGGTTATATTTGTTTTCGAAATCATTTTTTATCTTAATGTAATAATCTTTCCACATCCAGGCTAAGGAGAGAAGATTTGGGCGGTTATACCGGGTGAATTCCTGAATATCTAATTCTGCGGCTTTTATCTTCTGCTCAAGATAAGAAGAAAGCTCGGATTTGAACGATTCATCGGCCAACTGTTCAGTTAAAACCGGAGTAATACCCAGGGTTAATTTCGGAGAGTACCCCTCTTCTATCAGCTCGTTTAAGATATTCAAAATGGGGAGGTAGCATTCAGAAGCTGCTTCGTTTAACCAGTCCATCCCGTGAGGCCATTTTCCATGAGCGATAACATAAGGCAGATGTAAATGCAAGACGAAGGTGAAACTACCGATTTTATTTACTGGCATTTGATTTCCTTTCTTTTTTAGTTCTTCACTGTAGTTGCCCAATTTACTGGGTATGTTTTTGCTCGACGAATCGAGCGACTACAGAAACCTACAGGGGAAAATCCTAACAATCAGTTCTCTTTTTTAGGCGGTTCAGATGTATCAGTCATCCCTCTGGTAAAACCTATTTCTTTCCCCTCTTTGCCAAAAAGCTTTATTGCTCCAAACTGGGATTCGAATTTCTTGATATTATCTTCTAAGGCGTTCAAGAGCATCCTGGCATGCGCCGGAGTCATAACTATACGGGCATAGACCTTAGCCTTAGGAACTCCGGGCATCATTCGAGCGAAATCGATGATTATCTCTGAAGGGGAATGAGTTATAAAAGCTAAATTGGAATAAATCCCCTCGGATTCTTTTTCACCCAGTTCCACGCTAAGCTGTTGCGGTTTTATCTCCATATTCTACTCCTCTGTTAAGTTCTGCTTGCATTTAAATCCTATTTTAATATATTTAGACACGATGTCAAGAGTAAAGATAATACTTATTTCGGTTCTAACAGTTATTTCTTCAATCCTGGCAGCAAAAGAAGCCCGGGCTCAAGGGTGTAATGGAGAGAATATTCTAAACTGTACAATCAAGCAATTTTACTCTGATGGCAAAAATCTTTTTCTTTCTCCCTTTCACTGGGATAAAAAAGAAAGGGTAGAATTTCTTCTAGTAGCTACTGCAACAGCCGGATTATTTTTGACGGATGAAGAACTCCAGAAGATGGTTCAAAGGAATCGTAATCATTTCTCAGATGATCTTTCAAATTTAGTTACCCCTTCTGAGCATGTCTATCCTACGGTTATCATCGGAAGCTTTTATTTGGGTGGGTTAGTCTTTAATTGTAAAAAAGAAAAAGAGACCGCTTTTTATCTTTTGGAAGCATTGATTTTTACACAGGGGATTACTCAGGGGATTAAACGCCTTACCGGAAGGGCCAGACCCTTTGCAGAGAAAGGTGCATTTTCTTTCGAGGGTTTGAGAGCTCATCCCTCTTCTTACTCGTTATCTTTTCCTTCAGGTCATTCAGCTACAGCTTTCACCTTAGCTTCGGTTGTGGCTGAACAGTATAATAATAAAGTCATCGGTATACTCTCTTACAGTTTAGCTTTCCTGGCTGCCTGGGCTCGGGTTAATGATAATGTTCATTTTACCTCAGATGTTTTCTTCGGAGGTATGTTAGGGCATTGGATAGGTAAAAGTATTGTTCGGTTTAATAAAACCAAGATTATAAAGTCAAAGAATTTATATTTTCAAACTAAGGTTGAATCTAATATTTTAAAGGTAACATTAAACTTTTAAAAGAGATGAATAGAATATCAGCACAGAGATTAGAACAGGTCTTCTCCACCTTTGGAGATCATAAGATTTTAATACTGGGTGATCTTATGCTGGATGAATATATCTGGGGAAGCGTTAGTCGAATCTCGCCTGAAGCTCCGGTACCGGTAGTAGAAATTATGGAGGAGTCTTTGAAATTAGGCGGGGCGGCTAACGTAGCTCTTAATGTTAATGCCTTAGAAAATGTTCCGCTCCTGGTTGGAGTTGTGGGAAAAGATAGAAATGGAGAGAGGTTAAAGGAAATCCTTACAAAATCGGGTATTTCGAGCCAGGGGGTGTTTATAGATGAAGATAGGCAGACCACGGTCAAGACCAGGATCATCGCTCATAGTCAACAGGTAGTGAGAGCTGACCGGGAAAATACGGATGAACTCTCTGCGGATATGACTTTTAAATTGAGAGACTTCATAAAGAAGAATATAATAGAGGAGAAGATCTCCGCCCTGGTGATCTCTGATTACGGCAAAGGGGTAATCAGTTTAAATCTTTTGAATGAGATTATAAACTTTGCCAGAGAAAACAAGATTTTTATCTCGGTTGATCCCAAAGAGACCCATTTTATGAATTACAAAAATGTTTCACTCATAACCCCAAATCATAATGAAGCTGGTTTTGCTTATGGCAAAAGGATAAAAGATGAAATTAGCTTAGAAGAGGTTGGCTGGGGGCTATTGGAAAGATTAGAGACTGAGGCTTTATTGATAACCCGCGGAGAGAGGGGAATGTCACTTTTCGAGAAGACTCGGAAACTAACTCATTTTCCAACGGTTGCCAAGAAGGTGTACGATGTCACCGGTGCAGGTGACACGGTTATCTCTGCTTTCACCTGTGCCTTTGCAGCTGGAGCCTCTTTAAAGGAATCAGCCTTAATCTCAAATCATGCGGCGGGTATAGTTGTAGGTGAATTAGGGACTGCTCAGGTGACTAAAGAAGCTCTGTATCAGGACTTGAAAAATTATATAGAATGAAAATATAATTACACCTTGAATCTTGTAAACAGAAGAACTCACTTTTTTATGGGAAAGATAGTTAAATTAGCAGAATTAATCCGAATTAGAAATAAAGCCAAAAAAGAGAACCAAAAAGTGGTTTTCACCAATGGCTGTTTTGACCTTTTACATCGCGGGCATATCGAATATCTGAAAAAAGCAAAGAAATTAGGAGATATTCTGGTAATCGGGTTAAATAGCGATTACTCGGTTAGAAGAATTAAAGGTAAAGGCAGGCCCATCCAGGATCAAAAAGATCGCACGGAGATTCTGGCTTCACTCTACTTCGTCGATTATGTCTGCATTTTTAATGAGTTAACGCCATTGAGACTTATCTCCAAATTAGTCCCGGATATTCTGGTCAAAGGAGGTGATTGGAAGATAAAGGACATAGTGGGAAAAGAGACAGTAGAATCACACGGCGGAAAAGTTCTGAATATTAAAATGGTTAAAGGGAAATCAACCCAGCAGATTATCCAAACCATCATAAGAAGGTTTCGTAATATAAAATAGATATCCTTTAAGGAGAAAAGAAGATTTTCTTTTCTCTTTTTTTCTTGACAGGCTTATAATAAGATGTTATCCTTCAAATAATAAAATGGTCATTTTATGGTTATTTTTTTAGATGGAGAAAGATGATAAAGGACTGGAAGGGAGGGAATTTATAGAAACTCCGACTATGGCTGAAATCTATATCCAGGTTAAAAAATACAGAGAAGGACTGGAGATTTACCGGAGGATTCTTAAAAGAGATCCAGCTAACCCTGAAATAGCTAAAAAAGTTGAAGAATTAGAGAAGAAATTCAAATTAAATAGGAATCAAAAATGAAAGATAGAATAAAGAGATTAGGGGAGAAAATAAAAGGTGAGAGCTTAGATCTTCTTCTAGTAACTACTCCCACAAATCTCAGATATCTGTGTGGTTATACCGGCTCCAATGGAATCCTTTTGGTTTCAAAGGATAAATCTATTTTTCTGACTGATTTTCGATATAAAGAACAGGTAAAGAAAGAAGTCAAAGGTGCTGAGATAAAAATTGCCCAGCGAGAATTATTTTCCACTCTTACGGATATAGACTGGCTGAAAGAGAAGAGGATCAAGGTTGGTTTTGAATCTAAGATTCTGTCCTTTAAGTTATATGAAAAGCTTAAAGCACTTTTCCCCCAGATTCTCTGGATACCTACTGAGGAATTAGTTGAATCTATTTCGGTAACCAAAGATGAAGAGGAGATCAAAAAGATAAAGAAAGCAGCAGATATTAGTGAAAAAGCTTTTGAAAAGATTCTACCTCTGTTTAAACCCGGAGTAAAAGAACAAGATTTATCGACGGAGTTGGAATATAACATTAGAAAAAATGGCGGAACAGGCTCTGCCTTTGAACCGATTGTAGCTTCAGGCGTAAGGTCAGCCATGCCTCACGCCAGAGCTTCTTCTAAAAGGTTTCAGAAAGGGGATTTCGTGACTCTGGATTTTGGCGCCTTATACGAAGGGTATGTCTGTGATATTACCCGGACAGTAGTTTTAGGAAAAGCTACTCCTCGGCAGAAAAAGATTTATAATCTGGTTCTAAAAGCTCAAACTAAAGCCATAAAAAATGCCTGTTCTGGTATGAAAGGATTTGAGTTAGATAAAGTAGCCCGCGATGTTATAAATAATGCAGGATTCAAAGATTATTTTGGACATGGATTAGGACACGGGATAGGACTTTTGGTGCATGATTCACCAGGCATAAATACTAAAAGTCAGGAGGTGCTCAAACCGGGAATGGTTATTACCTTAGAGCCAGGGATATATCTTCCAGGTTGGGGTGGGGTGAGGATCGAGGATGACATACTTATTACCAGAAAAGGGTGTAAAGTCTTAACTAACATAAATAGAGAGCTGTTGGAGCTATAAAAATAGTTAATATCTGGAGGAGGGATTTCCGAAAATATTTAAAAGGGGGTAATTTTCACACAATAAAACTAGATTTAGCAAAACATTCAGTTTAACCCTTGGAGAAAGGGGTAAAGATGTTAGAATCTAAAATTAGAAAATTGATAAAGATCGTCGAGGAAAGCAACATAGATGAATTAGAAGTAACCAGCTGGGGAAGGAGAATCAAAATCACTCGAAGGTTAAACCATCAGAATCCACATAGTTCTTCCCATCTGATAGTGAACCCGGCTCCGGAGAAGGTCGCGGTTACACCTTCTAAGGAAAAACCGGTAGCGGTATCAGTAGAAATCTCTAAGCCCGAAGGGGTAGAAGGTAACTTAGTGCCTATCAAATCACCGATGGTGGGAACTTTCTATCGAGCACCGGCACCCGGGGCAAAGCCTTATGTAGATGTAGGTCAGATAATAAGCGCGGGACAGGTGGTCTGTATTGTAGAGGCGATGAAGCTGATGAACGAGATCGAAGCGGAAGTTGCCGGGAGATTGGTTAAGATTTTGGTGGAGAATGCAAAACCAGTTGAATTCGGTCAGACTCTTTTTTTAATTGAGCCTTTATAAAAAAAATGAAATAACCACTGGAGTGTAAGTCTTTAGGCTTACCAAAAAAATCTCTGGCATCAAGGAGTTAGAGTAAAGCTAAAGCTTTACTCTCCAATGTTACCTAAAAACTATTCTCGTGGTGTCAGGAGTTACCTCCTGACACCTTTTCATTTCAAGGTATTTTACCAGAAATCTTTGAGGAAGTCGTTTTGCAGGGTTGGTCCACCTCTGGCGGATGCCCAGAAGAGAAAAGTTGTTATTCATCGTAAGTCGGATACCCTTGCCTGACCACTCTCTTTCCAGTTAGATTTTTTCTCAAGAGAACCAATTAAAAGGTATTAAGGTGTTTATTATTTCAGCCGAAAATAGAAAGAGAAGAAGATTTATGATCAGGGAGGTTAAGATAAAGATGAACTTAAAACAGATGCTCGCAGAGGTCCTGGCAAGGAAAGCCTCTGACCTACATCTCAGGGTAGGGGTAAAACCTACTATAAGGGTAGATGGGGCTCTTTTGTCTTTAGAATGTGAGAATCTGACCCAGGCAGATATGGATGAGACAATGAGTCAGATTCTGACTGAAGAACAGAAGGAGAGGTTCCTTAAAAAGAATGAGCTGGACCTGGCCCTGAGTATCTCTAAGATGGGAAGGTTCAGGATTAACTTCTACCGGCAGAGGGGGACAGTGGGGGTTGCCCTCCGAGCGGTTCATACTCTGGTCCCTTCCTTCGAAGAGCTGAATCTGCCTAAAGGTTTAAAGGATTTGGCTAATAACCGCAGAGGGATAATAATCCTTACCGGGACAACTGGAAGTGGCAAATCAACTACCCTGGCAGCTATGATCGAGCATATAAATTCTTCCCGGGCAGAGAATATCCTTACAGTCGAAGATCCGATCGAATATATTCATAAAGATCGCAGGAGTATAATCTGCCAGAGAGAGGTAGGAGGAGATACAGAGAGTTTTATAACTGCCTTAAGGCATGCTCTTCGTCAGGATCCGGATGTGATCCTGATTGGAGAAATCAGGGATTACGAATCAATGTCCATTGCTTTGACTGCGGCTGATACCGGCCATTTAGTATTAACCACCCTGCATACCTTAAATGCCATCGAGACTATAAACCGGATTATCTCTTTTTTCCCTCCACATCAGCACCAGCAGATCAGATTGCTTTTAGCTGCCACTCTTAAAGCGGTAGTCTGCCAGAGATTACTTCCCCGCGCGGACGGACCTGGAAGAATACCAGCAGTTGAAGTGTTAGTTTCAACCTCCTCGGTCAGGGAATATATTATCGATCCCATGAAAACACCTCTGATAATCGAGCTGATCGAAAGCGGTAATATTCAGTATGGGATGCAATCTTTCGACCAGTCGATTATGCAGCTTTATAAAGATGGGTTTATCTCTTATGATGAGGCTATGCAGCAGTGTACCAATCCAGATGATTTCGAGTTGAGGGTTAAGGGAATAACCGGAGCTGCAGATAGAGGCTGGACCGAATTCGAACAAGCAAAGAAAAGGAAGTAGTTCAGAAAACTAAAATTAATATTAATATTTAAGCTCTGAGACTTTCTCAGAGCTTCTTTATTTATAGTTTTTGGAGTGTAAAGCCTCAAGGGCTTGAGACTAGAGCTTTACGTTTAAACAAATGAATGATTTATTCAGGTAAACCTCAAGGGTTTACACACCAGAATTACTCCGAAAACTGCTTTTCAACAATCTCACCATCGGTGTTGATAAAGCTTGCCATGACAGGTTTGATCTAAAAATAAAAGTAAATATTTTTCTTGCTATTCTTCTTAAAAAAAGATAAATTTTAATCTAATGATTAAGTAAGATGGATGTTTAGAGAGGAATTAATTTGTTTAAAAAAATATTGATAGCAAATCGTGGTGAGATAGCCTTAAGGATTATCCGGGCATGTAAAGAGTTAGGGATTGCCACGGTAGCGGTTCATTCTGAGGCAGATAGTAACTCTCTACATGTTAGATTTGCGGATGAAGATGTCTGCATCGGTCCGGCTAAAGCAACGGAAACCTATCTGGATCCTAAAAGAATTATCAGTGCGGCTGAGGTCACCAATACAGAAGCTATCCATCCGGGATATGGTTTCTTGGCTGAAAATGCGGATTTTGCTGAAATCTGTGAGTCCTGCAAAATAAAATTCATAGGGCCTACTTCTAAAATGATCAGACTTATGGGTGATAAAGCTGTAGCAAAGCAGAAAATGAGGGAAGCTGGAGTGCCGGTCATTCCGGGAAGCGAGGGCGTTATTAAAGACCTGGAAGAGGCTCGGAGAGTATCAATCGAAATAGGATTCCCGGTCTTGATCAAAGCTTCTGGAGGAGGAGGGGGTAAAGGGATGAGGGTAGCTAAAGACGAAGAGGAACTTAAGAAAAATTTTGAGATGGCTCAGATGGAGGCGGAAGCGGCTTTTGGCAATCCTGAAGTTTATATTGAAAAGCTGGTTTTAAATCCACGTCATATTGAGTTTCAGATATTAGGAGATAGTTACGGGAATCTGATCCATTTAGGTGAAAGAGATTGCACTATCCAGAGAAGGCATCAGAAATTAATAGAAGAATCACCCTCTACAGCTCTAACCCCATCGCTCCGAGAAAAGATGGGTAGTGCAGCAGTATTAGGTGCATCCCGGATAAGCTATGAGAGCGTGGGTACGATAGAGTTTCTTTTAGACAAAAATGGTAATTTCTATTTTATGGAAATGAATACCCGAATTCAGGTTGAGCACCCGGTTACAGAGGAGGTTACAGGGATAGACCTTTTAAAAGAACAAATAAAAATTGCAGCTGGAGAAAAACTTTCTCGCACTCAAGAAGAGATTGTCCTGAGAGGACATGCGATCGAATGCCGGATCAATGCCGAAGATCCGGAGAAGGATTTCAGGCCCAATCCAGGTTTGATTAAAAGCTTTCATGTCCCGGGTGGACACGGGATCAGGGTAGATACTCACGCTTATGCTGGATATGAGATCCCGTCTTTTTATGACTCCCTGGTGGCAAAATTGATCTCCTGTGGCGATACCAGGGAGGAGGCTATTCTCAAAATGAGAAGAGCCTTAGATGAGTTCATCATCGAAGGTATACAGACGACGATAACATTTTATAAAACCGTTTTTTCCAATCCCAATTTCATAAGCGGTGAATATGATACTTCATTCGTAGAAAACCTGTTTAAAGAAACTTCAAAAGAAAAAGTATCCACTTGAATAATTCAAAGGAGGTAAAGTGATTATAAAAGATGATTTGAGATATACCAAAGAGCATGAGTGGGTGAAACTGGAGAAGGATATAGCAACTGTGGGGGTCGACGATTATGCCCAGGGGGAGTTAGGGGATATTGTCTTTGTGGAATTACCCAAAGTAGGGACCAAGGTTGAGCAGATGAAACCTTTTGGGGTGATAGAGGCAGTCAAAGCTGTATCAGAGCTTTTCTCCCCGGTAACGGGTGAAGTAATCGAAGTCAATTCTAAGCTTGAAGCGGAAGCAGGACTGATCAATAAAGACCCTTACGCAGAGGGATGGATTATAAAGATAAAGGTTAAAAACCCCAAGGAGCTAGATAATCTTCTTTCGGCAGAAGATTATAAAAAGATGCTTGAACAAAAATAGAGAATATTTTTGAAGATAAATTAGACTATTGATTTTAAAAAAAGAGAGTTTATGAGCTATATTCCTAATACTGAGGATGATCAGAAAAAAATGCTGGAGAGGATAGGAGTTGGCGGATTTAAAGATCTAATTAATCCTATTCCCGAATCCCTGAGGTTAAAAGATGAACTCAAGCTTCCCAAAGGACTCTCGGAATTGGAACTTAATAATTTACTGACCGGGATATCAGAGGAAAATAAGAACACAGATGGACTGATTAGTTTCTTAGGCGGTGGAGCTTATGACCATTTCATTCCCAGCGTGGTAAATCATATTCTTTTACGTTCAGAATTTTATACGGCCTATACTCCATATCAGCCAGAAGTGAGTCAGGGGACTTTACAGAGCATCTATGAATACCAATCTATGCTCTGTCAGCTTACTGAGATGGAGGTTTCAAATGCTTCAATGTATGACGGGGCATCGACAGTGGCTGAGGCAGGTCTTTTATCCTTAGCCGAAACTGGCAGAAAAGAGATTCTGGTTTCAGGCTCTCTTAATCCAACCTACTATAAGGTTCTCTGTACCTATTGTGAGAGAGGAGGGATGAAAATACGGAAGCTCGAACCGAAAGATGGAGTTACTGATCTGGAGCTTCTGGATAAAAAACTTTCTTCAAAGACTGCCAGTTTCATCCTGCAATCTCCTAATTTCTTCGGACTTTTAGAAAAGGTAGAGGAGATTGAGAAAAAAGTGCATTCAGCTGGAGCTTTGTTGATTATGGTTTGTGACCCCATCTCTTTAGCCATTCTGAAAACTCCGGGAGAGTATGGAGCAGACATTGCAGTGGGCGAAGGTCAACCTTTAGGAAACAGCCTCAATTTCGGAGGACCGTTCTTAGGGTTTTTTGCCTGTAAACAAAACCTTATCCGTCGAATGCCCGGAAGGCTTGTCGGAGCAACCGTAGATTCGAAAGGTAGAAGAGGGTTTGTTTTAGTGTTGCAGACCAGAGAACAGCATATCCGTCGTGAAAAAGCTACCTCTAATATCTGCACGAATGAAGCTTTGTGTGCTTTGGCAGCTACAGTTTATCTCTCCCTTTTGGGCAAAAATGGGTTAAGAAAAGTAGCAGAGTTGTGTCTGCAGAAAAGCCATTATGCAGCTGAAAAGATAGCTCAAATAGATGGTTTCAGACTTAGATACTCAGCGCCATTCTTCAAGGAGTTGGTAGTGGAAACACCCATCCCGGCAGGTAGAGTAATCAAGCTCTTCCTGAAGAAGAATATCCTGGCGGGAATCGATCTCTCCCGGTTCGATAGGAAGGTTAAGAACAGTCTTCTGGTATCTATCACTGAAAAGAGGACCAAAGAGGAGATAGATGATTTTGTAGAGAATCTTAAGGGTTTGGTCAAAAGAGGATAGAATGTCCTATTGTCCTAAATGTGGATTTGAATATAAACCTGGGATTAACACTTGTCCAGACTGCGGAGAGAAGTTGGTTGTAGAACTGAAATCAGTCAGGGAAAAAGAGGTTGTAAGAGAAAAGGTTATAACTGAACCAAAACTCAAACTTCTGTATATTACTAAGAATATGGTTTATGCTAATTTCTTGTCAGAGACTTTGGAAAAAAATGAGATTCCCTGTTTGGTTCGCAGTGAATCTGGTTTGAATCTTAGAGCCGGAGCTTTAACCCGACATCCTGTCACAGATATTAAAATTTATGTAAGAGAAGAAGACTTTGAAAAAAGCTTGAAGATAAAAGAGCTATTAGTGGATGATTTACAATAGAAAAGTAATAAAAACTTCCAACTAAAAATAAGTCTATGCCGTTCTGTCCGTTATGTAATTCCGAATATCCGGCTGGCGCAAAAAGATGCCCGGAGTGTGAAGCCGATTTAATTGAGGAGTTACCCGAAGAGCAAGAGGAAGAAGAGAAGAACCTGGTCCTGCTCTATGTTACTCCAAATCGGGTTTTGGCTGAGTTTTTAAAGGAAACCTTGGCGGACAGCAATATTCCCTGTTTTCTTCGCTATACGGGAAGTTTTTTAGAAGGCGGGTTGGGATATGTGGTAAAAGACCAACCCGGATTTAGGTTGTATGTGCCGGAGGATAAATATGAGGAGAGCTTAGCTATTAAAGAGCAAACTGTAGGAAACCTATAACTTTACTAAAGGAGAGGTGGTATGGAAAAAAGAAAAGATTCTCACTGGTTTATTCTGTTAGTAGTTTTTTTCATATCTTTTTATTTTTTCGCCTGCGGGAAGGTTATCCCTAAATCGATTAACTGGGTGGCTAATTTTGAAGAGGCTTCTCAGATTGCTAAGTCTGAGAACAAAAATATGGTTGTAGATTTTTATACCGACTGGTGTAAGTGGTGTAAAAAGCTGGCTGATTCTACCTTCACTGATACCAGTTTAATACGCTTCTCTATGGATTTTGTTTTCTTCAAAACCAATGCGGAAAAGGATACAGCTTTGGCTGAAAGATTTAAGGTAAATGGTTATCCCACCGTCATCCTTACCAATCCTTCAGGTGAGGAGATCGACCGAGTTGTAGGATATGCCAATGCTCCTGATTTTATGCAAAAAATTAAAGAGTACATTAAGGGTGAAGGGACCCTGTCTGATTTAGAAAACAAGTTAAAAAAAGATACCACCGATTTAGAGCTCTGGTTCAAAGTGGGGGAGAAGTATCAGGAGCGTAGAAGATTCGATGAAGCTCTGTTAAATTTCAATAAGGTTGTCTTCTTAGATCCAAAAGACCAAACCAAAAAAACCTCAGAAGCACTTTTGAATATGGCGTTTATATACAGGAAACTGAGAAATTATCCTAAAGCCATTGAGAAATTTCAAGAAATCCTTAAACAATATCCCCGGAGTGAGGTGAGTTTAGAAGCTGAGGAGTATATTCCCTATACTTATGCAACTATGGGTGATACAGTCAAAGCCATTACTTTATTTAAAAATATCTTAAAAGATCATCCGGATTTAGAATCAGGAGAAAAAGATTGGGTGGAGAAGATGATAAAAAAGTTAGAAGGGAAAAAAGAAGCCCAGGAGTAAAAATATTTCGAGAACTAAATGCAGGAAGGTAGTTTTACATACTTTAAAATATTAAGGAGTTTTGGATGGGTCAAAAACTGATTTTTGAACTGAGCTCAAAAGGGAGAAGCGGGTGTGATCTACCAGAATTAGATATACCACCAAAAAAAATAGAGGAGCTTATATCTCAGGACAACTTAAGGCAGAAAGAGTTACGAATACCGGAGGTGAGTCAGGTAGATGTAGTACGTCATTTCATCGCTCTTTCTATTTTAAATCATCACGTGGATAAAAGCTTTTACCCCTTAGGCTCCTGCACAATGAAATACAGTCCCAAAATCAATGAAGATCTGGCACGTCTGTCGGGCTTTTCCTCAATCCATCCCTATCAACCGGAGGAGACAGTTCAGGGTGCTTTAAAGTTGATGTATGAATTAGGTGAATATTTAGAGGAGATCGGTGGAGTTGATGCAGTAACCCTTCAGCCTGCGGCTGGAGCTCAGGGAGAGCTGACCGGTCTTTTGATAACCCGAGCCTATCATGCCAAAAACGGAAATCCCAGGTCAAAGATAATCATTCCAGATTCTGCTCACGGCACAAACCCGGCTTCTGTCACCATAACCGGCTATCAGGTCGTTCAGGTCAAATCGAACCAAAAGGGATTAGTGGATTTAGATGAGTTAAAAAAAGCTCTGGATGAAGAGGTAGCCTGCTTTATGCTTACCACTCCTAATACTTTAGGACTTTTTGAATCCCAGATAGAAGAGATCTCCAAAGCAGTCCATAATGCAGGAGCACTTTTATATATGGATGGTGCAAATCTGAATGCTCTTTTAGGTATAGTTCGTCCGGGTGATATGGGTTTTGATATAGTCCATTTCAACCTGCACAAAACTTTTTCCACCCCGCATGGGGGCGGAGGACCTGGAGCAGGACCTTTGGGAGTTAAAAGAATCTTAGAGCCTTTTCTACCAGTTCCAGTTATAGAGAAAAAAGTTGATGAAAAGGGGAAAGAAAATTATTCGTTGAATTATAAAAGACCGGATTCAATCGGAAAGATGCAAGGATTTTATGGGAATTTCGGGATTATGATCAGAGCCTATGCTTTTATCCGAGCCTGTGGTGCAGAAGGGCTGAAAAAAATCTCAGAGAATGCGGTTTTAAATGCCAATTATATAATGGAGTCTTTGAAAGAGCTGTATCACCTTCCTTATCCCGGACCCTGCATGCATGAATTTGTATTGTTTGGTATTAAGCAGAAAAGTAAAGGGGTGAGAACAGCAGATATAGCCAAGAGGATTCTGGATTATGGATTACATGCACCCACGGTTTATTTCCCATTGATCGTATCTGAGGCTTTGATGATTGAGCCAACTGAGTCTGAAAGCCGGGAAAGTTGTGATGAGTTTATTAAGGTAATGAGAAAAATTGCTAAAGAGGTTGAGGAAAATCCTGAGTTGGTAAAAGGAGCACCATACAACACACCGGTTTCACGGTTAGATGAAATTAAAGCCGCTAAAGACTTAGAAATAAGGTGGAAAGGTTAAAGTAATAGTTTAATCCATCTAAGTGGATGAAATATAAAAAGGTCAAAACCCGCCTGCACTCTTAGGCGGGTTTTATTTGAAATATATTATGTTTTTCAGTATTTTTAAAATATGATTGAATTAAATCAAGTTACCTTTGATTACTCCTTACCTGAAGGAAAGATTATCAATGTTCTGGAGGGGTTAACTCTTAAATTTAAAGAAGGTGAGTTTGTCTCTATAATCGGGCCTAATGGCTCAGGTAAAACCACTTTGGCTCGATTACTGAATGGTCTTTTGAAACCCTCCTCTGGCGAGGTGAGGATAGATAGTCTTAATCCAGAAGATAAAAAGAATTTAAGATTAATTCGTCAAAAAGTAGGGATGGTTTTTCAGAATCCGGATAATCAGATTATAACTACTTCAGTAGAAAGAGAGATCGCTTTTGGATTGGAAAATTTAAACCTACCTTATGATGAGATTAGAGAGAAAGTTGAGTGGGCACTTTCAGCTTTTCATCTCTGGGAGTATAAAAATTCTCCTCCCCACAAGCTTTCAGGTGGAGAGAAGCAAAGAGTGGCAATTGCCGCGGTCTTGGCGATGAGACCAAAATATCTGATCTTGGATGAGCCGACCTCACTCCTCGATCCTGAAGGCAGGGAAATGTTAAATCTACTGATTAGAAAACTGGCAGGTGAAGGAAAGATTACTATCCTTAACATCACTCAATTTCCAGATGAAGCTCTTTTGGCTCAGCGTCTTTTGGTGTTAGATAAGGGAAAAGTTGTTCTGGATGGCACACCTGAAGAAGTATTCAAAGAGACTGAGAAGCTTAAAAATATTGGATTATCTGTGCCTAAAAGCATAGAGATAACAAATGGTCTTAAAGGAAAAGGGTTCAGATTCAAGAGGGAAATCTCAAAGATGGAGGAGCTGATTCAGGAACTGCTCTCCTTAGAAGGGGTAAACTATTCATTACCCATTATACAGAAGAAAACAGATCTAACCGAGACGGTCAAACCTAAAGTCTCAGGTTATATTCAGATAGAGTTTGAAAAATTAGATTATGTGTATAATTACAAAAGCGCTAATCCGAAAACAGCATTAAAAGAGATCAATCTGAAAATTGAGAAAGGTGAATTTATCGGGTTGGTAGGACCTACTGGCTCCGGTAAAACCACTCTGGCTCAACACTTCAACGGTTTATTGTTTGCTACTTCAGGCAAGGTCCGGGTTGAGGATTTAGAGTTGAAAGAGAAGGAAACATACTTGAAAAGAATCAGGGGAAAAGTTGGATTAGTATTTCAGTTTCCGGAAAGGCAACTTTTTGAAGAAACAGTTTATGAAGATATTGCTTTTGGACCAAAGAATTCTGGCTTGGATGATAGGGTGGTTGACCTGAGAGTAAAAAACTCCCTTCAGACGGTGGGGTTGGATTTCGATAATTTTGCCTATCGCTCACCTTTTTCCTTGAGCAGCGGTGAGCAGAGAAGGGTGGCTATAGCTGGGGTCTTAGCTTTAGAACCAGAGATTTTAATTTTGGATGAGCCCACGGCGGGATTAGATTTTGATGGAGTAGATAGAGTTAAGAAAATACTGCTTGCGCTAAGGGGAAAAGGCGTAACCGTAATTCTAATCTCTCATAATTTAGATCTGGTAGCAGCATTAGCTAAAAGGGTTATCTTTTTAAAGCAAGGTAAAGTTCTATATGATGGTCCCAAGACTAATTTCTTTAAACAGGTTGAAAAGCTCAAAGAAGAAGGGATGCGAGCCCCAGAGACTGTGGAATTATTTCATAGTCTAATTTCTGCCGGGTTTCAAGTAAGAGATAATATTTATGAAACTGAGGAGACTATTGAAGAACTCCTCTTTATATTCGGGAGAGGGGAAAAGTAGCGATCGTGGTAAATAAAGTGAGATTTTTTATAAATCAGTAATTTTTTCAGACTCAGAAATACCTCTCAAGAAATTCTTCAAACAATTTAAAATAAATACTTGACATTCAACCTAAGTTTAAACTAAACTAATGAGACTCAAATTAATTTGAAACCAAGGAGGGGAAAGGTGAAAAATGACTCTTTAGGTTTCTAATGAATTTGGAAATACTGAGTTTCAGTTGTAACTACCAAATCTAAGGGGTTAGAGATTTACTCGTCAAAATTAAATAGTTTAAAGTAAGAAGAGAATCACTCAGGCAAAGCAAAAGTTTTAGCTCTTGACTTTTTTGAGAAAGGTAATTTCTAAGAATTGCCCTAAATAATACTGTAATCGCAATATAATAATGTCCTGTTTTAGCAAAGCAGAAATGTCCTATTTAGAGATTGCCATAGTATCTTTTTCCAAAGGAGGATATTATGGCAGGGAAGGACATAATAAAGATGAGCCAGGAGGAGCTAAAGAGGATAAATGTGATTCACCAGGCAATTGACAAGGGTTTAACTCAAGTAGAGGCAGCTGGGATATTAGGTTTAAGCGATAGGCAGGTCAGAAGAATAATAAAGCGGGTGATAGAAGAAGGCGACCGAGGTATAGTCCACAGATCTCGAGGAAAACCATCGCATAATATGACACCGGATATGATAAAGACAAGGGTTCTTGAGCTTTATGAGGAGAGATATGCAGGATTTGGTCCGACCTTAGCGACAGAGAAGCTTTTAGAGATAGACAAGATAGGTTTAAGTCGAGAGACCTTAAGGAACTGGCTCAAGGAGAAAGGGATAGAGTACCGGGGTCGAAAGAGAAAGGCTCATCGTCAGTGGCGTCAGAGGAGGCGTTATTTTGGCGAGATGATCCAGCTGGACGGTTCTCATCATGATTGGCTGGAGAGCAGGGGTCCGGAATGTGTTCTTATGGGTTATGTGGATGACGCTACCGGTAATGTCTTTGCAAGATTTTATCCTTATGAAGGCACCATTCCAGCTATGGACAGTTTTAAACGTTATATCAAAAAATATGGTATTCCGCTGAGCATATATTTAGACAAGCATACCACATATAAATCAACTAAGAAGCCTTCTATAGAAGACCAGCTTAAGGGAATAGAGCCGTTGAGTGAGGTTGCCAGAGCTTTTAAGGAATTGGGAGTTAAGATTATCTATGCCCATTCTCCTCAGGCTAAGGGGAGGATAGAGAGACAATTCAGGACTTTCCAGGATCGCCTAATAAAGGAGATGAGGCTAAGAGGTATTAAGACCATAGAAGAAGCCAATCGACTCTTAAGATACTACCTGCCCATATATAATAAGCGATTCAGCTTTAGGGCGGCAGAAGAGCTTGATCTTCATAGACCTGTTCCCATAGCTCTTAACCTGGATCGAATACTATGCTTTAAGACCGAAAGGGCTTTAAGGAACGACTTCACGGTAGCGCATAATAACAGGCTCTATCAGATAAAGGATAATGTAAGAACTAACAATGTGATAGTAGAAGATATGATAGATGGCTCTATGCTAATTACCTATAAAGATACCATCTTGAAGTTTAAAGAGATTATCATCAGGCCTAAGAGAGAAAAAGAAACTCCAAAACTACCCATATTAAAACTCAAAACGGCTTATATACCTCCAGTGGATCATCCCTGGCGGAAGTTTAAGGTTAATTCACAATATAGACCTTATGAACAAAAAGAACAAAAGCTACTATTAACTAAAACATGAAAACAGGACATTTTAACTTTGTAGAAATTAGGACATTTTAATCTTGCTATAACATTGCCCTAAATAATACTTGACAAATTAGATATAAGAGATTATAATTGTCAAGTATGATTATTGAGCTGGTCTTTTGACAGGTATGTTCATTGGTTACATCGACTTACAATCAAGGGATAATGAATTCCTCAAACATTAAATTTCAACATTGTTAACTAAATAGGAGGTGATTCAGAAAAATTATACTTTAGACAATGAATCGCTCAACAATCAATAAGGAGGGAATATAATGAAAGTTGGCAAAGTTTTCTTGTTTAATGTTTTTTTACTTCTCTTTAGTTTTCAATTCTCTTTAGCTGCAGTTCCGGTGGCTAAGGTAAGACTTTTAGCCTATTCGCCCAGAGACCTTACTGTAGACACTACCCTGCTTAGAACTTCTACCGGATTGCCGAATGTAGGTGTAGGTAGTAAAATTTATTTTACATCTAATCCTGGTGATACTAACACTTATACTTATATCTGGGTTCTTGCCAAACCGATTGGTTCATCAACTACTTTAAGTAACGCTGCCATTCAGAATCCAACTATGGTTCCGGATTTAGAGGGAACTTATATCGTTACCCTGGTAATAACTGGAAGTGCAGGCACGAGTAATCCGGACACTATGTATATTAGCGCTGGAACGTGGGTAGGTACAGGTCAAATTGGTGGAATGACTCCTCACTGGCCCCAGTGCGGTTTTTTCTGCCATAACAATAAGGTTGCCGAATGGGAGGAGACTGGTCACGCCTCTATGTTTCAAAGGGGCATAGACGGAATCGTCAGCACCCATTATGGTCCAAACTGTATTAGCTGTCACACAGTAGGGTATGATCAAGACATTGCAGCAAACAACTATGGCTTTGACGATGTGGCAGCTTTATTAGGCTGGACTTTCCCGACCACTTTGCAGCCGGGTAATTTTGACTCTATGGTGGTTAATTATCCAGATCTGGCTAACTTAGCTAATATCCAGTGCGAAAACTGTCATGGTCCGGGCAGCCGGCACGGCGGTGAGAATAGGTACAACAGGATCGGTGTTAGCCTTAATTCCGGTGTCTGCGCTGCATGTCATGATTCGGGTCATCATATATTCCCTTATCAATGGGATTTCTCCAGACATTCGATGTCAGCAGGCGAACCTGGAGATCCTGAACATATGAATAGCACTAACTGCGCCAGGTGTCATACTGCTCAAGGTTATTTGCATGAGACCATAGATGGACAGTCCTCTGCGGCACCTTATAAGCTGGTAGAAGGGGTTACCTGTGCAGCCTGTCACGATCCTCATAGTGCTGAGAATCTGCACCAGCTCAGGAGACCGCAATTATACGGTGTATGCTACGATTGTCACAAGTTAAGAGTAAGCAGTCGTGGGCTTCACCATTCGCACCAGTCAGATATGCTGGAAGGAAAGAGCGGGTATAACTATCCCAATGAAATATACCCGGTTGGAAGCCATACTTATGCGGCTGATAAATGTGTAACCTGTCATATGGCAGTATCTCCAGCAGATACTCTTGTCACTAAAGTGGGCGGGCATACCTTTGCAGTTTTTTCTGATAATGGTACTCCGGATGACTCTACAGATGATATCTTAAATGACGGGGGGTGCAAAGGATGTCATGGTAGTGTGAGCCTTGTCTTCCTGAGGACAGCTCAAGCCAAAGTCGAAACAGTTTTGGACTCTCTGGGTACATTACTTCCTAAAGATTCCACAGGCGCAGTCAGAAACCACCTGGATCCTCTTCTGACTATTACCGAGAAGGGCGGGGCATACAATTACTACTTCGTAGAGTTAGACGGCAGCAAGGGTATGCACAACCCAGCCTATGCTGAAAAACTTTTATGGGATTCTATCAAAAGGATATCAGCTCAAGCTCAGGCCGGAGACATCGTGGAGATCTCGGATGTGCCTAACGATCAGGGTAAACAAGTAAGTATCCTCTGGAATATGTTTGCGGGCGAGGATGATATCGACCATCCAGTTACCAGTTACGGTATCTGGAGAAGAGATGATTCTTACAACTCAAAGATTCTGGCAAAAGAAGTGGATACCTTTAAGAAGATGCTCTCATCCTACCCCGAGTTGAAACTTGGTGCGAAAATCTCAGTAGCGGGAACGGTCTGGACTTTCTTAGGCTCCATACCAGCCACACATCATGATCGCTATGGTTACGTAGCTCCAACCCTTTATGATTCTACTATCGTTTCCGGAATGCACTGGACCATCTTATACGTATCAGGCCATACTGCAGATCCCGGGACTTTCTACGAATCTTTACCGGATAGCGGTTATTCCGTAGATAATTTAGCTCCTGCCGTTCCTACAGGACTTGCAGCCCTGATTCTGGGACGCAATGTTCAGCTGAGATGGAACCAGTCTCCGGATCCTGATCTTAACTATTTTGTTATCCATCGTAGCACCACATCCGGGTTCACACCATCTCCTTCTAACCGGATCGGATACTCTGCTAATACCGATTATGTAGATTCTAACCTGGTGAATGGTAATTACTATTACAAGCTAACTGCCATTGATTTCTCAGGGAACATTAGTGAACCTTCGGTTGAGCTTCCAGTTATGGTTACGTCGGTTCGTGAGGAAGAGGGAGCTGTACCTAAGGTTTTCGCTCTGTTCCAGAACTATCCGAATCCGTTCAATCCGATTACTCAGATTAAGTTCTCCATACCGAAGAGGATCAGGGTTGAGCTTTCAGTTTATAATATACTCGGACAGAAAGTTAAAAATCTGGTGAACGAGGAGATGGAGGCGGGAAATTATATTGCTACCTGGAACGGAAAAGACGAAAAGGGATTTGATGTATCCAGTGGGATCTATTTCTACAAACTGAACTCAAAAGATTACTCTGAAACCAAGAAAATGCTTCTGATCAGATAAAAAGAGGTAGTCTGGCTAACAAAAAAACTGATCTATGGGGTCGGTTTTTTTGTTTTCTTTTTTTGACGGTCGTTGTAGGGGTGACCTATCGGTTCGCCCCTGCAGATCTTCGCTGGTTTTACGATATATAGATGGTTAGAAGGAAGGCTACAGCCTGACACTACATTCTCCAAATTCATATATCTTGACACTTAATTTATTTGGAGTTAAATTAACTCTATCAAAAGGAGAAAAAAATTGGCTGAGCTGAAAAGTCTAAGATTCTTAACCGGCTTAAGGCTGAGATATGTTATCCTGTTAACCCTTCTTTTTGCTTCGCTCTTATTTTTAATTGCTTTTTTCAGTATCGAGAAGAGCAAATCGAATATGCTGAAGGTGATGGAAAAAGAGGGGGAGGCTCTTTTAGAGAGCTTAGTTTTAGCCAGCCAGAATACGGTCAAAGCCAACAGTCTATTAGAGGAATTAGTTACAGAGAGGCTTTTGGATGTTGCTAAATTGGTTGATCAGATGGATAAAGACGGTATTTTAACCAATTCTAAGTTAGAGGAACTGGTCAGAAGAAATTCATTGTCGAGAATTGATCTTCTGGACATAAATAGAAAGATTTTCAAAAGCAGTCATCCAGAAGAATTAGAAATTTATGCCGATACTGCCCATTTCTCTTTTGCTAAATCAGAGAAGGTTTTAAAAGGTGAAATCCAGGAGACAGCTTTTGAAATAAAAGGAGATGGAATACTTTCAGAGGGGAAATATGTGGTGGTCTTAAGAAGGTCTAAAGGTCAAGGTGGAATTGCAGTCATATCACCAACTGCTTATATGGAGAATTTCCAGAAGGAGATCGGAATCGGATATCTGATCCAGAATATTAGCCAGCAGAGCGGAATAGAATATATAGTTCTTCAATCCAGAGAGGGGATTGTATTTGCCTCTAAAAAGGTGGAAAAGATGCTGAAGCTCGAAAACGACCCTTTCCTTTTAGAAGCTCTCTTGAAAAATGAAACTAAAAGCAGAGTGACGCCTTTCGAGGAAAGAAAGGTCTTAGAAGTGGTAAAGCCTTTCATATCAGATCGATTTCCTGCGGGGGTATTCCGCATAGGACTATCCCTGGAGGGGTATAGTCAAGTCTCGAAAAGTTTTCAGAGACAAATCCTCTTTTTCAGCCTTATCCTCTTCTTCTTAGGCTTACTTTTTATTGGAATAGTGATGGTCAATCAAAGCTATTTTGTCCTGGATAGATCTTATAAGGAGATCAGAACTCTAACCGGAAATGTTTTAGAAGGAATGAATAATGCGGTTGTGGCTGTGGATAAAAATAAAAGTATAATTGTTTTCAATCCAGTGGCTGAAGAACTATTTTCGCTGAAAAGAAATGAGGTAATCAACAAAAACTATTCTCAGATTTTTCCTGAGGACGAACCCTTAATTAATCAAGTTTTAAGTTCAGGGAAAAGCATATGGGATATGGAAAGAAGATTACCGATGCGTTCAAAAGAAAACAAGGACCTGGTTCTCGGCACCTCAATTCTCTTAGATGAAAAAGGGAAAATTCAGGGAGCAGTAGCAGTTATCCATGATATGACTGAGTTGAAAAAATATGAAGAGGAGGCTAAAAGGGCAGAAAGGCTTTCTACTTTAGGGAATCTGGCAGCGGGAGTGGCTCATGAGATAAGGAATCCTCTGAATGCCATTTCTATTGCAGCTCAGAGATTGAAAAGTGAGTTTGTACCCATTAAAGATAAGGAGGAGTACCTTAATTTCACACAGACCATCCTGAATGAGATCAAAAGGCTGGATCAGACTATAAATCAATTTCTAAGCCTGGCTAAGGTTCAGAAATTGAATCTCGTTTCTACTGATATGAATTCCTTCTTTTGTGAAATCATCTCTTTAATGGAGATCGAAGCTAAAGAAAAGGGGATATTAATAGAGAAAGAGATTGAGAATATACCAAAGATACGGATAGATAGAGAGGAGATGAAAAAAGCTACTGTAAATGTAATTCTTAACGGGATTCAGGCAATGCCGGCGGGGGGGAAGATGAAAATCCTGGGTAAATTGGATAGGTCAGGAAAAGAAATTGTTATAAAAATTAAAGATTCAGGGCCTGGAATTCCAGAGGAAAATCTCTCTAAGATCTTTCAACCCTACTTTACCACTAAAGATAAAGGGACTGGTTTGGGTCTGGCAATTGCTTATCGGATTATCGCTGATCATAAGGGTAAAATCGAAGTGGAAAGCAAACTCAGTGAAGGGACTACTTTCATTATCAGGCTACCGGTGTAAAAATAAATTCAAGGCAGATTAGGCAGATAAAAAGTATGATAAATGTCTATTTATGCTGTCATTCTGAGTCCCCGCAGGGGACGAAGAATCTATCGGTATGTCCACGTTGCTCTCAACCTGGGTTTGCCTTATGAGAAACGAATAGGCAGAAGGAGATTTTATGGCTCTATATAGAATCTTAGTAGTGGATGATGAAGAAACTCAAAGGGAAATGTTAGGCGGTTTTCTAAAGAAAGAAGGATATTCTGTATCTTTAGCTGATTCAGGCGAAGAAGCTCTAAAGATTTGTCAGGATAAATTCTTTGAAGTGGCGCTGATAGATTTGAAAATGCCGGGGATGGATGGGATTGGATTACTATCAAAATTAAAAGAGATTAACCCGGAAATTCAGGTTATTGTTATGACGGCTTATGCATCAATTGAGACGGCAGTTGAGGCGATGAAGCAAGGGGCATTTAATTATGTTAATAAACCAGTAGATTTAGAGGAGTTAAGAATAACTATAAAAAAAGCCCTGGAAAATCAGAAGATTTTAACCGAAAACAAATACCTGAAAGAACAGTTGAATGAGAAATATAAAGATTTGAAGATAATTGGCGAGAGCAAAGCCATAAAAGAGGTGTTGAGCACTGTTGCACGCGTAGCAAAATCCGATTCAACTGTATTGATCCGTGGAGAGAGTGGAACCGGAAAGGAATTGGTGGCCAGGGCAATCCATGCTTTAAGTGATAGAGATAATCAAAGATTTATCTCTTTGTCCTGTGCGGCTATACCTGAGACCCTGCTTGAATCTGAGCTGTTCGGATATGAGAAAGGCGCTTTTACCGGTGCAACTCGTAGGAAAGAGGGAAGATTTGAACTGGCGGATTCGGGAACTCTTTTTCTGGATGAGATCGGTGATCTATCCTTAGAGACTCAGGTGAAACTTCTTCGGGTGATTGAAACTCAGGAATTTGAGAGATTAGGTGGTGAGGAGACTATAAAGGTTGATGTCAGGATTATCTCTGCCACTAATCAGGACCTGGAAAAGAAAATCAAAGAAAAATCTTTTCGTGAGGATCTATATTATAGATTGAATGTGATCTCGATTTTTATCCCTCCGTTAAGGGAAAGAAAAGAGGACATACTTCCCTTGGTCGATTATTTCATTCAGAAGTCAAACCAGAAAACCGGGAAAAATATCCAGGGATTAACCCGGGAAGCAAAAGACATTTTATTTTCATATCCCTGGCATGGAAATATCCGGGAATTAGAGAATGTAATAGAAAGGGCAACTGTCTTAAGCCGGGGGGAGGCAATTGATAAATCAGATTTGGCTCACCTGAGTTTCCAGAGAATAGATGAAATTTCATCAACTCTTTTACTGAAAGATTTAGAGAAAAGCCATATCCTTAAAGCCCTGGAAAAAACCGGTGGGAATCTGAGTCAAGCCTCAGAGCTTTTAGGCATTCACCGGAATACTTTGAGGCTGAAGATGAAAGAGTATCAGATAAAGTAATTGTCATTCTGATCCCGCCAAAGGCGGGAGAAGAATCTGTTGTCTTTATGAAATAGATGTTTCGTCCGCCTTTGGCGGACTCAACATGACACAATCCATACACTGTGTCATTCTGATCCCGCCAAAGGCGGGAGAAGAATCTTTAAACAATTGAGAGAGATGTTTACCCGATAAATCGGGGTCAAGGTGACAGTTTAAAATGAAAAAATCAGAAGCACCTAACAGGATCAAATTCTTAAGGACGGCTGGAGCAAGAGTAGTAGTATCCAAACAACTTAGAGCTTCAGGGGGAACCTGGCTTACTCTGGAAAATAAAAACTTTTTGATTGATCCCGGACCTGGGACTCTGGTCAAATGTTTCTCCAGCAAACCGAAATTAGACCCATCCAAGTTAGATACAATCATTTTAACTCACCGACATATTGACCACTCCAATGACGTTAATATTATGATAGAGTCGATGACTGAGGGTGGATTTAAGAAAAGAGGAGTGCTTTTCTGTCCGGCTGATGCTTTAGATGAGGATGCGGTTGTTCTGAAATATGTAAGGAGTTTTGTGGAACAAATTCATATACTCAAAGCTGGTGGTGAGCATAATATAGATTCTATTACTTTGTCTACACCCTTAAAGCATATTCACGGAGTTGAGGCTTATGGGTTGACCTTCAAAACTCCAAAATACAGAATCTCATTTATAGTAGACACTAAGTTTTTTCCGGAACTATTAAAAGTTCACACAGGAAGTGAGTTGATAGTGATCAATACAGTTAGATATGAGCCTGAAGGGGCAAAAAAGTTAAATTTAGACCATCTGAATTTAGAGGATGCGAAAAATATAATAAAAAACTGTAAACCTCAAATTGCCATTTTAACTCATTTCGGAATGACGATGCTCAAAGCCAAGCCCTGGGAATTGGCTTTGCAGTTGAAAAAAGAGTTGAAAACTGAGGTTATAGCAGCCTCAGACGGGATGGAATTGAATTTAGATGAGGTGATTTTTTGATTTGTAGCGGAGGTTTTTAGACCTCCATTAATTTAACAGTGGTAGAGACGCATAGTGATGCGTCTCTACGTTTTTGGGCGACCCTGAAAGGATTGCATTACGAAAAAAAGATGAGCGGAGATAAGCTCCGCTCCCATAAGTTCTCCGTTGGTCTAGTGACCAACAGAGAGCAAAAAAACCACCTCTGTTTAAAAAAAAGAAGAGAGGAATTCTCAAGAGCAAGGGACAGAATTATGTTCTGTCCCTACGATAATCTGCACAAAATCTTAATTATTTTGAACAATTTTTGTGCAGTTCACAAATATAAGCAAAATAAGTCCTTAATAAAGTGCTTTATATAACTACGATAACTCATTATATTATAATATCCTACAACCTATCACCTTATTCCTATCACCTGCTTTAAATTAGGCATAAGGTTTGCATAATTAATAGATGGAACTTTTATAAAGGAGTAGTTATGAGAAAGGTAATTTTGATTTCGTTAGTCTTAACAGCTTTGTTTTTTATATTGAGTGGCTGTGAGAGGAAGGTTTATGTAGTTGAACCGGATACTACGCCACCCTCATCTCCTAAAGGAGTATATTGTGTAACTGGTAATAAAGCAGTATATATCTACTGGGAAAGAAATGACGAGTCGGATTTTTACAGGTATAAGATTTACTGGGCTCCAGAAACAGATGGTATTATTCCAGAACCAGATAGTGATTTCCAATATATGGCATCAACAAACAAACCGAATTATATCGATACTGATGTGGAGAACGGCACTACTTATTATTATGTTATAACCGCAGTCGATAATTCTAGAAATGAAAGTGAGCCTTCTAAAGTGCTTTATGATACTCCCAGACCTGATGGTTTCAACATTTTATTTAATGTAGCAATTGACAATAGTCACGCTGGGATTTACTTCGATAATCAACTGGGAGTACAAATTGTCTCCAGAACCAGCCCACTTTGTGATGTTTATTTAGATAGTTACGCTAGAGTTTTTTATCTTAATACTACTATGAAGGATAGTATTCCTAATGATATACAAGACTTTGGATTTACGAATAGTCTGGATGAGATAAATGTTGCACCGGATACGAACATAGGCTGGTCTGAGTTGGACTACATTCCAGTTTGGTTAGGTCATACTTATGTTATCTGGACCTGGGATAATCGTTATGCCAAATTGAGAGTTACCGATATTGATACTATCTATTATAATCATATAAGATTCGAATGGGCTTATCAGACTGCAGTGGGTAATCCTGAGCTTAAGATTGTGCCTAAGAGGATTGCTAATAAAAAGTAGTGCGATCTTTTAAGGGTTACTGGAAGGAGGTTGAAATGAGAAACAGAAGATTAGTATTAGGGAGTCTCTTGATAGTCCTGGGTGTTTTTATAAGTGGCTGTGCTCTGTATGTGGGAGGTGTCTTTGGTGGTCCAAGATACGGGTATCACCACCCGCGCTACTGTTATGACTGTCATCATCATCCAACCTGGACTCAAGTGTATGCAGAGTGTGATTTTTATGATTTCTATTTCGTGGATAATGGGTATTATTATCTTCCCAGACATGGAGTGGACCGGGTTTATGTTTACAAGAAATATAATTATCATAAAGACAAAGAATTTGTGGAGCATTACAAGAAATACAGAGTAAGTGATAAGGAAAGAGATAGGATTGAGAGAGAATATCGCGGAGTGAGTGGAGAGGAAAGGAAGAAGATTGAGAAGGAATACAGGAAACCCGGGAAACCTAATAGGTAAGAAGTAAGACAATCCCGCATAAATACGGGATGAAAGGAGTGATTGAGATGTTGAAAATATTAAAACTGATGCTGGCGATCCTGGTTTTGGCTTTGACTTTTAAACCAGCATTCGCACAGTCGCCAGAGAAAGACGAATATCAGGGGATGGCCGAAAACCGGATTATACGGACACCTAATCCAGGTTTAGATATCGATGTCTGGATCGATAAAGGGGAGGGATCGACCTATTATCCGGGTGACGATATCCGGATTTATTTCAGAGCTTCCAGGGATTGTTACGTCGTAGTTTATAACCTGGATACCCGTGGATATGTAAACGTTCTTTATCCTTATAGCTCAGAGGATGATCGTTACGTCGAAGGCGGCAGAGTTTACGGGATTCCGGGCAGATATGATGATTATTCTCTGACAGTGGATGGTCCATCAGGCGTCGAGTACATTCAGGCAGTGGCTTCTTATGAGCCTCTTTCCCTTCCGCACTGGTCGGATTATTATAGAGAAGGAACAGAGCCAGCAGATGTCCGCACCTTGAGGATGGATGAGGATGAAGACCCCTACGTTTTTATGGAATGGGTGAACCATCAAATCAGCCCATCTCCGGATTATGTCACGGATGTGACTAATCTCTATGTGAGGTATCCTCATCCCCGGTGGTATTATCATCCAGACCTTTATCAGTATTACCCTTATTCTTTCCCTTACGATTTAGGAAGTGTCTATTTCTGGGCTCCCTATGGAGTGGAGGTCTATATCGATGGCATTTTCTATGGGATAGCCCCGATAACCATTCCCGCTATCATCGTCGGCAGGCACTATGTAACCTATTATTATAACGGCTGCAGAGTATGGAATGACTATGTTTATGTAGAGAGAAGTAAAACCGTCAGAGTGGATGCCAAGATAAATCAGCGAATAAAATATGTCTCTGAGGACCCGGTTAAAAAAGAATATCGAAGCTGGAAAGAGAAGGAATACCGGTATGTCAAGGATAAAAGAACATTACCTGTAGAAAAACAAGTCCGCTCCCGGTCTGATTATTATGAAGAAAAATCTCCACGGCAGGATAGGGTAATAGAGCAGAAAAAAGAAAGAATAAATGACAGGGAAAAGGATTTTGTTCCGGAGAAGGGAAGAGTTGAAGAAAAGAAAGTAAGGGAGAGGGATATTACCTCTGAGAGGGTAAGAACGAAGGAAAAAGAAATCAAAGCGGAAAGTGTTCCTCAGAAAAAAAGCAATCTGGAATCAAGAAAACCTGAATCCCCAAAGTATGAACAAAAAAGTAAAGTGATCCACAAAGAGAAAAGCACTCAGATCAACCGGGAAAAAGTTGAGGTCAAAAGAAATAAAACCGAGAGGAAAAGGTGAGGTAAATAAAAAATGAAAAGAGTCTTTTTAATGCTGGTACTGCTCTTGCTCTCAGTTTTTCTTTTCTCTTCGGTTTTAGCCATAGAGAGAACCCCCAAGAAGGATAACATAACTGATAAAGAGCAGAAAGCAGAAACAAAACCCGGACCTTCTGAGGTTGGAAAAAAAGAAGAGAGTTCGGCCGGGAAGGAGAGTAAAAAAATAGAAGCCAGGGAAGCTGAAGTAAGGAAACCAGAGAAGGAAAAAGAAACAGGATTATCTAAAATACTCAAGGGGCTTAAAGGGAGTCTGAAAGAGGAAAAGAAAGACAGGTATGATTATTTTATAGATAAAAATGGAAACGGTATAGATGATCGCTTAGAAAAAGAGAAGACCGAGAAAAAGACCGAGGAGAAAAAAACTACCGTTGAAAGAAAAGGTCGTCAAGGGAGATAGTATAAATTAAACCATGTAGTTCCGTTTTCTGTTCCACAATTTCCATACCGGGAATAGCGTCCGGGTTTAGACCGGACGCTATTTTTTATTCGAAAGCTAAAAGGGTAGTAGTTTTGATTACCCCTTCAACTGATTGTATCTCCTTGGTGATGATCCGCGGAATATCCTCATAGGATTTTGATTCAATGACTGCCACAATATCATAAGGTCCTGCTACTGCAGTAGCGGACTTCACCTGGGGAACTGCTTTCAGAGCTTGAATGGCTCCATTAATGCTCTTAGGTTCCATCTCGATTAAAATGAAAGCTTTGACTGTCATCTGACCCTCCTTTCCATTTTTAGAGGAATGGATTTAATTTCATTGAAAATATAAGCTTCAATTTAAAGCTGTCAACTAAAATCTGTTAAGAGACTTATAAATAGTAGGGATTCAAAAATTTGAACCCCTACATCTTTCAATAATTAATCGTATTTTAAATAGTAAGTTAGAGGAAGAGAGATTTATGTGAATAAGTCTAAAGTAGTAATTATCCGCTCAAATAAGGCTATAAATAGCTCTAAGAAGATCGATTCCTCTGTTCTTTCAGAGATGATCAAAAGAGGACTTTCAGCTTTTTCCGGGGACTCGGATTTCAGGGATTCTATTCGAAAATTCTATTCTCCAAAGGAGATAGTGGGCTTGAAGGTGAATTGCCTGGCAGGGAAGGGGGCTTCCACTCATCCGGAAGTAGCTTTAGGTTTTGCCGGTTTACTCAAAGAAAGTGGGATAAAGGATAAGAGTATCATCATCTGGGATCGTTCGAATGATGAATTGGAAGATGTCGGTTTTCCGCTGAATTTTAATAACGATGGTTTACGCTGTTTCGGGACCGATACGGAGGGAATAGGATATTCAAGTGATTTGTACGAGCATCTTAATATCGGAAGCCTCTTGAGCAAGATTTTATTAAACTATACTAACGTTCAGGTAAATATACCGACTTTAAAGGATCATGGACTCTCTGGGGTAAGTTGTGCCCTGAAGAATTTCTATGGGGCAATTAACAACCCCAATAAATATCACGAGGATGGCTGTGACCCTTTTGTAGCTGACCTGAATGCTCTACCCGAAATAAAAGACCAGAACAGATTGATTATCTGTGATGCTTTAACGGTTCAATATAAAGGGGGTCCTTCTTATCATCCCGGGTGGAATGAGGATTACCAGGGAATAATAATCAGCTCAGACCCTGTAGCTTTAGATTTCATCGGTTATCAGATAATAAACCAGCTTCGACAGAAAAAAGGAATTCCTGCTTTGGAAAAATCCGGACTATATCCTAAGTATATCTTTACAGCCGCAGATAAAAATCATAACTTGGGTAAAGCCTCTTTAGAGGAGATTGAAATGATTGAGGTAAATCTTTAATTGCAAAATAAAATGAAGAAATTTAAAAGAAGAGAATTTTTCAAATATTCTTTAGCCGGGACCGGAGGAGCTATTTGCTCAAATTTAATCTCAAAAGTTCCTTTGTTATCTCTTCCGGATACAGCTTATGCTTTAAGCTCAACTGGCATGATTTCTCACATAGAGGCGAAATATTATAAGAAGCTTGAGCATAAAGAGATAGAATGCCAGCTCTGTCCCAGGAAATGCCGGGTCGGTGACAGGGAAAGAGGTTATTGCGGGGTAAGAGAGAATAAGAAAGGGGTTTACTACACCCTGGTCTACGGTTATCTCTGCACCTTTCACAAAGATCCGATTGAGAAGAAGCCCTTCTTTCATTTTTTACCCGGAACAGATGCTTTTTCCATAGCCACGGCTGGATGCAACTTGAACTGTAAATTCTGCCAGAATTGGGAGATATCACAAGCCCGACCGGAGCAAACCTATAATTATGAGTTCTCGCCCCAAACCGTGGTGGAGTATGCTTTAAAAGGAAACTGTCCTTCAATCGCTTACACCTATTCAGAGCCGACAGTTTTTTATGAATATATGCTGGACTGCGCCAAGTCAGGAAAAGAGAAAGGGGTAAAAAGTGTGATGGTATCCGCGGGATATATTCAACCAGAACCTCTGATTGAATTGTGCAAGGAATTAACTGCGGTGAAAATCGATTTAAAGGGTTTTACCGAGAAATATTATCAGGAGATCTGCCAGGGAAAGCTTCAGCCGGTTCTGGATTCACTAAAAGAATTGAAGAGAATCGGAATATGGCATGAGATAGTTTATTTAATGGTTCCGACTTTGAATGATGATATGGTTGATATCAAGAAAATGTGTTTGTGGATTTTAAACAACTTAGGTCCGGATGTGCCGGTTCATTTTACACGCTTTACTCCGTTGTATCTATTAAAGAATTTGCCACTTACTCCAGTTTCTTCCTTAGAGCAGGCAAGAAAAATTGCTCAGGAAATTGGTCTTAATTTTGTTTATATAGGGAATGTGCCGGGACACGAAGGGGAGAATACCTATTGTCCTAAATGCAAGAAAATCATAATAGGCAGATATGGATTTTCCATTACCCAGATGAATTTGCAAAAGGGAAGATGCAAATTCTGCGGGGAGAAAATACCAGGGGTCTGGTCTTAGTATTCTTGCGTCGGGCATAAAGCCCGACGCAACATATTTTTGCTGGAGCAGGAGCTCAACTTTTCAGTGCTTGCCAGGTCCCCTGACCTGGCAAGTCTTTTATCGTCGGGTCAGGGAACCCGGCGACCACTTGGGAGATTTATTTTGTAGGAGTTCAATCCCGCCTTTGGCGGGATGAACCCCTACCTCTTTTTCTTGACTTCTATTTAAAATAGATTAGATTTTTTCTCAATGATTCGAAATAAGAGCCTTTTTATCTCAGCCTGTATCCTTTTAGGATTTGCTTCGATCCTTTCGCAGATAATTCTTTTCAGAGAGCTTTTAACTGTTTTTTACGGGAATGAGCTGTGTCTGGGTATTCTGCTCTGTGTCTGGCTTTTATGGGTGGGGTTGGGAAGCAAACTGGGGGATATTATCTCCAATTCTAAGAATTCTCTATTGAAGAGTCTGTCTTTCTGGTATTTCCTCTTAGCTCTTTTCTCAATTATGACAATTATTGGAATAAGATATTCCAGGATAATTCTGAATACCCTTCCCGGTGAGATTATCGGATTTTTACCTATGCTCCTGTTCACTTTCTTTGTTTTGTGCCCACTTTGTTCTGGTTTTAGGGATACTCTTTGTCTTAAACTCCACTCTCTGGCTTTTTGAATCCAGACAAAATATTCTGGTAACCAGAGTTTATCTCTGGGAATCTTTTGGAGCTGGCTTAGGTGGTCTTTTAGGCAGTCTAATTTTGATTCCTAATTTATCAAATCTCTCTGTGCAGAGCTGGTTGTCTATAACTTTGCTTTTGTACTCTATTTTACTCATAAAAAATTCCGTCAAAAGAAAGTTAATATTCTTCTTAATATTATTAGGAATTTTAGGCTTCAAAATTGGTAAACTTGACGGTTATCTGAATGATAAATCCCTGAACAGACTATGGAGGGATTTTCCGCTTGTAAAATCAGTAGATTCAATATATGGCAATTTAGCTGTTCTCAAAGCAGGAGAGCAGATCAGCTTTTATGAAAATGGACTTCTTTTGTTCTCCTATCCCGATGAGTATTCAGCTGAAGAAGCTGTCTTATATGCTATAGCAGAACATCCTGAACCGAAAAAATTACTTTTGATCGGGGGGGGGGTGGGTGGTACCCTTACCCAGGCATTGAAATACAAAAGCCTGAAAATAGATTATGTAGAACTTGATCCAGAGATAGTTGAGTTGGGTAAAAGTTTTCTTCCGGTATCTGAAGTTAACTCTATTATGGATGAAAGAGTAAAGATCATTCATAAAGACGGCAGGCTTTTCGTCAGAGAAAAAAGCGGGAAGAGAGAGGAAAAATATGATCTGGTTATCCTGAACCTGCCTGATCCATATAATGCTCAGCTTAACCGTTTCTATACTGAAGAATTTTTCAATCTTGTGAAGAAAATTATGACTCCGTATGGAATCTTTAGTTTCCGCATAACTTCTGCTGAAAACTATCTTAACCCGGAGCAAACCCTTTATATCTCCAGCTTCTATCGCACGCTGTCGTCCGTATTTAAATCGGTAATTGTTCTACCCGGTTCGAATAACATCTTCTTGGCCAGCGACAGACAAAATTTAACTGATGACTGGATGAAAATAGAAGAGAATCTAAAAAAGAAAAACATTGAGACTACTTATATAAATGAGCATTTTTTAAAGAATCGCCTTTCAAAAGAAAGGATAGAATACCTTTTCAAAACTATTGGTTCTTATCAAGGGGAGAAAAATTATGACCTGAAGCCAATTTCTTACTTTTATAATACAGTCTTATGGAGTACTCAGCTTAAATCTTTTGAGAAGCCTGTATTTATCTATTTATCTAAAGTTAGTCCAGTCTGGTATTTTCTTTCAGGATTTATTATATCTATTTCGCTGGCGTTTTTATTTTTCAATACAAAAAATAGTTTAACCCATCTCTCCTTATACACCATATTTTTAGCAGGGTTTTCCAGCATAACCCTGGAGATCTCTATTCTTTTAATCTATCAGGTATTATATGGCTATATCTATTCAAAAGTCGGAATTTTCCTAACTCTTTTTATGTTGGGTCTTTTTTCCGGAGCTTTCTTTATAGCCAGAAAAAAAGAAGAGGTAAGTTTTGGAAGTTTAAGACGGTTACAAGTTCTACAGGTTATCTTGTTCCTTTTTCTGTTGAGTCTTATATCCAGTTTTCTCAGATCCTGGCTGAGCCCTGAATTATTAGAAATTATTTTGGGTGGGGTGATCGTTTTCTCAGGTTTCATTGGGGGAGCGGAGTTTACCTGCGCAAATCAGTTTTATATTCATAAAAAAGGGATAAAAATAGCTGGGACCGGCTATGCCATAGACCTTTTTGGATCAGGCTTGAGCGCTATCCTAACATCTGTAATTTTAATCCCCCTTTTAGGTATAACTTTGAGCCTCTGGCTCCTTTTCCTTTTAAATTTTGTCCTCTTAGTCTTCCTGTACCTTTCTTCTCTTAAAAAAGTATTGGTTTAACTGTAGTATTTTTGCACAGGATTAAATTCAGAATTTACTAGGGATTAGCCTGCTAAAAAAACAAATTGTTCAAATATTGATATTGACAAAAGCGCATAATTTGTTAAATTCTAAGCAGAGATAGGATGTCAATTTAGCTTTAAACTTTTGATGTTTGGAGGTATTATGTTAAGCGAGAAAAAATATGGAATCATAGCTTTAGTCTTAGCCTTGGCTGCTGTAGCCATAATCTGGATTGTTGGATTAGGGCAGACCGGAGAACAGACTCTTCAAGCCCAGCCCCAGACTAAAGATACCATAATGAGATACAGCAAACTTCTGGCTCAGGCGGCTTACAACATTAATGATCGTTATGTGGAAGAAGTCGATCCGAAGGAATTGGGGTATGCTGGAATAAGAGGAATGTTAGAGCTTTTGGACCCTTTTTCGGCTCTGTTAGAGAAGAAGACCTATAACCAATTGATAGAGTTCACCCATGGAAAGTATGAAGGTTTGGGAATGACCATAGAGAGGAAAGATAAATACATCATTATAGTTTCACCTATGGAAGGGACTCCTGCTTTCCGCATGGGTTTGAGAGCAGGGGATAAAATAATCGAGATAGAAGGTAAGGATACTTATGGCATGAGCTCTGAAGAAGCTTCCAATCTGATGAGAGGACCAGCCGGGACTAAAGTTACCATGAAAATACAAAGGGAAGGGATTGAGGAGCCTTTAGATTATGTAATCGAAAGGGCGGTGATTGAGTTAAAGAACGTTCCCTATTATGGAATGTTTGGAGATGGGATCGGTTATGTCAGGCTTTCCCGATTTTCAGAGGAAACCGGGACAGAGTTGAAGGAAGCCATTCGCGACCTGAATGAGCGGAATGTCAAAGGATTGATATTTGATCTGCGATTTAATGGAGGAGGACTTCTGAATGAGGGAGTGGAAACCTCAAATCTATTCTTAGATGAGGGAAAGCTAATTGTCTATACTCAGGGCAAAAAGCAGGAAGATCTAATTAAGTATGTATCCCAGGAAAAAGCCCTTTATCCAGATAAGCCTTTAGTCGTATTGGTAGATGCACAGACTGCTTCTGCTTCAGAGATCGTTGCCGGTGCAATTCAGGACTGGGATAGAGGAGTGATAATAGGTGATACCACTTATGGGAAAGGTCTGGTGCAAACGGTTTTGAATATGCCGGATGATGTTTTTCTCAAATTAACCATCGCAAAATATTATATTCCCAGCAACAGGTGTATCCAGAAGCCAGAGAAATCTAAAAGAAATCCTGATTTATTTTCCGAAGAAGGAGATACAGATAGTTCCAAAAACGAACCCAAGCCGGCAGAGATCTTTCATACCAATGGGGGTCGGATAGTGTATGGTGGCGGCGGAATTGTTCCGGATATCGTTATTCCGGAAGAGAAATTTCAGCCCATAGAGATCGATTTAGAAAGACAGCAGATGTTCTTTGATTTTGCAGTAAGGTATATCTCTCGACATAAAGACTTACCTAAGGATTTTGAGGTGGATGATAATATGTTATCTGAATTTAAGAAATTTCTTGAAGAGAAAAACTTTACCTACCTTAACTCTGTGGAGCTATCCTTGCAAGGATTAGAGAAGAATGTAAATTCCCAGAAGGATAAGGATATTTTTGATCCTGTACTTCAGGAGTTGAAAAAGGTGATTCAAAAATCTAAGGAAAACGATTTCACTAATAGCTTAGACTATATTAAAAAGGCTATCAAGAGAGACATCCTGATCAGTTTATATGGAGAAAAAGGTTATTACGAAGAGGTACTATTGAAAACCGATCCGATAGTGAAGAAAGCAGCAGAGATATTGTCTGATAAAGCCGGATACCGTAAACTACTGAAGGGGTAAGATAGATAAGCTCGGCGTTGTTATGAAGATACCGGGATTCCCGGGAAAAATACTTCCGGGAATCTTTGCTTTTAGGAGAAATCCAGGTTGATCTGTCAACTATTTCCTTCCCGAATAATAAGAAAAGGCAAAATGCCGATAAGATTAACGAGTTATATCCGAAGAAATCCCTTGTTTTTAAGGTGAAGAAATTTTAAATTGTTTATCAACAGAGATCAGGAGAATAGATGGTTCAGGAAAAGATCTTAGTGGTGGATGATGAGCTTTTTGTAAGAGAGCTTCTGTCAGAATTCCTGGGCAAACAAGGGTTCGAAGTTTTATTAGCTGAATCAGGTGAAAAAGCCCTGGAGATAGCTAAAACTACCCCAGTGCAGATAGCGCTGATAGATTTGAAGATGCCGGGTCTGGATGGAATTCAAACTTTAAAAGAGCTGAAAAAAATAATCCCAGAAATATTACCTATAATTATGACTGGTTATCCAACCATAGAGAGTGCAGTTGAGGCTTTGAGAAGCGGTGCCTGCGATTACGTGATCAAGCCGTTCAAACTGAACGAGCTCAGATCCTCAATCGACAGGGTCTCAAAGGAGCACCAGTTGAAATATGAAATCGGTGAGTTGAAGGGCAAGATCAAAGATTTGGAGGAAGAATTAAAAAATTACCAGAAAGGAAATTTGAAATCTGGAACCTTTTAAATTCAATCCTGGCTCGGGGGTTATCCCGATTACCAGTGGGTTAGGGATTCCTGAGAACAGAAACCAGTTGACCCGGTAATCATCGAGCAGATTAGAAAATCGGGTGAATTAAAAGAGAAGGGACTGATCAGCGATAAAGAATACGAGCTTAAAACAGGGGAGCTTTTAGAAAGGCTTTGAGGTTATTCTTCAATTATTTCAATTTACTAGAAAATTTTTAATATGACCGCCAATCTCCTCTATTCTTATCACAAACTCTTGAAAGAATACGATAAGGTTTTAACTCTCACCGATAAACTCCTCTCATCTCTTCAATCCCCAGAGATAGAGGATGACCTCATCAACCTGCTGGTAAATAAAAAACTTAAAAGTGTAAAACTGATTCAGAAGATAACGGGCAGTATTTCTAATTACAATCCTTCAAATTCTCAAAAACCTACCCCTCAGATAATCGAGCAACTCAAGACATTACACCGGGAATTAGGAGACAAAGCAAATCTATTACAAGAGAAAGAAAAAGAGTTGGAAAAGATAGTTGAAGATTTAAGCTGAATTGGTTTTTGGTGAAAACATTAATAACAGTATAAAGATTAAAGATTTCTGTTGCAATCCTTTATAATTTATTTATATTTTAAAAAGTATTTATCTATGGTAGAAATATAAATGGCAGAAGAAGAAAAAGGAAAAATCACCCCGGAAGAGTTAGGAGCTTTTGCTGACTCCTATACCTCTTTCAACAAGATCATCCAGAAACTTCACCAGGCTTACAAGGATTTAGAGGAGAAATTTGAAAATTTAAACCTGGAATTAGAGCAGACCAATCTCAAGCTCAGGGAAAGTTTAGTTGAAAAAGAAAAAGTTACCAATTACCTGAATAATATTTTGGAAAGCCTGACTTCCGGAGTATTAGTGGTAAATTTAGAGGAGAAGATAACTCTTTTTAATCGAGCGGCAGAGGAGATCACCGGATATAAAGCAGAAGAGGTTTTAAATCGACCATATTTAGAGGTTATGGGTAAAGGGGTGGCTCTTCAATCTACTCCAATTTATACGATGAGATCAGGTAACTCTCATTTGAATGAAGAGAAAGAGATCATTACTAAATTTGAGACCAAAATCCCCCTGGGTTATTCAACTTCTCTTTTGAAGGATGGTGAGGATAACCTTTTAGGTATGGTGGAAGTATTTTTTGATCTTTCCAAGATTAAAAAACTGGAAGATGAAATAGCCAGGGTAAGAACTTTAGCCGCCTTAGGCGAGATGGCGGCTACAGTTGCCCATGAGGTCAAGAATCCTTTAAATGGGATTTTAGGCTTTGCGGATTTACTCTATCGCGATATCGAGGAACATGATCCCAGAAGGAAATATGCAAAGAAAATTATGGAGGGAGTGGAGATTTTAAATCGAATCGTGATGAATCTCCTGGATTATACCCGGAGCATAAAATTAGATTTAAGACCCATAGATTTTGCCAGGTTTTTAGATGAGGTGGTAAGCTTTTTTGAGATGGATCTTACCAGGGGGAAAAATAACATTAAAATTGAACGGCTCTATACCAATACAAGAGTTAACTGTCTCCTGGATAGTGAGAAGTTCAAACAGATAGTTTTAAATCTTCTATATAATGCCTCCCAGGCATTGCCAGAAGGAGGGTTAATCCAGATATTTGCAGGTATTGAGTCGATGTATGCAGAGGGGAAAATTCCAGGTCTGTCTGCTGGACAGATGGTTAGCTTGAAGATTAAGGATAATGGCATCGGGATGACTGAGGAGATAAAGAATAAGCTTTTCACTCCATTTTTCACCACCAAAGAAAAAGGCACTGGCCTGGGGCTTTCAACGGTAAAAAAGATAGTGCAGGCACTTAAAGGAGAAATAGAGATAGATAGCCAGTTAGGGAAAGGGACTACGGTAACGGTATTGTTTCCTAAGAACGGATAAAAGTTTTCTTAAAACAAGGTAAAATATGTTTTGCAGGGCAAGGCTTCAGCCTTGCTCAGTCGATTTCATCAACCCTCAAAGGATCGCACTACGTGAAGGAGGAGGAGAGCTTTGTTAGAAAAGAGAGTCTTAGTGGTGGATGATGATAATCTGACCAAGGATTTTTTAAATGAGACCCTTAGCCGGTCAGATTATTTAGTGGAATTAGCTTCCAGCGGAGATGAGGCTCTGGATAAATTGAAGCAGAAAGAATATGATGTAGTTGTCTCTGATATAAGGATGCCAAAATTAAACGGGATGGAGCTTCTGAAAGCGGCTAAAGACAGCTGTCCGGACACTAAAATCATTATGATGACTGCTTTCGGAACAGTGGAGAATGCAGTAGAGGCGATGAAATTAGGTGCTTTCGACTATATTATGAAGCCATTCTCTGCAGATGAGATCGAGCTGGTAGTTAAAAAAGCTTTTGAGTATAAAAAGCTTTTGATCGAGAACCGGATGTTGAGAACTGAGGTAGTTGGTAAATACAGGTTCCAAAACATAATCGGAAAATCTCCCCAGATGCAGAAGGTCTTTGAGATGGTGGATATGATTGCGGACAGCCGCTCCTCGGTTTTGCTTAGCGGTGAATCCGGAACTGGCAAAGAGCTTATCGCCAAGGCAATTCACTATAACAGCTCCAGAAAAGAAGATCCCTTTATCAAGATAAATTGTGCCGCTCTGCCAGAAGGATTGGTAGAATCCGAGCTTTTCGGTCATGAAAAAGGTGCTTTTACCGGCGCAATCCGCCAGACCAGAGGCAGGTTTGAGATGGCAGATGGGGGGACTTTGCTTTTAGATGAGATAAGCGAAATAACGCCAGGGCTACAGGCTAAGCTTTTAAGGGTTTTGCAGGAAAGAGAATTTGAAAGGGTGGGATCAGGGTATTCTATACAGGTGGATGTGAGGATTATCTCTACCTCCAATAAAAATTTAGATGAACAGATAAAGCAAGGGAAGTTCAGAGAAGACCTTTTCTTTCGTTTGAATGTTATACCGATTCATTTAGCTCCCCTGCGGGAAAGAAAAGAGGACATACCTATTTTGGCTGAGCATTTTTTACAGAAATATAATCAGGAGAACAAGAAAAACGCCCAGGGGATTTCAGAAAGGGTTTATCAGCTTTTCCTTGAATATCACTGGCCCGGGAACGTAAGGGAGCTGGAAAACTATATCGAAAGGGCAGTGGTTACCACTAAAAACAAAATCCTTATGCCATCGGATTTTCCTCTGGAGCTGTTTTTGAAAAAAGCAGAATATGACGATTCAGGATTAAAGGTAGGATGCACTATCGCTGATATGGAGAAAGCCTTAATCCTTAAAACCCTGGAAATCTATGGCAAAAACAAAACCAAAGCAGCAGAGGTTTTGGGGATTTCCTCCCGCACCCTTAGGAATAAACTGCAGGAATACGGGCTGAAAGAAGATAATAAACAAGTAGACAGTAGTGAGTAGACAGTAAACAGGGAAAATCCCGGTAGCCCCACCTTGCCCTCAAGGTGGGGAAATATGTCATTGCGAGGAGACCCATACGGGGACGACGAAGCAATCCCAATAGAGTAAAAGGTTTGCTTTGCTCCTTGCAGTCGCTCGCAATGACGGGGTGTATCCCTAAAAGAGTCGTGCTACGAGAAAGAAATGAGAGAAGATAGTTTAAATAAACTTTTAAGTGTTGTATCTTTTGAAGAAAGGGTAATCAAAGACTATAAAGAAATACCCTGCAAGGATATGGACCTGGATTGCTTTGCCTTTGATGGAAAAATTCCTTTTGGTAATTACGAAAAATGCTATAACTACGCCCCGGAATTGGGGAGATGTATTTTCTGTGAGTGGGGGAGAGGATAAAAATACACGCGTAGCCGTCCCGCCGTTGGCGGGATCAGGGCTCGGCAGCCGATAAAGCTTTACGGCGGCTACGCCGGGCTTCGCTCCTCGTAGAGAGGTCTAATCCCGCTAAGAGCGGGACTGCTACGCGAGTTTTGGGCTTTTCTAAGGTTCACTTTTCACCACCTGTTAAAGTTTTATCACCTTAGCAGAAGGTGAAAATTTTGTCAAAACTGGCTTGAAATTCCCACCTTATTCAAATTTAAAATTTTTTCTTGACAACATTCCGCACTTATCATAGATTCTTGTCATAAGAAACTTATAAACAGATTGGAGGCTTACTTATGCGATACATCATTCTTTCTATCGTCATTTTCTTTCTAATGGGTTTATCGACGACCTTAGCACAATCAATCCCCGAGCTGAATAAGCGCTCGATACTTAGAATTGAAACCCCAGAGCAGGGATTAGGGACGGGCTTTTTAGTAAGGGATTCTTTATTAGGTTTTTTCCTTGTTACAAACAAGCATATGGTTCAATCACCCAAAACTCACCAATACTTTGACAGCGTATTTGTTCGAAGGAACAAGATCTCAGATGACAATAAGGTAGTAGCCACCAACGAAAAAGCCACGCTATACTTGCGCTGGAAAGGCTCTAAGCTATTCGCTGAACATCCAGACTCCAATGTGGACTTAGTCATTGTAATCGTGGGTGCTGTACCACTCGGTGACACCGTTATAGTCAATCCCGCCAACTATGACCCATGGATTTATGGTATAAAAATGGATATGGTTGCCAAGAGAGAAGATATCAAGAGGTTAGACATAAGAGACGGAACACCGGTTCAAATAATTGGCTTTTCCTTTGCTACCGACCAAGAACCGCAATTCCACATCAGTAGATTTGGAAATATAGCAATATTCCCCAGCGATAAGCTCACCCTTAACGTTACAAAACAACGTGCTAACTGCGAATGTACGGAGCCAATAACATCGGAATGGATTATCCTCGATATTACATCCCGACCAGGGGATAGCGGGGGTCCGGTATTCGCACTGCTACCCGGTTCGAACCAAGCGTGGCTCGTCGTCGGACTTGTCGCTATGGGACATACTTGGAATGAATTATGCCTTGCACACCCCTCTTACTATATCTGGGAATTAGTAGACTTAATTAAACAGAAAATAAAATCACAAAGTATCAAGAAATGAGGTGGCTCTCACGTTATACAAAGACACCTAATTTCCCACTTTGGCTAAAGTGGGAAATTTTTTTGCTGATATACCTTTCTGTATAGGTTAAAATTAATCTTAAAGTTAAATTATTTTATAAGAATATACTCTGCGTTTTCAAGGTTGCTGGTCTGGAAAGTTTTTTAGGAAATATTTACATAAAAACAGGAATTATTTTCGAAATGAGTCTGCTGACAGAAAAGACTAAAGAAATCTATAAGAAGATTAATTGCTTGAATAATAGAGAGATAACAAAGTAAGCATCTGATTTTGTGAGGTTGGCACATAAATTGCGAAAGAGAATGATTGAACTAAACCGAAGTTATGGCACACAAGGTTTGAGGATAAAACCTCAAATCAAAGACGCGGAGAGGGGGAAAATGGCTGGGAGAATGAAATGGAGCTTCATTCTCTCAGCCAGCATAATTTCATAAAGAGATTAATAGAAAATGTCAATCACCATAGCTCTTCTTCTTTTCCTTCCCTGAATGCATCAAAGTCTAATCGATTTCACCAGTAAACTTTTTGAATATATACATTTATTGGTCAGGTGAACGAGGATTAAAACTAAATTGCTCCACTCCTGCATGCCGTTTCATTGACTTGAGGGCAAGGAGGTACTATTAAATTGCATTAACTTGACCAACTGTCATTCTGAGTCCGCCGAAGGCGGACGAAGAATCTACCTCAAGGTCAGATTCGACATCCGCCTAGGCGGATTCGGTCGTTTCACTCCCTCAAAATATCAACTAAAGGTAAGCCCATTTTACTAGCAACTTAATAATTTATATTAAGATTAATATGTGGTTAAAAACGGGCTTCTGTCAATAATAAAATACTGTTAAACATCTGAGTTATACCCGCCCTGGGAGCAAGGTGGGTATACGAATAGGTCTGACTCATCTCTTCTATCAATCAAAAACTGTACTTTTTCTGCACAGGAAAGGTTGTCCCCTACGGGGGGAAATAATTTCCAAATTCAACAATAATTTTACTTCAGTCTCTTCAGCTCTTATGAAAGCTAATCCCTGATTTGACTGGAACTTATCTACACATTGTCAGTCAACATACCTCTCAGGCACGAGGTTTGCTCAACTCTTTTCTACAAAATGAGAAATATGGAACCGAGATATAATCCATTAAGTTTAAATTTCAAATTTTACTCAGCCATCTCTTTCAAAATTATTGGTGGGAATAGGGTTTATAATTCTGGCTTTTTCTTTCCTGGTTTCTGGAATAATCATAGAAAAACTCCTATTAAACATAAATAACTAAATAACTGAAATTCTGAAAAATCTTAAATGAAAATATTTGCTAAGGATTATAAAAACAAAACAGTACCAGCAATCCCTTGTAAGGGTGAATTAAAATTAGAAAAAGTGTGATAAAATAGAATGAAACAGACGATAATAATACTTAGTGCTTTGAGTCAGCTTTCCCAAAAGGTTGACAGGGGCACAAGGGGGTAAAGTTATGACCATTGAAAAGGATTGGGGCATTTACTTAAAAAGTAAAGATCCGGAAAAAAGGGAAAAACTTCTGTCCGAGTATCTGCCTTTAGTCAAAAGCGTAGCCGGAAGAATGGCGATCGGTTTTCCCAAATCGGTGGAGTTGCAGGACCTGATCAGCACCGGGGTTATCGGACTGGTGGAGGCATTTTCCAATTTTGATCCCGACCGCGGAGTAAAGTTCGAGACCTACGCCGTTCCGCGAATCCGTGGCGCCATCTTAGATGAGCTGAGGTCTTTGGACTGGGTACCTCGATCTACGCGAGCGAAATCGCGCGAGATCGACAAAGCTTTGACCAAGCTGGAAAATAAATTAGGACGGATACCCACGGATAGAGAGCTGGCGAAATTTTTGAAAATGCCGGTCAAGGAGCTGCATTCGGCCAGAGGTGATCTATCCTCCTCCATCGTGCTCTCTTTAGATGATCTGGTCTACAAAGAGGAGGATAACCGGCAGATTCCCAGGATAGAGACGATCGAAGCCACGGCCCGAGAAAATATCCTGAATGATCTGGAGAAAAAGGAGCTTAAAGCTTTTCTGGTCTCGGCGATAAAGCATCTTTCAGAACAGGAGAGACTGGTTATAGCTCTGTATTACTATGAGGAATTGACCCTCAAAGAGATAGGGGAAGTTATGGAGATATCAGAATCCAGAGTTTCCCAGATTCATACCAAAGCGGTGATGAAATTAAGAAACATGATAAAAGAAAATTTTGCCCTTTGAATATGAATCAGGAACAATCTTTAAAAAGCAGCATTTCGCAGATCTCTGCCGAAAAAAGAATTTCTAAAGGAAAACAGGCTCTTTATAAAAGCAGAAAGAAGAATCCTTGGTCCAGAATAAACGAAGAATGCAAATTCAGAGAGATGAAGAAGGAAAAGCATCAGTGTAAAGAAGATAAAATTATCGGAAGTAGAAACTCTATAGATGTAACTATCTGACAACTTAAAATGCAGGAGTTAAAATGGTTTCGACTTCAATTGATAAAAAAAACAAGCCTGAAACAAAAGAGATAACGGAGTCATCTAGACAAAGATCCCTGGAGATTGAAAGATTAGCTTGCCTGGGTGAGATCCTGGGTGGAGTAGCTCATGAGATAAATAATCCTTTGCAGATCATCCTGGGAAAGTCCCAGATATTTATGATGAGAATAGCCAAAGAACAAAGCCCAACCAAATCAATGGAGGATTTAAAAACTATCGAGAAAGGAGCTCAACGGATTGCGGAGTTAATAGATAGCTTAACTGACCTGACCCGGTCGAAATCGGAAGATAATAAACTAAAAACCGATGTTGATATAAACTATCTGGTTGGCTCAATTCTTTCCTTGATCAAAGCCAGCCTTAAGGATAAAAAAATAGAACTAAATTTAAATTTACCAGAGAATCTACCCAAGGTTAAGGGAAATCCTTCACAACTCAAAGAGTTGTTTTTTTACTTAACACTTAATGCTAAACAAAGGATTAGCTGGGGCGGGAAACTGGAGATAAGTTTAAGAAAAGAAGATGAGTACTTGAAGGTGGAATTTAATGACCAGGGGGAGGAATTACCTGAAGAAATACGAAGAAGAGTAGAAGATTACGCTGCTCTGCGGATCGGGAATAATTCAACTTTTGGGATTTTAAATAGTTACTTGATATTGAAGGAACATAAAGGTGATCTGGAAATAAGAAGAAGTCCGGGTAAAGGAAATACCTTGTTGCTACGGCTACCTATCATTTAAAACTATCTCCGGGATACTAATAAAAAGATATGACAAATATAGCTTAAGGTTCTCTTTAAAAGCGTTTGGGAAAGAAGAAATATGGAGATCTAAAAAAGACAAAAAAGGAGTAATTATGGAAGTAAATACGACTTTAGAAAAAAGTAAAAGATCAGAAGAAGAGCGGAAGAAAGGCAAAGTGGTAGAACTTGAGTTAGAAGAGCCTATCAATTTCAAAACTTGTTTACTGCCAGGATACGAAGCTGAAAAAGAAGGCAGGGGTGAAATGCTCACCTTTAATGAGCAGGGGATACTGCTTTTAACAGATAATCCTTTGAAAGAGGGTTCTTTCATTAATCTCTCCATTAAATTTAAAAGGTTGGGTCTGTTAGAAGGAGTTTTAGGAAAGGTAAAAAAAGTGGAGGAATCTGAAGAGCATGATTTCTATGTGGGAGTTGAACTTTACTCCGAGGAGAAGATTAAAGCTGAAGCCTTAAGCGGGCTTTTCCCTGAAAAAACTGGAAGCTTCGAAGCAAAACTTAAAAAAAGTCTTTTAGAATATTCTAATAAAGCGAAAGAACCAAGAGGGGTAAAAACATTTACCGAGTAAAGAATGGAAATACAACTTTCCACTGAGAAAATTAGTAATTTAGATCTCTTGATAAAACAGTTTAGGGATATCTTTCAGGAACTCAGCATAGGAATTTTTATCTGTGACCAGGAGGGGAAGGTTAGATACGTCAATAATTTTTTCCCCAAGATCTTAGGCGGCAGTAAACCGGAAGATTCTGTAGGTTTAAATGTTTTGGAGTTAGAGAACATAAGAGCTGTGGGAATAGATAAAAAATTCAAGGAAACTTTAGAACAGGGGAAACCTTTCGCAGTAGAAAGGGTCAAGTATAGAAGTATCTGGGGAAAGGAAGCTTTCCTCTCTTTACGAGTAACACCTTTGAAGGAAAAGGATGGGAGCTACGCCGGGCTAATCGGTTTTGTTGAGGATGAGTCAAACAAGGTTAAGTTAGAGGAGAGTTTAAAACAGAACATCTATGAGCTTTCCATTATCGACGGGGTGGAGAAAGTTTTAGGAAGTACTCTGAATTTAAACGAGATCCTGGATATCATCTTAATCGCCGTTACTGCCGGTCAAGGCCTGGGATTCAACCGAGCTTTTCTTCTGCTTTTAGATGACAAAGAAACCTTTCTTGAAGGTAAGATGGCTATAGGCCCATCTAACCCGGATGAGGCTTTTAGAATCTGGAAAAATCTTTCCCAGCAAAACCAATCCTTAGAGGAGATCCTCAAATCTTATCGCTCTGCTTTAGAACAGAAAGATATTGAGGTAAATCAGATAGTTCAAAAGATTAGGATATCGATGAAGGAGCAGGGAAATCCTCTGATTCAGTCAGTTTCAGATAAACAAGCTCGATACCTGAATGAGGAAAACTGCTCGGCTTCAGACATCTCACAGCTTTTCGAGTTACTGGGTACTCGAAGGGTAGCATTGGCTCCTTTAATCTCCGTGGATAAGGTAGAGGGTTTAATCCTGGCAGATAATTTCATAACCGGTAAAGAGATAAAAGCGGAAGATTTAAAACTCCTGCAAATCTTTGCTCATCATGCCGGTAGCGCCATAGAGAGGTCCAGACTTTATCTGAGACTGGAGAAGAAACTGGTGGAACTGGAGGAAGCTAATCGTAAGATAGCCGAGAGTAGCCAGAGAATGATAAGGATGGAGAGATCACAGGCGATAGAGGAGATAACGTTAGAGGTAGCTCATGAGCTAAGGAATCCAATGACTATCATCGGTGGATTTGCTCGTTCGATTTTAAAGAATATCACCCCACAAGATGCAAATTATAAGTATCTGGAGATAATAGTCTCAGAGATCGATAGAATGGAGAGTTTGCTTACCAGTTTCCTGGATTATGTCCATAATTCGAAAAACAAAACCAAGGAATTAAATCTTAACCAGGTTATAGAGCAGACGCTAGAGACACTTAAAGAGGAATTCAGAGAGAAAAGGATCTATCTGGTTAAAAACTTACAGCCAGGTATTCCCAATCTTTTTTTGAATCCGGCATGGCTGAATTCTTCGTTAGTCAATCTCCTGAAAAATATGCTCTGCAACGCTGGTTCCGGTGGTTCTCTCAATATTGCCACTCGTCTTTTTAAAGATGAGATTATTCTCTCTCTGAGCCTCTTGTCTCCAAACTTAATCGCGGAAGAGGCAAAAAGCTCAAGTTTGGCTATGGCATCAGCCCTGATCGAGAACTTAGGCGGAACATTGAAATACCATTCCGAGGATAAAGAAAGATTCTATCTAGAGATAAAATTATTTAATAAAGGAGGCCAAGATGAAAAGCATCCTCATAGTTGATGATGAAGAGCATATTCTGGACCTTTATCAAAAAGAGCTGGCGGATGAAGGGTATGAGGTTAAGTTAGCCCGGGATGTTACTCAAGCCTTAGAGATAACTGACAAAGAAAAGATAAATTTAGTTATTCTGGATATAAAACTTAACGGAGAAGAAAATGGTTTGGAAACTTTATCCTTGTTAAAGAGACAGAATAAAAACCTGCCGGTGATTTTGAATTCAGCTTATTCAACTTATAAGAATAATTTTCAAACTTGGTTAGCAGATGCATACCTGGTTAAGTCCTCTAACCTGGATGAGCTCAAAGAAAAGATTCGGGATTTGCTAAGAGGTATGAGATGAACGAAAAAAATAAAGAAGGTTCTTTCTCTGCAGAGAAGGTATCCGAGAACGGATCAGCAGAAAAGGAGGGAAGCTCTTTAGTTGAAATAGAAGAGGTTCTTAACTCTATGGAGAATTTCACGGAACAGGTTAAGGAAGTAGCTTTAAACTTAGCCTCAGCTACTGCCCGGGCAAAAAACTATCTACCAGCCAAGATTACAGAAGACGTACTGGATTTGGTTAATCAGGCCTCTAAGGCTACTACTGAAATAACTAAACTTATAAAGTTAGTGAGAATGGAAGTGGGTGGGGTTTACTCTATCAATCAATATGGAGAAATAGAGTTCCAGAGAAATAAGGTGATTGAGGAGAAGATCGAAGAATATCTGGAGAGGATATTGGGAGAAAGTCAAAGAATCCTTTTGATTATGAAAAGGCTCAAGTCAATCTCTATCGATAATAAGTTGGTTTGAATAAGGAGTTGTCCTCAAAGGAAAATAATTCATAAAAAAGGAAGAAAATTCTAAGATTTTAACCCCGATAAGATTTGAAAGTCGGATAGATTTTTAAATAGACCCTAAGTCAGGTGTAATATTTTGGGATTCAACGAGTTGGAAATCAAGCCCGCAAAGTAGTAATCTTTAAAAAGGGGCATATAAATTGCTAAAAAATAAATAGATTTAATGAGGAGGGTTATGTCCAGATCGATGTTTGTCATGATAATATTAATTATTCTCGTAGCTTTGCTCCTCCCTTATGGTCTTAAATCTGCAGAGCCTGAGCAAGAGTATCGCCAGTTTAAATCTGAAACAGTCTATATAGTATCAGAAGGTTAAACTCTTGGATAGATCTGCCGATTAAAATAGCGTAGGGGTGCTTTAAAAGGGAGGTTAATTGGAAAAAGATGTTATTAGCTTGATTGAGCTAATTCAAAAAGAGGTGGATTCTTTAGAAAATTTTCTGTGGCTTCTAACCGAAGAAGAGGAGTGTTTGATAAACAACCGTTTTGATCAACTGCAGGAATCCATTCATAAACAGGAGCAGGCTATCCTTCGAGCCAAGCAGTTAGAAAAAGAGAGGATGGAGATGACGGCCTGGCTTTCGGCTGGTGTCAATTTCAATCAGGAAAGAACCTCCCTTTCCAAATTGATCCAGTTGTTAGATAGCTCTTATTCTTCCAAACTGGAGGAGCTCCAGAAGACTTTACTGGAATTGCATCGAAAGGTTGAAGCACAAAGGGATAAAAACGAAGAGCTGATAAAAGAGTCAATGGGATATATCGACCGCGATATAATTTTTTTGATGGATGACTCCCCAACCTCTTATTTGAAAGAACCTTCGAATAATCCAGGTAAGGTTAAACCTTCTCTGGTCTTAAATAAAGCAGGATAAATATTTTGGAAAATTAGTTTTATGTCGGATATTCTCTCAGGGATTAGAGGGCTTAAAAAAATTAATTCTCTTTTAAAAGCAAGGGGAGCTTTGCCCCACAGCTCAATCGAAAAAAGTGAGAAGCTCTCCGTAGCAGAGGATCTTAAATTAACCCCTGACACAAAAAATACTGCTTTTACCAAGATAAGGTTAAACGGTAATATTTTTATAAACGGAGATAAGGATAAAGAGCTTATAAATTTGATTCAAAAGCGGCTTATATGTGAAGAAGCTATTCATCTCAAACAAGAGATCAAGAACTTTTCTTCCGTCTTTTTTCCCCGTTTGGGTTAAATGGGAGGTTACCGTTAAACAGGAGAGATAAAGATGTTAATTCTTACCCGAAAATTAGGAGAGAGTATTACTATTGGTGACGACATCAAGATAACAGTCTTAGGTATCCATGGAAGGCAAGTAAGATTGGGAGTTATAGCACCTCAGAAGGTGGTTGTTCACCGGGAGGAGGTCTATTTTAAGATACAAGAAGAGAACAAGAAAGCGGCCCAGGTAGGCAAAGAGGAAGTAACCCAGATGGCTAAAGTGGTTAGAGAGAAATTAAAAGAGAAGCCCAGGAAAAAGCTGGATGAACCGGAGTAAACTTTTCTTATTCTTTCCATCCGGTCATTTCGATTTACGATAGTTCAATATAAAGAGAATTATTTCTTATTTAAACCTTTAAAGAAAAATTTCAGTTTAAAATAATATGATCTTCAAAAAACAAAATAAAATTAATCTTCAAACTCATAAGAAAGCTGATTCCCTGTTCAAGAGGGAAAAAGAAAAATCATGCTCTAAGACAAATAAGGATCCAAATCTTAGATCTCCTTTTTCTTCAGAAGTAGTAGATACCAGCTTTGTTTACTTTGAGGAGAATTAGCCCCCATAAATAATGATTTTAAAAAGGGGGGCAAATGGAGATTACAACTTCACGGTTTGGAAAAGTTTCTTTCTCCTCCAGCGAAGTTTACCATTTCCGCAAGGGAATTTACGGGTTCCCAGCTGAAAAGAAATTTATTTTTCTGAGACAGAAAGAGGATGAGCCTTTTATATGGCTGCAGTCTGTGGAGAAACCTGACTTAGCTTTTGTTCTGGTCGACTCTTCCTTTTTATTTCAGGATTATAAACCACACATAAATCCAGATGAGCTCGAGGATATAAAGGCAATTGACTCGAAAAGCGAGAAAGTTTTTGTAATAGTCACCTTTCCTCCTGATATGAAAGACTGTCATGTGAATCTACTGGCTCCCATCGTAATCAATCTGAAAAAGAAATTAGGAAAACAGGTTGTGCTTAAGGACACAGGATACAAAATTCAACATTTTATTTTCAGCCGGTCTGAAGGTAGAAGGCAAAATAATAAATTTAAACCTTCTTAAGAAAAAAGAAGGGATATATCCTCAAGCTGTAGAGACGTATGGTATTACGTATTTTTTCGTAGATAAAATTAAATTTAAGTTTTAAAGTTCAGAGACGATAATTATAATAGAGGTAAAAGAAAATGAAGGCTCACAAAATAGGTCTGAACTTTAAGATTAACCCGGTTAAAGGAAAGGATATTTCAAGCTCAAAAGCTTTATCCCGTAAAGAGGACGATCAGCGTAAGACCAGAAATGTCAGGGACTTACAGCCAAAATCCAACACCAATCAGATTCGCAATGAGACGGATAAAGCAAATAATCTAACCAATGTAAATAAACTGAAATTCAGTTGTTCCAAACAAAAGACTGAAAACAGAAATTTCGATAACCTAAAAAACCCCAGAAGGTTTATGCCCTCAAACCTAACCCATATCGATACCGGTAAAACACCAGCTTCGACTTTAGATATTCGTGAAGAGAAAATAAAAGAGGCAAAGATCAAGCTGGCTCAAGGTTATTATTCCCGGGCAAAGGTTTATTCTAAAGTAGCTGAGAGGATCATAGATATCTTGATATAGTCCCCCTTTTTTTACTTTTAAGCCCCCCAGTAAAATATTATAAGATGGAAAAATCACTTTGGCTTGAAAAGTGAACTATGATACAGTTTAGCAAAATAAGTGATAATCTGCCCACTCCCAAGCTTGTTTTCCAGGAACTTGTTCACTTGATAACCGATCCTTACAGTTCCATTTATGACATTGTTTCTCTGATCTCCGAAGATCCGGCTTTATCATTTCAAGCTTTGAAGCTGGCTGATTTATCATATTTTGGAGATTCCGAAAAGCTGATCAGCGTTAAACAAGCTTTACCTATTTTAGGAATAGAGAGGGCTATAAAATTAGTCTTATCCGCACATGTAATTTCCGAAGAACAGGAATATCAGGAGGAACTATATCGTCATTCTTTAACCTGTGCCTGTGCTTCAAGAATTATAGGACGGTATCTTTATCCTAATAAACCCTTGAAATTAGATATCCTTTTCACACTCGGACTTATGCATGATCTGGGTAAACTGGTTATCTTTTCCTATCTTCACCTTCCCGAAGAAAACCAGAGTAGTACTGAGAAGAACACTATTTTAGAAAATAGCTCATCCCTGAAAGAAGTCGACCATACCCAGATTGGAGCAGAATTTGTATCTAATTTTGATCTTCCTGCAGAATTTTATCAAGTGATACGATTTCATCATCAGCCAATGAAAGCTAACTCCAATAAAGAAGCAGTCATAATAGTCCATCTAGCGGACTATCTCAGCTGTCTTCTAGAAACAGACCAAGAGACTACCTGCAGCTTTAGTTTGGATGACGATTGCTGGGATGTTCTCGGGTTGGAAAAAGATAAAACCCCATACTATCTTTCACTGCTGAAAGATGAATTTTACAAGTCCGAGGTTTTTTTGAGGCTGGCTAAAGTAGAAAATATATCTCATTGAATTCATCTCCACCTATCTTATGAACTGCCTTATTTCTCCCGGGTCATAGGCTTTAATAAAATGATTAAGTTTAAAGTAAGCAGGAATTATTCAATCCAGTCTTGATTTTTCCGATATAAAATTAGAGACTTTATTTCACTTGACAGAGATTGAGGTTAAATTTATATTGCCATCTTGTTAGAAAGAGTGTTCAGTTTTTAAACAATTCAGATGTTTTAAATATAGTTATTTTTATGACCTTAGCGTCCCGCAGGCATGCGGGAAGGTTAAAGAGTGGTTCAGATGTTCAAAGGTTTAAAAGTTCAAGGGATAATAAGACATAAACACCTAAACTTTTAAACTCTTAAACTGTATTTAACGGGCGATTAGCTCAGTTGGTTAGAGTGTCCCGCAGATATGCGGGAAGGTCACATTAAGATAGATGTAATTTGATAAGGGCGATTAGCTCAGTTGGTTAGAGTGCTTGCTTGACATGCAAGAGGTCACTGGTTCGATCCCAGTATCGCCCACCATAACAAAAAAGTAAATAGTTGATGGTTCACAGTTCGTAGCATAATATAATACTAAGGAGCAGGAAACCCCGGAAGTGGGGTAATTTTTTATTGACTCTTTAAGGAGAAAGAAGTGGGAATAAGGGAAAAACTAATCGAGGATTTAAAGAGAATTGCCAGAGCAGGTTCTGGTAAATGAAGGTGAGATAGAAAAATATTTAATTGCCAAAGTAAAGGGAGAGCTTAAAGACCTTGCCACAATCTCGGGATATGAATCATCCAAGGATTTAAAACTCTTGACTTTTGAGGATCCTGAAGGTCAAAAAATTTACTGGCACAGCACCTCGCATATTATGGCTCAGGCAGTTCAGGACCTTTTCCCTGATACTAAATTAGGAATTGGTCCGGCTATAGAAGAGGGGTTTTATTATGATTTCGATAAGAAAGAGCCCTTTACCCCGGAGGATCTGAAAAAGATTGAGAAAAAGATGCTGGAGATCATTAAAGATGACCTTCTCTTTGAAAGGGAAGAGCTAACTAAAAACGATGCTTTGAAATTATTCAAGGAAAAAGGTGAGATTTATAAAATAGAATTGATCAGCGAACTGGATAGCGATAAGGTTACGATTTACAGACAAGGGGATTTTATAGATCTCTGCCGAGGTCCTCATATTCCTTCTTCAGGTAAGATCAAGGCTTTTAAACTCCTGCAGATAGCAGGTGCTTACTGGAAGGGAAGCGAAAAGAATCCAATGCTTCAGAGGATTTACGGAATTTCGTTCCCCAGCCCGGGGAAATTGGATGAGTATTTAAAAAATTTAGAAGAAGCTAAGAGAAGGGATCACAGAAAATTAGGTCGCGAGTTAGAACTTTTTGATATTTACGAAGAAGCCGGAGGAGGGCTGGTTTTCTGGCTTCCTAAGGGAGCTTTGATCCGCAGGTTAATTGAGAATTTCTGGGTAAAAGAACACTATAAGGCTGGTTATGAGCTTTTATATACTCCTCACATAGCTAAACTGGATCTCTGGAAGAAAAGCGGGCATACTGGTTTCTATTCAGAATATATGTATTCTCCGATGAAAATCGAGGAAGAAGAATATGAGCTTAAACCGATGAATTGCCCTTTTCATATATTAGTTTACAAATCGAAGCTGAGGAGTTATAAGGAACTACCTATTAAATGGGCTGAGTTAGGCACGGTTTATAGATACGAGCGTTCAGGTGTTTTACACGGGCTTTTGAGAGTGAGAGGATTCACCCAGGACGATGCTCATATATTCTGCCAGTTAGAGCAATTAGAGGAAGAGATTTTAAAGCTTTTGGATTTCACCCTGTTTTTCCTCAGGTCTTTTGGTTTAAATGAATATGAGATATACTTAGCTACACGTCCGGAAAAATATATCGGTGACCCTTCTACCTGGGAGAAAGCCACGGAAGCTTTGAGGCAAGCTCTTGTAAAGCACGATCTTCCATTTAAAGTAGATGAGGGTGGAGGTGCTTTTTATGGTCCCAAGATCGACCTGAAGATAAAAGATCTTTTTGGCAGACCACCCTGGCAATGCACTACCCTGCAGTTCGATTTCAATCTACCAGAGAGATTCGATCTGCGTTTTGTAGGGAAAGATGGGTCTTTTCAGAGACCTATAATGATCCATCGTGCACTCCTGGGAGCATTAGAGCGATTTTTTGGTCTTTTGATAGAACATTATGCAGGTGCATTTCCGCTATGGCTTTCACCGGTTCAGATTGCCATTCTTCCCATCACTTCTGACCAGCTTTCGCATGCTCAGGAGTTAAAGAAAGAATTAGAACAAAAAGAACTAAGGGTTAAATTAGACGATAGAAATGAAAAGATAAATTATAAGATCAGGGAAGCTGAGTTAGAAAAAATACCTTACATGTTCATCCTGGGTAAAAAAGAACTTGAAAATAAAACGGTTTCTGTTCGCAGGCACGGTTCAGGTGATTTAGGTGAGTTCGGGTTAGAAGAGATAATAGCAAAAATTTTACAAGAAGTAGATTCTAAGAAATAACAGAAGAGGAGGTGAGAAGTATAGCAGAGAAATACATTCGGGTGAACGAGAGAATAAGGGTTCCCCAGGTCAGGCTTATTGATAACACTGGAGAACAAATCGGGATAGTTCCTACCCGCGAAGCATTGAAAATGGCAATAGATAAGGGGTATGACCTTGTTGAGATCTCGCCTTCAGCTAAGCCACCAGTGTGCAAAATTATGGATTATGGAAAATATAAATACGAGCTGAGCAAGAAGGTAAAAAGTGCCAAAAAGAAACAGCATGTCATTCATATGAAAGAGATGAGACTGAGACCCAAGATCGAGGAACATGATTATCAGTTTAAACTCAGACATATACGGGAGTTCTTGGAAAAAGGGAACAAGGTGAAAATTTTTGTGGAATTTCGAGGTAGAGAAATGGCTCATCAAGAATTAGGTCAGAAGGTCATCCAGAGATTGGAGGAAGATCTGAAAGATTTGGGGATGATTGAACAAAAGGCTAAGTTCGAAGGTCGGAACCTTTCTCTAACTTTCATGCCCAAAGGATAATGTAAAAACTTTTAAAAAGAGATTTAGAGAATGCCCAAAATAAAAACATCAAGGAGTGCCAGAAAAAGATTTAAGCTTACTAGTAAGGGTAAAATCAAAAGAAGCAAAGCCTTTAAAAGCCATATCCTTACCAGTAAAACCTCCAAGCGGAAGAGGGGATTAAGAAAAAGGGTTTTGGTGAGTAAGGCCGATCAGGCAAGAATTAAGAGGATAATCTCCACTTGAGAGGTTAAATTTATTTAACAAATTGAAATAAACAGGAGGAAAAGAAGATGCCCAGAGCTACCTACCGGTTGCATCCAAGAGAAGAAAGAAAAAGATACTTAAAGAAGCCAGGGGATTTTATGGGGGACGTAGCAAGTTGATTCGTACTGCTAAAGAAGCGGTAGCAAGGGCGAGAGTCTATGCTTACCGGGATAGGAGGACCAAAAAGAGGGATTTACGCGGACTCTGGATTAGCAGAATTAATGCAGCAGCCAGACTTTTTGGTTTGACTTATGGAGCCTTTATAAACGGTTTGAAGAAAGCCGGGATTATACTGGACAGGAAAATCCTTTCAGAGATTGCAGTGAAAGATTTGAAGGCTTTTGAAAAATTAGTAGAGATTGCCAGGGTAAAAACTCGGACTGCATGATTTATTGAAAAACAGGATGACTTTTTTAAAAAGTTTAGAGGAAATAGAAGAAACAGTTATAGGCAGGTTAAAATCTGTCTCAAATCTTAGAGAACTTGAAGAGCTCAAATCCGAGTATCTCAGCCGAAAGGGGAAGTTCTCCACTTTACTTAAGGAGTTAAAAACCCTTCCTTTAGAAAATAGACCTCAGGCTGGTCAAAAGGCAAATCTGATAAAAATTAGATTAGATGAGATTTTGCAGGCAAAAGTTCAGGAGCTGAAAGAAAAGGAGAAAATTGCACCTATAGAGTTTTTTGACTTCACTTTACCTGGACGAAAAAGCTGGGAAGGGAAGCTTCATCCTCTTACTCAAGTTTTAGAACGGATAGTGCAGATATTCTATGGAATGGGATTTGAAGTAGTAAAGGGGCCCGATATCGAGACTAACTACTATAACTTTGATGCTTTGAATTTCCCTCAGGATCATCCAGCTAGAGATATGCAGGATACATTTTATCTGGGTGAGGGTTTGATCCTTAGAACGCATACCTCTCCAGTTCAAGTCAGAGTTTTCGAAAAAAGAAAACCGCCAGTTAAAATTTTAGCTCCAGGGAGAGTTTACAGACATGAGGCAATTAATTCCCGGAGTTTCTGTCTTTTCTATCAAGTGGAAGGGTTTTATGTAGATGAGGGTGTGACTTTCGCAGATCTGAAAGGGGCTTTAGTCGCATTTGTAAAAGAATTTTTCGAAAAAGAGGTTGAACTACGCTTTAGAGCAAGTTTCTTCCCTTTCACTGAACCTTCGGCTGAGGTGGACATCAGATGCATAATCTGTAAAGGTAAAGGGTGTAGTCTTTGTAAATATCGGGGCTGGCTTGAGATTTTGGGGGCAGGGATGATAGATCCAGAAGTATTCAAAGCAGTTGGGTATGACCCGGAAAAATATTCTGGATATGCCTTTGGATTGGGTGTGGACCGGATTGCACTGTTAAAATACAGGATTGACGATATCCGTCTATTCTATGAGAATGATTTAAGATTTTTAAGGCAGTTTTAAGATGAAGACAAGTTATAAATGGCTAAAAGAATTAGTTGATTTCAACTGGTCAGTGGAAGAGCTGGCAGACAGGTTAACCTTAGCTGGTTTAGAGGTCGAGTCGATTGAATCCCGGGGAAAAGGATTAGAAAAGGTTATAGTAGGGCAGATCAAAAAAGTTGAAAAACACCCGGAGGCTGAGAAGCTGTCTGTTTGCCTGGTTGATACAGGGAAAGAGGTTTTGCAGATAATATGCGGGGCGAAAAATGTGGTGTCAGGTGCAAAAGTTCCGGTAGCCTTGATTGGAGCGAAACTTCCTTTTAATATTCAGATAGAAAAAGCGAATTTAAAGGGAATTGACTCATTCGGGATGATTTGTTCTGAAAAGGAATTAGGGATAGGTGAGGAGTCAGAAGTGATAATGATCTTAGATGACGATCGAAAAGTCGGGGAACTTTTAAGTCAAGCCTTGGACTTAGAAGATTTTGTTTTAGACATTGATTTGACTCCAAATCGTCCGGATGCCGCCTCTATGATCGGTATAGCCAGGGATATAGCCGCACTTTCCGGAGGAAAACTCAAAAAACCTGAGTATTTTATTAAAGAGATAGAAGAGTCTACCTCAAACTGGGTAAGGGTCTTAATAGAAGACACTTTAGGCTGTTCTCGTTATTCTGCCAGGGTAATTAAAGAAGTAAAGGTTACCAAATCCCCTTTCTGGCTCAGAAGAAAATTAGAGTGCTGCGGAACGAGGGGGATTAATAATGTGGTTGATATTACCAATTTCATATTGATGGAAACAGGCCATCCGTTACATGCTTTTGATTATGACCTTTTTACTAAATTCTCAGGCAAACCATCCAGGAAAGTATTAGTCCGCAGGGCAAAGGAGAAGGAGAAATTTTTTACCTTAGATGGAGTAGAACGGGTATTAAATCCAGAGGTTCTTCTTATAACTGATGGGAGTAAGCCTATAGCGATTGCAGGAATAATGGGTGGGCTGGAAAGCGAAGTTACTGAGAAGACTAAAAACGTTCTCCTGGAAAGCGCTTATTTTGATCCGAGGGTGATCCGCAGAGGGAGAATTTCTTTAGGATTGAACACGGAAGCTTCCTACCGGTTTGAAAGAGGAGCAGATCCAAATATAGTTATTCAGGCATCAGACAGGGCAACTCAACTTATGGCAGATATCTGTCAAGGCAAAATCTTAAAAGGGGTAGTAGATAACTATCCAAAATCTATCTTGCCTGCAAGAATTTCCTTCAGACCTCAAAGATGCAATAAGATCCTAGGGACTGGAATTGTCCAAAAGGAGATTGAAGGGATCTTTGAGAATTTGGAGATAAAAGTTTTAGATAGGGAACCTGATGCTTTATCTATAGAGATTCCAACATTCAGACCGGACTTGACCAGGGAAATAGACCTGATCGAAGAAGTGGCACGGATTTACAGCTATGATAAAATTGATAGCTCCTTCAGGGCTGGAGGTGAACTTCTTACTCCTATATCTGAGGAAGAAAGACTTATAAAAAGAGTCAAAAATTTCTTAGCGGGGAAGGGTCTATTTGAGGTTGTCTCTAACAATTTAGTTGATCCAGTCAAAATGAGTAAAATCAATCCTTACAAAAAAGGAATCAGTGTTCTCAATCCTTTGAATGATGAGTTATCTCTTTTGACAACCTCGCTTAGTTATAATCTTCTCTCCATAATCTCCTGGAATCTGAACAGAAAAGAAAAAGATCTGAGGATATTTGAATTAGGGAAGGTATTCTGGTCAAGGGGAAAAGAGAAACCGGATGAGAGACTACAGTTGCAAATAGCTCTTTGCGGTAGAAAGGATCCAATTTTCTGGGGTGAGAAAGAAAAAAGTGTTGATTTTTATGACCTTAAGGGGATCATTGAAGATTTGATCGATGATTTAAGAATAGAAGAGCACGACATTTTACCAGAGGATTTAAACCTTTTCTCAGAAAAGATCTCTTTCGAGCTTCGGAGTCAAGGTAAGGTATGGGGTTGTTTAGGGAAGATTTCAGATGAGATTTTGAAGCTTTTTGATTTAGATCAGGAGATCTTTTTAGCGGAGATAGATTTTCAAACCCTGTCTGAGGTTATTCCTCCACCCAGATCCTACACACCACTACCCAGGTTTCCCGGGGTTGAGAGGGATATTTCCCTGGTGGTGGATGAAGGGATTTTATCTAAAGACCTGGAAACTGAAATCCAGAAATCAGGGGGCGAGATGGTGGAAAAAGTTCACCTTTTTGATCTTTATAAAGGGTCACAGGTGCCTGCAGGCAAGAAAAGTTTAGCCTTTACCATCTGGTATCGCTCTGAGGAAAAAACCCTTACGGAGGAAGAAGTCGGGAAGGTGCATAAAAAAATCACAGAGGGGTTGAAAGAAAGATATGGAGCTGAGCTCAGGGAGTAAAAGGAGGTTATATGCACTGGGATAGTTTAGAAGAGTTAGAACTTAAGATAAATAAGGTTCTTGAATTGGTCGATAAATTAAAAGAGGAGAACAGACAAGTAACTAGCTCCTATAACAAACTTTCCTCTAATGTTTTTGAGATCGAAGGGAAGAATAAGGGATTAGCTCAAGAAAATAACCAGCTCAAAGCTCAAATAAACGAGAGGAAAGAAAGTATAAGAAATAAAGAGGAAAAGATCAAAAGGAGGATAGAAAACCTTTTAGCCAGATTGAGTGATATTGACTAAATTTTAACTTGACAAACTTAAGTTAATACTTTATCATAATCAAAGCATAAGTTTAATATAATTCAAGTTAAGTGGAGAAAAAACGATTTTAAGATAATTTAAAATGTCGCAGGAACTTAACGAAGACAGAAAACAAAGCATTAAAGTAAATATCTACGGACAGGAATATCCTATAAAGTCTGAAGCAGATTCAGGTTATGTTCAAGGTGTGGCAGACTATGTAAACCGAAAAATGAAGGAGATAGCAGAAAAAATTCCTGCTCGTAACCAGACTCAGATTGCGGTCCTGGCAGCTTTGAATATTGCAGATGAGCTTTTCAAGGAAAGGGAAGATAAAGAAAAAAAACTCTCGGAAGTTGAAGAGAAAACCCAATCTTTGATAGAGTGGTTAGATGCTAAGTTGATAGAAGAATAATATTTATCTATCTGGATAAACCCACTTAACTTGAAGTCTTTTATTCCGCCGTAGGCGAGATGAAAGATTTTTAGCTAAGTGGGTTTTTGTTTTTAAAGGAGGAGGATATGGTTGTTCCATTGATTGTATTAGGAGTGGCAATTGCAGTTCTTTCTTTCTTTCTTGGCTGGTTTGTTAGCCGGAGGATCGGGGAGGCTAAATTAGCCAAGGCCGAAGAATTAGCCCGGAAGATAGTCCTGGAGGCGGAGAAAGAGGCTGAAATAAAGAAGAAAGAAGCGGTTTTAGAGGCTAGGGATGAGTGGTATAAAGCTAAGGCAAATTTCGAAAGAGAACTGGCTAATAAGAGATTAGAATTCCAGAAGATCGAAAAAAGGCTTCAGGAAAGAGAAATTAATTTAGATCGCAAAGTAGATATCCTCAATAAGAAAGATCGTGAGATACAGAATAAAGAGAAAATCCTTTATGCCAGAGAAAAAGCTATCCGATCCAGAGACGAGGAGTTAAATCGACTGATTTCTGATCAGAACAGGCAGCTGGAGAGGATAGCTCAAATGACATCTGAAGAGGCTAAGAAACTGTTAATGACAAACTTAGAAAACCAGGCACGCCAGGAAGCTGCTCAACTGATAAAAGAGATCAAAGAGAAAGCTGAAGAGACTGCTGAAAAAGAAGCCAAGAATATCATCATCTCAGCAATCCAGCGGTGTGCCGCTGACCATACAGTTGAGTCAACGGTTTCGGTAGTCAATCTTCCGAACGAAGAGATGAAGGGAAGGATAATCGGAAGAGAGGGAAGGAACATCAGGTCTTTTGAGACGGCAACCGGAATTGACGTGATAGTGGACGATACGCCTGAGGCAGTTATCCTTTCAGGATATGACCCGATCCGGAGGGAGATTGCACGGATGTCTCTGGAAAAGCTGATCTTAGACGGCAGAATTCATCCTGCCCGGATTGAGGAGATAATAACCAAGACTCAAAAAGAGATGGAGGTTATTATACGTGAGACCGGGGAACAGGCCTGCTTTGACGTAGGGATTCACGGGCTTCATCCGGAGATCATCAAGCTCTTAGGGAAACTTCAATTTCGAACCAGCTATGGTCAAAACGTGCTCCAGCATTCCAAAGAAGTGTCTTTCATTGCCGGGCTGATGGCGGCAGAATTAGAGTTAGATGCAAATTTAGCCAAAAGAGCAGGGCTTTTACACGATATAGGAAAAGCTGTAGACCGGGAGACTGAAGGAACCCATTCCCAGATCGGATACAACATTGCCCAGAAATATGGTGAACATCCCTTGGTCTTAAATGCCATTCTTTCACATCACGAAGACGTGCCTATGGAATCTCCATATTCGATTATGGTTCAATCAGCAGATGCGATCTCCGGTGCTCGACCAGGTGCCAGAAGGGAGACCTTAGAAGGGTATATTAAGCGGCTGGAGAAGTTGGAAGAATTGGCAGATTCTTTTAAGGGGGTAACCAAAGCCTATGCCATTCAGGCTGGCAGGGAGATAAGGATAATCGTGGAACACGAGCATATAGACGATGCCGGAGCGACTAATTTAGCCCAGGAGATTGCCAAGAAAATCGAAGCGGAGATGGAATACCCCGGACAGATAAAAGTAACGGTTATAAGGGAGACCCGGGCAGTGGAGTATGCGAAATAATGATCAATGAAGGATGACGGATTTCGAATGACGAATTAATTGTAGGGGCAGATCCCCGTGTCTGCCCTTAATTTTTTATATGGTAGTACGCCCTTACCCTCTCCTTGAAAAAGAGAGGGAATTGTAGGGGCAGGACATCGTCCTGCCCTTTTTATATAGGATAAGTTTTTGATTACAATTTGTAGGGCAAGGCTTCAGCTTTGCTTTTTTAGTTTATCGTAGTGTGAGGCTTTAGCCTCGCTTATGCGACCCTAAAGGGTCGCACTACGAAAATAATTAACTTATTTACTTCAGCTCGAAAGGATATCTTGGATATAAATTTTATATTTCTCTTAATTTTTCCCTTGATTAATTTTTCTATTTGTGTAAAATGAACTAAATATTTTTACTTTATTAAAAGGAGTCAATTTGAAAGTACTGCTGATTGCAGATTTGATGGGGAAGCCGGGGCGGTGGGCGGTTTCCCAGATATTGCCTGATCTGAAAAAAGAGAAGCAGATAGATTTAGTGATAGCTAACGTGGAAAATGCGGCAGGTGGTTTTGGTTTGACCAAGGAGATCGCCTCCAAGGTCTATAGTTATGGAGTTAATGTCCTGACTTCAGGGAATCATATCTGGGACCGGAAGGAGATTTATGAATATCTGGATAAAGACCCGAATCTATTGCGTCCGTCAAATTATCCTCCGAAAACTCCCGGGAAAGGCTCAGTCGTTTATCAGCTTAAAAACGGAGTTAAAATCGGAGTCTTGAATCTGCAGGGTAGGGTCTATATTAAAGAAATAGACTGCCCATTCCGCACAGCTGATCAGGAGATTCAGAGATTAAAACAGGAAACAAATATAATCATAGTGGATATGCATGCAGAGGCTACTTCAGAGAAGATGGCTTTGGGCTGGTATCTGGACGGTAAGGTTTCTGCAGTCATCGGAACGCATACTCACGTTCAGACCGTGGATGAGACGATCTTGCCCAATGGAACTGCATATATAACTGATGCCGGTATGACCGGTGCGCACGACTCGGTCATAGGGATTATAAAAGAGGATGCTATTACTCGTTTCTTGACCCAGATTCCAAACAGGTTCCGGATTGCCAAAGAAGATGTTAGATTCTGCGGGGTTTTAGTGGAGATAGATTCAGATACTGGCAGAGCTATTGACATAGAAAGGATCAGGATTGGTTTGCCAGCTCAAAAAGAAGAGATGGAGGGAGATTAAAAATGGCGGCTGAATTAATCGATGGCAAAAAGATTTCAGAACAGATCAGAGCAGAAGTCAAAAGTGAAACTGAGACCTTGAAAAGCAAGGGTATAGTCCCTGGCTTGGCTGCGGTTTTAGTGGGGGATAACCCAGCTTCTCAAATCTATGTAAGAAGCAAGGCAAAAGCCTGCGAGGAAGCCGGGATTTATTCTGAGGTTTTAAAATATCCCAGGGAGATGAAAGAATCTGAGCTTCTTGATTTAATTGCAGAGCTAAATAACAAAGATAAGATCAGTGGAATTTTGGTTCAGCTTCCGCTGCCTGAGCAAATTTCTGAAGAAAAGATAATCAAAGCCATTTCCCCGGAAAAGGACGTGGATGGTTTTCATCCTTATAATTTGGGGCTTATGCTGGCTGGTAAGCCCACTTTTTTACCCTGCACTCCTTATGGGATTCAGGAGCTTTTAATGAGAAGCGGAAATGACCCTTCAGGTAAGCACGTGGTTATTTTAGGACGTGGCAGTTTAGTGGGCAGACCGCTTTCCGTGATTTTGTCCCAGAAAGCAAAAGGCGCCAATGCCACAGTTACTTTAGTTCATACCGGGACAAAGGATATTCCCAAATATACCAAACAGGCAGATATAATCGTTGCCGCTATGGGCAAACCGAAATTTTTAACCAGAGATATGGTAAGCCCGGGAGCTGTGGTGATAGACGTAGGAGTGAATAGGGTAGAGGATAAAACCGCAGAAAAAGGTTACAGGATTTTTGGAGACGTGGATTTTGAGGAGGTAAAAGAAGTAGCAAAAGCCATAACCCCTGTCCCCGGCGGAGTAGGACCAATGACCGTGGCGATGCTTTTGTCAAATACGCTAAAAGCAGCGAAGATGCAGAAAGGGGTTGGTTTAATCTTCCCTCCCTTGTAGGGAGGGATAAGAGGGAGGGTCAGAAGAAGTAGGGCATATTGCAATACGCCCCTACAAAACAAAGAACAGAGAAAAAATCTGTTCAGCCTATTTATTTATAAACTATTTGGCAAGATTATTAAAGGAGGACAACCATGGTTGAAACTATAGATAATTGGACTATAGGGAAGCAACGTCATAAAGAACTCTCTAACAAATCTGCAGAGGAATATGATAAGATATATGCAGCCTCAAACTTCGCCACAGGTAGTTATATGGAGTATGAATTGGAGGTTATCAATCGCACCATTGAATCATTAGATAAGAACCGCAGACGAATTGCTCTAGATCTCGGTTGCGGAACAGGTAGAGATGCTTTTTACTTTCATAGACATTTTGATCAAGTTCGTGGATATGATTTCAGTTCTGAGATGATTAAAGTAGCGCAGAAAAAAAAGCTGCATAAATCAGCAGGTAATATCCAGTTTGTAGTTAGAGACTTAGAAGAGGATCTTCTTACCGATGTTTCTAATTCAAGTATTTCCTTTATTAACTCAGGATTCGGCATGGGAAGTTTCGTTCGGGAATTATCCCCATTGTTAAGGGAGGTAAAAAGAGTTCTTGAGCCTAGTGGTGTCTTCCTAATATCATTCTATAACAAACAATCTCTTGTAGTTCAAATTGATAGTCTAGAATGGGCGCCAAGTCTATCTGCACGTTTTGACCCAAAAACAGGGTTTCTCAAGGTTAATTTTAAGAGTGAGAATTATGATGTAGCTGTTCGTGCGTATTCACTCCAGGAAGTAAGAGATATGTTAGGAAGCTATTTTGAGATAGTAGAACTTTCTACCTTTCCCACTCTTACTTCATTATTCCCACATTCTATTTTCAAAAGTGAAAAAGCAAAACAACTATGCACTATAGTAGATAAAGAATTGAGACTTAATGAGCAAATTGCTGGAGGTCCGTATATTGTGGCGATTTGCAGAAAAAAAGGGAAGCTTGATACCGAACAAGAGACATATGGCTACTTGAACATAATGCGTCTTTTGGAAAATAATCATATTGTTCCGAATATTAAGGTGCATGCTCCCGTGATGTCTCCTGATGATGTAGCATCTGTTCTTGACGTGCAGAAACTAGAGTTGATCAAATCGATTATAATTAAGATTATCCCGATAACTCAGAAAGACAGCCCTATTGGACAACAACCACAATACTTTGCAGTGGTACTTCAAGCACATAGAAGGATGGACTTTGCAAAAGTAGCTTATATTTTAGAAGTTAAGAGAGATCAGATTAAGATAGCAACTGCGCAAGAGGTGGAAGAAATTACTGGTTTTAGTATTGGAGGAATCCCTCCTTTTGGATACCCGCGTTCTATAAATGTCATTCTTGATAATCGAATCAAAGAACTCGAAATGGTGTACTGCGGAACTGGAAAACGGACTGAATCATTAAGGATTTCAGTTGTTGATCTTATAAAGCTTGCCTCGCCGGTGATTGCGGATATTTCTAAGGGATAAACAAACGAGGAAAAGTTATGCCAATCCACATTTTTAGAACGACAGATGAATATATCAAGCACATTGATAATATTGAACAAAAAGGAATCACCACTTTAGTAGCTTCAAGTTATCTTTCATCGCATCTTTTCTCCAAATCTATAATACTACGGTATTATGAAAAAGATTTAGCTACAAAATCATCCGCTGGAGTAGCAGCAAATGATCTCTGGCGACGCAGCAAAAGTATTCATTCTAATATGCGGAAGATACCTTATAAGGAAATCTATGAAATTGATGCGATAGAAGAATTTTGTAGAAGTGGCATTGTCCACAGGCAAATACCCAACTTCAGAGCAACACCAAAGGAGATCATAAAAGTTCTACAGACTATAGTATCTCTTCTACAGCATCTGCCTTTATATGAAGTCGCCTTTTGTCGTGAAGTACTTCCTTTTGTATTTATTGTAAAGGCTAAGAAGAGTCTAACAATTGATGTGAGAAACAACTTTGGATACCAACGAATTCAAGGTTTACAAATAGAAGATGAACATATTGTTACAGAGTTTGAAAAAGAGTTCTGGCGAATCTGGAATGATGGAACGACTCTTTCTCAGAGAAGTCAAGTCATTTCATTAATAAAGGATAAGATAATACTTTTAGCAAATGGAGCTCATTTCTTATCCAGTAATCAGTAGAAAGGAGAAAATATAATATGGTGTATGATGAAGTCATAAGAATACTTAGAGAAAAAGGCGCGACATTCAGAATTCATGAACATGAACCTGTTATAACAATGCTGGACGTAGAGAAGAAATTGCCTTTTCCAAGAGAAAGACTGTTAAAAACACTCGTCTTTAGAATTAGAAATTCATTCTGGATTCTGGCTGTGATCAAAGGACTAGACAAAGTTGAGTACCGTAAATTGGCAACAGCCTTTGGTGTTGATCGTGATGACTTAGTAAAACCTTCTACAGAAGAGATGAAGTCAGAACTGGGTTTCCAAATGGGAGGAATTTGCCCTATCCCAACAAGAGATAGCATAAAAGCTATATTTGATGAAAATGTACTGAATATGGATGTTGTTTATTGTGGGGTTGGAAGAAATGACCGAAGCCTTGAGATAGGTCTTCAGGATCTTTTGCGGGTCTCAAAAGCTAAGATATGGCCGATAACACACAAACAAGACGAAGGTTCAAGACATACATAAAGATTAAAGTGAATAATTTTAGTTAACAGGGTAGAAATATTTGAAGTCCAAATAGTTGCGCAAATTTATTTATGTAATTCGTAGTGGTGTCAGGTGGTACCACCTGACACCTGTCGGGATGTAACTTCCGACAGCACTTAGAAAAGATTTAGAAAAATACTTTAAAGAGGTATTGAAATGAAAAGTATAAAAGCAGCGTTTATTACGCCAGCAGGATTTAAACCAAATGCAGGAGTGAAGGAAAAACTGGAAGAATTTCTTTATGTTTTTAAAACTTTTGAAGAAATAAACGGTGTCAAACCTTTACTGCTATTTGATAATAGAAGCAAAGCTTATTACGTAAACTGCCATCTCGATTCAAAAGCACTGAGTTCCAAAACTGATTTGGATGCAGTATTAGATCCCGAAGAAAGCGAAGATTATAAACTTAATCGCGAAATTTATACAGATACTTATGCATATCGATTAATGGAATCTGACGCATTAAAAGGGAGAAGTTTTGAGGATTTAGTTGTAGAATATGATACTTCTTATAGAGCAGAAAACCCCCTTAAGGTTTTTGGAGGACAACATCGTGTTAAAGCTATAATGGAGGCTGATAAAAAAGATGTCGTAGTGTATCATGGTGTGAGAGTCTATTTTGGTTTATCTCTTGAACAAAAAGTCGATATTGCTACGGCAAATAATACCTCAATTGCAGTATCAAATGATTTATTAGACAGAATGCAGGAAGACCTTTTAGGACCCCAATTAAGAGATTGGTGTCAAGCTTTAGGGTTACTAAAAGATGGTCAAAATTTTGCAGATAGGAGAAGTCCTGAAGGAGTACCTACTGTTCGATTAGCGAGAACTTTACTAGTTAATTTTTACAGTGGCAAGAATGCTAAATCAAATGAATTTCATTTACCTAAAGTCTGTTCTTCGGGGCCTGGCACAGATGAAGATTATAAAAATTTACGCGACAAAATTAACTGGAGTGATAAGGATCTCAAAACAATGGGCGAACAATTTTCAAAGCTTCACTGGTTACAGCGAGAGCGAGTCCTTGGACGTGATACAGACAACTACCTAGAGTTTGCAAATAAAGCGACACATCCCTGTTTAACAGCCAGTTGGGCATATGTTGCTGGATTTCTTCAGCGAAAATTAGAAGCATTAAAAAATCATTACTCTCTCGTAGAAATATCTCCTCCTGATGATCCATTAAACGCAAAAGCCTTATCAACAGCAAGATTAAAAGGTGTAGATCCTGATACTTATCGAGGGCTTGCTGCACGAATTAATAACACTGAACTTGGACGTATGCTAGAAGTGTTCATATTACAAGCAACAGAAGCTAAGAAACGTGGCATTACTCCGAAATTGGCTAATGCAGCCATCAAAACATTTGAGGCTAAAAGAATGAAAAGAGATGCTGAAAAGGCAAAAAAGGATATATAGTATGTTTAAAGAGTATTTAGAAGATTCAAATAAGTTTTTTGAACAGGCATTAGCAATTAAAGATGGGGGTAAGGCCAAAAGATACTATAGAGTGTCAGTATTCTGTGTTATAAGTGCCGTTGAATCATTCATTAACTATATAGCTGATACTCTTACCAAAGGTAGTGGCCTTCAACCATATGAAATAGCTTTTTTGATTGACAGAAAATTTGACCTTTCTGGGAACTCTTTTCAGATAATCGATCAAATAGCCTACAACAAATTTGAGGACAAGTTAAAATTTTTAATTTATAAGTATGTCCCCGGTTTTGATTTTGAGCATGAACCCTCCTGGTGTCGTTTACTTGAACTCAAGAAGTTTAGAGACGAGCTTACACATCCTCGCCAAGATGAAGATGAGATAGATGTTAAAGAGTATGAGAAAAAAATTAGAGCAGGTTTAAGTGCAGCTATTGAGATTATGAATTCCCTATGCTTAGGCATATTCAAACGACCACTAAGGAAGAAAATTCTTGAATTAAAATTATGAATTAAATTCAGTGACGTAAGGTGTTACCTCCTAACACCTATTGTGAAGTAGCTCCTGACAGCACTGAGGAATTTGAAGAGCTTATGCGTGAACTGTTTAAAGCATTTGGATCAGTAGTAGCGGCAGTGCTTTGAGGTGCTTTAGTGTACGCCGGGTGCGTTATCTGGCCGTTTAAATTCAATTCCACTGTCGGTTGGGTTTTGGGTGGGTTGGCAGCGGTTGGTATTGTGTTTCAGTATGTATTTAGCATGGTCAAAAGAAGGAGAGAAGCTCTTAGAGACGCATAGCTATGCGTCTCTACAATGTTCCCGCCTTTCCTACGGATCCAAATTCGGAGAAGGTAAGGTGGGAATACCGAAACCCTTACTTATAGTGAAGAAAAGAGAAAAAAATATTCAATCCTGGGTAGGGAAAAGTATCAAAGCTGATATTTTTTACGCAGTTGCGGGGATAGCCCAGCACGTCCTGGTCAGCAATGAGCATGGCTCTATACTTATTGATACCGGCGACGGCTTACTCAGGGATTTTATATCGAATGAACTTGATTTCAAACAACTTAAGGGAATCATTTACACTCACGGGCATTTTGATCACGTGGGCGGACTACATTCACTCCTTGGATACTTGAGGATGACAGGCAGAAAAAAATTACTCCCGATTTTTGCTCCAGAGGGATGCATAGAAGTATTTTCCATGGTAGATAATTTCAAAAAGTGTTACCAGGATACTATTCCTTTTGAACTGTCCTGCAGGGGAGTTAAGTCTTATGAAGCTTTTCAAGTTGGAGAAATGTCCATTAAGGCTTATCCGATGAAACACTGCGGTGGCATAAACGGTTCCGGAATACTTGACCCGATACCGGCTGTGGGATACAGGATTTCGTACAATGGAGAAGTCCTCGCCATAAGCGGTGACACGGGAATGTGTTCCTCATTAAAAGAATTAGTAAAAGGTGCAGATTTTGCAATCTTAGAGGCAACTTATCCGAAAAATACCAGAATGGGCAAGGAATATCTTGAAAAAGTTCATCTCTCTGAGGACTTGGCAGAAGAGATTGGAAAGTTAGCTAAAGATTTCATCCTGGTCCATAAAGGAGCGAGATGAAGAAGTAGAAGGTAATATTTTTTGTCTTAGTATGCAGGGAATCCAATTCCCGCACTAACGAGAGGGAATTAGCGATTAGGATATGAAAAATAATGTGATCATTATTTGTAGAGACGCATAGCCATGCGTCTCTACATTGTGCCCACCTTGAGGGCAAGGCGGGGTTACTAAACGTAGCGGAAGGCCGTTCCCATGGATCCAAATTCGGACAAGGTCTTGAGACTTCAGCCTTCCACTTAACAACTGGAAACCTAAAGGTTTCCGCTACATAAAACGTTAACCCAACAGCTTACCCGTATGGTTTGCTTCAACGTGGGTTCCTGAAGGTTCGCACTCCAAACTTCTTACTAAAATAGGAGGTATAGATGGTGGAAAGAGTTTTTAAAATCGGAATGATAATGGCAATCCTGCTTACCACTTTCGTCGGATGCCAACGGCATGATCTTTTAAACAAAGTCAAGACTTACGTGGATGCGGCTAACCGGCATGACTTAGAGGCAATAGATGCTATGTTAACTGATGACATTGTCTTCGAGATGAACGGGAAGAATATTGCGGTAGGTAAAGAGCAGGTTCGAACCGTACACGATAACGATGCAGGGTTTAATACTGAGCTGGAATTAACGGAGTGTAAAGAGAAGGGTAATACAGTTACCTGCAAGATTACAGAGCGCAATGACTATGTGATAGCTGCTGGTATCAATGAGATAAACTACACATCTGGAGACTTTACCTTCAAGAAGGGATTGATTCAGAAAATCAGTGCCACAATGTCACCAGAATCGGTAAGAGCCGGGAAAGAGTTCGAGCAAGGTTTTGTAGCCTGGGTTAAACAGAACCGCTCTGAAGAGCTTGCCAAACTGATGACCCCGGCCGGCAAATTCAAGTGGGGGCGTGAGAGCGCAGTTATAATGGTTAAATTAGTAAAAGAGTATCGCAGTAACAAACAATAGACAATAGATATTACTAATATTATACCTATGTCCATAAAAATAAAAATCCTTCCTCAGGAATTAGTCAATAAAATCGCTGCGGGTGAGGTTATTGAGCGACCGGTTTCGGTGATCAAGGAATTAGTGGAAAATTCGATTGATGCCGAGGCAACGGACATATCTGTCGAGATCAGGGGAGGGGGAATTAAGTTTATCAGAGTGGTTGACAATGGCATCGGGATGGAGAGGGAAGACGTAGAGTTAGCTTTTGTCCATCATGCTACCAGTAAGCTTTCCTCATTTGATGAGCTAAACCGGATTTTAACTTTAGGTTTCAGGGGGGAAGCACTGCCTTCGATAGCTCTGGTGTCACAGATAGAGGTTATTACAAAGAGCAGGGGCGTACACTCCGCCCCTACAAGTTTACCCTCTCCTCATTCCTCTCCCTACAAGGGAGAGGAAGCTCCGCAATATGCCCCTACAAATGGGATACAGGTAAAAATCGAAGGTGGAAATATAAAAAGTATAAAAGAAGTGGGTGCTCCGGAAGGAACCTCTATAACTGTCAGGGAGCTTTTTTATAATACCCCGGTACGCAGGAAATTTCTCAAAAGCCAGAGTGCTGAGACCAAACAGATAATCGAGCGGGTAACTACTTTTGCCTTGGCTTTTCCGCAAATCTCCTTTAAGCTTAAAGTCGATAACCGGGAAATAATAAATCTCAAAAAGGTAGATGAGCTTAAAGACCGGATCGGGGATATTTTCGGCTCGCAAATCTATAATGAAATCCTGGAATTAAATACAGATTACGATTTTTTGCAGATCAAAGGGTTTCTGGGTAAACCTGAACTGGCAAGATCGAACCGGGCTGAGCTTTATATTTTCGTTAACCAGAGAAACATTTTCTCCAAATCGCTTTATCATGCCATAGTTTCCGGATATAAAGACCTTTTGCCCAAGGGGAAATATCCCTGGGGAGTGGTATGTCTGAACCTGCCTCCTGATTTAGTGGATATTAACGTTCACCCGACCAAAAAAGAGGTCCGTTTTTCAGATGAGAAGCAGATTTACGAATTACTCTTTACTGCAGTTTATAAAACACTGAATACAAATTTAGTGATGCCGGTTTATTCTGATATAAAAGAAAACATTGTAACCTCAGATATAGAGACGCATAGCAATGCGTCTCTGCTAAGGGAAAGATCGCCTGAATATCCTGGTGAAAAAGAGAAAATCAAATCTATTCAGCAGGAATTCTTAGCTGAAGTTTATAAAGGAATGAAAGTTTCTCCTTCTAAAAAAGGGGAAAAACGAGAGGAACCTGCTTCGACCATTGCTAATCTATGGCAGCTTCACAATATGTATATCCTGACCCAGGTTAAAGGCGATTTGATAGTTATGGATCAGCATGCGGCTCATGAGAGGATTCTCTATGAAGGAGCTTTAAGAAACCTAACCTCTGAAAGTGCTACCTCCCAGCATCTACTTTTTCCGGTTGTGACCGAGCTTTCACCTTCTGAATTTATGACTTTTGAGGAGAACTCTGATTTGATTAAAAAATTGGGGTTTGAGGCTAAACCTTTCGGAGGAAAAAGCATTTTGATCAGCGGAGTCCCGCCACTCTCTAAGATTCAAAGTGGAGAGGTTTTTCTAAAGGAGATTCTGTCAGATTTAGAGGAGAGACTCAAAGCCGGAGGTGAAAAGATCAAGTCTATCTCCCAGTCCTTTGCCTGCAAGGGGGCAATTAAGGCAGGTGATAAGCTTTCTTTAGAGGAGATGAATTCGCTGTTCGACCAGCTGTTCGCTACTAAAGAGCCTTATTCCTGCCCGCATGGCAGACCTACTTTAATCCGAATTCCAATTGAGGAGTTTAATAAGAGGTTTGAGAGAGGGTGAAGATTAATTTGATAGACTCTCAAAAGCCGGAGTATGAGTTGGACTTTTCCCCCAGAAGTGACATAGAATATTATAGGGGTTGACCTATCATACGGATCCGTTTAGGATGTGTCAACCCTTATAACAAATGGGCAAACACACAGGTTTGCCCCTACATTTTTGTTAAGTATGCTTAAAAAAATCTTGGTAATTTTAGGGCCGACTGCTTCGGGCAAAACCAAAGTCTCCCTTGAAATTGCCGATATATTAGATATAGAGATAATTTCCGCAGATTCGCGTCAGGTTTACAGGTTTATGGACATCGGGACTGCTAAGCCGACTCTGGAACAAAGGAAAAAGGTTCCTCATCATCTGATAGATATAATTGATCCAGACCAATATTTTACTGTGTCAGATTACTCTATTAAAGCCAGAGGAGCTATTAAGGAGGTGGTCTCTAAGGGAAAAGAACCCTTAATAGTTGGAGGTTCTGGACTTTATCTGAAAGCTTTATTTAAAGGGATTTTCAAAGGCCCTGGCAGAGATGAAATAATAAGACAGAAGCTAAAAGAGAGAGCTGAAGATTACGGAGTCGAATCTCTTTATCTGGAGTTAAATAAGAAAGATCCTGAGGCAGCACAAAAGATAGGTCCTCATAATCTTGTGCGGATAATCAGAGCTTTAGAAGTATATGAACTTACGGGTAAAAGGATTTCAGACCTACAAAAAGAGGGAGAATATCCGCCCGAGGAGTATACTTTCGTTAAAATAGGGCTTAACTTAAACCGGGAAAAGCTCTACCAGAGAATTGAACAAAGAGTGGAGGAGATGATCAAAGAGGGTTTAATAGATGAAGTGGAAAGTCTGAAGAAAAAAGGGTATGATCTTTCATTGGCTCCATTGAGAACTTTTGGATATAAAGAAATCTTTCAATATTTAGAGGGAGAAATGGGGCTGGATGAAGCAAAGGGGAAAATAAAACTGAATACCCGACACTATGCCAAAAGACAGCTTACCTGGTTCAAGAAAGAGGAGGGGATTATCTGGATTGACGGGGGGAAATCAAATCTTAAAGAGGAGATTTTAAAAGCCTTTAACGGGTCAAAATCTAAAAACCTAAAAAATAATTCTTGACAAGATTTATGCAGTAGTTTATATATCAACGAGTTAGAAAAAAGGGAGACGGAAAGATGATGAAAATTAAAGAGAAGATAGTTTTAGTTATACTCATTATCGTTCTTACAGCGGGTTGTTCAAGAGAGGTAATAAGGCCACAGATCCCTGAGAGCTATCCTTTGCAAGCCGAACCTCAGATCATTTCCCAGGCTGATTCATCTGCTGTTTATGAAAAGCTTATCTCAGAAGAACTTAAAGAGGCTGAAGGATATTATGCCTCAGGAGTGGAAGCAAATCTGGAGGGTAAATGGGAACAGGCTCAAACTAATTTTGAGAATGCATTAGATTTATTGGCTAACTTAGACTTAGAAGAGGAGACTCATTCTAAAAACATCGATAAGTACAACCGGCTGTTGCGTGAGATTGCTGCAGATTATAAAATCACTCTCCTTTCCCTGGGAACTTTAGACAGCGAAGGCTCCATCTCTGCTTTTTTGGAAAAGTTCGACAATATCCAGGACTTTCAAAAACTTAAGGATTCAATTAAGGATTCGGTTAAAGTGACGATGGAGGTCCCGGATAGTTCTACCTATGATATGCCAATCGAATGGAATGAACGGGTGGAGAATTCGATTCTATATCTGCAAACCATAGGCCGGGAACATTTTATCACCTATCTTTACCGGTCAGGGAAATATATTAACCTGCTCAAAGATATCTTAAAAGAGAAAAATATGCCCCTGGATCTGGCCTATCTGCCTCTGATCGAAAGCGGTTTCAATTCCAGGGCGCGTTCCTGGGCAAATGCAGTTGGAATGTGGCAGTTTATCCCCTCTACTGGAAGATTATATGGTCTTAAAAGCAACTGGTGGTATGATGAAAAAATGGATTTTGTAAAAGCGACTTATGCAGCCTGTGATTACCTGTCTAAGCTTTACAGGGATTTTGAGTCGTGGCATTTAGCCCTGGCAGCTTATAATTGTGGCGAGGGAAGTCTTAGCCGGGCTATTAAAAAATATAAGACTAACAATTTCTGGGAGCTCAACTTAAGAAAGCAAACTTATGATTATGTACCTCTATATATTGCGGCGACTGTTATTGCCAAAGATCCGGAAAAATACGGGTTTGATGTGGAATATGATAAACCGATTGAGTTTGACACGGTAATAGTAGATAAGCCGATTGACCTTAAAACTATAGCTGAGGCTCTGGGTGTTTCAGTGGAGGAGATAAGAGAGCTGAACCCTGAACTGCTGAGGGATGTTACTCCTCCTCAATACCGTGCATATCCTTTGCGAATACCTGCAAACACAAAAGAGAGCTTTACCCAGAGATATTCAGAGCTTCCATCAAAAACCCTTTATACTATGCATAAAGTGAGAAAAGGTGAGACCGTTTCAGGGATTGCAAAAAGATATGGCGTTTCACCCTTTAATATTATTCAGGCAAACTCTCTATCAAGAAGATATAGAATCTATCCCGGACAAATCTTGAAGATCCCTGGATATGGAGAATCTAATCTCAGTCAGAAAACTTCAGCTAATAAAGGTTATCCTGAAGCGGATGATAATCCTGATAAAATTTCAGCATCTAGATACTCGACCTATAAGGTTAAACCCGGAGATACCTTAGAAGAGATCGCAAAAAACTATAAGACTACTACCTCCGATCTTAAGCAATTAAACAGCATTAATGATCAGGATTTGATAAAAACCGGAGACAATTTAAAGGTACCATCTGGAAATGATGATAAAAAAGCGCAAAAAATAGTAACTCATAAAGTCAAAAGAGGAGATACCTTGTGGAGCATCGCTAATTATTTCAGAGTACCTTTACAAAAACTTTTAGAATGGAATAGCCTGCCTGATCCATCATACATTCGGATTGGCGACAGGATTAAAATATTTAAAAGTAAATAAGGATTTCAATTGCTCTTTTTCAGGAGGTTAAGTGGTTAAAAAAAGTGATCTGATTATTGGCGTGATAATAGTCCTGAGTTTCCTGTTTTTTCTTTTCGTTATTTTAATAGGGCTGTCAGGAATTTCCACAGAAGAAGGAACCTATTTTTATAGTTTCGGAAAGAAGGTTGCCATAGTCGAGATATATGGCACCATAAATAATTCAAATGAGATAATCAGACAGCTTAAAAAATATGCTAAGGATAGCTCTATCCCGGCTTTAGTCCTGGATATTGATAGCCCCGGGGGAGGGGTAGTACCTTCACAGGAGATCTATGAAGAGGTATTAAAGTTTAAAGAGGATGGTAAAAAAGTTGTAGCTTCACTCAGAGGATTGGGTGCCTCCGGTGGCTATTATGTTGCCTGCGCTGCAGATACAATCGTAGCCAACCCTGGTACTCTTACCGGAAGCATAGGAGTGATCTTTGAGTTTCCAGTGGTGCAAGAGCTATTTAAGAAAATTGGTTTGAGATTTGAGGTGGTTAAAAGGGGTGAGCTGAAAGAGGTTGGAACCTGGAATCGTCCGATGACCAAGGAGGAGAGAGATTTGCTTCAGTCGGTTATCGATGATACTTATGATCAGTTCGTAAAAGCAGTGGTAGAAGGTAGAGGGCTGGATCAGGAGAAAGTATTAGAATTGGCAGACGGAAGGGTCTTTACCGGGAGGCAGGCTAAGGATTTAGGGTTAATAGATGAGTTAGGCGATCTGGAGGATGCCATAAAAATAGCTGGAAAGATGGGTGGGATAGAAGGGGTCCCCAAAACTATTAGAGAAAAACCTAAGAAAGTAACTGTTCTCGATATCCTGACTCAGAGCTTTAAAGCCATTACCAATTTAAAATCTAATGAACAGCTTATGCCTAAACTTCAATATATTTTCAATTGAAAATCTTTCGTATATACAGAAGGTTTAAGAAATTAAAAATTTATGCCTATATTTGAATATATCTGCAGGAAATGTAAACAGAGGTTTGAAGTTCTGATTTTAAATAACCAGGAGAAAACAGATTGTCCAGGCTGTGGTGGAAAAGGGGAAAGGATTTTTTCGGTTTTTGGTTTTTCCTCTGGTGATAGATTCGTTTCCTCCAAAGGATCATCCTGTACCAGCTGTAGCTCTAAAAAATGTGATAATTGCAATTAGAAAAATCAAGATACAAAATCACTAAAGGAGGTGTAAGATGACCAAAGCTGATTTGGTCGAGAAGATAGCGGAGAAAACGGGATTAACGCGCACTGATGTAGCAGTGATAGTGGATGGCTTTTTAGATGCAATTAAGCTAGCGATGAAAGAAGGAAACAATATAGAAATTCGCGGGTTTGGGACTTTCAAGATCAAACCTCGTAAAGCCAGAAAAGCTCGTAATCCACGCACGGGCGAGGAAGTTCCGGTTCCGGATAGAAAAGTTCCGGTTTTCAAGCCCTCAAACGAATTCAAGGAACTGATAATTAAGCAGGATTAGAAAGGAGAAAAGATGCCCTGCGGAAGGAAAAGGAAAAAACATAAGATCAAAACCCATAAGAGAAAAAAAAGGCTGAGAAGGGATCGGCATAAGAAAAAGCTCAGATAATGATCTATGTTATCTCAGACACTCATATCCCGGAAAGAGCTTTAGAACTTCCTCAGAAGTTTGCAGAAAATATTAAGAAAGAGGATATAATCTTTCATGCTGGAGATTTCACCTCAATAAAAACCTACCGGGAGTTAGAGAAATTAACCTCTCTTTATGCGGTTTGCGGTAATATGGATTGCCCGGAGATAAAAGAAATTCTCCCGTTAAAGACAATAATTGAGCTCTCAGGATTTAAAATAGGACTGCTTCATGGTTCGGGTTCTCCTTTTAATTTAGCCGAAAAGGTATATAAAGAGTTTGACGGAAAATTAGAGGTGATTATCTTTGGCCATTCCCATAGTCCGTATAACCAAAAAAAAGGAGATACTCTTTTTTTTAATCCAGGGAGTTGTGCTGGAAATTTTTTATCCTGGCAGAAAAGCTATGGAATACTCCATACGGATGAAGGTAAAATCTGGGGAGAGATTGTCTATTTTAAATAGAGCTAAAAGCTTGTAGCAAGTAGCTTGTAGCTTTTTAAAACTATGGCCTTTTGCCGATAGACTTTAGATTGTTTTTTTACTGCCCCTGTAGCTCAGTTGGATAGAGCAGCGGCCTCCGGAGCCGCGAGCACCCGTTCAAGTCGGGTCAGGGGTATTAAAATAGTGATTGGTGATCAGGGATTAGTGATTAGAAAAGAAATAAAACCAAATAGCGAGACGCAAAATTATGAAATGGTCTGAAACATATATTCCCACTTTAAGAGAGGACCCGGCTGAGTCGGAACTTATCTCTCATAAGCTTTTAGTTCGGGCTGGATATATCCGTAAATTAGCGGCTGGTGTATATAATTATCTTCCTCTGATGCAAAGGGTGTTGTTGAAAATTACTCAGATAGTTAGAGAAGAGATGAATCGAGCTGGTGCTCAAGAGATATTGATGCCAGTATTACATCCAGCCGAACTCTGGCAGGCGACTAAAAGATGGGAGACCGTGGGAAAAGAGTTGATGAAGATGAAAGATCGGCATCTAAGGGATTTAGTCCTGGGTGGTACTCATGAAGAGGTGGTAACCTTTTTGATAAAAGGGGAGTTGAGGTCTTATCGCCAGCTTCCATTAAATCTTTATCAGATCCAGAATAAATTCAGGGATGAGATAAGACCCAGATTTGGACTGATGAGATCGCGAGAGTTCATTATGAAAGATGCTTATTCATTTGATGCGGACGAGGAAAATTTCAAGCTCAGCTATCAGAAGATGATTAATGCTTATTTTAAGATTTTTAAAAGATGTGGTTTAGAGACAAAATTAGTAGAGTCTGATACCGGAGCTATGGGAGGGAAAGCCGCCCATGAGTTTATGGTAATCGTGGATACGGATGGGGGTGAGAATATAATATTTACCTGTGAAGATTGCGACTATGCCGCCAATATCGAGAAAGCCATTTCAATTGAGCCGGTTATTCCCGAGACCGTGGAAACTAAGAAGCCAATCCAAAAAGTTGCTACTCCAAATATGAAAACCGTGGAAGAGGTTACTGGATTTTTAAATGTGCCTGCTAAAAAATTGGTGAAGACTCTTCTATATAAGGCAGATGGAGAGGTAATAGCTGTTTTAATCCGTGGAGATCGACAGATTAATGAGACCAAACTTAAGAACAATCTTAAAGTTATCGAATTAGAGATGGCGGATTCAATAACTGTTCAAAAGATAACGGGAGCGCAGGTAGGATATGCTGGTCCTGGTGGTTTAAAAAACATTAAATTGATAGGGGATAAGGAACTTCTGTCGATGATTAACTTTGTAACCGGGGCAAATGCAGATGATTCACATCTGGTAAATGTAAATCTTGACCGTGATTTTAAAGTCGATGCAGTTGTAGATATTAGAAATGCTACTGCAGGTGAGCTGTGCCCTAAATGTCAGAAAGGCAAGTTGAAAATAGATAAAGGGATAGAGGTAGGTAACACCTTTATGTTAGGCACTAAGTATAGCCAGGCTTTAAATGCTACCTTTATAGATGAACAAGGTAAAGAGAAATTTTTTATAATGGGTTCCTATGGGGTGGGGATAACCAGGACCGCACAAGCAGCTGTAGAAAAATTTCACGATGATTTTGGGATAATCTGGCCTGTACCAATAGCACCTTTTTTAGTCGAGGTTGTTCCGGTAAATATTCAGGATGAGAAACAAAGAGAAGTGGCATCTGAAATCTATCATAAAATGCAGGAAAATAATTTCGAGGTGCTTCTGGATGATCGAGATGAACGAGCCGGGGTTAAGTTCAATGATGCTGACCTGATTGGAATTCCTTTAAGGATAACCATAGGAGAGAGAAGCCTTAAAGAAGATAAAGTAGAGGTGCAAGTGAGAGGGAGTAAGGCACAGGTTTTAATAAGAAAGGGTGAGGTTTTGGATAGTTTCCTTAAGATATTAAAGGAGTTGGAGTCTTAAAAAATAGTTGCTTTTTAGAACTAAGGTAATTATATTATCTGAAAGAGTGGGTTTCCCCACTCTTTTAAGTGTCGAAATGTCAAAGGTTTAAAAGTCTGAAGCGTATAATATTGTTTTGAGGGCTAGTGATTTTGTCTGAATTGGAAGAGATTTTAAAAGAAAAGCTCTTGTCTTTAATTAAAGAGCAGGAGTTGGAACTTGTGGAGTTGGAACTTGTGGGGAAACCACCCCATTCACTCCTGAGGATCTATGTAGATAAAGTAGGTGGAGTAAATATTGAAGAATGTGTTCATTTGAGCCATAAGCTTTCTGATTATCTGGATACTGAAGATTTAATCGAAGAAAGCTATACCCTGGAGATTTCCTCTCCAGGTTTAGATAGACCGCTTTTGAGCTTGGATGATTTCAGGAGAAAAATAGGAGAAAATGTTAAGGTTTACCTTAAAGCTACACTAGAGAAAAAAACTGAATTTACAGGAGAAATAGTTAGTGTCCGTGAAGAAGGAGTCATGTTAAAGGTGGAGAACGAGGTTGTAGCTATCCACTGGGAGAAAATTGAGAAGGGGAAAATTATAATTTAAGAGGAGTAGTTTGATGAGTTCTGAGATCTTAGAAGCTTTACAGCAGATTACCAAAGATAAGAATATCGAGATGGAATATGTAGTTGAGACTTTAGAATCAAGTCTTTTATTAGCAGCGAAGAAGAAATTTGGAAATGCAGACAATCTAAAAGTTAAAGTAGATTTAAAAACTGGCGAAATCAAGATATCTGCCACAAAAAAAATAGTGGATAAGATAACTGATCCAAATATAGAGATATCTTTAGAAGAAGCCAAGAAAATTGAAAAGGAAGCTGAATTAGGTCAAGAGATTATAATCCCTATAGGATTTGAAGCGTTTGGTAGAAATGCGATATTGACCGCTAAACAGATATTAACCCAGAAAGTCAGAGAAGCGGAGAGGGAAAAGATTTACGAAGAGTATAAAGATAGAGCAGGTGAGCTGGTAACTGGTACTATTCAACAGGTAGAAAAGGGTAATATTTTAGTGAACCTGGGTAAGGCTGAGGCAATTCTTCCGCCAAAAGAACAAATCCAGAAAGAGAAATACAGGCAGGGGGACCGGATTAGGGCCTGTATCCTTAATGTAGAAAAAAGTGCTAAAGGTCCTTCGATCGTTCTTTCCAGAGTGAGTCCGATACTTTTGGTTAGATTATTTGAGTTAGAGGTACCGGAAATCTTTGAGAGGATAATCGAGATCAAGGCTATAGCCCGCGAGCCAGGGGAGAGATCCAAAATAGCGGTAAGCTCCATAGATGACCGGATTGATCCAGTGGGTGCCTGTGTAGGAGTCAAAGGAGTTCGGGTACAGAGTATCGTCCGGGAACTGAGTAACGAAAGGATAGACATTGTTCCCTGGAGTGCGATCCCGGAAAATTTTGTGACCAGAGCATTAGCTCCAGCCAAGACCATCAAGTTAGATGTTTATCCAGATGAGAAAAGCATGGTTGCAGTAGTTGAAGATGATAAACTATCTTTAGCTATTGGTAAAGGTGGACAGAATGCCAAGCTGGCTTCCAAACTAACCGGTTGGAAGATTAACATATTAAGTGAAACCGATTATAAAGCACAGAAAAAGTTAGAAACCGGACCAGAAATCGTTATAACCGAACTCCAGGGAGTCGGTGAGAAGCTCAAGGAAAAGTTGCTCTCAGCTGGGATCGATAGCGTTCAAGACTTGGCTAAAACCAACCTTAAGGAATTGATGAAGATCGAGGGAGTAGGTGAAAAAAAGGCTCGATCTTTAATAGAATCTGCCAAAAGATACTTGACCCCTGCTCAACCTGGCAAGACAAATGAAAGGAGCAAAAAGATTGAGCAGTAAAAGAGTATATCAAGTAGCTAAGGATTATAATATCTCCAGCGATGCTCTTCTATCCATGCTGAAGGAATTGGGCTTTTTAGTCAAAAGCCATATGAGCGTGGTGGAAGAGAAGATGTTAAGGGCGATTGAGGATAAATTCAGAAAAGAGAAGGAGGAGCTTAAAAAAGAAGATGTGCTCAAGCGGAAGAAGCTGGAAGAAAGAGAAAAAATGGCCGAAGAACGTTACCGGGAAGAAAGTGTTAAAGAAAAATTAAAACCCAGAGATACAGATGTAAAAAAGAAGGAAGAATTTATATCTTTTGAGAAGCGGAGAAAAGGGAAATTTAAGAAAATTAAACCAGAAAGAAAAGTTGATCAGAAAGAAGTTGAAGAGAGCGTTAAAAAGACTTTGGCGCAAATAGATAGTTTAAAAAGACAGAAGAGATATAAAAAGAGGGAAAGAGATGAAATAACCGAGGAGGTAGAGCCAGCTAAAAAGCTACAGGTGACAGAATATATGTCTGTAGCTGAACTGGCAAATCTGATAGGGGTTAAACCAGCAGAGGTGATCAGTAAATGTTTGGAGTTAGGTTTTGTTGCCAGTATCAATCAGAGGCTGGATCTGGATACCCTGGAGACTATTGCCTTAGAGTTTGGGTTTGAAGTAGAAGAGATCGAAGAATACGGAGTTAAGGAGGAGGTTGAAGAAGTCCAAGATTTAAGATCTCGCCCTCCAGTAGTCACTATTATGGGGCATGTAGACCATGGTAAAACCTCCCTTCTGGATTACATTCGTAAAAGTAATATCATTGCAGGTGAATTTGGGGGAATTACTCAACACATTGGAGCATATGAAGTTGTCCTGCCTAAAGGGAAAATAACTTTTTTAGATACCCCTGGTCATGAGGCTTTTACAGCTATGAGAGCTAGAGGTGCTCAAGTAACCGATGTTGTGGTTTTAGTTATTGCGGCAGATGACAGTGTAATGCCCCAGACCATAGAGGCTATCGATCATGCCAAAGCCGCTGGAGTACCAATAATAGTGGCGATCAATAAGATGGATCTGCCTGGTGCGGATAGTGAAACGATCAAACACCAAATCGCTAAATATGGCTTAATCCCAGAGGAGTGGGGTGGTAAAACTATTATCCGCGAGATTTCAGCGAAAACTGGTCAGGGTATAGATCGCCTTCTGGAGATGGTACTCTTGCAAGCTGAGATGTTAGAATTAAAAGCAGACCCTTTTAAGAACGCTTCTGGGGTGGTGATAGAGTCAAGGTTAGATCGGGGAAGAGGTCCCATAGCAACTGTTTTAATTCAGAAGGGAACCTTGAGAATAGGTGATATTTTTGTTGCCGGTTCATATTTTGGTAGAGTAAGGGCAATGTTAGATGAAAGAGGGAATTACATGAAGGAAGCAGGTCCTTCCAACCCGATTCAAGTTTTAGGCTTGTTTGGTGTTCCTCAAGCTGGAGATTCTTTTATGGTGATGAAAGATGAGCAAGAAGCTCGGGAGATCAGCAGTAAGAGATCAAGACTGAAGCGAGAACAGGAGTACAGATTCTTAGAAAAAGCCGGTTTGGGCACGATCTACGATCAGATTGCTGAAGGAAAGATCAAAGAACTGAAAGTAATCATCAAAGGGGATGTGGATGGTTCGGTTGAAGCCCTATCTGATATTCTGGAAAGGATCTCATCTCCGGAAGTTAAATTGAGGGTGATTCATAAAGGGGTTGGAGCAATAAACGAAAGCGATGTTCTTTTGGCTTTAGCTTCAAAAGCAATAATCATCGGTTTCCACGTCCATCCTGATTTTCGAGCCAGAGAGATAGCCCACAGAGAGAAAGTGATAATTAAGTTCTATAACATAATCTATGAGGCAGAAAAAGATATCAAGGGTTTATTAGAAGGACTCTTAGAACCGGAGAGACAGGAGCAGATATCCGGGACCTCAGAGGTAAGGAATGTTTTTAAGGTTTCCAAAATCGGTCAGGTGGCTGGGGTTTATGTTCTGAGTGGAAGTTTAAAAAGAGGGGATCAGATTAGGCTGATAAGGGATGGTATAAATATATACAAAGGACTTATTTCCTCCTTAAAAAGATTTAAAGAGGATGTAAGAGAAGTCAATTCTGGATTCGAATGTGGCGTAAAGATCGAAAATTTTAATGACCTTAAAACTGGCGATATAATCGAGGCTTATGAGATTACGGAGCTGGCTCGTAAGTTAGAAAATTAGAATTTGATATATGGTAGTTGGCATCTGTTCTATTGAAATTCATCTCCCGGAAAGCGGTTCACTAAAAAGTAAAAGACGGATCTTAAAAAGGATTAAAGATCGCATTAGAAATCGATTTAACGTATCAATAGCTGAAGTGGAGAATAACGATCTGTGGCAAAGGACAACCTTAGGGGTGGCAATTGTAGCTAACCAGGGGAAGTTCGTCAATCAAATACTCTCACAGCTAGTCGAGCTACTCCATAAAGAGAATGGTGTGGTGGTGCTGGATTATTCGATGGAGATAAGGTAATATGCAATACAAAAGGTCTTCAAGGATAGGTGATCAGATCAGAAAAGATGTCTCAGAGATTATCTTACATGGCTTGAAAGATCCAAAATTAGGATTCATCACGGTAATAGATGTAGAGCTTACGGATGATTTGAGATATGCCAAAATCTTCTATACGGTGCTGGGTGATGAAAAAGCTAAAAAAGAAAGTCAGCAGGGTTTAAAGCGTGCCAAAGGTTATATCCAGAGAGAAATAGGAAAAAGGATCAGGCTAAAACATACGCCGGAGATCAGTTTTGAATATGATCATACCATTGAAAAAGCCGAGCGAATTGAACAACTTTTAAAACAGGTGCAAAAGACCTCCAGGAATGAAGATGAAGGAGAAATCTGATCAGATTATAGAATTGGTTGAAAAATCCAAAAGGATTTTGATAACCTCTCATATAGATCCAGATGGTGATTCGATTGGCTCACAGTTAGCTTTGAAAGGCTGGCTTGATAGTTTAGCCAAGGAAGTCAGGATAATCAACTGGGGTAAAACACCTTCACGCTATTTATTCTTAGATGATAAAAGATCGATTGAGGATTTAGATTCCCCATCAATCAAAACCTGGGATGCGGATATGGTTTTTGTTTTAGAATGCCCAAATCTGGAAAGGATTGGGAAAGTAAGAGAGCTTATACGTGAGGGTAACAAAATCGTCAATCTTGATCATCACCCGGACAATTCTGCTTTTGGGGATCTGAATTGTATAGATACAGAAGCCAGCGCCTTAGGCGAGATAATTTATGAATTATTAATCTATGCTGGTTATAAGCTGAATAAAGAGGTAGCCACTCAGCTTTATTCGGCTATTCTCACTGATACGGGAAGATTTAGATTTTCCAACACTACTCCGAAGTCTTTGAAAATTTGTGCGGATTTGATAAGTCGTGGTGCAAATCCTAAGGTGATTAATAATCAAATCTATTACAACAATTCGGAGCCAGCCTTGAGACTGTTGGGTTTTGTCCTTCAAAATCTTGAGGTCTTGGAAGACGGGAAAGTGTCTTTTATGGTGATCGGCCAAAAGAACTTAAAGGATTTTAAAGTCCCAGTCGAAGATATCGAGGGTTTTGTGGATTATTCCCTTTTTCTAAAGGGAGTTGAAGTAGGGGCTTTATTCAAGCAAAAAAATAAAACTCTTACCAAGGTTAGTTTGAGATCTCAGAATTCTTTTGATGTCGCCTCGCTTGCCAGAATTTTTGGAGGTGGCGGACATAAAAATGCAGCTGGCTGTACTCTTAATCATGATTTGAATTCAGCTAAAAAGTTGATTTTAAAAAATATTAAGGAACAAATATAATATATTATGGATGGGATTCTTTTATTTAACAAAAAAGCTGGAATTACTTCTTTCACCGCCCTGGATGAGCTTCGCGAAGTTCTGAAAGTGAAAAAAATGGGGCATTGTGGTACTCTGGATAATTTCGCCTCTGGACTCCTTCTGGTCTGCATGGGTCAGGCATTAAAGGTGGTTCAATTCTTGGAAAACCTGGATAAAGAATATCTGGCTAAAATAAGATTAGGGGTATCCACGGATACATATGATTTTCAGGGAAAGATTTTGAGTAACCTGAGTAATCTTAATCTGGACGAGAATCGGGTGAGAAGAGTAATAGAATCATTCAGGGGGCAGATCTGGCAGGCACCTCCACCCTATTCTGCTCTTAAATTCCAGGGTAAAAGGTTATCAGATTATGCCAGAGCGGGTACTCCGGTAACGAAAGAGCCAAGAAAGGTCCGGATAATTTCCATAGAAATACTTAAGCTTTTCTTGCCTTTTGTAGATCTCAGGATAAGTTGTTCTAAGGGAACTTATATTAGAAGTTTGGCACAGGATATAGGTTCCAAATTAAATTGCGGAGCACATCTTACCTCTCTAACTCGAATCAGGATAGGTCCTTTCAAATTACAGGACGCTTTAGACATCGAAAAGATTCGTGGGAACTTTAATCCTTCTAAGTTGCAAAATTACCTCATCCGCGTAGAAGATGTCTTGAACTCTCTGCCAACCATAAAGATTACTGACAAATTTTCGGAAAAGATAAAAAATGGACCAGATTTAAAATTTAAGGATATCATCTCAGTTGAGAAGGAGTTTTCGCCAGGGGATACGCTATGTTTAAAGAATAATCAAAACAAAATCTTAGCTATGGTGAGAGCGATTAAATCATCTGCGGAGTTACCGCAGTTAGATAAAAAAGATAAAATCGTTGAATATATAAGGGTGCTGGCAAGATGAAAGTATTTTTTGATTTAGATGAGCTTGAACTCTGGAAAAAACCGATCGTTACTCTGGGAACGTTCGATGGTGTTCATCTGGGTCATCAAGCTATACTGAAAGAACTGGCTAAGGAGAAATGGGAAAAGAAAAGGGATACCCTTCTGGTTACTTATGAGCCTCATCCTCAGAGAGTAGTTTCTCCTGAAAATTCTCCCTTGATACTTTCAACCTTAGAGGAGAAGCTAAAGCTTTTGGAATCTTTACCTGAAGGGAGAGAGCTATCCGGGGTTTTAGTTCTGAAATTTACTAAAGAGTTTTCTCTTCTATCGGCTGAAGATTTTATCGAAGAAATACTGATAAAAAGATTAAACATAGGAGAACTGATAATTGGAGAGAACCATGCTTTTGGAAAGGATCGGTCCGGAGGGATGGGGCTTCTTAAAAAAGCAAGCATGAAGTTTGATTACAAATTAAGAATTGTTCCTTCAGTTAGGATGGATTCCGTCCGGATCAGCAGTAGCAGGATAAGGAAGGAACTTTTAAGTGGTGATTTTGAAAAAGCTTGCCAGATGTTAGGGCACAGTTATCTCGTCGCCGGGAAACCTGTTAAAGGGAAGGGAATTGGTAAGGAGATCGGTTATCCTACTGTAAATTTAGAAGTAGTAGAAAAAAAACTTTTCCCCAAAAAAGGGGTATACAGCGTTGAGGTAGAAATAAAAAATGAGAAGTTTTATGGGATGATGTACCTGGGAAGAAAACTTACTTTAAAGGAGGAGAAGCTGAGCCTGGAGGTAAATCTATTTGATTACCAGGGCAATAAGATACCAGATCAACTAATGATTTACCTGCAGAAATGGATAAGAGAGGAGAAAAAATTTGGCAATTTAAAAGAGCTACAAATCCAGTTAACTAAAGATGAAAAAAACATCAGACAACTTTTAAATAAGTAAAAAAGGAGGAAACTTGCCATTAGAAAAAGCTAAAAAGGTTAAATTGATAGAGAAACACAGGTACCACGAGATGGATACCGGTTCTCCCGAAGTGCAGATAGCCCTGCTTACCGAGAGGATTAGTGAGCTGACCGAACATCTGAAATCACATAAAAAAGATTTCAGCTCCAGAAGAGGATTGCTCAAAATGGTGGGCAAAAGGAGAAGACTCTTAGATTATCTACGAGAGACAGATATTAAAAGTTATAGAGAGATCGTTGAAGAATTAAACTTAAGAGGTTAGAGAGAAAAAAATGGAAGAAAGTTATGTATTAGATTTGGATGGTAAAAAACTTGTTATCCAGATAGGCAAGGTTGCCCGACAGGCTGATGGAGCGGCGATCATTCGCTTAGCTGATACCATGATCTTAGCTACTGCGGTAGCATCTAAAGAGGTAATTGAAGGGCAGGATTTCTTTCCGCTAACAGTTGACTATCGGGAGAAAGCTTATGCTGCTGGCAGGATACCAGGTGGTTTTTTCAAAAGGGAAGGAAGGCCCACTGAAAAAGAGATACTTTCAGCCCGACTCATCGATCGGTCTTTGCGGCCTTTATTTCCAGAGGGTTATCTGAATGAGATCCAGGTAATGGTTATGGTCCTCTCCTCAGATCAGGAAAATGACGCAGATATATTGGGGATTATAGGATCCTCTATTGCTCTCAGTATCTCGGATATCCCTTTTTATGAACCGATTGCTTCAGTAAGGGTTGGAAGGATCGAAGGGAACTTAGTTTTAAATCCTACTTTCTCCCAGTTGGAAGAAAGCGATATAAATCTGGTGGTTGCAGGAACTGAAAAGAACATAGTTATGGTTGAAGGAGGATGTCAGGAAATCTCTGAAGAGGATCTGTTATCCGCTCTGGATTTCGGGCATAATGGGATTAAAAAAATAATAGAACTGCAGAAGAGAATAATCCAGGATTGGGGGAAAGAGAAACCTAAAGTTGAGCCAGAGCCTATGGATCCGGTGCTTTTAGAAGAGGTAAGCAAATTAACCCTGGAGAAGATAAAAAAGGCAAATCGAACTGTGGATAAATCTGAACGTCAGAGCCTTCTGGATGAGATGGAAGAATCGGTTATGCTTGAGCTGGCAGAAAAGTTTCCGGAAAGCGAAACGAAGATTGCCTCAATTCTCATAGAGTTAGAAAGAAAAGATATCAGAGAGATGATTTTGAGAGAGGGCTTGCGCATTGATGGCAGAACTTCAAAGGAAATACGTCCGATTAGCTGTGAAGTGGGAGTTTTACCCAGAGCCCATGGCTCAGCTCTTTTTACCCGGGGCCAAACTCAGAGCTTAGCAGTTACTACTCTTGGCTCCAAGATGGATGAACAAAAGATAGAGGATTTAGAGGGGGAATCGACTAAGAGCTATATGTTACATTACAATTTCCCGCCTTTTAGCGTAGGAGAAGTCAGGCCGGTTAGAGGTCCGGGAAGAAGGGAGATCGGACATGGTGCTTTAGCTGAGAGAGCTATTCAACCAGTGATTCCCAAGGAAGAAGTTTTCCCTTACACTGTGCGTATCGTTTCCGATATTCTTGAATCGAACGGCTCTTCCTCTATGGCTACGGTTTGCGGTGCCACTCTGTCTTTGATGGATGCAGGGGTTCCGATTAAAGCTCCGGTAGCAGGGATTGCCATGGGGCTGATCAAGGAGGAGGAAAAGACCATTATCCTTACGGACATCTTAGGTGCTGAGGATCATTACGGGGATATGGATTTTAAAGTAACCGGCTCCTGTAGAGGGATCACTGCTTTTCAAATGGATATAAAGATCTCCGGACTGGATCTGAATATTATGCAAGAAGCTTTGTTACAAGCACGGGAAGCCAGATTATATATCCTGGACCTGATGGAGAAAACTATTGCCAAACCCAGGCCTGAGCTTTCAGTTTATGCCCCGCGAATCATTATCTTCAAGGTGAAGCAGGATAAAATCGGTGAAATAATTGGCCCAGGTGGTAAGAATATAAGAGGAATAATCGAGCAAACCGGAGCGGAGATAAATATAGAAGATGACGGGAGCGTGTTCATCTCGGCTAAAGACCCTAAGGCTGGTGAAATGGCTCAGGAGCTTATTTATAAATTGATTGAGGAGCCGGAAGTTGGTAAAGTTTATCTGGGAAAGGTTAAGCGAATTGCCCCATTTGGAGCTTTTGTAGAGATAATTCCAGGACAGGATGGTTTGGTTCACATCTCGGAGTTAGATACCAAAAGGGTAAACCGGGTAGAAGATATTCTTAATGTTGGAGACGAGGTGAATGTCAAGGTAATCGGCATAGATAACGAAGGAAAAATCAAGCTTTCCAGAAAAGCCTGCCTTTTGCCAGACCAGAGCAGAAAAAGATAAAAGCTCTTTTGTATGTCATTCTGACCCCGCAGGGGGAAGAATCCAAGTCCACCTTAATCGCGGATTCAGTCGTCCGCCTTTGGTGAGACTCCCTCAGGATAACAGATTTAAAAAAGGTTTTAAGAGATGAGAGTTTCATATCAGAAGACAATTTTAGATAATAAGCTCAGGGTGGTAAGTGAGAAGATCGACTCGGTTCACTCTATTACCCTAGGTGTTCTGGATTGATGTTGGCTCCCGGGATGAGGAGCAGGATGAGAACGGCATTTCTCATTTCATTGAGCATATGCTTTTTAAGGGGACCAAGAAAAGGTCAACTAAGGAAATCGCCTTAGCCTTAGAGTCGTTAGGGGGGACCCTGAATGCTTTTACCGGCAGAGAGAATACCTGTCTGTATGCCAAAGTACTGGACGAACATCTGGAAATAGCTTTAGACGTTTTGTCTGACCTGCTTTTAAATCCGCTTTTCAATCCTTATGATTTCAAAAAAGAGAAAAAAATTATCGCTGAAGAGATAAAAGAATTAGAGGATATGCCTTCGGAGGTGGCTTTTGATTTATTAATGGAGGCGATGTGGGGTGAGCATCCTTTAGGCCGGCCGGTTATTGGAGATATTAAAAATATTCAAAAGCTTGAAAGGAGCCAACTTCTGAATTTCATGCGAGAAAAATATGTCAGCCCCAAGATAGTTGTCGCGGCTTGCGGGAATCTCAGTCACCGGCGACTGGTTAGATTAGTGGAGAATAAATTTAAATTGAATAACCCTATACCCAAGAGAAAACGCGAAATACCTCCGTTGAAACTTTTATCTCAGAAAATAGCCCGGAGGAGAAAAACTGCACAAACCCATATCTGTATAGGTTTTCCAGGGTATTCTTTTAAACATCCTAAAAGATATGCCGCTTTGCTCTTGAGCAGTATCTTAGGAGGGGGGATGAGCTCACGCCTTTTCCAGAACTTGAGAGAGAAATTTGGAATGGTTTACACGATACACACTTTTATCGATTCTTTCAAGGATAAAGGGATTTTCGGGGTATATCTGGGAACAGATAAAAAGCAGGTTCTGCCCGCGGTTGAACAAGTTCTAAAAGAGCTTCACCGGATTAAAAAGGATGATCTTAAAAGAAAAGAATTAGAAGATGCCAAATATCAGATCAAAGGTAACTTGATCCTGGGAGCAGAAAGCACCTCTACTCGAATGAATAGATTAGCCCGACTTGAAATCTATTTGAAAGATTATATCAGTTTGGAGAAGACCATTTCGCTTATCAACCAGGTAAAAAAAGAGGAAGTGATTGAAGTAGCAAATGAGCTTATGCACAAAGATAGATTATCTGTAGCTATATTGGGTCAGGTGGGTCAAAGTATCCTGCAGAAGATAAACTGGGATTATGTCTAATTTTCAAATATTTGGATTAGTATTTTTAGCAAGCTTGAGCCTTCCTTTTATTATCTGGTATTTAAAACACAAATCAGGGGATAATAGATTTCACCCGGTTTTAGCTTATCATAAAGTCACGGATGAGTTTGAATGGGGCATTACCCGGGTAAAGTCTGAAAGCTTTGAACAACAGATGGAATACCTTAAGGAGGAAGGTTTTTCGAGTATTGATTTAGAGGAGCTATTATCAGGAGAAGAGAAGAAAGACAAACAGATTGTCTTTACCTTCGATGATGGATATGAATCAGTTTACCAGAATGCCTTCCCGGTATTAAAGCGTCATGGATTTAAAGCTATAATATTTCTCATAGCCGGGTATACAGGAAAAGAAAATCTATGGGAAGCTGGTTTCGGACGGAAATTCAGGCATTTAAACTGGGAGCAAATCCTGGAGATGAAAAAATCCGGTTTCCAGTTTGGCTCTCACACGGTAAATCATCCGGACTTGACCAAATTAGATAAGAAAAGTTTAATATATGAGCTAAGGAAATCGAAGGAAATCATTGAGGATAAACTGGACCAGAAGATCAAATCTTTGTCTTATCCTTTTGGCAGGCACAACCAATTAGTTAGAACAGAGGCAAAAAATGCCGGATATAAAGCCGCATTCACTTTAACTTCAGAAATATCAGAAAACCCTTTTGCTATTGGCAGAAAAGGGATTTATCTTTTTGATACACCGTTGAGTATAAAACTTAAAATAAATCGAAGCGGTTTTTTCCGGATAGAAGAATATAAAAGCTGGATAATTAACCAATTTGCAACCGGAACGGTGTTGGTGAAAAAATATAAAAGTTAATGTTTATGTAGGGGAAGGCTTCAGCCTTCCATCATTTTTTATAAAAACTGGAAACCTAAAGGTCTCCCCTACATAAGAAATTAAAGGGAGGGACTTATGTCTCATTTTCTAATTCGCTGGTTTGTTTTGACCTTGGCGATTTTTATAGTTGCAAATCTTTTTCACCTGATTTATATTGAAAATTTTACGGCACTGGTTCTGGCTTCGCTGATCTTAGGGATTCTGAATGCGATTGTGCGCCCGATATTGATCTTTCTCACTCTGCCGATAAATATTTTAAGCCTGGGTTTTTTTATCCTGGTGATCAACGGTTTTCTGCTATTCGTTGTTTCCAAGATGGTTGGAGGGTTTGAGATCACCAGCTTCTGGAAAGCTTTCCTCGCAGCTTTATTGATCAGCATTATCAGTGCCATATTGAACCATCTGGTAAGGGAGAAGCATTAAATGAATTTCTGCTATATTGAAGAAGTTGGAAAATTTGCAGGACAGGAAGTTACCCTTAAAGGCTGGCTTTATAATAAAAGGTCAAGTGGCAAGATCCATTTCCTTTTAATCCGGGATGGAACCGGGATAATCCAATCTGTAATGAGCAAGGGAGAGGTGTCAGATGAAACCTTTGGAACTTATGATAAGCTGACTCAGGAATCCTCTTTAGAAATAGCAGGGAAGGTTCGGGAGGAGAAAAGGGCTCCAGGCGGGTATGAGCTGACCTTAACAAATGTAAAGATTATCCAGATAGCTCAGGATTACCCGATAACCCCCAAGGAACACGGAACTGCCTTCCTTATGGATAACCGCCATCTCTGGTTACGTTCCAGCAGGCAACAAGCGATTATGAGAGTTAGAAACGAGATAATCTATGCTATCAGGACCTTTTTTTATGAAAAAAGGTTTATCCTGATAGATACTCCCATATTAACCGGTTCAATCGGGGAGACTGCTACTACCCTTTTCGAGACTCAATATTTCGACCTGGGTAAGGCTTATTTAGCCCAAACCGGACAGTTATATAACGAAGCGGCGGCTATGGCTTTTGGCAGGATGTATTGTTTTGGACCAACTTTCCGGGCGGAGAAATCAAAAACCAGAAGACATCTGACCGAATTCTGGATGGTTGAGGCAGAGATGGCTTTTTACGATAACGATGATAATATGAAACTGCAGGAGGAATTCGTTGAGTATGTAGTCCAGCGTGTTTTGGACAAAAGCAGAAAGGAGCTGGAATATTTAGAACGAGACTTGTCTAAATTAGAGAAAATAAAACAACCTTTCGAGCGGATTTCCTATGATGAAGCAATAGAGTGTTTAAAAGGGAAAGGCAGCCAGATCGAATGGGGAGCAGATTTAGGTGGAGATGATGAGACGCTACTTGCTAATATGTATGAAAAGCCTTTGTTTGTTTATAACTACCCTAAGAAGGTCAAGGCTTTTTATATGAAGCCGCATCCGGAAAGAGAAGATTTAGTTTTGTGTGCTGACCTTTTAGCTCCTGAGGGATATGGCGAGGTGATCGGCGGGTCCCAGAGGAATGACGACTATGATAGTCTGGTTAAAAGGATCGAAGAAGAGAAGTTGCCTCTGGATGCATATAAATGGTATCTGGATTTGAGGAAATACGGCTCGGTTCCTCATTCCGGTTTCGGTTCTGGGAGTGGAAAGAACAGTAGCCTGGATCTGCGGACTGCCCCATATCCGTGAAACTATACCTTTTCCCAGGATGATTTATCGACTTTATCCGTAGTTAGCTTCGATATGGACTGATGAAATTGATATAGAATTTTTTAGGAGTATATGAAATGCCGGACAAGTACGAAAACCACTCAGACTATATAGAATGGGTAAAGGACGATGCAGACTCACGCCAAGAAGCTGTAGAGGATGCCCTCCAGAAGGCATTTTCTAAGTTTGTAGAGAAACGTGAAGTAGAAGTCATTGTTTTTTCAAGCATGACTGCGTTTGATCTTGCAAAAGCAATCATTGATTATCCACTTATCTTGAAGCCGCTTTTGGCTGCCTGCAATATCGCAGCAAGGGCGATAGAACGTGATTTAGATATCAAAAACGTAGATACCTATGATCCCAGATTAAGCGAAGATCGTGTTAAAGTAATTGCTGGGTACATCAAACCATTTCTGCCGTCCTATTTAGAAATTCCAGTTCTGAGTCAGATCGATAGAGTTGCTTTCATCGACAAGGAAATTCGAAAAGGGAAAGGACGCTGGGAGAAAAAAAATCTAGAAAGCCTTAATAGATTTAGCGGCTTAGAGTACCACAAACGAATGTTTATAGCAGGGGGAGAACAGTTTGAGTTGGATGCCGCCAGTCCAAAAGCAGGTGATATTGAAGTTGGAATAGATATAAAGAGAATTGAAGCCAGAAGGGACATTCATAAAAGATCTGATGAAATTGCGAACAAAGCCGTTAAGCTAAAATCAGCTTTTCCGGATAGTAAATTTGGCGCTGTTGTTTATTATCCTTTTATTGAAGAGCATATAAATATCCAAAATCGCCTCCGCTCGCATAATATAGATGGAGTTGTTTTTGCCTCGGATGAGAAAGATTCAATTGAAAACGCAGTTAGAATGCTGCTTTCGACTTTGGGAGTTTCTAAAAGGTGACAAATCATAAGACTGTACATCGTTTAATACAAGGTGACGCTCGTAATCTTTCTTTTATGACAGATGCGAGCATCCATCTAATCGTTACTTCACCACCATATTGGACACTCAAAAAGTATCACGACCATCCAGATCAGATGGGACATATTAAAGACTATGAAAAATTCTTAGAAGAACTTTCTAAAGTTTGGCTACATTGTTATCGTATTTTGGTGCCTGGTGGAAGATTAGTTTGCGTGGTTGGAGATGTATGCCTTTCACGGAGAAAATTCGGTAGGCATGTTGTTGTTCCTCTCCACGCAGATATAGCAGTATCATGCAGAAAATTAGGATTTGATAATTTGAATCCCATTATTTGGTATAAAATTGCCAAAGCAGAATATGAGGTCAATAATGGTACCAAATTTTTCGGAAAACCTTACGAACCTAACGCCATTATTAAAAATGATATTGAGTTTATCCTTATGCAACGCAAGCCCGGTGGTTATCGCAAACCGACTATTAGACAACGTCAACTAAGCATGATTGACAAGAAAGAATACCAGATATGGTTCCAGCAAATTTGGGATTTCCTGGCACGTCAAGCAAGGATCACCCCGCCCCGTTTCCTCTTCAGTTGGCTTATCGGCTTGTTAGGATGTTTTCTTTCTGGGGAGATACAGTCCTGGATCCTTTCTCAGGAACAGGAACTACAATGCTCGCCGCCATGAAGGCTGATAGGAATAGCATCGGTATTGAGATTGATCCTGAGTATTGTCAAATGACATTGAAAAGACTTGAACGAGAAGGACGAACTCTATTCAACCAGCCAGTGATCAAGTTTGAGAAATTAGAGAAGCTTTTTCGTGGAAGCCATATGAATACGGTTGAAAAAGTGGCCAATACAGCATAAAAGATTTGTACTTTAGTCTGCTGATTAAATCTTTCTTTAAAAATTTGTTTATACTGGAACTGGTATGTGACTGTTTTGATTACGAGGTAAAAATATGAACTATCCTTTTAAGGAAATAGAAGAAAAATGGCAGAAGAAATGGGAGGAATCCAGGCTCTATAAAGCTTCGGATGACCCCTTGAAAAAGTTTTATATGTTAGTGATGTTCGCCTATACATCCGGTGACATTCATATCGGACATTTTAGAAATTATATAATTGGCGACGTGATTGCCCGCTATAAGATGATGCAGGGTTACGACGTCTTGCATCCTTTTGGCTGGGATGCTTTTGGACTTCCGGCTGAGGAAGCAGCCATAAAGAGGGGAGAGGACCCTGAGAAATGGACTTTAAAAAACATTGAGAACTCCCGTGCAACTCTGAAGAAAACCGGGGTGAGCTTTGACTGGGACAGGGAAGTCTTGACCTGTATGCCGGACTATTATAAGTGGACTCAATGGATCTTCATTCAACTCTATAAGAATAATTTGGCTTATCGAGGGAAATCCCTGGTAAACTGGTGTCCACACTGTAATACCGTTTTGGCCAACGAACAGGTTATCCAGGGGGAATGCTGGAGATGTCATTCTGAGGTTACCAAAAAAGAATTAGAGCAGTGGTTTTTCAAGATCACAGCTTATGCTGAGAGATTATTAAACGATTTAGATAAGCTGTCTGGATGGCCTGAAAATGTAAAGATAATGCAGAGGAACTGGATTGGCAAAAGCCAGGGAGTGGAGATAGATTTCAAAGTGGAGAAAACAGAAGAGAAGCTTTCCGTTTTCACTACCCGTCCGGATACTATTTACGGGGTTACCTTTATGGCTATTGCACCTGAAAATGAGCTATTGAGAAATATGAAGATAGAACCACAACATAAAAAAGCTGTTGATGATTATATAAATAAAGCCCTTCAGAAAACGGATATCGAAAGGTCCTCATTGGCAGGGGAGAAGAATGGAGTATTTACCGGAAGGTATGCCATAAATCCTTTATCAGGCGAAAAAGTCCAGCTCTGGGTAGCAGAGTATGTGGTAGCGACTTATGGAACCGGTATGGTGATGGGTGTTCCCGGGCACGACCAGAGGGATTTCGAGTTTGCCAAAAGATACAATATCCCGATCAAAGTTGTAATCCAGCCTGAGGGTGAAAATCTTAAGACTGAGACAATGGAGAAAGCATTCGAGGACCCTGGAACTATGGTTAATTCTGGAATATTTAATGGACTCTGGTCAACTGACGGGATAGAAAAAATAAATGATTATATCGAGGAGAAAAGCTTAGGTAAAAAGAAGACTAATTTCAAATTGAGGGACTGGCTGATCTCCCGTCAGAGGTACTGGGGTGCACCCATTCCGATGATTCACTGTAAGAAATGCGGGATTCTGCCTGTGCCTGAATCTGAGTTACCGGTTCTACTGCCCAGGGGTAATATAGACTTTATACCTAAAGGTCGTTCTCCTCTCTCTGATGTGAAAGAATTTATAGAAACTACCTGCCCGAATTGCAAGGGTAAAGCTGAACGAGACCCTGATACTATGGATACCTTTGTCTGCTCTTCCTGGTATCTTTTCAGATACACAGACCCGCATAACGATAAAGAGCCGTTTTCCAGGGAAAAGGCTAAAAAATGGATGCCGGTGGATAAATATATAGGAGGGATTGAACACGCTACTGGTCATCTGTTGTATTTCAGGTTTTTCACCAAGGTCCTGTATGATCTTGGCTGGTTAAAAGTAGATGAGCCGGTTTTGGAGCTTTTCAATCACGGTATGGTTTTGGATTCCAAGGGTGAGATTATGTCCAAATCCAAGGGGAATGCTATTTCGCCATTGGATTTGATGGAGCAAAACGGAGTGGATGTCTCCAGAATTGCTGTTTATTTTGCAGCTCCTTCAGGTAAAGAAATCCTGTGGACAGGAGAGGGTATTACTGGTGCAAGGAGATTTTTGACACGCATTTACGATTTTGCAAAAGTATGCATAGATACTTATAAAGTTGATGTAAACAAATACTCTAAATCTGGCATATTATCTGATTGGAATATAAAGACTTATAAACCCGTATACAGGAAACTGCATCAAACTATCAAGAAAGTTACTGGAGATATAGAAAGTCTTGATCTGAACACAGCTATTGCTTCTATGATGGAACTGTTGAATACTTTAGATGAACAGCTTTATGTTATTCCCGATACGGAAAGATATGAGTTCTTGCCGTATTTTGTGGAAAGAACAGCGCAGCTTCTGTCTCCTTTTGCACCTCATTTGGCTGAAGAAATCTGGCATGAAATGGGTCATAATGAAAGCATATTCAAGTCTGAATGGCCTGAATATGACAAAAATGCGGTTATAGAGGATGAAGTGACCATAGCGGTCCAGATCAACGGCAAGCTCAGAGCTACATTTAATGTGCCTATAAATTCCGATCAGAAAGCGGTTGAAACTATTGCTTTAAATGATGAAAAGGTACAAGCTCATACAAAAGATAAAAAGATTGTAAAGATAATCTACGTTCCGAATAAGATTTTGAATATCGTGATTAAGTAGCGGAAGGCTTTAGCCTTCCAAGCAGATTGTTCAGATTGTAGGGACAGAATCCGCCTGAGGTGGATTCTGTCCTTAGGCGGACCAGGTCCAGATACATCAATAGGGAAGAGGGAAATGAGGAAAAGCCCGAACCTGAATTACCAGGATTCGGGCTTAATAATTTTACATTATTAATTTATCTGCTTTTATGTTTACATAATATATATTATAGGACGTTTTATTAACTTGTTTGTCGCCTTAAATGCATCTCTCTAAGCGTATCTTTAATGGCTTCGTTTCGTTCTTCTATTCGTTCACAAAACTTGTTGATCTCCTTAGTGGTGATCTGAGCTGTAACAAAAAACTCTTCAATACCCTCCTCGCTCCATATTAATTTATTTTTGAATTTTAAGCTTTTCAGTTTATTTAAATGAGCTATCTTGTTTCTCACTCTATTTATTTCTTTTATGGTTTTTTCAAAACCAGGGTACCAAACCTTGAGGCAAGGCTCGATTAATGAAAGTTTTACGTGAAAGTTCATTCCAACAATAACTTTCCAAAGTTCATCTTCCATTTTTTCATTTAGAATTTTGTATTTTTGGGTCTCTTTTGGGTTCATCCCTTTGCCGTAATGTGGATATTCATAATTTAACATTAAAAACAATACCCTTTCAATTGATAATTCGACCATGGAACGAAGCATTAGCACAACAGCAATAGTATCAATGTCTTTATTTGTAAACTCTTTGGAAAGAATATTTTTGAGCGTCGAGGCTACTTTTCCTTTTGGAAACCCCCACTTCGTTTCTTTTGAGTCCATATATACTCGTTTTAGTTTTATTGAAAATAGCGAAGTGTATTGAAATCTATTTCCCCCAGCAGTCTAGCTAAAGGGAAAACCTCGCAACAGAAAAGTATACGCGGGCTCTGTGTTGTCCCAAGTATGAAAATTTTACCGTATGGTACATTTGTTTCAGATAGTTTCCTATTTAGTTCACTATATTTAAGCTGAAATGCGTCAGCTTCAACCACAACCAAAAGCCATATATTTCTATCTCTAGGTATATTGAATTTCTTCTTCTTCAAGAAGTCAAGTAAACTTTCAGTAGTAGCGCTAACATTTCCGGTAAATCTGACTATCTGGATCAAATATTTTACTTTTTCATCTAACTTATCTTTGGGAGCAATAACGATATCAAAATCCTCATCGAATGCAATCTTTCTATCCAATATCTCCTCCCACACACACCGTCTCTTTTCTACCGAATCATCCAAAGTTGGAATACCCACTAGATGCACTCGGCTAGTATCAAAGTCTAAGAAAACCTTAAAAAAGAAAGCTCTTTCAAGCTCAATAAACTTAGTGTGCTTTTCATATGTGCTTCTCGCTTTACTCAGAAAGTTCGTCAATTGTCTATCAGTATCGAAATAACATCCATACCATCTTTGTTTAGAATCCATTATTTACCGCCGTGGTTATTGGTATTGAAAAGTATATAATAGTCATTGACTAAAGTCAATAAAATTAATAATGGAAGGCTAAAGCCTTCCTCTACATTATTATTAGACGGTTAATAGTTGTAGAGACGCATAGCATGCGTCTCGATTTGTCGTAATTACTGGACAGAACAATGTTCTGTCCCTACAACTACAGCGACCCTAAAAGGGTCATACTACGAAAAACAAAAGCAAGGCTAAAAGCCTTACCCTACGTTTACTTCGTCGGGCGTGAAGCCCGACGCTACAGCATCAATGTCATTCTGAGCGAAAGCGAAGAATCTACCTCAAGGTCAAATTCGACAGATTCTTCGGTCATCCGCCTTCGGCTGGATTCCCTCAGAATGACAATATTATCATTCTATCACCTCTAAAACCTGTTCAAACCTGCCAAAAGAAGGAATTAAATAAACTCCGGAGACTAAGGATTTTGCTTCTTTTAAAAGCTCTTTGCAGATTTGCACCCCTTCCTGTGCGCCCCTCTCCCCTGCTTGTTTCATCCTCTCCCTTATCTTATCCGGGATTCTGATTCCGGGGACTTCGTTGTGGAGGAATTCCGTATGTCTAGTGCTTTGTAACGGGAGTAAACCAATGATAATCGGCAGTTTTATTCCTTCTATTCTTCTGAAAAATCTCTCTAAGGTTTCTAAATCATAAAGCGGCTGGGTAAAGATAAAATTTGCTCCGGCTTTTTCTTTTTCCCTGAGTCGGTCTAATTCCCTGTCCCAGTCTTCAGCATTCGGGTCAACTCCCACCCCGGCGAAAAAAGATGTGGGTGAGCCAATGGAATTTCCTGCCCAGTCTGTTCCCATATTCAATTTCTGGATAATCTTTACCAAACCAATAGAGTCAACATCATAAACTGCGGTCATATGAGGATAATCGCCCAGGCTGGGCGGGTCACCGGTGATAGCCAGGATATTTCTTATGCCTAAGGCATGCGCACCTATAAGGTCTGACTGCAGACCCATTAAATTCCTGTCTCTACAGGTTAAATGGAGAATAACGTCTATCCCGGTCTTTTCTCTCAAAAGATAAGCCAGGGAGAGACAGCCCATTCTCACCTTTGCCATGGGGCTGTCAGCGATATTGACCGCGTCGATTCCTTTTTTCTTCAGCTTTTCAGCCACCTGAATTATCTTCTCCGGATTGGTTCCTTTAGGCGGGTCGATTTCTACTGAGACCAGAAATTTCTTACCGAGATTCCGGGCAAAAGGCGAAAGCTCCATCAGGGGGATTTCTATTTTTTCCTCTTCGACCTCCTCTTCCAAATAGATATCAGGCTCGGTTCTGGATGTAATCCCGGAATTCAATTTTTTAATAACCTGAGACATCATCTTGATATGCTCGGGAGTCGTGCCGCAGCAGCCGCCGACGATATTAACTCCGGCACGGATGAATCTCTCGGTATATTCTGCCATATACTCCGGGGAGGTAAGATAGATGTATCTTCCCTCTACAAAATGAGGCAAACCGGCATTGGGCTGGGCGGAGATGAATTTTGTGGTCCTGCTTTTCATTGTTCTGGATCACCTCATACATCTTCAAAGGACCCACACTGCAATTGCCTCCAATTACCTCTACTTCCAATTTATCCAAAACCTCGGTCACTTCTTCAGGGGTGTTACCCATCAGGGTTTTCCCATCCTCTCCAAAGGTCATTGAAGCCATAATCGGCAGCTGGCAGATACTCCGGATGGCAAAGACTGCTTCTTTCATCTCCCTGAGATCAGATATGGTCTCAACTATGAATAAATCCACTCCACCCTCTAAAAGCCCTTCTGCCTGCTCTAAAAAAGCCTCCCGGACTTGCTTTAAGGTTATCTCCCCAAATGGATAAACCCTCTGCCCTATTGGTCCGATTGAACCGGCTACGAAGATATCTTTTCCCTCTATCTCTCTGGCTTCACGCGCTATTTTTGCACCCTTCAGGTTTATCTCCCTAACTTTCTCCTCAAACCCGTGAGTGGCTAATTTGAAACGGTTTGCGCCAAAGGTATTGGTCTCAATTATCCCTGCGCAAGCTTTGATATAATCCTGATGGACTTTCTGGACAACTTTAGGGTTGGATAGGTTCAGCTCATCAAAGCACTGGTAATAGGAAACTCCCCTGGTATAAAGCAGTGTCCCCATTGCCCCATCGCAGAGCAGGACACCTTTTTGCAGTTTTTCTATAAATTGATTTGTCATGTTATTTCGTAGCGCGAGGCTTTCAGCCTCGCATTGCGACCCTAAAAGGGTCGCGCTACTCAATTCCCAATTCTTTCTTGACTTCCCGCACAGCTTCAACCATTACTTTAAGCTTAGCCTGGGCTTCTTCTACAGTTCTGGTTTTCAGCCCGCAATCCGGGTCGATATAGACTTTCTCTAAAGGAAAAACTTCTAAAGCTTTTTTAATATTGGCTTTTACCTGCTCTTTAGTCTCGATTCTATGACTATGCACATCTATTACTCCGACTGCAATCTCTTTGGTAAATTTGGGATTTCTGAAGAGGTCTAAATTGGAGAAATTGCTATTGGCAAACTCCAAGTCAAGCTGATCAACCGGAAAATCCAAAAGTCTCGGATAGATTTTAGAGAAATCACCATAACAGATATGACTGATAGTTTTTGCTTTTATCCCTCTGGTAACTATAGCCATGGCCTCTATGGCTAAATCTATCTCCTCTGGCCGCGTGGATAAGGCGGGCTCATCTATCTGAATATATTTAGCCCCGGCTTTTTCCAAGTCGAAAACTTCCTGATGGATTACTTCAGCTAAAGCTAAAGCCGTATCTTTTCTGGAGGGATAATACTCATTAAAAGACCAGTCCATCATAGTATAAGGTCCGGTGAGCATACCTTTAACCGGTTTTGGAGTCAAGCTCTGAGCATACTTAAAGGTTTCAACTGTCATCGGGGTATTTCTTTTTACTTTTCCCAAGATAACCGGTTTTCTATAATATCTATTTCCGTAGGAGCGAACCAGTCCGCTAATACCGAACCCTTCTAATATCTCTGCAAAATAGGTGGTCATATCCCCCCTTTCCATCTCGCCATGGACAAGTATATCTATGCCTATCTCCTCCTGGAATTTTATGACCTCAGCCGTTGCTTTTCTCTCTAAAAGATGTAACTCTTCTTGAGTAATTTCACCCCGCGAGAACTGTGTTCGAGCCTTAGCCAAGTAGTCTGGTTTGGGAAAGCTGCCTACGCTGGTCGTGAGAAGCATCTTCTCTCCTCCTTGTCATTCTGAGCCCGCAGGGCGAAGAATCTGTATACGGGTTCTTCGGTCGTCCCGCAGAATGGCAGTTAAATTTAATCTGTCATACTGATCCCGCTTTTAGCGGGGGCAGTATCTCATTTCCAGAATATTTTAGCCCATATGATTAAACCGATATGCAATGGAAGATAAAAGTTTTAATTTCTTCAAGGCATTTTCATGTGGTAAAAATTCAAGCCCGCAGGAGGGGCTGATATAGATTTTCTCAGGAGGAATCTTTTTGGAGACTTTCTCGATGAGCTTGAGGATCTCCTTTTCATCTTCCATTTTGGTATTCCGGGCATCCAAACAGCCCAGGATCAGCTCTTTTTTTAAATCAGCTTCTAAGATAAAAGATAGATTCTCAGGTTTGCTTACCAGGTCAATGCCGATTATATCCACGGGGAGATCAAAAAGCTCAGGTATTAAAGATTCTATCTTCCCGAAATACAAAAAAAGAATAGTTTTAGCCTTTATACCGGAAAAGATGAACCTTAGACTTTCTTTCAATAAGCTTATCTCCCGGGGAACGAAGCATAATGAAGGTTCATCTACCTGGATATATTCTATCCCCTCCAGGTCTAATCCCTGAATCTCTTTTTTCAAAATCTGACGGTAATCCATTCCAAAACTCATTAAATCCTTATAATATTCATCCAGGGATAATCCCGAAAAAGTCAGACAACCCGGCAGAACCACTTTCAAGCTCTGATTAGAATTGGCTCTGGCGAATTTGAAGTCCTCAAGAGTAGTAAAATCTTTAAAAACCATTTTAGATTTTATCACCGGCTTGCGATAATAAAAATTATTATCGAAAAATCTCAGAAGTCCGTTTACTTCGCACCCTTTTATATTCTTAGCAAAGGGAGTCAAAAGATCGTCCCATCTTATCTGCCCGTCAGTGATAATGTCGATTCCGGCATCCTCCTGTTCTTTTAAAACCCTTATAATGGTAGCCTTATAAACCTCTTCTAACTTTTCCTCCGAGATCTTGTTCTGTTCAAACTGGTTCAAAGCGTTTCTCAGATTGGGAACGTTCTTATCCGAGCTTATTTTTGGGTAGCTGCCCACTACGGTTATTTTGATCACTTATTTTAGCCCTCGTAAAAATTTTGTGAGACGCCTTCAGCTGGTCGTCCCTAGTTCGACTTTGCATTCGCTGATGAGAACACCAGCGAAGAGCTGAAAAGACTTATAGTTTTAGCCTATCTCCTAATTCGCCAATAAATGGTATTTTCCATTCCTTCCCCTGGACGGCATTCAGTATTCCGGCTAGAGCTGAAATCAAACAGAGTATGATTACCATTCCCCAGAAAAGCTGGCTTATTTTGGGCAGAAGAAAAACCGCTGCGATTATCTCTAAGAAGAAAAGGATCAGTCCCTGCTTCCCGTGTTTAACCGCAAAAGGATTATCTTTCATCTTAACCAGAGGCACGAAACACATAAAAGGGATATAGCCCAGGATAGCGGCTGCTTTCCCTTCCTGGATGAGCTCCTCTTCAGATGGTGTGGACTTAGATTTATTTTCTTCTTCAGCTTTTTTTGACTCTAATTCATCCATCGCTGAACCTTTTTAAACTCTATCAGGACAGAATCCGCTTCAGGCGGATTCTGTCCCTGCTAAACATTTTTACTACCAGTAAATAGGGCTTTTATCTTCCTGCAGGATGTTAAATTTTACAAGATCGATCTCCGGACATTTTTCTATTTCATCCTCTCCTTTTTTAACCCTTAATCTAAATTGAAAACCCTTCTCCTTTCCCGGCTCAAAGATCGAAAGGGGCAAAGAAAGCTCAAGCACTTTTGAGAATTGATAAATAACTGGAACGGGAACCTCTACCCACTGTTTTTTTTCTGGAATATATTTATTAAAATCGGCTTTCTCTTTGGAAATAGAAATTTTAAAACGTGCTGGTATCATAATCTCCAGTTCAAATTGATAATTCTCAGAGAAGTATTTTTCTATAGGAAGGACCGTATCTATTCTTATGTAAAGATTTTCCAAATCGTTTCCAAAATGGATCTGTTTAAATATACTTACGGCTCTCTTGATTACCCCGCTGAGTTTAACACAATCGAGAACGCCTGCTCCCTCCCATTCATAATAATGGGTTACTTTCCCATCCAGGGTTGGGGTGATAAGGCTTACCGGTTCTTGAATAGCTAATTCCTTTACACCAGCTCTTAAAGGATTGAAGAGCGTTTCCGGCGGTTCTAAGTCTATCAATTCATATACGGATAGAAGATGGGAACGGAAAAGCAGGTCAAAGAGCTCGCTGCCCGGACCTGAATGTTCACTTCCATACCACCAGCACCAATCGCTACCTTCAGCTATATAGATTTCCTTCCAGGCGGCTTTTAACTTTTCTTCGATAATACCTACTCCCTTCTTATCTTTTTCTCTGGATCTAAGATCAGAAAATTCAACTAATTTATCCCGTGCCTCTTTAAGCAGGTCCCAGGCTAAATTATCGGGTTGCTCACCAATCCATATTTTAAAGTTATGGTCAATCCAGGAACCAGGATAGAGTTTGGTGAGTTTGGATTTTACCTGAGCCTCAGCAGCTACGCCGGGCTTAGCTTCTAAAAATTTGCTTATCGTAGTTGTTTGAATTAGATTTTCATCTGAAAACCCTGAGTAAAGAGCATTGAGGAAATCCGAACCATCGTTTTTATAATACTCCCAGCAATTCTCCCCATCCAGGATAATGCTTACCAGGAAATCATTTAACTCCTCATCGTTGAGGTTCTTTCTGATTTCCAGAAGCCTTTTAATAAAATCATCTGCAGCTTTCTTTGGGTCCCAGTGTGAATAGACGAATCCGATTAAGTCTGACAGGAGATGATCTCTAAAAAAGAAAACCACTTTATTCTCTTTAACTGTTACTTCGTACGGTTTATATAACAGTTTGATTTTATTATGGTTGGAAGCATCTGTGACTCCAAGACTTAAATATAAAATCTCTTCATCTGTAGCAGACCATTCAATACCTGCTTGAGCCATAATGGGTATAATATCTTCACTTACCCCTCCCTCTGAGGGCCACATTCCTTTGGGTTTTCCTCCAAAAACTTTTTCAAAAATCTCGATTCCACAATTTACCTGAGCTATGGCATCTTCAGGATGATTAAATTTTCGATGAGGTAAAATTAGGTTAGGTTGGGATACTTTGGATATACCGATATCGCAGAGCAAAGGCAAAATAGGGTGGTAACAGGGGGATATGGTTATTTCTATCTGCCCCTTGTCCTTTAGCTCTTTATATTTTGGAAGAATTGCACAGATGATTTTCTTCTGCTTGGAAATCATCTCTTTTTTATTTTCTTCAGTAAAATTCTCCTTCTTTTTGAACAAAGGTGCTAATTCTTTATCTTTTCTGAAGATGGGATCAAACCAGGTTAAATTTGACCAGACCTGTAAATCAAGAAGGTCCTGATGAGTGAATTTCTGAATTGCTTGACTGTACTTCTCTGGGTCTTCTCCCCTTTTGAGAAAAAGTTGATAAAAGCGAGGGTAGGGTTTGATCATAGTTACCTGGTTACCCATAAAAAAATCTCTGATCACCTCTAATCTTTCATCATCAGTAAGCTCATCCGCCCGTTTCTCAGTTAAAAGTAGATGCCGGTCATAGACTGACTGAGATGCATAATCCTGAACCTGTTCAATTAATGAAGGAACCAGGTTGAAAGTCTGCGAGATTTTAGGGTAGTTATCAAGGATAGCTACCATATCATAATAATCTTTTAAAGCATGCAATCTGACCCAGGGCAGAAGATAGCGATTGGTTTTTATCTCCTTATAATAAGGCTGATGCATATGCCAGATAAATGCAACTTTCAATGGCTTTTTCGAATTTCCATTCATAGTATCATTCGTCTTTAACTTTTTTGTATAGAAAGTTCTGCTAACTCTAAACGGGCTTGAAATACAGCTTTGGAATCAGGATATTTCTGGATTATCCTCTGATATATCTCTTTAGCTTTGTCAGGCTGATTGGCATAAGAATAAGCCTGAGCAGATAATAATAATAAATTTGGAACGACAAAATCATCCGGATTCTTGTCTGCAGCTTTAAGGTAATATTCTGCTGCCTGGGAATATTCTCTTTTCTGCATATGACAATCCCCTATGCCGGAGTAAGCTCCGGATAAAAGGAGCAGGTCAGTTTTAGGATATTTATTAACAAAGTTTTGAAAATGCCTTAATGCTTGATCATAATCCCGACCATAATAAAAAGTATTCCCTAAGAGATATAAAGCTTCCTGTCCTGCTTTGGTTCCACCATAATTTCTCCAGATAGTCTGCAGGTCTGTGGTGGCTTGTTGAAATTCTCCTGCCTGCAGCTCTACCCTGGCTTTTCCCAGCAGCTCTAAGGCTTTTTGGTTGCGCACCCTACTGGATGAAATAAAAAATATCGCTATCAATATCACAACTACTACCCCTGCACCGACTATCAAAAACTTACTGGAATGTTTCTGGATATATTGGGTGAATTGGAAAGTGGTAGTAACCAGCTTGTCCTCTTTCATCTGGTGTTTGGTTATCTTTACTTTTTTAGGGCTCATATTAATTACCTCCTGAATAAAGTAATTTTAATTTTATCAAATATGACTGATTTTCATTCTGATTCTCCATATATGACACTGTGTCATTCTGAATCCTCTGCCGGGGGCGAAGAATCTGCCTCAGGCTAACCTACGCAGATTCTTCGGTCGTCTATCAAAGGCGTGACTCCCTTAGAATGACAAACAGAGTTACCCGATGAATCAAGCAACTATAACAAATCATTTTAATAAAATTCCATAACTAATCAAGCCTTTTATAAAAAAGGCGAAGCTCTTTGTTGAACTTCGCCTCTGGATAGCTCTTTAGAAGATTAAAAGAATCCGGTGAAATTCACCAGAAATCGATTATCTTTTTTCTCAATATCTTTAATATCAAAAGGAACCCCTAAGTTTTCACCACTCATCTCGGTCTTATACTGGCTTAACTCATAAGTAAAATCAAGTTTTATCTGTTTCCAGCCTATTCCGGTTCCCAAAGAGATGGTGTTCCCTGAGACTTTATCTCCGTTCTTCTGATTGATTATGGTTATTTCGTCTTTTCCACTAATGGAAGAAGGGAAGTTTATTTCTACGTTCTTCAAATCTGAAAACACCTTAGGGTCGTTTCTAAAACCCGCTCTTAATGGTATGGTACCATATTTGCTGTGGAATAAGTATTCGCCTCCGATTCTGAATTGAGTTAAGGAATTCCAATCTAAAGCAATAGAGGTATCAGGTGAATTAGGGTCCCACCATTTTTTCGGATAGAACAACTTTGAACTACTGAAATCCCTCAACTCTACATCCCCTGCTAAGGTAAGTCCTTTTATTTGATATGAAGCTCCAAATCCAATCATCAGAGGAATTTCCCATTTCTGTTTGTATTCAACAGGCCAGATTATTCCATATTGAATCGAATAAGGATTAACTACTCCATCCACGATCATATCATAAACATATTGAACATCATCTTTCTCTTTTAATTTAAAAGGAGTTTTCACAACTGCTCCAACTCTTAAATCCTGATATTTATACATCGTGCCCAAGGCGAAATTAACACCGGAATAACTTCCTTTTATATATGGGTGGTAGTAAACTGACGTATCGGATATTGCATCCCAGCTGACATCTATTAATTGTCCAGAATTATATTCATAACTTCCAGTATAAACATTTATACCTAAACCAAAGGATAAATCTTTATAGGCTTTACCTCCCAGAGAAAGAACTACTACATCAAGCCCTCCTTTAACCTCTTCTGTTTTATCCCAGATTCTAACAGAGACTTCTCCATAAGTATAAACACCCAAGAAATTATATACACGTTTATCATAAATATCTGAAGCCCGGTTATAAAGAACGCTTCCGACTAAATCCTTGTTAAAAAGCTTGAATGGAATGACTACGCTGCCAAAAGAGAGAGTGGATTTAGTCTGTTTTAATGAATTGGGAAAGGAAGAGGTGGTATAGCTGGTAATATAATCCATTTTAGGATTTATGAAGTAAAGAGTTGCTCCCATCTGGTATTTGTCTAACTGAACCAGGCCGGCTGGATTCCAGCTGCCAGCGGATGGGTCATCTGATACAGCAAAAAAAGCTCCTCCCATTGCTCTTGCCCTTGCTCCTCCTCCTAAGAAATTGTAATCGAGAATGTTTCTGGTTACTGTAACCTGAGGATATCCCAGGTTGACAAAGACCAGGACCAGCAAACCGATTGTAAGGGTTAGTTTTAACTTCATCTGGCTCACTCCTTTTTGAGTTTTTGGTTCACCTCACAATTTAAGTTTTAAATATATAAACCTGTTTTTCTTTTGGCAAGCATTTTTTTAATTTTTTTCTATAAACTCCAAACCTCAAATTTTAATCTGTATTTCTACCCCCGGCCCGACTTGAACGGGCGGCCAACAGTTTAGGAAACTGCTGCTCTATCCAAACTGAGCTACGGGGGCGGAAAAGGCAGTGATTAGTGAATAGTGATTGGTGATTAGTCCCTTCCCCCATCCAAAAAAGCTTTATAGACTATACTTTACTCCTTATGGTACTTAATCAAAGAGAAAAGGTCGTAGTTTTTGAGTTTTTCCCTTCCTTTAAGGAAGGATAACTCAATTAATACCAGAATACCAGCTACCTTTCCTCCTAATTTTTCTATGAGCTTGCAAGTGGCCTGGAGAGTTCCACCTGTGGCTAAAAGGTCATCCACAACCAAAACTCTCTGTCTTTTTTTTACTGCATCCCGGTGAATTTCCAGAGTATCGGTTCCGTATTCCAAATCATATTTTTCCTCGATCCGATCTGCTGGTAGTTTTCCAAATTTTCGAATGGGTATAAAACCAACTCCCATCTGGTTAGCTAAGGCTCCTCCCAGGATAAATCCTCTGGATTCCACCGCAGCTATCAGATCGATTTTTTCGTTTTTATATTTTTTATATAATAGCTCTACAGCACGTTTAAATGCTTTTCCATTCTTAAGCAAAGTAGTGATATCCCTGAATATTACTCCCGGTTTCGGGTAATCTTTGACATTTCTGATTAGCCTTTTTAAATCTTGAGCCATCTTATCTCCTTTCAAGAAGCCAATTAAAATCTTATCTGAAAATCAGAATAACTATTTTTATGTTCCAGCCACTCGATATTTACTCCGGTTACGTGAGCTGAACGTGGACCTATTTTCAAATCCTTTATAAAATCCAGTATCATCCCCTTGTCACCTTCAACCTCTATCTCGACATCTTCGTTATGCAGATTTCTTACATAACCTTTAAGGTTGTATTCTCCTGCTTTACGATAGACAAAATAGCGGAAGCCTACGCCTTGAACTATTCCTGAAACAATTATATGTGCAGTAACCTTATCCGGGCTCATCTCTACTTAATTTGTTCTAAGGCTAACTTAACTGCCTCTTTAGGATCTTTGGCTTTAATAATTCTCTCTGAGACATCCCAAGTGCTTATGCTGATTACGGGTTTACCTAATTTGAGGCAGAAGGCTAACTCGGACAACGTACCATATTTACCGGGCAAAGCGATGATAACGTCAGAACTGCGGATAACCATCAAATTCCTTCCTTCACCAAAACCGGTTACAATCGGAAAATCGATATAGGAATTAGCTTCTTCCCTGTTTTCGCCAGGGATTATTCCTATAGTTATCCCGTCATTTTCCTTAGCTCCTTGAGCCGCCCCTTCCATCACTCCGCCAAGTCCACCACAAACCAGGATTCCTCCTGCTTTGGCGATATATTTGCCTACATCAACTGCGGTACTATGGATTTTCTTGGAACAGGTACCAGCACCGATTACTCCAATGAAAACCTTTTTTCCTTCTTCCTTTAATTCTTTCTTTGCTTCTTTCTTCATTTCTTTTGCTTTCATATAACAACTCCCTTTTACCCCCAGGTCGTTTTTAAAATTATATTTTTCGGGGCGGTCCGATTTGAACGGACGACACCTTGGTCCCGAACCAAGTGCTCTACCAGGCTGAGCCACGCCCCGCACTATCTTCTTGACCTATCTATCTTATATTTTTTTTGAAGAATGTCAATAGAAAAATAGTTTTATTTTTAAAAGTAAAATATCATATTCAGACTGAAAGAACAGAATCCACCTTAGGCGGATTCTGTTCCTGCGATTCTGCATTGGTATCCTCACCATCGAAAATACAGCCCTGAGTAAAAAGATTGACGATGAGAAACCTTGGATGGATAGGTGTTATACCCCTGCCCGAGCAGAAAGATCTATTTATCTTTTAATCTCCTTATCTCCCAGATGGTCCCTTTTTTTGAAGGACAGTGAATGCGATATATATTCGAGTCGTCTTTCTCCCAGGATGGGACTCTGGCTGAACAGCGCTGAACAAAAGGCTCTATAGCAATGGAAGCTACTCCGCAAAGTCCTTCAGGTCTGCAATTTGGATGAACATATATAAAAACTTTCCCTTCTGCATGAGGGCATTTACCTATTTTTTCAATCAATTTAACCCCTACTTCTTCCAATCCTCTGTTTCTGGCAATCTCGATCCATTTTTCTTTTGAAAATGGCATAGCTAACTCCTAACCCTCTCCTTTATAAGGAGAGGGTTAGGGTGAGGTTCTATTGGTGTCGTTATATTCCCCGAACTATCTGAACTGCAGTTGTTCATCTATCGGGCTGTTTTTTGCTCGATGAATCGAGCAACTACAATACTACAATACTCAGTAAACTATAAGGGTCGGTCTACTTAAAGTAGACCGACCCTTTTCTATTCAGAGTTAATATCTGGGTCGTCTTCTTTTAAAATCCCTGTCCCCTCCTCCTCTACCACCCCCTCCTCCATATCCACCGCCACCGCCGCCGCTTCTTTTTGGCCCTGGGCCTGGCTTCGTCCACCTTGATGTTACGACCATCCAGTTCTTTCCCATCCAGAGCCTCTTTGGCACTCTGGGCGGCTTCACCGGTTTCCATCTCCACAAACCCGAATCCTTTTCCTTCGATTATGGTGATGGAGGTTACAGTTCCGTAGGCCGAAAAAGCTTCTCTGAGCTTCTCCTCACCAGTCATGTAGCTCAGGTTGCCTACGTATAGCTTGTTGTTACTCACTTACTCCTCCTTTGGAGTTAAAGTGTTTTTTAAAAAGGGTTTGTGCTTTGAGCGGAGTCCGTACAGATGGAAAAGGGATTTTTGCCCTTCTTACATTCTAAGCTGCAGTTGCAGCCGGGTCAGCGCCAAGCCGCGCCCTAATGGTTGACAATAAATATCTACGATTTTCAAGAGCAAAAGTCAAGTAAAATTTTTATTTAATTGCTGTCTCCTACACCACTAAAATGGCTGGGAGCCTTTTTTTTGTTCAAATCCTGTGGTAGCTACGCGGTGTGCCATTCCCAAACTTGCTTTGAGAATGCTATCAGAGCATATACCTCATGCATCACCCTCAAACGAGTTTGAGGGTGCCACCCTGTGGGTCCCCTGATAGAATGGTAGGGGTGGGTTTCAAACCCACCCCTACAAATCATTTTCTCACTCTTCTTTGTAATGAGAGAGACAGGTGAGGTTTTTTATGTAGCGTCGGGTTTTATGCCCGACGAAAATGAACAAACGTCAGGGATAAACCCTGACGCTACAAACGACCTCAATTATACACATATACACAATCTAAAATATCTTCCACCCTTTCATCTCCTCGATAGTCTTATAATTTGTCCAGTCCAGATGCAGGGGAGTAATGGAGATATACCCTTTTTCAATGGCTAAGAAATCTGAGTCTTTCCCTCCTTCTGAAACTATTGCCTGCCCGGCTATCCAGAAATATTTTTTGCCCCGCGGGTCGATCTTCTCCACTACCACGTCTTTATAAACCCTTCTACCTAATCGCGTGATCTTATATTTATTAAGTGGTCTTTTGTGAGGAGGTATATTCACATTCAAAAAGGTATCTGCAGACAGTCCATTTTTAAGAACATACTTAGCCAGTTTTTTAACGAATTTAGCAGGATTATCAAATTTATCAAAATCGTAATCAGTGATGGAAACTGCGATTGAGGGTATACCTAAGATTGTCCCTTCAATTGCGGCAGCTACGGTTCCTGAATAGGTAACGTCATCTCCTAAATTTGGACCGGAATTGATGCCGGAGATGAGAATATCTGGCTTTTTCTTTAATACTTTATGAAAAGCAATCATCACCGCATCCGTAGGGGTTCCATCAATAGAATAGATTTTCTCTCCGATCTTATTTAACCTCAAAGGACGGGTTATGGTTAAAGAATGGCTGGTAGCACTCTGCTCCCTGTCCGGAGCTACTACCCAGACCTGAGCAATTTTAGAAATCTCTTTTATTAAAACCTTTAAACCTTTGGCTTCGATTCCATCGTCGTTGGTTAATAGAGCAATCAAATTTCCTCCGGAAATTAGTAACCATTGGTGAGTGGTCAGTAATCAGTTTTTTCTGACCACTGTCTTTTCACCAGAAAAGACTTTTCCACATTAATTTAATAAATCTTCCTGTATCCACAAGAGGATTTATGAAACTTTTGCTTCCTTTATAAATTGTGCTTATCGGCACCGGATCAATTTTGAATTTTCTTCTTCCGGCTTTTATTAATAGTTCTGACTCAAGCTCATATTTCTTAGTCCTCAATCTGACAGTTTTTAAAACCTCTGCAGAGATATACCTGTAACCGGATTGGCTGTCCCTGACTTTAGTATCTCCTAAAATAGATACAATTATAGAAGTTAGATTATTAGATAACCATCTGGGAAAAGGCATAATTTTTAGCCTGATATTCCTTGTCCCGACAAGTATATCTGAGTTTGCTTTTTTGATAAATTCCGGAATGAATTTTGGATCATGCTGTAAATCCGCATCTAAAGTAATTACCCCTGAATACCCTTCCCGCAGGGTATACCCAAACCCCGTTTTCAAAGCCTCCCCCTTGCCTTTGTTTTTTTGGTGCTGAATAATCTTAACGTCACATTTTTTTACAATCTCATAAGTCGAATCCAGAGAGCCATCATCTATAACTAAAATATCTTCTTTTTTTATACTATTAGCTGAAATCTGCTCTATGAGCGGAGAAATGGTTTTCTCGGCATTAAAAGCTGGAATTAGAACTAAGATTTTTTTCATTAACTTGCTGCAACCAGAACACTTAATCAATTTTATAATATCACGAACTTTCACTGAAATTCGCCTTTTCGGATATTTTGCTAACCGTTAGCCGCACCCGCCTGCTGTTTTGCGCCTATAATTCCGCTGGAGTGCCTCGGAGCAAAGCGGAGCGGACACGGAAGCGCTACCCTGACTTGCTGCGCAAAATGGTAGGCTGCGGCTGTTGGTGGATATGCTGCCGGTTTGTTTTGATTCTCCGCAGTGGCGCATGTTTATGATTTTTATTTCCTTAGCACGAGGCTTTCTTGTTTTATTGCGAATCTATTTTCGTCAAAGCCGCATCCGGTTCTGCCAAACCAACCGATTCAACAATTCCTCTCCTGAGAAAATTTACCTCAACCGCATTGCTCGCCAGGCTATAGTTTTATTCTTTGATAATAGCCAAATTCAGTTCCTGACGAAAAAACGAACTATGTACGAACGGATTTAGACTTTTAATTAATTTATAATATCTATTTCCCTTGGATATTTTTCTCTTTAGCTTAAGGAGTGGATTTATGGATCTCTTTGCTAAGAACGAATCAAGGTCTCCAATAACTTTCAATTTAGCATTTTTACCAATTGCTATTTCGAATTCATGATAGCTTACCCCCCTTCCGAGTCTATGAAATGTCATCGGCACCTGGCTGCCTAAGTCATTTGAGAAGCGGTAGAAATTAATCCTCTGACTCCTAGAGGAATAATAAAAAGCGAGTTGATCCGGCAGCCAATGAAAAAATGGAAGAAGAGAGGCATGCTCATCCCGGAACCAAAGTCGATTCGGCGTTTCGATTACAACCAGGATACTGCCGGCTGATAGTAAATCCCACGCTTTTTTCAAGGCCTCGATTCTCTCATCAATAGTCATGTGTTCAAGTGACGCAAAAAATATTACTAAATCAAAAGATTGTTTGCTGAATCGATCAATGCGTGTGGCATTTTCTTGAAGGAGGGTGTAATCAACGCCATACAAATTGGCTCGAAATTTTGCCACCCTGATGCTTGCTTCGTCTATATCAATTCCTGTGACAATGGCACCTTGTTCTGCAAGTGCTAAAGTAGAGCACCCTGTTCCACAACCTATTTCAAGTATTTTGGATGAGGATAATTTTTTTAATGAATCTAACCAGGGGACGACCGTGTTCCTGAAAACATTTAATCTATTAACCGTATGATTTTCAACGTCAGTTTTGCCTTCTGCTGTCGCAAGATAATTTTCTGAAGTAACTCCAATGGAGTATTTAATGTTTTTAAAATACTCTTCCCTGAGTATTTCTCGTAATTCGTTCATTTTATCTGGATTGATGGTTTTAAAATTATGCCGGATATGCTTTGGTATTCTTATGTTATGCATAACTGTTTTTAGATGATTTAAAAGCATTCTAACCTTCTTTCTATTTTATTTTCTTTGTATTCTACCTGCGCCACTGCTCATTTTTCTTTCAAACGGGCAGCATTTACACCAGCTTGTTCACATCCTCACCTGGTGCGAATATAATCCCCTTTTGGGGATGATATCAGCACCTATTGCGGAAATGGTTTTCTCCGCATTAAAAGCCGGAATAAGGACTAAGATTGTTTTCATTAACTAAAAAGAGCAGTTTGACCACTCAGAATCACCCAGATAATCATAATTATCCTTCATCAACAAAGGAAGCGCCGTTGTTTGCTCTATTACGCGCTGTGCTTCCTGAATAAAGGCTATGATAAAGTCATAAATTTGCATTTAAACAAATATCTCAACCTTTTCTTTCTTGCAAATTTGATACATTCTTTTATTTACAGCTCTAGATAGATTAACTTCTAAATCATTTAAATTTGCATAAGGAATATAGTGAATAGTGTTATATTGTTTTACTTCGTCTAATTCCTTTTCCCATGCTATGCGACAATTATTGGTCGATTTCACAAACATGAAATAGTTATTATGCTCTATAACTGTTAGAGCTTTTCTCATTTCATACTTAACAATTGGAGAATAGTGATTTCCCAATAAAACTATAATCCATTCGCATTTGCACATTTCAGTTTTGATGTGCTTATATAGTTTTGACATTTCGAATTTGTCGTATTCAATCATATGTAGGAAAAAAGGATAATTATTGGTATCCCTTAAATAATTAATTCTACTTTTTACAAATTCTCTTTCAACAATATCTTGTTTAGAGCTTATGAAAATATCAATAGCTTTTAATTTGTTTCTTATATCTCTCTTAACGATTTTCCGTGGCTTCTTTTTCTTAAAGGTAAATTTTACAAGTCTCCCCCTAATAAAATAGGCTATACTTATACCGAGCGATAGTATACCCTTTTCTTCTTTATCCTTTAATTTTTGAGCAAAGACAATCAGCGGAATTATCGTGTCTTTAGGTATATTTGAGATTCTATTAAGAAAGGAGGGGGGAATAGAATTATTACTTTTAACGAGAATAAGATATGTGTAATTATTTTTTGAGAAGACTAAGTCTGGTTGCCAAAGCAAAGATTTAGGTAAATTATAACCTGGTGACTCTATGTAGCCATTCTTTTTAAACTGATCCTTAATTTCATCGAGCATTAGCAAGTTATCTTAATTTAGTTCTTAATAAATCAGTCAGTTTTTTTAAATTTCTCTCTAATCTGCCTTTTTCATGTCTTGTTATTTGATTCAGATTTAAGTTTTGCACTTCTTTAATTAATGTATCTGTCTTTTTAAGAATTGAGTCTATTTGATAAATAGTCTCTGATGTTTCTTCAAAAATATTTTGCGGAGTAACTTCCAAATCCTTGATAAATGATACTAATTTATCAAACATAACCTCTTTTCTGACTCCCCCTTTTTTCATTGCGGATAGAGATTTTGTCAGCATCCTAAAATCTCTATTTGTTTTGATAATACCATTTGCTTTTTTTCTTACGCATGCATCAATTATTTTTTCTTTGTTATATTCTTTCAAAAAATCTGGGAGTTCATTTTCAATAAGCTTTATAGGCGCATGCATTTCTGCCAGTATATCAGGATCCATCCCTTTGTCTGGAATCTCTTTCACCTCAGATTCCATAAACTTAGTAATTATGCTTTTTGGATAATCATAGAAAATCAAATATTTATTAATTTTGTACTCAGAAAGAGAAGTTAATTGGGATAACTGTAATTTATCTTGACGCCCTAAGTGCCTCAAATCCTTTCCCATTTCAAAAATTACTTTTACCAACGTGTGAGCAATTGCAAAGTCGGTCCATTCTTCTCTTACATTATGGATATGAAACATCATTGATAAATTTTCTAATTCTGTTGGCTCTTTTTCTAAAACATGACACGAGATATGTGGCTTGTTTAATTTCTTAAATGCTTTGAATCTTCTTTCGCCATCCAAAATTACGTATCGGTTATCTTTTTGCCTTTTATATACAATAATTGGATTTAACATACCTTTCGATAATATTGATTCTATTAACACATCCTCCTCTGTATCAACAAACCTTCTCCTTGGATTTAGATTATTCAATTCGATTTGTGATAAAGGGACATCAATGATTTTCTCTTTGTATTCTACGGTATCGATTAATTGTTTTTTCATAAATATCTATTTGATTTTTTTAATGAATAATTGTTTATTAGTAAAATAATATTATAGATTGGAGACTAGCATAGCGCATAACTCGTTCATATCTGCATTGCGTATATACCCCCAAATTGGAGTAATAGAGGCAATGCAAACATCCTAATTTTTACTAATACTTGCATAAAATTATTTATTTTTATCGGGGCGATCCGATTTGAACGGACGACCACTTGCACCCCAAGCAAGCCGATGGCCACACAGCTCTTAGAATGCTGCGCCTATGGACTTATGAAAATGAACAATTTCCCAGTCCTTATTGCGTTTTTCCAGAATCCAAGTGCAGCGAACTGGCAGATCAATGGCTTGCGCTCCCATTGTAGCTTTGAAATTCCATAGGGATGTCGCCCACGCAAACTGCCCGTCAGGTGACAGATTAATGGTAACATCGCTCTGAGTGATCTTTGTCTCCGACAAAGCGGCATTTTGAGCTTTAATTGCATTTCTCAAAGCGTCCCACCCGACGATGCGATCGGTGACGGCAGTGCCGAAATTCACCATGTCTGGGTCATGCATGATGATCCTGGAATACAGTCCCATGTCTTCATTCTCAATACTTGTTATGTAGCTATCCAGGACTGCTTTGACCTTAGTTTTTTCAGCTTCAATGTCTCTCCCGCTTCGGCAACTCACAGCTACAGCTAGCAGAGAAACACAGATGGCAATGAAAATATACTTCTTCATCTTTGCCTCCTATTTCGGAATCTCCTTTTATCGGGGCGATCCGATTTGAACGGACGACCACTTGCACCCCAAGCAAGTGCGCTACCCAGGCTGCGCTACGCCCCGATTGAATCAACTCAATATCTTTAAAATCTCGCTAAGCTCCTTTTTGATGTCCTTCAAAACCGTTTTCAGATTTTCCTGATTAATTTCCTTATTTTCTGGCTCTGTAGTATGGCGGAACTCTTTTAACTGGGCTCTGGCTCCCTCGATGGTAAAGCCTTCTTCATATAGAAGGTTCTTTATCCGGTTCACCAGCTCTATGTCTTTCAACTGGTAGGTCCGGTTACCAGCCCGGTTCTTTTTCGGTCTCAAATCAGAGAATTCTTTTTCCCAGAATCTAAGCACGTATTGTTTTATTCCGGTTATCTCGCTTACCTCGCTAATGGAATAATAGAGCTTTCCGCTTAGCTCGTCTACTGATTTGTGTTTCATACTTATTGCCCTTTACTGACCTTAAAGAGATACTTTATGAGAGCTCTGAAAAACTCATTTACAGGGCTGGGAGCCCTGTCTACGTGCATCTAAGACGTTGATTTTTCGTAGGTCGGGCACCCCTGCCCGACCAGTCGTTTCCACTTTTTCAGAGACCTCTTCATAATTTAGACTTAAGATACACATTTATTTCAAGTTGTCAACTCCAAATTTCAGATTTTGGCTCACGGGTCATAAGCTCGATTAAAGCCTCTTTGGGGTTAATATTTTCAAATAATATCCGGTAAACCTGCCGGGTAATCGGCATCTCCACTTTATATTTTTGAGAAAGCTGAAAAGCGGATTTTGTGGTCTTGACCCCTTCAGCCACCATAACCATACCTTCAAGTGTCTCTTTAAGAGTCTCTCCTTTACCGATATGCTCTCCCACATACCTGTTTCTCGAATGCCGGCTGATACAGGTAGTAATCAAATCACCCATTCCGGAAAGTCCGGAAAATGTAGATGCTTTAGCTCCAAGCTTCTCCCCTAACCTGACCATCTCTGCCAAGCCTCTGGTCAAAAGAGCACCTTTGGCATTATCACCTAAATTAAGTCCATCGCAAATCCCTGAGCCAATGGCAATAACATTTTTCAGAGAGCCGCCAAGTTCCACTCCGATCAAATCCTCACTGGTATATACCCGGAAATATTTATTCATAAAGATCTTCTGGGCTTGTATAGACGATTCCTGCTTTAATCCTGCTATTACCACAGACGTAGGCATTTTTCGCGAGACCTCTTCTGCATGACAGGGTCCGGATAAAGTCACAATCTTATTATGTAGCTTCTCAGGTAATTCTTGGGTTAGGACCTCTGACATCCGGCATAAGGTATCATTTTCAATCCCCTTGGCTAAGTTCACAATTAAAGGCTCGTTTAGAGAAATCCGGGTTAATTTTTTACTGACTTCCCTGACTGTATGTGAAGGTAAAGCCAAAACTAACATTTCAGCATCTTTTACTGCCTGGTCCAACTGGTCAGTGATTTCGATTTCTTCAGGTATTGTAATGCCAGGAAGTTTACTCTTATGCTCTCTCTCTTTTCTCAGGTTAAGCATATCCTGAGAGTTGAACTCCCATAATGAGATTTTGTGCTGGTTTGAATGAAGAAGAACCGAAACCCCTATGCCCCAGCTTCCTGCACCCAAGACTGCGATTTTAGTCATTGATTCTCTTCTGTGAGATCATACCGCGTAGATGCGGAGTTTGTGTTACCCTGTAAGCCATAATTGTCATTCTGAAGGAGTCCCGCATTCTGCGAGACGACCGAATCCGCCTAAGGCGGACAGAGATTCTTCCCCCGCCTACGGCGGGGTCAGAATGACAGGCAAAGTTAAACTCCACTCCTATGCAAGATTATCACAGCTTTTGTTTTTTACCAAACTTATTCTCAGTCCCGTTAATTAATCTTTTGATATTCGAGCGGTGAGTATAGAAAAGAAATATATTAAGCACCAGAACCGCTATCAAAAGCTCATACGATACTGGCTTATGAAGATAATATTTTTCAAAGATTAAGGCAAGCAAGATAAATAAAGCTGAAGATAGAGAACCCAGAGATACATAGCGGGTGATTGCAACTATAATCAAAAAAAGTAATAGAGCAAAAATCAACTCTACAGGGGCAAGAGAAATTAATACGCCCAAGCCCGTGGCTACTCCTTTACCTCCTTTGAAAGAGGCGAATACGGGAAAAATATGACCGAGGATAACAACCAGTCCTGCAATTATCCTTAAACTGGTTTGATTAAGAACTGGTTGGTCAATGATAATTCTGCTTATTAAAAGAGTGGCAATTAGTCCTTTACTTACATCCAAGAGCAAAACTATTAAAGCAGGAATTGGTCCAATAACTCGATAGACATTAGTCGCTCCGGGATTTTTCGAGCCATATTCCCGGATGTCGATCCCCTTCCAGAATTTAGAAATGATTATTCCGAAGGGAATTGAGCCTAAGAGATAGGAGAGTATAGTTATAGAAACAATCGATAGCATTTATAGGTACTGTTATTTAGAAACTTAATTGAGACGCATGCAATGCGTCTCTACGAGAGTTCTAACTTTATTTTTTGATACAAATACCATTCCACTTCTTCATTTTTAGTTTTTCTGTCAAGATATATTTCAAAGACCTCATCCTCATTAGTCTGAACTCTATAATAATTCCTGTGGTGTCTCAATCTCCAGTTTTTAGCCTTAGGCGAGCCTTTGGGAAATCCCCAATCATGCCAGACTGCTATCTGCTCAATTATTATGTATTCTTTTTTATTCCAGACAAAAGAAAGCGGCACTCCTCTTTTTTTATCAAACACAACTTCAATCTTTTCTGAAAAGAATTGTGACATCTCTTTTTTCTGGAATGTAAAGCTTCAGCTTTACCTTTTAGTAAACCTTCAGAGAGTATTGAAAAAATCCACACTGTCATTCTGAGGGAGTCCCCTACGGGGACGACTGAAGAATCTTATTGAGTAATATAGAGATTCTTCATCCGCCTCCGGCGGATTCAGAATGACAATCTTTCTATTGATTCCGGTTTTTAAACAGAACCTTTAAGTTTGCATTCCAAATCTTTATTCTCTTTTGTTCACTTTTATCCTGATGGGACATCCTTTGAAACCAAAATGTTCCCTGATTTTACTCTGTAAGTACTTTAAATAAGGCTTCTTCAAAAGTTCCGGGTAGTTGCAAAAGAAGACAAAGGTCGGAGGTTCTATATCGGTCTGAGTGCAGTAATAGAGTTTTATATATTTACCTTGCACAGAAGGAGGAGGTTGTTTTATGATCTCCGATCCTAATTTTTGATTCAGCTCATTAGTAGCTATCCTCTTCTTCCTTTCCAGATAGACTTCTTTTATAAATTCCATCGTTTTCTCTACTCTTTGTCCGGTTTTGGCTGAGATAAAAGTAATCGGGACGAAATCCAAGAATGGTGCATAATTTTTAATCCATTTAGTATAATAATCAACCGTTTTGCTTTCTTTCTGAAGCTGGTCCCATTTATTTATCCCCATTACCAGCCCTTTCCACATTTCTATAACTTCACTGGCGATCTTCAAATCCTGATTTACCAGGCCAACCGGAGCTTCAGTTAAAAGTAAGCAAACGTCGGATCTCTGGATAGACCTTAAACTTCTAAGTGATGTATGGAATTCCAGATCGTCTTTGATATTCGACTTTTTTCTTAAGCCAGCCGTATCGATAAGAACAAAATCGTCCTGATTTATCTTAATTCTGGTATCGATTGAATCTCTGGTAGTGCCTGGTATCTGGCTAACGATTAATTTCTCTTCACCCAAAAGGGTATTTACAAAGGTGGATTTCCCTACGTTGGGTCTGCCAATAACTGCTACTTTAATCCCTTTTTCTTCCTCCACCGGTATGCTCTCAGGAATTAGTCTGGAGATATCATCTAAAAGCTCGGTTGCGTTTCTTCCATTAGTCGCAGATATAGCATAAAGCTCTCCTAATCCTAATCTGGTATGAGAATAGACCTCTAACTCCTCCTTTTCGTTATCAACTTTATTGGCCACAAGTAAGACCTTTTTGTTTGTTTTCTTCAATCTTTTAGCGATCTCTAAATCTATTTCCTGAGTGCCTGCTTTACTATCGATCAAAAACAAAATCAGATCTGCTTCAGCTATGGCACTTTCAGCTTGAGCTTTAACCTGTTTTTCCAGCTCATTTTTGGTTGCGGGCAAAAAACCTCCAGTATCGACTAAATAGAAGCTTTTACCATTCCAGGTGCAAGAAGCATAATTTCTATCTCTGGTTACCCCTGGTCGATTATGTACCACCGCAACTCTTTTTTTTAGAAAACGGTTAAAAAGAGTGGATTTCCCTACATTGGGACGACCGATTATAGCTACGATTGGAAGTGACATTATTCTATTATGGAGTATAAAGCTTTAGCTTTATTTTTTTAAAGTTTAAGGTTTACTTTCTCCAGAGTTCGCATAGCAGAGGTTTCGTATCTTTGCTAAGCCATAAAGGCTCGGATACGCGTTTTTTTGTAACCCTGAAGGTTTACACTCCAGATTTTATCTCCGGTGATATATTTTTCAAGGATTCAACTAAATCATAAGACCCTTTAACGATTTTCACACATAATTTTTTCTCCAAATCGGCAGGCTTCAAATCATCCAGGAAAAAGTCATCCGGATTCAGACAGTTAGGTGGCAGCATAATCAAGTCACTTTTTCCTGACTTTTTTAGAGCTTGAAGTATATCTCCACCACTCAAAAGGCCGGTGACGGTTACGCTTTCTCCCAGGAAATTATTTTTTACTTTTACCAGGTTCACCTTCAGGTTTTTTATCTTTTTTAACCTATCCAGGATATAACCACTCATAAATTTATAAGCTAACCCTCCAGTTACCAGGGTCAATCGGTATTTGTATTTTAAACTTCTCGGTAAAAACCTCTGTTTCCTTTTAAAATCATCTAAAAACTCCCTGACCATACCCACGCCATTTTCGATCTGATAGAATTCATCATAATATTTTTTGGTGGGGATGTCAAGCCCGGCTGAAAGATAAAACTCGTCTGCGGCATAAACGAAATTGGATTCATATTTCTTCCTGAAATAAAGTTGCCAATGGTCAACTAAACGTATGAGTCGTTTTGCATATTCCTTATTAATCGCTTTTAATTCAGGCAGACCTTTTCTGAACTTACTCAATCCCACAGGGACTATAGCTAAGGATTTTACCCGGGGATAGAATAAAGAAAGCTCGTAAACCGATTTCTCCAGATATTTTTCATCGTTTATTCCTGTACATAAAACTATCTGAGCGTGTATTTCAATTCTGTTTTCTGCCAATCTGCGGATTAAAGGCATGATATCCGGTGCTTTCTGATTGCCCAGCATTTTTTTCCTAAGCGATTCATTGGTCGTATGAACTGATATATATAGAGGGCTTAATCTCTGATTTATTATGCGTTGTATATCTTGTTCCGAAAGATTAGTCAGGGTGATGAAACTACCATGTAAAAATGAAAGACGAAAGTCTTCATCTCTAAAATAGAGCGGCTTCCTTAAGCCTTTTGGAAGTTGGTCAATAAAACAGAAGATACATTTATTCGGACAGCCTCTATATCTTTTTTCCTCAAAAGCTATTCCTAAATCCTGATCCGGTTTTTTTGTTAATGTAACTACTCGGATAATACCAGATTTACTTTTAATTTTTAGTTTTAATTTCTTTTCGCTGGAATAAAATTTATATTCAATTAAGTCCTTTATCGAAGAATTATTTATCTCTAAAATTTCTTCTCCCGTCAGGATTGAATATTTTTCAGCCAGACTTTTTCTTTCAACCGATCTTATTTTCACTTAAAAACTCCAATCCTGGAACGAATTTGTCCCGAAAGGAATCCGTAGGATAGAATTAAAAAAAGCGGGCGAAGGGAGTTGAACCCTCGACGTCAAGCTTGGGAAGCTTGCATTCTGCCGCTGAATTACACCCGCTTTAGTCTGCAATTATATATAACTTGCGAAATTAACTGTCAAGAAAAATTTGCAGGATTTCCGTAGGTCGACCATGTCCAAGGACTGTTCGACATCTTATTTTGTCAAACAGGCTTTGCCATGCTTGACCTACATATCTTTACCTTTTGGTAAACCTAAAGGTTTACACTCCAAATCGTATCCCCACGTTGCCCTCAACCTGGGTCAATTTTTCTTTTCTATTTACGAACCACAAACTTCTTATCCAACTCTTTAAGCTTTTCTACTATCCCTCCATATTCCAGCTCTGAATAAGGAAGCATAGCACAACCGGAGAAACCCTGTTGGCGTATATCGATAGCCTTCTGAGAAACCCTGTCCCGTACGTAATCCCAGAAAGGCTGGTCAAAGGCGTCTGCTGGTTCGGTTAACACGCCTTCTTTCATGGAGAAGGCTTGAGCAGATACAACCGGGGGACCATCAAAGAATGAAATGGTAGAATTGGCTTTCACCGGCATCAAAGGTCCTGTATGGCTGCCTCGCATAAATCCAGCTACAAAATGGCCTATACTATAAGGAGATAAAACCTCGCCCGTGGCAGGAAAGTTACCCTGTACCCGGACTAAACAGACCGGGTCATCCTTGCCGGTATATTTCCCAGCGATATTATGTAATCTGGTTGTGCTGACTGCGGCTGCCTGCTCACCTGCATTTTTAGAATGAATAGATTCGATCACAAACCTCTGGTTATCTCTCAAAAGGGCAGCTATATCATAAAGATTTTCAGGAGCATAAAGCTCAATCACCCGGTCAGCCTCGGTATACGCTACGTCCATAATGGTAAATTTAAACCCCTTGCTCATTCCCGGAGAAAGTAACAATCCAGCATTATGCATAGGATCAGCAAAGCTTAAATATAAAGGCAGACTATAGGCACCCGGGTCAGTCTTGTCCGCAGCAAAGAAAAGGAAAGATTCATTTGGTCTTTCCTCTATTTCCAACTCCGCTACAGCCGGTCCCATACCTTTTACATTCCCTGAAAAAGCATCTTTTAAAAGGTCCTGCCCTGCACCATACAGCCCCTGTTTTTTCGCTACACTGGTTCCAGCCACAAAGGCATTCCAGGCTAACTTATGTATTTCAGAATTTAACTTCCCCGTTTTATGAGTCATAAGAATTGCTATATCGTCTCCGGTAGAGCTGATATAGCTATCGATGACCAGCCCTTTTTTTAAGCCATTTTCCTGTATGTAATCCCTAACTGAGTCTTTTAACCTCTGGCTGGGCTTTATATGCCCGCCGATACTTCCAATGTCTGCTTTGATTACGCTGATGGTGATTTGCACTTTTTACCTCCATAGGAAGAGATTTGTTTTTTACCAAAATGAATATATTAGATTGAAAAAGCAAAAGTCAACTTCAATTTTTAATTTTTGGCTTGAAAATTTTATGGAATTTGAGACAGTAGGGGCGGGTTTGAAACCCGCCCCTACGCATTTTTCCCCTCTGTTTTTTAAGAAGAGGGGATGGGAAAAGGTTCTACCTCAACAGGACCATCTTCTTGGTCTGAGTATAATCCTTAGTCTTCAATTGATAGAAATATATCCCGCTTGAGACTTCTCTACCTGAGTTATCCTTACCATCCCAGATGATATTATAACTACCTGGCAATTTTTCTTCATCTACTAATGTCTTTACTAATTGACCTTTGATATTATATATTTTTAAGATGGTGTGGATGGGATTATGAACTATGAACTGTGAACCATAAATGCTGAAGGGAATGGTGGTTGCTGGATTAAAGGGATTAGGATAATTCTGAGGCAGTTCAAACTCTACTGGCAAATTTCGGTTATCATCTTTGACATAAGTTGGGATATGAGGATAATAAAAGGCTCCCATATCTGCAATAGTAGTATCCGGGTCTAAGGGTGAAGAAGGGTCACCAGCATCGATACAGGGAGAATTGACTAAAAGATGGAAGTCGAAATTTGCAGTATCAACAAAAAGTGGATCACGAATAATATTATAGAAACTATCGCAGGGTGTGCCGTTTAAATTAAATCCCCAGGTGGTATCGCCAACCTCAGAACCAAAACCAAAGAAATTCCCTTCAACATTTCCCCAGACGTCATTATAGGTGAGGATCGGACTAAATACACAACCTGGTAAATATAAAACTCTGATGCCTTCAGAATTAAATGCTATAATGTTATTGTAAAACTTGGTGCCAGGTAGTAGGGAACAATTAAAGATACCGCCTCCTCCTTCTTCTGCATAATTATTAACGATGGTGTTATTGTAAATGGAAGCTACGCAGGAGTCGCCTCCCCAAATACCCCCTCCCCCACCTATTCCATAAGAATTTACCCCTTTTTCTGCCAGATTCGAAGCTATCAAATTATACCTAATTGTTAAAAAATGTTTCCCGACGAAAAAAATTCCCCCTCCAAGACCCTCTCCTTCCCCACTAGCAAGGGAGCGATTTTTGATAATATAATTGTGCTCGATTATTGCAGAACAATCAAGGCAGGAAATACCACCACCAGAACTACCTCCCAAAGTGAACTGATCTGGTTCTATACAGCTCGCATCTCCGGTATTTTCTTTTATAATATTATAGGCTATCCTTGGACCAGAACCTCGACATAAAATGCCGCCACCTTCGCGATGGCAGCCATTTCTTATTGTAAAACCTAGTATGGTCGCAGAAGAATTCTCTTTCGAGTCAAAAGTGACAACAGAATTCTTTTCTTTTCCGTCTATGATAGTATTATGAATTGTGTTAGTGTCCTGGTCAAAGATGAAATTGCTAGTAACCAAAATTTTCTTCGCCTTGAAGTTTATATTTTCATAATAGACGCCAGGTAAAACCAAGACCGTGTCTCCATCTTCAGCTACATCTATCCCCCCTTGAATGGTTGCTAGATAAGCGGAAGGCACCCAGTGTATTCTGGCATAAGTAATGTTAAAGAAAATAAATGTCACAGCCAGAAATATAACTATTTTTTTCATAAATCCTCCTACGGTTTAAAAAGCCCGATAATTTAATTATCTTCCACTTTTACAATAATTCTTTTTTTATATTTGTCAATCATTTTTTTGTCTTTTATTAGGACAGAGTCCACACCAGCCGGATTCTGTTTCTGTCCGGAAAGAAAAACGGGAGGGGATAAGCCCCTCCCCTACCATTTATTCATTATCCGTCATTCGTAGTTTTATTTTTTATTCTCCTCTTGACAGCTGCACATTTGTGCAGTATATTATGACTTGGAGAAGAAATGTAGCGTCCTGTCTTCTGACAGGACGAAAAAAACGTCAGGAATAAACCCTGACGCTACGCTTTCCTTGACCTGCGAGGCTGATTATGGAGCCAAATAAAAAAAGGACCATTTTACATATAGATATGGATGCTTTTTTTGCCGCGGTAGAACAAAAGTCTAACCCCTTTTTAAGGGGGAAGCCGATTATAGTCTGTGGAAATCCCAAGGGCAGAAGTGTGGTCTCCACATCCTCTTATGAAGCCAGAGCTTATGGGGTTAAAACCGGGATGCTTCTGTGGCAGGCAAAAAAAGTGTGTCCTGAGGTAATCCTGATTCGATGCGATTCGGATAAATATGTGGAAATCTCCTTAAAGCTTAACAGTATTTTTAAAGAGTTCACTCCCATAGTTGAAGTTTTTTCCATAGACGAATCGTTCTTAGATATCACTGGAACTGAAAGATTATTCGGCAATCCGCTTCAGGTAGCGGAAAAGATTAAAAAAAGAATAAAAAAGGAATTAGGATTAACCTGTTCCATAGGAATAGCCTCTACCAAACTTTTAGCCAAGTTAGCCTCAGATATGAAAAAACCGGATGGCTTGTTCTGGATAAGAGACGAAAAAATCTCTGAAGTTTTAGAGGATTTACCCATCTCAGAGATATGCGGGATAGGTCCAAGACTAACTTTTTATCTGAATAAATTAGGAATCCATACCTGCGGCGAGCTTTCCCGTTATCCAGTTGAACCGTTAGAAAAGAAGTTCGGCAAGGTTGGCAGAGCTTTACACCGGATGGCTTCGGGTTTAGATGGAGGTCCGGTTCTCTTAGCCGAAATCGAGGAGAAAACTAAGTCGGTTGGACATTCTATAACCCTGCCTCAGGATACTTACAGCCGGGAGGAGGCAGAAAGGTATCTTTTGGGCTTATCCGAGCAAGTAGCCCGAAGATTGAGAAGAAAATGCTACAAGGGGAAAACCGTTTTTCTGGTGATTCGTTTTCCGGATTTCTCCCATTTCTCCCAGCAAAAAACTTTGAAAAAGTTCATAGATGATGAGAGGGAAATTTATCAAACTGCCCTTTACATCTTAGATCAGATAAATATCGAAGCCTTGGGAGTTAGATTAATCGGAGTAAGTGTTTCCAATCTAATAAGGGGAACAGGTCAGTTCTACTTATTCAAAGGGGAATGGAGAAAACAGATTTTACTGGAGGCTATGGATGAGATAAATGACCGCTACGGGGAATCTACTTTTACCTGGGGCCGACTCCTAGACCGGGTTAAAATATCCCATATCCTCTCCCCTGCCTGGAGGCCCTATAAGCATCTGAAAAGATTTAACCAGATATATTAGATTATTATTGGGAGTCCACAAAGCGAAGTAATCTGCATATTCTATGGAGATTGCTTCTCTCTTGTCGCTCTCCTGTGGCGATACTCCTCGCAATGACAGGATTAGCAACTCCTGAAGTTATCCAGGAAAGCAAGGTAACGGTCCGGATTTGAACAGGTAATTTATCAGATAGACTACATCAGATATCGAAACTGTGCCATCGCAGTTAGTATCTCCGGTATTATAATACTGAGGAGGAGCTCCGCCTTTCAATAGATAATTAATTAAATAAACTATATCTGCTATTGAGATAGAGCCGTTATTATTAGTATCTCCTCTTCGTGCCACAACATTTAAAACCACCTCAGCAGAATCTTTTAATATCGAGATGGAAAGAGATACCAAAACCAGTTTTAAGGAATCTGCTGTAAGGAGAGTCAAATCATAAGGTATTTGAGAAATAGTTTCTATAGTATCTGTCTCGCCAGGGTCTAAAGTATCAAAGAAGGAACCAGGATTCTGGAACCATCCCTTATTATCTGAAATGGTTACTGAATAGGTATCAGTAACGATGCCGGTGTTATTAATAAAGAAATAAGAGGTATCCCAACTGGCATTTATAACTTCTTTATCATTGCTGGATGTAACCTCTACTTTGTGAACTGTATCAGCTGAGGTAAGCCAGGCAGAATAAAGATAGTTCAGATTAGTGCCTGTGGTGGAAAGGACACTGGGAATTAAGATCACATAATTATAATCATTAGAATTAGGAATAATACCTTCTCCATATCCTGAATCATCTAAAGGGATTTCAAATTCAGTATAATTATAGCCTGTGCCCGTTTTTACTCCTAAAGCTTTTAGTCCCCAGATGTATCCATACTGCCCATCGAATTTGATGTTAAGGTTATAAGAACCCGCCGAGGGATTGAATTGGATATAGTTGGCTGATAGATTATCCGGGGTTGCATTGGAAGTATTATTTACCACTGGATAAGATGAATGGGTCCTCATTATCTTTATCGGCGGATAATGGCTACCCTCCTCGTAATGCAGTCCGTCATCCCGGGTACTGGTGATATAATTCCATACGGTGAATTTCTTAAATTCTTCATCTCGACTGCTCCCTCGCGATTGCAGGGCAGTATTTATCTCATTTATCGCAGTTCCGTAAATACACCCTTCCCAGATATCTTTAATAAGGTTGTTGCCAAAATTTGAAGAAAGAAAGGTATTCCAGATGAAACTGGCATATTCGTGTATGGTGGTTGCCTGTAAGGAGACATCCGGATAATTGAAGAAAGAGGATAAATAGTTATAGTTATCATTTACCGGGTCAAAAACCACATCCTCCATCCAGACGGAGGAGATCTCCATAAACCATTCAGATTCAAATATATCATAACCAAACTGAACCGCATGGAAATATTCATGTGCAACCGTGACCTTCATAGCTCCTTTCTGATCTCCTTCCGGGTCATCGTTTGGTGGAAAGCCGATAAAGTTATTATGAACTGAGATATAGCTGGTATAATCGTTCCAGGACTCAGGTCCGGGTGATTCACCCTGGGTATACCCGTAATAGGGCATATTTTCAGTGTAGATATCGTATTTGCTGTCTCCTCCAGCAGTACCATCCGAAGGGGGGATTCTATATCCCAGGTAAGTAATCATAGTCCGATAGGAGCTGTCTGCGTAAAGGGCTAAATTTTCTACATAATCCGGTATTCCATTTACATTATCATCGGTTGAGGGGACTTTATGAGTTCCAGCAGTATCGTAATGTATCTTATAATGCCCTTCAGGGGAATCATAAGAAAAAGCTCTGACCGGACGGGATAAAAGAGTTTTTAATACTGCCTGTGTTTGAGAAGAAAGCCCGGGCCAGCTCTTCTTAACTTCTAATAAAATAGGAGTAGCATCCTTCTCTATCTTTTCCACTTTAGCTCTGTATTTTGAAGGTATTTTTTCAGGCTGTCGGATGGTTTGGACTTTATAGATTAAACTGGTCTGGTAATCAATTTCTCCGCTTTTATAAGCATCCTCAATCAAATCTAAGGTCCCTTTTTCAGCCCCATAAGATATTTTAAAACTTCCTAAAAAGACTGTTAATACAAATGCAAGCTCTATAACCAGAATATCCGCCTTAAACCTTTTCATTATACCTCCAACATAACTATCTATGATTCAGTGAATTATATTCTGTAGGGACAGAACACTGTTCTGTCCTGTATATAAATACAAAATCTTTCCCTTTCTTTATTTTATCGGTATTTTCGCTCACCAAGTTCAATTAAATATAAACCCTGAATTTGTCAATATACATAAGAGCAGGGCTTGATAAATCAAGCCCCTACCTGTTTTGGTAGGGGTTCGATTCATCGAACCCAGATTGATTCTTTCTATCAATTTTATACGAATAAGAGGAGTTAATTAGTAGAATTTAGCAGATGGCTTCTTTTGATGCATCTGCATCCATAAATGCGATTATACTTTTTTACCAGCTTTGGAAATTCTCACTCTAAGTTTCAAAACTTACTTCGGTGAAGATTCAAATTTTTTAAAATGGCCTTTACCTTTTTCTTGGATCTTCTTATAAAAATCAAGGATGGATTTGTCGTAAGCCATACAGAGCGTAGAGGTATAGATACCATCTTTCTTCTTGAGAATTATAATAAATTTCCCTAATCCTGGGATGTTACTAACACTTTCATCCCCAATACCTGGTCTGATTTTCATCGACGATAGAGAATCGCCTTTTTCTTCCCTCCAATAATAGGTCTTAAATGACTCATTTTGTATAATAAGCGTGGTATCTGAAAAAGACCCTTTTATAACGCTATCTACTCTTACCATGTGGATATTCATAAACTTAGTACAATGCCAGATCCAACTGCCAGTTTCAGGGAGTTCTTTTTCCTCTATTATTTTTGTTGAGCAAGAAAGAACATTTCCCACGATTACTAAATCAGCGTCAAGATAGTTTTCATAAAGGTCAACAGGTTGAGAAGCAAATACATCAAAATGGAGTATTAAAAGAAGGATGGAAAACGTTATTATCCTACAAATGAAGTACAAATCTTTTAACATGCGAATATCAGTAGATTTTATCAAATTATCAACAATATTCTATTTTCAAATTATATATGAATAAAATATGAATAAATAAATTCAAATTATCCTTATATGATTTGAAAATATCCACCCTTTATCCCCTTTAAAGGCTTCAATTCTATAAACCCCTTTTTCTTTTGGTTGATAAATTAATTCTTTACCTTTGGTTTTATAGATCAAATTACCATTATTAATCAATCTTATTTCAGCTTTAGCTGGAGTTTTTGCGATTAGGCTAACTATTTCCTCTAACCTTATCTCCTCCCCTATCTTCGCAATACTTTTCTTGCCTTCAATATAAAAAAGAAAACCTCTTGCATCTCCCCTTCTGAAATTGGAGGCAAAGGCGTTGCAGTTTAAAAGTGCAGAGAATATCTGGGCTTTTCCTTTTTCAAAATCTGAAGAGAGTGGCTGGTCTAAAACCAGATGGGTGCGGATGGACTTGAACTGCACCTCATAGGGGAAGATTATCAATTTTAAGGGACCTAATTTATAGGGGTGAGCGTGAGCGTCTATAGCTCCTATACCGCAGACTTTTCTTTTCTGGTTCAGCTCATCCCATTTGCTCAAGATTCTCTCGGTTGGACTATCCAGTGATTTTCGCGGTGAGAAAAGCATCTGGATCTGATTGAATCTGGTTAATTTCTCCATCCACTCGGACATCTGATTCCAGATCTCAATCCCGTCAAAATCTTCAGTTTCCCAGGCAGTCCAGGGATAAGCTGGATATTTGGGCAAATCTTTGCGGATCTCGTCCGGATGAGCAATTATTCCCAATCCTCCTTTTTCCTTAACCTGTTTTACATATTCAAGAGGTGAGAGCCCAAAAGGTAAGGTCTCCTTCAGATTGAAAGCCAGATAATGGTTCTTGTTCTGTTTATCATGAATCTCATACCCGATTATGACCAGTGTTTTACCATATACCCCTTCCAAACCAGATTGATATGATTTTAGAGTCATATGGTCGGAGAACATCAAGAAATCAAGCTTCATTCTATCCCCGATCTTAGCTATGTCCGGTATAGACTTGGTACCATCCGAATCTACTGAATGGATGTGTATCGCCCCCACTATTTCATTCCATCTCTCCAAATTCTCTCCCTATTTCTGTCATTTCGGGGAGTCCCCTACGGGACGACGAAGCTATCCGTCTCTAACGTGGATAGTAAGGACAGAACAATGTTCTGTCCCTACGACTTCCTCCGTTAGAGGCGGGGTCGCAATGACATTTTTTTTATCCGCTATCCGTAATTCATCATTCGTCATAACTTTTTTTATCTGGAACTTTTATAAATATTATAAGACCAACAATCATCAAAAATATTAAAATCAGAATAGCAAAACGGTACTGGATGGTATTCAAGACCTGCCTTGAAAAATTAATCCCAAACTTTGATAAAGCATTTATCATACCCTTCACCATAATATTGTCTTTCTTAAAGTAAAGAACCGTCCCACCCCAGAGAAGTGGACCTATGATGGCAGCAGCTCTGCCGGATAAAGAATACAAGCCAAAAAACTGGCCTAACATCTTTTTAGGTGCCAGAGTAGTCAGAAGTGGTCTGGAGGTTGTCCAGGTTGAGCCTAAAAATATCCCGATAAATGGACCCATAATCCAGAAATAGATAGTATGAGTAGTGAATATAATGACTGATAAAGATAATATCCAGCCCAGGACTACAAAAAACAAGGTTTTTTTTGGACCTATGCGGTCGCTTACCACTCCGGCTATAAATGAACCTATGACCGCAAAAGTTGTGGCAAACCAGAAAAACAGTATCTTCACCTCGTCTCCCATATTCATTACTACCTGAGCATATACTGCCATAAAGATAATCACTGTGGCAATGGCATCCTCGAAAAAATAGTCTGCGATCAGAAAACGTAAAACCCCGGGATATCTCCTGGTATTGACAATTCCATCCCATACTTTTTTAAACGCCTCTTTAATCCTTACTTTTTTTTCATCTATAACCAGGTTTGCTTTCTCTTTAATAAATATAAAGATTGGCAGGCTAAACAAAAGGAAAAAAATGGCGGTAGGGATAAATGCCTTTTCTCTTCCCCCCGAACTGAATTGAAGCCCTAAAAAGTTTCCAGTAACAAAGGGCTTAACTAAAAGCAGTCCTACTATTGCGCCGAGATAACCTAAAGCTACTCCAAAACCGGAGACCTTGCCGATATTCTTAGGTGAGGAAACCTCCGGGAGCAAGGCATTATAAAAAACCAAGCCACCCTCAAAGCAGAAATTTGCCAGGAGAAAGAAAAATAAAGCAGAGAAGACTTTAAGGTCAGTATTTGCGATCTCAGTGCTTACCCCTCCAATCAAAAAAGTTCCCAAAATGCAACCTAAGGTTAAAATTAAAAGATACGGCTTCCTTTTCCCACGGTTATCTGAGATCGCACCCAAGATAGGCATAGTTAAAGCAACTAAAAGCATAGATAAAGCGTAAGTTATGCTATACAGTATATCTTCTTTATGGTTATCTATAATTATCCACTGGGCAAAATACATAGTGATAATATTCATCGAAAAGATGGTATTGGCAAAATCGTAGATTCCCCAGGAAAAGACCTCGATTCTTTTTTGTGTGAAATTATGCATAATTAATGTGAGGCAATAATTAAACCAAATGAAATGCCCATAAGATCGAAGATAAGGTCTTTGTAGCTGAACTTATTTTGAGGTTTTTTCATATCGTTTATTTCTTTCCCTACTCCTAAACTCAGGGTGAAGGAACTGGAAAATAAAATTGAAGATTCCTTATCGTTGTTGAAACTTTTATGATAAATAGAATATGATGACCCGCTCAAAAATCCACTTATGAAAAAATGACCTAATTTATCCCACCCGAGCCACTTGTCTTCCTTAATTGTATGATTTTCAGTTTCAGTTTTCTTTGATCTGTATTTATCCCAGGCGTAGTTTGTCTTGTAGGCAGCCATAAATAGTAAAAACAAACCGAATATAAGGATAACTTTTCGCATCTATTTAAAAATTCTTATGTTTAACCACTATCCCGCCTTGAGGGCCAGGCGGGGTTACTAATTTTGGTAGACCCAGGTTGCCCTCAACCTGGATTTAAATACTGGAATATACCATTTTAGATGAATTGGTAAACCTGTCCGAGAAACGGAGACTACGTCTGGCGCCTCACGGGCGGGCGGGCTCGTAGCCACCGAAGGAAAGGTTTACAATCCAAGCTAAAATAAGCCTGACAAATCAGGCAACTACAATTCTAAATCAGCATCTATTTTCTGCATTCCTTCTAAAGCCAGCTCCACAAACTTTTCCAGAGTCAAACCCATTTTCTCGCATTCTTTTATATCCTCACGGTTTGCTCCAGCCGCAAACCTTTTCTCCTTAAATCGATTGAGGACAAATTCAGGGGTTACATTTTTTATTTTCTTTGTCGGATGCATTAAGGTTGCTGCCACAATCAATCCGGATAAAGGATCTGTGGCAAAAAGTGCCCAGTCTAACTTAGAAGTTGCTGGCACATGTTTAGGATGAGCTTTAATGGCATAAAGTAGCTTTTCATCTAAATTATATTCTTTAAGCCACTCGGCTGTAAGGATGCCGTGATTTGCAAAATCATTTACTGTGGAATCGTAATCTAAATCGTGTAATAATCCAGTTAAACTCCAGAGCTCTGTATCATCATTGAAATATTCTGCCAGCCTTCTCATTATTGCTTCCACCGCTAACATATGCTTGATCAGATTCTTATTTTTGATTTTAGATTTAACTAAATTTAATGCCTCTTCACGGTTCATAATTTTCTCCTCGCTCTGAACTGTCATTGCGGGCGACTAAAGGAGCGAAGTAATCCGTTAAAATTATTAAATTGCTTCGTCGTCCCGCCTGTGGCGAGACTCCCCGCAATGACAAGTTATAAAGAATTTAGTCAAAAAACTCCCAGTTAAACCCGAACCATAAAGTTCTTCCGGGCATATTAAAATCACCCCTGGTCCGGTAAGTCTCATTCGTAATATTCTCTATCACATAATAGAACTGAAAACCTAAGAATCTCAATGTTATTTTGGAATTAAAGAGAAGGGCAAAAGGAACCTGGTCCTGATTATAATCAGCCAGATACCTCTTAGAGAGATATTCCTGTTCCAGTCTCACTTTTATTCCGATCTCACGACTCAAGAATTCATTTGTAAATTGAAAATAACTATATAAACTATGCTCAGGTATATATGGAAAATGATAATCTTTCTGAGAGCGTGCCCTTTTATAAGCATAGGAAAAACCTGTTTCGAAATTAGGAGAGAATTTATAGTCTAAATTCAAACTTACTCCGAATAATTTTCTTTCCCGGTTAGAAGGCAAGTACTGGTATCTGATAAAGGTATAAGGAAAAACCCGGTCAACTGTTTTAGAGAAAGTCCATTCTAAGTTGTCCCGATTCAAACAGAAAAAGAGGGAACTTCTCAGGCTGAATTCTTTTTTCAGCCAGGAGAATCCAACATTTCCAGAAGTAAGTCCTTCAGTCCCAAGAAAAAGGTTATAATATTCTTGATAAGAAAAATAGGTCGAATCGAAATGAACCGAATAACTGCTCCTCTCAAGGTAAAGGTCATGTAATGTGGGATTGTCAAAGACACGGGAAAAAATGAAAAATAAAGTCAGCTCTTTATTCGGCAGATAAGAGACCCCTCCCGTGCCGGATAAATTCCAGTTAAACTCCTGTCCTCTGGATCCAAAATCGGTATTTCGGTTTAATCTTAAAAAGAGAAAGGTGTAGAATTTTGAAGAGAACTCTAATAGATGCAGATAGGAAAGATAACCTTGGTTCGTAGATTTTTCCAACCCTTTTATTTTCAACTTCTCCCTGCTAAGAAATCCTTCCAATCTGGCTTGATTTTTCCTGTCCCATCTGAATTGGTAACTTCCCTTTAGATAATATTCCCTACCCTCCTTTTCCCTGTCGAGAAAATAGCTACCATTGTAACTTTTAGTTGAATTAGAGCTATACAGACCTTCAATTTTCAGTAGCGTATTGTTTTTAAAATAATAATCTGAATTCAAATCCAAAATCCAGCTATCTTCTTTGGTTTTCAAAGCGATTGCAGATTCATAAGGTAATGGATTACCAGCACGGTTCTCAAAATGGAAAGCTTTTACTTTAACTTTCCAGTTTTTCCTCATCTTGAATAGTAGGTTACCAGTCAGATATAATGATTTGAAATTGCTATTATTTACATTCGCCTGTGGCGAATCTGATTTTTTCCAGCCAGAGGTAAAATAGAAACCTATTTTCTTACTTAAATTCTTACCAAAATCAATCTGGGTTTTTCTGTAGCCATAAGGACCTCTTTCAAAATTTATTCTTGAATACGGCTGGTCAGTTTTAAATTCTTTGGATTTTAGTCTCAGCCCTCCTATTCCCGTACCTCTACCCAGGATACTGGCAACCGGGTTATCTATAATCTGGATAGATTCTATATTCTCTAAGGGAACAGAGAAAAGGTCAAGGTCGCCAGTCTGGGGTAGATATATTGCCTGTTGAAAAAAGGAAATATCATCCTGATAGATTAAAAGTTGTCGTGAAGTTCCTCCCCAGATAGTTGCATATTCAGGCTGACCATAGGGACCATAACTGGTTACATCAATGTCCCGGTATGTTTTTAACAATCCACCCAGGCTTTTATAGATTGAGTTTTCAATATTTTCAGATGAGATAACATAATTAGTAGTAAAAAGTGAACATACTTTATCAGTTAGACTTTCAATTATATAGGTGCTATCCGCCGAAAGCGGATTCGAAGTTAAAAGAAGAGAGTCGTCATCCTGCGCCAGAGATAAAGAGAAAAGGAGCAGAAAGAACAGCAATATAAAATTAATTATTTTAAGCAAGCTCACCTCTTCTTTCTAATCTGGTTAAACGAAAAAGGAGAGGTGTCAAAAGTATAAAGATTAAAGTATTAGAGAGAAGATGAATCAGGGCAAAAGGAATTGCCGCAATCATAATCGGTATAAATTCACCCGTTACTATAACGACACCCAAATTGGTTATAATGTCATATAACAGAGTAACAGAAAATCCTGTAATCCCCATCCAGATAAAAATAGATAAATTTATTTTCTTGACTCTTCTCAAGCGAATCATTTTAAAGAGCAGACCTCCCAAAATACCGATGAAAACCATAGAGAGAACCTGGGCAATTCCTATGGGTAAAGGTGGAAATCCATAAGGGTTGAAGATAGTATAGATGCTCATCGAAAGAGCACCAACGATGCCACCTTCAATTATGCCTAACAAAAAGCCTGAGGTAAAAACCACGAAGCTGAAGAACTCCACGTTGGGTATCTGGAGAATTGGTATTTTCAAGACTATGGGCAGTGCAGTAAACACACCGATTTTGGCAATTTTCCTGGAAGAAAAAGTCATATTTTAATTTTCATAAACCGTTTGTCATTCTGAGCCCAATGAGCGAAGAATCTATTGGTTTTTGTCTTTAGATGTTTCGCTCCGCTCAACATGACAATGTATACTGATTGTCATTCTGATCCCCTACGGGGAGAAGAATCTCTATCTCTGATTAACTACCACCAGCTTTTTAGTAGCTGAGGTGTTATTAGTTACTATTCTATATATATAAATCCCGGATGCTACATACTCACCATTCATATTTCTGCCATCCCATTTGAAGGGAATAAATTCAGGAGCACTGAACACTGCTGTAGTATAATCGCCGATTTTATTCTGCCACAGGTGTTTCCAGGCAAGTTCTCCGGATATTGTAAAAATAAAAAGTTCTACATCTGTGAGATTTTTCAATAACATCGGGAATTTTGTGGTGGAAGAGGCATCTGTGATTATAAACGGGTTAGGGAAATTCTGATATATTTTATCAGCAGACGGAGGAATAAATCCGTGGAATAAGGATGTGTCGAATTCAGCAGTATAACTATAGTTAAAATTTCGGGAGGAGATGGTATCGCCCCTGGCAATGACCATAGAGATTTCAGAAAAGCGCCCCCAATCGAAAACCACTCCCATTCCGCTATCCGGTGTTAGGTCAATGGTAGTATCTTCAAATGGCTGATCACCTGACCTAAAATCAATCAGGGAAGCATTCCACCCTGCACCCCCAGCGTTACCTTTAAAATATATTCTTAATCCACCGAGGGAATCTACTATCGGCTTAAAAGTGATATAAGTTGTACCTAAGTCTTCTGGCAACTGAAAAACGGTACCCGTGACCGGATAGACCTCGTGTATATTAGTTTCATAAACTTTTATTGGATTACGCGGATTATTAGTCCAGAAAAGGCTCCCTTCTGAATAAAAAAGCGTGTCAATGGCCCGGTCTGCCGTGAAATAATTCCAGACTGAAAATTCTTGAAAGGCTTTATTCAATGAACTACTGTATATACTCTTTAAGATCGTATCAGTGGCGGAGAGAACATTATCACCCTGAACTTGCGCACAGACAGACCATATATTTTTAACAATGTTTATATCGTTGAATCTTTCACTTAAAAAGATAGGCCAGACGCAGGAGCCATAAGGATGAAGGTACCTTGGATCCTGTGAGTAATTGGTGAAAAATCTCAAGGACACCCAGGGATAATTGAAAAAAGCTGGCAGATAATAGATGTAGTCGTCTATATTATCATAAACCTGATCCTCCATCCAGACAGCGCTCATCTCCATCCAGTAAGGTTTCGCCATATCTCCTGCTCCTAACTCGAATTCGGATGCGTCATAGCCGAATTGGATTGCATGAAAGAACTCATGTGCGGCTGTAACGCTAAGCCACTCATACTGGGAGTGTTGTAAATTAGGGTCGTAACCTAAATAGTCGTTATCTAACTCAATAAAACTTGTCCAATTAGTCCAGGGTTCTGCGGTTGCATTGGTGGTCTCGGCATAGGTCGCGCCTAAATATAAAAAGCCAAAATTTAAAAGATAAATATCGTATTTTCCGTCCCCTCCATTATTCCAGCCATAAGAACTATACCAGTCATCTGAAGGTGGAAAAACATAGCCTAAAGTATCAACCTCTTTTGCCCAGACATAATCTAAAATAGAGGCGCAGTTATCTACATAATCTGGAACCCCATTTCCATTATTATCCACTCCAGCTTCAAAAACCACATTTGTCCCGGTCTTGGCAAAATGAATCTTAAAATGTTGACATGGAGAATCATAAGTATACTCTGAATCAGGAGCAAAGCTCGGTCTGGCTAAAAGAGTATCTAAAACCTTTTTTGCCTCAGGACTTAAAAAAGGGTAATCATATTTTGCCTGAAGGATCAAAGGTGTGGCATCAATGGGATGTCCGGTTGGATTATCCGGGGTTTTAATAGCTTCCTGAGTATATATCCCCTTTATATCCTGGATCAGTTTGTTTTCATAAGCTTGAGTGTATTCTTTCCCATAAGCGGTAACAGCAATTTGTAAGCAAACGAGTAAAAAGATCAGCTTTTTCATTTTAACTCCTCTTTATTTATAATGTTTCTCCTTTTAAAAACAGGTTAGACTAAAAATAATAGTCCGCCTATAGATGTTTCGCTTCTCTCAACATGACAACTGTGATCTTTAGTCATTCTGATACCCTACGGGCAGAAGAATCTTTTACCCTTCGCCCCGCAGGATGCGGGGCTCAGGTTGACATCTCTTTTAATCTTTAAACTTCCTTTTTTTAGCTTCTTTTAACATCTCCAGACACCGGTAAGGAACTTTGACCTTACCTATCAAAATCAAATCCCCCCTACCATGACAATCAGAGCCACCAGTATAAATCAAGCTAAATTTTTTAGCCAGATTGATGTACTTATTGGTCTGAAAACGGTCGTACTGCGAATGGTAAGCTTCGATTCCATCTATTCCCATTTCCATAAAATCAGGGATAAGCTCATCCTGATGAGAAGTACCCGGATGGGCTAAGATAGCAAGCCCTTTAACCTTATGAATCAACTCTACCCCTTCCTCCGGAGTCAAGTATTTTTTCGGAACATAGGCTGGAGCATGATAACCTAAATAACGGGCAAAGGCTTCATTGTACGTCTTTACATATTCCTCCTTAAGCAAGGCATCTGCCAAATGTGGCCTGCCTACGGAAGCGCCTCTGGCTATAGTCTTAACCGTATCCATACGAAGAGCTATCCCTAACTCATTCAATTTCTCCACCATCTTCTCCCCTCTTATTAACCTCTCCTCTCTGAAATTTTCGATCTTCTTTTTAAATCCTGAATCTTGACAGTCTATCAAATATCCTAAAAGATGAAAATCCATTCCTTGATAGGCTATGCTTAATTCCACTGCGGGGATCAGCTCTATTCCTGAATCCTCTGCTTTTTGTTTTGCACTTTCATATCCATCTACAGTATCATGGTCCGCAATGGCAATAGCTGAAAAATTTAACTCCTGTGCAAATTCTATCACCTTTTCAGGGGTCAGAAGACCATCTGAAGCAGTGGTGTGAATGTGTAAATCTACATACTTTTTCTCCACTTATAGTTTCTCCTGCAGAAGTCCATCGATCTCTTCTTTGAGTTTGTTAGCTTCTAAAAGTATTAATTCTGTTTTTTCTTTTAGACCGGTAACGAATTGGTGATCCTCTATTGATTTAAGATTTATCTTAACATTCATAAGAGCACCCTCTAAAGCACTTTTTGCCATAAGGGCTGACGCGCCAGCATCACTTATGGTATTGACATTTCCTTTTTCTACTACAATCCGACTGAGCTTTAGCACCTCTGAGGACTTTTCCATAGTTTTAAAAGGTACTAAGGCTGCCTCTTTGTAAGCTTCCTGAATGGCTGCCAGCCTTCTATTTTGTTCTTCAGGCGTGTTCTGGGATAGTTTAAAACTATCTAATACTTTGAGAAAACTCTCGCCATCTTTTATGATTAACTCTTTCAAATCCTTGCGAAGTTTTTCTGATTCCTCCAGGACTTTTTTAAGCTCTTCTTCAAAATCCTGATACTTTTTCTTTCCCATAGTTAGCCTGCAAACCATCGAAACTAAACTCGCTCCCATAGCACCGGAGGAGGCAGCCACACTTCCACCGCCGGGCACAGGTGTACCTGCAGATACTTCATCCATAAAATCAGAAAAGCCGGATTTCTGTTTTTCGGAAAAGGTCATCAGTTTATTTTCTAAGATCTGGTCTTTTTTAAAATTTTCTAACTTCAGATAAAAATCAGAGACATCTAAAAGAGCTTCCATCGGGGTTAAACCTACAATCTCGCTTGAGATTACAGGCACAGAATATCTCTCTGCTTCTTTTTTAATTACCTCAAATACTCTGAAGATAGGGGATTCTTTATAGTTGACTAAATTCATTGAAACCTGAACCAGGCCCCGCTCTTTAATCTCAAACCCTAAAGCTTTTACATATCTAAACCCTCCAGTGGAAAACCTGATTCCTTTAGCTATTTTTCTGGCTATGCTTACGTCCCTGGTTCCCAGGTAGACGTTAAAAGCTATCAAGGGCATCCTGGCACCGATAGCAGTCGCACCAGCTTTAGATAGTTTAGAGAGCCCAAAATCTGGCTTTCTTTCGGGGTTGGTTTCTATCTCCTTTTTTAGTCCTTCATATTCTCCTTTGCGCACCTCAGCTAAGTTCACTCTATCCGGACGAGCAGCCGCAGCTTCGTAAAGATAAACTGGTATTCCTAATTTCTCCCCTACTTCTTTACCTAACTCTTTAGCTAAGTTTATACAATCATCTATAGTCACTCCGGAAATAGGGACAAATGGAACTACGTCCGTTGCTCCCATCCGGGGATGTTCTCCCTTATGTTGATCCATATCTATTAACTGTGATGCTTTAGCTATTGCTTTAAAGGCGGCATTTTTAACCGCTTGAGGACTTCCTACCAGGGTAATAACTGCCCGGTTATGGTCTTTGTCCATCTCCCTGTCTAAAAGCATAACTCCCTCGACCGATTTGATCTCAGCTAAAATAGCTTCGATCACCTCAGCCCTTCTCCCTTCACTGAAATTTGGAACACATTCGACTAACCTTGCCATTCTATCTTCCTTTCTTTTGTATTTTATATTGGAGTGTAAACCTTAAGGTTTACCAGGATGAATAGGCAAAGCTAAGCTTTACACTCCAGTTTTGTCTCTTCTCACATCTCACGTCTCACTTCCCTTTTAATGCCCAGGCTAAAAGAGGCAACATAATCTCGTGGTGACCGGTAAAAGAGTATCCCTTGCCACTATTTTGAGTAGGCCTTAAGACCACGTTCATATTAGGACGATAATGCTGGATCATATCGAAATTAGCAGTGGTGAAATTTTCCACCTTCCCTTTAATGTTGCGTGCTACGGATAAAGCTTTTAGAAAAACTTCAGGAAGGATTACGGCGGAGCCAAAATGCAGAACTACGCCGCCATTATTTAATCTTGAGAGCTCGTCCGCTAAGATTTTAAAATCAGTAAAAGTAGCTTCACCGGTTGCAGCCGGGTCGAAATACGGTGATTGATGAACGATATCTGTCCCTATACCTATATGCACGGTAACCGGAATTTTAAACTGATAAGCTGTGGCAAAAAGACTATATTTTCTGAACTTGGCTTTATTCTTGATTAGATACTCACCAATGCTCTCACCTAATCCCTGCCCGGCTCTAACCGCACATTTTGAAATCTGATTAAATAGCCTGGAGGTTTCCTCTACCATCCCAAAACTCCCCTTTTTTAAACCTTCTTCTACCTGCTCAGATGTTTTTCCCCAAACTGCTATTTCGAAATCATGGATTGCTCCTGCTCCATTGGTTGAAAGAAAGCTGATAAACTTGTTTTTCATCAAATCTATTACAATTGATGAAAGTCCTAATTTGATTATATGAGCTCCGAACATAAAAATCACGGGCTTGTTTTTTATTTTAGCTTGATTAATAGCTTTAAATAATGACTTGAACTCGCTGGCTTTCAAGTAATTGGGTAGTCTATTCAAAAAATCCTCTATACCTTCCATATTGGAGGTTGGTTGTGCAAAGTCTTTCACCAGAGATTTACTTTTTCTTACTGAGATGGGAATAGTTTTAATCTTGGATAAGTCTATCTGTTTATAAAGAGACATTTTTATTATTCTCCTATTCTTCCCAAACGATAATCTTTCAACTCTGTGGTTATGGAGCCGATAGCTACCTTGCTTTTCATCTGAACCGGCATCTTCTTCTGGTCATCAGTCAGCCAGACAGTTAAAGTACCTTTTTGTTCAAAAACTCCTGCAGCTTGCAGGATCGGCTGAACCACCAGGCAGTCGAAAGTTCCTGCATCCACTTCTACTCTCTCTTTTTTTAAAACTTTAACCTCTAAAGGGTAGTTTTTTTTATCCGTGTGATTGTCAACAAATAAAGATTTTCCTACTTCCAACTGCTGAGTTCGGACATAATATAAAGCGGAGAGAACATCCTGAACAAAAGGCGGGACCGGTATGGTATCATTTCCGGCTATGGCTAAATGATTTTGTTGATCAAAATCCACAAATTTATCTGCTTTGAATTTACCCTCCCTTATATGTTTTTCAAAATGGAGTGAATAAAGTCCCTCTTTATCTATAAAAGATTCCACGCGATCTCTAACCTTAAAGAAAGCGGAGAAGAACTTACTTGATCCAGCCGTGGAGACAACTCTGAAACATTTTTTCCCCTGGAATTCTATTATCTCAGTTATCTCCATAGTTGCATTACCGGCTTTTATAGGTCCCCACCTGACTTTAAACTCTAACTTCTCCCCTACTCCAAATGAAAGGTTAGTTACGTTCCTTTCTGTTTTTAAAGTGTCCTTCATGATAGGAACCGAAAGGGTATCTTTAAACGTAAGAGTATCGATCAAACCTGAGCTTTCTCTCTCGACTTCTTGAGTTTCCATGAGAGTATCTCTCAATCTAAGCGTATCTCTCAAATCTGAATTTTCTCCCTTAACCTCTTGAGCTTCCATATCCTTAAAAGATTCCGGTATAAAAATGAGAATTAAAAATGAAGATAGAATAACGGATTCTACAAGAATAGAAGTTTTATTCTTCTTTCTCATTTTTTTTCTCGTAGAGACTGATAATTTCAGGAAGGATTCTCTTAATCTCCTCATCTAATTCAAAAAAACATTGATTATATTCTTCTAAGGAACAGCCAATCGGGTCTTTAATGGCTAAATTATCATCTTCATTTCTAAGAGGAAACGCTTTCAGCAGATAACTTTTCTCCAAAGATTTTCGATCCACCTTCTCGATATGTTTTAAATGTTCTTTAGACATAACCAGGATCAGGTCTGATTCTTTCAGCATATCCGGAGTCAGTTTTCTGGAGTAATGCTCTTCCAAATTTATCTCCCAAACTTTGGCAGCTTCAATCGCAAATAAAGCCGCCGGATAGCCATCCAGAGCAGAAATCCCGGCTGAGCTCACCTGGATATTTTTCATTCCTCTTTCAGCCAAGAGCTTCTTTAAGATCCCCTCTGCCATTGGGCTGCGACAGGTATTTCCCGTACAGACGAATAAGATCTTGAATTCAGACTTCTTGTTCTCCATATCTATTAAGCCATTTATTATTTTCTTTTCAACTCCGGAGCTATTTTTTTTATTTCCTCAAAAGAGATACGCCCTTCTCTAATTAGAATTGGTGTATCTCCGCAGACATCGACTACGCTTGATGGAGCGGCTTCCTCTGAAGGACCTCCATCCAAGACAAGCGCTATTTTCCCGCTAAAACCTTTCAAGACTTCAAAAGCAGAAAGCGACCCTTTCAGCCCTGACAAATTAGCACTGGTAGCGGTAAGAGGTGTTTTGGTTTGGCGTAAAAGAGATTGGACTGTCTTTGAAGAAGAAACCCTAATCCCTATTTTCTCTTCTTTACCAGTTAGATAAATCAGCTTTCCAGGTTTTGATTTAAAGATTAAAGTTAAAGGTCCGGGCCAAAAATATTTTATCAATCTTTTAGCTGGAGAAGTTATGACTTTAACGAATTTACTCAATTCTTCCGGTTTTGAAAGAAAGATGGCAATTGGTTTGTTAGCACCTCTTCTTTTTAAGCGAAATATTTTTTTCACAGCATCCTTGTTCATTGCGTCCGCCCCTAAGGCATAAACTGTTTCTGTGGGAAATGCTACCACCCCACCTTTTTTAATAACCTCGGTTGCCTGTCGGAGTATTTTCTTTAGCTGTTTTTCCTTAGAGAGTTTTAAAATCTCAGTTTTTTTCACCGCAGAAATAAGCTGGTCTTTAGAGATATTCATCCATATTTTTATCCGAGGCAAACTTCTGAAGTAATTCTTTAATATCCTGAGCTTTGGTCTTATGGGCTACAAAAACAATATCATTGGTTCTAACGATAACCAGATCGGAAACTCCCAAAGTCGCAATTATCCCTGGCCCATCATTGACGATTGTTGTTTCATAGGTACTAGTCGCTTGCGCTTTTCCTATGATCACGTTATTCTCCCGGTCCCTTTCCTTGATTCTTTCTAAAGCCAACCAGGAACCGATATCATCCCAGATTAAATCCGCTTTTATGGTTAAAACATTATCTGCTTTTTCCAGAACTGCACAATCGATAGATATATTTTCTGCTTTGGAATATAAGTCTTTAAGTGCATTCACCTGGTTCTTTGTACCTATCTCCTTAGCATATAGATTTAATTCATGATAAAGGTCTGGCATATGTCTTTGCAATGTTTTAAGGATTGTATCTGCAGTCCATATAAATATCCCGCTGTTCCAGAGATGTTTTCGATCATAATAATATTTCTGAGCTGTCATGCGGTTTGGCTTCTCCTTAAAACGGTTAATCCGGTAAACCAGTATGTCTTCCACGGTGGTAAAGAGGTCTGAAAACTCAATATATCCGTAAGCAGTCTCAGCTCTAGTAGGGATTATGCCTAGGGTTATGAGATATTCTCCTTGATTGGCTACTTCTGAGCCAGCTTTTAGCACTTTTTGCAGTTTTTCTTTGTTCTGGATATAATGGTCTGAAGAGAGAACTACCATTGTAGCGGATGGATTGATATTTTTTAGATGGACCGCTGCAACTCCAATAGCCAAACAGGTATTTCTTACCTCTGGTTCAATTAAGAGATTCTTCTCTTTCAATACTTTTACCTTCTCCAGTATAATATCTTTTAAATTCTCTCCAGTAACAATCAAGGTCTTCTCTATGGGAATAAAATCGCTAACCCGATCGATAGTTTCCTGGAGCATGGTTTTATTTGAGGTTATCTCTAACAGTTGTTTAGGATGACCTATCCTGGAAAGAGGCCAGAACCTCTCCCCCTTCCCACCAGCTAAAATAACTGCATAATTCAATTCCTTAACCTCCGGTCCAAATTTGGATCCTGCGGGAAAAGAGTTTTAAAACTAAGGCAATTTAGTATATAATAAGAAACTTGTCAATAAAAATTGAGGACTTTTTAATTGACAAATTGATAATTTATTTACTTGTTATTGATAAGTTAGCATTCAACTTAATAAATCAAGAGTAGACTTTTTGAAAGTGACTCTATACACATTTTTCTTCGAAGGCTAAAGGTTAATCAATTCGTTTGATCTTAAGCTTTCGTAGCGCAACCCTTTCAGGGTCGCAAGGGTCAGGCTAATCCGCCCTCGCCCGAGATTGCAGTCACTCTAAATATGGTGGCACAGGCATCTTGCCTATGCCTAAAGTTAGGATATCAGTAGATATTCATGCTTAGTTAAAATGAAAATGACTTCACCAAGAATATCCCAAACCTTTTCTTTCACCCAGCGAGTAAAAGAAATCATCAAAAAGATACCTCAGGGTAAAGTTGCCCCCTACGGTCAGATTGCAGTTTATGCAGGTCATCCCTGTGCCTCTCGCCAGGTTGTATGGATACTAAATTCATCCAGTCGAAAAGATAAATAACCCTGGCGCAGGGTAGTCAACCGTGAAGGAAAAATATCTTTGAAACTAAACTCTGGTTACGAAATACAAAAAGGGCTAATAAGGAGAGAAAGCCTAAAGTTCGACAAAAATGACATTATAGATTTCGAGCTTTATCTCTGGACTCCTTCTCAAAGGTAGCCGCTGGCTTTAGCCTGCGTAAACGAAACCCTTGCTCGCACTGGATGATATCATCCAGCGGCGTAATAATTTCTGCTCGGTCACGTAAATTTTTCAAGTAATATTTCTCACATCTCATTTTGAATGTTATTATTAATGTCCTTATCTTTTCTTCAGGAAGAAATTTGTAAATGATGGAGGACAAAAACACAAATATTTTTCTTGACTAAGGGCATGAGTGATTTTATACTGATACTATAAAAAGAGGAATGGTTCATTAAATAGATTATATTATACCCAGAGTCCATAGGTCAAGAGCCAGAGTTCCTGATCTACGGATCTTGAAAGTGGAACGGATTTAAGATACATTCAGGAAATATTTGGGCATGCTAGTTCAGAAACGGCTAAATTTACACTCCTGTCAGTAAACAGACACCTGGAAAGATTACAAGTCCACTGGATCAAGAGATCCAGTAGTCAAAAGCGAAATAAATACCATGCCATTACACACTGGTTAGCACCCATTTATCAAGAAACTTGAGATCATGAAACAAAATAAGTTAATTATTATTTTTCTTGTAATTTCAATCTTTTCGTTTGCTTTAATCCAAAATGCATACGGTTGTAGCATGTTTAAAATAACAATGTATGGTAAAACAATTGTTGGTAATAATGAAGATTATTGGAATCCAAATACTCGAATTTGGTTTGAACGAGGAAAAGGCCATGAATATGGAGTCGCCTTTGTTGGATATAATGATTTTTGGCCGCAAGGAGGGATGAATCAGGCCGGTCTTGTATTTGATGGTTTCGCAATGCCATATTTAGCTATAAATGATACCTTGGGTAAAAAAGAGCTTAAGGCAGATTTTTTAAAAGATATAATGAAAAAATGTACTACTGTTGATGATGTAAAAAAATATTTTGCCCAATACAATTTAACTGGTTTGGAAACATCTATGTTTTTATTTATCGATAAAACAGGCAAATACCTTATTGTTGAAGGAGATTCGCTCATCTCTGGAAATAATCAATATTATGTTTTATCAAATTTCTATCCTTCTCAAGTTAAAGACGAAAGCAAAATTAATATTCCTATCTATCAAAAAGGAAAAAGATTATTAGAAAGTTGTAGGGATACAAGCATTAGCTTCTGTGCTTCTGTAATGGACACGATGCATCAGGAAACGAAATGGGGAGGAGGAACACTATATACAACCTTGTATGATTTGAAAGATGGTATTATCTATTTATATTCCTTTCATGATTATAATTATGTTGTGAAATTTAATTTAACTCAAGAATTTGAAAAGGGTGATCATATTCTGGTTATTCCCAAACTATTTCCCGGGAATAACAAAGGGATGGAATTTTTAAATGATTACAATGAAATAAGTAATGAGATAGACTTATTCAAAAATGAAGACATCGTAAATGATTCCGTAAGATATAGTAATGTTGTTAACACCCTTTTTTGTAAGGATGTAAAGTTGATTTGTAAATTTGAAGATAAAATTAATGAAATTGGTACTGCTTGGTTAGACAAAAAGAAATATGTAGCAGCAATATCTGTTTTTAAATTAAATGTAAAGGCATCTCCCAAATCTTGGAATGCATATGATATTTTAGCTGATGCGTATATAAAAAACAAGCAATTCGAACTAGCATTAGCTAATTATGAAAAATCAGTTGAGATAAACCCTGACAATTTTTTTGCAAAGCAACAAATTGGGCAATTAAAAGAATTAATTAGAAAATAAAAAGGCTTCCTTCTCAAGAAGGAAGCCTTTAGAAAAAAGATGGGTTTAGGTCTTATTCAGACTTAGCACCTGCTCTTGTGTCCAGGCTGGATTTTAACCCCTTCAGCTCGCTGGTAACTACAGTCGGAGTCACGAAGATAACCAGGTCATGATTCACGATCTCTTTTTTAGTATAACTGAACAGGTATCCTAGCAACGGAATATTCTTAAGTATTGGAATGCCTTTCTGCAGCTTTGTCTCTTCCTGGGTGGTTAATCCTCCGATCACTGCGGTCTGCCCATCATCTACAACCACGTTGGTCTCGGCGTTATTTGTATTGATAATCACGCCATTGGCGTCATACTGATAAGAGCTCCTCTCTGGACTGAGCTTCATTAATATTCTTCCCTCAGAGGTTATATGAGGAACAACCCTTAGGATAGTTCCAACCTCAACAAATGTTATAACTGTATTTCCGGAGGCATCGAATTGTTTGATAGGAACCTTTTGACCCATCTGAATAAATGCTTCTTTGTTATCCAAAGTGGTAATCTCAGGATGAGCGACCATCTTGGCTTTATTGTTTTTTACCATAGCTGAAACAGTTGCATCCAGGTTAAAATCCTTTTGAACAGTACTGTATGTAAAGTTACCAATCTTATCCTCATCTGCGAGCTGGTTCCCTTTCTGATTGATTTCCATCTCACTATGTATGGTCCCATCAGCACTTCCCTTTAAACTGGGGATGACTGACCAGTCAACTCCTAATTCATTTAATAAGCCTGTTTCCACTTCTAAAAGTTGAGCAGAAATTTTTATCTGGTCCGTCTCTGTGTCTAAAGCCTTAACCATTTCTTTTGCCCGGGCAACATTCTCCGGGATATCCCGGACGACAAGAGAATTTGTTCTCTGGTCCACATCCACAGTCCCTCTTTCGGAAAGAGAAGCTTTAAGAGGTTTAATCAGGTCAGCCGCTGTGCCATTTTTCACTGGGATTATCTCAGTCTGTAAGCTAACTAAAGTTTTCTGATCAGCCTCATGTTTTTGGGTAATGGTCAATTCATTCATATAATCCTGCAGGGGAAGTACTCTGATATAACCTGGTTCCTCTACCGTAGCCAGATTATAAGTTTTGGTAACTATTTCCAGTGCCTGCCTCCAGGTAACTCCCTTCAGGCTTAAGGTAACAGTTCCTGATACCGTAGGAGCGACAACGATATTGGTTCTGCCCTCTTCAGCTAAGAAGCTCATAACCGAATGAACCTCTGCATTCTGCAGGGTAAGCGATTTCAAAACCTTCTCCTGCTGTCCTAAAGCCTGGAGAGCAAAGAAAATTAAAAGCCAGGCAGTGAGGAGTAAGATTATTTTTCTGGGCTTCAGATTATTATTCCACATAACATCTACCTCTCTTCCTGATTAGGTGTGAAAAGCTCTAAAGCTATATTTTTAGTAAATCCATATTCCTGGATTTGAAAGATTATCCTTTCTTTATCTATGGATACCACAGACCCATTTCTTATCCGATCCCCTGTTTGCAAAATATAACCATAGCCCAGTTCATTTTCTAAAAGCGCCTTAAATCCATTATGATCTTCTAAGATACCCACCAGCTTAAGCTCCTCAATACTGGGGAGAGGAGGTGCACCCATTGAGAAATTCTTTTTCTCAGTTAAAGGTGAAAAAGGGTCTTTTCTTTCCCCGCTATGATAGACCAGTATTTTTCTTTTTGGAACTTCTTCTATTACTTTACCAGCTATATTTACTGAAGGCTCTTTCTTCGAGCTATCTACCTCTGCAGCTTCAGTTTTTTCAGAGTCGGTAGTTTTGGGTTGTTCTGTTGTTACGGGTATCTCTTTCTGCTTTTCTTTTTTTATCGGCGGAACAGGTTTATCCGGAATTTTCACTTTCTCAGAGGGGGTAACTTCTGTTTTTTGAGATAGCTTTATATCCTTCTCTTTTTCGGTTGAAACGGCTAACTCTTTTTTAGGTTTCTCTATAGGTTTTTCTTTTGAAGCAATAGTAGTTTTTGTGGGTTTTTCCACAATTTTGGATTTAGATTCGGACTGAACTGGCTTGGTTTCAATTGACTCAGGAGTTTTTTGTCCGCTTTTAAAGGATTTTTCCTGAACTGCACTCCACAGAGGATATACTGGTTCCTGAGGAGTTGAAAGCGCCAATATGACACCCTTTTTCCCAGTCTCATCCATCACCTTATATACCGCTGGATTTTTGAGGTCCAGAACAATCCGACAGATCTTATCCGGAGAGGTTTGGTATTGACTTGTGCGGATTGCGGTAATCGTACCAGAAGGGAGCTGTAGGAAACTTCCCTGCGGTAGAGAATTCACTGCATTCAAACAGTCGATCACAATCCGATAAGGCTTCCCCTCCTTTTTCTCCTCAATAAAATGATTAAATTGAAAAGGTGCGTCCGCTAAGATGGTTATCTTAGTATAGTCTCCTTCCCTTTGGAGAGTAATGTTCTGAATACTACTATCTGCCCAAAGAAGAGCAAAAGGACTCAGTAAAAATATCGCACTTATTATAATTCCAAACCAGAGTTTATTCTGTTTCATGGAATCTTCCTATTTTGGAAATTCTACCTTCTTAAGTTTCTCCTCTTCTTTTATAAAATAGGTGGTTAATTTACAGGAAATTGCAATGGTGCTCTTTTCCTTCTTCACCTCATCTTTTGGTAAGCCGGAGAAGCTGACATCAGTGATATTGGTCAAAAATGGAAAATTAGCTACGCTGGCGAAAAAAGTCCCTACATCCTCGTAATTCCCTTTGAACTCCAAAGCAAAATATGCGGCATTGTAAAAAGTAATTGGCATTAGGCCTTGAGGTAAGATCTGAATTATTTTAGCCTCTGAGTTCTGAGAGGCCGCCTGCAACTGGGTCAAAAATAAGGGGATCTGTTTTTCTTCAGGTAAAAGCAGCTCCACCTGTTTATATCTCGAAAGCAGGCTTTCATATTCAGCTTTAAGGTTTTGAAAACTTTTGGCTTTCATCTCTACGTTTTTCAAATTGGTAAGGAGCATCTCATATTCTGCTTGTTTCTGGTTTATTTTCTGAATATTCAGAGAATAAATCCTAGCATACCAAAAATAAATTGCCAAAAAGGCGACCAATGCTACCAAAAGTATCTTCTGGATCTTTGGATCTTTTAAATCCATTTCATCCTCCTAAAAACTGTCAAATCCCCTTATTAAGGGGAAGATAACCCGGTTTGATTTAGTGCTAGCTCCTTCTGAGTATCGATCTGGCTGGCATAGAAAAGGTCACTGGTTAGCTGAAAGCTGTAAGTTTTCTGCTTCTCCAGCTCAGCCGATTTCACGTAATTTAACTCTATATTATTAAAATAGTTTGATCTCATCAGGTTTAATATTAAAGTAGCTAAGCTATTAAGAGAAAAGGTGTAACCTTCAATGATGACTTTTCGACTTAACACAGGTGGTGCTTGAGGTTGAGTCACTTTAACAGTATCGACTGCTCCTTCTTCTGTTGTCTGAACCTTAGGAACTAGAGGAGCAACTGGAGGAGTCTCTTTAAAAGAAGAAAGCCATAGATAATCAGGAACTCTTGAGCTTAAATCCTCCATAACGTCAATCCAGGTGGAGCGATCTCTATCCAGAGACTCGATGGCGGAAAGGCGCATTAAGATTTTACTCTTAAGCTCGGTCAGGGCATCCACCAGCTGGATACTTTCTTTAAGCCCTTCTTTTCTTTTCTGAGCTTCAGCTATTTTCCGGTTTAAACCTTGAAGCCTTATCCCTTGCAAGATACTTATAAAGATCAGAAGGATAATTAATACTCCTCCTGCGCCAAAAATATAGGCAGTGTTTTTCTTTAGAGTAAATATTCCTCTTCTTTTTCTTAACTCCTTGGGAAGTAAATTTATCTCTATCATCTTACTTTACCTTCCTTGCAGCTAATCCAACCGCAATGGTTAAAAGCGGTGCTATTTTCTCCGGCTGGACTTGTCTGAAAATATCTGGATCATATTCTATATTTCTTAAAGGATTAACTATTTCCACCGTTATATTTAACTTCGACTGGATGAACTCCGGTAGGAAAGGAATTAAAGTTCCTCCTCCACTCATAACTATCCAGTCCACATTGGAAACCTTGGCTGAAGATTTGAAGTAGGATAGAGCAACTTCTAGCCCGGAGATTAACTCCTCAGACGAAGTTACCACTGTGGCTTTCAGCATATCCTGGTCAATGGAATTCCCCATTTCTCCTTTAAGAGTTTTTTGAGCTAACTCCGGATTAAGACGGAATTCCTTCATTATCGATTCGTATATCAAACGAGTCCCGGAGGAAATATCCCTGGCAGAATTATAAACTCCATCTTTGATAAAAGTTAAATTGATGGTATCAAATCCAATATTTATCAAAACGGTTACTTTTTCGGGATTCATCTCATAATTTATCTCATAAGCATTCAACAGGGCTAAAGTTTCGGTATCCACTAATACCGGCTTTAGCCCGGCATCCAGGATTAAATCTATATAGGATTGTAAAAAATCTTTACGAGCGGCTACCAATAAGACATCCATCTTATTGATATCCTCACTCACCTTAATAATATGATAATCTAAACTTACATCGTCTACATCAAAAGGGCTTCTCTGTTCAGCTTCAAAAAGGATAGCCTGTTCTGCTTCGCTACCTGATTTCTTATCCATAGTTAATTTATCATTCAACACCCCATGCCCTGCTACCGCTATAGCTACCTCTTTTATCCTGGGATCACACTGATCGATCAACGATTGAATGTTATAGATCAGAGTATCCCGATCTTTGATCTCCTCATCCACAATTGCGTTCGGTGGAATCTCCCTGATACCCATAGCCCTCAGAATATAAGCCCCACCTTTTTCTTCAAACTTGATTAATTTAATAGAGCTGGCACCTATATCCAGTCCCGCTACCGTTCTACCCTTTTTTCCTAAGACCATATCTTCTTCTTTGAAAAAAGTTTTTTGTTCTTAATCTTTAAATCACTAATTTCTTTATCGACTATTTTTAAAAAATATTAAGAAGAAAAATAACATTTTTTTAGCCCGATTCAAATATCATAAAAAATATACTTCTAATAGTTTTGGAGATATTTATTAGACCTATTAGCTTCTGGTTAGACGAGCCCTTCCGGTACTGGCTAGAATATCCACCCTTACATATTTAGCCAGTGTCCGAATTATAAATATCCACTGAGCCAGAAGAAGAGGCAGATCCGGTTGAAAGGTAAATTATCGTAGTATTAGTAAAAGTACAGTTATTAAATGAAAAGATGTTGGACAATGGTTCAGTTTTTAAAACCGAATCTCCAGAGTCATAGGTATAAGATGATGGATTCACCACATCTTTAAACAGGAGATATTGGTGACTATTTATATCGAAATAAATACCATATTGAGCTCTGCGTGCTACCGCATAGGAACGGGCTAAACGCAGGCTGGAAAGCAGATCCCTTCCTTTAGATTTAAGTTTCTGGTCGAGAAGGAATTTGTCAAAACGTCCCACCGCCAAGGCGGCCATAATTCCTATTATCACCACCACAATCATCAACTCGATGAAAGTAAATCCTTTTTGATTCTTCTTTAATAACATTTTACTTACCTCGTTTAATATTTTATAACTCTCTCCAGCTATTCGGTACTATCTGATAAGTATAGGCATAAGAAGTTCCAGCACCAGGCATACCCGGTGGTAAGTTATCGGCTAAAGAAGGTACGTGGAATAGGTCTGGAACATTTTTTATTTCGAAATAATTTGAAACCATAGCACCGACTAATTGATTTTGTTTAGCATTAGAGATTTTATTCTGAGCATAAAAGGCACCCATAAGTTTAAGCTGTGCATCACCAGAACCATTTGCAAGATTCAAATTCTTAGCAGCAACAAACCCTATCACATCATCGGTTGGGAACATCCCCTTAGATAGTACATCGATGTGGACACTGATGTCATTAGCTGAGACCAGAGTTCCTCTTCCATCGAAATAAACAGGGGTGCCACTGCCTTTGTTTATATTTATATTACCTGTAACATAGACAATTCCACTGATCTGCAAATAACCACTGGCATCTAAATAGATACTTCCCTTGGCATTGCAAAGAGCAGGATAAGAAGTTCCAGGTTGTAAATCTAAATCCCCGCTTATAACCAAAGCATTATAATTTAAATAATTTTGAAAAGAGGGGTATGAAATTCCAGTCGAAGGGTCAGTATAAGGGTCGCTGAGATTAGGGAAAGTCGGACCCTCTTCTAAATCATACTTCTGGTTAGTGCCATTATCTGAATAAACATTGCTGGCTCCTTTGTTACCGGCATAACCATCGTTAACATAACATCCATCCATCGTCTCTTTTACATGATTGCCGGAAGCATTAGGTTGTCCCACAGTAACAGATCCAGATAAACTTACCTGTCCATGTTTCACTCTGAGTTCAGCATCCAAAGTATTTACCAGCTCGCCATTGAAAGTGATCGTATCTATAGGTGGTATCCTTGAGGATAAATCCGAATTCATACCGGTATAGTTATTATAAATCCTGGCAGTTCCGGTAAGTTCGCAGGCTAAATCTACAGATGTAAGAGCTCCATTGTAGGAACCATTTCCGTTGGAGTCAGTATAAGGTTCTGCTGAATCCCATATACCGTCTCCATCTGAATCGGTCAGGAGAGGTTCTCCAGGGTCCCATACTCCATTTTTGTTTAAATCAGTGTAAGTATCAGTCGGATCCCAATGCCCGTTACTATTGGAGTCAGTGAATGGCTCACCCCCACCTAAGATATGGACTGGTCCGTGAAAAGAGACGTTACCGGCGATGCTATGTCCTGCTAAGCCTGCTCCAGCAAAAACTATATTATTCCAGATATTAAATGGATTCTTTCCCCTCTTTACCGTGACCTGAACTTGGCTCTGCCCTTCAGATGAACTCCCTGTAGATGTCAGGGTCTTATACGGGGCTGTGCCGGTAACATCTACACTGAAACTGCCGTTACCCAGATTTGAATGGGCGCTTATCAATGCTTCTAAGGAATCATTATTCAGCATATTAGAGTTACCTCTCAGCACTCCCATTCCCAACTCTAAACCTGATTCAGCCAGATAGAAAGCAGAAGTTCTCTCTCTCAGATTTTTTGATATATTCATATCAGTTACCGTGGTGGTCAATGCTGCAATAAAAACGAAAGTTAGCATAACCATTATGATCAGGGCTAAAAGTAGAGCAGACCCTTTTTCTTCACTAACAGCGTATTTCCTCAATTTTTCTCCTTTAGAGACTATTCCTTACCTCAACGTTAGAGCTTAAAATTATTCGGTGATATTTATCTCCGAGGAAATGATCATCTTTTGTATCTTCTCTGGCAACTATCTTCACATGGATTAATTTTTCGCTTTGAGTAAACCTCAGTGAGTCTATGTTCTCAGCAAATACTTGAGCCGCACCTGAACCTACCTTTTTCATTAGATTGGGATGCAGGGCATCTGCCCTGGAGATATAGTAAACGATGGTATCGGTTTGAGAGCTGTCCTTAAAATAGACTTTTAAAGTATCAGTCCCCACGGAAATCGATGGTTGTCCTGTCAACCCATATCCAGCTTTTCTTATATTTTTAGCGATCTCGTCCATAGCTACCCGACCGTTCTGCCGCATATCTGATATCTCCTCCTGCACTAAGAACTGGTTGTGCTGGGAAATATAGAAATCCAACATAGCTAATCCCATTAGAACAGTCAGGGTTGCAGTAATCAAAAGCTCAACCAGACTTAAACCTTTCTGGCTATTAACTGGATTTGTTTCAAACTTGAATCTCATTTTAAGTTCTCATCTTATAGGTATAATAGTTTACTGTTCTGGTCTTACCTACTTTATCTGTCCAGCTTATTGTTATTCTGATACGATAAACTCCAGCCGGCACAGACGAGTCTGTGGTATCAACATCCACTCTGGTAGTGCGCATAAAAATCCCATTTATGCTGGTTATCTCATTCCAGGGTAGAGGATTGAACGAAACTAAATTCTTCATAAATTCCATCTTATCCTGAGCTATGATATTAGCTCTGGTTACCTCATTGTAATAACTACCTGAGAATATTGTAGTAACAATCATCGGTGCCAGACCCAGGACTCCAAAGGCTAATATCAGCATTGCCACTAAGACCTCTAAAAGACTAAGCCCATTTATATTTTTAAATCTTCTTAGCACCACCTCTCCCTTTCTTTGTAAACCAATATATTATTGAGCAATAAATATGCCAATAAATCGTCTTTTTAGGCACAAGTTCTTCTTCTATAAAGCCTTAACTTGCTTAGGATTCGGCTACTTTTCTGACGATATAATAAAACCACCTTTTAATAACGTTTCAATAAATTGGCTAATTTCTACAGGATATGGGAATTTTCCCATACTTTAAATCAAAAATTATCCGAATAAATTTATTGAGAGGTTGACAAAATTGGGATTTTGGTTAAATTATAAAATGAGAGCATTGACTTTCGGAACTTAACTTTTAAGGAGGTCTTAGATGTGTAAAAGCAGGTATCTTCTCTTGTTATCATTCTTTCTCTTTATAACCTTTACTTTAACCTGGGGTATTGAAAAGCCTTTGGTTAGTCCTAAGGACTATCCAGTTATCTCTCCAGAACTAAGAACATTTCTGTCAAATAAACCCTCTGGTGAAAAGGTCAAAGTCTGGGTCTATTTCACTGATAAGGGAATTTTTGACCAGGAAAGCTGTGTTAAAGCAAAGAGCAGGACTCAGAATCTTTTCACTGCCAAGTCTCTTCATCGGCGAGCCAAGGTTTTGAAGAGTGAGCTAATTAATTTTCTGGACTTGCCTGTACACCAGCTTTATGTTGAAAATATAAAAAGTCTTGGAGCCAAATCGCGTCAGCCAAGCCGCTGGCTTAATGCGGCAAGTTTTGAGGTCTCCCAGAATATATTAGAACAGATAGCTCTCCTTCCCTTTGTCAAATCTATAAAGCCTGTCCTTACATATATTCGCAAACCTATAAAAGAAGAAGTTCAACCCCAATGGAAGCCTCTCTTTCCAATTAATTATGGTCCATCCTATGATCAGCTCCAGCAGATAAACGTTCCGGCAGTGCATGCTTTAGGTTATCATGGAGAGGGGGTTTTAGTCTGTATGATGGATACCGGTTTTAGAAAAGATCATAAGGCTTTTAAATCTGCTTTTTCAGAAGGAAGAGTTTTAGCTGAATACGATTTTATAAATCTCGACACTAATACCCAGAATGAGCCCGGACAGGATGCGACAAGTCAACATAATCACGGAACCTACACCTGGTCAGCTTTAGGTGGAGAAATAGATGGAACCCTATATGGACCAGCTTATAAAGCTAACTTTATCTTAGCTAAAACCGAATATGTTCCAACCGAAACCCGGATTGAAGAGGATAACTGGGTAGCCGGGATGGAGTGGGCAGACAGTATCGGTGCAGATGTTATCTCCAGCTCCCTGGGTTATCTTGATTTTGATGATGGTTTCTTTTACACTCGCCAGCAATTAGATGGGAATACAGCAGTAACAACTATAGCCGCAGATATAGCGGCCAGTTTAGGAATAGTGGTCTGTAATGCTATGGGGAATGAAGGTCCTGGAGATACTACCTTGATAACTCCGGCTGATGCTGATTCCATCCTTTCTTGCGGAGCGGTGAATAGCTCAGGCACGATTGCCAGTTTCAGTTCACGAGGACCAACCGGTAACGGAAGAATTAAACCTGAGGTAGTAGCCAGAGGAGTTAGCACTTATTGTGCCACAGCCACCGACACCAATACCTTTGTATATGTAAGCGGAACATCTCTTTCAACTCCTTTAGTAGGAGGATGCGCCGCAGTTCTGCTCTCAGCTCATCCAAACTGGGTTCCCTGGAAAGTAAGAGAGGCGTTGATGTACACTGCTAATAATGCCCTTACTCCTAACAACACCTACGGCTGGGGGTTAATAGACCTCTTAGCCGCAGTTCAATATTCTTTTAGCACTGGAGACGTAAATCGAGATGGAAAAACGAGCGTTTCAGATGTTGTCTTTTTAATCAACTATCTGCTTAAAGGCGGACCATCACCATACCTTCTGTATAGAGGAGACGTCAACTGCGACCAGAATACCACTATTTCAGATGTGGTTTATCTGATAAATTATCTTTTTAAAAGCGGACCGGAGCCCTGTTCATATTAACAAATGTAGAGAAAACCTTCAGCATTTGTAGGGGCGCATTGCATGCGTCTCTACAATTAAATTAAAAGGATTCAAAATATTAAAACCTTACAACATTTTGCATAAATAATCAGGGCAGACACATCCTAAAACGGATACGCAGGACAGGTCTGCCCTTACAGTTTGCAGTTCGTAGTATCCCGACTCCTGTCGGGACGTTTTTATTTATCAAAAAAAACTAAAAGTCTCAAGACCTTGACGGCCCTGCTCCTCAAAATCTTTCAACACTACTCATCCTATAAGAGGAGTTACAAATTCTTCTTGACTTACTAAAATTTCTTATTAATTTACTTATGAATTCCATAACCTAAGCTCGGGGGAAGCTGACTTTGGTTTTTGATAATCAAACCTAACAGTTACATAAGGAGGTATTTATGGTCAAGACTTCTTTGGTGCTGGTATTGATTTCTATTTTTACCCTGCCTCTTTTTGCCGAATCTGTTGATACTGCCTGGGTGAGAAGATATAACGGACCGGGCAACTCCAATGATAATGCTCGGGCCATAGCAGTAGATGGCTCTGGCAATGTCTATGTGACCGGATATAGTATGGACACCATGACTTCCTGGGACTATGCCACCATAAAGTACTACCCAAATGGGGATAATGCCTGGGTGAGAATATACAATGGTACGGCAGACACTGCTGATTGGGCTCGGGCCATAGCAGTAGATGGTTCTGGGAATGTGTATGTGACTGGGTTAAGTTATGGCAGTGGCACAGGTGAGGATTACACCACCATAAAATATTATCCTAATGGGGATACAGCTTGGGTGAGAAGATATAATGGCCCGGGAAACGCTGGTGATGATGCTCACGCCATAGCAGTAGACGGTTCCGGCAATGTTTATGTGACTGGAGAAAGTTTTGGCAGTGGATCAAATTATGATTATGCCACCATTAAATATAATTCCAATGGCGGTACTGTTTGGGTAAGAACGTACAACGGACCAGGAAACGGCTCGGATGAGGCTTCTGCCATAGCCGTAGATAGTTCTGGTAATGTTTATGTTACCGGAAATAGTTACGGCGGTGGCATATCACAGGATGATTATGCCACTATAAAGTATTACTCTAACGGAGATACTGCCTGGGTGAGGAGATACAATGGGCCAGACCGCGACGATTATGCTAACGCAATAGCAGTAGACGTTTCCGGTAATGTTTATGTGACCGGAACGAGTTACGTAAGCATGGCAAGAAGTATATATATCACCATAAAGTATGACTTAAATGGGAATCAGCTCTGGCTCAGAGGTTATTTTGGATCAGGGCTCGACTATGACGAAGCCTATGCTATAGCCGTAGATAATTCTGGTAATGCTTATGTGACAGGACGTAGTTACAACACCGGAACAGCGTTTGATTACGCCACCATAAAGTATGGATCAAATGGAGACCAGCTCTGGGTTAGAAGTTATAATGGGCCAGGCAATGGTGGTGATGGATCAAACGCTATAGCAGTGGATGGTTCTGGCAATGTGTATGTTACTGGAGGTAGTTGGGGGAGTGGGACATCTTCTGATTATGCCACCGTAAAATACTATTCTAATGGAGATACATCTTGGGTTAGAAGATACAACGGGCCGGGAAACGGTTCTGATGGTGCTACAGCTATAGCAATGGATGTTACAGGTAATGTGTATATAACTGGAACAAGTTGGGGCAGTGGAACAGGTAATGATTATGCCACGATCAAATATGTGTTATACAGAACTGACACTCTGAGCGTTTTCGCTTACTCCCCAGTTGATTTAATCGTCACCGACCCGAATTTAGACTCAATCGGGGTAAGTTTCAACACTATTGGAAATGGCTCCTACTATGATGAAATTACAGATCTTAATGGGGATGGAGAAAGTGATGACAATGTTGTCATACCCAAGCCCCTGATAGGTCCATATAGTGTGAGAGTCATAAGAGAAGAAGGTGTTCCGGATACTGCTCACTATACCACGGGCGTGAAATTAGACGGGAATGAGGCTCCAGAACGTACCTACTCAGTCCCTCAACCAGGCCAGCCAGATACATGTACATATTCAGTCACTGAAAATCTGCAAGGAGATGCCAATGGCGACGGGAAAAAGACAGTCTCGGATGTGGTTTTCCTCATCAATTACCTTTTCAAAGGCGGACCTGAGCCTGACCCTAAAGAGTTAGGTGATGCCAACTGTGATGGTAAAGTAACAGTTTCGGATGTGATCTATATGATCAATTACCTTTTCAAAGGCGGAAACCCACCCTGTATTCCAGGTTCCTGTTGAACCAAGTAGGGCAGGGTGTTCCATACCCTACACCCTGTTTACTGTATACTATCTACTGTATGCTTTAAAGGGGTAGGCGCCCACGGGCGGTATATCTTTTAATTTTCAATCGTAAGCTGAAGTCCGAGAAACCCGCCAAAGGAGGACAAAAGCTTAAAAGTTCAAGTATGAAAAGTAAAGAAAGGAGGCATTTATGCCTAAGTTTAAAGTTTTATTGCTGGTCTGTCTCTTTACCTTTGTTTCACTGTCCGCTCAGGCTAAGATTATCCACGTCCCCAGTGATTCAGCCACTATTCAACAGGGAATATATGGATCTGTAAATGGGGATACAGTTTTGGTGGCTCTTGGGACTTATTATGAGAAATATTAATTTCTATGGTAAAGCAATCTTAGTAAAAAGTGAAGCTGGAGCGGAGAGCACCATAATAAACAAGGCTTACTCAGGTGTGTCTATACTGACATTCGACCACACAGAACAGAGAAACTCCATACTTGACGGATTCACAATTGTAAACGGGATAGCAGGTAAAGGCCCTGCTATTTATTGTTATAATTCATCCCCCACGATTAACCATAACATTATCAGAAATAACACAGCCACTGAAGAAGGCACAATTTATAGCATTTCTGGTAATCCACTGATAAGGAACAATGTAATAGAAGAGAACAATTCTTCCGGGCAAGGAACACTTGAAATAGTCTCCTCCAATTCCGCCATTATTGATTACAATATTCTGAAAAACAACAATGTTGGTGCCCATGGGGGTGGTATCCATCTTCTCGGCTGCAACGGAGTAAATGTAAAAAACAACCTATTAGTAAATAATCGGGCATTGACGACTGGAGGGGGCATACGAATGTATGGGGGAAGTTCAAACATTGTATCTCACAATACATTAGTAGGGAATAACGCACCAACAGGAGGCGGTATCTCTATCTGGAATGAAAATTACCCAAAAGTAGACGATAATATCATAGTGGGATCCAACCAAGGCCACGGCATTTACTCTTATTCTTCAGTCGGTCTAATGGTAATCTATAATGACGTTTGGAATAACCTTCCTGATAATTACTATGGTTTAGTTCCTGGTCCAGGTAGCATATCTGCTGACCCCCTCTTCTGTGATACTGCGACTGGTAACTATTATCTCTCAAGCGCATCGCCTTGCGTTGGTGCGGGGGAAGGGGGAACAGATATTGGTGCGTTTGGTGTTGGTTGTGGAGAACAGCCCCGATCAGTAGAATTAAGTCCCGGTGCTAATAAGGGAGGAAGAGCTCAAAGTAATGTCATTGTAGAATTCTATGTGAGAAACACCGGTTTTCTTTCAGATACTTACGACCTGAATATAACTGATTCCCTCGGCTGGACCATTGTTCCTTCTTACTACGAGGTTTCTCTGGATTCAGGACAAGTTGATACGATAACCTTCACCGTATCTATACCCTCAGTTCTGATTGGGACAACAGATAAGCTCCGATTAACTGCTTTATCTCAGGCCGATCCCTCTGTTGCAGATACCGCATATTTAATTGTTTGGTGTAATGCTATAGTGGAGGGAGTGGATGTAACCGCAGGCAGTAACCAAAGCGGTTATGCAGACAGCTCGGTTTCAATATCTTATCTCGTCAAAAATGTTGGTGTAGTTACCGACAGTTATAGCCTTGACATATCAGATTCCAAGGGTTGGAGCATTGTTCCGCTTCATTATGATATTACCCTCGACACTGGTGAGACTGAACCAGCAGGTTTTACTGTCACTATTCCTTATGTTCCTTTGGGGACAAGTGACCAGGTCATTTTACTTGCGGTTTCCAAATCCAATGCGCTTGCCCGTGATTCTGCAACTCTTACTGTTACCTGCAACGCCTACAAAGAAGGTCTGGATGTTTCACCAAGCAGTAACAGAAGTGGTGAAGCCAATAGCCACATCATAGCAAAATTCTATGTTCAGAATACAGGTATTGTTACAGACTCCAGTCGCTTGACCATATCCGATTTTTTGGGTTGGTCTATTCAACCACCGAGCTACAAAATCACACTAAATCCAGGGCAACAGGATTCAGTTTTATTCGATGTATCAATCCCCAGTGTTCCGATAGGCACAACGGATAAGATAACTCTGAAAGGAGTTTCCCTGACCAATCCTTTTGTGAAAGACTCAACTTCCCTTTTGACCACCTGTTCTTCTTATAATGTCACTATATCCGGGATTTCTGATGTAGGTAATGACCAAGGTAAACAGGTTTCAGTTAAATGGTCGAGCTTCCCAGGTGATGACCCTTTGGTAACTAACTTTTCCGTCTTTAGAAAAAGAGATTCTTTATTAACATTAGCTTCTTCTTCCCCTGTTGATAAAAGCTTGCTTTTAACCTATCCTCCTGGTGAATGGGATTGGCTGGTCACTATTCCTGCTTTTGGAGAGACGCTATATTCAGTTATAGTTCCAACTTTGAAAGATTCAACTATAGCAGAAGGAATGTATTGGTCTCTCTTCTTCATCAGGGCAGGAACAGATAATCCTACGGTATATTTCGACTCACCGGTTGACTCCGGATATTCCCTGGATAACCTTTCTCCTTCACCACCAACAGGTCTTTTTGCTTCTCATAAGCCTGCGGTAACAAAGTTAGTTTGGAAAAAGTCTAATAGCGAGGATTTCGACTACTACACCCTCTATCGGGACACCACCAGTCAATTTCAGCCTTCTCCCAATAACAGGTTCGCTTTTAGCATTGACTCAGTTTTCACTGATTCCACGGCTCAATTAGGAGAACCCTATTACTATCTTGTTTCTGCCACAGATTTCTCAGGAAATGAAAGTAACCATTCTAACCAGACTATGGGTATTCGCTACACAGTTGGCGATGCAAACACAGATGGTCAGGTAAGCGTTTCAGACATTATCTATCTCATTAACTACCTTTTCAAAGGCGGACCTGCACCCAGGCCAATTGAAGCAGGAAATGTGAACTGTGAGAATCAAGTCAATATTACAGATGTGGTATATCTAATTAACTATCTCTTCAAGGGTGGCAAGCCACCTTGTGAACCATAACAATCAAACAAGGAGAAAAATATAAAGGCTACAGAACCATTGTTATTCTCCTACATCTGAGTTATTTTAAGAGAACCTAATAAAATAAACAAATGAACAGAGTAAACTTTAAGTGAAAGGGGTGAGAAAAATGAGAAAGATTTTATTCTTTAGTTTGTTAGTGTGCTCAATTTTGAGCCTGTGCGATACCTCCTTTGCCTATGAAAATGAGCCAAATAGCTTCAGGGGAATGAAGTGGGGAACGCCCCTGGATTCCTTCCCGACTTTAAAACATTTTGAGACGGTAAAGAGATATGGTGGAATAGAGTATTATAAAAAGAAAGAAGAGGTTTTGAAGTTAGGGGATGTCAAGCTCTTTCTAATCAAATATGGTTTTTGGCACAACAAATTCTACGAGGTGGAGATTTGGACGCAAGGAGAAAAAAATTGGACAGCACTAAAAGATTTAGTATTTGCGCAATTCGGTGAAGGAAATAAGCCAGATAAAGATATTGAAGAATATATTTGGAATGGAACTATAGCTAACTTAAATCTAGTTTTTAATAACGTGGAGGCTGAAAGACGTAAAGGAATTGTAGGTCTCTTGGTTGGACACCAGGAAGCAGACTTAGCTATATTCAAGATGACTTCTGTTGAGATCAAGAAACAAATGGAAGAGCAGGTTAAACAGAAAGCAAAAGAGGGGGCAGAGGATGGATTTTAACTTTCTGGCAAGTATGGAAGGCTGAAGTCTCAAGACCTTGATGGTTTTCCGCTACATTCTTTTTTTAACCTGTATTCTGTTTACTGTCTACTACCTACTTTCTTTGACTCAGGCATCGATATTATACTTCTTAATCTTCTCAAATAACGTAGTATAATCTATCTTCAGAATCTCTGCGGTCTTTCTTTTATTCCCCCTGGTCTGGTTTAACACTCTTAAAATCATCGCTTTTTCAGCCTCTGCCTGAGCATATTGGCTCACCTCTTTCAAGCCAGCCCCTTCTCTTAATCTTATCTCTGAATTTGAAGGGAGCCTTATAGCTAAGTGTTCAGGCATAATCTTTTTACCTTCACATAAGATAATCGCCCTTTCAATGGTATTTTCTAACTCACGCACATTTCCGGGCCAGTGGTATTTATCCATCAGGCTTAAAGCTTCTTTGGAAAGAGCCCTTTTTTCCTTTTTCATCTCTAAACAATATTTACGGATAAAAAAATCAGCCAATTCCGGTATATCCTCCCTTCTTTCCCTTAAAGGAGGAATATGAATTGGGAAAACAGATAATCTATAATAAAGGTCTTCTCTAAAATTCTTTTTCTCGATTGCTTTTTTAAGGTCAAAATTGGAAGCAGCAATCACCCGCACATCTATATTTATAGTCTTTGTCCCGCCTAATCTCTCAAATCTTTTTTCCTGTAGTACCCTTAAAATCTTAGCCTGAAGAGCGATATCCAAATCCCCTATCTCGTCCAAAAAGATCGTTCCTTTTTCAGCTATTTCGAATTTACCCATCTTTCTGGTAACTGCTCCAGTGTATGCTCCTCTTTCTGAACCAAAAAGTTCATTCTCCAGCAACTCTCTGGGAATTGCTGCACAATTTATTGCCACATAAGGTCCACTTTTTCGAGGGCTCAGGCTGTGAATTGCCCTGGCAAAAAGTTCTTTGCCGGTACCACTTTCGCCTAAGAGTAATACTGTGGTATCACTATAAGCTACCTTCTTTACAAGTCTGGTTACCTCTTTCATCTTTTCGGATTTACCGATTATTTCAGTAAAACCTAAGTTGTGAGCAAGTTCCTCCCTTAAAAGAACATTCTCTGCAAGAAGTCGTCGATTTTCTAAGGCTCTTTGAATCAGGACATACAGGTGATCTACATCAAAAGGTTTGGTCAAGAAATCAAAGGCACCCTGCTTTATGGCTTGAACCGCAGTCTCAATAGTTCCATAAGCAGTCATTACTATAACCGCTACCTCTGGATCTAAATCTTTTATAGAAGACAAAACCTCCAAACCATCCATCTTGGGTAGTTTTAAATCTGTCAGGATTAAATCGAATCTTTTTTCTTTGGCTTTATCCAATCCCCCTTCTCCATCCCTGGCAGTATCAACCTCAAATCCTTCTGACTCCAAGGTCTTAGCCAGCATCTGGCGCATGCTCTCTTTATCATCAATTACAAGAATGGAGGGCATAAGTTTACCTCTTTATAGGTGAAAATCGTTTCTTCGAATTATCATTTATATTATCGGAAAAACTGTGAATCCTTGAGGGTAATCGCTGTATTAAAGATGAACAATTAGAGAGTTTTACAAAGAATAAACTCCTGCTTGCCATTGGTCAAGAGACCAACGATACTTCCTTCGACGGTGATTTATCCTGTCTACTATCTACTGTCTACTTTTTTACTGGAGAACGATTTGGCTGGTGCCATCCTCATTTTCCAGAACGGTGATTAAATTTTCGACTGAATCTTTGATGTCATCTATATGGGTGATTAAAAATATCTGCCTGAATCTATTCTTCAGTTTAGCCAGCCCTTTGAGGATGTTTTCTTTACGGGAATCATCCTGACTCCCGAAGATCTCATCTAAAATTATAAAGGAGAACTCCACCCCGCTGGATTCAGAGATCAAAAGGGAGATCGCCAGCCTTAAACACAGGTTCGCCAGATCTTTTTCACCGCCGGAAAAACGCTCAACGGAGAATTTCTCCCCCTGATCGAAGATGTAAATCTCATACTCTTCGTTTAGCTCTAAATCTTCATACCTTCCGTCAGTCAATTCATAGAAGAGTTCTTTGGCATAAACTGAGAGAGCTGGTCTGATTCTGGAGATCAAAGAAGCCTTAAAACCTGCTAAGATTTCATCTAATTTTTCTAAATAAAGCTTATCCTCGCCCAAAGATTTAAGCTCTCCTTTAAGTTTCTGGGTTTCTTCTATCTCTTTCTCTATTTTCTCGAGTTCCAGGGAAAAAAGCTCCTTCTGGTAATAGAGGTCCTTTAAATTCAGCTCTAACTGATGGACTTTTGACCTTTTATCTTCCACTCTCTTCTCAGCGCTTTTGAGCTCTTCCCCGGAATATGAGAGAAGCTTAATTTTCTCCTTAAGCGTTTCAATCTCCCTATTAAGATCTGTTAGTTTATTTTCTAATTGAGCCAGGTTCTGTTTTAGTTGAGGGAGTTTATTCCTTTCTTGATTTAACGCCAGATATTTTTCTCTGAGTACCTCTAACCTTTCCATATTTGTTTTCAATTCTAAATGAACTGCAGCATCGTAATTAAATTCACCCAGTTTATTTAAATTTTCCTGTAAGAACGAAAGATTATTTTCCTTGTCCAAAAGGCTTTTCTTTAAGGTTTCCTGTTCACCTTTTTCTTTCAAAAGTTGTTCTATCTCTTTTTGCAACCTACCTATATTTTCCTCCAAGTTCATTTTCCCTTTTTTAAGCTCCTTCCCCTTATCTTCTATTCTCTTTCGCTCGTCCAGGATTGAACCTAAATTATTCTTTATTTTCTCTAGGTCTAAGTTAAGGTGATTTTTAATTTTGGGGTAATCTGCTCCCATTGGTCTTAAGCAACGGTCGCATATAGAATCCGGTCCCAATTTGTCTATGCCTTCAAGCTGGGTTTGAACCTTTTTTTGTTCTTCTGAGCTTACCTTATAAACAGATTGAACCTGAACGAATTCCGACCTGGTTTTTTCTAATTGCTGTTCAATCTCCAGAGATTTAATTTTTAACTCATCTGAAGTTTTATTTTTCTTCTCTAAATCAATTCTGGTTAGTTCTAAAGTTTCAATTCTTTTCTTGTCTTTATCTATGGATTGGAGAATGTTTTCTACCTGAATTAGAATATTTATTTTCTGTTCAGCCTTTAGCTTAAGACCTTCATATAACATAAAATCTTCTTTAACCTGAGGGTAAGCTTTCACTTCTTTTTCAAGCTCATCCAATTCTGGGGTGAGATTTTCAAATGTCTCAATTTCTTTTTTGCCCTTGGTTATCTGAATAATAAGTTCGGCTGATAAAGCCTGTTTGACCGTAAGGTCGTTTTTAAATTTATTGAAAACTTCCGACTCCCCCTTTTTCTTTTTAAGTTCTTCTTCAATTGCCTTCAAACTAATCTCTTCCACCTGAAAACTCTTTTCCTCTTCATTTATGATATTAGAGAAATTCTTGAGTTCTTCTGCAAGATCTTTTTTCTTGTTAATTAGCTCATTTATATCTTTCAGATGTGTTTCGTTGACCTCAACCCTTAACTTTATCTCCCTAATATCGATGCGTAAGTTCTTCAACGCCGAGTCAATTCTTTCTATCCCTAACATTCGGGCTAAGATCTCCTTGCGCTTATAGGGTGGAAAATCGGATAGAATGTTTAATTCTTTCTGAGGCGCATAGAAAGAGGTGACAAAAGCTCTGTAATCCATATCCAGGGTTTTTTCGATAAAATCATTGACCGGAGTTACTCCCCTTGCCACTACCTTACCGTTAATTAAGACTGAAGAATCTTGTTGATTGGAAGCACCTTTTAATTCTCTAACTACCCGATAGTTTTCGCCCTGAAGTTCGAAATCCAGAATAACCCGGCTAACCTCTTGAGGTTTTGCATTTAACCTTTTTATCTCATCTTTTCCAGTGCGGGCAGCCTCATTTCCATATAAAGTCCAGGCAATAGCTTCCATCAGGGTCGATTTCCCGGCGCCATTGGTCCCGATTATACCTACTATCCCATCCGGGAAATCGGTCTGGACAGATTTAAAACGTCTATAATTTTCCAATTGAATCGATTGCAAATACATAACAGTCTATAGTCTTGAGGCTATAGTCTAAAGTCTTAAGCTTTTAGACTTCTTATTCCTCTTCTCCTCTTTTCTCGGATAAATATTTTAAACCTAATTCCTGGAGCTTTTCTCTTTTTAAATCTTCGACGATATATCCCTTAAGATACTGGTTAAACTCCTCAGTTAATTTACCTATGCTGGTTTGGGTTGAGAAATCCGTTTCTTTCTCCTCTTTCTTTTCAAATTTTAAATCTAAATAAAAAGCCTGAGCTTTGAGCTCAGATAGTTTTCTGAAATTCAGAGAATTATAGACGTAGGCAGGGATCTGAGCAATTTTTAAACGAACTATTTTATCCTTAATTTCATTTGTCTCAAGCAAGTTTTCTATCTCCTCTATAATCTGCTCGTGATCTTTTCCCTCTGCATTTATATCAGGGAGCTCAACCATTGGACGGGTTGGAACAATATGAAATCTTGTTTCTTTCAAAGGTAAATCTACTGCTACGAACCCTTTTTCCTGACCTAATTCCGCCATGGTAATCCTCTCAGTTGAACCAGCGTAATAGACATTTTCTTCAACCTGAGTATATCGATGATAATGACCCAAGGCAACATAATCAAACCCTTTTTTAAATAGAGAGGAAGGTATTTCTAATTCTGCAAGTTCTCCCATGGAGAATTCCTTTATGCCGGAGACTACACCGTGTAGTGTCAAGACATTGAAGCGAGTCTCCCTGTCTATCTCTATTTTCTCAAGCTCTGACTGAAAAGTAGCTGGTGAAAGACAATGCGGAACCGAATGCACTGCTAAGTCTTTTATCCTAATCTTCTCGTATCTGTCCTGATAGACCAATCTCAAACCCGGGAAAACCTCGAAGAAAGAAAAGATCGAACCTATCTCTCTCTGTTTAGGTGTATCATGGTTTCCGGAGATGATTATTACCGGAATGGAGATAGAAGTCAGGCGTAAAAGCTGTCTGATGGCTAAATTTATAATGCGGTTAGTAGGCCGGACCGAGTTAAACAAATCGCCAGAATGGATAACCAGATCTGGTTTGATTTCAATAATTTGATCGAGCGCCCCGATGAAAGAATTACAAATATCTTCTTCCCTTTGATTTATTCCAGAAGGCGAAACCTTACGGCTAACTCCTCCCGCTCCTAAATGGGTATCTGATAGATGAATTATTCGCATCTCAATTTAACCATAAAAAACAACTTAAAGTATAATACTAACAAAAAAATATTAAGACAAGAGAAATTAAATAAGAAGAGTTGATTGTGGGAATTTAAATAACGATCAAGCAGGGATTCTAACAGATTCAAGCTTTAAATCATTTTTCTCTTTAGATTTCAATTGAGGCTCCGTTAAAGGAAGAAGTAACGCAAAAACCGTTCCTTTCCCCAGTTCACTTTTAACCTCGATTTCACCTTTATGTAAATCGATTATTTTCTTTACCAGGCTCAATCCTAAACCTATCCCCTTCTCTTTGGAGGTAAAGAAGGGATTAAATATCTGTCCTAGATTATCCTCCGGGATTCCACAGCCATTATCTTCAACCATTATTTTAAGCCAGGGTTTTCCATTATCCTTCAATACTTGAAGGATAATCTTAATTTCACCTCTATCTTTAAGAGCATCGATCGAATTCTGAATCAGGTTTTGGAAAGCCTGTCTTAAAAGGAATGGATCTCCCGGGAGAAGGGGAATTTTTTCTTCGGTTGTTAATGAAATTTTCATATCCGGTCTTTTTCCCCTAGCTATCTTAATGCAATCCTGAATCACTTCGCCAAGGTCAAACTTTACCCACTTTACCTCCAGGGGTTTGGCAAAATCCAAAAATCTCTGCAGAAGATTTTCTATGGTCAGGGATTCCGTTATGATGCTTTCAACCACGGGATAAGCAGGGTTATTCACTTTGAATCCTTTTTTTAGCATCTTGCTGTAACCCAGCAGTGCTCCCATAGAGTTTCTTAACTCGTGAGCCAGCCCGGCCGAGATCTCTCCCAGGGTAGCCATTTTCTGTTTGAAAGCCATCTCCTGCTGAATCTTTTTAAGCTCAGTTAGATCAGTCAAAACTAATACCAGGCCGATTATATTTTCATTTTCGTCCCGTAAAAGAGCACTATCGGCCATTAAAAACCTGTCTCCCTCCCTGCCCCCTTTAATATTTATTTCAACTTCATGGGCTAAATTCTTCTTTACCACGATATCCTCTAACATATTGGAAATCGAGGTGTTCTTACCCAGGACCTCTTTGTAATGAAGATTTAAGCTCAATTTAAAAGATGAGCCGAGAAGCCTTTGAGCGGCTTGATTAAATCCGGTTATCCTCCCCTGGTTGTCGCAGATTATCACCCCGTTGTTTATGCTTTTGAGTATGTATTCATTATACCTTTCTAAATCTTTAGCCTTGTTATTCGTTTGAACATAGAGTTCCTGCAGTTTACTCTCTTTTTCTTTAAGATCCGCTATAACCTTCTGAAATACTTCTACCACCACTTCCACATCTTCCTTCGGGGTTGAAGGAGAAAGAATATTCTCCTCTTCCGCCTTCCTTTTCATCTTCTGATACGGAGAGAAGATATTCTTAAAAAGGAAAAATGACAGAAACAGAACTCCGATAATCCCCAATCCTATAACCCAACCTTCGTATTTGGATATTTGTTCAATCCGGGAAAGTTCAGTTACTTCTTTTTCTGCTCTAGCCAAAAAAGTATTTTGAGTTTTCTTGTCTATGAAAGAATAAAAGTAGCTCTGGTAATTTCCACCCTCTAAGCCTGGATATACATCTGAGAGGAAACTATTACCTTTAAATAGCTGAGACCGGAAGCGGCTTAACGAAGAAGAGGCCGGCGAATCGCCTCCTTTTTCGACTCGATCGGCTGAAGAAGCGATGACATTCCCATTCAAATCAATGACCTCGACCCTTTTGATCCCCCAGAGATAAGTTAGATTTCTAAATTCGGAATTCAACTCTTTTCCCCCAGCAGTATTCTGGTAAAGCTGACTGGCAGAATAAGCTATTCCTTTGAGGCTCTGAAGGGACTCCTCCTTCCACCCGCTTTTAGACAGATCCAGAAGATATGCTACTCCATAGTTAATCAAAACAAAAAACAGGATTAACAACAAAAGCGAGAGCCTGATCTCTGATTCGTAGTTAAACCTGAAATATTTCTTCATGTCATCTTTGATAATTAAGGACATTTCTTTTATCGGCACATCTAAAAAACGGATTTAGTTTTTAATAGAGAGAGGTTTTGAAGATTCCTACATACGAGAGAATAACCCGAAGTAAAGCTCAACTATTTGGCTGCCTAAGAAAACTGCAATCAGAGTTGATATCGCCAGAAAAGGTCCAAAAGGGATCAACCTATTTCCTCTCCTCTGTTTTGAAAATATTATATATGTTATCCCGACTATAGCCCCTAAAAAAGATGCCAAGAAAATAACCAGCAAAACCATCTTCCAGCCTAAAAAAGTGCCAAGCATAGCTGCCAGTTTAATATCTCCACCCCCCATACTTTCCTTCTTAAATATTTTATCTCCAAAGATAGCAATCAAATATAAAATTCCACCACCAGCAAAAAAGCCAATTAGGGATTCAAGAAAAGGGGGTGATTGTGCCAAAAGTGAGAATATAAAGCCAATAACTATACCCGGTAGCGTAATGACATCAGGAATCAATTGATATTTTAAGTCAATAAAAAAGATTACCAGAAGGCTGGTGAATAAAAATATTTTAGAAGCAAATTCCCAGCTTAATCCATATCTTAAGTAAAGTGAAAGGAATAAAAGCCCGCTCAGAAGCTCAACCACCGGGTAAATAAATGAGATTTTCTCTTTGCAATATCGGCACTTACCTTTTAAGATGAGATAACTCAAAACCGGAATGTTATCAAAAGCTCTGATTTTATTTCCGCATTTGGGACAATGAGAAGCGGGGAAAATTATTGATTTTCTCAAAGGAATACGGTAGATACAGACATTCAAGAAACTGCCTATGGCCAGACCGAAAATGAAAATAATAATTCCGATAAAAATATTCATATTTATTTTATCGGTTATAAAGTCAGTTTATCTACTTAATATCTTTTTAATCTGCTGGCAGATAAAAACGACATCATCTTCGCTCATTTGCGGATGTAAAGGCAGGCTTACCTCCCTTTTTCCAATCTCTTCGCTGATGGAGAGCGTTCCGGATTTCTGCGGAAAATTCTTTCGGTAATAGGAGAACTTATGAACAGGTTGATAGTGGATGCTGGTCTGTATTCCTTTCTGCTCCAGCTTACGCATAAACTCTTCCCGTCCGGTGTTCTTATCCAAAAGCATCGGAAAAAGATGATGGCTGGAATCTCCAGGATGGTTTTTGAAGGGAATGGAGATTTCTTGGATTTCACCTAAATATTTAATATAAATCTGAGTAAGTAATCTTCTTTTATAGTTATTACGCTCAAGCTTTTTCAATTGTTCTAAACCCAAGACCGCACTAATCTCGGTCATTCTATAATTATAACCCAGCTCTATAATATCATAGCCAGATGAATTTGATTCAAACCTCTCCCAGGTCGACCTGGTCATTCCATGAGTTCTTAGCAGTTTGATCTTCTGGGCTAATTTCCGGTCAGGGGTGACTATCATCCCTCCTTCACCAGTGGCTAAATTCTTATTGGAGAAAAAGCTGTAACAGCCTGCATCTCCAAAAGTTCCTGCCATTTTTGATCCGTATTTAGTGCCAATAGAATGAGCCGAGTCTTCGATCACAAAAAGATCGTATTTTTTTGCCAGCCGGTTTATTTTCTCCATATCAGCTAAAAATCCACCGTAATGAACCACAACTACCCCTCTGGTTTTCGAGCTTGTCTTTTTTTCCAGATCTGTAATTGAAATATTAAAATCCTCTAAACTTGTAGAATCAACAAAAACAGGTTTTGCTCCACAATATAATACTGCGTTGGCACTGGCTACAAAGGTTATAACCGGAACCAGGACCTCATCTCTTTCTTTAATTCCCAGAGATTTCAAGGCTAAATGTAAAGCTGCCGTCCCGCTGGAAAGTGCAATTGCATATCTGGCTTTCAGAAATTCTGCAAACTTATTTTCAAACTCCTCCACCCTTTCCCCCATGGTAAGCCATCTTCTTCTTAGAACTTTTAAAACTGCATTGATTTCTTTTTGATTATAATCCAGATCAAATAGGGGAATTTTCCAACTCATCTTTTTTGGTCAACTAATTAGAAAATGAATTTAAAATAAACTATAAAATCTGTTTCTTGATCTTGTTAAATTCTTCAATCGCCTTCCGGTAATCTTCAGGCCTGCCGATATCCAACCAGTAATCCGTCGAGGGATAGACTAAAACCTTTTCCCCTTTTTCAAGTAAAAGGCTCATTAATTCCGGGAAATCGAATTTTTTGTTCCGGGGTATGAAATTCAATATCTCTGGTTCAAAGATATAGATACCCATACTCACCCGGTAAGGAAGTTTGGGCTTTTCACTGTATTTAGTTAAGACATATCTTTTATCATATTCTAAAACTCCGTAATCTGTCTCAATTTCTCTTCTTTGTACTGCAATTGTGGCTATAGGTCTTTTAGAACCATGATAATCGATAAGTTTTCGGTAATCAAGGGAAGTTAAAAGATCGCCATTCATAACCATAAAGGTTTTATCGAGTCCGGGTATTAAACTTAAAGGTCCCATCGTGCCTAAAGGTTTATCCTCATAACTGTACTCTATCTTTACTCCAAATTTATCACCATCTCCGAAAAAGGTTTGTATCAAGTTCCCTAAGTAACCTATTGCTAAGATGACATCGGTAAACTTATATTTTTTAAGCTGTTTAATTATCACCTCTAAGACAGGGATATTTCCAACCGGCATTAAAGGTTTGGGTAAAATGATAGTGAAGGGATTGAGCCTCTTCCCTTCTCCTCCAGCCAATATTATCGTTTTTCCTACGGATTCGGTTTCGGACATTTTTTAGATATTATAAATTTCTTTTTTATATCTCCAGGAGTTTTCATTCATCCATTTAATCGTTTTTTCTATCCCTTTTCCCAGGCTGATTTTTGGTTTCCAGTTAAAAAGTCTTTTAGCTTTAGAGATATCAGCCATTAATCTTTCCACCTCGCTTTTATAAGGTCGAACCCTTCTTCTCTCAGATTTAGCGGTCAGGTTTTTATGAAGCATCTGCCCGATTGAATCCACCAATTCTAATATCGAGACCTGCTGATTTGTACCTATATGCACTATCTCTCCTACCGTTTTGTCCGATTGAGCAAAACAGATAAAACCACTAACCGCATCCTCGACGTAGGTTAAATCCCTGGTAGGGGAAAAAGAACCAAGTCTAATCTTTCTGCCTTCTAACCCCTGCATAATTATATTAGGTATGATGGCTCTGGCTGACTGTCTTGGCCCGTAGATATTAAAAGGACGGATTATACCAACCGGCAGATTGTAGGAATGGTAAAAACTCAAAGCTAACTGGTCAGCGCTAACTTTACTTGCCGCATAAGGAGATTGGGGATTCAAATGATGTTTTTCATCCATTGGTATATATTTAGCTGTTCCATAAACTTCTGAGGTAGAAGTGTGGACGAACTTTTCTATATTAGTATCTAAAGCCGCCAAAAGAAGATTTAAACTCCCCAAAACGTTAGTCTCGATAACGTCTTTTGGGTTTACATAAGAATAAGGGATACCGATCAAAGCCGCAAGGTGAAATACGACTTCTTGATCTTTGATCATCCATCTTATCCCCTCTCCATCCCTGATATCACCAGTTACCACCTCGACTTCTCTCAAGACTTTCTTATCTAAATCCTCCAACATCCCCCAGTCATTTCTGGAATTATAATGAACTAAAGCTCTAACCTTAGCTCCGATTTTAATTAAAGTTTCAACTAAGTGGCTCCCCACAAAACCACCTGCCCCGGTGATAAAAACTTTTTTACCTTTTAGATTCACCTGTTTCTCCTCAATAAGTTTTAAGGAAGATATAAAAATTGATTCTTTTTTTCAAGATAAATATTAAGCTAATATCAAATGACTGATGATGAATACCGAATGTTAAATAAAAATGTAGGGGAAAGCCATCAAGGTCTTGAGACTTTAGCTTTCTATTTTATTCAACCAGGCGACCTTGAAAGGGGCCCACCAAGAGAGCCAAAAGTATATATAAAAATATTTTAAGATTTGATAGGGGGGAAATTGAAATGTAGAAAGATTCTACAAAGCTAAGCTATTGGCATCATTAATGGTACAGCTTATTACTCCAGAATCGCTTACCGTCCAGGTGTCTATGGCTGGATCATCATCTAAATCTGCAGTAGCGGTAGCTGTAAAAGTATTCGCATTTGCAGCTATGGTATATGTATACCTGGCAGTATGCATAATATCAATTCCCAGAACCGGAATAGAACCATCCGCCACAACTGAAGCTCCGTTACAGCAGTAAGAGTCATATTCCTGCCGGTAAGCATGTTGCATTGCATATATCTGCTTCAATATCTGTTTTGCTTCTGTTTGCTTAGTCTTAGTAGTAGCCCGCATAAATCTGGGAATAGCCAGAGCAGCCAATATACCGATGATGACCACCACGATCATTAGCTCGATCAGGGTGAATCCTTTTTCTTTTCTGCGAGCCATTTTTATTCTCTTTTGAGTCTTGTCGTAGTTAGCCCAGCCCGCCTGAGGCGGACTGGGCTAACCTATTCTCCTGCCCCTTATTAATTAGAGTTGAGCATCATTGATGGTATTGATAAGCGTACCAGCATCATTAATTGTCCAGGTATCCACAGTAGCATCGTCATCCAGGTTCACAGTAGCAGTAGCAGTAGCAAGAAAAGCAGATGCAGTCGCCGAAGTTATGGTATAAGTATATCTGGCAGAATGCATAATATCAATTCCCAGTACCGGGATAGAAGCATCCGCTGCGGCTGAAGCTCCGTTACAGCAGTAAGCATCATACTCCTGTCGGTAAGCATGCTGCATGGTATATATCTGCTTCAAAATCGTCTTTGCCTCAGACTGTTTGGACTTGGTAGTTGCCTTCATAAATCTCGGTATAGCTAAAGCTGCCAATATACCGATGATGACCACTACGATCATTAACTCGATCAGGGTGAAACCCTTCTGCCCTTTTTTCATTTTACTCAGCATCTTTTTTCACCCCCTCTCCTTTCTTTTAAGGTTATTGGTTTTTTGGGTGTTGGTGATTCCAATTTTAACTGAATTTATCGCAAATAATATGCCATACAAAAGCTCTAATTTATAACTTCTTTAAGACAATGTACTTGGTTAGTATCTATTAAATGAACTTTCTCTTTTTCATTCTAAAAAAGAAGGCGTTTCGCTTATTTACTTGCGAAATGCGAGACTTTATCTCTGTTCAGATTTTTACCAATCCCTTGAACCGTTCTCAGGATTGAATTTTATTCTTTAAGGTTTCAATCCTCCATTGAAGTTCAAGATTAAAAGGATCCTGTTCTCCAGCCATAGAAAAATTCTTTAAAGCTTCTTTTAACATTCCCTTTTTTTCATAGTAAAGTCCCCAGCGATAAGTTATAAATACGAACATCCTCTGAGCATCATAATCATATAGAAAAGCCCTCTCCTCTTTTTGGGTAAAATACTTCTCTTCAAATTCCATCTGCTTGTATAAAATTTCATCTGGAAATTTAGTCGTAATTTTCTTCTCTATCTTAAAAAGGAAACCAGCAGGAGAGAGAAAATCAATCAAGTCTGAGTCCCCCTCGGTAAATTCCAGATATAGTGGTAAATTCTGGCGCAATCCTTTACTCATTAAAGCCAGGAACAGGTCTTCACCGGTTAAATCAGAATTGATACCCGAAAAATTTTCAGGATAATTACTTCTCTCCTGTTGACAGTTCCATTTCGCTTTTAACAAGCCCCGGTCTAAAACCGCAACATCATTTCTATACCCCTCCCCATATTTGAGAGCACAAAGTATAAAATAGAGATTGGGATTGTCGATAAACAAAACTGCACTCTTCTTTGCCTGAGATAGAACTCCTTTTCCATATTTATAAGCCAGATCATTTTTAGATAAATCAGCCAGTCGGTTAAATGTCAAATATGGCAAAAAAGAAATTGAAAGAAAGAAAGAGGAGAACACAATTACCAGACTTTTTCTAAAACCCGGGCTAAACTCTGTATTTCTCACCCATTCATTTATTTTCTTCAGTATAAATAAAACTCCCAACCCAAAAAGAAAAGCAAAAGATAAGATGGTAGGAAGTATATACCCCTGAAAATCTGTGCTGGTGGAGATAAACTCTGAGGGAAGAACTATAATGGTTAACGAGTTCCCGATAATCAAGAGAAGAAAGAAAATAAATAACTTGAAATTTTTCCTTATCAAACAAAGCGACCCGATTAAGCTTAAGAAAAAAGGTAAAAAAGTTAATTGCGAGTAGATCATCCCCCAGGCATCTTTAGTCCTTTCCCACAGGGTATAATTCAGGGCAAATCCTATCTGTTTAACAGATTTTAATGCCAGGACCGCAGTTATGGTCTTTCCCAGATTAGAAGGATTCCCCCAGTTCAAAGCTGGTGAGTTAATTGCCCTTAAAGGTAGATAAAGATAGATGCTGCAGCCTAAGATAAAAAATATAAAGGAGATGCCCAAATTTTTCAGCTTAAGGAAATTATGAAAATCATTAAAGATAAAAAGATAAATGAAAGCTGGAAATATAGATAACAAAGTAACGTTGTGATTTCCCATCCCTAATCCAAAAACAAAAAAGAATAGATATAGCCAGCGGAGATTTTTCTGGCAAGTTCTAATTTTCTCCAGATCGATCCCGTCTGGAACTTGATCAAAATTAGATCCATCCAAGTAGTTTACTCCACAAAAGAACAAGAGGATAAAGAGTAAACCGTTTAAAGAATAGACCTCTGCCCTGACTCCTTGAATCCAGAAGGCATAGTTCAATCCCGCCACTAAAAGCAAAAGCGTAGAAGAGAAAATAAGTAATTTTTCATTTTTAGCTAATTCGTAAAGGAATATCCGGGTAACCTTTAGAAAAAGCAGGAAGAAAATCGCCAGGCTAAGCGCAGAGAATATACCGGAAAGTAAATTCAGTTTTAAAGATAAAGAGAAAACAGGTAAAAACGAGAAAGCTTTACCCAGTAAAACATATAAAGGAAAGCTCGGAGGATGTGGTATGCCCAGAGTAGCAATGGCGGCTACAAATTCTGCACTATCCCACCAGAATATGGTTGGACAGGAAGTTCTCCAGTATACCCACAGGAAAGTCGTGAAAAAAAGTACTGCTAAAAACCAGGACTTATGTCCATATTTGTATTCACAGGATTTGGAAGGATTCTTCATTTCTCTTTGAGATTATATCTTTCTATTTTGCGGTAGAGGGTAGAAGCATCTATCCCCAGTATCTGGGCGGTTTTGGTTTTCTGCCAGCCAGTTTGATTCAATACCCAGAAGATATATGCTTTCTCTATTGATTCCAAAGCTGGGATCTCAGGTTGAGTTGGCCGAATAAACCCTAAGGGTTTATTCTCTACGATATTTTGGGTAAGGGAATTCAGATCTATAATTTCACCTGATGTCAAGAGAACTGCTCTCTCCAGGGTATTCTCTAATTCCCTGACATTTCCAGGCCAGGGATAGCTGACCAAACTACTTATAGCTTCAGAAGAAATCTCCTTCTCTAAAACCCCCAGTTTATCACAATATTTTTTAATAAAATATCTTATTAAGATTTCAGTATCCCCTTTTCTCTCCCTTAGAGGTGGGATATGTATAGGAATTACATTAAGTCGGTAATAAAGGTCAGATCTGAAATTCCCTAATTTTACTTCCTCTTCTAAATTTGTATTCGTGGCGGCAATAAGCCTTACATCCACATCCACTGGTTTGGTGCTTCCCACTGGAGTGAACTGTTTTTCCTCTAATACTCTCAAAAGTTTCACCTGAATAGTTGATGAGGTTACCCCGATCTCATCCATGAAAAAAGTTCCCTGATCAGCCACCTGGAAAAGCCCTTCTTTATCCCTTACTGCTCCGGTGAAAGACCCCTTTATATGCCCGAAAAGCTCGCTTTCCAGAAGACTTTCCGGCAGAGCTGCACAGTTAATGGTGATAAAGGGTTGATCTACTCTATGGCTTAGCTGATGGATGGCTTTAGCGACTAATTCTTTCCCGGTCCCGCTTTCCCCCTGGATCAGAACAGTGCTATCAGTTTCCGCAACCCTCTCCACTAATTTCTTCAACTGAATAATCTCTGGAGAATTACCGATTAGATTATGCAAGCCGAACTCTTTTTTCAACTGCCGTTTAAGATTTATATTCTCCTCTGTTATTTTTTTCTGTTCTAATGATTTCTTTATAGCGATTTTTATCTCATCTACTTTAAACGGTTTGGTGATATAGTCAAAGGCACCTTTTTTAAGAGCTTCGATAGCAGTATCAACCGAGGCATAAGCGGTCATAACGATGAAGTTTATATCCGGAGAAATAGATTTAGCCCGGGATAAAAGCTCCAAACCGTTCATCTCCGGCATCATCAGATCTGCGATCACTAAATCATAGTTTTTATTTTTTATCTCCTCTAAAGCTTCTTTGCTGCTTACGGTAGAGGTTACCTCATATCCTTCTTTCTGCAGCATTATCTGCATAAACCGGCACATGCTCTCTTCATCATCTATAACCATTATTTTAGCCTTTTCCATACTACCCTCAAATATCTTACTGGAATTATTAAATAGACTATAGCCTTTTGCCTTTAGCCTGTATTTATAATCTGCTTTAATTTTATCGGCAGAACAGGACTTATCTTCATTTCAGGAAGTAAGAGATAGGGATATAAAATAAGTTATAATTTTTCTCAAAAAAGTAATTGACAAAGTTATTAAAGTAATCTATTTTATACTCAGATTTGAGTTGATTTGAGATAAGAATATCCCTTAGGGCGGGAGTAAAAAAAATCTACTAATTAAAGGGGTCAAAATGAAAGGTAAAATCAAAATAGGATTTGTCCTATTAATCAGCGTTGTTTTCTTTATTTTATTTATACACTACAACTGCACTAAAAACCCAACCAGATATCAACCCAAACCTATATATCTATATGCAGGAAATACCAGTGGATATCCTTATTATAATATCTACGTAATTTCAACTGAGACAGATTTAGTAGTTGATTCCATAAGCCTTAATGCCTCTCCGTTTATCTTCTCAGTTTCTCCGGATAAGGGGACCCTCTACGCAAGGCTACTTGAGTGGGATACTGTAACTCACACGACTAAAGTAATTAACTGTGAGATCGATACGCGAACCAAGAGATTCAAATATATCGGACCAAATACCAGCTTTATAGTCTCACCGAATGGCAGGTATCTTTTTAAATCATTTGGGCAATCTCCCTTATATGAGTTCCATATTTTCGATGCCCACACACATAAATTAGTTTATGCGGAAACCATCGATTTTTCACCTGTGTGGTTTGATAAAAAAGCACCGCTTCTCTATGGAGCTGCCGAGGGCCCCAGTATAAGGGCCTTTAATTATATAAGGATGAAGTGGGAGAAGACTATCTATCTTCACTATCCAGATGGCAGGAAGATAGGCACAGGTACTTTTGTTCTTTCCCCTGATTCCAAGAAGGTCTATTTTTTAACCGGCTACACTCAAACTCTTTTGGGGATATTTGACATAGAAAAAGATAGTCTGATTGCCATTTTTCCTATACATGCGGGCGGGAATATGGCGATGAGACCAGATGGCAAATATGTTTACGTTACCGACCCTGGTGAAGGGGGTGGTTGTATATCAATAGGGCTACCTCCTTCAGGGGAAATCGTGCTGTTTGATACTGAGACCAACACCCTTTTGCCTAATATCTCGACTGAGGCTTTCTGGGATACAGTCTATCACCAGCCACTTCCCACCATCTGGATGGCTATAACCCCGGATGGCAAAAAAGGGTATGTTAGCACTTGTGGAGACAAGATTATAATTTTGGATTTAATTAAAAATGAAGCGGTTAATGCTATAATCTGGCCCAGCCCAAGAAATATGTCCCTGCATTACATTGCTCTTTAATAGTTAGGGAGTAATATTTCAAACCTTATTCACACAAGGAGGTGCAATATGTCATTCTTTCAATGCCTATCCAAAATAACAAGCTGGTTTAGAGGTTTTCTTATAATTTTACCAATCATTTTTACGAGTTCATTTGCTCTTGCACAGGTTAACTATTACTATTACGGAGGGGGAGAACAGAGGGCATTGTTTCTTTCACCCAAGAAAGTGGCTGTGAAATTCATACCTACTTTAACTCAGCAGGAGATTGAAAACTTCGTTACCACTGATAGCTCCTTAGATCCCACAATATCACCGGAACTCATACTAAATAAGTTTCACATCCTTAATGTTCTTCCAGAGAACAATATTGAAACCTTGATTTTAAGACTTAGAGCAAAGGCAGAAATTGTGCTTGCAAATCCAGTTTATCTGACCCCAGATTCCTTTGAGCTAATTGCAACGGATGAATTTGTGGTTAAATTTTATCCGGAAGCCACTCGTGCTGAGATAGACTCTCTTAACTCTCACTATGGAGTGGTCGTTGATAAGTCAATACTTGGGCTGTGCAATGTTTATGTTCTTAAACTCACCGGCTTCATTAATAAAGATGTTCTTGTAACTTCTAATCAATATTATCAGGACTCGAGAACTATATATGCCCATCCGAATTTTTTCGCAGAACTGAGATTGCACAGCCTGCCGAGTGACTCCTTCTTCGTCTATCAATGGAACTATCATAATCTGGGGCAAACTGGTGGAAGATTTGATGCGGATATTGACGCACCTTTAGCCTGGGATGTAAGTATGGGGGACTCCTCTGTAAAAATTGCTGTTATAGGGCAGGGTGTGGAAACCCATGAGGATTTTCCTCCTGACCTTTTTGCAGGCGGAATAGACCTTGTAGGTGAGGACGTATATAACCCGCAGACAGATTGGGACGCCAGTCCTGGTGATAGTTGTGCTCACGAACAGGCTTGTGCTGGCTTGATTGCAGGAGCTCATAGTGTTATCGGAGTAGCTGGCTTAGCACCCGAATGTAAGCTTGTAGTCATAAAATTTGGCGAGGATGATTCTCAGTCTCCCTGCTTTTATCAGGGTTATAATCAGTGTTGCCAATTGTCAGGAGACGAAACTATAATTGCGGATGCGTTTTATTGGGCTGCTTCATATAGAGCAAATATAGCCAGTTGTAGCTGGGCTTTTCCCTGTTATTATTATAGTGATATTATTGCTGATGCAATTAATGAATTTGTTCAACCAAGTTGGAATAATCCAACAGGCAGGGTAGTGGTATTCTCAGCAGGAAACAACAGAAATAAATACGGTCAGGGATGTGTAGAATTCCCAGCCAATCTTCCCACGGTACTCGCAGTAGGAGCTACAGATAGCCTTGATAATGTTGCCTGGTATAGCAGTCCAGGGCTAGAGTTAGATTTGGTAGCTCCAAGCGGTAATCGAGGGATAGGTAATGGTAACATTTATACCACCGACCTTATAGGGGAGAGAGGTTATAATCCCACATACGTTTATCCTCCAACTCCCGCTAACATTAACTATTATGGTGCATTCGGTGGCACTTCTGCAGCTGCTCCACAAGTGGCTGCATCATGTGCACTGATATTGTCACAATACAAACTTCTTTATCCACAAGATACCCTTTATGGAACTCAGGTAATGAATATAGTTTGTAAATCAGCTGAAGATTCCAGTTATATCTTTGGTGGAATAAATGATGATACTGTTTGGAAAGGTGAAAATTATGGCTACGGTCGTTTAAATGCTTTCAGGGCGCTTTTAGCTATCAGTCGAGGTGATGTAAATAATGATAAATCTATTAATATATCAGATGTGAATTATCTAATAGCTTATCTAATGCAAGGTGGTCCAGCGCCTATGCCGGTTAGAGATATGGCAGATGCGAATTGTGATGGGAGACCCTTTATAGGAGATGTGGTATGGTTAATTAATTATCTTTTTAAAGGAGGACCCAAGCCACTGATCTGCTATAAGTATCCGAACAATTATTAGTGGATTTTTAATCTTTTTTAAATCTCGATCCTTGATAAAAGGGTCGAGATTTTTATTTCAATTCCAGGGCGAACTTTCCAATATTGTTCTCGATTTTAGAAGGATATTTGCCAGAGAAGCAGGCTACGCAGAAATCTTCCCTGGGTAGTGAGGGCATCGATAGCATCCCTTCGATCGAGAGATAACCTAAGGAATCCACGCCTAAATATCTTCTGATCTCCTCGACCGATTTTGAAGAGGCGATCAACTCCTTTTTGGTGGGCATATCTATCCCGTAAAAACAGGGGCTGATGATGGGAGGGGAACTTACCCTGAAGTGAACCTCTTTAGCTCCGGCATTTCTTAACATCCCGACTAATTTTCTACTGGTAGTCCCGCGCACGATCGAATCGTCCACTATTATTATCTTCTTATCCTTTAATACCCCTTTAACCGGATTATATTTAATCCTCGCATCCAGATCCCTGATCTTTTGCTCCGGATGGATAAAAGTTCTGCCAATATAATGATTTCGGATTAAACCAACTTCAAATTTTATTCCGGATTGTTCAGAATAGCCCAGGGTATGGGTATTACTTGAATCCGGAACCGCAATCACTATATCCGCATCTGCCGGCCGTTCTTTAGCGAGTTGATGACCCAACCTTCTTCTGACCTTGTCCACATTTTCACCGAAGATCATACTGTCAGGCCGTGCAAAATATATAAATTCAAAAATACAGAAAGCATGCTTGACTTTTTTAAAAGGTGAAAAAGATTTTAAACCTTTATTATTTATCAAAATAATTTCGCCCGGCTTTATGTCCCTTACATATTTTGCTCCAATAATATCGAAGGCACAGGTCTCAGAAGCAACCACCCAGGCATCTCTGAGCCTCCCTAAAGCCAAAGGTCTCCATCCGTATGGATCCCTGGCAGCTAATATAGAATCCGACGTTATAAACACTAAACTGTATGCGCCGCTCACCTGAGAAAGAGCATCCGATAAGCTATCCTCGATCTTTTCTTTTTTAGAGCGCGCAATCAGGTGTAAAATTATCTCGCTATCGGTAGTGGTTTGAAAGATCGAACCTCCTTTCTCTAATTTTTTTCTCAAGCCCGTGGAGTTGGTCAGATTTCCGTTATGTCCTACTGCTAAGAGCTTATCCCCTTTATAAGTAATCTGGAGAGGCTGGATATTGGCTACAGTAGAAGAGCCGGTGGTGGAATATCGATTATGTCCGATAGCTACCTCCCCTTTTAAGTCACCTAAAACTTCTTTACTAGCAAAGACTTCGTTCACCTGTCCCATCCCCTTTAACTGGAAGAGCTTACTGCCGTCAGAGGAGACTATCCCGGATGCCTCCTGCCCTCTGTGCTGAAGAGCATAAAGCCCTAAGTAAGTCAGCTCTGCGGCTTTCTTTGCACGGTAAATAGCAAAGACACCACAATTCTCATGTAACAAATTTTCTATCATAACAATAAGGGTATTAATTTATTCTATCTTACCACGACTGTCAAGAATTTATTTATTATTCTCTGAAAAAGTAAAACTTCTGGAAATAAACATTGGATTGTAAAGCTTTAGCTTTACCTTAAATTCTTTATAAACCAATTAAACAATTTTGGTCAAACCTAAAGGTTTGCACTCTAAAGTTCCCTCTTTTGTATTAGACTCTACAACCAAAAATATAAATCTTATTTAACAAGACACTTATGCGCAGAAATTCTTAAATTTTTAAAGATTAACTCTAAGGTTTGTTCATAAATTGCCGATTAAGAATAAGTAAATAGAAAAAGATGATGAAATAGATTAACCCTTTTCGTGGAGGTAGATTTATGCTATTTTGGTCAACTATGCTTTTTTTCCTGGGAGTGTTAGCGTTTTTAGACAGCATTTTTAATTATGGAGAGATCTTCAGACAGGTCAATTCCCTTATGTTTATGTTAATCTCCTTAGGAGTATTAATCCGCTTAAAAAAGGAAAGAATGGATAGTTTGAAGGCAAAAACCATATTAACTGAACCTCTCAGAGCTGAAGAGAAAAAGGTTGAAGTAGGATAAGCCAAGAATAAGAAACAATAAAAAGGCGAGATTATTCGCCTTTTTTTGTTTTATTTTAGAATTAATAGCAGAGACGCTTTGCAATGTGTCTCTACTATTAAGATTCAGAGGAAAATTCTCTCTTTTTGGAACCTGCTAGGTCTATAATCTTTACTCCCGGTGCATATTCCACAATCACCGGCTCAATTATTCTGAGAAGATTGTGAGTGACCTCTTCTATCTTCAGAGCATTTTCTTCAATCTTCTTTAGCTTTTCCACTGTCTCCTGATCAAGATATTCTTTACGAGCTAAAAGCAGTTGTGCATTTCCTAAAATCGCGGTTAAAGGGTTATTAATCTCATGATTTACAGTTCCAGAAGTGAGAGTTATGGCAGAAAGCATTTCAGATTTTAAAGCTTGTTCTTTTTCCTCTTCTATCTTTCTCTTCTCAACCTTAGTAAGATACCCTTCAGATTTAGAAACTCCTAATCCTAACTGACTCCCTAAAGCTTCTAAAAACTCCTCCTCTAAAATCAGATTTCTATTTCCTGAGCTCAGTCCAGTTATTGCCCCTAATAATCTGCCATCTGCTTTAATCGGATAGGAGAAAAGGCTATATAACCCATCTTTTTGCAGGGTCAGATATATAGACTCGATTTTAAAATCCTTTCTCATCGTTTGAATGACACTTTTTTCCATGGCTGAAAGGAAATCAGCTTTATCAGGTTTACCGGAAATAGCTTCACAGATTAATTCTTTTGTATCCTCATCCCATATAGCAACTGAACCAGCTTCCAGTCCCATTATTTCCAGGGTTTTATCTATTCCTTCCTGAATTATTTCTTTAAGGGGAACTGAGTTGTTGATCTTTACAGCTAAAAGCCTTAGAAGATGATATTTTAAACTGTCTTTAGAGGTTTCTTGTTCCATTTTTATCCTTTCTAAGTATGTCTATTTTTATATGAGAAATGCAAAAGATATGCCGTTAGCAAATTTTTAATGAGTACAGAGAAATGTTAGGATAGGAGTATAATGTAATACTTTAAATATCATTCATAATACTTTACCTATTGTGAAGTTAGTTATTAATATAATTTGAATGTTTGTAATACAAAATAATCTAATAACTTTAAATTATTAGTAAATAATTCATTTCTTATGCATTTCCTTTCATATTAGATGCAAGCTAAAACACAAAAAAAATCAAAATAATTCAGCTAAAATGGAGCAGATCTCTTCTAATAAATGCTTATCTTCTTCTTTAAAAGCATCCAATCTACCAGAATCAATATCTATCTCACCCCAGAACCTTCTCGCCTATCATTATAGGAACAACAATCTCAGATTTAGTTTCCAGGCTACAGGCTAAATACCTCGGATCGGATTTAACATCCGGGATGATTATAGATTTTTTCTGACTAGCTGCCGCCCCGCATATTCCACTATTTAAACGGATCCGGGTATGAGGTGAAGGTTTGCCTAAAAAAGGACCAAGCACCAGCTCCTCTCCCTCTAAAAGATAAATTCCAACCCAGTTATAATAAATAAAGTTGTTCTTTAAAATTTTTACGACTTCCTTAAGAATATCTTCCTTTTTGATCTTTGACTTTGCTAATTCTTTTATTTGATGAATTATTTCTATACTTTTGCTTTCCATCCATTACTCCTTCAAACTTTTTGGTTTTCAATGTAGGGGGGCTAAATTCTCAAAACTTCTATAGCCCTTCACTTAAGATTGATCCAAGGATTCTCAACCGCATCTCTTACCGCTTTGATATTTTCTTCAGGTGTTTGCGGAGAGATTACACATCCGGGTCCCAGAATCAGTCTGAGTTCCTGGTTGAGACTAACCAATTGTTTTATTTTTTCGGATACCTTTTCTGGAGTTCCCTTAACCAGCAAATTCTCCTGGTCTATTCCGCCCATAACTGTTTTATGCAATATTTTTGCACCATCTTTGAGATTTAGATTTGTCGGATCATTCGAATCCCAGTTAACCACCATTACGGGATAATCAAAGAAAAGCCGGAGAAAATTATGGCTTTTACAGATATGCATAATATTAAACTCGACAGATTCTATCTTCTGCAAGAGCTTAAGGTCATAAGGCTTGCCAAATTCTAAATATTCTTCTTCAGTCAATAGATTCTTGGTCGCCCATTCGGTGGTGGCAAAGAAAATCCCATCTGCTCCCGCATTCAAACATTCAACTGCGAAACCCGAAAAAGTCTCAGTGATTATCTCTAAGGCTGTATGAATCAATCCAGGGCTCTTTCTTAAGTCCCTTAATAAATCCTTCTTCTCTTTCACCAAATCTCCAGCTATGGATAAAGGAGTAAAGACCGTTTCAACCATGAATATCTCATCTTTGAATCTTTTTTTAATTAATTTAAGAGCCTTCAATTGTTCCGTCAAAGCCTTGACTGATGATTTTAATACTTTCAGTTTTTTCCAGTCTTCAGTTTTTTTAACCGGATGTTCTACGACCTTAGTTTTAATCCAGGGTTTTCGACTGAATGCCACCTCTGCTCCCCAGCCTTCGATATGATAACTTGCCCGTGGATTTACCTTCATAAAGTCCCAGTCATATTTTTTCTGAAAAGCTGTCATTGCCTCTGCTAACCCAGAAGCGTTTGACTCTTTATCATAAAAATGTCTCCACATAGAAACTGGCACCCGGTCAGCCCTCTCCCCTTCTAAAACCGCTCTGATTCTATCTTTGTGGATACTCATCTGTTAATGTAGAGGAAAGCCTCAAGGTCTTTAGTCTTTAGACTTTAGCCTTCCATTCTTTTATGAAGGTCTGAAGACCCCCGCTACATTTCCCTGTCTACTGTCTACTACCTACTGTCTACTAATTTCCAATCTCTCTTTATACAAAGGAAATATATTACAGAGTTCCTCAACCTCTTTTTTGACTCTCTTATAGAGCTCATCATTCCCTAAATTGGAGATGGTTTCGTGAATAAACCGGGCAATTATTTTCATTTCTGGCTCCTTCATTCCTCGGGTAGTAACTGCAGGGGTTCCGATCCTTATACCGGAGGTGATAAAAGGTTTCTGCGGGTCAAAAGGAACGGTATTCTTGTTAACTGTAATACCTGCTTTATCTAAAGCCTCCTCCACTACTTTGCCAGTTATTCCTTTTTCTACAAAACTAACCAGCATCAGATGGGTATCTGTTCCACCAGCTACCACGTGATAACCATAATTTACAAGCTCTTGAGCCAACGTCCTGGCATTCTTTACAATCTGACGTTGGTATTCTATAAAAGAAGGCTCCAGAGCTTCCTTGAAAGCCACAGCCTTGGAGGCAATCACGTGCATAAGTGGACCACCCTGTATGCCCGGCATTATCTCTTTATCCAGATCCTTGGCATATTTTTCCTTACACATAATCATCCCGCCCCTGGGACCACGCAAGGTCTTATGGGTGGTAGAGGTAACAAAATCGGCATAGGGCACGGGCGAAGGATGAATCCCGGCAATGACCAATCCGGCTATATGAGCGATATCTACCATCAAATAAGCGCTAACCTCATCTGCAATCTTACGAAACTTTTCAAAATCCAAAATCCTGGGATAAGCGGTTGCCCCTGCCACAATCAATTTTGGCTTACAGTCTTTAGCTATTTGTAAAACTTCATCATAATCTAAAACTTCAGTATCTTTTCTAACTCCATAAAAACATACCTTGAAAAATTTACCGGAAAAATTAACCGGAGAGCCGTGGGTGAGATGTCCCCCGTGAGAGAGATTCAATCCTAAGATGGTATCTCCGGGTTTCAGAACGCAGAAATAAACTCCCATATTAGCCTGGGAGCCGGAATGAGGCTGAACGTTTACATGTTCACATCCAAAAAGCTGCTTGGCTCGCTCCCGGGCTAAATTCTCAACCATATCCATATACTTGCATCCACCATAATATCTTTTCCCCGGATAACCTTCAGCGTATTTATTGGTCATAACCGAGCCTAGAGCCTCTAAGACGGCTTCGCTCACGAAATTTTCAGAGGCGATAAGCTCCAGTTGATAAGCCTCTCTTTTGGTCTCACCCAAAATCGCAGAATAGACCTCTGGATCGACCTCTTTTAACTTGCTCATAATAAACGCTCCTTAAAACTCTGTTATTTTTTTGTAGCGGAAAGCTTCAGCTTTCCACAATTTTTCTTCATATCCCAGCCCCTGGAGGTCTGAAGACCTCCGCTACATTTTAAAGATCTCTTTCCCAAACTCTAAAGAACCGGAGAAATGATAGTCCGCGAAAAACTCTACTAAGCCTTTTCTCACTGGATTTTCTAAAATATACTTTATCACTTCAGGAATATTTTCTTCCTTTCTTAAGATGTGGTCATAAAAACTTTTTTGCCACAGGACTTTTCCAGTTGCCTTCTTATACTCATATCCACTGAGTTGTTTATATATTCGGATGAATTTAATTAGGTCTGAGTTTTCTTTAGCAATTAGAAGTAGATGAAGATGATCGGGCATAAAACAATATGCCCAAACAAAAATATTTTCTTTTTTACAGCAAGCATTTAAGATCTTGAGGTGCTTAGAAATAGTTTCCATATCTGTAAAAACCTTCTGCTGATTATTAGTGCAGATAGTGACAAAATAAGCTTTAATCCCTTTATAAAGGGACAGACTAAGTCTATTTCTTTTTCGTTTAACCATTTGGGTTTTGTAGCGGAAGGTTTCAGCCTTCCACATCTAATGGAGGTCTGAAGACCTCCGCTACATTCTCTCCTCTAAGGAAATTTTATCCAGTCTTCTCTGATGCCTGCCTCCTTCAAAAGGAGTATTTAACCAGATCTCTACGATCTTCATAAGTTTTTCCTCAGGTATAAATTTAGCAGAAAGGGAAAGAACGTTGGAATCGTTATGCTCACGGGAGAGCTTAGCCATTTCTTCGTTTAAACATAAAGCCGCTCTTACTCCTTTAATCTTATTAGCTGAGATGCACATCCCTATTCCTGACCAGCAGAATAAAATCCCTCTTTCTACGTCTCCATTTGAAACAGCTTTAGCCACCTTAAACCCGAAATCAGGATAATCCACTGATTCCTCAGAAAAAGTGCCAAAATCGTTAATCTCATATCCTTTTCCCTGAAGGAATTTTTTTACCTTTTCTTTATATTGATACCCTTTATGATCCGCCCCTAAAGCAATTTTCATATTCGCTCCTTGATATTTGCTATTCGCCGTTCGCCTTTAGCTACTGGCCACAAGCTACTTGCTACCTGCTTTATTAAATTCACCATCTATTCCTGCTCCCCACATAGAAGGAGTAGTCCACCAGGTATTATCCTCTCCGTTTCCAGAATATTTGTCTTTGCCCGACAAATCCAAAAAGATCCCTATAGAACCATATTCTCTTCTCGGATTACCATAACCCTGAGTATTGCTTTTTAAGGTTACCAAATAGCTGTCATCCCCCTGATAGTCCATCAGGATACCGATTCCGTTGGCACTCCCCGCTCCCTGGGACAGATCAAAGGAAAGATAATTGTCATTTCCAGATTGATCCTCCAGTATACCACAAGCTAAATCATGACCACATCCTTGAGAGACTCCGTGTGAGATATAATCATCATCCCCGGATTTATCTAAAAGTAATCCTAAAGTCAAATGGGTGGCTGCTCCCTGAGCATACTGATATGAAATATATTTATCATTTCCTGAAAAATCTAAGAGACTTCCCAGTCCCCACCAGTAGCTTGACCCCTGTCCGAAAATATCTGAGATATAAATATCATTCCCTGAAAAATCACAAAGGAATCCAAAACCGCCAGACATAATCGGTCTTAAGCCATAAGCAAATCCCTGGGATAAACTCAGATAATGATCTTTGTATCTAAGGATATCTTTATATTTTCCTCCAGCAAAATAGGAATCGTTACCGGTTGAATCAAATAGCGCTCCAAAACCAGAAACAAAACCAAATCCCTGGGCATATAAAGCTCCATTATATTGATCCGCTCCCTGTATATCTGATAAAATACCGATACCAAAACTCCCGGCACCTTGAGTAAAAATGTCCCCGAAATACTTATCGTTACCCTCCTCATCGATAAGAATTCCTACTCCAAAAAGCCCTGCTCCCAGAGAGAAACTCCTGCACATATAGTTGTCATCCCCGGATTTATCAATCAGAATACCTGTTCCCCAAAAACCGGAACCTGAAGTATAATCGTCTACGCTTTGGTAGGTATCGTTTCCTCCAAAATCTAAGATAACCGAAGATTTCTTTGAGGAAGATAGAATATACTGGTCATCACCGCCCAAATCAATTATTATCCTCGGATTCCCCTTATAAATTGAAGAGCCAAATCCTCCCACTACGATTTCGCCATATTCTGTTTTCGTTGTAGTTATCATATCATTCTCATTTGATTTTATTTTCGGGGATGTGGATAGGTATTCATTTAAAATAGAAATCGCTTTCTCCACCATCTTACACAGTTCAATATTTTTAGGATAAGCTTTTTCGAGTTTAAATTTTTCTGCCAGAGGAATCAAATCTTTAGCCAATTTTTCCTCATATTTTTGTTCTTTATCCATCTCCTCAACGCTTTTGAATTCATCCATCACATCCTCCAGGATCAGAATAGGGAAGTACTTCTTCAGAGAATCGATCTCCTCAGATGAAAGTTCAGCCAGGGCGTCTTCCCACCCTTTATCGGCCCGGGAGAGTCCCAGGAAGAGATACCTTATAGCCTTTTTTAACTCCTCAGGCAGTTTGTCTATCTTTTTTAGATTTTTGTTTAGAAAAAGTTCATCTTCTGGAGTTATTTTAAATTCAGCCTGGAGTTCATTTATCTCAAAATTATTTACTTTTTTGGATTTTGATATTATACATTTAAACCCGTTTTTTAAAAGAGCAGTGGGTGAATCTTTCCCCTTTTCTAAACTTGAACCCAATTTTTCTGAAAAAGAGGAAATCTCTAAGGGATTTTTCATCAACTGGTCTATATTCTGCAGTCTGAACTCATCTATATCCAGGTAATCATTCCGGAAAGTCAAATCATCTTTTTTTAGCTTGATACATTTCAAGGCTTCATCTAAGGCAACAGTTTTAAGAGAATCTGAGTTTGAATTAATTTCTTGAGCGAAAGAAAATGAACTCAAAAATATTAAAATGACCAATATCATTATCCAGGGCTTTTTCATTCAACCTCTTCTTTAGCATTCTTCCGTTTACTTCTCTCCAGGAGTATCAGAACCAAAATGCTGACCTCAAATAAAACATAAAGAGGTACCGCTAAAAGCATCATATTGAAAACATCCGGAGTAGGAGTAACGAAAGCCGCTACTATCAGGATTGCTACTATTGCATACCTTCTTCCCTTTCTTAAAGTTTTTGAGGAGATAATTCCAATCTTACCTAAGAAATAAGAAACTATAGGCAGTTCAAAAACCGCTCCGAAAATTAGAGTAGTATAGCCAATGAAACTCAAATAATCATCGATCTTTATCCAGGGATGAAGCTTGTCCGTGCCGAATGACAATAGGAATTTAACCATATAAGGCAGAACCACAAAAAAGGCGAAAGAAGATCCGATCAAAAAAGAGAGCGTGGATAAAATCACTAAAGGGACTACGACCTTTACTTCTTTCTCTAAGAGTCCAGGCACCACAAACTGCCAGAGCTGGTAGAGTATCACCGGTGAGCTTACGATAGCTCCCAAAATCATTGCTATTTTCATCCGAACATATACCGCCTCAGCCGGTCCCATAAAATAAACCCCGGGTAAGGGTTTGGCAATGAAATCTATAAGCTTGTCAGAGAAGAAGAAAGCAGCAATAGAAAATATAAGCACCGCAACAAGGCATTTGATCAATCTTGACCTGAACTCCTCTAAGTGGTCTAAAAATGTCATCTCTTTTTCCTTGGGCATTATATGTTTACCTTCTTATAAAGAAAAACTACCTGATGATAACATAACCAGGCTTAAATAACATCTATTTTGATATTTTGTCAATTGATAATTGGAGAGTAAACTTTAGATTTACAAAAAATATGCCGGGTAAATGCGTAAATAACCAACCCCGAAGGATTGTTTGACAAACTAAGATTAAGCACTTCGTTGATCAGGAGACCAACAACCAGTAATATATCTTACCTTGTTTTGGGGATGGGCATGGATTTGTAAAAAGAATTTTTCAAGACCCCAGCAAACCCTGAAGCTCAGCTAAGAACTCATTTATATCCTTGAACTTGTGATAGACCGAGGCAAAGCGGACATAAGCGACCTCATCTAAATCCTTAAGCTTTTTCATTACCAGTTCCCCTATTTCTTTTGAGGTAACTTCCTTTTTGGACAGTCCCTGCAACTCCTCTTCTATCTCATCTACCAGCGATGCGATCTTTTTCAAGCTGATGGGCCTTTTATTGCAGGCAAGCTCTATCCCTCTTTGCAGTTTCTGCCGGTCGAAATCTTCCCTTCTGCCATCGTTTTTAACCACAGTCAAAGAAACGTTCTCCACGTATTCGTAAGTAGTGAACCTTTTCCCGCACTTCTCGCACTCCCTTCTTCTTCTCACCGATCTTCCCTCCTGAGAGGTGCGAGAATCTATCACTTTATCTTCCTCGTTTCCACAAAAAGGGCATTTCATCTTTTTCTACCTCTCTTATTTACATTCTTTTTTCCACTTTTTAAAATTTCAGTTTTGACTCCAGCTTCTCTCAACATCTTCCAGGACATCTCGTCCGGATAGCTATCTTCTATTATTATTCTTTTTATCCCGGCATTAATAAGAAGTTTTGAGCATAAAATGCAGGGATGGGCGGTTGAATAAATTATGCCGTCTTTTATGCTGATCCCGAAAGTTGCGGCCTGGACAATAGCATTCTGTTCCGCATGAGTAGCCCTGCAAAGCTCATGCCTTTCACCAGATGGAATACCCAATTTTTCTCTCAAACACCCGATATCCAGACAGTGTTTAAGCCCGCTTGGAGCTCCATTATACCCCGTAGCTAAGATTTTCTTGTCTTTGACAATTACTGCGCCCACCTGACGCCTGAGACAGGTAGAACGGGTGGAAGCCAAACGAGCTATATTCATAAAATATTGATCCCAGGAGGGTCTTTCTCTGTATTTTAATCCAGCTTTAGTTGTGCCCTTTTTGTTCTTTAATCTTATACCGGTTTTACTTCTTAATTTTTTCAATTGTGATTTTGTCTCCTATTTTAGCTTTTAATATTTTTTGAGCATTACCCTGATTGACCGCTATTTCTAATAAATTGTTACTTCCTATAAGGGCAATAATTTCACCTTCTTTTACCTCTGCATAATAAGTTCGGAGATGACCCAATTTTTTATTTCCGATTTTAAGCTGAAACTTTTTTTCTTCTTTTGTCAGATTAGAATCTATATTAGAGACCAGATTTCCAAATCTATCAATATATATTATTTCTCCTGTAATATAATCATTCTTATAAACAGGCTGGGACAATTTGAATTTATAGCATTCCTTAGTTATAGCGCCAAACTCTTTCGGGTCAACTCCCAGGGATAGATAGGCTGAAACCGGTGCAAAAACATCCCTGGCCTGAAAAGTGGTGGAGGGTTTATTTAAGAAATATTTTGAATTGGTCAAATCGAGATTCCCCTTATTTTTTCTTTTTCAAAGATAAAACTGAATAACCCGTTGTCCGGACCAATGAAATAATGATTATCCGTCTGGATCAAAATCCCTTTTCGCTTTCCTCCGACACCTGGATCAACAACTACTAAATGAATCGTACCTTTTGGAAAATATTGATAATAAGAGCTTAAAACTAAAGCCCCTTCCAAAATGTTAAAACATGAGACCTCATGAGTTATATCTACAATTTTTATCCGGGGATTGATCTTGAGAAGAACACCTTTAACTGCTCCTGCATAACTGCTGGTATTACCGAAATCTGTGGTCAGAGTGATTATCCAGTTTGGCTGCATCTACTTTATCCCTTCAAATCCAAAAAGTTTAAGCCGGATTTCGGATCAGGTTTTTTCAATAGTTTTCCTTTAATAAGATTAAAAACTAATTCCACGGTTGCTGTAACAATAGCTTTTCCTAAATGTCCTGAAAAGGTTTTAAAATCCTCATCTGCCAAGGTAACATGAGCATGAACAATTATCTTCCCATTTGAAAACGCTACGTCTCCAACCAGGCTGGTTAATTCAAAATCTTCTTTGAAAGATTTTTCTTTATATTCTTTCTTCTCCAGGTTAAAATAACCCAGGGTCACATCCTTCACCGCACCTAACCCATAGAAAAACCCACCTTCGATCTTTTCCTTCTCTACAAACTTTTTTAGGGAATCTATTATCTCCTCCCCTGTTTCCAGCCTGATCACATAGTCATTCCCAAACTTTTTGTATTGCATCTTATCTCCTCAAATACCAGAGAGGTCTTTTGAAAAACTCGCTTTGCAGGACTGGGAGTCCTGCTTACGGGTGCAAAAATGGGTTGATTTCCCGTAGGTCGGACACCCCTTCCCGACAATTCTCTTCCGCATTTTCAAATAGTTCAACAAGAACATCCTTAACTAAGTCTCCGAATCAATCCAGTATAAATAATCTTTAGAACCTGAGATAATTGGCAAAGCGATTATCTCCGGCACTTCGTAAGCATGAAGAGTTTTGATCTCTTCTTCTACGTTTTTATACAGCTTTTTTCTGGTTTTAATAATCAATAACAGCTCTTTTTCATCTAAGATCTTACCTTTCCATCTGAAAACAGATTGAACATCTTTAATAATATTAACGCAAGCCGCCAGTCTTTTCTCAACTAAAGACCGGGCAATCTTTTTAGCTTCCCCCTCAGACGAAGCAGTTACGAGTATGACAATGAAATCTTCCACGCTTAAACTTTTAAACTTTTGAGTCTTGAATTTTTTAAGGTATTATCTTTTTATTTTCCGTTTCAAAACATTTTCTATCGAATCCAATTTCCCTTTTATCCGGTTCTTAGCTCCTTTCCGGTCATCGAGGGTGATTACCACATAAACCCGATTTGATTCTTTTCTTAAGGTTTTATGACATTTTTTGATTAAGCTGAAAATTTTGTCCCACTCCCCTTCAACGATAGTGCTCATAGAAGTAGCCTGATAAGGCAACCCACTTCTATCAACCAAATCAACTATCCCTGCCACATATCTACTTAAACTCTTCCCCTTATCCAGAGGAAACATACTAAATTGTGCTAACATTTTTTTCCCTGTTTTAAAATTTATTAGTTGGTATGGCATTTGAAATACGCCCTTATATCTTGTTGGAAAATTTAAGTAAATTTAGATTGTTTGTCAAAGAAAAAGTGGGGGCATCCGCCCTTGGCGGACAACGTACCCCTTTAGATGTTTTATTCTCAGTTATATTTTAATCAATATTCAAACCTGATTTCTTTTCCGAATCTTCTCATCCCTGATCAGGTCCAAAAGTCTGGATAATTGCTCTACCCTGAAAGGTTTTGGCAAAAGATAGTCCACGCCAAACTCCTTGATTTTCTCCTGCTCAAAACTTACACCCCAGCCGGTTATCATTACCACCGGTGTCTCTTTTCTTATCTCCTTTACCCTTTGAGAGACCTCCCAGCCAAACATCTCTGGCATTCCCAGATCAGTTATCACAAGATCAAAGCCATCACGCTGGAAAAGCTCAAGTCCATCTTTACCTGAAGAAGCTACTTTTATACTGTGCCCTAATCCCAGTAGAATACTCTCTAAAAGGTCGCGGATTATCTTCTGATCATCTATAGCTAAAATCTTCAGACTCTCCGCTATCCTCTTCTCTTCTGTAATATCAATCTCTTTATCTGAGATCATTTTTTTCTCTGGAATCTCCTCCGTCTCGCCTTTTACCTCACGGATAAGTTTGCTTCCTTCGATCACTAATTCCTCTATCAAACTCATCTGATCCGCAATGGTATTAAAAGCTAAATCTTTATAGGATTTAATCTGAAACCTTATAAGCTCAGCATTGCCTAAAATCCCGGCTAAGATATTATTCAGGTCATTGAAGAACTCTCTGGAAACTTCCCTTTTACCTTTATCTGTTTTAGACAGAGATCCCGGAACTTTTTCAAATTTGGCATATTCCACCACCATCTCCACCTCCCCTTTATCATCCAGTAAAGGATAGGTCCAGATTTTTAATAATCCTTCATCTTTTGATTTTTCATTAACCAATTTAATCTGTTTGAAATAAGGCTTTTTCTCTTTGAAAGTAAGATAACAGGGGCAGACTTCAGGCTGGTTTTGTTGATATAGCACCTGAAAACAATTCTTTCCCAATACCTCTTCCTCGGTCAGATCCAAAAGCTTTAAACCAGCTTTATTTATTTTAATAATTCTCTGATTTCTATCATGAACTGTTACTCGATCCTCCAATGAATCTAAAAATGAGATGATCATCTTTTCCTTCTTCTCCAAGATCTGATTTAAGATAATCCCCTCCAGGGCAACTGTAGCCTGTAGAGCTAAGGTTTTAACAAAGTCCAGCTCAGACAAAGAGAGACTATCTTGCTTGGTTTTACATTCAAAAACGATTAACCCGGAAGCTTTATCTTTCATTTTAAGAGGAATCGCTACAACTTTTTTGACCCCTTTGACCTTCAGTTCTGGATCCTGTTCATCCGATAAAAATTTTATTTCATTATCTTCCATTGCCTCTTTAAACCAGCAATATCCAGGTAAATAGATCTCAGCTCTTGAAAATTCGGTCTGCGAAGTAGCTCTTAAAAATAAAGTGTCCCCTTCCCGAAGATAAATTTTACAATCACAAGGATGAAATATTTCTGCGCCGGTTTTTACTATACGAGAAAATACCTCTTCAAAATTATCTTCAACTAAATTTTCTGCTATAAGTCTGAGTGCTCTCTCTTTCTCCCGGGCTATCTTTAATTCCCTCTTTTGTTGTTCTAATCTCTCTATTATTAGCAATCCCTGGATTCTTCTCCCTAAAACCCCTGCCCATTCTAATAAATTCTCAGAATCGGGATTTTCAAAAAGATATTTGTTCATAGAGAACAGTGAGACTACACCTATAGGCTCTTCGTTTGAATAAAGAGGAATGCAGATACAGGATTCTAAATTATCATCTTTTACTGCCAGTGCTAATTTTCGTTCAGAATTTATGAGTTCATTTGTGGTTTCAACACAATTACCCTTTAGAGCACGTTTGAAAATATTTACCTCTTTCATTATTTTCTTGACATTTTCTTTAATCGTTGGGGCTAAACCCAGGGAATGTGTTAAGGCTAACTCCCTTTCAAAATCATTGAAAAGGAAGATTGCTCCAGATTCTGCTTTGAGTTCTTGGCAAAGATATGTCAGGGAAAAGTCAAGCAGGGAGCTCAAGGCATCTTTAACCTCAACCTGATTAGATGATTTATCCAGCTCCGATAAAAAAGAATTTATTTCCACATATTTTCTTCTTATTTTCTTAAATCTATCTCTTTCATTTAGAATGGCTGGTAGCCAGTTTATGGGGCTGAAGCTGACCAGGATAATACCTGTAACATATAAAGCTATTTTGCAGAACTCTCCCCATGCCATATTTTTTACAGATAGATAAGGTTGAATCTCAGGGATATTCTCACTCAATTCTAACAGGCTTCCTACGAAAATAAAAAAGACACCCAAGCTCATCTCACCCCATCCTTTGAGGTTGAGTTCTAAATACCTGTCTCTCAAATTTACTAAAGTAAACCAGAGCAGGAGTAAAATCAGCGAGAAGAAAATCTCTATTAAAGGTAAATTCATCTTAAAACCTGTAGTTCAATTGATGGAGATATCTAAACCAGAAGGTTTAGATTACTATCAAAGCTAATACTAATCTAATCAAAAATTTTTAAAAATCAATTAGTTTTTTAATCTATCCTAATAGCTTTCTGAATGAAAACCATACCGTTATATCTCAATTTCAGTCAAAATATCTTTTAAACATATTTAATATGTTTAAAATTAGCTCTTGTTTATTTTAAAATGATTGACTATTATTACTTTGATTTCAAGTATTTTAATAACACTCCTTTGAGGGAGGTGAGATAGATGGTTATGAAGAAAAAAGTTGCCCGTAAAAAAGTGGCTCCTAAAAAGGCAAAGAAGGTCTATTACTGCGTACCTTGCGGGATGGAGGTAGCAATCACCAAAGCCGGGATTGGAACCAGCACTCTGATGTGCTGTGGTGAAGTGATGAAGCCCAAGAAGAAATAGAAAGTTCCCGTCTGCCTAAAAGCCCCCCTACGGGGGCTTTTTTATATTCAACAGTTATTAAGTTTAACCTTTCTTCTTCCGATATAATAATCGGGCAGAAGGCCCAATTAGTTCTTTCAGTTCCAGCAGGGCGATCCCGCAAAATGCGGGACTGCCCTGTATTTTTTTATGCTTGAGTGTAAGCCTGCTTGAAAAAACAGGTAACAATTTAAATAGCCTTCCTGGTAATTTTCCAGGAAGGCTATTTTTAGTTTATTCGGATTTCTAAAGGCTACTCATTTAATTGTAGTCTGAAGAGTATTAGCTTCACTATCCACCAGGATTGCCTCAGAAATCTTCAAACGGCTCAAATCGTAATTAGCTATCTTAGGTTTAAATTTTAGAGTAGCGATTGAACCGGTACCGGGCTGAATGTAATTTTGTCCTTGTAAATCGAGCAACCCCATTATCTGATGATTATCTTTATAAGAGGAGAAGAGTGAAAGGTTCTGGCTCCTCTCTGTCAAAATCGGATCCAAAGGTTCAAATTGAGATGGGTCAAATTCTATCAGGATCTGAACACCAGCCACAGGAAGATCAAAGTTCGAATTAACAGGGATCTCTATGATTCCGCTTACCTCTTTTGGTTCAAAAAGTTCCACTTCTGCTAAGGCTGGAGGAATAGCTTTATACATAGGCTCCACACAGCCGGGCTGAGGTATAGGACCTCCTCGGAAAAGAAAATTTATCAGATAGATCAAATCCACGATATCCACAGAGCAATCCGCATTCACATCTGAGGATTTCATAGATCTGGGAGCAGGTCCACTCTTGAAGAGATAATTGATAAAATAGATTACGTCTGGAACATTCACATACCCATCATAATCTATATCGCCCGGGTTACACCTGATCTTTGGAGCAGCACCTCCCTTGTATAGATAATTAATCAAGTAAACTATATCTGACACAGTGGTAACACAATCAGCATTAATATCCCCGGCTGGGGGTGGATTTGGTTCAGGACCATTTTTAAAAAGGAAATTAACCAGAAAGATTGCATCAGTAACATTAATTTTTCCATCTCCATTTACGTCACCTTCGTTACCTGAGGGAGGAACAACCGGGCGAGGTTTTACCTTAATCGTAACCATATCAGTATCAGCTAAACCTGTCCCATCATTCACTACGAAGGTGTCTATATATATCCCAACCCCGGTCCCAGTATCTGCAGGCACTGGCACCCAGTTCAAGAATCCAGTATCAGGGGTTGGATGAGGTACGGTATAAAAATCTCCTACCCCGTATTTGGTAATAGTCAGGATATCTGCAGGATCCCCATCTGTGGCATAGACTTCAAAACGAAGAGTATCACAGTTGAGAGTATCGCATAAGACAGTTTGCATACCTGGAACAGTAATAACGGGAGCAGTGCTTATGGTAAAATTAGCATTACTTATATCAGATGGAGTTCCAGTGGCTGCGCCTGAGACTTTTACCCTGCCTTGAGTTGTAGGTGCGTTAGGTATAGCCCAGGGATGGACCCCATCATCAACTGTGCTTGAGATAATTGTAATCCAGGTTGAACCGGCATTGGTGGAATATTCTATTTTTACATTCCCGGTAAAATTTTGAGAACTCCAGGTTATATCATGTACACTTCCCACTCTCCAGTTCTCCCCTCCATTGGGAGAGGAAACTGTAATGGTGGGAACAGCTGGCTTACCCAGACATCCTTTAATAAAAGCAGGTAAGAATCCATTACCATCCGTCTTGGTGAATTCTAAACTGGAAATAGGAGGCCATAAAATGGAATCAACTTTAACATACATGGTTGAATCCCAGGCAGGACCGGTTCTGAAAAATAGTTTGGCAACCGAACCATTCCCTGGAGCTAAATCTCCTCCAATCCAGGCCGCAAAAATAAGAAGCCTGTTTTTGGCATTATTTATATATGCCGTATCGCTTTTAATGCCAGCATCAGCCGCTCTTGTGCCTACAAAGCTTATAGAATCACAAATGATATCCAGATTAGTAGCGGAATCCGGAAAGGCAATAGGGATCGCAAATCCACCTAAGTGTTCATCATTAATTATATAAACGTTCAAAATTACCTGGGAATTAGGCCTGACCTTCTCTAAACACTGCACTATAGCTGTATCAGCCACACCAGGATCCTGAGCTTTGGCAAAGTAAGGAAAGAGAACAAGCAATATCACCCCAAAAGCTATTACGACCTTCTTCATCTTAAACCTCCTTGTCCTTTAGGTTAAAATATTACACTCATAAGTAAAAAGCAGTTTTTAAATTGTTCTCCTTAGTTAAAGATTAGTCGAAAAGATCAGCTTCATTGTTCTTTTAAAATAAAATAATCCAAATGCTAAATTTTGTCAAGAATTATTTCAGTTTATAACGGATTATCTGAAAATCTTATTAGACCTAACTAGCATTAAATATTAATGTAAAGTAAACTCCTGAGGTTGGAAAAGGTAAGCCGTAGATATACAATCAGTTAGCTACAAAATTATTTTAATAAAAAAAGTTTGGAAATATAAAGAAAATCCTTGACAAAAAAAAATGGCAGATTATATTGCAAGTGTAAAAGGTGTAAGGCGTTACCTCTTTTTAGAAAATTTTAAGTCCTCAAAAAAGATTTTAAAAATCTCAAGTGTGTAGTTTTATCTTTTTTTATTTATTTATGAGTAAAATATTTGTTCTTTTAGAAATTAGCTTAAGTGTAATATTGAAATATTTTTCAGTTTTTGTGATTTATCATGCATAGCATTTTGAGACATTCTTTTGTGATTTTAAAACAGTTCGATATATCGTTAATTGACAAATAGATATGCAGATGAAAAAAATTGATAACTGTTCTGGTTAAATCGGCACTTAAATTGCGATAATATGATGTTAAATATATATAACCCCTAACCAAGGGAAAAAAAATGAGAAAAAAGCTAAAGCTATTTGGACTCGTATATATCTTAACCTTATTCCTATGGGTCTTCAATGTGACGGAGAGTTTAGGAGCTGACTCCCGGTATGTAGAGTTACCTAACACCACTGGAGCCGTACCAAGTTTGTACGTAAATGGCAATTTACAGACTCCCCTGGCTTCTAGCCAGCAGGATGTTCTGATTAGCTTCTGTAGTGGCAAGCAGGAGTGGAAGCTTCTACAAGAATACACTGAGTGGGACAATGTCAATCGCTTTGGCTACTACACCGATTTGGGAGTTGGGCACAACACGGTGCTGGTGTTCAGTGGCCCAGACGCTGCCGGTGCTAAAGACACTACCAATATTACTGCCGGGGCCAGGATTGGTCTCTGGCTTCTCAACGACCAGAATGGTAACGGACATTACGATGGCAACGATTCTTATCTGTTTAGTGAAAGAATGCTAACCCGGGGGTCGACTGTCGGTGAACACCAGTGGTTCATGGTTTATGATGTGAGTGCCTTTAAAGGGACTGGTGCCACATATTTCTTTGACACCTTCACTGAAGATTTCACTACCAGCGGAGACTTTGACTATCTCATCTATATCGACGATGACCACACCGATGCTAACATGGATCACAATGATATGATTGTGGGTGCAATCTCTCTTGGTAACCCGCCGGTGATAACTGCTCCCGACTCAACCAAAATACTTTGTAACCCTGACACAATCAGGTTTACCGTTACTGCTACAGATATAGATGCTGGTGACAGCCTGACATTACAAAAAACCTCAGGACCAGGGACTTTTAATACTGTAACTGGTACCTCTCCTTTATCCGGTTTGTTAAAATACTATGTGACAGCCAGTGGGACTTATAATTTCATCTTCAAAGCCACAGATAAATGTGGCAAGGTTGATTATGATACGTCCACTTATATTATTACGATGAACTCTGCTCCAACGGTTACTGGCCCGGCTGATAAAAATATCGCACTCTGCACCCTGCCGGCTACGATTAGCGTAAAGCCGTTTACTTTCTCTGACCCCAACAACAACATTCAGTCTAAGAGTACCAGTAAAGGGACGCTGTCCGGCGATTCAGTCTATTATACTGCTACTACTTCCGGGCCGGATACCATCATCGTAACGGTAACCGACTCCTGCGGTGCCTTAGACAAGGATACCGTTATAGTCACCAAGACCGTAAACAGCCCGCCGGTTGTTACCGGCCCGGATTCATCCAAGTTCTTCTGTGGACCGGATACCATCCGGTTCACCGTTACTGCCACTGATCCAAACTCTGGTGATACTCTAACTCTCTCTGGTCCCGGGATAGCTACTCCGATTAAGGGACTTTCACCCTTATCTGCCAATATTAAAATCTATATTAACTCTGCGGGAACTTATGATTATATCTATACTGTAACAGATAAATGCGGTGCTACTGATAAGGATACTGCTACTTGGGTTATCTCTTTTAACTCACCGCCTTCAGTAACAGCACCGGATAGCAACAAATTTATATGCTATACGAATGATAGCGTTAATTTCAATGTTAATGCAACAGATCCGAATACAGGTCAGAACCTGATCTTGGAAAAGGTTTCAGGTCCTGGTAGTTTTACAACAGTAAATGGTTCTTCTCCTCTAACCGGAACTCAGAAATGGGCACCATCAGCTGCAGGCACATATAACTTCATCTATAAAGTAACGGATGCTTGTAGTGCCGTAGATTATGATACTGCTACCTGGATAATATCTTTAGATCCTCCTCCAGTCGTTTCTGCACCGGATTCAAATAAGTTTTTATGCGGTCCTGACACCATAAGATTCACAGTTACAGCCACGGATGGTAATCCTAATGATACCATATCCTTATATAAGTACTCTGGTCCAGGGACTTTCAACATGCTCAACGGTTATCCACCTCTTTCAGGTGTGTTGAAATATTATGTAACTGCCAGTGGGACTTATGAATTTATTTTCAAATCAGTGGACAAGTGCAGTAGATATGATTTTGATACTGCAACTTATGTTATCACTATAAACTCTCCACCAACTGTAACTGCACCGGATAATAACAAGTTCATATGTAATCCGGGCGATAGCGTTAATTTCAATGTTAGCGCAACAGATCCGAATACAGGTCAGAACCTCACTTTGGAGAAGATCTCAGGCCCTGGTAGTTTTACCACGATTAATGGCACCTCTCCTTTAACCGGAGCTCAGAAATGGGCACCAACAACTGCTGGTACATATAACTTCATCTATAAAGTAACTGATGCCTGTGGAGTAGTAGATTATGATACTGCTACCTGGGTGGTGACCGTAAACAGCCCGCCGGTTGTTACTGGCCCGGCTGATAAAAATATCGCCCTCTGCTCACTGCCGGCTACGATTAGCGTGAAGCCGTTTACTTTCTCTGATACCGACAACAACATCCAGTCTAAGAGTACCAATAAGGGCACGCTGTCCGGCGATTCAGTCTATTATACTGTTACTACTTCTGTGCCGGATACCATCATCGTAACGGTAACCGACTCCTGCGGTGCCTTAGACAAGGATACCGTTATAGTCAACAAGTCCGTAAACAGCCCGCCGGTTGTTACTGGCCCGGCTGATAAAAATATCGCCCTCTGCTCACTGCCGGCTACGATTAGCGTGAAGCCGTTTACTTTCTCTGATACCGACAACAACATCCAGTCCAAGAGTACCAATAAGGGCACGCTGTCCGGCGATTCAGTCTATTATACTGCTACTACTTCTGTGCCGGATACCATCATCGTAACGGTAACCGACTCCTGCGGTGCCTTAGACAAGGATACCGTTATAGTTACCAAGTCCGTAAACAGCCCGCCGGTTGTTACTGGCCCGGCTGATAAAAATATCGCCCTCTGCTCACTGCCGGCTACGATTAGCGTGAAGCCGTTTACTTTCTCTGATACCGACAACAACATCCAGTCCAAGAGTACCAATAAGGGCACGCTGTCCGGCGATTCAGTCTATTATACTGCTACTACTTCTGTGCCGGATACCATCATCGTAACGGTAACCGACTCCTGCGGTGCCTTAGACAAGGATACCGTTATAGTCAACAAGTCCGTAAACAGCCCGCCGGTTGTTACTGGCCCGGCTGATAAAAATATCGCCCTCTGCTCACTGCCGGCTACGATTAGCGTGAAGCCGTTTACTTTCTCTGATACCGACAACAACATCCAGTCTAAGAGTACCAATAAGGGCACGCTGTCCGGCGATTCAGTCTATTATACTGTTACTACTTCTGTGCCGGATACCATCATCGTAACGGTAACCGACTCCTGCGGTGCCTTAGACAAGGATACCGTTATAGTCAACAAGTCCGTAAACAGCCCGCCGGTTGTTACCAGCCCGGCTGATAAAAATATCGCCCTCTGCTCACTGCCGGCTACGATTAGCGTGAAGCCGTTTACTTTCTCTGATACCGACAACAACATCCAGTCTAAGAGTACCAATAAGGGCACGCTGTCCGGCGATTCAGTCTATTATACTGTTACTACTTCTGTGCCGGATACCATCATCGTAACGGTAACCGACTCCTGCGGTGCCTTAGACAAAGATACCGTTATAGTCAACAAGTCCGTAAACAGCCCGCCGGTTGTTACCAGCCCGGCTGATAAAAATATCGCCCTCTGCTCACTGCCGGCTACGATTAGCGTGAAGCCGTTTACTTTCTCTGATACCGACAACAACATCCAGTCTAAGAGTACCAATAAGGGCACGCTGTCCGGCGATTCAGTCTATTATACTGCTACTACTTCTGTGCCGGATATCATCATCGTAACGGTAACCGACTCCTGCGGTGCCTTAGACAAGGATACCGTTATAGTCAACAAGTCCGTAAACAGCCCGCCGGTTGTTACCAGCCCGGATTCAACTAAATTCCTATGTACTTCCGGAGTTATCGGATTCACCGTGACTGCTACTGATCCGGATCCTGGAGATACCATAACCTTAGAAGGTTCAGGGATACCAACACCCAAGAAAGGTGTCAATAATGTCTCAGCTAATGTGCAATTCAATATCACCTCATCTGGAACTTATAATTATGTATATAAGGTAACCAATGGGTGTGGAGCTGCGGATTATGATACCGCTACCTGGATTATAACCATTAATAGTCTACCAACCCTTGTTGTGCCTCAGACTATAAGTGCCTGCCTGGGTGATACAGCTAAATTCGCTGTGAAGGGAGACGATCCGGATAAAGACTATAACATCACTTTAGAAAAACTCTCCGGCGTGGGTGATTTCCCTCCACGTAATGGAAAACCACCTTTAACGGGAGAATGGTCCTGGATACCATCTCCTTCAGACACCTTAAACAATCCTCATAAGGTGGTATTCAGAGTTACAGATCATTGTGGAGCATACGTAATAGACACGGTTTATGTAACTGTCCAGAATTGCGCCTGTGACATCTATGTCAAAATCGGTGAAGTCGATTGTGCAAATCCTGGAGATACAGTCTCCGTACCGATTTTGCTCAAAACCTCAACGCCTATAGGTGGATTTGATCTAAGGATTGAATTCGACCCCACCATTTTCTATTTCTTGAATGTTACTCGTGGAGATGGACTTTCCGCTGACTGGGAGTATTTCACTTATCGACAGCTCCCCTGCCCTATGTGTGGATGCTGTAAATATAAACTTCTCCTCTTAGGGTTTTACGATATTAAAGATTTGCATGCAGGCATACCGATAGAACCTAACTCAGATTATGTAGAATTAGCCAGAGTAAAATTTAAGGTGGCTAATGATAACAACCTTAGAGGCTTCTTCACCAATGTATGTTTTGAATGGGACGAAGGGGAGTGTACTCAAAACACTTTCTCAGATCCAACTGGATATATTCTGTATGTTTCCTCTAATCCGGAAGAATTCAATTATGCGGAATGCGATACTCAGTATCATCCAGGAAATGAGGTCTTGAATAGGGTTTGCTTTGAGCCCTGTGGAGGTGTTTTGATATGCACCACAGGCAAGAAGGTGAGAGGTGATATCAACCTCAACCTGATAGCTTATGACCCAGCAGACTTGACATTGTTCTCCAGCTACTTCATCTATGGCACCAGCGTGTTCACCATCGATCCTCCAGTTCAGATTGCCAACACCGATATCAATGCTGACGGGTACCCGCTCTCCTTGTCCGACTTCATTCTTATGATAAGGATAATTCTGAATGATGCTTCCGCAATACCGAAACCGACTCCAGGTTCAGATTTAGCTACCATCTATGTATCCCAGGGCAAAGTTTCTACTAATGCTAATCTGGGTGCAGCTCTGTTTACCTTCAAGGGTGAGGGCAAAGTCAGCTCCAACTTGACGTTCGAACAGGGTGTAGTAGATGGTAACATGAAAGTTCTGGTTTATATGAACTCCGGCGCTGGCTTAACTGGTGAACTGCTTACCGTTTCCGGAGCTACGCTGGATAAGATCGAAGCAGTTGACAACTTTGGCAGACCGGTGAAAACCACTTTGGTCAACAAGGTTATCCCGACTGCTTTCGCGCTGTATCCCAACTATCCTAACCCTTTCAACCCGACTACCAACATCAGTTTTGCTCTGCCTGAGGATTCTCGGGTTAGCTTAAAAATATACAATCTATCCGGTCAAATAGTTAAGACCGTGATAGATGCTAACCTTCCAGCTGGTACTTTCACAGTAATCTGGGATGGAATCAATAGCTCAGATGAAAGAGTTGCCTCTGGTATCTATTTCTATAAACTGACTGCTGGAAATTACAGCCAGACCAGAAAGATGTGCTTGATGAAATAATAAATTTAAGAAACTAAGTTAAAAAGGAGCGGGAAATTTCGCTCCTTTTTTATTTTGTGTGAACCTACAAGATTTTTATCGACTTCAGAAATTAAAGTTTTTATCAGATTTTATAAAGTTTTTGTCATTGACAAATCACCGTTAAAATACTATATAACTTTAGTTCATTTGTTAAATAAAGATGGATAAAAGTTTTCAAATTCCAAAAGAAAAAAAACTCGATACAGTTCTAAAGATAAGCCAGGCAGTCTCTCGGACATTAAATTTAGATGAAATCCTTGAGATGTCCTGTAGAATGACTGCCCAAGCTCTCAAGGCTGACCGTTGTTCCATAGGATTGCTCAATACTGCAAGAGATGCTCATGAGATTGTTTATACTTATCGTAAAAAGATTACCTATCCTTCAATTAATGGTATGAAGTTTAAGGTAATTCAATACCCTCACATTGCTCAAAAACTTATGAGTGGAAAAGTAGCTCATCTTTTTATTCATGACAAGGCCAAATTTACCCCCGAAGAGCAAAAGCTCTTTAAATATTTAAATATGAAAACTTTTTTAGCGATTCCTATTTTTATAAACCGGAAACCTTTAGGTGCATTTCATCTAAGTAAAGTCGAGAATTTAACTCCTTTCTCCTCGTCAGACATAAACCTCTGCTGTACCATAGCCAATCAAGTAGGGATAGCAATTAAGAACGCTAATCTCTTAAAGGATATAAAAAATAAATATGACCAGCAAAATGCTATTCTGAATATCAGCAAATCCCTTTTCCAGACTTTAAATTTGCAGGAACTTTTCAACCTCATTACTCAAAAAACCTGCGAACTCCTGAAAATGGACCGGTGCACAATTAGCACTTTCGAGCCAGGACAAAAGCAGGGAGTTATAAGATCAATCTACATTTCCAGAGAAGTTGTATCCTTCGGAAAAGGTAAAGATGGTTCTTTCTACGTGGGGAGAAAATACACATTAGCTAATTTCCCTTATATCTACAAACAACTTCAAAAAAAGAACTTCTTCATAACTGAAGATATTTTATCAACCTCACTAACCCCCGGGGCTCGAAAATATTTACGTGATAGCGGGATAAAATCTACTCTGATACTACCACTTTCCTCTGACAGAAAGATGACTGGAGTTCTTCAGGTAAGCAGAATAAAAGATTACCATCTCTTTGCTGACTCGGAGATAAAGCTTTGCCAGACTATTGCTAATCTGGCTTCTTTAGCTATAGAAAATGCCAAACTAATGCAGGATCTCCAGGAGAAAAGCACACAAATACAAAAGCAATCTGAGGCTTTAGAAAAGCAATTTAATGAACAGAGTATTCTTTTAGAAATCAGCAAAGCCCTATCACAAACATTAGACTTAAAAAAACTTTTCAGATTAGTTACTAAAAAGACTGTCGAATTGTTAGGAGTGGACCGTGCTGTATCGATGATAATTGATCAGAATACAGGTGATCACCTTTTGTTTACCCACTTTTCCAGGGTTAAGCATCTACCCAAACTTGAGAATTATCCAAAAAGTGTAGAGGATTTTCCTGATATTATCAAACGAATCAAGACAAGGCAAATATTCAGCGTCTTAGATGTAGCTAAATCTTCTCTCTCTTCCAGAGAAAAGAAATATTTCAGGGAAAGAAGTATTAAATCGGTCCTCTCTATTCCTTTCATTTTAGAAGGCAAATTATTAGGGGTCCTAGCCCTAAATAGCATCACAAAAAAATATGAGTTCACAGAATCTGAAATAAAATTAGCCCAAGCCATAGCTAACCAGCTTTCCATGGCAGTTGAAAATGCCCGTTTGATGGAGCTTTCGAAAAAGCATTCTAAGGAATTAGAGAAACTCTCACTCCGGATCATAAATGCACAGGAAGATGAAAGAAAAATCCTGGCTGGTAAATTACATGATGTAATCGCCCAGGATTTAACCGCTATCAAATTTGACTTGAAGATGTGCCAGCGCACTCTCTCAGACCAACAAACTCTGATAAGAGATAAGCTCGAAGAATGCGAGAAATTAGCCTCTCAGAGTCTGGAAAATGTTCGTAATTTAACTTCAGATCTGCGGCCTCCTATTTTAGATCATTTTGGACTTGTTTCAACCATTCGCTGGTATATAGACAGCTTCCAGTTAAGAACTAATCTTAAAATAAAAGTTAAAATACCAAAGCTGGATTATAAGTTTCCTCCGGAATTTGAAACCACTATCTATCGTATAATCCAGGAGGGTTTAACCAATGTGGCAAAACATTCCCAGGCAAAGCGGGCATCTGTTTCTCTTTATAAAAAAGGTAACATTACACGTATAATAATTCAAGACAATGGAGTCGGGTTTGAACTTGAGAATTTACCATATGTTCACGGTTTCGGTTTGTTCAGGCTGAAAGAAAACACAGAGCTTTTAGGAGGAAAATTTAAAATCATTTCAAATAAAGGAAGAGGCACTAAATTAGACATATCTCTTCCTTGGAAGGAGATTAATTGAGTAAAATAAAAATACTGATTGCTGATGATCACAAGATATTGAGACAGGGAATTCGTTCCCTGCTTGCATCTCAACTAGATATTGAGGTGATAGGTGAAACCAGTGATGGTCCGGAAACTTTAAAAGAAACTTTTAGGCTCAAACCAGATGTAGTTCTGATGGATATCGGTATGCCTAATCTAAATGGATTTGAAGCCACCAGGCAGATAAAAAAGAAACTTCCTGAGGTAAAAATACTAATCTTGACTATGTACCGGGATGATGAATACGTGCTCCAGGCACTTCACTCTGGTGCTTCCGGGTATGTTTTAAAAGATGTTGCAGTTGAGGAACTGGTTTCTGCCATTCGCGCAGTTTATAACAATCAATACTATCTGTGCCCTTCTATTTCCAGATCAGTTATAGAAGCTTCTCTTGGAAAAACTGAAAGGGCAGAAAAAGAACCTTATACCCTCTTAACCTCAAGGGAAAGAGAAATACTGCAGTTGATTGCCGAAGGATATACCAATAAAGAAGTGGCGGCTAAACTTTTTATCAGTGCCAAGACAGTGGATGCTCACCGCTCTCATATTATGGAGAAATTAGATATTCATGAAGTAGCTCAATTAGTAAAGTATGCTATTCGTAAAGGGATAACAGATCTGCATACTAAAAAATGATTTTATTCTGTATTAACCATAATTTTCAATTTAATGCTCTTAAAAATTGCTAAAATATATGTAGGAGATACCTTAAAATAAAATAGGGTAATTACCTTATTGTCAGATTTTTTCAGTAACTTATATTAATTTTAGTAAAAAGAAAAAACGAGGGTGTGCCCTGTAACTTCGGGTAGTTCCTAGCCCCCCTCTACCCATACAGAGCTTAACACCCTCTTTAATTTTGCCCGCAGGACAATATTACTAAATGGTGTATAGATATTTGTTAATTGTCCCCCCGCTCTCTCTGAAAATTATATCATTGATTAAATTAAATACATTAAAATTGAGTTTGCCTATTCAAGTTTGTTTTACAGAATTTACTTGACAAATTAAAATTTTTGATTATTATACTTCAAGACATAATTTGTATTGTCAAAAGTAGGTTAAGGAATGAAGCTGCTCATTCGAGTTGAAAATTACTTTGCTCTTCTGATTTTCTATTTAGCACTGTTTTTTATTTTTTTACCTTCAGCTTCTCAATCAACTGAAAACAGTCGTAAATCCCTTGACCTTTATTTCAATTTAGATAACGGTGAGCTAAGATCAAAAGAAGCAATATTAATTTCAACTTCAGCCCTACAATCCACATTTCTACAAGATGGTTATAAAATTGAAATCCATTCACAAGAGGGTAAACTGTTATTTCAGACCTATTTTAGAGACCCAAGAATAATATTTTATGACCTCTTGGATACATCATCTTTAGTCTTAAGTGGTGGGATAATTTTTAAGGACCAAAAACTTTTCAAAATCAGAATCCCTTATCTGACTGATGCAAAACATCTTTATATTTTTGATTCAAAAGGCGCTAAAATATCTCAAACAGATTTGGACAAGATTGCTGCACAAGTTCACAAAACCCCTCTTTATCCAATGTGGGAAGTAGATACCATAATGTATAATGGAGACCCATCCAACCGTATAGATATTGTCTTCTTAGGGGATGGATATACTATTAATGACACAGCTCTCTACACCAGTGATGTAAAAGACTATATAAATTTTATGTTTAGCTCTGTCTCGCCGTATAATGAATACAGCACCTATTTCAATGTATATAAAGTTAAGGTGATTTCTCAAGAAAGTGGCTCCGACCATCCTGAAGCTAATCCGCCAGTCTATCACAATACCGCTCTGGGAACATATTACGGGTGTGCCGGGATTGACAGATTGATTTGTGCAGAGGATGAAAGCGTATATGCTGCAGCGCAGTCTGTTCCCTGGTATGATGAAATTGCAGTTCTTGTAAACGACCCTACTTATGGTGGCAGTGGTGGCGATTATCTCACAAGTTACAATGGTTACTGGGGACCTTATGTATATATGCATGAGTTAGGTCATAGTTTTGCTTATTTAGCAGATGAATATCTATATGGAAATTATCCAGGCAATGTGTCAAACTGCAATTGCGACGTTAGTTCATCACAACCTGGATGGCAGAGCTGGATAACTATTGGTTACCCCGGGGTTGGTACTTATCTTGGATGCTCTTATAATAATCTTTACCGCCCTACCTATGATGCCTGTATGATGAGGTCTTTACAAATAGACTACTGTGTAGTTTGTCGGGAACAGACCGTTAAATCCATATATAAAAGAGTAGCGGGATATGACAGCTACTCTCCTTCAACTGACACTTTAAGTATTGATACTTTAACAGTTATACCATTTGAACTTGCTACGTTGATACCTAATACTCATTCTTTGAAGGTAAACTGGTTTGTAAACGACCAATTAAAATCCTCAGATAACCAATTTAACTTTTCAAGCTCTTCTGCTGGTTATTTCAATATTAAAGGAACAGTTTTTGATTCTACTGATATGGTCTTAGATGACCCTCAGAATCTTTTAGTAGACTCTAAGGAATGGCATGTTACAGTAGGCTCTCTTGTATGTGGGGATCCTAACCGCGATAATTTAGTAAATGTTACAGATGTTGTCTTCTTGATTAATTATCTTTTTAAGGGAGGACCTGAACCTTATCCCTCAGCATCAGCCGATGTCAATCTTGACCAAAAAGTTACCGTTTCAGATGTAGTTTATCTTATAAACTACCTTTTTAAAGGAGGTCCCGAACCCTGTCATTTGTAACTTGAGAAATATCTCTACTCACGCTGGATATTATCAACCAGCGATGAAATAGGCAGATGATAACATCCGCCTGAGAGCAGTAGTATAAATTCTTAATAGAAAAACGAGGGTGCGTCTGTAACTTCGGGTTGTTCATACCCCCCAATACCCGTACAGAATCAACACCCTCTTTTAATTTTGTCCCGATTAATCGGGACAAAATTGGTGAATAGTTCACAGTGGTCAGTGGATAGTTCCCATTCCCTTCTATTTTTACTTAAAGTAGATGTTCTTGTACAATATAAAACCTTTGGAGTATAAACCTTTAGGTTTGTCTATTTAAGTAAAGCTAAAGCTTTATACTCCAGAATATAAAAAGTCGACCAAGTGTTGCTTTGGTCGACCTACAAGTTTTTTCAACCTTTAAACTCTTGAACTTTTGTCCACCTATGTTGGATTGAACTATCCTTTAATATTCCCTATCGGCTTCAGCTCTATTACTTTTCTGGAAATCCCTGCTCGATCAACAGCTTCCACTACTTCAGAAATGTTTTTATAGGCAATACCTGCCTCTTCCGCTAATCCAGGCATTGATACTGCCCTGACAGAAATCCCTCTTTCCTCCATCGATTTCTTTAATTCATATCCTCTGACCTTTCTCTTAGCCGCCTCTCTGGACATAGTCCTGCCTGAACCGTGTAAGGTTGAGCCCATAGTCATCTCCATAGCTTTTTGAGTGCCAACTAAAAGGTAAGAAGAAGTTTCCATGGAACCACCTACTATTACCGGCTGACCGATCTGTTTGTAGAACTCAGGCACTTCTGGATGGCCTGGTCCAAAAGAGCGAGTTGCCCCCTTGCGATGCACCAAAACCTTTTTCTTGCCACCGTTTACCAGATGTTCCTCTATTTTGGCAATATTATGTGCGACATCATATACTATGTGCATACCTAACTCTTTTGGGTCTTTATGAAAGACCTGGCTAAAAGCCTCTCTTATTTTATGCAGGATCACCTGCCGATTGGCAAAAGCAGAATTAGCCGCACAGAGCATCGCCCCATAATAATCCTGCCCTTCAGGGGAACTAAAAGGGGCACAGGCAAGCTCTTTATCCAGGACCCGGATATTATACTTTCTCATCGCCTCCGTAAAGATCCTGAGGTAATCTGTCGCGACCTGGTGTCCAAACCCTCTTGAGCCACAATGAATCATCACAAATACCTGGTTAGGTCTATCTATGCCAAATACCTTAGCTGCTTCCGGATGAAAAATCCTCTCAGTCTGAGCCACCTGTAATTCAAGATAATGATTCCCGGAACCCAAAGTACCCAACTGATCCATTCCTCTGGAAATTGATTTTTGACTGACTTTATCTGGATTAGCTCCCGGAATCCTTCCCCCCTGCTCAATCCTTTCCCGATCCTCCTCCCAGCCATAATCGTTCTGAATACACCAGTCCACACCTTTGATCATAATTTCTTTAAACCTTTCGGTGTTCAGTTTAACAAAACCAGTTGAGCCTACACCTGCTGGAATGAGTCTGAACAAAGCATCCATAAGCTCATTTAACCTGGGCTTCACCTCTTCAAAAGTCAAGTTGGTGCGAACTGATCTTACTCCGCAATTAATGTCAAACCCTATCCCTCCCGGCGAGATAACCCCCTCTTTCAAATCAAAGGCTGCTACCCCACCTATGGGAAAACCATAACCCCAGTGCCCGTCCGGCATGCAATAAGCATAATTTTGAATTCCAGGCAAACAAGCTACATTGGTGATCTGATTAAAAACCCCTTGATCCATCTCTTTCATTATCTTCTCAGAAGCAATAATCCTGGCAGGAACTCTCATCCCCTCCTTTTCAGTAACTGGAATCTCCCAGATATGCTCTTCTATTTTTTTAGTCTGCATAATCCTCTCACGTATCTAAAATTACCTGTGCTTTCCAGCCATCACCACTCTTCTTAATTTCAAGCAGGTGATAAGTGATAGCTTTCACATCTCTTTTAATTTCTTGTTTTTTATAATCGATCTTTTCACCCCAAACGGTTCCAGTCAATTTATAGTCTTTGTATTTTCTAATCAGTAAATCGAACTTGGAAAAAAAGATCTTCCGGACATCTTTCAAATAGATAAGCTCGGATATAAAATCAAATAGAAGGTCATCCAGATTCTGATCTTTTATCATTATTTCTTCTTTCTGCTCAGGTTTGATCCCTTTTGTCACCACCATTACCTCAAAAGTAGCCAGAGCGCAGGACTCAAAGAGTTCCTCTAAAGTCTTTCCATAAGCTATAAAGGCCGCATCTGCAATTGCCACGTCATCTAAAAATTTAAATTTTGGCATTTTTTAGACCGTAAGCGAATTTAAACTCAACCCCCTTTTTTCCTTGATGCTGAAAAAATAAAATACCCAAGCATAAATCCCATAAAAAAGAACAAAAATACCAGAAGAGAGCGGGACATTTGCAAAGACCAGAAAAGTATTTTGATTAAAACTATTCCGGTATTTTGCAAGATGAAAATCACTAATAAAAATGAAAGGACTAATATTATTATGGTTTTACCACTCACTTTTTATCCTGAAGTTAGTCGATGATAAACTTATTGAAATGAGTCAAAACGCCATCGCTCCTTGAGGTCCGAAGTTGGATCCGCAGGAAAACGACGGCGTATTTATATACTCAAAATCCCAAAATATATTTTCTAACAGCCTCAAGTAGCTTTGATTATACAATCAACCGGGCAGACCTGCACACATTTGGATCCACCCTCTATGCCTTCGCACTCATTGCACTTGTTAGGGTCAACCACATATATATCCCCTTCGCTTATTGCGGTTTGAGGACACTCCGGCAGGCAAAGACCGCACGCAGTGCATTCATCGGTTATCTTCATCGCCATTTTCTATAATCACCTCCTCGATTTATAACCTAAATTAATACGAATTAACTCCTCATTTTCAAGCATAAATATATCAAAACTTAAGTTGATTTGTCAAATATTATTTTTACTCACAAAGTTTTAAATCAAATAAAATACCTTCTGACACAATCTAAAATATTCAAGAGAAGAGTGGAGCAGTGCTTTTAAGTTTCGCTAAATCCCTAAAGGCTTTTCTACCAGCATAAAATAAAGCAAAAAGCCCGGGTAAAAGTCTTATAAAACCCATTTTAGCAAAGGGGGAAACAGTTGGCTTAATCTTTAAGGCTCTAATTGGAGAAAATGCTTTCCGATAAAGTCGGCTATAGAGTCTGTAGAACTCTTCTGAAGGGAGCTCGGTGGGCAGAAGACTGTGTGCCAAATCGAAAAGGCGGCTATCTGTAAAGAGCAGTTGACCTTTGACTTTGTCGAAGAATTCAGTCCCGGGGAAGGGGGTTAAAATGGTGAACTCATGATAATAAATCTTCATTTTGTCCATATATTCTAAGAGTGCATCAAAATCCTCTTTCTTATAATAAGGCTGAATCACAAAAGCTCCTAAAGGGTCGACTTTATTTTTATGCAAAATCTCTATTGCCCGATTATTTTTCTCTACTGTGCATTTTTTATTTAAAGATTTAAGTTCTTCATCTTTAAAGGACTCCAGTCCTAAAAAGACCTTTTTCAGTCCGATCTCTACCCACTTCTCCACTATATCCGGATGACGGTTTATCTCATCAACCCGGCTTAAGATATAATACTGCTTTTTGATACCTGAATCTTTTATCAACTGGTATATTTTCAGAGCGTGCTGATAATCAAAGAAAAAGTTGTCATCCCCGGCATAGATATATTCTTCTTTTATCTGAGATAATTCTTCCAGCACCAGCTCCGGCGACCTTTTTAAGAATTTTCCTCCGGTAAGAACCGGGCAGGGACAGAAATTACACTGATACGGGCAGCCGGCTGAGGTAACTATCAAAGCAGTTGGTCTCCAGACTAAATGGAAATATCTTTTACGATATTTTTGAGTTAAATCCCTTCGGGGCATAGGGAGATGGTCTAAACTGGTTATCTTATTATTTGTGGTAGTAAAATATAGCTTGTTTTTTTGAGGTAAAGCTATCCCTCCAATTTTTTCAAATGATTTTTTCCACTCAAAATTCTGGACTATTTGTCTGAAAGATGAAACCCGGTGACCCAGGACAATTACATCCACCCAGGGCTGATTAAAATCTTCTGGCGACAGAGTAGCATGAGTTCCACCTATAATAGTCAAAGTCAGGGGATTTAGCTCTTTTGCTTTTTTCAGAATCTCCAGCATCCGATAAGAATGAATCACCGTCCCGGAAATACCTACCACCTCAGGCTCGTATTCCTCAAGTTTCTTCTGCCAGTTATGCTCCAACTTCATATCCAGGATTTCAACCTGATGCTCCGGGATTGTTCCAGCCAGATACTCTAATCCTAAAGGTTCAATATTTATAAGCTTTTTAGGAATCACACTCTCCTGACTGGTGTCTGGATAGATTAAAAGAACTTTCATAGAGACCTCCTTAGCAATTTTCTATTATTCTTCAATTGCAAAAGGAGTGCCCCATTGAGCTGAATATTTAAAAATATTATCCTCAATTACTGTAAGAGGTTATAAAGGGATCAGTTTTTATTCTGTGTGAGAAATCAAAATATATTATTATTTAGAATACAGGGGTGTAACTATTTTCATAATTTAAAATAAAAAGCCCCCAGATGGGGGCTTTTTAGAATAAAGGATGATTCTATTTTACCACGCTCATTTTTTTAGTCTGGACGAAATTACCTGCCTGTAATTTATAGAAGTAGATTCCGCTGGTCACCTTTTCTCCATTCTCGTTCCTGCCATCCCAAACCACGTTTTTAGTCCCTGCGGTCTGATACTCATTTACCATTAATTTTACCTTTTGTCCCAGAACGTTATAGATGGTAAGCTTGACATAAGAATCTTCTGGTAATGTATACGCAATCTGTGTTTGTGGATTAAAGGGATTGGGATAATTCTGAAGTAGCTGGAATTCATTCGGTATATTTTTCTTTGTATCTTCCAGAAATTCAGCATATAATGTTTTTGGAATTGATTCCATCAGTTTATCAGTCAGATAAATAATTCTATCTGCTGATTCTGAGGAGATATGCCTGTTAGATTGAGATTTTACCAGAAGTTCGAAAACTCTTAGTGCTCTCAAAGCTTTCTCATATTTATCTTCCTGTAAGAAAGATTGGACCCTGTGCAATTGCCACTTTAAAATACAAGCAATGGCATGATTATCTATTGAACCATTTCCGAGATTGATGTCTATGACGTCTTTAAGAGCTGCAATCCCTTTGAGCGGATCAGAAAGCTGAGCTAGATCGACAACTCTCCCCTCGGTATAATATGAAACTGGCGAATTAGAAATCATGTAATCTTTTACAACAGTATAAATGAAATGATCAGTAACTGAAAGATTATTAATTTGAAATCCCGGTATCTGACTCAAAAAAGGAACCACTCCATCTGGAACTGTTACGGTATAGCTTGAGTAAGGATTTAAAGGTTGACCATTCACCAAAATTGATGAATAATCTACTCTGGAGCCAGGAGAACTGGATGAACTATAAGCATAGGAAAAATTAGAACAATGTAAAAAGAAATCCTCGATATAAGGGAGATTATAAACTGAAAACTCTAAACCGTAAATGATTGACATCCCATCGGTCTGAAAAGTTGCCAGCTTAAATCCTAATCCAGAGGTTGGGTCAAAGCCATAAGGGATTGCCTGCCATATATCTGCACCTTTAACTGCTCCTGCATAAATAGTCTGGGACATAAACCCCTGAGGATAAATGGCAATATCAGTTCCGGTTTTATCTCTCAAAGCATCTGAGACCAGATTCCCTAAAGGATTATCTTTAAATAATCCTTCACCTAAAGGCTTTTGTATATCGGTTTTGGCCTGAGCTATTACCTCTGTGTATACTGGACCGAACCTCGGATCTGTCTCTACCCCTCCAGCTAATTGACCAATCATAAAAGCCAATGTCGGTTCCTCCGGGACAGAAGAATCAACTGACTGAAGCTCATAATTCCAGCCCGATATTGTCTTATTATTCAGGTATAGAGACAGTTTACCTAAATATCTCCCGAACTCTCCTGCCTGAAGTATCAAGGTATTTCCAATCTGAACTGGTGTAGCAAGTAAGGTGTGAGTATGCCCACCTACTATGATATCTATTCCAGTCACAGAGGAAGCCAGCAGTTGATCTTCGAAAACTCCTAAGTGTGATAGGAGGACTACAATATCGCAGTCAAGACCATACTTTAAAGAGTCAACCCAAATCTGAGCCACAGATAAAGGTGGAAGCACTGCCACCGGTGAAGGATTGGATATCTGATTGGTGCTCTCAGTTAAAAGTCCAAAAATACCGACTTTTAGATCTCCATACTCCTTTATAATGTAAGGCTTGACAAAATAACCTATTTCTGGATCACCGGAGATATCCAGATTGGCACATAGAACCGGAAATCCAGAGCCCGGGAATCCTGCTTCATTCAGTACATATTTAAGGGTAGAGGGATACAGGTCGAATTCATGATTCCCTAATTCCATAGCATCATAGTTCAGAGCTTTCATAATCTCAAGCTCTGCCACGCTTAAGTATTTTTGAAACATAAAATCACCAAGGTAAATATCTCCAGAATGCAGAAGCATTACTTTATTTAAAGACATCCTGTTCATCCCCACTAAAGTAGCTATCCTTGCCATCCCACCCCAGGTCCAGTTTCCACTAGCATCTTTAGGACCATAGGGCAGGAGATGGGAATGGGTATCGTTCAGATGTAAGATTGTTAAAGTATCAACCTGCGCCTGAGCAAAAGTGAACATACCCAGAATCCCGATAATCCCGATTAAAACGATTAACTTTTTCATCTTTTTCCTCCTTAACCTTTAAAAATTAATGTTCCCCGATTAAACTTCTTCCCGAGCACTACATTATAAATATTTTGAATCACCTCCTTCTGCAAACAGAGTCAACGCGTTGACAAAAAAACAGCATAATGCCTTAATTTAAAATCTTTTTTAAGGTTAAAAGTTTTTTCAATTCTATATAATTAATAAATCTTAATATGCTTTGTATTAACACTATATTTATACCACAAAAATGAAAGAAGTCAAACAAAATCCTTTTACATAGCAGAGGTTTTGAACCTCTGCTACGTACCACCCCAACTACCCCTTTTGATATTTTCGTGGACACTTTTTATTCCTCCGTTACATTCTATTGTTCAGTCAGGTCCTGGACCTGTCTGAAGATTGGGTATCAGGAGTAGCTCCTGATACGACCAATACCTTATTACCTGAAGAACCTGTAGTTCAGTCTGGTAGAAAATCCTCTCTCTTTTATAGGTTGGTATGTATAATCCCCCTTACTTTCACCAGAGCGATAGGCAAAATTTAAAGACAGATTTCGATTCAGTTTAAGCCCAGCTTTCAACAAAAAGGAACTTTTCTCGAAGGGTTTTTTGTCGCTTACCCCCACCCATAAGGAAAAACAGGGAATAGCCTCAGTTCCAATTCCATAATTAAGGTATCCTCCACCGGAGATAAGAGGGATATTCTCTAAATGGCTAACTGATGCATAGATATATTCTGGATTCCCCAGGCGTAAATGGTAACTGGGTAAAACCGATTTTTCATAGCCGTTTCCGTTGAAATAATTTTCTCCATAGTCCCCTTGCTTAAACGAAGGATAATGAATGCCATCGGAAGCCATCACTAAACCTAAACCCAAGTCAAAATAACTCCACTCGAAGGAAAAATGAGGATTGATGATATAGCTGGTTTTAGATTTAAACTGATATTCAGACTCGAACACCTCAACCCTGGTATCCTTGACATAGCCGGCTCTGAGTCCAATCTTTGCCTTTTTGGAAACAGCTGTCTCAAAGCCAATACCACCGTCCTGATAACCTATCTTTTTCCGATGTTCATAGTAGGTGTAAGAATCTCCACTACCACTGCCTTCACACCCTGTTCCTGATCCCGGTGTATAAGCCCGGGTATAAAAAGTGTTTCCATAGGAGCCGCTTCCACCTCCAATAGTCAAATCCGTATAGAGCGAATCCGAGCGATGTTTCTGTACACCCATAACCAATGGCAGAACCATCAAAACCGAACAAAGCTTTAATCCTAATTTCATTTTTACTCCTCCTCTTTAAAACTTTACTTGAAAAAGATTAACTTTATAATCAGAATCTTTGGAAATATCAACCTGAGGAAAAGCTAGACTCAGTTTTCCGCTATTTATGTTCAGCAAACCCTCAGATGGTATCTTCGCTTTCTTTTTTCTGGAATGATTGAAACCTATGATTGCACCTGTAGCCTGGCCAGCTACGACAAAAACAGCATATTCATATGATATTCCATCAGCTTCTTTATCAGTCTGAGCGATTAAGTAAGCCAATCCCCCACCCAGCAAAGATCCTGCAACACTTCCACCAAAGGCATCACCAAAAGACCCTTTTTCATCTCCACTGTTTCCTATTAAGTAAACCCCAAGAGCGCAACCTAAATTTGAAGCTATAGCATATCCTACAACTGCCCCGGGTACACCACTTAAATTAAACCAATCTCCCTCATTTTCCTTGTAAGTTAAGCTATACCCTATACCTGCCCCCAAAACTCCGCCTAATAACGCTCCTGCTCCACCTGCGAAGATTTCTCCAGCTATCTTATCCGACTTTACTGGACCCGGCTCAATGTAGATGAAATTCCTCTTAGCTTCCATCTCTACAGGTTGATTTATTATCACCTGACCACCTAAGAGAGTATCAACATGAGAGTCAATCTCCTTTTCCGCTGCTGAGGATTTTTCAAACCCACATGCGACCAGGATTAAACCCAGTCCAAATCCTGTCAAAAGAATAGTTAAATTTTTCATCTATCTCCTCCTCCTTGAAACTTAATTTTCAAAGAAATTAATTCTATGGATTCTTCGCCTAAAAAGGCCCTTTAATGATGGGACCAGAGAAAGTGATTGCCACAGCCAGAGCTGCAACTACTATGGCAGATGTACCAATACCTGCCCCGGCTGGGGTTCCGAATTTGAATCCTACATACCACTCCGGTTTGGTAACTGTTTTTTCCTGCCATGTGAACTGGGTCTGACCATTTTGCAAGGTGCATTCATAACCGGATGTTTTCCAACGCACGATGTCAACTTGCCCGGTTATAGCAAACCATTTATTCAAGTTCAAGCCTGCATGGCAAGTAAATGACGGAAAGTCAAACTTGTCTTTCCAGTTGGTTAATAATATGCCGGGAGCAATATCCACGCTTCTATTTCCGCTTAACCAGTAGCGGTATCTGGCTTTTAATCCAAGTCGAGATGCACCTCCATCTGGTTCTACATCTATAACAAAAGTTCCGCCTATGGCTGAATGCTCATCTCGATTTACCATGTAGCCTAATTCCCAGGTCAAAAGTCGGAGATTTGTTTTGTCCGACGGCTTGTCTAAGCCAAAGGAAAATCCAAATTCAGTTATCAGAAATGATTTGCACTCCAATAACGGCCTTGGCGTGAACGAGAATTTCTTTTTATGTTTCATCTCCTGACTGTTTTGCTGTTGTTGGTAGACCATTTGCTCAGTATTAGCCGATATCGTATCTGAAGCCGTAAACTTGGTTTTGGTCTCAGCTAGAGAATTTTCAATACTACCAGCTATTAGGACTGAACCGAATCCCAACCCTACTAAAAGAACCTTTAACTTTTTCATCTTCTCTCTCCTTTAAAAGTTTTCGTTTATGATGAAATGCAATAGATATGCCAGTGAGAAGATAGAAAGAATGAATAATTTTGGAGAGTGCTAAGTGTTTACTATACAATGAGATGGTATTGCTGGATAAAGTATTTTATCAAATAGAGAATATTTGTGAGATTAAAATTGTTATAGAAAAATATACTGATATGTAAAATAATATATAACAGTAAAAAGCAAGGCTGAACCTTGCCTTGCCAATAAACGAATAATAGAAATGACGAAGATATAGAGACGCATTGAATACGACTCTAAACTCACCGTCAAATGTTCGAGATATTATTAAGTTATATAATCAACGCAGACAAACTTTTAAGACTCGGAAGAACCCGGTTCAATTTCAAGCTCTTTAATTAACCTATTCAGATAAGTCCTTTGAATATCCAATAGCTTGGCAGCCTGAGATTGATTGTTTTTAGTCAAAGTTAACGTCTGGGAGATAAACTCTTTTTTGAACTTCTTTAAAGCTTCCTCTAATGGCACACCGGCTGAAATCTCCTCTTTCTTTTTCGAGGTTACCTGAGACAAGACCAGATCGGAGGTGATTGCATTCCCTGGGGCTAACACTACGGCTCTTTCCAGGATATTCTGCAGTTCTCTTATATTTCCAGGCCAGTTATAGGTTAAAAACAGTTCTAAAGCTTGAGGGTCTATGGATACTATTCTCTTTTTCATCTCTTGGTTTAATTTTTGTAAAAAATAATTGGCTAAAACGGGTATATCTTCTTTTCTAGTGCGCAGTGGAGGGATGGTTATGGAAATCACGTTTAGCCGGAAAAAAAGGTCCTCTCTGAACTTTTTCTCCTCTAATGCTCTGGATAGATCGCGATTAGTAGCCGCAATGATCCTGACATCCACTTTCTGAGTCTGAGTTCCCCCCACCCTTTCGAACTCGCCTGATTCCAGGAAATGTAAAAATTTGGTCTGAATCACTGGAGTTATGTCACCGATCTCATCCAGGAAAACGGTCCCGGTATGGGCAGTTTCCAATCTCCCCTTTTTCCTCTGATAAGCACCGGTAAATGCTCCTTTCTCATGTCCGAAAAGGTCACTCTCCAAAAGCTGTTCAGATAAAGCCACACAGTTAACATAGACAAAGGGCTTGTCTTTTCTATTGCTGAGATTATGAATTGCCCGGGCTAATACCTGTTTCCCGGTACCGCTTTCTCCCTGGATCAAAATCGTGGATTTGGTACTGGCTACTTTCAGGATAAGCTCTTTGATCTTTTTCATCTCTGCGCTTTCTCCCCAAACGATATCATACTGGCTATCTATCTCCTTTTTTAAATACTCTCTTTCCTGAAAAAGATTTTTTCTTTCCAGAGCTTTCTCAACTGTCATTAGAATATGTTCCGGCTCGCAGGGTTTGGGTATAAAATCAAAAGCCCCTTTTCTCATGGCCTCTACCGCTTTCTCAATTGTGCCAAAAGCGGTCAGCATTATCACCAGGACTTCCGGCTCTTCTTTTTTCATTCGGTGCAAGGTCTCTATTCCGTCTAACTTCGGCATCATTAAATCCAACAGCACCAGATCCACCCCTTCCTTCCTGAATATATTCAGTCCTTCTTCTCCATCCTCTGCGGTAAAAACCCGATATTGATGAAACCTCAACCTTTCAGCTAATAGACTCCTGATCTGAGGGTCATCATCTACAATCAAGATCTTCTCCTGTGACATAAATTTACCTTTCTTTTCCCTTAACTCTGCGGTAAGGTAAAACTGAATTTAGCCCCTTTGCCTGTTCCGGAGACGGGACTTTCCACTTTTATCTCTCCTCCTTGAAGATGAACTAAATTCCTCACAATATCCAGCCCGATACCCAAACCTTTCTCTCCAACTGTTCCAGCCGGTGTAATTTTATGGAACCTCTCGAAGATCTTCTCCAGATTTTCAGGAGATATTCCCATTCCGTTATCCGCAACCGAGATCTCTACCAGTTTTTCCCCTTCTATTCTTTTCGCTGAAATGCAAACCTTACCTCTGGTTTCGGTGAATTTTATAGCATTATCCATCAAATTCAGAAGAATCTGTAATAAACAATGCTGGTCTGCATAAACAGAAATATTTTCAAGTTCCTCTTTGACCAAACTGATACCTTTCTGTTCTGCCAGTAATTTAACCATATTGCATGCTTTGTCCAACACCTGGGACAAATCGAGCTTTTCTCTATTCAAGGCTATTCCCCCCAATTCGCTCATCGACAGAGTCAAAAGGTTCTCTATCATTCTCGAAAAATATAAGGTACTTTCCCTGATCATCGACAAACATCTCCTGCTTTCCTCGGTAATATTTCCACATACCCCCTGCAGCATATTATCTACTGAAAATCGAATGGCAGTCAGAGGCGTTCTGAGATCATGAGAAACATTGGAGATGAATTTGGTCTTCAGTTTATTTAACTCCTCTAACTTTTCTTTCTCTAATTGCTCAGCTATTATCCTCTCCCTCATTTCTATATTTTGAAGAGACTGAGCCGCCGCCTGGACCATCAAGGAGATAAGCTCCACATCCTCCACCGAATACCTGATTTCCGATTTTTTCTTGCCGATTAACAGCAAACCGGACAACTCTTCTTTGGCTAATAAGGGAAAGGATAATTTAATTTCATATTTCTTCAGGAACTGATTTTCAGGCAAAACTTTAATCTCCCGGAAAGCGGTAGAACCTTTAACCCCCTGGTTTATTTTGGTTTTAAATAAGTCTGCCAGGAAGACATTCTTCTCCCTCTCAATTTCTCCTATTTCCTCTTCAGAAAAACCTAACGAATTTGCTATTTCGAATTCCTCTGCTTCGCTTTTTTTAAGAAATATCAATATACGGTTGACAGCCAGCAGAAGATCGATCTTTTTTAAAAGCAGTTCTAACAACTCTTTATGAGTGAAAGCAAGATTTACCTGACGGGTGAATTTCTGGATTGATTTCCGGTAATCATATCTTACCCGGTAAAAGGTTTTATCTACCAGAACTTTTATCCTGTTTTTAGCCGGGGTAAAGAGCAAAGCTGCAACTAGGGTGGCTAAAATGGGGAAAAAGCTTCCCTGATATCCAGTGGATCTTTGTAGTATCTCACCTAAAAGTCCAACTATTAAAAGATATATACCCACGATAAGCCCAGTTAAGAGAGAATAAACCAGACTGCGGTTGACCACTACATCAATATCCATAGTCTGGTATTTGAGGATGGAAAAGGCAAAGGAGATCGGGATAACCAGCATAAACAGAAGATAGATTACCTCAGGGATAAAAATCTTATCAAGGAAAACGTCTGGCAGGATATATAAAAAGAAAAAAGGGAAAGTCCCTACCAATATCCCCCAGAAAATCCATTTGATTTTCCTTTTGTCTTCTAAGAACTCTAACTTAATATAAGTCTGGTATAAAACTATAAGACCGAAAAGAACATAGACCACCAGATATATTCGAGAATACATAAAAAACGTTTTATATACCTGGAATATCGACAGGGAGTTTGCTGAAATCGATCTCCAGTAAAATAGTTCCATTAAAAGTATGAGGACCAGGCTGGGAAGATATACCGAATAGATCAAAGGTTTCTTCTGGGTCGAGATCTCTTCTTCTCTTGGGAAAATCAAAGAAAAATGGAAAAAAAGGGCTGGAATAAGGGTATATGCAAATATCTGGATAGAAGGCAGAATGAAACCCAGGATTTTTGGACCAAATGGAAAACCCTCCCAGGAGATGAATATTGCCAGCGAAAAAGATAAAGAGGAGGTTAAGAAAATCTTGGTAACCTGGCTTTTGGGTTTTTTCAGAAATACGAAGACTCCAACCAGCCACAGGAAAAGACCGATTAAAAAATGAACTAATATGAATAAACCACCTTCTTTTTTCTCTAATTGTACCGATGCATTGAATTTTTCTCCATTTCTCTGTAAAGTTAAATCAACAAAATCACCTGCTTTTTTCTGATCTATGTAAAAGTTCAAGTCGCTACTGCTCTGGACAGGATTTTTATCCACTTCCAGAAGAAGGTCGCCAGTGCTAAGCCCAGCCCTATCAGCCGGGCTGCCAGAGATAAGCCGGCTAACCTGGAGATGGCTATCTGAGACCTCAAAATCAGCATTTATCCCTGGGCGTTTGCTTAATCTGACAGTCCCCCACACGCCTATTAACAGAGATAAAATAGATATCACTAGGAAAAAGATAACTGATTTTCTTTCTTTGTAATCCATTTTCAATCTATGAGGATAACTATTAATTGTCTTCACTTCTTAAATAATCTTATATTTCAAAACTGTCAAGGAAAATTGTTTTAGGGGATGCATATAAAAGATAGATTATAGCAGAATAGAGCAGGGGTAATTCCTGAATTACCCTTGTTGATCTGCGAAACTTGATTCCGTCCTCACAGTGCCCCGCGCATTCATTAATGCAATTCCTCTTCGAGGATTCGAAAAAACTCTCCCCTCGCTTTCCGTTCAATCCAGGGTTTGTGCCCACAGTTTGTAAGCAGGATAAATCGGAAGTTCTTTAGAATGACAGACAAGGGCTTTTGGACTCCTTCAGCCGGGTGGGGATCGTAGTCGCCGTGGATCGCAACCACCGGACATTTGATATGTTTCCCAAGTTCCAGAAGCTTCCCGCTCCTTCTCAGTTCCCCGGCATCCTTCCACACGCTTTGAAAAATATCAACCCGGCAATCAATTACTACAGATTCGGACATTATTGGATCATACGTATCGGCTTCTGAGAATAATGCTCCGAACCGCGCAAATGCCTTACCTTTGTCCTCAGCTTCAGGATTGTCTAAAACTTCAAGGATAGATTTGACCTCTGTTCTATCCTCCTCACTGAGGCGGTTCAACCTGGTCTCTAAAATTTTTGCAGCATATTTTTCTTCATAGGGACCGCTTCCGATGAGTATCAGTTTATTTACGAATGCAGGATAATTAGCAGCAAATATAAAACTGAGCCAAGCTCCCCAGGAAAAGCCGATCAATATAATGGGAAGGTCCCCCTTCTTTTCCAGAACAGTTTTTAACTCTTCGACTTGTCCTTCGAGCGATACTGCAGTTTGAAGCGGTTCCAAAATACCCCGGCTGGATGCGAGTTCACGCGCTACTGGAGCCATCTCACCAGCTGCACCTGGACCACCGTGAATCACAGCGACGTTAAAGGGCGTTTTTCCGTATGTTCTCAGGTTTTTCATAAGGAATATTGTCAGGAGCACAGGATTACGGGTCTACTACTTAACGCACTCTGCCGATTCTTGGCATCCATTTCCCTGTTCGCTTTTTATACCTCCGGTATTCCTCTCCAAACTTTGCCTCCAGCAGTTTCTCTTCATAGCTTGCAATGTAATTGTGGAAAATCCATATCCCAACAAGTAACATAAAAGAGAAAAGTGAAGCAGTAGAGACGGCCAGTCCGAGGTAAACTAATATGCTGGCTAAGTACAAAGGGTGTCTTACGTACCTAAACGCTCCGTTTACTACTACCCTGTTTGGCCTTTGCTCTTGACTGACGACAACATGACCTGACCTGAAAAGAAACACAGCTATAATAAGTGTAATGCCCAAAACGACTAAACGAACATAAGGCGGCAAGTAATTCGACAGAAACGTTGATTTTCGCAGGATAAACGAATCCGCCACCCAGATAATTAGAAACAGCCCAAGCAATATCAACTGTCCAGCATCACCAAATGGATGCTCTCCTTTTTTTCTTTCATGTTTCTCTCAGTCAAGCAATTTCAGCCCTGTAGGTCAGGTGCCCAGTGCACCTGACAAATAATTAGTTTCAGGAAATGGGATTCCTGATCTACTACTACTTTAAATCTATTTCCAGCAAGACCGCATCCTCTTCAAAACCACATCTCTGGTAGAACTCTCTTGCCTTTGTATTGCTTTTTTCTGTGCTGACTTCGACTTCACAACAGTCAAGCTCTCGACATTTTTGGATAGCAGCTAAGATCAGTTGTTTTCCAATTCCCAGACCTCGATGACTTCTGGAAACAATCAACTCATCTATAAGTCCTGATGGACCTGAATGCATTATCGTTTTTCTCGTCGTGAAGTTTACCAATCCTGCTACCTTATCCTTATCTTTTGCCAAAAGCATATAATGAGCATGATCTTTGATCAGGGTACGGCAGTTCTCCAATGATTGTTCTACGTCAAAACCTTCGGTGTTGTCCATTGCATCCATCAATTCCAGGAGTAATGGTTTGATTGATGGTAAGTCAGCTTCTGTTGCCGGATTAATCGTAATATCATTTGACATGTTCTTCATTATTTTAGTTATCTATTGATTATCTGGTTGTCGAATAAGTAGGTCAGGTACCCTACCCACCTGTCCTACTGTCTACTTTCTACTAATTCTATCTCACTCAATAATGCTCCACGAGAATGATCCAGTTAGGTCACTTTCAATTTCAATCGAATCCCCTATCTTGAGCGGACCGACTCCTGAGGGAGTGCCCGTATATATCAAGTCTCCAGGGTGAAGCATCCAGATCTTACTCAATTCTACCAAAAGTTTCCCGATGCTGAATATCATCTCACCGGTATTTCCTCTCTGTCTCTCTATTCCGTTGACCTTGCATCCAAATAAGATATTTTTCAAGTCAACTGACTGATCATACGGGACGAAATTACCTATGGGAGCGCTTTGTTCAAAAGCCTTGGCAATTTCCCACGGTAAGCCCTTTTTCTTCAGGTCTTCTTGAATATCCCGAAGGGTCAAATCCAGACCAACGGTAATAGAACAGATAAAGGAAAGCGCCTCTTCTTCCCTCACTACCCTTCCCTCGCTACCGACTTGCACCACTATCTCAACCTCGTGGTGAAGCTGGGTTCCATGTTTGGGGAAATGAATTTTTTCACCTGGTCCGACAAGACATGATGCTGGTTTGATAAAAATAACCGGTTTGGTCGGTATAATATTTTTCATCTCCTGAACGTGATTAACATAATTCCGACCGATACAGAAAATACGTGCGATATTTAGATTGCTCTTTACCATCTTTTAATCCTCCATGAAGATAAGAAACAACGTATTTACCCTAATGCGCTAAACATACTGTCCAGCACACCAGCCCGATGACCATGCCCATTGGAGATTATAACCACCCAGCCAACCACTCACATCCAGTACTTCACCAGTAAAAAACAGCCCTGCCACCGGATGAGTTTCCATGGTTTTGGATGAAATCGCATTACAATCTACTCCCCCCAAAGTCACCTCCGCGGTTCGGTAACCCTCGGTGCCGCCTGGTTTGATGGTCCATTGCTGGAACTGCGCTGAAATTTCCTTAAATTGGTGATGAGAGATTTTCCGTAATGGGCTTTCTGCAAGATCACTCATTATCATTATCGCCACAAGACGTTTAGGTAAATATTCCGCCAACACTGATTTCACCTTCCGCTGCGGGTGCTGTTGCTGCTGTTCTTTCAGTACATTGACCAGATCAATCTCTGGTAACAGATTTATGGTAAGCTCCTCGCTGGGTTGCCAATATGATGACATTTGCAGGATGGCAGAACCGCTCAAACCCCGGTGCGTAAACAAGATGTTATCATAAAAACTTTGCCGTTTATTACTGACCACGGCATCAACCGCAATACCAGATAAGGTTGATAGTTTTTCTTTATCCTTCGGATGAAGAGTGAAGGGAACTAAACCGGCACGTAGCGGCCACACCTTGATATGAAACAGCTCGGCAATTTCATACCCCAAAGGACTTGCGCCTATCGCCGGCATGGATAGTCCACCCGTAGCAACGACCAACGACTGGCAGGTATAATTGCCCCGACTGCTGTATACTTTGAAATGATGCTCACCCAGCCGTTCGATCTTTTCAATTTTCGAATTTACCTGAAAAGAGACCCCCGCCTGTTCGCACTCGGATAACAGCATGTTCAGAATGTCACGGGAGCTGCCATCACAGAAGAGTTGTCCATGGGCTTTCTCACTAAAGGCGATATGATGCTTCTGCACCAATGTCAAAAAATCCCATTGAGTGTAGCGGCTGAGTGCTGACTTGCAGAAATGTAGATTATGGGAAATATAGTTGTCGGCATTTATATGGTAATTCGTAAAATTGCAGCGCCCGCCGCCGGACATCAAAATTTTTTGCCCCGGCTTTTTTGCATGATCAAAAACGAGCACCTTACGGTGACGCTTGCCAGCTTCGATTGAGCACATTAGCCCTGACGCGCCAGCTCCAATGATGATAACGTCTGTTTTCTCAGTCGATAGAGGATACGGTTTGATCACAAATTCTCTTATATCAACTTATACGAGTTCTTTTTCCCTGGGGCTGACACTGTTTATATCTATCCTATAATACCCCTGCTACTGCTCCCTATTCCGGGATCAAATCACAATAGCAAAAGCGGTTTTCCCTTAAGACAATTCCCCCAGGCGTATAGGATATTCTCTTTTTGAAAATCGGTCCATCGTAGACAAAAGAGTGATACTCGCCATTTTCGCCGCACGGGTCAACCATCACAGGCAGTTCAGACAAAAATTGCTCATCAATCACTTTACCAACAAATCCCCTGTCCAGAGCATTGGTGTCAACGCAAGTGGTAACTGCTTTGAAGCCTAGTAGTATGAGAGAATGGGCTAATTCCCGAGTGTCTTTTTTCCATAAGGGAAAGATACCTTTCATCCCTATCTTTGCAAGGTTACTTTCCCGATATTCTCTTAAGTCTTCCAGGAAGATGTCTCCAAAAACAACTGAAGTAACTCCTGCTTCCTTATAGCGCGTAAGCACCCGCACCATTTTCGATTCATACTCTTCGTTAGACGCATTCTTTGAAATGAACACTTCTTCAAGGGGAAAACCCAAAGAATCAACTTGTCGTTCGAGCAAAATGCGCTGGACACCGTGCATACTGATGCGGTCATAATCTTCGGTCACGGTTGTGAGCAGAGCAGCGATTCGGTACTTTTGACCCTCAAGAATTTCATAGAGTGCAAAAGCACCGTCCTTTCCACCGCTCCATGAAACAAGCACATTTTCCATCGTTGTTAACCGCTTCCTGTTACTGACCAGCCTCGTAGATTAATGGTGTTACGCACCTCATAAATGAATAGTTGAAGGGGTATGGAATCCTTATCTACTGCTCTCATTCGATGATTTTCCTGAAGCTGATCGAAGCGACGATGAACATAACAACATCGAATATAACCAGGGCAGCGCTGTCCCTGAGGAGATGGCTTACGTCTCCGGTGATCGACAGGCCCCTCACCGCATCCACAGCATACGTCAAGGGGTTGAGGATAGCGATGGTTTGCAAAAGCGGTGGCATCATTTTGACCGGGTACAACGCGCTGCTGCTGAAGAACAGGGGCATGATCAGGGCCTGGCCGATTCCCATAAACCGCTCCCGGGTCTTCATGAAAGACGCTACCAGGATGGAGATGGCAGCAAACCCACCCGAAATCAAAAACAGGAGAAGTAGTGCCGTAAAAAGGTACAATGGATTGAGGACGAATCTCACTCCGATCAGCATCGCCACCGGTACGATGATCAGAGCTTGAAAAACAGCCCGGACTCCCGAAGCGATGCACTTACCGATTACCGTAGCATACCTTGGGACGGGCGCCGTAAGCAACTTCTTCAGAATACCCGTTTCCCTTTCCCATACGATCGTCAAGCCGTAGAAGACCGAGACGAAGACTGTCGACTGTAGCAGCACACCCGGGGTGATGTAATCCAAGTACGGTATCCCGCTGGTCGGAATAGCCCGAACGCTGCTCATAATCGTCCCGTAGACCACCAGCCAGAGGATCGGCTGAATGGCCCGGGTGTAAATCTCTGTCCGGTCGTGCCTGATCCTGCGGAGCTCAAGCTCCATCATCGCAAACATTTCTCTAATCGAATCCTTGATCATCATATGCTCATCCTCTCTTTATCCTGCGCCGGACCTGCCTGACATCGCTGGTACCAGCAATGGGTAAAAATGTAGTTCCGGCATATTTTAAAAACACGTCGTCCAAAGTCGGTTTCGTGGCCGATATCTTTTTCACGACGACGTTATCGATTCGCAAAGCTTCGAGGATACCAGGCAGCGCTGTCTCGGCATCTCCGACCATGATTGTAAGTTCAGAGCTATTGACCATCACGTCGTTGACAAAGCCCAAACCCCGAATTTTACTTATAATCCCCTCCCCCAGGCTCCCCTCCCCTGCACTGATATGGATCACATCCCGGCGGATAGAACCCTTAAGCTCGGCAGCGGTACCGGAGGTTACGATTTTGCCCCGGTCGATGATTGCGATCCCGTCGGAGTAAAGATCTGCCTCGTCCATGTAATGGGTATTGAAAAACACAGTAGTCCCGATCTCATTCTTGAAGGACAGGATCTTCTCCCACACGGCTTTCCGGGCTGCGGGGTCCAGGCCGATGGTCGGCTCGTCTAAAAACATCATTTTGGGCTTGATCAACAGCGCACAGGCGACCTCGAGCCTGCGGATCATGCCCCCGGAATAGGTTCGGACCAGTAAGTTCGCCACTTCATTTAAGCCCATGCTTTCCAGAGCCTCTTGGACCACTTTCTTCCTCTGGCCGGAAGGTAGGCCATAAATCTTGGAATAGATCAGCAGATTCTCAAAACCGCTGATATCCGTCCACACGCTCATCTCCTGGGGCACGTAGCTCATTACTTTTCGGATCTCAGCATCCCGCTTCACAACATCCAGTCCAAAAATAGACGCCTTGCCCGCCGAGGGTCTAAGCTGGGTGGTCAGGATTCGGATAAGCGTGGTTTTGCCAGCTCCATTGGGACCTAACAGCGCGAAGACATCGCCGGTCTTGACGGATAAATCGACCCCATCCAGAGCCCTTAGTATGGTATCGTAAATCTTAACAAGCCCTTGCACTTCAATGGCAAACATATTTTCGCTTCCCATTATAGACTCGTAATTCGGGTGCCTTGCGCACATAACAAACGAATAGTGTCAGAATCTCAGGCTCATGACCCATTATTCTTACGGTCGTCCTGAAAACCATCCTTCCCTCTCCATTATTTTCTGAGCAGTCCTCATGCTCGGACTGTCTCCTCTTGCCACCGAGACGGAGACGTCTCTGCCTACTGCTTTTGATATCTCTGCAATATCTTTGTGTGTGTTTCCGGGACAAAGGATGATTGAGTGAATACCTTCCTCTTTGACCAGTTGCTTGCAGATCTCTATTGCCTGGTTATGGTTTTTCACCAGAACAGAGAAGAGCTTATACATGCCGGTTTCAATCACGCACCTATGTTTCTCCGGGTCCGCATCAGGAACGTGAGCAAGAAACACTGCCTTGAAAGCCATGTCAATCACCTCCTGGAAAAGGCTATACTTAAATACACTGACAGATTATCCTCATCGAGCAGTTACTCTATGTACACCTGCCAAATGAATAGGCTGGGAGCTCAAAGCTCCTGACCTATTACTTACATGAACTGCTCAAAACGTTCTTTTTTTGCCTTGCATACAGGGCATACCTCTGGCGGCTCCTCTCTGGCACATAAATAGCCGCAGACCTTACATCTCCACACCGGCAGGGCAAGGGAAGGGATGTTTACCACCTTAGGCTTGAAACGGGCTTTCTTCCTTTCATCTAAGAATGGACGCCTTTCAGGTATTGGCCCTAACTTTTTCTCCCCTTTTAAAACTGCCTGTGAGACGTAAAGGGCACAATAGCAGGTGCCGTACTCATTCAGGTCCTGGTCCCTATAATCGCAAGGGCAGATTATATCGAGGTCTCCCTCTTTGCTTCCTGACGCCAGCCTGCATGGACAGGACCAGTATCCATACCTTTTCTCGTTTACGAGCAAACCCCTGACAAGCTCCCTGATATGTTCCGCATCCGTATTGAGATGGTACCCGGATGTCTCGGCTTCCCGATTCAGCCTTTTGTATAGCTTTTCTACTTCTTCTTCGGTAACTTCTATTTTATCATTCATAATCCAATCGTCTCCTTGATCTCCTGTTCCTGGTAGCCAACGATGCATTTATCGTTAATCACCAGGGTGGGGAAAGTACACGCGGGATTCCAGCGGCTTATCTCCTCCAGCGTTTTTTCTTTACTCTTGCCTTCCAGAAGGTCGACATCGTGATAATAATATTCGACCCCCATCTCGTTGAGAAGACGTTTGGTCTTCTTGCACCACCCGCAAGTGCTCAGCGTATAGAGGACGATATGCCCTTTGTTCTTGCCGTTAACGTGCATCATGTTCATATTTATCCTTTCCTGATGATTAAGCCTCGCAGGTCGAGTGCCCTGAACGCCTGACCTACCGCTGATAAACTCACCCCCTTAATCCCCCTCTCTTTTAAAGAGAAGGGTATGGGGGTGAGTTCAAACCTTAATAGTGCCAGAAACTACGATTGACTATCTCGCATTTATGATCTGAAACACCCGTTCTGGCTCTTTTCTCGAACTATCGCGTAAGAATTGTGCCTGACCAACTGCAGTCTCATAGTTATCCTTGTCTATTGCTTCGATAGCTGCTTCCGCAACTACTTCAGGCTTTATTCCCCGATCTGCCTGGCCTCTTTTATCCCGTGCTCCCCTGTCAAGCTCTGTGTCCGTTGTAGGAGGGATAATTTCGAATACTTTTATGGATGTATCCCTGAGCTGGTGTCTCAATGATAAGCTGAAAGAATGTATTGCTGCTTTTGTAGCACAATACACCGGCATAATCGCCAGGGGAACGAAACCAAGTCCGGAGGAGATGTTCACAATGGCTGCTTCTTTCTGTTTCATTAAATGAGGAATAAATAATGCAGAAAGATGAACCGGAGCCTGCAGGTTTATTTCGATTTCGTTTTCCCCGCTTAGCAAATCAGCTGTTCCCTTTTCGAAATCGATCTCCCTTTGAATACCTGCATTGTTGATCAGGATGTTCAGGCTCCTGAAATTCGTGACCGCCCAATCCAATAAACGCTTTCGATCTTCTGTCTCAGCAAGGTCACATCTTCTGGTATGGAGTTTAGGCAATTTGTTTTTAGCTTCAACCAGCTTATCTTCCCGTCTACCGCAAATGAGAACTTCGTTTCCTTTTAGGAGAAAAGCTTCTGCCAGAGCAAATCCAATGCCGGTTGCTCCTCCGGTAATTAAGATAGTGTTTCCTGTGGTGTGCATAAGAATCTCCTTAAATGGCTGATTTATTTGAGTCGTAGGTCAACCATACCCACCCTTCGACCCTTCGATTACCTCAGGGTGCTGAGTCTGTCGAAGCACAAACTCAGGGTGGTTGACAGCATTCTAAACTCACCCCCTTATTCTCCCTCTCTTTTTAAGAGAGGGGACACAGGGGTGAGTTCAAAACCTTTATGATAGTTTCAGGAGCACGTAGCTTCTAATATATTATCTATGGTAAAGATAAATCTTTACACTCCAGTTTTGCAAGCCTTTTGACTATTGCTTTTTGCCTGATTAATCAAAGCGTCCCCAGATGGACGAGTTCAGAACTTTTCTGATGGCACCAAGCGAGAATATTCAGCCTCTTTTCATCGCTTCTGGGTGCTCTCAACACCCATTCGGTGGGCCACCTTTGAAAAGATAATTAATCAAATAGATCACGTCGCTTACAGTTACCCGACCATCGCAAGTAACATCTGCCGCTTGCATACCACAAGGAGGAAGACCGCTTTTGAAGAGATAGTTTATTATGTAGACCACATCAGAAACCGATAAAGAGTTATTGCAGTTTGCATCACCTATTTCAAAAAAGCAAAAGCTCAACGTATCTTTAGCCCATGTTTCAGAACGATTGTCATAAGCCCTTACTGTCCAGAAAAAACTTCCCAGGGCAAGGGTATCAGTATATTGGCTGTTAAGAAGACTATTATATATGGTCGTTGAATCGGGAGAGAAAACTGAAGAAGTGCTAATATATAAATCATATCTTATGGTATCATCCCATGGGTCAGGGTCTACGGCATCTTCCCAGTCAAAAGTTACCTCACAGGGAACGTATGGCATGGGATAGAAGGGAAAACAAAAGATTAAACTGCTGTCGGAAGGTGAAAGGAGAGAAAATAGCCCGGGAGGAGTATTTGGGCAATCGGGGTAGTGGTCCACCCCATCACCTGGTCCGGAAATCTCATAATAATCCGGGTAGCCAGGATTATAATAGCAGTCAGACCAGAAGTTGCCGCTATTATTTGGATTCCAGTCATTATTATTAGAGATAGAATCTTCATAGGCGTTTACCACATTATCTATAAATTTATTGTTCCGGAAGGTATTATTCTGCGAATTGCCAAGATATACTCCATAGCTGTTATCCCTTAGGGTATTTCTCTCCAGATTGTTGTTGCAACTGGAATCCAGATTAATTCCTATCTCAAATCCTTGCACCTTGCAGTTCTTGATGGTGATACCCTCTCTGTGGTTCAGATAAATTCCATAATCGATACCAGCTTCGTCTCCCTGGATCAGGTGACCATCACAATCAATGGTTATACTGTCAGCATTGATTATCAAGCCGTGACTCACACAATCTAAAAGGTCATTGTGTAATGTCTTGTCTTGAGTTATTGTATCTCCGCATTCAACCGGTTCCCTCGCTACTGTAGGGATAACCGCAAAATTTACATCTCCAGCGAATCGCATGCAATTCGGAATTGCGCAAGCAGGGTATGCTAAATTAGCTTTATCAAATGCCTGTTTCACTGTCCAGCCTTGACTCAGGTAGAAGAACAGCGTATCTTGCCAGGACAGAGAATATGTCCAGCAATCAGCACATTGTTCCTCGCTCATATTACAGTAACCCAGCGTAACCGTTTTTTCAGTGGAGCCCTTCCTGAACTCATGTGATAAGGTGCCCTCACCTGTGTCGCACAGCGCGTAACAGCTTGCCAGGAAAGCGAACGGCATTTTTTGATAATCGGCAATCCAGGTCTTGATCTCGCTGGCATAAGTGTATTCTGGATCGGTTCCATCTACGCAGCCGCTCTTAAATTGGTCACTTCTCCCCTCGCTGTGAGCAATCTCATAAAACATTGCAGTTTCACTAGATTGAATATGGCTTTTAATCTTTTCCTCTGTTGGCCATACTGTAGATTCTGTGGAATATCCCATTCTATCGAACCACTCGGCAGCATTTTCATACCAGGACTCCCAAAAACCGCTACAGAGGTCAAAATACCAAGGTCCTGTCATCGAGAATCCGGTGTAGGGTGGCGGAATAGCATTACCCCATATTTTACCATCCACAGCATCAACGACTGTCTCGGTCAAGTTACCATTATCTATGCTTCTCACGACCCAGCAGGGATTTCGGGGTGCTGGCTTGATTGGAAAAACATCTGATTCCGGGGATATATAGTATAGCTTAGAGTATTGAACCTCCCCGCCAACCACAGCTTCTGCTTGTTCTTTCGTCACCATCATCTCAGGTAAATTTTCCGGAATGTCTTCCCGCCAGTGACTATTTTTGGCTATGAGTTCCTGAGTATCTTTGTTAAAGTAGTAAACTATAAAATCTTTCTCCACGATCGCATTGCCCACCACCCTTTGATAAAAATATACTATTTTGTCCCCAATCTCGATTTCCTCAAACTGTTCGTATCCTGTCTCAAGATTTTTGAGCAGGTCATAAGCTTTGTTCGGGTGATTTGTCTCAGAGAAAACCTCACCTGCAATGAGACTAATACCAATGAATAGGAGTATACTAATCATAGTCTTATTTTTCATACATCCTCCCTTGATCTTTTTAAGCTTTCTGTCATAAATCCCCCTCTGAATCGGTTTTTGCTCTTTATATAATATTACACAGCTCAACCTTGATGTCAAGGTGATTATGCTTGATTATAGTGTATATTAAATTGTGAAAAATTTAATTTGTTTATGAAAGGCAACGGGTATGTCTCCAGCTTGCAGGTCAACCATACCCACCCTTCGACCCTTCGATTACCTCAGGGTGCTGAGTCTGTCGAAGCACAAACTCAGGGTGGCTGACAACCTTCTAAACTCATCCCCTTAATCCCCCTCTCTTTTTAAGAGAAGTGTAGGGTGTAAGTTTAAAATCTTAATGATAGTTTCAGGAGCACGTAGCTTCTAAGCTACTAATACTTTTATTTCCCTTTCTCTAATAAATATTTGATTAAATATAGAATTAACCCAATCAGAAGACCAAATACGAACCCATATAACCTATCTTTCCATTTTTCTTGTTTCAATTGTCGTTGGCTTTCAATTGCTTTTAATTCGTTAATTCGTCGTTCCATTGCAATGTAAAATGGGGAACCTTTGTCTAACCCATACTGTATGATTGCATTCTCTATTTCTTCTAAAGTGAAATTCTCAATATGGGATTTATCTCCAGAATCGGCATACTTATGAAAAGCGTTTCCGATCTTAATAGACTTCTCATTTAACATAACATCTCCGCACAGAATATATTTACAGCACAACGTTCAAAATCAGCAGCAAGTGCATCGAGTCCGCTGAAATGATGAGTTAGGCGAAGACTCATATTATGAGAATTTCCCCGGGTGCTGTGAATTCAGCGTGGTTTGCGCCTCACAGATGACTTGAGCAGCGCCCTCGACGAATTCCTCTAGCGTCATAGCAAGGAACTGCCCTTGGCCAGGTTCACCGAACTTGATTGGGTACGGAGGTTTCCGGAGTCGTGCTCGGTCAAATCCAAACTCAAGGAAGGAAAGAGCACCAATAGCACGGTACACAGCACCACTATCCACCCCAATAAGGGGCATGGATATCCAAAAGTGAGAAGTTGTCTGTTCTATGCTGTAGAGGTCTGATAGAGCGTACTTCAGCTCAATTACTCTTGTTTCAAGAGTGTGGAGGACAGATGACACTAGCTCTTCTTCCGCAGTCTCTTTGAGTTCATCCAGACTGGTTAGTGAGATATTGGTGCTTGTAGCGGCACGGACCGCGCCACTCTGAAAACCTGCCGATGATACCAAAATACCACGGTCCGCTCCCACATCCTCGATGGTTGATTTCAACGCCAGCACTTTTTCCTTGGGTACAGATGTCTGCCAAAGCTTGCACTCGACTACCCATTTTGTTTCTAATCCAAACCGTCTGAACCGGACTAATACATCAACCTTGTGCTTCGCGCGAGCTCCTTTCACTGTTGCGTCAACTTCTACATCGCAGCCAAGGCTTCGAAAAAAGCTAGCGGTTTCCTCTTGGTATCGCTTCCAGTACATCGGTGGAAGTGCTCTTAATTTATGTTTATATGGTTTTCAGATTACGTAAGGAGCATAAAGCTCCTGACCTACTACTAAGGTAAAGCTAAAGTCACCAGGATCTAAAGACTTTACACTCCAAATTTGCTTTTAGACTATTGCCTCTTGCCTTTAGCCTTTAATTGAAAGCGTCCCCAACGAGATTTGAACTCGTGTCGCCGCCGTGAAAGGGCGGTGTCCTGGACCGGGCTAGACGATGGGGACGGAAACACAGTCTTAAGTCTAAAGTCTATAGGCTAAAGTCAAAAGAAAAAGCTAATTACTCTTTCACTTATTGGTTAATGGTTCATAGTTCATAGTGGTTAGTGCCCTTCCCTCCTATCTATAACCTTTGACCTACAACCTATCACCTATGACCTGCTATCTATTTACTATCACCTAATCACTAATCACTCTCTCACTAATCACTTCCCACCGCGCCTAGGGGGATTTGAACCCTCAACCCTCGGATCCGAAGTCCGATGCTCTATCCAGTTGAGCTATAGGCGCAAATTTAAAGCCAATATAAAATCAACCAGCTTAGATGTCAAACAAAATATACGCTAAAAATATAACGGATGAAGAACGTTGGATAACAAAGAAAAAGTAGGGCAAGGTGGCGTGCCATCCCCAAAATTGTTTTGGGGATGCTATTAAAGGCATTTGCAGAAACTTCCAGACTCACCCTCAAACAAGTTTGAGGGTGCCACCCTCGAAGAATCTCTAAGATTAATATGAAGATTCTTCGTCCCCTACGGGGACTCAGAATGACAGATGAAAGGAGTACATTGCGTTAATATAATAATTAATGACGAATTACGAACATATAATATTACCCCACCTTGAGGGCAAGGTGGGGATACCTATAATGTATGTAGGGACAGGACACTGTCCTGTCCTACCATTCTTGCGACCCTGATCCCGCCTGCGACGGGACAAGCAGGGTCGCACTACGAGCTTTGTCATTCTGAGGGAGTCCCTTACGGGGACGACCGAAGAATCTTATTAAGTAATACAGAGATTCTTCATCCCCTACGGGGATTCAGAATGACACTCTACTAATTCCATTTTTTCAACAGTCCTTGAAAGGAGTCGCACTACGAAAAACGATGGAAGGCTGATCCACCCCAGGCGGACCATTACAACTACAGCGACCCTAAAAGGGTCGCACTACGAAAAACCCACTACTACATTTCTTTACTTCTTCTCCAGGTCATCATGAAAAGACCAAGCATAATCACAACCAAACCCAGCCACAGAAGATTAATCAAAGGTTTCTTGCTTACTTCCAACAGGAGGACCTCTCCCCTGTTTTCTTCCCCCTTCTTACCTATACTTAAAGTCACCATTTTCTGATCAGCCATCACTCTTTCCAAAAATATCAGGTTACCACCCGGCAATCCAGCTTCAATCTGGATCATTTTATTCTGTTCTCCGAATACAATCGCCGGGGTAACAGTTCCCTTCTGATTCTGATAGCTGATTTCCAGAATAGCACCTACTCTTACCTCTCCCCCCTGTTCATGTGAGGTCATATCGAAATTCAGGAACTTGATTTTGTAACCCTCGACCTCTTTTTCCTCCCCTTTAGATAGATTGAACGGCTCGGAGAAATTTAATGCCTCTTTTTTGTATTCCATCGGAGCAAAATAATAATCTTCTATCATCCCTCTTTTTATATGTGGTTTTCTCATCATCCCCTGATTGTATTCGCTCCAGTAGAGTCCGGGCTTAGCTGTAAAGCTCTCTTTACCCTTTTTCACCTGCACCAAAAGTATATTTTCATTCTTACTTGAAGAATTTTCTTCACCCTGAAAGGTAAGCTGATAACCGAAAGCTTCTTTAGTTTCTCCTTTAAGCAGATTCAGTTTTACAGACTTCGAATAGCCGGATGAAGTGAGGATTCCAATGAACATCAGCCCGATGCCGATATGGGTCAAATATCCCGCAGTATTGAGCAGTTTCCCTTTTAATCTTTTGAAGAAAATTATGAGATTTGAAACCAGAACAAAAATGGAAAAGAAAATAAAAAGGAAATAGGATAGACTCCTGACTCCAAAAGCCAAGGCATTTATCGAAAGGATTATAACTATTATTAAAGGCAGGGTAATCTTTTTACCAAGTTCCTTGACAGATACCTCTTTCCAGGACAAAAAAGTAGACAGGCTTAAAAGTAATCCTAAGATAATGGCAATTGGCAGATTTGTCCTGATATAATAAGGTACAGTAACGTTTGAGGCTTTACCTGACAAACCTGTCAGGAGTGGAGCAGAAGTCCCTATTAAGATTAAAACTGCAGAAAAAGACAAAAAGATAATCCCTAAAAGAACTGCGAACTCCTGGGATAAGATCGATTTACCAGACTCTGCGCTTCGTAGATTTGAAGAACGAAAGGCCAGAAGCCCCAGGGAAAAAGCTGAAAATAAAAGCATAAAGAAAACAAGGTATTGATTAAGTCCCAAATCCGCAAAGGAATGAACCGAGAAATCAGCTAAAACCCCGCTCCGGGTGAGAAACGTCCCGTACATAACTAAAAGAAAAGAAGCTATAGCCAGAAAAAGATTTGTTCTTTTCAGACTATTTTTATTCCTCTCCAAGACGAAACCATGTAACAAAGCCACAGTCGTTATCCAGGGAATCAAAGAAGCATTCTCTACCGGATCCCAGCCCCAGTAACCTCCCCAGCCCAGGACTTTATAAGCCCAGAATCCGCCAACGAAAATTCCTGAACCTAAAGTCAGGGCGGAAAACCCTACCCAGGGTAAAGAAGACTTTACCCAGGTATCATATTTATTCTTTATCAAAGCCGCTAAAGCATAAGCAAACGGAATGGCTAAACCAGCATAACCGATGAAAACCAGAGGGGGATGCGAAACCATCCAGGGGTCTTTCAAAAGAGGATTAAGCCCTTTTCCTTCCGGAGGAATGTCAGGCAGAAGTTCGAAAGGGCTTTTCTTCAAAAGCAGCACCAGTAAAAATATCTGAACTAAAAGATAAATAAATATAACATAACCCTGCAGTCCATCCCCTTTTTTCTTAATCAGGAAAAGTCCCAGCAAAAGCCCGATGAAAAGCCACAAGAGAAACGTGCCTTCCTGACCCGCCCAGAAAGAAGATATAAGATAGAAGAAAGGTAAATCGGTTGAGCTGTATCCGAACACGTAAGAGGTCTGAAAATTATGAGTCAGGAAAAGATAGAAAAGGTCTAAAGTGGCTAAGAGAGAAAAAAGAAATGTCAGATAATATACTATTTTGGCCCAGGATAATATTTTCTTATCCCCTTTTGCGCTCCATAAAAAAAGAATGGCTGAGAAAATAGCTCCTAAAAGACAAAACAGCAGAAAAAGATCACCTGAAGCCATCTATTTTACCCCCTGATATTTGGACGGGCATTTAACCAGGACCTGATCTGCCAGAAAAACTCCTTCCTGATATTTACCTATTACCACAACACTTGTAGCCTGCTCAAAATTAGCCGGCTTAACCCCGTTGAAAACTATATTCATCTTCTCCCCTTTTGAATCCTTTAAGGAGAAATGAAATTTCTGGTTTTCAAGATCATACTTAGTTTCCTCTGGGAGCACTTCACCAATAATCTGAACTGAGTTATTAGAGCTTTTAGCCTCTTTAAACCCTACATAAGGGGTTAGATTTTTTCTGAAAGACAATGCTCCGAAAACTACAAAAATTAAAATTATACCTATGCCTATAACATATTTCAACTTCATTTTCTCTCTAGCTCTTTTACCTTTTTATCCAGCCTTAATAAATACGCGAATATACCAAACCAGATAATTAATACTACAATCATCACTCCGAAATTTGCAGACATCCCTAAACCTCCTTTTTTCAAACTACGAATGTTTCTTTTTATCCAATAGAATTATCTTTACTTCAAGTTTATATATCCAGATAAAAAGCAAGCTAAATCCCAAAAGCGAGCATAAGAATACGGAAAGAACGGGAAATGGCATCTGGATTTTTATTTGAGAGCTTATTACTGAATCTACCGGATGTAGAGACTGAAATACCCTCGGAACCACGAAGACCAGAAAAGGTACCGTGATAAAAGCTAAAATAGAATAAACCGCAGAAAGATTTGCTCTTCGATCTTCTGAGTCTATGGCGGAACGCAAGGCAAGATACGCTCCGTAAATTAAAAGGAGAATGAAAACGGAGGTTTCCCTCGGGTCCCAGTTCCAGTATGAGCCCCAGGCAGATTTAGCGAAAATTGCACCTGAGACTGTGGCTAAGATAGCGAACAAAAATCCAAGCTGTGAAGCTACTGCTGCCTGAGTATCATAAACCGGGTCTTTTTTTGAAAGATATAGGATGCTATTAATCATCGCAAATAAAAAAGCCAAGACCGTTACCCAGGCAACTGGCACGTGAAAGAAAAATATCCTGGAGACCTCGCCTAACTCTTTCTGTGGAGGCGGCATTAAAAATATGGTAACCACTACTATACTAATCAGTAACCCAGTTAATATTTTCCACCACATTTTTATTATTCCCTTTTTCTTTCCCTGTTTACTACCAGCTACTTGCTACCTGCTTCTTCATTCCTCCCATACGAAATCAAAAAGTAAAAATGAAGCAACAAACATCACTACAGCATAAGAAAAAAGTATTTGCAGATCGTTTAACCCTCGTGAAAACGAAGCCCCCTCAGAAGCTAAATTCGTAACGTTGATCAGAGTAACCAGCAGTGGCAGAAGAATTGGGAAAGAAAGAACTGCAAATAATGCTCCCTTTACGCTGGCTTTAGCAACAATGGCAGCGATGATAGTCGTCGCACAAACCAGACCCAAACTGCCTAAGATTAATACGCTGAAAAATAACCAATAACTCAAAATCGAAAACCCTAACATAATTATAAACAAGGGTACAACAATTAACTCTAAAAAGAACAGAAGAATCAAATTGTAAAGTAACTTTCCAGCGAAGATCGTCTCAGCCGAAGCCACCAATTTCAAAAGATTGGAGGTTTTTGATTCTTCTTCTTTTATAAAAACCTGGGCTAACCCAGACATAGCCGAGAAAAAAATAACTATCCAGAAAAGAGAAGCTTTTACTTTAGAGCTTAAAGAGAACATACCGATAGAGAAGCTGATCGCAGTAAGAGTAACCACTGCAAACATTATCAAAGCGTTCAGGCTATAGCGCGTTCGCAGTTCAGATTTGAAATCCTTAAGGAATAACGCCGAAACTCTGCTGGTCCAGGTTGAGGATTTCATCCCCATATTTTGTCTCCCTCTGGTCATTGGTGGCTAAGACTAGTATTCCCCTTTTCTTTTGTTCCTCGATAATTTTATTCAGCAATAAAAGACCCGGTTCGTCTAAATTGCTCCCTGGCTCATCCAAAAGCAAAATCTGGGGTTTATTTAACAAAGCAAAAACATATTTCAACCTCTGTTTCATCCCGGAAGAATAAGATGATACCAGATCATCTCCTCTCCCTCTTAAACCCATCTCTTCTAATTTTTTGTTTAATTCTGATTTATTAAATCCCAAACCCTGAATCTGAACCAAAAATTCTAAGTTCTCCAAAGCGGTAAGTTCATCATATAGAAATAAATCAGGAGCCACAAAACCTAATAGTTTCCTCTTATCTTCCTTCTTTCTAATTTGACCATTCAGACTAATAATCACTTCACCCTTAGAGGGCTTTAATAGACCTGCCAGGATCTTCAAAAGCGTAGTTTTGCCAGAACCGTTCTTCCCCACAATCACCAAAGATTTTCCACTTTTAATTGAAAAATTAATCCCCTCGAAAACTTTTCTATAGCCAAAATTTTTAGCTAAATTTTTAACCTCTAAGGAAATCATATAATTACTGAGATAATAGTAAATATCTTACCCATTGTCAAGCTTTTAATTAGGACTATTTTACTCCTCAATAGATATTCTTTGATATGATATTTATGCATTGCCACAATCACATAATCTCCAATGAAGGGTTCCATCAGCGGGTATCAGTGGATTTTGTCGGGTAGGAACATCATAACTCTAGGCTGAGTTGAGTCAATGTAAAAAATTATATTCAATAGTTCAGTTATTAAAGAAATATTTTCTTTAAAACGGATCACGAATAGAATTTATAAGTGGATTAAAAGAAAGTTGTTCTTCACTTCAGAATCTCTAACCTAACCACTTATCTCTTAGAGGATTATGCTGACAGTATATCTGGAAACAATACACCTGAAAAGTATAAAAAAGATTTAATTTTTTCTTGACAATTGTTAGTTAAGAATTATATTAATTTCATAAGGAGAAACTACGTTAAGAATACAATCCAATCATAGTCAATTTTAAGCAGAATTTTAATCAGAATTAAGTCTGCTTATTTAAACCTTTAAACGGGAGGTTTACATGAAAAGAGTCATAGTCTTCTTAGTGGCTCTATCTTTGTTATTGCTTTGGGGGAGCTCGATGGCTTTTGCGCAAAAGGTAATCACCCGATTTCAAGCACCAGGCACTTACGGCACTTGGGGCATAACCTGGGATGGAACCTATCTCTGGACTACCTCATGTGCATATGAAGGTCGTAATACTATCTATCATATGGATACCCAGGGGAACATCCTTTCCCAGTTCGAGTGGAATGGAGGTATAGTCAGTGGTATGACCTGGGATGGGCAGTATCTTTATTTAGCAGCACTATTCGAAGCCCGGATTTACAAGCTGACCACAAGTGGTCAATTGGTCCAGACCATTCAGACTCCGCTGGAACAGGTAACCGGCTTAGCCTGGGACGGAACGAGCATCTGGGCTTGTGACCGTCCGGCAAGTTCGTCAAAAAGGAGTTTAGTCAGGTTTGATTCTGACTGGAACGTGGTGGAAACCATAGAGCTAACTTTCCCGGTAAACCTGCTGGATGGATTGACCTGGGATGGTGAGAACTTCTTCATCTGCGATTGCTCTAATGGTATGATTTACAAGCTAACCCGCCAGGGTGAGCTTTTATGGGCATTTCCTGGACCCGGGAGCAATGCTACCGAGCTGGAGTGGGATGGTCAATACCTCTGGGTAGCAGATATCAGAACGGATTATATCTACCAGGTAGATTTAAATCAGCTTCCAGACACTAATAGACTGTATGTTACTCCAGGCAGTCTCAATTTTATGGCATTTTTTGGCGGGCAAAACCCAGGAAGCAAATACATTACTATAAAAAGCACAGGCAATCCCCTGGATTGGACCTTGTCCACTTCTCAGAGCTGGATAAGTGCAGTTCCGACCTCAGGCACCACACCCACTGACGTGGAAGTCTCTGTGGATATAACCGGTCTTTCTCCAGGATACTATGGGGGTCAGATTAACTTCATCCCCTCTGATCCAGGCATAGATCCGATAAGTGTCCCTGTCAACTTATCTGTGGATGTGAACAAATCCCAGTTTTATGAAATAGTCACTTATTTTCAAGCACCAGGTAATCCTGGTACCTGGGGCATAACCTGGGATGGAACCTATCTCTGGACTACCTCATGTACCTATGATGGTCATAATACTATCTATCATATGGATACTCAGGGGAACATCCTTTCCCAGTTCGAGTGGAATGGAGGTATAGTCAGTGGTATGACCTGGGATGGGCAGTATCTTTATTTAGCCGCACTGTTCGAAGCCCGGATTTACAAGCTGACCACAAGTGGTCAATTGGTCCAGACCATTCAGACTCCGCTGGAACAGGTAACCGGCTTAGCCTGGGACGGAACGAGCATCTGGGCTTGTGACCGTCCGGCAAGTTCGTCAAAAAGGAGTTTAGTCAGGTTTGATTCTGACTGGAACGTGGTGGAAACCATAGAGCTAACTTTCCCGGTAAACCTGCTGGATGGATTGACCTGGGATGGTGAGAACTTCTTCATCTGCGATTGCTCTAATGGTATGATTTACAAGCTAACCCGCCAGGGTGAGCTTTTATGGGCATTTCCTGGTCCTGGGAGTAATGCCACAGAGTTAGAGTGGGATGGTCAATACCTATGGGTATCAGATATCATCACCGACCATATCTATCAGTTAAGGCTAACAGGTAACCCCCCGGATACTGTTCCGATAATCTCTGCCTCCCCTGCTTATTTCGATTTCACAGCGGAAATCGGAGACGGGAATCCACCAACTCAGGATCTCTCGATAACTAATAGCGGGGTTGGTGAGTTGAACTGGACAGCAGTGGAGGATGCTGGGTGGTTGACTCTGAGCTCGATTTCAGGCACGGCGCCTTCTCAGACCACTTTATCAGTGGACATCACTGGACTGAAGGTTGGTGCTTATTTTACCACCATCAGCATTCAGGCTGAAGGAGCCTGGAACAGTCCAAAAATCGTTCCCGTGACTTTGAGAGTTAAATCGAATGTCCCGACCATTGCCTTGAGTTCAAAAAGATTCGGCTTCAGCGCAGTTGCAGGTGGAAATAATCCCAATTCCCAGAAGCTTACTATAAGCAATTCCGGCGGAAGTATGCTTAACTGGACTGCCAGCAAGCAGGCTTCCTGGCTCGGCTTGAGCGCTTATCAGGGTACAGCTCCATCTGATGTTCGGTTGAGTGTCGATATAAACGGATTAGGAGTGAATACTTATTATGACTACATAGTTGTCTCTTGCCCGGAAGCCACCAATTCACCGGAAAGTATACTGGTGATTTTAGCCATAACCCCTTCAACCCCTTCAAGCGAGGATACGGTGAGGGTAGCTACAGTAGCTGGTCAGCCAGGCACTCAGGTTGTGGTTCCGGTTTACTTTTACAATAGTGAACCCGTAGCAGCAATTGATGTCCCCTTGAAATATAACAGCTCAGATCTGGTCTGTGACTCGGTTTCATTTGCCGGTTCTCGTGCAGAATACATAGAGTTAAAGGTCAAAAACATTAATCCCATCGATAAAACGATCTTGATTGGAATTGTGGCTTTGGTAGAGCCGCTTATCCTACCAAGTAACGGACTTTTGGCTAATCTGTACTTTAGCCTTAATGAAGATGCTCCATTGCAAACTGTGGAGATTGACACCTGTATGGTTCCCCCGGGAAATCATCTGGTTTTCGTGGATGAAAACTCTCTGGAAATAAAACCTCACTTTATTCAGGGACATATAGTTATCGGAGATATGCTGAATGGGGATTTTAACAATGATGACAAAGTCTCCGTTTCTGATGTGGTTTACTTGATAAAGTATCTCTTTAAAGGAGGAGCACTGCCCCGACAATATTTTTCAGGTGATGTCAATTGTGATAATGTAGTGAACATAGAGGATACAATTTATTTAATCAACTACTTGTTCAGAGGAGGACCACCTCCATTAGGTTGAGATTCTACCAACAGGTAAAATTTAAAAAGCCCTCAGAATCTGAGGGCTTTTTTATTTGCCCAGCTTCGCAGGTCAGTCGCTTGGTGCTCCTGATCTGGTGTCTCCTGAATCTTTCAAAATGTTCGGGCAGGAGTTATACTCCTGCCCGTAACTGTTGCTACTACTTAATAGTGATTTCTATTTAATTAGATGCCCGATCCGGTTCCATCTTACCCGTTGAGGGAAATGGATAATATTATAGGCTATATTCTTGGGAATGGAAAGAAGATCGTCCCGGCTAACTGCAGGAGCATTCTGGTCCGGTTCCCAGGAGTAGTGAATAATCATAGCTTTGCCCAATACCAGCTTCCGATCCAGTGGTCCCCAGAACCTACTGTCGTAGCTGTTATCCCGATTGTCTCCCATCATAAAAATATAACCTTTAGGAACAACATAAGGACCAAAATTGTCTCTATTACCTATTCCTGTAGGTAGAATACCCCTATCTGTGAATTTGGATGTAGGCGGGTTAATGAATTCTTTCCCATTTACATATAGAACCTTGTCCTTGATCAATATTTCATCCCCAGCTAACGCTACACATCTTTTAATATAATTTACCCTCTGGTCCTGAGGATATTTAAAGATCACGATATCACCGGCCTTAGGTTCTCTCAGGGCTGGTAGATGAATGTTAGTAAAGGGTATAGGAAGCCTGGAGCCATAGATGAACTTGTTAGCTAATAAAAAATCCCCAATTAAAAGAGTATCTTCCATCGAGCCAGAAGGAATTTTATAAGCCTCCACCACTGAGGTTTTGATCATCAGGGCTAAGATCAAGGCTATGCCAAAAGACTCAATATATTCCCTCAAGATCGATTTCTTCTTTTTGGGCTTTTCTTTTTGTGATACTGGTCTCATCCTTTCCTCCCGAATATATTTGTCTCTTTATAGATTATACGATTCCCCATCGATTCCGTTTCAAGATATTTTTATTCGTTAAACTCTACCTTTTCTCACCTCTTGGGATTTTCTCTGTCGAATAAAATATGTATTTTCTGGTAGACAATCTGCCTTGCTGATAGCACTTTCTTTAAATCAGAATTAGAATATCCATGCCTAAATTTTCGATTTTTAAAGGTGTTAGAAGAAATAAGATCGCATTAAATAGAAACATCTTATGAGCTTTTTAATTTTTAGAATCATCTTCTGTCTCTGAATCAGATTTTTCTTTAGCTTTTAACCTATCATATTCAGCCGGATGTTTTTCTTCCAATTCTTTTTCAGTTATCCTGCCAAAAATCATACCAAAGTTAACCGGATAGCTCTCCGGCTCAAAGATCATAAAGAACATATGCCAGACTACAATAGCCGTAGTAGCTAAAATCGCTTCGTAGAGATGAATCGCTCTAAAAACATTCAAAAGCCAGGTAGTCATATATTTTAAAAAGAAATTCTCAAACCACATCGGGAACCCGGTTATAACCATAACTATAGTTCCCCAGATCAATGCCCAGTACTCAGCTTTTTCCATATAAGCGTATCGGTCGAATTTAGGTCTTTCCTTGACCAAGCCCAGCTGATAGTTTATGTTCTGAATTAACAGGGAAAGGTCATTGGGTGTGGGAAATAAAGCTCTGAGTTGAGCTCTTCCCCTTTTGCTGGAAATAAGATAATAGATATGATACAGAGAAACCAGAATAAAGACCACTGCTGCTATGCGGTGGACATCGCTTCTGAAATGTGCCCCGGTTTCAGATCTCAGCATCCATTTAGCCCACCAGGCATCCGGGAACTTCAAGGCAAACCCACTCAGGGCTAAAGTAGTAAATGATATAAAAAGTAAAAGATGCTGAACGATCTCACCCTGATTGAAGCGGATTACCGTTCCCTCTTTTGCCTCTTTGTATTTTTCCCTGACCCTTTTGAAGATTATCAGCGCATTATGTAAAACCATTCCCCCGATAATAAGTATTATCAATACCGCATAAATCCTGCCGACTACGTATACACCCTTCTCGCTTTTTGGAGATACCGCTAAATGGATTTTCCCTTTAGCGAAATTCTCTCCTGCATTAGGATGACATTTTCCACAGGTTTTAGGGAGATTAGCTGGATTAATGGAGGATTTAGGATCCGTAGAAGATCTTATGTCGTGATAACCATGACAGCTGGCACAGTTTGCCACCTCATTTCTTCCGGCACGACTATCCACACCATGGTAGCTATCTAAATATTTAGTTATCTTGCGAGTAACCAAGCCGTATCTGTCCGTAATAACCTCTGCGGAATGACACCAGGGACAGGTGGTTTTTGAGATATTGGCAGGATATACCGAAGAGGTTTTTACCCAGGAAGGTTGAATTGAATGTTCACTATGGCAATCTGTGCATACTGGAGCCTCCGGATTATTGGCAAGGACAGCTTGACCATGTATTGACTCCTTGAAGATTTTATAATCGTCAGAATGACATTTGCTACAGGTGGCTGGAACATTATAACGATAGATTGAAGAAGTAGTATCAGTAGCTTCTTTAAGAGAATGACTTCCATGGCAGTCGTTGCAAACTGCTGAATTGATTAATCCTTTTTCTCTAACTGCTTTTCCATGGATGCTTTCAGTATAAAGTTTATATGGGTTTTTAATTCGAAAATTATATTTTTTTGCCATACCGGTATCAGCATGACATTTACCGCACATTTGAGGAATATTCAGACGATAAGTGAGAGAGCTTGGGTCCTCTTTTCCCCTTATATTATGAGAACCGTGACAATCCTGACACCAGGGCGCATCTTTTATCCCTTGAAGATATTTTCTGCCATGAAAACTTTCTTTATATTCCAGAAGAGTTGCTTCATGACAATTACCGCATTGAACCTTCTCCGGTTTGACTGAATGAAATTCATCCTTAACTCCTGAATGGCAGTCAGTGCAGATCAAATCTTTGTGAATTGAATTTTTAATTTCAGAGGAGTCAACATATAATGAAACCTCTTTCCCGGACTCATCTGTCTTTATTAAATCTTTTTCCCCATGGCAGGAAAGACACTCGACCTCTTTTCCCCAGGAAAAGATCGATAAGAGTAAAAGTATTAATACTGAAAGAAAAATTGTTCCCACGTTTTTCAATAACATCTCCCTTAAGAACTTATTTATGTGAATAATTTCACATTTCAGTTGGAAAAGATATTATTTCTATCTTATATGTCAAGTATTTTCGATAAAAAAATGAGACTTCTCTATCTTAATATATCATTATAGCTCACATATATAATCAGAGCTAATAGAAAGGCTAGTCCGATCTGCTGAACAATAGCTCTTTGTTTAAGAGAAAGAGGTTTCCTTCTTATTTTCTCCATACCTAAGAAGAGGATATGACCTCCATCCAGGACTGGTATGGGAAGGATATTTATGATCGATAGATTAACCGAGAGTAAAGCTATAAAAGAGAAAAAACTTGCCAGTCCTAATTTGGCAGTTTCTCCGGCTGTGCGGGCAATAAAGATTGGACCTCCGACCATTTTCAAAGAAGCCGCACCAGTGAAAAGCCCGACTACGAATTTAACTGACTCGACAGTAATAAAAATAGTCGTCCCGATCCCTTCTAATAATGACTGAAAAATATTCAGGCGAATAATGATATACGTAGGGCTTACCCCTATCTTCCCTACCTCCTTAGGTTTACCATCCTCGTCCTCAACTTTTTCTTTAAATGTAGTAACTTGAGCTTCAAGAATTTCATTTCCTCTTTTCCATTTCAAAACCACCGGTTTTTCCACTTCTTTATAGATTATCTCCGCCATATCCATGAAATTTTTAACCTCTACCCCATTAACTGAAAGGATCTGGTCTCCGCTTTTAAGCCCAGCCTTTTCTGCTGGTGAATCTTTACCCACTAATCCTATGGTGGTCTTATCATAATACACTATCTCTTTTCCACTAAAAAAGACCACACCCCAGAAAACAAATATTGCTAAAAGAAAATTCATAAGCGGACCGGCAAAAATAATCAAACCTCTCTGCCAGGGTGGTTTACCCATAAATTCATAGGACTCCCATCTCTCCTTTTCCTCTTCTGGATTTTCTCCAGCCATTTTCACATAACCGCCTAAGGGTATCCAGGAGATACAATATTCTGTATCACCTACCTTCTTGCCTATCATCTTGGGTGGAAAGCCTAAAGAAAACCTTTCTACCTTGATCCCCATCCTTTTAGCTACCAAGAAATGTCCTAATTCATGCACGAAAACTAAAATCCCTAATACCACTATGAAGGATATGATATTTATCATCTGATTTTCCTCTGAATAAAATTCAAGCTTTCCTTTCTTGCCCACCTGTCAGCCTCCAATATCTCTTTTAAGCTCGGATTCTGCTTTACCTTATGATTTGATAGAACTTTCCTTACCAGAAAAGGGATTTTATCAAATGAGAGTTTCTTATTCAAAAAAGATTCAACTGCAACTTCATTTGATGCATTGAGAACACAAGGAGCAGTCCCTCCTAATTCCAGGGCAAAATAACAGAGCTTGAGTCCGGGAAACCTTCTTAAATCTGGTTCTAAAAAGGTAAGATTTTTTACTCTGGTAAGATCTAAAAAACTGTTATTTGTTTTTATCCTTTCAGGATATAGCAAAGCATATTGCAATGGCATTTTCATATCCGGGTTACTCATCTGCGCTATGATTGAGCCGTCCACGAATTCTACCATAGAGTGAATCACCGATTGGGGATGGATGATAACTTTTATCTGAGATGCTGGTATTTTAAAGAGCCAGTGAGCTTCGATTATCTCTAATCCTTTATTCATCAAGGTAGCTGAATCTATGGTGATCTTTTTACCCATCTCCCAGGTGGGATGGGAAAGGGCTTGTTTTATGGTAATTTTAGAGAAATCTTTCTTTTTGCTTAAATAGAGCGGGCCACCAGAAGCAGTTAAAATCAATTTTTTAACCTCGCTTTTCTTCCCGGACTGCAGGCATTGCTTTATAGCGGAATGCTCACTATCCACCGGAAGAATTTCAAGTCTTTTCTTTTTTGCCAGATCGGTAAGAAGTTCACCCGCCATAACTAAAGATTCCTTATTCGCCAGAGCTAACGTCTTTCCAGCTTGAAGAGTAGCAAGACTGGGTAGAAGCCCAGCTGAACCCACTATGGCATTTATAACCAAATCCGCTTCTGGGAAAGATACCATCTTATTAATGCCATCGGCACTAAAGTATATCTTAATCTTATTATCGGGAAACTCCTTTTTAACTTTTTCGTAGGTATCTTCTTCAGTCAATACCACTACTTTAGGCTTATATTCCTTTATCTGGCATCTAATCAGCTCGAAATTCTTGTGTGCCGACAGTCCAAAAACCTCAAATCTATCCCTGCAATCCTTAATAACCTGCAGGGCACTTTTCCCGATTGAACCGGTCGAGCCTAAGATAACAACTTTTTTCTTCTCTTTATATTTTCTCATATTCCTTCTCAAAATTTCTTCAAGGTTAGAATATATATATTGATATTTTTAAATCAAGGAATTTGTTGATATCCAAAAAACAAATCAACTACTTAAAAACATTTATAACTTAAGAAAAGAAAATAAAAGGCTTGCCTATTGAGTGCATAAAGATTACGATTATTTAAACTTCAATAAGTTCAATCCGTAAAATAAGAAGGAAACTCTATGATCTTTTTACGGTGCGATGACAGATAAAACAACTGAAGAACTATTCTTGAGGTTAGAAGAAAAGGGCTATAAGGGTCGAATCGTATCAATCCAGCACCTTCGTGACTTACAGGAGGAAATTGAAGGCCGCTACCGGGAGGGTCAATTTAATGAAGAATTCTATCAGGAACGTCTTACCTCGTTTGTCTTCAATCCTCCTCCAGATTTTTTGAAAGCTAAATCTATAATTGTTGTCTCAGCACCTCAACCTCAGATTCAGCATATTTTCGACTGGAGAGGAGAAACCAAATCTCTCATTGTCCCTCCAACTTATTCAACCTATCCGAATAAAGAAGTTGAAGCTCTTCTATCAAAAATCCTGGTTCCACAAGGCAATCAGGTGGCTCGCTCCGCACTTCCTTTAAAACTTTTAGCAGCACGTAGCGGGTTAGGTTTTTACGGGAAAAACAACATCTGTTATGTAACTGGAATGGGAAGTTTTCATCGGTTGATGGCTTTTTATTCTGACCTTCCATGTTATGAAGACAACTGGCAGGAGGCACAGATGCTGGAGACCTGCGAAGATTGCTCTGCTTGCCTGAATAACTGTCCTACTGGTGCGATTTTATCCGAGCGTTTCCTTCTCAACGCAGAACACTGCATAACGTTCCATAACGAGAAACCTGTAAACATACCTTTCCCTGATTGGATTGACCCCTCCTGGCACCATTGCCCGGTCGGATGTATGCAGTGCCAGAGTATCTGCCCGGAAAATGCAGATGTAATCCAATGGATCGAACCGGGGGCAGAATTCTCTGAAGACGAGACTATGCTTCTGCTCAAAGGTGTTCCCCTGGATCAACTCCCCGAGGCAACTCAGCAGAAGATAAAAAAGTCTTATATAGACGAATATTTAGATGTTCTTCCCCGCAACCTGAGTGTTCTCCTGAATAAATAATGTTGAATTGGAAATAAGCTTCTTTAACCGGACAGTATGAGTTTCATTCTCAAATTATTCTAATTCCATTATCGTAAACCTAAAAAGGTCTGATTTGTAAAAATTAAAAACAGGAGGTAATAATTTTGATAAAAACGATTGAAAATTTAGCCAAAGCATTCATTGGTGAGAGCCAGGCAAGGAACAGATACACTTTTTATGCTAAGATCGCCAAGCAGGAAGGATATGAGCAGATTGCTGATATTTTCCTTACTACTGCTGATAACGAGAAAGAGCACGCCAAATGGCTTTTCAGGCTGATCCAAGAATTGAAAAGCAAAAGCAGTGAAAATCTGGAGGAGATAAAAGTTGAAGCTTCTACCCCTACCGTTTTTAGCACCACTGCAGAGAACCTCAAAGCCGCCATCGATGGAGAGCATTACGAAAATACCGTGATGTATCCAGAATTCGCCGAGGCTGCCCAGAAAGAAGGTTTACCGGAAATTGCCAGAAGATTAAGATCGATTTCCAAAGCAGAAGAGCATCACGAGGAAAGATATAGAAAACTCTTGAAGAAAATAGAAGCTGGAACAGTTTTCAAAAAGTCAGAGAAAGTTTACTGGGTGTGTCGTGAATGCGGATATGTCTCCTTCGGGACAGAGCCACCGGAAAAGTGTCCCTCCTGTGACCACGCCAGAAGTTATTATCAGATAAAGTGCGAGGAATATTAAATTTTGAGTTGTAGGGACAGAATCCGCCTTAGGTGGATTCTGTCCTTATAGTTTTCGTAGCGTTAGGGTTTATCCCTGACGTTTTCTTTTTTGTAGAGGAAGGCTTCAGCCTTCCACTTTTTCGTAACGCAGACACTAAGGTTGGGCGTTACGACCTTCTTCTGGCAAAACTAAAGTTTTGCACTCCAAATTATTTCTCTACCTCCCCGAAAAGTGTAAAACTATCCGCACCTGTAATTCTAACCTTCACAATCTCCCCTAAAAGATTTTGATTTACCTTTTCAGGAATAATCACCGTCTTATTACTTCTCCCCTTCCCTTTCCATTTTAACTTATCCCTTTTGCTTTTTCCATCAATCAGAATTTCTTCAGTTGTGTCAATTAATTTTTGATTTTTCTTGTGTGAGATATTCTTCTGTATATCTATCAAAGTTTGGAGCCTTTCTAACTTTACTTCTTTTGGAACATCATCCTCTAAAAAGAAAGCTTTAGTCCCTTCACGTGAAGAATATTTAAACATAAAAGCAGAATCGAATTCTATCTTTTCGACCATCTCCAGGGTTTTTTGAAAATCCTCCTCTTTTTCACCTGGAAAACCAACGATCAAATCAGTAGTCAGGCTCAGGTCTGCTACTTTATTTTTCACGGAATCCACCAGACACAGATAATCCTCTAAGCTGTATTTTCGGTTCATCTTTTCTAAAATCCTATCTGAGCCGGACTGCAAAGGCAGATGAAGATGCTCACACACCTTTTCTAAATTTGACATAGCTTCAATTAATTTTGGCGATAAATCCTTCGGATGAGAGGTCATAAATCTAATCCTCTGAATATCAGTTTCATTTACTTCTCTCAGCAAATCAGCGAAATCAAAGCCATCGTCTTTATAGGAGTTTACATTTTGCCCGATAAGGTTTACCTCTTTACATCCTGATTCAGCCAGACATCGAACCTCTTTTAAAATCTCGGAGATTTTCCTGTTTTTCTCCGGTCCGCGCACATAGGGCACGATACAATAGGAGCAGAAATTCTCACATCCCCTGGAGATCGCCACAAAAGCGGAGAATTTGTTCTTTCTCAAGGGAGAGGAGTTAATCTCCTTCAATTCAGAAAAGGACAAAGCTATCAAAGGTTTCTCATTTTTCTTCTCCAGATAATCCGGGAGCTTGAAAAGTTCCTCAGTCCCCAGGATAAAATCTAATGCCGGGACTTCCTTTAAAAATCTTTCCCCTAACCTCTGAGCCATACACCCGATCACTGCCAATTTCACATCCGGATTTTCCAGTTTATATCTGGAAAGCTCATTTAATCTGCCAATCGCCCTGACCTCAGCATGCTCCCTGACCGAGCAGGTATTTACAATAATCAATTCTGCTTCTTCGGGTCTATCCGTGATAGAATAACCATTCTGTGAGAGGATACCCTTCAGCACCTCAGAATCATAAACATTCATCTGGCAGCCGAAGGTGATTATGTGGAATTTTTTGTTCATTAATATTTTGCGGGGCTGGGAGCCCCGCCTAAAAGTTTTAGGATATTAATTTTTCCCAAAGATCAAGCATTAATGCTCAACTATCATGCCTTATCAGCTCTTCCTTGCTCTAATTTCGATAATCTATTTCTGTAATAGTAGCTACTTCTTCAGAATATTCTCAAATTCGCTTTAATATATCTTCTATATGAAAAGTATAACTCTTTAAGTGTTTTATTCTCTGTTATTATCATTCTCCTGATAGCTCTAATCATTAAGCAATCCCATCTCGAAGAGAAATCTGGAAGGTATTTTAGACCAACCCCTATATTTTTCTGCATAACTAAGTGTTAGAGTTTCAATGGTTCTAGTAATTGCAACAAAACAGTTACGACGTTCTTCTTCCATCTCTGGACTATTATCACCCTTTTGTTTACTCTGAAATGATGGTAACTCATCGTCCACTAGTCCAATCAAATAAACGTGATCAAATTCCTTGCCTTTGGCTCCGTGAATTGTCATGAGAATTACTGAGTTTGGTAGAGGAGATGGTTCTTTCGAATGCATCTGGAGTTCTTGCAGAAATGCTTCCAGAGTTATTTCGTCTCCTAAAGATTCTGTTATTTCTCTCGTTAACTCTTCCCACACACAACGCTCATCTTCATAACGAGTAAATAGCTCAATGGTCGGGTCGCTGTTAGCTTGTTGTTTGGCTTGTATCAGTTTGTTAAACCAATCAAATGCTAATTTACTAAACCCTCTAAAATCTCTACCTTCTCCCAAGAATCCTGATGTTTGATTGATAATTTCCTCTACCAACGCATCTGAAGTTTTTTGATGCACAAGTTTAATCCAAAACTGTAAATAGTCTCGGTTTGACGCTCGAGCTTGTGTAATGACATCGTCGGGGTCAACCTCTACATTGGTAAGCTGCGTAAAGGTACCACACACAGCCTCCAAATAACTACGATTTTGTCTATCATTAGCAAGACGTAGTATGGAATGAAGCCATATGAACGGAGTGCTTTCAAATTCATCTTTTCGCTGACAGATTACAGCAGGCAATCCTTCGTTATGAAGTGCATGTTCAGCACCGACAAGTAGCTTACGGCTTCTTGCTAATACGACGACTGAACCAAGATGACCAGAATGAAGCCTTTTTATGTCTTTGGCTATTCCAGACGTCTCAGCATCAAAGTCGGGAAAAACCGGAATTAAACGCACAGTGTCTCCGCCTGGACTAGGCCGAAATGCTACAAGAGGTTTTTTATTAATGGTTCTCAAAAAGTTGTAGCTTATAAGATTATTAGCTAACGACACAATTTCAGGTGGACATCTATAATTCACAGGCAGCTGGATAACACTTGGTGAATAATCCTTCACAAACTCCTCAATGCGTTTGTGACTTGCCCCGTTCCATTGGTAAATAATTTGATCATCGTCAGCAACTATAAATAGATTCTTGTGTTGGTCTCCAGTAAAAGCTCGAATGAAATTATATTGAGCATGATTCGTATCTTGAAACTCGTCTATACAAATATAGGGATAGACCGCTCGATAACGTTTGGCAAAAGCAGGAAATTTTGTAAACAATAAGTATGCTTTGAAAATTAAGGAATTGAAATCTAGAGCATTCCGCTTTGATAATTCCGCTTCGTAGGCCGGATAAACGATAGCCATCCGCTCACCGAATTCTTTATCTATAAATATCTCACGGCAGTTCTCAGGCAAAACAAGACGAGACTTTAGACGTTGTATAACTATCAAGGTTTTCTTGTCAGAATCAGTGACCACATCGGACTCCTTTTTAGCTTCTTCCACTGCATCATTCAATACGGCTTGCAAGTCAACATCCTGTGAATAAATATGAAAATTAGGATTAATATTTAAATGTGTTCCGTGTTGACGTAAAACATCTGCACAAAATGAATGAAAAGTTCCCAAGAAAAGACGTCCTTCTTGGCCAGGTACAAAGTTAGCTACACGACTTCTCATCTCATCTGCTGCTTTGTTAGTGAATGTTAAGCCAAGGACGCGGAAATTTTCGTCACAACTAGAATCAAGAATGTTCGCTATACGACAAGTAAGAACCCTTGTTTTTCCTGCTCCTGGGCCCGCCAATACTAACAGAGGAGACTTATCCCATTTGGCTGCTTCCTTCTGAATAGGGCTTAACTCTTCCCAAGCTGAAATTAGCTCTTTAGTCCTCATTCCGTACTCGCCTTTTTAATTATATCTTCAATAGCTACTTCAAATAACTGAGGAACTCTCGTTTTGTCAGCACTAGTTGCCCGAAGTTCTTCAATCAATGCATTAACATATCCTGTCTTATCTTTCCTAATCACTGAGGCAATTTCCTCCTCAAACCCTTGATCACCCTCTTTCTTAGCTAAATTGACCTTTCGCTTAGCAAGAATGCTTCTGTATTCCTGAATGAAACCTTTTTTCACTAGGAACAGTTCCAGATCAAAACCTTCTTCCAGTGGTCGAACAAACTCTTTGATCTCTTCATCTGTCAGCCCACGATTTTTGACCTGATTAACAAATTCTTTTCCGGCATCGTCATTGTCGCAAACCATAATCCACGGAATCTCAAAAGTTCGTGCCAAGGCCACAAAAGCACCCGGGGATCCATTATTCTGAAAATCGACTACGGTAATTCCTTCCTGGTCCAACGGTTTCCCCAATAACTCTGCAAAATATCGTACCAATAAATAATCACATTGCCCTTCACATAGGAGCCATCCACGAGCGAAAAGCACATCTCCACGCATGCGCTTTGCGTAAGTATCAAGGTCTTTAAGGTCACTATGAGTAAGATACAGTTGAGATTCTTTTTTAAGACGTTTGATTTCTGGATGAACCTCAGTCTGGTCCGAATAAATCTTAAGCAAATCGCGGTATTCCCCTTCTTCCATCCTACCACTGATAGAAAGGATAGCATTACCAATATGATACTGAAACTTTGAAGCATTTTTATCACAAAACTCTATTAACTCCTTTTTCTCTGGGATGTTAGCAGTAAGGGAACGTTTAACATAAAGAACTTTGGACGATGGCCCATTCCGACGAAACAAGCGAATGTATTCAAAGGGAATTTCCTGGATGAAATAAGGTGAATGGCTTGATATAATCTTCTGACTTTTAACCTCGCCCAAGTTAATGGCAAGCGCACGAGTCGCTTGCGGATGAAGATGTGCCTCTGGTTCCTCTAAAGCCAAAATAGCCTCCGTATCCGTCTCAAACGTTGGTTTAAGAAGCACCTCAAGATAAGCCTGGAAAAGAAAAAGAACAGCTAAACTCTGCATGCCCTGCCCATGGCGAGAAAGTGGAAATTCGTTCTCTGTTCCGCAAGCCTTGATTACCACCTGCGACCTCGCCATCAAATCCCACGGTTTAAGCGGTAACGCTCGGATTGAAGTGCTTTGTCCCGTTCCCAGCGCCATGATTTTTTGAACTTTTTCTAACGAAACTCTTACCTGTTCAAGCCTTGGGTCTGCTCCTAGCAAGTCATCATTAAGCTTTGTCAGTTCTTCATTAAGGATTTTCCCCTGTTCTTCGCTAATCTTAAGCTTTTTAAGTATCTGCCCCCAAAACTGAGAGCTAGGAGAAAAATCATGGTCTGAACTACGGAGGGCAGATAAATAAAACAAACGGATATACTGAAGGAATTTGCTCAAGTTATTAGGGTTTGCACCTTTGCCTCCCAATGTCTGACCATTCAAGGCAAGAAATTCCCATTTGGAAACAATTTCCTTGGTTGTTGTATCATATTTGCTTGATAATCTTAACCCGATAGAATCCAAATCCATTACAGGATCTGTTTGGATAATATCGTTAAGAGCTTGAACTAAAGAAGCCGGCCACTCATCGGATTGGTCCTCTCGAAACCACAATTCGATGACAATACCCTCACTCGTTTGTGGAGAATCAATAGCTTTAACCATATGGTAATCATACTCGTCGAACGGTGTCACTCGTCCCGCGGTACTCCCAGGTAATGCTGCTTTCAACGCTTCAAGCAGAGCCGTCTTACCTGAATTATTTTCACCGACTAAAATAGTAGTGTCTGTAATAGGAACGAATACATCTACCAGACACCGAAAATTTTTAATAATTATTTCTCTAAGCTTCATCTTTTTTTTTACATCCAAAATTCTTGTTACTCTTATCCTTTATAAACTCTACCTAATCCTCAGGCTTAATACACCGCTGCTCTCTTTTTGTGGTTAAGATAGGTCTGGTTGTCAAAGACTGCCCTACAAACCCAATCGTCTATTTAGAATCCTAATGTATTTCTTAACCTCGCAAAGAAATCCTTATCCCCTTTTGGAGGTTTAATTCCGGACTTTTCAGCCAGTTCTTTTAATAATCTCTTTTCTTCCGAAGAAAGAGAATTTGGTACCCAGACTAAAACCCTGACTATCTGGTCACCTCTGCCATACGAATGAAGATGGGGAATCCCTTTACCTCTTAAACGGAAAGGCTTACCTGACTGTGTGCCGGATGGTATTTTCAGATTTACCCTGCCGTCCAGAGTAGGTATCTCAACTTCAGTTCCCAAAGCAGCCTGAGGAAAGCTAATCGCCACTTCATAAATTAAGTCATCCTCGTGCCGGATAAACTGGGAATGCTCTTGTTCCTCAATGAAAACCAGAACATCCCCGGCTGGACCTCCTCTTTTACCATAATTACCAGCACCCCGCAGGGGTATGTAATTCCCGGTAACTACGCCGGCTGGCACCTTAACATTTATAGTGCTTTCCCCTTTTACCCTTCCATCTCCACCGCAGGTGGAACAGGCTTTTTCTATAACTTCACCTGAGCCCCCGCACAGATTACAGGTAGTAACCACAATCGATTGACCTAAGAAAGAGCGGGAAACTTTTCTTACCTCTCCTGTGCCATCACAATTAGGGCAAGTCCTATTAAAGGTTCCTTTCTCAGCCCCAGTTCCTCCACAGGAAGAACATCCGACAAACCTTTTTAGTTTAATTTTTTTCTCTGCTCCTGTAGCTATCTCTTCAAGACTCAATTTTAGTCTTATCTGTATGTCCTCTCCTTGAACAGGGCCGTGCTTGGTTCTTCTAGTTCTTCTTTCTTCGAAGATATCAAGATCATCAAGACCGAACTGTCGGATGAACTCTTCAAAAATTCTCATGGCATGATCTCGATTAAATGGTCTATAATATGACTCTTCATAACCTGTATTTGCGCCAACTCCCACATGTCCAAACTGGTCGTATTTGCCCCTTTTATCCGGGTCCTTCAATACCTCGTAAGCCTCAGTTGCCTCCTTGAATTTCTCCTCCGCCTCTTTATTACCCGGGTTCCTGTCCGGATGATGCTGCAGGGCTAATCTCCGGTAGGCTTTTTTAATCTCCTCTTCAGAGGCAGACCTGTCTACACCCAAGATCTCATAATAATCTCTTTTAGCCATATATTCCTGTGATTATAACCTTATCATATTACGTTATCGGTCTCTGAAATCTCTAATATATACTTAATATTTCAACTGTCAACCTTTAACCTTTTAAAATTATTATGCATAAATGATTAATAAATGTGGAGTGAAATTGCCTGTTCTTGCGTTTTTTATGAAATATCGGCCTCAATGTCAAATTCAACAAGCTGATGCACTCCGAATGATAAATCTGACTAAAACTACTTTATTCAACTTATATTTTCTGAACTTTTTAGTTAAAAACTACATAAATTCTTTGACTTTAAAAGGTTTTATATTATCTTGAAACAAATCGAAGTTTTCTTTGAAAATTTAACTATACAAGATTCGGTAGTCCCACCTTGCCTTCAAGGTGGGATAATAAATATTTTTTAACACAAATTGATCTTACGGTTTTAAATATCAGGAGACTATCTTATGTCCGAATTTCAAATTTTGAATCAGATGGATATTTCCAAAGTGACTCTGGTTTCAGTTCCAGACCTGCCGGGCATTGCTGCCAGGATTTTCGGCAGTTTGTGGTCGCATGGAATGAATGTGCAGTTGATAACTTCTGCCTCTTGCGGCACTATGGGTAAAGTCAATATCACTTTCGTCCTGGCTAAAAAAGATTTACAGTCAGCTATGTTCGAGTTGAAAAAGATCAGTGAAGACATCAAAGCTCAGGAGTTAGCCATAGACCCTGAGGTAGCTCTGGTTACTGTTACCCACCCTCAGCTTTCACAAACTCCCGGAATAGCTGGCAGAGCTTTTGAGGTTTTAGCTACCCATAAGATTAACATCCAGGCGGTTTGCACCTCAATGACCTGCCTGCACTGCTTGATAGCCAAAAACCAGCTTGATCAGGCAACCCAGGCTCTGCAAAAAGAATTCGGGCTTATCTGATTTTTTGTGAGGTCGAAATAATTTGTAGGGGCAGGTTTAAAACCTGCCCCTACTCTTTTTAGTAGCGCATCCCTTTCAGGGTCGCTAAAAAGACCAAGATACATGTAATACGCCTCTACCAGCATTACATTCTCCTCTCTTAAAATGTAGATGATAGAGAAAATAAAAACGTCCGGCATAAAGCCGGACGCTACTTTTTTATGCATCATCCTTCATTATTTTTATTGTTTATCATCCATCACTTCGTAATCCGCATCCACAGCCCCATCTTTTCCCTCTTTTTTCTCTGATCCGTTCCCGGACTTCTTCTCTTCAGCTGATTCACCTGAAGGTCTATCTGTTTGCTGCTGGCTGGTAGTTTTTTTGTACATCTCCTCAGCAATTTTATGCGAAGCAGTCAGAAGCTCCTCTGTTGCCCTATCTATTTCATCTTTATTATCGCTGTTGATTACCGATTTCACCCTCTCTATTGCCTGTTCGATCTTCTTTTTCTCCTCCGCTGAGATTTTATCTCCATATTCCTTTAAGGTTTTTTCAGTAGTATAAACTATCTGGTCAGCCTTATTCCGGGATTCAACTAACCCTTTTTTTCTTTTGTCCTCATCCGAGTGTGCCTCAGCATCTTTTACCATCTTCTTGATCTCCTGCTCCGAAATTCCTGAAGAGACTTGAATTTTGATAGATTGTTCTTTCCCGGTTCCCAAATCTTTAGCTGAAACGTGAACTATTCCATTTGCATCTATATCGAAAGCTACTTCGATTTGAGGAATGCCTCTGGGTGCAGGAGGTAACCCGATTAAATCAAATCTTCCTAAGGTCCGATTATCAATCGCCATCTCCCTTTCCCCCTGGAGAACGTGAATTGAGACTGCGGTCTGGTTATCAGCCGCAGTTGAGAAAATCTGACTCTTTTTGGTCGGGATAGTGGTGTTCCTTTCTATTAAACGGGTCATTACTCCACCTAAGGTCTCAATACCTAAGGACAAAGGGGTAACGTCTAAAAGGAGAACGTCTTTTACTTCACCGGTTAAAACCGCAGCTTGAATTGCCGCTCCCACTGCTACCACCTCATCCGGATTAACTCCCTTATGAGGCTCTTTTCTGAAAAGCTCTTTGACTATTTCCTGAACCTTAGGCATCCGGGTCTGTCCACCCACTAAAATCACTTCATCAATATCCTCAGGTGATAATTTGGCATCTTCTAAAGCTCTTTTGCAGGGACCAACTGTCCTTTGAAGCAACTCATCTACTAACTGCTCAAGCTTAGCCCTGGTTAAGTTTAAATCTAAGTGCCTGGGACCGGATGCATCTGCGGTAATAAATGGGAGATTAATATTAGTCTGCAGCGTGGTAGAAAGCTCGCATTTTGCCTTCTCTGCAGCTTCTTTAAGCCTCTGCAAAGCCATACGGTCTTTTCTCAAATCTATACCGTAGTTTTTTTGAAACTCATCCGCCATCCAGTCCATAACCCTCTGGTCAAAATCATCCCCGCCCAAATGGGTATCACCGTTGGTGGATCTAACCTCAAACACACCTTCTCCTATTTCTAAAATAGAAATATCAAAAGTTCCCCCACCCAGATCAAATACTGCAATCTTTTCATCCTTTTTCTTTTCCAAACCATAAGCTAAGGATGCGGCTGTAGGCTCGTTTATAATCCTTAAGACTTCTAAGCCAGCAATCCTTCCAGCATCCTTGGTTGCTTGTCTTTGAGAATCGTTAAAATAGGCCGGCACAGTAATGACTGCCTGGGTAATTCTTTCTCCTAAAAAATCCTCAGCTGTCTTTTTCATCGACTGCAGAATATAAGCTGAGATTTCAGGTGGTGAATATTCTTTCCCCTGAATCAAAACCCGCACGTCACCATTCGGCTCCTCCACTATTTTATATGGAACAATCTTCTCCTCTTCCATAACTTCATAATGTCTTCTCCCCATAAATCTTTTTATAGAGAAAACGGTATTCTCTGGATTAGTTATTGCCTGCCTTTTAGCAATCTGCCCCACTAACCTTTCACCGGTTTTGGTAAAAGCCACCACCGAAGGGGTAGTCCTCATCCCTTCAGCATTTGCTATAACCTTAGGCTCACCCCCCTCCATCACCGCCACGCATGAATTAGTTGTCCCTAAATCTATTCCGATAACTTTAGCCATTTTTCCTAACCTCCTAAATTTTTATATTCACTTTCTAATACTTCTCTGTACTCAAATTTCGGTGAAGAATGGTGAGTGATAAGTGCTCAGTTACGGACCACTGTTCACTCTCCACTAACCACTGTTTTTATCAGATTTCCCTTTCGACACAATCACCTTAGAATGTTTGATGACTTTATCATTTAAAATATACCCCTTGCTTATTTCATCCATAACCACCCCTTCAGGAAACTCATCGCTCTCCTGCTGCATCACCGCTTCGTGGAAATGCGGGTCAAAAGGCTCACCAACCGCCTTGATCTCCTTTAATCCTTCTTTCCTTAAAATTTCTATAAAATGCTGATAGATTAACTCAACCCCTTTATGAAAACTATCGAAATCAGAGGAATTCTTAGTCGAATTTGACCTTGAGGCTGAGTCTAAAGCTCTCTGGAAGTTATCTAAGGTCTCCACTAATTGGGAAATTAACTCTTCATTTGCATTTTTGATTATTGCCTGAAATTCCCTCGCAGTTCTTTTCTTATAATTATCAAACTCAGCTGCCAGTCTCAGAAGCCTGTCCTCTAATTCCTTATACTCCTTTTCAGATTTCTCCAATCGCTCCTTGAGAACATCTACCTGGACTTCCTTTTTTTCCTCAATCCCTGATTCGGATTTTTCCAGCTCCATCTCCCTTTTCTCTTCTAATTCTTTCTCCTCTTCTTCTGATCCTTCTAATCTTGAGGAATTCAAAGAAATCTTTTCCTTATTTTCTTTTTTACTCTTTTCTGTCAAAGAATCACCTTCCTCTGATTAACCCAACTATCTTGGAATATAAATTGGAGTATAAAACCGTCAAGGTCTTGTTCCCGGGATCCTGGTGAAGACTTTAGTTTTATCAAAGGTAAACCTAAAGGTTTACACTCTAGATTCTCAAGTAAACTTTTCTTTAATCTTAAAAAAATTATTCAGAGAGAACCTCCCCTAAAATATTGGAAGTATAATCCACCAGGGAAACTAACTTTGCATATCTCATCCTGGTGGGACCTATTAATCCTAATTTACCTTTCAAACTCCCTTTTCCATAAGCGGCACAGATTAAACTACAGGTTTCTATCTCTTCCTTACCCAGCTCCCTGCCTATGCTGATGCTAATCCCTTCCTTTGTTCCTTTAGTACTGATTATCTTCAGCCAGAATTTCTTATCCTCAATCAGCCGTATAAAACGGGAAAGGTTCTCCCTACCCCTGAATTCCGGCTGATTTAAAAGATTATTCGATTCGCTCAGATAAACCTTTTCCTCCTCCTGAAAGGTCAAAAGGTTATCCGTTGAATCCAGAAAAAGCTGGATTAAATGAAGATTGGCAGTATAGCTATCTTTAAGTCTCTTCTCTGCAGAATTCATAATCTCCCCTAGGCTCAAACCGGAAAGCCTTTGATTTAGCAATCTTTCGGTCTCCTGTAAAGCCTTGGATTTTATCTCGGAATCAATCTCCAGAAGGACACTTTTCACAATCCCTGATTTAACTGCTATAACCATCAAAAGCTTTTTCTCTCCAACCGATAATAAATCAATATGAGTCAAAATCTCCGTGTCTAAATGAGGTGCAATCGTAACTCCGAGTAGATTCGAGACTCTGCCTAAAACCCTGGAGGCTTGTTCTAAAACATACTCCACTGCAGTATGTTCCTCCACTAAGTTCTTTCTGATCTTTTCTCTTTCCTGCAAAGTCAGCTTTTCAGGTTTGACCAGGTTATCAACGTAAATCCTGTAACCCTTATCGGTTGGAATCCTTCCAGCAGAAGGATGAGGTTGTCTCAAAAGCCCTTTCTCCTCTAAATCGTGCATTGAGTTTCTTACGGTTGCAGAACTAACTCCCAGACCATGCCTTTCCGCTACTGCTTTTGAGCTTACGGGCTGAGCAGTTAAAATATATTCATTAATCAAAGCCTTCAGGATTTTCTTTTCCCTTAAACTTAAATCTCCGGTCATGATTTTACTATGCTAAGTCTTTATTATTAAATAAATTACTCGTTAGCACTCTCGGTATTAAAGTGCCAGCACATTTATAATAATCCTATACGGACATAATGTCAAGAAAAAAGGTGCAACTGTTACCAGGATTTGATTGTAGTAGGACAAGCATATTCGCCAAAGGCGGACTGCTTTACAAATTAACAATGATTGTCAACCAACCCTTCTGGCATGGTTGACTGCAAATTTCACACTGTTTGGATAAAAAAAGGACAACCACAATGGCTGTCCTTCTTCTTCAAACTCCAAACTTCAATCTGCCTCAGGCGGACAAACTGAATTTCAGCAGGGTGCTGGACCACCTTTGAAAAGATAATTAATCAGGTAAACTACATCTGAAACACTCACCTTCATATCTAAATTAACATCACCTCTGAGGTCAAAATAAGGTATTGCCAATGTGGCTAAAGCCGCTAAACCTGCCTGACAGTATTTTCTGAAATAGGTGGTGTCAAAGGCAGAAATTCCAATAATATCCAGATCTCCTTTAGCTTTAAGTTCAACATTAACCAGATAATTATCATCTTGGCAAAAAGAATTTTCGCTTATTAATAAAAACCCCGGAAGAAAGAACAAAAATAACCACAAAACCACTTTTTTCATCTACTGCTCCTTTTGAAGTTATAGTTTAGCATATCGTCTTATGTTGTTATTATTAAATATGTTATCTCTACTCATTATTTTGAATCCAAAAACACCTTTTTGTTTTAAATATAACTTACTAATTATTTTTGTTAAGGAATAACGTTGGGTGGGATGTATAGAGTTTTGTAGTTTATATTTTATCTGTCATTCGTCATCGATCATTAATCATTTAACTTGTATTTACATTCTCCCTGACCTTAAGATTGCAATCACCAGCCAGATACCTAAAAGTCCTGCCATGACATAACCCATTATACCTAAAAGTGAGTATCCAAATAAATAGGGACCTACTTCCATTCTCATAATCAGAGATGAACCAACAATAATTGCTGCCACAACCAAGGCAAAAGATATTCGATTGGAAGCCCGATCTATCTCTAAGATAAGTTTTTCCAAACCTTTATGTTGTAGGGTAAAAGAAAGCTCCCCCTTCCCTATCTTCTGGGTAATCTTCCTTAATTCAAAGGGGAATCCAACTAAGAAATCTCGCAGGTCATGAACACCTCTTAAAAGATCTCTTAGAATAACTTTAGGTTTATATTTTCTTTTAGCTAATTTTTTAACATAAGGTATGGCCTCGTTTATGAAATTATAATCCGGGTCTAAGATCCGGGCAACCTCTTCATAAGTCACCAGTGCTTTTCCTAAAAGCATCAATTCCGATTGAACCTGAATATTATATCTATGAATTATATAGAATAACTCGTTGACTATAGATTTCATATCTAAACGTGATAAAGGAATTTTATGATATCTGTATAGAAAATCATTGAAATCAGCCTCTAAAGCTTTTAGATTAATCCCTCCTTCAAGTATCCCTGCTTTTTCATAAACCTTGACCACAGCCTTAGCATCCCAGGTCACCACAGCGATCAAAAGGTCAGACATCTCATCCATAGCAGACTCAGAAAGCTTACCCATCATCCCGAAATCGACCGGAGCAATCACGTTATTTTCCAGGACGAAAATATTACCCGGATGAGGGTCTGCATGAAAAAAGCCATCTACAAAAATCTGTTTAAATACCGCTTTCCCGGCATTTCGGGCTATGACCTTCCGGTCCAAGCCTCTTCTTTCAATCTCCTTAAGGTTGGAAACTTTTATCCCTTCAATATATTCCATAGTCAGAACTAAATTGGTGGAAAGCTCCCAGTAAACTTCAGGCACAAAGACAGTCTTATCCTCTTTGAAATTTTCTGCGAAGATATCGATATTTCTGCCTTCATTCTTGAAATCAATCTCCCGGCGGAAGGTTTTGGATAGCTCCTCAACCATCCCCTTAGGGTCATACTGCCTGCTTTCCGGAACATATCTATCTAAAAGATTAGCTAAATCTTTTAAAATGTTCATATCTGAATCTACAATCTTTTTTATTTCAGGACGCTGGACCTTTACTACTACCTTATCTCCACTTTGAGTAACCGCCTTATGTACCTGAGCTAAAGAGGCTGAAGCGATCGGATTCGGATCAAAATAGAAAAAGTACTTTTCCAAAGGAGCTTTGAGCTCTCTTTCCACAATCACTTTTACTTTTTCAAAAGGAAAAGGAGCAACCTCATCCTGCAACCTGGTAAGCTCCTCGATTAATTCGAGGGGTAATAAAAATGGCCGCATGGACAATTGTTGCCCTAATTTTACAAAGGTTGGACCTAATTCTTCCAGAGCCATCCTTATCCTCTGGGCATAGGTAAGCTTTTCCACCTCAACTTTCTTTCTGACAATAAGCTTTTTCCCCAGTCTCAGATAAGTGGAGATCTTCATCCGAGCCAGGATATCCTGAAACCCGTATCTTAACAGAACCGCAATAATCTGCCGGTATCTTTTTACGTTTTTGTATCCCTTTCTAAAACCTGATATTCTCATATATTCATCGCTTTTAAAGTCATAATCCAAAAACAGGAATTAAAAATATATAGTCAATTTGAAGATTTTAGTCAACTGAAAAGTAAAAAATGACTTTAAAAACTCTCAGAAAGTAGTTTCTGTAGGTATTTTGGAGTGTAAACCTTTCCTATGGACCCGTTTCTCGAATAGGTTTACTTAGATCACTTCTTTTGTTTTTCAATCTTCTTAAGATGAAAAAGTAAAGTTTAAGCTTTACTTTCCAATATTTATATCAAGTATTTTAAGTTTTTCAGATACCACATAAACTGAATGTGGAAAATTAAAAAAGATTTTAAAATTACTTTTTGGTAATTGATTTTTTTAACTCTGACTTGTCGTAGGTAGATTTTTTTCTGGGAGCAACACTTTGTTGGTATTCTTAAAATGCATTTTCACATACTTCTCTAAATTTTCCTTACCCAGCTTTTCAACCAGTTGTTTTGCCGCTTCTTCGGTCTGAGGAGATGCCCCTTTCGGCAAAACCATTCCGCAGTCTCGTGAAAGCCCTTCCAGCCTTTTTAAAAACTCAGCTCGGGCTAAAATCGAAGCTGCTGCTACGGCCAAATCAGATTCTGCCCCGGGCCTTTGTTCAAGTCTTATTTTTTTCCCCAATTTCATCAGCGCATTTTTTATATAAAGCTCATCCCCGAACTGATCAGAAATTGCCTTTGGTGCATCAACCTGCAACAGTATATTCTCTATCACCCTGGCGTGCCCCCAGCCAAGAATACGATTCAGATTTTTCATCTTGGCATATAAAAGATTATAATTCCCCGGTCCAATAACCACCACCGAATAGCGGCAGAAACTGCGTAATTTGAAATCCAGCTCTTTTATAACCCCATCCGATATTTTTTTACTATCCCGAACATTCAGCTCCTTTAATTTAGGTAGAAGGTTATCCTCTAAATAAACTCCCGCAACCACCAAAGGTCCGAAATAATCGCCTTTACCCGACTCGTCTGTGCCGATCCAGCCGGAACTCTTTTTAGGTTCTGCTCGTTGTTTTCCAATTCTCTGTTCTGCTGAAACAACCTTGTCCCCTTCTTTAAAAAGTTCCCTTTGAGAGAAAGAACGCGGGGCAGGTTTAAGAGGATACTTCCCTTTTCTATCAGTTAGAGGTAGATTACCTTTATGAAATTCCTTTCCACCAGAACCAGATATTTTTTTATCCATGACTATGTTTCGATTTAAGTTTATTTTCTGGTTAAATTAGAATTTAAGCCCTTTCTATATATTCTCCGGTGCGAGTATCTACCTTTACTTTATCACCTTCCTTGATGAACATTGGAACTTTAACTACCAGCCCGGTTTCCAGGGTAGCATTTTTGGTGATATTAGTAACTGAATCTCCTTTAATGGCTGGCTCAGTCGTGGTTACCTGTAAAATAACTGAGGTGGGAATATCCAGGCTCACCGGTTTTCCTTCGAAGAACAGGATCTGATATACCTCGTTCTCTTTCAAATACCATCTGTAATCACCTAACTGCTCTTCATTCAAAACGATCTGCTCGTAGCTCTTTGAATCCATAAAATTAAATTCAGCTCCAGAGAAATAAAGATACTGCATCCATTTTTCCTGAAAATCCGGCTCTTCAAAAGTCTCTCCGGCTGAAAAGGTCCTCTCTAAGACTGCACCGGTCTTGATGTTTTTCAACTTAGTTCTTACGAAGGCTCTTCTCTGGGCTGTGCGCGCATGCTGGAAATCGATTATATAATAAGGCTCCCCTTCAAATTTTATCCGCAGTCCTTTGCGAAAATCAGTGGTGGACAACATCTAAACCTCCGTAAAATCATTTTTCGAGTTTTAATATAATTAATATTTTAAACTATGCAACAGGAATCTAAGGGCCTAAGGGGTAAATTAATCGAATCTTATATTACAGAAAAACATAGAGAGATATTGCAATGCCTCTCTACCTCCCTTCCTTTTCTATTAAAGAGAAGGGTAAGGGTTAGCTCTATTTACGCGGTATTGTTTTTGTTTTATCTTTCCTGGTTAAGCTTAAATAGTTCGGCTAATATGAGAGAGGACTTCCCCTATCCGGATTCAATGTTATTTGTTTTTTAGAGGTAGTTTAATCCTAAATGTTGTTCCTTGATTATACTGACTTTTTACCGTGATTTCCCCCTGGTGGTTATCCACTATCTTTTTGCAGGCGATGAGACCGAAACCATGCCCTGTTTCCTTGGTAGTAAAACGGGTCTTAAAAACTTTTCCCAGTTCTTCCTCGCTCATTCCTTTCCCGGTATCCGACACTGCTAACTCTGCAAAGCTTTCATCTCTGTCTAGAAATGTCTCAATAGCGATGACCCCTCCCTCCCCCTTTCTTTTTCCCATAGCATCAGCCGCATTGTTCAATAAATTATATATGAGCTGCTGGATCTGGTCAGCATCTAAAAATAGAAAAGGGACCTTTTGGTTTAATCTGGTCTCAATTGAGATATTTTTAAATCTGTTTTGAGATTGGACGAAGCTTAAGGTCTTCTGTATCAATTGGTTCAGGTTACCTTCCTTCTTTTCCGACTTCAAAGATCCAAAATCCATTAATCCGGAAACAAATTTAACCATCCTCTGGAGATACTCGTCTATCGTATCCAGAATCTTTCTTCTCTTTTCTGGTTCATCCTTATCCAGAGAAAGGGTTAACCTCTGGAGGTTCCCCATTACTATAGATAAATAGTTATTTAGTTCATGCCCTATCTCTGCGGATTGCAGGGCTTTGGTCGCCATCCTGTCGAGCTGAATGATTTGGTCTTGTAATCTCTCTAATTCGCTGAAGGACTTTTTTGACTCCTTCAGCAAAAGAAGGTTCTCAATCGATAAAGCGGTTTGACTGGTTATCAGGGACAAAAGCTTTAAAGAGCTTTCAGCAATTTCCTCCGGATATTTTGTGCAATTAAGGCTTAAAAGCTCAAATACTTTTTTGTCACGGCCAGCGACGATGGAAAAGATGGTCTCACCTTTTTCGATTATTTTTTTCCAGATCGAAAGCTCGGGATAAAAAGAAAAAAGTGAAGAAAATATAGGATGTTTTTCAAGTTCGGAGATTTTTATCATATCTTTTAACTCAAACCAATTTTCAACTATTTTTGAATCTACTTCGAGCTCAATTTTTTCTGAGAGATCTTTATTGAAATCTGTGGTCAGAAATATTTTAACTTTCTGGCTATCCTCATCCCATAAAAGGATAGAACCTTTTTGGATTCCGGTCTGCATCAAGGCAAATTTTAAGGTTAGCTTTAGAAGGCTATCTTTATCCCCGCTTTTGTAGATTTCCTGGTTTAAGTCCAGAAGAGGTGTTATCCCCCTGGCTTTGGCTTTCTCCTCAGATATATTCCTTTTCTCAATAGCCTTTGCCACAGATTTTCTCACCTCATTTAAGTCGAATGGTTTCAACAGGTAATCATAAGCCCCTTCTTTAAGTGCCTCTTTGGATGAAGCTAAATCTGCATATCCGGTCATAAATATTGTACCTACATTCGGATTTATCTGGTGTATTTGTTTGATCAACTCAATCCCATCCAGGTCCGGCATTTTAATATCAGTAAGTACAAAGTCGAAATTTTTTTCTTTTATCTTCTCCAAAATTTCTTTGGGATTAGCAAAGGAATCGACCTCATATCCTTCGGTTTTGAGGACATCTGAGACCAATCTACGCATGATCTCCTCATCGTCGACCACGGCAATTTTTATCTTTTTGACTGGATTAATCTCATCTGATTCCAATCTTCTCACCTCTTATATCCTTGTTTTCAATTTTTTTTATGATATCTCTGATCTCCTGGAGTTCAAAAGGTTTATGGATACAGGTTATGGCACCTTCCTCTTGAGCTAATTCACTCATAACATCCGGAAAACTATCCATCATCACGATGACAACCTTTTTATCTATCATTTTAATTATTTTTACTGCTTCCAAGCCATTCATCTCAGGCATATGAACATCCGAAAAAATAAGATCGTATTTTTCTTCCCTGACTTTCTCCACAGCTTCTTTCCCGTTTAAAGCACAACTCACCTGATGCTCATCCTCTAATAAGACTTCAGATAAAAGCTTTCGGATAATCTGTTCGTCGTCCACCACTAAGATTCTCATTTTAACCCAACCTGCCCAGTTACAATTTTGTTCACCAACTCTCTTATATGAGTCATTTGGAAAGGTTTGGTCAAGTAGGCAAAAGCCCCCAGTTTTTCACATTCCCTGGCAACATCTTCTGAGGCATAACCGGTTATGACAATCACCTCAGCCTGCGGTAGAATCTCTTTAGCCACCCTCAGGACTTCAGTACCCTCTACTTTAGGCATCCTGATATCAGTTATAATTACCCTGTAATTTACCTTTCTTATTTTCTCAATAGCCTCATCCCCATCACAGGCAAAATCTAATTGATAACCCTCCTCCGAGAAAACCTCCCCTAAGAAATTTCTCATAATCTCCTCATCGTCAACGATCAAAATATTTCTATTTCCATTTTCCTGGTTCATTTTTCACCTCAAGCAGTTTTTTATACCTTTTTTAAAACTTTCTTTTCCTGTTTATCTTCGCATCTTTTATCTATGTAGAAAACTGGTATCCAAAGGATGAACGTAGTTCCTTTCCCTACCTGGCTTTCCACTGAGATTTCACCTTTATGTTCTTTGATTATACCATAGCTCACCGGCAAACCTAAGCCGGTCCCTTCGCCCACTTTCTTGGTGGTGAAGAAAGGTTCAAAGATCTTGTTTAGATTACCTTCAGGTATTCCATGGCCGGTATCGGTGAAAACGATCTCCACCCTCTCCGGCAAATTATCCTCTTTCTCCCTCTTTGAGCTCGATATGGCCAACTTTCCACCCTCAGGCATCGCCTGAATTGAATTCATGATGACATTGGTAAATACCTGCTGAATCTGATTGGAATTCCCCATAACCTCAGGAGGTAAATCAGCTAAATTTACAATTAGCTCTATCTTGTTCATATCCATCTGATGACTGAGAAAAACTAAGGTGTCCTTCAAAACCGAGTTTAAATCCAGAGGTTCAAATGGAACCTTGGTAGAGGATCGGGCAAACTTAAGCAGATTTTGAACTATGGTCTTGCACCTTTGAGATTGATGCTCGATATCTTTAAGGTATTGGGTATAGGCACAGATATCATCCTCATTCAAATCTTTTAAAGTTTTTTTTGTGATCTTCTCCAAAGCGAACTGTGAATAACCCAAAATCCCTGCCAGGGGGTTATTCAACTCATGGGCCGCTCCAGCTGCAAGCTGCCCCACTGATGCCATCTTCTCCTGCTGGATTAATTGTTCCCGTGATTTCTTCAAGTCAATCGTCATCTGGTTAAAAGCCTTAGCCAGGACCCCTATCTCATCCTTGGTTTCTACCTCTACTTTAACTTCGGTATAGCCTGAGGATAGCCTGCGAACCGCCTGAGTTAATTTGAGTATAGGGTTGGAAAGGACTTTGCTTAAGTAAGTGGCAATTAAAATTCCGAAGATAATTATGAAAAAACTCACCAGGAAAGTGATGCGTTGATTGTAAATCAATTCCCTTTTTAAATCAGAAAGGGATAGACCCATAGTTAAATAGCCAATTTTCTTTCCCCGGGAGAAGACAGGAGCATAAACATTGAGCATCCCTGAAGCCATGAAAGATTCTGTCTTTTCTACTTTTCTCTTTTTTGATACCTCGTTACCTTTCTCCAGGTTGTAAGAGGCGAAGATTTGCTCTCGAAAATCATATATCAAGACATATGATAGGTCTTTATTCTGTTTAGCTCCCTCGATCGACTCTTTCACCGATTGAAGATCCTCAAACTCCAACCCCGGGCTGACATTATATGCCAACATAATCGCCAAGCTCTGGGCTTTAGCATTCAGCCCAAGCAAAGCTTCTTTCTTTAACCTGGTAGGAAAATAGAAAATGATGAAAATGGCTATAAGGGAAACTACAAAGACAATGGCACCAGTGATTTTATTTTTGATAGAGCTTTTTCCTAATAAAACATCTAAAACCCTCATATTCGCTCTCACTCGATGACTTTTGCTAACTTCAATAACTGCGAACTGAAATCAGCGCCTTCAGCTTTTGCCGCTTTTAAATTTATGATGATCAGCGGTTTTTCGCCTTTAACACCGACTCCAACGGCAAGCCCTGACTCAACATAATCAGGTACACCAGTTAAGGTCGTTATTTTTTGGGCTCGACTCAGGTTAGTGATCTTTTCAATTTCCATTGCGCGAAGCGGGGTTATATAAAGAATATCCACATTATCTCTTGTAATGGCTTCTGCGAGATCGGTCTCTTCAATATCGATCGATACAAAGCGAAGCGGAATACCATCGATTTCTTTTACGGAAGATTCCTTAACCACTTTTAAGAATCCCTCTTTTGCATTATAAGATATCCCAAAATTATTTTGATAGAAAATAGCGAAAACAATTTCATTACCAACTCTATCTTTCAGGTTCCAATCAAAAGGCAATATTTTTAAAAAAAGGGCTAACTGTAATTTGATCGGAACCACCATTTCCTGAGCATGAAACCTTGCTGTCCCTGAGAATGTCAAAATGATAGTCAAAACCAATCTAAAAATTGGAGTTCCGAATTTCTTCATGGATTCAGCGATATTAATTTATATCTCTATTTAACCATTCCAGTTAAACACTACCCTAAAATTTTATTTTAAAAGGTTAACTCATAACCAACCACAAGATTAATGCCGGGGCCATCAATACCGGAACCATGTAGTCTGTAGGCTTTGTCCGTTATATTTTCCCAGCCAATTGTGACATTGCCAAATCTGTTGAGATCCAGCCCTCCTCGGATATTGAAGGTTAAAAATCCAGGTGTGCCACCCACAGGGATACGAGGGTCTTGCAGGTCCCCTGGTGCAAGTCTATCCTGTTTGGTAGCAAACAAATTGTAGTATTCCGTCCATAAATTATTTTTCAACCTCCACTCTATGCTGAATTTCCCCTTGATCGGCGGGATGCGTCTAAGTGGTGTATTATCAGCTAAATTATCGCCCTTAATCCAGGCAAGATTACCCAGGACAGTCCATGCAGGTAAAATCTGGATTTGTCCCTCTGCCTCAACCCCCCGGATACGTGCTTTAACTATGTTCTTTCTTTGAAAAACACTCTGCTCTCCTGGATCCTGGATACCGTTGCCATTGTTATCCAAAAATGGAAGGTTGTTAAAAGTGCCGGTACCTCGCTCGATTAAGTCTTTATAATTACTGAGGAAATAATATAAGGAACCGGTAAATTTTCTATGCTGCGCCTTAAGACCGATCTCATAATTTATGTTCTGCTCCGGTTCGAGATTTGGATTGGGGACCTCGAACCCACTGCCGAAACTCCCCAAAATTGACAAGTCGTCGATATTAGGAGCCCTGAAGCCCTGACCAACACCAAAAGTAACAACGAGATTCTCTGTCAATTTATACAAAGCTCTGGCACTTGTAGTCAAGGCGGTAGGAGTAGAATGGACCTGGATAGCTCCGGTTAGCGGATCATCAACTGTAGCCTGGGCATCAAACCAACTGTATCTTACCCCAATAATCAGGGATATAGATTTCATCAACCGTATCTCATCCTGCAAAAATCCTGCGGTGGACCGGTAAGTTGAACCATCAGCAAATGTGCCTTTTTTGTTGGTGCGTGTACCTGTAGTGATATCGACATCTACTCTATGACTTTCAATATTATCCGCGTAATACTCAGCACCATAAGTTAAGAGCTGATGTTTACCCAGTTCAGAAATTAGTTGAAATGTAAATCCAACTGATTTGACTTCATTGTGAAGCTCTTGCTGGATCTTTGGTTTAGAGCTGGTAATTATATATAAATCCTCTAATTGATTTTGATAAGAGAACCCAGCATAAAGCTTGTTAACCAAAGAGTTGATTTTTTCAAATTCATATTGTGCATAGAGCAGATCCCTCCCTTCTGGATCCCATTCATGTTTTAAGTCTGAACCCGATATCAGCTTATCTGTTCGAGGTAGATTTAATTGATCGACCTTTTGCAAACCGATTGAAACATTCTGTCGCTTTGATAATTCAAGATTCATTTTGAGATCAAGATTCCACTCATCATAACTGGTAAAGGGTTGAAACCCTACTCCATCCCCGGCTCGCAGATCACCAAATATTTTATAACTAAATCCTCCCGTAATACCCATTTTCTTGATATTTCCGCTGAGGTCAATACGTCCAATTTTCCCCTTATCCGCACTGGCATACCGAGTATAAAATCTTGCGCCGATATCCAGATCTTTACTATAGCCTTTTCTGGACTTGGTGATGATATTAATTAAACCTCCTAAGGCATCGCTGCCATAAAGCACTGAGCCGGGTCCTCGCACTATCTCGATCCTTTCAATTTGATTAAGATCGATGGTATTTAGGTATTGATTCGGTCCAAGACGGAAAATGGCATTATTTAATCTGACCCCATCAATCAAGATTAAAATCTGATTTCCAATCAATCCCCGGATGATAGGCGATCCTCCTCCGTAATTTGTTTCCTGGATCAGAATACCAACCAGCTCGTTCAAAGCTTCCGGGGTGCTGCGAAAATTTTTCTTTCTAATCTCTTCTGCGGTAATAACGGAGATCGATCTGGGGGAGTCTATAATCCTCTGTTCATGACGAACGCCAGAAACGGCGGAAACATTTAAGAGATCTTCCAAACTCATCTTCATCAGATCGTCAAGTTCATCTGAGGTTTGAGCTGACAAAATATTTACTCCTGAAACTAACAGTGACAACAGAGCTATACCTAAATAATGTTTTGATCTCATAATAGCCCTCTTTAGATGGTAGGAACCTAACTTTTTATGCCTATCAGTCATTAGCAATAAAATTTAAAGGTAGCTCTATTTTCTAAACTACCTTTAGGATATTTTATTATCCTGTAGCTCATTTTAAGGGATCCACCCCTCCCGAAGAAGAACCTCTTCCTCTATGGAGAAAAACTTTTATTTTATAGTGCCACCCCATTGCTACCTGATAGTTATAGCTTTACTTCTTCATTTATTCTGCTTCAACCCTTTGCTTTATTTATATGTTTGGTTTTCTGAATTTATAAAATTCACACCTCAAACACTCTTCCAGCTTCTTTCCGGAATCAAGAATTTTACCGGTTTTACAACTTACCAAAGTTGCTTTCCAGCAGATTTTACCGTAGTTCGGGTAAGCCAGGCAATACTCCCGGTACTCTTGAGGACATTTAATAAAATCCCAGCAGTTCATAATTTTTAACCTCTTTATGATCAGGTCAGCGAATTAAAGAGGAAGGCTGAGCTCCCCCCTAAGAGCCCAGCCTGGGGGAAGGATGAAACCAGTCCCAGCCCCCCGGACAAGACCGGCTTCGGGATAACTACTTTTATCCTCTTTCCTTCCTGTAGAGTTCCGTCTTCCTCAACCTGTTCCGTGGAACTCCAACGGAACTGCGAACTAAAATATCCTGGTCAACTTCAGATGGGTTCTGATTCTTCTCCTGACCGAGTTTGATTTTGTCTTCTATATCGATCATCTCAATACCCAGGGGATAGTTTCTATATCTGAGCTCATTAAGAGATTGTAAAGTATTCAAGACCAGGCTTATCCTGGTGAGCTGATCTCTGCATAAAGAGAGGAAATCCGCTATTTCCTCCCTGTGCAAATCTCTATTTTTTAGAGATTCTTCTAACAGCTCGGTTTTTCCCAGAATTACGGTTAAAGGGTCTCCCAGATAATAAGAGATAGTGGTCATCAATTTCTCGATGACTTCTATGGAGATTTCTTTTTTCTCTTCTTCGAAGTATTTTCCTAATAATACCCGTAGAAGTAAATCGTGGTTTTGTTTCATGCAGTACCCCCTATTAATTTCCCTGTTAAGTTTATCGAAATTCAATATGTCAGAACCTGTCATAAGTTTAAAATATTTTTAAACTATTTAAAACACCGGATCCAGGCAGGCATCATTACACAACAATCTGAACTCCTCGTACAGCGGACAAACCGGAACCCATTTTTTCACTCTACTTCCTTTCTGATAGATTCTCTGCTGATTACCCCATTTTAGATTTTGAGGTATTTTCAACCAGAGATGAAAGATTATCTAAAATATATCTATTCTCTTTTAGAAGTTTCAACTCTACCTTAATCAACTTGGCTTGACATACCCCTCAGCTATTCTCAAAATAATTATCTAAAGAATAATCTTTAGGCAGAAGAGTTAAAAGAGGAAAGCTGGGCTCCCCCCCTTAGGAGCCCAGCTTGGGGGAAGGATGAAACCAGTCCCAGCCCCCCGGACAAGACCGGTTTCTGGATAAACTCCCTTTACCCTCTTTCCTTCCTGTTGAGTTCCATCTGCATTAATCTGTTTTCCGCAAGACCAGTTTTGATCTCAGATCTTTTTTGATCTTATCTTCTATATCGATTATCTCTATGCCTAAGGGATATTTTCTATACCTGAGCTCGGAAAGAGAACTTAAGGCGTTCAAAATCAGATTTATCTTGCGGAACTGCTCTTTACATAAAGATATGAAACTTTCTATCTCCTCTCCTTTTAATTTTTTCTTTTTTAGAGATTCTTCTAAAAGCTCAGCTTTTGCTTGAACCACAGTTAGAGGATCGACTATATAATAAGAGATGCTGGCCATCAATTTCTGGATGGCCCTGATGGCAATTTCTCTTTTCTCGTCCTCTCCGGTGGATCCGGATTTGGAGAATAATTTGCCTGATAATACCCGTAGAAGTAAATCGCGGTTTTGTTTCATGCAGTACCCCCTATTAATTTCCCTGTTAAGTTTATCGAAATTCAATATGTCAGAACCTGTCATAAGTTTAAAATATTTTTAAACTATTTAAAACACCGGATCCAGGCAGAGATCACTGCATAGCAACTTGTACTTCTCATAAAAAGAACAAACCGGAACCCATTTTCTCACTTTGTTTCTTTTCTGATAAATTCTCATTTGATTATCTAAAAGCTTGAGCAATCTTTCTTTCAGTTCAGACGGGCTTATCACTTTCACCTCGCCTGAAAAACCTAAAAGCCATCTGGCAAGCTCATTTACTCCTTTCACTTTCAATCTGCACGAAATTGAGCCATCTTTATGTTTTGAGAGATCTATAATCAGATTTGAAATATTATCTAAAAAATATTTATTCTCTTTGAGAAGTTGCAGCTCCACCTCGATTAACTTTGTTTGGCATACACCCAGGCTCTTCTCAAAAAAGTCGTTCAGTGAAAAATCCTTTGTCAGACTAAAATTGCTATTGGTTAAAGTAACTCTATTAATGTAATCCAGACTGAAAGGGAAATAAACATTGTAATTTCTGCAGTTTCCTACAAGATACCACCGCTGTTGCTTGAGAGCCAAACTGACCGGATCAACTTTGAAATCGGATTTGAATAAGTCCCGAATTCCGTAATTCAAAATAATGCTTCTTTTCTCCAGGACGGCTTCTTTCAAAATCTTGAATATAAAAGCTCGGTCCTTATCCCCGTTGCTTGTCTGGAATGAAAAGTGTAAAGGAATACAGATCTCCTTCAATTTCTCTTTTAAATCAGAATTTAAATTTATTTCAATCTTCGAGAGGACACTCAGTATGGTATTGCCCAGAAAGTTTTTATTCTTGAACAGATCTGCGGATAAGATACTTTTCAGGGTCAGATATTCATCCAGATCGAAGTTTAAAGTAGGTAGAAATGTTCCTGGAAGGAGCCGATAACCCTTGTCGTAAAAAACTGGTATTTCTGCGGAACAGAGGGAGAGAATATCCCGGAAAATTGTTCTTCTGGATACCTGACAATCCAGTGCTAAATCCTTAGCTGAAATCCCAGGTCTGCTTTTCAATAGATTTAAAACCTGTAGGAGTCGAGCATATTTGGACATCCGATGTCCTTTCTCTTATATATAATACTCCTCTCAAATTCAAATCTAAGACGCCCTGTGTCAGAACCAGTCAGTATTGGAAAAAATATATTAGAAATTATTAAAGCAAATAGAATGCCCAACCAGATAATCTTGAAGGATAAATTATAACTTATTGATTAACAATAACTTACGGGAGTGCCTATATTAGATGTAGGACTGTTAAATGTTTCACTTTGAAATACCGACTTTCAATTTGAAACCAACTGGTTCAATTATTATTCTTCTTTTAATCCATATTCCTTCATTCTTCTCCAGAGTGTTGTTCGGCTTATCCCTAACTCTTCAGCTGATTTGGAATAATTCCACTTATTCTCTTTTAAAGTTTTAATAATCTGAGCTTTTTCATTGTTTTTGAGGGAATTGAGAGTCTCGCTTTCAATCTCAGGTAACCAGTGTTTTTCGTCTTCTGGAAGAAAGAGTATGGAAGTTTTATCCAGAATAGAAGAAGTGGCCAGGGCAACTCCCCGTTCAATAGTATGTTCTAATTCCCTTATATTTCCAGGCCAGTGGTAATTCTGAAACTCATCCTTCAACTCCTCATCTATTTCCTCAACCTCTTTCTGATAAGACTCAGCATATTTTTTTATAAAATGTTTGGCTAAGGGAACTATATCTTCTGTCCGCTCTCTTAAAGGAGGGAGATAGATAGGCATAACATTTATTCGATAATATAAGTCGTCTCTGAATTTTCTTTCTTTAACTAAAGTCGATAGATTTCTATTAGAAGCTGTTATTAACCTGACATCCACTTTGATGAATTCTTCCCCTCCTACTCTTCTGATCTCTTTTTCCTGAATAGCTCTTAACAACCTCGTCTGCAGAGCAGGACTGGTATCAGAGACCTCATCCAGAAATACAGACCCGGAATTAGCTATTTCAAAGAGTCCTCTTTTATCGGAAAAAGCACCGGTGAATGCCCCTTTGACATATCCAAAAAGCTCGCTTTCCAAAAGGGTTTCAGGAAGATTGCTGTTTACTGTTACAAAAGCTTCATTTTTGCGCAAGCTATTTTTATGAATCACCCGGGCTAAAAGCTCTTTGCCGGTTCCGGATTCACCCTCGATTAAAATCGTTATATCTGTGGGAGCTATCTTCTTGATAAGCTGGATTATATCATCCATTATTTTGGAAACATATATTATTTCTGTAAAAGAATAATCTCCTTCTTTTGTTTCAAACTTAATCCCTTCAAAAATCTTTTTCTTTTCAATGGTTTTATCCAGAATGCTCAGTATCTCTTCCACCTTGAAGGGTTTTGTGATATAATCAAAAGCCCCTGCTTTCATAGCAGCAACGGCTGATTGAATTGTCCCATAAGCTGTTATGATAATTACCTCAGTTGCAGGTGAGATTTCTTTTACCTTTTTTAAAACCTCTTCTCCGGAGACTATTTTCATCCTGAGATCAGTTATTACCAGGTCAAAATTTTTCTTTTCCAGGATGGAAAAAGCTTCATTCCCGTCACTTACCTCAGTAACTTCATATCCTTTATTAAGCAGTAGCTGAGATAAAGCTTTCCTCAGAGAATCTTCATCTTCAACAATTAAGACAGAAACCATATATTTTCCTCTCCCAAATGGAAATCACTCTAAATAGAATAACTATACCCTAGAGGATGATAATCTGTTTGGGTTTTTTATGTAAAAGAGATGATATTTGATTGTATTTTCTACAGATATTTTAGACATCCTGTCTGAAAGTAACTCCATGTTGTTACAATAATATTATCTATTAAACCATTATTTTCTATTTATGTAAATAGGGTATTACCCTTATTTTGTCAACTAATATTTAAAAATATTTTTAATACACTGACAAAATCAGTCAGTGTTAATATATATTAGATTTTATTTATTAATTCTATTCCCTGTGCTTGCCATTCGCCTGAGGTGGACCGATCTGGTTCGCTTGTGTCGAATCGGGTCAGGAAACCTGACGGTCACAAAAGGGTAAAGCTAAAGTCTTCACCAGGATCCTGTGGACAAGACCTTGAGGCTTTACACTCCAGAAAGTAGAGACGCATAGCAATGCGTCTCTACAAATTTTATTTATCAAAACCTCAAATTTCCGTCATCAATTTTGATATAGCCAAACACAGCACTTCATTTTTAAACGGCTTGATTAAAAATTCATCAGCCCCGGCTTTCCAGGCTTCATTCTCTTTTACTTGCATTATATGTCCGGTTATCACTATGATCTTGATCTCCTGATCCTGCTCTCTAATCTTTTTAATCAGCTCTATCCCATCCATATCCGGCATGGTAATGTCAGATAAAACTAAATCGAACTTATCTTTTTTGAAAAGTCTTAACCCCTTTTTCCCTCGTAAAGAGGAGGTTACCTGATGCCCCCTGGATTCTAAAAACTTCTTTAAACCGGAAACTATCGTTTCCTCATTATCCACTAACAGGATTTTCAATTTCCTCTCAATCTCCCCGAAAGGTTCATTCTTAATTTCCTGAACAGGTTGGGGAGGCAGGTTTTTGGAAACAGGGATTGATATAATAAACTGTGTTCCTTTACCCACTTTTGATTCCACCTCAATCTTTCCCTGATAACCGTTTATTATCCCGTAGGTGAGGAAAAGCCCTAAGCCTGTTCCAGGAACCTCACTTCCACCTAATACTCCCTTGGTGGTTACAAAAGGCTCGAAGATTTTTCCCCTTATCTCCTCCGGTATCCCACAACCAGTATCTTTGAAGATGATCCGGATATTATCCTGGTCCGGTTCAACCTGAATTGTCAGAGTTCCTCCTTTAGGATGCATAGCATCCCGGGCATTGGTGACCATATTCAAGAAAACCTCGGATAGTTGTCCGGCATCACAGTAAATCTTAGGGATAGGTTTGACTTTCTCCTCGATCTCTATGTTGAGCTTCTCTAAGTCACGCCGGGTTACTGCTAAAACGCTTCTCAAAGGCTCGGTTATATCGATTAACTCTTTTCTCGCCTCTTTCTGCCGGGCAAAGGCTAAAAGATTGTTGGTAATGCTTGCGGCTCGATGAGAATTATCCGCTATGATCTCAAAACACTCCTTGATCTGCCGGGGCTCGTCCGTGACCAGACCCAACTCCGCATTTGCCAGCATGCCAGCTAAGATATTGTTGAACTCGTGGGCAATCCCGTAAGCTAAGGTTCCTACTGCGGCTAATTTTTCTGTTTGGATCAACTGTTCTTGAAGCTTTTTCCTTTCAGTGATGTCTTCCACCATTTCTATGGCTGATATAACTTTTCCATCCATATCTTTGATCGGAGATGAAATTAATCTATAGTTGACAATTCTTTCTCCAGTCGGAATATCTGTTACCGATTCATGGACTTGCCCGTCATTTAACGTCTTACAGGTCGGGCAATAGGAACATATCTCTTCTCTGGGTGGATTATTAAAAGCTCTGTAGCAAACGGCTTCTTTTGAAATATCCACATTCGAAAACCATATCTTCATCTGCTTGTTCAAGAATAGTATTTCCATCTTCGGGCTGATAAGCGATACCCCAATCCCGATATTATCCACTACCCCTCTATACTTTTGTTCGGATTCTCTCAACTCCTCCTCTGCCCTCTTGCGTTCGGTTATGTCCTGATTTGCGCCATAGGTTTTTATCGTTTTTCCCTTGTCATCTTTGATGATGAAAAAACGGACGGTTATGTAACCGATCTCGCCGTCTGCATAGATAATGCGGTGTTCCAGTTGACGGCTGAAGTGGGGATCATTAGTCTCAAGGGCTTTACGAATCTCTATGCCGACTAAAGGCCGGTCGTCAGGATGAACAAAAAGCTCAGCGTAACGAGCAGATGACATTTTATAGCCACCTACTTTTTCTGCTGTCGTGCGGAAGATGGCGTAAAAATGATCGTCGAACGTAAACAGGTCTTTTACCACGTCATATTCCCAATACCCCAGTTTAGCGATCTTCACTGCATTGGATAGTTGGGCTTGGCTTGTTTTAAGCGCCTCTTCAGCCTTCTTGCGCCTGGTTACATCGGAACAGAATGCCATATACCGTCCATCCGATAGGGCAACTGCGTCGAGTGAGGCATGAATAACGGAGCCATCCTTTCGCTGAATGACGATTCCAGAGCTTGTCTTGCCGTTTCTCTTGAGTTTCTCGAAGGTTTCGAATACTTCGGGCGGTGTATCCGAAGGGGCGAGCTGCATAATGGTCATATTCAGTAACTTATCCCTGGAATAACCGGTCATGCGGCATGCCGCCTCGTTGACGTCGACGTACCTGGCTTCGGAATCGACAATGAAAATGCCGTCCGGAGCGTTTTCGACGTATGTTCGATGTTTTTCCTCGCTCTCGCGCAGTGCCTCCTCTGCTTTCTTGCGTTCGGTGATGTCCCTTAAATAAAGCACCGTCGCTATATTCCCTTGCCATGGCATAGTAACTATACTAAGATCTAAAGGCACGATTGCACCATCTTTACGAATTCCCGCTGCCTCGTAGTGACCAGGGAGAGACTCTCCCGTATGTCTTCGCTTATACCAGTCTTTAAGCCGAACTGAGACTTCATGGGGAACAAAATCCCAGGGTGACCTGCCCATCAGCTCTTCCTGCGAATAGTCCGACATCTGGCAAAACTGGTCGTTCACAAAAACAAACGCTGCTTCTCCTTGTTCGTTATCTTGAATGATGATGATTCCCTCACCTGCCCTCCCTACCGCTTCGATTATCGCCCTATACTTTTCCTCGGACTCTTTCAGCGCATCCTCTGCTTTCTTACGTTCGGTGATGTCATCGGCTACGCTTGCGAAACGGTAGATTCTCCCGTATTTGTCCCGGATCGGATAGTTGCGATCTAAAACCCAGCGCAGCGTGCCGTCATCACGCAAGATCCGGTACTCTGCCTCTACGTACTGGCCTAAGTCTGCACTCCGGGCGAAGGATTCCGAGATCCGGGTCCGATCCTCAGGGTGGATGACATCTTGCCAGCTCTTCCTGTCTTCATACGCACTCTGACAGGAACGGCCGTACAACCTCTCGTAGGCAGGGTTCACGTAGAGCAGCTTTTTGGCATCCCAATCCGTAAGCCAAAAGACCTGGTCTATGTTCTCCGCAAACTGTCGGAACCGCTCCCCGCTTTCGCGCAATGCTGTCTCCGCCCGCTTGCGCTCGGTGATGTCTTCCGCAAAACCATAAAAACCCACAATCTTCCCTGTAGAGTCCTTATTTGGAACAACAACCAAGTGAACTGGAATAAGAGTTTTGTCTTTACACCTGAATCTTATTTCTTTATCATAGATACCTCTTTCGCTGGCAACCCGAATGACCTCATCTGCATCTGCTTTTGTCTCATGTATATCCAAAGGAATTATCTTCCAGATCGCCTCTTGTGGCGAATAACCAAGCATCTTTTTGGCGTATCTATTCCATAGAACAAATTTGCCTGTCTGGTCAATAGCCGCGATCAAAACAGGAATATTATCAAGAACTAATCTGTGTTTTTCCTCGCTAACACGCAATTCTTCCTCTACCCGCTTACGCTCGGTGATGTCTGTGTGCGTACCCGTCGCCCGAACCGGTTTCCCGTCGCTGTCCCACTGGATGATTTTTCCACAATTGAGTATCCACTTCCACTCACCTGATTTCGTCTTCATGCGGTGTTCGCACCTTAAAAACGGCGTCCGGCCGGCTTCGTGGTCTTCGACTATCCTGTTAACTATTGGCAGATCATCGGGATGGATCAGCTCTTTCCATGCATCTGCACGCGAATCGATTTCTTCCAAAGTATAGCCGAGCATTTCGACCCAACGGCGATTGCGGACGACCTCTCCCGTTTTCATGTCTTGGTCCCAAGTGCCGAGCTCGGCTCCTTCCAACACCAATTTTAGGCGCTCTTCGTTTTCACGCAGTGCCTCCTGTGCTTTCTTACGCTCGGTAATATCAATGGAAGTACCCTGTATGGAAACTTGTTCACTTTTTTCATCTTTGATCAAGGTGACGTTTTCCAGGATCCAGACAGGTTTCCCATCTCTTCTTCTCATGCAGATTTCAAAATCATTGAGATTCCCTTTTCTCAGTAAAAGTGCTAAAAACTCTTTTCGTTCAGCGTCTTTGAAATAAAACTCCAAAGCCCGGTGGGTCATTACCTCTTCTGCAGAGTCATAGCCCAGAAGACGAGCAAAGGATTCATTACAATTCAGCATTTTTCCATCTAAAGTTGTGTGGTAAACACCGGCAAGATTTTTCTCGAATAACAGCTTATATCTTTGTTCTGAAGCACGTAATGCTACTTCTGCTTTTTGGCGCTTGGTTACGTCTCGATTAATGCTCAGGATAGCTGGTTGACCTTTAAAATCCACCACCGATGCATTAATCTCCAGGAACATCTCCGTTCTATCTTTTCGATACTGAACCGTTTCAAAATGATGGTAAACACCCTTGTCCAAAACGGTTTTAATTTCCCTTTTACATCGAGGGACATCCCTTGAAATTCTTTCCAACGACATCCCGATAAACTCTGAGTGATTAAATCCATAGACCTCGCATGCTCTCTGGTTTACATCTAAAACAATTTCCCTTTCAGGTTTAAAAATAATTATAGCATCATGAGCACCTTCAAATAATCCCCGATACTCCTTTTCAGATTGCTTTAGTCTCTCCTCTGCCTTTTTCTTCTCCGTGATATCTTCAACTGTCCCCTCATAATACAGGATTTTGCCCTTTTCATCTCTAATTGCCTTAGCATTTTCACAAACGAAAGTCGCTGTTCTATCACGCCTTAACCAGGCTGATTCCAAACCCTTGACTTCACCCTCCTTTTCCATTATCTCCTTGAATTGACTACGCGGATAGTCTGGCTCAAACCCTTCCTTTTCCAGGTTTCGTTTTGCCAGTTCCTTAAAAGAGGAATACCCTAACATATGAATCAGAGCAGAGTTTGCCAGGAGAATCTGTCCGTCAGGAGTGGTACGGTAGATACCCAGAGGCGAATTTTCAAACAGCTCTTTGTAACGCTCTTCGCTATAGGAAAGAGTCCGCTCGGTTTTACTTCGTTTCGATTCAGCTGCGCGAACTAAAGACAGGGAGATAATGCCTATGGAGAAGATTGAAACCAAGTCGATGATTAGCTCACCCCATATCATATTAAACTTATTGGAGCCTCCGAGAAGTTGACCCAGATTCAAAATGTGCTCTAAGATAAGTATTAAGCTCAAGACCGCAAGAGCACATATCATTATCAGCCCTGCTCTACCCCCGGTTATCTTTTCCCAATTTTTTAACTTCATAGATTTCTCTCCAGTTATATCTAACCATATAAAATTATTTTATTTTCCAATGTCCCCTAAAATACTCCTGTTAGAATAGCTTATCAAAACTAATATGTCAAATAAAAAACTCTCCAGTTGGGTTAAGCAAATTTTTAAAATCCCCTGAAATAAAAAAGCCCTCCCTGGGGGAGGGCTTTTTTATATTTTTCAGATTATAAGCCTTTGATTTCGATTTTATCCCGGATATCGATGATGTTGGAATGCTCGTGGTATCTTACCGTACGAAAGGAATCAAGCCTTTTAAGCCCATTTAAAACTGCGGTGATATTCTCCACCCCCTGCTGGATTATCTTCATGGAAGAGGTGATCTTACCATTCTCATCTTTGATATCCCCTCTTCTTATAGCTATATCGATAAGCTGAGATTTCCCCATTATCGAGGTGGTAGCGTTATTGATGTAATGTGAAAAAGTGGCTAAAATAATCTTTAGAGATTCCAGCTCAGCCTTCTTTCTCTCCTCCTCATTTTCTCTGTAAATCTCCCTGAATTTGTTCCTGGTTCTCTCCTCGCAGTTTTGAACCAATCTGTTGATCAGCCGGTGAGCTTGCAGAATCACCTCATACAGGTCCTCGGGCAGTTTTTGATAATGGTTAGCTTCTCTGCTTATTTCTTCAGAAAGCTTTGCATAGACGCGGTTAAAAAACTCAGATGGTAAATTTATAATTTTACCCCAGTATTTTGTTAAATCTTCCAAAGCATGAGGCTCTGTCTCGACAAAAATAATTTCAGTTATCTGTTCAGCCACACTTACTATTCCGGCCACAAGCTCTGCCGACTCGTAATTTCCCTTCGCATTGTTTTCGTGACCTGTAATCGATTTTATCAAATTCCTGGGAAAACCCCATTCCGCAATTACTCCTTCTCCTGCCTCCAGATGGTCTGTGGCTAAAATCTCCCTTTCGATCTGGGAAAGCTTCGCCCCTTTATTATTTCTTTCAAGCACCAGTGAGTATTCTTCTGGAAATCCTTCTTTTAAAAAAAGAATCCCAACATCATGCAATAGACCACAGAGATAGAGTTCCTCCAGATCCGGATAGGCAATCTCCTCCCCGATAAATTTACAGGCTAAAGCAGATATAACTGACCGCTGGTTAAATTTAGTATGCCAGGCTGTCTCTTCTGAATTCTTAAGATCATAAAGAGGTGAGCTTAAGCCTTTGATCAAAAAATGTTCAAAGTCTATGGTTTCCAATGCTTGGTTAAAAGATTTAACTGGCTCTTTTAGATTTTCGATTGAATTGATCTCGTTCAATGCTTTGGCGCACAGGCCAACATCCTCAAGAAGTAATGCTTTCAATCTTTTTAAATCAGGTTCCTTTTGCTGGGACAGCTTTACCAGTTCCCAGAGGGTTCGGGGAAGAATAGGCAATACCGTGATTGAGTCGTTTTTTGTAATAACACTTCCCTTTCTCATCTACTCTCCTGTCTAATGAATCTAAATTCCGATTTTATTATTTCTATCGGCAAATCAAGAGTAATATTCACCCATAAATATCAGATGAGGTAGATCATAATGCCTCCTTTAGTTCGTCCCGAATTTTATCGTTTCGAGATAGCACATTCTGAACCGGGGGAAATCCCCAACAGAAGACTCCCCAGTTTTCTTCCTTATAAAATAGTTAATCCCGCCACGCCCTTAAGGCGGGATTTCAACTTACACGGTTGTTCCAGATTATTTTAGAGCAAAACTATTTGCAGATAATCTATTGCTCGTTATGTTAGAAAAGGTGCGAAGCTGAGTTTGTTATTTTCGATATAAGATACTGCCTCTGGTAAGCCCAAACCCAATTCTTCTATGCGGTGAGCATCTGAGCCTATTGCCGTAATATTTATGCCTGAATCAGCTGCTGATTTTAAAATATCTTCATCCGGGAAGAACTTCTTTATCCCCTTCTTGAACCAGCCAGTATTGAGTTCAATTCCGATTTTCCTGTTTTTCAGTTCCTGTAAAACTGGACCTATCCAAATTCTTTCTGCCATTAAAAGCTTTTCTCCATAATAACCAAGGGCATACTTCTTGAACCCATCTAAATGAGCGACGGAGTGAAATAAACCTGACTTAATCCCGGAAAGAAGATTATCATAATAGTCATCGCATAGATTCTGTGCCGTCCTCTTTTCCAAATATAGAAAAACCTCTTCTGAAGAGGTAATAGCGATATGTTCCAGACAGTGAATTGCTCCTAAGATATAATCCAACTTAAATTTTGAAAGGTCTTCTCTCAATTGCTCTTCGATACGAGGAGCATAATCTATTTCCAGACCGGATCTGACTTTCAGCCCTAATGGCTCATATTTGTGTTTAGCCTTTTCTATATCTTCAAGGTAGATATTGACTGTCTCTTCAGAAAGAGGAATAACTTTCCCCTTAACCTTCATAAAAGCATCGATGTCCTTTCTTTCCGGATCGATATCATAATGCGATGTAAAACAGATCCCCTTCAATCCAATCCTCAGGGCTTTCTGGCAAAATTCATCCATCGTGCCTGAGGCATCCAGAGAGTAGTCCGGATGAACGTGACAATCAAAAAGTTCAATTTTTTGATCTGTGTTTAATATCATCTGTGTTTTTTAGATTTATAGATTTAGAAAAGGATTATTCTTTCTCTCTTCTCCTATGATAGTTGAAGGACCATGCCCGGGGTAGATTACAGTATCATCCTCTTTATCCAGAATCTTATCCTGAATTGATCTTAAGAGCTCCTGATAAGAACCACCAGGAAGGTCGGTTCTGCCAACTGAGCCATAAAAGATCAGATCTCCGGTAAAAATGATTTTATCGGTCCAGAGGGAGATACTTCCTTGCGTATGTCCAGGTGTATGTAATACCTCAAGCTCGATCTTGCCAATCTTTATTTTATCTTTATCCTTCAGGAGTTTATCTGCTTCCGGAGCTGAGATTGGGGTATATGAAAAAATCGACAGATTTTTCTCCGGATCAGAGAGCATCTCCGCATCATCTTCGTGAATTAAAATTTTAGCTCCGGTCTTCTTTTTCAACTCAGATAGAACCCCGATATGGTCACCATGGCCGTGTGTAAGGATGATATATTTGATTTCCAGATTCAATTTTTCAATAGCTTTTTCGATCTCCTTGGGTTCTCCGCCTGGATCAATAACAACCCCTTCTCTGGTTTTCTCGTCTCCCAAGACATAACAGTTAGTCTCCAGCTCTCCAACGATTAAAGTTTTGAAAATCATTTTCATGGCTTACTGAATATGGTTTCGGTTGATTTCTTTGAATTTTCCGATTTTATAAATAATGCCGCATCCCAAAGGTCTTTGGCAACATAATCCGGTTTCTGCCAATCATATATTTCAAGATTCGATTCGATTTTTTGCTTCTCGCCCTGACCATACCCTGTCAAAACCAGGATTGATTGTCCATTTATGTTTTTGCCTAATAAGACATCACTCAATTTATCACCAATAACCCAGGACCCTTTCAACTTTAAATATTTATTCTGCAGAGCTTTTTCAATTAAACCGGTTTTAGGTTTACGGCAATTGCAATTCTCTTCTTTAAGATGAGGACAGTAATAAATTCCAGAAACTTTTATCCCTTCTTTTTCCAGTTCTCCTGAAATAAAGTTATCTATCTCCTCCACCTGTTTTTCAGTCATTATCCCCCTGCCGATTCCCGATTGATTAGAAGTTATCACTAATTTATACCCTAATCCTTGAAGTATCTTCAATGCCTCTTTAACCCTTGGAATAAATTCTACCTCTTCAATTTTGGACCCAAAATCTTTTTCCACGGTAATAGTCCCATCCCGATCCAAGAAGATAACTTTTGAAGCAGTTATCATTTTTTTTGCTTCTTCAATAATTTTTTCCGGCTTTATGTTATCCATACAAAACTTTGATTCCTTAACACATTTTTTTTCTCCGTGCAGGCTGCAGGGGGAACATTCAACTCCTGCCCAGAATATTTTATCTCCTAATCCTTTTGGTGAAAAACCTAAACCGGGATGAGTTGGTCCAAAAATACCTATGGTTGGAATCCCAAGTGCAGATGCAAGATGCATAGGTCCAGAATCGTTAGAGACGAAAAGTTCACATTTTTCCACCAGAGCCATTAACCTATTCAGAGGTAAACCTACTGCTTGGATTACTTTATCTATGCCTACGTTGTCTTCTATATTCTCAATCAACTTTTGATCATTCTTATCTCCAACCAGAAAGATTCTTGTCCAAATGGATTCATTCTGGACAGATAAAGCCTGACTCAAACTATTAGCCACTATGGAGAATTTTTCTTTATCCCATCGTTTCGTCTCCCATTTAGCTCCAGGAGCAATACCTATCAAAACCTCATCTTTTTTAATTCCTGATTCCTTTAAAAAGTTATTAGCCCAGAGTCTTTCTTCTTCTTTTAAATAGAGCCTTGGAATTCTATTATAAATTTTCAAACCGATTTCCTCTAGGCTCTTGAGATAGCAGTCAACAATTGAAACAGGCTTAACTTTCCATTGTTTGAAATAAACCATAAAAAGACGAGGGATTAACCTTTTATGGTACCGAATCTTCTTCTTGGTTTTAACTAAATGGCGAATAAAATAACTTCTGAGGTTAGAATGCAAATCAACAATTAGATTAAATTCTTCCTGATTTAATTTACTTATCAATCGAAATAATCCGGAAAGCCCTTTATCCTTTCCCTTAGGTTCAAAATAGATTAATGAAGAAACCCTCGGGTCGGACTCAAAAAGCCCCTGGTATTTTCGCTTTGTTAAAAAATAAATTTCAGAGTTTTTGAAATTCTCTTTTAAGGCATCCAACACCGGAGCAGTTAAGATGATATCTCCCAAGGAGCTTAATCTTATAATCAGTATCTTGTATTTATTTTGCTGCATGTCTTAGATCTCTTCTCTATCTCAAAAATATCAAACTTAGAATACCTATTATAATACAATAATATCCAAAATATTCTAATTTACCTTTCTTCAAAATCCGTAACATAAATTTTATTGAAAAATAACCGAAGATAAAAGCAAACAAAACCCCTGAAAGATAAAGTGCCATTGTCTTAGAAGGTAAATTTTGACCTATACTCTCCTTTAACTTCAAAACTGATGCTCCTAAAATTGCTGGTAGAGATAAAAGAAAAGAGAATTCTGCCGCTTTATTTCCCTTTATCTCTCTGAATAACCCGGCACTTATAGTCCAGCCAGACCGTGAAATCCCTGGAAGTAAAGCTAAACCTTGAGCTAATCCAATTATCAGAGAATCGAAGAAACCAACTGACTCTTTTTTTATTTTTGAGAATCTGGTTAGAATAAGAAAAATTCCTGTGCAGACTAACATAAAAGATACAAGTGAAGAGCTTTTAAAAAAGCTTTCCACAAAGTCTTTAAATAATAATCCCAAAACCCCGGCTGGAACAGTACCGATTAAAAGACATAAAAATAGTTTAAAATAATCAACTGAAGTGCTGTTTCTATCAGCTGAAAATATATTCACCCAGAGCGCTTTTATAATCCCTAAAATATCTTTCCAGAATACAATAACCACTGCCATAAAAGTCCCAAAATGTAAAAATACCTCTAAATAGATATTCTCTGTATGAATATTAAATATCTTTTCAGTCAGGACTAAATGCCCGGAGCTGGAAACGGGTAAAAATTCGGTCAGCCCTTGAACAATCCCCAATATTGCAACCTCAATCCAGTTCATTCAAAATTCTCCTTTCTTCTTCAATACTCTTAGATAAATAAAACGAAAAGCTCTGGTGGTCAAGAATAACTTGTAAAAACCAGAGCTTTGCCAAAAATGGATTTATTTTAGATTAATAAAAAGTATAGGTTACTCCTCCAATGAACCCAAAATTCTCGTCAAACTGCAGTTCTCCTAATATTTGAAAATTAGTAGATACCTTTAGACTTACACCCGGATTAATCCCTACCTTGAAATCTGTATTCGTAAAATCATGATCGAGCCAGTGAGGCCCTCCTTCAACATGCTCCCTTTGACTTCTCAAATTCATTCGAGCGTAAGGCGAAATCACCCTTCCCTTACTTAAAGCAAAATCATAAGAACCACAGAAATTTGCCCCAAAAGAGAAGGTATTGAAATCGCTAACACTGGAGAATTCTAATCCGGCCCCAATAGAAAGATCAAAAGGATCCTTCTGCTTGACGTCTAAAAGCTGATACTTAAAATCTCCGCTTAAGATGATTCCTTCTCCACCCGGATCAAAACTGATCAACCCTAACTTCATACCTAAATCAAAATAATCTGCTACTCCGCCTCTAAACTGTCCGAAGAAGGCGAAAGCATCCTGATATACACCGAAATACCCCCCTAAATCATATTGACCTACAGGCAGAGTCCGTGCAGTAGAAAGCTGACCCAGGAATTGAGCCTGAGCTGATGCAACAGAGAATGACAAACCCAAGACTATCAGTATAACGATTTTAAACTTTCTCATCTTAATCTCCTTCAAAAAAGGTTAAAGGTTAACTAAAACTTTTTGATTATAATATATGCATTCTATCTTGTCAATAGTTCGATAAAAAAAAGTTCGATTTTTTCTGGAGTTGTAGAGACGCATTGCATGCGTCTCAGATGGTTTGGGAATTGGATTTTTCCGCCAAAGGAGGAATCCTGGTGACCTGAACCAAACCGTGCGGGAATTCCTTAGTCTTTGACTAAGCCTTGATGACAATACCTGCACGAACAAAAAATCCCAATACCTATAACCTATCACCTTTTCCCTGTCTACTGTCTACTATTATTTCTTTAATTTTTTCTTCAGCTCTTCTAACTTATTCAACGCTTCCAGGGGAGTTAATTTCTCGATCTCAAGTTTCTTGAGCTCATCACAAATCAAGCTCTCTTTAGGCGAGAAAAAGCTCAACTGAAAATCTTTAATTAGCTGTCCTGTTTCAGGTCTGGGAAGTTTCTCATAGGAAAGCTCGCCCGATTCTAATTCAGCTAAAATCTCTTTGGCTCTTTCCAAAACGATTTTTGGTATCCCGGCTAAACGCGCTACCTGAATGCCATAGCTATCGTCACACCCTCCAGGGATTATCTTCCTCAAAAAGATGATCTCATCTTCCCATTCTTTAACCGCTACATTATAATTTCTAACCTTGGGCAAAAACTTTGCCAGTTCAGTCAACTCATGATAATGGGTGGTAAATAATGTCTTGGCACAGACTTTCTCACTATTATGCAGATATTCGGTTACAGCCCAGGCTATGGAAAGCCCATCAAAAGTAGAAGTTCCTCTGCCGATCTCATCTAAGAGGATAAGACTTTTTGAGGTGGCGTTATTTAAGATATTAGCAGTCTCGTTCATTTCAACTAAGAAAGTGCTCTGTCCTAAAGCGATATTATCCATAGCTCCTACCCGCGTAAAAATGCGGTCAACAATTCCGATTTTAGCTTTTTTCGCTGGAATAAAGGAGCCGATCTGAGCTAAAAGGACTAAAAGACCAACCTGACGTAGATAAGTAGATTTCCCAGCCATATTTGGCCCGGTGATGATATGAATCCTTTCATCCTCACCTATTTTAGTATCATTGGGGATAAATGTCCCGTAATCCAGAACCTGCTCGATAACTGGATGTCTCCCCTCTTCAATAATAATTTCATCTCCATTCTCTACCTCAGGAAGAATATAATCATTTTCTTTTGCCACTTTGGAAAATGATAAGAGTAAATCCAGCCGGGCAATTATCTCTGCGCAAAGTTGAATGTCCTTTGTTCTTCTGGCAACCTGGTCCCTCACCTTGAGAAAAAGCTCATATTCCATTTGAAAGATTTTCTCTTCAGCGCCAACTATCTTTGCTTCTCTCTCCTTTAGCTCAGGCGTTACAAACCTTTCTGCATTGACCATCGTCTGTTTTCTTATATAATCTAAAGGCACCTTTGATAGATGATGCCGGGTAACCTCAATATAATATCCAAATATCTGATTAAACCCAACCTTCAAAGATGGAATACCAGTTCTCTCCTTTTCATTTTTCTCTAAATGAGCAATCCAGTTTTTATTATCAGAGACATCTTTCTTAAGAGCATCCAGTTCCTGGTCATAACCTTTCTTGATAATCCCGCCTTCAGTCAAAATCAGAGGAGGATCTTCAACCATGGAATGCTCAATGAGATTTACTATATCTGAAATTTCTGGGATAGCCTTAATGATCTCTTTAAGGATGAAAGAGCTTACATTTCCCAGAACATTTTTGATTTCAGGCATTACTTTAAATGATTCTTTTATGCCTATGAGGTCTTTTGGATTAGCTTTTCCATAACCTAACTTGCCACTTAGCCTTTCTAAATCAGAAATAGATTCTAATTTCTTTTCTATTTCATCGAATAAGTTTTTATTATCAAAAAACTCTTTAATCCCCTCCTGGCGTTCTTTTATCTTCTGTAAATTCAAAAGAGGTTTTATGACCCAGTTTTTCAAAAGCCTGGTGCCCATAGGTGTTTTTGTCCTGTTTATAAGAGAAAAAAGGGTGTTTTCTTTATCCCTGGTCGAAAGAGAAGAAAGCAATTCCAGATTGCGAATAGTATTTGTATCTAAGAACATCTCCTCAGAGTTAAAAATTTTCGAGATATTATTTATATGCAAGATAAAGGTCTTTTTGGTTTGATTCAGATAAGATAAAATTGCCCCGGCTGAGCAGATACCCAATTTCAAGTCCTGGACACCGAATCCTTCTAAGGAGGAGGTCCTGAAATGTTCGGTTAATAGTCTAAAAGCAAAATCATAGGAGAATTTCCAGCTTTCCAGGGGAGTTAAAGTGAAATTAAAATTTATTCCATTTTTCAAATTCTCTTTTTTATTCTGTTCCCATTCCTCCGGAACTAATATTTCTGAAGGAGCAAGAGTGTTCAGCATCTCCGAAAGTTTCTCCGGGAAAACTTCATCTATTTTAAACTCGCCCGTAGAAAGGTCAATTAAACCCAATCCATATTTTTCCTTACTCTCGAAAAGACTAACCAGGTAGTTATTCTCCTGACTATCCAGAGCTTGATCCAGAGTAATAGTTCCGGGAGTGATTATCTCTACGATTTCCCTTTTCACTAATCCCTTGGCTTTTCTTGGGTCTTCAGTTTGTTCACATACCACCACCTTTTTCCCGGCTTTTAATAATTTAGTCAGATATTTTTCTGCTGAATGATAAGGCACTCCAGCCAAGGGAACTCTTTCCATCTTACCATGTGCTCTGGAAGTTAAGGCTATTCCCAGGATCCTGGAGGCAATTTTGGCATCTTCACCGAACATCTCATAGAAATCCCCCATTCGGAAAAAAATGATCTCATCCGGATGCTGGCTTTTAATCCGATTATATTGTTCCATCAAAGGGGTCGAGAAATTTTCCATCTTTTATAGCTTGAAAAGATTTTGGGGCAGGTTATATTTCAAAAAATGTTACTTGATCACGATATTATAAACTTCCCCCATTTCCTTCTCCAGTTTCTCCCTTAGTTTTTGAGCCTCTGACAGGGAATCAAAAGCGCCAACCTGAATCACACTATACTTCTTAGTTTGAATTGTCTTATAATTCTGCTCTGGCTTGTATCCTCTGGATTTCAATTCTTTCATGATCTTAGCTGCGTTTACCTTATTGGAGAACACACCTATTTGCACAGTATATTTTGTCCCGGTTAATTTCTCTGCGTCACCTGATTTTTTTTCTGGAATAATATCTTCAGTTAAAATCTGACTTTCTGTATCTATCCCTTCCGGGAATTTCTCCTTATAAAGGTTCAAATAAAGAATTGCTTTATTTTTGTCTCCAGAACTCTCAAACAAACGATAGATTTCTGCAAGAGTCAAAGGAAAAGCTTCCGTCTCTGCATATTCATCCATTACCTTATTATATTCCTTTATGCTTTTATCGAATTCCCCCAGAGAAAAATAAACCTCCCCCAACCCCAGCTGCGCCAGGGCTGACCAGAAAGAAAGAGGATAAAGATCAACTATATTTTTAAACCCTTTCAAAGCTTGGTCCGTTCTGCCAATAGATAAATAAGTCTTGCTCTCCAACCACAATATCTGTGGTAAAAAAGCGCTCCGGAGAAAACTTTTTTTAAACTCAGAGCAAAACGAAAATAGAGAATCGTTTAATCCCTCGGCTTGATAATACCAGCAGAGTTCCAGAGCTGACTCCTCTCTCTTAACTTTGGAGGAGTTTTTCCAGACCTTTTTGAAATATTCAACCGATTTTTCCGCATCCACTTCTAATTTACCCGCATAATATAAAGCTTCAAAATCAGAAGGATTTGATTCTAAATAACTCCGCAACTCTTCCTGAGCGGATTTGAAATCTCCCTGATTATAGTAGCTGATGGCCGTATTTAATCCCTGACCGACTGCGGAGGAACAGAACAAAATCAGTCCCGATAATAATATTCTGATTACAGCAAGTATATTCCTGAAGTCCATTTAAGTAGATTAGATATTAAAGCTATTCCATTCCAGACAATTCGGGCATTTCCATAAAGGCTCTTCAGACTTATGCCCGCATTTAGAACAGCTGAAAAATTCCCCTCTTTTCCCTAATTTTGTAGAAAGCTCATCTATTACAATCTGAGCTTTGTCAAGTTGACCGGTTTCCTGGTAAATTTTTATAAGATTAAGATGTGCTGGCAGGTAATTGGGGTCTATCTCTAAGATAGTTTTATAATTTTGCTGTGCTACTTCAAATCTACCCTTTTTCTCGTAGATAATTGCCAGAGCCTGTAATGCTATTATATCTTTAGGATTGTTTTTTAAGAGCCGGTTATAGATTTCAGCCATCTCGCTATAACTTCCAATCTCAAATAAAGTTTCTTCTAACCGATCAAATATTAAATATCCACTCTGCGGTACTATTTCTAAGAGCTTTCTCCAGTAGGTTATAGCATCCTCTGGTCTCCGGTCTGCAATATAGGCTTCCCCCAGATAAAGATAGGCTGGTACACATTTATCGTCGTAGTTTAATGCCCCTTTATAACAAAGTCTGGCTTTATGATATTCCCCTTTTCCGGCAAGCTCATTCCCTTGAAATACTTGGTATAAAGCTAAAACAGGGTAACTTCTCTCTTTTTCAGATTTATCTTTAGCTAATTCCTCTCTGAACCTGGTTGCCTCCTCCCAGGAAGAAAGTCCTTCATAACAGGTTAAAAGATTTCTCTTCGCCCATAAATTATGATGATCTAATTTAAGAATATCATTCAAAATCGAAACGCCCTTCTCCCAATCCTTTGCCTCTAAATAATCTTCCGCTAAGCTCTTGAGGATCTCAATCCGGGTTTCATCCGAAAGTCCATACCTTAAAGTAAGCTCATTATGAACCTGGAGGGCTTTTTCGATCTGCCCTCTTTTGCGGAAAAGATCCCCTAATTTTAAATAAGCATCCACATTGTCTGTATCCTCAGTCACCACCTGTTTAAATCTCTGAAAGGCTACTTTATCATCCCCCGAGACTAAAGCTCTTAAAGCTTCAAGATATAACCTCTGAGCTGGCTTGGCTTCTTTTCTTTTAGATTTTGACAGGAAGTAAGCAATAAGAATCAAGATAAGCAAACTAACTGCAAAAATCGAAATGATATGAGAAGAGCTCACGTTACCTCCACTTAGCTGTTCGATGTTAGATATTCGTCATTCGCTATTAGCTATTCGTTATTAAAATTTTATTCCATCTTTTCTTCTTCTAATGGTAGATTTCTGAGAGTGGTTATTTCCTCGGTCAGTCTTGCATTTTCTTTTCTTTGTTCTCTTAGCTCTGCTTGAATTCGCAGGTAATAAGATACCCCTAACAGGAAAGAGATGAACATCCCGATTACTAAAGACCAGTAAGCTACGATTATCATTGGCACTCCAGAATATTGATAGCCGAAGAGATTGACCGAGACATATTCACCGGAGTTATATATAGAGAAGCCAATTAAAATCATAATTATCGCCAGGATTAAAAGTATCTTCAAAACCCACATAGATTACCTCCTTTCCTCCGTATCCAGATTTGGATATTTATGGTGCTAAAACCCGATAAAATTTTTTAAAAGTTAATATTCTTAATGATGGTTGTCAATTAAAAAATAGCTTAATATCTGCTGATTTCTCAATTTCATGAAGTAGATAAATATAATTTACTTCCGTGAAGAGAATGTAATCTCTAATGATTCTACTGGTCTCTATAACTCTAAATCCTCCGCTCTTAATTCAGGCAGGAGTTGACTATGGAGTGCATCCCCATGGATGTTTTACTGTGACCGTCGGGTCCCCTGACCCAACGGGGGAAATTAACGTCAGGTATAAAACCCGATTCTACAATCTACAGTTTCCTCTCCTCTTAGGAAAGGGACAGGATAAGGTCATATTATCTCTTCTTTTAAGAAGAAATTCGCAGTGACTCGTTGCACTGCGAATTTACATTGAAAGTCACCTGGGTTTTCTCAAAATCTAGATTCCCGAAATTTTTAAAAAATATTCTGTCAAAAAATCTTGACTTTTTCCATGTTTATTTAGTATAATACTTTTCCTTTTGAAAATAAAAAGAAAGCGAGGGTAATCTATGGTTGGAATCACAGGATACGGGGCATATATCCCCAGACACAGGATAAAGGTGGAAGAGATCGCCAAAGTCTGGGGTGCTGATGCACAAGCCTATAAAAAGGGGCTTAGTGTGGAAGAAAAATCTGTCCCCGCTCCAGATCAGGACACTATCACTATGTCAGTCGAAGCCGCTTTTAGTGCTTTGAAACGGGCACAGATTGACCCTAAAAAAATTGGGGCGGTTTATGTAGGCTCAGAATCACATCCTTATGCAGTAAAACCAAGCGGAACAGTGGTAGGAGAAGCCATCGGAGCCACTCCGGACGTTCACTGCGCAGATTTTGAATTTGCCTGCAAAGCTGGGACTGAAGCGATGTTCGTCTGCCTGGGTTTGGTCGGATCCGGCTCAATCGAATATGGCTTGGCAGTTGGAGCAGATACTTCTCAGGGAGCACCCGGGGATGCATTAGAATATACCGCTGCGGCCGGAGCTGCAGCTTTCATTATGGGGAAGGACAATATTATCGCTGAGGCAGTTGATACCTATTCCTATATGACCGATACCCCGGATTTCTGGAGAAGAGAGTATCAATTCTATCCCAGACATGCCTCCAGATTTACCGGTGACCCGGCTTATTTCAAACATATCTTAGGCGCGGGAAAAGGGATGTTAGAGAAATTAAAAATGAAGCCTAAGGATTTCCAGTATGCGGTTTTTCACCAGCCCAATGGAAAATTTCCTGTGAAGGTAGGTAAGCTCTTAGGGTTTGAAAAGGAACAGATGGAAACAGGTCTTTTGTGTCCGAAACTGGGAAATACTTATTCAGGTTCCTCCCCTATGGGATTAACTGCGATTTTAGATGAAGCCAAACCAGATGATTTAATTTTTATGGTCTCTTATGGCTCAGGTGCAGGAAGTGATGCTTTTGTCTGGAGGGTGACTGAGAGGATAAACCAGGTCAGGGACAAAGCGATTAAGACCAGAGATATGCTGAACAATAATAAAAGCTATGTGGAATACGGGACTTACGCTAAATACCGCGGAAAAATCAGGAAAGGGGAATAGGAGAGAAAATGAGAGACGTCGCAATAATCGGTGTGGGAATGAATAAATGGGGGGAGTTATGGGAAAAATCTTTAAGGGACATATTCACTGAGGCGGCTTTACTGGCAATTGAAGATGCGGGTGTTGACCATATCGACTCTATGTATGTTGGATGTATGTCCTCGGGTCTTTTTGTGGATCAGGAGCACCTCTCCTCTCTTTTATCTGATTATTTGGGAATGGGACAAATTCCAGCTACCAGGGTTGAATCTGCCTGCGCATCCGGAGGATTAGCTTTGAAAACAGGATTTATCGAGGTTGCCTCAGGATTAAACGATATAGTTTTAGTGGGAGGTGTGGAGAAGATGACCGACGTTTCAGTAGCTGGCGCTACTTTTGCCCTCTCCACTGCCGCAGACCAGGAATATGAGGTCTATCAGGGAATAACTTTTCCTGGACTTTATGCTTTGATGGCGCGTGCCCATATGCAGAAATATGGAACCACAAGAAAACAGCTTGCTCAGGTCGCGGTGAAAAACCATTATCACGGCTCAATGAACCCCCTGTCTCAATATCCTCAGAAGATAACTTTAGAGGAGGTTCTGGACTCGGTCATGGTAGCAGATCCGTTAAGAATTTTAGACTGCTCTCCTATAACCGATGGAGCCGCTGCAGTAATTTTAGCACCCCTGGATTTAGCTAAGAAGATTTCTAAAAAACCAGTTGTCAAAATAATCGGTATAGGCCATGCCACAGATACTATTGCTCTTCACAGCCGGAATGATTTAACTGAGATTAAATCAACTGAGCGAGCCGCAAAAATCGCTTATGATATGTCAGGCAAAAGACCAGAAGAGATAGATTTAGCAGAGGTTCACGACTGTTTCACTATTGCGGAGATCTGCGTGATCGAGGCGTTAGGTTTTGTGGAAAAAGGAAAAGGCGGTCCCGAAACCGAGCACGGGTTAACCACTCTCGGTGGAAAGATACCGGTTAATACTTCTGGCGGACTAAAATCGAAAGGTCATCCAGTTGGAGCAACCGGAGTTGCCCAGGCAATCGAGATAGTAAAACAGCTCAGGGGTGATGCTGGTGAAAGACAGGTCAAAAATGCCAAAATCGGCTTGACCCAGAATATGGGAGGAAGCGGGGGAAGCAGCATTGTTCATATAATGGAGGTGGTATAATGTCATCGCCAAAATACTGGAGGGAAATCCCTCAGAGATATAGATTAGAGGCTGGGAAATGCAAAAAATGCGGTAAGATATTCTTTCCGCCAAGATTAATCTGCGATGGTTGTAAATCCAGAGAATTCGAGAAGATTAATTTACAAAAAGAAGGCAAGCTTCTTACCTATACCGTAATCCGGGTAGCGCCCAGTCAATTCACAGATCAGACTCCTTATGCCATGGGAATAGTGGAACTAAATGAGGGAGTTAAGATTTTATCCCAGGTAGCAGACTGCGATTTTGACAAATTGGAGATCGGGATGCCGGTGAGAATCGAGTTCCGGAAAATCTTCCAGGAAGGCGAAGCCGGGATTATCTGTTACGGGTATAAATGCGTGCCGGTGTAAAAAGTTTGAAGCTTGTTCGTTTGGAGTTTGGAGACGTAACGTCTGACGTTTCTGTCGGACGTATTTAAAAAGTAGCGCCCGTAGGGCAATACGACCATATCATACCCTACGGGGGCTTGCTTCGGATCCGTTAATAGGAAAAGGGTCGCACTACGAAATATAACTAAGGTAAAGGTAAAAAATGTTCCGTATAGAATCAAAAATCGATACCAGTTCCTTAGAATTCAAAGCCAATCTTGACGCCATGCAGAGGGTGGTGGATGAGTATAAGGAGGTTTTAGCCAAGATTAAGGAGGGTGGCTCTGCCAAAGATAAGGCAAGACATAAAGCCAGAGGAAAACTTCTACCCAGGGAAAGATTAAATCTTCTCTTCGATAAAAATACTCCTTTTTTGGAGTTCTCCCATTTAGCTGGTTATAAAATGTATGAGGAAGAACCTCCAAGCTCAGGAATAATAACCGGAGTGGGTGTGGTTCACGGAAGAGAGGTTCTGATTGTGGCAAATGATGCCACAGTCAAGGGCGGAACCTATTTCCCCTCTACCATAAAAAAACATGTTCGCGCTCAGGAAATAGCAGAGCAGAACCATCTCCCCTGCGTTTACTTAGTCGATTCTGGCGGGATTTTCTTACCATATCAATCCGGAACCTTCCCGGACAAAAACCATTTTGGCAAAATCTTTTATAACCAGGCAAGACTTTCTGCCTTGGGAATTCCCCAGATAGCAGTGGTCTTAGGTTCCTGCACTGCAGGAGGAGCTTATGTCCCGGCGATGAGCGATGAGGCGGTAATAGTAAAAAAACAGGGAACTATTTTCATCGGAGGTCCTCCTCTGGTCAAAGCCGCAACCGGAGAGGAAGTCACCGATGAGGAATTAGGCGGGGCTGATGTTCACTGCCGGATTTCAGGTGTAGCAGACCACTATGCTTTAAATGATGAACATGCCATAGAGATTACCAGAAATATAATCGAGAATTTAGATCACCCCAAAAAATTTGAGCTGGATACAAAGGAACCTGAAGAACCTTATTATGACCCAAAAGAAATATACGGGGTTATACCTCGTGACATAAGAAAACCTTATGACCAGAGGGAGATTATCGCCCGCATAGTGGACGGGAGTAAGTTCCAGGAGTTCAAGGAGCTTTATGGACCTACGATTGTCACAGGCTTTGCTAAGATAATGGGTTATCCCGTGGGAATTTTAGCTAATAATGGTGTTCTATTCTCCGAAAGCTCAGTTAAAGCTGCACATTTTATCACCCTTTGCACTATGAGAAAAATCCCTTTGATATTCTTGCAGAATATCACCGGGTTTATTGTCGGCAAACAATATGAGCACGGCGGAATTGCCAAAGATGGAGCCAAGATGGTGCATGCAGTTGCCAATGCAGATGTGCCAAAATTCACGGTAATTGTTGGCGGTTCCTATGGTGCTGGAAATTACGGGATGTGCGGAAGGGCTTATAACCCGCGTCTTTTATGGATGTGGCCCAATGCCAAAATCTGCGTGATGGGAGGGGATCAGGCGGCAAATGTTTTATTAACCGTAAGGATGAGAACCTTGGAAGCTAAAGGGATTAAGATGACCGAGGAGGAGCAAGAGAAATTCAAAGAGCCGATTTTGAAAAAATACGAAGAGGAATCCAGCCCTTATTACAGCACTGCCAGGTTATGGGATGATGGTATAGTCGACCCAGTCGAGACCAGAACTGCATTAGCTTTAGGAATCTCTATGGCTCTGAATGAACCTATCCCAGAGACTAAATATGGGATTTTCAGGATGTAAAATAATTAGAGCTGTCATTCTGAGGGAGCATGGCGACCGAAGAATCTACAGATTCTTCGCCCTACGGGCTCAGAATGACAAAGGATAATAAAGATGCCTTCGGAATATCAAACCATCACTTTTAAAATCGAAAATCAAATTGCCCGTATTTTTCTGAATCGTCCGGAAGTGCATAATGCCTTTAACGACATTATGATTTTCGAGCTTACTGAAATTTTTAAAATAATTTCAGCAGACGAAAAAATTAGAATCGCGGTTCTCACCGGGAATGGTCAATCTTTCTGTGCAGGTGCGGATTTGAACTGGATGAAAAGGGTAATAAATTTTTCTTATGAAGAAAATCTGAAAGAATCTCTGCAGTTAGCTGAACTTTTCTATTTGATGTATACCCTCCCTCAGCCAACTATTGCCCGGGTCAATGGTGCAGCCATCGGAGGAGGAGCTGGTTTGGTGGCAGTATGTGACATAGTCATAGCCTCAGAAAAGGCTAAGTTCAGCTTATCTGAGGTAAAATTAGGTTTAGTCCCCGCCTGCATCTCTCCCTATGTTCTGCGAAGAGTTGGTGAAAGAGTAGCCAGGGAGTTATTTTTAACCGGCGAAAGAATAGATGCTCAAAAAGCTTTACAATCCGGTATGGCAAACCAGGTGGTTCCAGAAGATAAATTAGATGAAGCCGTAAACGAAAGGATAAAACAGCTCCTTTCCTCAGGTCCCAAAGCTTCAGCTATGTGCAAAGATTTGTTGCATAATGTTCCTGGGATGAAGCCAGAAGAATTCAAAAGATACACTGCTGAAGTCATTGCCAAGATGAGAATAAGCGAAGAAGGACAGGAAGGGATGAACGCATTTCTGGAAAAAAGAAAGCCTAAGTGGAGTCAAGAATAAAAAAGTTCAAGGGTTAAAAAAACGTAACGTCCGACCTTAGTGTCGGACGAATGCAGTGTGAGGCTTAAGCCTCACTTAGCGACCCTGAAAGGGTCGCGCTACGAAAAACATATACTATGTTCAAAAATATTCTAATTGCCAATCGGGGTGAGATCGCAGTCCGGATTATCCGGGCTTGCAAGGAGATGGGGATAGAAACCGTAGCGGTATACTCTGAGGTGGATAGAAAAGCGCTTCACGTTCAGATGACAGATGAAGCCCATCTATTAGGTCCTGCTCCCCCGTTAGAAAGTTACCTGAATATTGACAAAATCATTGATATCGCCCAAAAATCTAAAGTAGAAGCAATTCATCCGGGTTACGGTTTCTTAGCTGAAAATCATCTTTTTTCTAAAAGATGTGAGGACGAGAAAATAATTTTCATCGGACCTAATTCAGAGGCTTTAAGATTGGTTGGAGATAAAATTGAATCCCGTAAGACTATGACCCAGGCAAAAATCCCCATAATCCCCGGTATGAAGATGAAAGGTGGAAACCTGAAAGAGTTTGAAGAGCAGGCAGAAAGAATCGGCTATCCGGTGATGCTCAAAGCCTCTGCTGGTGGTGGAGGAAAAGGGATGAGAATCATCCACTCCAAAGAAGATTTGAAATCCTCAATAGAAGCTGGAATGAGAGAAGCAAAATCTGCTTTTGGAGATGAATCGGTTTATCTGGAGAAATGTATTGAGAGACCAAGACACATTGAGTTTCAGGTATTAGCCGACAATTATGGAAATGCAGTCCATCTTTTTGAAAGGGAGTGTTCCATCCAGAGAAGACATCAGAAGATCATAGAGGAAGCTCCCTCTACTGCTTTAACTCCTGAGCTCCGAGCTGAGATGGGAAAAACTGCAGTGAAAGTTATTCAAACCGCTAATTATAACAACGCAGGCACAGTCGAGTTCCTCTTGGATGAGAATGGGAAATACTATTTCCTGGAAGTCAATGCCCGCATTCAGGTGGAGCATCCCATAACCGAGTTGGTAACTGGTGTGGATTTAGTTAAAACCCAGATAAAAATTGCAAGTGGTGAAAAACTTCCTTTCAAGCAGGAGGAGCTTTCACAAAGAGGACACGCGATTGAATGCAGGATCTACGCCGAAGACCCGGAAAATGATTTCCTCCCCTCCTTTGGTAAAATATTATATGTTAAAGAGCCTTCCGGACCCGGAATCAGGAATGACTCAGGACTATACTCCGGAATCGAAGTAACTATGCACTATGACCCGATTCTGGCTAAACTTATCTGCTGGGCCGAGAATAGAGAGTCTGCCAGAAAAAGATCCATTCAGGCTCTTTCCGATTATGCCATCTTGGGCATTAAAACCCAGATAAACTATCTTAAAGATTTATTATCCCATCCAGAATTCACTGCCGGTAATACCCAGACCGATTTTATTCCCAAGAATATGGGTGAATGGAAAGAGAAAAGAGAGAATGAGAAATTCAAAGAGATCGCTTTAATTGCCGGAGTTATTCAATCAACAGATAAAACTTCTACCAAGGGGAAGATGATTAAAGCCACAGGGTATGATCCCTGGCTTTCCCTGGGCAAATGGGAGATCGGTGTTTAGATATGGAATTTGAATTCGTTTTAGAGGATAAAATCTACAAAGTCAACCTTGAGAAAAAGGGTGATAAATACTTTGTAGATTTCGGGAACAATAAAAAAGAGTTTGATTGTCAGGTCATCTCCCCTAACTGCTTGTCCCTGGAAATTGATGGTAAAATTCAGACAGTCTATTTAGCAGAAGCTGAGAATAAAAGATATATCTTTGTCCAGGGCGAACAATTCATACTCCACGAAAAAGACACCACCAGAGCTAAAAGAAAAGAAGAGGAATCAGGTTTAGCTGAAGGAAAACAGTCAGTCTGTGCTCCAATGCCCGGACGGATACTAAAAATTTTAGTTTCCGAAGGTGAAAAGGTGAAAAAGAAACAGAGCCTGGCAATCGTAGAAGCAATGAAGATGGAGCATGAGATAAAATCAGCTTTGGATGGAATAGTAAAAAAGGTGAATTTCAAAGAAAACCAGTTGGTCGATACCGAAGAGCCTATTATGGAGTTGGAACAGGATAAATAAAATAAGACTGTTCAAGAGTTCAATGGTTCAAAGGTTCATCGGTTTAAAACGTAGCGCGAGACTTTCAGCCTCACATTGCGTCCCTAAAAGGGACGCGCTACGAAATACAATAAAGCCCCTTGTGAAAAAAATCTCAAACTTAACAAAAAACCCTTGAAATTTAATTCAAAAATCCTTATATATAGAAGGATAATTTTGATCTTTTGAAATAAATAATAATCACAGGAGGTTCACTTTATGAATTTTGACGAGAGGATGCAAAATGTGGCGGTAATCGGGGCGGCTGGGAAGATGGGAAGCGGGATAGCTCTGCTTTTAGCTCAGGAGATGGCAAGGCTGAAAAATTTACCAGAGAACAAGGATAAAGATTATCGCTTGTACCTGATCGATATTCATCCCGACCATCTGGCAGGTTTATTGCAATATTTAAAATCGCAGTTAGTTAAAGCTGGAGAAAAAGCCTGTGTGATGTTAAGACAGATGTATAAAGGCCGTGAGGATTTAATAGAGAATCAGGACTGCATTAACCAGTACATTGAAGACGCTCTTTCGGTATTACGTCCAGAAACAGATTTAAGTGTAATAAAAGATTCTAAAGTGATCTTCGAGGCGGTATTGGAAAATAAAGATTTAAAAGTAAATCTATTGAAAAAGATTGACAACTTCTGTAGCAAAGATACCCTCTACCTTACCAACACCTCATCTATCCCCATAACTATCTTAAATAAAGAATCCAACCTTGGAGGAAGGCTAATCGGATTCCATTTTTACAATCCGCCAGCAGTGCAGAGATTGGCAGAGCTTATCTCCGCCGATACGACCATTCAGGAATTAAAAGATTTCTCCCTTGAGCTGGCAAAAAGGCTGAACAAGAAGATCGTTCCCTCCAACGACATTGCCGGGTTTATCGGGAACGGGCATTTCTTAAGAGATGGCTTATATGCTCTACGGGAAGCCAAGAAATTAGCAAAAGACTATACCCTGCCCGGTGCTCTTTATATAATGAATAAAATCAGTCAAGATTTGTTGATCAGACCTATGGGAATCTTCCAGTTGATCGATTATGTGGGGGTGGATGTTTTCCAGAGTATCTCCGAGACAATTGATCACTATATTGAAAGCGAGGATTTAAAGGACGAACTTTTGAAAAAAATGTACGATAAAAAAGTCCTGGGTGGACAGAGAAGCGACGGTTCTCAGAAAGATGGCTTCCTGAAATATGACAGGAACAGACCGGTTGGTGTCTATGACATAGACAAGGGAGAATATAAGCTTTTCAATCCTAAAGGCTGGAGCGGGGATATAGATAAAAAGTTAGGCGAATATCCCTCCGGCTTCTCACCCTGGAAAAATCTGCTTATGGACCCTAAAAAGGGCGATAAGCTTTCAGTATTTTTCAAGAATCTGAAAACCTCCAATACCCTCGGTGCAAAACTTGCATTAGCTTACCTTAAAAACTCCAAAGAAATTGGCGAAAAGCTGGTGAAAACAGGTGTAGCTAAAACATCTGAGGATGTGAATAACGTATTATTAAATGGATTCTATCATTTGTATGGACCAATAAACGATTATATTTAATGGAGGAAAAAGATGCCTAAATTAAGAAAGAAAGTATATCTAACCGCCGGATATAACACCATTTCCTTTGGCTCGGGAAGAAAGGAATTCAATCCTAAAAAGCCCAGACCGGGATTGGAGCAGTATATTCAGGAAGCGGGCAGAGGAGCAATTGCTCAGATAAATAATCCGGAAAATATAGATGAAGGTATAATCTCCAACTTCATGGCCGCACGGTTTAACAAACAAGGCAATTTAGCTGCACTCATACCCACGATTCACCCATCCCTGGAATACAAACCTCATACCCGGGTTGAAGGTGCCTGTGGTTCCGGTGGATTAGCTTTACTTACTTCCCTGAAGAGCATCGCATCAGAAGTATCGGATGTAGTATTGACCATTGGAGTGGAGGTGCAGAACACCGTTAAAGCTATTTACGGTGCAGATATATTAGCTGGTGCAGGGCATTATCTCACCGAGAGGAAAAACGGGCATGCCTACTTTTTCCCGGCTCTATTCTCAGATAGAGCCGGTGTTTGTTATGACAAATTCGGATACGATTATATGAGAAAAGGTATGGCTCTGTGGTATAAACAAGCCATAGAGAACGCCCGGAAAAACCCAAAAGCTCAGGAATATCATAATAGTATAGAAGACTTATTTGCAGCCGGAATGACCCCTCCAAATCCAAAAGCTTTTGTTGACCATCTCAATATCTATGATTGTTCCAAGGTATCGGATGGGGCTTCTGCCTTGATTTTCGCTTCCGAAGAGGGTTTGAAGAAAATTGACGTGGGGAAAAAGGATGCGATTGAAGTAGTAGGATTTGGTACGGCAGTAGCAGATCTAACCAAAGCCCCTGAAGATATGACCGTGATGAGCACTACCAAAAGAGCAGTTGAGAAAGCCTATAAAATGGCTGGACTTGGTCCCAAAGATATTGGCATTTTAGAAGTCCATGACTGTTTCACAGTTGGAGGTATTTTGGCATTAGAGGCAGCCGGTTTTGCTAAATATGGAGAAGGTTCAGCTTTCGTCCAGGCAGGAAAAACCAATCTAAAAAGTGAACTTCCCACAAACCTAGGTGGTGGTTTGATCGGTTTCGGTCATTACGTTGGTGGAACAGGAGTCAGGCAGGCAGTAGATTGTGTTCATCAGCTGACCGGTAAAGCTGGAGAGTATCAGGTAAAACTTAACCCGTATAAACCTTATGCCTTGATGATCAGTATGGGTGGGAACGACAAAACCGTGGTTGCAATGATTTTCAAAAAGGCAGAGTAATAAAGATGATTCTGAAAGATTCGAGTTAGCGGAGCGGGGAGTTCGGCCTACGATTGTTAACCTATCTATTTTTCGTAGGGTGAGTACCTTGCCCGCTAAAATCTCTTAACCCGGGAGAAAATTATGGACTTTGAATTTAATGAAGACCAAAAGATGATAAAAGAAGCCGCCAGGGAATTTGCTTCTGAGAAATTAGCACCTAAAGCTCAGGAGTTCGATGAGAAGGAAGAGCTTCCCAGAGAACTATACAAAGAATTAGCCGATTTAGGTTATTTGGGAATGTTAATGCCCGAAGAGTATGGTGGCTCGGGCTTGGATTTCATTAGCTACATCCTGACTATGGAGGAGTTCTCCAAAGCCTGTGCCGCTTTAATGATCTCCTTATCAGTTCATAATTCCTTGGTCTGCGAAGCCATTTACAAATTTGGAACTGAGGAGCAGAAGAAAAAATATCTGTCTAAATTAACTAAAGGAGAATTTATCGGAGCTTATTCTTTAACTGAACCACAGGCTGGAACCGATGCTGGAAGTTTAAAGACTACTGCACTTTTAAAAGGAGACCACTATTTAGTTAATGGTACCAAAACCTTTGTTACCAACGGCGGGATTGCAGATCTCTTTGTTCTTTTTGTCTTAACCAATCCTGAGGCTAAATCCAAAGGCATCTCCTGTCTGATAGTTGATAAGGGTTTAAAAGGATTTAATATCGGTACCAAAGAAAAGAAAATGGGGATCAGAGGCTCTGATACCAGAGAGATCTCCTTTGAGGATTGCCTTGTGCCTAAAGTAAGCTTAATTGGAGAGGAAAACAAAGGTTTTCGTATAGCCTTAGAATTACTCGATTCTGGAAGGATCGGAGTAGGGGCTCAATCGGTAGGAATTGCCCAATCAGCCCTGGCTGAAGCTTTAAAATATTCGAAAGAGCGGGTTCAATTCGGTCAGCCGATCTGCAACTTTCAGGCGATTCAATTCAAATTAGCTAATATGGCTACCCAGATAGAAGCTGCTCGCCTTTTAGTCTATCGTGCCGCCTGGTTGAAACAGAATAAAATAAGATGCAGTATAGAGGCTTCAATGGCTAAACTCTTTGCTTCTGAAATAGCCAACTATGTGGTAAACGAGGCGGTTCAGATTCACGGCGGGTATGGATATATGAAAGAATATGCAGTGGAAAGATATTTCCGGGATGCCAGGGTAACCGAGATCTATGAGGGAACCTCTGAAGCTCAGAGAATGGTCATCTCCAGAGACCTTTTAAAATCCTAAAAAAATCCATGGGATAAGGGAGCAGAATGTATTTAGATAAAAAATATTTAGCCTTTAGAAACAAGATAAGAGAGTTTGCAGAAAAAGAGATTGAACCTAAAGCTAAGGAAATAGACGAGAAAGCAGAATTCCCTTTTGAGAATATAAGGAAGGTAGCAAATCTCGGTCTTTTAGGGATGGTCGCTCCTCCGGAATATGGAGGCACAGGCATAGACACCTTAAGATATGCCATCGCTGTAGAGGAACTCTCCCGCGTCTGTGGTTCAACTGGAATAACAGTTGCTGCACACAATTCCTTAGCCATCTGCCCTATATATCTTTTTGGTAATGAAGAACAGAAGAAAAAATATATCCCACCTTTAGCCAAGGGAGAAAAGTTAGGTGCCTTCGGTTTAACCGAACCTGATGCTGGCTCAGATGCTGGAGGAACTAAAACCACGGCGGCTTTAGATGGTGATAGTTATGTAATCAACGGCTCTAAATGTTTTATCACCAATGCCTCAGTTGCGGAAATTTTTGTGACTACTGCAGTAACCGACAAAACCAAAGGTACCAAAGGGATCAGCTCTTTTATCCTGGAAAAAGGGCTGAAAGGATTCTCCGTAGGTAAAAAAGAAACCAAAATGGGTTTACGAGGTTCTGATACCGCTACCCTGCATTTTGAGGATTTAAAAATTCCTAAAGAGAATATTTTAGGTAAAGAAGGAGAAGGATTCAAGCAGTTTTTGATTACCTTGGATGGCGGAAGGATAAGCATAGGTGCGATGGCATTAGGCATAGCCCAGGGAGCCTTTGATAAAGCCTTGAGATACGCCAGGGAAAGGATTCAATTTGAAAAGCCCTTAATCGAATTTCAAGCCATCCAGTTTAAATTAGCGGATATGGCAACTCAGATTGAAGCTGCCCGACATCTGATTTACCATGCTGCTTTTTTAGAAGACAGAGGAGAGAGATACGTTAAAGAATCAGCTATGGCAAAACTTTACGCATCAGAAGTCGGCAGGTTTGTCACTTATCAGGCAATTCAAATCTTTGGAGGATATGGATATTCCAGAGATTACCCGGTTGAAAGGTACCTGCGTGACGTAAAGCTCTGCGAGATAGGTGAGGGAACTTCAGAGATTCAGAGATTGGTTATCTTCAGAGAGTTGATGAAATAAAATAGTCAAAAGGCTATAGGCTAAAGTCTAAAGAATATGTTCAAAAGCATAGAGTTTTAAAGCTAATAGCTACAAGCTACCTGCTAATAGCTAAAAGGAAAGGAGGAGATGTGGAATATAAGAATCTTCTGACAGAGATTAAAGACAGTATTGGCATAATAAAAATCAACCGACCTATGCAGTTAAATGCCTTAAATACTGAGACTATTCATGAGCTTAACGATATAGCCCATCAGTGGAGTAGAGATGAAAAGATCAAAGTAATCATAATTACTGGAGAGGGAAAGGCATTCGTGGCTGGAGCGGATATTGCTGAGATGAAGGATATGACCAGACAGCAGGCAATAGATTTCTCTGAGATGGGACAAAAAGTTTTCTCCCTGATAGAATCTCAGGATAGGCCGGTCATTGCAGCGGTCAATGGTTTTGCTTTGGGTGGAGGGTGTGAATTAGCTATGGCTTGTGATATCCGGATAGCCTCAGATAAAGCTAAATTAGGACAGCCGGAGGTGAACCTGGGAGTAATTCCCGGTTTTGCCGGAACTCAAAGATTGGCTCGAATGGTCGGTGCTGCTAAAGCTAAAGAGTTGATTTTAACTGCAGATATGGTCGATGCTCAAACTGCTTTGAATATCGGACTGGTTAATCAAGTGGTCCCCCATGATAACCTGATGGATGTCTGTATGGAGATGGCAAAAAAGATTGCTTCCAAAGGACCAACTGCAGTCAGACAGGCTAAAAGGGTGATCGGCCGGGGAGTGGAAACAGATTTTGCCACAGGTAGTTCCTTTGAAGTAGATGCCTTTGGAGAATGTTTTGCAGCGGGAGAGGCAAAAGAAGGAATGGAGGCATTTTTACAGAAAAGAAAACCGAACTGGGTTTAGGAAAAAACGTGAACGTTATTCGTTTTTCGTGAACGTAATTATGGAGCGTAAACCTTCAGGTTTACCAGGCAAAGAAGTAAAGCTAAAGTCAACAGGATCTTGAGACTTTACACTCCAGCCCTGTAGTAATAAAAGGATTAGATCAAAACTATGGAAATTTTTGAATCTTTAGCTGAAGACCAACATGAGCAGATAATCTTCTGCTCGGATAAAGTAGCACAACTCCGAGGAATCATCGCTATCCACGATACCACCTTAGGACCGGCCATTGGTGGAGTAAGGATGTTTCCTTACAAATCTGAGGAGGAGGCATTAAAAGACGTATTGCTTCTTTCTAAAGCTATGACTTATAAAGCCTCTGCTGCTGGGATTAACTTTGGTGGGGGTCAAGGGGTGATAATTGGAGACCCTCTAAAAAATAAAAACGAATTACTCTTAAGAGCATTTGGAAGATTTGTGCAAGGTCTTAACGGAAGATATATCACTGCCGAAGATGTTGGAACCACAGTTGAGGATATGGAGATAGTCCGCTATGAGACCAAATATGTAGTAGGTCTATCCAGGGCTTTAGGAGGAAGCGGAGATCCGGGCCCCATCACTGCTATCGGTCTATACAACGGACTTTTAGCCTGTGTGGAGAAAGTTTTTAATAGAAAATCTCTGGAAGGTATCTCGGTGGCGATTCAAGGGGTGGGTCATGTTGGGTATCATCTGGCTCAGAAATTGAAAGAGGCAGGATGCAGATTAATCGTTGCGGATATTATAACTGAGAAAACCGAGAAAGCCAGGCAGGAGTTAGATGCAGAGATCGTTTCGCCAGAAAAGATCTTTGAAGTTAAAGCAGATGTCTTCTCACCCTGTGCCTTAGGCGGAGTGATAAATGCTGAAACTATGGAGAAATTTAAAGTGAAGATCATCGCTGGTCCAGCTAATAATCAACTGGCGGAGGAAAAATATGGGGAGATCTTGCATAAAAAAGGAATACTATATGCACCAGATTTTGTAATCGGTGCAGGCGGTATGATCAATGTAGCTAATGAATTAGGAGGTTATATCAGAGAAAAAGCAATAAAACAGGCAACTGGAATTTATGATATTATGAAAAGAATCTTAGAGATTTCTGAGGACTCGAAAATACCAACCTACAAAGCTGCTAATATCTTAGCCAAAGCCAGGATCGCCGAAGTTAAGAAATTCAGACAGAGACATGCGTAATAAAATATATCGAATGACGTATGAAGGATGACGGATAAAAAATTGTTGGGGCAGACCCCTGTGCTTTCCCTGATGATTGGTCAAAGAGCTGTAGGGTCCCGCATTTGTGCGGGACTATGATCGTAGGCAAGGCTTCAGCCTTGCAAAAATAAAAATATGACCTATAAAATTTTAAGCATCAATCCCGGGGCAACTTCTACCAAGGTAGCTCTGTATGAGGATAAAAATCCTCTGATCGTGGAGGTTTTAAGGCATTCTGCAGATGAGCTTAAAGACTATCCTAAGACCTTAGACCAGTTGGATTACAGAAAGAATATAGTAATGAAATTCTTGCTGAGGAACAATCTGAAAATCACGGACCTTTCTGCAGTGGTAGGAAGAGGAGGTGCTTTTAAACCTTTATCCAGTGGCACCTACCGAGTTAACCAGAAGATGCTCTCAGATATAAGAGCTGGCAATGTCCAGGCAGACCATGTTTCAAATCTGGGAGCACTGATTGCTTATGGATTAATCAGAGAGACTGACATACCTGCTTTCATTGTTGATCCGGTCTCAGTAGATGAATTCCCTCCAATTTCACGAATTTCTGGTATGCCGGAGTTGGAAAGAAAAAGTCTCTCTCACGCCTTGAATATCAAAATGGTGGCAAGGAAATCTGCATTTGAACTGGGAAAAAGATATGAGGAGCTTAATCTGATCATCGTGCATCTCGGTTCAGGAATCAGCGTTAGTTCCCATTTAAAAGGGCAGATGATCGATGTAAATAATGCTAATGATGGTGGACCTTTCTCACCCCAGAGGACTGGCAATCTTCCAGTAACGGGTTTAGTTAAGCTATGCTTCTCTGGAAAATACACCTATGTGGAGATGTATGATAAGATAACCAAAAAAGGTGGACTTTTAGCTTATCTGGATACAGACAATGTGGAAGAAATTGAAAAAATGATCGACTCTGGAGATCAAAAAGCAAAACTGATCTATGAGGCAATGGTCTATCAGATCGCCAAAGAGATCGGGGCAATGGCACCCACTCTATCTGGTAAAGTAGATGCGATTGTTCTCACCGGAGGGATAGCCAATTCGGAAAGATTGATTAATATGATTAAACAGAGGGTCGATTTCCTCTCCAAAGTTCTGGTTTTCCCAGGTGAGGATGAGATGGAGGCTTTAACCTTAGGAGCCTTAAGGGCATTGACAGAAGAAGAGAAAGAAAAAGAGTACTAAAACTTGTAGGACGTTCCCTTATTTCGTAGCGTCAGGACCTGTCCCTGATGTTTTTTCACGTCGGACATAAAACCCGACGCTACAAAATCATGCGTGGCTACCACTACCGGGCATACGGGAGTTATAGAAAATAAAAAGAAGATAACCAGCCGCAGCAAAAACCAGAGCAATTACTGAAAGAACTTTAATCGGAACGGAATCAAATTTCTTAGTTAGCTTCTCCAGAGAAATACCCGAAAAGACAACCGTGGATATGACCAGAATAAATCCTAAATAATTATAATATGGGAGCAAAGAAAAAATACATGAGCCTATTCCTGAAATCAATCCCACGGAAGCTAATAATATATTAGAAAAGCTAATCTTAGTTGAAGGATAGGGAAGGGCTAAACTGTTCGAGTAACCACAGCGCTGACAAAAAGTTTTCTCTTCAGTTATTTCTTCTCCGCAGAAAGGACAGAAGGACATAAAAACCTCCTTCCCGTTGATATTATTCCTCTATCTATCTACCGGTCAGATTCCCTGATCAGGCGGAATAATTTCATGTATCTAACTTACTTCTCCATTTATAAGTATAGCATATAAATTATTTTTAGCAAGATATTTTTTAGCCTTTCCCCTGCCCTTTCTTGAAAAGGAGAGGTAATATTTTTCGTATCGTCAGGACTTGTCCCCGACATTATATTATATCATCTGGTTAACCCTACTACGTTTCATCTTTTTCTGTTGATAAATATCTTCTTAATCAATATATTATACCGAGATTTTTTGTCAAAGGAATTTTTGTGAAGGAACTAAGGGAGATATTAAGTTTAGCTAAATCAATCGGACCTAAAATAATCGCTGTGGCTAAGGCCGAGGATGAAGAAGTACTCTTAGCTTTAGACCAGGCTCGCAGAGAAAAAGTTATTCAATGTATTTTAGTTGGTTCCGAGGAGAAGATAAAAGAACTGGCTGATAAAAATAAGATAGACCTCTCAGAGTATGAATTAGTTGAGGAAAAAGGTTCATTGAAAGCTTCACTTTTATGTGCCCAATTAATTAATCAAGGAAAAGCAGATTTGATGATGAAAGGGCTTTTAGATACCGGTATTTTTATGAAGGGGATCTTAGATAAAGAAAAAGGGTTAGCCATTGGAAAACTTCTAACCCATGTAGCGGTTTTCGAGATACCGGATTTTCCTCGACTTTTAATCCTAACTGATGCGGCCATAAATATCGCCCCCACCCTTATGGAAAAAGCTCAGATAATACAGAATGCTGTTGATTTAGCAATATCTTTAGGAATTGAAAAACCCAAAGTTGCCTGTATTGCGGCAACGGAAAAGGTCAATCCAGAAAAGATGCCAGCAACTGTAGATGCCGCCTGTCTGTCAATGATGGCAAAAAGGGGACAGATCAAAGGAGCAATAGTAGATGGTCCTTTTGGCTTAGATAATGTCATCTCCGAAGAGTCAGCCAAAATAAAAGGGGTGAAAAGCCCTGTTGCAGGAAAAGCAGATATCCTCCTCTGTCCGGATATAGAAACTGGGAATGTCATATACAAAACTTTAGTTGAATTCGCCAAAGCCAAATGCGCCGCTGTCGTCTTAGGCACAAAAGTACCAGTGGTTTTAACTTCAAGGGCTGATTCACACGAGACCAAGTTTATGTCGATTGCCTTGGGGGTGGCAAGTAGTAGGTGATAGGTAATAGGTGGTAGGTAGTAGGATGGAAAAGGAAAGGATTAAAAGTTTTGAGGATTTAGAAGTTTATCAGAAGCTCTGTAAGCTGCATTTGGATATTCATAAATTGACATTAGCTTTCCCTAAATTCGAGTTGCATGAGTTAGGTTCGCAGTTAAGAAGGTCTTCTAATTCGATTCCAGCTAATCTGGCTGAGGGCTGGAATAATAAACATATAAATCTTTATTTAGAAGGCATAAATAGAGCCTTAGGAGAATTAAGAGAAACTGCACATCATCTAACTATAGCTTTTAAAAAAAATTATCTCACTAAGGAACTCTACACTGATTATATTGCACGGTATGATGAATGTGGAAGGATGTTAAAGGGATTAGAAAGGTCTTTAGAAAGACAGAAAGTACTGTTCCACCGTTAATCCAGAGTGTGAGGAGGTTTTTTAAAATGTAGTCTAAACTTTTTATAAAGAAAATTTTCACGGAACAGTTAACTTTAAACCTTTTTTAAAAGTAGATCTATGGATAGGGGATTTGATACGGTGGAGTTAGAGCCAGTTGAAGATAAAATGTTTTCTCTGACAGTTAATAAAGCACTTAATAAGTGGCTGGATTCTAATAAGGATAAATCTATAGTTCAATTTATTTACGCAGTAAGACCGGGCAAATATCGTAATGTGGCAGTTATCATAATTTATTGGGAATCTAAAAAATAATAAAGGATTAAATATGTTTTACAAATATGAAAATAGAAAGCGAATCATTAATTTTGTTAAATTAAACTGGAAAAATATTTTTGAGGTATTAAAAACCTATGACCTATAACCTATTACCTATGACCTAACGAAAAAAAGGAGGATTGTATGCCGTTTGAAAAAGTCGAAAAAATATGGATGAATGGAAAGATTGTAAACTGGGATGATGCCAAGATTCACGTCCTTTCCCATGTGGTGCATTATGGCTCCAGTGTTTTTGAGGGGGCCAGATGTTATAAATCCAAAAAAGGTCCAGCTATTTTCCGGTTGAAAGAACATACTGACAGGCTTTTTAATTCTGCCAAGATCTACCGGATGAAAATCCCCTTTACTAAAGAGGAGATAAATCAGGCAATAATTGATCTTATTAAAGTCAATAAATTAGACGAATGTTATATTCGACCAGTGGCTTACCGCGGATACGAACAATTAGGAGTTGATCCAACCGGCTGTCCCATCGATGTCTCCATTGCAGTCTGGAAATGGGGAAAGTATCTGGGCAAAGATGCTCTGGAGAATGGCGTTCCGGTTTGTGTCTCCTCCTGGAACAGGATGGCACCTAACACATTTCCAGCCATGGCAAAAAGCGGAGCCAACTATATGAACTCCCAGTTGATAAAATTAGAAGCCAAAGAACATGGATATGTCGAAGGAATTGCCCTGGATGTTTATGGATATGTAAGCGAGGGAAGCGGTGAGAATATATTCATAGTCAGGGATGGCGCTTTAATCACCCCATCCTTTGGTTCCTCAATTCTACCTGGAATTATTCGTAATACGGTGCTTTATTTAGCCCAGGAGTTAAAAATAAAGGTGATCGAGGAAAACATCCCCCGTGAAGCGCTTTATATCGCAGATGAGGTTTTCTTTACAGGCAGTGCCGCAGAGATTACCCCGATAAGCTCAATCGACAAGGTAATCATTGGTTCAGGAAAACGAGGTCCTATAACTGCAAAATTACAGGAGAGGTTTTTCCAGATAGTGTCATGTGAGGCTGAAGATAAATACGGCTGGCTTACTTACGTGAAATAAATTGGAAGACAGAAGTTAGACTTTTCCAGAGGGTAAAGATGATAAAGAGTTTTAAAGGGCTTCTCGAATCAGTCAAAAACAAAGAGAAAAAATACCTGGCAATTGCCGGTGCAGAGGGCGAGGAGATAATAGAAGCAGTTAAGATTGCTACTGAAGAAAAGATTATTTCTCCGATTCTGATTGGCGATCCGGATAAAATCGAGAGTTTATGTAAAAAATTAAACTTTGATTTAAGTCGATTAGAGATTTTAGGAGAGAAAGAGCCTCAGAAAATAGCTTCCTTAGCGGTTGAGCTGGTTAAACAGAAGAAAGCTGATATGCTGATGAAAGGGAAAGTAGATACCCCTACTCTTTTAAAAGCAGTGCTGGATAAGGAAAAAGGACTTAAAAGTGGAAAACTGTTAAGCCATGTAGCAGTGATGGAAGTAGAAAAATATCCCAAGCTTATGCTTATAACTGATGGCGGGATGAATATCGCGCCTGATGTTATGAAAAAAATCGATATCTTGAAAAACGCAATTGAGGTTGCAAAAAAGTTGGAAATAGAGAAACCCAAAACTGCCTGTTTGGCTGCAGTGGAATTGGTAAATCCGGATATGCCGGAGACCATCGATGCCTCTATAATTTCAAAGATGGCTGAAAGAGGTGAGATAAAAGACGTGATAGTGGATGGTCCCATAGCCTTTGATGTAGCTATCGATTCCAAATCCGCACAGATCAAAGGGATTATCTCACCTGTCTCAGGGGAGACAGACATCTTCCTCTGTCCAAACATTTCTTCCTGCAATATCCTGGTTAAAGGATTAATCTATTTGGCCGGAGCTAAAGTGGGAGGTATAGTAGTTGGAGGTGGTGCTCCCATCGTCTTACTCTCCCGCTCGGATTCAGCTGAGATTAAACTTTTGTCCATAGCCTTAGGTGCGGTGGTAAGTTGAATAGCGTTAGAATTTATAAATAAGAGAAATTATCTATGCGTTCTTTTTTCTTATATTTAATTTCAATGATTTTTGTTAATCTTTTTTCTTTGTCTTTTTCTTCAGACTTAAAATCGCAGGTTGATGAACTTTTCATCAAAGCCTCCTCGGCTGAAGAAAAATACCGGGATTTGGTAGAACCATCTAAAAAAGCTTTAATAGAGATGGGAAAAGATGCAGTTCCTTTTCTAGTTGATAAATTAGAAACTCAGGATGCCAGGGAGATTTTAGCCTTGGTTGATATTTTAGGTAAAATTAGAGAGCCGGCAGTCCTCCCTCTGATCGATTGTCTGAAAAGTGAAAACAAAGATAAAATCAAAACTGCCTCCCGGATATTAGGAGATATAAAAGATAAAAGAGCAGTTCAACCACTTTCAGATTTACTGGATAACCCCGATTTCAACATCCGTGCGAATGCTTGCTCCTCTCTGGGTAAAATAGGAGATACCACGATTTTAAATAATATAAGCTTTTTGTTAAGCGATTCAGTGGAAGTAGTAAGAAAAAGTGCCGCAGTTTCATTGGGGGATTTGAATAATCCGGTAGCAATAGATTTTCTGATGAAAGCTTTAAAAGATAAACATTTCAGCGTGAGGATGACCGCTTCAATCTCTCTGGTTAAACTGGGACAAAAAGCAGTTGACCCTCTTTTGAAAGTTTTGAACGACTCAGTCGATAATACCAGGTATCTAGCTATCGAGTCCTTAGGAAAACTTAAAGACCCTCGTGCGGTTCCATATCTTTTAGAAAAATTAAGATCAGAGGATTGGGCTGAACGAGGTTTTGCAGTAGAAGCTTTAGGAAAGATAGGAGATAAAAATGGAATAAAGGCAATTATCGATTTATCTAAAACAGAAAGTCATCCCTTTGTTAAAAGAAAGATAAAAGAAACCTTAGATGAGCTTAAAGCTGTATCTTCGTTGGTTCGGAGATTGGATTATTCTGCCTACAGCTGAATCCTGGTGACCCGAACTAATTTAACAAATTATGAGAAAAATACTACAGAGAAAGTTTTACAATCGCTCAACTTTAAAGGTGGCAAAAGAGTTATTAGGTAAATATTTAGTTGTGCATAAGAATGGAGAAAAGCTTTCCGGAAAGATTGTGGAGACCGAAGCTTATATCGGCCTGAACGACCCTGCCTCTCATGCTCACAGAGGAATGTCTGAGAGAAATAAGATAATGTTTGGTGCACCTGGCTATGCCTACGTATATTTTACATACGGAATGTACCATTGTCTGAATTTCGTAACCGAAAGAAATGGATACCCAGCCGCAGTTTTAATTCGGGCCTTAGAGCCGGAGCAAGGAATCGATACGATGAAACAAAGAAGGAAAACAGAAATAATGGAAGAACTAACCAACGGTCCAGGAAAGTTATGTCTGGCTATGGGAATAGATAGAGCCTTATGCGGGGCTGACCTCTGCTCTGAGGTCATCTATGTAGAAGATAGAGGTGAATCTACAGGAAAAATCGTTTCTACTAACCGGGTTGGGGTAGATAAAGGAAAAGAGAAAAAGTGGCGTTTTTATATAAAAGAAAGTGGCTTTGTTTCGAGGAAATAAAATGGATCGACTTGTATATTATCTGATAATAACCCCCCCTCTTCTTTTCGCTATAACCGTGCACGAATATTCCCATGCCTGGATGGCATACCGCAAAGGCGATCCCACTGCCAAACAAGCTGGAAGGCTCACCTTAAATCCACTCTCCCATATCGATATAGTCGGGCTGGTGCTTCTCTATTTCTATGGTTTCGGCTGGGCAAAGCCAGTTCCGGTAAATCCTTTCAATTTTAAAAATCCTCATAAAGATGAACTCTGGGTCTCCTTGGCTGGACCTGGCTCAAATATGCTTTTAGCTTTAATTCTCGGACTTATCTTCAGGTTACTTATCACACCCTACACTCTTAGCTCAGAACCTTCTACCCAGCAACTTTTCCTGATAATGCTGGTTAAGGGAATACAATTGAACCTGGTTTTAGCAGTCTTCAATCTTATCCCGGTAAATCCTTTAGATGGTTCCCATATCTTAAGTGGCCTTTTACCTCCTAAATATTATATCCAGATAAGTCAGATTCAAAAATATGCACCTTATATTTTATTGGGTGTGATCCTTTTAGATTATTTTTTAAATCTTGGAATACTCTGGTCTATTTTCAAACCATTTATCCTCTTTTTTGGAACACTCTTCGCAGGTCCGGAGTTTATCCGGCTTATCTATGTATGAAAAAGATTCAGGTTTTAAGATTTCAACATCCTCTACTGAAATTCTGAGTCTTGCCACAGGCGGACGAAGAATCTCGAGATTCTTCAGTCGTCCCGTAGGGGACTCCTTCAGAATGACAGCTTTAGTAGGTCGGGTTGCAAAGCTACCCGACACTGATTATAAGATTATGTCGGGCAGTTCCGTCAAAAGCTGAACAGCCCGACCTACTGACTGACTTTATATGGAATCTATATTTCAATTCAAGCTAAAAAAGCAATACCTTTTGAGTATTATACCCAGAATAACAAAGCTAGAATTGAAAATGCTTCTTCTCTTTTCTTATCTAATTCTCTTTTTTTTCAGCTGTTATCCAGCAGCTCGCCTGAAACCTCCTCCAGAGGAGCTTACTCCGCAAAAAGTATTAGAAAAAGCGATCTCAAATCAAAGCCAGATCAAAACCACTTCTTCGCTTATAAACTTCAACTACAAATCTAAACAGGGAAATTTCTCCGGAGACTTAGAACTATTTTTAAAAAAACCGGATAGTCTTGCTTTCAGAGTAAAAGCGTTTTTAGGGCCCGATTACATGTCTGGAGTAGCTTATAGCGATACCTTACTTCTTTATTTCCCCCGTCTAAAAAAATATTATAACGGTATCACTCAAAACTGCTCTTGTGATTCTATTTATGAGAGTGAAATCAGCCTTTTCTGTCTTTTAAAAATTCTTACAGTTGAAATCCAGATAAAAGAAGATAGGGCTTATTATACCGGAGCTGACCAGAAAAATTACATCTATGAAGATAGCATTCAAATGTGGAAAAGAAAATTCTGGCTGGATAGAAAAGAGGCACTTTTAAGAAAGAGTATCTGGGAGAGGTTGAATATTTTAGAAGCAGCACAAGAAAAAGCTCAGGGATTTGTGATAGAATATAAAGATTTTAGGAAATTCAACGGGATAAAACTCCCTCAGACAATAGAGATAAAATCATTAGATGGAAAAGAGAAGCTCAGGCTTAAATTTTTGGAAATTCAGATAAATTCATCTATTTCGGAAAATAAATTCCAGTTCAAGATTCCTGATAACGCAAAACCTCTGAAGTAGCTCAGACATTCTTGTATGAGTGTAATGAGCAGACAAGTCCGATTTGTGTAGCGGAAGGCTTCAGCCTTCCATTCTCTTGTTAAAGGAAGATGGAAACCTGTCCGCCAAAGGCGGATCCGCTACAAAAATAATAACGTCCGACAGGATTGTCGGACGTTACGTTTCTGGTTCAGGAATTCTCACCCTAGAAAATCTGAACGACAATTCCCGAACCAACCTAAGCATTCCAACATCACTTCTTTTTTTACCTTTGAACATTTGAACTTTTGAGCTTTTGAACGTTTTTTATTTGACCACCTCCGGATAGGTCTTTGCCTCCTCCTCCCCTCTTAACACCCTGAGAGCACCTAAAGCCAAAGCCTTCATCTCATCCTGTCCTGGATAGACTAATATCTTAGCAACAAAACCTACATATTCTCTCAACTTCTCAACCACCATATCCGAGTAAGCCAATCCTCCGGTTAAAACGATAGCATCCACCTTACCCTTGAGGGCTACAGTTCTGGCACCAATTTCACAGGCAATCTGATAGATCATTGCATTATAGACAGCTTCAGCCTTTTTATCCCCTTGTTTAATTCTTTTTTCCACCTCTTTAGCATCGTTTGTCCCTAAATAAGCCACCAGGCCACCACCACCCACCATCCTTTTTTTCACCTGTTCTAAAATCACTTTCCCGGAAAAACACCATTCCGCAAAATCAAACATCGGTAAAGTTCCAGACCTTTCCGGTGTAAACGGACCACTATGCAAGCCATTATTAACATCAATTGCTCTTCCCTTTCTCAAAGCCGCTGCGGTAATCCCACCTCCCAAATGAGCCACAATCAGATTTGTCTCCTCTAACTTTTTCTTCAAATCGTTTGCGGCTAATCGGGCTGTGGCTTTTACGTTTAGTGCGTGAAAAAGACTTTTCCTGGGAAACTCCGGCAAACCTGAATAGCGGGAGTATTCTTCGAATTCATCCACAGAGGGTGGATCCACAATGAAAGCGGGTATATGATAATCCCAGCCAAGCCCAAAAGCTAAAACTGCACCTAAATTAGCCGCATGCTCTCCTCCAAAAGCATTTCTACCATCCTCGATCATCAGTTCATTTACCAGATAAGTTCCACCAACCACTGGCCTGAAAAGTCCACCTCTACCTACTACTGCCGAAAGAGTTTCTGGCTTAATCTCATACACTTCCAATAAGTCTTTAATCAGCTTCTTTCTGAACTCATATTGATCCCAGAACCCTTTTAAATGGTTCCAGTTCTAATTTGCTATGGGAGATTGCTTTTCCAAAAAGCTCCTTTTCATCTTCAAAAATTGAGACCTTGGTAGAGGTCGATCCCGGGTTAATCACCAAAATCCTGAAACTATTTTTCTTATTCATAATTTTATTTGTCCTTTTATTTCTTTGATATCGAAACTAACTATTAACAATTTGATTTTCTTTCTTCTTAATTTTTCTTACCCTTGAATCCTTAAACCCTTGAACTATATTTTTTAAATACAACATAAAATATTCTTTATATCCCCTACTTTTTTTATCCTTTCTTTTGCCAACTGGTAAGCAGCTTTATAAGGGGAGATATTCCCTCTTCTGGATATAGCCAGTACTTTTGCCATTATATCATAGATCTTTTTAGCTGAGGCTAAAGCTTCATCTTTGGATAATATCTTTAAAGCATCCGCAGTCATAAAAAGCTCACCACTGTTTATCACAAAGTCCGGAGCATACAGAATCCCTCGTTTAAATAGTTCCTCAGCCAATGAAACCTCTTCTAAAATATTATAAGCTCCTCCAGCAATGATTTTACAACGAAGTGTATCTATATTACGTTTGGTGAATACCGGACCCAAGGCACAGGGTGAAAAAACATCGCACTCGCAGTTTAAGATTTTATCCGGGTGTGTAATCACTGTATCCGGAAATTTATCCTGAACTTTTTTGATAGAATCGTAGTTCAAATCAGTAACGATAAGCTTTACTTTTTCTTCCTTGAGATAATCAGCCAGTATTCGACCTACACTCCCTACTCCTTGAATTGCCACAGTAAGCCCATCTAAAGAGGATATACCATAAAGCTCTTTAACGCAGGCTTTCATCCCCCAGTAAACACCGTAAGCGGTAAGCTCTGAGCTTTCTGCTCTTAAGCCTGAGGAGGTTTCATAAAAAAGGACATGCTCGGTTTCTCTTCTTATATATTTCATCTCCTGAGTATCAGTGCCTAAATCTGGATAGGTCACGATCCTTCCTTTTAGCCCCTCGATATACCTTCCTAAAGCACGATAATAAGCCTCATCTGCCTCTTCTTCAAAATCATGCCACAAAACTACTTTGCCCCCGCCGGTATCGCAATCCGAGATAGCAGATTGATAAGTCATAATTTCAGACAAAATCAAAGCATCCGTAATCGCCTCTGTCTCTGTATTATATTTCCAGAGCCTGCAACCACCCACAGCTTTTCCCAGGGTAGTATCGTGAATGGCGATTATGGCTTTTAGCTGAGTGGGCTGATTATAGCAGAATATCAGCTGCTCGTGCCCTTTCTCCTCCATCATCTCAAAAAGACCCATATTGTTCCTCTCTTTTTATCTTTCTTTATTCGCAGTGCCCGACCTTTGTGTCGGGCGAATGTTCTACAATCTGCTATTTAGTCCATCTGCTTAATCCATCTAATCAGCTATACTACTTCTCCTTCAACTCAATCAAAACCCCGAAAGCATTTTTAGGCTGAAGGAAAACGATTTTCTTCCCTTCTGCACCTATTCGGGGTTCGTCTACCAATTCAACCTTTTTCGACTTTAGCTCATCTACAACTTCATCAAATCCCTCCACCTCAAAGCAAATATGATGAATCCCTTCTCCCTTTTTCTGAATGAATTTATCAATAACACTCCCTTCCTCCATAGACTCTAAAAGCTCTAATTTAGTTTCAGATACCTGCACAAAAGCAATTCTGATTTTTCTCTGAGGAACCTCGATTTTATCTGTTAACTTGAGATTCAGGATACCCTCATAGAACTTAGCAGCATCATCTATACTTTTTACTGCAATCCCGACATGTTCGATTTTTTCTATTTTCATAATTTTTGACCTTTCGTAGCGCAACCCTTTTCCTAATAACGGATCCGTAGGACATGGTCGCATTGCGAGGCTGAAAGTCTCAAGACCTTGACGGCCTCGCGCTAAAATCTCCAATCATCTAATCCTTCACACGTATTTTAGATTATCACTTTTTGTTCATACTCTCCCCAAACGCTTTTTAATACCTCACATATCTCGCCAATTGAGACATAAGCTTCTACGCACTGGATAATCGGATACATAAGATTCTCATCCGTATTGATTTTGTTTCTCAATTCATCCAGCGAAAATTTCACCTTTTCTTTATCTCTTTTTTCTTTTACTTCTTTTAATCTTTTAATCTGATCCAATGTTCCCTTTTTACTTACCTTAAAAATCTTTTTTCTTTTTTCTTTTTCAACTTCAGTCTCAAATTTGTTCACCCCTACAATAATTTTCTCTTTTGATTCTATCATCTTTTGATATTCATAAGCGCTTTTCTGAATTTCCTTCTGATAATATCCAGATTCGACCGCCCATAATGCACCACCATTCTTTACAATATAATCTATATATTTTCTCACCTCATCCTCTAATCTATTGGTCAAAGCTTCAATAAAATAAGCTCCAGCTAAGGGGTCAACCGTATCAGTAACCCCGCTCTCATAGGCAATAATCTGCTGTGTTCTCAAAGCTATCTCGGCCGCTTTTTCTGAGGGAAGGCTTAAGGCCTCATCCATAGAATTAGTATGTAAAGACTGAGTCCCTCCCAGGATTGAGGAAAGTGCCTGCAGGGCAACTCTGATTATATTATTTTCAGGCTGCTGGGCAGTAAGGGTACCTCCTGCAGTCTGAGTATGAAATCTTAATTTACATGCATCTTCTTCTGCCCCGAATCTCTCTTTTATGATTTTCGCCCAGAGTCTCCTGGTGGCTCTGAACTTGGCTATCTCCTCAAAGAAATTACTGTGAGAATTCAGGAAAAATGAAACCCGTTTAGCGAAATCATTCACTTCCAGCCCGGAATTTATCGCCTCCTGCACATAGGTTATGCCGTTAGCCAATGTAAAAGCAACCTCCTGAACTGCAGTTGCCCCAGCCTCTCTAATATGATAACCGCTAACACTTATTGGATTAAATTTTGGAAGATTTTCACTGGAGTATTTAAAAATGTCAGTAGTTAGTCTCATCGAAGGGCAAGGGGGAAAGATGTATGTTCCTCTGGCAATATATTCTTTTAAAATATCATTTTGAATCGTGCCGGAGAGTAGATTTAGGGGGACATTTTGCTTTTTAGCTAAAGCCACGTACATCGCTAAAAGGATTGAAGCTGTAGCATTGATGGTCATTGAGGTGCTGACTTTATCCAATGGAATTCCATCAAAAAGTATTTCCATATCCTTAAGCGTATCGATTGCTACCCCGGTCTTTCCTACCTCACCTGAAGATAAAGAATGGTCAGAATCATAACCTATCTGGGTAGGCAGGTCAAAAGCCACAGATAGTCCAGTCTGCCCTTGTTCTAAAAGATATTTAAACCTTTTATTAGTCTCCGGAGCAGTCCCAAAGCCAGCATACTGCCTCATCGTCCACAATCGACCTCGATACATATCTTTCTGCACCCCACGGGTGAAAGGATATTGCCCTGGATAGCTTAAGTTACTGGTGTAATCGAAATCAGAAAGGTCTTCCGGAGTGTAAAGCTCGTTTATGGGAATATTAGAGCTGGTGAAGAATTTTGGTTTATCATTCGTCAATTAATTACCTCTTAAATTTCTTTATAGCATTAAGCTCGTAGCCTGGAGCAAGTAGCTAAAAAATCCATTGATAGTCTTATGGGTGTCAGGAGGTAACTCCTGACACCACTAGCAATAACGTCTTTTTACTCAAATACTATCAGCATCTCATCCCTTTCCACTATTTGACGATTTCTTAGCCTAATTGTCATTACTACAAGTGTGATTCTTCCCAGATTCTATTAACTTGTTTTACTATTAGGTAAATTAAGACCAGGCTTACAACCATATCCACGAGGACGAGCGGGACGGGATGTGATAAAGATGGAATGCCAATATAGACAAAAGAGATTACTGCAGATATCGCAATTACTGTCCAGAAAATGGATTTGTTTAAAGGAACCATTCCTCCTTTCTTTTGACACACTTCGATCAACTTTACAAAAGATAGAAAAAATGCAACAAAAAGCGCTGTAGAAATGACAGTACCAATCATCTCCAAAACATAAAATTCGTAGGTTTTAAAGATGTAAACTAAAAACCCCAAGGAAACGCTAATTGCTATAACACTAATAACCCATATTATTGTTACTATCAGGTAGGTAATCAAAATAGGTCTAACTTTATCTGGGTTTATTTCTTGAGCCTCGAATGTGAAGGTATTTTTCATTTCTCGAAGCGTTTTAAAGAGATAGACCCAGAAATATATTGAGAGCGTTATGATAGACAGTAAAAGCACATCCCAAATCGGTCTGACTTTATCCTTTACTTTTGTAACTGCATCCTGCCTAGTGACTGTGGGTGTTTTGTATTTTGGTTCCTCATCTACTTCTATAGCATTCTCCGGTACCATAGTTTCAGCACCACAATTGCGACATTGAGCGATCTCACCGATTTTAACAAATTTAGTAATGATATCCTCTTCACACTTCCCGCACTTAAATTTTAATGCCATTTTTTCCTCCTTTCAGTCCATTCGTTGCCACAGGGGTGGCAACGCTACGATTTTTCTCCCTTGAACTCTTGAACCTTTGAACTTTTGAATTCTTCTATTCAAATACCACCATCACTTCATCTTTCTCCACTGCTTGTCCTGGTTTCACCCTGACTTTTTTTACTCTCCCATCAAATTTAGCCTTTAACTCATTTTCCATCTTCATCGCCTCAACTATGGCAACTCCCTGCCCCGTTTTCACCATCTCCCCTTCTTTAACTTCTATGGCAACGACTAAACCAGGCATTGGAGATTTAAGTTCTCTATCATGTAAAATCTCTTTTTTAAACCCGACAATATCTTTTATCTTTTGAATTTTCTCATCCTCTAAAATACATTCATATCTTCTTCCATTAAAATTTACCCAGTACCCTTCAGCATTTTTTACTATCTCCACATCAAACGATTGATTATCCACCAGAAATGAAAAAAGATTAGGTGGTTTAACTTGCACAAAATCAACCGCAACAGGCTGACCATCAAGCTTTGTTATCAGTTTACCGTCAGTCTCGATTATATCAACTTCAAAATTCTTATCTTCAATATTAGCAATGTATTTCATATATGCTTTAAAGTATTACTTTATACTTAAATCCTAAATTTTCTTAATCCTCTTCTTCTCCCCTCCACCTTCCACTGACTTTCTTTTATCTTCTCTCCTTGAACACTTAAACCCTTAAACCCTTGTATCCTTTTTTTATCTTGATATTCAGCCAACGCCGAGAACAAAGCCACCATTCTATAACTATTTTCTTCGAGTTGAGCTTTTCTGTCTTGATTAAACTCCTCTTCAATAAAATGAGTAGACAATTCTCCTTGCTTGAATTTTTCATTCTCCATCACCTGAATATGAAAAGGTATGGTGGTAGCTACACCGGAAATATGATATTCAGACAAAGCTCTTTTCATCCTTTGGATAGCTTCCTCCCGATTTTTACCCCAGGTGATTAATTTACCTATTATCGGGTCATAATAGATTGGAACTTCGCACCCTTCATATAAACCAGAGTCAACCCTGATCCCTGGACCGGCTGGCTCTTCATAATATGAAACCTTACCGGTTGAAGGCAGAAAATTGTTTTCCGGGTCTTCTGCATAAATTCTACATTCTATTGAGTTCCCTCTCCAGGATATATCCTCCTGCTTATAGCTTAAAGGCAAACCAGAGGCAATCTTCATCTGTTCCTTGGCTATGTCTATCCCGGTAACCATCTCTGTAACCGGATGTTCTACCTGAAGTCTGGTATTAGCCTCCAAAAAATAGAAGTTTTTGTCCGAGTCAACTAAAAACTCCATCGTGCCAGCATTGTTATATCCTGCAGTTTTGGCTGCTTTGACCGCCGTCTCACCCATTTTCTTTCGCATAATCTCATCTACAATCGGTGATGGTGATTCCTCAATCACCTTCTGGTGTCTTCTCTGAATTGAGCACTCTCTCTCCCCTAAATAAATAACATTCCCGAATTTATCACCTAATATCTGAATCTCGATGTGCCTGGGTTTTTCTAAATATTTCTCTATATAGATCCTGGCATCCGCGAAAGCGGATTTAGCTTCAGAGGAGCAAGCTCTCATGGCCTCTTTCAAATCTTTTTCATTTCTGACAATCCTCATCCCTTTTCCCCCTCCACCACCAGCCGCTTTAATTAAAATCGGGAAACCTATTTTTTGAGCAATAGAAAGCCCCTGCTTTTCAGTTTCCAAAGGCTCTTCAGTTCCGGGAACAACTTCGATCCCGGCTTTTTTCATCGTTTTTCTGGCAGCCATCTTATCCCCTAAAAGCTTAATGGCAGAGTCAGGCGGACCGATGAAAACCAATCCCTCTTTTTCAACTAATCGGGCAAACACAGGGTTCTCAGCCAAAAATCCATATCCTGGATGAATCCCTTCACAATTAGCTTTTTTAGCTACTTCAATCAATTTTTCCATATTAAGGTAACTGGCAACTGAAGGTGAGGGTCCGATAAAATAAGCTTCATCTGCCATTCTAACGTGCAGACCCTTCCGATCGATCTCAGAGAAAACCGCAACTGCCTTTATCCCAAGCTCCCTGCAAGCACGGATAATCCTGACCGCAATTTCTCCACGGTTAGCTATGAGAATTTTTTTGAACATAGTATTGGTTTCGTGGTTTTCTTTTTTTGTCATTCTGAGGGAGTCCGCTTTGGCGAGACGACCGAAGAATCTGTCAACTTTGAGTCTTATATAGATTCTTCGCCCTACGGGCTCAGAATGACAACCTTTCTAGTTCAACGCCAGATCTCCAAACTAACAAACGAACAAACTCCAAACTGTTTTTACAACGGTATATTCCCGTGCTTTTTCGGCGGATTAGAATCTTTCTTCGTCTCCAGCATCGACAAAGCCTTGATTAATCTTGGTCTGGTCTCTTTGGGCTCAATCACATCATCTAAATACCCTCTTTCAGCCGCGATATAGGGGTTGGCAAATTTTTCAATGAACTCTTTAAGCTTCTCTTCAGTTGCCTTTTCCCGATCAGGAGATTCAGCGATCTCTTTTTTAAATATAATCTCCACCGCCCCTTTGGGGCCCATCACCGCTATCTCCGCAGTGGGCCAGCCATAGTTTATATCCCCTCTCACGTGTTTGGAGTTCATAACATCATAAGCCCCCCCATAAGCTTTGCGTGTAATAACCGTTACCTTGGGAACTGTTGCCTCACAGAAAGCATAAAGTAGTTTTGCTCCGTGTTTTATTATCCCGCCAAACTCCTGAGCAGTGCCAGGCAGAAATCCTGGTACATCTTCAAATACCACTAAAGGTATGTTAAAAGCATCACAGAACCTGACAAACCTTGCTCCTTTAATAGCAGAATCTATATCTAAAACCCCGGCTAAGACCGCTGGTTGATTACCCACAATCCCTACGGATTTACCACCCATTCGCGCAAACCCCACCACTAAATTCTGAGCATAGTCTTTATGAACCTCAAGGAAATCGCCATCATCCACTACCCTTTTTATCACATCTTTCATATCATAAGGCTTGGCCGGTTCCTCTGGAACAACGAAATTTAACTCTTCATCCATTCGCTCAACTGGGTCAGTGCATTTCTTATCCGGAGGGTCTTCCATATTGTTCAGAGGAATGAAATTAAAAAGCTTCCGGGTTATAAGAAGAGTCTCTGCTTCATTTTCACAGGCAAAATGAGCCACCCCGCTCTTGGTTGAATGAACCAGAGCACCACCTAACTCATCGTAACTTACCTCTTCATGCGTAACCGTCTTAACCACTGAAGGTCCGGTAACAAACATATAACTTGTCCCTTTGACCATCAAGGTAAAATCAGTAATCGCTGGCGAATAGACAGCACCTCCGGCGCAGGGACCCAGTATTACCGAGATCTGCGGAATCACGCCTGAAGCTAAGGTGTTTTTTAAAAATATATTGGCATAAGCCCCTAAACTCACCACCCCCTCCTGAATCCTGGCACCCCCGGAGTCGTTCAAACCTATAACCGGAGCACCAATTTTCATTGCTAAATCCATAATCTTGCAGATTTTCTCTGAATGGGCTTCGGATAAAGACCCGCCAAAGGTGGTGAAATCCTGAGAGAAGACAAAGACCAATCTACCTTCGATGGTTCCGTATCCGGTGACTACCGCATCACCGAAAATCCTTTGTTTATCCAGACCAAAATCTGTACAGCGGTGCAAAACAAACATATCGAATTCCTCAAAACTACCATCATCTAAAAGCAGGTCCAATCTCTCCCTGGCAGTTAATTTCCCCTTTTTATGCTGTTCCTCTATCCTTTTGGGACCTCCGCCTAATTTCGCTTCTGCTCTTTTCTTCTTTAACTCTTCTAATTTTTTCTCTAAGGACATAAAACACCTTTTTTCTAAATTGGAACTTTTTTAATTTCTATCTTGTCATTCATTTTTTCTAAATGACTGAGCTTGGTCTCGATCTCATGGTCAAAAGCAATCATCCAGTTATATTCCAGACAATCCTGAATCAACTTCTTTTTGACTTCCATAACCTCTAAGGGATAAATATCTACACCGGCTACATAAGGGATTCTAAGATGAGAAATAGTAGGAATTATATCTCCAGGATAAAGAATCGTTTTATCCCCTCCCTGGATAAAAACCACCTGCTGTCCTTTTGTATGTCCTCCGGTTAATTTCACCCTTATCCCCGGCACAATCTCCCTATCTCCTTTCACTAACTCTATCAACCCGTATTCATCCAGAACCTGAAAATTCTCCACCATATAAGTTGCTTTAGTCCTCTCGTCCGGATGAAGCGCATATTTCCATTCTTCGGTTTGAATCACATGTTTCGCTTTTGGAAAACGGGGAACCTTCTCACCTTGAGAATTAAATTTAACAATCCCTCCTGCGTGGTCTAAATGAAGATGAGAAAGAATAACCAGATCAATATCCTCAGGTTTTAACCCTATCTCGAAAAGAGCTTTTTCAAGATTAGACTCTTTTTCCACTCCATATATCTTCTTCTGTTTTTCATTCAGAGTATCACCAATTCCGCTATCGACCAGGATGTTTTTATTTTCTGATTTAACTAGTAGAAGATTTAAGTCTAAAGTTATCCTGTTTGACTCATCCGGAACCATTAACCTTTCCCAGATAATTTTAGGAACCACTCCGAACATCGCCCCACCATCGATCTTAAAGGAATTATCCACTATAGAATAGACTTCTTTGTCATCAAGTTTAAGCATAAGTTTTTTCCCTTGAACCCTTTCCGCCTCTGGTGGATTAAACTCTTTAACCTTTTAGTCACCGCAAAATTTAATACTTTTAAGCTTCAAGTCAAGGAAAAGTTTACAAGTTAGCTCAGGAGAGTGACTATTATGGTGTAAGATTAAAATTGTGCATGTATTTAGAATGAATTAGTACTGTTGGTTTTTCAATCATGCGTTTTTGTGATAAAACTAAACGTTAGAATAATCTTCCAGCACTATTAAAATCCAAAAATATCTAAAAAAAGACGAATTAACTTTTGTACCACTTCACAATTTTGATAGCAGCTTTAGACCCGCATAGGGGTGGTCGATAAAAGCCTTACGATGGCTACGAACCAGCCTACGCCTCCTACAGATCCATAGGATAGGACGCCAAACGCCCACAGGGCGGGCCCCAAGGTAGAAGTCTCCGCTTCTCGGGCAGGTTTACCAATAAAAGAACAGAGTCTGCCAGAGGTAGATTTTATCCCTGCAAATATATTTATTAAAAAAAAGCAAGGGCACCCACCGGGTCGCCCTTACTAAAGACCCAAAATGAACAATCTCTCTATCTTAAATAAGCGCTGGAAATTACTAACCTCTGCACCTCAGAAGTCCCTTCATATATCTCTGTAATTCTCTGATCCCGGTAGAGTTTTTCTATCTCAGAGAACTCACCAATATAACCGTATCCACCATGAATTTGCATAGCCCGGTCCACGATAAAATTTGAAGCCTCAGAGGCAAATAGCTTGGCTTGAGCCGCCTCCCTGGAGATCTTCTCCCCTTTATCCTCCATCAATGCCGCTTTGTAAGTCAGCATCCGCGCCGCTTCTAAACGGGTGCTCATATCCGCAATCATCCACTGGATAGCCTGTAATTTGGCAATTGGTGCTCCGAACTGCTCCCTGGTTTTGGCATATTTTACTGACTCATCAAAGGCTCTCTGGGCAATCCCCACCGCCTGAGAAGCTACTCCAATCCTGGCACCATCTAAGGTCATCAAAGACATCCTGAAACCTTTACCCGCTTCACCTAAGAGGTTTGTCCGCGGGACTCTTACGTTGTTTAATTTCAACCGTGCAGTGGTAGAAGCTCTTAATCCCATCTTCCATTTCAAAACCTCTGAGGATAGTCCAGGGGTTTTCCCATCTATTAAAATAGCAGAGACTTTTTCCTTATCTCCATCCTCTATTATCTTGGCAATAAGAATGATTATATCTGCCACGTTTCCGCTGGTGATGAAGATTTTTTCTCCATTTATCACGAAATAATCCCCATCCACCTTAGCAGTAGTCTGCTGATTAGCCGCATCAGAGCCTGCATTCGGTTCAGTTAAAGCAAATGCACCCACCATCCCACCCGAGCACATCCTGGGCAGATATTTTTTCTTCTGTTCATCAGAGCCAAAAGCCTCAATCGGATAACTTGCCAGATTATTCACCGCCATAATAATGGCAGAGGAAGCATCAAACCAGGAAACCTCCTCGATCAAGGTAACATATTCCAGTTTACTTTTACCCAGACCTCCATATTCTTTCTTCACCGGAAAAGCTAAAAACCCCTTCTCCGCCATCTTTTTGAAAAGCTCCATTGGAAATTCCGGTGGTTTCCGGTCCATTTCCTTAGCTACCGGAGCGATATATTTCTCACCGAACTCCTTGGCCAGATCTCTTACTGCTTGTTGTTTATCATCCAGGTTAAAACTCATCCTACCTCCTGTATTTGAATGTTATTATTTTATAGCTTTTCTTATTTAAATCCACGTTTCGGGCAACGTGGCTCTACGGTTATTTTTTTTATATGTCATTCGATATTCGTCAGTTATAATTTATTTTCACGATCACGAGGAACGAGTCCCGGTCACGTCTTTTCTTAGAAAATCGCCTCTTCTTTCCTTCCTGAGCTTAATATTGACTTGAGATATTCAATAATCTCTACGGTTGTAGCCCCTGGGGTAAAAAGCTTTCCTACACCTGATTTCTCTAGCCTTGTAATATCCTCATCCGGGATAATCCCTCCCCCGAAAAGAAGGATATGCTCACCTCTTCTTTTCTTCAATAAATCCAGAACTGCAGGAAAAAGGGTCAGATGCGCACCGGATAAAATGCTCATCCCGATGGCATCTACATCTTCCTGGATTGCTGCTCCCACAATCATTTCCGGAGTCTGTCTTAAACCGGTATAGATAACTTCAAATCCCGCATCTCTGAGGGCAGCCGCTACAACCTTGATTCCCCGGTCATGCCCATCCAGACCGGGTTTGGCTAAAAGGATTCGATATTTTCTTCGCATAAATTACCTTTCTCTTTAATCCTCCAATTCATCTATGGCGGAGCAAGGTACTCCGCTTACGAGTTTTCATTCTTCATTAGTCATTCGTCATCTTTTTTATATCAACGGTGGTTCTATATACTCTCCAAAAACCTCCCTCATCACATCCACAATCTCACCTTCGGTCGTATAGCATCTCACGCATTCTAAGATGGCGGGCATGGTATTATCCGTTCCTTGAATTACTTTTTTCAAATTCTCCAGGTTCATTTTAACCTTATCATTATCCCTTTCTGTTCTAATCTTTTTAACCGCCTGAACCTGCTCCTTTTCAATCTCCGGATCTAATTTTAAAATCGGGATTTCAACCTGTTCATCCGGAATTACAAAATCGTTAATCCCAACCACGATCCGGTCCTTACTTTCAATCTCTTTCTGATAACGGTAAGCTGCTTCAGCTATCTCTCTCTGAAAATATCCTTCCTCTATACATTTTAAAACACCACCTCTCCTCTCTATCTCAGCAAAATATTTCTCTGCTTCCTCCTCCATCTTATTGGTCAAAGCTTCAACATAATAGGAGCCAGCTAAAGGATCAATGGTATTAACCACACCAGTTTCATAAGCAATTACCTGCTGAGTTCTCAGAGCAATCTGAACCGCCTTTTCTGATGGTAGAGCAAAGGTTTCATCCATCGAGTTAGTATGCAGACTCTGAGTTCCTCCTAAAACCGCAGCTAAAGCTTCAAAAGCTGTACGAGTAATATTATTCTCCGGCTGTTGAGCAGTTAGACTGCATCCTGCGGTTTGAGTATGGAACCTCAAGAGCCAGGATTCTTCTTTTTTAGCTTTATATCTTTCTTTCATATGTCTTGCCCAGATCCTTCGAGCGGCACGGTATTTGGAAATTTCCTCAAAGAAATCCAGGTGCGAATTAAAGAAAAAAGAAAGACGCGGAGCAAACTGGTCCACATCCAAGCCTGTCTTAATCCCTGCCTCCACATAGGCAAACCCATCTGCCAGGGTAAATGCTAGTTCCTGCACGGCAGTAGAACCTGCTTCCCTTATGTGATAGCCGGAAATAGATATCGTATTCCATTTGGGAACATATTGAGAGGCAAAAGCTAAAGTATCTGTAATCAAACGCATATGCGGTTTTGGCGGGAAAACCCATTCCTTCTGGGCAATATATTCCTTCAAGATATCATTCTGAATGGTCCCGGTTAATTTTTCAGAAGGTATCCCTTGCTTTTCCCCAACCGCTATATACATAGCAAAAAGAACAGAAGCTGGAGCATTGATGGTCATAGAAGTCGAGATCTTATCCAGGCTGATCCCATCGAAGATTATCTCCATATCTCTTAAAGAATCTACTGCTACTCCGCAAACTCCAACTTCTCCTAAGGAGCGAGAGTGGTCTGAATCATAGCCCATTAGCGTGGGCAGGTCAAAAGCGACTGAAAGCCCGGTTTGCCCTTTCTCTAACAGGAAATGATACCTCTGGTTAGTCTGTTTCGGTGTCCCCATTCCGGAGAACTGGCGCATCGTCCACATTCTTCCCCGATACATATTCGTCCTGATCCCGCGGGTATAAGGATATTCTCCTGGATAAGAGATGTCTTTCTCGAAATCAATCTCTTTTATATCCAGTGGAGTATAAAGAGGCTTAACTTCTTCCCCGGAAACAGTGATAAATTTCTTATTGGAAGCCTTACAGCTTTTATATAGCTCTTCCCAAATTCTTTTCTCTTCTTCTATTTTTTTAAGTTCGTCTTTATTAAACATAAGACTCCTGCCTTTTATTCTAGCTTCAAGTTTAACTTCTCTAAAATCCTCTCCCCGGCTGAATAAGGGTCTTCCTGGCCAGAATAGACCTTTTCCGCTATCTTTTCTATATTAGTATCACCTAGGTATTTTTCGATCAATTCTTTAATCCTTACCTCAACTATCTTTTTCAGCTCTGATTTAATCTGCTCTTTGCGATGTTTCTCTAAAAGACCTTTTTCAGTTATATATTTTCTATGTTCTAAAATTCGTTTTAATAATTCATCTATCCCTTTATTATTAATCGCCTCGGTAGAAACAATTGGATAGCACCACTCACCCTTCTTCCTGCGTACATCTAAGATCATATCTAACTCCGAGACAATCCTCTTCGCCCCTTCCCGATCAGCTTTATTTACCACTAAGATATCTGCAATCTCCATCAAGCCGGCTTTCATTCCTTGAATACTATCCCCTGATTCCGGGACCAAAACCACCAGGGTAGTATCACAGGTATCAGCTATATCTAACTCCACTTGCCCCACCCCTACAGTCTCAATTAAAATATAATTTTTCCCAAAAGCATCTAAAAGTAAAGCTACTTCTTTGGTGGTAAAGGCAAGTCCACCTAAAGAACCCCGGGTTGCCATGCTTCTGATAAAAATCCCTTTCTTGGTGGTCAAATCCTGCATCCTGATCCGGTCACCTAATAGCGCACCACCGGTAAATGGGCTGGAGGGGTCAACTGCGATTATCCCAACTTGATCTCCATTTTGAGCTAAATAATTGCTTAGCTTATCAACAATTGTGCTTTTCCCTGCACCTGGTGGACCGGTTATCCCCATCCGATAGGCTTTTCCAGTTCGGAATATATTGAAGATAAGACCTTGTAATAATCCGGAGCCTGATTTTCAACGTAGGAAATAAGCCTGGAGAGTGCCAGTTCATCTTTTTGATAAAACCTTTCTAACAAAGACATAAATTTTTATTTTATCCTTAAATCTTTAAGCCGCATCTGGATTTTAGTATTTCCATTCCAGATATTTACCTCCACCACGTAAGCTAAATCTACCATAGTCCCTCTCATCGCTAAAGGTTTGGCAAAATCTCCCAGATTAAAACCTATGGCATCCATAACCATTCCGTTTTTCCTTACCTTCAAGCGCAGATGATTTTTACCAACTATATAAGGCTCTTCAGTTACCTCAAGCTCTCTGGTAGCAAAAACTGGTTTGAGATTACCAGGCCCAAAAGGGGCAAAAAGTTCTAAGGCAGATAACAGCTCATCATTTATTTCCTCCAGCTCGATCTCGGCATCCACGCACAGCTTGGGAATCAAATCATCATCTTTAAGTTTACTGGCAGAGATCTGTTTAAATCTCTCTTTAAAAGTTTCGATTTCTTTAGAAGAAATAGAAAGGCCTGCCGCATATTTATGACCGCCATATTTTAAAAGAAGAATCTCACATTCCTTCAGGGCCTCAAACAAATGGAATCCCGGGATACTCCTGGCAGAACCCTCTACCCTCATCGCCATCTATGGAGATCATTATGGTGGGTCTGTAGAATCTTTCAGCAATCCTTGAGGCAACGATCCCAATAACTCCCTGATGCCATCCGGTAGAAGCTAAAACAATCGCCTTATCTTTCTTCAGATCTACCCCCTCTTCGACCAGCTCCAGAGCCTGCTCTAAGGTTTCCTCATCGATATTTTTTCTCTTCCGGTTCTCATTATCCAAGACCCTGGCAATTTCCGAAGCTAATCTCTCATCCTTGGTAGTCAAAAGCTTAATTGCTCTTTCTGCATCCCCTAACCTTCCCACTGCATTTATCCTGGGTGCCAAGACGAATACCACCTGACCTGTCCCGATCTCTTTTCCCATTAGACCAGATATAAATATTAAAGATTTAAGACCTGGTTTTGAGGTTTTAGCAACCTGAAATAATCCGAATCTGGTCAGGATCCTGTTCTCACCTATTAAAGGAACAATATCCGCCGCAGTTCCCAGAGCTACCAAGTCAAGATGTTCCTCCAGTTCTTTTTCATCCTGTCCCAATTTCCTGTAGATCGCCTGAGCAAATTTAAAAGCCACTCCTACTCCGGAAAGCTCCTTGCCTTTATATTCCTCTCCATCTTGCTTTGGATTAATAATTGCCCAAGCTTTCGGTATGGTTTCAGCTGGTTCATGATGATCAGTGATTATACACTCTATCCCTTTCTTTCTGGCAAAATCGATTTCATTACTTGCAGTAATCCGCAATCAACTGATATGATAAGTTTTGCTCCTCTTCTCTCCGCCTCTAATATCCCTTCCTCTGATAGCCCATAACCCTCCACTAATCTGTTAGGTAGATAATATGAGATCTGAGCTCCTAATTTATTCAGAACCAGATACATTAAAGAAGCTGAGGTTATCCCATCCACATCATAGTCTCCGAAGATCATCATCTTTTCATTCTCTTTCAGCGCCTGGATCACTTTATCAACTCCCTTTTCCATATCCTTAAGACTGAATGGATCATAAAGATCTTTTAGATTAGGGCTTAAAAAAGTCTTGGCTTCCTCAACTTGCGAGATTCCCCGGTTAAGTAGGATCTTCCCTACTACTAAAGGCAATTCTAATCCAGCTGATAGTTCCTTACACTTATTCAGATCTAAATATTTTGGAAACTCCCATTTTATTTCCATAATCAGCCGATCCTTTTCACCCTTAAGGAGATCTGTTCACCAATAAGCAGTACCACTTTTTTTAAATCCTTTCAATCATTATTGCAGAAGGTTTTTGCCTTCCTTGCTTTTGTTCTCATTATCTTTAATATGGAGGTCTAAAGACCTCCTCTACATGTTTAAAATTAAACCAAAACAGACCATAAGCCGAGTTCTGTTTACCCTGAAAGATTATCTCTATACAAGGTATGACGATCATCTATCTGGGACCGGGGTTACCTCCAGCCTCAAGCAACCTACCCGGAAGTAAAAAGAAGCAGGCGACTTCTCCTTCCATATTTGGTCTTGCTCTCGAGTGGGGTTTGTCCTGCTCCTGATATCACTATCAAGACGGTAGTCTCTTACACCACCATTTCACCCTTGCTCCCGCATTGCTGCGGGGGCGGTATAGTTTCTGTGACACTTTCCGTTCCCCCGTAGGGGACCCTCGAATTACGAGGCATTCTGCCTTTGAGAGCTCGGACTTTCCTCCCCGCCATAGGTGGGGCGATCATCTGATCTGTTTTGGTCAAAGAGCTGAGTTCTTTTCATTATTTCAATCATAACATTATATCTGTTTAAAGTCCCAGAGATTATCATTCATTTACTGAATCTTTAAACTCTTATTTGAGACCTCTGAGCTCTATTCTTATATTCAATATAAAGGTTTAAGAAAAATTGTCAAGATAAGCTGGTTCTATAATTAGGAGCTTCTTTAGTGATTGTAACTCCATGCGGATGGCTTTCTTGCCAGCTTGCATTGGTTATCTGAATGAACTCAGCCTTTTTTTGAAGTTCAGCAATATTCCTCGCTCCACAGATTCCCATCCCGGACCTCAAACCTCCAATCAATTGATATACGGATTCAGAAAGAAATCCCTTATACGGTACCCTTCCTTCAATCCCCTCTGGAACCATCTTCTTTATATCCTCTTCTTCCTGGAAATATCTATCTCCACTTCCTAACTTCATAGCTTCCAGAGAGCCCATCCCTCTATAGATTTTATAACTGCGTCCTTCAAACAGAACTGTCTCTCCAGGGCTTTCCTCGGTCCCGGCAAACAAAGCTCCGATCATTACCGCATTTGCTCCAGCGGCTAAAGCCTTGGTTATGTCTCCAGAATATTTTATTCCACCGTCAGCGATAATCGGAATATTATATCTTACTGCTTCCTCAGCGCAATCCATAATAGCGGTTAATTGAGGAATTCCAGCACCAGTGATAACCCTGGTTGTGCAAATTGAACCAGGACCTATCCCTACTTTTATGCAATCTGCTCCAGTAGCTATCAAGTCTTTAGTTCCTGAAACTGTAGCCACGTTACCTGCTATAAGGGGTACTTTGGGAAACTTGACCTTTACTCTCTCTATGCTGGACAGTACTCCTCTCGAATGACCATGTGAAGAATCGAGGACCAGGATATCCACACCTGCCTCAACTACAGCTTCTGCCCTTTCGAGCAGATCCTTAGAGACTCCTAAGGCAGCAGCAACTCTAAGTCGACCTCTGGCATCCTTACAGGCATCTGGACACTGAATATTTTTCATTATATCCTTAACCGTTATCAGCCCTTTAAGATTACCTTTTTTATCTACCATGGGAAGTTTCTCAATCCTTTTTTCGTGCAAAATCTCTTTGGCTTTTTCTAAATCTGTCCCCTCTGGAACAGTAATGAGCTGCTCCTTGGTCATAATCTCGAAGATCTTTTTATTCAAATTCTTCTCAAATCTTAAATCACGGTTAGTGATAATTCCAACCAATTTCCCTTTTTGAGTTATCGGGATCCCTGAAATGGAAAACCTTTTCATCACTCCTAAGGCCTCTCCTATAGTCCTGTCCGGTGACAGAGTAATTGGATCAATAATCATTCCGCTCTCCGAACGCTTAACCTTGTCAACCTCCATCGCCTGGATTTTCACGGGCATATTCTTATGGATCACCCCCAATCCACCTTCTCGGGCTAAAGCAATGGCCAACCTGGATTCAGTAACTGTATCCATAGCTGCACTCAAAATCGGAATGTTAAGCCCTATCCCTCTGGCAATTGAAGTTTTTACCTCCACCCCTTTGGGTAAAACCTCAGATTTCTGTGGGATTAAAAGGACGTCATCAAAAGTTAGCCCGATTTTCTCAATGCTTTTTTTCATCTTCTTCCTCTTCAATCCAGATTAAAACCCTGCCACAGCTATCGCAGGTAATGAGATTGTCACCCTTTTTTATCTCCTGAATTCTCTGCGGTGGCAAAGACTTATAACAACCACTACAAGCTCTTTTTCTAACCGGCACAACCGCCACTCCACCTTTAACTTTCTTGACCCGCTCATAAGTTGCCAGAATTAGCTTATTCAGTCTAACCGAAATATTTTTCCGTTCGTCTTCCTTCTGCTTGATTTTGGTCCCGATAGAATCCACTTCCTTCTGTAAACTCTCTAACTGAAGCAGGTTATTTTTCTCCACTAATACCGATTTTTCCTTTAGCTCTTTGATCTTATCCTGTATCTCATCTGTTTCAGTTAATACTTTTAACAGTTCCTCCTCCGCATTTGAGATCTTCAACTTACGATTGGCAATTTCCGTAACCAGGGCATCATATTCGCGGTTGGTTTTAATATCCCGCATCTGTTTCTGGAGTTTAGTTAACTCGGAATTAATCTCCTCCAAATCTAACTCTAACCCTTTACGTTGCAGGTTTAGCTGGGTTAGACTTTCTTCTGAATTTTTGTATGCAGTAGAAGTATCCTCAATTTCTTTTTTCAAATTGTTAATCATATCCGGGAGATAATCCTTGGACCTCTCCAATTCAGTCAAATCGTAATCTATCTCCTGCAGTTTCAAAAGCATCTCCAAATTCTTCTGCATCACAGATCTCCTTAAATTATTTTACTTAAAACAAAGAAGTGCACTTTCCAACGTACACTTCTTTGTTTATTAAACCGTGCATAACTCTTGAGTAAAAAAGTAGTTTCTTTTCCATGAAAACCTGACATCCATTCTCCCTTGTCTATGAACTATAAACTAACAACCACAAACTATATTCTGGTGGGCAATATCCGACTTGAACGGATGACCTTTCGGATGTGAACCGAACGCTCTAACCAACTGAGCTAATCGCCCAAATATTTTAGTGAAGAAGTGATTAACTAATCACTTTATCACTCAGTCACTTAATCACTCATTTTTGGGCCCACCAGGACTTGAACCTGGGACCCACTGATTATGAGTCAGTTGCTCTAACCAACTGAGCTATGGGCCCTAATAATCTACTTACGAAATATATGATTTTTAAATCTCATTAGTCAAGATTTTTTTACTTAACCTTTCAAGCTTTTTTCTCTTTTAACTACAACAGGATTCATCTCTTAATTAGCCATACGTTTTCATGAAAAGTTCTTTTTAATCTTACTATCCTTATTTCTTGAGGTTAATCTGAGCGATCTTAACGATTATACTTCATCAGCTTATGAAGTTCAACTGTCAGTTCTTCAGCCTTTTTCTTATCCCCTTTATTCCAGGCATTTTTTATCTCTTCTTTCAATCTTTTTATCTGGTTAGTTTTTTTACTCAGCTCAATTCTCTTGATATAATCTTCTAATAAAAGCTGCGGCTCAGCCATACCCAGGTCTAAAGCAGCTATCTGGGATATCAGCTCTTTAACTTTTTGATTTTTCGTCTTATCTATCAGTGCTGCTGGTGTAAACTTTCCCTGAGCTTCAAAAAGACTTAAGATCATCTCGTAAAGTTCACTATCTTCCGTAAAATAGAAATCTTCCTGGCTTATCCTGGTTTTAACCTGACCAATCAAACTGCTTTCTTCAATTAGAAGCTTTAAAAGTTCTCTTTCTAATTTATGGACTCCGGTTAACTTTTCCTCTGGTTTAAGTTTTTGACCTGTTTCTCTGAGGTTTAATCCTTTAATCCCATCCAGGACGATCTTTTCATTTATCCTGAAAACCTTGGCAACCTTATTTATGAAAAGGTCTTCCCATAACTGGTTCTTTATCCGGCTGGCAGTATCAGCTAATTCCCGGATTATCTTCTCCTGCTCTTTTATCGGGAGTAAATTGAATTCAACTGGCAGAGTATCCTTTTTATACTCGATAAAACCTTTAGCTTCTCTAAATTTCTGAGCTATACCTTTTAACCCGGATTTTCTTACAAAGCTATCTGGATCCTCACCTGATGGAAAAACCACTATCATCACCTCCACTCCGGCGTCAAACAGAAGATCTACGCTTCTAAACACCGCCGATTCACCCGCCCGGTCTGAATCGAATAAGAGATATGTCTTCTCAGCATAGCGGGAGATAAGACGAGCCTGGTCCTGTGTAAAGGAAGTTCCTAATGCGGCAACAACGTTTTTTATCCCGGCTTGATAAAGGCTGATTAAGTCGATATACCCCTCTACCAACACTGCGGCACTTTTTTCCCGAATAACCTCCTTAGAAAGATTCAGCCCGTATAAGATTTTTCCCTTATGATAGATAAGAGATTCAGGCGAGTTAAGATATTTGGGTTCATCTTCATTCTCAACGACTCTTCCACCAAAACCCACAATCTTCTGACTGAGATTGAAGATGGGGAAGGTAATTCGATTCCTGAAACGATCATAACATCCCTCTTTTTTCTCCCTCTCTATTACCAACCCAGCAGACAATAGAGTCTCATTTTTCAATCCTTTTTCTTTTGAGAATTTTATTAATCCTTCCCAGTCAGGAGGTGCATAACCCAAAGAGAAAAGCTCAATGATCTCTTTCGTAAATCCCCGACTATGCAGATAATCCTTAGCTCTTTTGCTGTGAGTTAAGGAAAGTTGAAAATATTCACCAGCCACCTGATTGGCATAAAAAAGTTGATCCAGAGTCTCTACCTTCTCGCGGTCAACAGGTTTTTGGGGAAGTGAGATATTTGCTTTTTTAGCTAAGAGCTTCAAAGCTTCATAGAAACTTAATTTCTCATGCTCCATCAGAAAAGTATAGACATTTCCACCTTTGCCACAACCAAAACAATGGTAGATCTGTCTTTCCTGGCTAACTGAAAAAGAAGGGGTCTTCTCCGGATGAAAAGGGCACAAAGCCATATAGCTTTTCCCTTTTTTCTTCAGAGGTAGATATTCAGAGATAACCTCAACGATGTCGTTTGCTTCCCTGATCTGGTTTATCAGTTCATCCGGAATAAAATTAGCCATTTCTTTTGTCTATAGTTTTGCGTTCTAAAAGTAGGGCAAACCTGAAGGTTTACACTCCAAAACCACTTCCGTCGGGTATAGAGCCCGACGCTACAATATTCTTTCTTACATCTTACGTCTCACATCTTATTCTTTTTTCCCCTTGAACTTTTGAACCATTGAGCTACTTAATTACTCTTTCAACTTAACAATCGTCACCCCGGCTCCTCCTTCTTCTAAACTCCCCATCCTGGTCTCTTTAACCCGATGATGGCCGGTTAAAAACTCACCAATCTTCTTTCTCAGAGCTCCGGTTCCCTTTCCGTGAATTAAAACCACTTCAGACAACCCAGCTAAATAGGCATCATCCAGATATTTATCTACTTTCTCTGTGGCTTCATCTGCGGTTAATCCTCTCAAATCTATTTCCGGAGAGATATTCTCAATCGAATACAATTCATACCTAACAGAAGAGAGCTGTTTTTCTTTTTTCTCCCCTTCTACTTTGGACAATTCCCTTTGGTCTACAGTATAAGTGATGTTCCCGATCTTCAGTTTTACCTTACCTGATCTATCAGGTTCAGCCAGGACCTCTCCTTCAATCTTTAAGGAATCGAGCCAGACTAAATCCCCGGCTTTTATTTTACCTTCAACTTTAGGTATTTCCTCCTCAAAACCTGTTAATTCCTTTTCTAAACCCTTTTTCTTCTCTTCCAAAAAAGTATGAGCCTGTTTTATACTATTCCTTTGGGCCCGGGTTTTCTTGAGCTCAGCGATCAGGTGCTCTATCTCCACTCTGGTTTTCTCCACTAACTCCCTTGATTCCTTAAGAGCTTTCCTCTTCAACTCTTTCTGGTTTGCTTCTAACTTATTAATTCTATCTTGATAAAGACTTAAAAGCTCGTCTGAAACTTTTTTCTGCTCCTCAAGAGCTTTTCTGTTCTCCCTTACTACCTTTAAATTTTTCTCAAGTTCCTCTATCAAAAGACCTAAATCCCTTTCCTGACTACCTAAAAGTTCATATGATTTCTTGACGATATTTTCAGGCAGGCCTAATTTTCTGGCTATGTCTATTCCGTAACTTCCTCCAGGATAGCCGATATGAAATTCATAAGTAGGCTTTAGGCTTTCCTTGTCAAACTCTAAGGAGGCATTCTCAACCTCTGGATAGATTTGGGCTAAGGTTTTCAAAACCCCCTGATGGGTAGTTATAATCGTCTTAGCTTTTTTCTGGGCTAAATCTGCAATGATCGCCTCACCTAAGGCCGCTCCTTCCTTAGGATCAGTCCCAGCACCTAATTCATCTAAGAGAACCAGGCTATCCTTATCAACATTTTCTAGCGCTTTGATTATCTGACCGATATGTGAAGAAAAAGTTGATAAGGACATCTCTATGGACTGTTCATCTCCAATATCGGAGAAAACCTGTTTGAAAATTGGAAGTGAAGAGCCAGACTCTGCAGGAATATGAAGCCCGGATTGAGCCATAAGAACTAAAATCCCCACGGTTTTCAATGCTACAGTTTTTCCTCCAGTATTAGGTCCGGTTATAACCAGAACAGTGAATTTTTTACCCAGCTCTAAAGAAAGAGGCATAACCTGTTTTCTGGGAATTGAACCTGAAAGATATAACAGAGGATGACGAGCATTATTAAGATATATGAAACCTTCTGAGTTAAATAGGGGTTCATTCCCTTTACATTCCAGGGAGAAAAGCGCCTTTGAATGTATAAAATCAAGCTCGGCAATCACCTCTAAAGATATCTTTAAATTATCCAGATCTTTTCTAACCAGTGAGGTTATCCCCTTTAAGATTTTCTCTATCTCGTTTTTTTCCTCTACCTCCAACTCTCTCTGTCTATTATTCAGCTCAACCACTGGCAAAGGCTCCACAAAAAGAGTAGCGCCAGAACTGGAACGGTCATGCACTATCCCTTTACTTTTCTGAAACTCTTCTGTTGGTATAGAGACCACATACCTGTCTTCTCTTAAAGTGATAATCTCTTCTTGAGCCTCTTTTTTTTTCAGCTTCAGAAGATTTTGGAGTTTATCTAAGATACGATTGCGGTTGGTATTCTTTTCCTGCCTGATGGAAAAAAGTGTCTGGGAAGCTTTATCCTTGATCTCACCTGAATGGTCTATGGCTTTATTTATGGCTTTAGAGATATCTTCAAATCTTCTGAGCTTGAGGACCAGAGAGCTTATCTGAGAATATTTCTTTTCTTTTCCCTGAATGAATTTGAGGAGCAAACCACAGAGCTTGAGCATCTCCTCAAGCCTCAGAAATTCCTTTGGCTCAAGATATCCCCCGATCCTCTCTGCTTTTCTTAAAGAATCTGATAGATCCGGGATCGAATATAAAGGAAAATTTTCCTCGAACTGTAAAATCTCCTTAAGTTCAGTTGTATCTTTTTGCCATTTAGAGATAAGCTCCTTCTCCATAACCGGAAAAAGATGTAATACCTTTTTCTTGCCTAGCTCTGAAAGGCACCTCGATTCTAAGATCTTCTTTATCTTATCGAATTCTATTACTTTAAGAGTATGTTCGTCCAAAGAAAGATCAAGGGTTCAAAGGTTCAAGAGTTCAAGGGTTCAATCCACTCCCGGCGGATTAAACTCTAAACTGGCAACCCACGTTGCCCTCAACGTGGGGTCAAGACTCACGTAAGGCGGTCGATAAAACTTTACGATCCTGCGGAGACTTCACTCCCTGTAGGGAGTCTAACTCCGCCCGAATAAATTTGGGTGGAGATCCCCGCCTTTGGCGGGGGATTTCGCTTCGCTCAACAATCTCCACCCCTGCACAACTTATTTAATTTCTTTTCCAAAATATTCATCCAGATCCTGAGCGATAATCTCTGCCCGATTAGTCCTTTTAGGCGGGGTTCTTCCCAAAGCTTCCCAGGGACTTTTTGCCTCTTCTGGTGACTCCTGTTTTAAGGCAATCTTCAGCTTTTCTACAAAAGAGGTGTTCTGAGGATGGAGAAAAGAGGATTCTTGATAAATCAGAGGAACAGAGCCTCGTACCAGAGGTCCAAGAAAAGAAGTGTCGATTTTATTGGTTAAACTCAAAGGGAGAGGAGGAAAAACCAGAAGTATCAGAATGAACCCTAAAACAATCCAGCCCTGGAAAAGGCCAAAAATCGCCCCTCCGAACTTATCTATCTTTCCTAAGGGATTTAGAGAAGCCACCTTGTAGAATAAAAAGGCTATTATCTTAACTGCAAAATAGACTATCGCAAAAAGAAAGATTAAACTAAAAAAGGAAACCACCACTGGCGAGACTTTCATATGAGATAAAACCCTTAAAGTTACTGTGTCAATGTAGTTAACTGACACGATCACTCCCAGGAAAAGACCGATCAGTCCCATAATCCCGCTGAAAAGCCCGCGTTTTGAACCGATGAAAATCGCTACCAGAAGTAAAGCGATTAAAACATAATCAATCCAATTCATAAATCCCTCCTTTCATATTAAAAATTTCCTTTTATGTATCATTATTCTACCCTCCTCACCTTTATGTGAGACTGAATCAAACAGGGATCCCGCATAAGCGGGATTTCGCTTAGCTCAACAATCCCTCTCCCTACACTCTGGCATTCATCTTTCCCGCCTTGAGGGCAAGGCGTGATTACCAAATATTGGGTAGAACGGTAATCCTACGTTGCCCTCAATATGGGTCAATCTTCACTATAATTTAACCCTCAAAAAAAGCTTTGCAAGTTATTTTTTCTCTTTAAAAAGAAAAAGCGTCACTCTTTTTTTAGAGTGACGCTTTAATCTAAGCTAAGTATTCAAGACAGCTTTTCATCTTTAATCGGCTTTAAGTTTAGAGGAAACTAAAAGATTAACCGATTTACCATCCGCTCTCCCTTTTACCTTGGGCATAAGAGCTTTCATCACTTTGCCGATATCTTTCTCACCCTCTGCACCAACTTCAGTCATTGATTCTTCCACCAATCTCTCCAGTTCCTCAGAATTAAACTGGGCTGGCATATATCCCAGAATCAGGTTAAGCTCCTCTTCCTCTTTTTTTGCCAGGTCTTCTCTTCCCCCTTTTCTAAACTGCTCAATTGAATCCCGGTGTTTTTTTGCGGAAGAGGAAATGACTTCGAGGACTTCTTCATCCGAAAGCTCTTTCCCTTTTTCTATCTCCTTATAGCGGATATCAGATCTCAGAAGTCGGGTGAGGCTTAATTTAAGCCTGTCACCCGACTTCTGCGCCACTTTCATATCCTGATCAATTCGTTCTCTGAGGCTCATTAAAGCTGTTCCTCATAAAATCTACGCCGGCTTTTTCGCCTGGCTGCCGCCATTTTCCTTTTCCGCTTTTCGGACGGCTTCTCGAAATGCTGATGCTTTCTTATATCTGCCAGGATCCCTGATCTTTCGCAGGACTTGGTAAAACGCCGTAAAGCTTTCTCGAAGCTCTCATCCTCTCGAATCTTAACAACGGTCATCTCATCTCTAACCCCCTTTCATCTCTTCTATAAATTGTTTCATATCCTTGCATATCTTCTTTTTTAAATTTTTATTATATAATAACATACTATTGATGTCAAGTAAAAATTTGCCCCATCGCACCATTTTTTTAACCTGTTGCCTGTAAATCGGTTAGTAGAGCCATCTAATACATTCATAATTAAATCTTTCTTTGAAATGAATTCTAAGATAGATAACGCCTTCTAAAATATATAGTTAACTCTTTCTTTATGATAAATACGAAAAAAATAAAGATTTTACTTGACAAAAGCTCCCTGAAAATGTAAAGTATATAAAGAGTAAATTTAGATTAATATATTTATTTTCTTACGAATTTGATGCAGTCCTATTATGGTATTTACCTGAGGATATCTGAATGTAAAAGGTTAAAACCATTTGTAAGGAATTAGAAGGGGATCAGATGTTTTTACCCCCAAAAAGGTGCCATAGAGGTAATAATTGTCTGTCCGGTTCCTTAGAACTTGGGCACTCCTTTTCCAAGCTGGCAGAAGATTTTCTATATTCAGGCACAAGTGCCCTTCTTTTATTAGTAGCCAATCTATTCCCCGGCTATTGGTATTTCTCTTTCGTTGCACTGTTTCCCTTTCTTTGGAGAATCAATAAGGCTTCTACCAGAGAAGCTTTTCGTTTGGGGTTTCTACTCGGTCTTACCTTCTTTACCTTCTGGAGCCTGGATGCTCTTTTGGTTACTCCTGCCTCAGCCATCTTAATGATTATAGGCGGAACCCTCCTTTTTGCCCTCTGGGGCTGGACAGTAGGGTTGACGAAACAGTATTTTGGATTTAGTCCGATTATTGTATCTGTCCTGTGGGTTTTCTTTGAATTAGGACTCATTAAGCTTGGTTACACCAGCGGCTTGCTTACTCACTCCACACCTTCAACTCCTTTTTTCCTGAGACTTGTAACCCTGTTTGGTTTTGGAGTCATTTCTTTCATAGTAGTTCTTCTTAATTCACTATTAGTAAAAATAATTGAACATGCTGTTAAAATCTTTAAAGCTACCGGAATAAAGTTTACCACTAAAGAAATATTTTGGAGTTTTGCCGAGAACCACAAGCTTTTCTCTCAAAAGTTCTTCCTAATTCCCCAGTTGCGTGGACCACCTATATCTTCCTTTTGATTTCTTCCGATGATTATTTTCAATAAAGTAACTTTAGGCCAATTCATAGATGGAGGAAGCTATGTTTAGAAAAATGTGTGCCATTTTTATAGCACTTGCTTTTGTGGCAATAGCATGGGGAACTCTCATGGCACAAGCACCCACTGTTTCTATCACAATTGCTATTAAGAAAGATCTGGGAAATAATCAATGCTTGTATAGGGTATCCGGGAAAGCTAATAATGTAGGAAATAACTATCACGTTGATCTAGAGAACTTAGACAGCCAGGGCGGTTTAATCGAAACTAAGCAGGTCGTCGTAACAAATGGCTCTGGAAAGTGGAGTAAGACATGGACAGGACCCTGTGGTGCTGTCAGTGTAACTGCCTGCTTAGTAGATGACATAGGCCGTAAAGTCAGCGCCTGTGATGCTGCATATAATAAAAAATATTCCACTCCAAGCCTAACCCAGTGGGGTATGATCATTCTGGTTGCTTTGATTATTGTAGCCGGGGTCTATCTTTTGATGAGGAGAAAACCTGTAACTGCATAAGTGGTGTAGGCAAAAAACTTAAGGGCTGGTCGAAAGGCCAGCCCTTAAAATTATGTGTGGAAGGAAAGAGATGGAAAGGCTGAAGCGTCAAGAGCTTGATGTCCTTCCGCTACATAAAACAAAAATAACATTGACAAATCGAGGTTATGCTTTGAATCTTATACCGTATGAAAAAAAAGCTCAAAGGTTCTGCCTCAGACCATAAAAAAGAAATCATTCAGAAAGATGAAAAGAAAGGAAAAGCTTATAAGCCAATTTTTAGGTTTGTGCTTTTATTCATTGGGCTATTAATCCCTTTCACCATTTTGTTCTCCCTGACCCGGGATAACCTTTTATATCCCTTTAGTGAAAAATTAGTGTTTGCCACTGCTTATGTAGTCGGTTCTGGTCTTAAATCTTTTTGGAATGGATACCCAAGTCAGCGGGCAATTTTTGAATATGAAAAATTTCAATGTTGAAATTGTGGTTGAGTGCACCGGGTTATATGAGATGTTCATCTTCTTATTAGGTATGTTAGCTTATCCATCCAGCCTTAAAAAGAAGCTCTGGGGTACTCTTTTTGGGATTCCGTTTATATTTTTGATCAACATTATAAGGATGGTTTTTATAGCAGTTATCTCTAATTATCGACCGGATGCCTTTGAGTTTTTGCATCTATATTTCTGGCAGGTAGCTTTGATATTAATCATTCTTTGTACCTGGATTCTATGGATAGAGAAGATAGTAAAATCCGAAAGATTTTAGCGATGTAGAGACGCATCGCTATGCGTCTCTACGCGGTTGAAAGGGTCGCACTACGATTCTATGAAAGAGAAGTTTCTCCCCTTTATCTTAAAATTTTCAGCAATTTCCTTGATTTTATTCGCCCTCTGGTACTGGAAAGGGGAATATTATTATTTTCTTTTCTTCGACTACCTAGTTCCCCCAATTCTTAATCTCCTCGGCATAGACCTGATCGTTCTCCCTTTTTTAACTTCTTTATTTTACAATTACTTGCCCTTTATCTCCCTTCTTTTAATCATCCCGGGGATAAAATCTCAAAAGATAGTAAAAAAACTTCTCCTGGGGCTTTTTCTAATCTTCTTATGGCAGATATTGATAGCTGAACTCATTTTTTTAATCTACGGACTGAGTGAAAACCCCTCAAAAGCAGGCTTAACCGTATCCTTGTGCCTCTATTTTTTGAACTGGTGCATCCCCTTTGTCTTATGGCTTATATTAGCCCGCAAGAATCTCTATACCTGGTTTATATCAAAGTAGAAAATGTAGCGTAGGTTTTAGACCTCCGCCGAGCCCTAAAGGCTCGGCTACGCGGGGTTAACAAAATGGAAGTCTGTCAGATATATTACCAGAAAAATCATCCTAAATCTTCTAATTCATACAATACCAGAGAGGAAAACACGATCCCGGCAGTTTCAGAACGAAGCCTTCTTGGTCCTAAAGAGACCGGGATAACACCAGATTTTAAAGCAAGGTCTAACTCTCCCTGGGTAAATCCACTTTCCGGACCAACTAAAAGTAAGATATTCTTTAATCTTTTTTTTGCATCAATAATCCCCTTTAAAGATTGTGATCTTTTTGTCTGGCAGGCTATAAGAGCTAAATCATATCCCCTGACTTTTGATAAAAGCTCTTGAAATAAAGTCGGTTTTTGAATCTCAGTAAATCTTGAACGTAAAGATTGTTTCATCCCACTGATGGCAATCCTCTTCCACCGATTTAACCTCGCAATCTCTCTTTTATCTTTTTCCAATTTAACCACACTTTTTTCAGTTATAAGAGGTATGATAGAAAAGACTCCAATCTCTGTAATCTTTTCTACTAAAAAATCCATTCTCACCCCTTTGATCAAGCCCTGAGCTAATGTCAGATGAGTTAAAGGCTCATTCTCTTTTCTGATCTGAGTAAGAATCTTACCCTGCACCCAATCTCTACCGGTGTTGGTAATCAGGACCTGATATTTTACCCCTTCGCCATCCACTGCCTCAATAACCTCCCCTTCACCTTTTCTCAATACCTGACAGATATGTTTAGCTTCCTCCCCTTCGATCTTTAGAAAATTTTTGTCTACATTTTTTGGCTCTACATAAAAATAAGTAATCATCTATCTCCTCTCTTGATTATTACCTTTGAAAATTGGAATCATCATATCTTTTGTATAACATAACCAATCCACTCCTTATCAGAAAGAGTCTCCTTTAATAAAATATCTTTTGAGCAAAAGTACTCTTCCATCTCTCCTTTCTCTTCTATTTGAATCCCGGATAAGATAAGAATTCCCTCTTTTTTCAAAACCCGATTCATACTATCAGAAAACTCAATTATCTGAGTTTTAGTCAGATTAGCAAGGATTAGATTGAAATAGTCATCTGGAATAGAATCCTCTAAGGTCCCCAATCTTAAATCCACGACTTTTTGCACTTTGTTCTTAATTATATTCTCTTTGGCATTATTTATAGCCTCAGGATCAATGTCGAGAGCCAGGGTGTAAGATGCGCCTATTTTAGCAGAGGCAATAGATAGAATCCCGCTTCCGGTTCCTAAATCTAAAACTTTATCCTCAGGTTTAATATATTTCTCTAATGCCCTCAAACACATCTGAGTAGTAGAGTGCTCTCCGGTTCCAAAAGCCATCTTTGGCTCAAGTTCAATCACTATTTTATGTGGAAATCTTTTTTTGATCCAACCTGGCTTCACCACAATCTTATCAGTTACTTCAATCGGTTTAAAGGTTTCTTTCCATCCTTTTGACCAGTCCTCTTCTTTTATTCTTTTTAGCTCAACCCTAATCTCCAAATTTCCTTTATGAAAACCAATCAACGCTTCAGCATATCTGTAAATTTTCTCAATTAAAACCTTTGCCTTTCTCCTTTCTCTAAGATACCCTTTCAATATAACCCTGTCCTTATTATCTTCCTCTATGCTATAACCCCTGCAGCCATTTTCCACCATAAAATTTCCGAAAAGTTCAGACAAAGATTGAGAAAGAGTTAGCTTTATCTGAGTAAAGTATCTATCCATTAAAGATTTCCCCTGTCAGATATTTACTTTCCCTTCCAATCGCCTTGACCGGTAATATCTGATTTTTCAAATTTTCATTACCCGCTATCAGCACACGGAGATAGTTATCGGTTAACCCGATCAATTTGCCAGAGTTCTTATCTTTGTTGCTTTCCACCAAAATCTCCAGTTTTTTACCCATAAAATTGTTTAAGTGTTTTTCCCAGATCTCCTTCCCTATCTGATGAAGAAGCTTACTTCTCTTCTGAATTACCTTAGGCTCAATTTTATCCTGCATCTCGGAGGCTAAAGTCCCTTTTCTATCTGAATAACTGAATACATGTAGATAGGCTAAGGGTGAAGATAAAATGAATTCACAGGTTTTTTCAAAATCCTCTTCTTTTTCTCCTGGAAAACCAACCATCACATCTGCACCTAAGGTAATACCCTTTACTCTTTTATAAACAGTTTGAATCAAATTGCTGTATTCCTCCACCGTATAATTTCTTTTCATCTTCTTGAGTACTTCATTATTCCCGGATTGCAAAGGGATATGCAGGTGCCGGCAGACTCTCTTCTCTTTTTCCAGAAGTTTTACTAATTCCTCATCTAACTCTTGGGGTTCTACAGAACTAAGTCTGATCCTCTCTACCTCAGTTTCAACTAAAATTTTCTTTAAAAGACCTGAAAGATTTAATCCCTCCTCACAGTATTTCCCTATATGTACCCCGGTTAGAACCACTTCTTTGAACCCTTGATCCTTTAAACCATTTATCTCTTGAACCACCTCATTTACATCTCTGGATATTTCCTTACCCCTGGCCTTAGGCACAATGCAATAGGCACAACTTTGATTGCATCCATCCTGAATCTTCACCAGAGCACGTGTATGTTTAAACCTGCTGGTGATTATAGTTTTTTCTTCTCTAATCTCTGGTTTCTGATTATACAATTTTTCCAGTATAATCTCATCGATTCTTTTCTTCTTCTCATTTCCCAAAACTAAAATGACTCCCGGCAATTTTTTTAGAAAATCCGGCTCGATTTCTGAATAACACCCCACCACCGCGATCTTGGAGTTGGGCGACCTCCTGAAAACTCGATAGATCGCCTGCCTGGAGGAATAATCGCTTTGAGCCGTAACTGTACAGGTATTGATTATATATAAGTCTGCTTGATCGGAGAAATTTACCCTCTTAAACCCGGATTTTTCCAGGCATTCCCCCATCCATTCTGTCTCGTATTGATTTAGCTTACATCCTACTGTAAACAGGGCAAATTTTCTCTGGTTCATAACAACTATAAGTTAAAGCCTGTTGAAATCTAATCTTTTGAGCCAAGTTTGTAAATAAAAAAGAGGAAATTAAGACAATTTATAAAATTGCCTTTGTCTCTCCGATTATTACCATCTGGTATCTTCACCCGACGAAGCCGATTTGCCTGGTCAGGAGACAAGGTAAGGATGGAATAAATTACTTCCCTGCTTTATTCCAGTTTTAATAAAGAATTTTACCTTAAAGTCGATAATAGTAAAAGAATAACCTGGAGCATATATTTAGTACTTTTTATCCCCAAATAAAACCTGGAGAACACATGGTAGGGTTAAGAGAACTTTTAGAATCGATGGTCAAAAAGAATGCCTCTGATCTTCATCTGACTGTAGGTAGTCCGCCGCAATTGAGAATTGATGGCAAACTAATTAAAACCAATTATGACCTTTTGACCCCAGAAGATACCAAAAAGCTTGCTTATTCTATAATGAGTGAAAAACAAAAACAAAAATTCGAGGAAAAGAGTGAGTTAGACCTTTCTTTCGGGATAGAAAACCTCAGCCGGTTCAGATGTAACGTGTTTATGCAAAGGGGAAACGTGGCAGTGGCTCTACGTATGATCCCGCACCACATACCAAGTTTTGAGGAATTGGGGCTGCCAAAGGTAATAACGGAATTTGCTAATTTACCTCGGGGCTTAGTCTTGATCACTGGCCCAACCGGTATGGGTAAATCAACCACCTTAGCCGCTTTGATCGACAAAATAAATAAAGAAAGACACTGTCATATAATCACTATTGAAGACCCAATAGAATATCTACATCGCCATAACTGTTCCCTGATAAATCAGAGGGAAGTATATTCAGATACCACATCTTTTGCCTCTGCTTTAAAATACGCTTTAAGAGAAGACCCGGATGTTGTCCTGATAGGCGAGATGAGAGATTTAGAAACAATGGAGGCAGCATTAAATATCTCTGAGACCGGACATTTAGCCTTTGCCACTTTACACACCAACTCCTGTGTTGAATCAATGAACCGAATAATCGACGTTTTCCCTACTAATCAACAGGAACAGGTAAGGGTAACCATTTCTTTTGTTTTGCAAGCAGTAGTAACTCAGCAATTGATCCCTAAGATAGGTGGTGGCAGAGCCTTAGCTTTAGAGGTAATGATCTGCACTCCAGCTATCCGGGCTTTGATCCGGGATGACAAAATCCATCAGATTTATTCGATGATGCAGGCTGGGCAGAAATACGGTATGAAAACTATGAATCAATCCTTAGCTGAGCTTTATCTTACCCATAAGATAACCATTGGAGATGCAATGGGAAGAAGCTCTAATTCGCAGGAGCTAAACGAGATCGTATCCAAAAAACAGGAGATCTCTACTTTCGCATAACTTTACTGATATAAAGGAGGATTAAATTGCCTATCTATGAATACAAAGGGAAAACCTTAGCGGGGACAACCGTTTCTGGAGAGCTTAAAGCCAAAGACCGGAATGAGCTGGAAAAACTTTTGCGTAGTAACAAGATCCTGGTATCTTCGGTCATAAAAAAACCATCCAGCATCAAACTCAGCTTTGGCATGAAAAGAGTAAAAAAAGTACAAATCTCCAGATTCACGCGACAATTCGCCACTATGATCGGGGCAGGACTTCCTATGGTTCAATGCCTGGAGATCTTATCTCAGCAAAGCGAATCAGCCGAATTAAGAAAAGTGATCGGGCAGGTTAAGGAAAGTGTCCAGGCCGGCACAACCCTGGCTGAAGCTCTGTCCAAACATAAGAAAATCTTTGATGATCTCTATGTCAATATGGTAGATGCAGGCGAGATCGGAGGAGCCTTAGATACTATCCTCATAAGGTTAGCTGCCTATCGAGAGAAAGCTGATGCTTTAGTCAGAAAAGTAAAAGGCGCTCTGATCTACCCTTCTGTTATTTTTATCGTAGCCATTGGAGTTACCGCCGCAATGCTTACTTTTATCGTGCCCGTTTTTGCCAAGTTGTTTTCCGGATTAGGGGCTGAACTACCTGGACCAACTAAATTTGTCCTGGGATTAAGTCATTTCCTGAGAAGTAACTTTATAACTGGACTGATATTTTTAGTTTTGTTAGCTATTGGTTTTAAATTTTATAGCCGTACCGATCATGGCCGTTTACTGATTGACAAAATCCTTTTGAAGTTACCCTTAATCGGTGAGCTTCTCAGAAAAAGCGCAGTCTCCAGATTTACCCGCACCCTTGGAACCCTGATCTCTTCTGGTGTCTCGATACTGGAAGCTCTGGACATCACTGCCAAAACCGCTGGTAACAAGGTGATTCAGAACGCTATTAAAAAATCAGTTATCTCCATCGCAGAAGGTGAAACTATAACCCAGCCTTTAAAAGAAACCGGGGTATTTCCGCCTATGGTAACCCAAATGATCTCCGTGGGTGAAAAAACCGGTGGCTTGGACGATATGCTCAATAAGATTGCTGATTTCTACGAGGAGGAAGTGGATGCAGCTGTTTCTGCTATTACCTCCATAATTGAACCAGTTGTGATCATCTTTATGGGTGTAATAGTTGGTGGCATTCTTATATCTATGTATCTACCTATGTTTGACATTATTGGCAAGATTAGTTAAAAAAACAATCTGTTGGATAATCAATTACCTTCTGCCCCGGATAATGCCGGGGCGTTTTTTAATCATAACTTTTTTAGCTTAAGATGAACCCTAAAAAGAGAATAGTGGAACAGGCTAAGATTTCTCTTCCCCTTTTCTTTCGTCTATTTATCTATATCTTCATCCTTTTAGTGGTGATCTTATATTTTAAAGTTTCCAAAGCACTTTTCCTGCCCTTTTTTAGCTATAGTCTGATAACTTTTATTTTCCTCGTCCTTTTACTTTTCAAAGAACGACTTCAGTCTGAGATTTTGTTTAAAAGTATCATCGCTCTTCAGTTAATTTTTGAAGTATTAGTGGAGACCGGTATAATGGCTGCAAGTGCCAAAGTGGAAAGTCCCTTTGCCATACTCTTCCTATTGACTATAGTCTCCGCCAGCCTGGTTTACAATCTGGCAGGGGTATTACTAATAGCCACATTAACCAGTTTTGGATTTGCTTCCACTTTTATCATGGGGAATCCCTCTTCGGTGAAAATTCTTTTCTCGATTAACTGGTTAAAAAATATCTATTTACTGAGTGATTCAGATTTTTACCAGATATTTCTATACGTTTGCTCTTTTTATTTAATAGCTTTTTTAAGTGGATATCTTGCTCAGCGCCTGAAAACGAAGGGGCAGGAGCTTTTCCTGGCGTCTTTGGAATTGGACCGCATGAAGATGGACACGCACGATATCCTTCAGCATATGCACAGTGGACTTATAACCATAGATACTCTGGGCAGGATAATCTATTACAATAAGACCGCTGAGGAGATATTAGGATACCAGGCCAAAGAACTAAAAGGCAGGAATTTTTATGAGATCTTCCACAAAAGGATGCCGGAGCTATGTGATAAATTAGAACAGGCTTTAAGTTCAGAACAGATTGACTCCCGGAGCGAACTAGAAGTCCAGAACCGTTTTGGACAAAAAATCCCTTTGGGAATAAGCACTTCTATGCTTCAGAATAAAAATACAAAAAAAAGAGGGGTTATCGCCGTATTTCAGGACTTGACTGAAGCTAAAAAAATCGAGGAGAGAATGCGGCTTCAGGATAGGTTAGCCGCAGTAGGAGAGCTCTCAGCTGGTATTGCTCATGAGATCAGAAACCCTCTGGCCTCTATATCTGGCTCGGTAGAGGTTTTGAAAAACGAAATGAAGCTGGAAGGAGAAAATCAAAAGCTTCTGGAATTAATCCTCAAAGAAAGCAGTCGGTTAAATACGATTTTAAAGGAATTTCTTCAATACGCTAAATCAGGAGAGACTTCCCTAGGGAGGGTAGAATTAAAAAGAGTTGTAGATGAAGTCATTGAGATCGTAAAAAAACATCCTTCCTATCAAGAAAGAATAAGCATACGAAAGAGATTGGATGATTCCCCGATTTACATCTTAGCCGAAGAAAACCAGCTCAAACAACTCCTTATAAATCTTTTGGTCAATGCCTTGGAAGCTATGGAGGAAAAGGGAAACGAGCTTTTAATAACTACCCGGCAGTCTGATCTGGAAATGGTCTTTAATTATCACCACCAGAATTCAAGCGAAGATTTTTATATCCCTCTGACTATTGTCGACCAGGGTAAAGGGATGACCGGAGAACAGATGCAAAAAGCTTTTCTTCCCTTTTATTCCAACAAAAAGAGTGGTACTGGCTTGGGTTTAGCTATTGTCCAGAGGATAGTCAACAACCTGAATGGTCGAATAGAGTGCAAAAGCAAATTGGGTCAGGGAACAGCTTTCATTGTTTATTTACATAAATACCATGGAGTTAAAAAACAGGTCAGTCAGGTGACATAGCCACTTAAGCGTAAGCTCAAAAACCTGTATTTATTGTAACAGAACAAAACTATTAGAAGCGACATCTCGACACTGCTTTACACCCTTCTTCTCTCTATCTAGAGTGGAATAATAATTTTTATTGCTATTTTCAAAAGATTTAGATATTATAATTAGGATATTAAATTTACGAGGAGCTTTTATGAAAAAAAGAATCTTTGTATATATCTTCATAATCTTGTTATCCTTTACCGGTTTACTTTTTTCAGCCAGTCCTAGGGATCCAGACTCGGATAATAGAGTAGATTTAATCACTATAGATGGAGCCATTGGCCCGATTACTGCCAGGATCATCGGAGAAGCAATAAATTCAGCAGTAGAAGATAGCGCAGAAGCATTAGTGGTGGAATTGAATACCCCCGGAGGTTTAGATGAATCCACCCGATTGATAACTAAAAAGATTTTGAATGCTGAAGTACCGGTTATAGTCTACGTGGCTCCCTCCGGCTCCAGAGCCGCCTCCGCCGGAGTTTTCATCACCTTAAGCGCTCACATCGCGGCTATGGCTCCCGGGACTAATATAGGCGCAGCCCATCCAGTTAGTATCGGTGGTCAGATAGATTCGATTATGAAAGAGAAAGTTACCAATGATGCAGTAGCCTATATCAAAACCATAGCTAATAAAAGAGGAAGAAATCCGGAATGGGCTGAAAAAGCGGTCAGACAAAGTATTTCCGTAACTGAGTATGAAGCTCTAAAAGATAGTGTCATTGATTTGGTGGCTAACAATTTAAGGGAACTATTAAACCTGGTAGATGGAAGAAAAGTGAATTTACCCTCAGGCGAGAAAATTCTAAATACCAGGGGCGCAGAGGTAAAAAGAGTAGAGATCGGCTGGAAGGATAAAATCCTGGAGACCATCTCCAATCCTACAATCGCCTATATCCTTTTCACTCTGGCGATGTGGGGACTTTTCTTTGAGCTTTCTAATCCAGGCTCAATTCTTCCCGGAGTTGTGGGTGGGATCTGCTTGATCTTAGCCTTTTTTGCCTTTCAGACCCTGCCGATTAACTATGCCGGTATACTTCTAATGATTTTAGCTGTGATTTTATTTATCGCCGAAGTTAAGGTGGTTAGCCACGGGCTTTTAACTATAGGAGGTATAATCTCTATGATCTTAGGGTCTTTGATGCTTATAAATTCACCTGAACCTTATATGCGCGTCTCTTTAGTAGTTGTTCTCACCGTGGTAATGGGGACTGCTCTGTTTTTTATCTTCGCGGTTGGATTAGGGATAAAAGCGCAAATGAAAAAAGTCACCACCGGAGATAAAGGAATGATCGGGATGATCGGTGTAACAAGAACAGAGATTAAGCCCGAAGGTTATGTTTTCATTCATGGTGAACTCTGGAAGGCTGAGTGTGACCCACAAACTGGTGGGATAGAAAAAGGTGAAAAGGTGAAAGTTATCGGGATAGAAAATTTAATGCTGAAAGTAACCAAAATATGAAGTTTAAACTTCTAAACTTCTAAACTTAAGAGGAGGAGTTATGGCAGGTGCAGGTATTTTAACCCTAATCATCATCGCTCTTTTTATCTTAGCCAATGCGATCAGGATCTTAAGGGAGTACGAAAGAGGGATAATCTTCAGATTAGGGAGATTGCTCGGTACCAAAGGTCCAGGTTTGATCTTACTGATCCCCATAGTTGACCGGATGGTTAAGGTCAGCTTGAGGGTAGTGACAATGGATGTGCCACCTCAGGACGTTATCACCCGGGATAACGTTACCGTTAAGGTTAATGCAGTAATCTACTTTCGGGTGATAGATGCCAGCAAAGCCATTGTGCAAGTAGAGGATTACCTTTATGCAACCTCGATGATCTCCCAGACTACTTTGAGAAGCGTCTTAGGGCAGGTGGAATTAGATGACCTCTTATCTGGCCGGGAGAAGATTAATCAACAACTGCAGAAGATAATCGATGACCAGACCGAGCCCTGGGGGATTAAAGTTTCAGTGGTAGAGGTAAAGAATGTTGACCTGCCTCAGGAGATGCAGAGGGCAATTGCCAGACAGGCAGAGGCGGAAAGGGAGAGAAGGGCTAAGATTATTCATGCTGAAGGTGAATACCAGGCCGCGGAGAAATTAGCCCTGGCAGCCGGTATAATCGGCAAAACTCCGGCTGGCATACAGTTGAGATTTCTGCAGACTTTGACTGAGGTTGCAGTCGAGAAAAACTCCACTATCATCTTTCCGGTGCCAATTGACCTTTTCACTCCCTTTATAAAGAAGTTACAAGAGGGGTCGGATAAAAAGGAGTAAATCTTTAGTGAGACGTAAGAAGTAAGAAGGAGCTGTGGCAGGACAATTGCCCTGCCACAGTTTTCGTAGCGTGACTCTTTTCCTATTTTCGGATCCGTAGGACAGGGTCGCTTACATAACTTAGGACACAGATTTCCTATAACTATTCTGAAAGGTTAATTCTTTATGTGGTCGTCGGGTCCCCTGACCCGACGGAGTTGAATTAGTAGGGGAGTCCGTTGTGGGCTCCCGATAGAAAAACGGGAGGGGACAAGCCCCTCCCCTACGAAAAACAAAAATAAAGGAGACCAAATAGCTGAAAACAGTTAGATCAGGTTGAACCTTTGTTAAGCAATTCTAAAATACCTTTAAAAAAGGAGTGGTTATGAGGAAGATAATTTTTGTTTTTCTTATCTCTCTTTTAGGATTGAATTCATTTTTAGTTGATGTTAACGCAAAGCTTCCGGCTGAAGAGAAGCTTATTCAGAAAATTAAAGAAGTTTTAACTCCAACAACTTCAGCTCCAAAAGGCTATCCAGCAGATTTTCATCCAGTCTGCGCTACCCCGGCTTTTGTCTGGCTCCCTGCGCATAGAAACGAATTAAGCCCCGAAGCTCAAAAAGAGCTTTCAGCGCTTATGCCTGATCGACCAACATATTCCACTACAAAAAAAATCTATGATACTCCGGGCGGGCATTTCAGGATACATTACGTTACCTCTACAGTGGATTCAGTTTATAAATCAAGTGTGGATACTTCACCAGTAGATGGTTATCCGGATTATGTCAATTTCGTTGGTGCGGTTATGGACTCTATGTGGAGAAAAGAAGTTGATACCTTAGGTTATCTTTCTCCACCCAATGATGGCTGGTATACGGATAATGGGGGGAATCCCAAGTATGACATTTATTTGGAATGGCTGGATACTCTTTATTTAGGGTATACTCAGCCGGAACATTATTTCCCACCGGATTATATTGGCGCTACCAGTTACATAGTATTAAGGAGTGACTATAGCCTTTATGCCGGGTTCCGTCCGGATTATAATGACTATCTCAGAGTAACCGCCGCACACGAGTTTTTTCATGCAATTCAATTCGCTTATGATGTAAATGAATACGAATATGTCCCTTCAGATCCGGTAACCCCTATCAGACCTTACTGGATGGAGCTTACTGCAACCTGGATGGAGGATGTGGTATATGATAACATTAATGATTATATAAGTTATCTGCGTTTTTTTTATAATTACCCCTGGTTCTCGCTGAAAACCTTTTCTGACACACTTATTAACAATACTCCAGCTGATACAGCCCGATATTTTCATGCTTACGCTTCTTGCGTTTGGGCTTTTTATTTATCCGAAAAATTTGGAGCGGATGTAATAAAGAATATCTGGATACTATGTGCTGACGTTCAAGGTGACAATGTCCTTTCAGCCACAGACGATATCCTCTTAACCAAGGGAAGCTCTTTTGATCAGGGGTTCAGGGAGTTTTCCGTGTGGAACTATTTCACCAATTATCGGGCAGATACCGCCAATTACTATTCCGAAGGGAACCTTTATCCGGTGATAAAGGTGGATCCGAGCCAGATCCATTATCTTTACCCGGTAGATGTTAGTGCGGTGCTTCATCCGCCTGAGGTCTTAGGAACAAATTATGTCCTGTTCGTTCCGAATGGCAATTCTGGTGGCCTGTCCATAAATTTCGACGGCTCAGACTTGGCTTTGTGGAAAAATTCGGCGATAGGATATTCTACCACTAATCCCAAATATTTTACCGAATTTACCTTAGATAGTCAACAGAGGGGTAATCTAAAAATCAGTAACTGGAATGATTATTACCGGATAGTTATGATCCCGGCAGTGGTTACCAAAACCTCCGGCTCTTTCAACTATACCTATCAGGGAATCTATGACAGCACTCTGACTGAGGTTGAAGAGCAACCAGTTGCAGCGCCCCACTCTTTTACTTTATCTCAGAACTATCCAAATCCCTTTAACCCTTCTACCACCATACTTTTTCAAGTATATGGTTCGCAGTTCATAGTTCATAGTCCCATCCATACCACCTTCAAGATTTATAATATACTTGGGGACTTAGTGAGGACTCTAATGGATGAGAAAAAAATGCCTGGAAATTATCAGGTGGTCTGGGATGGAAGAGATGATAAAGGTGAAAAAGTTAGCTCAGGTATATATTTCTACCGATTAGAAGCAGGAGATTATTCAGAGACGAAGAGGATGATTTTAGTAAAATGACGAATGACGGATAAAGAAAAATGAAGATGAAAGATGAAAAAAGTGAGAAGTGAGACGCGAGACGATAAAAGAGATAGATTCGTGTGGTCGTTGGGTCCACTGCCTCAATTCGATTTAGGCGAGCTTTAAAATGTAGCGCCCGGGTTTATCCCGGACGTTTTTTCATCCATTTGGACGCTACAGTACAACCACCTGATTCGTTATGAAAGAAAAAATTGAAAAAGAATTTCAAAAGCTCTGTGACATTCATAAGAGAAAGGGAATTATCGGATATTCCTCTTTTAAGGAGACAAAACTTCTTCCTGTTCAGAGAAATTATCTTGAAAGAAAACTATCTTCTTTCGATTTAACTAAACCAATAACTGCAATCTCCCTTGGAGTTTTTTATACTCCAGATGAAGTATTATCAATTCCAGACAGATGGATTGGAAAAGGTTCTAAGGAAGTTGACTGGAACATCTATGCCCGGGCTTGCGGTGAATTGAACCGAATCCTTAACAGCCTAACCAGAAGCATCGCAGAGAAATTTGGCGGAATCTCAGAACAGGCTACCTTGGAGGGCTATACCAGCATGATAAATTATGTGGAGGAATATTTTGATCTATGTGTTTCCCATCGGGTATTTGCAGAATCATCCGGATTAGGCTGGAGAGGTAAATCCGGGTTGATAATTACCCCTGAACAGGGACCGGCTTTAAGACTATCAACTATTTTTATCCCTTATAAGATAAAATCTGTAAAGAGAAATATTGAAGGTTGCAGAGATTGCCAAGCTTGTTTGAAGATTTGTCCTTTCCTTAAAGAGTTAGCTTGCCAGGTCAGTAAACCTGGTAAGCATGATGATTACCGACAGAATTGTCTTATACGATTGAAAAACGTGGGGCTGGAAAATGAAGTTTGCGGAATCTGCATTCGGGTATGCTGGGAGCAAATTAAAAATAAACGTCGGGTGTAAAACTCGACGCTACTTTCCCCTCTCCTTTTTAAGGAGAGGGTTCTGGGTGAGGTTAATCTATTACTCTCATAACTTAATTTATAAAAAATGAAACGCATAGCAATGCGTCTCTACTTCTTTTTAAACAGAACCCTCTTATCCTCTTCCCTCAGTGTAATTCCTGATTCATCTAATTTTTCTAAAATCGGAACTGCATATTTGCGGCTTATATTCAGATATTCTCTTATCTGACTAACCGTAGATGGTCCATTTCTGTTAATGAAGTCTTTTATCCTTTTAGTAATCATTTCGAAATCTTCTGTTATATAAAGTATCCCCTCTTTTAATTCTATAAGTTTTCCTTGTTGAAGCAGGAAAAGAAGGATCTTCTGATAATCTGGATTCTCCTCTAACAGCTCACCTCTGGTAGGAGTTGAAAACCGGTCCTCTTCAAATCTCTTTATAATGTTTTGTGCTAAAGCTGATTGTTTATCGCTCAGTTTAGGCTGGTAATCTGGCATAGCTAAAAAGTTATCTTTCTGAATTAAATTGCCAGTTGACAGAAGATGTTCTACTCCTTCTGCGATTAGCCTCTCTTTGAAGTCGATCTTTGATACAAGGTCTGAAATGCGTAACCCGTAAGTAAAAGGTTTATCTATATGCTCTTTATTCACTCTTTCTAAAATCTGAGATAAAAGTTTTTCCCACTTTCCTTTAGTTGTTACCAGATTCTTTTTAGCTACTATCTCCTTTTTGTTTTCCAGAGATATCAAGGTTGACTCGATCTCCTCTGAGCTAAAGATGGAGGCACTGAGAATCTCCCTTCTGGGCAGAAAATCTACTTTTTTAAGCTCGGATAGAATTAACTCTACTATATCTAAATTCTCCCTTCGGGCTAAAAAAGTTATTAGTTCTTTATCTTTCCTTTTAAGCTTTGAAGGGAATACATCCAGTACTACACCACCCCCAAGGGTTTTTGCTGGTGTGGGTAATCTTAAGATAAAATGATCTCCTATTCTTCCCAGGACTGGCTCTTTTAGTTTAATCCTGGCAAAACCAGTCTGACCAGGTTTAAGCAGGGGTTCAAATTTTTGCACCCCTGCATCTAAAAGAATTACTCTGCCCATAATCTCTTTTGTACCCAGCATGAAAAGAAGACCAGAGCCATGTTTCAAATTATAGGGAGCATCCGGAATCATATTTACTTTTACATCTAAGAATGAGGTCAGAATGGCTGTTCCTGGATTTATTATCACATCTCCTCTTTTAATCTTTTCTTTTTCTACCCCGATAAGATTCAAAGCTATCCTTGTTCCTGGACCTGCAATCTCTACCTGTTTTTTGTACTTCTGAAGGTTTTTTATCCTGGTCTTTATCCCCTGAGGAGCAATTTCCACCTCCTGTCCAACTTGGAAAGAGCCATCGATCAGAGTTCCGGTAACAACTGTTCCCATTCCGGTCATAGTGAAAACCCTGTCGATATAAAGTCTGGGTTTATTTATATCTTTCCTAACTTTGAGTTTGCTTACAAGTTTCTGGATCTGCTTATTCAGTTCGTCAATTCCGGTTTTTTGAGTGGATGAAGTTTTGACTATAACAGCATTTTCTAAGGATGTCCCTTTAAGTTTCTGTTTAATGTCCTCCTCAATTAAATTAAGCCAGTCTTCTTTAACTAAGTCGATTTTGTTAATAACTACAATCCCTGCTTTGACTCCTAAGAGTCCTAAAATCTCTAAATGCTCTTGAGTCTGTGGCATCCAGCCATCATCCGCTGCTATGATCAAGAGTGCGGCATCAATTCCACCAACTCCTGCAATCATATTCTTGACAAATCTTTCATGTCCGGGCACGTCAACTATCCCCACTTCAGTTCCATCCGGCAAGGGTAGCCAGGCAAACCCTAAATCGATAGTCATCCCTCTTAATTTCTCCTCTGGTAGTCTATCCGGATCGATTCCGGTTAATGCCAGAATCAAAGAGGATTTACCATGATCAACATGACCTGCGGTTCCGATTACAAACATATAGAATTGGGAGTGCAAAGGCTTGCTTTTGCTATTTTTCTGAAATGCTAATTTCTTTTGATTTCAATTTGTCAGAATTTCGATAAAAAACGGCACCAGCAAGCTGGTGCACTCCGGTTAATGTTTTTCAACACACCCTGAAAGAAAAGAGTTGCCCTACGATTTAAGTACTTTCTTTATGCCTTCAATGACAATCTCATCCTGCTCTGGTAAGATTGTCTTTAAGTCCAGAACTAATCTATTTTTTTCGACTCGCCCGATTATCGGGCAATCTAAACTGCGGAATTTCTCAGCTAAACTTTCAGGAGGAGTTTGTGACTCTAGGGATAATACGATTGTTGGAAGAGTCTCACCCGGCAGGGAGCCGCCTCCTACGGTGCTTTTGCTCTCCTTTAAGGAAATAGAGATATCAAACTCTTTTAATCTTCCTGAGATCTCTTCTCCTCTTTTTCTGAGGCCATCCAGAGGAGTCGAAATAAACCTCCAGATAGGAATCTTCTCCTCTTCTTTTTTAAGATAACTAAGAATGACCTGTTCAAGACCAGCAATAACCATCTTATCAACTCGCAGAGCACGATAAAGAGGATGTTTTCGCAAAAGATCAATATATCTTTTCTTGCCAACAATTACCCCAGACTGGGGTCCACCTAAAAGCTTATCACCTGAAAAACAGACTAAATCAGTGCCAGAATATATTGTTTCTGAGACCCTGGGCTCATGTCCCAGCCCATAATTCTCAGTATAAGTAACAGCTCCACTTCCTAAATCCATAACTGTTATCAAGTGATATTTTTTGCCCAGAGGAATTAACTTTTCAATGGAAACCTCTTCCACAAACCCGGACATCCAGAAATTGCTTTTATGGACCTTTAAGAGAATCTTGGTGTTTTTATTTATGGCTCTCTGATAATCGGAAATGGAGGTTTGATTAGTTGTTCCAACCTCTTTCATTATCGCTCCGCTTTCATTCAAAATATCCGGAATTCTAAAACCTCCGCCTATCTGAACCAGTTCACCCCTGGATATGATAACCTCTTTTCCTTTGGCTAAACCTGAAAGGATAAGCAGAACCGCACCGGCATTGTTATTTACTACCAGAGCACCTTCTGCGCCTGAAAGCTCGATCAACAGTTTTTCCAGAAATACGGTTCTCTCTCCTCTTTTTCCTTTTACGAGATCATATTCTAAAGAAGAATAATCCTTACTTACTGCAGCGATATGTTTTAATACGTTTTCGCCTATAGGAGCACGCCCAAGGTTGGTATGGATTATTACACCGGTTCCGTTTATCACCGGTCTCAAAGAAGCAGAAACTAAATTCTCAAGCTCTTCTGAAATTTTCGTGATTATCTCTTCTTTAGAAATATTCAATCCTTTTCTCTTTACCTGTTTTCTTAATTCATCCACTATTTTTCTACTGATTTGAGTTACAAAAGGTCGGGAGAGAAAAGAGATGTACTTTTGCAGTTTCTCGGATTGCAAAATCTCCTCAATGCTGGGAATCTGTCTGAGCTTTTTACTATTTACCACTCTACTTTTATCTTGCATTTTCTATCTTTGATAATTTCACCCACGATGGAGGAATTTTTAACCCCTTTTTTTCTCAAAGAGTTTAAAAGTTTAGAAACTTTATTCTTTGAAATGCTAATCAGTAGGCCTCCAGAGGTTTGTGCATCGCACAGAACAAGTTTTGCCTCTTCGCAGATATCTTTCCCCCAGAGAACTTTATCTTCCATAAAATTACGGTTAGAGAGAGTCCCTCCAGGAATTATATTTTGTTCAACCAACTTCCAGGCATACTCAAGTACGGGTATTTTGGATAAATAAACTTTTGCCCCGTTTCCAGAAGCAGATGTTATCTCGCAGAGATGACCTAAAAATCCGTAGCCGGTTATATCGGTGCAGGCTTTTACTCTGAATTCAAGCATTACCTCAGAAGCGGTTTTATTCAGTTGGCTCATTATCTTCACAGCTTCTTTTTCCACTTTTGGCGGAGCAATGCCCTTTTTAATAGCGGTGGTAATAATCCCGATTCCTAAGGGTTTAGTCAGGATGAGCATATCACCAGGTTTTGCTCCGGCATTGGTAACAATTTTATCTGGATGAATTATCCCATTTACCGAAAGCCCATACATAGGCTCCTTAGTTTTTAGAGTATGTCCTCCGATAATAGGTATCCCGGCTTCTTTAGCTTTATCTGCCCCTCCTCTCAAGACTTCTTCTAAGGCAGACAAAGGCATTAGTTCTTTTGGATATCCTACGATATTTAAAGCTGAGATTGGTTTTCCGCCCATAGCATAAATGTCGCTCAAGGCATTGGCTGCGGATATAGCACCATAGTCATAAGGATCATCTACTACGGGAGGGAAAAAATCTACAGTCTGCACCAGAGCTAAATCTTTACTCAGTTTATACACTCCAGCATCATCCACGCTGTTATAACCAACCAGCACTCTATTGTTTTTTATCTTTGGCAAGTGACGCAGAACCTGCGTCAAGTCCTGAGGACTACACTTTGCCGCTCAGCCAGAACTTGAAGCCAGTGTCGTCAGTCTTATTTTTTGTTTTTGCTCCATATCCTCAAGAAGTTTGTGCTTGCCATCCCGCCAAGGGAGGGACTGACCTGGCAATCTTCCCGTCGGGTCAGTCCGCCTGAGGTGGACGACGATCACAGAATAAATTTCTTACTTCAAAATTGGCGGAAGGGGTGGGAATCGAACCCACCAACCCGATTTTTGGTCAGGAACGACGGATTTGAAGTCCGCGAGGACCACCAGATCCCATCCTCTTCCGATCTGAAATCAATATAAAATTTTCAGATTATATTTGCAAGAAAATTATGGCTAAACAAGAAGACAGAAACGTCGGGCATAAAGCCCGACGCTACAATTTTATTACCTCTCCCTTCCAATGAGGGATCAGGGAGAGGTTCTCGGTTATGGAGGACAGAACAATGTTCTGTCCCTACAAAAAAAACTAAATCGATCTTCCCAGAAGCTTCATTGGGTCTTCGACTACAAAAATCTCCTTAATCATAAATGCTTCGCCATATCTTTTACCAATCAGGGTGCCATAATGAGCCGCTTTAATTCTCATAAAATCGAAGACGTCAATCCCTGGCACAAAAACATCTTTTCGCTTCTTCATACCCTTAAATTGCGAACGGTAACATTTTACCGCTTCGATTTTCTTTTCAAGCTGGTTGGTTATGTCTACAATGAAGGAATGTTCAAGTTTCTCTCTAAAGGAAGTCGAGTAGATTATCTTATAAGGCCGGTGAGGCTCTCCAGGGACTTTTAGTTTTGCTAAGCCTGAAAGATAACAGGCATCATAACCTAATTTAGAGCAGTTAGCATGGTCAGGATGTCTTTGTTCCCAGTAGGGCAAAATAACTATATGAGGTTTATATTTTCTTATTACCCGAACAAGTTTTAGTTTATTTTCCCAGGTTGGCTCAACTTTGGAATCAGGAATTTTAAGATTTTCTCTGATTTTCACTCCCATCAGTTTAGCCGCACATTTAGCTTCAATCCCTCTCAACCTGGCTGAGCCCCTGGTTCCCATCTCCCCTTGAGTCAGGTCAACAATTCCAACATTATATCCGAACTCGACTAATTTAATAAGAGTCCCTCCGCAGGTGATCTCCGCATCATCCCTATGAGCGAAAATCGCTAAAACATCTAATTTCAATCCAACCTCCTTTTCAAAAGTAGATAGTAAACAGTAGACAGCATACAGGAAAAATCTTTTCCCCTGTCTACTATCTACTACTTACTGTTTACTATTTTTTCATAGTATTTCTCATACCTCGGTACAATCAACTTTGAATCGAATTTCTCTACTGCTCTTTTTCTGCAGTTTTCTCTAAATTTATTCAATCTATTTTCATCTGATAGCAATTCAATCCCTTTTTCTGCCATAACATCAACATTGCCTAAGGATCCTAAAAAACCATTCTCTCCATCCAGGACTACTTCTGGTAAACCTCCACTCCTGGTACCGATAACCGGAACGCCACAGCTCATTGCTTCTAAAGCCACAAGACCAAAGCTCTCCTGGTCGCTGGGCAGAAGGAAAAGGTCAGCTACAGGTAAAAGATTTTCTACAAAATTCTGCCCTCCTAAGGAGATAACTCGATCCTCTATTCCAAATTCTTTTGCCAGGAGCAAAGCTTTGCTCAAATCAGGACCATCACCTATCAATACCAGTTTAGAGGGAATCTTCTTATTAATTCTATGAAATATCTTAATGATATCCTCAACCCTTTTCACCGGTCGGAAATTAGAAATATGCATCAGGATTTTTTCATTATCTTCAGCAAAGTGTCTTCTTTGAGACCTATCTTTTTTCTGAGCGAACCTTTCTGTATCCACAAAGTTTGGAATCATCTCAATTTCTTTTTTTAGACCGAATTCTTGCTCGGTTCTTTTTTTCAAGAAATCAGAAACCGCAGTAATTCCGTCACTTTCCTCGATGCTGAACCTGGTGATTCCGCAAAAAGATTTGTCCGTGCCAACTAAAGTTATGTCTGTGCCATGCAGAGTAGTTATTACTTTTGGACTATGCTCTTTCAGAATGCTTTTGGCTAAGTAGGCTGCGGTTGCGTGAGGTATAGCGTAATGCACGTGCAAGAGGTCTAAGGACCAGAGTTCGGCAATTTCTGCCATTTTACAGGCTAAGCTCAGGGTATAGGGAGGGAATTTGAAAAGAGGATAATTCGTAACCTCTACCTGATGATAGAAAAGGTTTTCGATGAATCTCTGCAATCTGAAAGGTGGGGAATAGGTGATGAAATGGACCTGATGTCCCCTTTTCGCCATTTCTATCCCTAATTCAGTGGCAACCACTCCGCTACCGCCTGGTACCGGATAACAGGTAACGCCTATTCTCATTAAGCTACCCTACCTCCAAGAGTTGATGATCGATCTTTTCGATCTCCGTTTTTTGATATAAAATATCTACGAATTCAAATCCATATTTTACCAAGAAAGGCAGAAGGTTTAAAACCCTTTCCTGAAGCTTATTCCCCGGTAAAAGATTATTCTTGGCTTTATAAATCTGCCCTTTTAAGAGCTGGTTTTTCTGCCGGTGTATTTGAAAAAGTTTTTCTCCTAATCTTTTCAGCTCATAATCTATTTTTCCTCGGGTATTCTCGATGTTGGATTTTAAATCCGGCTCGTCAACTATAAGCTCTTCCTCTAAGCTATTCAAGAGATCTTTTATTTTCGTTATTTTCTCTTCCAATTTTTTATCCAAAGGATTTGGAAATTTCTCTTTCAATATGGAACTTATCAATATCTCTGGATCCTGGAATAAATCGATAAAAGAAAAAGAATATTTTTGAAATACCTGTTTAACTTTATCCTCTATTAAACTCAAACTGGCTCGAGGATAAACCACAGGCATCGGAATATCGTAAAATTCAAAAACAGATTTCAGCTGAGCATAATAGCTGATCTCACCTGGACCACCGATATATACTGCGGTAGGAAAAAGATGACTCCTCACCAGAGGTAATAGAAGAACATTCGGGCTGAGCCTTTGAGGTTCATTTTCTATTATATGCATAAACTCTTCTATGGTTATTTTTCTATCAGACCCTTCTACCTCTATCAGGTCACCACTCCATTTCAAGGAAGACCTTCTTCCCTCCACCTCTAAGAAAAGGTTTATTATCTCCCCGGGTTTAATCACCTGCTGATGATACCCTGAAGATTCTAATTTTTCTCCAGTTTCTTTTACCAGCTTAATAGACTTACTGGGATTTTTAATTTCTTTCAAGAATAATTCTACAGCCAACTCTTTAAGCTCTTTATCCCCGGGATCAACTATAACCAGCCCGTATTTACCTAAAAGAGTAGCTATCCATTTTGCAAAAGAATTTGAGATTGTTTCTCCTTTGACATAGAATTCATCAAGTTTCTGGGTTACTTTATCCTTAAATTCGCTAGGATAAAGAGAAGATTTGAGTAACTCTACACAAGAAGTGATCTCCTCCTCCAAAACAACCTGATACATTGGACTACCCGAAGAAACTTTTGCTGGAGAATATTTGATCTCCTGAATCTGATTCTCTTTATCTACGATACAAGTTGACCTGACCTCTTCAAAATCGTGATCTTCCGAATCTAACCAGAAAAGAGGCACAAAGGGTCTGGAGAACCTGAAAGATAATGCTTGAGCTAATTTAAGAGTGGTGATTGCCTTATAAATAGTATATAAAGGACCGCCAAAAAGTCCTACCTGCTGACCGGTAAATACTACCAGCGAATCTGGTTTCTGGAGAAGCTCAATATTCTTAAAAGCTTCACTCCCCGAACCAAATATTTGATTCTGCTTCCTGAGGATGGAAGATAGATATTCTCTCTGATGTTTTCTATCTTTTATCGATTTGAAAATCCTTAAATAATTCTTGTCTTTACGAAAATCACCCGCATAGAATTTCTCTACTTTTTGAAAATCGTAGAGAAAATCAGAGAAGAGCTTGTAAGTACCAGGTATTTTTCTGAAATCTACTTGCATATCTTCAATCCACAAACTGACTTTCCATACCGCTTCTCTCGAAGAGCATTACTATCGATCTCCCTCTGGACCTGGATTTATGCCATTGTCCTTTTTTCACCAGTATCCCTTCCCCTTTTTTCAAAACCAGTTTATCCTTATCAAACTCCAGCTCGATTTTTCCGTCTAAAACATAAAAGAACTCGTCATAGGGATGGTTGTGCTTTTTATATTCACCCTTGATTACTGAGAGTAAGATATTAGCATCTCCCACCCGGCTTATTGGCACCGGCTTAAAAGGGTCCTTCACCTTTTTACCCTCTTTTAAAAGGTTCACTTTTGGCATCTTGACTCCTTTTTTGGATATATTTAGGTTTTTCTTTGAATTTACATATCTTTAAAAGAACACAATCACCGCATAAAGGAATTCTGGCTTTGCAGATTTTTCTACCATGTTCTATCAGATTCAGATGAAAAGGATAAACCAGATTCGGAGGAATTAGTTTCTGCAAAATCTGGTGTGCTTTTTTCGAATCGCTTTTTGGAGGGAGCAAGCCAAGCCTTTTGCTCACCCTCAAGATGTGAGTATCAACTGGCAAGACTGGCCGTCCTAAGGAGAAGAGCAATACACAGGCAGCCGTCTTGTCTCCGACTCCTTTGAATTTATTCAGATATTTCCTTATCTCCTCAGTCCTCCATTCCTTTAGAAAAGAAAGGTCAAAATTCCCTCTTTCTTTATAGATTTGAACCAGAATCTTTTTTATCCTTATCGCTTTGATTTTTTCCAGCCCTCCGGTTTTTATACTCTGCACAACCTTTTTTAAAGGGGCATCCTTAAGCTCTTCCCAGTTTTTGAAGCTACTCTTTAAATTTCTAAAAGCCCTGTGGCTGTTATGATCTGAGGTGTTCTGAGAAAGGATAGTCGCAATAAGCTCTGACAAAGGGTCAAATGATGGTCTTAAATATTTTCTGCCATACTCTTTCTCTAAGAGATTTGATAAGATTTTTATGTTGTTTGATTTATTTAACATTCTTACCCTATGAAACGACCAGTTGATGATATTTGGTAAAATAAGTATTCTGAGATAATCTGGCAGTAATTACTGCGGTTATGCTTACTGCACAGATAAGCATATAGACCACTATGATCTGAAGCTTTACCGCTTCAAGCGGGCTGGCACCTGCTAAGATCATCCCGGTCATCGCTCCCGGTAGCTGAACCAAGCCTACAACCTTCATTAAGTTCAAAGTCGGTATCATCGCCGCCTTGACTGTAGCTTTAAACGAACCCTCTACTGCCTGAGTGGAGGTAACACCTAAAGATAGAGCTTGTTCTATCTGGTCTTTTTTATTTTTCATCTCTGAATGAATTCTTTCCAAAGCCAAAGCTGAAGCATTCATCGAATTTCCTATGGTCATACCAGCCAAAGGTATAACATATTTTGGATCGGTAGTTATAATTCCTAAGATGAGCAGTAATCCTAAGGTAAAGAAAGCTCCAATTCCGATAGAAAAAGTGGAGATGCTGAATCCCTTTAAGCTACCCTTGGATCTTGACCCGGCAGTCTGTCCACCTACTAAAACCATAATCAGGATAACTAACAAGATCAACCAGAGCTTATTAAGATTAAAAACTAATTCTAAGGCATACCCTATGGCTATGAGTTGGACAAAAGAGCGAATCGTTCCGATAAGGAGATCTTTCTCTAAATTGATTTTTTTATAATAAGATATTCCTATGGAGATACCTACCAGGATTAAGGCTAAAAAAAGTTCGCCGATATTCCCTGTCAATTTTCCTCCTTTACAAGCTCCCCTTTTATAAATTTCTGAGTCAGCAAATTTTCTGGATTATTTAAAACTACCTCTGCTTTTCCCTCCTCTATTTTCTCTCCATTTACTATAATGGCACATTTGTGTCCTAATCTTAAAGCCTGGCTTAAATTGTGAGTTACAAAAACTACTGTTAGTTTCAATACATGGTTTAGATCTTTAATCAGCTTTTCAATCTGAAGCGTGGCAGTAGGGTCTAAGGCTGAAGTTGGCTCATCTAAAAGTAAGACTTCGGGGTTGTGGATCAAAGTCCGGGCTAAGGATACTCTCTGTTTTTCCCCGCTTGACAGCTCGGCTGAGTCCCTTTTTAGAAAATTTGATTCCAGAACCAACTAACTCAAGGCATTTCTCTAACTCCACAGTTTCACTTTCATTTTTAATCTTCAGTCCGAATAAAAGATTATTTTTAACATCCCCTTCAAACATAACCGGCACTTGAAACACCAAACTAACCCTTCGACGTAAATCAAGAACCTTAAGCTCCCTTATATCTATGCCGTCCAAAAGAATAGAACCAGATGAAGCCTCCTCCAGCCGGTTTATAAGGCGGAGCAGGGTACTTTTCCCACTCCCTGAAGGTCCCAGAATGGTACAGATCTCCTCTGGCTCAATAGACAAGTCTATTCCTTTTAGTACTTCCATATCTTTGAGCGTGTTGCCGTTTTTTATTACCCTTTTTCTGGTAACCTTTTTAAGTTCTAATTTTAACATAACTGAGCAGGTTAGTTTTTTGGATTATATTATAATAAAAGGCAGTTGTCAATTTTTTTGTTGGAAGTAGGGGTAATTCATGAATTGCCCTTCTTTATATATTTGTAGAGTCCGATAGAAACGTAGAAAGTTACGAGAAAATGACAAGTCAGACATTCCTGTCATGCCGTCGAATTGGCTCTAAATAATAAACCCACGTTGCCCTAAACGTGGGTCACTCTTTAACAACAGGCTAATCAGATACTTGCTCAATAAAAATAAATATCACCAAAAACTCTCTTTAGCCGGCCAGCTTTTTCTTTTCCTCTGGATTTTCCTCTTCTTTTTTAACCTCGTTTTCGAGGTCTCTCATCCCTTTTTTAAATTCGCTTACGCTTTTCCCCAAACCCCTGGCGATCTCCGGTATCTTTTTCGCACCGAAGAGAAGCAAAAGGACCAAAAGGATTAATAAAAGTTCCTGGGCTCCAATTCCTCCAAGCATTTTTTCCTCCTTAAAATTTATTTAATCCAACTCTTAGAATAATTAAGCCAGAATTAATATTTTTCCACTCACTATTATACGCTAAAACCTTCCAAAATCCAAACAAAATATTCAATCCGGGTTCGATAAATCGAAAGACTAAGTTTTCTCCTCTTCTTTTAGGGAGAAGCTTGGAAGAGATCTTATCTCAACAAAACCATTTTTCTGGAAGTATTATACTCCTTGGTTCTCAACTGATAGAAATATATCCCGCTTCCTACTTCTTTCCCTGAATTATCTTTTCCATCCCAGACGATATCATATCTCCCCGGTAATTTATCCTCATCTACCAGTGTCCTCACTCTCTGCCCCAGTATATTATATATAGTGAGGGTGGTGCGGACGGGACTATGAACTATGAACTGCGAACCATAAACGGTGAAGGGTATGGTGGTGGTGGGGTTAAAGGGATTGGGGTAGTTTCGCTCCAGAGAAAAACCTTCAGGAATACTTACAAATTCCTCTCCAACCTCAGTGGGAGAAAACCCGAACTTCTCTAATATCTTGTGTAATAATGGAATTGACTGCTCCTCCTTGATATAATACAAAGGAAAATCAAAGAAATAAACTTGATAATCGTCCCCGATATACCTCATCCCTATTGCTTTTCCCTCAAAATCAGATGTATCGTAAGCTGAATTAAAGCTATAAATCACTTCTTCCGGATACAGGGGAACAAAATAACCTATCACAGGAAGTTCCCCCTGCAAATCACACGAACTCTTTGGATAACTCCGGTTTACTCTGGCTGTATCAACCTCTAAATCAGAAAATTCAGATATTAAAGTGGAATGAGTCCCAATAAATTCCTCCAATCCGCAGGCCCAGAATGGTAGAATTATTTTTTTTAGATGCAAAATATCGTAAGCAAAATCACCTTTGCTAAACGAATTAGTGATTACCCACTCAGAATAAGGATATATGATTATATTCCTACCGATTAAAACTAATTTACCTCCTGCATTCAAATAGAGTCTTAAATTTACCAGAGTACTATCAAAGTTACTGTAAAATGGTCCAAATCTCCCTTCTGAATGGATAATACAAACAGGATAAGGACTTAATTCTTTAAGAGGGATATACTGAATCGAAAATCGATCATGCTTTGAGTAAATAAAAGGGTAGCCCTGTAATGCGCGATTGTAAAAAGCATTAACGCTATCATCCTGAACAAATATACTACCACCCGGATTAGTCATATCCACTAAGAGAATACCCTGGTCAAAAGCCATTATATAGGCACTAACACTATTTGAAAGAAAACTTTCCAAGCCCTCTCTATCCATTGCTGAAACGGCATAATAATAGACTACTCCATCTTCTATATTCTTATCACAGAAATTAGTATCCAGACCTGATAAACCTGTCCCCTTGATAAACTCATATCCTTTTCTTTCCTCTTTTCGATAAATTTTATATCCTATAATGTCTTTTTCAGGATGAGGTTTCCAGGTTAAACAAATTTCTTTATTATCAGAAACAGCTACCAGACCAGTTGGAGGCACAGGCTTTCCAGCTAAGACTTCAAGCTCTCTGGATCCTATCCCGGATTTGCCAATCTCATCCATGCTTACAATGGTATAATAGTAGGTATCACCTTCAACCAATCCATTATCAAGATAGAAAGTATCTTTAATTACCTCAGAATTAATTGGAATATCTGAATATTCACCTGAAATCGAGCTTCTGTAAATATTATACCCTTTTAAATCATGATGTTTTTTGGGAGACCAGGACAAAAGCAAGGTTGAATCAGACAAATTCAGAGCTTTTAAATCTCTTGGTGGACCCGGCGGTGGCAGAGTATAACCTGACTCAAAAACTCTTTGAGCCATAATAACATTAAAAATCAAGTCATCGAAATTTAGTTTGGAGTAAAAATCTTGCGGATTTTGATTATCAAAAGGAGTTTCCCCTATGTGAAGACTATCCCCCATTATTATCCCGACTGCGAAATTAATACTATCCTTGGCTGGAATATCAAAAGGTCCAAATGAATAAAGAAATCTGGTATCATACCCATCGGCTAAATCTGCACAGATGGCTGGTGGTGGCAACCAGCCGGAATCGCTCTGATCGATACAGGCATAGATCTGGTCGTAATCGAATTCTCCATTGGACATCAAGAAATACTTCGCCCGATCACCACAGGGAGTTCCTTTACCACCTTCGCACCAGATACCATAAGTATTATTCCATAAATCCCAATTAGATTTTTCCCAGGGTCCAAAATCTAAGCTATCTGGATCCTCACCATTACATACCCACCAATTAAAAGATATTGTAGGCTCTAGGCTGGAAGAACCTAAAAGCTTGAACCCGAAAACTCCGATTGGACTTCTTTGAGTGATTTGACCTTTATCTAAATCCCCATTATTATCAGCCGCCCAGGCCATATCTATCTTTTTTACTCCTTCAGGCAATCCAATTGTTTTTTCAACATAACCAGTAATGTCATCTCTATAACCTGAATCAGCATTTGATAAGTGATATATATCCGTATCCATATAAAACCCGATATAAGCCTTAGATATGAACTTGTCCCCGAAATTTCTAATCGTATAATCCAGGAGAACAAAATCGTCATAAGGTGGACTTATCCAGGAATAGCTGTGCTGGCTGATTTCAACATTTAAAGGCTTGTGGTATCTATATTCATAAGGTTCCCAGTGATCCCAGGCAGAAGGAGGCAGTGTATCAACATAGACTGCTAAAAATTCTTGGTCTCCAAACTCATCGAGTTTCTTTATCCCTCCTTCAGGACAGACATCCGGAGACATCTCATAATCCATAAGCCAGCCATCAGTTCCTACCGAAACTAAAGTCTCCCCTTCCACCACTCCTCCAACCCAGATAGCCCCCTGATAAAGATAGTCCAGATCAGATCCACCAGGAAACTCTGCAGAAGGTGCGGGTAGACCTGTTTCTGAATCGTTAAGCGAACCAGCCAGACTACCCAGAAGACCCCAGTTTGTAATAGTTAGCCAAAGATTAGATTCTTTGTGAACCAATTGTTGAACACAAACATCTCCAGATGGGACGTATATATTCTTTTGAGATTCCAGAGATAGATTTACACTTTTTAAGTCCTTCCCAGTTGTCAGATTAAAAGCAAACAAGAAGACACCCAAAAGTAGTATCGCTTTTTTCATTTTTCACCCCTTGAAAAATGTTCACTAAACACTAATTAGTTATATTGTAAATATAATAAAAAAATGTGCCAGGAAAAGAACAATATTTAAAATATTGAATGAGGGCTATCTATTTACAATGCAACGTATTAGGGGTAGAACTTAAAACTTAACTTTAAAAAGATGCAGGGTTTTGCTTTTCAAAATAAGAAACTAATTTTTAACTCTTTATTTTATATTAAGTTACCTTCTCGCAGAAATTTACCGAGCATTATGAAAAACTGCGAAAAAAATGTAGAGGAAGGCTATCAAGGCCTTGAGACTTTAGTCATCCATTTCTTCTCTTTCCTCAAACTTTATTTTTACAATGGAGGTCTGAAGACCTCCACTACATTTAAATCAATTTACCGGTAAAAATCGCCAGAAGCCCTAAGAGCATCTCAAATTTTAAAAGCCGGCTTAAAGAACTTAAATTTTCTCTTGAAGGATTGTTCCACAAGGAGAGTATAATATAGAACAGAATCAAATCCATAACCAAAACTAGTATCAGATAATATATGGAAAAGATGTTCAGTCTATATGGGAAAACAGTCAAGATGATTAAAATCAGAAAAATGGCAATAACTAACAATTGTGAATTTTTTATCCCGTAGGCAATTGGAAAAGTCTCGGATTTTAAAGCTTTATCCCCTTCCAGGTCCTCCATATCTTTAACCAATTCCCTGCCCATATGAAAAAGAAAAGCAAAAATTGCCGGGATAAAAGAGACTTCAGGATTATAAGAAAAAACTCCACCATAGATAAAAGTCAGAGCACATATAAGGCTGACAGTTATATTCCCAATCAGAAGCTCACGTTTGAATCTGGCACTGTAAAGTGAGAGAAATATTATGGCTACAACTGACATGACCACAGAAATAGGTTTAAGAAGAAGACTTAAAATAAAACCTGAAACAAAAAGAGAAATAGAGAATAAAAGTGCCCTCTCTGGAGAGATAAGCCCTTCTGGCAAGACCCGTCGTGGACGATTGATTCTATCAATTTCTAAATCGAAATAGTCGTTTAGAGCATAACCTCCAGCAGAAATAAAAAAGGCTGAGCTTGCTGCTAAAATCAATTTTAACCAGGAAGATACATCACCTACAAAACCACCTAATAATACCGAGACCAAGGTGATAAAGTTGTTCTGAATACGGACTAAACTAAAATAGCTTTTAATTCTTTCCATCTCGAAGACAGTAATGATTTATATGTTAAAAACGATTAGAAATCCCGAAATGAATCTTCCCTTCTGAGAACCTGTCTTTCTCCCCTAAGGCGTAATCCACTTCATATACTCCCAGTCTGGTATCAACTTTCAAGCCTAACCCGAATCCGGATTTACTCCCTGAAACCTCATACAGAGTTTTCGTTAAAGGATTTTCTAACTTGCGACTGAAATATCCATAGTCCCAGAAAAGATATGCTCGCGAGTTTGAGCTTAAGATTAATCTGTATTCTAAATTTGACCAGAAAAGCTTATCACCTGAAAATTCCTCCTCCCGGTATCCTCTCAGCGAATTAAGACCTCCTAAATAGAATAAGTCCGGTATAGAGATTTTTTCCTCTGAGCTTTTGATCTCCCGCAAATGAAAAGATAAAGCTAATACCTGGTCCTTATAAACCGGAATGAAGTTATCTAAATCCATCAATACTCTGGCCTCATAAGCTAAAAGTTCTGCTGGCTTAGACTCCGGTGTGGATAAGTAATTTTTCCTTCCATAGATTATCTCGGTCTGGTAATAGAATCCTTTGCCTGGATTAACCGGAAAGTCTAATAAATCTAAACAAAATTTAACACCGGCTTTATACTTCCGGCTGGAAGGGAAACTGTTTTTCAACCTTTCATCCGCAGTTGTCCTCTCCCAGCCCGTAGAGATTCCTAAGATAATTTTTTCTTTTGGAAAATAACTAAGAGAAGTGTTCAACTCTAACTTTAAATAACTCGAATCATAATCTATTTGCCGTAAGTTCAATTCCCAGCCTAAAGGCAGCTGGAAGAGGTATGGTTCACGGTAAGAGAATAAAAGGTCAGAAGAATACGGGTCTTTTTTGCTCCAGTCGATCTCAGCTCTTTTCCCGGTTCCGAAGATGTTGTCAAAAACAAAATTCAGTTTTCCGCTGAAATAGCCTTTGCGATTCTGGACCGAGGGGACATAACCTAAAACGCCAAAGACGCTGTTCTGTCTTTTCTCCTCCACTTCTATGCTCAGAACAGCCCAGGAGGGATCAGGTTCTGGCATAAGCTCTGCGCTTTTAACTTCCTTTATAAAATAAAGCCGGCGAAGCCTGAATAATCCTGCCTCCAGTCTCTTCTGAGAAAAATAGTCCAGGCTATCAATGGCTATCGTCCTTTCTAAAACTTCTTCTTTGGTATATCTATTCCCTTCAAACTCCGTTTTACGTATTCTCACCCGGGGACCTTCAGTTATCTTCAGTTTAAAAGAAAGCCAGGGAGAAGCATCATCTGGATTTACCCTCGAATTAAAATCCCCAAAATCGATCTGGCAGTATGGAAATCCGTTATCATCATATAGCTTTAAAATAGCTTCCGTGCTTTTCTCTAAAAGCTTATCTGAATAAGAATCGCCTGGCTTAAGCTTCATACAGGAACGAAGTTTATTTAAGTCATAAAATTGGTTCCCGCTGATCTGGATCTCTTTAATCCTGTCCTTCACTTCAGAAGAATATCCAGTATTAAAAAAGCAAAACGTAAAGAGCATCCCCAGAATAAAAGAAAAATTAATCTTTTTCATTTTAAAAATAAGCTTTGACCTCAAATTTACCATTGTGTTTCATCTCTCTTTTCGGTTCTTTTAACCCCGAATAATTAAAATTAGCTGAAAAACCTTGATTTAGTTTAAAATCAAAACCTAAAATCCAGGAATAGTTATTACCCTCTTTTTTCCCTTCTGCCATTTCCCAGGGTAATATTTCATCTGCAGGTGAAAAGCTAACCTTTGACCAACCAAACTCAGAGCGAACTTTTCCCTGTCCAAGAAAGGAAAGGGAAAGCTTGGGTGAAAATTCAAATAGGTAAACTTGAAGCCCAAGCTCTTTTTCAACTTCCCTCTTCAATTTAGTGGCTAAAGTTATCTCCAGGGAGTTCTTTTCTCTTCGCGTAAAGTTAAGTTTCAGGCTTCTCCCCTCGATTATAAGATAATCAGAATAATATTTCTCCCTTTCTCTTCTCTCCTGAGAGATTTCCGATTCTAAAAGATTTTTGAAAGATACTCTGTAACGAAAAAGAGCGGACAGAGCGGTTTTATAATCTCTGTCTTTTCCGGAGAGCAGAAGTAGATTTTCTTTTTTATCCTGAGTCCATCTTAACCTGAGATTCAAAGGGGCAGAAGGGAAAAGGTAAAGGTCCTGACTACAGAAACAATCCTTAAGGATTGTTTCTTTAGCAGAACCTCCGCTGAAAGGGTTTAAAAGAAAACTACTCCAGTTTACTCTGCCAGAGATCTGATTAGAGGACCTGATAAAAGTATCAGTATAAAATTCCTTTAAAAATTTACCTCTGGTAAAAAGTTTACCCGGTTTAAAAACCAATCTCCAGCTTTTATCTAATTTTACCCCGGGTAGATATTCATCTAAAATCTCCCTTTGTAATATAAAATTCCCATCTGGATCAGGAACATATTCCCCATTCTCAAGCCGGTATTCCCCTCTATCTTCCCCTACCTCCAGGTAATTATCTACTCTTTTCTCCGAGCCCAACTGGTTGACTGAATAATAAAGATTCAAAATCATAGATTGATTAATCGGATAATAATCTAATTTCAAAACCCCCAGATTACCCCTGGTCTTATCTCCGGATTTAAGATTTTTTTCCCGGTATATATGTTCAAGATTAGAAGAAAATACCTCTTTAAAATCTCTTAAAGCTAATCGATTTTGCCAGGTATAGGAATTCGACTCTTTTCTCCAGGAAATATCTTTTCTTTTTTCGTCTCGATAAACTAACTGGCTGGATACACCCCATAATCTGCTCGATTCTAAACTCATCTTCCCTTTCAGCTCATCATATTTTTTATTTATAAAAGCTGAATCCTGTGGAGTAAACGTTTGCATCTCTTTCTGCCAGCCAAGTTGAGTATTGAGCTTTTTCCATCTGTGTTCCAGATAAAAATTCCTTCTCTGCCAACTTCCAGCCCGGTCAATTAGTTCATCTTTTTGATTACTTTTTATATTTTCAGTTGAACCTTTAGTTTCTAAGTTTTTGAAAGGGCGAAGGGCAATCTCAAACCTTCTGCGCCTGGATTCAAAATAATCACCTTTTTTAAGAACCCCCAGATCTGTGTTTAGGCTTAGATTTTCAACTGGTGAAAAATCGCTTTTAAATCTTATTACTTTTTCCGAACCTTTTGTGGAATCATCCGAAAAACCCCAGACCCTCTCCTTTTCTATTTCATCCAGTCTTCCCAGAGGTTGGTAGTTTTCGCCAAGATTTCTATACAATCCCTCAAACTTCAGTTTGGAGAGGTTATGACCGAAAACGGATAGGTTTTGTTTATCCAGTCCTGTTCTAAAAAGAAAGGCATTTCCTGAATTATCCTCATCTCCCGAATCCGAAAATGAATTGAGGTCTTTTCTGCTCAAGCCCCAGCCTATCTCGGATGAAAACCCCGGAAATAGGTTAATATCCAGACTCAAATCCAGAAGGGAATGAGTTGAAGGTAAAGGCAGAAATATCACCGGCAGATAATCACCATTGCCCGGATATACATAACTGTAAATCCCTCCACCCTTATAGACATAACTCCCCTTTGAAGCACCTACCCAGCTAAAGGAAACCAGATAAGTTCCGCTATCTTTTCCAGCATATTGATAATATGGATTCCCTGAAGAATCAGCTAAAAGGATATAATCTCCTTTCCCTTCTCCTGCGAACTGAGCTCCATCTTTAAAAGCTTTGCTTTTATCCTCGCCTGAATTCTTTAAGATATTTTTGTCCTCCGAAGAAAAAGCCAATGATAATGGATTATCCTTATCATCCCTTTCATCTATAAAAAGACCTTTAAGCTTCAGCTTACCTTGAAACAGATTAAACTCTGCTTTGCTGTTATAGAAACTTTTCTCATAGCTCTGGTCAGAATATTCGAATTCTACCCTGATTCTTGAATCACCTGTTACCAGCCGGGTAGATGAAAAATAAATCGCACCTCTAAGGTAATCCATGGTATAATCGTTATCCGAACCTGTTTCCAGAAGATCGCCATCCAGATAAACCTTCTCTGTTCCTGGAAGAATCTGAATTCCCCTTTCTCCATTTTCTCCTTTAAGATAATAGGGACCTTGCTTCCCTTCCATTCCTGAGAAGATGTTATGAAAATATTTCCCTCTGGAGGAAGCATAGGAAACAGATAAACTATTTTCTTTGAATTTTACCTCAGATGAAGCTCCCTGCAATTTCTTCTCATATCTGCCAGCAAGATTCCCCTCCAGGGTAAGATACTGATCACCTAAGAACCCATTAAAATTGGGAGAGGTAACCTGCATCAAGATCTTATCTAATTCTTCCAGCCTTTTAGTAGTACCAGCCGGGGTTCCTCCTTTACCTTGATCTGAGATCAAGGCTAAGACCTTAACCTCCTTGGTCAAATTTCCAGAAACTGTAAGATTTAACCCCTGAGATAATGAAAAATCATCAGAGTTACCTAAACCCAGGGAGAAACTCTTGCTTCCCGAGATCTGAAGACTGGAGGAAAAAGCCTTATCCCGTGGTATTTGCGAAATCGACTTTTTAAAATTATAACCAGATTTTCTGCTGGATAAATTTTCACCAGAAAGATCCAGAGGATATGTAGAAGTCCGCCCGAGGTAGATCAGACCTCCATTTGAATTAAAAGATTCCTGGTCAAAGGAAAGTTCCCGGTGAAAATATCTTTTCTTAATCCCGGATGAAAACTCCTCAATACTTACTGTTAGAGTGTCGTCTTTTTCTAATGGCATAAAAAGCCAGAGGAGCCCTTTATTATAATCGATAATATAATCTTTTTCTCTTTCCAGAATAATACTATCCTTCAAAACTTTTTCTGTATGTATAAGGATATAATTTTTTGAGAGAAAAAATGGACCAGCAGTCTCCTCCCCTTTTAACTTGATTTCAGTTTTCTTTACTAAAAGCTGTCCCTGAAGATCAGAAGTAGTCAGACAGATAAATATACCGATAAGAGCTATTCCAGAATATCTGTCCAAAAAGAGTATCATCTGCCTTTTTTACTCAACTAATTCTAATATTTGAATCCGGTTATTCCCACTATCTACGATACAGATTTTTTTACCTTCATAGATTTTTAAATCTTTTGGTTTGGAAAACTCCCCCTCTCCTCTCCCACTCTTCCCGAACTTAAAAAGGATTTTACCGTTTTCATCCAGGGCTACCAGATTATCCCCAAAAGTATTAGCCACGTATACTACCCCATTTCTACTTACCTCTACACCATATGGTCTGTTTAGATGCCCTCTGCCAAGCTCTTTGAGAAAATTCCCAAAAGAATCATATACGGCAATCCGATCGTTACCTGAATCAGCCACATAGAGATTCCCTCGAGTATCAACTGATATCCCTTGTGGATCGTTAAGGGCTCCATAACCAGATTCAAAACCACCAAATTTTTGTTGAAAAGCAAATTGATTATCCAGTTTAATTATGCAATCGTTTTCCGCATCTGCTAAAAAAAGCTCACCGCTTCTGGATAAAGCTACCCCTTTTAGCTGACTATTTTCAAAAGGCTTCTCCTGATTATTTGAACTTATCGACTGAATAAAATTCAAATAGTTATCTAACCTCTGGACCCTTTTATTCTGGGTGTCAGTAACATAAAGAGAGAGACCATTATCCATAGTGATGTAGCTGGGAAGATTGAATTCCCCATTATCCCATCCAAACCCACCGATCTCTTTAAGAAAATCTCCCTCCTGACTGCACTTTACTATTCGATTGTTTCCAGAATCAACTATATAAAGATTCCCGGCTGGATCGATAACCACTCCTTGAGGCTGATTGAGCTCAGTCGAGCCTAACTCGCCTTCTCCTATGACCTTTACGGGTATAACCCCTTTAGGAGATGAATATGTGGTATCTTTATCTACCTGCCAGGAAGGGACCGAAGCACAACCACCCATCGAAATAAAAAGGCAGAAAAACATTAACTTTTGAAAGGAGTTATTCACAATATCGATTTTCATTTTCCCGCCTTGGGCGGATATTTTATAAAAAAGCTAAAAGCTTTTACTTAAACTGAAGCTGAAATGAGGATTTTTGCCAAATAAATTAGCATCCAGGCTTAATTTTAAACCGGTTTGATCGGCAGATGAAAATTCTGAGCCGAGCATACGATTGAATTTCTTCACACTCCGAACTGCATCCAGGACACTCACTACTCGATTTAAAGCTGCTAAGCCTACCATATATAAGGCTCTTCTATAAGCTGATTTACTCTGATTACGTAATTCCCGATAGTGCCCCTTGGAATCCTGAGAATCCCATTCCCAGTTCCAGAAATCATTCTCCGGATAGATTATCGCTTGATCCCCATTATATAATCTGGCAAATTGATTATATTCATCCCGGTTACTATAATAGGTTATATCCTCGAAAAAATCGTCATTTTTTCCACTTAAACTCACCCCAGCGTGCAAAGCCGCAAAACCTTTATAATCTCTTTTCTTCCAGGAACCATAAGTCCTGAAAGCAAAAAAGCTGCCCCAGATAGACCCTTCTATCCCTAAAAATATCCTTGAGTGGGTTTTGTTACCTGCATATAGCTCCCCCGCTCCTGGTAAGAGTAACGAAAGGAGCATAGCTTTCTTGGTAGACTTTCTTCCGCTGGTCTTCTGAAACTCATCCTCCCAGAGTGAGCCTTTTTCTTTCTCGTTTTGCAAGTTCTGTCCATATAGGAATTGCCCTTCTTCCCCGGACTGTACAAGCTTTAGGTGGTTAGTGACTTCCCTGGAAAAAGGTATTGACGACAATCCCTGATTCAACCGTGCAGGGACAGAATAGTGTTCTGTTCTGACTAACCTTTTTCCCTCACCAAAAGCCAGATTTATAAAAACCAGATCAAAGAGGAGAGAAATGACTATTACCCATATATAATTTAAAAACCTTTTATTCATCTTCTCTTATTCAGTTTAAAATTTTGTACTAACCGTAAGTTTGGGTATAATCTCATTCTTGTTATATTCTGCCAGCCTCAGCTTTACGTCGATCGTGGAAAACTTCTCACCTTTTCGATTATGGGAACGAACCGCCAGAGCCGCATCAAAAGCAGACAATAAATGATTAGCCAATGAAATCATCACATAACGGTTAGCTTTATTCAACAGATCATTGGAATCATGTCGCAAGTCCAGATAAAAAATCCGGTGAGCAGTCTCGAAAGCGACTCCATTATAATCGTCCCAGCCGAACCTGAACTGGTCATATTTTCCGATCATCTCATAATACTGCTGGGTCTTGGATGAAGGCAGTGTTTCGATGATATCAATCGAATCTGTATTATCGTAGGGATTACCAATTCTGGTGCCGGATTTTATCGTATCAATATTTACTAAATAACGATTTAACAAAGAGTCTTTATAAGCCTCTTCACTCCAGTGAGTATTTGCAAAATCTATGTACTGATCCTCTTTATCTTTCCCTTTTTTATGATTTGTAAAATATCCAGTCCAGAAAGCTGTTTCTAAACCAACAAATAATGCAGCTTTGATTTTGGACCCCGCATAAAATTCACCCGCACCGGGTAAAATCAAAGAGTAGAGAAACCCTCTCTTGGTGGATTTCCCTTTAAAATGATAAACGTCTATGTTTGGCTTTGGCTTACTTGCTGAATCAGATTGAGTTAAACTATAGAGCTGTTTTGAGCTCTGATAATCTATCTGATCGAAATAGCCATTAATCGAAGGAGTATTTTCCTCGTTAGTATCTAAAGACTCAGCTCTTGACCAGCAAAAGAATAAAATCAAAATCATTACAGCCAATCCTGCGATTTTAAATCTTTTGTAATTCACCTTTCCTCCTTTGTAATTTGCTGTTCGCTATTTGCTTTTTATTTTTGATTTTCAATGGAGGTCCGAAGACCTCCGCTACATTATTATTCTACTATTTTATCAGAGCTATCTTACAGAAAGCTACTTTCTTCCCTTCAGAAGATTTTACTTCTACCCGGCAGAGATAGACTCCGCTGGCATATTTAGAGCAATCCCATTTATATTCATTCTCAGTATTACTCCTGCCCATCTGGGTTGTTTCTGCAACCAGATCTCCTGAAAGGTCATAAATCTTTATATCAACTGAAGCATCTCTGCTCAGAAAATATCGAATAGTAGTCTCATCCTTAGCTGGATTAGGATAATTATAGACCGATTTCTCAGGCATAAGATCAGCATATACCGGTATCTCTGGAAGAAAAGTCGTTGGCAGACAATTAGTATGTCCTGCATTATAGCCATACATCAACCAGGGAGTCTTTTCATTTCCATCAGTATTATGAAAATCCAGGGAGAAACCATAGACCAGGCCATCTCCAGTTTTAAAGAAAAGGTCTCTTCTCATATAAATTATGACCTCATTGTAAATCTCTATCGAATCATTCAAAACTATACCGGAAGAAGTAATCTCTCCGCTCAGAGCTAAAGGAAAACTGGTAAACCTGGAACCATCACCCTGTAAGGCAAAAACCTGACCATCTTTTAGTCCGAAAATTATTTCAACATTTCCATCTCCGTTCAAATCTCCCAAAACAGGCGTTGAAGAAATTGCCCCGGCTGGCTCCACTTTATTTATGATAAACGGGAAATTAGTAACCATTGCTCCATTATAATTATAAGCATAAACTTTATTATCACCGCCAAATATAATCTCTAAATACCCATCTGCATCAATATCCCCTAAGGCCGGACCTGATCTTATATCCCCTACTATAACCGGAAAACCTGATAACAGGTTACCATCAATATCCCAGGCATAGATTTTTCCATCTCCAGAAAGAACTATCACCTCTAATTTATTATCCCGGTTTATATCCCCAACCACTGGAGGGAAATTATTTTTGGAGGGAATATCTTTTATCCAGCCCGCTGAATCATCTGTTCTTCTTAAATGACCTGATTGATCATTCTCAGTTAAAACAAAACTTATACTATCAATATCTGTAGTAGCCAGCCCGATAATTTTTTCATTATAATTCCCCTCAGTGATAGCTATGACATATTCACCAAAAGCCAGCATTACCCATTTACCATCCTCCGCTCCGACAAATACCTCAGGACCAGGATCGTCAGAATTAAAATCTGCAATGACAGCTGTCATTGAGATTTTATTGCCTACTTTATAATTCATAAAATGATCCGCTCTTCCATTTGAATCTGAGTCCTCAGCATGCCAGATACAAAGCTCACCACTCATAGTTCCCACGACTACCTCTAATATCCCATCTCCATCTAAATCTCCTAAAGAAGGCGTGCCAACAACGGTGGTATCCGCTTCTGCAAAAACAGCCAGAGGATAATAATGATATTCCTCATCCAGTCCCAAAATTCCGATTGAATCCGAATTTGGAATAAATTTAGAGCCGTCCTTTCTCCAAGCATAAATCAGTCTTCCTGAAGCGGTGACTATCTCCTCTTTTCCATCCCCGTCTAAATCCCCATAGACTAAAGAGCTGTTATCAGAACCAGGGATAATCCTCTGAGGCCAGCCTGAAAGGAAAATATCGTTTTTTACATTAAAGCTCATCACTGTATCTTGTCTCCCGATATTGGTTACATATATATGGGTTTCAGATCGATTATTAGACCGGCTGGAGGGGAAAGTGTAAGGAGTGAAATTGGAGTTGTTCCCCAGATAATACATATCTTCCTGCGATCCATAACCGGTATAATAATTCCCGCCGAAATCGATGATTCCATCCGCCTCTTCCAGGGTTATAAATCTCCGGTCCTTGTTATTTTGTAATTCATTCTCATCAAAGTTATTTATCCCATCGTTATCAAAATCAGAATAAGCCACCCCTTCGTCAATGTGCCAGATCAAAATCCCTGAGCCGGGCAGAAGAAAATCGTATTCGCGATTAGGCTGTTTTGAGTTGTTTACCGGACCTAAAACTACACCAGTAGTACTGTCTGCTAAAAGATTAGTAACTGAATTATCAATATCAGTCTGCCGATTCTCAATAAGAAAATATTCTTCTGAATTGATAGGCACCTTAACTGTTTGTGTGTCTCCTGCACTTAACAACTCAGATGCATAAAGCTGAACATCATTCTGGTTCAAAATCTCAACTGGTTGTATATAACCTAAATAAGCTTTTCCCCAGGCATCCGGATAAACCGGTAAAAGACCGTTAACTGGACTTCTACAGCTGTCCAGATCGATCCCCACATCCAACCCATTATTATCCATTAGGGAGAAATCCCCTATCTGGGTGGTAAAGGTATTAGTATTGTAGAAATCCGGCAGTCCCAATTGATGCCCGAACTCATGGGCAAAAACCGCATTCAAAGCCCCGATACGGCTATCCTGGGACCTGGTTTCGGGCATTAGTACTCCCTCGGTGATCCCAAAACTGCCACCATCTACCAGAACTGTATCTCCGGTAACGATAAAACCGGTAAAAAGGTCATTCGGGGTATAAGTAGGTGAGAAACTCCCCAGATCGCTCTGTTTATCTGAGCCAGCGTGAAAGATTATAAAACAATCATACTCTGAGAAATCTATTTTCGGGGAGGAGGCCGAATCCGCTAAATGAAAAGAATCATGAAAGAACTGCCTTAACCCTTCAAAAGGATAATAAGGGGATGCAGGATCTCCATAATAAGAGATAGTATGAGGCAGTTGATAAGTTAAGGTTTCATCTAATGGATAGACTTCATATTTTAAAACTAATTTTCCATTAGAGACCGTATTCCAGTAATTGTTAAGAGCTCTCAGGTGAGCTAAAAAATACTTTCTATAGTGAGGCGGAGGATCGATAATATACCCTTCATCTGCATAATGCTGTTGGTAGGTTCTGCGGTCGAACAGTCCATCTCCCGTAGTTTTGGGATCATCGGGAATTTCTTCTTCGAATTCAACCCTGATTCCCAGAACCTTTAATGTCTCTGCTTGTGCATAATATTCTTCTCCTAAAACTGGCAGTGCAAATTTCCCTTTTCTTTTCAATCCCAACAGGTTTTTCTGGGAGATCCGGCTTATAAATTCGGGTTTTGCTTCCTGCAATTGTTTTTCAGTTTTCTTTAACCCTTTGATTTCAAAAATCCTGCTCTCGTCAGCAAAAGAGGGATAAGCTATCAGGGAAAAGAGAAAAAGAAAAAATAAAATAAAAACAGACCTGTCATTCTGATCCCGCCAAAGGCAGGAGAAGAATCTATCTTCTGCCTGGGATTTAGATGCTTCGTCCGCCTGTGGCGGACTCAACATAACAGTATTCGTTCGTTTATTCAAGCTATGATTTTTATCCATTTAATCCCTTGTTGACTTAAAATCTCATTGTTCCTGAGACCCTGGTAGTATTAGCCAGAGCCACATTCTGATTGGCTGGAACATAGGCAAAATCTATTCTCAAAAGGTTAATCCTCAACCCAAAGCCGAAGGTGTAAGTCTTTATATCTCCAACCTTGTCATAGATGTAACCTGCTCTCAGAGCTATATAATTAGCATACCAATATTCTAATCCCACATTTTTGACTGCCTGCTCCATCATCTTCTTTACATCTCCACTCACATCCACTAACTCCTTATTGACCTCACCAACTGCAGTGAGTTTGTTATAAGGTGTATCGAAAATCTTAGCGGCAAACCCTAAAGCTAAGTTCCGGGGTAAAGGATCAGCTTGATCCACGTCAATATAGGAAACATCCGGTCCTAAATTGGTAACCGCCGCACCTAAAGTTAGTCTTTTGCTAAGGATTGCGGATAGAGGTGAAAGATAAACCATCGGATACTTGCTAAATACTTTAAAATCCGTAATAAGCGCACCAAGAGACCCAGTAGAAATTAGATACTTGGCCCATGAAGGAGCTTCCTTATTAATGATCCCCGCATCAATGGCAAAAGAGGAACCAGTGCCACTTCCCCGCTCCTTACCAGCTCCCTGGTCAGAAAGATGACTATAGATAAACTTTGCACCCAGACCTAAGGATAATCTCTTTCCCATACTTGTACCGTAGGAGAGAGTTATCGCAGCTTCATATGGATTTAGTTCACCTACCACTTCTGGACTGGATTCTGTCCGGGGGATTGAACCATAGGATATGAAAGTAATGTTGCCGCCAAGAGTTCCCCAGTTCTCAGTGTTCTGAACATAGGACAGGTATTCATAATAAACGTCCTCAGCTAGCTCTGGCAAAAGGTTAGCGTGCATAAAAGTAAGCTCCCTTTTGGCATGAGCATAGATCACCGCTTTATTATCTGTGCCAAAGAAAATATCTTTATCTTTATAGATAACAGTATGGGCCTTTGCTCTCTCTAAGTCTGCATGATAATATTTTCCCCAGTTCTCTCCGTCAAATCTCAAAGTTCCGAATTCAGTTCCCACGAAAAGATTATCCTCACCTGCCATAGTTATAGAAAGTATCTGACTGCCCAAGGAATTGGCATACACATAAAGCTTTTGCCCTGGTTTCAACTCGTTGGTTGACAGGTGATTGTACTCCATAATCTTCCCAGCGATATCCTCGACCCTCTCTTTATCTTTGTAAGGTAAAAACTTTTCTGCTACCTCTTCAACTGTTTTCTCATTTTTTACTTCATATTTTCTGTATCCATATCTTTTCCACTTTCCATCTTCAAATTTTAGGAAACCGGTTTCAGTCCCGACCAACAGGCTCCCTTTCCGGTCAAAAGTCAGGCAGGTTACCTTTCCCTCTAAAGCTAAACCATACTCTATCTTTATAGGCTGGTTTGGATAAACCTGCTCATTCACTACATAATTTAGAGCCTCGACCCTTTTCAATACCAAGTTCAGATTCTCCTCGTCCTCTCGGTCTAAAAACTTCTTTACCCCCTGGCTTAGTTCTTCAAAGGATTTAACATTAAAGATATAATAGGGAATAAAAAGAGCTCCATCGAACTTCATAAGCTCCTTGGAAGTGGCGGCCCAGACCTCTTTATCACTTCTGGCTGCAATATGTGTTACCCTGTAATCCCTGACCTCCGGGGCTAAATAGATTCTGTTAAATACTTTGCCATCGAACTTGACTACTCCGCTGTCTGTTCCGATCCAGATTGTGCCAGCAGGACTGAAAGCCAGGGAATAAACCCCATCTGTAGGAAGACCATCTACTGAGGTAAATCTTCTCCACTCTTTACCATCGAATTTATATAATCCACTATTAGCACCTACCCAGAGAGTTTTATCGTCTGAAGATAGAGAGTTGAGAGAATCTAAAAATATAATACTATAAGGGAGCTCAAGAACCACTGGAAGTGACTTTAGGATGGTCTTTCTGGCTGAATTTAAAATCAACTCTTCTTCCTGGACGGTAATGGAACTATCTTTAACTGCATTTCCAGTAAGGTTTAAAAACTCTTTAAGAGCTTGACGCTCTAAAAGAGAATTTTCCAGGGCAGTAATAAGATCACCCAAACCTTTTTCTAAGTCTGCCAGACGGGAGGAGTCCTGTGGCATAAAAGATAAAACTGTTCCTTTTAGATTTTCCAGTGAATCTTTGCTTATTCCGCAATTCTGCCAGCCCACCTGTGCTAACATCTTCTTCAATCTATTTTCATCTTTTTCCTGAGTATATTTCCTCACAATACTTTCAGCCGTCTCTCCAGAAGAAACCGGGTAAGAAAGAAAACTCTGCCATTCTTGACCGGTCCAGGTATAAAGCTCAGTCCCGGAGATAGCCCAGAGATCATGTCTTTTATAATTGCTCTCTGGATTGTCATTGCCTAAAAGGGCTAAGGATTTGAATCTATACTCAGCTTTTCCCTTATAATCTAACCAGGTACTGGCTAAAGGATAAAGCCCTAAACCAGCCGGATTCCAGTGAGTGGCTGTGGCATCATCCGCTATAGCTACGAAAGATTCACCCATACCTGCAGCTCTTGCGCCAGCCGCAATCCTTAAGAAAAGAACAGTGGATAGACTTACCTGCGCAAAAGATTCTACTGCCAGAAAAAGCACTACTATGAAAAGCCAGCCAGTAAGAAGAAAACGTCGCATAAATGCTACCTCCTTGAGTTTGTTATCAATTTAATATATAATTTTGCTTTAAGCTGAGCAAGAAGAAACAGTTTCAGTTCATAACCACTGCTTTTCCTATGGCTTCAGCCTTTTTGGTTGTTTCCTTTCCTCCAGAATTATATTTTGTTTCTGCTATGATTTTATAAATATACACTCCATTAGCTACCCTATCTTCATCTTCATCCCTTCCATCCCAGATTACCCCGGAGTTAAACCCGGGGGAGCCAGTTCCAGATATAATTTTGATTAACCTGCCTGATATAGTGAATATCTTTACCTCCACCTTTTCAGCAGGAACTGAAAGCTCATAGGTGAATTGGGTGGAACCATGATTCTTTGTGGAAAAAGGATTTGGATAGTTCATCGCCTCGGTAATTGATAATTCTTTATCTACGGACAAGACCTTCACCAGAAAACTTTGAAGAGTTGAGTTATTGGCATTATCCCAGGCTTTTATTTTCAGCGTATGTTCCCCATCTTTTAAGTTCAATTTTTGTCTGAGACTTCCCTGTGTGTAATTGTTTAAATCGTATTGGAAATTTGAAGTCAAATCCTGTATATTTTCCCAATCATCATCAATAATTAACGTGATCCCGTGTCCTAATTCACCGGTGAGATTAATCCCCTGGGGATCATTTATATAAACTATAAGGTTAGGGTTCTGGCTTAACTGTATCCCCATCTGTAAATTTCAGATTCTCTTCAAATAAAATCGATATTTGTGGACCCAAATTGTCTTTTACCGTGGTATCAGTCCCAGCTACTATAAGGGAATCTAAAGCTCCTGCACCATCAATGCTGGAATCAGAATTAACCACATAAGCACTGATCTTTGCGTTTTTACCTCCGTAACCAATATCCTTAGGCACTATAAAGTTACCTGTAAACTCTCCATTTTGAACCAGGGCGATTCCTCTGAACATCACATTCCCCGGCAGATTATATTTCACACTATCCACTATTTCACCAGACTGATTACGGATCATATGAGTCCTCTGTCTTTCTGAATCAAAAGCTAAAAGATTAGCAGTTCCATTAAAATCTGCTTTAATATTTCCTTCTCTGCCTGTTACTTCGCCTTTAAAATTGATCCGGCTCAGAGCTGAAAGTGTATCCGGATTCAAATCTTTCAACCTGACCTGTAGTTCAGGAGAAGCTAAAAAAGTCAATGGGTCTCCTATGATAATATACTGGCGATCATTACTATTATAGCCCCTTAAAAGTTTGGCGATATATAATGCTTCGGATATGGAGTATAGTGAGTTAGATCTTAAAAGCAGGTCATAAACTTTGTAATTTAACATGGCATTTTCCGTGGCATAGACCAGCCAGGTAGCAGAGATTACAGAGATTGCGCCTTTTTCCTCTGCTCTCAAAAACTCCTCGCCCATCCCTTCAGCATAAGGATTATAGAAATTTCCTATACTACAGGATGCTACATAAACTAAGGGTAATCTTTTTTTATTCTTCAACCGTGGGATATCCTGTTCCCTTTTAAAAACATATTCATGTGCCCAGACATTGGGATTCCCGTGTCCCATATAATTGATAATTACTGTTCCGTTATTAAAGGCATTTACAATAGCCTCTTCTGCCTCAGGCTTTTTCCCGTTGACATCTTTGGGATATTCCATTAGATAAATTTTGTTCAGATTAAAACTCTTTTGAATATGCTCTTTAGATAAACTTTCTGTATAAACGGTGTGTTCCCATTCGTCATTAATCCCCGGTGGTCCGAACTCATCATCTGCCACTAAGGTTATCAAATTTCTCCAGGTATTCAATTCTGGAGAAGTTTCATAATCTTTGATTTTATTTATTATAATTTGCACGTCCTGATTAGTTTTAACAGGCCATCTCCCTATGAACATATCCACCACCCCGTTACTATCCTCATCCAGATAGCCATAGTTGCCGAAATAAGCGTAGTTATCATCCGAGACCGATATATCGATCGATGGATTAGCTACAAAAGGAGGGATCCAGTTAGGTGAATGGGTGCCTAAAAGGTCTTTATAATCATAGGTTCCATCCCCTACTAAAAGAACATAAGCTGGTGCCTGACCATCCCAGTTTTCATAAGCGAATTTAATAAAATCTCTAATCGCTACCGGATCGAAAAGCCCCCAGGAGAACTCATCATATATGTCTTGAACTTCAACTAACTTGACTCTAAGATTCAGGTTTTCTCTAAGACTTTTATATTCCTGCAGCTGGTCATAAAAATCAGAATGGGTAATCACCAAAAGGTCAGCCTGATTTGAAACATCTCTCAAATCAGCCATCTGGTTTAAAGTCAGTGAAATCGGAGTCTTGAATTTAGACTGATCCGCTAAGTAAAACTGCTTTTTCTCTCCTCCTGTAACCTGATCCTGAAATCTTATCGTATCAACACTTCTGGTTAGATTCTCAAATTTCTTTACTTCAAATCTATCGTCTATCTCAAAAAGATAGGGAGCGATTCCATTGAAACCAGTGATCCTATACTCTATTATATCAGATGTATCCTGATTTTCAAACCAGAGCTGATTATCAGAACAGATAAGTTTTTTCCAGTATTCGATTTCATAGTAATCTAAATATATCCAAGAGGGAAAACTGATTTGAAGGGTGTTTAATCCGCTATCTAAGTCTATAGAACGTGCTGTGGTGATATAATTAAACAGTTTGTCTCTTTTGGTTGAGTCTATCATTGAAGGAGTGGAGTTAAGAACAATAGAAGAGATACTACTGGATGTATGCCTGACCTTAATAACAGCAGTATCTCCCGGAAGGACATTGGATAAAGGTTGGTATAAGGTAAAAGAAGTGCCGTCTTTCCAGTACCATTGAAAATAATCATAAGGGGTCCCATCAACTTCATGGAGCATTACATCACTCTCCATATGAATTCTTTCCTTAGATTTTGTGAAGATAAAGGGATGTGGATCAAGCAAACTCCCATCTTTTATCTCCATCCTTTTAGCAGAATCCGGAAAGTCTCCTGTAAAAGTAAGCCAGAAAACATTTTCCCTGGTATAAGGGTTTAGATAATATTTGTATCCCCCATAAGTAGAATCATATTCCCAGTTATTCACAGACCAGCCATAAAATAAGATAAAATCAGATGAGTCGAATTTATTATCCCCTCCATCTGAAACAAATATAGCAACCTCTTTCAACTCTGGACGAGGATCTTTATTCAACAGTGGAAGGACTTTCCCTCCCCCATTAAAGATTCTTATCTTCTGCGGATTAATAGAAGACAGGTTTATCCCGGCATTAGCCAGATAGTTACCATCTAATTTATAGATGCTATTATCCCTGAGAGTAATTTTGTACCAGGTGTCCGAGTAACTGAAAGGATTAACCTGTAAAACTTTCTTTAAACCTGTCTCCTTGGTTTTCCTCCAGATTTTCGCTACCTCATAATTCAAAATGGTTTCTCTGAATACGTTTTCAAATAAATCTTTTTCTATTTTACCCTCGTTCTTTTCACCTCCAGCAAAATCGACTGCTATGGTGATATCGGAATAGTATTTTATCGCTTTTCTCAGAGGATTATATTGAACCGGGAATATTTTCAGCCTCAAAATCCTCTGGTTCCGCATAAAAGTAGGATAGTCAAAACTCACAATCTTCTCAGGATAAAATATATCTTTATTATATATATTTTCTGGTAATTTCCTTGACTCCTGCCCTTCTTCGTTTATAAGCCTTTCTTCAAAACGTGGTAAATTGAGCTTTCCTTTCTCCAGACTATTCCCTTCTAAAATTCTAACATCTATCTGACTTCCCAGTGGAATCCCGATCACCACAATTCTTGCTGGCACCCTGAGGGTATCCCGGATCCTTGGAAAGGGGACATTTATCAATACTCAAGATATCGAAAAGAGTATCACCCTTGTTATATTTTGACGAAGTCAATTCAGGAACCTTATATCTGAAAACTATCCCCTTTTCGTCTGACCTTAAAATCTGGATATCGCTATACTCATTTGAAGCGTAAACGTAAAGCGGCAGAATCAGGCAGAGGAGGATAAGAGGTAATACTATCCTTTTAGTCATATCTAATGGATTCAAATCTGAACAAATAAAAAACCGAGAAGTTTTAATCCGCCTTAGTGGGTTTTCTGCTCGGAAGATAAGATGCCTCATAGTTAAAGGGATACTCCTCTTTTAGAACCAAAATTTGTCTTTCAAAAACACAAAATACCCTTTAACTATAATCTATAGGCAAATCCTTTCTTTTCTTGCCAACATTATAACTAATAAACGAAATTTGTCAAGCCTTTTTTTGAGGATAATTTTATATTGTTCAAATATTTACCAGACTTCGTGAAGTGTAAACCTTTAGGTTTGCCAGCATTTGTACCACAGGTTGTTAATGAATTAAAGGTAAAGCTAAAGCTTTACAATTCAGATTCAATCCCTCGTAGGTCAGGCACCCTGCCAGACCTTTTCAATATTTTTCTAAGGATTTTACTTGAATAGCCTATCCTTTAACTTGGAAGCTAACTTCTCTGCTCTAAAGGCGTGAATAAACTCACAGGCTTCCTGGTATGCCTTTTCCTCAATAGCGTTCTGGTTCTTTTCCGGAATAGAATTTATCTCTTTTATGAAAACTTTGGTAGCGAACTTTATATCTTTCTTATTATCCTTAGACCAGTTTTTCATCTGCTCCATTAAATCCTTTGGCAGACCTTTATGAGCGATATTCTGCCATTCAGTCCCTACATTCCCCTTGCGAATACCACAATCTGCAAATTTACCAACTAAATGCAAAGGAGTGCCGGTGATCCCGTGCTGGGCAATGCAGGCTCCATTATCTTTTATCACTTCATAAATTTCTTTGGTCCTGCTCAGATCAATGAAAACCTTCTCTCCTTCTAAATAATTTCCATGCTTGGAGCCATTATTGATAGCTAAAAGATCCGGTTTGATATTATTTTTCGAGAGTCCATTTATAAAGGTTGCTGCTTCTCCCACTGTAGTAATCACCGCTTCCTGCCCGGCAGATTTTACCTCGCCTACCTCAACTTCTAAACCCAGACCTGATTCTACAATCGGCTTAGCAAGTTCAGATGTTATCCAGATATTATCTTCTAACTCGTTAAAGGAGGAATCGATAGCAAAGGAAGTATAACCAGCTTTCAATTCTGCTGCAATAAGCTTTTTGGAGGATTCGATCTCTTCCTTAGAGGTATTTTTAGTAGTGATATGGTCACCATGAATGAAAAATGGTTTTGAAAAACCAGCCTTCTCCGCATATCCGATTACCGTATCGAAAAAGATCTCAGGGGTCATCCCGGTATATCCGCCATCTAAGTTTCCTTCAGATTTTGCCAGTTCGAATGCCACTATCGAATCTAACTTCTCAGCCGCTCTCATTATGCCCGGAATTACATGCTTTATCCTGGTATTACACGCCATCACGATGACCTTTTCATCTTTGATTGCATTGAAAATATCATGCGAATTAAGTAAACAGGCTTTGCTCTTACTCCCTAATTTCTCCTTGATATAATCCGGCCTTAAATCTAAAAGCTTAACTTCAGCTGTTACTGCCATATTTCACCTCTCTTGTTTTCCTGGGTTTATCTAACTTTTACATCGGATAAAAATACTCTATCATTAATGTAAAAGAGTTTTGTTTTTTGTAGCGGAAGACCGTCAAGGTCTTGAGACTTCAGCCTTCCATAGCTTTCTCTGAATCATTGTCTCAATCTATGGAGGTTTAGAGACCTCCGCTACGTTTTAAAGAACTACTTAAAAATTAAAGCTAAGATCACCACAAAAACTAAAGCTGGAAGAAAATTACCTACTTTGATTCTTTTTATATCCAACAGATAAAACCCGATTCCCAAAATCATCAATCCACCAGTAGCAGTCAATTCATTTAATATGGAAGGCTCAACTAAAAATGTCAATTGACTTCCCAGAATGGTTAAGGCCCCTTGAAATATTAATACAGTTAAGAAAGAAAAAAACACACCCACACCTAAACTCGAAGCAAAAGCGATCGAAGCAAAACCATCCAGCATAGACTTGGCATACAGGGTGTCAGCATTACCGGAGATTCCATCCTGGATTGAGCCTACAATGGTCATAGGTCCCACGCAGAAAACCAGACTGGCAGTTACAAAACCTAAGACAAAAGTTCCAGACCCAGATTTAACTTTGCTTTTTATAATTTCTCCGATTTTCTCCAGACCATCTTCGATTTTTAAAAGCTCACCCGTTATCCCACCTAGGGCTAAGCTGCAAATAACCAATAATATATTATCTGTTTTAAAAGCCATCTTAATCCCAATTAAAAAAGTACACAGACCCAGAGCCTGCAGGACAATCGTTTTAATCTTTTCCGTGAACCTGCTCCCAACAGCCAGACCGATTAGACTGCCAATGATCACAGTCGCAGTATTAACTAATGTTCCTTTCATGTTTTTTTCTTTTTCGTAGTGCCCGTAGGGCTTAGGTGGCCCTAAAAGGGTCGCTTTACGATTTTCGTCTCACGTCTCACGTTTTACTTCTTACTTCTTACTTTTTTCTCCTTTGAACTTTTAAACGATTAAACCGTTGAACCATTCCGTTTTACCAGTAATTTCTCGGGTCAGTAATTTTTCCATTTATTGCTGATGCCGCAACTGTTGCCGGACTGCATAGATAAACCTCAGCCCCTTTCCCTAATTTACCTAAGAAATTCCTATTGGATGTTGAAAGTAATACATCCCCTTTTCCCAACACCCCATGATGCCCGGCTGTGCACAGACTGCAACCCGGATTGGCAATCATTGCTCCCACCTCCATAAAAACCTCATAAAAACCTGATTTCAACATCTCCCTGGCAACTTCTCTGGTAGCTGGAACTATAACCAATCTTACCTCCGGATGAATCTTCCCTGCCTTTTTTAAAATTTTTGCTGCAGCTTCAAAATCCTCAAATCTGCCATTAGTACAGGAGCCGATAAAACCTTCATTAAAAGGTTTCCCTTCAATTTCTTCAACTGGCACGACATTATCCGGAGAATGAGGACAGGCAATCTGCGAAATTAAGTTTTCTACATCAACCTCAACTTCTTCTAAGTATTTTGCATCTTTGTCACTTTTAACCATATCAAATCTATCTTTTATCCTTTGCTTTAAGAATAAAAGAGTTTCGCCTGAAGGTTCGATAAAGCAGACTTTCCCATTAACCTCAGTCACCATACTCCCTAAAGTTAATCTCCCTGCTAAGGAAAGATTCTCTATCGGTTCACCAGTAAACTCTAAAGATTTATAATTCGGCTTATCCATCCCGATGGTTTTCACAAATTTCAAAGTTAAATCTTTAGCTGAAGTTGGCTCTTTGTATCTTCCTTTAAAGATTACCTTAATCGTTTCCGGTACCCTGAACCAGAGCTTTCCCGAATACCAGGTAGCCACAACATCAGTCGTGCCAACACCTGATGAAAAAGAACCTACTGCGCCTAAAAGATTCATATGGCTATCAGTTCCCACAATAACTGAGCCAGGCTTAATCATACCCTGCTCTAATAGAACATGCTGGCCGATCCCCCAGTTCACATCAAAAAGATTTTTAATCCCCTGCCTTTTAGCAAAATCCCGGCACAAAGCCTGATTCTGGGCAACTTTCAAATCCTTAGCCGGTGCCTGGTAATCAAAGGTCATAGCTATCTTATCCGGGTCTTTCACCTTCCCCTTATTGGTGAACTCATCAAATTCTAAGACCACATTTGGGCCACCAAAATCCCGCACCACCGCCAAATCCACCTCTGACCAGATCCGGTCATTCGTTTGAACATCCTTGCCCGAAGCTCTGGATAATATCTTTTCAATTATGGTTTTGCCTGGCATATATTTCTCTCCGTTCGTGCGGAATCCCAATATAGTTCGTAGTGCGAAGCTTTTAGCCTCGCATTGCGACCCCGAAAGGGTCGCCCTATGATTTTCATCTCACGTCTTACGTCTCACTTCTTACTTTTTTTCCCTTTGAACTTTTTATTTTATTATTTATACGTCTCCGCAAACTTAATCCTTTTAGAAGAAGGTGGATGGTCATACAGTAAAAATTCAATTACCGGACTTGGATTCGGGTCCGAAAGATTTTGATAAGCCAGCTTATCCATCGCTGTAATAAAAGCATCCGGTTTACCAGTTAAATCCAGAGCGAATTTATCTGCTTGACGTTCTAAATAACGTGAATAGGTAGGAGAAACTGGCAAAGTTATCAGACTAAATACGACAAATATCAGCATAAACAAAGGCAAACTCGCAATATCTGCCATCCCCTCGATTTTAAGTCGGGCTCTATATCTATCGATAATCCTCCCCATTGTTAAATGAATAATCAAAAATCCAATTGCAGAGATAAAAGACATAAAGGCAATCAATTTCCAGATATGATGCAATATATTATGCCCCATTTCATGCGCAATCACTACCTCGATCTCATCTGGAGTATATTCCTTGACAAGATTATCTCCTAAAACAATCCTTTTAGTATTCCCAATCCCGGTGAACATGGCATTCGCCTTTTTGGTCTGCTTGCTCATATCCATCTGGTAGATATTCTCAATCCTGACGCCAGCTTTCTCTGAAAGAGCAATCAATTTATCTCTAATCTCTCCCTGAGGTAGAGGTGTGTAGACATTGAAAAGTGGCATAATTAGAATCGGAGCTAAATTTATCAGAATAACCGTGAAGAAAACAAACACGATGGAAACGTAAATCCACCAGCTCCTGGGAGCTTTCTTTAAAGCTAAATATATCCCCTCAATCGCAATCACCCCTATAATGAACAAAACCAGGAGTCCTTTCAATTGTTCCCCGAACCACTGGGAGAAATTCTGATTGGAAAGCTGGTATTTTTGCTCTAGCTGAAAACCATAATAGCTTGAGGGCAAACCCACGATAAAGGCTAAGATGATGAAAATCAGAGCATAGAAAAAAACTAACCAGAACCTTTTTTTAGTCAATTTTTCAATCTGGCGTCTTAAGAAAGCTGATAATCCCAAGAAAAGAAATAAGATTAGAAAAATAATCGTATAACCCTGATCTAAGAAAAAGTGAATATTCTTAGCTTTCTGATATTTTATGGCCTGGTCTAACCTTTCTTTTTTCTGCTGTTCATCCTGGATTTGAGATTGAGTTGTGATATCCACCTTCTCTTGAGCCAGAACTAATCCCTGGTAGATATTAAGTAACAATAAACCAGTTAAAATTACTAAAATTATTTTTTTGACCATCTTATTCCCCATTGATATTTTGAACGTTTACTCCTTTAAACTTATCCTTCAAACTACAACCCTTAATCCCTTGACCTCTTTTAAATTACCTTTATCGTATTTTATCATTGTTTTGTAGCGGAAGGTCTCAAGGTCTTGAGATTTCAGCCTTCCATATATCTTTATATGGAGGTCTAAAGACCTCCGCTACATTTTAAATTCGTAACGTCCGATCCTACGGATCCGTAATTAGGATAGAACTGTCGGTCGATAAAAGCTTTACGACTCGTAGAGACGTTACGCTTTTTTTCATCTTACATCTTACTTCTCACTTCTTACTTTAACCCTTTGAACTTTTGAACCATTGAACCTTTAAACCTTATTTTAAATTTAGAACTTCTCTATACCCCGGAATATCCATAAACCCGTGTCCACTGATATTGAAAGCGATAACCTTTTCTTCACCAGTCTTCTTGCATTTCATAGCCTCATCTATAGCACAGGCGACACTGTAAGCTGATTCTGGTGCAGGTAAAAACCCTTCTGCCCGGATGAAAATCCTGGCTTTTTCAAAAACGTATTTTTCATCCTGGGGATAGGCGATAGTATCGATATATCCTTTGTCCCGGAGCAGACTGATAATCGGGGAACAGCCGTGGTATCTTAAACCATCCCCCTTGATCGGAGCCATATTCGTCAGGTGACCGAGCGTGTACATTTTCAAAAGTGGCGTCAATTCCCCGTGGTCTGCGAAATCATATTTATATTCACCCTGTAAATTGGGGGCAGACTGGCTTTGAGCCGCAATGAATTTTATCTTCTTGCCCTTGGTCAGAACATCACTCACAAAGGGCAATGCAAACCCACCGAAATTACTGCCCCCGCCTAAACAGGAAATAACCAGATTCGGATATTCTCCGATCTTCTCAAATTGAGCCTGGGTTTCCAGACCAATAATGGTTTGATGCATTAATACGTGATTTAAAACCGAACCCAGACAATAGATCGCCTTTTTATCTTTCCTGGCATCCTCCATACCTTCAGATATGGCAATTCCCAAAGAACCGGGATGATTATGGTCTTTCTCCCAGAGCTTTCTTCCCATTTCAGTTTTACTGCTGGGCGAAGCATAAACCTCTGCTCCGAATAACTGCATAAACCCCCTGCGGTCGTTTTTCCAGTCATGCACTGCTCTGACCCAATAAACAGTGCATTTCAGGTTAGATAAACTGGCGGCATAAGCTAAAGCAGTTCCCCATTGACCCGCTCCAGTCTCAGTAGTCAACCTTTCAAACCCTTGTTCCCTTGCATAAAAAGCTTGCGCTAAGGCAGTGTTGACCTTATGGCTTCCGGTAGGTGAATAAAATTCGCTTTTATAATACATCCTGGCAGGAGTACCCAATCTTTTCTCTAAATTCAATGCTCTGAACAAAGGTTTGGGTCTTCCCGCCTGCTGATAAATGCTCAAAAGCTCGTCCGGTATATCGATCCATCTTTCCTGTGAGAACTCCTGTTTCAAGCACTCCGCTAAGAGTATATCCGGCAGCGTTTTTATGCGCGACTCACCATTTTCCGGATCCTTGGGCGGCGGCAAAGGCTCTGGAAGATCAGGTTGAATATTATACCATCTTTTAGGCATCTCATCCGTGGTCAGTAAAATCTGTCTTCTCTTTGAACTCATCAGTTCCTCCTGTAATTATGGGTTTAGGTATTCGCTATTTGCTATTCGATTTTTGCTACAAGCTACCTGCTTTTGATCGTCTCCCGTCTTACTTCTTACGTCTCACTGTTTTTGTAACAGCCTTCTTGCTCTTTCCAGGTTCTTCCTGGTTCCAGGCAAATCAGGAGAATATACTAAACTTTTCTCCCACATTTCAATAGCTTTTTTTAAATCCCCAAAATTTGCATAAACATAACCAGCCCCAAAATATGCCTCTCCATATTCAGGATTTAAAGCCAAAGCCATTTGATATTCCTGTAAGGCTTTTGAATATTCTCTTTTCTTAGCATAGATATCACCTAAATAGCGATAGGCATAGACTTCAGTTGAATCAACCCGTAGAGCTTTATTTAACAAACTTTCCGCCTGAACGTAATCCCCCTGGACATATCGAATCACACCCAGTCCGGTAAAAGCCCGTGCCTGCTCTTCCGAGATCTGGATAGCCTGAGTGAACTCATCTTCTGCATTTTGAAAAGACTTCTCTTTCAGATAGGCATTCCCTAAGATATAATGAAATTGCGCCTCATAAACCGGATCCATCTGCCTGGTCAGGTCGATATTTGCCAAAATGATTAGTATGACACTAAAAAATATCAATAAGAGTTTTGTCCTGACTTTCTCGCTCTCGATTATCTTGAAAATAGCAAAAGCTGAGAAGATCAGAAGAAATGGAATTACCGGTATACGAAATCTGGTATTCACAAAGAATAGTATCACCGAGAACATATTGGTAAAGATAAATCCCAGGATTAAAGATAACCTTTTCCACTCTCTAAAGGCTAAGAAAATCCCCAGCCAGGCTAAAGGCAGAAGTATCCCGCTGGGAAACGAGATGAGTTTTCTCCAGAGTAAAGGTTTGAGAATGTTTTGGGGATGTGACCAGAAAAAATAGATATTCGGATTCTCCGAAATCTCATATCCACTCAAAAAAAGGGCAATCTTTTTCAAATAAAGTTTTAATGCAAATAAAGGCTGCGTCAAAATAAAATGATACCCCTGCTTAAACCAGAAATCAGAGGTCTCTGAGAATTTAAGCGTTCTTCCAGAAACTTTATCAGCCAGATTGACACTGTCGTAATAAATGCCATACCAGGTCGTCCTTATACCAGAGGCAACTGCCTTATAGCCAGAGGCATTGATATTATTACCCAGATAAAAATTTATCCCCCCCTGCCAGGCAATTAAAACAAAATCCTTGCCTGCAAAATAGTTAACTAAAATCGCCGGTAAAACGATCAAAAAAAGACCTAGGATGAAAAAGAGTATGAAGCTAAATATCTTCTTTAGATTTAAATTTTTCCGGAAATAAAAAAAGACCCAGAAAGGGATAAAAACTGCAAAAAGAAGGATATTGGGACGAGCTATGGCAGAAATACCGATAAAAATACCACCCAGGAAGAATCTGTAAATTGAAGGTCTTTTCTGAGCACAAATCAAGATGTAAACAGAAAGAAGACCAAAAAAGATTATAAAGAAAGTATCTAGAAACTCTACGTCAAAAAATATCAAGGGTGCATAAAAGCAAGCAAAGATGGCTGAAAGAATGGCAACTTTTGAGTTAAACAACCTCCAGGCTAATAGATAAATCAAAACACAACTTAAAGAGCCTATGAAAATCTGAATAATCCTTAAAACAAAAAGGTCTTTCCCAAAGATTTTTATCAGTAAAGATAAGAAGAAAGGATAAAGTGGAGCTCTAAAAAAAGGAGCTTTTGCCCACAGGCTGCCTGAAACGATCTCTTTTGCCCAGTCTAAATTATAAAGTGCATCTGCGAGGGGGAATTCAAAAAGAGGAAGCCTTTTTATTCCCAAAAGGTAGACAAATCTTATCCCGAAGGCTAAAATAAAAATCAGGATAGGTAGAAGATTCTTACTTTTCCCTTCTTCCATCTTACGTTTCACATCCTACTTATTTAACCTTCCCACCTAAGATTGTAGGGCAAGGCTTCAGCCTTGCTTTTGCAACCATTTCCTATCACTTGATTGTACTGAAATTGGATTTCCCGCATTTTTTCGTCGGGCATAAAGCCCGACGCTACGTTGCATTTAACCTTTGAGCTTTTGAACCTTTAAACTTTTGAACTAGGTTTTTCCTCCCAGGACTTCAAAATTTACAAAATCCGAATGATGGATGATAATAGCTTCGATTGAACGATAACCCTGATCCCCTTCGTGAGAATGAACTGCTATCAGATGAACGACCTCCTCGGGAACCCCATACTTATAAGCTAAAGCTGACCCGGAAAAAGGATGCCTTAAGAATTTACCTTTAGGGCTTTTGAAAATCTTCCCACCTGTTTTAGCATATTCCAAGACCTTCCCAACATCATGCAGAATCCCGCCAGCGATCAGTATATCTTTGTCGATTTTAACCAGACTCTTATAAGCTCTGGAAAGTGTCTCTGCCACTCTCAATGCAGTATTGGTAACTGCACGAGTATGCTCTATCAAATTCACTTTGCAATCCGGAATAAGCAGGGTAAAAGGAATCTTTTTCAGATCTTCTGTCTTCCACCCGCCAATTTTTATCCCCTCTTCCCAGGTTAAAATAACCTTTTCCCTGAGCTCCTTGTTTTTAATCTTTCTGATCTCCGGTAAAATTCTTAGGATTTCTTTTTTCATAATAATTTTGGGTTAGATTTATTTTATGTTTTCTGTGTCCGTCGTCCACCTCAGGCGGACTGACCCGACGACGGTAACCTTGCCAGGTCAGGGGACCTGGCAAGCACTTAATTATTTTTTTTGTTTTTGTAGCGTCGGGGTTAATCCCCGACGTCATTTTATTTCGTCAGGCATAAAGCCCGACGCTACTTTTAACGTCTTACATATCCCTTCTCTCTTTTTTTAACCTGAACTCCGCCTGTATAAATCCTACCTGATCTCCTCTGAAATTTTTAATTAGTGGATGGGAGAATTTTTTAATCTTACCAATCTGTTTTTCATTTAATAATCCCATCTGCTTAAGAGACTCAATCACTGCTGGGCCAATCGCTCTCTGGGTTCCATCCGCAATTTTAACTGTCATTCCCCAACCCTTATCCAGTATCCCGGAACAGCTCAAAGCTTCCCCTCCGGCTTTGGTTAATATATTATTTTTTGAAGCCAAAGCCAAGCTTAAATCCAATCTCCCTTCACCTGATACCATTTCCGGATATTTTTTCATGGATTCAACTATCAACTTATAAGCTTCAGCGGTTTCATCATCTTTGGAGTTGAAATTCACAAGATTGGAAAATCCCAATGCCATATTATAAATAGGCATCGCGTGAACCGGCACCCCGCATCCATCTATTCCTATTCCAATCTTTTTCCTCGGATACCGGCATATCTCAGAGATTGCCTTTAAAATCATCTTTTGTGCAGGATGATTTTTATCTAAATAGCTTTTTATATCCCATCCGAAATAAACGCACAGGGCTAAAATCCCGGAATGCTTTCCTGAGCAGTTGTGATGAACCGGAGTAAATCTTTTACCCAGTGGAGGAGTGATATTATTTGCTGTATAATAATGAGGAATATGAACACCGCATTGTAGATTCTTCTCCGAAAGACCTATCTTTTTGAGAATACTTTTTACCGTATCCGTATGAATCTTCTGACCATTATGCGAGCCTGAGATTATGGCAATCTCTTTCCGGGTCAATCCAAACTCTTTTGCTGCACCGGAAGTTATCAAAGAAATAGTTTGAAAGGGCTTAGCAGAAGAGCGGAGATAGGTAACAAAATAAGGGTCTCCAAAAGAATAGATCAGCTTACCCTTAGAATCAACCACCGCCACTGAGCCGCAGTGGATGCTCTCAACGGTATCTCCTCGATATACTTTGACTAAGATGTTATTCATGATTTTATTTCTTTCGTAGTGCGAGGCTTTTAACCTCGCTTGTTCGACCCTGACCTGATGTAATTACGTAGAGACGCATTGAATGCGTCTCCAAAGTCAGGAAAATCCCGTTAGAACCGTAGGGACACGTAGCAACGTGCCTCTACAATTTTATTTCAAATCCTCCAAATAACTCCTCGCAATCTCCGCAGTAGGTCTATCACCAATTTTCTCAAATACTTTCAAACTCTCCTCTAATAATTTCTTCGCCTCCTTTTTCTTGCCCTGTATTTTATACAAAATCCCTATATTTACTTTTGTCTGTGCTATCCCATGCTCATCCCCTATCTTTTCATCTATCTTTAAACTCTTATTATAAAACTTTATTGCCTTGTCCCATTCATCTTTAAGCTGATAAACATTACCCAGATTACGATATCTTTGTGCCATACCATACTCATCCCCTATCTTCTCATCTATCTTTAAACTCTTATTATAAAACTCTATTGCCTTGTCCCATTCTCCTTTTGAAGCATATACCGAGCCAAGATTGTTAAAGGTCTGTGCCATCCCATACTCATCCCCTATCTTCTCTAATCTTTTTAAAGCTTTATTATAAAACTCTATCGCCTTATCCCATTCTCCTTTGGAATAATATACCATACCAAGATTGTTGAAGGTATATGCCATCCCATTCTCATCCCCTATCTTCTCTAATCCTTTTAAAGCTTTATTATAAAACTCTACGGCCTTGTCCCATTCTCCTTTTGAAGCATATACCAGACCAAGATTGTTAAAGATATATGCCATCCCATGCTCATCCCCTATCTTCTCCTTTATCTTTAAACTCTTATTATAGAATTCTATGGCCTTGTCCCATTCTCCTTTTGAATAATATACCGAGCCAAGATTGTTAAAGGTCTGTGCCATCCCATACTCATCCTCTATCTTCCCTTTTATCTTTAAACTCTTATTATAAAACTCTATCGCCTTGTTCCATTCTCCTTTTGAAGCATATACCAGACCAAGATTGTTAAAGGTCTGTGCCATACCATACTCATCCCCTATCTTCTCATCAATCTTCAAACTCTTATTATAAAACTCTATCGCCTTGTCCCATTCTCCTTTTGAAGCATATACCAGACCAAGATTGTTAAAGGTAGATGCCATCCCATACTCATCCCCTATCTTCTCTAATCCTTTTAAAGCTTTATTATAAAACTCTATCGCCTTGTCCCATTCTCCTTTATCCTTATAAACCAAACCCAGATTTCCGAATGCGGCGGCTTGACCCCATTCATCTTTTCCTTTTTCAGCCCAGTCTAAAGCTTCTAAGTAACTCCCTTTAGCCCCGTCCCATCTACTTTGCTTATACTGAGCATTCCCAATGGAAACCAAAAGAGCACAGGACTCTGATGGTTTCAGCCCTTGCAATCCAAGAGCGGTTCTAAAGGCTTTTATGGCTTGGTCATATTCATAATTTTCTAAATGCTTATCTCCTTCATCAAAAAGATTTCTTAAACTTAGGTTTTCACTTTGAGGAATCCCGTCTTCGTATTTTATTGGCTCTCCCATTTTTTGAGGAAGTCTCTCAATCTTTTGTTCTATACGTTCTAATCTTTTTCTAACTTCCCCAAACTCTGAATCAATTTTATCTATGATGTTTTCAAGATCCATTTTCTGCAAATAATTGAGAATCTCGTGGTCTGTTTTCATCTCCTCGCCTACAATTTCCACAAATCTACCAATCACCTTCTCCACCAGTCTTATATCATATTGCCTGTTATTTTGATGAAGCTCTTCCACTAGCTCATCTACAAAAACCTTGCCATTAATTGCTACTACCCCTTTTTTCAAATTTCTTTTTATCTCTTCTCTGGCTTCCTTGCCGAAACTCAGCTTCCATTTCAAATTATTGAAGGTGGTGAAAACAGAGAGCAACTCACCCTCAGTAAATTCTTTTCTTAACTGTTTTTGTGCTTTCTTTTGAGCTAACAGAAAAGTCTTAAAATGAGGTCCAAGAAAAAATTTACCCCCGTTTTTTAATCCATCATAAATTAAGGCGGCTATGAGATTACCCGAAATCCCTTCAACTATAGCCATATTTTATTTCTTTCTAAAATTTGCCAAGTTACGTTCGTAGTTCGTAGGGCAAGGCTTCAGCCTTGCATCATTATTCTTATCAATGGAGGTCTGAAGACCTCCGCTACATTTTTTTTCGACCCTGAAAGGGTCGCACTACGAAAAAAATTAAATCCCCAATTTTTTCAAAATCTCCGGAATATCTAAGAAAGTTTTGGCAATATGTGCTCCGCCTTCTTCCAAGGCTTTAAGCTTACTCTGAGCTGTACCCATCTCACCTTCAACTATTGCTCCAGCATGTCCCATCCTTTTTCCCGGAGGTGCAAAAAGACCTCCCACCATAACAATAACCGGTTTTTTCATCTTGCTTATAGTCTCTTTTGCTTTCTCCTCATATACTCCACCAATCTCACCAACTAAAACTATCGCTTTAGTATTCACATCTTTTTCAAAAAGGAGTAGAATCTCATCAAAAGTAGTCCCTAAAACCGGGTCACCCCCCAAACCCACGCAGGTCGTCTCTCCATAGCCGGTACGGGTTAAGGTATCAGCCACATAATAGGTCAGAGAGCCAGAACGGGAAACAGTTCCAACTCTTCCTGGAGAAAAAGCGATATCCGGCATTATCCCTAAATTGGCTTCGCCTGGAGTAATTATCCCTGCTGTATTCCCGCCAATCACCAAAGCATTATGTTTCAAAGCCTCTTTTCTTATCTGCATCATATCGAATATAGGGATATGCTCAGGAATAACCACGATAAATTTAATTCCAGCGTAGATCGCCTCAACACAGGCTTCAAGCACAAACTGGGCTGGCAAAAAGATAACCGATGTATCAGCATTATGACTTTTCACACATTCTTCTACAGTATCATAAACCGGAAGACCAAACACCTTTTCTCCACCTTTTCCCGGAGAAGTCCCTGCTACAATCTTAGTTCCGTACTGCAGCATCCTTTCAGTATGAAACCTCCCTGCCCCACCCGTAATCCCCTGCACGATCACCTTGCTGTTTTTATCCACTAATATTGCCATAGTTCACCTTTCGGAACCTGCCTCTGTTGTCATTGCGAGGAGGTTAAACGACGAAGCGATCTCATTATTATAAGGAAAATCGTCAGGCATAAAACCCGACGCACATCTATCTTTTTATCCGTCATTCGTCATCCATCATTATTTATAGTATATTAATATCCTAATTTCTTATCCACCAGATTAATCATTTTTCTTCCGCTCAAGAATCTTTTCAGGTTCTCTTTAAAAATTTGTGACACTTTCTTAAAGTAATCTTCCATCGAGCCGGCAATATGGGGAGTGATTATCACATTTTCAAAATCATATAATTTACTGTTCGGGCTTAAAGGCTCCTCCTCAAAAACATCCAAACCTGCACCAGCAATCTTTTTATTCTCCAGCGCTTCAATTAAAGCGTTCTCATCTACTATCTTCCCTCTGGAGGTATTAATAAGATAAGCTGAGCTTTTCATCAATGCCAATTCTTTTTCTCCAATCAGGTGAAAAGTTTCCTCAGTCAGAGGTAAAGTCAAAGCCACAAAATCGGAAAGTTTTAGAAGTTCGGGCAATTTTTCTTTCGGAAATATTTTATCTACGTATCTAATTTTTCCCCTATTTTTTAACCTGTTTTTCATTCCGATTATCCCCATCCCGTAACATTTCCCTCTTTTCGCTAATTCTCTTCCGATACTTCCCAAACCAACTATTCCCAAGGTTTTTCCTCTCAGCTCAAATCTTTTATTCATCACTTCATCAAAAGTCCATATCTTCTGGATTTGACGAAGGGTGCATAAATGGATTCCAGTCGCAAAACATAGAATCATTCCCATGATATGCTCAGCGATAGTATGGCTGTGAATCCCTTTAGAGGCAGAGATTATAACTTTGCTTTGCAGAAGTTCAGGAAAGACCGATTTATCAACTCCAGCTACTGCCAGGTGAATCCATTTGAGATTTTTTGCTCTTTGAAAATTCTCAGGAGAGATTGAAAAACAAATCAGAATATCAGCTTCGGGAATCAACTCTTTAAGATGTTCTTTATTCTTTGAGCGAATTAGCTCAACTCGATTTCTTAATTGAGGAGAGAAAGATATTACCCCGGAAAAATCCTCAAAATCCTTTTCTTTCTCAGTTAAAGCCACAACTATCTTTAGCTTTTTGTTCATCTTACCTTTTACTCCAACTGTCATGCTGAGCATAGCGAAGCATCTAAAACCTAAAACAGATTCTTCGGTCGTTCCCTACGGGGACTCCCTCAGAATGACAGAAAAGACAAACTTTAACCTCGCTCAAGCGACCCTGGATTACTGTGGTTACGCCAGACGTGGCCTCCGTTATAAGGAAAATGGCCGCACTACGAAATACCACGTCGGGCGTAAAGCCCGACGCCACGTCTCACATCTTGCGTCTTACTTTATTTCCTCGCTAACTCCACCGCTCTTTTGGCAATCTCCTCGATCGGGGTTTCTATCCCGTGAATCTCTATATTCTTGAATATCTCAGGATGCTCCTTTTTTGCCTGCCCGAAGATCCTTACCCCTTCCTCCCACATATTCCCGGTCATCCGCAGAACCATCGGCTTGGAAAGCCCGTGCTCTTTTAAAAACATAACCACGCCTTTGGCAAAATCATCGCAACGGGAAATCCCGCCAAACCTTGCCCCGAAGATAGCTTTCACCTGGGGATTTTCATCTAAAAGAATCAACATTTTGGCTAATCTTTCCGGAGTCGGACCACCGCCTGAATCCATAAAATTTGCAGGCACTCCGCCAAAATGATGAATAAAGTCATTTCCCATAATCCCGAAACCTGCACCTCCTGGAAACATCCCTATATTACCCTCCAAATCCAGATATGGTATCTCCCATTCCCTTGCCTTTTTCTCCCTTTCAGTCATCTCCCCCTCCTCGTGCCTTTTCTCAATCCCCATCTCGGAAAGTTCTTTATGGCGGAACAGCGCATCATCATCCACGCTCATCCGGGCATCACATGCAATATATTTCCCTTCCTTAGTTAAAACCAGAGGATTTATCTCCACCAGTTTTGCATCATAGCTCTTAAATACTTTAAACAGATAAGATATTATATTCCCTACATTCCTGATCTGGTCTCCTTTTACACCTAACCATTTGGCTAAAGTTTGAGCCTGGAAATTATAAAGCCTCTCATCTATATCTAAGTTTAGCCTCTTAACTTTATCCGGGAATCTCTTAGCCACCTCCTCAATATCCATTCCACCTTCAGTGCAGGCGATGATGACCAATTTGTAGTTCAGCCTGTCAATTGTTACCCCTAAATAAAGCTCTTTCTCCAGATCGATTTTTTCCTCAACTAAAACCATCTCCACCGGAAAACCTTTGATTTTCAGAGAAAACAGTTCAGAAGCTTTTTCTTTTGCTTCAAGAGGATTTTGAGCAAACTTTATCCCTCCAGCTTTACCTCTACCACCCGATAGAATCTGAGATTTAAGCACCACTGGCCTGCCAAGTTTTTCGGCAAAAAGTTTAGCCTCTTCCGGTGATTTTACTATTTCTCCTGAAGGGATCGGTATCCCAGCCTTGGAGAAAAGCTTTTTAGCTTCAAATTCATACAGTCTCATCTAACCCTCCGGCTATTAAATAATTTCCGCCTTAATCCACTGTCATGTTGAGTCCGCCACAGGTGGACTAAGCCTCTATAACTCAAAAAAATGAGATTCTTCGCCCCGTAGGGGCTCAGAATGACAAAATCACCGGGCGGAGATAATCTCCGCCCTTATACGTTCCACCTACAGAAGATAGGTTTTCTCTACGCTCAATTGTTTCTTCACCCCGGCAATTATTTTCTTTTTTCCAGAAACATTTTTCACCACCTTCTCGAAAATCTTCAAACCCTTATCGGCAATCTCCTCGTCGATTATCAAAGGAGGTATAAGCCTGACAGAATTAGGTCCACAGGTCAAGATCATAAGCCCGTTTCTGAAACATTCCTGCTCTACCTCATTCGCATAATCTCCAGCCGGCTTTTTGCTCTTCTTATCTTTAACAAACTCTATCCCGATCATTAACCCTTTACCCCTGACATCCCCGATGATGTCATATTTCTCCCACATCTTCTGTAATCTGGACATTATGAATTTACCCATCTTCTCTGCATTTTTCATCAATCCATTTTCTAAAAGCTCGATCGTTTTGAGCGAAGCGGCACAGGCAATCGGGTTACCTCCAAAGGTAGTGGAATGAGCACCGGGGACCCAGGACATCAACTTTTTGGGAGCGATACAGGCTCCCAAAGGAAGCCCTGAGGCTAAAGCCTTGGATACTGTGACAATATCCGGCACCACACCCCAATGTTCAATGGCGAACATTTTACCCGTTCTTCCCATGCCGGACTGAACCTCATCCGCTACGTAGTACATATCATATTTCTCCGCAATCTTTTTAAGCATCGGATGAAATTCCTTAGGAGGGACTATATATCCGCCCTCTCCCTGAATCGGCTCAACGAATATGGCGGCAACATCTTCGGCCGGAGCAACTTTCTGCAAAACAACTTCGTCGATGAATTTAACACAAGCCATATCGCATTTACCATATTCCAGATTAAAAGGACAGCGGTAGCAGTATGCGTAGGGCACATGAGTAACCTCGGGCAGCATCGGTGCAAAATACCTTCTCTGGTTAATTTTACTGCAGGTTAAAGATAAGGCACCCATAGTCCTGCCGTGAAATGCTCCGATAAAAGCAATCATCCTGGGTTTTTTCTTATTATAGCGAGCTAATTTTAAAGCAGCTTCAACCGCTTCTGTTCCTGAATTGGTAAAGAAAACTCTTTTCTCTTTACTACCTGGCGTAATCTTAGCTAATTTCTCTGCTAAGTTTCCAACCAAAGGATGATAGAAATCGGCGCTGGCAATATGGATTGCTTTTTCAGCCTGCTTCTTTATTGCGGCCACCACTTCCGGATGGCAGTTGCCAGTGCAGCAAACTCCTATGCCAGCGTGAAAATCTATAAAAGCATTACCATCCACGTCATAAATGTAAGCACCTTTAGCGTGGTCGATAACCGTTGGATAAGCCCGGGTGTAGGACTGAGAAACAAAACTTTCATCCTTGATAATGAGCTTTTTGCTTTTCGATCCGGGAAGTTTAGTGCCAATATGAGGTATCTTTTTATTAATCATTTAATTATCCTTTCAATAAACTCACAATAAACTTTGATTAAGACTTTTTTAAATATGCATCGCAATAATCTTAACCTTAAATAGTGATCAGGGTATATCCTGACTCTATTCTTTTGATTTGTTGGATATAAGGTTACATCCCTCCCCCTCTAAGGAGAAGATTAAGGTGAGGTTAAAATTTAGGTCATCCCCTTTAGGTATATCCTGTGTAAAGTTTCTCTTAATGGTTTAATCATTGTCGCTCTCGCAATATCTCAAGCTTCGAGAAAATACTCATTAAATCTTAACTCATAATTACTTTAAAATCAATCTCTTTTTGGCTACTACAACTTTTATAACCGCTTTGAGCGGATTCTGTCCTGCAAGGAATTATCTTAATAAAACCATTTTTCTGGAAGTATTGTTCTTCTTGGTTCTCAACTGATAGAAATATATCCCGCTTCCTACCTCCTTACCGTAGCTATCTTTTCCATCCCAGACGATATTGTATCTGCCGGGCAATTTAGCTTCATCTACCAGTGTCCTCACCAACTGCCCGAGGATATTATATATTTTGAGGGTGGTGCGGACGGGACTATGAACCATGAACTGCGAACCATTGACTAGGTAGGGTATGGTGGTGGATGGGTTAAACGGATTGGGATAGTTCTGACTCAGAGTAAATCTTTCTGGTATATTTTCGGCTGGACTATCCTTTACTGCCAAAGGCTCGTCAAAATCGCGCATCAAAGATGCTACCATCCCCTTTGCTCCTTCCTCTTCCAGATAATATAAGGGAAAACCAAAAAAAGCTAACTTATAATCTGTGCCCATATACTTCAACCCACAAACCTTACCCTCATACACGGTGTCATCTGTATAGGAATCAAAATAATATAGCAAATCTGCCCCCGACCTTAAATTAAATATATTCGCATACCCTAACCGACCTCCCCAATTATTCACATTCTTAGACCTAACTGTATCCACCTCCAGATCAGGATAAGAGAAAGTGTCATAAGAAAAAGCTCCGGCAAAATCACCCAGGATATTCTCATTCGCCCAGCTGATATGCAGATAATCATACACCAAACTGCCAGGATAAAAAAACCGAGGTAAACCATCAAAGCTCTTTAAACCTGTCCAGCTATAAAAAATAAACTTCCCTCCATACCCTAAATACTCCTCTATCAGCTCATAATCCTTGTTATCCACAAAATTGGACTTAAGATAATCATCATCCAGCCAAACTACTGTAGAATAAGAACCTACATCGGTGATCGAAGGCTGAGAGGAAACATTGGTATATTCATAAAAACTCACCCGATACCCGGAAAATACCTCAGCATAAAAACTATCCTGCTGAGCATCACTGCTGGGCCAGGGCGGTATACCACGACTGTTTGCCGCCTCATCTACTACCAAAATACCCTGATCCAGGGTTATGGCGATCATTCTTACCTCATTGGAATAACTGCTTTGATTTCCGGATGTATCCACAGCAGTTAAGAGATAATAATACCAGATACCTCCCTCAACGGTAGTATCCTGATAAGTAAGACCGGTTATCCCCGTGGCTATGCTGTCGTAACCTGTGCCAGATGTGGTGCTACGATATATATTATAATGTGATAAATCCGCCTCTTTATTGGCCTGCCAGGATAAAGTTATCTTAAAATAGCCAGGCTCGGCGGTAAGTCCTGAAGGCGAAAGTGGAACTACCCGGGGTATCCCAACGATCTCACTTTTATATATACTCTCCTTGCCTAAGGCGTTTACTGCGGAAACTGCTATATAATAAGGCACCTCATTTTGAAGACTACGCATTGTATCCGAGAAAAGCCCCGAAGATACAAAATGTGTATCGGTATATTCCCCGCTCTGGGTGCCATAATATATCCTGTATCCAGTTAAATCATTTTCATCCAAAGGAGACCAGTTCAGATAAAGCTCCTCTCCATCTCCGGCATCCATCGCCTGCAAATCCTTTACCGGTCCCGGTGACTCTGCTACCTCCACTAAGGTGGCTATGTTCATCTTAACTATCTGGCTCATATAGGGAATGTTCAGATAAACAACTGAATCTGAAGAACTGTGATAATGGGTGCTGAAAATAGTTTCAAAACTATATACGATGTTATAACCTGCCTGAGAAAAGGACCAGCTATCACTACCGGATGAATTCCCTAATATATGAGGAGTTAAACTGGTGTATAAACCTGCCATCTGGCTCAGAAGTTGAGCATAGGGATGGGAAGGGGTGTCGGTATGAATATCCATATCAGTAGTATTGTCTTCGTGTGCGATCATGTCGAAATTAATCATCAACTGAATATCCATCCCGCTGTAATATGCATCCCAGGCATAAGCCCAGCTTCCTAAAAGACCGAGCTCTTCAGCTGCAAAAGGCATAAAAATAACTGTTTTGGGAAGAGGGTGTTCAGCTATAATTCTTGCCATTTCCATTGTTGCTGCAGTACCGCTACCGTTATCATCTACTCCGGGTGCCGGTGCATTGAAATCATAAGGAGAATCATTCCAGTTCACAGAATCGTAGTGTCCACCTACCACTATGACTTTATCCGGATTGACTGTTCCTGGAATAACTGCAACTACATTCGAATCCTGCAACAATGATCCTGTTACATAATGATCATAAGCAGTGAAAGGGTAGAAATAAACATTATCGATCCCGAATTCTTTAAACTTATCAAAAAGCCAGTGGCGCGCTTTTTTAACCGAGTCGGAATAAACAAATCGGGTTAAATAAGACTGCAATTTTAAAAGATAAGAATTCAATGAGTCTGCCGAGATTAAAGAAACAATGCTATCTCTGTCTTGTGAATAAGATAGAGCAGGTATAGTGGGCGAAGGAGGTGGTGTGTATTTCAAAGGAATGGTTTGAGGTGAAATCTTATTCAAACGGTAACCAGCTTTGAACAGTTCCATAGCTTTACTCTGATTAGTTTTTAATAAAGTAAGATTATCCTCATCAAGCAGAACCTGACCATAACTTGAAAGATTTGCCTTCGTTCTAAAAAATGCTTTTGAGATTAGAAAATAATCCTGAGTCCAGGGAACCTCATCTAAGATTTGAAAAGATAAGTTGTAACTTTCCAGCTTTTCGATTTTATCTTTTTCGACTTCAGCTATATAACCATCATCCAGCTTCACATAGGCTTTAATCCCTGATTCATTTGCTTTCTGATAATCTTTTTCCATTTTAAGTTTGATTTTAATCAGCACAGGATTTGAAGCACTGGTGATATTAATAAAAAATAAAGTTAGTAACATCCCTAAACTACTAAACCAGATTTTTCTCCAGAACATAAGTCTTTTCCTTTAAAGTTGAGAAAGAAAGTTTCATTGATCTATAATTTAAACAAAAAAAAGATAAAGTCAAGATGCTAAATAAAAAAGCAGGGCTAAAGCCTTGCTCAACTTTCTATTCATAAACCTGTAAATTCACATTAAACTCGCCCCGCTTACTCCTCCTCTTGAGATTAAGGGGTAATCGTCATATAAATATTATATCCAAAAACTCTATTCTACACTTTCTTCCAATATCTTCTGCATTTCCTCAGTGGCTTTGAAAAACTTTCCCTTTCCAGTAGCTACTGTTTCACCTGATAAATTCCTGACCATACCCTCAGTTTCAAATATCCTCCCTTTCTCCTTAACGACTTTTCCCTCCAGAAAAAGTTTCTCGCCAATCTTTACTGGTTTCAGGAATTTCACTTCGATCTCTGCGGTAACCACTAAAAGGTCTCCTGCAATAACAGCTTTAATCATTACCTCATCCAAAAGTGAAGAGATAATTCCACCATGCAGGATATTTTTATACCCCTGGAATCTTCCATCTGCTATAAACTCCGCTTTAGATATGCCCTGGTCATAGAAAAAATCAACTTTCAGACCGGATTCATTTCTATCCCCGCACACAAAGCAGTTAGAATATCTTTTTATCAATTCCATATATTTTCCTTTAAATTCTTTTTATAGAAAAATGGTGGCCTCCCCTCAACTCTGGAAAAGCCACCATTTCTATCTTATTTTCAACCTCTGGAGTGTATCCGCTTTAGACGGATAGCTTTACCTGTCCGCCCACGTGAAATTGGCAAACCTATCAAAGAAACGGAGACTCCGTCTGGCTCGTAGCCACCGTAGGAAAGGTTCGCACTCCAAAAGCATCTTAAAAAACACTCCTCAGAGCTCTTATCTCATTTAGGAGGTTGGGTTGATTTCGGAATACCTTCCTTCAAAGTATCAAGTTGTGGAACTTTTACTTTTTCCATTCCTGGCATTTTCATTCCTGGTTTTTCCATTCCCGGAATTTCTATTTTTTCAGGCTCTTCAGTTATACCGGACTTAGCGTCTTTACCGAATTTTTGAATCTCCATACTCGTTCCCTGCATAACAGACTTAGCCAGGCCAAAAAATGGGATCTGTGGAGTTTGCCATACATCTGATACTTCGTTTTTCTCCGAGACGTATTGCATATGAGTACAATCGAAACCACCAGCCGCAGTTTTCAAAGTCTCCTTACCTAAATTCTTGACCTCCCCTATAGCTTTAACCTTCTCTTTTTCTCCTTTCATTGGAGCATTTACCATCTGCATAATCTCCGCAGAAAGCTCCATAGGCTTATCCTGATTTTGCTTGAGGATCATCCGGACAATGTTACCCTCTTTTTGTGGATCTCCAGAGATCAGCATCTTCACAATATCAATGCTTTTACTTTTCGGATCATTCGTCTGATATTCATACCAGAAAAGTTCTTTCCCCTCTGAAGATTTTTCTTTCCCTACAATAGCAAACCTCGCAATGACCTCAACCTTTTCACCTGGATAAGTCAACTTGTATTCTGCATAACTCCCCACCTCCGGCATCTTGAACTCACCGAACATTTTGGGGGTTTTCCCCGGCATGGGAATTCCGGGCATCTGGGCGCTCGCCATTTGAGCAAAAAAGAAGATCAAGCCGAGCCAGAGTAAAGATTTTTTGGTGAACATAAAACCTCCTTCTGTTTTGTGATTTGCGATTTGCTGTTCGCTTTCTGACTTTAGACTTAAGCCTATAGCCTTCAGACTTTTTTCTTAAACCCTTTCATTAATTTCAGGATAATCCCTTTTTGTATGTGGAGCCTGTTCTCCGCCTGGTCAAAAACCACTGAGTTTTTTCCATCCATTGCTTCATCTGTAATCTCCTCCCCTCGATGTGCAGGCAAACAATGCATTACCAGACAATCTTTTTTAGCATATCTGATTAAATCAGAATTAACCTGAAACTTTCGCAGGAGACTGGTTTTTACCTCATATAAATCCTCCTGCCCCATACTCGCCCATACATCCGTATAGACCACGTCTGCATTTTTAACTGCTTCAATCGGGTCATAAGCCAAAGTTATCTTGCTTATCTTCGATTTTTTAGCTCTTTCCAGAACATCTCTGTCCGGTGGAGTTTCAGGAGAGGTGCCAATTCTCAAATCCAGAGGAATTAAAGAAGCTGCATCCAGCCAGGAGTTGCAGACATTGTTCCCATCCCCTAAATAAGCAATGGAAACGTTTTCAATTTTCTTTTTCTTCTCCCAGATAGTGAACATATCTCCCATAATCTGGCAGGGATGATATAGGTCAGTCAAGGCATTGACAACCGGAATCTCAGCAAATTTAGCTAATTCCTCCACGCCTGAATGCTCAAAAGTTCGGATGACTATAAGGTCAACCATCCGGGACAAAACCTTAGCCCCATCATAGAACCATTCCCTCTTTTCCGGGTCATCTTTTCTTCCCAGCTTGAATTCATCCTTAGTAATGTAGAGAGAATTACCACCCAGCTGCTGGATCCCCACCTCAAAACTTATCCTGGTCCTTAAAGAGGGTTTATGAAAGATACAGGCAACCGCTTTATTTTTAAGAGGTAAAGGTTTAATCTTCCCCTTTTTCATATCAGCGGTTGATTTAAAAATCTCTTTTATCTCTTTTACAGAAAAATCTGAAACTGCTAAAAAATCTTTTTTCATTTTAGCTCCCTTAGTCTATGAATCGCTTCTAATTTAAGGATGATTTACTTTCAAGTCAAGGATAAAAAAATTGGTAGGGGCAATTCATGAATTGCCCCTACGGTCCAACGAAACAAAAACGTCCGGGATAAACCCGGATGCTACGAAATACTACTTATCTACTAAGTGCTATTGAGGTTTACGCCACTAAAGTATCTATGAACAAATTAAAGGTCAAGTGGCGGTTAATTACCAAAATTATTTATCAGAACTTTTGAATAAGCAACGCTATGTAATATAACATCTTAATCTTATAACTTTAATAGCTGGTTTAACAGACCAACTTTGTCTTGTTTTATTTTACTTGACAACGGCTTTTAAAAAGATATAATATTAAGGTAATCTTATAAGCAACAGTAATTTGTAAACTTTTACACTTGATTTCAGGGGAGGTAAAAGGAAGAAAGATTCACTGGATTAGTTTTCTCTCTTTAATTTCATTATTTCTTCTGAAGAGTAAATCATTAACCTTTTTATAAAGGAGGTTTTTATGTGAAAATTTCATATCTAAAAATAAAGTTAATATATACAAAAATAATAAGGAGGCTGAAATGCTTAAAAAAGTTTTATTACTAAGTCTGGTTTTATTGCTGGTAGCAAGCTTAAGTGTTTTTGGGACCATGAAGCCGGTGGCGAAGAAAGTGCTCCCGAGCATGGAGAAAATGAAGCCCGTAGATGAGAGTATAATCTACCCGTATCGTACTACGACCACTCTAGAACCTAAGTTCTTCTTCCCATTTACAGATGACACCGTAGGCTGGACTTATTATGACTACCAGGATAACGCTTCCGCACACCGCCGGATAGCCTATGATTATCTGGGGAATCTGCATTTCGACTGGATGAATATGGTGGGTCCGGATTTGAGCGAGAACCGCTATATCGATTATAATGCTCGTTACTCAGATGGAAGCTGGCTAAATCCTGGCGCGGGTATGCATGTTACTAAACCCACAGGCAGAGGCGGGTATTGTGGTTTAGATATACTGCCGAATTCAAGGGAGGTATTAGCTTTCCACGACATGACCGGCTTGGGCGGCGTTGTCTTAGCCATAGAGAAGATCACTCCTGGATTAGGGCAGTTCAACTTGTATGATATGCCTTATGATTCAATAGCTGCTCATGCAAGGGCTGAATTTTTACATTGGCCCTTTGTGGGTACTGCTAAGGGATATAAAGGTGATACTGTTTTTATTCACATAACTGAGTTCGGGACGGATGATGAGGCAGGTTATGTACGCTGTTTCCAGGATCCAAATGGACCTGCAGGAAACCAAAATATGATCTGTCAATCACCTGGTAAGGCTGCGGTGACCTTTCCACCCAATGTGTCGCAGCCAACGAAAATACCCTATTTCTTCCCTGCTGATGGTAAGCTCCCTTATATTTCAGCCCCGGTAGTTACTTCTCCCACTGGATCAGGTCGCGTTGCTATAATCTGGTATGATCAGACAGCTTCTGTCGAGTATCAGGGAGAGATATATTATTTAGAGTCCACCGTTGACGGTAGCGACTGGATGGCCGGGAATAACCTAACACCCATAAAGATAACCCATTGGGGCGACAATAATTGGGAAGATTACGATTTCTATAGGACTGAGGTGGCTGCAGTGTACGACTATAATAATGTGCTCCATGTATTCTTTACTGCCGATGCAACTGGAAACGAAGGAGATGATATATCTCTATTCCACTGGAGTTCAGCTACTGATAGCCTTCACAAAGTGGCTTCTCGATTAGTTACCGCGAACTGCGGTAATTGGATGTCTCCTATTTCCAAGCCATCCGCGGGTGTAGAATATCAGGTGGGAAATGCGGCTTACAATTATCTCTATGTGGTTTACTCCGGGTACAGGGATGACGACGTATCTTTAGCTGGTTATGCCAATGCGGATATATATAAGAAAGTATCTGCCACTGGCGGCCGGAACTGGGGACCTGAGGTGAACCTGACCAATACCAATACAGATGGCTGTGATGTCGGGGACTGCAAAAGTGAGGCTTGGTCTACAGTAGCCGAGAGGGTGGGAGACTTTATGTATGTCAGCTATGTTTATGATTTAGATGCCTCTGGTGCTATCCAGGCTGCTCCTGAGGGGGCATTCACCCTCAATCCGATTCGCTACCTGAAGGATCCACGCGAGTTAGTTCCAGCAGTTCCCGGTAAGGACTTTAGCCCAAAAATGTTGATTAGTCCGGTCAGATGGGCTAAAAACGGAGCAAGCAAAGCTGATGCTTTAACCTTTGAGAATACCGGAACAGCGACTTTGTGGGTGAAGATCAGTACACCTCCCTATGTAACTGCAGATCAGGTCCATTTTTCTATCCCAGAGCTCGGGCACCGGTAAATGTCAACCTGACCTTCAGCGGAGCCGGGAAACAAGATACCTTCTTAGTAGGCCAGATAATGATTGAGTCAAACAATGGCTTATTAGGTGGTGGAGAGACCTATGTAGATACTGAGTATGCGAAGTTCCACTTTGTGGTAACTGACACCTTCTACTATCCTGAATATGACACAGCAAATTTACATGTTAGAGCGGTCGTTTCCAACGTAGGGAACATAGGACACCAGGAAGATGACGATCTGACCGGCAACGGGATGAACTATAATGGATATAATTATCTATTTGAGTTTACTCCGGTTTTTGTTACTGATGATATCGGTGGAGAGGGTCCTGTGGGCTTTACCTGGTTACATGATCACCATGACTTTTTACCCGAAGCTCACGTGAAGTCGCAGACTTATAACTATCTATTGAGCACATCATCGTCCGTAAAGGTCAAAGTAATATACGATAAGTTTAGCCTTGTTTTTCCAGGACGTCTTACTTCTCATGGCGACTTCCACTCATGGTGGAGCTACTGGACTAAGTATTCTCAGGTCATGGTCTTCGACTCCCCTCCGGTTATTCTGGTATACAACTGGTGGTACTGGAATCCGCCTCCGATATGGTGGGATGATCTTACCGGATCTACAAATCCGCAAGGAGGTTATTTTGGCATAGCGGCTGACTGGGATATCCAAGCTAAACATGGCTCAGATAACTGGGGTGGTTATGATGAGGATTTGAATCTAATCTGGCAGCAGGGAGACAGTGCTGAGTTCCTGAACTACTATGGTGCCTTCCAATTCTTAGATGCGGAAGTAACGCAAGGTGGCTCTACCATCTACCACGGCACCGCACCGTTGAGCGCTTACGTTTTGAACAACGCTAAACAGCTCTATCCTTATAGCGGGTATAATGATGATTCCCTGTATAAGTTTATGTCAACAACTGGCTTTTCAGTTGAGCAGGAAGATTCTATGCAGGATAATAATATGCTGATGTCAATGGCTCAGGTAACTGCTCCTGATCCCACCACTGTAATTGAGCTGAAATATTTATTACTGGTAACTGATAAGGGTTTAGATAGTTTGAAAGCCAACGCGGCTAAGTTATCTGAGATAATTGCACAGTGTACTTCTTTATCTGGAGATGCCAATGGTGATGGAAAGATTTCGGTTTCGGATGTGGTATATCTTATAAATTATCTATTCAAAGGTGGTCCGCTACCGGTTAATCCAAGTGATGCCAATGGCGATGGAAAGATTTCGGTTTCGGATGTGGTTTACCTGATTAATTACCTGTTTAAGGGCGGTCCTCCTCCTGTAACTGGTCCTATACCAATTTGGTGTGAGTGAGCTTTCCTTCAAGGCAGGTTAGAGATTTAAAGTTTATGGGATTCCGTTCCAAAACGGAGTCCCATAACTTTTTAAAAGAGGGGTTAAACTTTAAAGAAGATGCGTTTCTTTGATGGTAACATCTAAGTTAGCTCTTCTCATAAGATTATTCCCTTGCTTGTTTTTATTAAGGTTCTAATTTATGGTAATAATAGTCAAACTTTTTCGTATTTTATTATAGCTATACGTTAGGTATAACAACGTTCCTTGAAATGCGTAGGGGTGGAGATATGCTCCACCCCTACGCGAGATCTCAGATCTTCGGACAAGTATCTAAAAGTCGTCCTAACAAAAAGTCAGGGCAGACACGGAGGTCTGCCCCTACAAAATACAAACAAATAAATGCTCTTATTTAATTTTTATTCGTCATTCGATATCTGTCATTCGACATTTCTTTTCCATCTTCCTTTTGTTAAAGTATATATCTACTTAAATCCTTATCCTCCACTATTGCCTTCAGTGTCTCTTCCACCATCTTCTTTGTTATCACAATATTTTTCAGCTTCATTTCCGGTATTTTGAACATAATATCCTCTAAAAGCGTAGTCATAACCGTGTGAAGCCTTCTGGCACCTATATTTTCAGTCCTTTCATTTACCAGATTGGCAATCTGAGCGATCTCATCAATCGCTTCTTTTTCAAATTCAATCTCTACCTCTTCAGTAGCTAAGAGGGCGATATATTGCTTGATCAAGGCATTTTTAGGCTCAGTCAGGATCCGAATAAAATCATTGGTGGTAAGGCTATCTAATTCAACCCGAATTGGAAACCGGCCCTGTAATTCAGGGATTAAATCTGCTGGTTTGGAGGCATGAAAAGCACCTGCGGCTATAAACAGAACATGGTCGGTCTTGACCATACCATATTTAGTCATTACATTTGTCCCTTCTACAATTGGCAATAAATCCCTCTGCACCCCTTCACGCGATACATCCGGACCTGCGCCTTTAACTTTTTCTCCTACGATCTTGTCTAACTCATCTACAAAGATTATTCCGGAATTCTCCACCCTTTCTACAGCAGTGGAAATGACCTCCTCCATATCCACCAACCTCCCTACCTGCTCCTGAGTAAGAATCTTCTGGGCTTCACCCACGCTTAGTTTCCTCTTTTTGGTCTTCTTGGGGAGCATTCCGGAGAACATCTCCTGGAAATTAAACCCTAATTCTTCAATCCCGGCCGGGGAGAAAATCTCCACTATGGGGAATCTATCCTCTGGAATTTCTATCTCTATAGGCCTCTGGTCTAACTTACCTGATTTCAATTTTTCTCTCAATTTCTCCCTGGTTTTCTTTCTCTTTTCTTCTAAATCCTTAATCGAAGCTAAGGGTTCCTCCCTCGCTGTGGTTTTTTTCTTGAACGGAAGAGGCAGGAGCAGATTTAAAATCTTTTCCTCAGCTAATTCAGCCGCTTTCTGACTCACCTCAAAAGATTTTTCCTTCTTCACCATATTCACTCCTAAATCCATCAGATCCCTAACCATTGACTCAACGTCCCTTCCCACATAACCCACCTCGGTAAATTTAGATGCTTCAACCTTAATAAAAGGAGCACTGGCTAAACTAGCCAATCTTCTGGCTATCTCGGTTTTCCCGACTCCAGTTGGACCGATCATTATGATATTGTTAGGCATTATCTCATCTTTTAGCTCACCTTTAACCTGCTGTCTTCTCCATCTGTTTCTTAAAGCTATAGCCACAGATTTTTTGGCATTATCCTGTCCGATTATATATTTATCTAACTCTTCCACAATCTCTTTAGGTGTAAACTCTTTCATCTTCTCCTCTCTCAAGTTATCCTTGTTTTCTGGAGTTTAAAGCTTCAGCCTTACTTTTTGGTAAACCTAAAGGTTTACACTCCAAAACTCTCTTCTGCTGGGGTAGAAGTTAAACTCCTGCCCCAGTTATTTAATACTCTATCTTATCCTATAATTCCTCAATTGTTATCTTATCATTGGTGAAGACACAGATGGAGGAAGCAATCTCTAAGGATTTTTTAACAATTCCCCTGGCATCTAAATCCGAGAATTCCACTAAAGCGCGAGCAGCTGCCAAAGCATAAGGACCACCTGAGCCTATGGCAATGATTCCATCATCCGGCTCTATCACATCACCGTTTCCAGAGATAATTAAAGCATGCTCTTTGTCTATAACTGCTAAGAGAGCTTCTAACCTTCTTAAGTATTTATCCATCCTCCACTCTTTAGCTAACTCCACCGCAGCTCGATAAAGATTACCATGAAATTCTTCTATCTTTGCCTCAAACCGATCAAACAAAGCAAAGGCATCTGCAGAAGCCCCGGCAAAACCAGCTAATATGGTATTATTGTAAAGCCTTCTTAGCTTTCTGGCATTCTGTTTTATTATAGTATTCTCCAGGCTCACCTGCCCATCCCCACCAATAGCCACCCTCCCTTTATGCCTGATTCCTAAAATAGTCGTCCCGTAGAATTTCTTTGCAGATTCAATCATAAACCACCTTTATTTTTTTACTTTAAGCTTTATATCCTGATCTCGGATGAGCTTTTTTATAGACCTTCTTCAGTCTATCCATAGATACGTGAGTATAAATCTGAGTAGTGGATAGACTCTCATGTCCTAACATCTCTTTAACTGCTAAAAGGTTTGCCCCTTCATCTAAAAGATGAGTGGCAAAACTGTGCCTTAAAATATGAGGTTCTGGTTTTCTGATCCTCGGTCACTTTAGCCCCATACTTTTTAACTATCCGGGCTATCCCTCTCCGGCTGAGCCTCTCTCCATATTTATTTAAAAAAAGGAAATCAGTTTCTTTGTTTTTTAGACTGCTTACCTTATCTTTTGAGTCGAGATATTCAACTAAGGTCTTGGAAGCATTTTCCCCTAAGGGAACAATCCTTTCCTTATTCCCTTTTCCTAAAACTCTTATTTCGCCGGTTTTAAAATCGACATCCTCTTTGCTCAGGGAGCTTATCTCGGATAATCTAATTCCGGTGTTATATAAAAGCTCTATAATGGCTCTATCTCTCCATCCCGCTACTTTTTCCTCATATAGATGTGGCTCCAGGATATTTTTCATTTGAGCCTGGCTCAAAATCAGGGGCAATCTTCTCTTTCTCTTCGGTCCTTTCAGGCTCAAGGTAGGATTTGACTTTATTTTTAGCTTCTTTTGTAGAAAATTGAAAAAAGACCTTAAGGCAGAAAGCTTTCGTTCAATAGAGCTTGGATCAAAACTTTCCTGGCTTAGATGGATCAAGAAATTTTTGATATTATTCCTGTGTATGAAATCCGGTGTAATCTTTACCTTCAGCTCAGATTGAAGAAAATCCAAAAAGGAGTTAAGATCTTTTTTATAGGCGAGAACGGTATGTGGGGAGAAATTTTTCTCCGCGCGTATATAAGTTAAATATTCATCAATATAATCTTTCAGTTCCTTCATAAAAATTAAACCCTATTCTTTTATCTCTATCTTTTCCTCGGACTGGCTTTTTTCATATTTACATTTCAGGCATAAAAGATATTCCCCCTTGGATTTGCTTTCTTTAAAAACCAGAAAATTCGCCCCGCATTGTGGACAGCTTTCCTTGACAGGTTTGTCCCAGGTGGCAAATTTACAAGCCGGATAATTTGAACAGCCAAAAAAGATTTTACCCCTTCTGCTCTTTTTCTCCACAATAAATCCCCCACACCCTTCTTTCGGGCAGGTAATCCCTAAAGAGTAGGGTTTGGTATTCCTACATTCAGGATATTTAGAGCAGGCTAAGAACTTACCGAATCTCCCATTCTTCAGAACCATAGGAGAACCACAGAGATCGCACTTTTCCTCGGTCAGAAGATTTCCTTCATTGTTCAAAGGTTTAGTATTTTTGCATTCCGGAAAACCTGAGCAGGCTAAGAACCTTCCATGCCTTCCCCATTTTATCACCATAGGACTGCCGCATTTCTCGCAGGTCTCCTCGGTTTTTTCCTGGAGCGTGCTTTTGATCTCTTTTCTTTTCTTCTCCGCCTCCTCTAAGATAGACTTAAATGGGGTGTAAAAGTCCTTTAAAACCTCCACCCAGTTATCCTTACCCTTCTCAATTCGGTCCAACTCCTCCTCCATCTCCGCGGTGAAACCAACTTCAAAGAGATCAGGAAAATTCTCAACTAAAATCCGGTTGACCGTCTTCCCTAACTCTGTTGGATAAAGCTTTTTTTCCTCTTTTTCCACATATTTTCTGTCCTCAATCGTTCCTAAGATCTGGGCATAGGTTGAGGGCCTGCCGATACCGTTAGCCTCTAATTCTTTTATAAGAGAAGCTTCAGAAAAACTTGGAGGTGGTTCGGTGAAATGCTGTTGTGGTTCAAGTTTTAACAGGTTTAACCTCTCACCTTTATTCAGAATCGGAAGTTTACCCCCCTTCTCCTCCTCCTCATTATTCTCTTTGATCACCTGATAAACTTTTAAGAAACCATCAAATATCAATTCGGATGAAGTTACCCTGAAGGTGTATCCATCCCCGTCGATCTCCACTGTGGTAGTATCATAGAGCGCCTCCTTCATCTGCGAGGCTAAGAAGCGATTGTAGATCAACTGATAAAGCTTGAACTGGTCTGCGCTTAAATATTTTTTTATCTCCTCTGGTGTATATTCCAGATAAGTGGGTCGAATCGCCTCATGCGCCTCCTGGGCAGTCTTTTTAGATTTATATTCTCTGGGCTTATCCGGAAGATATTCTGAGCCAAAATTTTCTTTTATAAAATCATAAGCGGCTTTCTTTGCCGAATCAGAGATCCTGACTGAATCTGTGCGCATATAGGTGATCAACCCAACTGAGCCCTTCTCCCCCAACTCCACGCCCTCATACAACTGCTGAGCTAAAAGTATAGTTTTCTTTGGCGAAAAATGTAGCCTCCCTGCAGAATCCTGCTCTAAGGTAGAAGTAATAAAAGGGGGATAAGGGAATTTTTTCCTTTTCCCGGTCTTAAATAAAGTAACCTCGAACCTTTTCTGTTCTAAGTCCCTGAGGATTTCCTCTGCCTGAGCCTGGTTTTCTATCTTGAGATCTTCTCCCTTTATCTTAACTAAATCAGCAGAGAAAACCTCCTTCTTTTCGGTCTCGAAAAATCCGGTAATGCTCCAGTATTCTTGTATAACGAATTTCTCGATCTCTTCTTCTCTTTCGCAGATCATCCTCAAAGCCACTGATTGCACTCTTCCAGCGCTTAAGCCCCGACAAACCGTCTTACGTAAAAAGGGACTGACCTTATAGCCTACCAGACGGTCTAAAATCCTGCGAGCCTGTTGGGCATTTACCTTATTCATATTGATAGGACCAGCCTTTTCTATCCCTTTTAAGACTGCCTTTTTGGTAATCTCATTAAAAGAGACCCTAAAAATATGAGAATTACTTTTCTTGATCTCCTCGGCTATATGCCAGGCAATGGCTTCCCCTTCCCGATCCGGATCAGGAGCCAGATAAACCTTTTTGGCTTTCCTGGCTTCCTTTTTTAATCTCTCAATTACTTTTTCTCTGCCAGGAATTATTACATATTTTGGCTCGAAATACTTTTTGATATTAACCCCTAAGGTTCTTTGAGGTAGATTCTTAATATGCCCTAAAGAGGCTTCTAACTGGTAATCTTCACCCAAGAACCTTTTTAAGGTTTTAGTCTTGGCTGGCGATTCAACGATGACTAAATTTTTCTCCATAAATTTATTGACCTATCTTACCTTTCGAATTTTGAACTCAGGATATCGAAATTCGATTTCCCCCTTTGAGAGGGATTTTAGTGCTTCAACTGCAGGTTTAAATATTTTCCCTTCTTTTTCTTCCTTTTCCTTTTCACTTTCGTTTAAAAATACCTTGTTAATCTTTCTGGATTGTTTGGCTGCAATAATAACTACCGCAAATCTGTTCGCTGGTAACTTATTAAAGCTATCTTTTGAAAGGTTTGTCATTAAATCACCTCAAGCTTAAGTTTTTCTAAAGAAACGACCCGAACACACCTTTCCCGCTCTATGTTCCTCTGTGATGATGATATTTTCTATCAGTTCAACCGTTTCTCCGAGAGTTTTATTGACCACCAGATAATCATATTTTTTACAAAATTCTATTTCCTTTATGGCGGTTCTCAATCTTCTTTTAATCATATCCGGTCTATCGGTATTTCGATTGACCAGCCTTTTTTTCAGCTCTGGAAGAGAAGGTGGTAAAATGAATATCAATACGCTTTCTGGATATCTTCGTTTGATAGTCAATCCCCCTTGCACATCTAAGACCAATAATAACACTTTAATCTTACCAACGGTTTTTAGGATGCTTTTTTTAGGAGTTCCGTAATAATCTCCAAAAACCTTAGCCCATTCCACAAACTCATCCCGATTTATCTTTCTCTGAAAATCTTTCTGGTCAACAAAATAATAATCAACCCCTTCCTTTTCACCTTTTCTTTTTTCTCTGGTGGTGATTGAGATCGAGCGGGAATATTCAGGATGTTTTCTGAGTAACAGGTTTGCTATAACCGTTTTCCCTCCGCCAGAGGGAGACGATAAAACCACTAATAGAGGTTTGTTACTTTTTCTCATCACTTATGATTTTCGACTTTTTTAAGTTTTCAACCAATCTTTAAACCAGCGTAGCAGATTCAAGGGTCAAAAATATTATATAATCGCTTACCATGATGGTTAATGATAGTTCATTCTATGTTCTGCACCTGCTCTCTGATTTTTTCGATTTCCTCTTTCAAAAAGATAACTAACTGAGAAATGGGCGCACTTAAGGCTTTAGAGCCTATGGTATTAGCCTCGCGATTCATTTCCTGCAAAAGAAATGTCAACCTTTTTCCAACCGGAACCTCCTCTTCCAGCGCGCTCCGAAACTGCTGATTATGACTTTTAAACCTTATACATTCTTCGGTCACATCAGACCTCTCGGCTAACAAAGCCACTTCCTGGGCTAATCGCTGTTCATCTAAATTCATTTCCCCTATAAGTTCCGATATCCTGCCCTGTAATCTCATCCTGTAGCTTTCCACGTTCTGGCTGGCAAGTTTTTCTATCTTTTTCAGAGCCTTATCTAAGCTTTCCACTCTGGTCCTGAGATCAGTGCTTAAGCTTGATCCCTCTGAACTTCTCATCGAGTTAAGCTCAGATAATGCTTTCCCTGTGACTTCAGAGATTACTTCCCAGGTTTTATCCAGATCATATTCCTCTTTTTCCATCTTAATTAAGTTTGGAAGATTAACAAAATCCTCCACTTCTAATTCTCCAGATAAGTTATATTTTTCCTTTAGCTGTTTGAAAATAATATAGTAAACCTCAGCCGCTTCCTCATTTAATTTCACATAAGAAGATAAAGGTAGATTCTTTTCCCAGGTCAAACTATAGGTAATTTTACCCCTGGTTATCTTCCCCAATATTTTTTCCTTCAGTTTTGACTCTAAAGAGGAAAGGAACTTAGGTAGTCGAAACTGTATCTCGCAGAAGCGATTATTAACTGAGCTTATCTCCACTATTACCTTAAACTCAGGTCCAATCGCTTCTGCTTTCCCGTAACCGGTCATACTTAAAATCATCCAGCCTCCTGAAATCTGAATTAAGTTATTAACTATCTATACGATTTGTCAATCCCTATTTTCTAATCTTTTGTAGGGGTTCAAAATTTTGAACCCCTACATCTCTTATCTGTAAAGGCGGACTTCAAATCCGCTCCTACCCAAAAAATTTAAGATCTTATCTTCTGTCCGGACAGGAATTCACTCACTGTAAAGTGAGACCCGGTTATACATATAATCTTCTCTTCTTCTGTATTATTCAATGCAAGCTCATAGGCTTTTTTAATGTCCGGGATGGCTCTGAATTTTAGTCCGAGCTCTTTAGCTGTTTTCACCATTGACTGAAGCTTTGCTGACCTGTTATATTGCAGTTGGGTTAATATTAATTCATTGGCAATCCTGGATATAATCTGAAGCATCTTTTTATAATCCTTATCCTCCATTACTCCGAAGATGAAATCTATTTTTTTATCCGGAAAAGTATTTTTCAAGGTTTCAACTAAGATTTTTATCCCATCTGGATTATGAGCCACATCTAAAATAACTAGAGGTTTTCTCCTATATACTTCTAATCTACCTCTCCATTTAACCTCTGCCAATCCAGTCTTAATTGCAGACTTGTCAACTTTAAACTTTTCAGGGTCGAGCCTTTCCAGGGCTAAAATCGCACAGGCAGCATTTTTAATCTGGTGTTCCCCGGTTAAACTGAGCTTGATTCCTGTATAGTTATCTTTTTTAGTATGAAGGTCAAACTCGATTCCTTCGATTGAGCTTTTTTTAATCTCCCATCTGGAAGCTCTGAAAACCGAAATCAGCTCTGATTGTTTCTTTCGGCATAAAGCTTCAATTACCTTAAAAGGTTTTTCTCTCCCAATTGAAGTTACAGTCGGCACATTTTCTTTGATGATCCCACCCTTCTCCCAGGCAATCTTCTCCAGAGTCCTGCCTAATCTGTCAGTGTGTTCTAAGCCAATATTGGTGATTATGGCAACCTCTGGTTTGAGGATGTTGGTAGAATCTAATCTGCCGCCTAAACCAGTCTCAACCACTGCAATTTCGATCTTTTTATAAGCGAAATATAAAAAAGCTAAGGCAGTAGCGACTTCAAAAAAAGTGTACTTTTTTTCTAAAATCTCCTCTTTTAACTCTGAGACGAAATCTGCTAAAAAATCCTTTTCTATGAGAGAGTCCCCTACTTTAATCCTTTCTCTGAAGTCTAAAAGATGAGGGGAAGTATAAAGACCGGTGAAATACTCTGCTCGATTTAAGATCGAATGAAGCATAGCACAGCAGGACCCTTTACCATTAGTGCCAGCTATATGCAGTGAAGAAAATTTCAGATGGGGATTACCAAACTTATGCATCAAAGCTAAGGTATTTTCCAGGCCTAATTTTATACCAAACTTTTCTAAATTGAACAGAAAGTCTACAGCTTGTTGATCATTCATCTTTAAATCTATCAGGGGAAAAATAACCCGCTTGAAATTAGCTTTTTTTGTCCGGGGAAGAAAAATATTCTAATAGAAGTGAAATTGTTCTTTTCAGGTCTTTTCTCTCAACGATCTTATCCAGAAAACCATGCTCCAGGAAAAATTCAGAGCTCTGGAAACCCGATGGAAGTTCCTGTCCGATAGTCTGCTGAATCACCCTGGGACCGGCAAACCCTAAAAGTGCCTTGGGCTCGGCAATTATAACATCCCCCAGGGAGGCATAACTTGCCATAACCCCGGCTGTGGTAGGATTGGTCAAAACTGAGATAAAAGGAATATTCTCATCGTAAAGCCTGGCAAGCAAGGCACTGGTCTTAGCCATCTGCATTAGGGATAAAATCCCTTCCTGCATCCTGGCTCCACCTGAACAGGAGACAATCACCAGGGGCATCTTCCTCTCCATGGACCTTTCTATAGCCCGGGTAATCTTTTCCCCAACCACTGAACCCATACTCCCACCGATAAAACCAAACTCCATCACCCCGAAACTGACCTCTTTACCTTCAATTTTTCCTATGCCCGCAATTACCGCATCATTGAGACCGGTCTTTTTACGGGAATCCCTGATCCTGTCCGGATACTTTTTGGAATCCTTAAACCTGAGCGGATCGCCGGAGATTAACTCCCGGTCGTATTCTTCTAATCTCCCTTCATCTAATAGAAGCTCAATATAATCTCTAGACTTTATCCTAAAATGAAAATTGCAACTGTGGCAGACCCAGAGGTTCTTCTCTAACTCTTTAACATATATAATCTCTCCACAGCTTTCACATTTAGTCCACAATCCATCTGGAATCTCCTTTTTTTGCTGTGGAACTAAACCCTCTTTGCCCTTTTTGAACCATTCCATAAAGTATTTCCTTAAAGTTTTTTCCCCATTATAATTGCATCTTCAACCGGATAACGATAGTAATTTTTTCTTCGACCTACCTCCTCAAAACCAAATTTCCGGTAAAGCTCTGAAGCGACTAAATTCGATACTCTTACATCCAGGGTAATGGTTCTACAATTCTTATTGAGCGCATACTCGATAACCCAATGCAGAAGTTGATGAGCAATCCCTCTCTTTCTAAACAAACTATCTACTGCTAAATTAGCGATCTGTAATTCATCCACGATTTTCCACAAGCAGATATAGCCAACCAACTTTTCAGCTATCTTTGCCACTGCAGGATAAGTAAAATCTTTATACAGGTCTTCAAGAAAGCATTCCTTTGTCCAGGGATCAGAAAAACTCTCCTTCTCTATCTTTAATACCTCAGCCAGGTCATCCTCTCTCATTCTCTCTATTGTTAAGTCTTTGAATTGTTCAGACATTTTTGAATTTTAATTCTGCTTCAGAGCTTCTTAAATATAAAGGCTCTGCTTTCTCTAAGTCCTCAAACTCCGAACGTTTAAACTTCTCCAGACCCAGGAAAGCGATTGAGCTTCCGCTGGGTAAATTTCTTTCTCCTGCAAGGAAATGGGTTTTTTCTCCACAAAGCTCTTTCAGTCTATCCTGGAAAACCTCCAGGCCTAAACCTAAAAATATAACCTCCTCTGGAATTTTAGCAACAAGTTTTTCAGCACTTAAAACCCAGTAATCGGAGATCCTTTCCAATACACCTTCTCTGCTGTTATAAACTGCTGAATAAACTTCATTCTTTTTCGCATCCAAAACCGGTACTAAAGGATAAGGAGAATTTAGGTTAAAATAGACTAAACCATCTAAAGTGGGCACAGTCAGCAAAGGTTTTCCTGAAGCAAAGCATAGCCCTTTAGCAGTAGCCAGTCCAATCCTCAAGCCCGTAAAAGAGCCCGGACCAATCGACAGAGCGATCCCGTCTAAGTCATTCAATTCAAGAGAAGTTTGCTTCAAAATCTTTTCAATGCTTGGTAAAAGGACCTGAGCATGAGTCTGCTTAGCATTGAACCTTAACTCAGACAGAACCTTATCCTCTTCTATAATTCCTAAAGCTAAATAAGGAGTCGTAGTATCTATCCCTAAGATTTTCATAGAATTTTGTTAATTGAAAATGTAACGGCAAGCTTCAGCCTTCCATCATTTTCGCAACGCGTAGCTGAGCCTTCAAGGCTCAGCTGATGAGGTTTAATCCGCCTGAGGCTTTTTCAAAACTCCTCTATCCTTATCTCTCTTTTCTTCTCTGATAAAATCTTAAGATGTATCTCAAGTCTTTTATCCGGCAAAAGCTCTTTTGTCTTTTCCGCCCATTCGATGATACAAATCCCATCTCCGTAAAAATACTCTTCATACCCTAAGTTAATGATTTCAGATAACTTCTCCAAGCGAAAAAGGTCGAGATGATAAACCTTATATCTACCTTCATATTCATTAATTAAAACAAAACTTGGGCTTACCACAAAGTCTTTTACTCCCAGACCAGAGCAAATCCCCTGAGTAAGGCAGGTCTTACCACTGCCCAATGGACCGAATAGTGCCACTACCAGGCCAGGAGAAAAACCTTGAGCTAAACTCTCTCCTAACTTTTTAGTCTCCTCCGGGGAGGAGGTTATGATCTTACCTTTAACCAAACCTCTGCGTGTTTTTATATTTTCGGGCGAAGGGTTGCTACAGGCAGAATCATCTCCTCTAATGAGATACCTCCATGTTGAAAGCTGTTTTTATACTGCTTTTCATACTCGCTCTGCCTTGTAGGATAGACGAAATAGTAATCCTCTTTAGCAATAATATAGGTAGTGCTCATGGTATAAGCTGGAAGCTTATATCTTTTAGGTTCTTTGATCAATAGAGCATTTTTGGTATCGCAGTTTACGTTATCTCCGTATTTGTATCTAAGATTGGTAGAGGTGTCTTTTTTTCCATGAGCCACCGTCCCTCTGGTTCCTAAAACGCTCCCGTGATCAGTGGTCAAAAGGATAGAGCAGTCTTGTTCTGGAAAGATATTTCAGAATCTCGAAAAGAGAGGAATGCAAAAACCAGGACTTCATAAGAGAACGAAAAGCCGCCTCGTTCTGGCGCAATCTCAAGAAGAATTTCCGATTCAGACCTTCCATGGGATAATATGTCTAAAAAATTGTAAACTATTGAAAGAAGAGAACTATTTTTATAAGAAGAAATCTTCCTTGCTAAATTATCACCCTCAGCAATATCCAGCACTTTAACATATTTAGGCTCTATCTTGAAACTCAACTTTAATCTTTGTAATTGAGCATCTAATAACTGTCTCTCATATCTATTCCGACTGGACTCGTCTTCTGTGCCTGCTTTCCACAATTCCGGATAGAGCCGTGCTACCTCACCTGGAAAAAGACCGGAGAAAATAGCATTTCTGGAATAAGGGGTTGCAGTTGGAAGTATGGAATAATAATATTCCCTTTTCAGGTTAAAATATTCATTCAAAATCGGCTCAATAAAAAGATATTGATCCAGCCTCATGCAATCGACCACTATGAAGAAAACTGGTTTCTTCTCCAGAAGAAGCGGGTAAAGGTATTTTGAAACTACATCTACGGATAAAGCAGGTGAATCTTTTTTCTCAATCCAGGAAGAATAACTTTTTTCAATGAACTTGCCAAATTCTAAGTTGCATTTCTCTTTTCTGGGTTAGATGGGTCTCGGTTAATCCTAAATCTTTAAAATCCTCCATTTCCAGATCCCATTCTGAAAGAAGCTGGTGGACCTTTATCCACTCTCTCCAGGTAAGAGGACCTGAAAGGGTTGTGCGGATCTGGTTAAAATCCGTTACGTATTGTTTAGAAAGATGCTCTTCCCTTATCCTTTTTTTCTCTAAAATTCTTTTAGTTGCAGACAAAATCTGGGTGGGATTAACCGGCTTGGTCAGATAATCATCGATCTTCTGCCCGATAGCCTGATCCATTAAATTTTCCTCCTCGCTTTTCGTCACCATAATCACCGGCAAATGGGGATTTTTTTCCTTTATTTCCTCCAAGGTAGTCAGCCCATCCTTCCCCGGCATCATCTCATCTAACAGAACTAAATCGAAATTCTTCTTTCCAATTAAAGATACCGCATCATCACCATTACTGACCGGGGTTACCTTATATCCCCTCTCCTCCAAGAAAATTATATGGGATTTCAGCTTATCTATCTCATCATCCACCCAGAGAATGCTTTTTATCTCTTCCTTCATTTGAACCTCTTAATATTTTTAGTAGAACTCCTGGATAGTAAAGCTTTAGCTTTACTATTAAATCTTTTATTCACCCGAGTAAACCTGAAGGTTTACATTCCAAAATTATCCTGTTAAAAATTGACATCTCATCTATGCCCTTTTTCAGCTTTTTTTTTATCTCAGGGGTAAACTAACTGAAAAAGTCGTTTTCTGGTTAGGGATGCTCTCTACTAAAGTTATCTTCCCTTTATGGTATTCTTCCACAATCCTTTTAGCTAAGGACAAGCCCAAACCCCAGCCTCTTATTTTTGTAGTATATCCTGGAGTGAAAATCTTTTTCTGCTCCCTTGCCAAAATCCCTCTGCCGTTATCCGTCACCAGAACATATACGTTTCTTCTGCTTTTATCTATCCCTGTCGAAACCGTTATTTTTCCATTTTGTGACTCGACTGCTTCCACTGAATTTTTCAGAAGATTCTCTATTACCCAGCTTAACAGCTCCGGATTTATCTCCAGCTTGATCGATTCACCTAAATTCTCTTTTATCTCTACACCTTCAGGGATTCTTTCTTTAAAATAATTCACCACTTCTGAGACCAGCTCATTCAATTCCGTCTCTTTTAATTCCGGCAGAGAACCTATCTGGCTAAACCTGCAAGCGACCTTTTCCAATCTTTTTATATCTATTTCCATTTTTTCCAAATAATCATCTTTTCCTGCGGATCCATTTTGGGACTTTTCTGAGCGGGATTTCAAAAGCTCTGCCCAGCCTAAAAGGGAGGAGATAGGTGTTCCCAGCTGATGAGCAGTTTCTTTTGCCATCCCGATCCAGATAGACCTTTTCTCGCTCCTTTGTATATTTCTGAAACTCACAAAGCCAACCCAGATGACAATCAGCAATAACCCTATTTCTAAATAAGGCATAATCCTGAGCTGGGAGATCAACTCAGAATCACCATAATGCAGGTAATTAATAATTTTTTTCTCCTCACCATAATAGATGGGAATCGGTTTTTTTTCTTTATCCATTTTGCTGACCAGTTTCCTGAGCTTGAGCTTGGCCTCCTGGGTAGTGTCGTCCCAGGGGATTTCAATACCTCTCCAGGCTTGAGGTTCTCCTACAGGTGAGGTTACGATTATAGGGAAATTACTTTTCTTTATAATTTCATCGAAAATTAAATCTATTTCTGCACCAGTAGTAGATTCAGAGGCTACCAGACTCCAGAGCCTGGCATAAGCGGAAACGACTCTCCTTGAGTCTTCTTTCAGCCGGTTAATAACATATTGGGTATAAAAAACATAGACAAAGGCAAGTATTATTATCCCGAAGAAGACTGCCAGTTTAAAAAACAATGAAGAAAAGTGTCTATCTAATCCAGCCGAGCCCTTTCCCGGGATACATTCGTTTTTCTTTTCTATGTCCATACCTTTGCTGTCCTGTATCTAATCTAAGATTACTTTTAAGTTCAACTTTCACTAATATAAGGCAAGGATCATAAGTTTTCAACCTTTTTGTCGGTTTTTGTTTGTAAAATATCTACCTGTGCAAGAAAACCTTTCCTTCAATTAAAAACTACGAAATGTTTTGTAAAATATTAGGATGTAATCTACCTGTTAAGTATTATTAATCTGTGGATTTTACTTGACAAAACACTTTTAAGAGTTAAAATTATCTCAGGAAAAACAAAATTTAATCTTCATCGCTGGAGGATTTTATGTCTTGCAAAAACTTTTTGTTGGTTTCATTTATCTTATTATTTCTCTCCTCTTCAGCCTTATCCCTGGAGACTCAAAAAGGTGTTTTAGTTTATCATCCACAAGGAATTACCTGTGGATGTCAGGTGCTTGCCAGGTTAATCCCGGATTCAGGTTATGCTGAAACCCAGGTCCAACTGGATTTATTTGACCTTTATCTCTATCAGAATAAACATATTGAGATCTCGGGTATAAGGGATGAATTCTGTAGTTGTACTCCTTTAATATCACAAGGCATCCAAGAGCTTCCACTTCTGAGCTATACCTGCGGAGATATGAATGGAGACAGTCTTTCAGGAATTTCAGATATAATTTATTTAATTAGCTATCTTCTAAAATCCGGGAATCCACCTAATCCCTCCTGGATTGGTGACTGTAACCTGGACCGAAAAATCAGCCTATCCGATGTAGTCTGGCTAATAAACTATCTTTTCAAATCTGGTCCCTCCCCCTGCACCCGTAAAGTCCTTAACCTGCAGAGTGAATGTCTTTCCGAAAGGAGTTCAATAAGTGGAGGTAGTTCATCTCCATCTACTCCGGATTCTATTCTGATCCAGGTTACAGGTAACAGCATCCTGGTAACCCATAAAGATGCTTTTTATAACTGCTGTGCTATTATAACAACAGAGATAGTACAAAATGGCTACCAGATCGACCTCTATGAGAAAGCAAGTAATGAGATCTGTGACTGTTTATGTAATTTTGATCTCCAGACCTTAATCCAGAACCTGTCCAGTGGGGTCTATACTATATCAGATTATAATTCTATTGGACTGTATATGGGGGGTGGAATAGCTACCGTGCCATCTGGCTTTACTTCTCAGCAGAGCGAATGTAAAAGTGAAAATAGGCAGAAATCTTTTTCACCGGATAGCATCATAATTCAGGTAACCGGTAACGACCTTCAGATCACCCACCAGGATGCTTATTACAACTGCTGTTCTATCCTCAAATCAGATGTTTTGATAGAAGGCTTTCAGGTAAAGGTTTACGAAAAAGAATCAGGAGACCCTTGCCACTGTATGTGCTATTTCGATCTGTTTACCAATATTTATGGTTTGCTTGCAGGCAACTACACCGTTTCGGTTTATAATGCAGATGGTGAATATGTAGGAGGAGGAGAAGCTGTAATTCCGGTATCTAATATATTCGATGTCCTGAAACCGGATTTTTTTAAATACTAACCTATCAGAAAATCATATCTGGAGAATCCCTGTTGCATGCAATCAGGCGTTACCACTTGAGTGCTTTATTTTGTATAAGAAGGTAACTCATACTGAACATTCAAAATTAAATAATATCTTTCAAAAAAGTACTTGACAAAGTTATTAAAGTAATCTATTTTATAATCAGATTCCAGTTGATTTGAGATAAGAATATCCCTTAGGTCGGGAGTAAAAATAACCTACTAATTAAAGGGGTCAAAATGAAAAGAAAAATCTTTTCCTTCGGATCTGCAGGATGGGGAATTATCATCCTGATAGTTCTATCTGTTTTTATTTTCTATTCTAACTGCACCAAAAATTCTACCAGGTATGAGTATAGAAGGGAATATTATTTATATTCAAGTAATATAGGTGGTACTGAGCCAGAACAATTGATCTACGTCTTCTCAACCGAAACAGATTCACTGGTTGATTCAATCTCCCTTGGTCCCTATAGGTGGCCAGAAGAATTGGCATTATCACCAGATAAAAGAACCCTGTATGTAAGGGTTGCCCTTTTTGATACCCTCACCCATAGTGGTACTCGAACCTATTATGAGGTAGACACCCGCACCAAAGGTGTAAAATATTTTGGAGAGAATAGCAGCACAATTGTCTCACCAGACGGCAGATATATATTTGTGCCGTATACACTAGAGTTGAGAATTTTCAATGCTTGTTCCCATCAGTTGATATATGCAGAGACTACTACATTTATATTTAAACCATTTTGTTTTAATAAAAAATCTCCATTACTTTACGGTGGCGTTAGGGGAGTCCCGAATGAGATAAAGGTATTCAATTACCAGACCAAGCGCTGGGTTCGTTCCTTTAAGATCTATTTGAGAAATGGATGGGCACCGCAATTAACTGATGCTGTTATCTCACCCGATGGGAATACCATCTATCTTTTGGCCTACTATGATTATATTTATTTCTTAGCTTACGATTTAACCCGTGATAGTCTATTAGTTCAGCTGAATATAAACGGTAGTGGGCAGTTAGCTATTAAGCCGGATGGGAGCAGAGTTTATATAACAGACAATGGCGGCGCAGGTCCTTGTATTACATTTGAACCCCCACCAAGCGGTAAGCTGGGTGTTTTTGATACTGAAACCAATACTCCTTTGCCCGGCATCGACTTAAACCCACTATCTGACTCCTTATGTGAGCCCCCAATTAACGCTTATTACATAGAGATAACCCCGAATGGAGAGAAAGCTTACCTGAGTATGTGTTCTGACCGGATTTTAGTTATAGACCTGATAAGAAATGAGCCACTTAAATCAATGATTATTCCAAGATATAGAAACTTTGCACTTGTTTATATGGCTTTATGAAAGCTAAAACTTCAACATTTTAAAGGAGGTGTAAGATGTTCTCGCTCAAAATTTTCTTAACAATAGGGTGTTTGATAGTGGGTATTTTTATATGCTCTTCTGCTTTTGCCCAGAGCAGTTATTATTACTATGGCGGCGGGATACAAAGACCGCTTTTGCTTTCCGGGGAAAAAGTTACTGTTAGATTTATTCCTGGGGTGACTCCCTCGAATATCAATAATTTCATCTTGTCTGAAAGTGCCCTCGATCCTAATAGAGAGCCTGAACCTACACGGGAAGAGTTTATGGTGCTGTATGTTCTGCCGGGCAGTGATGTTGAAGCTCTAATCCAGAGGCTGAGAGAGCGGGAAGAGGTAGAGATGGCAAATCCGGTTTATCTGAGTCCAGATTCCTTAGAGATGATAGTAACTGACCGGTTTGTAGCTCAATTTCATCCTGAGATTTCTCGCTCATATATTGACAGTTTGAACGCTCAACATAGTGCTGTAATAATTGACTCCATCCCAGATGTTCCTAATCTCTTTCTTTTGAAGCTTACCGGTGCTATTGATAAGGATGCTCTGGTAACTGCCAACCAGTACTATGAGGATACATCCACTGAGTATTCCCATGCGGATTTTCTTGCAGAAATAGTAATATACTCCTACATTCCTGATGATTCCTTTTACCAGTATCAATGGAACTACGAAAACACAGGTCAGAGTGGAGGAGAAGTTGATGCGGATATCGATGCTTCTTTAGCCTGGGAGATATGCAAAGGTAACCCAGATTTAAAAATTGCAGTAATAGATGTAGGGGTTGAGGCGCACGAAGATATAGGTGCTTTAGCCCAAGGTTATGATCTTGTGGGTGCTGATGTTTATCCCTCCATACCAGATTGGGACCCTACACCGGGACCTTACCCTGAGTGTGCACACGGTGAGGCTTGTGCCAGTTTGATTTCTGCTACTCAGAATAATCTCTTGGGCATATCCGGCTTAGCTCCCCTTTGCCAGATAGTGCCAATCAAGATCTTTGCTGATAGTAATTGTATTTTTAGCCCATTAATGCCCTGGGAATTGGCTGAAGCCTTTGATTGGGCTTCTGCACTCGGGGCAAGAATTGCAAGCAATAGCTGGGGCTATGGAGATTGCGACTTATACTATGATGTTTTAGCTCAGGCAATTAATCGCTTTGTCCGTCCAAAACCGTCTAACCCTGAAGGTGGTGTAGTGGTATTTGCATCTGGCAACGGCGGTAAGAATTGTGTGGATTTTCCAGCTTATTTGGATTCGGTTATAGCGGTAGGTGCTTCTGACAGCGTGGACGGAATCTGGGATTACAGTAATATGGGAGAAGCTTTAGACCTTGTAGCACCCAGTGGAAAAATGGGGGGTATCTGGACGATGGATCTTATGGGAGAAAGAGGCTACAACCCTACTTACCCAGGACCCGCGAATGTGAACTATACAGCCATATTTAACGGAACTTCAGCGGCCTGTCCTCAGGTGGCGGCAACTGCGGCTTTAATAAAAGCCCAATGGTGGCGTCTTTATCCGACCACTCTTTTATATGGCTATCAGGTGAAGGAAATAATTGAAAATTCAGCTGAAGTTATTAAGAAAATAGGTCCTCAAGAGTACATATATAGATTAAATGCTTTCAGGGCGCTTTTGGCTATCAGTCGTGGGGATGTGAATAATGACAAATCCATTACTGTCTCAGATGTAACTTATTTGATAGCTTATCTAATGCAAGGTGGTTCAGCGCCTGTTCCAGTTATGGAGATGGCAGATGCGAATTGTGATGGGAAACCCTCTATAGGAGACGTGGTATGGTTAATTAATTATCTTTTTAAAGGTGGACCCAAGCCGCTGATCTGCTATAAGTATCCGAACAACTATTAGTAAGACCTGAAGCTACTTTAAAATCCGGGTCTCAAAAATTAAGCCCGGATTTTTATTTTTGCTGTTTAAAAATAATTTTAAGTTAGCCTTTCCTCATTCGATTTCAGTTCCCTTACCTTTCTCCATCTCCTCAAGACCTGGATATAATCTACCAGCATTTTCTCCTCTGCCTCGGTCAGGCTTTCCAGTATGGGAATGCCGATTTTAATTAAGGTCCTGACCACATCCGCCATAGTCCGGTCATACCTTTTAGCTAACTGGCTGATCTTCTCTTTTAGCTCATAGGAGATGAAGATATTGATACAGTGTTCTCCCTTACAGGTCGTAATCTTTTTACCGGTTTCTAACTTCGTTGATACGTTTTCCACAACTTCTCCTTTTGGTTTTTATTTTCCTGCTGATCCTTTTCGCGGATTTTCCCCGCCTCTGGCAGGGAAAAGAAATGAATATTTTTAAAATTTACAACTCGAACATATGTTTTCTCTGATGATTGATCAATATCTGCGGGGTTTTAATCTCCAGATTAAATTTCTCTCTGAAAATTCGCAAAACCTTTTTCCAGGTCTCCTCTTTCTTTTTGGTTCTTATCAGATCATCTAATTCATTTCTTAATGGATGAGAACAGATCAAACACCTTTTTTCCTGGGAGATTTTGAGCTTGTAACGTTTTGAGACGTAATCCTTCAAACCGGATCTTAATTTTTCCAGGGCAGAGCGGTGAATCCTTTCTAAGCGGTCTTTGGTTTTGTCCAGGAGTTGAGAAATCTGGCTATAACTCAAACAATCGTAATAAAAATATCGAATAAACTCCCTTTCAAAACTATCCAGCTTGTCTAAGGCTTTAGCCACAATTTCCTCTAATTCCACACCTGATTCTTCATCCTTTTTTTTCTGAATAAGCTCAGATCCCCTTAAAGCAAACTCCGGCTCCTCTTTCCCGCTGACCCAGTTTAAGCTTCTAATCCTTTTTCTTTTTTTCCTGCCGTATCCTAGAGAGCAGGTATAGTAGTCTACAAAATGGTCTTTTCTTCGCTTATCTCTTCGAGCTGTTAGGTTTGTATCTGCTTTATGTTCAGAATTGTTCCGCATTATAAAAATTCTCCAAATCTTTTTTGAAGTCACTTTTAATTTGTACCAAAAATCTTAAAGGACAGATTGAAAAGCAATCACATCCTATTCGCTTCGCTTTCGCATTTAAGTCGCTAATTGACCTACCTGATTTGAGTAACATCTCGATTAAAGGTAGAGACGCATAGCTGTGCGTCCCTACCGATTAAAAAACCTGTTGCTCAGTTAGCTTTTGAGCTTTATATTACTGAAGTTTTTAAGATCATCTTTTCTAAAAGGAGTGAAAATGGAAAAATCTTCTTCGAGCAAAGAATGGGGTTCTGGCAAAACCTTTGTAGGTACAATCCTTTTAGGCTTGGGAATACTTTTTCTTCTGAGCAACTGGGGTATTATTCCCTCACTGGGCAAAACCTGGCCTTTGATCCTGATAATAGTGGGATTAGCTTTTCTTTTAGGAATAGGGGGAAAAGAAAAAGGCTCAACTCAAACTCCTTCTCAACCTGCCGATGAAAGCTTTGTGGCTCGTAGAGAAGAGCCAAAGAACGACTAAATGGAGCAAATCCCCTCTCCCGGACAAAAGAAAGATTATGACCTGAGCAAAATCTCTAAACCTGATGAAAACCGGCACGGCCGGATAGGAACAATCTTTCTGCTTTTCTTTCTCCTGGTTATATGGCCCCTTTCTTCTTATCTTCTTATGTCCGAATCGAGACAAGTATCAGGGTTATCTGCTGCAGGTGAAAATGAGTTAAAGGTTACTACTCAAATCTATATCCCTACTATTTTAATTCAACTCTTGGTATTTTTACTAATCTTTCTGATCGTTCTGAGAGAGAAAGAGAATCTTTCAAGTATAGGACTTAGAGAGTTCAACTTCAGCAATTTAATAATTGGTGTTATCTTCTGGTTAGCAATAAGTTCTTTCTTTATAGCTTTGAGTCTTATTCTACAACTCAATAAGCTTGTTACGCCTCCTGAGGTATCCTATCTTTTACCTCGCACCCAAACTCAGAAAATTCTCTGGGTAATTATGGCTTCAAGTGCCAGTTTAAGTGAGGAAAGCGCTTTCAGAGGATTTATCCTTACCCGCCTGAATTTCTATTTGAAAAGCTGGTGGCTTACAATTTTGATCACCTCTTTATCTTTCAGCCTGGGACATCTCTATCAGGGATTAGTCGGAATGTTATTTGCGGGAATATATGGGGTGGCTTTCTCTTTGCTCTTCCTCTGGAGAAAAAGCCTTACGCCTTGCATCACTGCTCATTTTTTACAGGACATCACGCCCCTCTTTACCCCGCTTTAATTTGGTCTTCGTAATGCCCGACTATTATGTCGGGAGAAAATGAATGTCCTTCTTATTATTACGAGAAGATATCCGCTCAAGAATGCTTGAAATGTTTTTCATCGAGAGAACGCTGGCGTAGGATCTCTCTTTCAATAGCAATGGCAAGCTGCTTGCCAACAGCCATCAACAAATTCTCTTCTTCCTGCAAAAGTTTCTTTTTTATCTTTGGATGGTAAGCGAGTACACCAACTGTTTCAGCGGAGCCCACTAATGGTATGTAAAGAAATTCAGCTGATGGCAAAGTATCAGTTGACCAACCCGCTGTCTTTCTATTATCGAAACAGTATTTTGCTACTGCGAATTCTTCTTTGCTAAGAATGGCGATACCAGGGTAACGGGATTTTAACTCCAATTGCCCATTGGAATCCCCTATCAAAATCACAAAATCACCATCGAAAATAGTTGCCAGCCGTTTAGTAACCGAATCTATACAACCCTCCAGATCGCTGGATGACACCAGCACTTCAACAATATCATACAGAGTCTTTGTATGCTTTTCACGGAATCGGAGCATCTTTTCTCTTTTTCGAATTCCGTGGGTAAGAGCTCCGGTTATAATCGCTACTACCAGGAATACTGCACACATTAAGACATCTTCCGGCTCCTTTATGGCGAAAGTGCCAACCGGTGGTATAAAAAAAAGATTCCATACCAATGCGCTGATAATTGCAGCGAATAATATCGGTCCAAACGATGTAAAAAGGCTGATTATTAAGATACCAAGCAAAAAAACAAAACCTACTGCCCGGTAACCCAGGAAGGGAAGAAATAATCTATTAATTAAAGCTAACGTGGCTATGACCCACAGTATGTACCAATAAGATGAAAGTCCAGACGCAAAGGCTTGTCTGCGACTTTTGGTTCTTTTGGTCTGTTCGCTCTTTTCGGGTCGCAATACCAGGATGTCATAAGCCCCGCTTTCCCTGACGAGCCGATCCAATAAGGTCCCACCGCTAAATATATCCCTCAACCATAGGCGGGCTGGTCTGCCGAAAACCATCTGAGTAACTTTTCTTTGATTAGCAACCCGGATCAATGCGGAGGCGATATCAGTATCAGCAGTGGTCACCACCTCTCCCCCAAGTTCCCTGACCAGAGATAAACTTTTCGAAAGTCTGGACCGATCTTCAGTGTTCAAAATCTCTCCAGTGTCGACGTTGACTCCTATCCAGGGAGCACCCAGGCCAAAAGCCAGCCTTCTTGTGGCGCGAATTAATCCTTCGGAAGTCGGGCTGTGGCTTACCGCTACCATAAAACGTTCTGTCGCTTTCCAGTGAGAAGACTGGTCTTCTGCAGAGGTTCGCCACTGCAATTCGCTGTCAACTTTTTCGGCAGTGAATCGAAGTGCAATTTCTCGAAGAGCAGTCAGCCTGCCTATTTTAAAGAAATGCTCTAAGGCAAGTTGTGCATTTTCACCCAGATAGACTTTACCTTCTTTGAGACGCTGAAGAAGGTCCTCCGGTGTCAGGTCAACTAACTCAATGTTTGAAGCACGATCCAGAACAGAATCCGGGACAGCTTCCCGGATGGTGATTCCGGTTATGCTTTCAACACTTTCCTTGCGGCTTTCTAAATGCTGGACGTTAAGAGTAGTATAAACGCCAATTCCTGCATCGAGTATTTCAAGAACATCTTGCCATCTCTTGGGATGCCGGGAGCCTGGAATATTTGTATGGGCGAGTTCATCCACCAGAACGATGGCGGGTTTACGGGTAAGGATGGCATCCAGATCCATCTCCTCGAAAATCGACCCCCTATATTCAACCTTTTTTCTCGGAATTAACGGAAGTCCTTCGACCAGGGCATCGGTCTCTTTACGGCCATGTGTTTCCACTATGCCGATTACAACGTCTGCCCCTTCCTCCAACCGCTTGTGTGCTGCTTCAAGCATCGAGTAGGTCTTACCAACTCCCGCAGCCATGCCGAAAAATATGCGCAGCTGGCCTCCAAGGCCCATATTTTCCTGTTTATGTATTGCCGCTAAAATCGCATCCGGATCAGGTTTATTTTCCATTATCCTTTCCCAACTTTGCTCCAAGTGAGTCCAGAGCAACATTAAGTTTTAGAACATTTATACGAGGTTCACCTAATACTACGAAATCTCTTGGCTCAATGTACTTATCGATCAACTTATGAAGCTCATTTTCACCATTTTTGTCAAAACCTCTGGTTCGAGTAATACGATTTATTTGAAACCTTGCCGCTTCCGGACTGATATGTGGATCTAGTCCACTGCCAGAAGCAAACAGCAGATCCAGAGGAATAATGGCTCTTTCATTTAAACCATGAGTTTTTAGAAGAATTGTCCGGCGGGACACAATCTGTTTCTGAAGCTCTGCGCTCGTTGGACCCAAATTGCTTCCGCCTGAGGGCAGTGGATTATAATCAATGGCTGATGGACGAGGCCAGAAATATCTGTCACTCTCGAATTTCTGTCCAATCAGAACTGAACCAATCACTTTACCATTGTTTACCAAGATGCTGCCACTAGCTCTGTGTGGGAAAATCGCCTGGGTAATACCAGTGATGGCAATCGGATAGAGTATCCCCAGAATGAGGGTCATCAGCACAATAAGTTTTAATGCAATTAAGAAGTTTTTCAACGTGATCCTCCGGTCAAGTAGCCAATCTGACCGCTACTATCAGGATATCGATTAACTTGATCCCTGCAAACGGCGCTATCAATCCTCCCAGACCGTAAATCAGAAGGTTACGGTGCAAAATCGTCGAAGCCTTTTCCGCTTTAAATGTCACACCACGCAATGCCAATGGGATCAGACATATTATTATCAAAGCGTTGAATATCACCGCACTCAGGATTGCACTCTGCGGTGAATGAAGTCTCATTATATTGAGCGAGGCAAGGGGTCCATTCGACATACCAGCTAAAGCATATAGTGTACCAAACATAGCCGGTAAAATGGCAAAATATTTGGCAACATCGTTAGCAATGCTGAAGGTAGTCAGCGCTCCTCTGGTCATCAGGAGCTGCTTGCCGATCTCGACGATCTGGATGAGCTTGGTAGGATTGCTGTCGAGATCAACCATGTTACCTGCCTCACGAGCTGCCTGGGTCCCAGTATTCATTGCCACACCTACATCAGCCTGAGCAAGAGCGGGAGCATCATTAGTGCCGTCACCAGTCATCGCCACAAGATGCCCATTGCTTTGTTCCTGGCGTATCCTTTCGAGCTTCACTTCCGGTGTTGCCTGCGAGACAAAATCATCTACCCCTGCCTCAGCCGCGATGGCTGCGGCTGTTAACGGGTTATCACCGGTAATCATCACAGTCCTGATTCCTATTTTCCTGAGCTCCGCAAAACGCTCCTTAATCCCCCCTTTCACGACGTCCTTGAGATGAATCAGTCCCAGAACTAAAGCGCCGTCTGTAACCGCTAAGGGAGTACCACCGGTATTCGATATCTCTTCTGCCTTTTGTCTTAAATCCTCAGGAAAATCACCTCCCAGTTTCTCCACGTAATTCCGGATGGCGTCAAGTGCCCCTTTCCTTATATTCAGGATCATGCTCCCTTCGATATCAAATATTTCTACACCGCTCATCCTGGTTTGTGCTGAAAAATTAATAAATCTCGCCTGGCGCGGGGTAAGGGTCTGCGCTCTCAGATTATACTGGTCTTTAGCCAGAACCACTATCGACCTTCCCTCAGGAGTCTCATCTGACAATGAGGCAAGCTGGGATACTTCAGCCAGATGTTGTACTGTAATCATAGGAGCGGGGATAAAACCGGTTGCCATTCTGTTGCCAAGGGTAATCGTTCCGGTTTTGTCTAATAGAAGGACGTCGATATCGCCAGCTGCTTCAACTGAGCGGCCGCTTTTAGAGATGACGTTATTGCGAACCAGCCTGTCGATACCCGCAATCCCTATAGCGCTGATTAATCCACCGATAGTCGTCGGGATCAGGCAGACCAGCAAGCCGATTAATACCGGCACCGTGACATAATTTGAAAGGTCCTGATTGGCAGCATTACTGCTATAGTCAGCGAAAAACTTTAACGTGGCAACTGCCAGCAAGAAGATGATGGTAAGTCCGCTCAACACAATCCCGAGTGCGATTTCATTGGGAGTCTTCTGCCGTTTGGCACCTTCGATCAAGGAAATTATTCTATCGATAAATGTATTTCCGGGTTCGGATGTGATCTTTATAACTATCCGATCGCTTATCACTCTCGTACCGCCAGTCACCGCGCTCCTGTCACCTCCGCTTTCTCTTATGACTGGAGCCGACTCACCGGTAACCGCCGATTCATCCACCGTTGCAATTCCTTCGACAACTTCACCGTCTGCAGGAATTATCTGATTGGCTTCACATACTACTAAGTCGTCTTTTTTCAAGCTGGTTGCCGGTATTTCAATTTCCTTGCCGTTTTCGATTTTTCGCGCCATTATCTGCTTGCGGTCTTTTTTAAGGCTTTCTGCCTGGGCTTTACCACGACCTTCAGCCATCGCCTCAGCAAAATTTGCAAATAAAACCGTGAACCAGAGCCAGAGGCTGATCTGGAATTCAAATCCTGAGAAATATCCCCCTGTAAGTTTTGTTATGAAAAACAGAGACGTCAATACAGCCCCCACTAATACCACGAACATAACCGGATTACCAAGCTGGGAGCGGGGATGCAATTTTTTAAAAGCATCCTTGATGGCAGTCCTGATAAGACCTCTGTAGACCAGATTTCGTTCGATACGCGGCATTCTTCTCCTAAAATAATCTTCCAGCCAGCATGGTCATATGCTCGATAATGGGACCAAGACATAATGCAGGCATAAATGTTAATGCTCCAATAATCAATATCACTGCGATCAGCAGTATGGCAAATGTCAGGGTATCGGTGGCAAATGTGCCGGAGGAAAAAGCCAGGATCCTTTTTTTCGCTAAACTGCCGGCTATCACCAGGCAGGGAATGATCACCGCAAAACGGCCGATCAACATAGCTATTCCCAGGGTTATATTATAAAAGTTAGTATTGGCGTTAAGACCCGCAAAAGCGCTGCCGTTGTTACCTGAAGCTGAGGAATAGGCATAGAGTATCTCACTCAAACCATGAGGTCCTTTGTTAGCCAGAACTTGAAAGCGCAGATGACAGGACCGAAGCAAAACCTGCACCAATGAGAATAACTGCGCTGGGTGCGAGAATGGCAACAATAACCATCTGGATCTCTTTAGCTTCGATCTTCTTTCCCAGATATTCCGGAGTGCGGCCACCCATCAGACCAGCCAGAAATACCGTCATCAGAACAAAAAGAAGCATGCCGCAAAGCCCCACTCCAACCCCTCCAAATATGATCTCACCAAGCATCATATTGAGCATTGCCACACCACCCGCCAGGGGAGATAGGCTGGAATGCATAGCATTAACCGATCCATTCGATGCGGCAGTAGTGGCAGTTGACCATAAGATGGAGTTTACAGTCCCGAAACGAACCTCTTTACCCTCGAATGTTACCATGTTACCCAGAGATAGATTTCTGCTAAATTCAGACTGTGCTGATATGCCCAGCCCGGCCATCCACACAAACAGCATCACTCCAAAGATGACCCAGCCGTGTCTTTTTGACTTTACCATCGTTCCGTAAGTATAGGTGAGAGATGCTGGAATAAGAAGAATGGAAATCATCTCAAGAAAGTTGGACAAAGGCGTAGGATTCTCAAACGGATGTGCGCTGTTTGCATTAAAAAATCCACCGCCATTGGTTCCCAGTTGTTTTATAGCAATTTGAGAAGCTACCGGCCCAAGCGGTATGGTCTGTTTTGCGCCTTCGAGATTCACCGCCTCTACACCGGAGGAAAATGTTTGGACCACTCCCTGGCTGACCAGAATCAATGATAGAACAATAGAGAGAGGAAGCAGGACGTAAATTACCGATTTGACCATATCCGTCCAGAAATTACCGATCGAACGCGAGGTTTTCCGGGCAATCCCTCGAATCAAAGCCAGAAGCACTGCCATCCCGGTTGCAGCACTCAAGAAATTTTGCACAGCTAACCCAAGCATTTGTGTTAAATACCTCAGGGTTGTCTCTCCGGCATAAGACTGCCAGTTGGTGTTGGTCATAAAGCTCACCGCGATATTAAAGGCTAATGGAAGAGAGATGTTAGCTTGCTTTGGTGGTTTCACCGGCAAATAAGGTTGAATCAGCAAGAGAAAGAACACCACTGCAAATCCCAAAAAATTGAAAAGTAATAATGCTCTGGTATATTCCTTCCAATCCATCTCAACCATTGCATTGATTCCGCACACCCGATAGATTGTTCTCTCTATCCAGCTGAAATACTTTGGCTTAAATGCCCTCTCACCCGAAAATACCCTGGACATATATGAACCAAGAACCGGTGTCAGCAGAATTAAAGTTAGCACAAAGATTAATATCTGCAGAAAATCGTTAAATGTCATCAGTTCCTCTAATTGAATTTGTCAGGGTTAAACATAGCATAGACCAGATACACCAGCAACGCTATGGCTATTACTCCTGCAATTATGAATTCCACCTAGCTCTCCTTTGTCCTCATTTTCTCAATCTGATAATTCAGTATAACTTCATCACCCGTAAGTGTTTGTTTGTCAGGCATACACCTAAGTTTTGTATGGGGAGAATAACATAAATTCAAACAACCAAGTCAAGAATAATTTAACCTATTATGAGTTTTACACCTGAGTGGCTGGACTCTCAAAAAAGAAAACTTGACAAGAATGGATTACTAAAAATAATTATGATTAAAGATTTAGATAAATTGGATGGGTGTGGAGGACCAGCAACTAACCACCATCCACCAACTACTGTCTTTACTGCCGGAGTTGTGAAACTGGAAAACACATTTGACTCAAAAACCTATGGATCCAAACTCGAACTTAACATCAGGCTGATTTAGAATAAAGCTTTTGCATTTTTTGAACCGTCTCTTTGATATTTACTCTTAAATCCTCAGGCTTCAGCACCTCCACCATTTCACCAAAACCTAAAATCCATCTTGAGATCTCCTCAATCCCGCTCACCTTCACCGAATAGACAAGCGAGCCATCCTCTTGTTTATTCAGGCTTTCAGATGGGTGATACTGGCTTGATTCAATCACCTTCACCGCCTTCCCGAAAAACCTTAACTTTACCTCAGTTAGTTCCCCTTGATAGATCTCCCAGCTATTATTGAAAAACTCTTCTATGGAGAAATCAGGTTTCTTCTCAAAATTTTTATCCGTCAAGGTAACCTTGTAAATTCGATTGAGCCTGAAAATCCTGATCTCTTCCCTCACATGACAGAAACCTAAAAGATACCAGGAATGGCGTCTGAAGATTAAAGCGTAGGGGTCAATTTCCCTGGAGCTTTTTCCCGATTCCAGAACCCTCATAATCTAATCTGATGGTTCTCCTGTTTAAAATCGACTGTTCGATCAGGTTAAAGATCAGACCAAGTTTGTTTAAATCAACTGATGATTTAAGAGTTATTCTCAGGGGATCACCCAAATCGCTGAGCCTGTTTTTTACCTCCTGACTTAAACCCGAATCAATCTTCGATAAAACCCTTTTAGCCGACTTCCCCAGTGGTGTATTGATAGAAAGCGGGCTTGAGCCCAGACCTAATTTCAATACTAAATAGTCATCTAAGGAAAAGTTCAAAGGAGGCAGAAAAGCATCTGTAAGAAGTTTATAGCCGTCATCGAAGTATATCGGGACGTTGGCTGAGGAAAGGGAGATTATGTCTCTGTAGATTGTCCTCTCGGACACCTGACACTCCCGGGCTAAATCTGCTGCCTGGAGAGACTGTTTTGACCTGAGAAGACTGAGAATGTAAAGCAGACGATCAAATTTATTCATTTGCCCTCCAGTTTAAGTAGTATTGTAATCATGAAACTACCAGTATGTAAAGGCAATCTTTAAAGTTATACTCTATAATTAAAAAACCTTTAAATAATTTCTCTGGGCTCCGGTCCATCATATTCGAAATCTGTATTCCCTAATCTCCGCATCGGCTTTTCTCTAGTAAGCTCCTCATAAGCATGAGCAACCAAACCCGGAACCCTGGAGATAATAAAAAACCCCTTTCCCAATCTCCAGTCAAATCCCATATCCGAGACAACCGCTGCAATTGCTCCATCTACATTCAAAGGGAGTTTTCTCCCGGAAGTCTTTTCCAGTTCTTTTTCGATCTCTTTGGCTAACTTTAAGTGTCTGCCTGAAAAACCCAGCTCCTGTGCAACTTTGAAAAGTTTAACCGTACGCGGATCAGTTTCATGCAAGCGATGTCCATACCCTGGAATCCTCTTTTTTTTGACTTGATATTCTTTAACTAATTCAGAAGCTGAGGAGGCTAAATCTCTTTCCTCTTTTGCCAGGACCTGGAACATCTTAGCACATTCCTCAATTGCCCCTCCGTGAGAATCTCCTATGGTCAAAATCCCTCCAGCCACTGAGGCATTTAAAGGATTACCGCCGGAGATAACAATTCTGGCTGTCAGAGAGGAAGGCGGTGTTGCACCGTGATCAATAGAGGAAACAAGAATCGCCTCCATCATTTTACTTTCTTGAGAACTAGGGAGTTCACCTTTAAGGATAAGAAAAACGACCTGGCTAAAGGTAAGTTTCTCCATCAGCTCAGTTATGTCATATCCGCGAACCCTTATTTCCCCCTTCTTTATCTGAGTGATAGAGGTCTTCCAGGTTTCCTTATCCATATTCTAACCTTTTCCTTGGTAAAAATTAAAACAATATGAATTCAAAATTAAATATAACTTTAAAAATCAATTTGTCAATCTTTTATATATTACAAGTGTTTAGTAAAGGCAGTTTTTAGAAAGACCCTATAATTTCTCATCAAATGTGGAGATAGAGCACAAAACTGACCCTCTTCTTTCTATGGGGTAATGCTAAAGTTTTACAATCCATTAGTTCTTGCTAAACTATCATTTTTTTCAGAGAAGAGTTGAGGTAATTAATAAATCACTCCTCCATCGCCTTAACAACTTTGACCAGCACATAATTTGCTCCCCCATCCATCTGCTTGATCACCATCCTGGTCTTAAGGTATCATTTCTTCTCTAACTTCTCTCCTAATTTCTCAAGCTCCTTTGAGAGTTTCTCGATCTTCTTGTTCAGCTCTGAAAGCTCCTGAGCTGTAACCCCTTTTAACTTTTCAACCGCCTTGTTAACGTGCTGGTCGATCTTCTCCTTTATTTTCCTGGTTCTCTCCTCATGACCCTTTAAAATCTCCTTGACTGCCTTTGCTTTATCCGATTGAGAAAGCTCTCCCCTTTTGATAAGCTCATTCGCCAACTTTTCAGCCTTTTCCCGGGTTAAATCAAAAAGACCCAGAACCGGCTAAAAGTGTTTTCTCGAATATATCTGCCATTTTATACCTCCTTAATTAGCTATTCGCTATTCGATTTCTGACTTGTTATTATATTATATTCTAAATTATTTAATCCTCAATTATTTTAAAACTTAATATCTCGACATTCTATTTTATAATAGGGTTTGAAAGATGCTTTGTCAATATTTTTCAGCGATTCGCTTTTTGCTTTTGGCTTTTAGACTCAGGACTTTAGACTATTGCCTTTAGCCTTTTAATATCACATCTATGTCTGTCCCGCAATTCTTACATTTCTTATCTTTGATCCCGGCTATGTCGATTGAATATCCACTTCTTGAGATTAAGACCTTAGAGCATTTGGGACAATGAGTATCAGAGGTGCCTGGGATATAGGCATTTCCCACATAAACATATTTCAATTTCTCCTTGGCAATTTTAAAAGCTTTTTTTAAAGTCCATACCGGTGTAGGTGGCAATTCGGACTTGTAAACCGGAAAATATCTGGAGAAATGAACAGGGATACGTTCATTCAAATTTGCCACCCAATCTACAAATTTTTTAAGCTCATCCTCTGAATCGTTCAGGGTTGGAATAAGAAGATAAGTTAATTCCACATGCTTATTTCTCTCAACTGAAATCTCGACTGTTTTCAAAACTACGTCTAACTTACCCTTACACACTTTTTTGTAGAACTCCTGACTCATCCCTTTAACATCAACATTCAAAGCATCGATTAGAGGTAAAAGCTTTTCCAGAGGTTCCGGATTGATATAGCCATTGGTCACCAGAACATTGACTAAATTTTTATTGCGAGCGAGTTTGGCAGCATCTAAAACATATTCATACCACATCAAGGGCTCAGTATAAGTATAGGCAATCCCCGGGGAGTTATATTTTAAAGCCAGAGAAACTAAATCCTCCGGAGTTACCAGTTCCGTCGGCGATTCTATTTGAGAGATAGACCAGTTCTGGCAGTGGTTACATCTCAGATTACAGCTATTGGGGCCGGTAGATAAAATGTCCGTTCCGGGAAAGAAATGATAAAGTGGTTTTTTCTCGATCGGATCCAAAGCGATGGAAACAGCTTTAGCGTAATTAATGGCATATAATACCCCCTGTAAATTCTTTTTCCCCCGACAAATCCCCAGCTTCCCTTCAGTTAAAAGACACTCCCAGGGGCAGAGATGGCACTGAACTTTTTTATTTTCTAATTTTTCGTAATATAGAGCTTCTTTTTGCATTTTTTATTCTTGAATTTGCTCTTTGCTATTTGCTTTTCGCTTTTATCAGGAATCTGATGTTCGTCATTCGATATTTCTTTTTTATTTTCATTCTTCCTTTTTCAATTTTCCTTATTCACTGGAGCTATCGCGTAATGGAGGTTTTAAACTTCTCTTCGAGCCGTAAAGCTTTTATCGGCCGCCGAGCCCTGAAGGCTCGGCTACGTGGATGTAGTCGTCCATACCTATATCAGAACAAACTCGGATACTCCAAGTTAAATCTCTCCTTATAATATAATCTGGTTCCTAAAAAACCCAAAATCAAAATTATGAAATACCCGGAATAAAAATATCCAGCCGCCAGGGATAAAAAAAGTATCGAGACTTTGGATGCCAGAACACTTTTTCCAGCTTCTTTAGTCAAAAGAGCTAAAAGGTAAAAGGGAAAAGAGAGGACCGCAGAAAAAAGAAAAGGTAAATCTAAAAAGACAATAGATAAAATGATGGATAATAGCACCAGAATGGTTGAGACCAAAGCTGATTTGAAAGTTCCATATTTCACTCCAAAAGTCATCTTCCCCGCCATCTTATCACCTCCTATATCTGGAATGGTAGTGTTTATGTAAACTGCGCCAACGGCGAGAGCATAAGGAAGTGATAATAAGACTGCCCTCAGGGAGAAACCTGATCGGGCGCAAAAACCTGCTAAAAATACCAGAGAACCATGGGAGATAAGATTAGCTAAAAGACCTGCATAGGTTTTATTCTTCAGGGTAAAAGGGGGAGCAGAATAGAAGAAGCTAAAAATCAAACCCAAGGTAAAAATTATCCCGATGGTTAAAGACAGAAAATAAGCTGGTAAAACACTGAAAAGGTATAAAAAAACAGTCAAAACCCAGGCATTTTTCTTGGAGATATACCCTTCTGCTAAAAAGAATAGCTTCTTGTTTTTACGATCTGTTTCAAGATCATAGATTTGATTTAAAAGATATACCCCTCCGATGAAAAAGGTAGCGAATAAGAAAAGCCAGAGCAAAGATTTATCAAAGGAAGCATCCCTTGAGCCCTGATAATGCCCTAAAAGCAGAATCGTCCAAACCGGAACCATAAGCACCGGCCGAAGAACGAAGATGTAATCGAAATATTTTAACATATTTTTAATTGCAGGGCAACCCTTCAGGATTGCTTCTTTTCGCTTGTCCTCTGAGAGAGGCGTAGCAGAGGTTTAGTCCTCTGCGCCAAGCCCTGAAGACTTGGCTACATGACTTGCATCGTCATCCGAAATCCGATATCTATCATTGTTTTATTTATATAAAATAAATTTCAGATAAAAATAAACTAAAGGGGCAGTGAAAAGCAAGCTATCAAAACGGTCTAATACCCCCCCATGCCCAGGGATGATATTGGAGGAATCCTTCAGGTTAGCCGACCTCTTGAAAGATGATTCCACAAAATCACCTAATTGCCCGAAGATGCTGACCAGAATTGATAAAATAAGCAGATGGAACAAGGGGACTTTATTTAATAATATAAGCTTTGAGAAAACTGCAGTGAGAATTGACCCGGCCATTCCCCCAATAGACCCTTCCCAGCTTTTCTTGGGACTGACCTCTGGCAAAATCTTATGTTTCCCAAAAGGAGTCCCAATAAAATAAGCTAAAGTATCTGAAAGCCATAGACAGAAGAAAATGAAGATGACCCATAAACCTCCAAGATTGTAATCCATACCTGACTCTTTGGGAAATTCACGGATTAAAATAAGAAACGAGAAAAAGACAGCCACGTAAATTAAGCCGAATAAAAATACTGATAGATTTTCAATTGCAAATCCAAATTTATTCTTAACCAATTGATATAAACCTGAAATAAAGATACCGGCTAAAAGAATTATAGGGATAAATCTTACCTCGAAAAAATAAACTGAAATTCCAATCAAAATTCCAGAAAGGATAAAAAGAGTCCGAAGGATAGAGATATTTTTGAGCCTTAAAATCGAGGAGAATTCTATCAAACCCAAAAATATCAGAAGATTTACAAAACTCATAAATGCCAAGCCACCGGAATAGGATATATATAGGATGAAGGGGATAAAGATTATTGCGATTATTATACGGGTTAATAAATTATTCATATAAAAATAACAGATGACAAATGACTGATAACAGATAAAAAAGAAACTTTACTTAATCTTTTCTTTAATTGAGGTAATGAAAGCTGTAAGTTGTCTGGATAGACTTTCAGCTTGAGTCAAAAAAGTCTGATGCATAACCTTATCAATATAACCCAGATCTAAGGCAGTATATAACTGGCTTCTTAATTCACCTGCAGATTCTTTTGCTATATAAAGAAATTGAATAAATTCCTTTTTAGAGCCTCTTTCGAATCCTTCAGCGATATTGCTGGATATCGAAATGCTGCACCTCCTAATCTGATCAACTAAGCCAAAATCTCTTCTAAATTTCGAATTCTCTGTAAGCTTATAGATCTGAGTAGTCAACTCTCTTGAGTTTTTCCAGACAGGCAATTCTTCAAATTTTCTATAAAACGCCATTTTTTAAATCTGTTATCTGTAATTTGTAATCTGTAATCAGATTTTGCCAAACCTTCGCTGACGATTCTGATAAGACCAGATAGCCTGATAAAAATCGTTCACTGAGAAATCGGGCCATAAGACCTCCGTCACATAAAGTTCAGTATAGGAGGTCTGCCAGAGCATAAAATTAGAGATGCGCATTTCGCCTGAAGTCCGGATCAGAAGGTTCTGGATCTGGTAACTCTTTAGTATAAAGATAGGCGGAAAAAAGCTTTTCATCCACCTCTTCTGGTTTTATAATTCCGGAAGATATATCCAGAGAAATTTTCTTTACTGCATCCAGAATCTCACTTCTGCCAGAATAGTTCAAAGCCAAATTCAGAACCAGTCCGGTATTGTCTTTAGTCCTCTGGATCGCTTTTTCCAAAATCTCTTTTCTTCGTAAAGAAAGCTCCTCTATCTTGCCGGTAGTAATAAGTTTGACATTGTTTTTTTCTAACTCACTTAACTCCTTTTTAGTAGTCTCGTAAAGTAAATTCATAATCGCAGAAACCTCCTCCCTGGGCCTCTGCCAGTTCTCAACCGAAAAGGTGAAAAGTGTGAGGATGGAAAGCTTCAGTTCTCCTGCGGCTTCGACTATCCTTTTTACCGTCTTTACTCCAGATCTGTGCCCGGCTATTCGAGGCAGACCTCTTCTTTTTGCCCACCTCCCATTCCCATCCATAATAATAGCTATATGCTTGGGCAAATTCCCCTTTTTCAAAATCTTCTCTTTTAAATTTTCTTCAGCCAATAAAATACTCTTTCCTATAGTTAACGTAACAGAGGTTTTAGCTCTCGCTATGAGCCATAAAGCTTTATCGGACACCGAGCCCTCAAGGCTCGGCAACATGTTTTAATCTTCAGATAGTCGAAGTCATTCCTTTCAAAATCATAAAATCACGCAAGGTTCAACATTACCCTACATATTTATGTTAACGGGAATTGGTCAACGGTCACGTCTTTTTTATCTTCCTTTTTTCGTTTTCCTTTTTCCTTTTCTTTTATCCGTCATCCGCCATTGTATTTATTACACTTCCATTATCTCCGCTTCCTTTTTCTTCAGAAGCTCATCCGTCATCCCGATATATTTGTCCAGTATCTTCTGCACCTGCTCCACACCTTTTCTAGAATCGTCTTCAGATATCTCCTTATCTTTCTCCTTTTTCTTTAAAGCCTCATTTGCATCCCGGCGGATATTTCTCAATGATATTTTGCTTTCTTCAGTTATCTTCTTAACCAGTTTAACCAGGTCCTTTCTTCTCTCTTCAGTTAAAGCAGGGATAGGCAGGCGAACCACGTTCGCATCCGTGATTGGATTTAAGCCCAGATCTGATTTCTGGATAGACTTGGTTATTTCAGGAATAAGCTTTTTCTCCCAGGGCTGGATAATAATCAATTTGTAGTCCGGCACACTTATGCTCGCTACCTGAGAAAGAGGAACCATTGATCCATAGTACTCCACTTTTACCCCATCTAAAAGTGAGGTGGTGGCTTTACCCGTCCGGATGGAGGATAATTCCCTCTGAACAGCTTCAATCGTCTTTTTCATCCTCTCTTCTGTTTCAGCAAAAATCTGTTTGGTCATATTTCTTCCTTTCTATTCTTTAGGTTTGAGCATACCTCAGGATAAAAAGTATTGCCCATTATTTTACCACTGTTCCTATTTTTTCACCTGAGATTATCTTTTTGATATTACCTTTTTTCAAAAGGTTGAATACGATTATAGGGATGTTATTCTCTTTGCACAGCGAAATAGCAGTGGCATCCATTACTTTCAGATTCCGATTCAATATTTCTAAATAACTTATTTGTTTAAATTTTCTTGCTTTAGGATTTTTAAACGGGTCAGAAGTATAGACTCCATCCACTTTTGTTCCTTTGAGGATAATCTCAGCCTCGATCTCGCTTGCCCTTAAAGCAGCTGCAGTGTCTGTAGTAAAAAAAGGATTCCCTGTTCCTGCAGCAAAAATTACTACTCTACCCTTCTCTAAATGTCTTATCGCTCTCCGACGAATATAAGGCTCCGCTACTCTATCCATCTGTATAGCAGACATTACCCGGGTGAAGATCCCTATCTTCTCTAAATAATTCTGTAGAGCCAGGGAATTAATAACCGTAGCCAGCATCCCCATATGGTCCCCTGAAACCCTATCTGTGCCCTTGGAGCTCAAAGAAATCCCCCTGAATATATTCCCTGCACCGATGACTATCCCGATCTCTGTTCCTAAATCTTTTATTCCTTTGATCTCAAAAGCTAAATATCGTAAAAAATCGGGGTCTAATCCATATTCCTTTTTCCCCTGGAGAGCCTCTCCGGAAAGTTTAAGCAGGATTCTTTTATAAACTGGTTTTCGCATCTTGCTTTTCGCGGTTTGCTATTCGCTAAAAGCTAATAGCTACCTTCTATTTTCTAATTACTCCCCTAATCTAAATCTAACAAATCTTTTGACCGTTATATTCTCGCCTAATTTGGCGATAGTCTCATCTATTCTCTGTTTAACAGTTCTATCCTCATCCTTGATGAAAGGCTGCTCTAACAGGCAAAACTCCTGAAAATATTTCTCTAATTTACCCTGGACTATCTTATCCAGGATTTTTTCCGGTTTTCCTTCCTTCAATACCTGAGCTTTATAGATTTCCTTCTCTTTCTCTAATAACTCTGCTGGGAAATCTTCCCTTTTTATGGCTACGGGGTTGGAAGCAGCCACCTGCATGGCAACATCTTTAGCTAAATTTCGAAAATCATCTGTTCGGGCTACAAAATCAGTTTCGCAATTTATCTCTAAAAGTACTCCTAACTTCTCACCTGGATGTATATAAGAATATATTAGTCCTTCCCTGGTTGATCTTCCAGCTTTTTGAGAAGCTTTGGCAACTCCTTGCTCCCTTAAATAATCAAGAGCCTTTTCCAGGTTACCATTTGCCTTCTCCAGAGCCCTTTTACAATCCATCATCGGAGCTCCAGTTTTGTCCCTTAATTCCTTAACCAGTTTCGAATCTATCTCCATCTATTTTTCCTCCTTACTCTTTTTAACCCTGGCTTCAACCTTTGACTCTTCTTCTTTTTCTTCTAAAAGCTTGTGTTGTGACTCTAAGACCGCATTGATGATCTCATGGGTGATAATCTTTATTGATTTAACTGCATCGTCGTTTCCAGCTATGGGATAATCGATCACGTCTGGATCTGAATTAGTATCGATAATCGCGATAACCGGAATCTTAAGCTTATTTGCTTCAGCTACTGCAATCTTTTCCTTTTTGGAGTCGACCACAAAGATAGCTCCCGGCAATTTGACTACATTTTTTATACCTCCTAATACATTCTCTAACTTCTCTATCTCCCTTTGTAAACCTGAAGCCTCTTTCTTGGTGAGCTTGTCAAAAGTGCCATCCTCCTTCATTCTCTCCAGATCCTTTAATCTTTTTATATTCCTGCGGATAGTCTGGAAATTTGTCATCATCCCACCCAGCCATCTTTCAGTCACATAAGGCATCCCGCATCTTAAAGCCTCCTCCTTTATCACCTCTTTTGCCTGCTTTTTTGTACCTACAAATAAAATATCTTTTCCGTTTTCCATTAACTCCTTAATTTTCTGACAGGCTTTTTCCAGAGAGTTAACTGTTTTCTGCAGGTCGATTATATAGATTCCGTTCCGGGAGGTAAAGATGAAAGGTTTCATCTTGGGGTTCCATCTTTTGGTCTGATGACCGAAATGTACCCCTGCTTCCAAAAGCTCCTGTAATGCTACTGCCATTCTACACTCCTTTTTTGATTGGTTTTTTCCTCCACCAACCTCATCTCTCTCAGGGCTAAGGCATTTGCCTTAGACCACCTGAAAGATCAGCCGGTGTGTGATTTTAATTCATTTACATTCTACGTCAAATAAACATTCCGCCTTTGTCATTCTTTGTCAGTCATTCTGAACCGTAGGTGAAGAATTTGTATCATAGTTAAATTCAATTGATTCTTCGCTCGTTCCGCCAATGGCGGAACTCACTCAGAATGACAAAACCATAAAATTTTATCTACTTTTTTGCATCAAAGCTTATCGGTCCCGGTCCAAAATAAGCCACCATAAGTAACCCTCCTATGATAGCTAAGTTCTTCATAAACATAATCATCTGTACCTGGTCAGTAAGTTTAGTATGGAAAATAAGCGTAGTTGGAATCATAAATATAACCAGCAAGCTCGCACCCAAACGAGCCTTGAACCCCAGCAAAATTGATAGACTGCCAAAAATTTCGCATACGATTGCACCGAGCAGGAACAAACTGGTAAGTGGCATTCCATAAGCTGCCATATACTGCTGGGTGCCAGATGGATCCATAATTTTTCCCACCTCCGATTGAATAAAAATTGCGCACAACAGAATCCGCGCTATAAGAGGTACTGGATTTTTCATCTTTTGTTACCTCCTTCTTTTTTGGCTTCTTGGTAATTTCCCATTACCTATCACCACAATCCTTGATTTTAAATCTCTTCTTCCTCATACCCGCTGGTAGGAAACCACAAGCCTTTTTCGGTCCCTATGACCGTGCTGTAAGAGTGAAGCATCCCATAGTTAAAGCAGCGAACCGAATACCAGAACAATATCTTTGATACGGGAGAGCTCATCTCTTATCTTGTCCGTTACCACCACGCTGGTTTTATTCTCCGTATGAATTTTCTGAATTACAAAAGCCTGGTCTTCTTCAGTTAAAAACGAGTAAACCGGCACTAATGCATGTTTATCCACTATCTCAACAATATCCTCTGGATAAATTTCTTTTTGAGATTCTATTTCCACTGCCACAATGCTCAGTTGACCGAACAAGCCTCCTGGCTTTTCAGGGATTGAGCCAGGAAAGGTAGTGATAATTGGTATTTCCATCTTGAATATTATCTTTGGTTTATCCACAACATAAGAAGCTTTTGCTGAAAAAGTGCAGAGATACCTGACCAAACATTTTGCTTTCGATACCGGGGTGGGTTTCTCCACGAAAAAGGGATAATTAAAATCGATCTTCACAGCTTTAGCCTGTAGCTGGTTAAGATAATCCAGAATATTGCTCTGAAGAGTTTTCGTTCCAATACGGTCCCGATGCTGGTGGATGATCTGGATGAATTTATCGATCCAGCAGGCTTCAAACTCCCGGATAATACGGGCAGATATAGAGATATTTGCGATAGTCTGCTGTCCCTCTGGATTAACCTTCGATGCGACTCTCATTGGAAAGGGCAAATCCCTTATTCCTACATCCACTAAGAATCTTTTTTCCTCAACCATTTTATACCTCCAGTAAAATTCCCGTTTCGCTTCATATATCAGCGAGCAAGGGCACCCGCTCTACGAAATCAATAATTTCAATTCAAAACTATCCTTTACGCTTAAGCCGATTCTCCGAATAAACTTCAAACTCCTTCCCTGGTTTAGCCAGCTCAAATACTTGCTGAAATTCATCCTCATCCAGAATTTTATAGGTGGATCTTGCCCTCCAGCCAGCAGGTATATTTTCTATATTCTCCGAGACAAAGACAAAAGTTTTTCCATCAGCAGGCAAGCTATCTAAGACATATTGATTGACAAATCCCTCTACGTGAAATTGCCGCAGCACATACTTATTCCTGTTCCGGTCAAAACTGATGAACCCTAAATCTTCGTGCACCTCACCTTTTTTATTCTTCTCTTGAGGTTTAAACACCGCCTTTCCATTGATCTGAAGATACCTTTCATTTAGCACAAATTTAAACCCAGCTTTAAGACTGGATAACCCCGGACAGGCTTCCCCTTTTCCCTCCCAGGTTCCAATGAAAAATTTGAATGGTGCCCAAATATCTTCTTTTTTCTCTCCCTGGGCAAATAGGATACCTGGCATTAGTATCAAAATGAAAAGTAGTCTGCGTATAATCTGATTATACTCCTATTTATTTGATATATAATATCTCATAATCGGCCTGGTCTCAGACCTGCGAAGAACTTCCACGAATCCTGCCTGGCGGAACGCAGAGGCCAGACCTGTATTAGCAAAAACATCAGGGAATTTTCCTTTTTTCGGCTCAATCGGATAACCTTCAACAATTTTTGCTCCTTTTTTTCTTGCATATTCTGCTGCAGATTTCAGGATTTCGACACTTATACCCTTTTGCCTGAACGGTTTTGCTACAAAGAAACAAACCACTGACCAGACCGGTTTTTCATCGACCCTTCCCATTATCCGGGAGCGCTCTAAAAGTTGGAACATTTCCCTCGGCGCTACTGCGCACCACCCTATAGGTTTCCCGTTTGCATAAGCCAAGATACCCGGAATTTCACCGGAATCAACTATTTTCTTTAGTGCTTTTCTGTTCTTCTCGCCTAATTGCTGCTGCCATTGAGCCCGGGGAAGTCTCCAGAGCATGCACCAACAACCACCGCAAGCTCCTCTTTCCCCGAATAGATTTTCAAGGTCTTTCCAGCGGGTGGGTGTAACAGGATGAAACTTTAAATCATGGATTTTTGGTTTAAAAAACATTTATTCTCTTATATTATTGCAGGAATCTGTTTTTTCAGTCTCTGACGGAATCCTGGTGACCCGCATTTTAAATCCCAATTCTGTCCTACAGATCTGTTCCCGGATATTTTATCAGGTAGGGGCGGGTTTGAAACCCGCCCCTACAAAATCAAAAACATCAAATCTTCTATCTTATCTCTTAGAATACTGGAATCTCTTGCGGGCTTTTATCTGTCCGTATTTCTTTCTTTCCACCATTCGCGGGTCACGGGTTAAAAGCCCCTGGTCTTTCAAAAGCTTTTTCAGGTTCTCATCTAATTGAGCAAGTGCCCTGGCAATTCCTAACCTGATAGCTCCCGCCTGTCCGGAAATTCCACCACCTTCACACTTGCAAATGACATCCATTTTGCCATCCGCCTTAGCCACCTCTAAAGGCTTTAAAGCATGCTTGATCAGGGTTTCCCTTTGAAGATAGTCTTTCATCTCTTTACCGTTAATTGTTCTCTTTCCATTTCCTGGAACGACAATTCTGACCTGGGCAACTGAGGTCTTTCTCCTGCCTATACCATTATAAACTTTCTTCTCCAAAAATTTCACCTCCTAAAATATCTTTATTAAAATTTGACATTTCACAATTTTATAGGCTCAGGCTTCTGAGCTTGATGGGGATGTTTCTCTCCCAGGTAAACGAAAAGCTTGGATAAGATTTTCCTGCCCAATCGGTTATGGGGTAGCATCCCTTTAACTGAATGGATAAAGACTTCTCTGGGGTTTTCTTTTATCCTTTTTGAAAAGGTCTCTTTTTTCAAACCTCCAGGATACCCGGTATAATGATAGTAAGTCTTAAGGTCAGCTTTTTTACCGGTCAGGATGACTTTATCACAGTTAATCACTACCACGAAATCACCCTGATCCAAATGCGGGGTAAATTTTGGCTTACCTTTTCCTAAAAGGATCTGAGCCACTTTAGAGGCTAATCTCCCTAAAACCCTACCCTGTGCATCCACTAAAAACCATTTTTTCTCAACTTCATTCGGTTTAGGTGTATAGGTCTTCATCTATTCTCCTTTCAACTTCCATTCCACGTATACGTAATTTTTCTATTTACCGTAAGATATATAACGGTTTTAATTAATAAATTTTAAATATAAAATAATAAATAAATTTGTCAAGCAAAAAGGGTAGGAGTTAAACCCCTACCCAGTATTCACATCCTTAATAATATCAAGGTATTATTAATTTTCTTGTTAAATTTAAAATCAAATCGTAGCTGATGGTATCTCTTTTTTCTCCTTTATGATAAGATTAGTAATCAGTGCAATAAAAAATCCATAAATTCCACCCATAATCAAAGTCCCCCAGAAAATGGCTGCCCCTTTCATTGAGCCAGCCGGCAAAGCCATTGGTAAAGAGACGATTAATCCAATCAACACTCCTTGAACCAGATAGTTTATCCTCCAGGCAGATATCCCGATAGTAAGGCCTATCAGAGTTCTACCTAAGATAATTGACCAGGCCATATTCGAAGGCATCGGACCACCTCTGCGAGCTAAACTATAACAGACAATTCCTGCAATAAAACCCAGGAAAGTAGCAACTAAAATTTTAGTTCCCCTCATTTCTCCCTCCTTTCAAGGATTCTGGAATATAAAGCTTTAGCTTTATTTTAATGATAAACCTAAAGGTTTATACCCCAATTTATTTCTTTTCAGCTAAGAAGTTTATCCTTAAGGCTTAGGTGTCTCTGTAATTTTCTCTCTAATAATAAAATGAGAGATTATCTCAATCAAAGCACCAATAATCATACCTTCTAACCAGTACCTGAGAAATTGCCCTGAAGGAAGTGCCGCTGGTAAATAGACAATCGCACCTATAACAATTCCATGTACCACGAAGTTGAATTTAAAAACTGAAATCCCGATGATAAAACCTAAGAGCGCCCCATCCAGGATAATCGACCAGGCAATCCCGCAGGTCATCCCTTCTGTTCCCCGGACAAAAAGATAAGCGATGATCCCGAAGATAAATCCTAAAATGGTAGTAACTAAAACCCTGTTTCCACTCATCTCCCCTCCTTGCGTTAAGGGTTAAAGGCTTAACTCTGGGCAAACAATGCGAGAAGTCTTTTTAATATTTAGTAAATCCGAAAGAGGTTTGTCAAGGAAAATTTTTGAGTCTTTTTCCCCAGTTTTTAGAAAATAAATTAGTATGGCGGGGAATCGAGTTGAAAAGATTTAACTCCATATCCCTCTTTTTCCATTAAACATCAATAACTACCTGAGTTTCCAAATTGCAGTCTTCCGCTTTTATAGAAAAGATAAGAAGTTTATCTAATTTTCCTTGACATTCAAAAAGGATTAACTTATTATTTTTAAAATAGTGGCTGAGCCATTGAAAGCTCGGCAGAGGTATAATCCTGCAAAAAGCAGGGTGTTATGCTCTTCGTGGAGGATAAATAAGCGTTTTTTGTTAAAGAGTTATTTTTGTAAGCCTGGAAGTTAAAAAGTTAATCGGTTCTGCATCCACTGATTCTATATTTTCAGGTGCAACTCTTTAATTTTGTTGAGGTGATGAGATCAATATATCAACCGGGTTGTCACTGGGTAAATAACCCTATTAAACTCGGTTTTTTTATAAAAAGGCTTTTCCTGAAGGATAAAAAATCAAAAAACCCTCAGGGGGAAATATTATGGCGAAATTCTTATTAAGTCTTTTATTTCTGTTATCTTTTTATCCCTGGTCCAATGCTCAATTGATTGAAAATACAAATTATCAGGATACCCTGATTTCCAGGTCCAGGGAGGTTAATGCAGGGGAGCAGACTTTAGAGAAAGCTGTTAATCCAAAGGAATATATAGTTGGTCCCGGTGATGTTCTTTCCATCGTACTCTGGGATGAGTTTCAGACAAATTACTCTTTGAAAGTAACCCCGGAGGGAACAATTTTGATACCCAGAGTAGGGAGTCTTATGGTGGGGGGCAAAAGCTTGGAAGAGGTTAAATTATCAGTTAAAGACGAGGTTTTGAAAAGATACAGAAATATCGATATAACCATCAGTTTACTCAATTTGAGAAAATTTAAAGTATCGGTGACCGGGGCAGTTAAAAATCCTGGAATTTATTCAACCTATGCCAATGAAAGAGTCTCCGAGATAATCGAGAAAGCGGGAAAAAATTTACCAAATTCATCTACCAGAAACATAATTCTCACAAGAAATGACGGTTCAAAAATGAAAGTAGATGTTTTAAGATTTTTGAAGACCGGGAAAAGTAACCGGAATCCCTATGTTCTGGATGGGGATATAATTTATGTCCCTTTAAAAGATGCCTCTATTAATATTTTTGGAATCTATGGCGCAGTGAAAGACCCAGGTGAATATGAGTATTTTGAAGGTGACAGCCTCAAAGACCTTATAGATTTAGCAGGTGGATTGACCGGAGATGCAGATATTTCGATTGCTGAAATCATCAGGTTTAGTTCTGATGATATACATACTCAGTCTTTAAAAAAGAATTTAAAACCCCTCTTCTCAGTTAATGATCAGGAAGCTGATATAACCTTAATGCCAGATGATAGAATCTTTATACGTTCAATTCCGGACTTCAGGGAGAAAAAACAGGTTACCGTTGAAGGAGAGGTTTTATATCCTGGTGTCTATGCTATTAATGAGGGAATAACCAAATTATCTGACTTAGTTGAGCTGGCTGGTGGATTTACTAAAAAGGCCTCTTTAGAAGAAGCAGATATGATAAGAGGATTTTATTCTCAAGAGATTGATCTGGAATATGAAAGGCTTAAGAAAATTCCGGTCTCGGATATGAAAAGCTATGAGTATGAATATTTTAAGACCAAATCCAGAGAAAAACCAGGTAGAGTTTCAGTTGATTTTGTGCGACTCTTTAAGACTAAGGACCAGAATGAGGATATCTTATTAAAAGATAGGGATGAGATATTCATTCCCAAGATAAGTTTGGTAGTTAAAGTATCCGGTCGGGTGGTTAATCCTGGCTATTTGACTTATGAGCCTGGGAAAAACTATCTTTATTATATAAATAAAACTGGAGGTTTTTCCTGGAGGGCAGATAAAGGGAAGATCAAACTGATTAAAGGAGTAACTGGTGAGTGGGTGAAACCTGACAAGAATTTAGAGCCAGGCGATGTTATCTGGGTACCGGAGAAACCGGAAAGACACTACTGGAATAATTTTCGGGATATCCTGATGGCGGCTGGATCTGCGGCTACCGTTTACTTAGCAGTTAAAAAGGCGATTGAATAGGATTCTTAAAAGGAGAAGATAAGTGGAAGAGGTGACTTCAAAAGAAGAGAGGATAAACCTTTACAGTTACCTTGCAGTTCTGGTAAAATATCGTAGGTTTATCTTTTTGAATTTTATCCTGGTATGTTTTATTGTTGCCCTATTTTCACTTTTTTTACCCAACTGGTACCGGGCTAAAACAACCCTTTTACCTCCAGAAAGAGGTGGTGGTCTGGGAATTGGCCTTACCAGCTCACTTTTAGGGGAATTCTCCAGTTTCAGTGGCTTAAGCCTTCCTATGACTGCAACTCCATCCGATATTTTCGCGGCAATACTCAAAAGTAGGACAGTGGTAGATTCAGTAATCCAAAAAGAAAATCTACTTAAGGTTTATGGAGTTAATAAGATGGAGGATGGTTTAAGGGAATTCTTTTTACATCTTCAGGTGAAAGTTGAGAGTGAAGGGATTATTTCAATTGAGTTTGAGGACAGAAATAGAGAAAGAGCCGCTCGTGTGGCTAACCTACTGGTAGAAGAATTAGATCGGGTAAACCTGCTGACCAATACATCAAAAGCTAAGAATGCCAGAATCTTCATTGAGGAAAGGTTGAATCAGACACAGTCGAATCTGAAGGCAGCAGAGGATAGTTTGAGAAGTTTTCAGGAAAGGAATAGAGCTATAGTCTTAGATGAACAGATGAGAGCTTCAGTTAAAGGAGCAGCAGAGCTAAAAGCCCAGCTGATCTCTTCTGAGATCGAGATGAATGTCTTGAGCAAAAACATGTCACCTAACCATCCTCAGATTCAACTATTGAAATCCAAAATTAATGAGATCAAAAAGCAATTGGAGGTTTTTGAATCTGGTTCTCAATCCTATAAAGGTAACAAAGCCTTAGGTGTCCCTTTAACCCAGGCACCAGCATTAAGTTTAGAACTGGTTCGACTTATGCGAGAAGTTAAGATTCAGGAAACATTATTTGAGCTCTTGACCCAGCAGTATGAACAATACAAGATCGAAGAGACGAAGAATACTCCAACTGTTCAAATACTTGACAAAGCTTCTCCTCCAGAGGAAAAAGCTAAACCTAAACGGGCCATGATGGTTTTAATAGCTGGGGTTGCCAGTTTGCTTCTCAGTGTCATTTTCTCATTTGGTTTAGAATATCTGGATAAGGCAAAGAAAAGGCAGCCAGAGGATTTTAAAAGAGTAGAAGAGATGATCTCGGTTGTGCGAAAGGACCTTGCTGGTTTAAAAAATATCATAAATTTCAGAAAGAAGGGAAAAAGCAATCCAAATGGGCTGCCCTACGAAAAACTGTAGGGCAAGACCTCAAGATCTTGAGACTTTAGCCTTGCGGAAAAAAGATGCAAACCTGAAGGTCCAGAAGGAATCTTGAGATTTGCCCTACGAAAGATAAAAATGATAGATTGACGCAGGGCTCCGACTACAGCAGATTAACAGAAGACAACCCTAAAGGGTTGTCCTATGAAAAACAAAGAAATAATCAGGAGCATGAATGCAAAACTATATCGACCCTAAAGCCAAATTAGGTGAAAATGTTAAAGTAGGATGGTATTCTATTATCGGAGAAGGGGTTCAGATAGGGAAAGGATGTGTGATCGGTAATAACGTTACTATCTATCCAGAAACCAGGATAGGTGATTACGTCAGGATTGATGATAATACTGTAATTGGCAAAAAGCCGATGAAAGCAGTTATCAGTGCCACTACCAAGGAGCAGGAGCTATCCCCGGCAAAAATCGGGGATAACTGCCTTATAGGGACATCTGTAGTTATATACAGAGGTGCGATTTTTGAAAATAAGATATTAGTAGCGGATCTATCCACCATCAGAGAAAATGTGACTATAGGTGCTTTCACCATTGTTGGCAGAGGAGTAGCCATAGAAAATTTCTGTAAGATCGGCTCTTACTGTAAATTAGAAACCAATGTATATATTACCGCTTATTCTGAATTAGAAGATTATTGTTTTATAGCTCCCTGTGTGGCAACCAGTAATGATAATTATATGGGTAGGAACAAAGAAAGGTTTAAACATTTCAAGGGAGTCATAGTTAAAAAAGGTGGAAGGATTGGGCTCAATGCTACAATCCTGCCAGGAAAAGTTATCGCTGAAGATTCACAGGTGGCAGCTGGAGCAATAGTCACTAAAGATACGCCTCCAAAAAAGATAGTATTAGGTGCTCCAGCTAAGGTCTGGGGAGATGTGCCTGAAGATCAACTCTTGGAAAATCAATAAAATCTGGAGGAATAAATGAAGGTTCCATTGCTGGATCTGAAAAGGGAATACGCTTCTATAAAGGATGAGATTGATAAGGCTGTTTTTGAGGTTTTAAATCATACCCAGTTCATCTTAGGGCCTGAAGTTAAAAATTTAGAGGAAGAAATAGCCAGATATTGTGAAACCAAATATGCTATAGGGGTTGCCTCAGGTACAGATGCCTTGCTTTTATCTTTAAGGGTTTTTGGAGTTGAGCCGGGGGATGAAGTAATAACCTCAACTTTTTCTTTTTTCTCCTCAGCTGGAGTGATTGCCAATCTGAAGGCAATACCGGTTTTCGTGGATATTGATCCATTTACATATAACCTCGACCCTGAGCAGATCGAGAAAAAAATTAGCCGGAAGACAAAAGCGATAATGCCAGTTCACCTTTTCGGTCAGTGTACGGATATGGATCCGATTTTAGAAGTGGCCAAAAAGTATAATCTTAAAGTGGTAGAGGATGCTGCCCAGGCGATTGGTGCAAAATACAAAGGGAAGAAAGCTGGTTCTTTGGGAGATACTGGATGTTTTAGCTTTTATCCCTCAAAGAATTTAGGAGGTGCGGGCGATGGTGGAATGATAGTGACCAGTGATCCGGATTTAGCTGAGAGATTAAGACTCTTAAGGACGCATGGTTCCAAAAATAAATATTTTCACACTACAGTTGGGTATAATAGCCGATTGGATACTCTGCAAGCGGCAATCTTAAGAGTCAAACTAAAATATTTAGACTCCTGGCATGAAAAAAGAAGAAAAAACGCAGCTTATTATGATAAGTCGTATAAGGGGATGAACCTTATTACTCCTAAAGCAGAGAGTTACAATTACCATATTTATAACCAGTATACCATAGCGGTTAAGAACCGGGATAAATTTAAAGAGCATTTAGCCCAGAATCAGATAGGGTATGATACTTACTATCCCCTCCCCTTGCATCTGCAGAAATGCTTCGAAGATTTAGGCTATAAAAATGGAGATTTACCCAATTCTGAGAAGAAAGCCCAGGAGGTTATATCTCTCCCCATCTATCCGGGACTGACTAAAGAAGAACAGGATTTTGTGATTGAGAAGGTAAAAAGTTTGTAGAAGTCTAAAATCAATGTTCATTAAACAAAGTCATTTATTAGAATTATTACGCATTGACTATATCAAAAAAAGTTTTTAAAAATTTTTCCTCTCTACTTGTTGCTGACCTTTTAACTAAAGCCTTAGGTTTTATAAGTGTAATTTATTTAGCCAGGGTTTTGACTGTAGAGGGGTTTGGCAAAATTGAATTTGCCCAAGCTATAATTGTATATTTTATCTTATTGGTAAATCAAGGTCTGGATATCTGGGGGGTTCGAGAAATCGCCAAAAACCAAGGGAGGAAAAAGGAAATAGTCAATAATATCCTAAGCATAAGATTATTTTCATCTCTTATCGCTTATGGCATTCTAGTACTATTTGTTATGGTTATAAATAAACCCTGGGAGATAAAGAAACTTATTCTGCTCTTTGGACTAACCATCTTTACCTTCTCCTTCACCCTGAATTGGTTTTTTCAATCAATTGAACGAATGGAAATAATCGCCTTAGGACAGTTAGTTGGACAGTTGTTTTACATTACAGGGATATTTTTAATGGTGAAAAATAGCTTTCATATCTTTCAGGTTCCGTTGATTAAATTCATCTCAGCTTTTTTATCTTTAAGCTTTTTAGCTCTTTTATTCTTTAAGATGAATGGAACTTTTAAATTCAGTTTTAATCCTTCTTCCTGGAAAGAGATTTTTAAACAATCGCTACCTATGGGTTTTTCTTTGGTTGTTATTCAAATTTATTATAATCTGGATACAATTATGTTGGGTTTTATGAAAGGAGAAAAACAGGTTGGTTGGTATAATGCAGCTTATAAGATAGTCCTGCTTTTTATTGGTTTTGCTGGTTTATTCGGAAATGCGCTATTTCCTACTCTTTCGCGTTTTTATAAAGAGTCCAAAGAGAAACTACAGGTTATAGTTCGGCAATCTTCGCGTGTCACCCTTTTTTTGGGAATACCAATTGCTATGGGGATATGTTTACTCTCTAAGGAGATAATGCTGATTATGTATGGACCATTATATTTAGATGGGGTTGTGGCTTTGCAGATTCTGATCTGGAGCATTTTTACTATATATACAAATGCTCCCTTTGCCTTTTTGCTTTTAGCCGCAGACAAACAAAAGGAATATATGTATTCAGTGAGTATAGGAGCCCTAATAAATTTAGTTTTGAATTTCATCCTGATACCTAAATATAGTCTGTTAGGTGCAAGTATAGCCACAATGATTTGTGAAATAACGGTATTAAATTTAATTCTTTTCTATTCGAAAGGATTGGTTAAAGTTCCTTTAGTAGAGTATTTGGTTAAAGGTTTTGCCTCCTCATTTCTGATGGTTTTAACCCTTTACCTTTTGCCTTTTAATTTGTTTATAAAAATCTTGACCGGTGTTATATTATATTTTATCTGGATGTTTATCCTAAGAGGAATTACCAGAGAGGATATGAGGATAGCTTTTAAAATTCTAAAAAGCTCAACTTAGGAGAAAAAATAATTGGAGAGAAGTAAAGATCCAAAATATTACTCGTATCTAAGACAAGATTTGATAGACCTGGTAGAAGGAAGGGGAAATAGAATCTTGGATATCGGCTGCGGAGAAGGAATCACTGGAGCTGAATTGAAAAGAATTAGTAAGGCCAAAGAGGTGGTAGGAGTGGAGGTATTTGAACCTGCTGCTTTAAAAGCTAAAGAAAGGTTAGATCAAGTTATCATAGGAGATATTCAGGCGATACCTCTCCCCTTTTCTGATGGTTATTTCGACTATATAGTCTTAGGAGACGTACTCGAGCATCTTTATGATCCTTGGAAAACTTTAAAGCAACTCAAAGTCTATCTATCATCCTCCGGCTTTATGATCGCCAGCATACCTAATATCAGTTATTGGGAGATATTGAAAGATTTAATTCTATTTAACAGATGGGAATACGTTGAGGCAGGGATTTTAGACAAAACACATTTGAGATTTTTTACCCAAAAAAGTTTAGTCAAGCTTTTTGAAGAATCTGGACTGATTATTAAAAAGTTGATACCTCATATCCCTCCAAGATTTATAAACAGATTCGGAATTAATTTGACTCTGGGCGGGTTTAAAAGATTTTTTACGGCTGGATATTTGATTAAAGCAGGTAAAAAATGAGAACCTTGTTTAAAAAGCTCGAACTGAATTTATCAGGTAAGCTTCTGTTTATGTTTCTAATGCTGGACTTGGTAATAATCGTATTAGTATTACTATCTGCTGTAAAAGGTTCTTTATTTTTTATCTTTCCTTTAACCTTAGGGATTGTTCTTATTTTACTTTTGAATTACAAGCTAAGCCTGTATTTATTATTGGTCAGTTTGTTTTTAAGATATGACATTTACCTGATGGGTAAGTATTTTGTGTTGATGGATTTGGTCAGTATTCTTTTAGTATTCTCCTTTTTAGGATATTACTTAATATCAGGTTCTTTTTCTATCAGGAAAACCGTCTTAGATAGATCTATCTTTATTTTCCTTGCAGTTCTTCTCCTTTCTCTGTTGAATACGATTGATCTTGCAAGTGGAATCAGAGTTTATATCTGGCACCTGCAGGTATTTAGCATATATTTTCTGATAAGCTGGAGCATAGATACTCAGGAAGTTTCACGTTTTTTAAAATTTTTCATAGTACTGGTTTCCATACATTCGGTTTATACTCTTTTTCAATTCTGGCTCTCTTCAGGAAGAGTCAGGGTTTTCGGATTAGCTGGGCCATCCATAGCTGATTTGACGATCGGAGGTCTGATAATCTGTTATTCGTTCTTCTTGTTTGAGGACAGGGCTAATAAAAGACTGATTTATGGTTTCCTTTTTCTACTTCTTCTTGGAAGCCTCTTGGCGACTCAAACGAGGGGTGCATTGATGAGTTTTAGTTTGATTTATTTGATTTTAAGTGGTCTAGCCTTAACGAAGGTTAAAAGACTAAAATTATTGTTCCTCAGAAGAAGAATTTTGATCTCATTATCCCTGGCGGTCTTAGGAATTGGAATATTACTTACAGTATATCCTGAGCTTTTGAAAAGGGTCCATCATGGATTCTATTATCTACCAGGCAGATATATTGAGACTACTCAGATACGTTTTTATCTCTGGGGGCTAGCCTTAAAATCTTTTATTCATCATCCGATACTGGGGATAGGACTTGGCCAATTCTATAACTTAGTTCAAGTGTTTCCTGGACTTAGATTTTCTCCATTAGTTTTTTATATTTATGGACTGGATCCTCATAATATAGTTCTCTATTATCTCTCCTCAGCTGGTATTTTTGGAATCATAGCTTTTTTCTATTTTTTCTTAGCGGTTTTAAAAATGGGCTGGACTAAATTTAAACAATCTATAGTTCCTCAAGATTTAAGTATATCTTTTACACTTTTAGGTATGGTTCTTTTCGTTTTTATCTCTTCTTTTTATACTGGAGAATGGTTTTATCGTGTAAGCGGAATCGAGTTTTTATTTTTTTTGGGTTTACTTAGTATATTCAAACCGAGAATTCAATAGTTGAGGAAAGCTTTATTGAATCATAATTATCCAAATACTAAAAGTATTATTAAACTATCGATAATCATAGTCAATTATAAAGCTCAGAACTTTCTGCTTCGGTGTCTTTCTTCTATTTATCAGATGATAGAGGGGTTGGATTTTGAAGTTATTGTAGTAGATAATGCTTCAGAGGACAATATTAAAGATAAAATCAAAGACAAGTTTCCTTTAGTTGAACTTATAGTTAATACTGTAAATTTAGGATTTTCTAAGGCTTGTAACCAAGGTTTCAGAGAAATGAGAGGTGAATATGCCCTGCTTTTAAATCCTGACGCCAAGATTCTAGATTCAAATTTTAAGGAGATGATTAGATTTCTTGAAGAAAATCCGAAAGTGGGAATCTTAGGTTGCAAAGTACTAAATGAGCATGGGGAGGTGCAGAGATCTGCCTTTTCTCAACCTACTCCCCTAAAAGAAGTTTTAGATATAGCTACCTATCTTAAACTTGAAAAGATTTTACCGGTTAGCTGGACTAATCGTTTTTATGACCGGTTAATAAATGAAAGCCCGCATCCATTTGAGGTCTTCTGGGTATCTGGTGCTTGTCTTTTGATACGTGGGAAAACCTTGGAGGAGATAGGTTTTCTGGATGAGAAATATTTTCTTTTCTCCGAGGATGTGGACTTGGCCTGGCGAGCTAAAAGTAATGGTTGGCAGGTGATGTTTTTCCCACAAACAAGGATTATTCATATCATAGGTGGAAGCTCTTTAGAAGACTTTGAATCTCTATATCTTCGTACTCTTCATTCTTATAAAAGAAGACCTTATTTCGGACAAAAATATTACAGTAAAATGGGAAATTTCTTGATAAGGGTAGTTATGCTTATTGACCTCTTAATCCGCTTGGTTTATATTAAGTTTAGATTTGATCAGAATGACTCCATAAAAAGGAGAAAGGTAAAATTGAAGGCTTATCGAGAAGCCTTTAGATCAGTGATTTTTTAAAATTTGGTTCTAATTCTGAGACTATGAAAATTACATTTGTACTACCTGGATGGGCAAGGTTTCCGACTGGTGGCTTTAAGATTGTATATAGTTACGCTAATTACTTAGCAGAAAAAGGGCATAAGGTGCGCATAGTTCATACACTTAGACTCCACAGGGGAAATATGGTTTTATGGAAGAAATTTATAAGACTGGCATTCTGGCTTAGGGGCCTACTTTTTAGAAAATCTAAACCCAATTGGTTTAAACTCTCCTCGAAAGTAGAAATTCTTGTAGTTCTTAATCTAAATGAGAGGCATTTTCCTTTGAGTGACGCGGTAGTAGCTACAGCTTGGTCAACTGCTGAATTTGTAAACAACTTAAACGAAGTTAAAGGAACTAAATTCTATTTCATTCAGGGCTATGAAAACTGGGATACGGAAGATGAAAAAATTATAACTACTTTTAAACTGCCTATAAAAAAAATTGTAGTATCAACTTGGCTTGAGAAAATGCTTTTGAATTTAAATGAAAAAGCAATAGCTTGCATACCCAATGGATTAGACTTTAAAGTTTTCAAAATTACGAAACCTATCGAGAATCGATTTCCTGGAAGAATAGGAATGTGTTATTCTGTATACAATTGGAAAGGTTCAAAAGACGGAATAAGAGCTTTAGAGATTGTAAAGCAGAGATTTCCTGAAGTCCAAGCTGTTTTTTTTAGTGTTTGTCCACGAAATCCAGAAATACCCTCCTGGATAGAATATTGGAGAAACCCTTCACCTTCACATCTTTTAGATATTTACAATAGTTGCAGTATATTCATAAATCCGAGCTGGTCTGAGGGTTGGGGGTTGCCCACGGCTGAAGCAATGGCTTGTGGGTGTGCAGTTATAAGTGTAAGGAATAAAGGTGCAGAAGAATTTGTAATCGACCAAGAAACCGGGCTACTTACCAAGGTTAGGGACCCAGTCGAACTGGCAGAAAAAATAATTAAACTTATAGAAGATCAACCCCTGCGTATAAAATTAGCTCAAGCCGGAGCAAACTTTATAAGAAGATTCGACTTCAAGGAGTCAGCTAAAATATTTGAAAAAGCTATTCTTTCTAATCTTGATGACTATTAATTTTTGAACAGAATACTTTCATTCAAAAACCTTATGAAGAAATTTTTTGCCCTTACCAAGAATTACTTGAGAATTATCTTATTCTAAAGATGAGGTGAATAATACGGTTAACAGAATAAAATTGTCTATAATAATAGTCAACTGGAATGTCAGGGGTCTTTTAAGGGAATGCCTGAGTTCAATATTTTCGAAATTGGCTGAAGATAGCTATGAGGTTATAGTGATCGATAATGCCTCAGAGGATGGCAGCGTGGAAATGATAAAAGTTGAATTTCCACAAGTGAAGTTAATCGCCAATAAAGAGAATTTAGGTTTTGCTAAAGCTTGTAATCAAGGGTTTAAAATTGCCCAAGGAGAATATCTTTTTCTCTTGAACCCTGATACCAATATCGATCCTTTGACCTTGAATAAAATCATCGAATTTATGCAGGAAAATCCAGATACTGGCATAGGTGGCTGTTATGTTTATAATCTAGACGAAACCCCTCAGGATTCATTCTACAGATTTCCCACTATTCTTAACACCATAGGTCGGATGTTTTCACTTTTCAGGATTCTGCCCCGGAATAAGCTAACCCAGCCTTTTTTCTGGGATTATCCTTTGGAAAATGTGCCTCAAAACATAGATAGGGTCTTAGGCGGAGCAATGGTGATAAGAAGAAAAGCTTTAGAACAAGTAGGATGTATGGACGAAAGCTATTTTCTTTACGGTGAGGATATGGATTTGTGTTATAGAATAAAAGAAAGGGGATGGAAGATTTCACCTGTTCCCGGGGCTAAAGTTTTTCATTATCAGGGGCAGAGCAGTAAACAGGACTTAGAGAAGGTGATATTTTTAAGGTTTCAAAACGAATTTACTTTTGTTAAAAAGTTTTATCCTTTAAACCGGGTCGTGCTTTTTCGGTTATTACAGTTTATAGGGGCAGGTTTGAGATTCGGTTTCTGGGTTTTAAAATATTTATTTAATCCAGAAGATGGGGAGACAAAGCAGAAAATTAAAGGTTATCTTAGGGTGTTACTTGCGCCATGGGATTATAAGAAAGTTAGGGCTTTTAGTTATGCGCATAGGAATTGATGCCAGGATGCTGGACAATAAAATGACTGGTATTGGCAGGTATACCAAGAATCTAATTCAACATTTGCTATCCAGAGATTTTGAAAATCAGTACATCCTCATTTTAAATAAGGACTATCTTGAACTTAATCTAAAAAAGACCTGTAACCTGAAATTTATAAAAGTTAATTCTTCTCCACTATCTTTATATACTTTGTGCTGGTTACATAGAATAATAAAGAAAGAAAAGATAGATCTTTTTCATTCGCCATTTTTCTTAGCTCCCTTATGGGCTCTTTGCCCAGTAATAGTAACGGTGCATGATTTAATGGGTCTGAGATTTCCAGGTTTTTTTGAAGGTAGGAAACCGATTGCTAAACTATTTGCAAGATGGTTTGTAAGACTTTTTGTGCCCTTGACTTTAAGAAGAGCCAGCAAAATAATTGCCGTTTCGGAAACGACCAAAAGTGATTTAGTTGAGTATCTGAATTTACCCGAAGATAAGATTAAAGTGATATATGAAGGGGTTGAATCCTGTTTTCGAAAAGGTTTGGATTTACAATTAGTGGAAAAGGTTAGAAGAGATTTTCATATAACCAAGAGAATAATCCTTTACATTGGTAACACCAGGCCTTATAAAAATCTTCCCAGGTTGATCAGGGCTTTTAAGATCTTGCAAGATTATGAAAATTGTCAGTTAGTACTTGGTAGCGGTGATACTCGAAATATAGATTCCTTAAAAAAAATGGTTACCCAATTAAATCTTGAACAAAAAGTTATTTTCACTGGACCTCTTGAGGATAAAGACATAATTGACTTAATGAATGTGGCTGAGGTCTTTGTTTTTCCCTCCCTCTGGGAAGGATTTGGATTACCACCTCTGGAAGCTATGGCTTGCGGAGTACCAGTTGTAGCCTCAAAAGCAGGATCCCTACCTGAGATCTTAGGAGATGCTGCATTACTGGTGAACCCAGAAAGCGAAGAGGAAATAGCCAAGGAGATAATGCATGTTTTGACTGATAAAAAGTTAAGAGAAGAGTTGATAAAAAGAGGATTTGAAAGGGTAAAAAAGTTTACTTGGGGAAAAACCGCAGGGAAAACTCAAAAACTCTTTCAAGAATTTGGGGCAGAATCTAAACCAATAGATTATAATAGATGAAAAAACTGAGAATCCTTCATATCTATAAAGATTACTTCCCGGTAGTGGGAGGGATTGAAAATCATGTCAGACTTCTGGCTGGTGAGTTAGCCAAGGATGAGAACTTCCAGGTGGAGGTTCTGGTCACTAACCAGGATTTCAGAACTGTAGTAGAAAAAGAGGGGAAGGTCAAGATCATAAAAACAGCCTGGTTGGGCAAATTTGCTTCAACCCCCTTAAGCCTTAGTTTGTTTAGCTGGGCTATTAAATTAAATCCCGATCTTATCCACGTTCATTTCCCCTACCCCTTAGGTGAGCTGGCAGTTTTGTTAAAGGGTAATAATGAAAAAATTGTCTTAACCTATCATAGCGATATAGTGAAACAGAAAAAACTGCTCTGGTTTTATCGTCCTTTCCTTAGAAAAATTCTTAAAAGAGCACAAGTGATTATCGTTAGCAATTCTAAATATATCCAGACTTCAGATTATCTTTCTGGATATGTTGATAAAATCCAGATCATCCCTTTTGGCATAGACTTGGCCCGTTTCGCTTATAGAGATGAGGAGAAGATAGGAGAGATCAAAAAAAGATATCCGGGTCCCCTGGTTCTTTTCTTGGGAAAGCTTCGTTACTACAAGGGATTAGATTATCTGATTGAATCAGCCAGGGAAGTGGCGGGTAAGATTTTAATTGTGGGGGATGGAATATTAAGGGATGAACTGGTAAAGAAGGTCAGGGCTCTTAATCTGGAAGATAGGGTCTTTTTTGCAGGAGAGGTTCCGGATGAGGAATTGGGTTCTTATTACCGGGCAGCCGATCTTTTCGTATTACCCTCTTCTCATAAGAGCGAAGCCTTTGGGATTTCGCTTTTAGAAGCGATGGCTTGTGGTTTGCCAATCATCTCCACAGAATTAGGCACTGGGACCTCTTTTGTAAACCTAAACAATAAGACCGGCCTGGTTGTCCCTCCCAGAGATACAGTTACTTTATCAAAAGCGATAAATTATCTTCTGGAGAATAAAGGACTCAGAGAAAAATTTGGAGAAGCAAGCAGGGAAAGAGTTAGAGGAGATTTCAGCAAAGAACTTATGGTATCTCGGGTAAAAAAGCTTTATATTGAGATGTTAGAGGATTGAAAAAGTAAAATGGAGAGTATTAAAATATGAAAATCTTGATCACCGGCGGGGCTGGGTTTATCGGATCACATTTAGCCGAGGAACTCTTGCGCCAGGGTGAAGAGGTTTATGTAATTGACAACCTTTCCACCGGCAGGCTGGAGAATGTAAAACACTTAGCCGCCAATCCAAGGTTTCATATAACTATTGAGACGATATTGGAAGAGAAGGCAGTGGAAGAATTAACCAAGAAGTGTGAGCTGATTTTTCACCTGGCGGCAGCAGTCGGGGTTCGCTTGATCATCGAAAAACCGGTGGATACTATTGAAACCAATATCTTAGGAACCGAAATAGTATTAAAGTCAGCTAATAAATTCAAAAGAAAAGTAATTCTCGCTTCCACATCAGAAGTCTATGGAAAAAACAGTAAAATCCCTTTTCGAGAAGAGGATGACAGTGTTTACGGACCTACCACCAAAAGCAGATGGAGCTATGCCTGTTCCAAAGCCATAGACGAATTTTTAGCCTTAGCCTATTTTCATGAAAAGAAGCTTCCCATAGTCATTGCTCGACTATTTAATACGATTGGACCTCGTCAGACTGGAAGGTATGGTATGGTAGTCCCTTCTTTCATACAGCAAGCACTCCTTTCACATCCCATTACCGTATATGGAGATGGTAAACAAAGCCGCAGTTTTACCCATGTCACAGATGTGGTCTCTGCTTTGATAGGACTCTCTGAACATCCAAAAGCAGTTGGCGAGGTATTCAATGTAGGGAATGGAAGAGAAATTACTATTGAACGGTTAGCCCTCCTTATTAAAAAGATGACTAATAGTAAGTCTAAGATCGTGTATATTCCTTATGATAAAGCTTTTGAAAAAGGATTTGAAGATATGATTAGAAGAGTTCCGGATATAACCAAGATAAATCATCTAATAGGATATAAACCCAGGGTGAATCTGGAAGAAAGTTTAGAGAAAATCATAGACTATTATCGAGAATAGTTTGAGACATGTCATATATTTTCATCTTTTTGATCTCTTTACTTTTAGTTTTAGTTCTGACTCCTCTTTTTAGAAAGTTAGCCTTTAAAACTAATTTTCTGGACTACCCCGATCCGAGGAAGATCCATTTACAGCCGACCCCTCTCTTAGGGGGAGCTTCTGTCTTCCTGGGATTCTGCGGGGCAGTTTTTTTGAGTTTTTTATCAGGATATCCCTGGACAAATGAGCTTTCCGGGGTTCTTATCGGAGGTCTGATCGTCATTGGATTTGGACTCTGGGATGATAAATTTGGTATGCAACCCGGCGTTAAATTCTTAGGGCAGATATTGGCTTCTTTTATCTTCCTTTTAGTAAGCCATAGCCTGGGCAGTCTGAGTTTTGGAGTTATCGGGGATTTGCTCCTTTTCCTCTGGATGGTTGGATTGATGAATGCCATTAATTTCTTGGACAATATGGATGGGCTATGTAGTGGCATATCTTTTATAGCTGCTACGGCTTTTATGCTGATTTTTATTTTCAACAGTCAGGGTGATCAGATTATTCTCTGCCTTGCCCTCATGGGAGCGCTGTTGGGATTTTTAGTATACAATTTCCCACCAGCCAAGATTTTCCTGGGCGATGCTGGCAGTATGTTCAATGGATTTATTCTCTCGGTTTTAGGGATTTTATTCGCTAAAAAAAATAACTCTTTCAATTTACTTCTGGCCCCTATGCTAATTTTGAGTTATCCGATTTTTGATATCTCCCTGGTTACATTCACTCGTTTAAAGGAGGGGAGAAAATTCTATAAGGGAGGTAAGGACCATTCCTCTCACCGACTGATGAATTTGGGTTTTCACCTGAAAAAGACTTTGGGTTCCATTTATCTGATCAGCTTAAGTCTTGGTGTAATAGGGGTACTGGTATTTTCAATTTTTGAATCGCCCTGGAAAGTCCTGATAGCTTTCTGGGTCGGTCTTCTTTTAGCCATTCTGGGAACTTATCTTCATCGCCGGTTTGCCCGGGTAGGAGAAAAACTCTGGTTGATCTTTTTGGATGTCATCTCCGTTAATTCCGCCTTCCTTTTCTTCTACTGGTTAAGATTTGAATCAGGTCTTTTCAGTACCCCCATAGTTATCCCTTTGTCAGAATATATAATTCCAGCTATCTGGATAACCTTTTACTGGTTAGTTCTCTTTGCCATATTAGGGCTATATGAGCTGAGATCGGAGCTTCCGTTGAAAGTTGAATGGGATAAGATCTTAAAATCAGTCATCTTGGGGATAATGATTTTTTCGATTCTGTCTTTTAAATTTGTCACTATCCGATTTGTTCTGCTTTACACTTTGAGTTTAAGCTTGCTTCTTTTAGCTTTAAGGACATCTTTCATATTAGTTAAAAGAGCTCTTAATCTCAAGGGGATGGGAGTAAGAAAAAGTCTAATAGTAGGGACTAAAGTAAATGCACAGGAGTTGAATAGATTTTTGAAAACAGACTTCAATCCCGGTTTTAAGGTTGTAGGTTTTGTCTCTGAGGATAAAGATTATCCAAAAGACCTGAAGGTGGTAGGATGTTCTGGATGATCTCGAAAATACTCTAAAAAAAACCGGAGCGGAGGTATTGATTTTGGCATTGGATCGAGATTATGAAGGTTCACCTATTCAAACACTGAAAAGCATAGAAGAGGTCGAAGCTGATATAGTGATAAAAGAGGAGCAAATTCAGCTTTTCTCAGGTTTGAAAAAAGCAAAATTCTATAAAGGTCCATGGGTTAGGGTTTACCCTGCTCCATTGAAGACCTGGGAATGGGGAGTAAAACGGATGCTGGACTTTATTGTTTCTTTGTTTTCAATTCTGGTTTTGAGTCCGCTCTGGCTTTTGATCTCGTTTTTTATCTCTACTGATTTTACCGGAGGAATTTTACTGAGGAGAAGATTTCTGGGAAAAGGAGGTAAGCCTTTTGAGCTTTTCAGCTTTAATTCCGGACCTTTAGATTCTCAAAGTAAATTGAGCAGATTCTTGAGAAGTTCCGGGGTTGAAAAACTACCGGTTTTGCTCAATGTTATAAAAGGTGAGATGAGCTTGGTTGGACCTCAGCCGGAGGAAAAAAGCTATGATGGTTATTCCTCAGAGCTTTCAGACTATTATAAAAGAATAGAGCTCAAACCTGGTATCTTCAGCCTGAAAAAGAAAAGCAAAGAAACTTTAGTTTTCTCCGAAAATATGATAAAAAGAAAGATAGAGGATAATCTTCTATATGCGGAGAAGGTCTCTCTATTGTCAGATTTCAAGATTATCTTAAATCAGATTTTTAGCCCAATCTTAAGGAGACAGGATGTTTGACCTGAAGTTTATAAGAGAAAATAAAGATATCGTCAGAAATGCCATTCAAAATAAGAACGAGTCCTTAAATTTAGATGAGCTTTTGAAATTGGATGAAAAAAGAAGGGAGATTATCTCTGAGGTTGAGGAATTAAAACATCAAAAAAATCTTTTTAATCAGAAGATCGCTTTACTTAAGAAGGAGAAAAAGGCTTCTCAGGAGGAGATTGAGAAGACCAAAGAAATTTCTCAACACATCTTTTCTTTAGATGATTCCTTGAAAGATTTAGAGGAAGAAATCGATAAATTACTTTTGAGAGTTCCAAATATTCCACACCCTTCAGTGCCAGTAGGGTTTGATGAAAATTCAAACGTGGTGATAAGAAGCTGGGGAGAACTGCCGGAATTTAGCTTTGAGCCAAAGCCGCATTGGGAGATAGGAGAGCTTTTAGGGATTTTAGACCTGGCTCGAGGAGCAAAGCTTTCTGGCTCGGGATTTTATACTCTTAAAGGTAAGGGTGCACTTTTAGAAAGAGGGCTAATAAATTTTATGTTAGACCTGCATACTAAAAAGCATAATTATAAAGAAATCTGGTCTCCTTTTGTGGTTAACCGAGCCTGCATGATTGGCACCGGCCAGTTACCTAAATTAGAAGAGGACATGTATCTATGTGAAAAGGATGACCTTTTCCTGATACCTACAGCCGAGGTACCGGTCACCAATCTGCATAGGGATGAAATCCTTAAATCGGAAGATCTACCAATCTATTATGTTGCCTCTACCCCCTGTTTCAGAAGGGAGGCAGGTTCCTATGGCAAGGATACCCGTGGAATATTGAGGGTACATCAGTTCGATAAAGTTGAACTGGTTAAATTAGTAAAGCCGGAAGAATCTTATGCCGAGCTTGAAAAGTTGGTATTGGACGCCGAGGAGGTTTTGCAGCTCTTGAAAATCCCCTATCGCGTCAGGCTATTGTGCACTGGTGATTTGAGCTTTGCTGCAGCTAAATGTTATGATTTGGAAGCCTGGGCTCCGGGAGTTAAAAAATATTTAGAGGTCTCCTCCTGCAGTAATTACGAAGCTTTTCAAGCCAGAAGGATCGGAATAAAATTCAAGCCTGATCCAAAATCTAAACCCGAATATGTTCATACCTTAAACGGCTCAGGTATAGCTTTAGCCCGCACAGTTGCAGCCATCCTGGAAAATTTCCAAACTGAAAAAGGGACTGTTATTCTACCTGAAATTTTAAGACCTTATCTGGGCGGGCTGGAAGAGATAAGCTGATTTCTGGATGATAAATATAAGATGATCGATATTAAATATTGTACCCAGGGCAAGCTCAGACTCTATGTTAATAAAATTGTAAGACGGTCTTTTTCAGAGTCGTCCACTGAGTAACTATTTTTGCCATTCTTCTATTTTTTGTGAATACTCTTTAAACAACTTCTCAGCCATAGATTTATCTTTAGATTCAATATAAATATGAAAGTTAGCCTTCCTTCTATCCGGAACAACCAGAACCCAGGAATCATCCAGTAAAACTCTAACCCCATCTATCAGTTCTCTATTAGACTGCTCTGTATATTGTATAAGCTTCCTCATTACCTGCCCTTTTTTACTCCAGTCACAGGGCATCATTTCTTTAATCCAGTAGAATTGCTCCAGCTCTCCTCTTAGATCACCTAATCTTTTTTTAGTCTTAGCCATAAGTTCCAAGATTTTGATCACATCATACATCCCATCTGCACCTAATTGGAATCCCGGGAAGATAAAACCTCCTTTAGTCCCACCAACAAAATCAACCTTTAAGGAACTTACGGCATCCATCATAGCTAAATGATCATTTCTAACCCTTATAACCTTAACCCCGTATTCTGAGGCAATCTCCTCTACCCCCATAGAAGCCACCACTGGCACCGCTATCTTTTGAGCTTTATTAGAGCTTAAAAATAAGGAGGTTATCATCAGAAGCAACAAATCTGCAGAGACAAATTCACCTTTCTCATCAATAGCTGAGATCTTCTCTGCTCCTGGATCTAAGAGAAATCCAACATCTGCTTTTAATGATTTAACAATGGTAGAAAGTTGCTGTAAGGATTGAACCTCCTCCCTCCCATTTCGAGTTAATTTCTTTGTATCCAAATAGGCATTTAAAGAGATGACATCACATTCTAAAGCTCCTAAAATTGAAGGGAATATTTCTGAAGCACCCCCATAAGAATAATCGATAACCACCTTGAATTTAGCCTGTTTGATTGCTTCGGTATCAATCGCTTTCAGAAAATCATCACGATAAGATTCAATCACTCTCTGAGGAAAATCGAGTTGCCCTACCTCCTCCATCGAAGCTCTTCTAAAATCTTCTCGGAAGAAAAATCTTTCTACCGCTTTAGCTTTAGAAGTTGGAAGATCATGACCATTTCCATCAAAAAAGATAATATCTATTGTTTTATCCTCTATAGGTGAAGTTCTGACATGAATACCACCCTTTTCCCTGCCCGATTTCAACTCATATCTCACCACTGGAATCGGTAAAGTCCTCAGGTCTTGTACATTTACACCCGAGGATAAAAGCCCGCAAATAAAGGCACGATTAGTCATCCTGGAGGTTTTCCCAGCATCTCGACTGGTAACCACGGTTGCCCCTTTTCCTAAAATTGCTCCAAATGCCGCACCTAATTTTACTGCAAATTCAGGTGTAAACTCTAAGTTTCCCAATCCGCTGACTTTAGCATCTGTGAATAGCTCTCGGTTCCATTTTTCTCCCCAGACCAAGCTTGTGGAAAGGATTGCCCCGGATTCAACCTCTTTACCAGGCCAGACCTTTACATTGGAATTTATTTTGGACCTTGAGCCTATGATACAATTCTCACTTACGATAGAGTCTTCTAAAAGAGTAGCCTCTTCCCCGATAATTGTTTTAAAACTTACTACTGTTTCCCTTAAAGTAGCACGATTCCCTATGAAACTATCTTTCCAGATTACTGAACGGTTTATATTAACCCCTTCTCCACAGTGCACCCCCTCCCCTATAACCGAATTAGAGATTTTAGATTTCGACCCTAAGTTAGAATTACTCCCTAAGATAACCACCCCACCGAATTCCATCTCCTCCCCTACCTTCACATTTTTACCCACCCAGAGCAATGCTTCTTTTCTTTTTAAAAGATTCCCTTCAATTTCTATCTTAACCTTACCCTCTAATATATCCTGATGAGCTTGAGAATATTCCGCTAAATTACCTACATCTCTCCAGTAATCCGGGGAGACATATCCAAAAAGCCGTTCATTTTCTTTAAGCATCAAAGGGAAAAGGTCTTTGCTAAAATCAAATTCTTTTTTTGCAGGAATTTTCTCTAATATATCCGTCTCTAAGATATAGATCCCGGTATTGACCGTATCGCTGAAAACTTCTCCCCAGGTAGGCTTTTCCAGAAAGCGAGAGATTCTTCCATCCTCCTGCGTAAAAACCACCCCATAGGATAAAGGGTTTTCCATCCGTGACAAAACCATAGTAGCTTTAGCCTTGTTTTTCAAATGAAAATCTAGAGCTAAAGATAGATCGATATCAGTAAGAACATCCCCGGAGATTACCAGGAACCTCTCATTTGATCCGGATGAAGAACCCTTATATAAAAGTTCTTCCGCATTCTTAACGCTTCCTGCAGTGCCATAATCTTCAGCAGCAGTGATATATTCGATCTTTACTCCGAATTTTGAACCATCTCCGAAATAATTTTTTATCTCCTCCCCTTGGAAAAAAAGCAGAGCGACAATTTCTTTAAGATTATGCTTCTTCAAAAGGTTGAGGATATGCTCCATCATCGGCTTATTGGCAATGGAAACCATCGGTTTGGGAAGGTTACAGGTTAAAGGTCTGAGCCTGGTTCCAAACCCACCTGCCATTATCACGGTTTTCATAAGAAATCCTTAAATTCAGTTTATCTTATAAGTAATAAAACGATTTTGAACTCAAAATCAATCATTTTTAGATGGCTGGGCACGTTGCAATGTGTTCTTACTTTTTGTAGTGTTTGGGTTTATCCCAGACGTTTCAGTTCGTCCTGCATAGAGCAGGACGCTATGTAAATTCAAAACCAACAGATTTCAAATCTTTAAAACTGAAAGAATCATACTCCCGATCAAGATTAAAAGAACTCCAGATGAAATCCAGATATATTTTTTATCCTTCTCCAAAAAGAAGGAGATTATTGCCACAATTACTCTCGATACCGGAGTAAAAATCAAAATTAAGACACCTAAATTTATAAAAGCATAAGGATTTAACTTAAATAGTTCAGAAGAAAGTTCTGAAAAAGAAAAAAGTGTGGCGGAAGTTTTCGAAGGAGAAAAAATCAACAGGATAAATCCAAATATTAAGATCGATCCAGATAAATATGTACCTAATTTTAAGATTGAACTGATGTAACGGTGAACGATATCTTCCTTTTGCATACTTTTTTAGTCTTAATTCTTTGAGGAATTTATACTTACATTTAGACTTATCGGCTGAAATTCAGTTTTTTTAGCCAAAAAATAAAAAATGAATTTTCATTCCTTTGAAAAACATCTCTAAACAAAGATAAAATAAAACCAGAATAAAAGCTATTCTTATATAATTAGTTTTAATTTTATGAATTATCCTTGAGCCTATTTGAGCACCCAAGAATACACCTAAAATCGAGATCCCGGAAATCAGAAGGTTAATATCCCCTCTGAAATAATAAATAAAAGCACTGGCGCAAGCAGTAACTCCGATCATAAAATTGCTGGTAGCAGTTGCAACTTTCAAAGGTGTTTTCATAAAAAGATACATCGCCGGGACTTTAATTATCCCACCACCAATTCCCAAAAGACCGGAGAAATTACCCGCTAAAAAAGATAATCCCAAACCCGCAGGCAGATTTTGAATCTGATATGTAGAAATTGATCCCTGTTCAGTTGAGTTTTCTCCCTTTTTTTCTATTTTAGATAACATAGAAAGAGCGCTGTAAAGTAAAAGAAATGAAAAAAGTATACTCAGGATATTCCAGTTAATCAACCCTGCGATAATTCCTCCAATTATCGCCCCTAAGGTGGTGGCTAATTCCAGAGTCATTCCCAGACGGACATCAGTCAATCTATTCTGAACATAAGTAGTTGCCGCCGCAGAGGAGGTTGCAATCACACAGAGCAAAGAGGTACCTATAGCAGTATGAATGGGTACTTTAAAGAAAAGGGTCAAAGCCGGCACAAGAAGAATCCCCCCACCCAAGCCGAGTATCGCTCCATATAACCCCGCTAAAACCCCCATCCCAACCATTAAGATTAGATTAATCCAATTCAAAATATATTTTGTTTTTGATTTTAGTAAGGGAGGGGCTCGTTGAGCTTTGCGAAATCCAGCTTTGCGGTTATCCCCTCCCGCTTTTATTTTTCGTAGGGCAACTCTCAAAATCCATTCTGGACCTTCAGGGTTGCTTCTTTAATTTTCTTTTGTTTTTAGCAAGGCTGAATCCTTGCCTTACGTTCTTCCACCCCACACCCCTACAGAACAGACTAAAAGTCTGTCCTACCTTCACTATAGCTACTCATCCTTTATGGTGAACTTAACAACCTCTCATACTCCTCCTTATTTTTCAAAATCTCAATCGCCTTTTTTATCTGCTCCTGGTATTTAGCCCAGACCTTATACCTGGTTGAGGAGCCGAATTCTTTAGTCATTATAGCCTCCTCAATCTGCCATTTCAAAAGCTCTTTATTTTTCTCAAAATCAGCTTCTTTTTCCTTTTCAATCAGGTAATTTAACCCATTCAAAGTCTCCTTCATTGCATTTGATACCTGCTCAGAACCTTTCTCTTCTTTAATTGTCGCTTTTAATTTTTCAAGCTCAGACTCAGTTGCAGTTTTATATTCAAAACTCTTTAATTTAATAAAATCTTTGAACTCTTTTAAGACCTTATCATCTGCCTGAAAATCTTCTGGTATATTTTTGTGAACTGTCGAATTTGACCTTGAGGGAGTGTAATGAATCGCAAAATCGAAAAATAGCTGTTTTTGTAAAAGATTTTGAATCAGGGGAGGAAAAGCAAGATCAGGTATTACCATATCCGGAACAATCCCTCCACCTCCATAAACTTTTCTTCCTTTCTTGGTATAATAGACCTTCTCTTTTGATTTATTTTGTAGAGTGTCAACTATTTCTGTGGTATCCGCAATAAGGTTCTTATTATGACTGAATTCTTTTTGAATCAGTCGACCACTGGGGATATAGTACTTAGCAGTAGTTAGCTTTAAAGCAGTATTATTTGCCAGCTCAAATAGAGTCTGGACTGCACCTTTACCAAAGGTAGTATCCCCTAAAACCAAACCCCGATCCTGATCCTGAATAGCACCGGATACAATCTCTGAGGCTGAAGCAGAGCCATAATTCACCAGGACAATCAGAGGAAGACTATCGAAAACAGGCTGAACTTGAGAGTAAAACTTTTTAGTATCAGAAGCTTTTCTCCCTTTGATCTCAACTATAAGCTCACCCTTTTCAAGAAAAAGCTCTGTCACTCCAACCGCTTCTGGAAGTAGCCCGCCCGGATTTCCTCTTAAATCCAAGATCAGTCCCGTAATATTTTTGGTCTTTAAATCTTCTAAAGCCTTACTTAACTCTCCGGGTGCATTCTCTGAGAATCTGATTAACCTGATATACCCAATCCCATCCTCTATTTCCCCAGCAAAGGCAACGCTTCTTATCTCAATTACTTCCCGGATTAAATTGAATTCAAGAGGCTCTGCTATCCCTTCTCTCACAATAGTCATCTTAACCTTACTACCTTTAGGACCTCTGATCTTCTGCTGTGCCCCTTCTCCGGATAAACCCTCAGTTGAAATACCATTTATCTCGATAATCCTATCCCCTGCCTTAATCCCGGCTTTATAGGCTGGACTTCCCTCTAACGGTGAGACAACCGTAGGATAACCATCCCGTATGGCAATTTCCAATCCAATCCCCTGAAACTCTCCTTTACTCTCTTCTAAAAGTCCGCTTAATTCTTTTTTATCTAAATACTCGGAATAAGGGTCTAAATCAGCTACCATCCCTGTAATCCCATCCTTGATAACCTTTTCCTTCGCTATCCTGTCCACATAACTGGAACTTATCAAAGATGCCACCCTGTCCAATCCACTAATTCTCCCAAAAGATACAAATCTATACGTTGTGTTAAAAATCAAAACCAGAAGCACGATCACCACAAACAACAATACAAAAGTTGAACTTTTCATCTTTATCTCAGACATTTTTACTCCAGCTTAAAAAAATTATCTATTGCAGTTTTGACCTTTTCCCAGACCCTTACAATTTCTTCTGATCCATCAATCACCCTGAACCTTTTTTTCTCTCTTCGAGCAATCTTTAAATATCCATCTCTAACCTTTTTATAAAAATCTACCTTTTCCTTCTCAATTCTATCTTTTTTCTTATTATTTTTTCTCATCCTTTTTACAAATATCTCGATAGGAATATCAATCAAAATAGTTAAATCAGGTTTAATTCCGAGAGTTGAGATTTTATTAAGATACTCGATCATCTTTTTATCCAGACCCCTGCCATATCCCTGATAAGCCAAGCTCGAATCGTAAAATCGATCGCAGACTAAGATTTTGCCTTGTTCTAAAGCAGGCAAAATTATTTTAGAAACAAGCTGAGCTCTGGAAGCTATATACAATAGTAACTCGGTCAACGGATTCATCCCGATATTCTTAGAAGACAGAAGGACCTGACGGATACTCTCCGAAACTTTCTCTCCACCCGGTTCCCTCAAGAGTATTACCTTATGCCCTTTTCTTCTTAGATAACCAACAAGTTTTTTCACTTGTGTAGTCTTCCCTGAATAATCAATCCCTTCAAATGTAATTAAAATACCTTTCATATCATTTTATATCATCTTTTTTCGGAGGGCAACCCTTCAGGGCTGCGTTCTTTTTAATTCGCAAGGCTGAATTTTTACCCTACGTTATTCACAATTGGCGGGCGACCACAGGGGGTCGCCCCTACAAAAAAATCTTCAAAACAAAGAGGTGGTTTTCACCACCTCTTTTATATTTAAATCAATAAATCCACCTTCATCCCTGATTATCTTTTCTTTTCAGAAGTCTTTCTTTTTTCAACAGCAGGTTTCTTAGTATATCTCTTGATGAACTCTTCGGTCTGTTCCCGTGCTTCTTCATCTGTAAACTGTTTAGGAGGTGATTTCATAAAATAAGATGAAGGAGCCTCCATCGCTCCGGAAAGCCCATTCTCCATGGCTAATTTACAGCATCTTACCGCATCGATAACCACTCCAGCAGAGTTAGGTGAATCCCAAACCTCCAATTTCAACTCCAGATTCAAAGGAACATCTCCAAAAGTTTTCCCTTCCAACCTAATATAGGCAGTTTTTCGATCCAATAACCAGGCAACATAATCCGAAGGTCCGATATGCACATTATCCCTTCCCAAATCATAATCTAACTGAGAAGTTACTGCATCGGTTTTGGAGATTTTTTTAGATTCCAGTCTGGAGCGCTCAAGCATATTAAGGAAATCGGTATTCCCGCCTACATTTAATTGATAAGTCCTCTCTAACTTTACCCCTCTGGTACGGAAAAGACGGGTAAGAACCCGGTGAACAATAGTAGCTCCAACCTGAGATTTTATATCATCCCCTATTACTGGAAGATTTCGATCTGCAAACCTTTTCTGCCAGTATTTCTCCCTGGCGATGAAAACTGGAATACAATTGACAAAACCACATCCTGCTTCTAATATCTGTTCCACATACCATTTGGTAGCTTCTTCACTTCCTACTGGCAAATAATTAACCACAACATCTGTATTGGTCTCCTTGAGAATTTTCACAAGGTCCGCTGTAGGCCCTGGCGCTTTCTCGATTATTTTAGAAAGATACTCTCCTAAACCATCATGAGTCATCCCCCGGTGAACCGGGATTCCCTTATTGGGAACCGAGCAGAATTTATAAGTGTTATTTGGCCAGGTGAAGATCGCCTGGCTTAAATCTTTACCTACTTTGTTTTTGTCTATGTCAAAGCAGGCGGAGAATTCGATATCCCGGATATGATACCCGCTTAAATTCACATGCATTATCCCGGGGATAAGCTGGTTTTCTCTGGCGTTCTTATAATATTCAACTCCTTGAACAAAGGAGGAGGCACAATTCCCCACGCCAATTATCGCCACCCTGACCTTGCCCATTCTTTTCTCCTTTCCTTAGTTTCCTTGAGATTCTTCTAATCTGTTCTTAATATATACAATTCTCTGCAAAACGGTAATATTAGCAAAAATAGCAATTATCCACAAAGAGAGTACCAAAAATAAATTATTAGTCCCGGGGATTGAGCCCAAGATAGCTCCAGCCGCTAAATAGGTGATCCTTTCCTGCCTTTGCATAATCCCAACTTTGCATTCTATCCCTAATCCCTCTGCCCGGGCACGGGTATAACTTACCATAAAAGAGCCGGCAATAGCTACGATAATTACTAAAACTATATATGAACTCCTCATCAGAAAATAGGTGGAAAGTCCCAAGAAGATCAAAACCTCAGAATAACGATCGATGCTGGAGTCAAATAAAGCCCCAAACTTGCTCATCTTATTAGTCTCCCTTGCCAGTCTACCATCAAGTACGTCACAGATTCCGGCTAAAATAACCATAATTCCAGCATTAAAAAACTCCCCATCTTTGAAGAAAAAAGCCGCAAAAATACTAAACCCTAACCCGGCAAAGGTTACCACATGAGGATGCACTTTTAAGCTTATTAAAAGCTTAGCAATTGGCTCAATTACCGTAAGGAAGCCATTCACTAAATATCTATTTAAAAGTTTAATCTCTGCCATAAGACAAATTTTAAAAAACTATAATATCATTTCTTTTCAACTAAGTCAAGTGAAAAATCCTTGTCCTGAAAATTGAATTCTTTTTTCTTTTCCCTGAAACGCTCAATTTTCTCAACCAGGTACAGGCTCAAAAGACCTACTATAATCCCGGCTAAAACATCTAAAAAATAATGAAACCGACCCCAAACTGTGCCAATAAAAAGGCTAATGATCAAGGGACCAAAAAAATAAAATAGCTTCCGGACATACCGGTAAGAAAATACAAAAACCACACACGCAATTGCTACATGAGAGCTGGGCATACAGCCACCGTGTAAACCACCCACTTTAACTATCCACTGGGCTAAAGGCACAAAAATAAACCCTTTTATTGGAATTTGATGAACAGCCGAAAGAGCATATCTGGGTCCTTCAACCGGAAAAAAGATAAATCCCAGATAGGAGATATAAAAAACAATGGCTGAGGTAAAAACCATCCTATCGAACTCCTTTATCTTTTTACCAAAATAAAGAGCAATCCCGGAAACAGGTAGAAGAAAATAGTAGGAGAAATAAGCTAATAGAAAATATTCATTCAAGATCGGAATAGAATATTTTTCCAAAAAGACCGTAGGATAATTTCCGAAGAGGTTAAATTCTAAATTATTGATCCAGAAATCAAAAAAGCCCGGAAAAATAATATGAACCAGGTAACGGGTCTCCTCATACAGAAAGGTGAAAAGAATAACCGGATACCAGTGCCTGATAAACCCTGCTACACCATAAGGAAAAGATAGGAATTTCACCACTAAAAGAATAAAAACTAAAATAGAGAAATTGAAAATGAGATAATAATGCCAGAGAGGCTGATTATGTTTGAAAAATAGAATTATAAGGCTCAAAACTAAAAGATAAATAATAGTTGCCCAATCAACTGGTAGAAAGATTGAATTCTTTTTCATGTTTTCTTTTCGTATCGTAACGTCCCGCATTTTGTGGGACTAAAGAAACTCCGCTATTTGTTGATCTCCTGATCAACGATTTACTCTTCATTAGTGAAGACATCAACGAAGAGCAAAACATCAGGGATAAACCCTGAAGATGCAGAATTCAAGCTTTACTTTTCCCCTTCAATCACTATTACCAACTCTCCTTTGATCTTCATAGTTTTAAAATACTCTATTATTTCTGATAAATTGCCCCTTTTTACTTCTTCGAACTTTTTGGTCAACTCCCGGGCTATGCTGATTCTTCTATCTCCTAATATACTTAAAAGGTCTTCTAGAGTTTTCAAAAATCGATGAGGTGATTCGTAAAAGATCAGGGTTCTTTTTTCCTCGGATAGTTCAGTAATCCTCTTTTTTCTTTTCCCCGCTTTGGCAGGAAGAAAACCTTCAAATACAAATTTATCTGTCGGAAGACCTGAGATTATCAAGGCTGAGACTAAAGCTGTAGGTCCCGGTACAGATTCCACCCTGATCCCTTCCTGAATGGCTAACTTGACTAAAAGAAAAGCCGGATCAGAAATCCCCGGAGTACCTGCATCTGAAACCAGGGCAACGGAATTGCCAGCTTTTAATTCCTGCATCAATGAATGAACTTTTTTTTCTTTATTAAAATCATGATAGTTAGTAAGACGATTGGAAATGGAATAATATTTAAGGAGAATTACGGTTTTCCTGGTATCCTCAGCGGCAATTAGATTAACTTCTTTTAAAATTCTCAGAGCTCTGAAAGTTATGTCCTCTAAATTACCTATCGGGGTACTGACCAGATACAGGGTCCCTGAATTTATCAGTTCTTGATTCATCAGTATTCTATAAATTTTACGCTATCAGGATACTTTTAGTAGGAACCCAATCATTATTCATCTTCTCTAAGGGAATCATTCCCCTCTTTTTATATCCCCAGAAAAGTTGATAAAGATAAGGCAGACCCAGTTGAAAAATTTTCTTAGGTCTTAAGTAAAAGGAAAGATAAGCCCGGATGATTAATCTTTGCAACTCCTTGGGAGTAATCTTGTCCAGGCTCATAACCGGTTGTCCCCCCAGAAGATCTCCCAGTTATCAGTTATAAGCTTATCTTTTACTGCATCGTAAAGCCGGGTTCCTGGATAGGGGGTCAAAATGGAGAACTGGGCATAAGCTGGATTAAGTTTTTTAGCAAAGCGGATGGTCTCTTTAACCATCTTTTTACTCTCATCTAATCCTCCGATTATAAAGCTTCCCCAGACATCGATCTTGTTTTTCTTTAGAATCTCCATCCCTTTGAAAACAGTGTCCACCTCTAAATTTTTTCCGAAGCCATCTAAGGTCTCCTGATTAGCACTCTCAAATCCGATAAAAACCTGTTTTAGCCCGGCTTTGCTCATCATCTCAACCATCTTTTCATTCTTTACGATAGTATCAATTCTGGAAAAAGCCCACCATTCTAAATCCCATCCCTTTTGTAATATCTTTTCACAGAAATTTATTACCCGGTTGGGATTCAAGGTAAAGTTGTCATCTAAGAAAGCGATAGCTCGATAGCCGTAGCGATTATAAAGGATCGAAACTTCATCCATAATATTCTCAACTGATCTGGTCCTCCATTTTATCCCGGAAAACTCGGAACAGGAACAGAAATCACAGTTGAAAGGACATCCCCTTGAAGTAACCATGGTAGCGCTGAACCTTTTTCCCATATTAAGAGTATAAAGGTTCAAAGGTAAAAGGTCTCTGGCAGGAAAAGGTAAAAAATCCAAGTTTTGAATATAAGGGCGAGGAGGATTTTTATCCCAGGTGCCGTTATCACGGAAGGACAACCCATTTACTTTCTTAACCTCCCCTCCATTTCCTAACGTCTCCACTAAATCTAAAATGCCATATTCACCCTCACCCCTTATCACGTAGTCAACTGAATCAGAGGTCAGAATCTCTTCATCAAAAAAAGTAGCATGCGGTCCACCCATCACAACTTTTACCCTGTGCCTTTTAGCCGCACGAGCGATCTTCTGGGAAACAGGATAGCGTGTGGTATCAACTGAAATTCCAACTAAGTCGAAATCCTGATACGGAAGATATCGGTAATCAAAAGACTCCACATTCAAATCCACAATTCTCACTTCGTGCTTTTTCTCTCTTAAGATGCTGGTTAAATAAGCCAGGCCCAAAGGAGGAAGCTTGAGGCCAATCCGGTGATAAAAGTTTATCGCCGGGGGGTTAATTAAAAGTATCTTCGTCTTAATCTCCTTCTCTAAATTGTTTAAAAATTTCTATTAATCAAATCTTCAAACTCAAAATCTTTTTCCTTAAGGCCTGGTTTATTTCTGCAGAATAGCACCGAGAGAAATTGTCAAAGAATATTTCTTGCTTCATATACGGATTCATATTCAGAAAACCATATCCTACCTTATAATTATATCTATAATATCAAAAAATTGAATACTTTGCAAATAAAATTTAAAACTTTTTTTAATTGTATCTAATATTGAATGAAAATGTTGGGTAAAACCTCAGACTTGCGTGGTTTATTAAAAGTAGGGGTTCAAAATTTTGAACCCCTACAAAACAAAATGCCGGAGCCCGGAATTGAACCGGGACAGTGATACATCACCGAGGGATTTTAAGTCCCTTGCGTCTACCTATTTCGCCACTCCGGCAAATAAAAACAGTTATCCGTTCATAGTTGTTAGTTTATAGTCATCCCCACTCTAAGAACTTCCCAACATTTAACCTCTCGAAAAAATAATTATATAAAATCAGATATGGTTGTCAAGCTTTCTTTTTGAGAACTCTCTAAAACTTATTTTGCAGGGCTGGGAGCCCCGCCTACGAAGCCCTTTTTTCAATCTTTCCTGAATCTCTTCCTTTTCTCTTTATCAATCTTTTCAGTTGCATACAGGATTACCAGGCGTGGAGCTATATCTTTCCATTTGAAGAGAAAATTTTCAACCTCTACGGGTGATTTTTTCCAGGTCTCCCTTAAAAGCCAGCCCACACCCTGATGAACAACCCTTTCCGGATCAAGGATAAGTTTTCGGGAAACGGATAAACCTTCTTTGATGTAATCATCTTTTGAGACCAATTTCACCAGGGTAACTGCTACCGCTCTCCTTTTCCATTTAGAGGATGACTTTGTCCAATCCACCAGCTCTTTAAGGGAAACTACTTTATCTTTGATGAAGAAATATAAAATATCACTACATGCCCAATCAGAATGTGCCCAGTTAATTATATATTTCTGAAACCATTTCCCGATGATATCAAACATTTTCTTATTGTAATTCTCTTTTAAGCGAGTGAAAAAATCAAGCGCGACCGATGCCTCTTCATACTTTCCGGTTTTAATCAGATTCTCACCCAGGGCAAGAATTTCCTTTAAAGATAAATTTTTCTTGCAGAATTCAAACCACTCTTCTCTTTTTTGACTGAATAACTCTTTATCGATTCCGTAAGAGTCATACCCTTCATTAAAATATCGGGCATATTTTTTCACGATTCTTTCGTCTGCATTCTTCTTTAAAAATCCCCTGATCTCTTTTTCGACCTTTTTAATCATAATTTTCTGCCTTATATAGGGGAGGGGTTTATCCCTTTCCTTTTTTATAGTCTTAAACGATAAAAAATAGGTATTGATGATATCTTGATAAACTTCTAAACTCTTAAACTTTTAAACTGTATTTAAAAAGGCGGCTTCCGGATTTGAACCGGAGAATCGAGGTTTTGCAGACCTCTGCCTTACCACTTGGCTAAGCCGCCGGAATCCCGCTGTAGGCAGGATAGTTATTAGTTCATAGTAGATAGTTCATAGAAATAGATTTTTACTGCTTACTATGAACCATTAACTATTAACCAATTTTTGTCCTCCGGACAAAAATTGGAGCGGGAAACGGGATTTGAACCCGCGACATTCACCTTGGCAAGGTGACGCTCTAGCCAACTGAGCTATTCCCGCTTATCCGCTGGACCCAAATTCTGATCCAGTTTCAAGATATACGCCCGGAAAAAAATTGTCAATAAATTTTTTTAGATAGTCCGGACAGGTATAGGTACTCTGCTCTTCGTTGGTCCGGAGATCAACAACCAGCCTTTAAACTATCTCCAATAACCTTTAGCCTTTAATAGCCTCTCTCCTTTTTGCTACTGCTTTTTCATACAGCCGGATATATTTCTCAGCTGAAGCTTCCCAGGAAAAATCCTTTTCCATCCCCTCAACTATAAGATTATTCCAGGCAGTTTTGTCTTTGAAAAGTTCTAAGGCTCTTTTCAGGGCAAAGAAAAGCTCCTCACCATTATAATCTTTAAAAACAAACCCTGTTCCTTTTTTCGTCCGTAGATTATAATTCTCTATGGTATCTGCTAAACCACCAGTTTCGCGTACTACAGGGATAGTACCATATTTTAAACTATATAACTGATTCAAACCACAAGGCTCATACCTTGAAGGCATAAGAAAGATATCTGACCCGGCTTCAATCAGATGCGCTAATTTATTATCATATTTAAGATATACTTTCATCTTTTCAGGATATTTTTTCTCCAGCTCCGGTAGAAATCTATGATATTTTTCCTCGCCCGTCCCCAAAATCACTAATTTAAGCTCTAATGACAAAAGTCTATTTGCAATCTCTTGAAGCAGGTCAAATCCCTTCTGGTCAGCTAATCTGGAGATCATCCCGATCAAAGGGATATTTTCATCATAACCTAAGTTCGCCTGTTTCAACAGAAATTCTTTATTTTTTGTTTTTACCCACAGGTTCCCTTTACCATAATTATAAGGAATTAGTTTATCTTTTTCCGGGCTCCACTCCTCATAATCTGCTCCATTTAATACCCCGTATAGGTCCTGGCTTCTATCTCGTAAAACTCCCTCCATCCCATATCCGAACTCAGGTCCTGATTGAATCTCAACTGCATATCTTTCACTAACTGTATTAATCAGGTCAGAATAAATTATTCCGATCTTCAAAAAATTCACCCTGCCCCAGTATTCAAAAGGGCTTAAAGGATAAAATAGTTCACTTTTTACTCCAAGCTTCTCAAAGGATTCCTTGGGGAAATTACCCTGATAGGCGATGTTATGTATGGTAAAAAGTGTAGCAATACTTTTATAAAATAAGTCATCTTCGTAGATAGTTTTAATATATGCCGGTATCAAAGCTGACTGCCAGTCATTACAGTGGATAAGGTCAGGCTTCCAGTTCAAAGCTTTAACAGTCTCTAGAACCCCCCTCCCAAAAAGGATGTATCTCTCATCGTTATCTTCATAATCATATCCGCTCTTTCTATCCTGATAAAGCTCCTCCCTGTCATAATACTCACCATTCTCTACAAAAAGATATTCTGATTGAGAAAGTTGACATCTCTTTATTTCAAATTTTACTTTCTTTTCCCCTATTTTGATTTCAGGAAGATGAAGGTCTATTTTTCCCAGGTTGAACTTTCTGTTATCCACCATCTTATACTTAGGTAGAATAGTCTTAATCTCATATCTGCCTTTAACGGATAAAACTTTAGATAATGCACCTGCTACATCCGCCAGTCCTCCGGTTTTAGCAAAGGGAACTACTTCCGGAGACACAATCAAAACCTTGAGTTTATATTTATTCAATTTTACTCCTATTTTTGACTATTGCCTTTTGCCTAAATTTCAATTTCCTTCAGATACTTAGCCGCATCTTCTGGAGAGGTAGGATTTATGTAGAAACCAGTCCCCCATTCAAATCCCGCTACCCGGGTAAGTTTGGGCATAATCTCAATATGCCAGTGGTATTCTTCTAAGTCTTCATGATTACCAATGGGAGCAGTGTGGATAATATAATTATAAGGTGGATTATTAAGCGCTTTTGACAGACGGAGTAAAGTCTCCTTGAGTATTTTAGCCAGAGATGGAATTGCCTCTTTTTTAGTATTTTCAAAACGGGAGATATGCGATTTGGGAAGAATCCAGGTCTCAAATGGAAATCTGGGAGCAAATGGTTCTACCGCTATGAAGAAATCGTTCTGCAGAACTATCCTTTCATTTTCGGAGATCTCCTGCCTAACTATGTCACAGAAGATACATCGCTCCTTATAATCGAAATAGACCTTAGACCTCTCTACTTCCTCCATCACCCTTTTTGGTATAACCGGCGTAGCGATAAGCTGGCTATGACTGTGCTCTAAAGAGGCACCCGCTTCTTCGCCTTGATTTTTAAAGATCATTATATATCTAAAGCGTGGGTCTTTCTTTAAATCGGTGATCCGGTAAATATAAGCCCGGATTGTATCCTCAACCTCTTTATCATCATAATAAGGCATATCTTTTATATGATCCGGGGTTTCGATAATAACCTCATGCGCACCGATACCATTCATCTTATCATATATTCCTTTCCCCTCTCTATTTAGATCCCCTTCGATCCTCAAGGCAGGATACTTATTCGAGATAACCCTAAGGGTCCAGCCGGGTTTATTAGGCTCCGAAAGTGGGGCTCTGAAAGCTAAGACCTCAGGCGGAGTTGAGGATTCGTTCCCTGGACAGAAAGGACACAGGGAACTTCCTTTCCTTTTAGGAAGACTGGAAAAATCAGAAGGCCTTTTACCCCTTTCTGTGGAGATAATCACCCATCTACCAATGATCGGGTCTTTTCTCAGCTCCGGCATCTTCTCACCTCTCTCGTGATTTTTTACTTAGATAATATAATTTAAAACACCTATTGTCAACATCTAAAGTTCACTGGTACTTGATAAATCAAGCTCCTACTAATGTAGGGGTTAGATTTATCAAACCCTGATTAACTTCCTTTCTTCTTTGGTTAATTCAAACAAAATTGAAAAAAGTCTCTTTTCCTTTGAAGTTAATTTCTTATTTCTACGCTTTATCACCTTTTCTGCTGTATCAATCATTTTCCCAAATTCATATTCAGAAAAACCCTGAACTCCACCCCAGTAAAAAGAGGGTATGAATTTTTCCTTAATCATCCCTCCGCCAAAAAGATTAGAGCCAAATCCGATATTTATACCAGTGTTAAGTAGAGTCCCTATTCCGGTTTTAACGTGATCCCCTATCATTGAGCCCACTTTGACCAATCCGGTGTCAATATTCTTCCCATTTAAAAAGACCTTGATGTTGCCGTAATTATTTTTCAGATCGCTATTAGTAGTCAAAGCTCCTAAGTTCACCCATTCTCCTGCATAGGAATGACCTAAGAACCCCTCATGATATTTATTACTATACCCCAAAAATATGGAATTCTCAACCTCTCCTCCTATTCGACAAAAGGAACCGATACTTGTCCCTTGTCTTATCTTCGCTCCAAACAAGATACTTCCTGTTCCGATATAGGCCGGTCCTTCTATCTTGGTATATGCTTGAATGACTACATCTTCATCGATATAAACAGGCCCCTTTCTCGCATCTAAAACCACAAAAGCATCTATATAAGTATTCTTGCCAATATAAACGTCTTTCGGGTTATAGATTTTGACTGAAGGTTCAACCTCCTTCCTCAAATCATTTTTCTTGACCTGAAAAAGTCTTTTGAAATCCTTTTCTATCTCTTCCGGATTTAATTTTATGAGATCCCAGAGATAGTTTATAATACCAACTTTAATCTCTACTGTTTTTATCCTTTTAATTATCGACCTGATTTTGTCTTTCATGTATAAGGTTTTAACCTCATCTTCATATTTTTTAAAATCCTCGCCTTTCAGATTCAGGGCAACAAGTTCACTTTTAAAGGTAAACCCTATCTCTTTTCCAGAAAATTTTATTTTTTGAGGAAGCTTATTTTCTGCTAATATACGCCCATTAATAAAAAGGAGCTGGTCTTCTTTTTTAATACTGAAGTTATTAACTTTACCAGAGCCTTTTTGCCTTAAGACCTCAGTTAAATAATCCCGACATAAAAGAATAACCTCAGCTTCAGGATAAAGAGGAATCAGTTTATCCTTTAATTTTGTAATCCCGCATAGAAGCTCATATACCGGACGATTATAGGTCAGAGGGTAAAAGTTTGTAAATTTGTCATCCTCGAAGATAAAAAGCTTTTTTGCCATTTTGTCCTCTATTTCTATTTGTAGGACAGAACATTGTTCTGTCATTACAATCTCTACGGCTGAGTCTTGAAGGCTCGGCTACGCGTTTATTTTTTTATCTGTCATCTTTCATCTGTTATTTGACAAACGTCATCGCCCTTAGTCGCTTAATCCTTTCCTCTGTCGGAGGATGAGTCGAAAAAAGATCATTCAACTTACCCCGGTGATCAAGCAAGGGATTAACGATATAAAGATGGGCAGTTGCCTTATTCGCCACCTCTAATGGTTCGGTATCTTTTGAGATTTTCTCTAAAGCCGAAGCCAGCCCTTCTGGATAACGGGTAAGGAGTGCTCCTGAGGAATCTGCTAAATACTCCCTCTGTCTGGAAATGGCGAGCTGAATCAATTTGGCAATCACCGGAGCTAAAATCACCAGGATCAAAGCTAAAAGGATAAAAATCGCATTCCCGCCACCTCTTCTATCTCTTCTCCCCCTTCCGTAGAAAAAACTCCTGCCCATCCAGTCAGAAAGCAAAGCCACAGTTCCAACCAAGACCACTACTAGGGTAGCATAGCGGATATCGAAATTTTTTATATGCGACATCTCGTGAGCAATTACACCTTCCAGTTCCAGCCGATCCATCTTCTGCAAAAGACCAGTTGTAACAACAATGGCTGAATTCTGTGGATTTCTTCCAGTAGCAAAAGCGTTCGGGGCAGTGTCGTCGATAATATAAGCCTTAGGTGCAGGAACACCAGCCCCAATAGCCAGTCCTTCGATAACATTATAAAGATAAGGATTTTCTTTGGGATCAACCGGCTTTGCCTGACTTATCCCTAAAACCATTTTATCGCCATAGAAAAAGGTAACAAAAGAGATTACAATAGCAACTACCAGAGCGATAATAAGTCCGGCTTCACCTGATTGATAAGCTTCACCAAAAACCCACCCCAAGAAAAGGAGAAAGACTATGAATAAGAAAAGGAGAAAAATACTTTTTCTTTTGTTTTCTGCTATTTGCTCGTAGATCATAAACAATCGGTAGAACAGACATTCCTGTCTGTTCGGTGATTATAGTCAGACAAGAATGTCTGACCTACCATTTTATTTCCGGTAGAACAAACATTCCTGTCTGTTTTTATTTAACATTATATCTGCCATATCTCTCTTTGAAATACCAACCATGATATTGCCAGAGGTCATCAACTAAATTTTTCTTAATTGGATTATTCAACATATAATTCAATTTCTCGTTCAATTCTTTCTGATCTCTTATAATTCTATCGAAGGATTCTTCAAACCAGATAGAATCAGAAGTTCCTCTTTTTAAGTTAATATGTCGAGCGGTGACACCTTTAATCCCTTTCATTATTCTACTTAGTCTATATTTTTCTTCTGGTGCCAGTAATAAATGAACATGATCAGGCATTACAACAGCGGCAATTAGCATATAAAACCTCTCATTATGATTAATTACATGTTCCAAAACCAGTTTCTGTTCTTCAATGGATAGGAGGATAGGCATTCCTGCCTGTCTTTTAGCCGTTCTAAAAGTAACAAAATAGGTTGAGCCTTTCAATGTCCAGTGTGGAAGTTTCCTTCTGGTGATTTGAAGCCCATCGTTGAGATCATTGGTAGAACAGACATTCTTGTCTGTTCTGTCTGTTCTTTGATTCTTACTGTCAGACATATCACGTTCAAATCAGTTTATGCACCTTGAGTGCTTCCAGAAACTTTATCGTAGCCTTCTCCATTTCTTTTACATCCTCCCGCACAAAGTAAATAACCTCTTTCTCCCAGTTCAATCCGGCGATATCCTTTATGCCTTGCTCGACCCAGGCAATAACATCTTTTTTAGCTCCTTGCGCAATACCAAGTTCTTTGAGTAACCAGCCTGGTGTTGAATAACCACCACTTTCTAATTTGTCCCGCTTAACAAAGATACCTATGAAGAGGTCAGCACTACGAATTCGACTCTGTACTTTCTCTGGGATACTGTCCTTGGAATAACGCTCCCCTGTTTCAAAATCAACTTGCAATGCCTGTAGAATTCCGGTCACATGCTGATTAATTTCTTTATCGGCTTCATCAAAACTCATTGCAACAAAAGGCATCATAGATGTTCTTGTAGTTGTTTCTTCCTCGTCTGACCAAAAATTATCAATCCTTTCTCTGTATGCTTTTAGTTGTGTAATGCACTTACTAATATGTTCTTTATATCCCCGAACTTCCTCAGTAAAATCAATTTCTTCACCTGCCCGAATTGAAAGTGGGATAGTCACTTCAATCCTGAAATTCTTTGTTTCATCTTCAGAAAATAATTCAGTTAGGAGCATTTCAGTCCCATGATAAGCCAACTGATACTCTTCTTTATATTGGTTTTCGTATGTTGCATTTCTTGCCACCTGCTCAAACTGTTTTATTTTCTCATCAATTAGTTCAATTGTTTTGGCTTTTGGGATTTTCATCTACAGCCTCTTTTATTTACTGTCAGACAGGAATGTCTGACCTACCAGTTTTCCGCCTTTAGCCTGTTTCTCAGAACCCCACTTTCGGCACTGCTCTTTTGCCAGCCTCTTCCACCTCGAAATACTCTCTGAGTTTGAAGTTGAACATATTCGCAATGATATTTGAGGGGAAAACCTGCTGGGCGTTGTTATAGGCTAAGATTGTATCATTGTAAAACTGCCTGGCATAAGCAATCTTGCTTTCGATCCCAGCTAACTCCTCCTGAAGCATCAGAAAATTCTGATTTGCTTTTAAATCCGGATAATTCTCTGCTACTGCGAAAAGGGTCTTCAGGGCGGAAGTAAGCATTTCATTCGCTTCTGCTTTCTCCTTAACACTTCCGGCTTGAGCCCATTGGGTTCGGGCTTTTGTTACCGCTTCAAAAACACCTTTCTCATGAGCTGCATACCCTCTAACGGTCTCAACTAAATTGGGTACTAAATCTGCCCTTCTCTCTAACTGCACATCAATCTGATGCCAGGCATTATCCCCCCGATTCCTCAAAACCACCAACCGGTTATAGATTCCGATTATAATCAAAATCGGTACTCCGAAGACGATTAGCAGAAATAATAAGGCGATTAACATTTTACCTCCTTTAGGTTAGTAGACAGTAGGTAGTAGACAGCATACAGGGCACAACCCCACCCCTGATTACTGTATGCTTCTACTCAGTCCATAAAGCATCCTATTAATTATACCTATATAAAATTCATAAGGACAGAACAATGTTCTGTCCCTACATTCATTTTCCCTTGAACTTTTGAACCTTTAAACCTTTAAGCCTCTTCTTTAATTTTTCATCCGACAACGCCAAAATTTCCGCTGCAAAAATCGCCGCATTTTTCGCCCCAGGGATTCCTACGGACATAGTAGCAACTGGAACACCTGAAGGCATTTGCAGGATAGAAAAAAACGAATCCAGACCTTTAAAAGGAGCTGAAAGTAGAGGTATGCCGATAACCGGAAGTTTTGAATAAGCCGCCATAACTCCCGGCAGATGAGCCGCCATTCCGGCACCAGCGATGATCACTTTAAACCCTTTTCTCTCCGCCTCTTTTGCTAATTTCCTGGTCTTTTCCGGATTACGATGAGCAGAGGAAATGACCATTTCAAACCCGATCCCAAAATCAGTTAGAGCTTCTGCAGTCTTGTTCATCACCTCCCTATCCGAATCACTTCCCATAACGATCAATACTTTATTTTTCTTCATTATGTTTCCTTATTTACAAAATAAATTGAACAGAACAATGTTCTATCCCTGCAATCTCAATCTTATTATAACGGAATAGTTTTTCGTTGCAATATTTTTTATCTTTAATTTGTCATCTATCATTGTATTTTAATGTTTTAACGATTAAACTTTTGAGCCTTTGAACCTTTTTTAAAAGTATTCTCTTCTGACATTAGTGGCTCGATAACCGATATCGTGTCTATAATGCATCCCGGCAAATTTTATTTTATCTATGCTTGAATAGGCTTTACCCAAAGCCCCTTCCATGGTTGTGTCAAAAGCTGTTACTCCTAAGACTCTTCCCCCGTTGGTAACTATCTTATCTCCAGCCTTTTTGGTTCCGGCATGAAAAATCATAATATCTGAATTCCCTACTTTATTCAATCCGAAGATCTCTTTCCCTTTTTCATATTTATCCGGGTAACCTCCGGAAGCTAAAACAATACAAACGGCTGAGCCATCTTTCCACTCTACATCTTGTAAGTCAAGCTCTTCTTCCACGATGGAAAGGAATATAGCAGCCAGGTCACTCTCCAACATAGGAAGAACCACCTGGGTCTCAGGGTCACCAAATCGACAGTTGAACTCGATGACTTTGGGACCCAATTCAGTTATCATCAACCCAGCGTATAAAACTCCCTTGTAAATCCTTCCTTCTCTATTTAGACCAAAAATAGTTGGTTCTAAAATCTCCTCGGTGATTTTTTTTATCATCTTATCATTTACCATTAGAGTTGGTGAATATGCTCCCATACCTCCAGTGTTTGGACCCCTATCCCCGTCATAAATTCTTTTGTGGTCTTGAGAGGAAACCATTGGAAGAATGGTTTTGCCATCAGTAAAAGCCAAGATAGTTACTTCTTCGCCTGTCAGGAAATCCTCCACTACTGCTCTGTTCCCCGCTTCACCAAATATTTTCTCCCCCATTACTTTCTCTACTGCCTCTTCAGCGCTTTTCAAATCCTCAACTACAAAAGCACCCTTTCCAGCTGCCAGCCCATCCGTTTTGATCACCAGTGGAAATTCTGAGGAGCGGACAAAATCTATTGCTTCCTCTTTTTGCTCAAAGATTTTGAAGCTGGCTGTGGGGATATGATATTTCTTCATAAACTCTTTGGCAAATCCTTTGCTCCCTTCAATTAAGGCGGCTTCTTTTTTTGGCCCAAAGATCTTTAGATTCCTTCTCTCGAACTCATCCACAATCCCCAGGGTTAAAGGTAGTTCTGGTCCCACCACCGTCAGGTCAATTGTATTCCTCAGTGCAAAATCCGTCAAGCCCGTGATATCCTCAGACGAGATCTCCACGCAATCTCCTAAATTAGCTATACCGGCATTTCCGGGTGCCGCATAGATTTTATTAACTAAAGGAGATTGTGAAAGCTTCCAGGCAATGGCATGTTCTCTACCACCCCCACCAACGATCAATATCTTCATTTTCACCTCTTCTGAAATCTCAAACCTTTATTTAAGAATTTATAATAAATCCAATTAGGGCTAAAGGCAAGGATTTTTTTGTTGACAATTGTCTCTTTCAGACTTTTTATTAGTCAGAAAATTGTAACGCTGACTGGTTCTGATGTCTTTATCAAATAAATATATTGCTCAAGCCGGAATAATTGCGGCTCTTTATGCTATAATAACTGTACTTCTTGCACCAATAAGTTATGGACCTGTTCAGATCAGGGTTTCTGAGGCTTTAACGATTTTGCCTTACTTAACCCCCTCCGCTATCCCCGGTCTTTTCCTGGGCTGTTTACTGGCTAATATTTTCGGAGGCTTGGGTATTTATGACATTATGGGTGGAAGTCTTCTAACCTTGCTGGCAGGCTTTCTTACTTTCCTTATATCTAAAAAAGGAAAACCTATTCTTGCTCCCTTACCACCAGTGTTTTTGAATGCCTTTGGAGTGAGCCTTTACCTGCATTTTCTCTTCAAGCTACCCTACTGGTTAACAGTTGCTTATGTCGGCACTGGAGAGATAATAGCATGTTATTTTTTAGGCTATCCTCTTTTGAGAATAATATTGAGTCAGAAAAACTGGAAGGTATTTTTTAGAACTTAAAAAGAGTGTATGGGCAGGTTTCAAACCTGCCCATACCTATTTATCCCCTTAAAGTTTTCTGTAGCGGAAGGCTTTAGCCTTCCATTTTTACTTGAAAGAGATGGAAACCTGAAGGTTTCCGCTACAAAAAATTATCTTAATAAAATCATCTTCTTAGTTTCTTTAAATCCACTGGTTTCCAATCGATAGAAATAGATCCCGCTGGAAACCTCTTTCCCTTTTTCATCCTTTCCATCCCAGATAACTACATATCTACCTGGTAATTTATTTTCATCTACCAGAGCCCTCACCTTTTGACCCAGGATATTGTAAATAATTAGGGTAGTGTGGAGGGGATCCTTGAACGTTGAACCTTGAACCTTTAAACAGAAGGGAATGGTGGTGGCGGGGTTAAAAGGATTCGGATAGTTCTGTCCTAAATTATAATCAGTAGGAACCAGGTGCTCCTCTGGTGATTCAACCTCAGTTCTCAGATCATAATATTTTACCTTTGCAGATTTGATATTCTCCTTAAGATCTAAAAGGCTATTGCCAGCTACTACCGCGAAACCAACCATTATACTTTCCTCCGGAGGGATATTAAATGGCCCGCAAGAAGAGATGATAGACCAGTCACCTGCACAAAGAATAGAAGCAGTATCTGATGCTATCAGGGTATCACCACTTAAGAATAAATATTTCTCTTCTTCAGTAAATCCATCATAAAGATAGAGCTGATTATTAATCAGTTTATAGGAAGCTGGAGGATGGTTCAAGGGGAAAATGGTCAAATAAACCGATGAAGTTGAATCATATTGATAAACTATAGGGATGTTTGAAATTGAATCGCGACCAACCAGGTCGTCTTTAGGTGAAAAAAGATTAATATCCCAGTCAAAGCAAAGTCCTGGGTAAATCCCCCGTAGGGTATCTGAGGTTTCATTCTTTAAATTAAATTCCAGGATGACATAATCATCATCCGGAGGATTAGCAAAAGCAAAACTTTTCTGCACGATCTCTACTCCAATTCGATTTTCAGCTCCGCTATCTGAGAAAATCCCTATCCCGTCTTGATCGGACAACTCACCGGGTGTATAGATAGTCAACAATCCTTCGGGCACAAAATCATTTTCTGAAGATTTACCACTTTCATCTCTTGCCGCATCCATTACCTGCTCTTTTGACTTCCCGACTAAAAAAGCTCCTTCGAAAAGATTGTCTTCTCCAGATTTTGGAAATCTGAAACCCTTGCCTCCTGAAGGAGCGATCGTACCATCCCCTAATCCATATCTGCCTGAATTAGAAATCGTAAAGGTTACATTACCGATATCGTGTTCACCCAAATTGTGATTTGAAACTGGATTAAGGATAACTGAGAATTGAAGACTGTCCTCATATTTTCTGGAGCTGTCATACAGCTTAAGATAAAAAATTGCAGGATAATCCAAAGGAAGATCATTGCCATAGGATACGACCAGGGGTGAATTCACATTAACTTCTATCATCTTAGAACCTATTGAATCGAGATACAAGCTATCTTCAATAACAGTCACTGAAGAATCCATAGTCTTTAGAACAAGACTAAGTGAATCAACCCTTCCCCCATAATTTTTTAAAACCAGATAGATTTTTGCTCTTTTTCGTCCATCCGGATAGACTAAAGTATCTTTTTCCATATAAACACTATCAAGCCATACCTTGGGAAAAGGTGGTGGAGGTAAAAAGTCTAATGCTTTCTTAAGATCGAGCAATCCCCAGCCATAGTCATTATCCTCACCTATAGAACCTAAGTCTGTGCTTGAAAGAAGGAGCGCATTTTTTATCTCCTCAACTGTTGCTTCAGGATTAAATTCCCTTAAAAGAGCAACTGCTCCGGAAACGAAAGGAGCCGCAGTTGAGGTTCCGCTTAAGGCTTTATAGGTTCCATTTAGATAGCTTGAGCGGATACTAACTCCTGGTGCGCAGATCTCTGGTTTAATGGTTATATTATCACAGCCTGAGGGACCCCGACTGCTGAATGATGCAATCGGAAAACCATAAACCTGAGCATCCACTGCCCCAACTGAAAAGCTATTTGTAGGAGAAGTGGTTCTATCCGCCGGAGTTCTTATGGAGCTATTAGAAGGACCTTCATTCCCTGCAGCAAAAACAACTACTATCCCGGCCGCCTCAACATTATCGATTGCAGACCAGAAGGTCTGATCACAAGGCGGTTTTGCTGCTAAAGGTATTCCCCAGGAATTATTAATCACATCCGGAACGTCATCCATGGTTGCAGGATTTCCATCTGGATCAGTTGCCCATTCAAAAGCCTGTAATATATCAGCTATTGTCTCTTCAAAATTTCTGCCCCGGTCAATAACTCCGGCTGCAATCCAGCGTGCTCCAAAAGCTACACCTAAAGTCTCAGCAGTAGTTTTACCCACCATTATCCCCATAGTATGAGTTCCGTGTCCATTGGCATCCACAGGAAAACTTGAACCATAAGGATCATACCACTCACTACCATCTCCTCCTTGTAAACCTCCTTTCCAGTTGGAAAAAAGCGCTGGATGAGACCCTTCCACACCCGTATCAAACCCACAAACTAACCTGCCTTTGCCGGTATAACCCATCTTCCATAGCTCCCTGACGCCTATAGCCTGAAAATAATCGATTACACCAGCTTTAGAAGAGTTTACCTGTTCAGATACCGGTGCGATAAGGGAAACAGGATAGTTTGGAGAAACCATCTCCACCTCTGGACGTAAAGCGATTTTCTCTATCTCCTCTTTAGTAGCGGTTACCAGAAGTCCGTTAACGATCCAGAAACTTCTATAACTTTTAACTGAACCGCTACTTTTCTGTTCCTCTAAATATTTCAGAATATCACTTTGAGCTTTTTCTTTTTTATCTCTAAGCTTATAGATTATACTCGAATGTTTTTCTGGTAGAGTCTTTAAGAGACGATTAAGCTCTAAATCTTTTGGCTTAATTTGATCTTTGAACATCACCAAGCAGGAAATATATTCATCTTCCTTTAAAGAATTTAGCCTCTCCTTTAAATCCTGGTTAAGTTCTCCGGAGATAGAATAAGCAGAGTTGAAGATTAGAAGGATTGTAAGGACTGAAATTGTTCCGGGCTTTTTCATTCTCTCCCCTCAAGATTATGAATCCAATCTTCTTAAAGCAAATATTCTGCCTTTGAAACAACAGTGTGCAATAATTAACCTTATACTTTTACTCAAAAAACACTTTTCACAAGTCTCGACATTATATCAAGATAAAAGGATTGTCAAGGATAATTTTAAAAGAAGTTCAATTGCAAAATGCGAAATTTTTAAACAGCGAGCTTTGTTATGCAAGCAGAGATAAGTTAAATGCATCCAGTTGCATAAAGTATAGATTGGTAGGGGCACGACATGTCGTGCCTCTACTCCTTCAGTGGCTATTGGTTATTTATTTTTTCATAAACTTCAAAAAAACACTTGACAATGTATCTGGGTTTATATTATTTCATTCAGCCTTTTAAACTAATCCAGCGAGATTAGTAAAGGGAAAATAAAAGTGATGAAATTTATAAATAAGAAAATTTCTTGCCCTCCTCCATCTAAGGGGAGGGTATTTTTTTGCTTGTTTCCTAAGAAGAGAGAAGGAGGGAAAATTGCCTAAGAGAAAAGGTGTTCTGATAATGGATGAGAAGACGATTCGTCGGATCCTGATCAGAATTGCTCATGAGATAATCGAACGGAACAAAGGAGCAGAAAATTTAGGAATAATCGGGATAAAAACCCGTGGTGCTTATTTAGCCGAAAGGTTAGCGAAGTTGATTCAGGAAATAGAAGAAGTAGAAGTCCCTTTAGGGTTTATGGACATTACTTTATATCGGGATGATATCCAGACAAAATTAGACCAGCCGATTGTGCAAAAGACCGAAGTTATGTTCGATGTTGCAGATAAGATAATAATCCTGGTAGATGATGTTCTTTTTACAGGCAGAACTATCCGGGCAGCATTAGACCAGATTATCGATTTTGGCAGGCCTAAGTTAATCCAGTTAGCAGTTCTGGTTGACAGGGGTCACAGGGAACTTCCCATAAGAGCAGATTATATTGGCAAAAACATACCCACAGCTTTAAACGAACAGGTAAAGTTAAAATTGAAAGAGTTTAATGGAGAGGATAGTGTCAGTATTGAGAAGGAAAAAGGGAGATGATTTTTTTGTTGACTCAAGAAATTATCGATTTATTGAATAGTAACCAATTGGTAGATGATGTCTTATGAATGTATCATAAACCAATACTTTAACATAACGAGGAATAGATGACACTAAGAAGCAGGCATCTTTTAGGTTTAGAAGGTCTTTTAAAAGAGGAGATAGACCTGATCTTAGATACTGCTGAAACCTTTAAAGAAATCCTGGAAAGACCCATCAAAAAAGTGCCCACTCTGCGTGGAGCAACCGTACTTAATCTTTTCTATGAGCCTTCTACCCGAACCAGAATCTCATTTGAACTGGCAGAAAAAAGATTATCCGCTGATCTGGTGAACTTCTCTACCTCTACTTCCAGTGTTAAAAAAGGTGAAACCCTTAAAGATACAGTCAAAAATATTGAGGCGATGAAGATCGATATAGTGGTAATAAGACACCAGTCATCAGGGACTCCCTACTTTTTAACTCAATGCTTAACTTCGTCCATAATCAATGCCGGCGACGGTGCACATGAACATCCAACTCAGGGACTTTTAGATTTATTTACCTTACGGGAGAAATATAAGAAGCTCGAAGGTCTGAGGGTGGTGATAGTTGGAGATATAAAACATAGCCGGGTTGCCAGATCAAACATCTGGGGCTTGAAAACAATGGGAGCCTCTGTCGCTGTATGCGGACCAACTACCCTTATGCCCTATGAGATTGAAAAGATGGGTGTAGCTGTTTACTCGAATTTAGACCAGGCTTTAGAGGGAGCGGACGTAGTCAATGTCTTGCGAATCCAGTTAGAAAGACAAAAAGGTGGACTCTTGCCTTCATTAAGGGAATATTCAAATGAATTCGGGATAAACGCAGAACGGCTTAAAAAGTTAAATCCGAATTTTACCATAATGCATCCTGGACCCATAAATCGAGGAATAGAGATAACTCCGGAGGTTGCAGATGGTCCCTATTCAGTGATATTAAACCAGGTGACCAATGGGGTTGCAATCCGGATGGCAGTTCTGTACCTTTTAAGTGGAGGAGAAGCAAAGGTTGAACAAGAATAAATCGGTTGAGGCTGAGATAATCTTGGCAGGCGGAAGGATTATCGACCCGGCTTCCAGGTCAGATAAGATTGGGGATATTTACATACGTGACGGAAAGATTCTTAAGATAGAGACCAAGAAACTAATCCCTAAAAAAAGGATCAGATTTTCACCTGAGATTATCGATGCCTATGATAAAATAGTAACTCCGGGTTTAATCGATATGCATACTCATTTAAGAGAGCCGGGCAGGGAAGATGAGGAAACCATCTTCACCGGCTCTACCGCCGCAGTAGCAGGAGGATTTACCTCCATCTGCTGTATGCCTAACACCGAGCCACCCATCGATAACCAGGAAGCAGTTAAATTTATTTACGAGAAAGCTAAGAAATCTAAGTGTAAAGTTTATCCAGTCGCAGGAGCAACAAAAGGTCTAAAAGGCAAAGAGCTGACTGAGATTGCAGATTTAGTCAAAGCTGGAGCTATTTCTATCTCAGATGATGGTAAACCGATTCATAATCCGGCTATAATGAGATCTGCTTTAGAATACAGTAAGATGTATGATCTCCCGATCATTTCACACTGTGAAGATTTAATTTTGTCTTCAGATGGAGTGATGAACGAGGGTTTTGTCTCTACTGTTCTAGGGTTAAGAGGTATCCCCTCAGCAGCAGAAGAGGTAATGATTGCCAGAGACATTAAATTAACGGAATTTACTAAAGCAAAAGTGCACATTGCTCATGTCTCAACTGAAGGCTCAGTAAATCTAATACGTGAAGCAAAAAAAAGGGGGATTAAAATCACCTGCGAGGTAACTCCTCATCATTTCTCACTGACAGATGAAGTAATAAAGACCTTTGATACCAATGCGAAAGTAAATCCACCTTTAAGAACCAGGAAAGATATTGAGGCTTTGAAAAAAGGACTGAAAGATGGGACAATCGATTGCATCGCTACAGACCATGCACCCCATTCAATTGAGGAAAAAGACGTAGAGTTCGATGCCGCTCCTTTTGGTCTGGTGGGTTTAGAAACCGCTTTAGGATTAATAATCACAGAGTTGATTGAGAAAAAGGTTATATCCTGGACTGAGGCTATTACTATGTTAACACTAAATCCTGCAAAGATTTTAAGATTAAATGCCGGCCAGATTAAAGCAGGTATGCCTGCTGACTTGACCGTAATAGATCCAGAGGTAAGCTGGGTCGTAGAACCAAAGGAATTCAAATCCAAATCGAAAAACTCACCTTTTAGCGGAAAAAAATTAAAAGGGAAAGCTTGTTTTACAATTGTGGACGGGAAGATAGTTTATCAGATATAATTGGTTAGAGGCATCCCGTAGTTGACGGGACAACGTGCCCTTGCATTTTATTTAGGTACCCGTCGGGTCCCCTGTGACCCGACGGCAAAAATTTGAATTACTCTTTCGTTGGTGTCCACATCAACGAAATCTGACAGGGGCGGGGACAAGCCCCGCCCCTGCAAATCTAACATTTTATGAACATAATCACCAAGTCCTTCAAAATAAAAACCAGAGGAAACACTGATATATTGGACATCACTTCTGAGGTACAGAGGATAATCAATGATTCCGGATTGAGCGAAGGTCAGGCAACAGTTTTTGTTCCGGGTTCAACTGCTGGTATTACCACACTCGAATATGAGCCAGGCTTGTTGAAGGATTTACCTTTAGCTTTTGACAGGATCGCCTCTCAGGATATCGAATATGCTCATCATCTAACCTGGGGCGATTATAACGGCCATGCACATATACGCGCAGCTCTTCTGGGTGCATCTAAGACTTTTCCCTTTACCAAGGGAGATTTGATCTTGGGCACCTGGCAGCAGATTGTATTGGTGGATTTTGACGAACGACCCAGGAACAGGGAAATAATCGTGCAGATAATTGGAATGTAAAGTGTGTAGAGACGTATTGCCATGCGTCTCTGTCATTGCGAGGAGTCTCGCCTTAGGTGGAACTACGAAACCCCGCCAAAAACGGCGGGGCTTCGCTCCTTTTAGTCACTCGCAATGACAGATGCAGCAAGATAGTGATTGATAAATTTAATCCAAATTGAACACTATCCCTTTCAAGGAGAAAAAGTGGATATTAAATTAAAATTCAAAACTATGGATTGGGTAAAAAACAGAATCAGGATATTAGATCAGACAAAACTTCCTTTGAAGGTTTCATATTTAGAATATAAAGACTATAAAGAGGTGGCAAAAGCGATTAAAGACCTTAAGATTCGCGGTGCACCAGCTATCGGGATAGTCGCAGCTTATGGGGCAGTTTTGGGAATGATGAACAGAAAATACAAAGACAAAAATGATTACAATAAAAGATTGGATCGGGTTATCTCAATTTTAAAATCCACCCGACCAACTGCCGTTAACCTCTCCTGGGCTTTAGAGAGGATGAGAAAAATCGCTTTGAGATTTGAGGATTACGATAGCAAAAGTAAAAACAGAAGGCTTCTAAAAGAGGCTTTTTTGATCCATCAAGAAGATAGAATTATGTGTCAAAAGATTGGAGAAAACGGAGCAAAGCTATTAAAAAATGGGTCCAGGGTGCTCACTCACTGCAATGCTGGTGCCTTAGCCACAGGCGGAATCGGAACCGCTCTGGCTCCGATCTTTATAGCTAAAAAACAAGGCAAGAAGATAAAAGTCTATGTGGATGAAACCCGTCCGATCCTGCAGGGAGCAAGATTAACTACCTGGGAACTTCTACAGCAGGGAATTGATACTACTTTGATCTGCGACGATATGGCAGCTTTTTTAATGCAAAAGAAGATGATCGATTGTATAATCACTGGAGCTGATAGGATTGTAAAGAATTTAGATGCGGCTAACAAGATCGGGACATACAATTTAGCCGTGTTAGCCAAATTTCATAAAATTCCTTTCTATATGGCTGCACCAAGCTCCAGCTTCGATCATTCACTTGAATGTGGGGATAAAATAAAAATCGAGGAAAGGTCTTCTGAAGAGGTTACACATATCCAAGGCAAGAGTATTGCACCTCTGAAAGTTAAAGCTTTCTCGCCGGCATTTGATATTACTCCAGTCAATCTGATAACTGCCATAATCACCGAAAAGGGAATAATTAAAGGTAAAAGAAAAGATTAAAGTGCTTAGTTACATGACAGATCATACTGTGCCTCTGCTAATTTTCAGAATAGCTAAATACTTCTGTAGGGGCGAGGTTACCTCGCCCCTACACTCTATTTTTTCTGAAAAAGTTTTTGCAGGCTTAGAAAATTGCGATTGTATAGAAAGATCTGTATGCTCATTAAAAGTAAAAAAATGTCTTGAATCAAATGCATCGTCCCTACTTTCTTAGCATTGGGGTCAGTGGTAAAACAACCGCATGCGATATCTATCCCTCGCAGGAAATTCAGCGAAAGGGCAAGGGCGAAGACGAATGAAAGGAACAAAATTAAAAGGGAAGCGTTCTCAATAAAAAGTCCCAATATCAGAAAAAGCCCGCAGAAAAACTCTATCCAGGGCAAGGTGATGGCAAAAATATTAATTAGAAAACCTGGTAAAATTCTATAATTATACACAGCCCGGGCAAATTCATCCGGATGAGCGATCTTATCCAGGCTAGCATAAACAAAGGTTATTCCAACCATTAATCTGAAAAGCAAAACCAGCCATTGACTACTAACTATTTTTTTCATATAATGCTATAAGGATTTTTCCACCGGGAGTCCGGCTTTATTCCATTCAGTCCATCCACCAAAAAAAATCTTTAAGTTTTTAAAACCTCTTTCTTTTAATATGCGAGCCAGAAATAGACTGGCTTCACATTCGGTCCCGTCACAATAAGTAATTATATTTTCCCCCCTGGACAATAGAGGCTCCGTCTCAGGATAGTACTGTTCAAATTCCTCAAAGGGCAGATTCAAAGCCTTGGGGATATGACCAGCTTTGTAATCTCCCTCCAATCTGGCATCTAAAAAAATGGTGTTGTGAGTTTGGAAATAGGTCATGGCCTGGGTTAAGGTTATAGCTGAAGGGTCAGCATTATCATATGAATAGGGAACGACCAGACTATCCGAAAACACTTTTTTGCTCCAGCTTCCTTTAATAGAGATACCTCCCCCTGAGAAGATATTATATATCACTCCTATAAAAAGGGAGAAAACAACGATTAAAACTGCCTGGAAAATAATCTTAAGAATACTTCTATTTGAGCTCATCTATTTGGATATAATGATTCCGCTAATCGGCAGGGTATATCTCATTTTCTCTGAACTTTGAACAGTTGAACCATTGGAGAAATCAAGTGTCAGATTGGTTTTGAAAGGTCCGGGAATAGCTTTAGGATCAATCTGGAATAAAATCTCAACCTTCTCTTTTGGGTTTAAGCTGCTTTTGGAGAGTTGAAAATCGATAAAATCTCTGGGTTTTTCAACTACCAACATCTGAAGAGGAAAATTGGATTTGTTCGAGATGGTTACTTTTTTCGGATTTGATTTTTCTATTCTCAAAGAGTCGAACTTAACCTGTAACGGCTCGACCTGAATAAGAGGAAATTCATTTTCTATATTGGCAGTGAAATTGATATCCGAGATATTTGAAGTGTCAGTCGAAAAGATAGCCACAGCCATAGATTTTAGACCCTGATAGTTTTTGGAATTAAAAACAACCTCCAGAGAGGTACTCTCCTGTGGTGCTAAGAGGTCTTTTTTCAAGGGAGCAAAGGTGCAAGCACAACCAGGTCTAACCTTTACGATAAGCAGAGTATCATCCCCGATATTCTTGATTTTGAAAAAATGAGAAACGGTTGAATTCTGAGGGATATAGCCGAAATCCCACTCTTTTTCCGGTAAAAAGAGCTTGGGACCTTTAACCGGCTTTTTTTCTCCAGAAGCTAAGGAAAAATAAATTATAGAAATAAGAATTGGAATAAGGTATAATATTTTTTTCATAGCTTTTCGACTTTCCTTTTAAAGTTCTCTTGTTAAAAGAATTACGCTTGAGGAGAGGAGGAGTTGGAGTATAATCTTAAAATATTTACAAAAACAACATCAAACTCCGCGTGTGGAAGTTTAAAAATACAAAAAATCATAGCCAAAAACGGGAGGGGATGAACCCCTCCCTACAAAAGACAAAAGAGCTTTCACTCGATTATGTTGACAAATCCTTGAAGCCAGGATATATTTCCACTGTGAGCTCAAAAATTGTTCAAGAGAAAAAAGAGCGATATTTTCTCTGGGGGATTTTCATCTTCAGCTTCATCTTGCGTTTGATCTATTTATTACAGATCAAGTCCAGTCCCAATTTTTATTCACTCACAATGGACCCGTTATATCACGACCTCTGGGCACAATCCATTGCCCGGGGCAACTGGATTGGGGACCAGGTTTTTTTCCGGGCACCCTTTTATCCTTATTTCTTGGGGATAATCTATAAACTCTTTGGCCATAACTATTTTATCCCCAGGTTGTTCCAGCATCTGATCGGCTCTTTCTCGGTGCTACTAATCTATTTTCTATCCAGAAAACTCTTCAATCGTAGAGTAGCCTGTCTCTCAGCTTTCTTTGCAGCCATCTATGGAATCTCCATTTACTATGAAGATGAGCTTCTGCTGGATTTCCTGTTAGTTTTCTTCGGGGTTTTGTTAATCTTGCTTTTACACCGGGCGGAAGAAAACCCTAAAAACTCCGGATTCTTCGCGGCAGGTTTAGTCTCAGGCCTTTTCGCTATCACCCGACCGAACATCTTGATTTTCATCCCTTTTGTCCTGATTTGGATATTCTTATTTTTAAAATTCAATTTGAAGAAAAAGCTCGTTTACTCATTATTTTTCCTCTTAGGCCTTGTTCTTCTTATCCTTCCTGTAACTTTAAGAAACTATTTAGTTGGAAAAGATTTCGTTTTGATCTCCTCTCAGGGAGGGATAAACTTCTATATCGGGAACAACCCGGAAGCTGATGGAACCAGCGCTTTTCTCCCCCCTTATGGAGACGACTGGGAATATCAGGATGCAGTTTACGAAGTGCAGAAGGCTACCAATAAACTCCCCCAACCATCTGAGGTTTCGGATTATTATTTTAAAAAAGGGATAGATTTCGCAACTCATTCCCCGGCTAAATTTTTATCTTTGTTCATTAAAAAATTATACCTTTTCTGGAATTCCTTTGAGATCAGCAATAACCAGGATATATATTTCTTCAGAAGATACTCATCTCTAATCCGTATACTTCCCTTAGGTTTCTGGCTAATAGGACCATTGAGCCTTGTAGGAATTGCCCTCAGCCTGAAGAGCTGGAAAAGATATTTTCTACCTTTGAGTTTTATTCTCTTCTACTCTTTTTCGGTTCTACTCTTTTTTGTCAGCTCTCGATTTCGCCTACCGGTTTTACCCTTTTTGATCATCTTTTCCTCTTTTGCTATAATCCAACTTTATGAATTTATCCGAAGAGGCTCTTTTAAAAAACTCTTTTTGAGTTCAATCCTTTTCCTTTTATTCTTTTTATTAACCAATTCAAATTTTTATAACCTAAGCAAAACAAATTTCGCTCAAGCCTATTACAGTCTAGGGAATCTTTATCTTAAGAAAGGTGAGCTTCAAAAGGCGAAAGAACAATATCTTTTAGCTCTCAAAGAAGACCCTGATTTAAGGAGAGCTCATCTTAATTTAGGGAATATCTATTTTCGCGAGCGAAACTACTCCCGTACAGAAGATGAATTCCTTGAGGAGTTAAAGCTTCACCCCGGACAGGAAAAAGCTTATAATAACCTTTCGGTGCTATACCGGATCAAGGGTGATTATCCTTCTGCCGTAGAACAAGTAAAGGAAGCTTTAAAAATAAAACCCTATTACCCGGAAGCTTATATAAACCTATCCTTAGCCTTTCTGAAAGAAGAAAATTTTCCTTTAGCAGAAAGCACACTGAATGCCGCCACAACCATCTATCCTTTCTCTACGAGTTTAAGATTCTATCTGGGGATGATTTATCAAAAACAAGGAAAACCAGATGAAGCCCTGCGGGAATATGAGCTACTTTTAAGTGAAAAGAGCAAATCTGAGAACTTAGATTATAATTTAGGTCTTATCTTTTCAAAGGATGATCCAGCTCGAGAAGGGATGAGCGGATTAAAAGCCTATGCGGCTTACAACTCTGCATTAATCTATCTACAAAAGAAAGAAATTGATCTGGCACAGCAAAGCTTACTCCGGTCTATCGAGCTCAAACCCGATTTTGCTGAAGCTCATGCCACTTTAGGTAACCTGTATGACCTGAATAAAGAATACCAGTTAGCAATTAGGGAATTACAGGAGGCTACAGAACTCAATTCGGATCACCCAACCTATCATTACAATTTAGGCCTGGTTTTTGCTAAGTCAGGTAATCTTACTTTTGCAAAACAGGAGTTCCAGTTAGCTTTAAAACTTTTGCCTGAATTAAAACTCGCCCAGGAGAAGCTCAGATTGGTCGATTCACTTCTTTCACTCCATCCCTCTAAATAAAAAGAGACCAGGATAAAACCTGGTCTCTTTTAAGAAAAAAAGGAACTACTTTTCAAAACAAATCAAGGAAGATAGGGCTGTTCATCTAAAAACCATCTCACCATCTTTTCCATCATTCTTTGCATCGGTTCCTTTTTCATAGCAAAAGCCGGGAAGCAGAACTCTGCAGTTCGCCACTGTAAGATGGGTTGTCCGTTTTCGTCATAATAGGTCAAGGGATTAAGGCTATAGGCTCTGGAGGCGCAAGCCGTTCCGTGTAACTGTGAGGCTGTGCCTTTGTAAGATATAAAGGTATAAAGCCGTTCATTATAATTAGAATTCCAGATCCTCTCAAAACCAGCCCTGGGAATTCCTTTTAAGGACACACCTGATGTCTGAATGCCATAGAAATAGCCGTTGTCAGTAGCACCGGGAAGAACTTTTAATTTCACACTGTCAACTTCTAATAGCGGTAGCTCAGGGTGAGTTTCATATGGTTCAGCTGCAATCATCTCCTCAGTTCTATCAATGCATCCTCCCATAGCTGGATTAAAATATCCAACTACTCCAAAGAAATAGTTAGCCACTCTTACTGCTGTTTCTGTATAACCATAGCTCTGGTTTCCGGGTACGATGGGCATATACTGAGGGTTACACAGATCATCTAATAACCCGAAGTTATTATACCCGATCATCCAGACCCTACCACCTACTCTGAGATATCTTTCAATCTGAATGAAGCCGGTGTCTCTCTCGGTTGAAGGAAAATTATACCTTCCCTGGATTGCAGAAAATCTGCCCTCATTTATGTAAATAACTAATTTATACTGAGAGAGAAGAGTTTCCGGAGGAGGATTTAGCGTGGTAAAAGAAAATCTTTGAATTATAGTTGAGTCTTCGAGCTCTTGCAGGAATCCCATATAGAACGCCCGCAATGAATCTCTATGTGGATAATATAATCCTCCGCCGTTTGTAACATCCACTAAAAGCACACTTTTCTCGTCATACTTTGAAAAGAGGAAAGGTGGTTTTATGATCTTGAATGTAGCAATCGCAGGAGTCGGGTCAGGCACAAAGGCATCATCCCTTGCCTGGACCCTGAACTGATACCAGCCATAGCCTATATCTTCCCCCCCAACTGAACCATTAATCAGATTGACTAAAAGCCGGGAAGTGCTATCCACCCAAGGAGAGTTAGTGATGCCATCCCAGGAGTAGTAGTAGAGATCTTTGGTTGTATCTATATCTTTCGGAGGTTTTGAGGCATACGGACCATAAAGCTTCCAAGAATAGGTCAAGGGAGGATTTTTCTTATAATCCGGGTCAATGCCGGACCAGCCGATCCTTATTCCTCCCCAATCAATTGTCGTCTCAGGTAAACAATACTCGACTATTGTAGTATCATATTTAATTGAAGTATTCGGTGGAGTATTAGTTCTTTTAAAGAATCGAAAATTACTTCCTTTTTCTGAATCAGGTTTCCAGATCTTGGAAACAGCCCCCTCATTATCCACAGCTCTTACGAAGAAATACTGAGGAACAACCGCCGAGGTATCCGGAGAGGCGAAAAACATAACTTTATCAAAGGTTCCGGCTGAATCGACCGCATGGATATAAGATCTATCTATCTTTAAGGTACTAGATAAGTAACTATCATTCCAATTTTCAGGACTCATACTTTCTATCGTTTGTACAAAAGAAGACAAAATATATCCATCAGAATCTTTAGGTATAGTAATGATCGTATCGTGAGTTACCGTATCAACAATTACCGTATCCTCGATTACCAGATATTGATAATTAGTGATATACCCATCCTGATCAAATCCGTACCAGTAGAGCGTATCCAGGCTACTAAACTGGGTTGAATCTGTAGGAATATTAACTATAAAGACCTCTGGGGGTACGTTTGAGGGAGCAGTCCCCTTTTTACTAAGCTTACTACAAGCAGAGAAAAACAAGAAAACCAGAAGCAAAAAGGTTAAACCCGTCCATCTCTTCATCTTGATAAACTCCTTTTTAAAATGTTAAGGGCTCAATTAAAAACTAAGATTTAGAGTAACTCTATGCACCTCGCTCAAAAATCCGAAATCGTGATAACCATAATCCACTCTCAGCTTGGTCTTGTTATAAAAGGGTAACTTCACACCTGCTCCAAAGCTAAAATCCCCGGAATCGTATCCAAACTGATTTCCTACCCTCAGGGCCAGAATATCCCGGTACCAATATTCCACCCCGGAATTGAACTTCTCCAAATTATCACTGGGATGGCAAAGTTCTAAACCGATCACAGCCTTGTGTTCTCCGAAAGTAACAGGCTCCATCGAAATGCCGAATTTAAAATTAATTGGTAAAGGATATGCTTCCTTAATGAATTTGAGATCGGACCCAAAGTTACTCATCATCACGCCGATTCTGAAATTCTTAAAGTCGGTCTTATACATAGTGCCGATATCTACAGCCCAACCATTAGCGCGTTCCTCCTCGTAGAGCTCATCTATAAATTTCAAGGTGGTCCCAATAGAGAAACGGTCAGTCAAGCTTCGGGCGTAGGTTAGGGCAAGTGCATATTCTTTTGCCTGGTAAGTTTGATCTGGCTTCGACGGATCCGTGGTGCTAGTAGTTATATTTGGAATATCCCCGGAATTCAAAAAATAAATCCCTAAACCTACCACCCCTCCTAATCTACTGGTAGGGATAGATATACCTCCGAAATCGTAAGTGATCCCGGCAATATAATCCACATGACTCAGTACGAGCTCTTTCTGACCTATTTGAGTTAAGCCTGAAGGATTATAATAAAGTGCAGAGGCATCATCTGCCACAGCCAAAAAAGCTTCCCCCATCCCCGCAGCTCGAGCTGAGACTCCTAACTCTAAAAACTGGGCACCTGCTGTTCCGGTTTTCCTCTGTCCCCAGGCCAAAGACGGGAGGATGAAAAGCATCAAAATTATAATAGGTAATCTTCTCATATCTAACTCCTCTCCTTTAGCTTGGCTAAGCTATTTGATAATAACAAATTTACCTAACTCATTTCCCCATTTCGATTCAACGCTATAAAGATAAATCCCCGAGACTACAAACTGATTGTTCCGGTTTAACAAATTCCAGGAATAGATCCCATCCTCACCTTTATATTGTGTCTCAAGAACCAGGTCCCCATCTAAGGTAAATATCCTTAAGGTGCATTCAGTAGGCAGGTAATGGAAAAATATCCGCATCTCTGATGAGCTTGTTCCAGTCTGACGACCTTCCGGGAATACATAATTGTCAGAGATCTTAAACGGATTAGGCACCACTGCTACCTTCGTGCCTTTCTGGTGAGCTTCCTCCGGAGAATCCATTGGAAAGACCATCTTAGCGGTTACCCCTTTGGATGACTGTAAAGGTCCTAATTTGGTCTTAGCATTGCCAGCATCAAAAGCGACTACTGAAACCCAGATCGGGAAACTGTAAGGTCGAGCAGCCGGTATGGAAAATTTACAATTATAGTAGACATCCCTTATGGTATCTGAAGGAGGAATTAAGCCATTATCCACACTATCAGCGTAAGCCACCGTAGCGGAATCGTAATCCCTCAATCCCTTCAAATCATTATTCCAGTCCTGCAGACCAAAGAACAGCTTATCCATTGGAGCTATCTTATACCAGTTGTATTTCAATGTATCCGGACCAGGATAAACAAAGGGATTATTCGTGTTATAATAATCAGGATTTTTTCTCAAAACACTCAAAAGCGTATCCCCAAGACTATCCCCAAAACACTCAATTAGATTTTCAGGTTTGAGTTTTTCATCTAACCAGATCGTATCATACCCGCCCGCCTTGGGTTTTAACCTCCACATATTATAATCTTCGAAATCATAGGAAGATAAAAGTATCCAGTCGTTTGCCAACCCTGTATAGCTCATATATATCCTGTAACCCTCAAAATCTTTAGTCTCTGTAAAATGATCCTTCCCCTCTTCTGTATTTTTACCATTCCAGATCACCTTTATATTACCCTGACTGGTCTCAAATTTTAAATCTGGTGGAATGGGCGGCGGCGGACCCTTAAAATCTGGTATCCCATCTCCCTCATAATAGAAAAGACAGGTATCAGCAACCGTATCCCTGGCGCACTTCCCCACATAACCGTCGCCATCTGTATCAACCCCAAGATTATCATATACCCAGCCTGACCAACGAGCATTATTAGCAAAATCACTAAAATCCAGGTTATTGTAAAAAGTTTGGGGGTTGCTTGTTTCTATGGGATTATCCTTGTAGTGAAAATTCTCACCGGCTACATACCCCACAGTAACCTTCTTAGATTCCCCCGGCTTCAAAAGCTCAATCGGACCAAAAGAGAATAGATAACGGGTATCATAACCATTAGCCATATCCACACAATTAGTGGGCGGCGGTTCCCAGCCCTCAGCCTGCTTATCAACACAAGTGTAAATCTGGTCATAATCATGTTCCCCATTAGACATTACAAAATATTTAGCCCGATCACCACAGGGCGTCCCCTTCGCACCATTACACCAATCGCCGTATTTTTTTAGATAGGCCTCCCAATTAGCCTTTTTCTGGGGTCCCCAGTCTAAGGTAACATCTGACTGGGACATCCACCAGTTAAAGATGGTATTGGGCGTAGGTGCTCGAACCACCCTCACCCCAGTAACACTGGTCGGGTACCCCTCTCTCGACCGCCTTCCCTTACTTAAACCCCCATCGTTATCCGCAATATAGCCGATATTAATAGTATCCTGGTAGAAATTAGTATCCGGCCAAAGCGGGGAGAGATAAGTGGACCTGAAGCCGGTGATATCATCAGTAAAAGCGTCATTGTCGTCCATAGAACCCACATCTGCATCAATATACAGACCGATATATAGATTCCTTATCTCTTTACTTTTATTTATGTTGGCAATATCGAAGTCGATCAGAACGAAGTCCTCCGCATAGTCATAGCTCCAGCTATAACTTTTCTGGGTGACCTTTATCCCCAGAGGCTTATGAGGCCTTTGATCATATTCATCTTGGTCTACACCTTCCGTTAAGGTATCATAATAAACTGCGATGATATCCTGTTCCGAAACAGCCCCATCCAACATCTCCGCAGGGGTTGGATTACAGTTGGGGGTGGCCAGACGGGTGGTTTTTTCCTTTATACAACCGTCAGGAGAGAAGTCCGGATACATCTCGTTAGTTGCCAGCCAGCCATCTGCTCCCACGGTTACCAAAGTCTCTCCCTCTACTATCGCACCTATCCATAATGCTCCCTGAAACAGATACTCTAGTTGGGTTCCACAGGGAAATTCAAATGAAGGTGCGAGAACATTTTCAGTAGGATTGGGGTTGAAACAGCCACCTTGAGATTCATAGCGTCGCTCCAGCTCACTCCCGATGAAACCCCAGTTAGTCAAGGTAAAGCAGTATTTTGCTACCCGGTGAGTTCTCTGCTGACTGCAAGGGGATGCGGCAGGTTTCTGCAAGGTAGATAAGCCTTCCGGCTTATCTGTCTGAACCCTGTTCCGGGCTTTGACTGAGTAAAGGGATAGACCAGAAAAGCTAATCATTAAAAATAAAGTAAATAAAATTTTTAATTTAAATCTGTACCTCATTACAAACCTCCTCGCTTTTTTGTTTCCCAAAAAGAACATTAATAAACTCCTTAAGTTTTAGAAGGAGATCGCCAGACCTACCCTGATGTTCCTTCCAGGCTCATAATTATAAGGGCTCTTGTCAATCTCAATTCCGGGAAGGGTGATGTTATCTTGGTAATAATCTGAGTAATAACTCATGCTGGTATTCGCTCTTCCGGTATTGGAATAAACATCGGCAACATCCTTACGATCTAACACATTATTTATCCAGAGGGTGAAGGAATAACTCAATTTCCAGATATCGAAGTCTTTATTGAAGCGTAAATCTATATTGCTGGAAGAGGGCATCCTTTTGGAGTAAGGGACCGGATTCTCATTCCGTCTCAAAGTAGATGATATCCCGGGATAAGTTGAAGCCGGGGTGAAGGGGAAACCGGTTCTATACTGCCAGATAACGTTCACTCCCCAGTTGTTTGGCATCTTTAAGCCAAAGATCTTTGGATGGTCAGCTTTAGAAACCCTTAGATCCAGGTTCAAGGTAAGCTGATGCCTGACATCCCAATCCAGAGGGTATTCCTGATGGAAAATAGCGTTTGGGTTATAATAGTTCGAGGCTTCCTCTGAACTCTTGCCAAAGGCAAAGGAATACTGATAGTTTAATTTTCCGGTTATGTATCCACCATATCTTTTCTCCAGCTCAGTTTCAACCCCTCTGGCTCTGGCGTAATCTATATTTGTCCAGAAATTCCACTCATCTGGACCAACTTGAATATTCTGGGTATTAAACAGATCGAAATAATCCTTATAGAATCCAGAGACATTCAAAGCATAAACATCCGAGATGGCATACTGAACGCCGAACTCATAAGCTATCATCTTGGACCATCCGAGATTGGGATTACCATAAAGTCTATTGGCGGTTGAGCCCTGGGTAGGACGTCCGAACATCCACTGAAGTTCCGGCAGCTGGTAAAAATGTCCGTAATAGAAAAACACCTTTGCTTTCTCCAGTATGGGATAGGATACCCCTAAGCGGGGAGATACCTTGGCTCTGTATTTTGAGATACTAACTGGGGTGCTTTGATCCTCACTGATCATGATCCTTTCCTCCAATGGCATCCAGAGTAAATCATTTGACTGCGAGAAGAAATCAAGCCGGATACCTAATTTGGCGATCATCGCGCCATACTCTAAGTTGTCCGATATCCAGATGTCTCCATAGGTTGGTTTATGCGTCCAGAACTCCCTGAAAACCCCCTTGGTTGGCCAGGGGCCACCATCCGCAGTCCCAGTATAGTTAGTATAAGGATACCTGATATCTATCAACGAAACCTTTGAGCTCTGAATTGAGAATCCACAACTCAAAAGATGCTCTTTAGTTACCTGGCTGGTCAGTTTGAATCTCAGACCCAGGCGGTTTTCTGACCTGTCCTGATAATAACATCTTGCCTCATAACCGCTATCATAAAAGTAATCCTGCCCGTCATATTTCCCGTTCCCGTTCAGGTCCGTGTAAGCCTCTCCTGGATCCCATCTATAATTTGGTTTATCATAAAGCCCGTTATGATTACGGTCTATATAAGGTATCCTGGTTTCACAATGCTCTAAACCTGGACAGGGGTCAGAGGTTGGGCCATCGTAAACACTGTTCCTGTTCAAGTCATCATAATAAGGAACCCATAAATCTCCTCGGGTACTATCGTATACCCCATCGCCGTCTATATCTGTAAAAGGTTCACCTAAGAGCGAATCCCCATCCCAGTAAGGTTCACCTCTATCCACGCCTTTTGTCCCCCAGGTATCAAGAAGATACCCCCCAAGGGATATAGCCGCCTTCTCCGGGTCATACTTTCCATTCCCTGTATCTGCTGGGTTATCGCTATCGCGCGTATCTACAAAGGGCTCCGCACTATCCCATTTGCCATTCCCATTCCTGTCTTCAAATGGCTCACCTTTATTGTAAGCTTTATTTCCGTTCACATCCACAAACGGCTCCGCAGTATCCCAGCTCCCATTATGATTCAGATCAGTAAAACTCTCCCACAGGTTTTGATCGAGAAAGTCACCCGGTGTGAGATACCCTCCCGGGTTATCAGGATCTCCAGGAGCGAGCAGCTTATCGTAATTGAACCTGTAAAGGCTTATCTCGTAGAAAGTGCTTTTGCTTACATTATGAGTAAACCGCAGGCTAAAGTTACTGGTTTTACTCTCAACTTGCGGCAAGGTAGAAGGGGTATATCTATACCTCCATATATTCCAATCTCCTCTGGTAGCAGAAGTCGGATTATAATAAACGGTGGATCTATCCCAGTTTCTAGAATAGGAAAAAATAAGCCTCTTGGAAGGGCTGATCTTATATGAAGTCTTTATTTGAGCAGAATACTGGTTATTCATCCTCTCCGGGATTTTGAAGCCCAAGAAATCATCCACCCTGAATAACTTTCTGGTTTGGGGAGTAGCCCATTGGTTTACATCCATATAAGTATCGGTTTTGTTAACGCTTCCACTAATCCGGTAAGTCAGATTTTCACCATTCAGATTGATCCCGAAAAAGGGTAAGAAGTCCCGGGTAATAAAAGAAGGCAAGATAAATTTGGAGAAAAGGAACTCCGGACCACCCACGCTGAATTCCAGCTTATCCGAATTGAAAGAATACTTATTTAAGGAGGATGACCCTAAATCGTCGGTTAAAAATTCTATCCTTCCTTCGGTCTTTTTGCTACTCCCCTCCTTGGTTATAATATTTACTGCGGCTGATTGACTACCACCAAACTCAGCATCAAAACCACCTTTTAACACGTCTATTTCCTGAATATCACTCGTGGAGATGTTCATCCCTGCACTTACCAGACCAAGGCCACCTAAGACATCCTTAGTCGCTACCCCATCAACTATATATAAGACTTCACCTGCCCTTCCACCCCTTACGTGCAGCTCCATATTCCTGGTCACAAACCCGGCTTGCGATTTCAAAACGTCCGTAACCTCACTCACGGGCATACGCGCTATCTGTTCTGAGGTGATGGTCCTTAAATTAGCCGTTACCCCTTTATCGATTATAGGTCGTTCAGCTACAACCGTAATGCTTTTCTTCAAAGTCACGGCCTGGGTTTTCAGTCTGAAACTAACCTCAGTCGTTCTGGTCAACGATAACCTGGACTTTCTCTACCTTAACTGAGGTGTAGCCGATCATAGAGGCGATTACCGAATAGTTCCCTGGAGAAATATTGATAATATAATAAGAACCATCCGGACCGGCCTTATTCCCCATACTTGTGCCCTCGATCAATATCGTAGCTCCGAACAGTGGTTCGCCAGTAGCATCATCTATAACCTTGCCAGCGAGCTTACCAGTTATTCCAGCATTAACCGAGGTAGAAAATATCAGGTATAAAACCAGAGAAAAGACAAATAGAAATACCTTAAACCCATTAAAAACTTTCATCTCTTTCCTCCTTACTGGTTAAAGTTTCCATTTTCTTAAGTTCAATCCATAATCTAAAATTACATATTATAAGAGCTTATTAAAATTGTCAAGATTTTTTTTGAACATAATATAAATTATTTATTTCCCCCTTCATAATTCATAATAAAGGGTTAAACTAAATCTTTTTAAATTTTTCCTTTCTTTCATTTTTCACCCCTGCTTACCTTCTTGGTAAGCAGGGGTCCTAGGAGGTTTTAATATGAAAGAAGGAGGAAATACCACACAATTATATACACAAAAAATATGCCCATATTATAGATTTCAGGCTCAGAATCCATCATTTTTAAGTTCTTATTTAACAACAAATTAAATCAACCAAGTTTAGAAATTCTTATCCTATTTTTTAATTTAAGTATTTGTTTCGCAAAAGGTGAAGATAAATCTTTTGATAACGCTGATTAAGAATATTTAACTATTTGTTATATGGAGACTTAACTAAACGCAGAATATTACGCTATTTTAGATTTAAATTGCGCTAAATTTTACAATTTTAAGTTCCACTCGTCCTTGGAATATTTCTCTTCTATAAGTCTTTGAGTATTTTTGAGTTCATCCGGGGTTAATAAACTTTCGTCAAAATCTTTTTTAAAAAATCTACCAAATCCTTGTTTTAATGATCGAATGATTTCGAGATACGAAACCTCTCCACCTCTTATTTCTCCGAGGCTGGTAGAGTTCTCCTCTACATATATTTTCTTAAAGGAATTATCCTTAGGTAGAAAATAAGTTAATCTCAAATCTTCTTTCTTTAATAAAATTGAGCCGTGTTGAAGAAAAAAGTCACCAAACCTTCTCTGGGCACTCCCTATAAGCTTTTTACCCTGAAAGCTGATCTCGTATCTGGAAAAACTGGAAAAACAGGGCAGGTCGAAAAAATTTTTTTCAGATAATTTATCTCCCTTTACAGCGAATGAGTTTTTCATATTTCTCCCTTCCCTTGAAGGTTTAACCCATTGAGCTTCAATCCCTAAAATCTTTAGAGATAATAAAATGGCTCCAGAAATCATCTGATATGTCTCTGTAACATTTTGACCGAACTCTGGAAAAGCTTTTGAGGAACCGCAAAAGCTATAGGTCAGCTCTTCATTATGTAGAACTGCTCTTCCACCAGTTATTCTCCGGACAAGTTTAATCCCCGATTTATTACATTTATCTAAACCCACAGTCTTTTCTACTTCCTGAAAATAGCCTATCGAAATAGTAGCTGGATTCCATTGATAAAGACGTAAAACTGGTGGACACCCTTTCTGAACTGAGTGCAAAAGGACTTCATCTACCGCCATATTGAAATAAGGACCATTTTTGCCAGTATCAATAAATCTCCAAGTCTGTTCTTTCATAATAATTAAATTGAAGGGGTAATCCATAAATTGCCCCTACCATGTTCTTATAAAAATCATTAGGGTAGACACGCAGGCCTGTCCCTACAAAATTTTTCGTCTTTCGATATTCGACATCGGATATTATTTTTTTTCTTTTTTCTATTTCCGAGTGGCGATCTCCTTAATCAAGTTCAATGCGATTATATTCCTCTGGACCTCATTCGTCCCTTCATAAATCTGGGTGATCTTGGCATCGCGCATCATCTTCTCTACTGGATAGTTCCTAAGATAACCATATCCTCCGAAGATCTGTAAAGCCATACTGGTCACTTTAACTGCTACATCTGAGGAAAAGACTTTAGCCATAGAAGATACTTTTGAGACCTTTTCCACTCCAGAATCAATAAGTTTTGCCACTGAATAGATTAAAGCTCTTGCCGCTTCTATCTGAGTAGCCATATCTGCTAATTTGAATTGTATATCCTGAAAAGAGGAGATGCTTTTACCAAACTGTTCCCTTTTTTTGGAATATTCTAAAGCTTCATCTAAAGCCCCCTGAGCAATCCCCAGAGCTTGAGCTGCCACGCCGGGTCTGGTTTTATCAAAGGTCTTCATTGCCACGATAAAACCTGTCCCTTCTTTCCCTAAGAGGTTTTCCTTGGGCACGAAGCAATCATTAAAAATTAGCTCCCTGGTGGCAGAGGCTCTTATCCCCATCTTCTTCTCTTTTTTTCCAAAGGAAAAACCTTTAAACCCTTTTTCTATTATATAGGCGCTGGCACCTCTGGCACCTTTTGTCTTATCAGTAACCGCAATTATGGTATAAATCTCAGCTTCTCCTCCATTGGTAATCCACTGCTTGGTTCCATTCAGGATATAACCATCTTCCATAGGTTTTGCCTGAGTTTGAATAGCTGAAACATCGCTTCCGGCATTGGCTTCTGTCAAACCGAAAGCGGCTAATTTCTCCCCTTTAGCTATACTGGGCAAATATTTTTTCTTCTGCTCTTCATTTCCAAAAAGCAAGATAGGATATGAACCTAAAGCTGTTCCAGCATAGGCTAAGGCAGTTCCACCACATACCCTCGATAGCTCTTCAGTAACAATACAAAGCTCAGTTACTCCCCCGCCTTTACCACCATAATCCTCAGGAATATAAACCTCAAAAAGCTTGGCTGAAGATAAATCCTTCACTATCTCCCAGGGGAAATCTTCAGTTTCATCATAATATTCCCTTTTAGGTTGAATTTTCCCCAGGGCTATTTCTCTGCTAAGAGCTTTAAGCTCCTTTTGTTCTTTACTAAACCAGAATTCCATATTTAATTTAAATTTTTTTCGAACTCCTCTAATGCCATCTTGGCTGCATTCTGTTCTGCTTCTTTTTTACTTGCTCCCTTCCCTGTTCCCAGACGTCTTCCTTTTGAATATACCCCGATGGTAAACATTTTTTGATGATCCGGCCCACTTTCCTCCAGGACTTCATATTTTGGAATACCCTCCCCTTCAGCTTGAAGATATTCTAAAAGTTCACCCTTATAATTCTGAAAAGACCTATCCAGCGTCGTCTCTTTTAAGTTTCTCAAGATTTGCATTTGAATAAACTGTACAGCTGCTTCCAGTCCACCATCTAAGAAAATTGCACCTAAAAGTGCTTCATAGGAATCAGAAAGGATAGAAGTTCTTAACCTGCCACCAGATTTTTCCTCCTCCGGACTTAAAAAGAGATGTTTCCCTAAAGAGATAAGCTTGGCTTTTCGAGCAAGATTAGCTTCACTCACTAAGGTAGCTTTGAGTTTGGTTAGTTCCCCTTCATCTTGATCAGGAAAATTCTCAAATAAAAAACGACTGACTGATAATCCTAAGACCGCATCACCTAAAAATTCAAGTCTTTCATAAGAAGCCCCCCTCTGCTTGCCTTGTTCTTTTAAGGAGGAGCGATGAGTCAGAGATTCAATCAAAAGATCTTTATTTTTAAACTTATACCCTAACCTTAATTCCAAACCCACCATTGCTTGATTTTTTGGTTTGGAAAGTAAGTATTTAATGAACCTGCCAAGTCCAAATTTCATAAGACCATAGAAGTATGAAGAGTTCTAATCTTTGAATCTTTTTACAATCAGGGTGATGTTGTGCCCTCCAAAGCCAAAGGAGTTACTTAAAGCTACCCTTATCCGTGTTTCTCGGGACTGATTTGCTACATAATCTAAGTCACACTCAGGATCAGAAACCTCTTGGTTTATGGTAGGATGTAAAACCCCCTTTTCCATCGATTTTAAAACCGCGATCAACTCAACTGCACCTGCAGCTCCTAAGAGATGACCAATCATTGATTTGGTTGAATTAGCGGGAATTTTATAAGCTCTTTCTCCGAAAACATTTTTTATGGCCTGAGTCTCGCTGATATCTCCTAAATCAGTTGAAGTCCCATGGGTATTGATATAATCTACATCTTCCGGCTCAAGTTCCGCATCTCGAAGAGCAAGTTTCATTGCTCGGGCTGCCCCCTCTCCACCTGGAGCTGGAGCAGTGATATGATAAGCATCCGAACTCATCCCCACCCCAATCATCTCCGCATAGATTTTAGCACCCCTTCTTTGAGCGTGTTCTAAACTCTCTAAGACAATCATCCCGGAACCTTCACCCATCACAAAACCATCCCTTAATTTGTCAAAAGGCCTTGAGGCTTTTTCTGGCTCTTCATTCCTGGTGGAAAGAGCTCGGGCAGAACAAAAACCTGCTAAGGAAAGAGGAGTTATTGAAGCTTCGCTACCTCCAGCTATCATAACCTCTGCATCCCCTCTCTGAATAATCTTAAAAGCATCTCCAATCGCATTTGCACCAGAAGCACAGGCAGAGACTGTAGCATAATTTGGTCCTTTAAGATTATACTTGATAGAAACCAAACCAGCAGACATATCGATAATCATCATCGGTACGAAGAAAGGACTTACCCTACCAGGTCCATCTTTTAAAAGGACAGAATGTTGCTTTTCTAAGGTATCCACACCTCCAATTCCACTCCCGATAATCGTACCGGTTTTTTCCGGAACATAAGAATTAGAATCCAGTTTAGCATCCTGCATTACTTGAAAAGCGGCAGCTAAAGAATATTGTTCACTTAAATCCATCCTGCGGGCTTCCTTCTTTTCTAAATAATTCAAAGGATCAAAACCCTTTACCTCCGCTGCTATCCTGGTAGTGTAATTAGAAGTATCAAATCTAGAAATTTTACCTGCTCCAGATTTCCCGCTAATCAAAGCTTCCCAGAACTCTTCAACATTGTTGCCCACAGGAGAGATAACCCCTAATCCGGTAATAACAACTCTCTTCTTCATTTAACTCCATTGAATTTGTTAATCTTTCTCATACTTAGAAAGATTTTTCAGAATTCTACGCCTCCTTAGCACTATTTGACCTAATATATTCGATAGCCTGTCCAACTGTGGAAATTTTCTCTGCTTCCTCATCCGGTATTTCCAGATTAAACTCCTCCTCTAATGCCATTACTAACTCTACCGTGTCCAGAGAATCTGCACCTAAGTCATTTACAAATGAAGCCTCTGGAATAACCTGAGCTGGATCCACCCCCAACTGCTCTACAATAATCTCTTTTATTTTTTCTTCAATTGACGCCATCTTTTCACCTCCTCTTTTATCCGCGTCTCACGGATTGTTTTTTATCTATTTATCACTTTTTCTCTTTATTCCTTGAACCCTTAAACCATCTTTTACATTAACAGTCCCCCATCTACTTGTATAACCTGTCCGGTAATATAGCTTGCTTCATTTGAGACCAAAAAGGCAACCAAATTAGCCACATCTTCCGGTAATCCTTCTCTTTTCAAAGGGATCAATGAAAGAAAAGCCTTTTTAGCATCTTCTGAAATTTTTTCAGTCATCTCGGTCTTGATATATCCAGGAGCAATAGCATTAACCGTTATACCACGAGAAGCTAACTCCTTGGCTAAAGATTTAGTCAAACCGATAATCCCAGCCTTGGAGGCTGAATAGTTTACCTGTCCAATATTCCCCATTATACCCACATCTGAGCTTATGTTTAAGATTTTCCCGGATTTTTGTTTAAGCATAATTCTTGAGACAGCTTTACATAAATTAAATGCACCTTTTAGATTTACATCTATGACTTTATTCCAATCCTCTTCACTCATCCGAATCAAAAGACCATCCCGGGTTATTCCTGCATTATTCACCAAAATATCGATCTGCTGAAATTTCTCCAGAGATTTTTTAAAGCTTTCCTCAACTGACAAGTAATTCGAGACATCCACTTTTTGAGCTAATACATTTATCTTAGTTTTATCCTTCAATTCCTGAGCTATTTCTTCAGCCAATTCAAAATTTACGTCCCAGATAATCAAATTGACTCCTAAGGAAGCTAATTTCTCAGAAATTGCTTTTCCTATTCCCTGAGCCGCACCGGTAATTAAAGCTACTTTCCCTTTTAATTCCATCTTCAAACCTTCACCGTTTTATAATCATCTCTGAACTTCTCAAGTTCAGAAAGTTTATCTATCCCGTATAGATTAATCTCTTTAAAGGATCTTCTTAACAGTCCTTGCAAAACTTTTCCGGGTCCTATTTCAACAAAATCTCTTATCCCTTGTCCATAAAGATATTCCATCGACTGATGCCAGAGAACCGGACTGGTTATCTGCTCTACTAAAAGATTTTTTATCTCTACCGGATCATCCACCGGTCTGGCAGTAACATTTGCAATCAACCACACCTTCCCCTGATTTATCTTTACCTTATTCAGAACCTCAGCCATTCCATCTTTAGCTGAGTTCATCAAAGGAGAATGATAAGCTCCCCCCACTGTAAGCATAATTACCCTTTTAGCTCCAGCCTCCTTAGCCAACTCCGCTCCCTTTTCCACTCCCTTAAGATCTCCGGTTATAGCTACCTGGTCTGAGGAATTGAAATTAGCTGGCTGGATTATACCAAACTCTGAGGCTAGTTTACAGATCTCCAGAATTTTATCTCTGGACAAACCAATGATTGCAACCATAGTCCCTTTTTCCTTATCACAGGCTTTCTGCATCAAACTACTGCGCTTCTTCACCGCAAAAAGCCCATCCTCAAATGAGAAAATCCCAGCGCTAACCGCCGCTGAATATTCACCTAAACTGTGACCTGCCACATAAGAAGGTTCGATCCCATCCTTTTCTAAAAAATGATAAAGTGAAAGGCTGTGCACAAAGATAGCTGGCTGGGTATATTTAGTTTGGACTAACACCTCCTCTGGTCCTTCGAAACAGACTCTAGCTAAATCGTATCCTAAGATTTTCGAAGCTCTATCGTAAAGCTCTTTTACCTGTGGAGAAGATTCATATAAATCCTTAGCCATCCCCACATATTGAGAACCCTGACCTGGAAAAAGAAACGCAAATTTTTTATCGCTCATTTTTTACCCGTAATCAGTTTTTATCTTCTTTCTTTAAGCTCCTTGCTACTAGCTGCCTGCTACTTACTTTTTACCATCTGATCAACGCTGAACCCCAGGTAAATCCCCCACCAAAGGTTACCAAAAGAGTAATATTCCCTGGTTTTATCAAGCCAGCTCTTCTAGCTTCATCTAAGGCAATAGGAATAGAAGCAGATGAAGTATTCCCATATTTAGCTATATTCACGAAAACCTTTTCCTTAGGTATTTTAAGCCTTTTAGCGGTTGCCTCAATTATCCTGATATTAGCTTGATGCGGAATCAAAAGATCAACCTGGTCCGATGAGACTCCCGCCTCATTCAGGACCCGCATAGCCGCATCCCCCATCGACCTGACCGCTGATTTAAACACCTCACTTCCTGCCATCTTGATATATTGGTCCCCTCTATCGATATTTTCTTTAGTCAAAGGGGTCCTGGTGCCGCCAACCGGAATATGTAAAAGATTAGCTAAGGAGCCATCTCCAGAGATGTAGGTGGCTAAAAACCCCTTATTCTCTTCATCAGAACTCTGAACAATAGCCGCACCAGCTCCATCTCCGAAAAGGACACAGGTATTCCTGTCAGTCCAGTTTGTTATCCTTGTTAAAACTTCTACTCCGATAACCAAAATCGTTTTATATTTTCCGGAATTGATAAAAGCCTGCGCAATCGAAAGCCCATAGATAAATCCACTGCAGGCAGCAACTATATCCATAACTGCAGCATTTTTTGCTTTCAATTTATCTTGAATGATACAGGCAGTTGAGGGCAAAAGGAAATCCGGAGTAACGGTTCCAATAATGATCAAATCGATCTCCTCTGATTTTACCTTAGCCTCTTCCATCGCTCGCCTTGACGCTTGTAAAGATAAATCAGAGGCAGCCGTATCTTTATCTGCAATCCTCCTTTCTTTAATCCCGGTGCGGCTAGTTATCCATTCATCTGAGGTTTCCACTATCTTCTCTAAATCTGCATTTGTTAAAATCCTTTCAGGGACAGAGGAACCTGTTCCAGTAATAACCGCATTATATTTATTTTGCCCTGTAATTTTTTTTTCTAACATCTTTATCCCTTGATTAAATTATTATTAGAAAGTTTCTCCTGAATTAGCTCATTTACTTTCTCCTTAACCATATCTATGCCAACCTTTATGGCATTCTTGATCGCTTTGGGAGAAGACTTGCCATGACAGATAATACACACACCATTCAATCCTAAAAGAGGAGCCCCACCATACTCGGCATAATCTAAAACCTTTCTTAAATCCCGGATGGAGATTTTTAAAAGAAAAGCACCCAACCTGAAAAGCAAACTCTGTTTAACCCTTTTATGAACCAGAGAGGTTAAAAATCCGTCAATACTTTCTGTGAGTTTCAAAACTATATTACCCACAAATCCATCTGTTACCACCACATCACAGGTTCCCTTCAACAGATCGGTTCCCTCTACATTCCCCACGAAATTAACCGGACCCTTCTCCAGAAGCTTATAGGCTTCAAATACTAACTCATTCCCTTTGGTGCTTTCCTCGCCAATAGAGAGAAGCCCAACCTTAGGCGATTCCTTTCTTAGAATATGGGATGCATAAATACCCCCCATTATTCCAAACTGATAAAGATTTATAGCTTTACATTCAGCATTAGCCCCAACATCCAAAATGATCGCCACTCCTTTCTCCGTTGGCAAACAGGTAGCAATAGCTGGCCGGCTAACCCCTTCTAATCGACCTAAGGTCAAAAGGGAGGTAGCCATCACCGCTCCTGTATTCCCGCTGGAGATAAAAGCATCCACCTTTTTCTCTTTCTGTAATCTAGTTCCCACGGTAAGAGATGAATTTTTTTTCTTAATCGTATCAGTGGGATGTTCTTCCATCCCTATATATTCTGTAGCCTTTTCTATGGTGAAAAAAGAGTTCTGCAAATTCAGCCGGGAAAGTTCCTTATTTATTTTATCCTCTTCTCCAATCAGGGTGATTTGAAAATCTTCCCTGCTTTTCTTTCCTCTGGGTCCAAATTCGGAAAAGGCTAAATAGGCACCTTCGACTATAGACTGAGGTGCATAATCGCCACCCATAGCATCTAAGGCAATCCGGATCAAAATTTACTCCTCCCTGCTAAAGACAAGTCCTTATGCAATATTTAAGACTGAACTACTTAAAAAGGTTTAGGTCTCCTCAATGGTTATAATCTCTTTCCCATCGTAATACCCGCAATTAGGGCAGATATGATGAGGGAGTTTAGGCTGATGACAATGAGAGCATCTGGTAACATTCGGGGTATCAAGTTTCCAGTGGGTTCTTCTCTTGGCTCCCCTGGCTTTGGAATGTCTTCTTTTAGGAAGTGGCATTTTTTCTCCTCAATTATCTTTTATCTATTTTTCTTCTTTCTTCTCACATCTTATGTTTTACTTCTTACTCTTTTACTTATTCTTTCCCCCCAATTTCAGATCCTTCAGCTTCTCCCAGCGGGGATCGATTAAATCCTTTTTACACTTACAGGTTGACAGATTCAAATCGATACCGCAAACCGGACAAAGCCCTTTACAATCCTCAGCACATAATGGCTTAAAAGGCAGGGCGAGTATTAAACTTTCCCTTACCAGATCATCTAACCTGAAAAAACTTCCGGGTTGAACCTGATTTTCCCTATCATCTGATTCCAGTACCAGCTGGTCTTTTTCCTCTTTGAGGAGAAATCTGATTTCCGATTTAAGGATTTGAGTGAATTTTTTTAGACAACGGGAACATTCTAAGCTGATTTTAGTTTCGATTTCGCCTTTCCCTATATAATTCTTCCCGGATTTCAATAATTTCAAATTCAACTTCACCGGGCAGGAGAACTCCGCTCCCTCGGCCTCAAGCTTCAATCCGCCTGAAGGGGATGGTGATTCTTCCAGCTCTAAATAGTTAACTTCATCCCTCAGCGATCTCAAATCTATCTTCATAGTCTGAATTAAATAAAAAATTTAACCCTGTTTGTCAAGAAAAATCTCCTCTGTCCAACAAAACAAGAAGACCCAGGCAGACGCCTGAGCCTGTGAAAATATATTACATCAACTATCTTTGTTTTGTTGGAGTTTATGAATAATAAAATGATTATTTACATAATGAAATGGTTTGCCCTACTAAAAAGCGGATAGATCTCTGCTATTTGTTATTTAAAATTAATTTATACAAAAAAGCTTGACAACAAGATTTTAGTAGTTTAAATTTAAAGAGGAAATCAATCTTTTTTGATAAGAGGGCTATTATGTTTTCGAGAAATTCTCTATATCTCTCTCGAGATAGCGATTGCCGAAAGTTTATATGGTTAACCCAGCTCTTCTGTTATTAATAGGAGAGCTGGGTGTTTTTATTTTTTAAATAGAGGCTAATAAAAATATTTATCTATAAAATAACGGGGTGTAAGATGAAAAAATTTATTTTAGGATTGACGGTATTTGCTTTTTTGATTATAGTCAACTATACCTTAGCCCAAGAGCCGAATATGGATTTTGAACCAGGAAAGCTAATTATTAAAACAACTCAGTCTTTGAACTTGCAGACCATAGGTTATACAGGCATTTCTTCAATTGACAGCCTGAACCAATTATTTGGTGTTATTTCAATTGAGCAGATTTTCAGCTCTGCAGGCCTTGACCCGCAGAAGCTTGAGCTGTATAATCAGATAGGCATGGGCAGAATTTATGTTTTGTCTTTGCCAGATACAACTGACATTTTAAACGCCGTGGAAACTTATAAAAATCTTACTGATATAGAATATGCAGAACCCAATATGTATCTACGACCGCTGGAGGTTTACCCGTGCGATTGGTTCTTTAGATGGTCCGACGAATATGAATTTTCCCAATGGGGTCTTTATAACGATGGGCATCCCTTTGGTCCTGATGGTCCTGAGACAAAGCTAAGGGCGGATATAAAAGCCCCAGAGGCCTGGCAGATTGAGAAAGGGGATACAAATCTGATTGTGGCTATAGTAGATTCAGGCATTGACAGATTTCTGTCAGAGCTTCAAAACAGGATCTGGGTTAACTATGCAGAAAGGAATGGATTACCTGGTGTAGACGATGATGGCAACAATTACGTTGATGACAGCCTTGGATGGAATTTTGCAGACAGCACACCTTTTGTGGATCCAAATCTTTCTCTACACGGTACTGAGATGGCGGCTATTATAGGTTCAGAAACAGACTCAACTAATTACTGCCAAGATGTCGCTGGTATAAATTGGAAATGTAAATTAATGAATCTTAAAGTAGATACTTACATTGTAAGAAATGATACTCTCTATATTTCCATTACAGCTAAGGCAGTATCACTAGCAATTTATTATGCCACAAATATGGGGGCTAAGGTGATAAACATATCTTTAGCCCGTTTGATTGATATGAAGTATCCTCTTCCACGTACAGATCAGGTAGTAGAGGATGCCCTTGAATACGCTTATAATGGAGGAATTGTAACTATTACCGGTATGGGGAATGGAGGAGAACCAACTAAATATCACGCTTACTATCCTGCCACTTCTACCAAAACTCTGGCAGTGGGTGCCACCAATTGGAATGACGATAGAGTAACAGAATTAACTAGTTGGTGGGAGAGCAGTTACGGTTCACATATAGATTTGGTCGCTCCCGGGTCATACATCGTAACAGCCATTCAGCCCTATGGTTATACAAGCGGAACTTCAACCTCAACTGCTTTCGTTTCTGGTATAACATCTTTAGTAATTACCCATCGAAAAAAATTGATACCGAATGAGGTATTAACTGCTGAACAGGTATATGAGGTTTTGCGCCATACAGCAGATGATACGGTTGGACACACTTATTGGGAAGGAGATACGCTCTACCCTGAGGATACTCCCTGCTTTGACGAATTTTACGGCTGGGGCAGGGCTAATGCTTTCAAATCCCTGGTGGCAGTGAGTCACGGGGATGTAAATAACGATAGTCGAATCGATGTAAACGATATAACCTATCTTATTAATTATCTTTTTAAATTTGGTCCTCCTCCTGTTCCGGTTTCGGATATGGCAGATGCAAACTGTGATAAGCGTGTTTCCGTAGCCGATACTGTTTACCTGATCAACTATCTTTTCAAAGGAGGTTCCGCACCTTCCTTATGTTACACCGATTGCTCTCAACCTTAAGAGGAGAGAATGAGATGAGAAACTTAAATATTATCATACCATCGCATATAAAGAGGATTTTTTGTAGGGGAGGGGCTTGCCCCCTCCCGTCTTTATTCAAATTCACATTTCTCCTTCTTATAGTCCTTTTTCTAACAGACGTTGCCCGGGCCCAGGAGGTCTGGAAAAGCTACACCAATGACAGACTTGTTTATGGCTTAGCAATAGAAGGAGATTATCTATGGCAGGGGACCACAGGAGGTGTGGTAAAAAGGAGCATTACCAATCCCTTAACGGACGTTGTTTACTATACCAATGCTAACAGCGGTTTGGCTTTTAACTTTGTCTTTTTTGTAGCCGTAGATGGTTCAGGTAACAAGTGGTTCGGGACTACGGCTGGTGGAGTGAGCAAGTTCGATGGGACCAACTGGACTACTTATAACACCTCTAACAGCGGCCTGGTTAATAATCATATTATTTCGATAGCTATAGACAGTTCAGGGAACAAATGGTTCGGGACTTATGGAAGCGGATTAAGCAAATTTGATGGGACAAACTGGACTACCTATGATACCTCTAACAGCGGGCTCTCTTCTGACTGGGTTTTTTCCATGGCCGTAGATAGATATGGGAATATCTGGTTTGCCGCTTATGGTGTGGATAAATTTGATGGAACCAACTGGACCAACTATAACCGGTCAAATAGCGGACTGATTTCAAATGCAGTTACTTATATTGCCATAGACAGTTCAGATAACAAATGGGTTGGTACTTTTGATTTTGGAATAAGCAAATTTGATGGAACCAATTGGACTAACTATAATACAGGTAACAGTGGTCTGGTTTCTAATGAGATTTTTTCTATGGCCATAGATAAATGGGACAATAAGTGGTTTGGCACCTGGTTTTCTGGCGTGAGCAAATTCGACGGGACCAATTGGACTACTTATAACACCTCCAACAGTGGTTTAGCCAATGATTCTATCTGGTTTATAACTTCAGATACTTCTGGTAATAAATGGTTCGGGACTTTTGGTAGTGGGGTGAGCAGATTCGATGGGACCAACTGGACAACTTATAATAATTGCTACAATGGTCTGGTGGATAATTTTGTCAGGTCTATGAGCATAGATGGTTTAGGAAATAAGTGGTTCGGAACCCGGGAATCCGGGGTAAGTAAGTTCGATGGGACAAACTGGGAAACTTTTAACACCTCTAACAGCGGATTGGCTGCCAATGATGTTTTCTCTATAGCAGTAGATGATTCCGGGAACAAATGGTTCGGAACTTGGGGTAGTGGGGTAAGTAAGTTTGATGGTATCAATTGGACTACTTTCAACGAATCCAATAGTGGATTAGCTGACGATTTTATCACCAGTATAGTAGTTGATGGTTCGGGGAACAAATGGTTTGGGACTTGGGGTGGTGTAAGTAAGTATGATGAAATAAACTGGACTACTTATAATGACTCCAATAGCGGGCTAATTTATGATGCGGTTTGGTCTATCGCCATAGACAGTTCAAATAATAAATGGTTTGCAACCTGGGATGGTGTTAGCAAGTTTGATGGGATAAACTGGACAACTTATAATACCACAAATAGTGGTTTAGCTAACGATGATGTTTATTACGTAATAGTCGATTATTCAAATAACAAGTGGTTCGGCACTGATGGTGGAGTAAGCGTGTTTGATGATACTAACTGGACAAATTATACCACTTCAAACAGTGGACTGGTTTCTAACGAGATTAGCTGTATGGCTATAGATGGTTCAGGTAATAAGTGGTTTGGGACTTTTGGCAGTGGAGTGAGTAAGTTTGATGGAATTAACTGGACCACTTATAACACCTGGAATAGTGGCTTACCAGGAGATTATATAGACGCCATAGTTTTAGACGGTTCAGGGAACAAGTGGTTTGCCACTGGAGATGGGGTGGGTTATCTTGGTTCACCTACCTCCGTGCCTGAAGAAGAACAGCCAAATATCCCGCTTGTTTTTGAGCTTTTCCAGAACTATCCTAATCCTTTTAATCCAACAACCACCATAACCTTCACGGTTTATGGCTCACAGCTCATAGTTCATAGTCCCATCCACACCTCCTTGAAGATTTATAATATTCGGGGGCAGTTGGTGAGAACATTGGTGGATGATGAAAGGCTGCCTGGATATTATCAAGTATTCTGGGATGGGAAAGATAACTCAGGCAAAGAAGTGGCAAGCGGAATATATTTCTATCAATTAAAAACCAGGGATTATTCTGATACCAGAAAGATGATTTTGTTGAGATAGTTTTTAGCAGACGTGTAGGTGGGAAGAACTGGAAGATACTCTTTGCTGGGATAAATTCTACGGCTGGGGCAGGGCTAATGCTTTTAGAGCTCTGGTGGCGGTAAGTCACGGGGATGTTAATAACGATAGTCGAATCGATGTAAACGATATAACCTATCTTATTAATTATCTTTTTAAATTTGGTCCTCCTCCTGTTCCAGTTATGGGTATGGCAGATGCAAACTGTGATAAGCGTGTTTCCGTAGCCGATACTGTTTACCTGATCAACTATCTTTTCAAAGGAGGTTCCGCACCTTCCTTATGTTACACCGATTGCTCTCAACCTTAAGAGGAGAGAATAAGATGAGAAACTTAAATATTATCATACCATCGCATATAAAGAGGATTTTTTGTAGGGGAGGGGCTTGTCCCCTCCCGTCTTTATTCAAATTCACATTTCTCCTTCTTATAATCCTTTTTCTAACAAACATTGCCCGAGCCCAGGAGGTCTGGAAAAGCTACACCAATGACAGACTTGTTTATGGCTTAGCAATAGAAGGAGATTATCTATGGCAGGGGACCACAGGAGGTGTGGTAAAAAGGAGCATTACCAATCCCTTAACGGACGTTGTTTACTATACCAATGCTAACAGCGGTTTGGCTTTTAACTTTGTCTTTTTTGTAGCCGTAGATGGTTCAGGTAACAAGTGGTTCGGGACTACGGCTGGTGGAGTGAGCAAGTTCGATGGGACCAACTGGACTACTTATAACACCTCTAACAGCGGCCTGGTTAATAATCATATTATTTCGATAGCTATAGACAGTTCAGGGAACAAATGGTTCGGGACTTATGGAAGCGGATTAAGCAAATTTGATGGGACAAACTGGACTACCTATGATACCTCTAACAGCGGGCTCTCTTCTGACTGGGTTTTTTCCATGGCCGTAGATAGATATGGGAATATCTGGTTTGCCGCTTATGGTGTGGATAAATTTGATGGAACCAACTGGACCAACTATAACCGGTCAAATAGCGGACTGATTTCAAATGCAGTTACTTATATTGCCATAGACAGTTCAGATAACAAATGGGTTGGTACTTTTGATTTTGGAATAAGCAAATTTGATGGAACCAATTGGACTAACTATAATACAGGTAACAGTGGTCTGGTTTCTAATGAGATTTTTTCTATGGCCATAGATAAATGGGACAATAAGTGGTTTGGCACCTGGTTTTCTGGCGTGAGCAAATTCGACGGGACCAATTGGACTACTTATAACACCTCCAACAGTGGTTTAGCCAATGATTCTATCTGGTTTATAACTTCAGATACTTCTGGTAATAAATGGTTCGGGACTTTTGGTAGTGGGGTGAGCAGATTCGATGGGACCAACTGGACAACTTATAATAATTGCTACAATGGTCTGGTGGATAATTTTGTCAGGTCTATGAGCATAGATGGTTTAGGAAATAAGTGGTTCGGAACCCGGGAATCCGGGGTAAGTAAGTTCGATGGGACAAACTGGGAAACTTTTAACACCTCTAACAGCGGATTGGCTGCCAATGATGTTTTCTCTATAGCAGTAGATGATTCCGGGAACAAATGGTTCGGAACTTGGGGTAGTGGGGTAAGTAAGTTTGATGGTATCAATTGGACTACTTTCAACGAATCCAATAGCGGTTTGGTAAGAAACTGGGTAAGATCTATAGTTATTGATGACTCAGTGAATAAATGGTTCGGAACTGCTGATGGTGTAAGTAAGTTTGACGGGATAAACTGGACTACATACAACGAATCCAATAGCGGTTCTGGTTTACGATGATGTTTGGTCTATAGCCATAGATAGTTCAGGAAACATCTGGTTCGGGACCTGGAATGGTGTAAGCAAATTTGATGGGACAAACTGGACTACCTATACCACCTCTAACAGTGGCTTGGCTTCTAAGTATGTTCAGTCTATGGTCGTAGATGGTTCAGATAATAAGTGGTTCGGGACCTTGAATGGTGTAAGCAAATTTGATGGGACCAACTGGACTACTTATAACACCTCTAACAGTGGCTTGGCTTCTAATGATGTTTATTCAGTTATTGTGGATGGTTCAGATAATAAGTGGTTAGGGTCTTTTGGTAGTGGGGTGAGTAAATTTGATGGGACTAACTGGACTACTTATAACACCATAAACAGCGGACTGCCTGATGATTTTGTATATGCTATAGCCATAGATGGCTCAGGAAACAAGTGGTTTGCTACTTCTGGAGGGGTAGCATATCTTGGTGTGCCCACCTCCGTGCCGGATGAACCAGTTCAGAACAATATCCCTAACTCTTTTGAGCTTTTCCAGAACTATCCTAATCCTTTTAATCCCAACACCACCATACCCTTCACGGTTTATGGCTCACAGCTCATAGTTCATAGCCCCATCCATACCACATTGAAGATTTATAATATTCGGGGGCAGTTGGTGAGAACATTGGTGGATGATGAAAGGCTGCTTGGATATTATCAGGTATTCTGGGATGGGAAAGACAATTCAGGTAAAGAAGTGGCAAGCGGAATATATTTCTATCAGTTGAAAACCAGGGATTACTCTGATACCAGAAAGATGATTTTGTTGAGATAGATTTCAGTAGACGTATAGGACCGTAAGGCAATACGCCCTTTTTTTAAGAAGTAAGGGTTCATCCCTCCAAAAACGGGATGAACCCCCTGCAACCTTCAATCCAAAAATATTATAGAAGCGAATACCGAATAAGAGGGTTCAATCCTTCAAAACGAAACTTAGATTTAAGGGTTTAAAATTAATAGATTATAGATGAATGCTTGTACGGGATTATAACGCGCGGACAAAATTCTTTTCTTTGGAGGGAGGCTCGATTGGAGCTTCTGCTTTTTTGGGTTTGAGCTTCAGGGCTTTATCGATAGCTCTCTTTAGATCTTCTCTTTTTATGGGCTTGGACAAAATTAATTCTACTCCCAGGTCTTTAGCTTCTTTGGTCAAAATCTGATCTCCCCACTCGCTGACCAGGATAACCGGTATTTTGGGATTTATCTCTTTAGCCTCAGCTGCAAAGTCCCAGCCGGTCATTCCGGATATGCCTAAGTCGGAGATAATCAAATCATATTTTTCTATCTTTAGTAAAGAGATCCCCTCGGTTCCACTGTTAGCTGCTTTGACCTCATAACCTTCGTCTGAAAGCATCTCCGCTAAAACCCCTTGCAGGTCTTCATTATCTTCAATAAGAAGTACGCTCACCTTTTCCAGAGGCGGCTCTGTTTTAGCAGTCTCTTCCTCTTTTTCCTTTACTTTGGATACCGGCATTCTGATAATAAAGGTAGTCCCTTTATCTTCTTTGCTTTCAACTGTGATTTTACCGTTATGCTGAAGAATTATACTCTGTGCTACTGCTAATCCCAGGCCGTTTCCTTTTTCAGGTTTGGAACTGAAGAAAGGATCGAAAAGCTTCTTTTTAACCTCGTCATTCATCCCTATCCCGTTGTCTTTTAGCGAAAGATAAATATATTGCTCCTCCTGCCAGGTACGAAAGGAAATTACTCCCCCTTTGGAAAGGGCATCGATGGAGTTTAAGATCATATTTATTACTACTTCTCTCAAATCTGCCGGATTACCAAATACCGGAGGAAGCTGGGAAAGCTCCTGTTCAATTTTTATCTTTATCCCTTTCAATTTTGCCCATGCATTCCATTTAGGCCTGGTAAGTTCAAACGCCTCCTTGATTATCTGATTTAAATCTAAATTTCCGAATTCCTTTTCCGGAATCGGCACGCCAAATTGATTCAGGCGTTGAATTATATCAGCTGCCTGGGTTGAGACCTTTACGATTGCCTCAGCATGTTTGGACAGATTGGGATCGTTAGTCTGAACCGACAAGAGCTGAGCTCTCCCGATAATAATGGACAAAAAGTTATTAAAATCGTGCATCAGTGCGCTGGTCAATTTCCCCACTGCCTTGAATTTCTCAGCCTGGATAAGCTGATTCATCCTTTCTTTCAGTTCTTGATGAAGGGAAGCTTTTTCAATAGCAATGCTGACACTTTCTGCAAAAATGGATAAAAGCTGGAGGTCATCCTCATCGAATTTCCTGGTACCATTAATCAGGTTTACGTTTAACACCCCTTTAACCAGCCCGTTTACTCTCAAGGGGACACACAGAGCAGAAGTAATATTACGATCGTTTTCCACGTAACCATCATACTGAGAGGGGTTGACCTCATCCTGCAGAAGCAGCGGCTGATTATTTTTGATTACCCAGCCGGAAACGCTTTTGCCCAGCTCCAGCTCATTACCTTTAATCTTTTCACTGTCCAATCCATAGGCGGCAATACATTCTAACTTGTCAATATTCGGATTGTAAAACATCAATGAGGATTGATCTGCCTGCAGGCAGAAGATTATATCCTTGGTCATGGTATCTAAAATAGAAGGCAGGTCTGTTTTGCTATTAACCAAACTGCTGATCTCAAATAAATCTTTTATCTCTTGGAAACGTCTTTCTAAAGCACTGGTGGAGGCTCTTTCCTCGATCAGTTTAACCCGGAATTTCTTTAAAGAGATCTCCTGGGTGATAATATAGGCTAAGAATAAAAGGGAAAGTCCTAAGAAACCTATAAAAAGGAGATTGAAGGAATAACCCCCCAACTCTTCTTCATAAAATCTTCTGATATCAGAGTAGAAAACTAAAGAGGTGATGAAAGCAACAAAAAGAAGGAAAACCAGAGACATTAAAATCCACAGATACCGGTCTTTCTTCTCTAAATCCTTTATTTTATCTTGAAACGAATCCATATTTCCCCTTCTTCTAAATTATTTAATCGGCAATTCGGAGAATTAATTTATCATAAGGATTAAGAGACTCAAAAAAATATTTTCTCGAGAGCAAGCGAAATAGGGGTAAAATTTCTGATCCCTGCCCAGAATTAGTAGCATCAGGATTTATTTTAGACGCTTTTATAATTAAACTAAAATTTTAATCTTCAGAAATCTCCCTCTCTTACCTCTTTAAACAAGAGACCTGAAGGGTAATTCATGAATCGCCTGTTCTAATTTCGGATCTCAAATTTAATTCCGCCAAATATTTTCCTCCCCGGGTTGGGGTAATCTAAATCCGAGATGGAGTTTCCGAACTGGGTTGGGGTTTTATCCCCCCAGAGGTTATTTATTTTCAAGAAGAAGGTGAAGTTCCTGATTTCCTGATTAAAATTAAGATCGAAATTAGCATAAGCTGGAAGCTTCTTGGTCAGATATTTTATCTCCGGATAGAAAGAATAATCCGGGTAATAGTTCAGCTTACCACTGCGGTAATTGAAAGAGACCTGAGCGGAAAAAGACGAGAATATTTTCAGATTTAGATTCAGATTCAAAATGTTCTCAGGCAGAAAGCGTGCCTTCCTTTTCAGTTCCTCAAACCTCTTCTCTCCGGAAAAGAAATCATCATAGACCAGCTCTTTTTTTATTTCCTCTCCTTTATTATAGGTATAATTCAAGTTCAGATCGAAGCCCTCCGAGAGTTTATAATCCAGTTCTGATTCTATCCCTTTAGAATTAAAAAGGTCTAAGTTAAAAGGCTGCCATAAACCGTTCTCGCCCAGTGGCTGCCAGGAGATCAGATTCTTTACCTTACGGTAATATAAGGAAATTTGACCGGAGATCCTCTTACTGTTAAACGACAAGCCGGTTTCATAATTTCTGCCCCTTTCCGGTTTTAAATCCTTATTCCCCCCATCCGGCCAGTAAAGGTCATTGAAAGTAGGGGCTCGATAGGCTTTTCCATAATTAAGTTTTAAGGAGAAATCATCTCCTAAATGATAGATTAAACCTAAACTGGGAGAGAAGGACCTTTCAAAATCACTGGGAAGATCATATCTTGTGCCTGCTTGAAAGGTGAACCTGCTTATATTCCACGAGGAATTTCCCCACATGCCAAAATTATTCGAGTTTGGATTCCAGGATAGAGTAGAATTTGTCTGGGAGGCAACATAAGCGGAGGACTTCCGGGCCTCAAGTAGATCAGAGGAGAAATCTATGCCAAAAAGGATTCGGTTTACATTTTTAAGTAAAAAGGAGTACTGGATAAACCCACCTAAGTTTTTAGTAAGATAAGAATAATTTTCATCTACTTCGCCTAAAAAATCATAGCGGGTGGAGTAGTTCATCTTCTTCCTGTCAAAGAAAAGACGGGTTAAAACCTCCTGGGATTTTTCTTCTGAACAGAAATTGAAAGTAAAATCCAGGGAGAAATTCTTGTCCTTCTGATGATCAAAAAGCGATGAGACCTCCGAATTGCCGAAAGCCGGTATATTCATCGGGTCAGGAACCGGTCCGGGAAGACCTAAATCATCTCTCTGAGTCAGGAGATAGAGCTTAAAATAAGCATTGGAGGATAAATGGTAAAAAAGGTTAGAATGAAAGAACAGAGCAGAATAATCTGAATTTTCTCTTTCCCCCTTGGTTTTCTTGTTTTCTAAACCTGAATCGAATCTGAGACTTTTTATCCCCGAGCTGAAATTGATAGAAGAAATTAAGGTGTTTTCTACCCCGCCTTGAACCGAGATGGATAAATTTTTTTTCAAAGGTAGAGCCGGGATTAAATTAACCACCCCTCCTAAGGCATTAGCACCATATAAAGAGGAAAGCGGCCCGCGAACTATTTCAACTTTATCCAGATTCTCTAAAGAGAGATCGCTTGAGTTGAAAATCCCGTTCGTAATATAGTTTATTCTTCTCCCCTCTAACAAAAACAGTACTTGAGATGAGGAAGAACCTCTCAGGCTCAAAGTCTGCACCTGCCCCAAGGAACCGGAGGAGTTGACCTCTCCAGCAGAGAAATTCTTTAAGACCTCACCTAAAGACAGGAAATTGAAGTTTTTCAACCTGGAAAAGCTTAAAGAAGTGGAATGGATCGGGATATTTTTGAGATATTCCGGATACCGGGTAGCAGTAACGATAACAGGCTCAAGCGGATATACTTTTCCACCTCTGGCAAGTTCAGATGATTCTTCCGCCCTGCCGCTAATCGAAAAAAGCAAACTTAGACCGAGGATCAATAATCTTTTCATCTCATCCTCCTTTCTATAATTTAAAAGTTTAAATCCTCAAATATTCAAAGATCGAATCTCGAAAACAAAAAACCCAGTCTTCACAGTGAAGCTGGGTCAAATTACCTTCCCATAAAACTCCTCCCGCGAAGAGTTAACCTGATTTCATCAAGTAGGGATGATTCATAATTTATCCCTACCTCAGGGATTTGAACCTATCAGGTTTCCTGACTTTACGGCTTCGGACCTACTTGCTTTACCTTCCTCCCCTACGGGAGTGGCTCAAAAAAGCTTTCGTAGCCGTTAACAGTAGCGGGGCTGTGACGGATTTTCACCGCCTTCCCTTACAGATTCATTTCTTTTATAACAAGTAATCAGGAGATTGTCAAGTGTTTTTTAATTTTATTTTGAAAATAATTTATTATAAAGCTTTAGCTTTATTTTTAACTTTGGCAAGCCTGTCCTCTAAGCGGATCCGTAGGAAAGGTTTATACTCCCGTGTCTTTTGTTGGAATATTGAGAGAAACTCCCCAAACTGATTTTAACTATTCGATTAATATATCAAAAAACCATAGAATCAGGGATGGGATTTCTGACACAACACTACCAATCTGTCTAAACTGTTGGAGATAATTTTATTTACTCTTTTATCAGAGAATACCCGGTTAAGACGTTCTAAATCACCACTTTTTATCACGCATAAAACTTTTTCTTTGTCTTCAAAATAATTTAAAACCTCTTCATCCCTGGATAATACTTCCAGGGGATGTCTGCTCCAGAAAGGATTTTTATCTGTATCCAATACCAGGACCGGATTATGAGTATAAAAATATGCTCCCCTTACATACATTTTGTCACACACTATAGGTTGATTAAAATAATTATATTCGGAAACTATTTTTACCAGATCTCTGTTTGTAAAGGCAATTTCTAATTTATTAGGCATAATGAAGTCTGCGATTAAAACAAATAATACAAATCCTGATACATTCAAAATTATCGCCGGTTTAAATTTATTAAAAATCAGAAATATGCCTGCTATTATGAGAAAGCAGGAAAATACGCCAGAAATTATGAATCCCTGTAAATATAAACCGGGGTAATCTCTTTTAAGAAAACCGAGAGAAAAAAATAAGCCGATCCCCAAAATTATATCCAAAACCCCTATGAGAACCGTCCTCCTGGATTTTCCTTCTAAAGAAGCTAAAGAGATACCTAAAATCACTGCCAGAGCAGGAGCTAAAGGAACTATATAACTTGCCAGTTTAGAGTGAGCCAGGCTGAAAACAGAAAATACCACCAGTATCCAGGAAAAAAGAAACAGGTAAACGCTTTTGTATTTCTTGAAATTTACCCCTGACCGTAAAAAATAAAAAGTCCAGGGAAACATCCCTGTTAAAATTACCGAGGGGTAAAAGTACCATTTATCAAAATTCTTATGCTCGGCATAAAGAATCCTATGCCAGTGGTCGTGTACAAAAAATTCCCATAAAAATTCTTTGCCAAATTTCAAAGAGGCATAGATATACCAGGGAAGGCTTATCCCTAAAAACACCAGCCACCATTTATTAAACATAAAATTCGTTAAACCAGCGGAATCTTTTGTTAAGATTAAAAACAAAATAGCCGCAAGCACGGGAATCACAATTCCTAAAGGGCCTTTGGTTAAAACCGCTAAAGCGGAAAATATTGCAAACGCAATCAGGTAATTACTTCTTTTTAACTTATGCCAGATGTAAAAACTGTAAAGACTGAATGCTACAAATACAGAAAAGACTATATCGGTTAGCGCCATACGGGAGGAGACAAAAACTAAAAAGTTCGTCGCCAGAATTAAAGAGGAATAAAATGAGATCTTCTCGTCGAATATTTTTTTCATGAAAAGATATGTGCCCAAAACCCCGATTATCCCGAAAAATGCTGGGACTAACCTGACTGAGAATGTGCTTATCCCAAAGAGCTTAAATGAGAGTATGAGCATCCAGTAAAACAAAGGAGGTTTTTCAAACTGAGGCTTTTCAAAGATAAGTGGAGCAAGAAAACTGTGATGAGCAAGCATTTCCCCGGCAGTCTCAGCATAAAAAGCTTCATCTGGATCTGTTATTGAGATGGAGTTAATTCCCACAACGTATAATAATGCGCACAAAAGTAGAAGGACAAGAACCGGATAGTAATTTTTTATTTCATTCATAAACTTCAGCCTGGACGATGAACGATTTTTTTCATCTTCCTTCTTCTTTATACGTCATTCGCTATTCGACATTCGATATGTTCTTAAGCATATTCTCCAGAATATAAAGGGCTGCTTCTTTATCCATCGGGCGGTTATTATTACCGCATTTAGAAGATAAAATACAGGTCGGGCAGCCTTCCTCGCATTCGCAATCTTTGATCAGATTATGGGTCATCTGCACTAAAGCTTTGAAGGTTTCAAACAATTTCTCTGAGATGCCTATCCCGCCCTCATACGCATCGTAGATGAAGATCAATGCCTTGCCCGTTTCAGGATAAAATGGATAAGAAACTCCACCTAAATCCCTGCGGTCGCACATCGCCAAAAGAGGAGAGATAGAAATCATCGCATGCTCAACCGCATGCATACCTCCGGCAAAATCCAGACCCCTGAACTCACACTCGTTTCTTAGATGAATTGGCAAATCAAACCATAGCCCCATAGTCTGGAAAATAATCAGAGGTAAGTCTAATTGAACAAAATTGACCACCTGCTCGTATTTTTTGATCTTATATCCAATATATTTATCCTGAACCTCTACCTTACCCAAAAATAAACTGAAATCCCGGAAAACTTTCCTTTCCTCCTCCTCGATTATCTTCACCTCATCTATATCTATGCTCTCCGTAAAATAGTCCACCTCTTCCTTCTTTACTTTAGCTTTCAGATTCTTTAAATCCAATTCCTCCACGATATAGCTTTCTCCTTGATGAATCAAAACTGCACCAGTATGAGCTGCCGCATAAGCCCTTTGTAAATCCAGGGTCTCCAGAATCTGGTCTTCACAGACCACCTTCACCTGCTGGCTGGAGATACTGTCTAATGAGACAACCTGCTGTGGTCTTTCTTTTCCGCAATAGATAAAACCTTCAGGAGTCTCTCGGACTAAATTTTCTTTTTGAAGAGATTCTAATATCTCTCTGGTTATCGGTCCTAAGGATTGATAATTATCTTTTTTTATGGGTAGCTCTGATGCAGCGCACAAAAGATGCCCGCTCAAAATATAGGGGTTGGACAGGTCGATTACGGCATTTTCAAAATTTCCAGACAATAAAACTTCAGGATGTTTCAAAAGATACTGATCCAGTGCATCTTCAAACCCTACGAAAATAACTAAGGAATCCTGCGTTTTCCTACCGGCTCTACCTGCCTGTTGAAAAAAAGAAGCAATTGTTCCCGGATACCCTGAGATGATAACACAATCCAGCCCGCCTATATCTATTCCTAATTCCAAAGCTGTGGTCGAGACCACCCCTTCCAATTCTTTCAGTCTTAATTTCCTTTCGATCTCTCTTCTTTCTAAAGGGAGATATCCGGCACGATAAGAGGAAATTCTCAGTTTTGGTTCTTCATTCTTTATCCAGAAAGAGATAAGCTCAGAAAGCCTTCGGGAAACCACAAAACACAAAGTCTGAAGATTATTTTTCACCGAGTGAACTAAAAGGTCTTTGGTCTGAACATGAACCGACCTTTCTTTATATTTAGATGGGTTCCAGAATAAGTAAAATTTTCTTCCCCGGGGTGAGCCATCTTCGTCTATCAACTCAAAACTTTTGGAGGTTAACTTTTCTGCGAACTCTATCGGATTAGCGATTGAAGCAGACGAAAGAATAAATTGAGGAGATGAGCCATAAACTTCGCACACTGAAAGGAACCTGCGGATTAAAAGGGCAAAATTTGAGCCCAATATCCCTTTATACCGGTGTGCCTCATCTATGACCACGAATTTCAGATTCTTCAAGAAGTTCTCCCATTTGTAATGATAGGGCAGGACCTGATGAAGCTCATATGGATTTGAAAGGATAATCCTGGATTTTTCTCGGATAGAAGCTCTTCCCTCCTTAGGGGTATCTCCGTCATAGATAGCAGGTCCAATGGATCCAGATTCGAATTCGAATTTGATCTCAAGAAAACGCTCCATTTCTTTTAACACTTTCAACTGGTCATTAGTCAGGGCTTTAAGTGGATAAAGATATAGAGCGGTAGCTCCTTTATCTTTTTCTAATCTTTCCAAGATCGGAAGATTAAAACAGAGGGTTTTGCCTGAGGCAGTTCCAGTGGTAATGATTAAATTTATTCCTTCCCTGATTTTCTTTATACTTTCAGACTGATGAGAGTATAATTTCTTAATCCCTTTGGAAGTAAGATAGTTCTGCAGAGAAGGAGATAGAGGAGGAGAAACCTCACCAAATTCCCCTGCTTTTGCTTGTATTACTTTAAGATGGACGATCTGTTCCCTGTACCATTTATATTTCTTTAAAGCTTCGATAATCTCGTTCATTATTTCTCAGGAGTGCAAGAGCTTGCTCTTGCTTTTTGCACTGGAGTGAAAAGCTTGTTTTTGTCTATTTGAGCATCAGCAAGCTGATGCACTCCAATTCTAATAATCATCTTTAAAACCAAGTTCTTCTACAGGATAATCAGTTACAAGTTTTGTCAATCGCTTGCTTCCTAATTCCTCCAAGTAAACTTTATAACTTGAAAAGTCATATTGTGAAGGGTCTTTCGCATAATTATGTTAAACCGGATTATAATGGATATAATTTAATTTGGAGTAATAATCTTTTTCATCTCTGATACATCTATCCCAGTAGTTATGCCAGATCCTTCTATCTGTTATTTTCTCTTCTCTATTTATTATTACTGAGCTCTTACTATGTATTTTCCTTATGATTTCTGGCAAGTAAACAGGTTCTTTTAAATTTATAAGAAGATGATAATGATTTGATAATATCACCCAAGCTAAAAGTTCCACTGCATTTTTCTGTAATATCTCCGTTATTATCTCAAACAATATTTTTTTCTCTTGATCGTTTTCGAAATAATATTTCTTTAAATATATTCCTGAAGTGATGAAATAGGGATAGGTATCCAAAAAGAGGTGAGCAGGTGCATGCTTGTATTTTTTAAGATATTCACTTTTCATTTTTAGATATTCTTCGTTAGTATTTGTTACTTTCTGAAGTGCAATAGTTTGCTTTGTATCTTTTTAAGCATCAGCAAGCTGATGCACTCCAGTTTCTATATCACTTTTATTTTTTCAACTGCTTGATGATCTCGTTTATACTCGTCCCCCAGATGTCGAATGTTGAATAAAAAGGTAGTGCGACCCTTTCAGGGTTGCTTGTGTAGGGGATTCGATTCATCAAGCTCGGAAACATTCCTTCGTCTCACCGAAGGCGGGACGATACAGTCATCTCACTTCTTACGTCTCACGTCTTACCTTTTCTTTTTTTACCCTTAAGCTTTTGAACCTTTAAACCTTTGAGCCTTTTTTTATTTTCCTCCCAGATACGCTTCTTTCACCTGCTGATTATTTAAAAGATTCACAGCGGTATCTTCTAAGACTATCCTGCCGGTTTCTAAGACATAACCGCGGTGAGCAATTTGCAGAGCCATATGGGCATTTTGCTCAACCAAAAGAATAGTAGTTCCCTGCTGATTGATCTCTAATATAGTGTTGAAGATCGATTTTACGAGGATAGGGGCTAAACCCAGGGAAGGCTCGTCTAAAAGCAGAAGTTTTGGATGGGACATTAAGGCTCTACCAATGGAGAGCATCTGCTGTTCGCCACCACTCAAAGTACCAGCATTTTGTTTTATCCTTTCTTTCAGCCTGGGGAAAAGAGTAAATACTATTCCCAGGTCTTTTTTTATCCCTTCTTTATCTCTCCGGCAATAAGCTCCCAAATCCAAATTCTCCAGGGTTGAAAGGTTGGGGAAAATCTTTCTTCCTTCAGGTGCTTGAGAAATGCCAGACTCTACGATCTTGTGTGGTAAAAGTCTATCCAGCCTTTTTCCTTCAAAAGTAATCGTGCCTTTTTTAGGTTTCAGAAGACCTGAGATAGTATTAATGGTGGTCGATTTGCCGGCACCATTTGCACCAATCAGGGTAACGATCTCACCTTTTTTAATATAAAACGATATCCCTTTTAAAGCATGAATAGCCCCATAATATACATTCAGCGAATCGACTTCTAATAATTTTGAATCTTCGATCATTGTTCACCACTGGTTAACGAGGATGGAGATAAGCTCTACCACTACACGACTATAAATTCTCGTCGGGTATAAAGCCCGACGCTACATTTTTTCGCTCCGTCAAAGTCGGAGCCTTACGATTTTTTATTTTCGTTTTACATCTCACGTCTCACGTCTTACCTTTTCCCTTGTTTCTCTCCCTTGAACCTTTATACCATCTCCTCTCCCAAATACGCCTCAATCACTTTCGGGTCTTTTTTTATTTTCTCCGGTGGACCTTCAGCGATTTTGACTCCGTAATCTAAAACTGCAATCCGCTCACAGCAACCCATCACCACCCTCATATCATGCTCGATCAGAAGTATAGTCAGATCGAAATCCTTTCTGATTTGTTTTATCAATTCCATCAAAACTTGGCTCTCTTGAGGGTTCATCCCGGCGGTTGGCTCATCTAAAAGCAAAAGCTTGGGCTCAGTTGCCAGAGCTCGTGCAATTTCCAATCTTCTTTGTTGACCGTAGGGCAGATTAATCGCCTTTTCATCCTTGAGAAAATCTAATCCGAAAGTCTTCAAAAGATCCAAAGACCTTTTGGTCAGTCCCTCTTCTTCCTCAAAAAATCTTTTACTTCGGGTAACCGAGCTCCACATCCCCTCTCTGGAATGCAGATGGCAGGCAGTTTTGACATTATCCAAAACAGTAAGATTACTGAATAGTCTTATATTCTGAAAAGTTCTTCCCACTCCATAGGAGGTTATCTGATAGGGCTTTTTACCATTTAGTCTCTTATCCTGGAAAATTATATCCCCAAAAGTGGGATTATACACTCCGGTAATCAGATTAAACAACGTTGTTTTACCCGCACCATTGGGTCCGATCAATCCCACCAGCTCTCCTTTTTCCAGGAAGAGGTCTAATTTGTCAACCGCTTTTAATCCCCCGAAATGCATCGAGCAGTTTTTTATCTCAAGTAAAGGCATAATAACGTGAACATTGTTCGTTTATCGTTCAGTTTTTTATTTTTCGTAGGACAAATTTCAAGATCCATTCTGGACCTTCAGGTTTGCTTATATTGTTTTTCAGCTCTTCACTGGTATCCTCACAAAAGTTATTTTAGCAAGGCTAAAGCCTTGCCCTACATTCTATCTTCCTCCTGGCGACCCTGTCCTACGGATCCGTAATTAGGAAAAGGGTCGCACTACGAAAAAATAATCTTTGCTCTTCGTTGGTGTCCTTACCCGCGAAGACTTTCTTTCGTCCCGCCAGAAGCGGGATGTTATAATAATCTTCTCACATCTTACGTCTAACGTCTTACTTTATTTTACCACCTGTCCTTTTCTAACAAACACATTTCTCAACATTTTTAGGCTGAACTCTTCCACTCCAAATATACCCTGTGGTCGCGTCAACATTAGAATTATTAATGTAAGGGAATAAATCACCATCCGATAGTCTTTGACGATTCTTAAGAATTCAGGTAGTATGGTCATAATAATTGCTGCCAGTATTGAGCCGGTAATACTGCCCATCCCGCCTAAAACCACCATTATAATCACCTCTATCGATTTCATAAAGGTGAAGCTGTTAGTATGCAGATACATCAGATAATGCCCGAAAAGACCGCCAGCAATCCCGGCAAAAAACGCACCGATTATAAAAGCATATATTTTATAATAAGTAGTATTAATCCCCATAGCCTCAGCTGCCACTTCATCTTCTCTAACTGAAAGGAATGCCCGTCCATGAGTGGAAAAGACCAGATTTCTAACTACTATGATAGTAAGAAGCATAAAAAATAAAACCCAGAAAAGATTTGTGTACCCCGGAATATCCGCAAACCCTCTGGCACCACCAACTGCATCTATATTCAGGATTAAAACCCGGATGATCTCCCCAAAACCTAAGGTAGCTATAGCTAAATAATCTCCTTTTAATCTTAATGAAGGAATCCCTACAACCAAACCTGCCAGGGCGGCCAAAAGTCCTCCTGCGATTAAGGCGAAAACAAAGATTATCGATTTTGCCAGCCAGGGGAAAAAAAGAATTGAGCTTAAACTCTGGATCAAATTTGCTCCAAAATAGTAGGTCAGAAAAGCTGAAGTATATCCACCAATAGCCATAAAACCAGCATGTCCGATGGAGAATTGTCCGGTAAAACCATTTATCAAATTCAGGCTTACCGCCAGCATGATATTTATACCTATGAGGATCAATATCTGAAAAAGATAAGGATTCATTCGTGAGGGGAGATAATAATTCACCAGAAGGAGAAGCCCCAACACCAGAATTATGAAGATGATTTTTTTAGGTTGCATAAGTTCGCTTTTTAGCTATTCACTGTTCGTTCTTCGCTATTGGCTATTTGATATCTTTCATTCGTCATTTCATTATTAGTGGAATTGCTTCGCCCCCTACGGGGACCCGCAATGACAGTATTTCTGTAGAGGCGAGGTCTCCTCGCCCTCTGCATCTGGTGGATTGGGGCGGGGTAACCCCGCCCCTACATATTATATTCGATATTCGTCATTTCTTTTTCTATTTTTCTTTTCCCATCTTCCTTCTTTCATTTTCCTTTTTTCATTTTGGCGGTCTATACTTTCTCCCCCCTAAATCCACCCATCAAGCCAGAGGGCTTGAACAATAATATCAAGATGAGAATAGCGAAGGCGATAGCATCTCTGTAAGTAGAAGATAAATAACCAACCACCATTACCTCAGCGATGCCCATTATCATCCCGCCTAACATTGCCCCAGGGATATTACCTATGCCACCTAAAACTGCGGCAACGAAAGCCTTTATCCCTGGCATTATCCCCATCAATGGCTCTATCTTTGGATTGGTCAAGGCTACCAGTATTCCAGCGGCTGCAGCTAAAGCCGAGCCAACCACAAAAGTTATCGAGATAATTCTGTCAATGGAGATCCCCATTAAAGAGGCTGCTTCCCGGTTAAAAGAGACCGCTCGCATAGCCTTGCCGGTTTTTGTCTTCTGAATAAAAAGCTGGAGCGATGCCATTAAAAATAAAGATACTCCCAGGACGATCACCTGTTGATTAGTTAAGATTACTCCCCCGCTGGAGATAAGGTCTTTTTTAACTATAATTTGTGGAAAGAACTTCGGGTCAGCGCCAAAGATAAGCTGGCCGGCATTCTCTAAAAACAAAGATACACCGATAGCGGTGATCAGAGCAGTTAAACGGGGAGCCTTTCTCAAAGGTTTATAGGCACATCTTTCGATCACAAATCCTAAAAGAGAACAGGCTAACATAGAGAACAAAAACACCCCCACCACACCTGTAAGGGTAAGCCCTTCAGATACCTTTAGCCACCTAACCACATAATATCCAGCAAAAGCCCCCACCATATAAATATCCCCGTGCGCAAAATTTATCAGCCTTAAGACCCCGTAGACCATAGTATAACCCAGAGCTATTAAAGCATAAATTGAGCCCCAGGCAACCCCGTTAATCAACTGTTGTAGAAATTCAGACATAATTATAAACTAAAATGACGGATATCGGATAACGGATGATTAATAAAAATAGAAGATTTGACAAGATAAATAATATAGAGAACGACTGGTTCATTCTAAAGGTTTCTTTTCTTTAAAAAAGATATGAGAGCGCTAATCTGCCTGGTCAGGGATGTTGTCCTTCCTAAGAGTTCTTCTGAGATACCATTATCTAAATAACCCAATTCTTTACAGATGAATAGTTGGCTTCTCACCTCTGAGACAGAGCCTTTGGCTATATATAAATACTTTATAAATTCTTTCCTCGAACTTCGATCAAATCCTTCAGCAATATTGCCTGATTTAGAAAGAGCTGTTCTCCTTATCTGTTCAGACAAACCAAAATCTCTTTTAAGTTTATCGTCTTTGGTTATTTTATATATTCGTACTGCTAAATCTTTCGCTTCTTTCCTGATTGGTAAGTCCTCAAAATTTCTATAAACAGCCATTTTTTTAACAATGGTTATTATTCTTTTATTCGAAATCCGTTATCAGTCATTCGTCATTCGGAATCCGTCATTCTCTTTACGGATTTATCGTCTCCACATATTTATATTTTCCATCTTCGTATTTAAGGACCACTGCCGATTTCTTGGCATTACGATTCTGGTCGATGGTGATAACTCCCGTTACTCCCGGGAAATCCCTGGTCCGGGCTATAGCATCTCTAATCCGTTCCCGATTTCGCTCGGTGTTAACTGCGTCCATTAAAGATTTAGCTTTTGGATTCTCAGAATAAGACTCTTTAATATTCTTCTCCTCCAAAATTCCTGATCTTTTTATAGCATCAAAGGCTATTCGGGTCGCATCATAACCTAAAGGTGCCATTGCATCCGGTATCTCATTATATTTTGTTTTATACTCTGAGATAAAATTCTGAATTTCTGGTCTGGGATCCTCTGGAGTGTAATGGTTACTGTAAAAAGTATTCTCTAAGGCTTTTCCCCCTATTTCTATCAGGCGTGGGGAATCCCAGCCATCCCCTCCGATCAGGGGAACGTTAATCCCTAAATCCCTTGCCTGGCGGGCAATCAAGCCCACCTCAGTGTAATAACCGGGGATGAAGATAACCTCAGGACTTTTAGCCTTGAGGGAAGTCAATTGAGCCCTGAACTCAATATCTCCTTCAGAATAAGATTCCTCCGCCATAACTGTTCCACCCAAAGCCTTGAAGGTCTCGGTGAAAAAGTGAGCCAGCCCAACACTGTAATCATTTTTAATATCTTTTAATATTGCCGCTTTGCTAACCTTGAGAGTATTCCGGGCAAACTTAGCCATCACCTCACCTTGAAAAGGATCTATAAAACAAACTCTGAAAATATAATCGCCCACCTGGGTTACCTTGGGATTGGTGGAGGAAGGAGTGATCATCGGCACTTTGCCCTCCTGACAGATGGGAGCACCAGCCAAGCTTCTGGAAGAAGCCACCTCACCTAAAACTATAAGCACTTTATCCTGATTAACCAGCTTCTTGACAACCGTTGCTGCTTCTTCTGGCTTGGATTGATCATCCTCGACTACGATTTTAATCAATTTCCCTTCTATTCCTCCCCCTTTATTTAATTCATCTATAGCCATCTGAATCCCTTTTTGGGTTGATTTACCAAAGGTAGCAGTAACCCCGGTCAGGGAACCAAATTCTCCTAAAACCACCACATCCTCCTTTTTCGCACAGGAGAAAAAAAGTATACTGGCTAATCCCAGAATTACTCCCCGGAAAACTTTCGAGCTTCTTTTCATCCGTTTCCTCCTTTATGGAAACTATAATTTTTCAAGTTAAATATATCTTATAACGTTATTTGTCAAGCCTTTTTTAAAGCAAACTGATGAATGAGTAGAGACGATGAAGAAATCTTCAGAAAAGGGATAAGGAAGATGAAAGATGGAAAATAAAAAATAAAAAAACCTATATTTAATAGCGAACAGCAAATTGCGAATGCCAAGTCAAAATATCAATTGTATTTTATGTAAATTCATATTATTATTCCTGGTGAAAAGTTCACAAGAGTAAAAAAATGTCCCAATACGATAAAATTATCCAGAGATTAAGCCAGAAGTTAGGCAAGTTAGAGACGGTGGTTAAAGAGAAAGAACTATCTGGAACTGAAATAGAAAGACAAAATAAAACAGGTTTTGCTCCTAAACTCACCCAGTATGAATATACCCGGGCTCAAGAATTTAAAGGGGAATTAGTAGAAAGATACAGAAATTCCCCTCTGAATAAAGTTATACCAGGAGAAAAAATTTCTAATGAGTATGGTACCTTCTTTTATCTTTTCGAAGAATTCGAAGAGGAATGCTTCAAGCCAGGGAGAGAAACTCTGGAAAAATCTATACTTTCCTTCTTTTCTCTTCTCCCCGGGATAAGGGAATTCAGAGAAGATCAGCTCAGAAAAGCTGGTTATCAGACCCTTGAAGATTTAATCTCACATCCTCACTGGGGAAAGGAAGCAGAATTTCTCCTGCAAATTATCTCCGAAGAAGATAGATCGAAACTCCATCAGGTATTATCCTCTCGTTTGCCTAAATCTCATCCTTTGATCTTAAGCCTATCCTCTTTTTATCCCTGGAAAGACTTTATCTTTTTAGATATAGAAACCCTGGGCTTATTTAGCGGTAATTTAGTCATCTTAATCGGAATTGCAACCATTGAGCAAGACAAAAAGATCAGATTACATCAATTCTTAGCTTTAGAGGTTAAAGAGGAGATAGCAGTTCTGAAAGCTTTTTCCGAATATCTTATAAAATCAAAATCTATAGTCAGCTTTAATGGCAAAGCCTTTGATCTTCCTTTTTTAGAAGGTAGGATGAGGTATTACGGGATAAGACCTGACTTACAAAAGGACCATTTCGATTTATTACACTTCTCCAGAAGAGCCTGGAAAAACCAACTGCCGGATTTTTGTTTGGATACCATTGAAAGAAATATTTTAAAAAACAAAAGGGAAACTGACCTGCCCAGCTCCTTGGTGCCAGAATTTTATTCGGATTATCTCAAGACTAAAAACTACGGTCTTCTAAAACCGATAGTAGAGCATAACCGTCAGGATGTGCTAACCTTAGTCCGCATCTTTTCGCACCTGTCTCGGAACGTATCTTTGCCTCAGAAACTATAGGGGCAAACCTACACGTTGTTACACTTCAATTCATAACGCTTGACCATCGTGTCGGGCGTTACGTTTTTTTCTCTAATACTAAACTAAAAACATCTAAATCACTTTTATGGAATAATGCAAAATACACTTCTTTTACAAATTGGTTATTCCTTAAAAATCCTGCTGTAGTATTTATTATCACCTCCGCGCATCTGTTCACAGGAAATCCTCCTACGCCAGTTCCAAGAGCCGGAAAGGCAATTGAATTTAACTTCAGTTCCTCTGCTCTTTTCAAGCTGTTTAAAGTCGCATCTCTAATATAATTCTCGCTCGTCAGTAAATCCTGGCCCATCAAAACAGCGTGTATTACATATTTAGCTTTTAACTTTCCAGCAGTAGTTACAATTGCCTCACCAATTTTAGCTGGTCCTTTTGACATTGCTTCTTTCTCAATGTCATCCCCTCCTTTTGTTCTTATCGCTCCAGCCACACCCGAACCCATCCATAAAAGATCGTTTGCTGCATTCACAATGGCATCTGTTTCTAAATCTGTAATATCAGCTTGAAGTAGAAGTATTTTTTTATTTTTAAAATCTTTCTCAATCTTCATACTTATACTGTTTTCCTAAACTTATTTCTCAATTATTTAGGGGTGGAAATAAGCTCCACCTCTACGCGACTTTATATTCTTCTTTTCCCTGGAACCCTTAAACCCTGTAGCCCTTGAATTATTTTTATTCCGCTTTAAACTCTTCATCTAAAGCTCTTTGAGCTTCAGGCAAAACCTCTTCTCTTACCACGCAGGTAATAGCATGTAAGGAGGTAGAGACCGTCTCTAAATTTATCCCGGCTTTTGACAGAGATTTGAAAACCCTGCCGGCAATCCCTGGCTGGGCTGAAAAACCGTGTCCGGTAATCGAGATTAAGGCGATCTTGTCATCATGGGTAATCTCCTCTGTACGAACCTTGTTCTTTAGATTGCTTAACACTCCTAAAAGGGATAAAATTTCTTTTCGGGCAATTACAAAAGAGATGTCACTTTTTCCCTTTTCAGTTGGGGTGGAAACCACCAGCTCAACATTAAAACCTAATTCACCCAAAAATCCGAAGATCTCAGCTGCTATCCCAGGCTTATCCGGCACAGCATGAAAAGTCACCTTAGCTACATCCGGATTTGCTATGATCTTGATATTGTTCATGCTTTTCTCCTTCCCTGCAGGTCGTATCCGCCTGTGGCGAATTATAGACCGGTAAATTAGAAATAGTCTCTTAAATTTAAATATAACTTAAAAATAAACTTTAGCCAACTATTTTTTTATGAAAAAATTGGGGGTCTAAAAATCTAAGCACAGATTCAAACATTACCATCATATATCAAGCTTAACTTTACATAACTGCACTCAATTTAGAATAATTTCATAATTGTTATAAATTTTCATTTATCTAAAACCAATTTTAATAATAAGAAAAAATTAAACCTTTTAATACCTTTCCAGGTATAACAACATATAAAAACAACTTAAAGGGAGGTGATATCAAAAAAAGATTTTTTAGACCATAGAATATTAACCTAAAGGAGGTCATAAATGAAAGGAAGTAAAGTGAAATGGATAATTGGAGGGGTGGTTTTAGTTTTTATGATTTTGTCCTTCTCCGCTTGCAAGAAATCAACCAGCCCAACTACAAATTTAGATAAGGATGCGATACTGAAAGCAGTAGCTGAAGACTCAACCTCATTTACTTCAGAAATAACTGATCTGGACAGTATGGGAACACCAAAGATTGTAGGTGCGGACTCAGTTAAATTCTGGTGGAGGAAGATAAACCGGGTAAGCAGAACCATAAACGTTTCTATTTATTCTGCAGATTCTACCCACACTTATCCCTATGCTTATGTTACTGTGATTGATACTCTTTTTGGGCGCCTGATAATTATAAGCCAGGATAGTTCTCATTCTTTAGTTCGGACAATCAAATCTTTAACGGACGAAGCCGTAAAGAGGGCTTATTTTGAAAAAAGAGGAACCAATGAAGATGTGCATCGTGGCTGGAGATTGATAGGGATCTCGGAGGTTCTGGTTCACTCATTCCCGAATAATACCCGACAGATAAATTCAGTTCATCTTCTCTCTCCCGGATATGACCGCATATTTACTGAAGATGATATTACCAAGATTACCTCCAGAGACAGTTTACTAATCTTCAATGCTGGAGATTCAGTAACCCTGACTGTTTTTACGGGAGACCCATCAGATTTAGTCTATTTACATAGACCACCCTGTTACTATTATAATTGCAAACCTCACCGTCAGCCTTTTTACAATAACGGTGACGGGACTTTCACCGGCACCTGGGTCATAGGAGACTGTTCGGTAGATACATATGATGTGGTAATACGACATGCTGCCATTGACGTGATTAAATACTCTTCGATTTATGGAGACTCCACTTACTCCTATGACTCCAGAATCTGGGGTATTACTTACAAAGTTGATACTAATCCGTAGTTTATAATCTCTCTAACAACTGGGGCAGGAGTTTGACTCCTGTCCCACAAGGGGTTGTTGTTTCAACGAAAAACTCTTAGGGGTATATGATAAATACACCCCATATCTTTGTTAAAATAGTTGCAAAATGTATGAATTTACTTGCATAAAATCGGGTTTATATTTTGGCTTTACCAAAAATAACTGGTTTTCAAAAAATCCATACCATCTAAATTAATAATTGACCTTGGATATATTAACTCTATAATCAATAGATAGTTATGTCATCTATGTAAAGTTGAGGATAAAGACAATGCCTTGACTTAAACTAATACTTTAGTAAGTGAAACGGTTCGGCATATAAGTTGCATATAATTTAGAAAGGTCGAGTGATATTACTAAGGACTTGGGAGTGGTGAGTGCTGGTATACTAAAACCCAGCCACCCCGATGGATTCGGGGCATCCCCCCTCCACCACTCCCATTGAAATTATAAAATCCCCCCCTTCGAGGGGGGATTTTTTTATTGAAGACCATAGGTAGAAAGTCACTCCGGTATAAAGATAGCTCTTAAAATTAGTTATTCGAGGGAAATTGGAGTATAAACAAAAAAGGTGAAGCTGTCCACCTAAGGCGGATATACTCCAATGCTTATTTCCCCAAATTTGACTTTTTCAGAAATTTCTCAGGTTATCCTTGACAAAATCAATTCTGGAACTATATATAAGGGAAAAACCTCAAATCAATATGAGCTGGAAAGAAAAGCTAAAAAAAATTAAGACCGAAGCACAAACATCTAAAGAAAAACAAAAAGATGAGGCAAGTGCCTTAGCCAGCCGGGTGAGTTACTGGATAGAAAAAGCTGAGAATTTAGCTAAAGAGTTTGCTCAGGTAAGCAAGGCAAAAGTAAAGCTTTTTAACCTCAGGCATAAAGAGATAGATGAGCTTACTGGTAAAAAATATTATACTGGAGGAGTAATCCTTGAAATCACCAGACAAAAAAGTTCACTTTTAAACTGGCTAAAACCAGATGAGCCAGTAGAAAAACTAATCGCTCAAATAGAATTCCCCCATCCTGAAGCCATAAAAAGATTAGAAGGATACGAAGATAAAATAAAGATTATCTATTCCCACACAGAAAAAGAAATGACTTTTAAAGATTTCAGCCTCGAATTATTAAAAACCCACTTAGAAGAGGCTTATTCTTATTATCTTTCTAAGATGAAAAAATGATATCCTGAGGGTTCATCCCCCTCAGGCGGATTAAATCCCTCTATCGATTAATAAAGCATCGTTCCTGTGCTTGCCAGGTCCCTTGACCTGGTTCGCCTCTGGCGAATCGGGGCAGTCCACCTGAGGCGGACGACGACCACATAGGGTTTACCGTTTACCTGCTATCTTGCAAGCATCTTCTCCCTGACTAATCTGACCGGGATTGAGCCATAACTCAAAAGCTGGTCATGAAATTTCTTCAAGTCGAACTCTGCTCCTTTTAGTTTTTTATATTCATCTCTAAGCTTTAAAACCTCCAATTTCCCTATCACATAGCTCATTGGCTGGGTTGGCTCCTGGGTATATCTTTTCACTTCTGCTATGGCATTTACTCTTTCTAACTTAGCTACGTTCACCAGCATATCCACTGCCTGGTCAAAGCTCATCTTCTTAGTATGGAGTTTAACATCAATCACTACCCGACATCCTCGCCAGAGCTGGTCTTTGAGTTGAAAAAACCTGGTTCTGATATCAGTGTAGTAACCCTGTTCATACATCATCTCTTCACAATATAAAGCCCAGCCTTCCACAAAAACGGTAGTACCAAAAACCCTTCTGACTTTGGAATCTATCCGATTGCCCAGAACTAATTGCAAATGATGGCCTGGATACCCTTCGTGCAAAGTGGTGACTACGGATTTGAAAACATTATGTCCTTGAAGTTGTTGTTCCTGCTTTTCAATAGGTAGATTCTGGGCCACGGGAGTAACCCAGTAAAATCCTTTTTGGGTTTTCTCAAATGGAGCCGGGGACATATACGCCGCATAAGGGATAAGATGCCTTACGTAGACTGGAGTTTCAATCACTTCCAACTCTTCTTCCTTAGGTAAAGTTGCCAGCTCTTTACTTTTAACGAAATCATAACTTTTCATCATCTCTTCTTTATAGAAATTCAAAAGATTTTTTCTGTCCGGGTGAAGCTTTTTAATATCAGTCAAAATCTCAGACCAGTTTTTTCCTGGATCAATTCTTTTAGAAATATTTTCCAGTTCATCCTGTGTATTACTAATCACTTTTACCCCAATTTTCAAAAGGTCTTTTGTATCATAAGGGAGCTGATGATAGCTGGATAAAAGGTAATCAAAAAGTTTTTTACCACAGGCAAAATCCCCTCTGGATTTTGACAGGACCTTTTCTTTCAAGAAATTATAATATCGTTCAAAGCTTTTCTCTGCTACCTGCGCTGCTTTCAAAATCGAATTCTTGAGTTGAGGAACTTTTTCCGCAAATTCCGGAATGGAAGTCTGGAAGAAAGTTTTTCCACTCATGGTCGTTTCCATCCCGATTTCAGTCCAAACTCTTGGAATTTTACTCACTTTTTTTAAATTCCTTTCTCCCTGTTTTAAGAAAGCCGAAATTTGTTTTAACCTCTGCAAAAGACTTCTACCCCTCTGTTCTGGTGGAGCAAAGTCCCGGATGATAAAAACATTACAACCACTCAAGGCTAAAGACGGATAAAAACTTGCATCCCGCATAAATCTATTATATACCTTTTCGTATTTAACTTCTGTTTCTAAGGTGGAATAAAGGATTTCAAGATCTAAAAGTTCTCCCTCTGATAGTTTTTCTTTCTTTGAATAAAACTTTTTTAGCTTTTTAGAAAATCCTTTTAATTTGTTATGATAATTTCTTCTGAAAGCCAAGGAAAAGTTTTCGAATTGTCCATCATATTTATGAATACCTGTAAAAGTCGCCTCTACTGGATTAGCCTTCCATCTGTATTCCAATATCTGTTCAACTAAGGCTTGAAATCCTTTGTTCATCTATTTCTCCTTTAGTAACTTTTTATTTATCTTTAATCAATCATCTAAATTTACTCTGTCTGTTCAAATATTCTTTTGTCAAGCAGTCTTCCGGTTCAGCTCTGCTCCTCAATTTTCTAAGGATGGTGAACAAGGTCAATCCACTCACTACCCTGTCTTCGACCTTGAGGCTCAGACCGAAAGGAGCTTGTCGAAGGGCGGACATGCTTGACCTACAAACCCGAGGCGGACCAATTCATGCATGAACGAACCTTCATTTTTAACCTATAGAGGTCTGAAGACCTCCGCTACATTTTCCGTTCAGTGGACGACCACCAGGAATAATTCCCTCTCCTTTTTTCCTGAACGGAGACTACGCTTGACGCCCAAAGGGCGGGCTCATAGCCACCGGAGGAAAGTAGAGGGTCAGGGAGAGGTTTTATTTATAACTCCTTGAACCTTTAAACCTTTGTCCGCCAAAGGCGGATTAAACGTTTTTTTCTGCATCTCCTTTGCCTGATACATAAATGCTTCCAGGCGGGTTAACTCATTTGAATCCTCTAATCCTTCATAGGCCATATCCAGCCAGGGGAAGTTATGATATTTTTCCCGGATTATTTTGGCAATGGCTGTAACGATAGTCCCCGGCATACAGGTAAAAGGCATCGTGTTTACCACCCCACAAAATCCTTTTTTAATAAAATCTATTGACTTCCCCACTGAAAGTATAGCTTCACCTCCAAAGGTGAAGTGCAGATAAGGACTGGCAAGTTCTATGATTTTTTCTATTGGAAGCTCATGCTCTCCCTCTAAGAGTATTTTTAACTTTTCATACAAAATCTCTTCATCTTTTTTCTGAACCCGGTCTTTGAGTATTGCCTTCAGATACTCTCCGTACCTTTTCTCAGCCAAACTCATCTTCTTATACATAAAGTTGGTATAGAAAAACCACTCTGCCATCGGAGCCACCCTTACCTCTCCTCCCAACTCTTCTATCTTTTTTACTACATCGTGATTGGAAAACCGATTGGTTCTGATATATATCTCCCCGACTACCCCGATCAAAGGTTTTCTGCCATCTTTTTCTACCTTAATCTGTGAAAAAACATTCTGGATATGTTCTAAGAGCTTTTCCAAGTCCTTTTTTCCTTCTAATGCCTGGCAGATTTCCTCCAGTCCTTCTCCATATCTTTTTTCACTCTCTCCCTGGTTTAACTCATAAGGACGGGTTTTCCACAAAAGTTTGTTTAGAATATCAACTACCACTATACCTTTCCAGGCAACCCGTCTGAAATTGTCATCTAAATTCAGAATCTGACTATAGGAGTCTTTCGAATTCGGAGAACAAATGGGGATATCCCTATAACCTAATTCATCCAGGATTATCCGCTGGAGATTCTGATATTGCCCGAACCTGCAGGGACCATCTGCCTGGGGCATAAAAATCGCTGATCTATCTCTGTCGAAATCCGGACTCTGGACTAATTTGACTATATCTCCTGTGGTCAGGATACAGGGATAACATTCTTTTCCAGAGGTATATTTTCGTCCTAAAATCAAAGTCTTCTCATCCGACTCTGGCATAACTTCCGCTTTTATGTCGCAGGCTATAAAGGCACTTTTTATAGCAAAAGCGTGCTCAGCCATATAAGGTATATATAAGACTTTTTTATGACCATTGGGGGACAGGTATGGTGCTTGTACGGGGAGACTCTTTCTATCTTCCTTATAACCTCCAAGGCTATCTAAGAAAGCCTCACACCGGGTGATGATCCCTGCATCTGCAGAATGTTCATCTAATTCTAATTGAAGAAAAGGTTTCTTGCCCAGACTGTATTTGAAAAAATGAAGGATAAAGGAATCAGGACCGCATCCGAAATTGGTCACATAGACCGGGAAAAGCCCTGGAGTTTTCTTGATAAATTCTGTGGCCGCTAAGATTTTCTGCCCATATTTCCAGTACATATTCTGCATGATGGAATTATATGCGGATGATTTCAAAGGAAGAAAATCTAAAGGCAGACTTAAACATCTTAATTCTTTTAATTTCTTAGAAAGCTCTAAGCTCAAGAGAGGATCGCAGGTATTATAAGGTCTTCCCAGCACCACCAGTGTATTTCTTCCTTTCAAATCTTTCAGTATCTCCTCTCCGCATGAACGGATTCTCCTGTAGAATTCATTTTGACAAGCCTCTGCTTTATTAAAAGCTGTATTAAGTAATGATCTCTTGACCTTCAAGTCCTTGCATAGTTCGACCAGTTCTTTTAACAAAGCTCCTTTCCTTCTCTGGAAGTGAACCGGAGCCGAAAGAAGCTTTATCCCCTTCTGCTCAAAGTCATATGTAGCTTTAAGGATATAAGGAAAAGCCTGAACATAAGGGCAGGAATAGCTCTCTGAGTCTGGATCATCTTTCTTCAGGTTAATCAGGCTGGGGAAAAAGATGTAATCGACTTTCTTCTCTAAAAGATTTTGAATATGTCCAAAAGCAACTTTTATTGGATAACAGGTTTCAGCTAAAACTGTTTCCACCCCCTGACGAATAATCCGCTTGGAAGTCCTGTCTGATAAGATCACCTCATACCCTAAGTTCCCAAAAAAAGTTGCCCAGAAGGGGAAATACTCGTAAAAGAAAAGAGCTCTTGGAATACCGATTTCCCCTTTTTTCTCAAGTTTAGGAGTAAACTCCTGATGTAATGATAAAAGAATTCTATCCCTTACCTCAAATAGATCTGGAAGATCAGATTTTTTAGAGCTTCTTTTCTCTAAATCGTATTTTTCACACCTGCTCCCGTAAAAAAGAGGTTTCTCCCTTTCCACTGAAACTTTTTTTATCTCGCAATGATTGGCACAATCCTGACATTCAAAAGTCTCTATCTCATATTTTCTGGTTGAAAGGTCGAACCCTTTGAAATTAGTCTTTCCAGTATCATTCCTTTCTTTAGCTAAGATAGCCACCCCTATTGCCCCGGTGACATCGTGATGAGGTGGCACGACAATTTCTTTACCCAGGACTTTCTCGAAAGCTGAAACCACCCCTTCATTCCAGGCAACCCCACCCTGGAAGAAAATCTTATTCCCGATTCTTTTCTTCCCAACTACTTTATTCAGATAATTAAAGACTATAGAATAAGCCAGCCCGGCGACTAAATCATCTTTATTCACGCCTGCTTGCTGATGAGCATTCAGGTCTGATTCCATAAATACCGTGCATCTCTCGCCGCAGTTTACCGGATAATCGGCCTGCAGGGCTAACTTCCCAAACTCCTCTTCGATTTTTATATTTAACTTTTCTGCCTGTTCCTGCAAAAAGGAGCCTGTTCCAGCAGCACAGACCTTATTCATCTCGAAATCAACTATGATGCCGTTTTCTAAGCTTATATATTTAGAATCCTGTCCCCCTATCTCAAAGATGGTATCTACTTCGGGATCGAACTCAATTGCTGCTCTTGCCTGGGCGGTTATCTCGTTGTGTACGATGTCTGCCCCTATAAAATCACCAATCAGGTACCTGCCTGAGCCAGTAGTACCTGCTCCTAAAATTTTCACCCTATCTCCAATTTCATTCCCCACCTCTTCTAACCCTCTTCTTACCGCCTCAATCGGTCTCCCTTCGGTCATTAGATAGCGTTCTGGAGAGCACCATGTTATCTTCATCAATCACCACAACATTAGTGGACAAAGAGCCCACATCAATCCCCAGATAAGCTGGAATATCTTTCCCCTCTGGTACTTGAAAAGCTGAAGTTTGAGAGTAATATTTAGTTTCAGGATAGTTGAAATGAAGTTTCTCTTTTCCCTTACGATTCCTGGGTGTGGAGAGATATTCACTCAGTCTATTTAAACCTTTAAAATCAGCTTCTTCTCTTCCATCTTCTAAAAGGCTCAGAGCTGAACCTATTGCGCCCATCTCTGAATGAAACTGCGGAATGATTAACTCATCTACATCCAGTTCAAAGACATCCTGGAAAGCTCTAACCATCCCTGAATTGGCTGCTACACCACCCTGAAACGATATTTTTTTTCTTAATTCTTTACCCCGGGCAATGCTCGATTTAAAATTCCTGGCCATAGCATAACACAGCCCTGCCACAATATCATAATCCGGAGTAGCTATCTGCTGAAGGTGAATCATATCCGATTTAGCAAAGACACTGCACCTTCCAGCAATCCGGGGTGGATTTTTTGATTTAAGAGCTAACTGGCTAAACTCATTTTCAATATTTATATTTAACCTTTTTGCCTGCTGGTCCAAAAAAGAGCCAGTTCCAGCCGCACACAGGGTATTCATAGAGAAATCATCTAATAAAAGGGCACCGGAATTACTATCTTCTTTGAGCAAAAGGAGTTTGGAATCCTCTCCCCCCATCTCGATTATTGATCTTACCTCAGGACAAAGAAAAGAAGTAGCTTTAACCTGAGAGATAACCTCGTTGACAAACTTACTCCCCAGGAGCTCAGCCGCAAGCTTTCCCCCTGTACCGGTCGTGGCAACTCCTTTTATCTCTCTGTAGTCGTAATTATGAAATAGTTTTTGAAGCTGGTCAAAAAGGACCTTATAGGGCTGTCCTTCATGACGGGTATAAGAATGATAAATTATTTGCTTTGAAGTATCCCCTCTTTGTAGGAGCAATTCATGTCCAGTATGGATCCATTCGGAAATTGCCCCTACCGGAGATAAAAGGACAATCTTAACCGAGACTGAGCCGATATCGATTCCTAAGAAAAGCTCTCTTCCCATCTACCTGATCAAAAGAGTTTTAAAGAATTAACCTTGATGCCACTCTAAGTTATCCAAAACATCAGTTTATTATATATTTATCTTTCTTCTTTGTAAAGAGTTTTTTAATTGAATTCTAAACATATCCTGCTGGACGTTGGTCTCCTAACCAATATCTTTATGTTCAACTTCGTTGGAGTAAACCAATACTATGGATCCACGATTTTGGGTCCTGATGATAAATTAGGATAGAGCAGTCTTTCTTATCATTATTTCATCATCCATCATTCGTCATCCGTAATTGCTTTCAACTTGCATTTCCCCAATAAACTATTGACTTTCTCCCACATTTTTAACTGATGGAGATAACTATTTGATAAATCCGTTTTGCACTCAATCAGGGTTTAACCTCTAATCCGTTTATTTGAAAGAGGTTACTCCTCACCAAATATTTGGCATATTTAGCTTTCTTCTGGCACAATTGTTGCATAAAATATAATCGTTACAATCAATAAAAATTTAACTTTCATCTATGGGGGCTAAAACAATGAGAAGAAGAGGAGAAAAAAGTTTTTTAGACAAGTTAGTAAGCTGGGTTTTCTGGAGCTTGTGCGGGATTATCTTTTTTCTGATCTTTCTGACCCTGGTGCAGTGTTCAGTTAAAAAACCTTCCGCTCCGACCTGGAACAGCCGTTACAATCTCCCTCTATTGGTAAAAACCTATGATATGCGAACTCTGTTTGATAAAATCGACGATCCTTCTCTGATAATCGATTCTTCAGGGAACCTGGGAATATCGATTCAAAAAGATATCGATACCATCTATGTAAGGGAAAATTTAGACCTTTCTCCCTTGTCTGATATTTTCAAGGATACCATAGGGGAGATACCTTTTATCTCCTCTGATACTCAGAGCTCAGAGGTCTTTCTATCCGAGATTTATCCTGGAGGCGAAGGCTCAGTTCCTCCCTTTAGTTTCAACATAGATCTAAATTTTCCAGAGTTAAATGACCTTCAGGAAGTAGCCATAAAAAGAGGTATAGCCCGGCTGAAAGCGGAAAACCATTTAGGATTAGATCTAGATTCATTCTCCGTAGAATTGATAGATTCAGCTTCTGGTACCTCCATAGGCACTGTGGTCTTTGAGTCTGGAATACCGCAGGACAGCTCCGCCATAAGAGATTTTAATCTCTCAGAGAAATCTTTTTCTTCCAGATTTTCAGGAAATAATAAAGGTCATACCCCTGGTGGAACCATCCTCAGCCTGGCAGATAAATATATTGGCTTCAGCCTTTGTTTTCCGGAGACCGTAGTAGTACACTCTGCAATTGCCAGGGTTCCAGCTATAAATTTATCGAAGAGCCAGACAGTTGAGCTTCCAACCGAAAATATCATTCACTTGGCTCAGATTAAATCCGGCAACCTATACTTACAGCTCTATAACGGGACCAATCTCCCGGCAAATCTTAATATCATCTTGCCAAACTTAACTTCATCTGGTGAACCTTTTGGTTTATCCAGATATATCGAAGCTTTGAACAGTTTGGAGATTTCCATCCCGCTACAGGGTTATGATTTCCAGCCGTCAGAACAGAATCTCAGAATAGAGATAAGTGGCCAGACTGAAGGCAGTGGAGAAAACTTAGTGAGCATAAGCAGCTCAGACTCGATCTCTTTCTCTGTCTATACAGACACGCTATTTTTCTCTGCTCTGTCGGGCATAATCCAGCCAACTACTGTTCAGATAGAGCCAATGCAGATAAATTTAGACCTTCCCCAGGGACTCTCTTCTGTTTCTTTAACTGATGCTGTGCTAAGTTTGAGGATTAAAAACGGAGTTGGTTTTCCCGGCTCTTTAGATTTGAATCTTGCGGGTGAAGATGGTCAATCCCTCATAATAAGTGGAGGAATTCAGCCAGGCTCACCTGAAAATCCGGTAATCACCGAGATTAGAGAAAATAATCCAGGTAGTTTTCTTAACCCGGTCCCGGAACAGGTGTTTCTGAATGGAAATGCAATCTGCGGAGATGGAAGAAGTGCAGGTTCGGTAACGGAAAACGATTTCATAACCGGGGAATTCCTTTTAAGTTCCCCCTTTGAATTTGTTCTGGACTCAACCCAGATCGAAGTTGATCCGGATACGAATTCACTGGATGAAGACTTAAGAGATGGATTAAACGACAAGGTCAACTGGGCAAAGGTCTATCTTAATCTGGAAAATCACCTTCCCCTGGGAGCAAAAGTTGAGCTATTTTTCAGCCGGAATTCAGATAATTTATATACTAATCCACAACTTTTAGTAGGTCCGGTCTTACTCGATCCGGCTGAAACCGACAGTTCCGGACTAGTTACAAATCCGGTAATCACTGAAAATATAATTCAATTAACTAAAGACGATTTAAATGTTTTCCAGAATCCAACCTTCTGTTCTGGAGGAAAAATCACTTTTCAGGGAACTAATGGTCAAAAAGTCAAGTTTTTAGTTACAGATTATATCCAGATAAATTCACATTTAGAACTGGAGGTAAAAAATGGGGGCTAAATCGATAATCAAAGCGTTATTTTTAGCTTTATTTTTAATCCTTCTCTGGACAGATCAATCGGCTCCCCTGGGATTATCCAATGCACGCAGTCTGGGTTTGGGAGGAGCTTATACTGCAGTGGCGAGAGATAATGAAGCACCTCTATGGAACCCGGCCAATCTTTCTTTTAAAGATAATCGTGGCTTCAGCTTGAATTTATTCTCAGTAGGTGTCTTTGTTGAGAACAATGCTTTCAACTTAAACGATTATAACCAATATAACGGTAAATTCTGGGAAGATGAGGATAAAGATAAAATTTTGAGTCTGATCCCCTCTACCGGCTTAAACCTGAATGCCCAGGTAGAAGCATCTGCCCTCGGATTATCCATTGGTTCTTTATCTTTGGTAACCTGGGCTTCTGGAGTCTCGGATTTAAGTTTCCCCAAAGACCCGTTTGAGCTGCTCCTTATGGGTAATCAGACAAATGATACTATGAGCCTTGAAGGAACCTCTGGTGAAGCCTATGCTTATGGTGTTTTATCATTGTCCTATGGAAAATCTTTGTACCGGAAAGGGGAAAAGGAATTCGGTATTGGTGTAAATTTGAAATACCTCCGGGGGATAATCTACCAGAAAGTAATCAAAGCTTCGGGAGAAGTAAGGGTAAACGAGGACCAGATCGAAGGCGAGTCCGATCTTATCCTTCATTCAGCCACAGGAGGAAAAGGTTATGGATTGGATTTGGGAATAGCTACCAGGTTAAACCGGAAATGGTCCCTGAGTCTATTCCTGTCTAATCCCATCAGCAGAATTAAATGGGACCGGGAAACAGAGGAAAAAGGCTACGAATTCAAGATCGATTCCCTTAACCTCTCCAACTCGGATGATGATTCGGTAGTTTTAAGCGAAGACTACGAAAAGGATATCGACCCTTTTATCACCCATCTCCCGTTGATAGCTAAAGCTGGAGTTGCCTATAAAGCCAGGAAGATATTACTTGCTTTTGACTGGGAACAGGGTTTTGAAAACGGACCTGGAGTGACTAAAACCCCTAAGTTTTCCCTGGGCACAGAACTGAAAATAATAAGCTTCTTGCCCCTGAGAAGTGGAATCTCTTTTGGAGGTAAAGAGGGATTATCTTTAAGTGGCGGTTTCGGTTTGGACTTCGGAGCAGTTTTTCTTGATATAGGTATAGCTAATAAAAAAGCGTTAATGCCAGATGATAGCAAAGGTATAGGTATATCCCTTGGTTGTGGATTAAGATTTTAAAAAAAGCTCTCTCTACTGGAGGAAAGATGGACCAGTGTTTGAAAACCAGAGGATCTAAAGACGAACCCGCTAAAGGCGGACCGGACAACGGTAAAAACAATAAACCCGATAAGGATAGAATTCGAAGAGTGAAGAAAAGTTTTCTTCCCTCCTGGATGAGGGAGACAGAAAGCCCAAAGTCGAAACTCTCCTCTCCCACGCATCCGCTTAGCGGATAATTAACCGAGGATAGTTTCACTAAAAAGTCGCCAAGGGGGAATTCAGAGAATGATCCAAGACCTCTGATCACACCCCCCAGAGGAAATCATCATCTGAATCCGTAAAGCAGCGCTCCCAGATTAACCTTGGCGACTTTTATTTTCTATCATTTGTCATTGTGGGTCCGCCAAAAGCGAGATGAAGCAATCCTTCCTCTCTCAAACGTATAGTGCATAGCAGAGGATTCAGATTTCTGTAACGTAAAACTGCTCCCCCAAGGCTCGACCATGAAAGTTTGCTGCCATTGCAAGTTCATCGTAGCGCGAGGCTTTCAGCCTCGCATTGCGACCCTAAAAGGGTCGCGCTACGAACCTCGTGTGTCAGCCTCGTAGTTTCGTAGGTCATGTGCTCTGCAACTGATAAATTACAGTGGTGTTACGAGTTTCTTCCTGACAGCACTTATAGAACTTATGAAATATTTTGTAAGGCGGGGTAATCCCACCCCTACCTATTTCACAAGATCAAAACCTTGCTCTACTCTCGTTTTCCGTCTTACTTCTCACTTTTCTTATCTTCCGTCTTCCTTCTTTAATTTTCCCTTGTCTCTTAAATCCCTGAACTTTTATTAATTAATCCTTGACAGCTAAATAAATTTTCATATTTTCTCTAAAAACCGGGGTGCTTGTTTTCCCGCTCAAAGGCGGGCGAGGACAGGCTGAGAGAAAACCCTAAGAACCTGATCTGGGTAATGCCAGCGGAGGGAAAAAATGAATTAGATGAAAATCGAACCGTTACCAATCAGGTAACGGTTTATCTTTTTGTCATTCTGAGGATGTCCCGCCAAAGGTGGACGACCGAAGAATCTCTGTTTAGCTTAGTCAAACAGATTCTTCCCCCGCCAAAGGCGGGGTCAGAATGACAGTCTCATTGAGAAAATCAAATTAAAACCTGGAGGTTTAAATGTCTAATCAATTGCCCGATATCGGTAAAATCTCACCGGAGATCTTCGATGAGTTAATCTATCCTCATCTGGGCAAAAAATCGAAATCAGTTTTAGTTGGACCACAGCATGGAGTGGATATCGGCATAATCGACATAGGTGGTGGAAAAGTGATGGCAATCACCACTGACCCGGTATTTATTGTTCCGGAATATGGTTTTGAAAGGGCAGCCTGGTTTGCCATTCATATCCTATGCTCAGATGCAGTCACCTCCGGTTTAAAACCCACCTACCTCTCGATAGACCTGAACCTGCCTTTGAGTATGACCAAAGAACAGTTAGAGATAGTCTGGAAAAAGATAGATTACGAATGCAAGAAAATGGGAGTCGCTGTTGTCTGCGGGCATACTGCCAGATATACCGGGTGCAATTATCCGATGGTAGGCGGGGCAACTGTGATCAGCGTTGGAGAAAAATCCAGATATGTTACCCCACAGATGGCAAAAAAAGGTGACTTGATAGTAATCACTAAAGGCGCTGCTATCGAAGCTTCCGGTATTTTTGCCCTGGCATTCAAAGACAGAATCACAGAATATTTCGGTGAAGAATTCAGTCTTAGAGCTGAAAAGATTTTTTATATGATGTCCGTGGTTGAGGATGCCCTGATCGCTGCCTCAATTGGCACCAGAGAAAAAGGGGTAACCGCAATGCACGATGCGACCGAATGCGGAATCTGGGGAGGGTTATACGAAGTCGCTAAAGCCTCAAAAGTAGGAATGAGAATTGAAAAAGAAAAAATAATCGTCTTAGATGAAGTGGAAAAAATCTGCTCTAAATTCGGAATGGACCCTTATTCCTCCATATCCGAAGGGACTTTAATCCTGACTTGCAAGGAGAAAAAAGTAGATTTACTTTTAAAGAAACTCTCTCAGAAGAAAATCCCGGCTTCAGTTGTGGGCGAGGTTATTCCTGAGAGCAAAAGAATAATCTTAGTTGAAAAAGGCAGGGAAAAACCGTTAGAGCATCCGAGAGTTGACCCCTTTTGGCCTGCATTTGCTAAAGCGCTGGAAGAAGGACAGTAAAAAATGTCTTGACTCCAATGTTGAAGTACAGTATTAATATATCTTAGCCAGAGTTGGTATATGCGAAATACTTAGAATTTCTGACCTAATTCAAAACAGATGCAAAACAGTAAATACAAAATTGGAGATAGTAAATAAATGCGGGATTTAATTGATTTGGAAAGAAATGCAATCAAATGGTGGCCTGATCAATTATCCGAGATAGAACGAGATGCAAGCATAATACCGATGCTGCTTGAGACCCAGGATAAATTCATTAGTTTACTAAATATTGCTGACTCATCACCGACTGCATGGAAGAATGTGCTTGCCACATCAAAGAAGTTGTCTGCAAATCTATTCTTAAAACATCTTATTGTTCTCTCCGATATAGGTGGCGAAAAACTCATGCGTTTCAAGAAGGAATTGCCGATGATATTCCCAAACTCAACAATGGAATTTATCTGGAATGGCTCAAATCATAGTTATAAGTTCCAAACGCTTCGGAAACGAAAGACATGGAGTAATCCGCACTTGAAAGTTGATGGCAATGGACTTGCACAAAGTGAACGGCTTTCTCCAATGATGGAAGATGTAATTAGTCTGATTCTATTTGGCAGCACTGCTGCAGTGGAAAAGTTACCGTCAGTTATTACAGAAAAATGCTTAATTGGAACGTTAATCGGGCAGAAAAAGGAATTGGATGCTTTCGTCAGACAACGTTATATTTGGGTAAGTAGAATAACCGGTGGAGCGACTGCAAATGCGCTAGGAAATTTAGCTCAAAAATACGTGGTTAACTACCTTAAGAGCAAACTTCCTACCTGGGATTTGACAAAAAAACAGATTCCGAAAATCAGCCAGAATGATCGAACTTCGCTGTCGTTTGACATTGTTGCTTCTTCCCCTAAAGGCAAGTTTTGTGCGATCGAAGTCAGCTTCCAGGTTACAACTAATAGCACCATTGAAAGAAAAGCAGGACAGGCTCAAGCAAGACAAAGACTTCTTCATAAATATGGCCACAAAATTGCTTATGTCATTGATGGGGCTGGCAATTTTGAACGAGCCTCGGCGCTGAAGAGTATATGCCAGTTTAGCGATTGTATTGTCACCTTCAAAGATAGCGAGCTTGATAAACTTTTAGATTTCCTTAAAAATATCGACAAAAATTAGGTGCGGCATGTCACATTTAAGTGAAAATCCCAGTCCTATGAAAGAAAGAAATATAAATGATAATCTCACTATGTGCATGCCTAATAGAGCAAATGTAGAATTTATAATTCTACCTTACTTCAAAACAATCGAGGAAATTCCAAATAAAGAAGCCCTATATAAAGATCTTAATGATTTTTTTAACAGAGCCAATCCAACTTCTACTATAGCGATTCTGAGTTCCCCAATATTTGCGGCAGACTTTTGTTCGGCGTCAAATAAAAATCGATCCTATCTAAAGCTTTGGGTAGCAGTAAAGCTCGACCACTCCTTTTCAAAGGAGGGAGGGCTAGTTCAAAGGCATGCTGCCTTGCTGATATTCACACGATACCATGGGAGCTTGCGGCATACAAAAACAAGGATTGCCTATACGTATTGTCCCTCCTGCCATAGAACAACAAAAGATTATGGTGGCAAGAAACATCTTTATCACGAATTTGGAACATTAGTGTCAGATGTTTGGCGTGACATAACGGTTGATTTCGAAACCTATCCTCAGGATGTCGTAAAAAGATTGCAGGATTTATTCGGTTTAGCTGAATACGAATCGGTGAATATATATGATCAAAGAAAATATTACAAACCAATTTTGTATGCCAAATTAAATTATAAGAAATATTCTCATACTGAAAATCAATATCCAAAACATTCGGCCTTAATAAAGGGAGATTGTTTAGAAGAATTAGATCGCATTCCGGATAACAGTATAGATTTTTGTTTCGCAGACCCCCCATACAACCTAAACAAAAAATACGAAAGCTGGAATGATGGTATTGATATTCAGACCTATTTTGGTTGGTGCGACAAATGGCTAAGTTCATTAGCAAGGGTATTAAAACCTGGCAGGACTCTTGCAGTATTAAATATACCACAATGGTGTATAAGGTATTTTAGATATTTAAAAACCATAATGGATTACCAAGACTGGATAGTTTGGGAAGGGCTCAGTATGCCAGTCAGAATGATAATGCCAGCCCATTATTCAATACTCTGTTTTTCAAAAGGCAAACCAAGACCGTTACCAGGATTGACGCGTCAAAATCAAACTGCCCTTGAGAAGATGGCAATTCAGACATTGTCGGAAAATTATTGTATCAGACCGAACTGTATGAATACGAGAAAATTATTGAAACACAAGGATGCTGAAACAACTTCAAATCTTTGGTGGGATATTCACCGTCTGAAACATAATAGCCGTAGAGTCGATCATCCTTGCCAACTTCCACCGAACTTTATGTATCGCTTGATAGCTTTGTTTACGCATGAAGATGAGATAGTTCTTGATCCATTTAATGGAGTGGGAACTACAACTTTGGCCACGCAACAATTGCGAAGGCGATATGTTGGTATTGAATTTTCAGAGTATTATTACAGGCTTGCATCTAAAAGGCACAAAGAATTGGAATTTGGTCTTGATCCATTTAGAAAGAATGGTGATATTCCTAAAGCAAAGAATAGCCCTGTCAAAAGACTCAAAAAACAAAAGTATCAGGTTAGTAAAAAGGTGCTTCAACTTGAAGTAAAAAATATATCTAAACAACTCGGACGAATACCGAATAGAGATGACGTCATAAAACTAAGCAAATTCCCTATTAATTACTTTGACGAATATTTTATTAACTGGGGTGAGGTTACAGCTGCGGCAAGAACAACAGGAATGTCTGAATTTAAAAAAACGAATAATGGTACCTATCAGCTTTCGGAAATTCAATTGAGTTTAATCAAAGAAAAATGTAAATCTTACCGGACTAAAATCCATACAAAATCTAAAATAAGTTTAAAGAATAGATAACTCCTTTGTGCTAAGTCATCATGGGCTGGGCGGTTAAAGATTGCTCGACTCCTCTTCTGTATGGGTAGTACATCACAGAGTTGCAAACAGATTTACTAATTATCGTGTAAAAATCTCTTGACTCAAGAACGGGAACGCGGTTATTATTATTTTTAGCGCAATATTGAAAAGATGATTATGGACTTTTCCAATACCTATGAAGATGCTAAGTATGCGGAAGCCTATGCTAAATTGGAGTTTCATAACACCTATTATTTAGCCTACAGGGATTTACCTGAAATCATATTTGAACAGGTAAAAGGAAGAAAAGCCATAGATTTTGGATGCGGCACCGGACGCTCTACCAGATTTCTGCAAAAACTTGGATTTGATGTTACCGGAATCGATATATCAGAGAGTATGATAAAGAAAGCCAGAGAAACTGATCCAAATGGAGATTATCGTCTTATTCAAGATGAAGGCTTTAGCCAGTTGAAATGTAATACCTGTGATCTTGTCCTGTCCGCATTTACATTTGATAATATCCCCACCATGGAAAAGAAGGTCAAACTATTCAGAGAACTCCGTAGTCTGCTGAAAAGCGAAGGAAGAATAGTTAACCTGGTCTCATCACCTGAAATATACACAAATGAATGGGCATCATTTTCTACTAAGGATTTCCCGGAGAATAAATATGCAAAAAGCGGAGACATAGTAAAAATAATCGTAACAGATTTGGAGGATAAAAGACCGGTAGAGGATATTATCTGGACGGATGAGTATTACCGGGAGACCTTTAAGCAGGCAGGATTAGAATTAGTCAAAACCCACAAGCCCTTAGCCAAAGGGAATGAGCCCTACCAATGGGTCAATGAAACCAGGATTGCTCCCTGGACTATTTATGTATTGAAAATGGCAGAGAATACCTCTTAACGTAGCGTCGGGCTTTACGCCCGACGATGAAAGATAATGGAGACGCATGCAATGCGTCTCTACATTTTTTAACCCACGTTGAGGGTAACGTGGGTTTACCTATTTTAAACCCACATGCTCGTTTGTGCAGAAATTGGAATTCCCGAACCAACTAAAAGGTGGGATTACTTTTGGGCGAGGTTACCTCGCCCCTACATCTGTCGTCTCACGTCTTACCCCTAACCATTCTTTACAAATTTTACTAATTTTACTTGACAAACTACTTCACTGGAGATTAAATTCACTAAAACTTTTTAACCCGAGGAGGTGAACTAAATGAAAAAATTTCTAATCCTTCTAATCCCCGTATTATTCTTAGTCTTTTTAAGCTGCAGCCAGGAGAAAGCAGTAGAACGGATGATGGCTAACAAGGAGATAGCCACCATGATGATGACCAAGATGATGGAAAATCCGGAGATGAAGGCAGAGGTTATGCAGAAGATGATGCAGGACCCGGCAATTATGACCCAGGTAATGGATTCCTTCCTGAACGATACTACTCTGGTTACGACCATGGTCGATAAGATGATGGCAAACGATTGGACCAAGGGAATGCTCACCAAGAAAGTGGATGAGGCCAAGAAAACTAAGAAGAAATAAGCTTTTTTTGTCAAGACAGATATCTTAGCTTATAAAAAACTTAAGCGCCATTTTTATTATCCCGCCCCTGGCGGAAAGATGGCGCTTTTTGATTTTTATAGAAAATAATATTTCTGATGACTATTTCTTATTATTGAGTTCTTCAAAATATTTACTCATTTATGTCCGATATCTTTAAGATCTTTTCCCCTCTCAGCAAGAGATTGTTCATAGACTTTTACATCCATATATGGCTTTAATCTTTTAATTATTTTTTCTGCTGTTGGAATGAATTTTTTATTCAGTGATGGATAGATATAAAAGTTCCAGTGTAAAAGCCCTTCATCTAACAAATTTTTCAATGCTTGTATAGAATCTGATTTAAGACATTCATCTGCTTGTATCAACCAATATTGAACTAATGCATTAAAATATATATCGATATCCTCTGCAGGCTCAAAATCTGAAAAACCCCAGATTATTTTATTCTTTTCAATTTCGTATCCTGAAGGTTTTATAGAATAACATAACTCAGGATCAAATTTACCCAAATCAAACTCAATAACTGCACTTTTAATGGTACCTTTCCATAAGGAACCAGTCTTCAGTATGTAAATTAACGAAACTGAACCATCAGAAATACCTATTCCCTTGAAACTGTAAGTGTTTGTTATCTTACGTATCTGTCCTTTTTTGAATGACATTTTCCAGATATAGGCAAAAGGATAATTAAGCTCAGGTTTCAAGAGATTTTGCACCGCTATCTTATGTTCAACTTGAATCTCTTCACCATCTACAAAACATCTGAAATTTTCAATTGTTCCCTTACTTGTATCTGCACCATCACCTTCTTCGACCATATCCGGGAATCCAACTTGAGCCATAATTTCCTCTCCCGTATTCCTCAAGATGAAAATACATTTAGCCTCCCAACCTACTTCCCCACTCTGAACTTTAACCGTCTCAGCCACCATTTCAATCTCTTTACTTTCAATTGGCCAGACCGTCTCTCCTTCACCTGCAAAGAACCCATCATCTGCTAAAGCTAATGGAACTGATATTAGAAAAATCAAAACCACAGAATAAATCAACTTTGATTTCATATCATATCCCTGCAGAACTTTAAGTTCAATTTGTCCAGCACCTAACGGGATGCCCCTGTGAATTTCAATTTAATCCACGCACGGCGGCGATCCGCTTTTAAATAGATAGTTGATCAAATAGACGATATCCCCAAGGCTGACTTTACCATCGTAATTAGCATCACCGGATTGCGAATGTTCAGGTGCAGGTCCAAACTTGAAAAGATAATTTATGAGAAAAACTATATCCCCTAAGGAGAGCTTGTCATCAGAATTGGTATCACCCCGTATGAAATCAAGACCAACTGCCACTCTTTCCCTTTTGCTCCACAGGCTCTCCTGACCCTGAGCATCTTTAGCTTTCAATTTATAGTAGTAAACATCCGAACATTTCCTCTGAACCAGATAATTCTTTTGAGATATAGTATCTGCTAAGATGGAACTCCTCTGAAATTTCGCCACAGGATAAATATCATCCACATAAAACCCCGAATAAGCTATCCACACATCTGTCTTATAATGGAAACGTAAAAGGATATCTTTATCTTCAAACTGGCTTAAATCGAAAATCCCTTTAATCCAGCCTCCAGAGCTTCCGGTTATCCCGTTCCCCAGGTTCTGACTATAAGGATTATCATTGGTAGTGATATTTCCAGGAATGGACTGAAATGTTTTTCCATCAAATGATACCTCTACATAGAGATAGTCATATCCCTCCTCTATTTCATAATTACACCAGAAGGTCAGAGTATCACCCGGCTGAATAGAGATGAAATCTGATGTTACCACGTAATTATCCAGGTCATCACCGGAGCCTGAGAAAAGAGAGTGAGTGGGGGAATAACTTTTGGTTGTGGAAAGCGTAAACCCGCTTAAATCCCAGCCAGCAGTTCCACTCTCGCCATCATAGCTTTCAACGTTAAGGTCTTTGAGTTCCAATAAAGTGTAGCTTACTGCTGGATTAAGAGTATCAGAATGAATCCAGCTTAAACTAAAGCTATCAGTAGCCACACTATCCAGTTCAGCTAAAACCGGTGGATCGGGAGATAAAAATATATAAGGATTTTCTGCTATTGTAGCTATCAGAAGGTTAGTTCCGAGCATTAACTCGCTTAAAGGGATTATCCTCGAAGGGTCAGGCCAGAAACCATCATACTCATCTCCTACTTCCGGAGTAAAGGCAAAGATTTTGTTCTTCTCAGTTTGTTCCCCATACATCCAGTCATCCGAATCTCCATTAGTATTATACAATATCTCCCAGCTGGTTCCAGCCCAGAATCCGGTCAGAGTTTGAACGCTATCCCCTATAGCTTTGAAAATTTGTTGATCTGGCGTATAGAGGTCATCATAGCACCATGAATAGAGAAAATCATTTCCATAAGAATGATAATTCAAGGCTAAGACAAATTCTGAGGAATCAACGAATGCTCTGATAGCCTGCGTTTCTGGCTCGGAAAACGGTCCTGTTCCCCTGTAGATCTCAGAGCTCTGAACAGAAGAAGAACCTATGTTATCATATCCCCACATATACCCGAAGTTCCGGTTTAAATCCACTCCGTAAGAACCGCCTGAATTAAGTCTTCTATTCTTCCTCCACATCCCTCCACCATACGGTTCAGTCAAACGATTAAATTCATAACCATCTGGATTTATAATCGGGACAAACCATAACTCCCGGTTATTCACCAGAAAAGTAGCCAGAGAATCAGAACCATAATTCCCGCACAGATATCGCATAAAGTATAGCAATACTTCAATAGTTATAGGCTCCCGTGCGTGAATCAGGGCACTATAGAACACCTCCGGCTCATCTTCATTTATATCCGGATTATCAGAGATCTTCATTCCCCAGATTGGCCTTCCCTCTAAAGAATAGCCAATGGTAATTTTAGAGGTAGTAATCTGCGGATACAGGTTATGAATCGAATCCAGAGCTAACCCGGTCTCATCATAAGTATGAAACCCACCCATATCTAAAGCCTTTTTCATCCTCCTTTGATAATACTGAACCAGATCTTCAATTACCACTTCGACCTGATAGCCTGAAGCTCTTAGCTCTTCAACCTCGGCTGAATCTGTAACTATATCTAAATACTCACCATACTTTAGATAAGCTCTATCTAAATCCAGGCTTAAAACCTTTTTCATCTCCGCTTTATCTTTAAAGTGTATTCTTGCTTGCATATACCTTTGTGCATAAACCGAAGAGCAAAGGGTTAGAATAGAGATGATAAACACAAAATATCTAAATACTCTTTTCATCTTTTCTCCTCTTGAAAATTATATTTGTTAAAACGATAATTATACTCCTCTATCTAAATAAACTAAATCTCATTCATTGTTTTGTCAAGGAAAATGAAAATTATAAAAAGGTGTAGTTGTAAGGGTAGATAAGTAAAGGGCGAGAAGTCCTCGCCCATACCAATCTATAACCTCCTTTTTAAAAGGAATAAGCAAAGAATGGTTTTATTATAAATCATTCGATATTTGTCATTAATCATCAGATCAATCCTCTTTAACCTTCTAACCCTTAACCTCTTGATATTCTTAGATTAAAACCAAACAAAACCTATCTTTATTGGGTTAATTCCTAAAAAAACACTAATTTTAACTTGACAAAATGAAAGTATTATTTACATTAAGTATATAAGTCTTTTTTCCTCTTTTTTGTAATTCAAAAATGGAAACCGAGATCGACTTTGAGAAATTCCCATCATTTAAGTTTCTTAAGAATAGTTATCTAAATTAAAACCCAAAGAAAGGAGGTTAGTATGAAAGAAAGAGGATTAGTTTTTTTAATGCTTCTGTTATTTCTTTTCCTTACTCCCCCTGCCTTCTCCCAGGACACCGGTAACCCTGACACCTGTAGAGTAGAACAAAAGCTCACCGTGGGTCCCAGCCAGCAGGTTACAGTTAAAGTCTATATTTATAATGACCAGAATTTGGGAGGGTTTACCATTCCTTTAACTTTTTACAACCCTGATAACTTAGATCTGCGCTGTGATTCTATTCATTGGGAGTCAAGATTCACTTCTAACCCAGCGCAAAGTTATGCTGGAGATCCAACTTCCCCTAATTATGTGGATACTGCAAATTATAGAATGAATATCTGGGCAGTATGGAGTGGAGCTTTTAACGCTGGCAGTGGTCCAATATGCACCATCTATTTCACCACCAGCTCAACTTGGAAATCAGACATCGGGATAATAATCGATTCTACCTTTGTCCCCCCTGCTAATCAACTGGAGTTCACCAATTCCGCCACCGCGCTTGGATTTACTCCCAAGTATGTAGCCGGATGTTTAGGCTCTGCTCTTGAGATTTTAGATCCAGATGGAGGAGAGGTCTGGTATGTGGGGGAGAATAAGGATATACTCTGGAGATCAGTGGGCTTTACTGGAAATGTCAAACTCGAAAATTCAACTAATTCTGGAACCGCCTGGACAACCATCATAGCCAGCACCCCGAATGATGGAACTCATACCTGGACCATCCCGAATACGCCATCTGCTAATAACCGGGTGAGGGTCTCAGACGCTGCAGATGGTGCTCCTAAGGATAGAAGTGATGCTGATTTCTCCATACCTGACTTTACCATTGGAGCAACACCAGGTTCAAGGACGATCGATGTGGGTGCCTCTACTAACTACACTGTAAACCTGGGTTATCTTTACGGATTTGCACATCCCTGCACCTTATCTGTCTCGGGTCTGCCTGGTGGAACAACAGCCAGTTTCAGTCCAAACCCTGTAAAATCACCAACCACCTCTTCTGTTATGAATGTTAACACCACTGGCTCCACACCTGCTGGAACTTATACCCTGACCATACAGGGAACAGGAAGCCAGACCCATTCAACTACAGTGATCCTGGTGGTAAATGTTGCCCCGGCCGCCTTTACTTTGATTTCACCAGATAGCGGCTCCACTGTTTCCACCTTAACTCCTACACTCAGATGGCACAAGGCAACCGACCCTGACCCACTGGATACTGTCAAATATACTCTTTACTATTCTAAGGAAAGTGACTTCACCCCAATTGACTCTTTTTATAATATAGCAGATACCTTCCGGGTTATGCCCGCTCTAAGCGATGATACAGTGTATTACTGGAAAGTCAAGGCAGTGGATAAATGGGGAAAGACTACTTTGAGCAACAACACCTGGAATTTCCGTGTCTATTACCCGCAACAGCCTGCAACCTTTAGCCTGGTCTACCCTCCTAACCTTGATACTATCTATCAGTATTCAGATACTTTGAGATGGCGCTCAACCACAGATCCTGACCCTGGTGATTCTATTCTCTATGACCTTTATTACGATTCACGTTCAGGTTTCCCCAATCCCGTTATTGTTGCGAACTTACCTGATACCTTTTACTATTTTACTGGCCAGGACGATAGCACCTATTACTGGAAAGTCCTGGCAAAAGATATAAATACCTCCGGCCGCTGGAGTACCCAGATTAACTGGCGGTTTAATGTCTATGTGCCGCAAGCTCCTAATTCTTTCAGCTTAGCCTCGCCGGATGATAAGGACACATTAATTTTACATCCCAAATTATACTGGCACAAAGCAACAGACCCTGATCCTAATGACCAGTTATCCTACAAAGTTTTCTGGTCACTTGATTCCCTGATTTACACAGATTCATCAGGTGCAATCACGGATACTTCCTATACTTTGCCCGGACTATTGAATGATATTATCTACTACTGGAAAGTAAGGGTAAAAGACAAATTTAATTTGACAACCTGGAGCACCCAGCCTTACTGGAGTTTCCGCACATTGAATGTGGCACCATCTTCATTCGCCTTGATCTCTCCTTCAAATGGAAGCACAGTTTCAGTCCTCACCCCAACCTTGAGATGGAATAAACCATCTGACCCTGACCCACTTGACGCGATAAGTTACATAGTTTATTACTCCCGCGATAATACTTTTGCAGTCTACGATTCAGTCTTATCCACCGACACCTTGGAAACCCTGACCACCAGTCTTTATGATGATTCCACTTATTACTGGAAGGTCAAGGCAAAAGATAGTTATGGAGGAGAAAGCTGGAGCACAGATCCATACTGGAGTTTCCATGTTTATTATCCTCAGCAACCCAATACTTTTACTTTATTATCTCCGTTAAATAATGCTACTTTGAGCGACTCCACTTTCACCTTCTACTGGCAGTCTACTACCGACCCTGATCCTGGCGACTCGATACTCTATGACCTCTGGTATGATATTAATTCCGGCTTTACCAATCCCAGGAAGATTATCAACCTGAAAGACACCACAAGAACTGTCACAGTAAGGGATGACAGCAGTTACTACTGGAAAGTTCAGGCAAGAGATATCAATACCTCAGGCAGATGGTCAACCGGAACTTTCAAGGTAACCCTTTATGTGCCTCAGCCACCCAAACCCTTCAGTTTAGTTTCTCCTCCAAACGAGGATACCCTTTCCTCCCTGGAACCTACTTTGATCTGGAGAAAGGCAAAGGACCCTGACCCCGGAGATGTTGTCAAATACGACCTCTACTATGATACCATTCCGGATTTCAGCACAGCGGTTGTGGTGGCTAATTTAACTGATTCAACCTATACTACTCCTCAACTGGAGATCGGAATATTCTACTGGTGGAAGGTCAAAGCTAAAGATACCAATACTCAAGGGACCTGGTCTACCCAAACCTTCAGTTTCTATGTGCCCTCCTGTATGCCGGGTGATGCCAACGCCGATGCCAAGGCTAATGTGACGGATGTTATCTATTTGATTAACTATCTTTTCAAGGGCGGCCCTCCTCCACAACCCATCTTAACCTGCGGGGATATACAATGTGACGGTAAGGTTAATGTCTCAGATGTGATCTTTATGATTAATTATCTTTTCAAAGGAGGACCTGCTCCTGGGTGCTGACCTTATCTTTTAATTATTTTTTAAGCCCCGATCTTTTTGAAAGACCGGGGTTTTTTTATGATAAAAATAATTTTCTGCTTTTTTATCGTAGCGCGACCCTTCAGGGTATGTTGAAAAATCCTGAATCGGAGTGCACCAGCTTGTCGAAGTTGACCTTGAGGCTGGTGCTGTTTTTCTCAAAAATCTAAGTAGTTAAACTCTAAAGAGATCTAAATTTCAAAAAAAATCGTAAAAGCAAGCTTTGCACTCCAAAAACACTTTTTCAACAGTCCCTTTCAGAGCCCAAAAAACGTAGGGACAGAAAAAAGGACAACCACAAGGGTTGTCCCTACAAAAATCTCCTTAAGGGCAGTGCTACGAAAAACAAAAAATCTGGAGGGGACAAGCTCTTCCCCTACGTTTTATCCGTCATTCGTTTGTTTTTCTTTCCCCTTGACATCTTTCGAAAAAACCTTAAATTGCAATCTAAACATCATTTTCATACAGGAGATTTTTTATGATTAACAAAAATCAAAACAAGCTCAATCGGAGGAGCTTCTTGAAAGGAGGAGTAGCTTTGCTTACCGCACCTTTCTGGCTTAACTCTGCCTTCGGGTTCACAGAAGATACTAAAAATATTTTAGAACAAACCCTTGCAGATGAGGATTTGAAAAAGGTACTCGAAACTGCTTTATCCAGAGGGGGGGAATTTGCAGAGATTTATCTCCAGCATCTTATCCGAACTGAGATACAACTGGATGAGGATAAAATTAAATCCTTTACTTACGGTATCATTCAAGGGGCTGGTGTCAGGGTAATCTCCGGAGAAAAAACCGGATATGCATTCTCAGATGATTTAAGCTATCCCGAGCTGAAAGAAGCCGCAGAGGTGGCAGCATTTATCGCCAGCTCAGACAATATCCAGAAACCGGCTAATTTAAGCCTGCAAAAACTTAACCCATATTTCACCCTTAAATCACCAGTGGCTTTAGCTTCTGAGGCGAAAAAAATTGAACTCTTAAAGAAAGCCAATCAATCATCCCGGGATTATGATAAAAGGATTGAGCAAGTAAGGGTAGATTATTATGACGAAGCTAAGAAGATTATGATAGTAAACTCTGAAGGTTTGAAAGCTAAGGATGACCAGTTCATAACCAGATTAGCGGTTTATCCTTTAGCAGTCGAAGGAAGTAACAGGTTTGAAGGTTATGCCTCTGCCGGTGGAAGAGTAGATTTTGATTATTTTCAGAAAAACTCCCCGGAGAAGGTAGGTAAAGATGGAGTTAGACAGGCTATCGTTATGCTTCAGGCAGAAGATGCTCCAGCCGGATTAAACCCGGTAGTTGTCGGACCTGGCTGGGGAGGCGTTTTAATCCATGAAGCGTTCGGGCATTCTTTGGAAGGTGACGGCATTAGAAAAAATACCTCTTTAATGGCGGATAAACTTGGAAAGAAAGTTGCTTCCGAGGTAGTTAGTGTGATAGATGATGCCACCATCCCCTACGGCAGAGGTTCTTTCAACATCGACGATGAAGGAACTCCCGGACAGAGAAAGATGCTGGTCAAGGATGGCATTTTAGAAGGTTATATGTATGATAAACTGAATGCTGGTTTGATGAAAACCAAATCAACCGGAAACGGTAGAAGAACCTCCTATCGAGAATTTCCCATACCCCGGATGACCAATACCTTTATAGAACAGGGAAAAACTGATCCGGAAGATATAATCAAATCTGTAAAAAAAGGAATTTATGCTCAAAAAATGGGAGGCGGTTCAGTTGACACTACCTCCGGTAACTTCAACTTCTTGGTTCGTGAAGCATATTTGATTGAAGATGGTAAAATAACTAAACCGATAAAGGGTGCAGTCCTGATAGGTAATGGACCGGAGGCTATCCAGAAAATTGAGATGGTAGGAAATGACTTGCTGGTTGACCAAACCACCGGCACCTGTGGAAAAGATGGACAATGGGTTTATGCGGGGGTGGGTCAACCGACAATCAAGTTCTCAGAAATAACCATTGGAGGAACCGCCTTTAAACCCACAGTAATTTAATATCAGGTAGGGGTGTATTAAAATACGCCCTTGTAGAAGGAGAAAAAATGGAATATAAGGAATTACCTGCAGAACTCATAAAAAAATCACTCAAAACCGGGGCTGACCAGGCTGAGGTTTATCTGGAGGAAGGCAGAGAGTTTTTAATCCGGGTCAGAAAAGGAGAAATCGAGGTCTTGAAACAAACCCGTACCAAAGGATTAGGATTAAGGATTTTCCTCAATAAAAAATTAGGCTTCTCCTATACTTCAGATTTCACTCTAAAACCTTTAGATGACCTGATCGAAAAAACCATCTTTCTGGCTAAAAATACAAGTGAGGATGAATTTAACGGACTACCTGAGAAAGTAGAGCCAATCCCTGAAAAAACCGATTTAAAAATATACGATAGCCAGTTGAAGAATTTCCCAACTGAGATGAAGATAGAATTAGCCCGAAGGGCGGAAGATACTGCTTTCAGTACTGATTCGAGGATAACCAATTCCGATGGTGCAGAGTACCGAGACAATGAAACGCAGATTCATCTGGCTAATTCCTCTGGCGTGAATTTGAGCTATCAAAGAACATCAGTCAGCTTATCCTGTTCACCCATAGCTGAAAAAGATGGTGAGAAAAGAGGGAATGGTTTCTGGGATTATAAATCTCTTTTAGAGGATTTAGAATCTCCTGAAAGAATTGGCAAAATATCTGCAGAAAGAGCTTTAAGGATGCTCGGTTCCAAAAAGATAGAAACTCAAAAAGTGCCCATTATTTTTGACCCGTTAACTGCTTCTGGTTTTCTGGCTGGACTTTCTTATGGGGTAAACGGAGAATTAGCCGCAAAAAATTCTACTTTTTTGGCCGGAAAGATGAATGAAAAAATCGGCTCAGACCTTTTGACTGTTTGGGATGATGCTCTCTTACCCAGAGGGGTGGGTTCCTGTCTTTTCGATGGCGAAGGAATTCCTACCCAGAGGAAAAAAGTGTTCGAGAACGGGATTCTGAAAACTTTTCTGCATAACAATTATTCCGCCAGAAAGATGAAAACCTTTTCCACCGGTAATGCTTCCCGGGGTTATGACTCCATCCCCAGAATTTCAGCTTCGAATTTCTACCTGGAGAACGGAAAAACTGATCCGAAAGATATTATCCGCAGTGTTAAAAAGGGTTTTTATGTAACCGATTTAGCTGGTTTTGGAATGAATATCGTCACCGGAGATTATTCCCAGATGGCAGAAGGTCTCTGGATAGAAGATGGAGAGCTTACTTTTCCGGTCTCCCAGGTAACCATTGCTGGAACGATTATGGATATGTTAAAAGGGATAGAGATGGTAGGTAATGATCTGGTTTTCAGGGGAAGCATCACCTCCCCTACACTAAAATTCTCTGAGATGGTAGTCAGCGGAAAGTAATTAATTTCGTAGGACGAACCTTTCAGGTTCGCCCTGATTGAATCTAGTAAGGACAGCCACTATGGCTGTCCTTTTATTTTATAATTCTAATATAGGATCTGATGTTATGCTTTTACACATCCGGTTAAAGGTGCTGGTCCATCTTTGAAAAGATAATTGATCAGATAAATAACGTCATTGATGTTGATTTGACAGTCGCGGGTCACATCACCACTGGCTAAAAAATAAGGCTCCTGTCCTCCTTTTAAAAGATAATTAATCAGATATACCACATCTGAGACCGAGACCTTCTGGTCCTGATTTGCATCTCCGCTTAGATATAACTGATTCAAATTGTAAAAACAATAATTCTCCCGGTCCCAGTTACTAACAGCCAGATCCGGTTTCAAAGAAAACTTATAATCAAATAGGACCTGAGAAACCGGAGGGTTTTTAAAAGAGACCCAGCCAGAGGCTAAACTATAACAATAGTCATCTATAGTCAAAGTATCTTCATCTGCTATAACCCGATCTAATTTATGAGCAGGATAATGGTTCAAATAATAAACTTTTTTTATCCCATCTGCTGAGTGAGCTTCATTTTTAATCTTTATCAACCCATCCCCATCTAAATCTGCCCAGACCATCTCTTCGATAACACTTTGATATGAAGATATACAGCTCCAGACAGGGGTTGTAGTTAGATTACCACCTGTATTTTCATAGACCATTGAATAACCCCACCATCTCCCGGCAGCTAAATCTTTATCTCCATCGTTATCCACATCGCAAAAGGAAACTGCAGAACCATAACCCTTGGTGGATGAGGTCCAGAAAGGAAGTGTATCTAAAACTCCGGAATAATTCAGATAGACTTCAAAATAACCTTTTCCGCTCAACTGAGTATTATTAGCTACTGCTAAATCCATATAACCATCGTTGTTCAAATCGTCCCAGGCTAAACTATTCCCGTTATCTGAATCTTTTGACTTCCAGGAGGGGAAAGTTTCAATGGAATCACTATAATTTTTATAAACTCTTATCTGCCCTCCAGAAGAGATAAAAGCTAAATCCAGATCGCCATCATTATCCACGTCTCCCCAATCCACGTCGTAACAGTACCCAGAATCCCCGGAGATCCAGGAGGGGGTCGTTTCTAAAACTCCATTGTGATTATAATAGATCCTGTTACGTTCATAATAATGGTTATAAGCCTCACCACAGGCAACTGCTAAATCTAAATCCCCGTCCCCATCCGCATCACCGAAAGCGCAGGTGAAAGTATGCATCGAATCAGCAGATGACCAGGTAGGTGAAACAGAAAGAGAGCCATTGACATTATCATAGAGCTGAACAACTGTTTTCCCCCAGCTATTTTCAGTATAGTTTGAAACTGCCAGTTCCGGATAACCATCTTTATCAATATCCCCCAAAGCACAGTGACCGGAGAATTCGGAATTAGCCGAGACCCAACCAGCAATAGTATCTAATCTACCGTTATAATTGAAATAAACGAAATTCGGAGCTTTAATCATATCGTTCCCATTTGAGACCACTAAATCTAAAAACCCGTTCCCATCCATATCTCCAAAAACCGCACCTGTAGAATATACATTAGTTTCAGTCGAACGCCAGGAAGGAGAAGTTTCCAAGGGGATGACTGCGAAGGCAGATAGGATTAAGAATTGAAATATGAAAAGATCAAGTATAAAAAAGAAAAATAAATTGAGACGGGTTATTTTCATTTTGGTCCTTATTAAAGTAAAAACTCTTTTTCGATTTTAATTTAACCAAAATGTAGAATTAGTCAAGTGGTAATTATAGAACATTTATAACTCGTTGTATATTTTAGGATTTTAAGGTTTACTTAAACCAGATTATTATGCTAATGGTGCGAATCATTAAAGGTGGGCTTGCCCATTGTTGGCTGGGAATCCCAGCGTTCACAGTATTTTCGAAGTGCGACCCTTTCAGGGTCGCCTGTGGAGTAATTCAAGCACAGTATGGATCCAATTGGAAATTGTTCCTACATTTCCCCTCTATAAAAGACATAACACTATTCTGTCACTACAAAACGATTACGCCCGACACAAAGATCGGGCGCTATGAAGAGTTATTGCTACAATAATAGGTAATCCGGCTTTGCCCTCAAGACGGATTGAATTGCCCACATTGGGGGCAATCTGGGTATACCGTTCTGTTCGACTTTACCTCAAAAGCACCATCCTTTTTGAAATAGAGTTCTCTCCCATTTTCAATCTATAGAAATAAATCCCGCTGGCTACATCTTTACCTTTTTCATCCTTTCCATCCCAAATAATCTTATAGTTCCCCGGCTGTCTTTTATCATCCACCAAAGTCCTTATCTTCTCCCCCAGTATATTATAGATAATCAGGGTTGTACGGATGGGACTACCAGCTGCAAGCTCCTTGCTACTTGCTATGAAGGGTATGGTGGTGGTTGGGTTAAAGGGATTCGGATAATTCTGCCCCAAATCAAACGAAAACGGATGGTTAACTTCCTCCTCTTCGACCTTAGTCTGTCTGTATTTGATGGCACTGGCAAAGATATCAAACCCGGAACCTGGAATCCGGTTATCCATCCAGGCAGTGTAAATATTGGGTGGAGAAAGAGTGACATCTGGATCGAAATTGAGAGCATTTGCAAAATCAGTACTCAGAATTGAATTTGCTCCCAGGGGAATACCTTCGTTAAAATAATAGATCTGATAATAGATATCAGGATTGCCGGTACGATAATCTGTCCATACGACAACGAAAAAAGTATCATCATCTATTGAAACCGAAGGAGCTTCAGGGATCCCGGAAAAATCATTCACCAGAAAATTATTACCTAAAATAGAACCCGAACTTGAATATCTCTGGGCATATAGATTTATCTTATCTCCATCCAGTTGAGTCCAGCTAAGTACCATATTCCCCTTACTGTTCATAGCTAAATCGAATTCTCTCTGAATCGGATTTAAAGAATCGCAAAAAGATGCAAAGTTAGATCCGATTTTAACACCTGAAGAATTGTACCTTTGTAAATAAATTCTTTCCTCTGAATCTCTCCGGTCATACCAGGCAACTGTGAAATTCCCGATGCTGTCCATTCCAACTTTTGGGCTTAAATGATCTACAGCCTGCAGGTCATCATTCACTTTAAAACTGGTATCTACCAGTGTACCAGAACTGCTAAGGCGCTGAGCGTAAATATTCTTGACCCCGGATAGGGCAGCAGACCAGACCACCACCCCTTTCCCGTCATAAGCTTTAGCACAGGCAGGAGAATTGTGCAGAATGGTACCTGTAGAGTTATTCACTTTAAAATTTGTATCTAATGAATTGCCAGAGGGATCGTATCCTTGGGCATATATATTCAAACCATCTCTGGAATCCTGCCAGACAACTAATATGTTTCTGGAACCATCTATAGCTAAATCCGGTTGGGCACAGGGAGAGGAAGAAGTATTAGTATTAACTCTACGTTCAGAAAAGATTAAATCTCCGAACCGAGCGAATTTCTTAATATAGATATCATCGTTTCCGTTTCTCTGGTCTGTCCAGGTGATAATGAAATTCTTGTCTAAATCTTCAGTTATGGCTGGTTCTTTCTGTATGGCTCCCTCTAAATCATCATTCAGCATAAAATTTATCCCGGAAAGAATCCCATCCAAAACTTTCTGAGAATAGATGTCATAGCTTTTACCCCTGTGGTCGCTCCAGACCACGTCAAAATCACCGTTTTCCTTAACAGATAATGCCGGATCATCTTTAAACCCAGAGACTCCGTCCTGACTTAACTTTATATTTGATCCAACCATTGCACCAGTGGAATCAAATTTCTGAAAGAAAATTGATGGTTCATTCCTGTTATCTCCCCAGGCAACCAGATAGTTACCATTCGAATCTGCATCAATATCTGGTTCCCAGTGCTGAGCTGACCCATCATCTGAATTAATTTTAAATCGGGTAGTTTTCGGATTTCCAGAAAAGTCAAACAGTCGGGCATAGATATCTATTTTACTGCCCCTGGTATCCACCCAGGTTACCATAAAATCGCCCTTCGGTATCTTGGTTACTGAAGAGTAATATTGATCCTCGCTCAACGAATCTACATTAGCTAAGACATTGGAACCTGAAGGAGTACCAGAGGAATCATATCTCTGAAAATATATATCCGCATCTAAGTTTCTGTAATCCTCCCAGCCAATTACGAATCTGCCATTTTTATCAAAAGAGGCTGAAGGTGATTTTGGAGGTGCAATCCCTTCCACCGTATTAACTTTAAAACTGGGACCCCAGGGGTTCCCGGAGGAGTCATATCTTCTGGCATAGAGATTATTCCCGGAACTAACATCTACCCATACCACCAAAAAACTCCCATCTGTAAAAGACTCAATCTCCGGTTCCCAGGCACTATTTGGAATCAGACTATCATTTACTCTGAAAGTATCCCCTGAAGGCGAAAGGTTAGGAAGATACCTTCTTCCGTAGATATTCAGCTCAGTCCCATCTACCCATACCAGGATTAGATTGCTATCTAAAGACCTGCAGATGGATGGTTCTAACTGGTCAGTATGAAGATCATCTGCAACTAATTTAAGATTTGACTCTGTTATTCCACCTACGGAGTTAACTTTCTGGCAGAATATATCCTTATCACCATTCCTCTCATCCTCCCACACCGAGACAAAACTGCCATCTTTAAACAAAGCTAAATCTGGCTTTCTCTGAGAAAAGGTTGCCGGATAATTCTCCTCATTTACTCTGAAATCTCCTAACAGATAGGAAGCTTTAAGCGAAGGTGAAAAATGAATTCCGGAGATAAAGTTAGACGACCTGACCAGAAAATCATCTTTACTCAGCCTCTGTTGCAAGATTTCTTGAGAAGTATATCCAGAGTCACCCAAATTTACCCTTTCCTCTAAAAGAGCCTGGTAAAAAGATGATTTGTTAATCCCGTTTGACCAGATAACTGAAAAGGAAAATAGTATCCACAGAAAGACAAAGAAAATAATCCGAAGTTGGACCCTTTGGACTGTGCTTATCTTTTTCATAATTTTCTCCTTTTTTTATTAAGAAAATCGACTTTTCCCTTCGGATACTTAATTTATATTCCTCTCCCCTCAATTACTAAATATACTCTTTTTTGATTTTTAGTCAACCCAAAAAGTAGGAGCACGGCATGTCGTGCACTTATTATTTATTTAAAACAAAAACGTAAAGCTAAAGTTTTCACCAGGATCCCGTGGATAAGATCTTGAGGCTTTACACTCCAGAGGATATTATTTTTATTCTTTATCCGTCATCCGCTATCCGTCATTTTTCTTTTTATCAATTCCTTCGCTTTTCTTAAAGCTATCCCCCTGTGGCTGATTCTGTTCTTCTCCTCGGGTTCAAGCTGGGCAAAGGTTTTACCCAATTCCGGAAAAAAGAAAACCGGGTCATAACCAAATCCGTTTTCCCCGATTTCATTTTGGGTAATAACTCCTCTTACTCTACCCTCTAATATCCTTATATTATCTGGATTTAAAACCAGAGCCATCACACATCTAAAACTCGCCCCTCTTCTTTCATCCGGGATTCCTTTCAACAAACCTAAGAGTTTCAGATTATTATCTTCGTAACTGCATCCCGGACCGGCAAACCTTGCAGACATAACCCCCGGCGCACCATCCAAAGCATCAACTTCCAGACCTGAATCATCTGCTAAGGCAGGTATTCCAGTTGCATTAAAAACAGATTTTGCTTTAAGGACAGCATTCTCTTCTAAAGTCTTTCCTGTCTCCTTAACTTCAGGCATATCTGGAAAATCTTCCAAGGTCAGAATCTCTATTTGTTGGTTTGCCAGAATCTTTTTTATCTCTTTTATTTTATGTTGATTCCGGGTAGCTAAAATTATTCTCATTTTATTTTTTATTAGTACTTGTAGAGACGCATAGTTATGCGTCTCAACTCATCTACTATTAGGTCAGGTGACTCAACGGATACGTGAGCCCGATGTGTTTTGGCTGTCATTGCGAGTCTCGCCAGAGGCGGACGAAGCAATCCGTTTACCCTATAGGGATTGTTTCGTCGTCCTCGGAATGACAGATTAAATGTTACTACGAATAACGCTCACGTATCATGGTCACGTCTTTTAATATTTATTAATATCTATTTTCTTTACCTCTTTAATCTTCTCCCCCAAGAATCTTTCGCTTATCTGAGCAAATTTTTCTGGGAAATCTGACACGTAAAATTTATACTGGGGTTCTGAGTGTGAGATATTTATCATTTCCTTTTCTTCTAAGGTTCTTTTAACTTCTAAGGCAGTCTCCTCAGCTGAATCGATTAAAGTAACTTTGTCACCCATAACTTCTGATATTACCTTTTTCAAAAGAGGATAATGAGTGCATCCCAAAACCAGGGTATCTATCTTCTGTTTTTTCAAAGGGGCTAAATATTCCTCAGCTATCAGGTGAGTGGCTCTTTTATCTATATAACCCTCCTCTACCAGAGAAACAAAAAGTTGACAGGGGTACCCAAACACCTTTATTTTTTTATCTATCTTTTTAATAGCCTTAGTATATGATTCTGAGCGAATAGTCCCTACAGTTCCTATCACTCCTATTCTTCCGTTTTTAGTTACTTTTTCCGCAGCCCTGGAACCAGGTTCTATAACTCCCATCAGAGGTAGTTGAAATATCTTTTTTAGATAATCCAGAGCTACAGCTGAAGCGGTGTTGCAGGCAACTACGATTAATTTTACTCTCTGAGTTGAAAGGAAGCTTATATTCTGTACTGAGAATTTCCTGACTATTTCTGCGGAACGGGGACCATAAGGTGTCCGGGCTGTATCCCCGAAATAGATCACATTTTCAAAAGGGAGCTTTTTGAAAATCTGCTTTGCTACAGTCAGACCACCGACGCCCGAATCGAAAACCCCTATAGCTTTTTCATTTACTCTCACTTTTCTTTAACCTCATATTTGTTTTTAAAATCCAGAATCGCCTGATAGATCGCCTCAGCTATCTTCTGCCTGAAAGTGCCTTTATTTAAAAGCTTTTCTTCCTCCGGGTTAGTGATAAAAGCAGTCTCTACTAAAACCGAAGGCATATAGGTCTTATTTAACACGAAAAACCCTGCCTGATCCACTCCTCTACTCTGGATATTGAGAGAACTTTTCATCCGATCATGAATCATCTGAGCTAAGTTGCTGGATTCCTTCAGAAACTCTGTTCTGGAGCATATCCATCAATATGAAATCAAGCACTGAGGTATCTACCTGAGTTCCTTCCGGGCGTTCAAACAGAATAGCTGAATTCTCTAAGGCTGCCACGGCCCGGGCTTCATCATTATTCGCCTGGGCTAAGAAATATATTTCAGTGCCTGATGCCTTTTTCCTTTTAGCTCCATTGGCATGAATGCTTACAAACAGATCTCCTCCTTTTTGATTGGCGAACAAGGACCTCTGTTCTAAAGGAACGAAATAATCGCCTTTTCTGGTAAGATATACTTTAAGATCTTCATTTTTAGTAGCTTTCAGGAGTTTTTCCAGTCTCAGGGCGATATCCAGAACTACATCCTTTTCCTTTAAACCCTTGGTACCAACTGCTCCAGAATTCTCCCCCCCATGCCCCGGATCTAATATGATAACATTGAATTGATTTTTTTCCATCTCTTCCTTTTCCTCAGGAGACTGACTCTGAGTTGTGTCCTCTATAGTTATCTGCAAGTGATAAAGTCCATCCGGGGTGGATTTTATAAAGTGATCTTCTCGGGGAAATTCTTTGTAAAGTTTTAAAGAGAGCTGGGCTGATCCCTGAAATTGATAAGCCCTGCTTTCTGATATAATCTCAGGGATATTTAAATTTGAGAAAAGGAGAGTGTCGATTTTACCTTCAAAGAAATTTATAATAAGCCAGTTATCCTCACTTTTAAAAACCTCATAATTAAGAGGTTCGGAAAGATTTATCTCTATGAGAAATCCGTTCAATTTCTGACTAACTTTTAGATCATAAATATTATAATCTCTTTTTTTTACCACACCTTCCGGAGGTTCAATCGACTCTAAAACAGGCCAGAAAGTTTTAAAGGGAAGATAAATTTTGCCCTGCTTTAATTCAACCGGCAAGGTCAGATTATAAGCCTCCTGATCTAACAGGATGTAAGGCGAGAAAAGGTCGAATTTGAATTGATGTTCATTTACCTCCCACATTACTTTTTTCCCCAGTGGCTCCCAGAAAAGCTCCCCACCATAGATTTTCTTTAAATCTGAGAGATCGATATATTGATACCCTTCTATCTCCAGACTCTCTATCTGATATTTTTCTCCCCCTTTATCTATGGTAATCGTATCCGCAGATGACAAAGTATGTAGAAAAATTATTAAAGATAATATCAGGAAGTGTCTAATCTGCCTGCTCATTTATTTCTTTCCTTTAGAGCTCTTCTTAAAGCGCGTTCCACATCCCTTTCCGTAATCGATTTCCTTTTGTCGAAAAGCTTCTTCCCCACAGCTACGGCCAATTCAACTTTAGCATAACTTCCCTTAAAGTAGAGTCGGAGAGGGATTAAGGTCAAACCTTTTTCGACCACTTTACCTAACAGCCTTTTTATCTGGCTTTTGTGTAAAAGGAGTTTTCTTGGTCGGGTTGGATCCTGGTTATATCTATTACCTTTTTCATAGGGACTGATATGCATATTCAGGAGAACTGCTTCCTCCTTATCTATTTTAGCATAAGAGTCCCTGAGATTGGCCTTACCTTCCCTCAGCGATTTCACCTCAGTTCCTTTCAGAACCAACCCTGCCTCAAAAGTTTCTATGATAATATATTCATGCCGCGCTTTCCGATTAGTGGCAATTATTTTAATCTCTTCTTTATTAGGTGTAGATTTTTTATCTGGTTTTTCCATACTGAAAGAATATATCAGAAGAATAAAAATGTAGCAAGAAAAAAGTAGGGGTGTATGGCTATAGGCCACCACAGCAGAGCGCCATCCCCCTACGGGGGATGTTGTAAATCTGAATCACCCTCAAACGAGTTTGAGAGTACCACCCAATGTAGATGGGTTGGTGGGTCAGGCGTCCTCGTCCTACATACCCATTTTTAGGACCTGAATCCATAATGGTAGCTCAGACATTCCTGACCAACGGACCCGTTTCCAGGATCTGAGCTTTGGGAAACAGGCAGGATGCCTGTTTTACCATTTTTTATCACCTATGTTAAACGACTGGTTGAGGGTGCTACCCACCTACGGGTCAGTCCGCCTGAGGCGGACGACGAGCACATTTGCCCTTACAACAAAATTTTCTTGCTAAAAGTTTTCATTAGAGGTAGATTGTTTATTCAGAAAATAATCTGTCGGGTCAGGGGACCCGACAGACACACAAAATAAAGAGATTGTCCATGGAGAACAATAGAGACGCATTGCTATGCGTCTCTACCACCAGAAGGAAATCCTATGCAGGCAATGCTCTTAAAAAAACCAGATTTAATCGAGAAAAATCCTCTTCAATTTAAAGAAAGCCCGATACCAGAAATCGGACCAGAGGATATTTTAATCCGCGTGCAGGCATGTGGAATTTGCCATACCGACCTGCATACGGTTGAAGGAGAACTTCCTTTACCCAGGCTACCTCTAATACCAGGACATCAAATTGTAGGCATAGTTGAGAAAAAAGGGGGAAATGCACAAAGATTCAAAATCGGAGATAGAGTTGGTATTGCCTGGTTAAATTACACCTGCGGTAAATGCGAGTTCTGCAAAAGCGGAAAAGAAAATCTATGCGAATTGGCAAAATTCACCGGTTATCATTTAGATGGAGGTTATGCCCAATATACAGTCATCCAAGAAGATTTCGCCTACCCTGTTCCAGATAAACTCTCTCCCGCTGAGACTGCTCCTTTACTCTGTGCAGGAATAATCGGATATCGAGCTTTAAAACTGAGCGAAATCAAACCAGGAGAGAGATTGGGACTTTATGGCTTTGGAGCCTCAGCGCATATCACTATACAAATAGCTATTCACTGGAATTGTGAGGTGTATGTCTTTACTCGAAGCACAGAACATCAGAAATTAGCTTTAAAATTAGGAGCAGTCTGGGCAGGGAAAACAGAACAAACACCCCCAAAAAAGCTCCACAGCTCAATCATCTTTGCACCTGCAGGAGAAATAGTTCCCTCTGCTTTAAAATCCTTAAACAAAGGCGGAACACTTATCCTGGCTGGAATCTATATGACTCCTACCCCCCAACTGGACTACACCGAACATCTATATTATGAGAAGACCTTAAGAAGCGTGACTAACAGCACCAGAAAAGATGGCGAAGAGTTACTCAAACTGGCTGAAGTAATCCCTATCCGCACCCAGGTCTCTGTTTTCCCTTTAAAAGAAGCAAATCAGGCTTTACAATTACTCAAGCAGGGGAAAATAAACGGAGCTGGAGTATTGGAAATACCATAAAATGTAGGGACGTATTACAATACGCCCCTACATTTAAATTTTCGATTTATTCAACGTGGTAACGATATTCAGGTAATTTTTTATTGGGGGGAGCCTTCGTTCACCTTTTCTTTCTTAAATTCCTCCATCAAAATATTAACCATCTGGTTTCTATTCTGTTTGGTCACTTCAAAGAGTTTAACATCTTCCCGTTTCTTCACCTTCTCCACGAATGGGTGATAACCATACATAATCGTCCCCAACACCGGATTAGGAGCATCCAGACAAACCAGGACCAGCTCTTGAAACCTTCTGGAGAAAAGCTCCATCTTTCCGATCTCATCTATAATTATGATGCTACGTCCTCTTAAGCACCTTTCTAATTCCCGGGAGACAATCTTCTCAAAACCAGTAACCGATATTCCATAGCTACCCATCCGGTATTTACTCTTGAATTCTTTGTGGGCTAAAACCCCCTCCATCCCAAAAAGTGTCTGAACAGAAAAACCCACCCTGTTCTCACCAACTCTAATCTCGGTAGTAAAGAAACCGCAGGTGGATCTATCCATTTTCTCAATTACTTTTTTAATTACGGAGGTTTTACCAATTCCTGGCAATCCAGTTAAAAAATAATTCATTTTAATGTTTTCTTTGAAGTTATTCCCTATTTCTATATTAATTACGGAAATTAAGAATCTTAAGTCAACAAAAATCTTAAAATTTAACATGAATTTTCAAACCAAAATGCAGATTTCTTACAAAAAAGAAAAACGACCCTTATATGGTCGCACTACTAAAATCTTTACCCTCTCCTTTATCACCCGATGAATATCAACCTCCGCCTCCTTAATTAACCTGGCAGTTGTAGTTAATACACAAAGATATCCATCCAGAGTCTTCTTTTATACATAGGATAATTTTAAAGAAGACAATAAACTCCGTACGTATACGACATTATGGAGAGTATTAACCATGTTTAATGTAACTTAATTAAAATTCAGATGCCTTTAAAACCTCAGCTATAAAACTTTCCTCTGGCAGGGCACCCTCAAAACCGTGTTTTTCGTTTATAATCACTTTGGGAACAGCGAAGACATCATATTTATGCGAAAGATGTGGGAACTCACCTGCCTCAACCATATCCGCCTTTATCAAATCGCTCTCTAAAGCTAACTGATGAGCCAGGCTAACTGCCTGGGTGCAGTATGGTCAGGTTAATGTAACGAAAACCTGTATATGAACTGGTTTGGCAAGTTTCTTCAGTTCCCCCTTGCTTTTCTCAGTTAACCCAGACTCACCTATGGATACATTTCTGATAGCTTCAATCAAAGAGGTGAATTCATATCCAGTTGGAATACCATAGAATCTTATTCCATAGTCTTTTCCTGTTTCATCACATACCACCATAGCCGGAATTTTATCAATCTTATACTCCTCTACCTTATTTTTGTCTAAGGTAAAATTATACACCTCTAATTTAATCTTATCTGTTAGTGAAACAATATCCTCAGCCAACATATGATTTTCCTTGCAGTACTGGCACTCTAACTCCTGGGTAAAGACGATCAGCTTCACTTCATTTTTTAACCCCTCCAGTTCCCTTTTCAATTCCTTCTTAATCTCTTCACTTAAAAGTGACATAATCCCCTCCGTTTAGAAATTTTTGAAACCTTTAGTCCACCCGGTGGCGGATTAATTTTAAAAATTCACTACCGCCACTGTAACCCCGGCCACCTCTTTTACGCCTGCCTCCTTTAAAACTCTGGAGCATTCTTTTAAAGTCGCACCTGTAGTCATAACATCATCCACCAGAATAACCCTTTCCCCTTTAGGCACGAGCTTATCCCTTACGACGAAAGCCCCTCTTACATTCCTCTCTCTTTCCTCTGCATTAAGATTAGTCTGATCTCTGGTATTTTTCTTTCTCATCAGAACCTTATCTAAAAGAGGTAAAAAGGTCAACTCGGAAATCTCCTCCGCTAAGATTTTGCTCTGGTTATAACCCCTTTCCCTTTTCCTTGAGCTATGAAGGGGGACCGGTATAAGATAACCATAATCTTTTGAAAACTCATCTTGTATTAAAAGCTCTCCTAATCTTTTACCCAACTCCTTACCCAGGGAGATTTTCCTTTTATATTTAAAATGGTGCAAGAGGGTTCTGGTAATCAGGATCAAAAAGACCCAGTGACCTGTTCATATTAAGAGAAGACGATTCTGAACATTTTGGACATTTTCTCATACTCTGGTTTAAAAAAGTCCGACAGGTCGGACAAAAAGGATGTGGCAGAACGTTCAAGCTTTTCCAGCAGTCCTGACAGACCAGACCTGCAGGACGAATTCCGTTAAACTTACCCTCCTCCGAAGATATTAATCGATTACACAGAAGACAATGAGGAGGAAAGACAAAATCCAGAAGAGAATTTTTCAACTCGAGACAGGTTCTTAAGATTTTCATATCTTTTTCGTCGTGCGATTCTTTTTCTATTAGCGGAGACTACGTTCGGCGCCCTATCCTACGGATCTGAAGGACGGGCGGGCTCGTAGCCACCGCAGGACAGGGTCGCTTTATTCGTCGGAGGTCAAGCCCGATGCTACTTAAACCACATTCTTTTTTATCTTCTTAGACCTGAAATAAAACCACATCGAAATGGAGATGATAAAAATCAGAAGGGATAAAACCTGGTTAGCTGAGAACCGAATACTCCCAAAACTGGCAACTACCATACTCTGCTCATAATACCTGAAAAAATCGATAATAAATCTCCAGACAGAATAAAAAACTAACATCAGCCAGAAAGTAAACCCCTCAAACGTCTTAAATCTCTCTGACAAGATCAAAAGAGAAAAAATAACAAACCCTGCTAGGGATTCAAAAAGCTGGGTCGGTAAAAGCCTGGTCCCCGGGAAAAAATAACCGGCAAAAGAATCAGGCGGAAAAACCACTCCTAAAAAGCTATCGGTTACCTTTCCAGGACAGCATCCATTCAGGAAACAGCCTATCCGTGCAAACCCTAAACCTAAAGCGAAGGACGGTGCTACTATATCTGCGATTTTCCATACTGGCATCTTTTTTAAAAAAAGATAAATTATGCCTGCTACTATCGAGAGAACTACCCCACCCATCATCGAAAGCCCTCCTATCCCGATCTCGCCTGAGCTTTGAAAAGGGTTTATCACATCCCAGAAGTGTCCCTGAAACTCATCTAAATGATAGACCACATAAAAAAATCTTGAACCTACCAGAGAACTTATCAATACTAAAAGGGTCAGGTCAATAATTTTTTCAGGTCTCACGCCTTTCTTTTTACCTCTCCATAATGCTAAAATTATTCCGGCTATAAAAGCGAAAACCAAAAAAAGCCCATAACTCTTAATCGAAACAGGACCGATCTTAAAAAGAACTGGACACATAAATTATTCTTAAAAAGGTAAAAGAGATAAAGGGTTCAAGGATTAAAGAGAAAGATATTAGTTTAGTTGAAAGCATAACTCTAATTATCTTCAATCTTATATTTGTCATTTGTTATCTGATATCTGTCATTGTTTAATATATACGTCAATATTCCGTCCACTTATAATGAATCGCCAAAAGTAAGCCAATAGATACCCAGCTCATAAGGAGGGATGATCCCCCGTAGCTTACCAGCGGAAAAGTTATACCGGTTACCGGAAGAAGACCCATAGCCATTCCTAAATTCACAACACCCTGAAAAATAAAAACCGAGGTTAATCCAAAAGCAACGTAGCCGTTAAAACTATTCCTGGATTTAGAAGCGATGGATATCCCGCGAAAGATCAGAAAAAAGTAAAGGGCTAAAAAGATCAAAGAGCCGATCAACCCGAACTCCTCACCGGCTACAGAGAAAATAAAATCGGTATGCTGCATTGGTAGAAAGGCTAATTTGGTTTGAGAACCATGTAAAAATCCTTTTCCCAAAATACCACCTGAACCAATAGCAACTTTAGACTGGATAATCTGATAACCTGCTCCTAAAGGGTCTCTGTTCGGGTCCAGAAATATCAGGATCCTTAGTTTTTGATAGTCATGCAACCTGTTCCAGAGTAAAGGAGTAAGGATACCAAAGATTAAATTAAAGATTATAATCCAGAAAGAAAACAAAAATCCTGGTCTGAACCAGTATAAAAGATAGATAAGAATAAAAAAGAAAATTCCCCAGGAGAGCCAGTGGAAACCAGCTACTAGGCTGATCAAAGGAGAGAAGATTAAAAAGATAAAGAAGAGCGGGATTTTAGCCCAATAGAGCATAGATAAAATTATAGCTAAAAAAACTAAGGAAGTTCCTAAATCAGGTTCTCTCAAAACTAAAAGCAGAGGAGCAAATCCTATAACTATAACTGTTCCAATCCAGAGAATAGAGGTAAAAGAACGCTTGGTATAAGAAAGGTAGCGTGCCAGAGCAAAGACTGTGGCAATCTTTGCCCATTCTGAGGGTTGAAAAGTCATCCCTCCTAACTCAAACCAACGAATAGCTCCCAGTCGGCTTGCTCCGAAGAAGAGGACCGCAACCAGTAAAACGATAGCCAGAAGATAGTACAGGTAAGAGATGATCTCATGCAGCCTCAGGGGGATTATGTATAATATTCCGGCAGCGATCAAGGATAAAAAAAGCCAGAAGAGCTGTTTTTGAAAAAGACTCTGCTCACTTATGGAATTGTGTTTGGCGCTGTAGATCAGAAGAATTCCGATCAAAGATAAGAGTAAAGCCGTGAAGAAAAGCTTGAAATCAATTTCATCTGTTTTGAATTTAAGCGACATCATTCAATCAGTTAGAAACTCTTTATTCCCTTCTTCCGCTGGTTCTTCGATTTTGCCTTTGAGATATTTTGTGATAATCCTTTTAGCTACCGGTGCAGCAAATGTTCCACCGTGACCAGCCTGTTCTATTAACACTGCCACAACTATCTTCGGATACTCGGCTGGCGCAAAACCGACAAACCAGGCATGCTCCTTACCGTGCGGGTTTTGAGCTGTTCCCGTTTTTCCCCCTACGGTGATATCCGGAATACGGGCTAATCCACCAGTTCCCGAAGGGGAGTTCACCGCTTCGACTAGCGCTTCTTTCAAAACTTCAAGGGTGGCTTCTGAAAAAGGAAGATGAAATAGAACTATTCTCTTATTAATAAAAACCTTCCCTTCGGGTGATTTTATCTTATTCAGAATGTGCGGCTGATAAACAATCCCCCCATTGACCAGGGCGGAATAGAAAACCGCCATTCCTAAAGGGGTAGTCAAAACCTCACCCTGTCCTATTCCTAAATTAATAACCAGGTTTTTGACCCATTCACCATTCCCGAATTTTTTCTGGTAATAGGAGTGAGTAGGAATCATCCCGGAAGCCTCATCCGGGAGATCTATTTTAAAATTTTTGTCCAGTTTGGACTCTAAAGCATAATAGCTCCATCGATCTAAACCCAGCTTCAAAGCTAACTGATAGAAATAAACATCGCAGGATTGTACAATAGCTTGAATCAGATTAAGCCTGCCATGCCCTTTAGGTTTCCAACATTTAAAAATCCTGTTTCCGAAAGTGTAACTGCCATAGCAGCTTGAAAAAGTTGTATTTCGATCCGCGATTCCCGCTTCTAAGGCAGCAGCTGCAGTTAACAGCTTAAAAGTCGAGCCTGGAGGATAAACCCCTTGAATCGAACGATTAAGCAGAGGATGGGATGGGTCATTAATCAATGTCTGCCAGGTCTTTTCATCCAAGAAAGAGCTGAATTGATTCGGATCAAACCCGGGCTTGCTCACCAGTGCCAGTACCTCACCATTCTGAGGATCCAGAGCTACCAGAGCGCAGGAGTTAAAGTTACTCAAAGCTGACTCTGCCTCTATCTGCAAATCATAATCTATGGTTAAGTCCAGATCAGATCCGGCTAAAGAAGGTAAAGATTCTTTATCCTTAAGAGGTCCCAGGACCTTTCCACTTGCACTTACCTCTAAGAAACTCATCCCATCCACCCCCCTCAGGATCTCATCATACTCTTTTTCCAAACCTTCTTTGCCAATGTTACTTCCCAGTCTCAATCCTTTATCCCCTGAATTATCTATCTCTTTCTGAGAAACCTCCCCCACATACCCAAAAAGATGACCGGACCAGAAAGCCCGCGGGTAACTCCTCACTTTCTCCACTTGATAGATCACCCCGGGCAATTCATCGTTCTGCTCTTCCAGAACACATATCGTTTTAAAATCTATATCTCTTATTAGCTTTACCGGCGTGTAACGATTCACCAGACCTGCCTTAACCTTCTCTTTTAAAAAAGATTCATCTAATTTTAAAATAGTTGAAGTTTTCTTTACCAGCTCATCTAGATTTGAAATTTCGTACGGTAATAAAAAAAGGGTATAGGAGGTGCGATTGGTAACCATCTTTTTTTGATTTCGGTCCCGGATCACCCCTCGGGGAGCAGGAATTGATACCAGCCTGATTCTATTCTCCTCAGATACTTTACGATAATAGGCAAAATCGATGATCTGAAGATAAATCAGCCTGAATATCAATGCAAAGGCTATGACCCCCAAAAAATAATAGGCCACCTTCCCCCGATTATAATCTGAGATTCTACTCCCTTTCATAACTTAGCAGGATAACTATTAGCTAAACTTTGAGCTTTCCTGATCTGGAGATACCACAAAAACACAAACCCGGCTAAAGCGGTATAAATCCCGGAAAGAAGGGTATAATTAAGGAAGACGAAAAAGGTATAGTTCAAATTAAATCCACTGGAAAAGAGATAAAAGAAAAAATCGTTCAGACCAAGGCTTAAAAATATCACTCCCCCTTTAGAAACGTTACTTTCTAAAAATAAAGTGTCCTTGAAGCTTCCTACCAGATACCCTAAGGAGGTTTTAATTAATGCTCCCAGACCTAAAAAAGAAGGATTAGATAGATCTAACAATAACCCAACAAGAAATCCAAAAAGGGCACCGGAAGCCGGACCCCGGGTTAATCCAACATATACCAGAATAAGTAAAGGTAGATCCAGTTTTATCTGGCGAATGGTTAAAAGCTCAGAGAATAATGATTGGTATACTACCACTACCAAAAGTAACAAGATTATATTCACTATCCTTGATAAGTTTAGATACCTTACTGGCATTTTGGAGTTAAAAATCCTTTTTAAGATCAGGGTTTAATTAAAAAAAGCTCCTCCAAACTGAAGAAATCCACAGCTGGTTTAATTTTAATGGTTTTAAAAACCGAATTGTTCTCTCGGGATATTATAATCACCCGACCAACCTTTAAGCCTGCAGGGAATATTTCGCCTAATCCCGAAGTATAAATTTCGTCCCCGGGCTTAACATCCTCATCTAAGGGAACATTATCTAAATCCAGAATAATTCCCCCTTTAGATTTTACAATACCTTGAACTCTGCTCCTCTGATCAAAAGCCGCCACTCTGCAATTAGGATGAAAGAGTAATTGAACCACTGAACTTCCCACCAGGACCTCACTTACTTTACCCACCACACCATCGATATTAATTATCGTCATATTCTTTTTAACACCATCTTTCTCCCCTAAATTTATCAAGATAGAACCAGGGAATCTTCCCGGCTCTGCAGAGATAACCTCAGCTGGGATTAGCTTGAAACTGCTCTGCGACTTGAAATCCAGCATCTTTTTCAGCCTTTCATTCTCTAATCCTTTCTCTTTCAACCGGGTATTTTCTAAAGTAAGCCTGGTAACTTTCTCAATTAAAATCCTGTTGTTCTGATAGACCTGGTGTAGTTCTCCTATTCGATTAGACAGTGAATAGAAAGGTCCATAAGTAAAACTAAAGATCCCCTCAGAAATATTTTTTTTCATCTTTACTGGCAAGATCAACAATATCAAAGATAAAACGGAAAGAACCAGAAAAGTGACTGAACTTTTCCCTTTTACGAATAAACCCATCCTCTGGGTTAGAATGTCAAGTGGAAAAAATGGCAAATTCCCTCCCCCTCGTGAAGTTTATCATTACTCTACAGAGTCTAAAACCTCCAAAAGCTCCTTGGGGCTGCTTATCTTCATCAAGCTCTCCCGGTTCTTTTCGCTTTTCATCAGATAGGATAGACGTGCCATAACGTTAAGATGAGCGCCTATGGCATCCTCTGGTGCTACAATCAGGAAAAAAAGATAAGCTGGCTTTTTATCCATCGCCTCAAAATCTATCCCCGCTTTAGATCGACCAAAGGCAATTACAATTCCCTTAACAGCTTTAGTCTTAGCATGAGGGAAAGCAACTCCGTACCCCACTCCCGTGGTAACTAATTTCTCCCGTTCTAAAACCGCTTTTAAAACCTCTTCTTTATCCTTAACCAACTTCGACTTGGAGGTTAAATTCACTAACTCTTCTATGACTTCGTTTTTCAATTTACCTTTAAGGTCAAAAGTGATTAAATCCTCTGCACAGAATTTAGAAAGTTTCATCCCTTACCTCCATTTAATATTTTTCTCGTTTAGGTTGACTACAACTTTGAGTAGAACTATGTTCACCTCTGGTTTTGTAGTTTAATACAAAATCTTCTTCCTTCTACTCAAATACCTTCCATCTGACCTTCTTTATCCTCAGTTCGGTAATCTTCCTTCAAAAATACACCCATCTTCCTGAATTTCTCAATCCTTTTCTTTATAAGTTCTTCTACCCCTAATTTTGAAAGCTCATTCAAATCTTTTATTATCTCTTTTTTTAATATATCTGAAGCTCCTTTAGGATTTCTATGAGCTCCGCCTAATGGCTCGGGGATTATCCGATCAATAACTTTTAGTTCCTCTAAATCAAAGGCAGAAAGTTTCAAGGCTTCTGCTGCCAGTGGAGCCTTAGAGCTATCTCTCCATAAAATAGCAGCACATCCTTCCGGAGAGATAACTGAATACCAGGAGTTTTCTAACATTAAAACCAGATCTCCGATTCCAATACCCAGAGCACCACCGCTTGCCCCTTCTCCCACAATATTGATGGTAATTGGCACTTTTAACCTGAACATCTCCCTTAAGTTTCTGGCAATCGCCTCTGCCTGCCCTCTTTCTTCAGCTCCGATTCCAGGAAAGGCTCCTGGCGTATCAATCAGAATAACTATCGGCTTCTCAAAGCGGGAGGCAAGTTGCATTAACCTCAATGCTTTTCGGTAACCCTCTGGATGCATCATCCCGAAATTACGATAAAGCTTCTGCTTTGTATCCCGGCCTTTCTGCTGACCAATAAACATAACCGGTCTCCCCTCGATTTTTCCAAATCCCCCCACTAAGGCCTTATCATCTCTAAACTCTCTATCCCCGTGTAGTTCTATGAAATCGGTGCTCATCAGATTTATGTAATCAAAACTGTGAGGTCGCAGTGGATGCCTTGCTAACTGGACCCTCTGCCAGCGGGTAAGTCTTGAATATATCTCCTGCTGGAGCTTATCCCGACGTCTTTCCAGAAACAGTATCTCCCTGGCGAGTTCTAAGCTTTCACCTGAAGCAAAATCTTTCATATCCTGGATCTTCTTTTCCAGATCCAGAATCGGCTTTTCGAAATCCAAATATTGACCATTCATCCTTACAGACCGTAATGTTTTTATCGACTACCTTTTATCCGTCTCTCGAATCTACCAGTTAAACTTTTCTTGAACAGAAAGAATGCTAAAGCTAAAATCAGAATTCCCAGAATCGTTATGAGAAAAGAAAAAGCAAATCTATACTTCCGGACCAAAACAGTCCAGGTCATTATATTTAATATAATGGAAAAAATATAAAAAATCCAGATAGTTAAATTTTGACTGAACCCTTTTCCCAGCAAAAAATGAAAAAGGTGTCTCTTGTCGGCGTGATAGAATCTCTTATTATTTAAAGTCCTTCTGAAAAAGGAGAAGAAAGTCTCAAATATGGGTAATCCTAAAGCTAAAAGAGGAACAAACAGAGCTATGGCAGTATAACTTTTTATCGGACAGATGATGCTCTCCGCCGCGAAGATATATCCTAAATATAAAGAGCCGGAATCTCCCATGAAAATCTTGGCTGGAGGATAGTTAAATCTCAAGAAACCCAGACAAACACCTAAAAGCCCTAAGGAGATAAAAGAGATAATTTTCACCCCGAGGAAAATACCAACCCCTAACAAAGTCAAGGAGGCAATAAACGAGAGACCAGCTGCCAGCCCATCTAAGCCATCTATCAAATTAAACGCGTTTATGATCACCAGACACCAGATAAATGTGACCGGAAATGAAAGAATTCCCAGATTCACCACCTTAAAAAAGGGAACATAAATAATATTTATGTGTAATCCGAATAAGATCAAGATTAAGACGGCCAGGGATTGAAATGATATTTTCCAGAGAGCTTTAAGGTTTTTCAGGTCATCATAAATCCCGGAGGATAAAATCACCACCCCTCCCAAGGTAAAACCTAAAAAATACTTCAAATCGTATGAAAGGACCGAACTTTCCCAGATCAAAGTTATCCAGAGACTTAAATTAAAAGCAAAGAATAGAGCAATCCCTCCCAGGGTTGGAGTAGGGCTTTGATGGATCTTCCTCTTATCGGGATAATCTAAAAGATGGTACTGGATCGCAAACCGCTTGACCAGAGAAGTAAAGATTAAGCTTAACAAAAATGAAAATGCCAGAATAAAAATGTAATGTTCCAATTTTCCTTTACCCTCTTTTTGAAGGTTTTGTCAGTATAAAACTAAAAGCTAAAAAGAGTAAACGGAGAAGAAGTCCGCTAAATATTAAAAATCTCAAGATCCAATTTGGTCGATAATGCTTTTTAAAAAAATAATACATGCTGCGGTGATGTTCTAATTTTGCCCGTAAGGGATTAAAAGAAGTAGATCCACCGATCTGATGCACTATAGTTAAGAGAGGGAAATAGAATACTTTCCAGCCACCTTTTTTTGCCCGCAGACACAGATCCACATCCTCGCAGAACATAAAATAGTTTTCATCTAATAATCCGATCTCCTCCAGCATTTTCCTGCGAGCAAAAAGGCAGGAGCCTGAGACCCAATCCACCTCCCTCACCTCGGCTCGATCCAGACCTTTCAGAAGATACCTTTTAGATAACGGGTTCTGGGGAAAGAATCGGTTCAATAAAGATTGGGAAGAGGAGATAGAAGTAAAATAATTGGGAAAAGACCTGCAGGAATAAAGCAGGTTCCCTTTTCCATCTATCATCTTAGGGCTACAGATCCCGACCTCTGGATTCTCCTCCATAAACTTTAAAATCTGATCCATTCCCTCACTAACGATTTTCGTGTCCGGATTAAACAAAAGCAAATATCTTCCCTGACTTTTTCTTATCCCCTGGTTAGTTGCTTTTGAAAAACCTGAATTCCACCTATTTTCTATCAATTTAACCTCTGGAAAATTTTCTCTCACCCATTTTGCTGTATCATCCCTGGAAGCGTTATCAATCAGCCAGGTGTCAAAATGGAGGTTAGTTGTTGACTGGTAGATAGAATCCAGGCATTCTTTTAAAAGCGCTTTAGCCTTATAATTTACTATCACGATAGAGAGATCGTATTTATCCTCGGAAGATGGTAGGGGCATCCCGCCAGAGGCGGGACAACGTGCCCCTGCAGGATCTATTTCGGATCTCATAATCGTCCTAAGAGACTCAAGAATCTAAGCTTCCAGACCATCCAGATAGCCTCCCGCACAATTTTTTTGGACATTTTGGACTCGCCTTCCCTCCGATCTACAAAGATAATCGGTATCTCCTTTATTTTGAAACCCTTTTTCCAGGCACGGAAGCTCATCTCTATCTGAAAAGCATAACCGTTCGAATGGATTCTATCTAAACCGATCTTCTCTAATACCTCTTTTTTGAAACATTTAAATCCTCCGGTGGAATCCTTTACTGGCAGTCCTGTAACCCAGCGAGCATAGACATTAGCATAATATGAAAGAAGTAATCTAGTAATAGGCCAGTTTACTACATTTACACCTTTTATATAGCGTGAGCCCAAAACTAAGTCTGCCTCCCGTATAGCACTGAGGAAATACGGTATATATGCAGGATCATGAGAAAAATCTGAATCCATCTCGAATATATAATCATAGCCATTTTCCAGGGCATACTGAAAACCAGCTAAATAGGCCGTGCCCAGTCCGCTTTTTTTCACCCTCTGTATTAAGTTTACTCTGCGGTTTGTAGCTATTATCTCCTCAACTATTTTACCAGTTCCATCTGGAGAGTTATCATCCACCACTAAAACTTCTATATCCGGATCCTGTTCCAGAACTAAAGGGATGATCTTTCCTATATTTTCTTTTTCATTATAGGTGGGTATTATGACTAACGTTTTCATCCTTTAAGATTCTCCTTTCTACGAGCCGTAAGGCTTTTATCGGCTTTGCTTAAGCTTTCCAGTAAGGAAAAATCCTAATATAAAAAGATAAAATATGGCTGTCAATAGACTGCTCGTTTTACCGATTTTATAAGATTTTGAATCATAGACTAATTTGATCTTATGTACACCTTTATCCAGGGGAATTGCCCGAAAGATATAATCTGCGGTATATATTTTAGTCTCCTTACCATCAACTATAGCTTTCCAGGAGGGATAATTATTTTCAGCCAGGACTAAAAATCCGGGAATATCGGTTTTTGCCTCAATCGTCAAACTGTTTATCTTATTCTCTATAATCCGTGCTGGTGCAGAGACGCATAGCGATGCGTCTCTACACGTGGCAATTCCCAGATCTTCTTCTAAGATAATGGTTTCACGATAATTAAAGTCAGGATCATTCAACCTTTTTAAGATCATCTCTTTATTTTTAATAACTTCATATTTGTAAACCATCCTGGCACGTTGAAGATATCTGGGGTTTAGATATAGATTTTTCTCATCTGCTCTATAGATCAGTTTATACCTGGATGTGTCCGGGAAGACACCTCTGAACAAAAGATATTTAACATTCAGAAGGTCAAGCTTTGGACCCATAAGAAATCTAAGATACCTTTCACCAGCCTCAGCCTGAGTTCTGGCACTTTCTAAGTAATCCTTTTCTGTAAACTCGTCATATTTCTTTAGCTCATTACCATGATATCCTAAAACTTCTTCGATCCCGTATAAAGCTAAGAAATTATTAGAAGGATAGGTACCTCCTAAAACCATAACCCTGTATGGCTCACCATCATTCTTTAGATAATCGACAATCTGATCTTTCTGGAAATAAGAATGGTAATCAAAATTCTGGATAAATTTTGCATCCCACCTCCACAGATCCAGGAAAAGAAGTATCCCCACCAGGAAAAGAAAATACCCTTTTTTTAATTTGTCCTTCAGGTACAGGTAGATACTTAAACATACCCCACTTACTAAAAGGAAAGTTATCCAGAAACCCTTGCTGATATTAGACAGATTCGAAAGCATTACCTCTTTTTTCTGAGGAAGGATATCTGAGTATAGAACAGCATTCCATAATGAAAGAAGCCCACTACCAGCCACGCTGAAAAGAAAAGCTAAGCCAAAGAAAGAGATAACCAGAATTAGGAGGAGATTGTTGATTTTTTTCTTTTCTTTTAAATCTTTGATTCCACCCAGGATTTTTTCCAGTCCAAAAAGAGCTATAACCGCAATAGAGAAAACCATAAGGAAAAGTATCAGCCCTGGAGCACGAAAGCTTTTCACCTGTGGGACGAAATGATAGAAAAGCCTGAAAATGGGAGTATGTGCCCCCAGAGAATAGATTAAAGCTAATAAAGAAAGTCCCGAAAAAAACCAGATCTTCCGGTTACGCACCAGGAAAAGAGCTAAAAAAGCAAAAATTAAAGGAACGATCCCAGCATAATCGCTATTAATCTTAAAACTGTTTCTTCCCCAGTAGGTATCACCCTCGTTTTGTAAATTTATCCCAACGAACTCAGGTACAAGTTGAGACGCTATCTCCTCCGGGTGAAAAGACCAGGAGGTAGAATATTCATACCCCTTACCACCTTCTGCCCGGGGAGAATATTTGTTTACATAAATATAAGGTGGCAGAATCTGAACTAAAGACAAAGCTAATCCTAAAAGGACAGCTACTACAAAATAGACCACGGGTTTTACAAGTCTTCCAATTTTTTTATTATCTTTATAATCCCAGATCAGGCTAAATAGAAAATAAAGACCTAAACCCCACGTGGCAAAATAAGCCAATTGAGGATGATTCGCCAAGATCAGAAGACCGACTGTCCCTCCGAAGAGTATAAAATAAATCAATTTTCTGGACTTTAGGCTTTTTTCTAAGAAAAGAAAATTTAAAGGTAAAAGGCTGGTAACATACATTCTACCGTCGTGACCTCCATAAACCCAGGAAACCAGATTGGCTGAGAACATATAGGCTAAAGCGCCGATGAGCGAAACCCACCGGCTGAATCCAAAAGCTCTCATACAGTGGAAAGTAAAAATCCCGGTTAAAAAAACAGTGAGAACTAATTTCCAGCCTAAGGCTTTATATAAAGGTAGAATAAATTGGATAATAGCCAAAGGATAAAAGGTATCACCATGCATGGCATCGATAAAAGGCATCCCTCCAAAAAGATATGGTTCCCACAGTGGCATGGAATGATATTGTTTGATGAAATCTACATAAAAAGTTTTAAACATAACCCCGGCTTCAATGGTATCCGTACCCAAAAGCATCATATCCGAGAAGATGAATTTGCCAAACATGATTACGGTCAATATCAGAAAAAGAAGAATTGCGCTTAGATTAAATATTTTGCCTTCCTTTTCAAAAGTATCCACCCATAAATCTTTCTTCTCTTTTACCTTGATCTCGGCTTTTTCCTTTTTCCTCTCTCTATCTCTCTTTGACAAAATTCACTCCTTTTAAAGCTTGTTGAACCTTCGTTTAACCTTATTATTTACGTAATTTATAAATAAATGAACGCGAATAGAAACCGTTCCAGCTAATCCGGGGACCAGATAGGTTCCGGTCATCGACACTATTTTGAAATCGCAAATCTGTATCAATTTTCTAAAGGTTTGTTTAGTCCAGCCATAAATGTATCCGGTTTTGTTCGGAACATTAAAAATATTCCCCAGGATCTCTTTAAAAAGAATAGGGTTTGGGCGCAGAGAAGATCAAAAAACCCACCAGGTTTCAAGATCCTTTTGTTTTTTAAAATAAAGTTTCGATCTTAATCTCTATTAAATTTAAATCGAAACCTTAAGGAAATCAACAATCCTAAAATCTCAGCCGCAGTCATCCACAACCTCGAGAGTAAGGCAATTAAAGCTGCTACCGGCAGAGGGAAATAACTTGAAAGATAATAAACTAAAATTCCTTCCCTTACCCCCAATCCCCCTGGCACGAAAATGCTCAAAAACCCAAGGATGTAGGAGAAAGCAAAGATCGAGGTCAAAAAAGGCCAGAGGTTAAAAGAGCAATCGGTCAAGGACAGGATGAAGATATTGAAAGCTACCCCATAAACTCCCCAGGCTAACATAAAAAGAAGGGTAAAAAACAGGTTTTCCTTGAAACTTAAATTAACCTTAACGGGTTCCTTTTTCAGCTTTTTTAATCCCCAATTCAAAATCTTCTCCATCACCCGTGGATATAAAGATATGACAAAAACCAAAATCAGAGGTAAATAATAAAGCTTGGACATCCCCCTTAAAAACTTCGTTCCTGAAAGGATGAGAACCAGGATCAACCCGCCGATGATATTCAGAAGTTGATTTAGAATAGCTGAGCTCAGCGTGGCCGCCTTGGGGATTCCTTCCTTTTCGCACATATAGACCATCCCCATCACTGACCAGATTTTTCCAGGGACATATTTTCCTAAGTTAGAATAGAACCAGATCTTGAATGCCTTTTTAAAGGGTAGCTTGTAAGACAATTTTTGGAGCAAGCCTCTCCATATCTGGATAAAAAAAAGGAAATTCAAAAACACTACTCCAAAGGAGACGGCCAACAGACCATATTTAAACTGCCATTGATATAAAGAGACCACCCGCCAGTTTTCATAGACATATCTTATGAAGAAAAAAAGGATGACTGCGACTATAAAAAACTTTAAAAATACTTTTATACCTTTTGTTTCCAATTGGGCCATTCAAATCATAGATGGTCTGCTACCACAAATATTCCTATTTTAACCTCTGGTAAATCCCTTTAAGTTTCCCCGCTGTAGCCTTGGGAGTGAAATTCTCTTGGGCAAATCTATATCCTCCCTCCGCCATTCTATTTTCCAAATCTTCATCCACAAGATAGCGTTTTATCGCCAGAGCCAGAGCGCAGGGATCCTTCTCTGGAATTAGAAGGCCAGTCTTCTCATTCTGTACGATATCGACAATGCCACCTGACCCTGTCCCCAACACTGGGACCTTGCAGGACATCGCCTCTAAAAGAACCAACCCTAATCCCTCAGCCTCCATCTTCCAATCGGTTATAGAAGGAAGAACGAAGATTTCGCAGCTATTGTAATAATAGACCAGCTCGTTTTGAGGAAGATTAGAAATGAAATCGACGTTCTCATCCAATCCTAATAAATTAGCTAATTTTTTCAATCTCCTCTCTTCCGGTCCTTCACCGATAATTTTTAATTTAAACATTTGTCCATCTTCTTTCAACTTGGCGCAGGCTTCTAAAAGGTAGTCATAACCCTTTCTCTGAATTAGACGCCCGATGCTTAGGATGCTTCCCTTTTCGACCTTTTTCTCTTTCAAGGGGAAAAATTTCTTGTCATCGAAAGGCATAGGAAAAACGAAAATCTTATCCCCTCTGATTTTCAACTCCTTGGTGAGAAGATGTTTTAAATAGCTTGAGACTGCCGTCGAAAACTCAGCCTTCCTGAAGACTAATGAAGCAAATGACAATAACCATCTGAATTTACGCAATATAAAAACATCCGAACCATGGGTGGTTAAAATTATTTTAACAGGAGCAAAAAAAGATGTAAGATATCCTACTACGCCTGCAGGTACCCACCAGTGGCAGTGAATAAATTTAATCTTATTTTTCTCGACAATCCTCAATGTATAAAAAAAGAAAGCCAGGAAGAAGAAAATGAAAAGAAACTTGCTGGAAAAGTGACGAAGGACCTGCTCATGCATATCTCCTCGATAAGCTAAATTTTCATATCTCGTAAAGCAATATCTAAATCTGTATATCTTCAGATCATCTATTTCCTCATATTCTTTTAATCCCTTTTGGTGGGGCGCTAAGACGAAAACTTCATAATCCTGCGTTAATTCCCTCATCAGGGTGTAGATAAACTGTCCAGCTAGGTCCTCCTTGAATCGAATAAAATTATGAGTTAAGACCAAAATCTTTTCTCTTGGCATAAAATATCTTAGTGCCTAACTTTCTTATTATCTATTCTCTGTTCTTTTTTAAGCTTTCCACCTCTTCTCTTAAGCTGACAATCGCTTCAGCTAAAAACCCCAAGGCGAAAAGTGAAATCCCGGACAAGACTAAAAGGATGACCAGATATAAAATGGGTCTGAACCCTTCATGCATAATTATCCTCAAGTAAATAGCTAAAAAACCTGCCAGTACCCCCAAGAGCACCAGGATCAAACCTAAGGAGCCGAAAAGGAGCATCGGCTTGCGCATAAAGGAAACCTGAAATTTGACGCTGAAAAGGTCTAAAACTCCGATAGGAATCCTCCAGAGGCCGAATTTCGATTTACCAAATCTCCTGGGATAAAGTGGGATTTTGACCTCATCCACCTTGAACCCCTTATCCGCAGCCATAACCACCATATATCTGTGCCAGTCTTTTCTCAAAGGGAGATCATCCAAGACCTCTTTTCTGAAAGCCTTGACCGAATTGAGATCGTGAACTTTAACTTTAAATAGCCATCTGGATAAAGAATTGTAGAAAAAGGAGACAAAAGTCTTAATCCCGTAACTCCCCTGTTTCCAACCCGTCACAATATCATTCCCCTCTTTAATCTTCTGGATAAGCCTGGGAATATCCTCCGGAAGGTATTGTAAGTCAGCCGGCCAGAAAATGTAAATATCGCCACTGGCGTTTTTGAAACCGATCTGCAGGGCGGTTGTCACCCCCCGATGAGTTTTATTGGTTAGAGCTTTCAGGAAAGAATATTTTTTCTCGTAATCTTTGGCCAGTTTAAAGGTCTTATCTGTAGAACCGTCGTCTACTAAAAGAACCTCCCCTTCTAATTTAGACTCCTTAAACATTTTCTCGAAATTCTCTAACAAAAGGGGGATATTCTCCTCCTCATTATAAGCTGGCACCACTACTGAGATTTTAAAGCTATTCTCGTTTCTATTCTCAGGCATAATCTATGAGGGCGGGGTATCCCCACCCTTATCCTCATGTTTTGTAAATATATCCCTTAAATCCCAAAAGTCAACCTAAACCCTTTCTGGTATATTGTAATTCTAGAGCGAATCCAAGGGGGTAAGGTAACCTCGACCCTATCTCTAATAACCTCACTAATGAACATAAAGCCCTTGTCTTGAAATCCTTTACTTCTTTGAAAGTTCATATAAAAGGAGCGGTCTATTATACGAGGTATGAACTGGATATTCTTTTAATAAAATAGCCTTAGACATTAAATCCGGATAGGTTTGCTTGAAATACTTATCCTCCCAGCCGTCTTTGGAGATTATCAAATGGGTAGGTTTAAACCTCTGTATGACCGTTTCCTTATTGGCAAAATCCTGCATCATAATAGCCCGGTGTTGATTTTCCAGGCTTAAAGTAGCCGCCCAGGGACCGGCAATTATGCTCCCCTTAGGAAGTGAACTTAGGTCCTTAGAAATATCTAAAAGGTCATAAGTAAGATTACCTGACCAAACTGAATACTGCTTCAAATCGCTGAAGATGATCAGAAAGAGCATCAATCCTACAAGCAGGTATTTCAAGCTTTTTGGAAAAATAAACCCCTGTTTAAGCTTTTGAATCTGAGAAAGCCCTATAACCCCACCAGTTACCAAAAGAGCTAAAATTATCGACCTTGTCACCAGAGCGGAGTAGTTTTGAGCTAATCTAAAAATCCCCTCAAACCAGCTATTCGGGTCTGAGGAAAAGAAAGAAACCGTTCCGTAGAAACTTTGATAATGGAAAAGTATATATAAGATTATGCTATAATAGAGATTATAGATGAAAACCACCAATATCCCGAATTGTAAAACCAGGCTTAAAGGATTCAGTTTACCTGAAAGCTTGATCTTCTGCGCATCCATTATCTTCTCTACAAAAAAACCAGCTAAGATGCACATAGGCGGAACCAGGATCAGCTGATAACGGATGGGGTGGTAATTAGGGTATGAGAGAAAAAGGATTCCGGCTATTATCCACAAGACACAGACAAATTCCGTAGAAGACCTTACCCTGAGTTTTTCCCGGATATTCTTTATCCAGTAGAGGATATAGAGGAAAGAGAAAGTGAAAACGAAAAATGTTCTGGGGAAAAGCTTATCACTGATACCTAAGGTCAAAAGATTACTCAAGTAAGCACCTAAATTCTCTGCACTTCCGGCTGGAGATTTAAAAGTCCCTGCCTTCATATAACCTATCACCGCATCTTTGTATGGAAGTAGAACTAAAATCAGCCAGATTATCACGCCTGCAACTATTCCTGAGCCAAAATAGAAGAGGCTCTTTAAAATTTTTTTCTTTTCCTTTTCTGTCCACTTCCAGCGAAAGATCTCCAGGATGATCAGCGGAAAGAAGAAAAACCCGGAGATCTTGACAAAGAGAACTGCCAAGGCAAAGGCTACTCCACCCAGAATAAAATAGGCTTTTTTATCCCTCCCCAAGTGCACAAAAAACAAAGAGAGAAAAAGGAAGAAGAGCAGGCTGGTTTCCTCCAGGGCCAGACGGTTGTGCATAACATAGATATAGGATATCGTCAGGAAAAAAGAGGAGAAGATCGCCGCCTTAGAGTTTCCCTCCCTTTTAAGTTGAAAGAAAACCAAAAGGATCGTGCCCAGGCTTAAAAGAACTGGCAGGATCCTGATCTGAATAAATCCTATTCCAGCTAACTTGAATATAAGAAAATAACTGAAAGACAAAAGAGAGGAGATACCCATCCGGAAAAAATCGTCCATCTTCCATTCTCCCCATAAGACTTTATCCCGGGCATTGATGGCGATTGCACCCTCATCCGTATAGGAACCCTGGCTCCAGGATAAATCCGTGGGAGGATCAGCTGAAAGGTGTGAAAACCTCAGATAGATACCTAAAAGGAGAATCACCCCTAAAAAGATATAAAGAATAGGACCTTTGAGAAGCTGATCAATAAAAACTTGATCTTTCTTTATCTCCGGAACGATCTGCTTTTTATTCTTTCCTATGGATCCAGATTTGGACTTCTTTTTGCCCATATAGACTAAGGTCTGAAAAGTCGAGAGTGAATAATTCCCAACCGGTCTAAGGCGAATTTGAAAATCGTCCACAGGGTTTTAAACCCATAGACCAGCGAGACCCTGAAATTGACGGAGGAAGCCTCTTTAAAATATTTGGTGCTTACCGGAATCTCCGCTATCCTCTGCTTAAAAGCCACGGCTTGAGCTATAATCTGGGAATCGAACACGAAATCGTTGGAGTTACGTAAAAAAGGAATTTCCCCTAAGAAGTTTCGGCTATAAGCCCGATAGCCAGTATGCATCTCCGAGAGATTCTGTCCTAAAATCAAATTCTCGATTGCAGTCAGAAATCTATTAGCTAAAAATTTATATAAAGGCATACCCCCTTTGAGCGCCCCGCCTTTCTGTCTGAGCCTTGAACCTAAAACAAAATCAGCCTCACCTTTTCTTATAGGCTCAATGATCTGTGGTATAAGGCGCGGGTCATACTGTCCATCCGGATGAAGCATCACCACGATATCTGCCCCCTCCCTTAAAGCCTCTAAATAACAGGTTTTCTGATTCCCGCCATACCCCACGTTATGCGGGTGACGGATCACTCTGAGATGAAAGTCCAAGGCGATCTTTACCGTCTCATCCTTGCTGGCATCATCTACTAACAGGACCTCATCTACGACTTCTGAGGGAATGTTTTGATAAGTAGAAGCTAAGGTCCGGGCTGCATTATAAGCCGGCATCACTACTACCACTTTAAGCATTTCTTTCTTATCCATCTCTTACCTTTTAAGGCCATAGAGCACTAAGGAGCCGCCTCTTCTCCAGGCTGAAAAATATAAAGACAGAAACAAACTCAAGCCTAAAAATCCTGGAAAAGTCCAGAAGATGAAAAGACTCTGCCATCTATGTTCGTTCAGGATCTTCAGTCGGTCTTTCTTGGCTCTCAAAAACCCATAGAGTAGATTATGCTTAAACCCCATAAGATTATAGAAGCTCTGCAGAACTCCAATCGGGTCATACTCTAAGGAGAAGTGCCTTGACTGTCGGACTTTAAAACCAGCTTTGTCCAAAAAGCTTTTAAGGGTTTTGAAAGTGAAGTGAGAATAATGCCTGGGAACGTCTAAATGAAACCAGGCTCTGCCTGAGAAAACCGACTGAGCCCCGCCGTAATCCGGAACTGCGATTAGCAGAAGACCATCCTTTTTTAAAATCCTTTTGATCTCCATCAAAACCTTTAGAGGATCTTTCAGATGCTCCAGTACATGCCAGAGGGTAACACAATCGAAAAAAACCTCAGGAAATTTAGAGCTTAAAAAATCGCCCGGATAAACTTTCAACCCTAACCTCTCCCGGGCAAATTTAGAGGAATCCTCCGATAGTTCGGTCCCGTATGTTTCCCAGCCTTTATCTCTAAGTCCGGCTAACATCTTCCCTCTACCACATCCAATGTCCAGAATCACCCCCTTTTTTTTGAACTTCTCGATCTTATCTATCCTTCTTTTTCTAAAAAATTCTATGAATTTCTCGACGATTGTCCAGAAACGCTGGTGTTCCTCTCCATAATATTCGGTTGAGTAGAGTTTTTTTAAATCCTTCTCCTCTGCTTGAGGATTGGTAAATACGAAATCACATTCCGGACATCTTACCACCGAAAAATAACCCAACTTTTCAACTGGATCTGCAGGTGCCCTGAAGATAACTTTGTACTCAAAGGATCCACATAAAGGGCAGTTCACTTTCTGCATAAAAAAACTTGATCTTTCCACATCTCCAGAACCATATTCTCTTTCTATTATAGGACTTAACCTTAAAAAGTCAAGCCTTATAGACACTTTCTCGAACTACAAAAGCCTCAAGGTTGAAGAACATCATAAATACTGTAAACCCTTTCGCTTTCAAGATTAGCTTTCTATTTCATCTGTCATTATAGTCTTAGAATCCTTTTCTGCCATCTTTAAAGAGAAATGTTCGAGTTTAAGATAAATTAATCCTAATATGGTTACCGGAATATACTGGCTGGCATGCAGAACTATCGAAAAGGGAACTGAGGTATCCTTCCCATATCCGAAAAGGCTTAAGGCAATTACCGTAAAAAAATGGACTGTGCCTACATAACCAGGAGAAGAAGGGATCACTACCCCTAAAGTCACGATCACCATTAATATCAAAGAGGCTTGTATAGGTGGATGAAGTCCAAAAGCTAAAAAGACCAGATAGTTACTGATTCCGATACCTGCCCAGAGGATTAAAGACCAGAAAAGAATCCAGCTCATCCGTGGAAGGTCCTTGAAAACTCTGACCCCGCTGGAAAACTTATCTAAAATCCCCTCTGCTCTCTGGGAAAGTTTTCCAGGTATAAGTCTTAATAACCTTTTAAAAAAATTCAAGGTGAGATCAGGCTTTAACTCCAGTAGAATTAATAGCAAGAATAAAAGCAAATTGCCAAGCAGGGCAAGGTTAGCTCCTTTTCTCACCAACTCCCCAACCTTGGCGGAGGAACGTGAAAAAGGGAAAAAAAGTAAAGTCAGCCAAAGAATAAAAAGCAATGAAAATCCATCGAAAACCCTCTCCATCACTATGGTAGCAAAAGCTGCACTCCTCGATATATTTTCTTTGGTCCCTAAAGAATAGGCTCTGACCAATTCGCCTAATCTGACTGGAAGGACATTATTAGCCATAAACCCTATCATAGTTGAGGAGAAAAGACTTGAATATCCTACTTTTTTTAAAGGGTCAACCATAAACTTCCAGCGATATGCCCTTACCCACATTAAAAATATTATCACCACCATAAAAAGGAAAAGGTAGAAAAAGTTTACCCCCCGTAGGGCTTCCCACAGCGTATGATAATCCACTCCTCTGAAGGCAAAATATAAGAATACTAAGCTGATGAAAATTCCGATTAACAATCTTTTCTTCAACTTCCCCCCCGATTTCTTACTATATCTTGAAGTAGTTTTTCAACTTCTTCGGTTACCTTATCCCAGCTAAAATTACTTGCCCAGAGAATTCCCTCCTGGGATAACCTATCTATCAACTCTTTATCTATAATTATTCTAATAATCTTATCCGCTAAATCTTGAATATTCCCGTATTCAAATAGAAAACCGGTTTTCCCCGGCAGGATTGATTCCCTTAAGCCCGGCACATTGCTGGCAACAGCTGGTGTTCCACAGGCATTTGCCTCGATATTGGTCAAACCCCAGCCCTCTTTTATAGATGGATAAACTGAAACCCAGGCACGATGAAACCATTCCACCTTGGTCTTTTCATCCACAAAGCCGGTGAAAATGACCCTGTTTTCTAATCCTAAATTTCTGGTCAGGTTTTGAAGCTCCGACTTATAATCACCTTCCCCCACAATCACTAATCTGACATCTGAAACTTTTTTCATTATCAGGGGAAGTGCCTTGAGCAAAAGGTCAGTGCTTTTATATTTTTTTAACCTTCCTAAATAAAGTATGGTTGGGACAGGATCCTTCTTTAGATCAAGATTAACCCGGTAAAGCTGATGATCGATTCCGCAATAGATAACTTTAATCTTCTCCCCAGGGATTCCTCTTCTCAGAAGTTCCTCTTTAGTGCTCTGGGATACAGCTAAGAAGCTTTTACGGCGATAAAATATGGGGACACTTCTCTCGGAAAGGTAAACGTAAGCACCGAAAAGAGGATTAACTTCTCTAAAGATAGCTTTATCGAAAAAATGATGCACTACGACTAAAAGAGGAAGGTTATGCCAGCAAAAAGAATAGAAAGGAAGTTTATTTATATCCTCTACTACCAGATCCCATTTCCTTTCCTTTAATATCTTTCTAACCTCCCAGAAAGCAGAGAAGCTAAAGAGAAGAAACGAACCCGTACGTATAATTTTTATCCCGTCTATCTCGTCATATTTTTTGGCTCCGGGATAATGCGAGCAGAGCAGGGTAACGTCATTCCCCTTTTGAACAATCCTTTTAAAGATCTCCTGGAAATGAATCTCCGCCCCCCCTGCCCTGGGACTGGTTATGTCCTGCCAGTTTATTGCTAATATCTGCAAGTTAATCTTTTTAAAATTTAATTCTATCTGATTTTCAAGCCAGCATTTCACCCTCACTGTTTTGGAAATACAAACCCTGGTTTGGTGAGCTGGGCTAATAAAGCTGCTGCGTAATCATCTGCAGGATTATCTGTAATCCATCTTCTTAGAAGTTTCTCTAAAGAATCCTTATCCTGTTTTTTATAAAAGGTTGCTACCAAAAACTCATAGGCTGGCTTGAAACTCGGGTTAAAGGACAAGATCTTATACATAATCTCTATAGCTTTATCCTCTTTCCCTAATTCCTTAAAGGCATATCCTAAGTTGAAATAGAGCCTTTCCTTCTCTATCCCTCTGGAGTTTTTAATGAACTCCTCTGCTTTCTGGATTTCATCCGTCTCCGCATATACCTGGACTATGAAAGCATAAGGTCTCCAATCCTGAGGCAGAATCTCGATATTTTTTCTGGCTATCTGGATCCCTTGCTCATATTCCTTTGCTCTTCTTAGAGTATCAGCTAAATTAAGAAAGATGCTTGAATAATTCACGGTTAACCTTTTTTCATTCTCATCCTTGTATACACTGGAATCAGAAAGACCCCGGAACTTCATCTTCTCTAACAGAAGTTTTTCAGTTTTCTCCACATTCACCATCATCTTCCCTTCTTCTTGAACTAACAGGTAAACCATCCCCTCCATCAACAGATGGCTCTCTAAAGGTCTTCCTTTATAAACCCGATTAGTTGGATCAACTGTGGTGGAAAAAGATATCGGATATTTCCATTTATTAGTTTCCAAAATGTTATCTATTATCTGATCCTGAATCCTCGAAACTTTACCATCAGGATATGCGATGTTCGCCAATTTTTCTAACTGGTGATCAGTAAAACTTAAAGGCACGTTCCAGAAATTCTTTTGCTGTTTCATATACCAGTCGGTATTAGCCAGGCTTAAATTAATCACCCTAACATCGGTTCTGACCTTTTCCACCTGCTGGATAAACCATAAAGGGAAAGTATCGTTATCCCCGTTGGTAAATAGTATGGCATCCTTTTCACAGGAGTTCAAAATGTTATAAGCATAATCATCAGCGATATAATTGTTCCGTCTATTATTGGGTGAATGAAGCCCCCGCTCCAGAGGAAATAGCGGCATTAAAAGGAAAATAACTGAGAGTCCGTATACTAAACTTTTACCTCCAAACTCTCCTATCCTCCATTTAGCATAACTTTCTCCGATGTAACTCAAGAGCTTGGAGATACCTAATCCCATTAGTATCGCATAAAACACAAATGCTGGAATGAAAAAGTAATCACGGACTCTTACCTCTAATCTCTGTATCTCACCAGCCATTGGATTATACTTTGTCCCATCCCCGAAATTCATATAAACGACCAACCCGATTGAAGAAATCAAAACTAAAAACAATAACATCCACCCTATACCCTTAAGTCGCCTTATCCCCTCCGCTACCCCCAATAAACCCAAAATTATCGGGATAAACCACAAACTCTTGTCTAAATACTGCTCCCGGAAAAATCCCCAGAAACCCATCCGCTCATTCACTCCAAACTGATTTTTCCAGCTGCCCAAACGGGTGAACATCCGCTGAACCATGGATACCTGTCCATACTGCTTGCGCCCTAAAAAATACTGAAAACTGTTCCAGTCTTTCGGATCGTTCTCATCTATGGCTGGCTCTAAAGCCGACCTTATCGGGATATATAACTGCACAGTATACCCCAGGGAGGCAAATAAAACCAGGGCAAATATAAAATTCCAGGCTCTTGAATGGGGATTTAACTGCCAGAATACAAAACTTATCAGAAGCCAGATGAGCAAGGAGACTAAAAAGGGAATTAAGGTGAACATCACCAAAGATAAAATTATACCGCTTACCCAGAACCGGATGTCTTTTAACTTGCTCTTATCCTCCATGATGACTAATAGAAATATCGGGGGCATTATAAGATAGACCGTCATGTGGATGCCAGTAGATAACACTCCTAAGAAACCGATTAAAACCAGTAGCCGGTCTGAGTCAGGCTCACCCCTTCTCTCCCACCACAATAATCCTAAATAGGCAATCAAAACCATCAAAAACATCGATGTTCCATATACCTCCGCCTCTACGGCACTCGACCAGAAGGTATATGAAAATCCTAAAAATAAACTGCCTGATATACCTCCCACATAACTGGAAAGCTTTACCAATGTACCTTCTTTACCTTTTAAAATGTGCCCCATCACCCGCACGATAAATAAATAGGCTATCCAAACAGTTAAGGCGGATGATAAAACCGAGATGAAATTGACTCGTGGAGCTATCGCCCCGAAGATGGGCAATAAGCTGAATATCCGCCCTATCAGGACAAATAAAGGAGTGCCGGGTGGATGCGGTATCGCCAGGATATAAGAACAGGCGATAAACTCACCGCAGTCCCAGAAGGGGACTGTGGGTGCCATAGTGTATAAATAAACTATAAAGGCAATTAAAAAAACCATTACCGATAACCGAACATTGCTTGGGTCTTTCTTATACCAGGAAACAATTCCCATAACCATTGACCTCCATTAACATTGCTAAACCTCGAAAAAAATAAATATATGCCTTTTCAACTATTTGTCAATCTTTTCCTGCTTAGTTACATTCCTGCTTCAGATTATAGTGGCAACCCGTCGGGTCGCCCCTGCGAATCTTTTACACTTTTTTGATTTTCTTAGCTATAGCATCCAAAACTCCGTTCACAAAGGAACCAGAATCCTCAGAACTATACTTCTTTGCCAGTTCAATTGCCTCGTCTAAGGAGACCTTTAACGGAATATCTTCGATATACAAAATTTCACAGATACCCATCCTTAAGATATTCTTATCTACTACCGCTATTCTGGAGAAATCCCAGTGCTGAACGTTCTCCTTTATCAACTCATCAATCTTCTTCTGATTTTCGACTACTTTTCTAAATAGCTCTCCAGCAAAAAGCTTAGACGAAGGGTCAAGCTCTTCTTTAGGAATAAGGTCATTGAAAACCTCCTCCGCCTTATTCCCGCTTATCTCCCAGGAATAAAGAGACTTTAAAACCAGCTCTCTTGCCTTCCTCCTTTTACCCATATTCCTCTCTTTTTTAAATTTAGCTGTTAGCGACTAGCTTGTAGACGAGTAGCCGAGCCTTCAGGGTTCGGCGGAGAGATCTAAAACCTCTCCTCTGCGACTCTTATTGGTTTAGCTTTCAGCTCACAGCCAGTAGCATGTTGCTTTTATTCTTTTTTAAATTTTAGACTTTAGACTTAAGACTTTAGCCTATAGCCTTTATTTTTTATCCGACATCAATCATATTCTTTTTCTATATTCGTTCAAATAGATTGGTCATCTCTATCGCCGATAATGCCGCATCCCAGCCTTTATTCCCGGCTTTGGTCCCGGCTCTTTCGATTGCCTGTTCCAGGTTATCCGTGGTGATTATCCCGAAGATGACCGGCACTCCTGTTTCTAAAGAGGTTTTTGCTATTCCCTTGGTAACCTCGCTGGCGATATAATCATAATGCGGGGTATCCCCTTTTATAATCGCACCTAAACAAATTACTGCATCATATTTTTTACTCTTTGCCAGTTTAGATGCGGCATAGGGTATCTCAAAAGAACCTGGAGTCCAAACAATAGTTATTTTCTTCTCATCTGCACCATGACGGTAAAGACAATCTAAAGCTCCATCCATAAGCTTCTGTGTAACAAACTCATTAAAGCGAGAAGTTACCAGGGCAAAGCTTTTATCTTTCGCCTGCAGGTTTCCCTTAATTGTTTTAGGCATAAATCCTCCTGTTTTGATATTTTTCTTAATTTGATTCAAATCCTTATTTTTTTATCCTCAGCAGATGTCCTAACTTATCTCTCTTAGTCTCAAGATATTTCAGGTTTTCAGGAGTTGGATTTATCTCCATAGGAATCCTTTCCACTACTTTAAGACCATAACCTTCGATACCGATTATCTTCCGTGGATTATTGGTGACCAGTCTTATACTGCTTAAACCCATATCAACCAAAATCTGTGCACCGACACCATAATCCCTTAAATCCGCATCAAAACCTAATTCTAAGTTAGCCTCAACTGTATCCCGACCTAAATCCTGCAATTCATAAGCCAAAATCTTATTGGCTAAGCCTATCCCCCTTCCCTCCTGTCGCATATACAGAAAAACCCCTGATCCTTCACTCTCTATCATAGATAGAGCAGTAGAAAGCTGGTCACCACAATCACATCTTCTCGAATGGAAAACGTCTCCGGTCAAACACTGGGAATGAACTCTGACTAAAACATTCTCCTTACCTTTAACCTCACCTTTTTCCAGAGCTAAATGATGATGTTCATCAATAGAACTCTTGTATAAATGCAGCTTGAATTTTCCAAACTCAGTTGGGAAATTAACGGTTACTATCTTCTCAATCAACTTCTCAGTCCTTCTCCGGTATTCGATTAAATTTTTTACCGAGATAATTTTTAAGTCAAATTTTTCAGCCATTTCTTTTAACTTGGGCAAGCGTGCCATATGCCCATCCTCATCCATTATCTCACATAAAACTCCAGCTGGATATAATCCCGCTATTTTAGCCAAATCAACTGCTGCTTCAGTATGCCCGGCCCGGCTCAAAACCCCACCATCTAATGCCTGAATAGGAAAGATATGACCTGGTCGAGCCAAATCCTCAGGTTTGGTTTTGCAATCTATCAAAGTCTTTATGGTCTGGGCACGGTCATGAGCTGAAATCCCGGTAGTGGTATTATTAACCGCATCCACCGAGATGGTAAAACGAGTCCCCATCTTAGCAGTATTCACCCCTACCATGGGGTGTAGTTTTAGCTCTTCTAATCTTTTTGTGGTCAGAGGAACACAGATCAATCCGCGGGCATATTTGGAGATAAAATTTATACTCTCTGGAGTTGCCTTCTCCGCTGCCAGTATCATATCCCCTTCGTTCTCCCGATCCGCATCATCTACCACGATGACTATTTTCCCTTTTTTTATCTCTTCAATCGCCTCATCAATAATATTTAACTCTGACATAATATACCTCTTTCTATTTAGCAATTAGCTTTTAGCTATTGGTTTTTTGCCTTTAGACTATAGCCTTTAGACTTCTTATAGCTTTTCTCTAAGCCATTCCTCAGTGATTTTAGTTTCTTTAATTTCTTTTTCATTTAACATTTTTTTAACATACTTCCCCAACAGGTCAAATTCTAAATTTACTATATCTTTTACTTTCTTTTCTTTTAAATTAGTCGTTTTGAGGGTAAAAGGAATAACCGAAACTACAAAAGAGCTTTTCTTCAACTCAGCTATGGTCAGGCTTATCCCTTCGACCGCAATTGAGCCTTTCTCCACTAATAAATCCGCATATTCTAAGGGGAAACTGATCTCGTATATTAAACTATCCCCGGTTGAATTAATAGATTTGATCTCGGCGGTGCAATCGATATGACCACTTATAAGATGCCCACTTAATCTATCAGATAGTTTCAAAGCTCTTTCTAAGTTTACCCTATTCCTTTTTCTTAACCTGCCCAGGTTGGTTTTTTTTAAAGTCTCCTCCACGGCCTGAACCACAAAACTGTTCTGTTTAACTTCTATTACCGTCTGACAGGCACCGTTTATATTCATGCTATCCCCGATTTTCAGATCTTTCAAGACCTTTTCTGCTTTTATCTTTAGATTCTTGCTTTTTATACCTGAGGAGATATATTCGATCTCACCAATCTCCTCGATAATCCCGGTGAACACCTTCAATTCCTCCATTCCGGATAACCGATTAAAAGCAGATCATCCGAAAACCTTTTAAGCTCAACATCTTTCAAATCCAGGGAATCCTTTATCCTGTTTATCCCCAAATCCCCGAAAGTCTCCAGACCTTTCCCTAAGATTTTTGGAGCTAAAAAATAATAGACCTTATCTACCAGCTTGTTCCTGATAAAAGAGGTGAAAATCTCTTTTCCCCCTTCTACTAAAATAGAAACAATTCCTTCTTGACTTGCTTTTCTCAGGAACTCTTTAAGCTCTATTCCCCCATCCCTGTCTCTTTTCACTTCCCATATCTCTGCGGGATAACTCTTCAAACGTGAAGTAACCTTAGAGGTTACTACGATAGTTTTATTATCTTTATTATTTTTCAGTATTCGGGAATCAGGAGGAAGTTGACCTGAGGTAGTCAAGATTATCCTCTTGGGATTTTCCCCTTTAATTTTATGAATGGTCAATTCAGGATTATCTCTAATAACCGTTTTAGAGCCAACTAAAACTGCATCTACACTGCTTCTAAGTTTATGTACAAACTCCCGTGAGGTTTCTGAGGTAATCCATTTTGAATTGCCATTAAGTGTTGCGATTTTACCATCCAGAGTCTGGGCTACTTTCAAAATCACAAAAGGGATTCTGGTGGTTATATATTTAAGATAAACCTCATTTAATCTCTTTGCCTCTTGGTTTAATAAGCCTACTTCAACCTGTATCCCGGAAGACTTTAACTTTTTTACTCCTTTACCATTCACCTGAGGATTAGGGTCGATAATTGAGCAAAGTACTTTCTTAATTCCTGCTTCAATTATTGCTTCAGTGCAGGGAGGGGTTTTCCCAAGGAAAGAATGAGGTTCCAAATTCACGTATAGAGTTCCACCTTTAGCTTTTCCCCCGGCTTCTTTCAAAGCATTAATCTCTGCATGAGGTCCACCAAATCGTTTATGATAACCTGACCCAACTATTTTGCCATCTTTTACAATAACTGCACCAACCAAAGGGTTGGGAGAGACTTTTCCTTCCCCTTTACGGGCAAGTCTTAAAGCCAACTGCATCATCTTAGTATCTTGCATAAGACTATTAATAAAAAATCCCGCATTTCTTCGGGGTAGGGTTATTTTTTATCCTTTCGACTATAGCCTTAAGACTTTAGCCTATAGCCTGCTTTTCTCCCTTCTTCCATCCGGACTTTAACCGTCGGCACTGGAATCGCACCAGTTCAACCCCGCCGCAGGCGGGGAACGTGGGCTTTAACCACCGATCGAGGAATTACACCTCACCCCGAAGGGCTTGAGACAATTATATAAAAAATACGCAAAGAGTCAAGGATTTTTTGAAAAGAAGTAGGGGCACATCATGCGGTGCCCCTACCTTAGATATCTGTAACCAGGATTGTGTAATCTATTCCTATGTCTTCGACATCACCTCCACAATGATTTTTTTAACTTGCTCTAAATGGAAAGGTTTTGGCAGAACCTGGTCAACGTAGTTCTCCTCAAGCTGGTCTTTTTGTAAGGTGGCTCCCCAGCCTGAGATCACGATAACTTTTTTGGATGGGTCTTTGCTTTTTATCCTTCTAGCCACTTCCCAGCCTGAGATGCCCGGCATCCCCAAGTCAGTAATAACCACATCCGGCAGGATTTCCTCGAAAATTAGGAGAGCTTGTTCCCCATCTTCTGCTAAAAGAATTTCATACCCTTCTAAAAGCAGAAGATCGGACAGGACTTCTCTTATATTCTCATCATCATCCACCACCAAAATCTTTAATTTTGTTTTAGCCTCTTCCTCGGTAAATCCTAAATCCGTCCCTTTTACCTCTCCTGAGTTTTCTACCACCTAATCCTCCAACTTATTTTTCTTTTTTCAATAAAAATCCACCTAAAATTTATAGACTCCCCTGCTTCTTAATTTTCGGAAAATGTTCTTTATTTCTTAATTTGATTTTTGATAAAAGAAATGGCAGAAAAAATGCCGATATGGAAAAAATATTATCTATAGCCTTAAGAAGTTTCTATTTTTCAATAAAACGATTCTTATCTTTTTCTGGATCTTCTAAAGATCCACATTTGGACTAATTAATTGTTACCTGATTCCTTCCTGAGTTTTTAATTTACTTTTCTATGAGAACAGAATCTGGCTGATTGAAAAGTTTTTCCATATTATCTTTTATCCTTAGCGCTCCTTTTTCAATGATTTTTAGATATCGCTCTGATTTCTCCTCAGTTAAATTTTTCTTTAGATTAAGAAGCTCTACCGAACCGATTATCGAGGTGAGTGAATTGTTAACCTCTAATCCAAACTGTGATATGCTTGGGTCTAAATAGGTTCGGGGTTTAGGATCGAAAAATCCTCTAGATAAACTCTCTTTACGAACAAAGCTTATCTGCTCACCAATTTTTTCCACGAAATCTATCTCTTTTTTTCTGAAAGGTCTGCGTTCCCAGCTCCTCATCTCACCTAAGGAGACTAAGCCTACGCTCTGGTCTTTATGTACCAGCGGTAAAAGCAGGGCTGATTTCAGATTTGGAGTCAAAAAGAGAGTTGATTCTTCCCGGGAGATTGTGCTTTCCGGATCATCCTGATTTATCAGCATCGGCTTTTTAATTTCCAAAGTTAAACGATGCCAGGGCAGAGCCTCTAAAGGTTGTGAGCCCTGGGGTAAGAAGCTAATATCCTCTCTCCTTTTGTAACTGGAATAAAGCTCTAAGTTATTTTTTTCAGGATTTAAGAAAGAGATCCGGCAGAAACTGACTGGCAGGATCTGAGTTAGATTTTCAGACAAGCCATTCAGATACCCTTTAAGATCTCCATGGTTGAGAAATTCCAGAAGATGAGCGGAGAAGGTTTGAAAATACTCTTGTTCCTGATTTATCGAATCTTTCAATTTCTTTCTCTGTAAGTAAAGAGAGAAAAGAGATGAAAACAAACTCAATTTCTTAATAGATTTTGCATTATAAAGATTTGGATTTTTGCTTCCCATACTCAATGTCCCGATGATATTATCTTTGATCTTCAAAGGTAAAACAATTTTTGAGCGAACACCCAAGAGTTTTGAGAGATTATCCTCATAGTATCCCTTTGATTCAACATCGGATTCGATTAGAGGTTCTCCGGAATCGATAACCCAGCCAATAGAGGTGCCGTATACGGGTAGATTGGCATTCTTATCTAATAGGATATTTTCTCCTATACCTAAAGAGAACTTCTTTACATTTTTACCCGAACCCTCCACTAAAGATAGAGAGAGATAATCGAAATCAAACACCTTTCTGAGATTATGAGCCAGGGATGGTAAATCCTCTTCATAGCTTTTTGACTCCAGCATGACTTTGCTGATCTCATCTGCTGTTTCTAAATGTCTCTGGCGAATTTTTGTTTTCTCCAAGAGAAGAGACTGCTCGATCATTAAACCAAAAGCATCTTTCAGGCTGGCGAGGAATTGAGCTTCTTCAAACACAAACCTTTCCGGGTCCGAGTCGTAGATGCACAAAAGCCCGAAAACCTTAGAAGAATATTTTAGGGGAACACAGGCAAAAGCACAAATCTCCTTTCCGTCCGGGAAAAGCTTCTGCCCTTCAGTTGAACCCTTGAACTGGTTTATGGAAATAACCTCCCTGGTTTTAAGGGCATCGCTATAGAAACCTTCACTCAAATTTAGACCATAAAATTGCAGGATCTCTTCTGGAGTAAGATTGAAATGGGAAAGGAGGAACATCTCCGGAGAGTTAAAAGTAGAGCGATAAAGAACACCTTTTCGATACCCCATAAAATGCATTACTTTGTTAAAAGCTTCTTTTAAATTCATCTCCAGTTCCTGATTGTTTTGCGAAAGAGATTGAATCTGCTTCAAGCAGGCTAATCTCTTAAGACGTCTGGTTGATATCGATTTCGTCCTGGATAGATGCGAAAACCAGCTCTTCAAACCTGAAAGTATCAGGATGCCACCTAAAAGATATATGCCCGTTTCAGCTCCGGCTTTAAGATTAGAATTAAATGGCAGGGAAATATCAGTTAAGGGCAGGATGAAACTTGAGAAAGCTCCCAGAAACAAAAGTAAAAACCCTGAAGCCAAACTCCATTTTACGCCCGGATAGAACTTAAAATATTTTTGCTCGAACTTTAAAACAAGTATCAAAAAGGTGCCAAAGATCAAAAGCTGCAGGTATCCGTTAATTAAATTTTGCATCTGTTCCTCCTCTCAAAAAATGGAAAAAGTCCTAATTTGGATTCATAGGAGAAGAAGAAAAAAGGAAAATAAAAACAGAAGCCTTTCCCATTTTCCTTGTTCCCTTATTTGTAAATTTAAATAAAAGCAATTCTTTGATTTATTTTAAAATAATCTGATTTTTTCGAACTGTTTAATTTTTACACACCCCTAAGTGGTTAAAGTAATTTTATTTATAGAAGTCTATTAACTTTATCGTCAGAAAAGAGTGGAGCTTTAATACCCAAAAAAGACAATAACAGATGACCGATTAAAGATGACAAATACATGAAAAAAAGTCATTGCGAGGAGTCCCCCTCAGGGACGACGAAGCCCCGCCTTTGGCGGGACTTCACCTCCATCTCGCAATATCGGGAGAAGTAGTATTTCGTAGGGACAGGGCTTGTCCCTGTCCGAACATAAAGCTGTAGGGCAAGACCTTCAGCCTCGCTTGGCGATCCTGTCTGTCATACGTTGGCAACGCCAGACGTCCAACGGGCTGGCAGGCTCGTAGTCTTCGTTATTTGGAAACGGGTTTCACTACGTTTTTTTCGTAGCGTCTGGGTTTATCCCAGACGTTTTTTCGTCCTGCGGATGCTACTGCTCACTGTCCACTATCTTTTTTCAGACCAGTCGATCGGTCCTTCGGTAAAACGCTTTTTGAGGTTATTGAGCACATACGACCAGGCTCTGTCGAAATAGTTAAACAGTTTATCCCAGTCCTCTCCCTCACCCCAACCAAGGTGCGATAAAATGATTTTTACCTTACCCGGCTCGATCTCCTGAAACTGCAAAACCACTCTGGTATGTTGTCCGCGAAGCTCTCCAAAATCCGGCGGAGCGTTCCATTCAAAAGACAGCATCTCCATTGGAAGGCAACTCAAAATCTTACAGTCCTCTGACCCTTTTAAACCATAAGGTGCTTCAAGAATAAAATAAATCTCATAAGCACCGCCAATAGCTAACTCAATTTTCGCATCAGATGAGAAAAAAGTCTTAACCCCTTCTGTTGTAGTCCAGGCATTCCAAACCTCTTTTAAAGAAGCAGGAACAACTACCTCTTTACGAAGGACTTTGTCAGATGGATTTTTAACGTGACGATTTTGTAAAGAGTCCATATCTTTAATCAGTTTCGTATTGTAAGGCTTTTAGCCTCGCTTGAGTGACCCTGTCCTGCGGTGCCTACGGCAGACGTAGTCTCCGTTATAGGAAAAGGGTCACACTACTTTTTTTTCGTAGCGTCTGGGTTTATCCCAAACGTTTTTCATCGTCCTGCGGACGCTACTAATCACTGACCACTAACCTCGTATCCCCACCTTGCCCTCAAGGTGGGTTACCCACATTGTGGGCAATGTGGGTCTACTAACTAACCACTGTTTTCAATATATTACAGGAATTAACTTTTTGGTCGTTTTGGAGTAATTTATATACTCCTCTCCAAAAGCCTGTATAAGAGCTTTTTCTTCAACTCGAATTCTATAAATGAAAGCACCTAATATCGGTATAAATATAACCAGCGTGCTTAACCAGTTTGAGAAAGCTAACCCTAATCCAAGAAACGAAAGCAAACTTCCTGCATAAGCTGGATGACGAATAAATTTATAGATGCCTTTATCGATGATTTTGTGTTCTTTTAAAATAGACACATCCACTGTAAAATATTTTTTCAAAGTAAGAATAGCCGTCCATCTGACAATTAATCCCAGAATGATTAAAACTAATCCCACCAGTGAAATGAATTTTACAGGGATATAGCCAATCCTCCAACCAACCCTCCAAACCCCTAAAAAGACCCCGATTAAAATGCATATAATTATTGTCGTCCACAAAAATCTTAAGGAAGATTTATCCAGCCCTTTTGAGTCTTTTGTCTTAGAATGTTTTACTCTTGCCAAGATAACTTCTGAAATTATCCAGACTAAAGAGATTAAAAGAAAGATTATGCTGAGATTCATTTTTTAAACTCCAAAACAATCTTGTCTATTGAGTGCCTGTCGGGTCCCCTGACCCGACAGAGAACTCCCGCCAGGTCAGGGGACCTGGCGGACACGTTAAAATATCCTTTTTTGTGCTACTCTGGTGTCAGGAGTTACCTCCTGACACCAAATGAATCTATAAGGCTGTCAGGTGGTAACACCTAACAGCACATGAAAAATGATCACATCTTAATAATCTTATAACTCATATAACAACCTAGTGAGAAATTAATAATTAAAAGAGACACCAGAATTCCCATGGGAAGTCTTGTAACTATTCGTAAATCTAGCCAAGGTGCAAGAATACTGTAAATATTATATAAAAGTGACGGGACAATCGAAAATAGAGGAAATAATATAATTAAAGAGTGTTTATAGTATTTTGGATGTGAAGTTGCCTTCCAGTACTGTTGCCATCCTATCCATAGATTCGTGTAGTCAAGCTCGTCATTTTTATTTATTTCTTTGTGTTCTATATTTATTTCCCCAACCAGCACCGGAATTTTGTTTTCTTCTATGACATTACGTATATATTGACTTATTTCTCTGATAACTACTTGCTCCCAGAGCACTCTGAGTAATAAACCAAGTGAAAAAATTGGTATAGCCATTATTAGGTCATAGGCTCTTTGCGTGACTATTATTCCGTAGAAAAGCAATAAAGCTGAAGCATAGATCGAGTAGACTTGAAGCTGAAGACTAAACCTATTCCTAATTTCATCCATTAAAGCTTTATATTCTGCAAGGACAACATCCAATTTCTCCATCTTACACTACCTATTATTAAATTATTTCGTATACCCACCTTGCCCTCAAGGAGGAATATTATACAACCCACGTTATAGGCAATCCATACTGGCAGGCTGTGGGTTAGCTCATTCAATGGAAACCACCTCAGCCAAAAAGGTTACTTTTGAGCAACAACAAACCTCATTGGTTCAGTAGGAAAGACTGGTTCGTATTTCTTCACGAAGCGATCAAGCTCCTTTCTAAGATTAGGGTCTGTTTTCCCGGTAAGAAGGACTATGACCCTACCTTCCCAGCTTTCATAACCATTAAGTTGACCAATTAGGCGTTGAAGTTTGGATGTCGTATCGAGATTTGTTTTTAGCTCAATGATGACCTTATCAGCTACCACAAGATCGGCGCGAATTCTTCCACGAGCATTTTGCCTGGTAATCTGAAGATTCCCAAGCTCCCGATGCAGGTAATCATAAAGGGACTTCTCAAAGTCTTTCTCTGTTTTGCAGTTCTTTGGTTGCCACTTAGAGATTAGGCCAACAATAGCATCTGCATCATCCCAAAGATTAAATTTTAGTTTATCCAATAAACTCATGATTTCTCTTTCTCAAAAATCTCAAGTGCCTATAAGGCACTTTTAAGTATGGACAACCACAAAGAGTTATCCCTACATTTTTTCCGACCCTGAAAGGGTCGCGCTACATTCGTCCGACAGAATCGTCGGACGCTACGACCAAAACCTCGTCGGGTGTAAAGCCCGACGCTACATAATCTGGTATCCCCACCTCGCCCTCAAGGTGGGCTAACCCACGTTGTGGGCAACGTGGGTCTACCATTTTCTCTACATCATCCTGCGGACGCTACAACTAACCACTAAGCTGTAGTGCAAGAGCTTGCTCTTGCGTTTTTGAAAAAGCATCAGCCTCAAGGTCAAATTCGACAAGCTAATGCACTCCGTTTTTTCAAATCTAATCACTGTTTTCACGCTCCACAGCACTTCTTATACTTCTTCCCGGACCCGCAGGGGCAGGGGTCGTTTCTGCCTACTTTTTGTCCAACTTTTACCGGTTTGGACTTACCCGGAGCTACCTCTTCTGCCTGGTTGGTAGTGGAATAACCCATCCCTGCTGCTTCCTGATGAATCGCCTGCAGCCTTTTTTCCGGCTCTCTTCTTCTGGCCTGCTCTTCTTTTTCCCTGACCTGTAATTTATAAATTAAAGATAAAGCCTCTTCATCTACCCTGTCCACCATCTCCGCAAACATCTGGAAGGCTTCTTTCTTGTATTCTAAAAGAGGGTCCTTTTGACCATAAGCTCTCAATCCTATTCCGGTTTTCAACATATCCAGTTCATATAAATGTTCTTTCCAGCTCTCGTCTATTGCCTGAAGCATAGCAAATCTCTCCAACTGCCTCATTATCTCAGAGCTATAAGCCTTCTCCTTATTCTCGTAAATCTCCTTCACCACAGAAGTTATCTTTTCCTTTAATTCATTTTGAGTTAATTTAGGAATATCCTCATCCTTGAACTTAAGCTCCAGTAAAAATATCTTCCTGAGCTCTTCCCTGAGACCAGTCAGATTCCAGTTCTCCGGATATTCGTTTGAACCGGTAAATTGATTAACTTTGCTTTCCACCACCTTCTCGATTAGACCCAGAACCTCCTCTTTCAAATCTGCGCCTTCTAATGCGACTGCCCTGCGGTCGTAAATAACCTCCCTCTGCTGGTTCATCACGTTATCATATTCCAAAAGATGTTTTCGGATGGCAAAGTTCTGTGCCTCTACTCTTTTCTGTGCCCTCTCTATGGCTTTAGTCACCATTCCGTGCTGGATAACCTCCCCATCTTTTACTCCTAATCTATCCATAACCGCGGCTATTCTATCCGAGCCAAAAAGTCTCATCAGGTCATCTTCCAATGAAAGATAAAATCTGGATGAACCCGGATCCCCCTGCCTGCCGCTTCTGCCTCTTAACTGCCGATCTATCCTACGAGCTTCGTGCCTTTCCGTTCCGAGGATATGCAGACCGCAGGGAACATTCTCGTAACATTTCAACTCCTCTAAATGAGGACATTGACCCTCAGGGTTTTCTGCTATTAATCTACAATACGGTGATTTTACCACATCTTGACCTAATTTTATATCTGTCCCTCTTCCCGCCATATTGGTGGCAATGGTAACCGTCCCGGATTTACCAGCCTGAGATACGATCTCCGCCTCCTGCTGGTGATACTTGGCATTCAGGACCGAATGTTTTATCCCCTCCCTTTTCAGCACCCGGGATAAAGTCTCTGAGACATCTACTGAAACCGTACCGACTAAGATCGGAAGTCCGGCCTGGTGATATTCTTTTATCTCCTCAATAATGGCATTATACTTCTCTCTTTTAGTCCGGTAGACCACGTCATTATAATCTATCCTCCTGACCGGCTCGTTAGTAGGGATAACCACTACGTCTAATTTATAGATTTCCCAGAACTCTCCTGCTTCAGTTACCGCAGTGCCGGTCATACCGGCTAATTTCTGATAAAGCCGGAAATAGTTCTGCAGGGTTATGGTAGCTAAAGTCTGGGTTTCACCTTCAACCTTCACCCCTTCTTTGGCTTCAATGGCCTGATGTAAACCATCCGAATACCTTCTTCCCGGCATAAGCCTGCCAGTGAACTCATCCACGATTAATACTTTTCCATCCTGAACCACGTATTCCACGTCCCTCTCAAATAGAGAATAAGCTTTTAAAATCTGGGAGATATTATGAACCTTCTCGCTTCTTTCTGCATGCAATCTGTAAAGCTCTTCCTTCTTCTCTATTTTCTCCTGAAAGGAAAGATCAGGATTAGAATCTATCTCGTGAATCCCTTCAGTTATATCCGGGATAACAAAAAGAGCCTGTTCCTGCGGGGAAAGAAGAGAGCGACCCATCTCATTTAAGTTGGTGGAACTCTCCCTCTCATCTATGGAAAAGTAGAGAAGATCGTCTATCTCGCTAAGTTTTTTCTCCCGCATAAAGTCCAGTTCCACACCGGTGATCATTTTTTTTACCCCGGTCTCTTTTAATAGCTTCATCAGCTTTTTGTTCTTGGGAGCACCCCTCTGAGCAGTCAAAAGCTTTATCCCGGCTTCATATTCTTTCCCCTCTTTAAGAAGCTCCTCCCCTTCAGCTACTAATTTATTAACTAAAACCGTCTGCTTTTTAACCAGTTGGTCCACCAGAGGCTTCATCTCATTATATCTCTGAGTGGAGGAAGTAACCGGCCCGGAGATAATCAGTGGAGTTCTGGCTTCATCGACTAAAACGCTGTCCACCTCATCCACGATGGCATAGTAAAAACCTCTTTGCACCCGGTCCTCCGCCCTGATGGCCATATTATCCCTTAGATAATCGAACCCGAATTCATTATTGGTCCCGTAAGTGATATCGCAGTTATACTGGATTTTTCTTTCCGCATTGTCCATCTCATTCTGAATACACCCTACAGTCAGACCTAAAAATTTGTAGATTTCTCCCATCCACTGGGAATCCCTTTTTGCCAGATAATCGTTCACCGTGACTAAATGAACCCCTTTACCTGAGAGAGCATTAAGATAAATAGGCATAGTGGCAACTAATGTTTTCCCTTCACCGGTTGCCATCTCGGAAATCTTACCCTGATGCAGGACTACTGCTCCGATCAACTGCACGTCAAAGGGGACCATATCCCAATCGATCTCGATGCCGCAGACCTCCCACTTTTTCCCCACCAGCCTTTTGCAGGTCTCTTTAACCACTGCAAAAGCCTCAGGCAGAACCTGGTCTAAAATCTCCTGTTCAGCCTTCTTCAATTCATCAGCCGGGGTTCCTTCAGTTTGGTAAGGCTCTAAATACTCCTTTATCCTCTGCTTGAACTCCCCGGTTTTACCTTTGAGTTCCTCGTCTGAAAGAGATACATACCCCTCGAAATTAGAATTTATCTCTTCAACTATCGGCTTGATCTTCTTTATATCCCGCTCGTGTTTGGAGCCGAAGATTTTGGTTATTATATTTTCAGACATTTAAAACCGCTCCTCAAAATTTCCTTAATAGAATACGGAACTTTTTCAAAATATCAAAAACGATTGGGGTAAGCAAGAAAAAAAGAAGGGGATTTCTGGTAGGGACAGAATCCGCCTCAGGCGGATTCTGTCCATTATTTTGATGTTCTACCCACTAAAAGTCAGGATGCTGGTTTGGAGACCAACATCCAGTCCTATTTTGTAGGTCAACCATGTGCAAAGCACTGGTTGACACCTTATCTATCGTAAGGTTTTATCGACTACATTTTTATCATCTTACATCTTCCATCTCACGTCTTACCATATGGAGGTCTGAAAACCTCCGCTACTGGTGTCATATTTGAAAAAATTATTTGACATCCCCAAAAAAAGATATAAATTAATAAAAAATATAGCGGTAGGAAGGTGTTTTTAGCATATGAGCAGGCTTTCAGGAAACGTATTGGTTTTAAATCAAAATTATGAGCCCCTCTCGGTTTGCAGCGTGAAAAGGGCAGTGGTGATGATTTTTTTAGGCAAAGCGGAGATGATCGAGAAAAACGATGGGGAGACGATTCGCTCGGTAACTTTGTCCATACCCATTCCCAGCGTGGTGCGTTTGGGATTCTATATCAAAGTCCCGCCCAAAAGAGTCTTGCTTTCCAGAAAAAACATCATCAAACGGGATGGGCATCGCTGTCAATACTGCGGAGAGACTCACCTCCCTATGACCGTGGATCACGTTATACCCAAGATTTTCGGAGGTAAAGATACCTGGGAGAATTTAGTTTGTGCCTGTATTAAATGCAATAATATCAAAGGGAATCAAACCCCGGAGCAGGCCGGGTTAAAGCTTTTGCGCAAGCCCAAAAGCCCTAATCATATAACCTTTCTCCAGCGATTTATCGGCATCTCTGACGACCGCTGGAAACAATATCTTTTTCTGGATTAGATAATAGGATCTGAAAGGAAAAAATGAAAAAGACCATACTAAGCGGGATGCAGCCAACCGGAAGGTTGCATCTGGGTAATTTGGAAGGCGCTCTTAAAAACTGGGTCGCTTTACAAAACGATTACCAGATGTATTGCTGTATTGTTGACTGGCATTCTTTAACCTCGGATTATAACGATACCTCACATTTGCAGGAACAGATAAAAGAGGTAACCTTGGATTACCTCTCAGCCGGATTAGATCCGGAGATATGTGCTATCTTCGTTCAATCACAGGTCAAAGAGCATGCGGAATTGCATCTTCTTTTCTCTATGATTACCCCGGTTGCCCGCTTGGCCCGGGTCCCTTCTTATAAAGAGAAAAGAAAAGAGCTGGGTTTGGATAGCTACGGATTTTTAGGATACCCTCTGCTCCAGGCTGCAGATATTTTAGTTTATAAAGCCGATTGTGTCCCGGTTGGAAAAGACCAGTTGCCTCATATTGAGCTTACCCGAGAAGTTGCCCGGAAATTCAACTCGCTTTACGGTGAGGTTTTCCCGGAGCCGGAGGCGTTACTGACTAAATTCCCTCTTATTCCGGGAATAGATGGAAGGAAGATGAGCAAATCCTATAACAATGATATCGCCATAGCTGATACCGCTGAAGAAACAACCAAGAAAGTCTCCAAAATGTTCACCGATCCTCAGAAGATTCACAAAAACGATCCCGGCAGACCAGATCTATGCCCGGTCTATCACCTGCATAAAATCTATAGCGAGAACTATCAGGAAATACACACCCTCTGTTCTACTGGCAAATTAGGCTGTGTTGAGGATAAAAAGAACCTGGCTAAGAATATGAATCAAAAACTGCAACCTGTGCGGGAAAAAAGGAATGAGCTGGAAAATGATCCGGAAACGATTTTAAAAGTTTTAAGAGAAGGGGCTGAAAAGGCAAGAGCTAAAGCCCAGAAAACTATGAAGGACGTAAGGAAAGCTATGAGGTTGATGCCATGATTTTCCCGCAGGAAGTTGAAGCCCAGATTGAAAAAAAAGTTTCCTTCCCCGTAAAATTAGAAATCTTTGAAGGACCTTTAGACCTGCTTCTTTTCCTGATAAGGAAGGATAAGATAGATATTTACGATATTCCTATTGCTTTGATCACCCGGCAATACCTGGAATATATCGAACTGATAAAAAAGCTTGACTTGGATTTAGCCAGCGAGTTTATCCTTATGGCCTCCACCCTCATCCGTATAAAGATTAAAATGCTTCTCCCTCGTGAGGAAAACGAAATTGAAGAGGAAGACCCGAGGGATGAGCTGGTAAATGCTCTACTGGAGTACAAAAAATATAAAGAAGCGGCTGAACTTCTCCATAGAAAAGAGGAAGAGGAACAGGTTTTTTATCCTCGCTCAGATTTCTCTTATTTAGAAGTGGAAAATAAAATAGAATTTTTAAAGGAAGCAGACCTTTTCGACCTTCTTACCGCTTTCAAAAAAGTCCTGGACAACCTGCCCCGGGAAAGTTCTCATACTATCAACTTTCAAAAGGTTGATCTGGAACAGAGGATTCAGTATATCCTGGATTATCTCTCAGAAAGGGAAAAGGTCAGTTTTGAGGAGTTGTTTCAGGATAATCCTATTCGCTTGATTTTAGTGGTAACCTTTATGGCTCTGCTGGAGTTAGTTCGGCTACAGGAAATAAAAATAGTTCAGAGGAGACATTTCTCCAGGATATTAATCTATAGAAACAAAAAAGGGTGAAAATTGTTAAAGGAATCAAATTACCCCTCAATCATCGAGGCTCTGCTTTTTGCCTCTGATACTCCCCTATCCCTAAACAAACTGAAAGCGGTCCTGAATGAGCTTCCAGATGATAGAATAAAAGAGCTGATTGAGGAGCTGAATAGGAGATACCAGGAAAATAATCAGAGCTTTGCTATCCGGGAAATAGCCGGGGGGTATCAGATGTATACCCGGTCGGAATATGCTCCCTGGATAAACCAGCTTTATTCTTTGAAAAAAGCCCAGAGGCTTTCTCATGCAGGGCTCGAGACTCTGGCTATAATTGCCTATCGCCAGCCAGTGGTCAAATCGACCATAGACCAGATAAGGGGAGTGGATTCCGGTGGAGTGATTCATACCCTGCTGGAGAGAAAATTCATAACTATCCTGGGACGGGATGAAAGCGTAGGGCGCCCTTTAATCTATGGGACTACTGAGGAGTTTTTAATCTATTTCGGATTGAAAGATTTAAAAGACCTGCCCCGGATAGAGGAGCTTGAGTCCTTGCTTCAGGCGAAAGAGAAAAAAGAGAATTCTATCTTTTCAACAGAGGAGAAAGAGGAAAGGATAAAGGAATTGAACTTGGAAGGGAGTTTAGCCATAAACCTCCCCTCTGAAGGGATAAAAGAAGAACTTTAAGGCAACGCCCATTAAATTCTTAAGTATAAGACAGGGTTTTCTTGGTGTGAAGCAAAATCAGACGGGCGTTTTCTTTTGCAGATGAAAAAAGAGATAATAGCCATAGATGGCCCAGCCGGTTCAGGGAAAAGCACCACTGCAAAATTGGTTGCTAAAAAATTAGGCTTTATCTATTTAGATACCGGAGCAATGTATCGAGCCATTGCCCTGAAAGCTCTAAGGAACAAAATAAATCCACCGGATGAGAAAAAACTGAGTCAGTTCGCCAGGAATTCAAAGCTTGACCTGGTAGAAGAGAATGGAGTCAATAAAGTGCTGCTGGATGGAGAGGATGTTACCGGGTTGATCCGTGAACCAAAGGTCAACCAGATTGTGTCTAAGGTCTCCGTGCATAAGGAAGTTAGAATCGCACTGGTAGCCAAACAAAAAGAGCTGGGTAAAAAGCATAATTTAGTGACGGAGGGCAGGGACACGACCACAGTTGTATTTCCAGAAGCAAGTTTAAAAGTTTATTTAGACTGCAACCTGCAGGAAAGAGCTAAAAGGAGAATGCTGGAACTTAAAGATAAAGGAATCAATACCTCTATTGAAGAACAGATTAAAGAACTATCCAAAAGGGATAAAATCGATTCCGAAAGGGAGAATAGCCCTTTGAAAAAAGACAAAGAAGCTGTTATAGTCGATACCACTAACCTGTCTATCGAGGAACAGGTGGATAAGGTTATCCAGCTATATGAGTTGAGGAAAAAGAATGAAATTTCATTACCGAGTGGTCAGGGCTCTGATTAACTTGACCATGAAGGTTTTACGTGGATGGGAAAAACAGGGGAGAGAGTATATCCCCTTAAAAGGAGGAGTCCTGATTGCTTCTAACCATATAGACCTGTATGACCCTTTTTTAATCGGTTGTACCAGTCCCAGAGAGCTTTATTATCTGGCAAAAATAGAACTGTTTAAAAAACCTTTGCTCGGCTGGCTATTAAAGAAGGTAAATTCTATCCCGATTTCTCGGGGGAGTTTCGATAGAAAGGGATTACATAAAGCGGCTGAGATACTCCGAGCAGGAAAAGCCTTGTTAGTTTTTCCAGAAGGAACCAGGAGTGTAGATGGAAACTTGAAGGAGCTTAAATTGGGCGTGGCTAAACTTGCCTTAGAAGCAAAGGTGCCGATTGTGCCTGCCTATCTGGATTATTCCAGAAATTGGCTGAAATCCTTTTTGCAGAGAAGAAAGATTATAATCAAGTTCGGTTCTCCTTTTGACCCGGACTCGCTTTCTCCAATCCCTGAAAACAAAGAAGGATACCAGAGGATTACCCGGGAAATAATGCAAAGGATAAAAGCTTTGAAGGAGACTTTGTAAAGGTGGTTTTAAAAAGATGAAGATATCAGTGGTGAAAAATGCCGGATTCTGTTTTGGAGTAAAAAGAGCTTTAAATTTAGCTTTTGAAGAAGCTAAAAAAAGCGGTAAAAGGGTTTACACCTTGGGCCCTTTAATCCACAATCCACAGGTAGTGGAGGAGCTGAAAAGAGAAGGAGTACAACCAGTTCAAAATATCGTGAAGCTCAAATCCGGAACTCTGATAATTCGCTCGCATGGAGCGCATCCTCACATAATACGGCAGGCTAAAAAGAAAGGGCTGAAAATCATCGATGCTACCTGCCCCTTTGTCAGAAGAGCTCAAAAGAATGCCCGGGCATTATATAAAGATGGTTATCAGGTTATAGTGGTGGGAGAAGCTCATCATCCTGAAGTCCAGGGAATAATGGGTTATGCTGGAGATGAGGCTCTGGTAGTAAATCAAGACACAACAAATCTAAATCTCCCTAAAGATAAAAGGATTGGAGTGATAGCTCAAACCACTTTACATCTGGATACGTTTAAACAAGTTGTAGGTCTGCTCTTAGAAAAATCAAGAGAGATCAAGATATTCAATACTATATGTAATGCCACAGCCAATGTTCAAAAAGCTACTCTGGAAATGACAAAAGATGTTGATTTAATGATTGTGGTTGGCGGGAAAAACTCTGCCAATACTTCTCGTTTAGCCAAACTTTGCAAAGAGAAAGATAAACCTACCTATCATATAGAAACTTCAACCGAGCTCAAAAAAGGATGGTTTAAAGACAAGAAAAGGATTGGGGTTACTGCCGGGACATCGACCCCTAACTGGATCATAAATCAGGTCATAAACAAGATCAAAGATTTAATCGGATAAAAATGTCCAGCTGGACAAATTCCATATAAAGGAGGAACAACTTAAAATGGCTGAGAAAAAGAAAGCCAGAAAAACAACAGCCCTTAAGGCTGAAAAAGGTAAAAAGAAAGGAGGTGTGAAAAAAACTAAAGCTGATTCTTTAGTTAAGAAAAAGTCAAAGAAACCAGCAGAGATTGGAAAAAAAGAACCGGTTGAGAAAAAAGAGTTTAAGCCGGAGATAAGGGAAAGAAAAATCAGAAGGGAGAAAAAGGAACCTTTTCCTGAACTAAAGATGGAAGAGGAAAAAGAATATTCCCCGGATGAATTTCAGAAAATGCTTTCGATGTATGAGCAGACTTTCAGGGTAATTAAAGAAGGAGAACTGATTAAAGGTAAGGTCCTCCGGGTTACTAAAGATGATGTCATCGTAGATGTTGGTTTTAAATCCGAAGGGATTATCCCTCTGGCAGAGTTTCCTCATCCAGATCAGTTGAAAATCGGGGACGAAGTTGATCTTTTCTTAGAGGCGATAGAAGACCAGAATGGACAACTGGTCCTTTCCAAGCAGAAAGCGGATTTCATAAAAATCTGGGACAAGATCAGAGAGGCCTATGAAAAAGAAACTTTAGTAGATGGGAAGCTTCTGAAAAGGATTAAGGGAGGAATCGTTGTAGATCTGATTGGAGTGGATGCCTTCTTACCCGGCTCGCAGATAGCTTTAAAACAAGTTCCGGATTTCGATGCTCTCTTAGGACAGACCATGCAACTGCGGATCATAAAACTAAATAAGAGCAGAAGGAACATAGTAGTTTCCAGAAGAGCAGTATTGGAGGAGGAAAGAGAAAAACAGAAGGTTAAACTTCTTTCTGAAATCGAGGCAGGGCAGGTAAAAGAAGGGGTAGTTAAAAATATAACTGATTTTGGTGTTTTCATCGATTTAGGCGGAGTTGATGGACTTCTACATATAACCGACTTATCCTGGGGCAGGGTATCCCATCCGAGTGAAGTAGTTGCCTTAGGAGACAAGATAAATGTCAAGATACTGGATTTCGATAAATCCACTGGTCGGATCTCCTTAGGACTTAAACAGCTTACCCCTTATCCCTGGGACAATATCGAGGAAAGATACCCGGTGGGAAGAAGGGTGCGGGGAAAGGTTGTCTCCATTACCGATTATGGTGCTTTTGTGGAACTGGAAAGAGGTATTGAAGGATTGATTCATATCTCGGAGATGTCCTGGACCAAACATATTAAACATCCTTCCAAACTTCTGGCAGTTGGAGATATGGTGGATGCTGTGGTTCTTTCCGTAGATAAGGAAAATGAAAGGATCTCCCTGGGGATCAAACAGATGGAACCAAACCCCTGGGACGCTATGGAGAGAAAATACGCAATCGGCGCGAAGGTATCTGGCAAGGTAAGAAATATTACTCCATTTGGAGTATTCATAGAACTGGAGGAAGGTGTTGACGGATTGGTTCATATCTCAGACCTTTCCTGGATCAAAAGGATACAGCATCCCAGTGAGGTTATGAAGAAAGGAGAAAGGGTGGAGGTGATGGTCTTGAGTATCGATAAGGAAAATCGTAAGATCTCCTTAGGCTATAAACAGCTTAAAGATGACCCCTGGCCTTTGCTATCCAGAAAATACCGGGTAGGGGTTGAGACTCAAGGTAAGATCATCCGTCTTCTGGATCGCGGGGTAATAGTGGAACTGGAAGGAGAGATGGAAGGATTTGTACCTTTAGAGCATCTGGGAAAACCAGATATAACCAAACCAGCAGATGCTTTCTCCGAAGGAGAGATGATACCACTTAAATCGATTGAATTTGACCCGCCTGGAAGAAGGATAGTTTTTTCAGTGGCTGAATATTACAAAGATAAAGAAAAAGCCGAATTAGAAGTTTATTTAGCCAAACATCCTACCAAAACAGTTAAGGTAAAAGAGCTAATGGAAAAACCGGAGATTGAGGAGATTGAGAAAAAAATAGGACCTTTACCCGTTGAGGAGAAAAAATCGGAACCTGAACCCGGCGGAGAAAAACCTCCGATTGTGTAAATTTGAAAAAAGGATTAAAGGTTCAAAAGCTCAAAAGTTCAATAGTTGTAGGGGCACGTTGCAACGTGCCTCTACTTTTTTCGTAGCACGACTCTTTTCAAAATCTCCTTTTTAGGTTTCCTTTGCGCCTTTTTTAGCTCTTGTTTCTCTTCACCTGTTTTCATAAAGCCTTGTCAGTCAACCTAATTCCTACCACCTATCACCTATGACCTATGTCTTGACACCTACTACCTTTCTCCTCCTGAAAAACACCCAGGTGGCTAATGCCAAAAGCACAAGCATAAGACCAATAAGACCCCATTCGGAGAGGGTGGGGATGTCTTGACCAGGTATGGTGTCAGTGCAAAAGTTGTCAAACGCCAATCCCACTTCCTTTTTTCCGCCAATGTAACGAAATACCAATCTGTTAAAACCAGTAGGGACAGATATGGTCCAAAGAATTGCGACACCGTCGCCCGTGTTTCCACTCTCGGCGACCAATTCCAGCGGAGTTCCCACCGGAGCCGGAGACGGACTCATATAGGCGGTTATGCGCCAACCTTCAGTCGCGTCAATATCAAGGATATAACCGCTGGCTTCTGTGACTGTCGCGTAATAGTCTACAATCAGATCGGGTGGCGTTGTGGCCTCCGGGGTGTACGATGTCAGAAAAGAGCATTCTACTACGGGTTGATCTAATGCTCTCGGCATGTCGTCAGTGGTTTCAGAGTTCCAGCAATTTGCGTCTTTGGTGCCTTCTGGGCCCTGAAACGCCGTCACGGGCGTGCCGACTTTTGCGATTTTCGGATACTTGCCGTTTGAAAGAGAGAACTTCACACCCGTATACGGTGTCGACTGGCCCCAATACTGATTGTCAATCGTCATTTGGTCTGAGGTCGGGGTGCCATCCGGCAGGGTCTCAAAGTCAATACAATCGCTATTTGCCAGCGCACTGCCGGGGGTGGACGCAAGCCCCAGCAGCATAACGGCGATACATACCGTCAAAATGCCAACTGCTCTTACTGCGTTGATTGAAATGAAGCGTTTCATTGTGTTTCTACCTTTCTATGACAAGCCGTTGTCATAAATTAGACGTTATAGGTAAGGCAAGCCCGTGGCGGCTTGACCTCCTTTGTCTATCAGTTTCGTAAGTCAAACCCCTGTGGTTTTGCCTTCTTTCTTAATAATCTGCTGTTTACACTAAATCGTAACGACAAACTGATCACAGTCTGCTCATTCTATTTTCTCATAGGCATCATCCTCCATGTTTCAAATGCCGCATTCTAGCACCACCTAATGCCGCAAAATCGCGTCAATCAGTCGGGCTGGGGTAATGTGTCAGTTTACAGGTCGGATATGCCCGACAGCTATGGGTCGCAAGGCCTATCCGATATCTTCTCTGCTGCCCGAAGCCATACCTGATTTCGGACCTATAAAACGGGCGCCTGCCCGTCCAGGGATGGCTTCGCTACATAAACATCACCTCCTCGGTGCTATTGTTTAAAGACACCACTAATCGAGTGAAAAAGAATTAAAGAAAAACCATCTCAGAAAAAAACTAAAAGGGAAACAGCAAGAATTAAATTGTCTGGATTAATCAAACGAGCTTGGGGTCATTAGAACCTCCTGGGTGAGATTTGATAGTCAAATACCTCATCCCCCAAAGGCAGGACAAAACCTTACAATTTGATAACTTTTTATTTATTATTCAAATAACTTTAACCCTATTAAATAAATTCAGCCCATACTTGTTAAGGGAAAAATGAATTTTTTATAAGATTTTTGTAACTTGAGGAAATGCAAGGGGTTAAATTTTTAGTCCGAGAAACGGATCCGTAGGACTTGTGAAATTTTTTACAAAAATCCAAGAATTGGCTTGCTAATAAAATAAATTTTATTATTATATATAATTTTTCGTTCTTTGGATTCGGTGCTCGTTGTTAGCGATTCGAGACTCGCTTTTAGCCTTTAGCTACTTGCTACAGGCTAATAGCTGTCATCAAACAGATATTCGTCATTCGTATTTGTTTTTAAGTAAGCGAGGTATATATGCCAATACATAAAGTCGTAGTAGTAGGAGCAGGAGTGATGGGGAGGGGGATCTCAGAGTTGATTGCCTCTACAGGTTGTGAAGTAGTTTTAGTGGATAAATCTGAGGAGATCTTAAAAAACAGTATGCATATACTTTCTGAGAGTATGGATAACGAGATTGAGAAATGGGGGTTAACCCGCAGTGAAAAAAAGGCAATTCTCACCAGGATTTCACCGACTACTTCACTGGAAGAGGTGTGCAGCGTTACAATGGTAATCGAAGCTGTGCCCGAGAGTTTAGAGATTAAGAAAGAAGCTTTCAAAGCACTGGATTTAAGCTGTTCACCCGAGACCATCATAATCACCAACACCTCTACTTTATCCATAACCGAGTTGGCTTCATTCACCAAAAGACCGGATAAGGTTATCGGGATGCATTTTCTCTTTCCGGTAACTAAAGTCCCCCTAGTGGAGATCGTCAGGGGATTAAAGACTTCCCAGCAGACCTATGATGCCATTAAAGACTTCGCTGACCAGTTAAATAAAACCCCGGTAACAGTCTATGAATATCCGGGATATGTAACAACCCGGATAATCGTTCCTTTTCTGAATGAGGCTATGCACGTTCTGATGGAGGGGATCGCTTCAGCAGATGACATAGACACCGCGATGAGATTAGGGTTCGGGTTTAACGTCGGCCCCTTAGCCCTGGCAGATATGATGGGCTTGGACGTGGTGATGAGCTGGATGGAGAACCTTTTGAATGAGCTCTCTGAGCATAAGTATAACCCCTGTCCTTTATTAAGAAAGATGGTTCGTGCAGGTCATCTGGGACAGAAAACCGGTCAGGGATTTTTCAAATATGATGCAGAAGGAAACAGGATCAAGGAATAGAAGATTATCGATTTGTGCACATTGGAGTGCAAACCTTTAGGTTTGCAAATATGCCTAAGACTGAATAGTAAAGCTAAAACTTTACACTCCAGAGCTTATTTTGTAGAGTCTGAAAAGGAGACAAGATGAAGATTTTAGTTTTAAATTGTGGTAGTTCTTCGGTTAAGTATCAACTGATAGACATAGATAAAAACTATTCCCTGGCTAAAGGTTTAGTTTCCCGAATCGGGATGAGTGAGGCAGTATTGACTCACAAACCTCATGATCGGCAGGAGATAAAGATCTCCGGTGAGATAATCGATCATATAGTAGCCATAGAGTATGTTATAAGTATACTCCTCTCCCCTAATCACGGGGTGATTAAAGATAAATCTGAGATCGGAGCAATTGGGCACCGCGTGGTGCATGGAGGTGAGAAATTCCCTGAATCTGTCCTGATAACTCCTGAGGTGATGGTAGAGTTGAGAAACTGTATTGAGCTTGCCCCTCTGCATAATCCCCATAATATAAGAGGAATCAACGCCTGCCAGAGGATTTTATCCAATATCCCTCAGGTAGCGGTCTTCGATACAGCTTTTCATCAGCAGATGCCCAAACATGCATATATCTATGGTCTTCCTTATATCCTTTATAAAAAATACGGTATCAGAAGATATGGTTTTCATGGCACTTCTCATTTTTACGTATCCAAACGTGCGTCACAGCTTTTAAGAAAACCGATTAAGGAGCTCAAAATAATAACCTGCCATTTAGGTAATGGTGCCAGTATGTCCGCGGTCAAAGAAGGGATATCCATAGATACCAGCATGGGATTTACTCCCTTAGAGGGACTCCTTATGGGCACCAGATGCGGTGACTTAGACCCGGCCGTAATTCTGCACATAATGGCAAGAGAAGAGCTCTCCCTGCAGGAGGCTAATACCCTTTTAAACAAACACAGTGGCATTCAGGGGATCTCCGGGCAATCAAGTGATATGCGTGACATTATTCAGGAAGCCAAAGAGGGTCATGCCAATTCAAAATTAGCCTTGGAGATCTACTGTTACCGTATAAAAAAATATATCGGTGCCTATGCGGCTGCTATGGGCGGTTTAGATTCTCTGGTTTTTACTGCCGGGATCGGGGAGAATTCACCTCTGATTCGACAGAGATGTTGTGAAGGATTGGAATTCTTAGGGATCGAAATAGACGAGGATAGAAATGATGAAGCGGTTGGGGTGGAGGCTTTAATCAGCAAAGACAAAGCCAGGGTTAAAGTATTTGCTATCCCGACAAATGAAGAGTTAGTCATAGCTGAGGAGACCAGAAAAGTCATTGAGGTAGATAAATTTTTAAAGGAGACGATAAAAGGTGTTTAAAGCTACTATAAGTTTTTTATCAATCATAATCCTTTTATTCTCTTTCACTGGATGCCAGAAGTCCAGGGTTCAAAACTTACAACAAAGATTAGATGCTTTTCGCAACACCCTGCCTCAGGATCTTAGGGCTGAATTCGATTCCAAAAACTATGAAGAAGTGGTCAAGGGAATCGATTCCCTCTTGCAGGTGAGCGAGGGGTTCAAAAAGGATTTTGCGAAAATGAAAGCCGAAGAAGCGATTGACGTATTCGCTCCTCAGGAAGTTGTAGATTTCTTTAAAACCTATTTTGTAGAAGAGATAGAAAAAGAGAAAATGAGAAAATGACGGGAATTTGTTGACAGCTGATTTCCAAACCTTCTATCAGAAATTGGATTGGTGAAGATACCAGCACAGAGCAAAAGATAAAGTATGTTTCTTTAAAAAAAGGAGCGCATCTGGAAAAATTAATTGAAAAAGAAAAATTAGCCCAGGGGATTCATAGGATAAGGTTTCATCTACCACTTTTAGTGGAGAAAGCAAAACCCGGTCAATTTGTTATTTTGAGGATTGATGAGCCGGGTGAGCGAATCCCTATGTCAATTGCTGATTTGGATAAAAAGAACGGGATTTTAACTATAGTCTTTCAAGAGGTGGGCAAATCTACTGCTGAATTAGGCACTCTTCTGGAAGGAGACTCAATTGCCGATGTAATCGGACCTTTAGGAACTCCCACTCATATTGAGAAATATGGAACCTGCATCTGTATCGGAGGAGGTATAGGGATTGCCCCAATTCACCCGGTAGCCCAGGCTTTAAAAGAAACGGGGAATTATGTCATCTCCATAATTGGTGCCAGGACCAAAGAGCTTCTGATAATGGAGGAAGAATCAAAATCTGCATGCGATAAGCTATTTATCTCCACGGATGATGGCAGCTATGGCATTCACGGTTTTGTTACCCAGGTTTTAGCCGGCCTTTTAGAGAAAGGGGAAAAAATAGATTTCATCTTCTCGGTTGGACCGGTTTTGATGATGAGGGCTTTAGCCAAAACTACCCTACCTTATAAGATCAAGACCATAATAAGTCTGAACCCGATAATGGTGGATGGAACCGGTATGTGCGGTGCCTGCAGAGTGACAGTGGGGAATCAGACCAAATTTGCCTGTATTGATGGCCCGGATTTTGACGCCCATTTAGTCGATTTTGAGGAATTACTTGAAAGACAGAAGATGTACCTGAAACAGGAAAAAATAGCAATGGATAATTTTCTCCAGCATCAGAAAGGCTCCACCTTAACATAATCGAGGAGTTGAATTGAGTACCCCGAAAAAAATAAATATCCCCAGGCAGAAGATACCTCAACAAAAACCAGAAGATAGAGTTAAGAATTTCAAAGAGGTTCCCTTTGGATATACTGAGGAATTAGCAGTAACAGAAGCTCAAAGGTGTCTCTTCTGCAAAAAGCCTACCTGTATTTCTGGTTGTCCGGTGGAGATCGATATACCTGGATTTATTAAATTGATCGCTGAAGGGGATTATATAGGAGCAGCTAAAAAGCTTAAAGAGTCGAACAGCTTACCAGCAGTTTGCGGGAGGGTTTGCCCGCAGGAGGACCAGTGTGAAAAAGTCTGCGTCCTGGCAAAAAAATATGAACCCGTAGCCATAGGTAACTTGGAGAGATTTGCCGCAGATTACGAAAGAGAAAAAGGTGAAATAGAGATACCTGAGATAGAGAAATCGACTGGCAAGAAAGTAGCGATTGTAGGCTCAGGTCCAGCCGGGCTGACCGTAGCTGGTGATTTAATCAAGCTGGGACATCAGGTAACAGTGTTTGAAGCTTTGCATAAAGCCGGAGGGGTATTGGTTTATGGTATCCCTGAGTTCAGACTGCCCAAGGCAATTGTTCAATCCGAAGTTGACTATCTCGCAAAATTAGGGGTAGAGTTCAAAACCAGTTATGTGGTAGGGATGCTTCAGACCATTGACGAGCTTTTCAACTCTGGCTACCACGCTGTTTTCATTGGGACCGGAGCAGGACTTCCTAACTTTATGAGAATCCCGGGTGAAAATCTCAATGGAGTTTATTCATCTAATGAATATTTGACCCGCTCGAATCTGATGAAAGCCTATTTATTTCCTCAATATGATACACCCATCTTCTCTGGCAGAAACGTTACGGTCTTAGGTGGTGGAAATACCGCCATGGACTCAGTCAGAACTGCTTTGAGACTAGGTGCAGAAAATGGTTATATAGTTTACCGACGTTCCAGAGCTGAGATGCCAGCCCGGAAAGATGAGATTCATCATGCCGAAGAGGAAGGGGTGAAATTCGAGTTTTTAGTTAACCCGCTTAGATTCATAGGAACTGAGGATGGCTGGGTTAAAGGGATGGAATGCATCCGAATGAAATTAGGAGAGCCGGATGAATCCGGAAGAAGAAGACCAGTGCCAATTGAAGGCTCTAATTTCATAATGGATGTGGATACCGTGATAGTCGCCATTGGAAATAGCTCTAACCCTTTAGTTCCCAAAACCACACCCGGATTAGAAATTAACAAATGGGGGAACATAATAGCTGACCCAGAAACCGGCCAAACCTCGCGCAAAGGAGTTTTCGCCGGAGGGGATATAGTAACCGGCGGAGCAACCGTAATCTTAGCCGCAGGCGCAGGTAAAAAATCCGCCAGAGCAATTGATGCCTATCTGAAAACTTTATAATAAGAAATCTACTATTTGTATTTTTTATTGTATTATAGGGGTTCAAAATTTTGAACCCCTACGAATTGTATACATCCTTGATATTGTAGCGTCGGGCTTTATGCCCGACGTCTATTTTATAAAATCGTAACGCTCTACCTTTGTGTCGGGCGTTTTTTGTTGATAAACCACCTGGACAGAATCCGCCTGAGGCGGATTCTGTCCCTACAACTACAACAAATATAGAAAAACGTCCGGGATTAACCCGGACGCTACTAACTTGGGTATAGGTTGTATCCTGCCTATAAAATACCAAGGCAGACACATAGGTCTGCCCCTACAAATTCTATTTTCTTTCTTTCTCCTTCTCTATCTTCTGATTTAATCTCTCCAGTTCTTTACTTAACCTTTCAAGCTCTTTTTTGAAACTATCCAGAGAACTGTTAAGAATACTCTTCAGCTCCTCTAAATTTTTAGCCTGAACCTCTTTTTCGTATTCACCTTTCGCTTCATCATACTGAATCTTGATCTCCGGAATGTTCAACTCCGGTATTTTAATCGGGGGTAGAATAGTCCTTTCCTTTTGGGAGGAGTAGGCTGAGCCGACCCTGCCCAGCTTGACACTGAGGCTCTCTTTCTTGCCATCCCGAATGATATTCAATCTGACCATTTTGTTCGGTGGGATATTCTCGATCATTTTCCTGAACTGGTCTGAATCCTTGACTGTCTCCTGATCGAATTCTATCACTATGTCCTCATCTTTCAAACCGGATTTCTCAGCCGGACTCCCCTCCACTACCCCGGCTATCAAAACCCCCCCATTTACATCCATCTCCTCTTTAGTCTCCTTATCTAAATCCTCTAAATATACGCCCAGATACCCCCTCTCGATACTTGTGCCATTTTTGATTATCCAGTCAGCCTTCTGCCTCACCAGATTTATGGGAATTGCCAGGGAAATCCCGGATGAGGGGATCTCGATCTGGGTAGGAGGAAAATCAAATGTTCTTTTTCCTTCCTCTTCATATAATCTAAAAGCATCTATAGTTGAAGGCTCAGAGAGCTTGGCAGAAACAAGACCTATTACCTCTCCCCGGGTATTCAAAACCGGACCACCGCTGTTACCCGGACTGACATTTGCGCTCATCTGAATAGTCTTATCATTTCTTATTCCATTAACTATCCCGAATGAAACCGCGGTTGGAAGCCCGTATGAATTTCCAACCACTGTCACCCAGGAACCCTCTCTAATTCTATCCGAATTTCCAAATTTAGTTATCCTTAATCCCTGAGACTCGATTTTCAAAACCGCTAAATTAGTCTGGAAATCAGTCCCTATCAACTTTGCCCGATAACTTTTGTCATTGGAAAGGGTAACTTTAAAATCCTTCATCCCGCGAACTACACTGGAAGTGGTTAGAATATATCCATCTGAGGAATAGACTACTCCCGAACCCACAAAAGAGGTAAGCTGTGTGGGGTTTTCTCTATTTCCAGGAAATACCTCAGCTTCAATCGTTACCAGAGATGGTTTGACCGATTCTACCAGATTAGTGATATTCTCCTCTAACGATTCTAAAACCCCCTGAGCTGAAGCTGAATTCATCATCCCTATAGAACCAGCTTGAAATCGACTGAAGAACAGTGATAAAAGTGCTAATAAACTCAAGCTAAACCAAACTTTTATCTTCATATAAACCTCCTTTAATCAATAGCTGATTTTAGCTTCGGTTTCACTGGTTGAAACCGCAGGCAAGATATATCCATCATTCGATGATTTATAATCTACCGGTCTTAACTTAACCGCATCCATAACATAATTGTTTAATCTATCTTCCGCTAATCTGCTATCAGGCAATCGCTCTAAATCTGACAATCTCATATTGTCCAGCACGAAAACTGCTTTCGAACTACCTTTTCTTTCTCCGGGAAGTTTTACCGAAACCATCTTTTGGTCATCTTTTTGAAGAAACGAATCCTCCACCGGTAAATTTATTTTTTTATTTTCGTTAACCATAGTATCTATCTTGGCAATCTCAGTCTCTTTTAATGGAAGTGTGGTCTGCGAGTTACGAAATCCACCTTTTAAAAGTAAGACTAAAGCAATAGCCACAGCTATTGCTGGTATAAAAACCCATCTAAATGATGGAAAAGAAGTAACCAGGGCTTTTTTCTTATCTTTTTTCTCCAGAACAAGGCAGTTCTCTTATTTTCCGTTCAAGATTTGCTTCAAAATCAGTTGATGGTTCAAAAAGTTTCAGGTTCTGAACTGCTTCCTTTAAAGTTTGATACCTTTGAGCCTCTCTGGCACAACCCTCGCAAACCTGAATATGCTGGATAACTAATTTTTCTTTCTCCTGGGAAAGCTCGCCTCTATAATATCGGGATAGAGAGCGGCGAATTTTTCGACAACTCATAGCATTCCTCCATCATCGGTCTTAACCTTTTTTGCAAAATCCTCCTGGCTCGGTTAACCCTGGACTTCACGGTCCCCAAAGGTAGATTTAATGCCAGTGCAACCTCCTCATAACTAAGCTGGTCTACTTCCCTTAAAAGAAAAACGCTTTTGTATTTCAAGGGAAGAGAGAACATTTCTCTTTCCAATATAGTGTTTAAACGGTTTTTATTACCAAAATTCTCCGAGTTCGGGTCCGGTCGATTTAACAAAGCATCTATTCCTGTAAATCTGACTCTTTTTCTTTTCTTATACACATTTTTAAACAGGTTTAGGGCTATGGTATAAATCCAGGTGGAGAAAGAATAATTGAAATCGAAACTTTCTCTTTCCCGGTATACCCTGAAAAAAGTTTCTTGCAAGATATCCTCAGCCTCCTCCCGGTTCCCTAACAGACGGTAAAGCAGGTTAAATAGCTTTACTTTATAATTTTTAACCAGGAGATTAAACCCCTCCACCTCACCCTTTAGAAACCTTTCCATCAATTCCTTGTCCGACAGTCGATATTGACCTTGAGGTCGATTTTGACTTTGCTCCATCTAAGGAATCTCTCCCTTTTCTATTAAGTCTATACAATTTAATATACTTAAAGTTCCCTTTTTTGTTTAAGAAATTTTGCAGATCAATCATTGGTATTCCCGCCCTGCCCGCAAGGCGGTTAAATTGACCCACGATGAGGAAAACGTGGGTTTACTTGTTTGATAATGCACTTTATATCCAATGAAAGATAAAACATCCGAAATAAGCTCTGACTATATAAACTCTAAGAGTCAGGCGACCCTGAAGGGGTCGTACTACGAAAAAGAATTATGATTTATATGTGACCGTCGGGTCCCCTGACCCGACGGAAAAAACAAACCAAGGGTAAAGCTAAAGCTTTACACTCCAGTGCTGATTATTTAACCAATCCTGCCCCAGGGATACCCCAGGAGAACTAAAGCGAGTGCAACTAACATCAGGACGATTGATGGAGGAATAATCAATCTATAAATTCCGGAAAACGTGGCTTTGAAATAATCTTTGGTTAAAACCAGAACATAAATGAACTGGAGAAGCCATTACCCCAATGAAACCAGCAGCATAAGCTAACATAGCATACCCGTAGTTTATCCCATCCGGCTTCAAAAAGCTTAATAGTATCGGATATGAAATCCCGATAAAAGCAGTGGTAACTCCAGTCAGAGCCCCAACTGCAAATGGAACCAGACAGATAACCAGAACAGGTGAGATCCCCCAGGTAGAAAGAGTATGAGGTATAACTGTCACTGCTCCAGAAACTTCAATTACTTTTTTAAAGATCATAATACCCAGGATCAACATAATTATTTCCCAGGTAACATTTTCACGGACTATTTTCAGGGAAGAAGAAGGTTTTACCCCGTTCAGGGCAGCGAACAAAACAACACTGAAAAGCAGCGCCCACAAAAGGTCTATTCCGGAGAAAAGATTCAAAACAACTGCTAAGAGTATTCCCCAGATACTTTTCAGAAATAAAAGTAAGTTCTCCATCGTTTTTTTCTGGTTCTTGTTTTCTTCTTTACCCACTTTAACCTTTCCCCACAGGAAAAATACTCCTGCAAAAAGCATGGTCAAACTCATCGGTACCTGAGCCAGAATTATCTTACTCACCGGGACTTTTAAAATTACTGAGGCGATGATCACTCCCTGATATAAAGGAAATACAAATTCCATGATATGTCTGAACCAGTAGTTAAAGGCTGCTTTAATCTCCGGTGAAATATTCTTCCGTGAACCCACCTCTTCTATCATCGGGGCAGACATCATCGCTCCTCCCGGCATGGGAAGTATCCCGATCAGGGCAGGTAGCAGAGCCAAAATAGTCCTGGTGTCTTTAACCAGATTCTCTAAGGAATCAGTTATGTCCCTCAAGCTTTGGGTGAATTTTAGTACCCCACCGAATATGGTGACCAAGATAACTATGAATAAAAGATGAAGAGTATCCCATTCGATTGTGGCTTTAAAGATATTCTTTATGAGTCCAAAGACCGGCAAGGAAAATAAAACCCCCAAGAAGATTGAGCCCAGAAGAAGAGTATAGCCAATCTGAACTTTCTTCTTGATTAAGATGACTAAAAATACAAAGACGATGAATATCTTAATCAGTTCTACCATATGTTAATCTTTATAACTGTCATTGCAAGTCGTTTTAGCGTAGGGACAGAACAGTGATCTGTCCTCACAATTCTATAGATTACTTCGTCGTTCGATTAAAGATGGACTCCTCGCAATGACAAATACAACAAAGGGCATCCCGCGCCATAGACGGATGCCCCTACCAGCCATTAGTCATCATTACGTAATATACAAAAAGCAATCTGAAAAAGAACGGTTTTTCTCTTAAAAATGTACATTATTGGTCAGATGATTTTATCTGTGCCTTTCCGAAATAAACTTAAAGGATGTAACATCACCTGTCCGGTACAGGTCCTTTTTCTTTTGGTTTTCTTAAACGGATAAGCATAATCGGCACGATGCCCAGGGAGACAACTATTGCCGCGAAAAAGAAATCATCATTTATAGACTGCACATAGGCTTGCTGCGCCAGATGTGAACTGATCAAAGCATTGGCGCGGCTTGAAGCGTCGACCACCGTGCCACCAGCTGAGTACTGGATAAAATGCTGAAGGTTATAAGAGATGTGCTTGAATACGGGTGAGTATTTATTCACCTCCTGGCTATACATTGACGAATGGAAAAGTTGCCTGCGGATAAGCAAACTGCCCAAGATCGCTACGCCGAAACTACCCCCGATCTGCCGGATGACATTGAATAAACCGGAGGCCTGTGCTATTTTATGTTTGGGAATATCGGAGAGCGCTATGGTGCTGAGAGGTGTAAAGAGAAGTCCCATGGCAAAACCACGGAGATATAGCGGAAACACTATCTGGGCGTGCTCGGAAAAAAGGGAGAGGAAACTGTTCAAATACAGGCTGATTGTCAACAAAATAATGCCTACTATGGCTGGAATTTTTGGATTTATCCTATCCGAAAGAAGACCTGAAATTGGAGACACGAGCCCCTGCAATATCCCTACAGGTAGAAACACCGCTCCGGCCTGAAGCGCAGTATAACCAAGCGCATTTTGAAGGTAGAGAGGGAGCAAAAAAGTGCTGCCGAACATCCCCAGTCCGAAGATGAACAGGACAATATTGGTTATCGTAAAGTTGAAATTTCTGAAGAGGTCCAGCTCGATCAGCGGATGCTCAACTGTTAATTCCGTTGTCAGGAATACCATTAACCCAACCAGTGAAAAAGCAAAGCAAGATAGAATAAAGCTCGAGGTCCATCCGCCCGTATTCCAGGAAGCGTTCCCCTCAGACAGCGCCAGCAGGAGAAAGACCAGAAATACGCCCAGGGAGACAAACCCTAAAAGGTCGAAGGAGCGGACCTTCTCTGTTTTGTATTCCCGCTGAATAATCCAGGTGGCAAGCATTCCGAACCCGCCGACCGGAACGTTTACATCAAAGATAGCATGCCAGCTGAAATTATCGATCAGATAACCACCGATCAGAGGTCCTAAGGAGATAGAAGCAGCCGCTGCAATTGCCCAGAAGCCAAGAGCCACACCGCGCTTCTCCGGAGGGAATTCACGGGTAACGATTGCCATTCCAACGGGCATCAAAAAACCTGCACCTATCCCCTGGATGATCCGAAAAAAGATCAGGGCATTCTCATTCCAGGCAAGCCCGCAGAGAAACGAGCCCAGCGTAAAAAGGAACAATGCGGAAAGATACGTACGCTTATATCCAAGATGATCCGCCACCCAACCCGAAGTGGGTAACATCACGCCGAAAACTAAAAGATAAGCGGTTACTACCCATTCTACCTTATCAACGCTGACCCCGAATGCAGCCATAAGCTTAGCCAGTGCCACATTCACGATCGTGGCATCCAGCACTGCCATGAAAGTGCCGATCATCACACTGGCAAGCACCCACCAGCGGTATAACTCATGCTGATGATCGAGCGAATTCACTCGCCGGAGAAGCTCTTTTCGCATTCGTCATTTAACCTTTATCTTTATTCCTGCAGACATTCCAGGCAGAAGGGGAGTAGGATTTGATCCTTGGTTGAAGACATAATTCTCAATTGAGATTTTTACGGGAATACGCTGGGTGATTTTGGTGAAATTACCGGAGGCATTATTGGGTGGGATAAGTGAAAATTGGGAAGCCGTATTTGAGCCGAGCTGGATAACCTTTCCTTTAAAATGCTCATCCGGATATGCATCCACCGATATTTCAACCGGGTCATTTAAATGAATGGATGAGAACTTAGTCTCCTCTAAATTTGCAGTAACCCAGATATTTTTGAGGTCATAGATTGTAAAAATCGGCTGACTGGATTGAATTACATCTCCGGGCATCGCCCATTTTTTTGCGATTAAGCCATTTATGGGTGAAGTTATGGTCGTATTTGACAATTGAGTTTGGATAACCCCAAGCTGGGATTTAGCCACGCCTACCTGAGCGAGAGCCATATTGTATTGTGCCTGTGCCGCTTCATACGTTTTCCGGTTATGGTCGAATTCCTCCTTGGGAGTGCTGCCGCTCTTAAATAGGACTTCAGCACGTTGATAATCCTCTTGCGCTTTTTCTAAATTAATCTTAGCCAGAAACACGCTTTTCCCCGAATATTTTAGCACTGCTTTTGCCTGCTCCTCCTGAGCTCTTAAATCTGAATCATCCAGGCGAACCAGGATTTGCCCCTTCTGCACGCTGTCACCTTCATCCACGGTTAACTGTCCGATCTTCCCCAGGATTTTAGTGCTTAGGGAAACGCTGTTTCCGTCAATATAAGCATCATCCGTCGAAACGAACTCGCGTAAATTCACGTACCAGTACCAGACAACGACAATAGCTGCAACGACTAATATAAAGAGCGGAATGACAACTCTTTTTTTCCGGAAAAGCGGAACAGAGTTGATCGGCTGCTCTTCTTCCCCAGTCTGGTTCTCACTTGACGGGATATTTCCTGGCGAATTTACAGCAGGTTTCATCCTATCCTGATCTTTATTTTCCATATCTTAAATCTCCATAAGGTTTATTTGCGTCTTCAAATTATAAGCCACTATAATATTCTTGTTACGTAAAATACAAAAAAGCCACCAAAAAATCACGGCTTTTTTTAATCGGGAGACAGACATTTACTACGGATTCGTTATAGGACTTGTCTGTTCCTAAAGGTCAGAGGCAAAACCTTCGTAGCCACAGGAATTTCTGACCTACTGCATAACAAACTTTTGTTAGATGATCCCAGTGGCTTTCTTTATATATTTTCCTGCATCTTCAGGGATATGGGCATCAGATGCGGTTATTAATTCTACCTTTTCCCGTTTCAATATTGAGAGTAATTTCTTATTAAGTCCAAATTCTTTATGACCATAATTTATATGAAGCCCCAGGTTGAACTCCGTTTTCATATTATGCTTCTTAAGCAGTTTGGCTAGATTCGAATATGTTTTTGTTAAATCAAAATCTGGATAATAATTAAAACATTTTATTGAATCGGGATGGGCAAGATGATCGAATAAATCAGACTGGATAAGTCTTTCCATTAGTTCATAGTATTTTTTATACACACTATTTACGTCTTTCCCTATCCATGATTCTTTTATTGGTAGATGGTCAAATCCCCAGCCGTCTATCCAGTGAACAGCACCAGTTAAAAAATCCCAGTCAAAATTAGAAATAATCTGCTTGACCTGTTCCTCACAATCAGGGAAATAACATATCTCCAGGCCGAATTTGATCTTTATGGGAAAAGAGCCTTGACGCATAGCCCGAATAAAATCCTTATATCCCCCCAGAGGTTTATTCAAACGTTTAGATAACCAGCTTCTATGATATCTTCCAACAATAGTTTCATCCATAATCACATATTTGTAAATCGGCTTAAACTCAATAAATTTGTGGGAGTGTTCAAGCAGATATAATTCTGAAATCCCCCTTTTTATGGCAGTGTTTATAAATTTTTGTAACCAGTCTAAATTATATGGACCCTTTTCTAAATGGACATGAGCATCAATCATGTAATTCTCTACTATGCAGGAGACGGATTATTTCCTCGTTCCGCCTTTGGCAGAACTTCTCGCAATGACAAATAAATTGTAGAGACAATTCATGTCCAGTATGGATCCATCTGAAAATTGTCCCTACAAAATAATCGTAGGGGTTCAAGATTTTGAACCCCTACCCTTAAACCATTGAACTATTAAACTTTGAACTTCTTATAATCTATAAGCCAATCCAACAAAAATCTTATCCGTAGTATAGGCTTCTTTTCTAAACCAGACCCAGTTATCTCTAAATTCATAAAAACCATGGTTCCAGGCAATATCCAACGTCATCACCTGGTCGATTAAAAATCCAGCCCCCAGGGTAAAATACTTGCGGTCAGTTTCAAGATAGTTGAAACCAGTTTTAAGGTCGATAGCTTTATAGGGTAGAGGATCCTTATAAAAACCTATTCTAAATTTAGTGCTAATCTCTGGTAAGACAACCTCAGCTCCGATATGCCAGCGTGTAACACTCTGATAAATTTCCTTGTAGAGTTTTAGATCTACCCCTTCTCTTGCTTTCGGCTCAAGCTGAGACCAGTCCGTATAATAAATATCCCCTGCCAGAGTAAAATATTTAAAGCTCAAAGCAGTTCCTACTCCAAAAGAATAAGGATGGGTCAGGTCATAATGTCCAAATTGTTCATACTCAGACACCCATTCAGTATCAGCCGTTGCATTAAGACTATCGTAATTAAAGGAGTAATCCTGGTTAATGGAAAATATCGTAGGAAAATCTACCACCGCACCTAAACTCAAGTACTTGTTGGGCTGAACCGAAAATCCCAATTTTCCATTCCATCCTGAATAGCTATTTAAATAACGGTTTTTTTCCCAAACTTCATACCCATTTAGTTCGTTTGGGTTCAATAAATAATAATCTTGAAGGTAGTCATCCTCTCCCTGCCAATAATTTATAGCACCACCAATAGAGACATTCGGAGAAAGGTCCAAGGCACCACCAAATGACCACATGTTTATCCCACCGGTCTCAAGAACTGAAGCATCTAAATCAATTGTCCCACTCGAAGGATCAGATAATACCGAATGGTAAGCCCGGTCGAAGCTTTTCATCCGATTAAATCCCAGAGCAAAAACCAGACTACCTCTATAAGTTGGAACTGGTAAAACTATATTTGCAGAACTGAAACGAGTGTTCGATTGAGTTATGCTCTCTTTCTGGGGAAATGAGCTTATGGGCTGAAAATTACCTGTGAACCCAGTCTCATTTTTTAACCTTTGATGTGTCATTGCTCCTGAGAATTCAATTCTTTTGATTTTTGCTAGTAAAGCAGGATTATAAACTAAAGCTGAGGCATCATCTGCGGTTGCAATCTGGGCACCTCCCATACCCATAGCCCGGGCACCCGCTCCAAAGAAGTTTCCCGCAGAAACCTCTTCAACTTCCCAATAGGTAGAATCAGGGGGTATTATCTCTTGACTGAAACCTTTGATTGTAAAGAGTAAAATTAAAACTATTATATATAGAGATATTTTTCTCAGCATAAGGTTCTCCTCAAACCAGTTTTTTATCTTTTCTTCTTAGGTATTTTTTCCTCTTTCTGCTCTTTTTTCTCCTCTTTCTGCTGAGGCTGTTCTTCTTTAACCTTGCCAGTCTCAATTGTTCCAACAGGGTTTTCGCTCCGGCTGGATTTTGATCCAGTTACAACTGGAGAAGTAATACTTGATCCTGGAACATAAGGAGGTTCTAAATTCCTTCTCTGCTTTTCTATTTTCTCCTGCGGCGTAGTACCCTCTCCTCCACCTCCACCATTATCACCCGAATAGTACCAGTCCCACCACCAGGGATAAGCATAGTAATGACCCCAGCGAGGATAATCCCAGTAATAATCAGGATAGTAACCGTAATAATATCCATAGGGATATTGATGATAATCCTGATGGCAGTCAGTGCAGTGTTCCCGGTAATAACTGCCCGAATAAGTTTGTTCCTCTTCTCCCTTAACCCCGGGATGAGACATAATGGTATAACAGCCTATCACAAAAATCCCGGTGATAGTTAATACCATTGCCAGAAGTACCCATCTATTTCGCATTTTTCTCACCTCCAAATTTTGCTAAAACATATCGACAACTATTAGACACAAGATGACACCTAAAAGATTAAAAGAACAATTCACTTATCTATTAAATTAATACGTAAAATCAAAGCTTTCTGTTATTCAATCTGCTTAATTCCTATAATCTGCGGTGAGAAATGTGTTCATCATTCGCTATTAGCTATTCGCTGTTAGCCTTTAGACTATTGCCTGTAGACTTTAGACTTTTTAGAAAAATTCTACATAGATTATCCTCAATTCCCTGCCAATCTGAGAGACATCCTCGGTATTTTGAAAGATGTTTCTAAAATCCAGCTCTAAAGACAGACGGTCAGAAAAAATCCATTGAAGGCCCAAGTTCAGATACCCCTTCCCTTCACCTAAAGCTTTTCCATTATCATCGTTTGTTCCCAGATCATATTCCAGGATCGCTCCTACACTTTCATTGACCCTGACATCCGTACCCACAAACAGGCTAATATTTTTATCTTTATCCTCATTCTCCAGACTGTAATTTGCGCCGAAATGGAAACCCACCGGGTAATCGAATACTAAATAATTCTTACTTATGACCCCATAAAAACCTTTGGATTTATATTGATACCTTTCTAAGGAGTCGTTATAAAGCCCTATCCCCTGCCCATCGTAACCCAGGACAAAAGCCGGCATTAAGTAACTTTCATTAAGCAATCTAAGCTTGGCTGCAAATTCAATCCTGGGATTCCAGTCAGGTTTCTCCTCGCTGATCAGCTTACCCCCTCCATAGGACATACCTAACATAAACCTGTTCATCAAACCTATATCAATGGTATTAATTACCCCACCACCCGGGTAGATTTTGATATCGAAATCAAAGCTGCCTCTGGGAAGAAGCCCGGCTGTAGGACAGTCGATTAATTTTCGAGGTTGAATCTTCCCCCAGTCTTTTATCCGTGTTACCTTGTTTGGCTCCCCTTTTTGAGAAAAGGCTGAATTACAAAACAAGATCGCAGATAAAACCGTAGTTAAAACAATTTTTTTCATTCTCTCCTCCATTTTTTCGTTAACTCACCTTTTTAAACTAACTCAGAGGAGCTTTCAAGTCAATTAAAATCTGTGAGCAGTTATATCATTTTGAGTCCGCTAAAAGAGGACGAAAAATCTGTTTAATTTGAATTTAAGACAGATTCTTCGGTAGTTCCCGCAGGGAACTCCCTCAGAATGACAAAAACACAATAGTATCAATGATAAAAACGCAAACCTTATGCCCGAATAAATAAATCAGATTATATTTTGTAAGTGTCTTTTTTATAAGAAGATAATAATGGATTGACTTCAAAATAAAAATTCTAAAACAATCTATCTGCACAAAAATTGTTTAAGGAGTATACTTTTTTGTGCATTAATTCCATTTATCAAAATATGCTCGGATAGGAGTTGAACTCTCATCCGAAAAGCTATTTTATGGTCAGGGAACAATCCCTACTCAAGCAATGTTGATAAGTATCTTCAACTCCAGCTATCGTAACAGACGATCTCCTCTAACTTTTTTCTGGTGCGTGCAGAAGGGATAGTCTTGGGATACCCTAAGGGGAGAAGCTCAACTATGCGGATATTCTCAGGAATATGGAGAATATTTTTAACCTCATCCTCTTTAAAAGAACCGATCCAGCAGGTACCTAAACCCTCTTCCACTGCCTGGAGACTCATATGGTCCATTGCAATAGTCAGATCGATAGGATAAGCATACTGGCCGCAGGACATTACATAATTAACCAGAGTCGCACATCCCACAATAATCACTGGTGCTTCTGCCAGGAAATGCTGGTTATTTGCTGCAACAACCAGCTTCTTTTTTAATTCCTTATCCTTCACAATCAAGAACTTCCATTCTTGCAGATTCTTGGCTGAAGGGGCTAACCTTCCCGCTTCCAGAACTCTTAATAGTTTTTCCTCTTCGATCGGCTTATCTGAAAAACTGCGAATACTCCTTCTGCATTTAATCGCTTCAAAAACGTTCATGCATACCTCCGAATAATATAGGGACAGAACACTGTTCTGTCCCTACAATAAATATATTGCTTACAGTTACACCATTAAATACCGAATACTTAATCCGTAAAATTATTTCTTGATAAACAGATTTGGATCTACTTCTGGATTGATATTCACCTCTAAGACTTTGCTCTCGGCAAATTTCTGGCCATCAGCATTGGTGAGCTGGTGAAAAGGAAGCTTAACTCCTGAGACATCCCGAAAATCTGATAAGATCTCCTCCATAGTTGCAGGGCCCGTCATCCCGTTACCGCGATAAGACTGCTTTACCGGAAGATAAGTCGTTTGATCTACACACATCTTTAATTCATTTCCAGAAAGATCTGAGATCAAAATGACATCTAATTTCTTTCCTTCATATTCTTCTGCTCCTAGGAATTGAACTTTTAAATCTTTAGCTTGAAAAAGGTTGATAAAAGAACGGAAAAGGTCAGCTTTGGTTTCTTTTATCTGAGATTCAGGCAGGTCCTGGGTTCCCTGTGGAGCGGATACCCATCCTTTTTCTCCATCAAAGACCAAGCTTTGAGTCCCAAAAGGCATAGTTATATCCTGCCTTAACTTATCCGGGAAAATGTGAGTGGAAACAACTGAAAGCTGAAATTCACCCTGCGGTGTGGAAATGCTGGTTTCATTTTTTAACACGGCGCTTTTTATGGTGGTAAAAGTTTTCCTCCCACCACAAGCACTAACCACTTTTTCAAAAACCTCTTTTCCTTTAGCTAAAGAGGCTTCAGTTGCTTCAGGCGCCTTTTCCTTGGCTAAAGGTGAAGCCTCAGGTATAGTGATATCTACAGTATTTACTTCACCCAGAACTGAAAGGGGCTGATCAAAATCCTGACTCTTACCTACTGCCAGAATTTCCATGTCGTTCGGATGGAGATGATTCTTTGCTGCTCTTAACACGTCTGCTTTAGTTACCTTTTCAATTAGAGCTTTGGTCTTCTGCAGAAAATCCAGGGGGAATCCATAATACTCATAAGTCATCAGACGATTGACCACCTTATCCTTGGTGTCAAACCTGAAGACAAATGAATTAAGATAATTTTCTTTGGCTTGTTTCAATTCGTCATCTGTTACCTCTTCTTGAGTGAGCTTTTTAGTCTCCTCAATCATATATTTGATGGCTTCAACTGTGGATTGGGATTTGGTCTGACACAAAATGGTGAAGGTCCCGGGAAAACCAAAACTTGTATTGTAAGATCCGCTGATTTGATAAGCCAGCCCTTCCTCTGTACGAACCTTTCTCACCAGACGGGAGGTAAAACTTCTGCCAAAAATGTAGTTCATCACTGTTAAAGCATAATAATCCGGATCATCCATAGTGCCGCCGATGTGTCCCAGATAGATATTAGACTGGTTCACATCATCCTTTTTTACCAGGTTGACTGAGGGATGATACTTATAGTCAACCCTGGGAAATTCTATCCCTTCAGCCTTTGCCGGTTTCCAGTTAGCAAAAGCTTTTTTTATCTTCTGAACCAACTCGCCAGTTTTGAAATCCCCCCACACCCCTAAGATCACCGAATTGGGATGAAAATATTTATGGTGGAATGCAACCAAATCCTCTTGTTTTATATTGTCGATGGTATAATATTCAGTGGTCCGGGCATAGGGGCTCTGGGCTCCATAAATCAGTTTATCGAATTCTCGATCCGCAATATTGCTTACTTCATCATTTCTCCGGGCAATCCCGCTTTTGTGCTGGATTTTTGCCAGATCGATTTTATCCTGGTCAAATTTAGGATCCATCAAAATGTCAGCTAAAATAGAAAGACCTTTGTCAATATCTTCCTTGAGAACCGATATCGAGGCACCTCCTTCGGTTAAACCTATCCAGGTCTCCACTGTTGCCCCTAACCTTTCCAGCTCCTCGTCGATCTGGTCTCCAGTCCTTTTCCCAGCACCGCCAGTTCGCATAACCATACCGGTGATAGATGCAAGACCAATCTTATCTGCGGGTTCATAAATGGAGCCGGTTCTAACCAGAACGGAAACTCCAATTACGGGTAGCTGATGGTCTTCTGCCAGAAAAAGTATCATCCCGTTGGGAAGAACTTCTCTTTTCACCTCGGGAATTTTCAATTCACCAATGGGAGGATATTTCAGGTCCTTATAACTTTTCTGCGCCCACAGAGGTGAGGTGAGGAACAAAACCAGAATTATCACCAGAAAAAGGTACTTAAAGTTTTTGATGGTTTTCAGCATCGCTTTTCTCCTTCTTTTAGGATTTTTATTTTTTAAATCAGTCATTCGACATTCGTCATCCGTCATTTTTCATATTTCATTTTATTGTAACCAGTTCACCCACAGTCCGGTTAGATTTCTTTAGATATTGGTTCGCCACCCTTTTAATATCTGCGGTAGTTATCTGATTAATCCGATCCAGTTGTTTAAATAGCTCTCTCCAGTCACCGGAGATAACCTGATAAGAAGCAAGCTGAATCGCCATCCCCATATTCGATTTTAGCTGCCTTATGAAATCAGCTTTAGCACGCGTTTTAATAGCATTCAAATCCTCAGTTAAAATGGTATCGGTTTTAATTTTTTCAATTTCCTGGTAGATTATGTCCTCGCATTCATTATTGGTATGGTCCTTAGCTGGCACCGCATAGAAACCAACCAGGCTTGGATATTTTTCTCCGGGGTAGGAGGGGATTCCTCCAACCTGAACCGCTATTTTCTTCTCTTTAACCAGAATTTTATAAAGGCGTGAAGTCCTTCCTCCACCCAGATAGTCAGCAATTGCGCTAAAGACCGGATCGTCCGGATGGGTTGCGTTTGGACGGTGATAACCGATGAGTAAAATCGGCTGGGATTTATCCTCCACCTCTATCCTTTTCTCACCTAACTGCTCCGGTTCTATAGTCCTAACCGGTATGGGGTATTCCCCTTTAGGAATATCCCCAAAATATTTCTCCGCTAAGGCGATAGCTTCCTGCGGTTTCACGTCCCCTACAATGCCTATGGTGAGATTGTTCGGGATATAATATTTTCTGTAATACTCCATAGCCTGGTGACGTGATATCGATTGTATGTCTGACATATGTCCTATAACTTCGTGATGGTAAGGATGAGCCTTGAAGGCAGCCGCTGTAAACTCCTCAAATAATTTTCCGAACGGGTTACTCTCTATCCCCCGTCTTCGCTCTTCCATTATCACATCTTTCTCTTTATAAAATTCTCTCAAAACCGGATTGGCAAATCTATCTGATTCTAACAACATCCAGAGTTCCAGCTTATTCGAGGGGAAACTGTAAATATAACAGGTCTGGTCATCGCTGGTAAAAGCGTTTGTCCCTACTGCTCCCTCCTCCTCTGCAATTACATCGAATTGGTTACTTATTACATACTTTCCTGCCTCTTCCTGAGCATTGGTGAATACCTCCTCCAATTTTTTAAGCCTTTCCTGGTCTGCCCTGTCCCCTTTATCCCTTTCTTCTAAAATCTCTTCAAAAAGGCTATCTTCTTTTGCCATGGCAATTTTCTCTTTTTGATAGTCTTTAGTGCCAATAGTTTTACTACCTTTAAAAGCCATATGTTCAAAAATGTGGGATATGCCGGTTATGCCGGTAACATCATTGTTGGAGCCAACGTTGGCATAAGTACAAAAGGAGATAACCGGCACCTCATGCCTTTCTAAGATTATAAGTTTAAGTCCGTTGGAAAGGGTATGCTCCGTTATATTGCTTTCTATAGCCTTAAAAGAGTCCAGAGGTTTTTCCTTTTGGCCAAAGGACAAAGAAAAAAGAAGAAGTAGAAAAAATAAACCTGTGATAAAACGCCTCTTTTTAAACATAAAACCATACCTCCTTTAAATAGGTGAAAAGTTTTCAAATTGGAATAGACCATTCTTAATGTAGCGGAAATCTATCAAGGTTTTCCCTTTAAGTGCAGAATTGAATCAACAACTTAAGAATATTTCCTTCTAAAACACATACTTCACAATTTAACCAAAACTTTCCGTTTGTCAATACCGTTAGTAATCTTTTTTTTAAAACAAATTTATCTTAATTTTTTAATACGACTTTTCTTTACTTTTATGTTTCAAAATTTTTCTATAAACTTACATCTATACATAGGGGCAGATCCCCGTGACTGCTTTGATTGTTTATTTGCACATAGTAAGGGTGGCTTCTGATGAATTCATTCTGGACATGACTTGCTCCTATTCAATCGGTAATCCCACCTTGCCCACAAGGTGGGATTAAGCATCGACCCGGTTAATGCACTCCAACAGGTGGCTTGATAAATCAAGCCCCTGTGAATTTTGATGCAGGGGCTCAATTCGTCGAACCCCAATTTATGTTAAAAATAGGTGTTGACAGATTTTGAAAAAGTGTTATTATATTAATAAATGGCTATAAAGCCTCTTTTTTTGAACCAGAGAAACTAAAGGAGGACTTCTGTGTTTAAATCATTTAAAGTTTTCGTGCTGGTTTTAGGGGTGATTTTTCTTGCAGGAGGGCAGAGTATAGTTCTGGCTCAGGTAGGAACATCAGTTGATTCAATAGACCTGAAGATAGAACAGCTTCAGAAATTGATTGATGAAAAGGGGTATAATTGGACCGCGGGCAGAAGCTGGACCTCTGAGCTTTCAGATGAAGAGTTTGACCATCTTTTGGGTTATAAGCCACCAAGAGGCTATAAGGAGTGGCTGGAAAAACAGCCCAAGCTCAGGGCAAAACCAGGAGCGGATTTCCCATCCCGTTTTGACTGGAGAGATTCAAGTATTATGACCCCGGTTAAAAACCAGGGAAATTGTGGAAGCTGCTGGGATTTTGGTGCTACCGGCGCTTTTGAAGCTGCTGTCAAGAAGTATGACCATATAGAGTATGACCTTTCTGAACAGCAGGTCTTATCCTGCAATATTTATACTGACGAAGGATGTGGTGGTGCCTGGGCTGAAACAGCATATGAGCTTTTTCAAAGATACGGGGCGATACTGGAATCCTCTATGCCCTATCAGGCAGATGATAATGTATCCTGCACCCAAGAGCTATACCCGGTTGTAGCAAAGCTAAAAGGGTGGCAATATGTGAACAACGATATCAATTCAATTAAACAAGCATTACTAACCGGTCCAGTTTATAGCACTTTTGATGTTTATTCAGATTTCAGCGATTATTCTACTGGATGTTATCAGCATACCTCAGGTTACTATCGGGGTGGACATGCCATAGTCATCGTGGGGTGGGATGATAATTCTTGCGGGACCGGTCAGGGTGCCTGGATATGTAAAAATAGCTGGGGTTCTACCTGGGGTGGATTAGGAGGTTATTTTTACATTAAGTGGGGGAATTGCGGCATAGGTGATAACACGGTTCTACCCCTTTACCCTCCTGACCCGGTTACGCTGACTTATGAAAACCATCAGGTTTCAGAAGTAACAGGGGATGGAGATGAAATACCAGAACCAGGTGAGACCATTTCGCTTTCGGTTAATTTAAAGAACAGCGGTCCACAAACAGCTACCTCGGTTAGTGCCACTCTGTCCACATCTACTCCTGGAATCACTATAACTGACGCCACAGCAACTTTTCCGGATATACCATCTAATCAGATAAAAAACACTGATTCTCCTCATTTCACCTTGGCTATTGACCCTTCAGTTGAGGCTGGAACCAGGGTGAATTTTAGTCTGAATATAGCCTGCGATCAGGGTAGTTTCAGTGACAGCTTATTTGATTTCATTGGTGAGTTTGATACGGTCTTTTTCGACGATATGGAGATAGACCGCGGCTGGACAACGGGATTTTTCGAGAATAGAAGCGATTGGCAAAGAGGAGTTCCTGGAGGAGCAGGGTTACCTGATCCGGAAACGGCTCATTCTGGAGCTAATATCTGGGGTAATAATCTAAACGGAAGTTATGTGGATACTGCTGACAATTATCTTAATTCTCCGATGATTAATTGTGTCAACCTAGAGAAGACTCGCTTGCTATATTACCGCTGGCTATCCTGTGAAAAGGGAATCTGGGACCATGCCAAAATATTTGTGAATGGAAATCAGGTCTGGGAAAATGACTATAATTTTGACCAGATGGATTACCAGTGGGAATATCAGGATATAGATATCTCGGCTTATGCGGATAAAAATCCTTCGGTTCAGATTCGTTTTGAACTCGATTCTGACGAATATCTCCACTTAGGCGGTTGGAATATTGATGATTTTACCATTGTGGGGATACATGGAGATTATATTGTTGGTGATGCGAATAACGACGAAAAATTGAGTGTATCGGATGTAATATATCTAATTAATTATCTGTTTAAAGGCGGTGTAGAGCCTGTTCCGGTTGAGTCTGGAGATGCTAACTGCGACAGCAAGGTTACTGTCTCAGATGTGATCTACCTGATAAATTATCTATTTAAAGGTGGACCTGAGCCGGGATGCTAAATTAAGAAAGATATTGTCAAAGGGGCATCCTTATGGATGCCCCTTTTTATTTTAGAGAAAATACTGTCATCGCCATATAATAATATCCTGTTTTAGCAAAGTAGAAATGTCCCATTTTAAGATTACCATAATCTCTTTTATTAAAGCCGATAAATCTCTTACGGTCCTACGGAGGCTTAGCTCCTCGTAGAGGAGGATATTATGGCAGGAAAGGACATTATCAGAATGAAACCGGAGGAAATAAAATGGATAAATGTAATTCACCCAACGATTGATAAGCGTGTAACCCAGGTAGAAGCGGGTATTATATTAAGCTTAAGCACCCTTAAGGTTGCGCTACGAAACAAAAAAATCTGACATCGCGCTATAGCGGGATCGGACACTCCGATAAAACCAAAATAAAAAAACGCCCGGTCCACCTCAAGCGAACCGGGCATTTCAGAATATTAATTTTTCTTTTTTACTTTCTCCTTCTAAACCTGAAAGCACCAATGCCCAACAAACCCGTGCCTAAAAGCAGTAAAGTACCCGGCTCGGGAATAGGTGTCTCATAGCGCAGAGTGGATAGCGAGACGAATCCTCCGCTATCGTGGAATTTCAGGTAAGATATATCACCATTGAAAATTGCGGAACCAGAGGCTACGTCCCCAGTACCACCCAATCCGAAGAAGCTGCCCTGGGAAATACCAAGAGAGTTATAGGCTGTGATAGTCAATTGGTTGCTACTAATAGTCCACCAGTCAAAACCGACATAAGGGGTGGCATAGTCAAAATTGATCCTCCCTTCGACACCCACAATATAGTTCTGCTGAAGAGTTCCGTTGAAGATAGAGAAGTTTGCTCCATCGAAAGGATATGGATCAACCCACGGATCGCGTGAGTCTATAGCGCGGTAACACTCCTGGAACCAAACCCCGTAGAGAGACTGATATTGGTTGGTTACATTTATCTGGCTGTTAGTGCCTAAGTCCAGATCGTTGTTATCGAAGAAAAGTGTCATCGGCACTGCTAATCCTGAAGTAGCCAAAGCGAATACTAGCACTAATGCTAACCCTAAGAGTGATAAGTACTTCATTTTTCTTTCACCTCCTGCAGCGGTTTAAAAATTAATTGTTTAATTTCTTTAATTTTCCAAGACCTCGAAATAATAATTCTATTATATTTTAAGCAACTCATATACCAAAGGGCACCTTAAAAAGATATCTTTTTTATCTTCTTTATTTGGTTGAAGTTATGAGCAGATTACTGAGCATATTTTAGTTGGAAATATTTTCTGCCTTTACTAAAATGTCCATTTCCTTGACAGCAAGGAGTTTTTCTCGGGACAAACATCATACTAAGTTTTTGTTACTCTTAAGGTTATCCAAATTGAGATGGTTGTTCAAATTCTGGACAGAAAGACAAGGAAATTGATATTTGATTGTCTAATTCACTGGGCATTTTTTGTCCGAGAAAAGTATCTGTCCCGAAAGTGATCCGTAAGATAAGATTCAATAAATCGAGCAATTACAGAGAAAAAGATGACCGTTAAAATGATCGCAAGACATTTCCCTACTTCTTTCTAAGGAGAAAGATAGGGAGAGGTTTTAAATTGGTATACCCACATTGCCCTCAATGTGGGTTATATAAAAACTCTGGCGACCCTGAAAGGGTCGCACTACGAATCCCCTCTCTTTTCTAAGATCAGTATATCCACGTTACTGCCCAACGTGAGTAATATAAAATCGTTGACGATACTGAAAGGGTCGCGCAACAAGATATCCTCTTCTCATAGGAGAGGGATAGGGTGAGGTTAATATAATTAACAAGATGTCCGACATCCACCACAGGCGGATCAGACGCTACGAAATGTTTATTCAAAAGGACAGAACACTGTTCTGTCCCTACAAAAAACAGGCGATCCTGTCCTGCGGATCCGTTAATAGGAAAAGGGTCGCGCTACTAAACAAAAAAATCTGATATCCATCTATAGTGGAGTCGGACGTTTCTAACTTTGAACAAAGAACTAAAATTATACTGAGAGCTTCGGTTTCAATCCTGCCTCGAGCTCCAGCAGGTATTTCTTTCGCCAGAGTTTGCCGCCGTAGCCGCGCAGGTTTCCGTTGGCTTCAATTACCCGATGGCAGGGTATAACAATAGAAAGATAGTTAGCCCCGTTTGCCCGGCCTACTGCTCTTCGCGCACCCGGCTTACCTAAACGGTTCCCTATCTGAGTGTATGACCTGGTTTCACCATAAGGGATCTGAAGTAATTGTTCCCATACCTTTTGTTCAAAAGGTGTGCCAGTAACATTAATTTTTACCCCAAATTTCTTTAGTTTTCCGCTAAAGTAATCAATTAGCTCTTTTTCAAGCTGATCTAAGTGTTGGCTATTCCCCTTAACCAATGGAACTTTGTAACGTTTTTCTACCCTTTGTTTAATTCGTTCTACTCCCCCGCGGTCATGCCATTCTAAAAAGCAGACGCCTTTATCAGTTGCACCCGCTATCATTTCTCCAAGCAGGCTATTCAGATTGCGAAATAAAATCCTACAGTTTTGCATAAAACCTCCCTGGTGGTTGACCAAACTGTCGTGCAAATGCCTCACGAAAACCGCTTGCCGATTCATACCCGCACTCGTAAGCGGCTGAAAGATAGTTGTGTCCGGATTGAATTAATATTCGGGCATGATTTAGTCTTATCTTCCGGTGGAAAAACAAGGGAGTCATTCCGAGATGGGTTTTAAAATATCTCCGAATAGTCGATATATCCACACCGGTAAGCTGAGTAAGTTTGCCTTCGTTGAGTTTTTCAGTTCGGTTCTCTCTTATGAATTTCAAGACGGTGTGCAGCCACTCAGGCAGGACATCCGGATACTTTTCCGATCTACACCGCTTACATCCGCGCAGACCCACCGCAATGGCTTCCTCACGAGTAGAATAAAAGACCACGTTCTCCATTTTTGGCTTTTTGGCTTTGCACGAAGGCAGACAGTAAATACCAGTCGAATGCACCCCCACATAGAATTTTCCATCGTATGCGGAATCATTCTCAGTCATAGCCTGGACCATTGCTTTGTAATTCAATTTCATCACAGATCAAACTTAAAATATTATCTTTTATTTGTCCACCGATTTTCGAGCAAGTAAATAAAATATTTTCTCCTAACAAAGGGGATCTGTAGTGACAGAACAATGTTCTGTCACTACTAACTTGGTCCATCATCTTCTCGAGAAGAGAAAACGTATCCGTACCACCACAATTGGTTCAATTCTTTGGTTCTTCCTTCTCCCGAGAGAGATGGACATCAATGACGGGGGTCTGTACTAAATGAAAAGTGGCTGATGCAAAACTAACTTGTCCTCCAGTCTTACCAGCTTCCTCCAAAATTCGGGTGAAGAGCCTATCTTTTGTGCTTCTACGCTTTTTGTAGTCTACAACATAACGTAGAGTAAATTCTACCCAATTATCATTCGCAATCAACGTCACGAGGGGTTCGGTAATAGCATCTTCAATTAAGTACTTTTTGACCATTTCCTTCCAGGATTGTTTAGCGAACTTCGCATATTCACCGACCACTTCTTGAGCTATATTATAAAAGATTTCCCTGGCAAGTTGATAATCACTTCCGTATTTGATCGGAATCTTTATTTCATCCCATAAAAAAGGAAAATCGGCCGAATAATTGAACACGGGTTCTTTAAAAACAAAACTGTTCGCGATTCTGACAATTCTGCCATTATATAAATCTGCGTCTACCCATTGTCCGATTTCCATAATAGTCGTTCGTATTACACCAATATCAATTACCTCCCCTTTAATGCCGCCTAACTGTATCCGATCACCGGTTCTATAAAAGTTTCCAAACATAATTGCCATCCAACCTGCAACGCTGGCTATCACTTCCTGTAAAGCAAATGCAATCCCCGCCCCCACCACACCTAAAGCGACGGTCAAGCTACCTAACTTCTGGGCATAGATAATTATAATCAGGCTGAATCCTAAGATATACCCAACAAAATTCAGAAATTTCTTAGTTTTGTAGCGACTATCTTTATCTTGTATATATCTATTGACATTTCGTTTAAGGAAGCTGACTAGAAAAACTATAACAACAAAACCGAGAAGGAGTAGAACAACTCGTCCAATTGTTGGGTCGAACAGCCATTTTTTTACAAACTCTTCCATAACTGATTCCTCCAATTATTTTGATTTGTCTGATTCTTCTACATTCACTTTTAAAATTCTAAAAGTAGGCGCTTGATATTCTTGTGGCAAATAATCCGCAGGTATTGTCGTTTGATTGCCATCTCTGACTGCCCTGTAATGGGGAGACATGATTTCGACTTTCTCTTCGTTGAATTTATCTTGAATGTTCTGGTGTAAGACCGAATAAATTTCGGCCATCCGGTTAGGTTCATTGGTATATGCATTAATTTGATAGCTGACATAAGAATCGTCTAAACTGGTCTGCAACACAAAAGGTTCTGGTTGATTCAAGATTCCCGGAGTGCTCTTGGCTGCGGAGATAAGCAATTGATGAACTGTTCTCCATGGAGCATCATAGCCGATGGTGACGGTAGTATGCAGAATCAGACCGGATCCCTGTTCGAAGAACTAAAGTTAATGATATGACTTCCAAGCACCATAGCATTTGGAATTGTGATATCCTCGTTCTTAATTGTGCGAATATGGGTTCCAAGGAGTGACTTCTTCTCCACGTCGCCCACCGTATCGGCTATCTTCACCCGATCGCCTTTCTGAAAGGGGCGCATGTATGTCAGAATCACACCTGCGACTATATTTGCCACGATAGATGTAGAACCCAACGAGAATAAAACACCAAGAAAAATCGATACTCCTTTGAACGCTGGTGCATCGGATCCTGGCAGGTAAGGAAAGATCACTACTATGACGAACGCGATTATCAAGAAACGAACGATTTTATAAGTTGGGTCAGCCCAATCTTGATAGAATCGGGGTAAAACGATCTTTCCCCTCGCCACCTCATTAAAGATCAGTCGAATAAATTTAAGGATATAATGTGTAACGATAACGATAAGAACGATGAAAAATGCCTTGGGAAGATATGCGACAAATGATTTCCATATGACATTTAGAGGTGAAAGTATGTAGCCAATGATCACTCCCCCGAAACCTCTGGTCCAGGGGAAAAAGCTGAGTACCAGCGGGATGAAGAAATAGAGTACAAGTAGTATTGCTAAGATGCGTATGATTTTGACTATTCCTATTAGAAGATCTGTGATTTGGTCTGAAGAAAGCAATTCAAGAGTTTGAATCTTAAGGGTCTTAATGCGCGTGCCACGCCAGGAGTCAAGTTTTGAGATCATCTTTGGAAAAAACCTTTGGAGCATTTTGAAGATAATTACAAGAACTGCTATCGAAATCAGAGTGAAAAGAAGGCCAAGCAGAATGGTTTTTAGGCTGTGCTCAGTTTTGACTCTTTCCATAGTTTTCTGAATTTTTTGCGCGTACATCTTCGCCAGTTCCTGCCTGGTCAACCCTACTGCTTTTGTATCCGCATCGGTAACTGTTGCTATAATCACTTCCCCAGCAAGAACATTCGTACCCAGCTCGTCATCGGATATACTTATTGACTCGATTCTAAATAGGGGATCTTTTAGCAACCTCTTCAATCTATCTATTATACTTTTCGCCCGCTGTTCCGATGTGTACGGTCCGAGCCCCGCTCGAACAAAAAAAAGTGTATCGCTGGATAAGATAACCGGCGATCCGGCTGGTTCTGATAGTTTGGTGGTGTTCTCCTGTATGGAAGATGCTTGAGCGCGTACGATTGGAACCCACATCACAAGTATAAGTATCAGTAGAACTGGCAAGCTAGCTATTTGAAGGTGTTTCTTGGAAATCATAAGACCTCCTCTTAGTAATATCATGTTAAAAGGTATGAACCATATTTTGTGACATTTCGTGTGAGACTTAATGGTTATGCAAGATTGCTAAGAGATTAGATAGATTAAGTAAATATCTAAGCACGCTATCATGGGACTTCATTTCGAGTTCCTTGACGTCCACGGTTTTCATCTGCATATTTAGAGAATAAGGATGCATAGAATCGATGAAGTATTCCTCTGTCAATAAGAAAAATAAGCGCGGTTGTAGTAATAATAGTCAAAAGAATCATAGCATAGACTATATACTGCATTACCGTACCATTTTCTATACCTGCCTGCAGAGGCAAGGAAGCAAGGACAGCTGCAGCCAATCCTTTTGGTACCATCACCGTTGCTATGGAAGCATCAAATTTTGTAGTGGATGCGTCAAACGCCAATCGCACTACGGGTATACGGATTAAAAGCAATACGAAAGTCAATACCAAACCTGCCAGAAGAAGCAGGTGGTTAGTCAGGGGAATGGATAAGCCGATGTACACAAAAAAGAAAGCCTTAAGGAGAAAAACGATCTCAGAGAAAAACGCCTCCTCCCTTTTGCTTAGCTTTACGGGTTGAAAGAAGGTAAGTTTTTTCAATAGGGGAAGTGGTAGGCTTTGAATATTCCCCAGGACTATGCCAAACGCCAATGATGAGATTGCCCCGCTGTACCCCAAGAGCTCAGCCAAACCAAAGACGATGAAAACAAATGCCGGTGTTAGGAAGATATTGTCCTCCAGTTGTCGAACTCGATTGAGGGCTGTCGACCATAAGAAAGCAGCTAATGCCCCAATGGCAGCTGCAAGTAAGAACGAAGCAACTATCTGGCCAAGAATCAATCCCGGTCTTAGTTCATGATACTTAAATGCCTGAATAAAACCGAGAGTGACCACTATACACAAGACATCGCTGAAGGTTGATTCTAAAATGAGTACCGTGCGCGAACTTTGTTGCAGGCGCAGTCTATCTACCAGGGGAATCACAATCGCGGACGAAGTCCCTCCAAGAATTGAACCGAGGATCAGACTTTCCAGAATGGTCATTTTGAACATTAGAATAAAAAGCGCGTCCAGGACCACGACTGTCGTTACAAAATTAATTAATGTTAACCATATTCCACGCAGGATTGACTCACGCAGAGTTGAGACAGTCAACCCAAGTCCGCTCTCGAAAAGGATGATAACGAGCGCAATGATCGTAAATATACCACCTACTTTTCCAAAAGCTGCTGGAGAGACAAGTCCAGTAATAGGACCGACCAAAAGACCTACGAGAACGAGTACAAGAACATCCGGTATCCTGGTCTTCTCAAACAACTTCGAAAAGAGGTGCGCAAGGAATATAAGCAAACCCACAAAACTTATAACTAATGCTGTTTCCATCTTTCTCCTATTTCATCAGGTAATCCTGCTTATGGTTGAGAAAACCCGTTTGTGCTAAAGAAACACCAATACCTTGATTTACTTTATTTTGCATCGGTAGGACCAATGGTTCAATTTTTCATATCTTCTTTTTATCACTTTTATCGACAGAAGTTACAGACAAATTGTCATCTCTGAGTTATAATTGTACCTTTACCTGTCCTTATTTACCAGGTGTTGCTTCTCTTTTTCCCATTTTATCAATTTACCATAAAAAGTCAAGCCTTTTTGCCCGTACTCTTCTAAATTCCACCTGAATACAGGCAGTTCAATTTATTTTCAGGTACGCAAGATATCAGTTGCATAGGTCAGGACCCCCGTGGCCCTGATACTATTCATTTGTCAGGTGCACAAAGCACCTGCCCTACAAGGCTAACGAGACGACTAATCGGACGATAACATTCGCTTAGGGCAATTCAAGACTTGATGTAATTATCAATCTTAGGTTTTCTAAACTTGTAATATATATAAAGCACTAAGTAAAGAAAGAATAGTAAAGCAAAAACTCGACCACCCAGGTGATATACTGCGGCTTCATATAAGTTTGAGGTAGCTATATTCGCTGAAGTCCGCATAACACAGTAAAGGTAAAATGCTAAGAATTGAACAGCATAATATCCATATTGATGATGCCGAGAGCGAAAGAGTCCATAAAAAAACCTGTCGCAGAAAAAGTAAGTTGCTATAATGACCACCAAAAGAATTGAAAAACTGAATGGAACTTTGTAAAGAGCCAAGAAAGCAGAGATTAGATAGCTACCCGCTAATGTGCAGATGGTAAGAATTACCTTACCTTTTGTTTCTCGTTTCATTTCTTTAACTTTGTTTTGATGTCTCCCAAGAATTGACTTGGAAAAGAACTGCGCAATCTCCTTGATTGTTCCAGACGGTCTTATCTAACCCCCAAAACAAGAAATGATTTGTTGAACCATCAGCGTTTCGTTGCTCGCTTGGTGTTCCTCGTCGCGTATAAAGAATCACGTTGTCTCCCGCCTTTACTTCCTTTGGGCTGAACCAATATGCATGGCGTTGGATGTTAGAAATCGTGTTGTCTGAAGTGTGTGTTGTATCGAACACGATAAAATACATGAGATTCGTGTTCGCTAGAACCTTCATCCAAAGACGCTCCTTGTTCGCGATTCCATTGTCGAGGATCTTGATGATTCGCATATTCATTTCTTCACAATCCTCCTCCCGACAATTGCTCCGATAATCAACCCCAGGCCAACCAATCCCGTGATGACACCAAACACCGCTTTGACTCCCCAAAAGAAAGGTGTCAATCCGATGATCGTACCGCCTAGGCCAACTCCAACACCGAGGAATATCTCCACAGTTTTCTGTGTTTTCACCTGTTCCGATAGTATGGCGGCTTTCTTGTCCGCTTCATGATACAGATTGACATACGGTTCCAAGTTATCACGATCAGTGTCCGCCTCTTCAAGCATGGCGAGGAGTAACTTTTGAACACCTGTACTCGACAACTCATCGTCGGTTAGTTGGCGTCTTATATCCCGGAATGCAGCACGCCGACCAGAGGACGGCACGGCAGAGGTGGCAATTTCTTCTTGTGAAATCGGGGGTTCAGTTCCTTTGGTCTGGACCGACTGTTCAGGTGAAGGAACTTCAGGTCGTGAATCTTCCATTACTTTTCTTCCTCAGGTTTATCTTTCTTGCTCGTCATGGACGCTCCGTTCGTTACCAATGTGAGTAGAACCTTCTTTTAATATAAATATCCTTTTTCGATATATAAATAATGATTTTCCTTTTTTTTGTCAACAAAAAAATCCCAACTCATTCGAGTCGGGATTTAGGCAGAAAAACATCCGACATCTCGCCACAGGAGGATCGGACGCTACGAAATGCACACCCAATAAGGACAGAACACTGTTCTGACCCTACAAAACACAAGCGACCCTATCCTACGGTGCCTACGGCAGACGTAGTCTCCGTTAGTAGGAAAAGGGTCGCACTACGAAATACTATTAACTATGAACCATCTACCATAAACAAAATTGTCCCGCCAACGGCGGGACAAATTTACTCCCGGCAGCGATCTACTCTCCCACCCCGTTGCCAGGGCAGTACCATTGACGCGGAGGGGCTTAACTTCTGTGTTCGGAATGGGAACAGGTGTTTCCCCCTCGCCATAGCCACCGGAAAAATTCTCTTCGAGAATTAGTGTTTAGTTATTAGTGGATAGTTCATAGTCCACCACAACCACACCAATTTACTAACCTTTGAGCTTTTGAGCGTTTAAGCGTTTGAACTTTTATTTAAAATAAAGAATAGGGGAGCGACTTTTAGATGTTTAAAATTTTAATCGGATCAAGTCGCACGGCTGATTAGTATCGCTCGGCTGAAGCCCTTACGGACCTTACACCTGCGACCTATCAACCACGTAATCTACGTGGAGCCTTAAGTTCCCCGCCGTGGCGGGGAAGGGAGATCTATTCTTGAGGTGGGCTTAGCGCTTAGATGCATTCAGCGCTTATCCCTTCCGGACACAGCTACCCAGCTATGCCTTTGGCAAAACAACTGGTACACCGGAGGTCCGTCCATCCCGGTCCTCTCGTACTGGGGATAGCTCCTCTCAAATCTCCTGCGCCCGCATCAGATAGGGACCGAACTGTCTCACGACGTTCTAAACCCAGCTCACGTACCGCTTTAATTGGCGAACAGCCAAACCCTTGGGACCTTCTCCAGCCCCAGGATGCGATGAGCCGACATCGAGGTGCCAAACCCTCTCGTCGATGTGAACTCTCGGAGGGGATAAGCCTGTTATCCCCGGAGTACCTTTTATCCGTTGAGTGACGGCTCTTCCACACAAAACCGCCAGATCACTAAGCCCTGCTTTCGCACCTGCTCGACTTGTAGGTCTCGCAGTTAAGCTCCCTTATACCTTTACGCTCTACAGCTGATTACCATCCAGCCTGAGGGAACCTTTGGGCGCCTCCGTTACCTTTTAGGAGGCGACCGCCCCAGTCAAACTACCCGCCTGACACTGTTCCCTGACCCAGCTTCATGGGTCCAGGTTAGAATACCGATAAGACAAGAGTGGTATTTCACTGATGGCTCCACTCCAACTAGCGTCGGCCAGCTTCAAAGTCTCCCACCTATGCTACACGATGCCTGACCAAAATCCAATATCAGGTTATAGTAAAGGTTCACGGGGTCTTTCCGTCCCGATGCGGGTAAGCGGCATCTTCACCGCTGCTACAGTTTCGCCGAGTCCCTCGTTGAGACAGCGCCCAAATTGTTACACCATTCGTGCAGGTCGGAATTTACCCGACAAGGAATTTCGCTACCTTAGGACCGTTATAGTTACGGCCGCCGTTTACTGGGGCTTCAGTTCAGAGCTTCGCTCCGCCTTTCGGCGGAACTAACGCCTCCCTTTAACCTTCCAGCACCGGGCAGGTGTCAGTCCCTATACATCGCCTTATGGCTTAGCAGAGACATGTGTTTTTAGTAAACAGTCACCCGGGCCTCTTCTCTGTGGCCACTTTCAGCCTCTTCCGAAGAAAAAGCTTACCTACTAGGGCACCCCTTCTTCCGAAGTTACGGGGTCATTTTGCCTAGTTCCTTAACGAGGGTTCGCTCGAGCACCTTAGGATATTCTCCTCACCTACCTGTGTCGGTTTACGGTACGGACACCAGAAAAACTCACTTAGAGGGTTTTCTTGGCAGCCTGCTTAGGGTCAGTTTACGGCCTTGCGGCCTCCCCATCACCCTTCAAGGTTATATCCTGACGGATTTGCCTGCCAGGAACCTCTACAGGCTTAGACCCCGCAGTCCAATGCGGGGCTGACCTTTCACTTCTGCGTCACCCCTTAAGTGTCTTAAACGCCTCTCCGGTGGTAGCCGAATTTTAACGGCTTTTCCATCGCCTACGCCTTTCGGCCTCGGCTTAGGGTCCGACTAACCCTGAGCGGATTAACCTTCCTCAGGAAACCTTAGGTTTACGGTGAGCAGGTTTCTCACCTGCTTTATCGCTACTCGTTCCGGCATAATCTCTTCTGCCTCGTCGATCCTGACTCACGTCAGAACTTCAACCTACTACAGAATGCTCCCCTACCAATAATCCCGCCAAAGGCGGGACTAGTCCACAGCTTCGGTGACAAGCTTAGTCCCGTGAATTATCGGCGCAGAACCACTTGACTAGTGAGCATTTACGCACTCTTTAAATGATGGCTGCTTCTAAGCCAACATCCTAGTTGTCTAAGTAATTCCACATCCTTTCTCACTTAGCTTGTACTTAGGGACCTTAGCTGGTGGTCTGGGTTGTTTCCCTCTCGGCAATGAAGCTTATCCCCCACTGCCTGACTCCCGCAAAACAAGTAACGGCATTCGGAGTTTGATTGGGGTTGGTAACCTTGTAGGGCCCCTTGCCCATTCAGTGCTCTACCTCCGTTACTCTTCTTGCGAGGCTAGTCCAAAAACTATTTCGGGGAGAACCAGCTATCTCCAGGTTTGATTAGCCTTTCACTCCCTAGGCACAGCTCATCCCCTAACTTTTCAACGTTAGTGGGTTCGGACCTCCATCCAGTGTTACCTGGATTTCATCCTGGCCATGCCTAGATCACCTGGCTTCGGGTCTACTGCAGGTTACTCTGTCGCCCGTTTCAGACTCGCTTTCGCTACGGCTACGTCAGTGTATGACTTAACCTTGCAACCTACAAGTAACTCGCCGGATCATTATTCAATAGGCACGCAGTCACCCATGTAGTTCCCCGAAGGGAACTACTGGGCTCCCACCGCTTGTAAGCATATGGTTTCAGGTTCTATTTCACTCTCCGCCAGGAGTACTTTTCACCTTTCCCTCACGGTACTAGTTCACTATCGGTCACCAGATAGTATTTAGCCTTACCCAGTGGTCTGGGCAGATTCATACAGGATTTCACGTGTCCCGCAATACTTGGGAATCCTAACTAAGAGTCCATACCTTATCGCCTACCGGGCTTTCACCTTCTGTGGCCAGCCTTTCCAGGCTATTCGGCTAAAATATGGATTTGTAACTCTTTGCTCTGTCAGCGTTCAGAACACGTTAAGACCCCACTAACCCGGTAGCACAACGCACGCTGGCTTTAACGTACAAACCGGTTTGGGCTATTTCCCGTTCGCTCGCCGCTACTTGGGAAATCGTTTTTACTTTCTTTTCCTGAGGGTACTGAGATGTTTCAGTTCCCCTCGTTCGCCTCTGCCTGGCTATGAATTCACCAGGAGATATCCCAGTATAAACCGGGATGGGTTTCCCCATTCGGAAACCTCCGGGTCATAGCTTGTTTGCAGCTCACCGGAGCTTATCGCAGCTTACCACGTCCTTCATCGCCTTCTGGTGCCAAGGCATCCACCATATACTCTTAGTAACTTGATCCGAAATTTGTAGCATCTAAAAGATGCTCACCCTAATTCTCTATTAAATTGTCAAAGAACAAATATCTATGAAACAATTCCTATATTCTGTCTACTATCTACTGTCTACTATTTTTTGGAGATAACCGAGATCGAACCGGCGCTCTCCCATTATATTACCAGCTTCAAATACCTTACCAATTCCTCCTTCGGAAAATTCTCAACTAAACTTTTCTTAGTTGATCCTCCGATTTTGCCTTTCAGGAAATACTCTCTTTTTATTGCTATACTTTTATTCTGATAACTCTCACAATAAACTAACTTAAAAGGTCTTCTCTTCTTAGTCGCCTTTGAGTATCCTGAATTATGTCTCTCTAATCTCCTTTTTAAATCTATAGTGTATCCCGTATAGTATCTGTCATCCATTAAACTTTGGATTATATATACGAAATGCATCCTTCTTATATTTTCTGGAGATAACCGGGATCGAACCGGTAACCTCCGCCTTGCAAAGGCGGCGCTCTCCCAGTTGAGCTATATCCCCGTAAAATCCATTTACGTAATTTTCATACCTTTAATTGAGCTACCGTAAAAGAATTCATCGAAAAAGATAACCGCCAGAAATATCTCTTTTTTTCACCGAACAAAAAATAAGGGAAAATCTTACCCAGGACATAAAATAACCAGGCTCCTTTTACGATAAAGCTCACATAATTATGACTCTCAATCACCCTATACCCGGAATCTTTCAACAGATCCTCCACCCTTCGAATCGAGGTGGGATAAGAATGAGTATAATCGTGATAAAACAACCATCGAGTCTTAGGCACCTCTGGATAGAGAAGAATAATATAGCCCGTATTCTTTAAAACCTTCTTCAGATTTTCAAATGATTCAAGGACTTCAGTATAATCTTTTAGATGTTCAATAATATGACCCAGGAAAACCAGATCATATTTTCTTTCCATCTCCGGTAGAACTGGTAGAGAACCATCCATAACCTGAAAACCTTCTCCTTTTAATTTTTCCCTCAGGTTCAAGTTAGGTTCTATCCCTGAATATTTAATCTTTTTATCTCTGCAGAAGCGAGCAAATTCGCCAAAACCTATCCCTATCTCCAGAACCTCTTCCGGTGGAGAAATATTTTTCAGAAGCCTTTTATGAAGAATATTTCTGACTTTAAGTGCAAGCTTAGGCTTGTAATATTCCTCTCGGTCATAGAAATCATATTTCAAAGAACAACCTCAATTAGTTCATAGTTAATGGTTATTAGTTCATAGTTTTTTATTTTTTTGTACCATTAACTATCCACTATGAACCATTTACATTTTTTTATTCTGGTGGGCCTAAGTGGAATCGGACCACTGACCTCACGCTTATCAGGCGTGCGCTCTAACCAACTGAGCTATAGGCCCACAGCGAGGGTTCACAGCCTTCTTGAGCTTCTGCTGTAAACCTATCCTCAGGATCCGCCTCTCGGATAAGTCAAAAAGGCCACCATATATAAAAAAATATTAAGATAGCGTGCATAAGCTAAAAGAACAATGCGTTCGATCTTTTACGCACCTGTTTTTACTCCTTAGAAAGGAGGTGATCCAGCCGCAGCTTCCGCTACGGCTACCTTGTTACGACTTAGCCCCAGTCATCAGTTTTACCTTCGGCGCTTACTCCCCTTGCGGGTTAGATCAGCGACTTCTGGTACCCCTGACTTCCATGGCTTGACGGGCGGTGTGTACAAGGCCCGGGAACGTATTCACCGCGACCTGCTGATCCGCGATTACTAGCGATTCCAACTTCATGAAGTCGAGTTGCAGACTTCAATCTGAACTGAGGCCGACTTTATTGGATTAGCTCTGCCTTGCGGTTTTGCAACCTTCTGTGTCGGCCATTGTAGTACGTGTGTAGCCCTGGACATAAGGGCCATGAGGACTTGACGTCATCCTCACCTTCCTCCAGCTTATCACTGGCAGTCCCCTTAGAGTGCTCTCCCGATTGCTCGGGAAGTGGCAACTAAGGGCAAGGGTTGCGCTCGTTGCGGGACTTAACCCAACACCTCACGGCACGAGCTGACGACAGCCATGCAGCACCTGTCCTGATGCCCCTTGCGGGGGGACCCAATCTCTTGGGCTTTCATCAGGATGTCAAACCCAGGTAAGGTTCTTCGCGTTGCGTCGAATTAAACCACATACTCCACCGCTTGTGCGGGCCCCCGTCAATTCCTTTGAGTTTCAACCTTGCGGTCGTACTCCCCAGGCGGGGCACTTAATGCATTAGCTTCGGCACTGCTCCTTTAAAGAAACAACACCTAGTGCCCAACGTTTACCGCTAGGACTACCAGAGTATCTAATTCTGTTTGCTACCCTAGCCTTCGCGCCACAGCGTCAGTATCGGACCAGAAAGCCGCCTTCGCCACCGGTGTTCCTCCTGATATCTACGCATTTCACCGCTACACCAGGAATTCCACTTTCCTCTCCCGTACTCAAGACAAACAGTTTCAAACGCAGTTTCCCCGTTAAGCAGGGAAATTTCACGTCTGACTTATTTGCCCGCCTACACGCTCTTTACGCCCAGTGATTCCGAACAACGCTTGCTCCCCCCGTATTACCGCGGCTGCTGGCACGGAGTTAGCCGGAGCTTCCTCTGTGGGTACCGTCAGTCCCGCCAAAGGCGGGATATTCTTCCCCACTGACAGGAGTTTACATTCCGAAAAACTTCATCCTCCACGCGGCGTTGCTGCGTCAGCCTTTTGGCCATTGCGCAAGATTCCCTACTGCTGCCTCCCGTAGGAGTCTGGGCCGTATCTCAGTCCCAGTGTGGCCGGACACCCTCTCAGGCCGGCTATCCATCATAGCCTTGGTAAGCTGTTATCTCACCAACAAGCTAATGGAGCGCGGGCTCATCTAAAAGCGATCCTTGCGGACCTTTGATCCCGGAAAGATGTCTCTCCAGGATGTTATCCGGTATTAGACCCCCTTTCGAGGGCTTATCCCGGACTTTAAGGCAGATTACCCACGTGTTACTCACCCGTTCGCCGCTTTACGTCCCCGTATTGCTACAGGGATTTCTCGCACGACTTGCATGTATGAGGCACGCCGCCAGCGTTCGTTCTGAGCCAGGATCAAACTCTCCGTAAAAAAGCTCATACAACGAACCCGAATTTGGGCTCTATTGTTCGAAATCGAAGACCCGCATCGTCTTCAAAACCTATGCACGCTATTTAATTTTCAAAGAGCAGTCTTTTTAATAGCGAAAAAAATGTCTGCCTTCAAATATCGTTTTCAGGCAGACATTAAATATAAACTATCTGCGATATTTGTCAAGGAAAATTTTTACAAATTTTCAAAGAGTCTTTTTTTCCTCTCAACTTTTATCCTTTTGCCTGAAGGACAGCTTTTTAGCTCCCTCTATATCTATCGGCAAACCTATTATAATATTTAGACTTATCCTTGTCAAGTGTTTTTTTATGTTTTATACCAATATATTATACTTAATCTTTTATTGTTTCATTTGAAGATTATTAAAATATTTTTTTTCCTGTGAGCCGGTAACCCCACCTTGCCTCAAGGTGGAGAAATAGAACTTGTAACATCCGACCTTTGTGTCGAGCGAAAATAAAACGTCCGGGATAAACCCGGAACGCTACGAAATAAAAATGGGCGACCACAGAGGGTCACCCCTACCATCCACTGACCACTGACAACTAACCACTGTTTTTTACAGCCACCGACCCGAATCGAACGGGTGACCGGCTGATTACGAATCAGCTGCTCTGCCATCTGAGCTACGGTGGCGAAAACAGTTTGATCGTTTGTCCGTTTGGAGTTTGAAGAAACCTCGAACAAACTAACAAACTTACAAATGAACAAACTCCAAACTGTTTTTAACAGGGTGGTGGTCCACCTTTGAAAAGGTAATTGATTAGATAAACTACATCGCTAACCGAGATTTTACCATCGCAATTAACATCTCCAACTAACAATTCAGGAACAGGAGGAGGTCCACCTTTGAATAAATAGTTTATCAGATAAACTACATCTGAAACGCTAACTTTTTTATCACCATTAGCATCCCCCCACATCGCAGAAAGTAAAGTCCAGGTCTGGTTGGACCATTTTTCTAAAGAGTTATCATAAGCCCTGACTTTCCAGTAATATCTTGCGATCTCCAGGGTATCCGTAAACTGGCTGCTTAAAAGACTATCGTAGATAATTGTGGAATCAAGGTTAAAAGCAGGAGAAGTGCTGACATATAAATCATATCTGAGTTGATCCCCAGAGTAGGGTTCTGTCCAGTTGAAGTTTACTATATAAGGGACAAAAACACTATCTTCAGGCGAAATTAAAGTGAAAGGTGGAATCGGAGCATAGATATAAGCAAAGAGCCGGTCGTTAATTATGGAATCTACTCTGACAATTATACCTGTGGGTCCAAAATAGCTATTACTGTTAGGGTAGGTAGTGGGGCTGAAAATCTCCTGACCGGGTTCATAACTGGAGAAAGGGGCTGATTTTCTGGTCTCATAGGAGTACCACCAGAGAGCACTATCAGAAACATGCCCTCCTGGATTGTAAGAGGTATCTTTAGCTGGATTATAACCTGCATCTTCCACTGCTACTGTGTAGTGTGAATAATCCGGCGTTCCGTCATTTATCCTCCAGAAATAAGCTCCTAAAGAATCGTGAACATGAGTAATCAAAAGACCCCGGTCCAGGGTATCTCCACCATAACTTAGATTGGGCCAGAGGTAACAGCTGAAGTCAGAATCTATTTTATCAAACTTAGCTGTGGAACGAGGATTACGGTATTCTAAGAGAAAATATTCCCCTTCAGCCAGGTTTATGGGTATCATATACAGGGAACTATCCTCGGTTGTTTCGATATTATATAATATAACAGGGTTATGAGCTCCGCCACCCACTACCACCGGCTCAATCCATCCGGCTATTTTTTTATTCCATCCACAAAGATGAGAAGGGATTTGCGAACCGATGGAGAGATATCCATAACCGTAATATCCCATCACATCCCAGTCAACTAAAGGATGGTCATTGTCGTCATCCGGTGTGTTGAAAGTTGAAATAACCAGCTTGTCATCATAATCATACAGGTCGGGTAAACCTACATTATGCATTAATTCGTGACAGAAGACTCTTATTTTATTTAATCTATTCTCACCTGTAAAGCCCGGTGGATAAAGAGGGTTATGCAAGGGCTGGGTCTCTGGAGAGGTGTTCCACCTGGGCATGCGCATTCCATCGTAGGGACCTGAACCTGAACCGGGAGAATAGACCATAGCAAAAGACCAGATGTCATTCCAATCCTGCGAATCCTCCTGCCCGTTGCCGGAACGGATGAAGATAACCGCATCCACATCTCCATCCTGGTTACCATCGAATTGGGAATAGTCTATGACCGGATCAAGTATTGGAAACAGTTTTTCAAAATCATAATAGGCCGAATAAAGACCGGCATTATACCAGTTTCTTACCTCTCCCACTACATTTAATTTACCATAAGAAACTTCGTAACAATAATCAGCCACAGAGCCGCCCGGATAGACATTTCTGGAGAAAAGCAGACTATCAAAAGTCTCTCTGGAATATGTGCCTCTTCGATTCGACCATTCCACCATAATGGCTAATACCTTAAGCGTATCGCCGGTAAAACGGAATGAAGCCATCGCGCTGCTGTCCTGCGGTGTGAGTTGAGATGGAGGGATTTTCCCGAATTGTGATTCAGCTTTTTCCTGAGGAATGTCGAGGATTATACCCCTGGAAAGGTCAACCGCGGAGATAAGACCGGGAACTGCAATTAAAAAAAGTCCGCAAATGATGAAAACCCTTAGAAACCTTTTCATAATTCTACCTTTTTTTTAAGGTTATAAGTTTGCCTTAATATTTTAACTAATCAGTAATATAATAATTCAAAAAAGGAAAAAAACAAGGGGAATTATTTGTGGGTTATCGAGATTATAGGATTTAACAGAGCAAAAATAGGGGTCTGCCTCAATGAGTGCTCCGGTTGTCATTGTGGGCCCTACGGGTGATGTAATCCCTTTACTTTTACTTCATCATCTGTGGATTGCTTCGTCCTCCCCGTATGGGACTCCTCGTAATGACAGAAAGTGGGCATCTTTTTTTTATTTGACAGTCTTGGCAGGAGTTGGTATATATTAGAATCAGGTATTAATCGTATAGAGTATGTATGAATCTTGAAGCAAAATTAGAAAATCTTCCCACACAGCCCGGAGTTTATCTTTTTAAAGATAAAGAGGAGAAGATTATCTATGTGGGGAAGGCTAAATCTTTGAAAAACCGGGTTAAAGCTTATTTCCAGAACAGGGTAGAACATCCGCGGACTTCGGCCCTGGTTTCGAGAATAAAAGATTTCGAGGTTATGGTTACTGATTCAGAAATGGAAGCTTTGATCTTGGAATCTAATCTGATCAAGGAACACAAGCCCCGCTATAATGTTAATCTGAAAGATGATAAAAGATACCCCTATCTCAAGGTCACGGTGGATGAGCCTTTTCCCCGGATACTGGTGGTCAGGAAACCTAAGAAGGACAAGGCAAAATATTTTGGTCCTTATACCAATGTCAAAGGGATGAGGCAGTCCTTAAGATTTCTGCGAAAGCTTTTCCCGGTGAGAAGTTGTAACTATGCGCTTCCTTCTAAGAGAAGGATAAGATTATGCCTGGATTACCAGATTAAGAGGTGTCAGGGACCCTGTGAAGGTCTGGTCTCGGAAAAAGAATACCGGGAAATAATTAATATCGTCATTTTATTTTTATCCGGTAAAAATAGAGTTTTAATCAAGCAGTTGAAACAGAGGATGAATAGATTAGCTGAAGAGGAAAGGTTTGAAGAGGCGGTAAGGGTCAGGGACCAGTTCAAAGCCATTGAAAGCATAATGCAGAAACAGAAAATAGTAGGAAAAGAGGAGATTGACCGGGATATTATCGCTTATGCCCGGGATGGTTCAGATATCTGTATGGCAACCCTTCAGGTTAGAGAAGGGGTTTTAATTGGCAGACAGCATTTCTATTTAAAAGCCCGGAAAAATGTTCCGGATGCAGAGATTTTGAATTCTTTTTTAAAGCAATATTATTTGAATGTGGCCATAATACCGGAGGAGATTTTCATACCGGTTGAGATCGAGGATAAGGAGATTATTCAGGAATGGCTTCAGGAGAAAGGCCAGAAAAAAGTTGAGCTTATCTTACCCAGAAAAGGTGAGAAAGTAAGTTTATTAAATTTAGCAACTCAGAATGCCCAGCTTCTCTTGATGGAGCTTTTGATTCAAAAGAAAAGGATAAAAAGAACGATTCCATCTTCAATTGTAGCTTTAAAAAAGGATTTATATTTACCAAACTTTCCGAGGGAAATTGTGGCATTTGACATCTCCAATTTAGGACCAACCGATGCGGTTGGCTCTTCAGTCTTTTTTGAAGATGCCAGACCTAAGAAATCAGAATATCGAAAGTTCAAGATAAAAACCGTACAAGGACAGGATGATTATGCTATGATGGAGGAGGTAGTCAGAAGATACTTCATTAGAAATTTAGAGGAGAAAAAGAAGTTGCCAGATTTAGTATTAATCGATGGAGGTAAGGGACAGCTCTCCTCTGCTTTAAAGGTTTTATCCGAATTTGGAGCTAGAGGAAATGAGATAGGGATTAAGAACTTAAATGTTATCGGGCTGGCTAAGAGGTTAGATGAGGTCTTTTTGCCAGAAAGAACTTCATCCCTTATGATTCCAAAAAGCTCCTCCTCTTTAAGATTATTACAGAGAATCAGAGATGAGGCGCATAGATTTGCCATCTCCTATCATAAAACTTTAAGGGAGAAAAAGGTTAGAGCCTCAGAGTTAGACCAGATAGAAGGGATTGGTAAAATCAGAAAAAAAGCTCTCCTTTCTAAATTTGGTTCAGTTGAAAGGATTAAACAAGCAAGTTTAAATGAGCTTCTGGAAACGGAGAGTATTCCCCGGAAATTAGTGGAAAAGATTTATGAATATTTTCATAAACAATAAAAAATGTTCAATCCGCCTGAGGAGGACAAAAGTTCAAAGGTTCAATGATCTTTAAAATAAAAATCTAAAAACTGGTCACTGATCACTCACTACTAAGGAGGAGGTTTTATGAAACTTTATTATGCGGTTCTGGAGAGTAAGATAGGGAGAATTTTGGTCACCAGGACTGATAAGGGATTAAATAATTTGCTTTTTCATCAACCTACCTGGGGCAGGTTTTTTGAGGAGTTAAAGAAGAAAAAGGATGTCGAGCTGGTCAAATCTGAAGCAAAATTCTCCAGTTTGAGAAAACAGCTCAACCAGTATCTCTCCGGTAAAAAAGCTGGATTCACCGAGAAGTTAGATTTAAGCTCAGGCACTCTTTTTCAACAAAAGGTCTGGAAGAAGATGCTGGAAGTCCCTTTCGGAAAAACCATCAGTTATAAAAAATTAGCTGCTATGGTTGGCAGTCCTAAAAAAGCCCGGGCAGTGGGAAATGCCTGCGCCACAAATCCCGTATCTATACTCGTCCCCTGCCACAGAATAATTAAATCAGATGGAGGGTTGGGTGGATATGGAGGCGGGATTGAGCTTAAGAAAAGGCTGTTGAAACTAGAAAAGAGTGCATAGAGGCACGGCATACCGTGCCTCTATATTATTTTTTCGCTCACCAATCAGGAAAACCGTTTTCTCTTATTTGATTTTCCTGGCTATGGCCGCCTGTGCCGCTCTTGAAGCCACTTCTTTTGTAGTACCAGTGATCTCGATAATTTTATCAATCGCCTGATTCAGCCACTCGGTCCATTTAACCTCCGGATATTTCAGCCGAAAATAATCCGTTACCTCATCGGCGATCAAAAGGATGTAGCTTGCCATTTTCCTCTTCCTCTCGGTGGAAAGATAAGGAACAAGATATTCCTTGGCCAGCCAGGCAACGATCAGGGTGATTAAAGTCCCGACTCCGGATAAGATCCAGCCGCTCACGGTTGAGAAGATAGAGAGAGGGATAAAAAACAGTTGCCAGTAGCCCGTGGCGAGGTTAGGTAAATTTAGCATAACACCTCCTGTAAAATAATTTGTAGGGACAGAACATTGTTCTGTCCTTTATATTTGGCGACTTTGCACCGTCTGGTGCAGGGCCGCACTACGATCCAATTTCTTGTCTCCTTTCTCGCATCTAACTTTTTAATTTCTTCTTTCAAAAAGAAAATCCTCGATCTGATTCATCAGAGCCGTAATCTTAAAACACCAGGACTTATCTTTGGCATAATGGCGGTTCATCCCAATTAGATTTGAACCAGCATAGAATTTTCCACCTTCATTCAAATACTCTCTGGCAATATATTTGACCACTTTTTCCAGACATTCTTTGACCGAACCAAAACTAATCGCCAGAGCTAAAGGGTTTTTATCACAAGCTCCAAACCCGAATAGGTTATTCTTTTCTAGAAAGATCTTTGATTCTCCCCAGCCGGTTTCGTGTATAATATGAGCCAATATATAGATTGGATTAACCTTGTTCTTAGAAGCCACCCGCACTAAATCATTTCCTATTCCCCGGAGAGGAGTGGAGACGAGATAAGCATCCACCTCCTCTGAAGTAATCTTTGTCTTAACAGAAATTGGATTCAATGGATCCATTCTCAAGTCTTTATAAACTGTCCAGCACATAATTTTAAATCTCCAGATATTTCTATACCCTTTGACCCTCCAGAAAAAGATCCTCATACATTTATCATATCATTGCGAGAAGTCCCCCTACGGGGACAACGAAGCAATCTCCTCAATGAGTTATTAAACGGATTGCTTCGTCTCGCCTTTGGCGGACTCGCAATGACATCTTAAGAATCACCATCCTAATTCCCAGCTACTCTGTTCCGGAACAGTGTTCTTTAACTTTAGGATTGTACCGTAAGGGATATAGATAGTAAAATCATACTGGGTACTGGAGGGGCTCAATTTAGAATTAGGATACAGGTCCAAATACCAGTATCCCTCGCTATCGGTGTTTGTAGTTCTATAATAAGGGCTGATTAAAACCGATTGATACCTTAAGGGAGTTGATACGATCTTAGCATCGATAACCGCTCCAACTACTGGCAAGCCCTTAAGGTCTTTAATCCAGCCATAAACCCGACAAAGCTCAGCTGAGGGTGGTAAACCAGGATCAAAAACTGATGCATAGAAAGTTGCAGAACTATTTCCGGAAACAACTAAACTTTCTGGAACAGTAAATTGCCAGCCCGGTTTAAACATCCGCACTTTGTAAATAGCATTATCTAAAGCAAAAGTTGCCTGTCCAGATGGATTAGTGGTTAATAGTCCGGCTGTTGCGGTCTGCTCATAATTTAAAACCTGCATCTGAACACTGGCGATCGGAGTTGAATCAGAGCTTTGTTTTGTGGTTATGACAACCTGATTAGTACCAGCCCCTGCTCCTGAGGTTAAAGTCCTGCTATCCCAGATCCAGACATGATTAGCTATAGTGTCCGGATTAGCTGCACTTCCACCACCTGATAACTCTTCTCCTAAACTATCAACATATCTTATTCTCCTTTGAGCTTGAGCAATCAAATCGTTATCCCAGGGAACTCTGGCTATAATCCCTGAATCACCAGGAGCAAATCTCGATGAAACATCGGCATCCAATCTACCTTTAAAAAATCCAGCCCAGCCTGAATTTTCACCGGTAGTATCATTTATCCATATATCTGCCTGACCTTGAGCCGATAGTCGGTACCCGATTTTGTCCTCGATATATTTTGCCCGCAGATAACTTGTACCTGTAGAACCTGAATCCGCTTTAGTTAGATAATTGGAATTTAGAGAATAGTTAGTTTTATCCAGATTTGACGATATTCTCCCTACGCCTGTAACCGAATCCGCCCTGGAAATAACCTGCCCGGACGCTAATTGATAATCGGTTTTATCATTATTAGTCGAAACCGTAACTCCAGATGTTACTGAGTTCACTGAGCCCAATAGATTGCCTTGTATATTACCATAAATATCATATCCAGTTGAACCTTTTACTGCTCTTATCCCAGAACCTGAACTAAAACCTGTTACTGTAATACCATTACCACTTGATCCGCCATCAGCCCTTATTCCTGAAGCTGAACCTTGACCAATAACCTGTAATCCACTACCAGAGTTTCCACCAAGACCATATATGCCCGGACCAGAACCCTGTTCCTTCGGCAAAAATACCTTCTGCTCCATCGCCAGAGCCACCAACTGAATGAAACCCTGCACCAGTTCCACCACCTAAAGCATAGAAGCCATCTGCTCCAGTTGACCCACCCCCTGCTAATACACCCATACCGTAGCCATAGCCTTGAGCTATAAAAGCGGTATCATCTCCAGATGTTCCTCTAATTGCCAGCCCTCTCAATCTCCAGATTTTATCCGTGCCAATCTGGGCAAAAGAATTATTAGTCAGCATCGTTTTAATATTTGAAGTATCGCTGGGGAACACAGTATAGCTTTCAGTTTTGCCAAAATATTTAGTCTGGCTTTTCCACCTAATCCTGACCGTATAATCACCATAATTAGTGCCATCAAAAGCTCTTTTACCAGTAATATAGTATCCAGTCCCCGCAGTAGCTGTACTCATAATCACAGTATCAATTGCTGTAGTCCTGTAATGACGAATAAACCAAACTGAATCCGCATTTGTTTGCTGACCTAAAGTATCGAAAGTGGCAACATTCATCCAGACAGTATCCCTGGCACCTGTGCCATCGTAGAATGTTCCGTAAAATCCTATACTATTAAAATACCAGCATGGAATTAAAATCGAAATCAGTATTATGAGCCTAATCTTTTTCATTTATTATCCTCCAGAAGTTGTTTTATAACTGCTGCCCTATTTCTCTTTTGTCCTGCAGATGGTGCTTCTGAAGGCAATATTACTAATCTGCCTGCAGTCCGATTATACATCCCCACCCAGGACATAGCCCTTAGTCGGTCACCTGATGCTATATAACCCGTAGGAACATCTTGTTGATTTACCATAATACTATCAGATAGGGTATCTGCTGAACCGTTGATGGTAATCATTAAACTTTCAGGTGCGTAAGCTATAAAAGTCAGATAAGAAACCTCTTCCCTGTCCGGCACATGTGAGCCCCAGCTCCAATCATAAAGACTTTTTATATTTATTCTTCTCTTAGAGCCAGTGGGTCTATCAATTATAATCTGAGCAAAAGCAGAAGCCGCCTGCTGATTGAAAAGTGCTTTGGTAGATGGTATCCATAAATCCCAGGCTGATGCTGAATCGAAAACTGCTTTTATAGTATCTCTATCATCTTGGTCTAATCCGTCCTCATATCCCAGATGACAATGGATTACAGAAATCCAGTTAGAATCAGAACATTTTTTAGCGACAGTTTGGTTGAAAAATTTATATAAAGAATCAGGCCTGGCTGCCGCAGATCTGCCTACCCTTTTATATTCATAATATTTAGTGCCATCTCTAAAAGTGCGATCATACAAAGGTATAGCAGTGATATTGAGCGAATCCAGTTGATTCTGCCAATCATCATAAGACAATCTTTGAGATAAAGAAGTGCCCGGATCAGTAAGATTAGAATTCCATATAAATTTAAACCTACCTGAAGCACAAGTCTTATTAGCGTGATAATAAATCGTGCCAGAGGAATCGCCCAAAAAATTAACATCACCTGCAGTTCCGAAATTTATCTTTTGTGAGCCGTGATTTACAAAAAGTCCACCTTTATATAATTTGCCAAAAGTAGAAGGGCGATTAAGCATATAGTTTAAAAATTTCTTAACGTGAGTAGAATCCATACAAGTGGGATCAGCCCCGTCCCAGCCGCAATCACCATAGGAATGGTTACCATCTGCCCAACGGCGTGAGATATAGTTATCCAATGAATCTTTGTAAAAATTTGAGGTCGTATCTAATCCGTGAAAATAGAAAGGAACTTCCTTAGAATAAACCCCTAAAGAATCAGCTAAAGAGCCTCTTCCAAACCAGACTTCGTTTCCTGCTATTTGACCATTCAATCCAGTTCCCCAGGAACCACCTACATTCTGGCTGGTATTGAGCCATTTATGTAGTGAATCCAGATAATCAACTGTCGAATTATCTATATCTGAATTAATAGTCAATATGCCTCGCGTATTAAAAGGTAGTCTTCTTACTGCAATCAGAGCATATTTATCTTTAATTACCCTGAAGTCCAAATCAGAGTTATAATTCGTCCAGGAACCAGTGGTCTGATACCAACAAGAACCATTGACATAACCGTTAGTCCCGTAAAACCAGTTTATCCGATTGTTTGCATCTGTATAGGGGCCATTTAAGAAGATATTGTAGCAAACCCCCGCAGATACACTAACGGGAGTATTGAAAATAAACCAGATAGCATATCCCCTGGCAACGCTATCCGGCGGTATTGTATTATTTGTAGCATCGCCATCTGGAATATCTGTAACCTTGACATAAACATCCCGTTTGGGAACTGCACTCGTATCAGGCGTGCTACAAAATTCTACTGCATTCTCTCTGAACCTCAACTTAACCGAATCGGTAGAGGAAGAAAAACCATTCCGGTCTAAATAAACTACAATCCCATACCAGGTCTCATCTGTAGTTGCTAGGATAGTCTGTGCGATCGTAATTTCACTCACCAGACCAAGACGGTTAGCGGTAGTCGATTGGGTATGAGAAACCGAATAAGCTAAGGTGTTGTTTATCTCCGCATAAGAAGTAGACAGTAAACAATAGACAGCATATAGGGGAAAAATCAGAAATATTATCCACCGTATACTTCGCCTCAGACGGACTGCATGCTGTCTACTGTTTGCTTTCTTTCCCTGCCTACTGCCTACTATATGCTGTCTACTGTTTTTCATTCCTTCGGCAGCTCCTCTTTCCTTATTTGATCAATCAATTCCCAGAATATTTTTTCTTTACTTTTCTTTGGCTCTTTTGATCTTATCTTCTGCTTTAGCTCTATAGCCCGGATAGCATCTGCCACTTTCACCTGATATTTCCCGGATTTCAGCTTTTTCAAAACACAGGAGATCAGCTCCTCTAAAAATTTTTCTTCACTGTGATTTTCCGATTCAGAAAAATTCTGCCTATTCTTTTTTTGCTTTTTATTTATTTTATTTCTCATTTTTTATATTAAACTCCCCTCTCTAAGGAGAGAGCAAGGGAGAGGTCAATTTATACTCATGACATTCTAACAACGGTTACGTTTTATTATTTTTTTTCTTCTTTTCTCATCACTGATCACTGACCACTATTTTTTATCCCAGCTCAAATATCAGAAGGTCAACCAGAACCATTTTCAGAAGAGTTATTCCCTTTAACGATTTTAAAATTCGTTTTCGATTCTTCTATCACCAGACAGAAGATATCATTCTTAGGTAATACTAAAATTTTAGGAGACTCTATTTCCTGTGGAAGTTGATTCCCTTTATAATCATACAGGGTACTAAAATTTGACTCCTGAGCCTTTCCTCCCAGACCAATTCTATTGAAAATGACCCTCTTTGAAGACTCTGTTATCTCCGTCTGAACGAAAAGAAGATCAATTGCGGAATATTCTCCCCAGACGCAAAAATTTTTAATTAGCCAGACCCTTCTCCCCCTGAGATAATCTAATGTGATGTTCATATAGATCCGCTTTTAGCTGTTAGCTATTTGCTTTTGATTTTAAACATTTGAACCTTTGAACTTACATCGTCTTTCGTCTTAATTTTCACTTTTTACCGCTTTAGGTGCAATCAGTGAAGAACCCGGCTTGGCAAAATTGCTCAGGATTAGATATGCCTTTTTGGAGTAAACCTCAGCCATCGTATTCCAGGACCTGGATAAAAGCTGGGCATTGGCTCCATAGATATTGAAATTTAGAACCTCAACGGCCTTAATGTCACAGAGGATTGATACTGAAAGACAGGTCTCTGCAATAACCAGTCCTTGATCTTCAGATTCATAATAAGAAGGGTCGATGAATTTCAAAATCCTCTCATTTGCCTCCGCCATCGCCTGGGCAATAGTTTCATCATTTAAAAACCCGTATTCCACCTTGTAATCTAAAAGAACCCATTGCCCATCCTCTATCGCTCCGCTGGCAATTCGGGTAAGCTCACCTTTCTGAAAATCGAGTTTGTAATCTATATCTTTTTGATAAACCCGGTAATAGAGGTAAAAAATAACCACTGAAGACAGAGCTGAAATTGAGCCGCTTGAAATCCGGGTCAATTTTCCATTCTCATAATCTATCGAATAATCGATATTCTCCACGTAGATTTTCCCTAAGGATGAGTCTGAGGTAACGACCACTGTATCTAAAATCAACTCCGAATGTAAAAGCTGAATTGTGTCCCCGGATAAAAAACTTACCCCCTCCTGAACCGGAGATAAAATCTCCTTACCTTTAATCTTCTCTGAGCCAACCTGGACATTAGAATCCGGAAGCTTAACTGGAGAATCCCCCGAAAGATGACAGGGATGGTTTTCCATCTCAGAAATCCCCAGACGATGCTCGGAGATATGCTTTTTAACTAAAGAGATGTTAGTAAAACTCATAATTTTGCACCTTGCTGTTCACCGTTGGCTATTATTGGTTTTTGGCTATTTGCTTTTAATTTTTAAGTATTTATTTTTCGTCTTACGTCTTCCATCTTCCTTTTCTTATTCCCTTTCACCTTAAAACCAATAGCAATTCTGTTGTTCCAAGTTGGTAACCCCCATATTTTTTGTGAAAATCGGTGGAACAGACATCTTGTCTGTTTTTTTTAGATTTTTGTGACGTTAGGGCTTATCCCTGAATTTTTTTCCTTATCATTTGTCATTTTTTTGTTTTCTATCCTCCATCTTCCTTTTGTTTTTACCCACGTTCATGCTACCCGAATAACGCTCACATTTTTACCTTACTTCATCCTCTATTTACTCCCTTCATCCCTTGAACTCTTGAACCCTTTATTTAACTATCTTTCTTGTCGAAACAAGAAATGGACGTATATTAAATGTAGGAGTACCTTTATTCCAGTGCTTGTCATCCGCCTAAGGCGGACTGACCTGACAGGCTAAACCGGGATTACCTTATGAGAAAATTTCTCTTAGCTCTTTTTTTGCTTCTCAATATACCTCTAATTCTCCTTTGCCAGGAAGTCGACACTATCTGGGTTAAAAGATACAACGGATCAGCAGACCTTAATGATTTTCCTTCAGCCCTGACTTTAGACGATTCTGGAAATGTCTATGTTACCGGTCAGAGCTTTAGCTACAACACAGGATATGATTATGCTACTCTGAAATATTACTCGGATGGAGAACTTGCCTGGCTAAAACGATATAATGGCACAGGAAATTACGATGACGGGGCAACTGCCTTAGCTCTGGACAAATCAGGAAATTTATATGTAACTGGCTGGAGTGTGGGAATAGGCACATTCTATAACTTTGACTATACCACCATAAAATATCAGCCAGATGGAGAGACCACCTGGGTAAGAAGATACCCTGGTCCGGTAACAAACCACGATGATGCTGCAACCGCCATAACCGTTGATTCTTCAGGGAATATCTATGTAACCGGACATAGCTGGGATCTTGTTACTTTTGATGACTATGCTACTTTTAAATATTATCCTGATGGTGAAACAGCCTGGTTAAGAAGATACAACGGACCTGGAAACGGTTATGACCATCCCAAAGACTTAAGTATTGATCCTTGGGGTAATCTCTGCTTAACGGGATTAAGCTCCAGCAGAGATAATGGCTTTGATTATGCCACCATAAAATATTACCCGAACGGCGATACCGCCTGGCTCAGAAGATATAATGGTTCAGGGAATTCAGACGACGATGCCTGTGCCATTGCGGTAGACGGTTCTGGAAATATCTTTGTTACCGGAACAAGTTATGATAACTTCATGGATAACGATTACGTTACCCTGAAATATTATCCTGATGGAGATACGGCCTGGGTGAGAAGATATAATGGAACAAGCAACTCTGAAGACCAGGCAACCGATTTAGCCCTGGACCGGTTTGGTAATATCTATCTAACCGGAAAAAGTTACGACAGCTCAACCTATTTTGACTATGCCACTATAAAGTATGATCCAGGTGGAAACCAGCTCTGGGTGAGAAGATATAACGGACCTGGAAATGGCAATGACGAGGCTACAGCCATAGCCATAGATGATTCGTGCAATGTCTATGTCACCGGTGGAAGTTTTGGCAACGGAACAGATTTTGATTTCGCCACTCTGAAATATGATCCAGCAGGCAACCTCCTATGGTTAAATAGATATAATGGAGGAGAAGATGATAAACCCACTGCTATAGCAGTAGACAATTCAGGTAACGTTTTTGTAACTGGTCAAAGCTACCAGAGTGAAACAAAATTTGATTATGTAACCATTAAATATAATCATATTGTTTTTTATCGTGGAGATGTAAATCAGGATGGAAAAGTCTCTATCGCTGATGTCGTTTATCTTATAAACTATCTTTTCAAAGGAGGAGCACCTCCAGATCCTCTTATCTCTGCTGACTGCAACTACGATGGAAAACCCTCAATCTCCGATGTAGTCTTTTTAATCAACTATCTTTTCAAAGGTGGCCCCCCACCAAGTTGCTGAAAATGGATATTAAAGCTCACCTCAGTTTTTGTCGATATCAGTAATAATTTATGTTTACAAAAATTTTGTTTGACAAAACGATTTTTTTGACGTATAATATGAAGTGAAGGTTTTGAAAAAGGAAAGTTTCGATTTATTAGATTATAATTATAGTGACCACGAAAACTCAAGGTTTAGTGGATTTCGTGGTTTTTTGTTTTAACGTTATTCGGATGAAAGGTGGTGAAAAAGGAATTGGCAGAAGGTAAAGTAAAGTGGTTTAATGAATCAAAGGGCTATGGCTTTATTTCTCCAAACGATGGCAGCAAAGATGTCTTTGTGCATTATTCGTCTCTTCAGGGTGATGGATTTAAATCCCTGAATGATGGAGATGAGGTCAGCTTCGAGACAACTCAGGGACCCAAAGGACCACAGGCAATTAATGTAGTTAAATTATAAAAAATATATTTGACCGCATTATCAACCCTCCCGCAGATCTGCAGGAGGGTTTTTTATTATTTTTTTTCCTCTCCTTAATATTAAGAAGAGGGATGGGGTGAGGTTTTCTTTCTCTACCTTTGGCAGATTGAACTTTTGAACTATTGAACCACTATTAAGTATTTGTTTTCCGGTACTGTCGTAATCTGCGTTCCGACCGGCACAGTAGTATATGCAGTAGTAACCCTGGCTCTAATCCAGAACTCAGTCGAGTTATTCACCCCGCACTGCTGCCAGTCAGAAGGGACAGAAAACAAATCCTGCCACAGAATAACCAGTTTATTACCCGAATCTAAATGATAAACTCCAGAATAAGGTGTAAAGCTTTTCCATTCAAAACCATTCCAGTATTCCCATACCACCTGTCCCCCTATCCCAGCTGTTGACAAAATGACTTTTACCTGATTGAATTTCTCATCCATCCCCAGGTAGAAGACATCATCTATATCCCGGATTAAACTATTAGAGGTTGGATGAAAAATATCTGCAGGAGTAGTATTTACTGCTTCTGTGGTCCTGTCATAATATTTATTAGTTGCAGAATTATCATAGCAGAAAACTTTATCCAGAACCTTTGCCCCATCAACCAGAGGAGCCGGAGTAGTAAAAGAGCTTCCGGACTTATAAGAGTAGAAAAGCTGATTCTGATTCGCTCCCATATTCTTCCCGTAAAAAACATAAGGTGTATTTTCGAAAAATTTTATTGCCGGACTGATGGGTAAACCAGAATCCACTGGAGATGCTCCACTCCAGGAGGCTCCATCATACTCCCGGTACAAAAGAGAAGAACTCCCTGGAAAAACAATCCCCAATTTATTGTCTGTAGAAAGAGAAATCTGAAAATCATCCTGAATATTAGACCCTGAATAAACCAGAACTGCAGAAGACCAGAACTCCACCGAAAAGCTCAAAGGAACGGTAAGCTAAGGTATTCCCGTCATCAGAATAAAAACATCTGATATAAGGTGATTGAAAAATCAATTGAGAAGAACAGCTTGCACTGTCAGAGGTTAAAGCCTCACCCGGGTCAGTCTCCCCTGTTCCCCAGGTTATCCCGTCATCGGTGGAGGATTTGGCATGCACCGAATACCTCCCCGTTACTGAATCATAATAGCTCCAAGAGATCCACAACCTGTTAATCGAATCTTTAAGTATAGAAGGATAATAATTACTTTCCACTGTGCAGACGTTCCTTACTGCTCCAATCGACCAGGAACCATTGGTGAAGGAAAGCTTAACCATCGCTAAAGCCAAACTGGTCTGCACGGTGTAAGTGAGGTAAAGATTACCAGATGAATCCATAAAACCAGAACAGGGGAAATCCCCAGAATTGGCAACTATATTTACTGGTGAAGACCAAGATATATATGGAGGCTCAGCCCATCTGTAGACGATTGTGCCTGCATTCAGAGGATAAATTAAAATCACCCTCCCTTTATACTGCCCGGAAGAAACTATAAAGAGTTTATTCTGGGTCTGAATCCCGCTCCCATAATAAGCGCTAACCGTATCGATTAATTTTTGCATAAGTTCGCTATTCGCTATTGGTTTTTTGCTTTTCGACTTTAGACTTTAGTCTATAGCCTTTAGCCTTTCATCCCCCTTCTTCCTTTCTTTTTTACTTTAAAACCAATAGCTTTTCTGTAAAAACTAATCTCTTCTCCCTTGATAGGCGTAACAGACATCTTGTCTGTTCTCTTTATCCCCTCTTCTCGTCCGAGAAATGGAGACTGCGTCTGGCGCCTTACGGGCGGGCTGGCTCGTAGCCACCGTAGGACAGGAGAAGGCGAGGGTGAGGTCATTAAATATGGGGATGAAGCGTGCCATCCCCAAACAAGTTTGGGTATACAACGCTATCAGATCCTGGTCCAGTCAAAGAATTGAACCTTTTTTCTCACTTCTCGCTTTGTAAAAACATCTTGTCAAAATTTAAGAATTATTTATATTAATCCTGAAGCAGCGAATCAAGATGCTCTTTTGAAATGTGAGGACTTCTGACCAGAGCATTTTTAACTTTCCTTTTTATCTTTCTTTTTACTTCACCCCTCTTTGCTGATTTTGCAGACACCGCCTGGGTAAGAAGATACAATGGTCCAGGAAACTCGCAAGATATTGCTATAGCTATAGCAGTAGACGATTCAGGTAATGTTTACGTAACCGGACAGAGCCTGGGGAATGGGACAGGTTGGGACTATACCACCCTTAAATATTATCCCGATGGGGAGACTGCCTGGGTAAGAAGGTACAATGGACCTATAGATTCTTCAGATGTAGCAGCTGCCCTGGCAATGGATGGCACAGGGAATGTCTATGTAACTGGATATAGTCAAATCAGTAGCAGTGACTTCGACTATGTCACCCTCAAGTATTATCCCGACGGGGAGACTGCCTGGGTAAAAAGGTACAACGGACCAGAAAGCTCGGATGATCGAGCATCAGATATAGCGGTAGATGATTCCGGGAATGTCTATGTGACCGGATATAGTTTCAGCAGTGTAACCAACAAAGACTATGCAACCGTGAAATATGATATAAATGGAAACGAGCTCTGGGTAAAAAGGTATAACGGGTCCGGTAACGGGGGAGATGAGGCCAATGCAATCGCAGTAGATAATTTCGGAAATATCTATGTATCCGGAGGAAGTAATAGCGGCGTAACAATTGCGGATTACGCAACTCTAAAATATGACCTGGAGGGAAATGAGCTCTGGGTGCGAAGATACAATGGACCTAAAGGTGGAAGTGATGTGGCTTATGCTTTGGCTTTAGATAGTTCTGGCAATGTCTATGTGACTGGAGGAAGTGCAGGTATCGAGACCTTAAATGAGTATGCAACTGTGAAGTATGATTCCAGCGGAAACGAGCTCTGGATTAGAAGGTATTGTGGTGAGCCGGGCAATGACCCTGGCGCATCTGCTCTAGCTATAGCCGCAGATGGTTGGGGGAATGCGTGGGTAACCGGATGGACCCGCATGAGTAATACCCTTTTCGACTATGCCACCGTAAAATACGACCAGGAAGGGAACGAGCTCTGGGCAGCAAGATACCACTCCTGGCTGGATGGCTGCGATGTGGCTTATGCTTTAGCCGTGGATAGCTTTGGCAATGTTTATGTGACCGGATCGAGTGACGATGCTGATTTGAAAGCGGATGATTTTGCCACAGTAAAGTATGATCCGGATGGTAACCAGCTCTGGGTAGCCAGATATAATGGACCAGTGAACTCTCAGGAAACTGCCAGGGCTATAACCGTAGATGACTCTGGTAATGTCTATGTAACTGGTGAGAGCCAGGGCACTGGAACCTCAAGTGACTACACAACCATCAAGTATTTGCAGATCGATGCCCTGCGAGGTGATGCTAATAGTGATGGCTCGGTAACCGTCTCGGATGTGGTTTATATGATAAATTATTTATTTAAAGGAGGGCCAGCACCAGTTCCGTTACCATCTGCGGATCTTAATTGTGATAGCAAAGTAACTGTTAGCGATATAGTCTATTTAATCAATTATCTTTTCAAAGGTGGACCGGCACCGTGTCTTTAGAAAAACAATGACAAATGGAAGATAGAAGTGGTAGGGGCAACCCCCTGTGGTCGCCCGCGTTGGGGCGAAAAAAAGGGGAGGGGACAAGCCCCTCCCCTACGTGAATTCAGCCATCATTCAAAATTCAAAATCCGTAATTTTTTTTTATTTTCCTTCTTTCATTTTCCTTTATCTTTTTTCCTTGAACTTTTGAACCTTTAAACCTTTCTTTTACGTCCAGACCGTGTCCAGAACCAGCGATGCCTTTTTAATCACCTTCGCATAAGCTACCGATTCGGAGATAACCGCCTCCTCTAACTTCTGCTCGATCACCTTATCATATTCCACCATTAGAGGCTGGGTTATTACCTCCTCAATCGCAAAGCGATTATCCAGTCCGATAACTAAATCTGTAGGAACATCATCGCACCTTATCAAAGTCGAGCCCAAAGGAGAAACTAACTCTCCGGTTCTCTGAAAATTGAAACCTGCCATCGGGTCTTTGAATTCGCTCATCGTCAGGATAGTGCGCAAAAGGTTTTTATGACAGACAATCGTATTCATCTCAAAAGGGAAAAACTCGTTCCATAAACTGATCAAATCTGAATAGAGCAGAGAGCCGGAAGTGGCTGTATTAAAAACTGTGGAAGAGTTGCTGTTCCCATCCCCGTTGATGATAGTATTAACCACCAGACCCATCTTATCCGCTTGTAGTCTGAAACCGATATACCATAAGAGTACTTTAAACTGAGCAGTGGTCCTGGACCTCAAAGCCTTGTAAGAGGTCTTCAAAGTAACACCATAATCCGGAACAACGATCGTATGCTCCTGCTCAGCAATAGAGATAGTTGGAATTTCTACCTGATCCCCGATAGGTCTCAAAGAAAGCTTTTTCTGCGAAGGCATAACATTTACATAAAAAGGGGTATAACGTGAATTGGAAATCTGAGCAGATGAAGCTAAGAACTTTGATAATTCAGGCCTCATCTTCTGCCCCTGCTTTATCTCCCGGAGCATAAATTCAGGAAGAAGTGCTGGTGCGCCCTGGTAGAACATCTCCACGGTTACAGGATTTCTACCGCCTACTTTAACATCGTGGACTAAAAGTTGTCTTTCAAATGCATCTAGAGGTGAATCGATGGGCGATGGATCATACTCCTCAGTCTCTAAAAGCTCAGACAAGCTGACCCCTCTATTCTGTGCCTCTAAATAAGTCTCCTGCCCCAATTTTAAGCTTTTAGCCCTGGCCAGGTCTAAACTTGCAGGGATTGGCTTCTCCTTTGAAGCTAATTCTAAGAGTTTAGCCAGATGTGGAGATCTATCCATCTCCAGAAGCAATTTTTCTAATTCCATTTTTTCTCCTTTCTCTGGAGAGCATCAGCGTGCTGATGCTTTTCGAAATCAGCAAAAGCAAGCTTTCGCACTCCTGGTTTTTTCTTTCGTGACTAGCTATTCGCTTTTTGATCTAAGGACCTTAGACTATAACCTTTAGACTTTAGCCTAATGATCTTATCTGCCTGTCATTGCGAGTCCGCTGCCGGAGGCGAGACGAAGCAACCTGTCTATACTGAGTAGATTGCTTCGTCGTCCCCTATGGGGACTTCTCGCAATGACAGCATCTTTTCTTCTTCCCTTGAACTTTTATCATCTTCCTTTTCCCTTTATCTTTCATCCGTCATTCACCCTCCGACATCAGTCATTTGTTTTCGCCTTTTGCCTTTAGACTATAGCCTTTAGACTTTTTTATAGAATAAGCGTACATTCCATTGTCCCACTCACCGCAATAACCGTTCCTCTGGCTAAATTCCCTCCAGCCGGATCATACCCGGTCAAAACTGGAGCTTGCCTTACGGTTCCGTTCGCTCCACCCACTACCCGATTTCCTACCACCGGATAAGTTGTTGTAATAGGTAGCGTCATAATCCCTTTAAGCTGAACAGTAGCCACCCTCTTACCATTGTCCGCATCGGTCAATGATAAATCCACTAACTTACCCAGAACCATCGACCCATCTGTGGATGGACCAACCGTATTGCCAGAAGTTATTTGTACTGCCTTTCCCAAATCCTGGTCTTTTAGGTCATCCATACCTGAAGTTTGTTTAATGGAAAAAGTAGCATAAATCGCCCCGGTCACCTCTAAATCCTGTTCCCTTATTCCCATTTTTTCCTCCTTTCTTCGCTATTAGCGTTTAGCTGTTAGCTTTTTGATTTTTAGACTTTAGAATATTTTTATCTTTTAACTTTTTTTCTTTTATCCGTCATCCGACATCAGTCATTTTTTTCGCCTTTTGCCTTTAGCCTTTAGATTTTAGCCTTCTTCTTTGAAGTATTTTTCAGCTTAATCCCTTTAATCTGCTGTGAGGCTATTTTTAGTGTTCGCTATTAGATTTTTGACTTTAGACTTTAGCCTATAGCCTTTAGACTTATTTTATATACTTTCACCTTTTATTTTTTACCATTGAGAAAATATCGATTTTGCCCGGCAGGACCCTGTCATTGCGGGGAGACCCCGTAGGGAACGACGAAGCACTCTGCATATATTAAAGGTATTCTTGTGTCCAGCAGGTCCACTGACCTGACGGGAAAATATAATAATATTCATTGAGGTTTATTACTTTAAAATATCTCAAAATTAAGAAACCTTTCAATTGTTATTTAAGTATAAAGAGATATATCGAATAAGGGATGAATTCCCTGATCTCTAAGCAATGTTCCTTGGAAAAATCAAACAAAACCTGAGGGAACTGAAATGCAAAGTTGCAAGCGGATCTTCACTTTTTTAGCATTCTTCTTTTCCCTTGATTTAAGCTCTACAAATATCTTAGCTCAAAAAACAGACGAGGATACTGTTAAAAGCATCACCGCTATCCGTATTAATGAGGGAGCAAAAATAGATGGCGTGCTGGATGAGAACTTCTGGCAACAAGCACCTCGCTCAGGGGATTTCATCCAGTATCAGCCGGATGAAGGAAAACCTGCCACAGAATCCACATTCGTCAGGGTAGCATATGACGATGATGCTCTATATGTAGGTGTAGATTTATACGATTCAAAGCCGGACAAAATCATCAGCCGGTTAACCCGAAGGGATAGGTGGGCAGATAATGACCTGTTCAACGTGATAATAGATAGCCACCACGACCACCAAACCGCTTATGCTTTCACCTTATATGTGTCTGGAACGCAGAAGGACTCATATTACTATAATGACAACTGGAGCGATGACTCCTGGGATGGCATCTGGGACTCTGCTGCCCGTAGAACCAGTTCCGGCTGGACTGCTGAATTTAAAATCCCTTTTCACTGCTTACGCTTTGCTTCTGAGCAAAACCCGGTCTGGGGGATTTACTTTAGCCGGCAGATAAGACACAACAATGAACTGGACCGGTGGGTCTATATCCCGGAAAAAGCAAGCGGTTTTGTTTCTCATTTCGGTCATTTGAAAGGATTGGATAAAATCCCCGCTCCAAAAAGATTAGAAGTACTCCCCTATGCTGTCTCTTACGAACAGACCGAACCTAAAAATCTGGGTAATCCGGATGGCAGGGATTTCTTTGGAAACGTGGGATTTGACCTCAAATATGGTATCACCTCCAATATAACCTTGGATGCTACGGTAAATCCCGATTTCGGTCAGGTAGAAGCAGACCAGACTGTCCTGAACCTGACGACTTTCGAAACCTTTTATCAAGAAAAACGCCCTTTTTTCCTTGAAGGATTCAAGATATTTGAGACCCCGGCAGACCTCTTTTATTCTCGCCGTATTGGAAAAATGCCCTCTCAGATACCAGATGGTGTAGATTACTATCTTAAAAAGCCCAGTTCCACCACGATCTTAGCTGCAGGGAAACTCAGTGGAAAAACAAAAGGTGGAACTTCCATCGGGATTTTGGAGGCAGTAACTCAAAGGGAAAAAGCGGAGTTTATGCACGAAGACGGTTATCGAAAAACAGAGGTCATAGAACCAGAAGCAAACTACTTTGTAGGTCGGGTTATGCAGGATATTTTAAGAAATTCTACTGTGGGAGTAATGTTAACCGCAGTTAATCAGAAAAGCTTTCAACCTGCCTAAACCGGAGGAGTAGACTGGACTTTACGCTTTCATAAAGGCGATTATAGTTTTAAAGGGCAGATGGTGGGTTCCAGAACCGAACCCGAGCAGGATGGCTATGGTGGATGGTTAAGTTTTAACAAGGAAGGCGGAGAGCATATCCTTGGAACGATAGAGGGACTATATGTTGATGATAAACTACAGTTGAATCACCTGGGATTTTTTAGACGTTCTGGCTTCAAAGAAATCGAAGCCTGGCTGCAATACAAAACCACAAAAAAATGGTGGCTTATAAGCAAAACCTATAATAATTTCAACCTTGACATCACTGAAAATTTATCCGGGTTGAGACTGAACCAGGGATGGAATTTCAATAACTCTATAGAGCTGGTAAATAACTGGAATTTTGGTGGTGGAACCTGGTTAGATTTTGATGTTACCTATGATGACCGTGAGACCAGAGGTGGACCGACAGTCAAAATCCCCTGGGGACAAAGCTATTGGTTCTGGTTGAATACAGATAGCAGAAAATGGTGGCAGTTTAATCCAAATATAGAGGGTGGAGATACCAAGGATGGACATTATAATTACTATGGCCTCTGGTTCAATTTCACTCCTAAATCTAATCTCGAATTCAGCGGTGGTCCCGGCTATATGCATTCCCGGGGCGTTTCCAGATGGCTAACTTATCTCACAGATAGCGATGGCAACAGGATTGATGACATCCTTTGGCGAGGAGGAAGTTAAACGATTCGATATGACCTTAAGGGGAACTTTCACCTTTACCAAAGATCTGACCTTACAGGTCTATGCCCAACCCTTCATTGCTGCAGTGGATTATAACAACTTCAAAAGATTCATCCCTCCGGACAAATATGAATATGTGGATTCAACCGTTTTCAACGAAAGAGATTACCAGCCAGATTTCAACTGGAAGTCTTTCAACTCCAACGTGGTCTTACGCTGGGAATATCGACCGGGAAGCACCCTGTTCTTAGTCTGGACTCAATCCCGCGAAACTGCTGAAAATATCGGTAATTTCAAATTCAAACGCGACTGGAACAACCTTTTCGATACAGTGCCCGGAAATACTTTCTTATTGAAAATCAATTACTGGTGGAACTTATAAAATCACGGTAAAATGGTGTTTCTATAGGCTTTTTAAAAAAGAGTTTTTTGTAGGGACAGGGCTTATCCCTGTCCTAACTTTAAAAAATAGAACTTTTTCTATCTTTTATCGTAAAATAAGTTGAGTATAACTTTTTGCCTTACCTCTTTATAATGATGCTTTATATAAACACCCCAGCCGATAATAGTTTCCCAAATCAAAATATCAGGAGTTAACCTTTTAAAAAATTGATGGAGGATAGGATATGGATAAGATCAAACGCCGGGAGTTTTTGAAATGGAGTGCCCAGGGGGTGGCTTTTGCCACGATTCCTTTTATCTTCAAGGCAGACCCCTTGCTGGCTTTTTCTTCCCCGGGAGAAGATGGAAAGTTAAGCGATTACTATAGACACTTCGGGGTGGATGAGAAGATTATAAGGGAGGTTATGGCAGCAGCCCTGGAGAAAGGTGGAGATTACTGCGATATCTTCTTCCAGCACCGCATCACTAACTGGATAGGTCTGGAGGATAAATCAGTCAACCGAGCCTACACCGATGTGGATTACGGGGTGGGGATTCGGGTAATTGAAGGTGAGCAGACAGGTTACTCTTTTACTGAAGACCTTTCTCCACAGGCGATGAAACTGGCTGCCAAAACCGCAGCTAACATAGCCAGCCAGAGTAGGAATTTACCTCCTCAGGAGTTAAAACTAAATCCTGCACCTAATTATTATCCGATTGAAAACCCGTGGGAAGAAGTCAAAATAGATAAGAAAATTCCTTACCTTCAGAAGATAAATGATAGAGTATTTGCTAATGATAAAAGGGTGATTAAGTCCCAGATCTGGTTCAATGACGAGAGCACCTATATCCTGGTAGCAGACTCGGAGGGTAAAATTGCCTATGATTATCAGCCGATGACTATGATTTATGTTTCATGCAATGCCGAGGAGGATGTAAGAAAGGAACAGAACTATTACGGTTTGGGTGGACGTCAGGGGATCGAGTACTACACTTCTGAAAGGGAAAATCTTCTGGCAGATGAAGCAGTCAGAAGAACTGTGGCTTTATTTGAGGCGGTGAAGCCTGAAGGAGGGGAGATGGAGGTGGTTCTGGCTGCAGGTAACTCAGGCATTCTTCTGCACGAGGCAATCGGACATGGTATGGAAGCGGATTTTAACCGCAAGAAAATTTCGATCTTCTCGGATAAAATGAATCAGAAGGTGGCGGAAAGCTTTGTCAGTATAGTGGATGACGGCACCTATCCTAATTCCCGCGGATCGATCAACATAGATGATGAGGGGAATATCACCGAGAAAACCTTCCTGGTCGAAAACGGAATCCTGAAAAGCTATATGCACGATTATATCAGCTCAAAGCATTATAAAGTCAAGCCTACTGGAAACGCAAGAAGAGAGTCTTTCCGCCACCCTCCCATTCCGCGAATGAGAAATACCTATATGCTTCCCGGTCCCCATACCAGGGAGGAGATAATCCAGAGCGTGAAAAAGGGACTGTATGCGGAATCATTTACCAACGGTGAAGTGCATATAGGGGCAGGAGATTTTACTTTTTATGTCAAATCAGGGTCTCTGATTGAGGATGGCAAACTGACCCGACCGGTCAAAGATGTAAATATAATCGGGAATGGTCCTGAGGTGCTTAAAAGGATAGTAATGGTTGCAGATGACTTCAAATTAGAGGAGGGTGGAGGAACCTGTGGCAAAGATGGCCAGGGAGTTCCGGTTTCAGATGGTCTTCCAACCACCAAAGTCTCGGCCATAACGGTAGGAGGAGTAACCTCATAAAACTAAAACGTTAGCTTTCAAAAAAACTTCGATAACTTCAAAAAACAGGGTTAGAGATATGAATAGAAAAGAAAGATTGGAGTTAGCTCACTGGGCAGTGACACAGGCTAAGAAAAGCGGTGCCGATGAGGTGGCAGTCAATGTTTCCACCAACAGGAACATTCAGGTGGAATATAGAGACGGTAAACTGGAAAAACTCAAGGAGTCAAAAGAAAGCTCCTTAAGTCTGTCTGTCTATGTAACTCAGCGTTATTCCAGCAATTCCACTAATGACACCCGCAAAGACTCCCTTTCAAGCCTTATCCCGGAAACAGTCTCGATGACCAAATATTTGAGCCAGGACCCTTTTCGCTCCCTCCCGGACCCAAAATATTACGAAGGGCAGAAGAAAGTTGACCTGCAGATTTATGACCCGGACTATGAAAAGGTCACCCCCGAACAGAGAGTGAAAACCGCAGGAGAAATCGAGAAAATTGCCTCCTCTCAGAGCGATAAAATCATATCCTGCACCGCAGGTTATTCTGACACTTTCTTTGAATCGACAAAAGTTCACAGCAACGGATTTGAGGGGGAGAACCGGGGTACGATCTTTTCTGCCGGAGCAGAGGTAACTGTGCAGGACGAAAAAAGCAGACCTGAAGATTGGGACTGGCGCACGGTTCGTTTCCATAAGGATTTACCAGCTTCAGAGGTTTTGGCAAAATCAGCAGTTAAACGCGCCTTAAATAAATTAGGACAGGTTAAACTGCAGTCTGGCTTATATGATGTGGTAGTTGAGAACCGGGTCAACTGGAGGATTTTCTACTCCCTGTCTGAACCGATGAGCGGCTACGCACTTCAACAGAAAAGCTCCTTTTTGGAAGGGAAGTTAGGACAGAAAATCGGCTCGGATAAACTCACCCTGATAGATGACCCCTTTGTCCTCTCTGGTCTGGGTTCAAGACTGTTTGACGGAGAGGGGATGGCAGCTAAGAGAAGGGTGATATTGGATAACGGTGTTTTGAAAAGTTATTATATAGATACTTATTACGGTAAAAAGTTGGGGATGGAGCCTACCTCAGGTTCTGCAGCAAATATCATCACAGATTATGGCACAAAATCGTTGGATGAGATGGTCAAGAGTATGAAAAAAGGGATTCTAGTTACCGGATTCATAGGAGGGAATTCCAACTCCACCACTGGTGATTTCTCATTCGGGATTATCGGGATGTATGTGGAGAATGGTGAAATCGTAAAACCGGTGCACGAGATGAACATCTCCGGGAATTTTACAGAGTTCTTAAATCAGCTGGTGGAAGTGGGAAACGACCCTTACCTATATTCCTCCCTAAGACTGCCCAGTCTCTATTTTAAAGATGTGCAGTTCAGTGGGATATAGTGTTTGTAGAGCAGCTTTCAGCCGTGTGACCTGTTTTTTCTGCTCGATATAAATAATCGGTAACCCCACCTTACTCCCAATGTAGGAATTAGTAGGTCAGACATTCCTGTCTGATCCCTGAGAACAGACCAGAGGTCTGTTCCACCAAATTGGTAACCCCACATTCCCTCAAGGTGGAAAAGATTTGAAGTCAAGAAATTTTAAACTTGACTTAAAATAGATAACTACCTAATATTACTATAGTTGGTCATTTCTATCAGAAAGAATAATTTCTATCGGAGGAAACAATTTATGGATATGAAAATCAAAACAAAATTTACCCAGCTCTGGAAAAAATATTTTGATGGGGCAGATCTCCCAATAACTTTCTATTATACTGACGAGGTAAAAAAGATTGAGGAAGCAAAACTATCTCCTAAGACCAGGTGCCTGATCTGTGCATTATCGCCCGTGCGCAAGGGAAAATCTCGCTGTTTCAGCGTTGATAACATTGGATGTGCAGGAGGAAAAAGATACCTTGGATTTACCCGGACACTAAGACCGAATTTCGAGTATTTCCTTTCCTGCGGTATTCCCGGAAAACTTGAAGGGGAGCGCTACAAAAAAACACCGGAAATGGTAAAAGAAATTATGAAAAAAATGCCGGAGTTCAAAGCGCCAGCGAAATATATAATTTTCAAGAGATGGGATAAGCTTGATGATTTTGATCATCCTGAGGTGGTTATCTTTTTCTCACCACCTGATGTCCTGTCCGGGCTTTTTACACTGACCAGTTTTGATGAGGTTGAATCCAGTGGAGTAATTGCTCCGTTTTCTGCTGGCTGCGGCTCAATCGTTCAATATCCTTATCTTGAAAAAAACTCAGACCACCCTCGAGCAGTTTTGGGAATGTTCGATGTCTCAGCCCGCCCCTGCGTTCCCGAAGAGACCTTAACCTTCTCAGTGCCGATAAACAAATTCACCCGGATGATAGGCAATATGGAAGAAAGCTTCCTCACCACCTCATCCTGGAGCAAAGTAAAAAGGAGAATCGCAAAATAAAAATGTAGCGTTGGGCTTTACGCCCGACATTTAAATGTATTTGTAAGGGCGAGGTTCACTCGCCCTTTTTTGGAGTGCATAGTCCGTGACGATGCCAGAATGTGTAGGAACTGAATCCGCCTCAGGTGGATTCTGTCCTTTTACTATTTTAAAAATCTAAAAGTAGAAAATATCTGATTGAATAACTTTTCTTCCCTTTTTTGTTCTATGATTAATTCTTTCCCCCCTGAACCTTCGGACATCTGAACTTTTGAACCTTTTTTTCGTCTCACATCTTCCATCTCACATCTAACCTTACTTAAAAAACCCCTCATCCACTTTTACATCCAAGGAATTCTTATCTTTCGAAACGTTTTTTCTTTCCTTTAGCCATTCTTCAAATAAGTAAACCTTAGCTGGTATGGCAAAAGGTGCTTGAGGCGAGGTGATCAAAGCCTCCCCTGCTTCCAACATCTGAATCTCTGTTCCTAAATCGGAGATATCCTGCTTAGCAGAGCTTTTCAGGATATTCCTATCACGCTCATCTGCTAAACCCAAAATGAAAAGGGTATTGAACTGGGACAAAAGCTCTTCATCGATCAGTTTCGGCTGTTGAGTAATGGCACAAAGCCCGGTCTTGAATTTCCTTCCTTCTCTTGAGATTTGAGCAAAAATATTAATATCCGCTTCGCCCTTTTGAGATAAAACTCTCTGGGCTTCTTCCATCACGATCAAAGTAGGCAGAATCTTCTTAAACTTAGCCGGGTCTTGATATGCTTCTTTATTCCTGGAGAAAACCGCCCGTGCCAGAACCGCTGAGATCAAAAGCTCCTCCTGTTCTGACATATTGGAAGTGTCGATTAAAATCACTTTGCCTGAAGCGAGGTCATTAATCACATTTAAAGTAATTGAAACATTCGGGTCGCCATGTACAAATGGAAGCCTTAATATCTGTTCAGCCCTTCTCTGTATTACCCCGATAGTCGATTCAAAAAAAGCACCGCCAGAGGACAAGCTCATCGCCAGCTCTTGAATGGAGCTTCTCTTCAGTCCCTCCAGCCAATCCCTCCCGAAATGATGAGCTAAGGCATATAACGCCTCTACCTGTGCCTGTGTGAATCCGTAGATCTGCCTGACATCCTTGATCTCTATTTCCCTGGAACTTATCTTGAGTTTATTATAAGGACCTTTCAAATCTCTGGAAGAATAGACTCTCAGCCATTCTTTTGCTAAGGGATGATCAATCAACCCCTTATGTTTCGGGTCACCGCCTCCATCATAATATTCGCCATGCGGGTCCAGAATCAGCATTCCGTATTTGCCCGATTCTAAAACTGAACTGGCTAACACCTTCATCAAGTTACTTTTTCCCATACCGGTGGTAGCGAATAATCCGATATGATAGGGAAAAAGCTCTCCGGAGATTCCTATTTTGAAATCAATTATCTCTACGCCGGAACGCAGTTGCCCAATTTCTATATCCCCCATATATTTTTTCAGGAAAAGAAAATCTTCATTGTCTGGAGTGCGAACTCTGGAAAAATGTTCCGGTATGGTTTTCGGTTTTCTGAACTGATTGTTCTTAACATAACCTAAGGGAACACACTTCCCGATTTTGAAAAGTCTCCTTTCCTTTTCCTGAAACTGGTAGGACTCATTCTGCCGGTCCAGGAGCATCATATTCCCCGCAGTGCGGGAAGCCCAGTCCGGATCAGTTGCTTCGACTCCGTAACTAACCTCCACCACCCTTAGATAGAAAGGAAGATTCTTTTCCTCATCCTGCGCCACCAAAATATCCCCTAAATGAAGCTCCTCCTCATAAAAAGTCCGGAAATAAATCTCGGTAATACTTTTCCCGATGATCCTACCTTTGTATTCCATTTTTGCTCCTTAAATGTAGGGACAATTCATGAATTGCCCCTACCAGTATTCAATAATGTTCATGCTCTGATAGATATTCATTTAACGATTTGAATATTTTATTTATCCTTAGTCCCAGTTTTTCTAATCTTTCTTTAATATTTTCAGGTTTCGGATCAACCAGTGTTATATTACATCCATCTGGTAAAGATGAAATTAAAAGTTGTGCACTGGAATCCTCTGGTCTGAAACTATATCCAATTATAACAAGCTCATTTGTTTTTGAAATAACCTTAAATGCGGACTTCCATATTTCATAGAATTCCTTGTACCCGAATGGCTTAATAAAAGATGGTAAAATCCAAGGTGGATAATGCTTACCTCCCCATCCCCCTCTAACTTCTCTTTCCATTTTCATTGTTGGTTGGACTGGATCACGTTTAAGGGTTTTTTCTAAACCATTAAAGTGAAATCCCCAATTTTCATTATTATCTAAGTCTATAGATATAAAAGAATCGGGTCGGTTCATTAAATACTCTGGAGTAAACCAACAAACAGAACCATGCATCTTATGAATTCTTGTTTTCGAATATCTCTTAGCTTTTTTCAGTTCTTTTTCATCTTTTTCACTTCTAAATCTATTGACCCCAACATATCCATTCAGTGGAGACCAGATATTTCTTCTCCATAATGCCTTTTCTAATACTAAATCATAATTAAACGTAATAATCTCATCTTTTTCATTTATTATCTTAGTAGCAAATTTATCAACCAAATCGTTTCCTTTAAGTTTTTCAAATATTATATAGAGGTAAGTTAATAAATTCCTTTTTATTTCTTTCAATTCGGTTCTATTTGTAAAGCTCAGAGGTATTGCAGGATAAGGCTCAATGTCCCAACCTTTTCTCTTAAACTTTATTTTAGGTCCATTTAAGTGAAGGTCAATAATAGTAAACAGATATTCTAAATTCTCTCTTACTCCCACTCTAATCTCATCAAAGTTACTCTTATCAAACCCAAGAGTTGCTTCTCCTTCTAATCTTTTTATGAAATCATCTAATTTATTAAACCAATTCAGTCTTTTATTTTTTCCAATTATTGATACTTTTCTATTCTTTTCATTCTCGTGTGCCTTTTCTATATACTCCCAGATTTTGTTCATCAGGGGACCATCAGCCACTGCTTTGGAGAATCCAGCACCTAATAAAAATGTTCTTTGCTTATCTGTCATTTATTCACCTTATATGCTATCTTTGATCTAAAGATTTCTTCTTCGAATTTATCTGCACCAACTCTTTCCAGATTTTCCCTATCCAAGTGCCATTTTAAGGGATTGTTCTGAATATATTGTCTGATTTTGTATAATTTTTCTTCGTTCCGTATAATATGTTCATAATAATTTCTCTGCCATATAGGAATTCCTGGAGTATTCTTTATAATATTTATCTGCTTTGTTGAATTCATTTTATAATAACCAATAACTTTGGGCAATAACATTTTACGTCTTGCGTTTTTAATATTTTGTAGGGGCAATTCATGAATTGCCCCTACCTCCGATCTATCGCTAATAATCATTATTCCACGTACGTGATTAGGCATAACAACAAACCAGTCAATTTCCACATTTTGAAAATGAATTGGGATTTCTCTCCAGAATTCATTCACAATCTTCCCATATTTATTCAATATCATTTCACCATTTACTACCTTACCAAAAATGTTTTTCCAATTATGTGTGCAAATCGTTATAAAATACCCTCCTGCCTGCGAATAATCATATTCCTTCAATCGAATTGATCTGCGATAATGTTTTTCTGTATTATCTTCCATCTTGCTATCTGTGATCCGGGCGGGGGACCCCCCTACAATGAATTGTTACGATTAACGAACCCCGGTCATTTTTTTATTTCTTTATCCATCACTAGACATCCTTCATTCGTCATACTCTTTTATCTTTTCCATTTCTCTTTTTCTTTTATCCGTCATCCGATATCCGTCATTTATTTAAGTCCGCGTTCAACACCTCATGAAAATCCCTGAACAACAAATCCCAGTCCGCAGATGAAATTCCCTTTTCCAATGCCTTGCTTTGCAATCTATATTTTATATCCTTTACTTCACTTCCTAGAATCCTGGCCCGATTATGCACTGCAGCTAAAGGATATGGATAACCTAAGTATGCCGGGTCAGAGGAAAGATAGGACAGCCAGGAAAAAATCTTTGCTGGCTCAGTATTATCCAGAACGATTTACATCCACCCGAAAAGCATAATCCGAAGAGGCTTTAAGTTTTGACACATAGATCGTCCCGAACCAGTTGGGATTCTTCAAAGCCAGATCAAGGTCCGAGAGACGACAGAACCACTTAGATTTTGGATAGAACTTCTCTGAGCTTTTTACCACCATCGGAATCAAAGGAGATTTTTTCCCCCAGTATAGAGTGGAGGTCTTAGTCACCCCGACCAAACATATATTTTTCTGGCTGGCTTCCTGAGTAACTTCTAAAAGAAGGTTATATGGGGGAACGATGCTTGCCCGCAAAGAACCATCTACTAAAATCATATCCCCTTTATCTAATTCGGTTAATAATTCCTTGACCAGCCCCCATTCAGCAAAAAGCCTTAACCGGTCTAAAATTTTATCTAACTCCGGGACCTCATTCGGCACATCACCTACCAACTCTTGATAAGCTTGCAGATATTTCTCTGATTTATTCTCCAGGGATAGAATCTCCATTCTCAGAGGAACAAACTTCTCCTTTACCCTCTTACCTTTCTGAAAAATTACATGCCCTGCTCGATAAACTCCAATCAGAAAAGACCTGGTTTTAAGGATGGTGGCAGAGCCACCATCCACTGCCGCAACTTTATTCTCACAATGAATCTCCGTGACATTTTCAAAGGAAAGTTGGTCTAAATTTTTATCTAAAAGTAATAGCTCTTTCTCCTCTTCACCCGGTTCAATTTCGATATACTCAGGTTTTTCCTTCAAAGCTTCCTGGAGGAAAGAAATCGCCTCAGTAACTTCTTTTTCGATAATCTCATTCAAACCTAACATTTTTTGGTATTTCTCCCCAAGCTGTTATTGTGAACCCCGGTAGGGGTGAAGCAATCCATTTACTCCTTCCTAGATGGATTGTTTCGCCATCCGCCTTCGGCGAGACTCCTCGCCATGACCGGAAAGAGTATCATCGCCTGAAACTAAGGCAGACACGCAGGTCTGCCCCTCTGGTTTTTTATCCGTTATCCGTTATTATTTTTTATTTTCCCCTTTGAACTTTATTTTAAACCCTGTCCAACTATTCTCCATTCTCCTTTTTTCTTCTTCAGAAAAATCTCCAGCACTTTCTCCTCTTTTTGCTCCACTCCACCTATGAAAAGCTCAGCTGTAGCTGTTTTTTTATCCTCGATAACCGAAAACTTCCTCCTTAAAAAAGAGAAAGACCCTTTTGATTTTATGGGAGAAAGTTCCTGAAAAAGTGAGCTGACAAGCGAATCTCTGTTTATATCTTTCTTACTATAGACCGAATCCAGGACTGCTCTGTTCTCATTAATTACTCCCCTTTCAAACCGGCTAATTACTTCTTTAATGGGTCCAATCTCATCTGTTGGTCTTTTCAGCCCGCAATTCAGAAAAAAAATTACAAGGATAAAAAGTATCACCAATTTCAAGAGCTGGGGTGAATAATGTCGGGGCGAGGTTCCCTTGCCATTGTTTATTTGATCTTCAACTCGCATTGCTTACTCCCTTCATAATTAAATCATATTTTAATAACTTTGTAAAGATAACGTTACGTTTTTATTTTCCATAACACACTCTAAACTAAATTGTCAATACCTATACATAAATCTCCACTAACGGTTTACTACTTTTTACCTACTCCATTTTTCATTTTCCGTCTTCCTTATTCCATACTCATTTTTTATTATAAATCTTTCAACTGGAAAAAACAAACGCTTTTTGATAACAAAAAAGCGAGTCCCTTAACTTTGGGATTCGCCTTAATGAAACCGTTCCCTCGGTTTTCGTAAAAGGAGTTCCAGCCTCCACTCCCACTTAGATCAATGACAGGGCTGCATACCGTTTCTGAAAAGATAATTTATCAGATGTAATATATCCTGCACATTTACTAAACTATCCGCAGTTACATCTCCTTTTAATAAGGGATCTGGAGCGGGACCGTTTTTGAAAAGATAATTTATCAGGAAGATTACATCTGAAACATCGATCTTACCATCTACATAAACATCGCCGGTGGAGATAAGGTACTCATAAGCCCCCATATCGATCCTGGGTCCACCTGAACTCGGAACGGGGAAACCCGGATCTCCAACATCTATGCAGGGAGAAGAGCATTGTAATGAAAAATCGCTGGGCGGGTTTACAAATTCAGGCTCCTGGCTGATATTCCCAAACTGATCACAGGGGGTCCCTTTGTAATTTTTACCCCAGAACATATTCCCCACACCTATTGGTGTTCCGGAAAAATTACCACTTGCATTACCCCAGACATCATTATATCCTATGACCGGCTCAGACATAGAAACCTTTATCCCGTAACCAGAACTGCTTGAAGATATGATATTATTTTTAAGACTTACCCCGGAGGAAGAGATAATTTCCACCCCATCCCCGGTGTTACTGGCAATGGTATTATTAAATACCTGTGGAGAAGCTCCATTTATACTGATCCCCTTTTGACTGCTCTGGGTAATAACATTTCTTTCGATCAGAGAAGCGCCGCTCATACATTTTACACCGATCTGATGTCCGGAGATATAATTCCCTTTAATCTGTGGATTAGGCGAGGAATTTTCAGTTATTATACCTTGCTCACCATTCTGAACTAAGGTGTTATTTTCAATCAGAGGGGAAGAGCCAATCTCACATCGTATGCCGGTATTAGTATTATTTCCCAGGAAATTTTCTTTTATAAGAGGATTGGATGACTTTGAACAGACCAAGCCACCGAGATTATTTTTAATCCGGTTAAAAACGATCTTCGGGCTGGAGCTACTGTCGCAGAGCACCCCCCAGGAATTCAAGCTATTCTGGATAGTAAAACCGATTAATAGTGCCAGAGAATCTTCTGCTGATTTGAAAGATACTACAGGATTTGAGGGTTTGTAAGTTGCATCGACAATAGTTGAGTATACCAAACTGCTGTCATTTTCCAGAAGGTATCTGCTGGTTACTACTATCTTCTTCCCCTTGAAGTCAATATTTTCATAATAGGTTCCCACATTAGCTAAAACCGTATCTCCTTCTGAGGCAATATTTATCCCTCCTTGAATTGTGGCTAAGGAGGGGGAGGGGATATAGATTATTTTGGATTGTAAAGAACTAACCAGGGTAAGGAGAATAAAAAAAGATAATAAAACTTTAACACTTGCTCTCATAAAACCTCCTCTGGGAAGCATGAGCAAAAAGGTTTTCTTTTCCCCCTCAATCTGAATATATAATAATCAATTTTCTTAATTTGTCAATCGTTTTTTTAAAAGAAAAGCCTTTGCTAACACATTACTCTACAATAAATTATCCGCAGTAATATAATATTAAGTATTATTATCTTTATGGGCTTTTTTATCAATTCTACGAATATCTGATGAGGTAATCTGCTCGGACAGGATTTGTACTCCTACCCGCAATATGGAAAAAAGCAGGGGTTCAAAATTTTGAACCCCTACTGTACATAATTCATCCCCTCTCCTTCCTAATAAGAGGGTTAGGGTAAGGTTATATTTCCGTTCACGAAAACCGAATCAATTCCACTTCTTTTTTCCCTTTGAATCTTTAAACTCTTAGACCCTTGAACTTTTTTTACGTTACTTCAACTTTATCCGCTAACACCCTTTTAAAAGCCTCAACCACATGCGGATCAAATTGTATCCCGCTTCCCTTTTCTAACTCCTCCATCGCCTGCCATAACGGTTTCCCTGCCCGGTAAGGCCTATCTGTGACCATAGCATCAAAGCTATCTGCCACTGCTAAAATCCTGGCTCCTAAGGGAAGGGTATTGAATTTTTTCTCCTCCTCACTGCTCTCGATGAAGAATTTATGATGGGATAAAACTATAGGAATAGACTCTTTTAAGACCGTTCCAACTGAGCTTAATATCTCTACGCCCTTTTCCACATGGGTTTCAACTATTTTCTTCTCTTCTGTGGTCAAACTGGCAGCTTTGGTTATAAGCTCGCTCGAGATCTCAATTTTTCCTATATCGTGCAGAAGACCTGCTACTCTGATGTTTTCGACTTCACTTTTAGATAATTCCAACGACTTGGCGATTTCCGAAGCATAATCTGCCACTCTGAGCGAGTGGCCTTTGGTATATCGGTCCGAGGATTCCAGGTATTTAGTTAAAATCTCGATCACTCCCACATACGCTTTTTTGATCTCCTGAATTTTATTTTCCTTCTGTTCATATAAAGTCCCCACTACCGCTCCGGCTAAAAACAGAAACCCACCCCAGATCACCAGATCTAAAGTCAATCTTAAACCTGTTGACTGATGATAAAAAGAGTTCGGGTATAAAACCGCCAGGAAAACCACCAGTCCGATACTGAAAAGGCTTGTATAGATGGCGTATTTTTTCCCTAAGAAATAGCCAGAACACCAGAACCGGCAGATAATAAAAATTAAGAAAAGCCATCTTCTGAAAAACGAAATAGTTGGTAATCAAAATAACACCGGTCAACCCTAGAACTAATATCTTCTCTAAGTGTTTTACCAAAAAGTTTTTTATCTTATCCATTTTTTCCTCCTTCAAGCCGGATATTTAAGAAAATTTAACTCTTTTTTATTTTATCGGAGGAAAAATAATTCTTTATAACTTCTTTTTAAATATAAAAAAGCCCCTCCGGCATTTTTGCCAGAAGGACCTCTACATACTTATTACTGAAAGACCCTTTTAATTACGGCTTTAACAAACAGGGGATGGACCTAATTTAAAAAGGTAGTTGATCAACCAAACAATATCTCCCAGACTGACCTTCCCATCTCCATTTGCATCTGCATCACCATAAAATGGGTCTGGCTCAGGACCTAATTTGAAAAGATAGTTGATCAGGTAAACGATATCCCCCAAAGATACATTCCCGGTTTCATTAACATCTCCGCATAGAAAAGGCTTACCACCATACCAATACCCGATTTTCACTTGATAATTAGTACTCTGAGACTCTCCGATAAAACTTTGGGCTGAGGAGACCATTGCTTTATAATTGGTATCGGCCATATCTATTCCACCGCCATTCAAACTGCTCCAGGGTATATGATAATTCTGGGGAGTGGCAGTGGTATCTTTAGGTATAATCACCTCTTTTCCTATCAGGACTTTCTCATCTATAGAATTCTCTTTTACTGTTCTTTCTTCAAAAACTTTTTCTTTTTCTATGGAGAGAGCCAGAGAAAAAGAAAGAAAGACAATTACTAAAGCTACTGGTAGAAACTTTAGAGTTCTTGACATTTTCTACTCCTTAGTTTTAGGTTTTTTGTCTTATCGTCAATTATTATATACATAACTTTTCAAAAAGCAAGAATTATTTTTAAATTTTTTACTTTTACCTGTCATTGCGAGGAGTCTCGCCAAAGGCGGACGACGAAGCAATCCTCACATAGTTCACAGATTGCTTCCCCCTCCTTTGGCGGGGGTCGCAATGACAGATGGCAGGGGCGTCCGTCTCTGGTGGATACGCCCCTACGTCGTCTCGCGTCTATCTTCTTACTTCTCACTTTCCATTTCCACCCTCATCTTCTCCGTATCCTCCGGTCTTGGCTCTTCTTTTCTTACCTTCTGCACGCTCTCTGCCTCGGGCAGCTTGGGTCTATACTGTTGCATTTCTTTTTCTGTCCTTTCCCCTCTGCCCTGCTTCATCCTTGCGCTTTCCTGTTCTGACTCAGCCAGGCGCTTTGCCTGCACTACCTCCATCTCTTCTGGAGTGGAGCCAAGCATCTTAGCCATCCTCAATTCCTCATACCCTTTTCTCTTGGCTACGATGCGATAGGAGAAAGAGATATCTGAGCCTGCAGGACCTCTAACCTCAAAGGAACTGACAGTCCTGTTGGCCACCGCTAAGGTCAGTGGTTCATCTTGAGGAGTCAGGAAAACATGATATTTAACTGAAGTATTAACAGTCTGAGTGAATAATGTGTCTATCTGGATCAATGCCCTACCATTAATCAGTTTCCCTTCTCCAAAATCTTCAAACCAGTTCTCCGGGGATTCCATTGCATAAAGCAATCGATATTCCCCGTTATCCACCTTCACCGCCGCACTCTTGGTGCCTGTGGCAGTCATATTTCCTGAGAAATATCCAGCATAACCTTCTGATGCCGGGGCGTAACTATAGACTCCGTATTTATTTCCTGTACCAGCAGATGAAGCCCAGAATACTCCTGCATAAACCGGACCGGTCGAGGTGTTCTCAGCATTAGTATAGTTCCCATAAACGTAGTTGCTCCCGGAACCATGGCTTTCGGTGTATATCCCATAATGGGATCCTGTACCAGAAGAAGAGGTCTCAAAAAATCCACCATAAACACTACCGCTTGAAGAGTTCGAGCCATAGCCAGAAACACCATAGGTGGCTGAATCAGAAGAGCCATAGCTTGTTGCTCTTATTCCATAATGTTTCCCGGTGCCTGAAGAAGAGTTAGTGAAATATCCACCATAAGCAGTGCCATCCGAGGTATTTTGAGCATAATTATAAGAACCATAGGTGACTGAAGAGTAACTGCCGTAGCAAGTGGAATAGGTTCCAAAATGAGCTCCCGTTCCAGTCGAAGAGTTGGAGAAATATCCGCCATAAACCCAGCCGGAAGAAGAGTTCTTAGCATACCCGCTTACGCCAAAAACATCATCTGTAGGTGAGTCACCATAAGCACTTGCCCTAACTCCATAATGATACCCTGTGCCTGAAGAATCAGCGGTAAAATATCCCGCATAAGCATTGTATGCGGAATTATTAGACGCATAACCGTATGACCCATAAGCGTCAGAACTGCTGCCATAAGCTTCTCCATAAACACCATAATGATCTCCGGTTCCAGAAGAAGAGGTGGTGAAATATCCGCCATAGACATCACCAATGGAAGAATTTCGAGCATAACCATAGACACCATAGGATGTGCTATCAGAATTACCATCCCCGCTGGAATATACTCCATAATGCTTACCTGTACCATTATTGGCCGCGTAAAAATAACCACCATAAGCTAATCCGGAAGAATAATTCCAAGCCATACCATAAACACCAGAAGCATGTCCGGAGGAATTGCTAATTGCCTCACCGTGAGCACCATGAGCGAAACTAGTTTGAGAGGAACCATAACCCACTGCGGTCATTCCGTAATGCTGCGAGCCCGTGCCGGAACTATCGGCTATGAAATATCCTCCATAAGCGCGCTCACTGCCAGAGTTATCTGCATAACCCTTTACCCCATGTATCCTGGATGAGCTACTTCCTACGGCTTTGCCTATAAAAGCAGACCCAGATGAAGCCATCACACTATCCGGTCCTGCAACGTTCACGTACTTGTCAATTAAAGCAGTAGTCCCCTCATATAGAGTAGCTGACACACCCGAACGTCCAAAATCCGAAACCGGGCTGGTGAAATCTGAAGCATGAAGACCATCCAGTTTGTCAGAGTTCAAGGAATAATATGAGTAGCCTAAACTGGAAATCCTCTGTCTCGGTGTCATTTCTGCATCTGCTCCCACTTGTACTCCCAGGTAGGTGTCAACATAAGAATCAAAAATAGAGTTGGGAATCGGTGTAACAGAGCCCAGGATAACATTGAATAAACCCTTGGTCACCGTTACAGATTGTGCCTCAGTCCATAAAGCACTCCCACTGGATGGAACTGAATAGATGCTGAAGGTCACAGAATAACTACCATCTGCCACGAACTTTCCGGCTGCATCAGTCAGCCTCCCCTGAAAGTTGATCAGCCTGGGAACATCTGCATAAGCTAAACTGCTGATTAACAACCCCACCACCAAAAACATAGTAATACGACGCATAAACCCTCCTCATGGTTTCCCCTCGCCAAAGGCGGGGGGGGGAAAAATGTTAAATGGTTTTTTGCTCCCTATCTTCCCTAACCAAAAAATATATAAGAAGAATTAAATCCAATTGTCAAGAGAAATTGTAGCGTCGGGCATTATGCCCGACAGTCAATGTCTTACGTTAATCGGTAGACCCACCTTGCCCCTAAGGTGGGTCAACAATGGTATGTCAGACATTCCTGTCCTACGGACGCGTTTCTATGGTCTGACAAAAAACAGACAAGATATCTGTTCAATCGTAGCAAGTTCACTCTCCCCTTGTGGCCGATAAAAGCATTACGGTGGCTACGCCCTTCGCTCCTCGTAACTCGGTAAACCCACCTTGACCCCAAGGCGGGTCTATATGATTTACTTCAAATTTTAATTTCCCTTGACAAAGAAATTTTATTTTCTACTTTACTTAAAAACTTATCAAGGAGGATAGTCCTGAAGGGGAAAATCCATCAACTCATTTTTATTCTCACTCTAATATTTATTTTTCACTCTCCAGCTTTTGCCATTGACCAAATTAGCTGGTTCGATCCGCAAAAAACAAACCTCTTAATCGGGATAATCCTCACTCTCATTTTTATCTTCGGGTTTATCCTTTATGCTAAAAAAAGTAAAAAATTGAAGATTCGTTCTATTCCTGGACTTGAGGCTTTAGATGAAGCTGTTGGCAGGGCAACCGAGATGGGTAAACCGATATTATTTTCTTCTGGCCTGGGAAAAATGGAAAGGGTGGCAACCATGGCTTCGATGAATATCCTGGGAAGCGTAGCGGAAAAAATAGCTGAGTATAATACCCCGCTTTTAATCCCGAACTACGACCCGATGGTAACAACTGTTGCCCAGGAAGTAGTTAAAGAGAGTTTTACTAAAGCTGGACATCCGGAATCCTACAAAAAAGAAAATATCTACTTTGTAACCCAGAGCCAGTTCGGATACGTAGCTGCAGTAGATGGAATTATGTTAAGAGAAAGACCGGCTACTAATCTTTTCTTAGGCACCTTTGAAGCTGAATCTCTGATCTTAGCTGAGACCGGAAACTCCATCGGCGCTTTGCAGATTGCGGGCACAGATTCAACTATCCAGCTTTCCTTTTTCATAGTTGCCTGCGACTACACCTTGATAGGCGAGGAGCTTTTTGCTGCCAGTGGCTATTTAACTAAAAACCCTTTAGTTCTGGGAAGTATTAAAGGGCAGGACTTTTTGAAATTAATCATAGGATTTCTTATAGTCGCCGGTGGGATTTTATCCACCCTCGGTTATAATTTTTTGATCAATTTTTTAGGAAAAGGTTAAGGAGATGAGCAGACAGATACCTCTCTGGGTATGTTTTGGCTTTGGCATATTTATGCTGGCACAGTTTTTTGTGCCTCATCCCCTGTTTTTGAAAGGTTATCAAAACGTCTTAGACTGGATGCAGATAATCTACGTTTTTGCGCTCTTGGTCGGGGCTTTAGGTTTCTTAATTCTCCATCTGGATAAAATATCTAAAAAACAAAAAGGATGGGGATATAATTTAGTTGCCATATCCGGGCTTGCCCTGATGGTTTTTTTCGGTTTCTATAAAGGGATTCAAAAAGGCTCCCCTTTTTTATGGATTTTCGATAACCTCCAGGTTCCTATGCAGTCAACCATGTTCTCGCTTCTGGCTTTTTTCGTCGCTTCAGCCGCTTATCGGGGTTTCAGGGCAAGAAACATACAGGCAACCATCCTTCTGATTGCCGGGATTTTAGTGATCTTGGGCAGAGTTCCCTTAGGAGAGATGCTCCATTCATCCATCCCTCAATTTGCGACCTGGGTGCTGAATATCCCCAGTATGGCTGCCAGAAGAGGGATTTTGATTGGGGTCGGTCTGGGCTCGATCGCCACCTCTTTGAGAATAATTGTAGGAATCGAGAGAACCTATTTGGGGAAAGGATAAATTTAAGCAGGTAACACGTAACAAGGAGCTTGTAGCAAAAACATGGAGTACATCATCCGTGATGATGCCATAAATGTAGTTCGTAACGTGAGGTTTTATGCCCGACGAATGAAACGGCATGCCACCTTGCCCTCTCCGATTTTGGATCCGTAGGAAAGGCGGGATAACAAGACCGATAGAAATCGTAGGGACAGGGCTTGTTGAGCGAAGCGAAATCCCGCCAAAGGTGGAGGTCCCTGTCCGAAAAGTTGGACAGCCTGGAGTAGATGTAGGGACAGAACAGTGTTCTGTCCTTATGATCCCGAAGACTTAAATCGGTAGACCCACCTTACCCCCAAGGTGGGTCCAAAAAAGTGGTAGGTCAGACATTCCTGTCCTACGGACCCGTTTCTAGGGTCTGACAATGAGAACAGACAGGAGGTTTGTTCCACCAAAAGAGAATATGAAACTAAATCTTAACCGCAAAACCATATTCATCCTGATGGCAATAGCCGTAATCTTTCCTCTGATTTTTAAACTGAGCCTGCCGAACAAGGTTACCCCGGAAGTCAAAAATGTTTTTGAGAAAATAAGTAGTTTACCAAACAGCTCAGTGGTTTTAATCTCCTTTGATTTTGAAGCCTCATCCTTTCCAGAGGTCCAGCCTTTAGCCAATGCAATTCTACAACACTCCTTTTCAAAAAATCTGAAAGTTATAGGCCTTTCCCTCTTAGCTGAAGGAACCGCTTTAGGAGAAAAGGTCTTAAAGGAGAACGCTTTAAAATATAATAAAACCTATGGGAAAGACTATGTTTTCCTGGGATTCAGGCCACAGGTTACTGCAACCATCTTAGGCTTGGGAGAAGATTTTCATCAGGTCTTTCCAGAGGATTATACTGGTAATTCAACTTTTGATTTGGAACTGACTAAAGAGATAAAAAATTATAAAAAGATAGCCCTCATAATTTCAGTCACAGACGGAGACATACCTTTTTCCTGGATAAATTTCGCTGTGGCAAGATATGAAAAAAAATTAGTGGTTTTAACGACTGCGGTTATGGCAACCAGCTTTTACCCTTTTTTGAATTCAGGCCAGATCGAAGGACTGGTCAATGGACTAAAAGGCGCTGCCGAATACGAGATTCTACTGGGCAAGCCCGGTATGGGTTCAAGAGGTATGGATGCCCAATCCATAGCCCATCTGCTGATTATAATTTTGGTGATCTTAGGGAATATAGGATACTGGATGGAAAGAAAAAAGAAGGTTTAAAAGTTCAATGGTTCAAAAGTTCAATCGTAATGCGAGGCTTTCCATGTGCCCGTCGGGTCCCCTGACCCGACGGCAAAACTGTAGGGACAGAACAGTGTTCTGTCCTGGTAGAAAATGTGATAAAGCTTACTTGCCAGGTCAGCTCAACCCTTGGCAGGATTGCAAATACTGAAAAGCACTGAGCTTTTACAGTAATGGAGGAAATCTGTGGACTTAGGTACCTTAATCGCAGCAATCTTGACTTTGTTCATCTTCTCTTTTCTTTATAAAGATAATCCCTTTTATAAATTCGCAGAGTATCTTTTAGTCGGTATCTCTGTTGGGTATCTCATCGTTATCTCAATCAAAACTATTGTTCTGCCTAAGCTCTACTACCCGATTTTCAGACAAGGCGACCTTCTCTATCTCGTTCCTGGAATATTAGGCATCTTTATGTTCCTCCGCTTTTTCCCCAAGCTTTCCTGGCTTTCCCGAATTTCAATGGCTTTAATAATCGGCGCAGGAGCAGGTGTCTCTATCCCGGCAGTAATGCAGGCACAGATTTACACCCAGATGAAAGCTTCAATGGGTTCTTATACTTCCGTTAATAACATCATCATTACCTTAGCGGTAATTACTACCCTGAGCTATTTTTTCTTTTCCAGAGAGCATAAAGGTGTTCTGGGCACCTCAGCCAAAATCGGGATTTTCTTTATGATGGTCTTCTTCGGAACCACCTTCGGCTATACCGTAATGTCCCGAGTCACCCTCCTGATCGGTAGAGCCCAATTTCTGTTAGGTGATTTTTTAGGGATGATAAAATAAAAAAATTGTTGCAGGATGGAACGGAGAAGATTAAATTGAGAGAAGCTATTTATGGCTTTTATTTGTGGTCAATAGAAAATTGGTTGAGGAGGTCAAAGAAATATGGGGCAATTAACTGGAATTGAGTTATCGAAAAAAATTCTTGAAGAGGAGAAAAGACCTTTATCTTCTGGAGAGATTTGGGAAATTGCTAAGAGCAAAGGTTATGATAAAATATCTGGTGTCCGAGGGAAAACTCCCTGGATGACAATAGGAGCTCAAATCTATGTTAACATTCGTGACAGAAAAGATTCTCCTTTCATTAAAATTGGTTCAAGACCAAGAAGATTCTATCTTCGTTCTCTGCTTAAAGAAAAAGAGAATATTTATGATACAAAACAAGTTCCTGTTTTACCATCAAAGAAATTTGAATACCTTGAGGAAAATTTACACCCCTTTTTAGCATATTACGGATATTATTATTTAAAAGCATACCTAAAAACCATTCGACATTCTAAATCTGGGAAAAAAGAATATGGTGAATGGATTCATCCTGATATGGTAGGATGTTACTTCCCGATTGATGAGTGGGAGCCTGAAGTAGTTGAATTTAGCTCTGCCATTAGTAATATTTCAATCAAGTTATTCTCCTTTGAAATTAAAAGAGAGTTGAATTTTTCCAATCTTCGTGAATCTTTTTTCCAAACGGTCTCAAATTCTTCATGGGCAAATGAAGGTTACCTTGTAGCCTCTGAAATTTCCAATGATGAGGATTTTCTTAATGAGTTGAAGAGGCTTTCAGTGTCTTTTGGTATAGGAGTTATTAAAATTAACATGGATGATTCAGATTCTACAGAAATACTATTTTCCGCAAAGTTTAAAGAATATTTGGATTGGGATGCAATAAACAAGTTAACAATTAATCCAGATTTCAAAGAATTTCTAAAAAGAATAAAAATTGACATTTCAAGCAAAGAAATCAGGAAAGAAAAATACGATAAAATCTGGTCAAAGGAAGAATTAATTAAGCTGGTGAAAAAATAAAATTTGCAAATTATGGCTTAGCACTTTATATGCTCAAGAGGTTGCCCTAATTACACGGAGGTAAAATGTTTTTAGTAGAGGGAGGGAGTGGGGGGAGAAGAAGGATAGTGATTTTAGCGGAGGGGTGTTTTACGGCGCTGGAGGCGAAGACGGCTTATGGCTTGATAAGGTACAAGCCGGAAAATGTAGCAGCAGTTATCGATTCCACCCGTGCGGGTAAAACTGCTCAGGAGATTCTGGGTTTGGGTGGGAAAATCCCCGTGGTTAAGGATGTTTTAAGCTCTCTGCCTTACAAACCAGAACACCCTTTTAATCGGTATTGCTCCCCGCGGTGGCAAGCTCCCTTCAGAGTGGAGAAAAGAAATCGTCTCTGCCCTTGAAAATGGGCTAAATATTCTCAACGGATTGCACGATATTTTAAATGAGGACCCGGAACTGGCTACCCTGGCAAATTTCAGGAATGCCAGAATCTGGGATTTAAGAGAGGCAAAAGGTTACAATAAAGTCGCAGATTTTATACCGGAGAAGATTAAGTCCAGGGTGGTTTTGACTGTGGGCACGGACTGCCGGTCAGGCAAGATGATAGCTGCCATGGAAATGACCAGAGAGGCAAACCAATTCGGGTGGAACCCCTGCTTTGTGGCAACCGGCCAGACCGGAATGATAATTGTCGGAGAAGGGGTTCCCATAGATGCAATCAAAGGCGATTTTATGGCAGGTGCTATGGAGGATTTTTTAATGAAGAAATCCAAAGACTATGATCTGCTGTTAGTCGAAGGGCAGGGAACTATCCTCCATCCCGGTTACTCTGGCGTATCCTTAGCCTTACTTCACGGAACTTTACCGGATGCCATGGTCTTATGTCATTTCCCTGGCAAGAAAAATTTCAATAATTACAATTTGCCTTTGCCTTCATTATCCGAATATATTAGATTGCACGAGGAGATAACCAGACCTTTGAAACCGTCTAAGATGATAGGGATTGCCTTGAACACTTCAAATTTAAAGGAAAAAGAAGCCCGGCGGGAGATAGAGAATACTGAAGATGAAACCAATCTGCCAGCCACCGACCCGGTCAGGTTTGGGTCTTCAAAATTTTTAAAAGCTCTTGAATATTTAAAAGTAAAAACTGGTGTAAATAAATGAACTAATGTATTGTCCCAGATGTAAAAACAAAATGCAGGAGGAGAAAAGACCCTTTCATAAACAGAGGAAATGGATTTGCCCTAACTGTGGAAAGGTCAGGTTTCAACAGGTAAGAAAGAGTAAAGGAGAAAAAGATGCGAAATTTTAGAGACTGGAAAAGTCCGATTGAATCTATTCTGGATAAGTGGGGGATATATCTTCTGAGTCTCATCCTTATTTGCGGATTTTCCTTTTCCTCTGCCAGTCCCGCATTCGGTAAAACCGTGAAAAAAACCTCTTACAAAAAGAAAAAAGAGTTCAAGCTGACTGCCAAATCAGCACTGGTTCTGGACCTGGATAACGAGACCGTGCTTTACGATATGAACAGTGAAGATGTTCGCTCCATCGCCAGCTTGACCAAATTGATGACCGCAATGGTATTCTTGGAATCAGGAGTTGACCTTTTCGATACCATCAGTATTACCCGGGATGATGCCAGAGCCTCTGCTAAATCCCGCCTGCGTCCGGGAGAGACTTTTTATCTAATCGATCTTTTACATTCAAGCTTAATGTCCTCAGATAACCGGGCTACACGAGCTTTAGTGAGAGCTACCGGAATGAGAGATGGAGAGTTTGTGGAAAGAATGAACGAGAAAGCTGACTCCTTAGGCCTGAAAAATACAGAGTTTGCTGATCCAACCGGACTCAATGCGGACAACGTCTCAACTGCCTGGGAAACTGCAAAACTTCTGAAGATGGCTTTAACTGACCCACTCATCTCACAGATTACCACTACTAAGCAATATAATTTTTACTCGGTGAACAAAAGAAAAAGGTTTCATCAGCTGGGCAACAGCAACCGTCTGCTCAGGGAAGATTTTGATATCCTGGGTGGAAAGACCGGCTTCATAGGTAAATCCGGCTGGTGCCTGGCAGTTATGCTAAAAAATGTGGAGGAAAAACTCTGCGTAATAGTCCTGGGCGCCTCCTCCAATCGAAGGAGATTTGCGGAGGCAAAGCATATCTTGAAAACTGCAATTCAAAATATGCTCCCGGATAAACTGGGTTCTACACAATTAGAGATCTATTAAACAGGCAACCTACCCTGTCCTCAAGGTGGGAATTGTAGGGACAGAATAGTATTCTGTCCTTAACGAAGCCAAAGTAGCGTCGGGCTTCACGCCCGACGAAGGTAAGAAGCTAAATTAATGTATATGTCGGGATTTTTGACCCGATGATGAAAAATGAAATAGATTGGTAGGTCAGACATTCCTGACAAAAAAGATAGAACAGACAAGATGTCTGTTCCACCAGATTATAAAAAATATATGAGTAAAGAAAACGAGATGAGCTTGGAAAAACGAGACATCGAAGAGGTAGGGGAAGCCATCGAAAGGGTGGGAGTCTCCCTGGAAAAAGAACTGCAAAAAGTCTCTGAAAAACTCTCCGAGCTGAAAAGCAATCTGCAAAATCTGGATTCTTCTGGCAAAGCCATAAAAGAAGACCTGTTTGACCTGAAGAAAGAGTTCCTGGAGCTCAAGGAGGTCCTGGAGAATTTCGACCAGAGGCTTTCCCGTTTTGAATCCAAACTTTTGAAAGTACAGGAGCAGAAAGAAGAAGAAATCGACTTGAAAGGCGAGCTTTCCCGGATCAAACAGGAGATAGAATTCACCCGCAGCCTTCTAACCATCGCCCTGGAAGAGGACAAAAGGTTCCCTCAGGAATAATCGTAGCGTCGGGCTTCATGCCCGACGAAAACAATCATCATTTGCAGTATGTTAAAATGAAATGGCAGGGGTTCAAAATTTTGAACCCCCACTTTTTTTCATCTAAATATTTTCCCGATAAAAACTGGAATCCCCCTTTTCTCTTCCAGAACGATCTTGATTTTATCTTTATCTAAATCCGTTAATAGATTCAACCATCTCAGCTTTTTATTAAATTCTTTCTCATAATCTTGAACCATCTCATATACATCCGGATAGACCTCTAAAAAAAGACTATCTTCCCTGACTGTTAATTTTACCGGCTCATAGATTACCTCCCCTGTCATTCCCACTTCTGTTAGAGGGAACAGCACCTCTATATCCTCCGGATAGAGCCTGACACACCCATGGCTCAAGGCTCGACCTATAGACATAGGAATAATAGTGCTGTGGATGCCAGTGTGCCTTAGATCAGTCCCTATCCAGAAATCACCTAAAGGATTAAGAGGTCCCGGAGGAACTATCTCCTTTTTGACTTTTTCCTTTTCCGCTATCGCATCGGGCATATACCAGGTAGGATTTTTTATTTTATGCGTGATGGAAAATTCACCTGTAGGAGTTCTCCAGGTCGGAAGACCAATGCATACCGGGTAGACCTTGATTGAATCCTCCCCCTGGAAAAAGTAAATCCTGTATTCCGGAATGTTTATTAATATACCCTTATCCAGCTTTTTAGGCAGAATCGTCCTGGTTGGAAGAACCAGTTTTTGTCCTGCATAAATCCTGTTAGGATCAGAAATCTGATTAGCCAGCGCTATAGACATGTAGGAGACATCAAACTTCCGGGCAATCTCATACAACCCCTCACCTTTGTCAACCTGATAGACTGTATCCTTTCCTATCAGGGGAGGATATTCTAAAGTTTTTTGAACTTCTTCCTGCGCTCGAGCTATGAAAGATGAAGAAAGTATTAAAATTGTTAAAAAAAGAATTGCCTTTTTTCTCAAATTCTTATTCCAGTCATTTTCTTTTCCATAATTTATCGACAATATCTATTCAAAACCTGAATTTGTCAAGCTTTACCTGTCATTGCGAGATGTCTCGCCAAAGGCGGATGCCCCTATTTCATTTATGTCATTCTAATCCCGCCCAAAGGCGGGGGAAGAATCTCGTTTTTCTTCTCATAGATGCTTCGCTACGCTCAGCATAACAGTAATCAGCACTATCCACAAGATTAACCCTTGACAAACTTATCCTCAGACCTTTATTACCTGAGAAAAACTTGGTAGTCGCAGACTTTAGTCTGCGTTACTCTCCTAGAGGAGGAAACTTGAGAAAAGTAATTTTCATTTGTTTGATTCCTTTATTATCTCTTTTGATTTTATCTTGTTCTAAACAGGAAAATGGTAAAATCGTTCTGGATTTCTGGCAGTTCTGGACCGACCCGCAGGTCAAGCCAGCCTTGATTGAAATAATTCATCAATTTGAAAAAGAAAATCCTGAAATAAAGATAAATCTGACTGATCTGACCTGGTCTGAAGGTCACGAAAAGATAGTAGTGGCATTCGCCTCTGGAACAGCCCCGGATATTCTGGAGTTAGGTTCAGACTGGGTTCCGGAGTTTTCCTCTCAGGATGTCCTCCTGGACGTAACTTCAGATGCAGAGAAAATTCAGCAAGATTTTCTGATGTGGGAACCTGTTTTCTATAAAGGGAGAATCTACGGTTTCCCCTGGCTTCTGGATACCCGTGTTTTATTTTACAATAAAGACCTGATGAAAAAAGCTGGCTTAGATCCTGAAAAACCGCCTTTAAACTGGAAGGAGCTTTTAAGCTACTGTCAGAAAATAAATCAACTTAAACCTGAAGCTTACGGTTTTGGTGCAAACTCCGCTGAGAGGCACAGATTATATAAGAAGTTCCTACCCTTCTTCTGGGGAAATGGTGGTAAAATTTTATCTTCATACCATCAGAGTTCAGAGATAAATTCTCCTGCAGGCAAAGAAGCTTTGGCGTTTTATAAAAAGTTGACTGAGCAGGGGACTGTTGACAATCAAAGGATGTTAGATGAAAATTTCAAACAGGGGAAAATCGGCTTTGTTATCTCAGGTGGCTGGCTTTTAAACGATATCCAAAAAAATCTCCCGGATTTAAAATTTGGAGTCTGCCTTATCCCTAAACCAGAAAAAGGAAATTTCTCCTCCTTTGCCGGGGGTGAGTTCTTAGTAATTAGCAAAAAAAGCAAAAATCCTGACTCCGCTAAGAAATTCATCCAGTATCTGATCAAAAAAGGAAATTCCTTAAAGCTTTGTAAAGCCATCGGCTCAGCCATCCCTTCAGCTAAAGGGTCTGAACTTGATCCCTATTATCAGAATAACAAAAATCTTTTAGTCTTTCAGGAACAGTTAAGATATTCCCAAACCTCACCTGCTGTTCCCCAATGGGTTTATATCGAGGAGATAATCGAAAGGGTAGTTGAACAGGTGATGTATGATAAAAAAACACCCTCTCAGGCATTAGATGAGGCAAAAGTGGAGATAGATAAGATTCTAAAGTAATGCCATCCCGCCAGAAGCGGGGTTGCAAAATGTAGGGACAGAACATTGTTCTGTCCTATTCTCAATTATACGGACAGATCGCTGATCTGTCCCTACAAAAACAATTATCTATGCCTAAACCTAAAACCACCTTTATTTTCCTCCTTCCCTGGATAATAATTCTCTTGTTGTTCTGGCTTTTCCCTCTGGTCTATTCATTCATCCTGAGTTTCACGAAATACTCGATTCTGAGCGGCAAAGCAGAATGGCTCGGGCTTAGCAATTATCTTAAGCTTCTTTATGATCCTGATTTCTGGACCGCCTTAAAAAACACCTCCTTTTTCGTTTTCGGGACTATCCCTTTCACCACTATCCTCGCTTTGCTCCTGGCTCTTTTAGTCAACCAGAAAATACCTTTGAGGGGATTTTTTCGCGCAGGATATTTTGTTCCTTCCATAACCTCCCTGGTGGTGATAGCTCTGGTTTTTACACATCTGTATGCAAAAGAGGGGTATTTCAATTTCCTTTTGAATCTTTTGAACCTGCCTGCACCGGAAAAAGGATTCCTTTTCTCCGAGAAAACTGCCTTGCTTTCTATTATGCTTATGGATGTCTGGGTCTCCATTGGATATTATATGCTCCTCTTTTTAGCCGCACTGCAGGCTGTTCCATTAGAGCTGTATGAGATCTCCGATACCTTTGGAGCAAATCCTTTTCAGAAATTCAGATTCGTAACCCTGCCCCATCTAAAACCGATGCTCCTGTTTGTTATCCTGATCAATACCATTAAATCGTTTCAGATCTTCATAGAGGTCTTCGTGATGACCAAAGGAGGACCTTTGAACTCAACTCTGACCCTGGTTTATTTAGTATACGACCAGGGTTTATATAAATTCAACTTTGGCTATGCTTCAGCCATAGCCTATTGTCTGTTTATTATCATAATGATTTTCTCTTTAATACAGATGAAAGCTTTTGGGCTGGGGAGAGGGATTGAGGATTAATATTTTATTTATATGTCATTGCGAGGAGTTCCGCCTTTGGCGGGACGACAAAGCAATCTACATAAATTAACGGATTGCTTCGCCTTGCCTTTGGCGGGCTCGCAATGACTCGGTGTCCGAAATGAGAACAAAACAAAAAATATTAAGATGGTTTTTATTTCTAATCCTTTTATTCATCTTAGCCGGGATGCTTTTCCCGATGTACTGGATGGTCAAAACCTCTTTGACTAAAGAAACCGGTTATGTCTTGAATTTCAGAGACCTTCTGCCTGAAAAGCTGACTCTGAAAAACTATCAGGATGTCTGGTCCTCTGCACCCTTTTTGAGATTTTTCCTCAACAGTTTGGTCGTCGCAATTCTTGTTACCCTCGGCAATATTATTTTCTGTTTGATGGTCGGGTATGCTTTTGCCCGCAGGGAATTTGTGCTGAAAAATTTTTTGTTCCTGTCTGTGATTTTAGTTTTGATGATCCCGGCTCATATAATCATCGTCCCGTTATTCATCCTTATAAAAAAATTGAGCTGGTATGATACATATTTTGCTTTGATCATCCCCTGGCTGGTTAATCCCCTGGGGATATTTTTAATGAGACAATATATTCAAAACTTACCTAAGGAATTAGAAGATGCTGCCAGGATAGATGGGGCGGGCGATTTTAAAATACTGTTTAAAATCGTTCTTCCATTGTGCAAGCCAGCCCTTGCGGTTTTAGCAGTTCAGGTTTTCCTGGTTAACTGGAATTCCTTTTTATTCCCTTTCATCTTGACCTCATCTGAGAAGATGCGCACCCTGCCTGTAGCACTTGCTTTATATCAGGGGTATCAAACTATCGATTGGCCACACCTGATGGCCGCCTCTTCCCTTTGCGCCCTTCCGGTGATAATTTTATTCTTATTCTTCCAGCGCCAGATTATCTCCGGATTAACAGCTGGAGCATTAAAACAATAACAATTATGGAGTGCATCATCCCTGATGATGCTATTTATCTACTCTCAAGAGGGGATTAGGTTGAAAATCCTGCTATAGGCAGGGGTGAAGTCATCCCCCTCTCCTTTTCAAGTAGAGGGCTGGGAAGAGATTCCTCTGATAAGTCAGACTTTTAGTCTGACAAATGTAGAACTCAATATCCATCCACCATCAGTCATCAGATATTCGTCACTTATTGATTTAAACCTTAAACTCCTCGATTTTATCTTTCGCTTTCTTCTCTTTAAAAAAATTATAGCTGGTCTTAGACAGTGGAGCGCTGGGGAGGTTTTTATCGAATTCTGATTTAAGCTTTGTTTTTAAAAGGCAGAGTTCATCATAATCTAAATCCGGGTCAGAGAGATACTTCTCAATTAGCTCCAGATTTGAGTTATCCCCTTTAAGCCTTGAGAGAGAAAGAGCAATCCTTTTTATCTCCGTTTTAAAATCATCCAAGATATTTTCTGCGGTTTTATCTTTTTCCTTCATTTTTCTCAACATTTCCGAAGCCAGATTTAGGTTTTGCTCCAGCCTGTCAAAATCTATCTCCTCAAATCTGGACTCTTTTATCCTCTCAGCTTGTTCTTTTAAATTTTGAATCAGTACTAATATCTCCATTCTTGCTCCTTTTTTAAGTTCTTCATAATTGTTATATCTATGATTTTTTAGGACTTTAGACTTAAGACTAATACCTGTCCCTATTCCCTTTTTCCATCTTCTTCTTTCCCTACGGTTACGATATACGAGTCACGGCCACGTCTTTTCTTTTTCCCCTGTAACTTTCAAACCTTTATTTATTTTCTAATCTCATTTCAATCTTAAGCAGTCTCTGGTTGATCTGATCCTTCAGCTCGAAGAACTCCTTTTTGGTCATAAAATTCTCTTTTAACAAAAGCTCTAAATTAGAAAGTCTTTTATCCAGCTCATTTACAATCTGTACTTCAGCCTTGTGGGCTAAATCTAATTTGATCCCGGCGATGGTAGTATAATAAGCAGTCAGAACCCCGAAAACAGTAACGAAGAAAGTTATCAGAAATTGAAACAGCTGAACCTTTGAAAAAATTTTATTGTTGTCGCTCATCTTTTATTCTTTTTTTGTTTTCGTAGTGCGACCCTTTCAGAGTCGCTTAATCTCTTATATGGTAGTGAGGTTATTCATCTTTAATCTTTAATTTATTATATCCATATTCTTCTTTAGGAGAGGGTGAGGGTGAGGTCCTTTATCCTTGTACCTTTAAACTCTTAAATATGTTCTGCCATCCTCTTGAAAAATAACCATCTATCCTGATCCTTCAGCTTTATCTTTCTTGCAAAATAGACCCCATTTAAAATCTCTCCCTCTAATTTAAACCTGAAAAATTCTTTGTTCCCCTCTGCAGTCTGATATTCTCCTGTGTCCAAAACCTCTCCTGATTCAGACTTTATAATCTTAGAAAAATCCTTGAAGTCACAAAGAAACCTTCTCCCCTTTTCAAGTTTTTCCATATTCAATCGATGGATACAAATAACAGTTGTAACCTCTGCTCCTTCAAATATTAAATTACACTCGACTGTGTTTTCCTCCGGATGGTTTTGCTCTGAAAGTGGTATTTGATATAAAATAAATCTCACAGACTGAGTTTTATCCTTTTCTATTTTTTCTTCGCTTACGAAACAGATCCTGTCCTTGAAAATTTGAGGGATAGAATTTAAAATCTTTTCCTCTAAGTTATTTTCGCAGCAAAGCTCTATTTTATTATCAGAGTATCCTTTCTCCTCTATATCCCCTACCAGTTTGACCTCTTTTTCAATTCCGGCTTTTTTCAGGGATTCTAAAATCGACTCTTTATATGCCCTTTTGAATTTACAGAATCCATCTGCACAATCGTGCTTTTGAAAAAGGTAAAGCTCGTTCGTCATCGAGGTTCCGAAAACCGCACCCCGGTAAACTAAAGAAGTCTCATGCACCTTGATGATATTACGGTAATTGTAAAAAGCTTGTGTTTTCTCACCATTTTCTTTTTCATAGGCACGGAAAGGAATATGCTGGCATCTCCTCATATCTTCGCCACAGACGGAACATTCTGGAAATTCAAAGGAAAAGCCGATTGAACACTCTTTATAAATCCCGTGGTCGATATTTACTTTCAAAGAGTCTGCTTCAGGTGAATTTTTTAACCAGTAGAAATAAACTTTAACCCAGTTAACTTCATCTTTTTTGACTAAATCTGCTTTGAAGTTTCGTGCAATAGGAAGTTTTTCCTTAGAATGGCCAATTAATACCGGTGAATCAACCAACAGCTCTGCCAATTTAGGATGTTCATCCAGAGGGAAACATCCGCCAAAAGAGTTGACCTGGTCCGAGACTAAATACATCGCCCGGATATAGATATCTTCTTTATTGACCGGAACTGGTGGTTTTATACGGGTATTTATCAGAAACACAAGTTCATCGGAAACCTCAATCTCTTTTTCAGAAAGAAAAGCTTCAACTCTGCCTAAAAGATTTTCCACTTATTACTCCTTAACCTCACCTGTCATTCTGAAGGAGTCCCCTACAGGGACGACTGAAGAATCTGCTGAGATTCTTCGTCTTACCTCTGGTGGACATAGAATGACATATTATGTGTTCTCTGCTCCCTGTTGGTCTCCAGGCCAACAGATCTTTTGTTAATCTATCTCCGGGACAGGATTTAAACTCCTGTCCCGGGCTTTGAGCTGACAAAAATACTAACCTGAAGGTTTAGGCCAGTCATTATCTATCAACAGTTTCAAATTCTTTTTCCCCATCAAAAAGATAAGAAAATTGATAAAACCTTATTATCAATTAATCGTAGAGACGCATTGCAATGCGTCTCCTTAATCCTTTCCTCCTTCTAAGATTATCAGATTGTAGTGTCGGGTTTTATACCCGACGTTTTCATTCTTACATCTCATTTTTTAGGAGAACCAGCTCCATCTTTTCTCAAATCTTGCAAAGTCATGCAATAAAAATCTACTTATTCAAAAATTGCACAGGTTATCATTCCCCTTTAATGACTTGAATTGTCAGAACTTATGAAAACAGAAGACAATATCCGATAAAAGGCAGATTATTTGCTCTATATTGAAGTGAAAATAAACCGCGGAGGCTAGGGATGAATCTACTTTTCAAGTAAAATAAATTATGGAATTAGGATATCCTGTGCCCTAACCTGATGTTTCCGTTTTTCCCACCTCTAACCCCTATCAAAAAAAAGAGGTGGAAAAATGAGAACCAAAGTTTCCATAGCTATTTCGTTAATCTGCCTGTTGCAGATTTTAAATCTATCAGTCCTCTCTAACCAGAGCTTTGCATTTAAGTTGCAAAGCTATCCTAAAGATGGGAATTTCAAACAGCTTTCACCTGATAGAGACCCCTGGTATTTCGTTGATGAGAAGAACTGGTATATTATGGGTCCGGATAAATGGCAGCATTTCTCCGGCTGTTATATAGCCCAGAAATTATTTTCTCAGGTTACCAACCCGTATTTATCAGCAGGAGTGGTTGCATTTTTGGGGATAGCCAAGGAATATGATGATGCCTATCGCGAAGGCTGGAGCAACCGGGATTTATTGATGGATTTTTTGGGAATAGCTTCAGCTATAAACCGGACCAGATATCAATTTTACTGCTCCTTCGACAGCGAAAAGATGATGCTTAATCTAAGCTTCAGTTTGCGGTGAGTAATTTCCCTCTCCTTCTTAAGGAGAGGGTTCGGGAGAGGTTTTTCTATTCTCCTTCTTCTATCTTACTTTTTTCAGATTTATCCCTTCTCCTCTTAGGAGAGGGAAGGGATGAGGTCATTTTTCCTTCTTCCATCTTTTATTTTCCATTTTATTTCTCATCAAAGGATCGGGGTGTGGTTCTTCCTTTTTTTGTCTTCCTTCTTCCTTTTTCTTTCATCAATCATTCGTCATCAGTCATTTGTTATTATTTTATCCTCTTCTTTATTTTCTCATATTCACCTTGATTAAAAGGTAGGTTTTCCACTCCTGTCCCGAATCCTTTTATCTGGTTTTCAACTTTTGCCATCCTCTCTTTAGTCGGAGGATGCGATGCAGCTAACTTTTCAAAAAAAGTTGGTTCTTTTTCGCTCATCTTATCTAACTTCCCTAAGAGATTTTCCATCCCGTTTGGATTATAACCTGCTTTTTCCATATAATATGTCCCGAACTGGTCCGCCTCAAACTCGTTATCTCGGCTGTACCCCTGGAGAATGACACCTATTGAGGTGGAAACCAAATCCTTGCTTAACTGGCTGCTTGAGCCAAGAGCAATCGACAGAACCACCTGCACGCCCAGAACTTGCTGTAATTTTTTAACCCCGTGCCTTGCCACCACGTGGCTGATCTCATGCGATAAGACTCCCGCCAGTTCCGCTTCATCATCCAGGATTTTCAAAAGCCCGGAATAAACGTAGATATACCCACCCGGACAGGCAAAAGCATTAATCTCCTTCGAATCCAAAACCTTGAATTGAAAAGGCAGCTCTTTTCTGTCCGATATTCCGGCAACTTTCTGCCCAACTTGACTAACATAACCTTGAACCAGAGAGTCGTTTAAAACCTTTCCTTCAGATTCCACCTGTTTAGCCATTTTCTCTCCAATAGAGATTTCTTCATTAGTTGAGATCAATATGAAACTTCTTTTACCACCCGGACCAGTAGTAGCGCAACTCAGGAGAATCAAAAATACTATCAGAAAACTACCAATCCATCCTGCGATTACCTTTTTCATTTTTCCCTCCGATTTTGTATTTAATTTCACATGTATAATATATAAATATATTTTATAAATATTAATAATAATTATAAAGAATTTTTTAAAATTTGAAAATCATAGCAAATCTGTAGAATATTTGAGATTTTTTGTATGGGCAGACCTTCGTGTCTGCCCTAGTTTTTATTGAATTGACCCCACTCTCCCCTTCAGGGGAGGGAAACAATTTTCCTCTCCTCGTAGGAAAGGGTCAGGGTGAGGTCATTTCCCTCTCCCGTAGGGAGAGGGATAGGGGAGCTACGATCCCTTGCCCCCCAATCAAGGGAAGGGTAAACTTAGACTTCGTAAGCAGGTTACCCAATCCTTCAAAACTATTTTTTTAGAAATAAATTAAAAACTACTTGACTTGTTTATAACCTCTCATAAAATACTATCATTATAGTTTATGCTTAAGGATGATGTTGTGGATAATAGCATTATCGTGGTTGCCCAGTTCCTCCAGGTGATATAGGCTGGCTTTAAAACTGGTGTTAATGACGTTCTCTTATTAAGAGATGAATCTAAAATGAGGATTAATCTGAAATTCGATATTATCCTTTTTATCTTTCTGCTCGGCTTATTTATTCAAGACCATTCTTCTGGAGATGTTGGTTCCTGTGCCAGATATAAAGTAAACCTGATATTTGATAAAGGGGATTCTCTGGTATGCTTCATACAGTTAACAAGCTATGATGATAATTTGAAATCTTTAAGCGATGAGGAAATATTGAAACATATTAAGGAACAGTATCGTTCTGATACTCTTACCATCTATAAAAGAATTCAAACCATTAATTATCCTGAAGGAAATAATTATTATGGGTTCAAGTATTCTACTGTAGCCAATGAAGATAGGGTAGTGGTCAAGGTTAATTCGATCTCCAGGATTCGTAAATCAGATGTCTCCCGGTGTGAATATGGTAAATTTCCTGAAGATGATCGTTACGGAATCCACTTCACCTCACAGGTAATCGAGGGTTTATCCCAGAAGGAGATTGACCTATTACAAACAAAACCATATTCACAGATTAATATCCCCAGCCCATCCCAATTTGACGTGGATGTCTGCCTGAATTACAACAGAAACATAAGCGAAGAACTGTTGAATAAATTATGCAAGTTATATTTGAATAATGAAAAGAACCTTCCCTATAAGGAATTTGAAGAATTACAGAAAAAACATTATGAGGAGACGAAAAGGAAATTACAGAACCGGAATATCATAGTTATTCACCTTTATGGAAATGATTGAGTGGGTGAAAAAAACTGTAGGGACACGGCACGCCGTGCCCCACACCTTACCAACCATCTGCGGAAAATGGCTTTTGGGTAAAATTGGTTAAGGGATTGGACCCTCTTAGGTGATGTCAGGAGTTACCTCCTGACACCATTATTTTTGTAGGGACAGAACATTGTTCTGTCCTATAACGAATCCACAGAAGCAGATGAAAAGATACACTCAGGTTAAAAGGAATAGGGGTATAAAAATTACTTGATTTGTTTGAGGGATTTTCGTAAATAATGGTGTATAACCCATAGTTAAGATGGGGCGAGATGAGCTTAGATTTTAATAGGAAGATTTTCTATGAAATGCCCACATTGTTTAAAATCCTATCATCCTCAAGTAACATATCATGATTTGGGAGAAGATAAGGATCGTTTTTGGAGAATTTATTGGCAGAAATGCCCAAGTTGCGATAAATTCATAATAGAATTAATAAACTCTCTAAATAATGTTTTTGTATTAGTAAAAAAATCATTCCTGGTGTACCCAAAGGCGATTTCAAGAACGCCAATTTCAACAGATGTACCTGATATTTTTGCCCAAGATTATAGTGAGGCTTGTTTAGTAATAGCTGATAGTCCAAAAGCCAGTGCGGCTTTGAGTCGTAGATGTCTTCAAAATATTCTCAGGGAAAAGGCAGGAGTAAAAAAATCAGATTTGAGCAAGGAAATAGATGAAGTCCTCCAATCAAAACAATTACCTTCGCACTTGGCACAGGCAATCGACGCTGTAAGAAATATCGGTGCTTTTGCAGCTCATCCAATTAAAAGCACGAATACTGGAGAAATTGTAGACGTTGAGCCAGGAGAGGCTGAATGGCTTTTGGATGTTTTAGAGGGTCTATTTGATTTCTATTTTGTCCAGCCAGCAGAATTAGCAAGAAAACGAGATATTCTTAATAAGAAACTAGCCGATGCTGGCAAACCGCCAATGAAAGGATAAGTATTACACAAATACACAAAAGGGATACTTAGTAGGCTAGTTTTTTAGAGGGATTTGAGATTCATGTTTTCTAATTAACTTGAAATACGGAGAGATAGTCTTTAGCCAGAAATGGTGGAAGTTTAGAGAAATGGTGAAAATCCCTAGTTGTGATATGCGTTGATGATCTAAAAAATCGGAGTGTATCATACCTTCCTGACTATCTCTCTACTAACATAAAGTAACAGATAATAAAATAAATTATCAAATAGTCTTTAGTACATAGTTGCCCTAAGAAACTAACATTTTTTAAAGGTGAATACAATCAGTGAATGAACCAAATGAATTTTTGCGAGAATATTTTATCCAAACACGAAAAGAGATAGATACCGAAAAACGCGAACGAGACCAAATGTTGAATTTTGCCGTACTTGTTCTTGGTGCTATCGGATTTGGAGTTTTACAAAGTGAAACTGCGCAGAAATTTCTGCAACAACCTCAAGCACTTGTAATTGAGATCCCAGCATTAATAATTATCTCTGCATTATTCTGGGCAAGATATAAAAAGCTCCGACAAATCTCAGATCGTTGGTTTACCCTATATCGTATTGTCATTCGTTACTTCGGCAAAGAACGAACAGAAGAAATGCTTGAAGGGATAGTTATCAAAGACTTTACCAGAAGGCGATACCTTATGAAAGATGTTATACTCAATATCGCACTTTGTCTTCCTATATATGGTTTGATTCTACTTCCACTATTTAATATGAATCTGTTTTATCAAAAATGGCAAATTATTTTATCAATCGTAGTAATTGGTTTACATTTTATTATTAGCACTGCTATTCTCAGACGTAAAATACACGATCCTTTGCCACCTCTATTAAACGAAGGATTAACCACTGATAGGAAATAGTTAAACCCAAATAAGATAGTCTTTTAAGTGGTGTCAGGAGTTACCTCCTGACACTTTTATAATTGTAGGGGCGTCCAATTGAACGCTCCTACAAAACATTATGACAGAACGATGTTCTGTCCCTACAGAAAAAATCTACTGAAACAGCACTACCTTCCCACATTCCTTATTCGGGGATAGAATCGCATCTATCTTTTTCTGGAAATCTCTTAAGGGGAAAAGTATTATTTAGCTAATCCTGACATCTCTAGAACCTTTTTTGACCATAAAGATGCCTGCTGGCTAAGTTTTTCCCTTTTCTTAGGGTCTGTATAAATTTCAGACCAGATTCTATACCATAATGCTAATTGAATCTGAAGTTCCATCAGGAAAGCTTTCTTTTCCAAATTTGTTTCAGATGCAGTCCATTCAATAAAAAATTTGCTCTCTTCTAATAGAGTTTCTACTACTTTCCAATTATCTTCACGTAAAGCAAAAGATGCGATACGAGCTAAATCAGCTGATAACCCCCCTAATCGAACTGGTAACCCGTCTTTTAAATATCTGGTTTTAATCTCTTCAATATTCTTCATTTTTCACTTTCTAATAATCTTTTAATGATAGATTTAACCTTTAACTAAAGAGCTTGGTCTTGAATTTCCATGCTCAGATTACCTTGTCTGGGGCGAATATTTATTAAAGCGGTGCAATTTACCACTTGCGTCTCTGGGATCCAATCCGCACCCCAGATATCTTCCTGATTGCTTCCATTTCTTAAAAGCTCCGCCTCACAATCCGCATGCATTACACCACCTCCAACCAGAACCTCTCGCCTGACATCCACCGCTACCTTGATATAGGACTCCAGATCTTCGAGCATCTGTTTTATCTGCTGAGTAGATGCCTTGTCTTGGATTAAATGAATCATTTGGGTTAATCACATATTTTTAAGGACAGAACAGTGTTCTGTCCCTACGAAATACAAAATATCCTACGGAAACAGCACTACCTTTCCCGATTCCTTATTCGGTGACAGAAGCGCATCAAACCCTTTTTGTATATCCTTCAACGGAAACTTATGGGTTATCACCGGAGTCGGGTCAACTAATTTGTTATTCAAAAGATTGGAAAGCTCATACCAGGTTTTGAACATCAACCGTCCGTTTATTCCTATTATTTTCGCTCCTTTGAAAATCACATTGGCATTCAGGTCGAAAAGGATTTTATCAGAAGGAATCCCGAAAGCAGTAAATGTCCCACCCTTTTTCAGGATTTTAAATCCATCCTCAATTGCTTTTGGAGCGCCAGTCATTTCCAGGACCACATCCACACCCTCGCCTGAAGTCTGCTCCATTATCACATCCACCGGATTTTCCTTCTTTATACTCAAAGCCACATCCGCACCCATTTTTTTCAATAGCTCTACCCTGAAAGGAAACTCACCCACTGCAAAAATCTTTGCCGCACCAACTGCTTTAGCAATCCCCACTGCAAAACAGCCAATTGGACCGTCACCCAATATGGCTATTATTTTCCCGGAGACATCGCTTTCCATTACCGTATAAGTGGCATTCCCGAAAGGCTCCTGAATCGAAGCAATCTCCGGTGGTAAACTCTTGTCATTTTTCCAAACGCAGATGTTCTGGGATGGCAATATATTCAGCAAAAGCACCATCCGTATCCACTCCCAATATTTTCAGATTTTTACAGATATGCATCTTCCCGGTTCGGCATTGATAACAGGTCTGATCAGGAATATGAGTCTCTGCAGAAACGAAATCTCCCACCTTTGCCCTTTTAACCTGTGAGCCGATCTCTACCACTTCACCTGCACATTCGTGCCCGAAAACCATCGGGGTTTTAATCCGGTTCTGCGCCCAGTTGTCCCAGTTGTAGATATGCAAGTCCGTTCCACAAATGGAGCAGGCTTTAACTTTAACCAGGACCCTATCCGGTTCAATCTTCGGGATTTCAACGTAATCTAACTCTGCACCTGGAGCTCTGTTTTTCTTCATCACCGCCATCATCTTATCTGCCATCTTTACTCCTTATTATATTTTTAATTATCAAATAAAAATTCGTGAAAAATATAACGAATAAGCCGGATTTGTCAAGAAGGAAACAACTGTGAATGTGTCATTCTGCCCCAGCCTGTGGCGGGGGTAAAATCTGTCGAATTTGACCTTGAGGGAGATTCTTCAGTCGTCCCCGTAGAGGGCTCGCAATGACACCGGCGCTACCTCTTAATCGCAAACACTACCCTTTCAATCCCTGCCAGATCTTTTATGATTTCGATAGTGGTATAATCCCCTTTGGCTTCAATTAAATTTTTAACTGCCTGTGCCTGATTATAACCTGTTTCCAGTGCTAAAATCCCTCCCTCTTTTTTCAGGTAAATTGAAGATTGTTTGATTATTCTTTGATATAATCCTTTTTCAATAAACAAGGCTATTTCCGGCTCATAGTCTTTAACCTCTCTGGGCAGAATCTCCTTTTCCTCTTTTTGAACATAAGGAGGATTAGAGACTATGGCATCGATCTTCCCCTCTAAATTTCTATTTTGCAAGGTAGTTAAAAGATCACCGCATAGAAATTCAATTCTTTTTTCGACTTTATTTATTTCCGCATTTTCTCTGGCAAGAGATAGAGCATCTGAGGATATATCAGCAGCATAGACAAAAGAGTTTTTAAGATTACAGGCTAAGGCAATCGCGATATTCCCTGAGCCGGTGCCAACATCCACGATCTTTAAAAAATCTGATTCCCTTTTTTCTTTTTTGAAATGTTCCGTAACCTTTGAGATTAAAATTTCGGTTTCCGGGCGGGGAATCAAAGCCCTATGGTCGATTTTAAACTTTAGACCATAAAATTCCACTTCGCCTAAGATATATTGCAAAGGCTTCCCCGAGAGTCTATCTCTAATTAATCTATCAAGAGTCCCCTCTTCTTCAGGAGATAAAACTTTCTGGCTGTTCAGATAAAGCTCGGTCCTTTTTAAATTGAGGATATGACCTAAAAGCAGCTCGGCTTCTATTCGCGGGCTTTCGATATCTTTTTTCCAGAAAACTTCAGTAGCAGAGTGAAGGGCTTCTAAAATTGTTTTGCCCATTGATTATGCTCTAAATCTGAAATTAGCCCAGTCCTCCAAACCGTTTTCGAGCTTTCCATGAAATTCAGAGGAAAGAAGCGAAGTGGAGCACCCTTTCTGGGGAGAGCCATAAAGCCAGTTAACCGGTGGGATAAAATCTGATTTATCTGGTAAAAAAGAAGTGGTAGTCTTTGCAATAAATGATGGTAGCAGGTATAATCCGATACTACCAAATCCAAGAGTTTTGATAAATTTTCTTCTTTTCATTTTTTTTATTTTGTAGCCGCAGACTTTAGTCTGCGTATAGTTACTCGCAACCTAAAGGTTGCGGCTACCACTTGTATTTGTGCCTGTCGGGTCCCCTGACCCGACAGAATCTTATCTCCCCGCCAGGTCAGGGACCTGGTGGTCACAACATAGTTCTTTCTCCTTCGAACCTTTGAGCGGTTAAACCTTTGAACTTTTCTTTATTATCCTCCGATGAAATTAAACTTATTTATCTTCATTGCCGGGACATACATCAAAACGCCATACTGGGGACAGAGCTTTCTTTCCCTGGTCATCAGCTCCACATTGGAGAATGCCTCTAAAATACTCTGCCCGATCCTCATGTTTTTAACTGCAGATTTTATCTTCCCGTTTTCTATAAGGAATGTACCATCCCGGGTTGTGCCGGTAACCATCGTCTTCATCGGATTCATATAATTGATATACCAGAAATGGGTAATTAAAATCCCTTTTTCAATAGATGCAATCATCTCCTGAAGTGTGGAGTTTCCTGGCGACATAATCATATTCTTGGGATAAGGTCCAAAGGTGTTATTGGGAGGAAGCGCATGCCCGGTCGATTCGGTTTTGTTCTTGTTAGCATAATAGGAATTGTAAACCACGCCTTTGCCGATTCCGTTTTCTATCAGAACAACTTTTTTCTTGGTTACTCCTTCGTAATCAAATGGGATTCCGCTCATCACCGGGTCATAGGGATCTTCGATGATAGTGATATTATCACCGGTCAGCTTTTCCCCTAACTTCATATAACTTTTACCTTCAGTAAAGGTTTTGGCTCCAAATCCCAAGAAAGCTAAAAATAAAAGCAAAGATGTCACTGCCGCTTCTTCTAGGATAACTGTGTATTCACCTGGAGGAAGCTCTATCTGATTAGCTGATAGCAGAGCCTTTTCAACTGCAATCTGACTAAGTCGAGCAATATCTAAATTATTAACATCTCTGGAATACCCCTGCGCCCAGCCGGATTGCTCATTCCTGCTTGTAGTTAAAGAGAAATTGGCTTTGGTCTCCTGAAAATATTGTCTTATCCCCAAGAAATTAACTACTGCTGTAATATCAGACTCAGTCTGAAAAGCACCTGCGGATATTAAATTATTTGTCTTGCATTTATCCACAGCAATCTTAACACCTTTTGCTCTATCCTCAGGAGTAAAATTATTTGTGCTCTGGTAAAAACCTTTTATTTCTGGAGCTGGATTTGATTGAGGCAATGAGACAAAATCCGGGTCTTCTTCCTGGTTTTTTGCAATCTCAATCGCATCCTTTATAACTTTTTGAATTCCATCCTCATCTATCTTGTTAGTCACTGCCACCCCGACTTTTTTGTCAAAAACTGCCCTTGCCATAACTGTATGGTCTTCTCTTCCCATATTCTGATGAATAACGTTCTCCGCAAACCTGGTCAGATAAAAATCCTCCTCCATAAGAAGCAGTTCCGTTTGGTCTGCATCAGAATATTTCAATCCCTTTTCTAAAATCTCAAAGGCTTTTTCTTTTGAGAGCATAAAATTAACTTCCCACTTTCACATTCTTAAATCTCGCAGGTGATGCACCTTGTCCGGTACGGGCATTTTGTCCTGGTTGGCCCTTACCGCAGTTAGGAGTTCCCCAAACCTTGAAATATTTATCACTGCAAATCGCATCACAGGAATTCCAGAACTCAACCGTATTCCCGGAATAGGTCGGATTTTTTATCATATCACCAAGTTTTCCATTTTTAATCTCCCAGCCAATCTCACACCCCATCTTGAAATTCTCCCGGTTATCATCTATGCTCCAGGAGGAAACGGTCTCCATATAAATCCCATCATCTATCTCTGAAATCAAATCCTCAAAACTTTTATCACCCGGTAAAAGAATGGTATTGGTCATCCGGATAATCGGTATATTCCCCCAGCCATCTGCTCTCATCGAGCCGTTGGATAAAGTTTTAACTAGAGGAGCTGTTTCCCTTGAGGTTAAATATCCCACTAAAATTCCATTTTTGATTAAATCTTTTCTCTGCGCCTTCACCCCTTCATCATCATAACCGAAAGTCCCTAAACCAGAAGGATAAATTGAATCAGTAACCACATTCACTATCTCTGAGCCATATTTAAGTTTATTCAGTTTATCCAGTATGGCAAAGCTTGTCCCAGAGAAGTTTTTCTCTGCACCTAAAACCCGGTCTAATTCCAAGGGATGACCAATGGATTCATGGATCTGTAAGGAGAGTTGAGGACCATCTAAAACTATAGTCTTTGTCCCTGAAGGACATTCTAGTGCTGAGAGAAGTCCTATTGCTTGTTTAGCAGTTTTTTCGCAGTTCTCCTCAAATTTTAGTTCATTGATCAGTTCATAACCCTTGGATTCATACTGACCGTTTGAATCCGGAAAAGACCTTCTCCCCATCTCTTTTCTTGATTTCATACATAAAGCCTCTATCCCGGCTCCGCTGTGAATCAGGGTCTGTTCGATTGAAGAACCCTCAGAACTTATAAAAAGGCTATTCTCCTTTCTGAAGTTCATAAAGGCAGAAGTTGAAGTCAGCCCTTCTGTTTTTCTCAGGAGTTGATCTAAATATAAAAGGTAATCTAATTTTTCCTTCATTGGGATGGTGAATGGATCTTTTTCAATAGGAGTTTTATATGAATCTATAGTCTTACTCGCTGGAGCTAAAACCAAATCTTTTTGCTTGAGCTTGGCTGAGGCTTTAGCGATTTTAACTGAAAGCTCTGCAATCTTTTTGAGATTAACTTCGTCTAAATCCGGTGAAGAGGCAAAACCCCAGGCACCATCCGCGATTACTCTAATACCAAATCCGAAAGAGCTGCTTTCCTCTATCAGCTCTGTAGCACCATTTTTAACTGAGATATTCTCATCTTCAGTATTGATAATCCTGATATCTGTATAACTTGCCCCTTTGGATTTTGCAGCGTTTAAAGCAATATCTGATGCTTTTTTTAAATCTATCATATACTATGGGGTATAAGATAAATCGCTAAGGTTAAAATAAAACCTAAAATAGCAAACCAGGCAAGGGTTTTTTCTGGCAAAAGATTGAAATTTTTATCTTTTTTAAAAGCTGAGCCTTTCATCAGGAGAAGCATAATTGCCCAGTAAAAGATTAAAATCGAGGTCTTGCTGTCAGTTCTATCAGTGAAAATGGGGAACCCTCCCCAGATCTCTCCAAAGGTCTGGTTGGTTACCAAAATCCCTAAAGGCACTCCGCCTATGAAGGATAAGATTGTGCCCCATAAAGTATAAACAGAGAGTTTTCTGATCGTATCTTTGTTCCACAATATCTCAAAAGCAGAAAACAAAACTAAAAATATAAAGAAAACAGAACCAAACATAGTCAGTATATGTAAGATTAAGATTACCGGTGAAACTCTCCCCTTGAATTTAATCAAATAAGGATCATTCAGAAGATTTACCTTCTCCGGTAAAGTTAAAATCTCTTTGCCCTGATTATCCGCCAAAGACAGATAATAATAGGCTCTTTTACCCTTTGGCTGGGAGGGTATAAAAGCAACAAACTGGTCAGTTGCCCCCTCAACTAACTCCATCTTTAAACTTTTATATTCATCTTTCCCTTTCCCTATTTTATAGAAAAGGTTAAAGGAATAATTACCCGGAGGTTCTGGAGTTTTCAGGGTCGCATCAATCCTAACCTTTCCTGAACCAACTTGCTGGGTTACCGTTGTATGAGAAAGACTGATGCCGTCATTTATAACTGCATTGTATTCTGGTTCCCGGGTAGAAATCTTTCTGGCTATGACAAGTAGAAATAAGGTGATTATGAAAGCTAAGATTAATTTAAAAATCTTCATATTCTCCCTCTTTTATTTTAATACCTTTTCACCTTTTAATTTCTCCGCCTGTTCTTCCTTTTCTAAAGATTCGACTAACTCCTCTAAATCCCCGGACAGAACCTCTTCTAACCGGTGTAAGGTTAAACCGATCCGATGGTCTGTTACCCGGTTCTGGGGGAAATTATAAGTTCTGATTTTCTCAGACCGATCCCCGGTTTTAACCATCGATTTCCTCTCTTGAGCAATCTTCTCCTCCTGGTCGGTTCGGGCTTTATCCAAAAGACGTGCCCTTAGCACCTTCAAGGCTTTATTCTTATTTTTCAACTGTGATTTCTCATCCTGACAGGTTACCACAGTATTTGTAGGAAGGTGAGTTATCCTGACGGCTGAATCCGTCGTATTGACTGACTGACCACCAGGACCGGAGGATCTGAAAACATCAATCTTTAACTCCTCCGGTTTTATGGCAAGCTCTATCTCTTCTGCCTCTGGAAGAACTGCTACTGATGCGGCTGAAGTATGGATCCTGCCTGAGGCTTCTGTTTTCGGAACCCTTTGAACCCGATGCACCCCGCTTTCATATTTTAAATTCTTATAAACTTTATCCCCATCCACTGAGAAGATTATCTCCTTAAAACCACCCAGACCAGTAGGATTTGAGCTTAATACCTCTGTTTTCCACCCTTTTTTCTCTGAATACTTTATATACATGCGGTATAAATCTGATGCAAAAAGCCCCGCTTCTTCCCCTCCTGTCCCAGCCCTTATCTCCACAATGGTATTTTTGCTATCATTCGGGTCTTTGGGCGTTAAAAGGGCTCGGAGCTTTTCCTCCAACTTTATCTTTTTATCTTTAAGCTCCTCTATTTCAGTTTTAGCTAACTCAATTAATTCCTTATCCTCTGATTGAGCTTTGATCTTCTCATCCTCCTCTATCTGGGATGAGACCTTTTTTAACTCTGAATAAAGCTCGACTATCTCTGAAAACTCCGCCTGCTCCTTGGCAATCTTTCTATACCTGTTCTGGTCCTGTAAGACCTGAGGATCAGACAGTAGCTGGGTAAGCTCTTTGTGTTTTTGTTCAATTTTATCTAAAAGTTCAATCATATCTTCTCGCTTATCTTTTTATCATCCTCATTCGAGGAAATGGATTTCCCTAAAGCGCTCTCTAAGGCAACAATCGCCACCTCTAACTGGGATTCATCCGGCTCCTGGGTAGTTATCTTCTGAAGCCAGATGCCAGGAGCGGAAAGTGCCCTGGTTATGCGATTATCTTTAGTTTTTCCAGATAGTTTCAAAAGCTCATACGAGCCACCCGCTACTAAAGGTAAGAGGGTAAAGTGGAGTAAAAATCTTTTCAAAAGTGGCGGATAGGTACCGGCGATTATGGTATAGACGGTATCTGAGATCGAGTAGATGAATATGGCAAAGATAGCCACAATCAGGATAAAACTGGTTCCGCACCGGGGATGCCTGGTGCTGAATTTTTTTACTTTCTCGTAAGTCAAATCCTCATCTGCTTCATAGGCATAGATAGATTTATGCTCTGCCCCGTGATATTCAAATATTCTCTTGAAATCTTTAAATCTGGATATAGCCCAGACATAGATTAAAAACATAGCCACCCTTATCATTCCAGCCACCAAGTTAAAGGCTAAAGCTTCCCTTTTTATTCTTAAAAGGCTGGAAAAAAACAAAGGTAAAAAGAAAAAGATTAAAATGCCCAGACCTAAAGCTAAGATCACTGCCAAACCAAGCATCAAACCATGTGATCCTTTACTTCTGGATTTGTTTTTGCTTTTCCCCTCCTTTTCTTCTATCTCTTCTACTGCTATATCTGCGGAGAAATTCAGGCTCTTTATACCAATAACCAGCATCTCCACAAAAGAGACTACCCCTCGAAGAACAGGAATATTCAATAATTTATACCTTTTGGAAAGAGGGATATAATCCTCATTTTTAACCACGATCTCCCCGCTCTGCTTCCTGACCGCAGTGGAGACCCTAATAGAGGACCTCATCATCACCCCTTCAATCACCGCCTGCCCGCCGATATGTTTTTCTTTTTCTGCTATTTTATCCATCTTAAAAATCGCTTTTGGAGTGTCCCGCCTTTGACGGGGTTAAAAAAATAAAGCTGAAGCCTTAAAGTTCAAGAAATCTGTTTAACTTTCCAGTAGATGTCAGGTCCCCTGACCTGTCATCCATTTTAGTCTAATCCGTCGGGTCAGGGGACCCGACGATTATATAAGATCTATCGATCTTTCTATTGTCCCCAAATAAAAAGGATCTACTGTCATTCTCCCGAAGGGAGAAAAACAGTAAATCCTTGTATGAAAAACTACTTCCCTTCAGCTTTTTCCTCTACCTTAGACTCGGATTCGGGTTTCTTCTCCTCTTTTTTATATCTCCTCCTGAACCGCTCCACCCTGCCGGCAGTATCCAATAACTTCTGCTTCCCGGTGAAAAACGGATGACAGGCTGAGCATATTTCCACGTGTATGTCCTTAACTGTGGAGCGGGTATGAATCACATTCCCACAGGCACAGGTAATCGTGGTCTCATAATACTTCGGATGAATTTTCTCTTTCAAAACCTCTTCCTCCTTTATTGGTAGCCGCAGACTTCAGTCTGCGTAACTAAGCTATTCTACGTCAAAATTCCAGACTAATATAATACGAAAATAAGAAAAAACAAGATAAATTTATGATGGAAGACGGAAAACAGAAGAAGTAAGATGACCTCACCCTAACCCTCTTCTACGAGGAGAGGGGAAATAGTTTCCCCTCCTTTATAAGGAGGGGATAAAGGGGAGGTTTGGTATGGAGTGCATAATCCGTGACGATGCTGGCTCGGTAGCCGCAGACTTTAGTCTGCGAGCAAAATATAAGGGTGGAGACAAGCTCCGCCCCTACGCGATTATTTGAATTTTCTGAAGAACAGGACTTCTTTCACCAATCAAATAAACTATATTATCTATCAGGTCTTGTTTGAACAGGATTTTTACATTCAGGGCATATACTCCAAATGTCCGTAGGATAAGTAGGTACTCTTATTAAAGCTTTATCTTTATCCCAACATCTTGGACAAAAAGGTCCATCTTTCTGATCTTCTTTGTTAATCCAATAAGCGTTGTTTTCGTATGCCAGATTTTGTTTAATTCTAAGCTTCTCTTCAAGATCTTTATTTTCACTTTCTAATTCCGTTATCCTATTTTGCATTTCCAAAAGCTTAGCCATGGCATCTAATATTTGCTGATATTGTTCAATCTTACCAGCCTCTTGTAGAACTTTGGCTGTTGATTTTAATGCATCGAAAATTGACATATTTCGTTATCCATCCTTTGTTTTTTTATCCGTTATCTTCCATCTGTCATCTGTTATTTTTTACAAGATTGAAGCCTTGCCCTACGTCTTTCCCCTTGAACTATTGAACTTTGAACCTTTGAGCTTTCTTATTCTACAGTAACGCTTTTCGCCAGATTCCTCGGCTGGTCGATATCACACCCACGCAGGACCGCCATATGGTAAGCTAAAAGCTGTAAGGGGATGATGGCTAAAAGAGGAGTCAGTTGTTCTAAGGTTTGGGGTATATAGAGCACATGGTTTACTCTTTTGTTGATCTCCTCATCTCCCTGGGTTGCAATAGCTATAACCCTACCGTTACGGGCTTTTATCTCCTCGATATTAGATAATACCTTCTCATAAACATTATCCTTTATGGCTATCACCACTGCTGGCATATTCTCATCAATTAAAGCAATTGGCCCATGCTTCATCTCTGCGGCTGGATAACCCTCAGCATGGATATAGGAAATCTCTTTTAACTTCAATGCTCCTTCTAAAGCCACAGGATAGTTGATTCCTCGACCCAGATACAGAAAATTATTTTTCTTATAATATTCTCTGGCAATCTCCTTTATGTAAGAATCGTTTTTCAAAAGAGAATCCACCTGCTCCGGGATTGTCCTCAATGCTTCTATTACTTCCCTCCCCTTTTCTAAGGATAGGTTTCTCATCCTGCCCAAAAGCAAAGAGATCAAGGTCAAAACTAAAATCTGGGAAGTAAAAGCCTTGGTGGAGGCAACCCCTATCTCCGGTCCAGCATGGATATAGACTCCTCCATCAGTTTCACGCGCTATGGTCGAGCCCACTACATTGCATATCCCTAAAACCGTTGCCCCTTTTTTCTTAGCTTCTTTCATTGCAGCTAAGGTATCAGCAGTTTCTCCTGACTGGCTTATCACAAAGACGATTGATCCATCCTGAATTATCGGGCTTCTATACCTGAACTCCGAGGCATATTCCACCTCCACCGGTATAGAGGCTAAATCCTCAATCAGATATTCGCCGATTAAAGCTGCATGCCAGGAGGTTCCGCAGGCAGTCAGGATAACCCGATTTATATGGTGAAGCTCTTCATATTGAAGGTTTAACCCATTCAAACGGGAGATCCCTTCTTCGTAGTTCAACCTTCCGCGCATAGCATTAACCAGGGTAAGAGGCTGTTCGTGGATCTCTTTTAGCATAAAATGTGAGAAACCACCCTTTTCGATCTGATCTAAGTTCCAGGAGATCTCCTGCAGATGAGGAGTTACTTCAACTTTGTCTATAGTAGAGATAGAAAACCCATCTTTGGTCACATAAACGATCTCCCTGTCCTCTAAATAGACCACCTGGTTAGTATGCCGGATGATCGCAGAGCAGTCTGAGGCGACTAAATTCTCCCCTTCTCCTCTACCAATTACCAGGGGGCTACCATGCCTGGCTGCTACTATCTCTTCTGGATTATCCTTGCAGATAACTGCTATGCCATAGGTCCCTTCCACCTGGGTCAAGGCAGTCCTTACTGCCTCTACTAAATCTCCTTCATAATATTCCTCTATCAGATGAGCCAGGACCTCAGTATCTGTGTCTGAAGTGAAGATATGTCCCTTGGAGGATAAAACCTCTTTTAAGCTCCTGTAATTTTCGATGATACCATTATGCACGACTGCAATCTTATTTTTGCAATCAAGATGTGGATGGGCATTAAGGTCTGTTGGCTCTCCATGAGTTGCCCAGCGGGTATGGGCTATTCCGGTGGTACTGTGAAAACTTTTTCCCTTTAAAAGATTCTCTAAAGCAGAGACTTTCCCAGCACACTTCTCTAAGATTATCCCTTCCTCTTCTAAGATAGCAATCCCGGCTGAATCATACCCCCGATATTCCAATCTTCTTAACCCCTCCAAGAGGATTGGCACAGCTTTTTTATCACCTACATATCCAATGATCCCGCACATATTTCCTCCTTATTACTTATCTATTCCTTCGGATCTTATCCTCTGATAATATTAATAAATTCGACATTCATTGTCAAAAGAAAAACTTACCTAATATGGCAAAGGTTTTCCATCTCCATCTTTTTTCCGAAAATTAATTTGCCAGGACAAGAAATTATAATTATAATATCTTTGAGGTTTCTGGAGATTATCTATGTCGAAAAAGATTTTAGTAATTGAGGACGATAAAGATATCGTTGAACTGGTAGGGCATTATCTGGAAAAAGAAAATTTCGTTCTGACAGATGCTCTGGACGGGTTCTCGGGTCTTAAAAAGGCACGAGCTGAAAACTTCGATTTGGTAATACTGGATATAATGCTTCCGGAGATGGACGGGTTAGAGGTTTGTAGAGAATTAAGGTCAGATCCTAAAACCAAATCTGTCCCGATAATCATGCTGACTGCCAAGGGAGAGGAAACAGACAAAATCATTGGGCTGGAATTAGGGGCGGATGATTACATAACCAAGCCCTTCAGTCCTAAGGAATTAGTTGCAAGGGTGAAAGCCCTGCTTCGCAGAATTGAAAGAAAGGCAGAAAAAGAAAAAGTATATCGTTATGGGAATCTCTCTTTAGATTTATCCAGACATGAAGCTACCTTTAATAATAAGACAGTTGAGTTAAGCTCAAAAGAATTCGATTTGTTAGAGTGTCTTTTACGCAGCAAAGGCCGGGTTTTAAGCAGAGATTATCTGATGGACGAGGTTTGGGGATATGATTATTATGGCGGAATGAGAACAGTAGATGTACATATAAGGAGATTAAGAGAAAAAATTCCTATTCTAACTGAAGCAATTCAGACCGTGAAAAATCTGGGTTATAAATTAAAAGAAAGTACTTAGAATTAATTCTAAAGGGTATAGCTATGAAGATGCAGTGGAAATTGTTCTTGACCTATCTTCTGCTGAGTATTTTAGGGCTTTCCCTTGCCGGGATTTTAATCTCCTCCTCTGAAAGAAAGCGCTCACTTACTCAACTCGAACAGGGTATGATCTTTGAAACACAGCTTTTATCTAATATATTTGCTTCCCCTCTATTAGAAAACTTGGATTTAACAAAAACAGACAGCCTGGCAGATGAGCTCGGTAATAAAATACAGGGTCGGATAACCATAATTGACAGAAATGGTAAAGTGGTCGCAGATTCCTATGAGAGTGGAAAAGCGCTTTTAAACATGGAGAACCACAAAAATAGACCTGAGGTTGCAGAAGCCCTGCAGGGCAAAGTTGGAAAAAGTATTCGCTATAGCTATACCATCAAAGAAGATATGCTCTATGTAGCTTTTCCTATAAAAGCCCAAGGTAAAATCATCGGAGTAGCTCGCTTATCCTTACCTCTGATTGAGTTAAGACATAGGCAAAATATGATCATCAAACTTGTCCTTTTAGGACTGGTAGTAGCTTTCATCTTCTCGTTCCTCTTAAGTTTCGGATTTTCATACAGGGTAACCAGACCTTTAAGACAGATGATGCAAGTGGGAAGGAGGATGTCTGAAGGTGATTTCTCTCAAAAGGTCAATGTAAGAACCAGAGACGAGATCGGAGAGCTGGCTGAAATTTTAAATCGGATGTCGGTTGAGCTTTCCGGGAAGATAGAGCAGATTACTGAGGATAAATCACAGATGCAGTCCATCCTCTCCAGTATGATCGAAGGGGTATTAGCCATAGACTCTCAGGGTAAAGTCATTCTGGCAAACTCTGCTATGTGCCTGATGTTCGAGCTGGATAAATCTTTTTACGGTAAATCCTATTTTGAGCTGATCCGAAGTCATGAACTGAACCAATTCATCCAGACAGTTCTTTCGAGCCAGGAGAGTAAAAGTATGGAATTCTCTTTTATCTATCCCAGGGAAAAAGATTTTATGGTCCAGTCTGCTCTGGTAGAAAGACAAAAGGAGGGTGCGATTTTTGCGATTTTCGTTTTTCACGACATAACCGAACTTAAGAAGACTGAAAGGATACGGAAAGACTTTGTGGCAAATGTCTCGCATGAATTAAGAACCCCCATCACCTCAATCAAGGGCTTTGTGGAAGCGTTAAAAGATGGAGCCATAAACGACCCGGAAAAATCAGCTCGTTTCCTTTCCATAATCTCCCAGCATACTGACCGGATGAACAAAATCATCTCTGACTTACTACAGCTTTCCCTCATCGAATCCAAGGATTTTGAATTGAAATTAGAACCATTTTTGATCAAAGAGCTTTTTGAAGAGATTTTATCTGCTCTCAAGTCTTTAGCAGAGGGGAAATCACAAAAAATAGAAATAGTACTAAATTCTGAAAACCAGAGAGTTTTAGGTGACAGGTACAGAATAGCTCAGGCATTGACTAATCTGGTGGATAATGCCGTCAAATATACCCCTCTAAATGGAAAGATCAAAATCGAGAGCCGGGATAAAGGAGACTATATCGAGATTGCGGTAATAGATACCGGAATCGGAATCCCTGAAAAAGACCTGCCCCGAATCTTTGAAAGGTTTTACCGGGTTGATAAAGACCGCTCCCGGGAATCGGGTGGAACCGGTCTGGGACTTTCCATTGTCAAGCATATAATCGAAGCTCACGGGGAAACAGTAAATGTTAGAAGTCAATTGAGTAAGGGGAGTGAATTTAGCTTCAGGTTGAGAAAAGCATAGTCTTTTTTGCCAGCATACATATCCTTCAACTGACATTTTTAATTAATCCAACCTTTTTAACATAGATTTAACCTTTAGTTAATCTCACTGAAATCAAGCTATCGTTTACTTTAGCGAGTTCAAATGGACTTTATGACTTTATGAATGAGAAAATGATTCGCAAGGAAGATTAAAAGATATGCAGACATTTATCCTGATGAGTATAGCGCTTGCCGCTATTGTTTCCTTAACTTACCTGTTTTCAAGGAAAATGAAGGGGAAGCAACTGTTTTCTCCAAGTATGTGGGTCTTTTATCTGATAGAGAAGATATTTGACGAAAATGATTCATCAACAGAGGGGGTGAAAGAAAATGGAATGTCCCAAGCTAATCCAGGACAAAACAAAGACGGATGATTCTGAGTGGGTTTTTGAATTACTTGAGAAAATATTTAATGAAAAAGATTCATCAACAGAGGAGGTGAAAGAAAATGGAATGTCCCAAACTGATCCAGGGGAAAATAGAGATGTGTGATTCTGAGATGTTCGACGGCATGGTGCCAAATCTTTTGGAACTCAAGAGCTTCTGCCATAGCACCGAATATTGCCACTGCCCGTTCTTTCTCGGCACCAAGGAATTGGTAAACTGTGAGAAAGTTAATCAATCTGCTTCTGACTGGAGTGTATTTCATCGCGAGCTGGTTAGCCATTAACCCAGGGTAGAACTTATGCTTGAATCGAAGGAGAAAAGCAAGCCACCCCCAAGAACATGCTGGATAACCTACAAGTTACAGGGGTTAAGCACGGAGAAGTTCCTTAAGGTGGTGGAAAAAATCATAGAGGGTGAATATACCCTTATTAAACCTCCAGTAATCGAGTTAGAGGAACTTGAGGAATTCGAGGAATTTGAAGTACCTGAGGCAGATTTTATGAACGAGAATTAACGGCAGCTCGAGGTTGCGGAGAGGAAGAAGTACAACAGGTTTTTATCATTAATAATGATGTAAAATCTGTCTAACTCAATTTTAAGGATTTTGTTCTGCAGGTGAGTGTTTTAAGGTAAAAAACTTTTATATCAGAGGAGTTTAGAAATGACCTTCAGGAAGTACCTAATAGTCTTTTTGATTCTTCTTTTAGTCTTACCCTTAGTATCAATAGCTCATGCTGGTTCAGGTGACAAATCTGAAAAAAACATCCTTGGGACGAAGTAAAGTTCTGCCAGCCAGTCATCTCTTTAGTCTAAACTATTACCACATTTTAAGACAGATATGAGGCAAATTTAGCCCTCTAAGTGTATTCTATCATCTTCCCCAGGCAGATTATCCGGTGAATGTTTGTTAACCCAGAATTAACACTGAGTTAATACAGGCGTAATATGGTGAACGTTTAATTTGTAGTTTGAAAGACGATGAATTTTGCAATTATTAGAAAATATTAAAGGAGGAAATATGAAAGTAAAGTTAAAAAGTTTAATTGGAAAATATTTCGAGGAGGTGGTATGAGAAGTTAAGCTTGAAAGCCTGACGAGTTAGGACTTAAGAAACCAGAACAAAAAAGGAGAAAACATGAAAACAAAAATTTTGCTGATCTTGCTTTTATTAGTAGCTATAAGTCTAAATCATTCCTGGGCGCAGACCCAGAAGACAGCATTAAGGCTGCGCTTCAGGAAACGAAAGACCGTCTGGATGGGATTTCGGAGAACATGGCAACTTTGAACAGCGATGTTGCTATCCTGAAATGGGTGAAAATATCCGGCTACATCCAGATGCGGTATGAGTATAATGACAGTTCCCAGAATGGAGTTGCAGGTGGTTATGATGCCACTAAAAACCTAAATGCCAATAACTTCTATATCAGGAGAGGAAGGATAAAGTTCACGGTCCAGCCCGGTTCTTCCAGCAAGTATATTATCTATTTTGATGCTTCAAAGAATACCGTTTCATTGAAAGAAGCTTATGTTGAGCTTTACAAGAGTATCGGAAAACATAATCTCGCGCTAACTTTTGGACAATTCAACTGGCCTTTCGGGTACGAGATCGAATATTCTTCGTCCAAAAGAGATTTCCCGGAAAGAAGTCTGGCAGAGAATAACCTTTTCAAAGGGGAACGAGACCGAGGAACAAATCTTACCTGGGCTCTTCCGAAATATCTCCAGTTCAACTTAGGTCTTTTCCAAGGTTACGGGATAGAGGACAAAAACTTCACCTGGTTTGATCCTACTAAGGCAAAAGATGTAATTGCTCGGGCAAAGGCGAAATTAGGAATGGTCGATTTAGGATTCTCCGGTTACTGGGGTAAAACCTATTTTCCTGGAAGCGCGGCTGTTTCTGGTGTTACCAGCTGGTATGATGTGAATGGAAATGGAGTAATAGACCCGGGCGAGTTTAAAACCACTGCTCCAAAAGCTGCAGTCCCAGCAGTGGAAAAAGACAAGATCAGGTATGGTGCTGATGCCCAGGTCTATCTTGATTTCTTGCCAATCGGCGGAACCGGAATCAGGGGAGAGCTTTACCTGGCTCAGGACTATAATAAAAATGCAAAGGATTCTTTAGCCGACGAAATGGGCTGGTATCTCTGGTTATCCCAGAATTTAACCACTAAATTTGGAGCTGCCGCCAGATATGATTACTGGGACCCCAATACAGATGAGAACGCAAAGAACGACGCCACTGGAACCTTGTCTTTAGCCCTGCATTATTTCTGGGATTCTTATGTAAGGATAACGGCAGCATATGATATACCTCATCAACTTAAAAACAACTCTATTTTCTCCAAATATGATGGCGACAGAAAAGACAACAGATTTACCTTGCAATTTCAGTTTATGTTTTAAATATTAAAGAAAGGAGAATAAAATGAAAAAGCTAATAGCCGTTATAGGAATTCTATCTTTATCATTTACAGTTATGTTATCAGTTTTTGCCGCTAAGACTATTACCATAAAAGGCTCTGACACTTTGCTCATTTTGGGTCAAAGATGGGCAGAAATCTATATGAATCAGAATCCGGGAGTAGTTATTCAGGTAACTGGTGGAGGTTCTGGAGTAGGGATTGCCGCTTTAATCAATGGCTCGACTGACATCTGCGAAGCCTCAAGACCTATTAAAAGCTCTGAAGTTGACAAATTGAAAGAGCGGTTTAACACTAAAGGAGTTGAAATCGCAGTAGCAAGAGATGGACTCTCTATCTATCTGAACGAAGAAAACAAGATCTCTGAACTCACCCTGGATCAACTTAAAGGAATTTACACCGGAAAGATTACCAACTGGAAGGACTTAGGCGGAGATGATACCAAAATAGTCCTCTATGGCAGGGATAATAGCTCCGGCACTTATGCTTATTTTAAGGACAATGTCTTAACGGGTGCAGATTTTGCATCCCAGACCCGAGACCCTTCCGGGAACTGCGGCGATTGTGAATGCAGTGGCAAAGGACGAATATGGAATCGGTTATGGAGGAGCCGCTTATGCCAAAGGAGTGAAATATTGCAAAGTTAAGAAGGATGCTCAAACACTTGGCTATGAGCCGACTCTGGAGAATATAAAAAATGGAAAATATCCTATTTCCCGCTATCTATACTGGTATGTTCGCAATAAACCTACTGGTGAAATAAAGAAATTAGTCGATTTCGCCCTGTCTGAACAGGGACAGCAGATTGTAAGTAAGGTTGGGTATTTCCCAGTCAAGTAGTCGTAGGAAGTTAGTAGTTTTTTCAAGCTCCTGCTGGATGCCCTCATCCAGCAGGAGATAAGTCGGATGATAACATCCGTCTAAGAGCAAGATCAAATGAAAACAATTACAAAACACATTATTCTTGGAGCGGGTGGTGCTATTGGTAATATCCTGACAAAAGAATTGCTTTCAAATAATGAAAGTGTAAAACTAGTATCCCGCAGTGGACACAGTGTTCAGCGGACAGAATCGTCAAAAGCTGACTTAACTAATTTCCAGGAAACAAATCATGCCCTTGAAGAATCATCTGTTGTTTATCTTCTTGTTGGACTTCCTTACGATACATCAATCTGGCAAGAACAATGGCCCATAATAATGCAAAATACTGTTGCGGCTTGCAAATCGAAAAATGCCCGGCTGATCTTTTTTGACAACGTGTATATGTATGGGAAAGTGAAAGGTATTATGAAGGAAGATTCCCCCATTAATCCTTGCAGTAAAAAAGGCGAAGTGAGGGCTCAAATAGCCGACTACCTTCTCTCAGAAATAAGGAGCAACAATATCACTGCTATCATCGCAAGGGCTGCTGATTTCTATGGACCTTATGCAGATAAAACAAGCCTTCCATTTATGCTCGTGATTGAAAGACTAGCAAAAGGCAGAAAAGCACAATGGTTAGTAAATGTCAAAGCCAAACACTCTTACACGTATACAGGCGACTGTGGAAAGTCTTTGTACCTCTTAGCTAAGGCAGAGAGTGCGAATAATCAGGTATGGCATCTACCAACCGCAAGCCCTCCTCTAACCGGTGAGGAATTCATAAGAAATGTGGCTGAAAAGCTGGGAGTAAATCCCGACTTCACTGTTCTAAAGAAGTGGATGGTAAAGCTGGCAGGCGTATTTGATAAGCGGACACGGGAAGCTTATGAAATGTTGTATCAAAATAAATATGATTATGTGTTTGATTCGTCGAAATTTGAAAAACATTTCAACCATAAGCCCACCCCTTATGAAAAGGGAATTGAAGAAACGGTAAGTTATTTTAAACAATCAGGTGTAATATAGGTTTGCTGTGAATGTCTACCGCTAACAAACAGCCTTACTGCGTAAGGGTGCAGATGTTATGCAAAATTGCTGGGCACAGAATAATATGCTTGACTATGACACAACATAGGCTCGTATCAATCAAGTCTTATGAAACAGAATAGATATAAGGAGAGGTCATGGAAATATCGAAGCGAGTTGCTTTGGTTGCACACGACAACTGTAAAAGTGACTTAGTCGAATGGGTAGAATGGAACTGGAAAGTACTTTTAAATCACAGGTTGATCTGTACAGGGACTACTGGTCGCTTAGTTGAGGAAGTAATATCCAAGAAACTAGAAAAAGGGCAGTCATTGAACCATAGTATAGTTAAACTAAAATCAGGTCCATTTGGAGGCGATCAACAACTTGGAGCGATGGTTGCAGAAGGAAATATTGACATTCTGATCTTCTTTTGGAATTCCATGCAACCACACCCGCATGATGTTGATGTAAAAGCTTTGCTGAGGATCTCTGTTCTTTATAATATTCCTACAGCTTGTAACAGATCTACAGCAGATTTTATTATTTCATCTAATTTAATAAGAGAAAGATACACCCAGAGGTTGACAGATTACTCACAGTACCTTGACAGATCAATATCATCTTAATGGAGGATTCCTGCAACTTTACATAACAACAGTAGCAGCAGCTTGCGGAAGAAGGTTAGAGAGAAGTAAAATATGATGCGACTTCACTCTTCCCTTTATCCCCTCCCATCGAGGAAGGGAATCAGAAACAAGATACTATCACCATGCGAGGATAGACTTAGAAGGAAGTATCACTAACTTTTCGAAATATGGAAAACTTGAAGACCATAGAAAAGAAACGCCAATCGGAATTTGTCATTTCCAAGAAAAGATTCCGCCTTTCTGAATTCATTATTGAAAAGGTAATCTTTTTTTCCTCTTTCTTGGCGATCTTAGCTGTTATTCTGATCTTTGTTTTTGTTTTCCGGGAGGCTTTGCCAATCCTAGTTAGTCCTGAAGTCAAAAAAGAAGCCAGTTTAAGGCTTTTCTTTTCCACAAAAATCTGGCAACCGATTTCGGATTTTCCTCGATATGGTTTGATTGCTATCATATTAGGAACCTTCAAAGTCGTGGTGGTAGCCCTCTTTTTTTCAATTCCTATTTCTGTAGGAGCTGCTATTTTTACTTCAGAATTTGCACCTCTCAAATTAAAAGAATTTATCAAGCCGATTGTTGAGATTTTGGCTGGAATACCTTCTGTGGTCTTGGGTTTTTTCGCTCTGATGGTTATGGCTTCGTTTTTTCACAGTATCTTTCATTCAACTATGCGTTTAAACGCCTTTAATGCCGGGATGGCATTAAGCTTTGCCATCATCCCGGTTATCTATTCCATAGCTGAGGATGCTTTGAACTCTGTGCCCCGGAGTTTAAAGGAAGCCTCTCTGGCATTAGGAGCCAATCGCTGGCAGACTGCCTTTCGAGTTTCTCTTTCAGTGGCAATGCCTGGTGTTCTGGCAGGGATTATCTTAGGACTAGGAAGGGCAGTAGGTGAAACAATGATAGTTTTAATGGCTTCTGGAAATGCCTCCCTGCTCTCTGCTAATATTTTTGATTCGGTTCGCACGATGTCTGCCACCATCGCCGCAGAATTAGGAGAGGTGGTACACGGCAGTGCACATTACAATGTTTTATTTTTCATCGGTGCCTCCCTCTTTGTCTTCACTTTGATTATCAATTCCTTAGCCCAGCTGGTTGTGGGAAGGTTGCAAAGGAAATTAGCGGGAAAAATTTAAATGAAACTCAGGATTAACTTATTCGGTTCTTTCTTTACCGGTCTAACCTTACTTGCGACCCTGATTATCTTTGCCATCCTGTTTGTGATTATCGGGAATATAGTTCTGCAGGGACATAAGATCATAAGCTGGGATTTCATTACCAAAGCTCCCCGTGAAGGGATGACCGCAGGCGGGATTTTCCCGGCAATTTTCGGGACTGTGGCTTTAGTTATTTTAATGATAATCGCTGTACTCCCGGTTGGGGTTATGACTGCAATCTATTTACACGAATACGCAAAGCCTGAATCTGCTCTGACTAAAACAATTCGTTTTGCCGTGAACAACTTAGCTGGTGTGCCTTCGATTGTCTTCGGGTTATTTGGGTTAGGATTTTTTATACAATTTGTCGGGGCAGGAATAGATAAGTTTTTTGGTTTGGAGGTGGTTTGGGGACAACCCTGTCTTATGTGGGCGGCTTTAACCTTAGCCCTTTTGAACCTTCCGGTAGTTGTAGTTGCTTCAGAGGAAGCCCTGAGAGCAGTTCCCTCGGAAATTCGGGAGGCATCTTTTGCCTTAGGTGCAACCAAGTGGCAGACTATTCGCAGGGTAGTCCTTCCTCAGGCACTTCCCGGGGTTTTGACCGGTGCTATCCTTTCCATCAGTCGAGGGGCTGGAGAAGTTGCTCCTATAATGTTCACCGGTGCGGCTTACTTTTTACCCTACCTGCCGCATAAGCCCACTGACCAGTTTATGGAACTGGGTTATCATGTCTACGTGATGGCGACCCAATCTCCTGATGTGGAAGCTACCAAGCCGATCCTTTACGGAACTGTGCTGGTACTTTTAATTTTAACTTTACTTTTGAATTTCATCGCTATATTTATCAGGTCTAAGGTAAGAAGACAGATGAGACATAACGTTTGAAATATGAACGAAGAGAGCATAATGAGAGAAGAAACAGAAGCTAAAATCGAACCTAAAACTCCTGAGATATCAGGAAAGAAAATAGAGAGCTTTACTCCCAAAATCTTGGTTGAGAAACTGAATTTCTACTATGGCAAAACTCAGGCTTTGAAAGACATCTCCATCGGTATTCAGGAGAATCAGATCACCGCCTTTATTGGTCCCTCTGGCTGTGGGAAATCGACCTTCTTGAGATGCTTGAACCGGATGAACGATTTAATTCCGGGAGCTAACAGTTCAGGTAAGGTTTTTTTGGATGGAGTAGATATCTACTCCAGGGGCATCGAGCTCTCGGAATTGAGAAGAAAAGTAGGGATGGTTTTCCAGAAATCGAACCCTTTTCCCAAGTCAATCTTTGAGAACGTATCTTATGGTCTGAGGATTCAGGGGATTGGTAATCAGAACATCCTGGAGGAAACTGTGGAGAGGACTTTGAAAGATGCAGCTTTATGGGACGAGGTCAAAGATAAATTAGACCAGTCTGCTTTGAAGCTTTCCGGAGGCCAGCAACAGAGGGTCTGCATTGCCCGGGCTTTAGCTGTAGAACCGGAGGTTCTCTTAATGGATGAACCAGCCTCGGCTTTAGATCCGATTTCTACTGGAAAGATAGAGGAGTTAATTTTAGATTTGAAGAAAAACTATACTATTGTAATTGTGACCCATAACATGCAGCAGGCTGCCCGGATTTCGGATTATACCGGTTTCTTCTTCCTGGGAGAGCTGGTGGAGTTTGACCAGACCTCTAAGATTTTCACCAATCCCAGAGATAAAAAGACCGAGGATTATGTAACCGGGCGATTTGGATGATAATTTGAAAGGAAGAAGAAAATGACGATTCACAAACATTTCGATGAGGAGTTAAATCTCCTAAAAGAAAAATTGCTATCTATGGCCAGCTTGGCTGAAATGATGATCTACAAGGCGGTTAAATCTCTATCGGAAAGAGATGAGTCTCTATTCGAAGTGGTTAATCAGGACGAGAAAAAGGTTAACTATCTTCAAATAGAGATCGACGATCTCTGCCTTAAGCTCTTGGCTCTGAAACAGCCGATGGCAACGGACTTGAGGTTTATCACCTCGGCTATGAAGATCAACAGCGAGCTGGAAAGGATTGGGGATTTAGCGGTAAATATTATTCAGCGGACTGAAGTTCTGATTAAACAGCCTCAGCTCAAGCCCTTGATCGACATACCCCGAATGGCGGAACTGACTCAAAAGATGGTGAAAGACAGTTTAGATGCTTTCATTAAAAGGGATGTAGACTTAGCTCGTTCGATTTTGACCCGGGATGATCAAGTCGATGGATTAAAAGACCAGATTTTTCGTGAGCTTCTGACCTTTATGCTCAGTGACCAATCCACTATACCCCGGGCTCTGGAATTAATCTTAGTCTCCAGACATTTAGAGAGAATAGGAGACCATGCTACTAATATAGCTGAAGATGTTATCTATTTGGTGCAGGGTAAAGATATCAGACATCATATCGAAGAAGAAAAAGGCAGATGAAGCAGATTTTTAATAGTAATTTAACTTAATTCCCGTTTAGCCTCAAGCACCAGTTTTTCTATTTCTTCTCTGATAGTAGCTTCTGCCATAATTCTGATGATCGGTTCAGTATTTGACTTACGGATACTGATCCAGGAATTTTCGAGCTTTACTTTCACTCCATCTAAATAATTTATCTCTGACTGTTTGAACTTTCTTAGATATATTTTTAATTTATTATCAAAATTACTCGAAAGCTTTAACTTATCTTTTTGTATGAAATATTGAGGCAAGCTCTGCTTTAGCTGGCTTATCTTTTTGCCGGATTCAGTTAAATACTGCAGAATCAGAGCCATACCCACCTGCGCATCCCTGCCATAATGATTTTCTGGCAGAATTACCCCCCCATTCCCTTCTCCTCCAATTACCCCTTTAATCTTCTTCAAGAGTGAGACTACATATATCTCACCTACTTTACTGCGGAAAACTTCAACCCCGTATTTTCTGACAATATCTTCCATAACCATAGAAGTAGAATTATTCACTGCCACGTCCGAAAGTTTTTTACTCAAAACAAAATCCACACATAAAGCCAGGGTATATTCCTCGCCCAGAGGAACCCCTTTCTCTGAGACTATAGCCAATCTATCCGCATCCGGATCTAAGGCAAAACCCAAATCTGCTTTAGTCTTTTTTACTTTTTTACAGAGCAAAGCCAAATTCTCCGGCACAGGTTCTGGTGAATGAACGAACTCTCCGCTTAAACCACAATTTAACTCAATCACCTGACATCCTAATTCCCTGAGAAGCAAAGGAGCAATCTTTGCACCAGCACCGTTATTACAGTCAAGCACAACTTTGAATCCTTTCTTCTTAATCTTGTTCTTGTCTATATAGGATAACCCTAAAATCCTCTGGATATGTTTCTCAATCCACCTATTATCTGAATGAACTTTACCTGACTTTTTTCGCTCTGAATATTTTATCTCCTTCTCCGCTAAAGAAAAGAACTTTTTACCCTCTTTTTCATCTAAGAAAACCCCTTTTGCATTGAAAAATTTTAAACCATTCCACTCTGCAGGATTATGGCTGGCAGTAATCATTATCCCACCTTTAGCCTTCAGACCTTTAACTGCCATCCCCACAGTCGGGGTTGGACAAATCCCTAAATTTATCACTTCACAGCCAGCAGAAAAAAGTCCATCCAACACACTATTCTTGAAAATTTCTCCGGATTTACGGGTATCCCTGCCTAATACAATCCTTCCTCCCTTACAATAGTTTCCAAAGGCAGAAGAATATTTTAAAACCTTGTTCTGGCGTAAGGGTTTTTCCAACTATCCCTCTAATCCCGGAGATACTTTTCAGAAGTTTTTCTTGCATTCTTTATAACCTCTTTAGATTCTACTTGAACCATTTTCTAATACATTGGACCACGTGAAGGGTAATATCGCTTTTATAAAAACTTCTATTCTATCTTAGATAAAGCTTTTCCGATTCTATTATAATACTCTTTGTCTATATGGTAAATAAAGTTATCAAGAAATTTGAGTGTTGGAGAACTAAAGGATCTCGGTGATTTAAATACAGCACCAGCTTCGTATATATGCATTAGAGAAATAACTCGTCTAAGCATTTCTAACTCTTCTTTTTCTCTCTCATCTATATTTTCTGGAGTCTCATGATGTAGGTCAAAAGAGGAGAGGACTACACATAAAACACCAAGAGCATCTGGGATATCTTTAACAACAGTTTCAGGATTCTCAAGGTAAGATAGAAACATTGCATACAATGTTATAAATTCACCTCTTTTCTGCGGAAACACGCTATATCTTGTTGAAATCATAATATTTAGTGCATCCTCTGAATTCATACTCTGGTATTTTGCAGAGAAGAAAGCATTTAAGTTAGCTCTAATCATACCCTTGGTGGCATTGTAGTAATTAAAACGTATATAAATGACTACAACTACAATAATTGCTACTATTATTAATATAAATGTGCTCAACTGGTTACTCCTTTTAGTACTTGACAAGTCCCTCTATCTGGCAAGTTCAGATAAATTAATTTATCGTCGGGTCAGGGGACCCAACGACCACATGAAATCTCCCTTGATTCTGTTTCTCCTATTACCGCCAGCATCAGGTCGCCTATATAATATGATTGTAACTTAAAACCATACTTCTTGAATATTCCCTCGATATCGGATTTATCGAAATATCTCTTGTATATAGTAAATATACGACCGTCATTCAAGACCCGTTCTTGCATACCTTCTTTTTTACGATATTCTTGCCGTTTACTGCTCCACGTAGAGTCGATAAGTATTAACTGTCCATTGGGCTTGAGAATCTTTTTAAGTTTTCCAAAAAATAACTGCTCTTGTTCTAAGGTGAGATGGCTTATAAGGAATCCTACAAGGGCACTCTCAAATAAGCAGTTTTCAAAGCCAATTTCAAAAAAGTCTCCTTGAACAAAATGACACTTGCTTTTTACTCCCAGTTCATCAACTCTTCTTTTACATTCTGAAAGCATCTTTTCAGATTGATCGATTAATGTTATTTGTGAACAATTTCGCGCATAATAGGGTAACCAGAATCCAGTCGCGCATCCTATATCGATTAAATGTCCCCTTCCAAAGGATGACACAATTTCACCAATTCTTTTCACATCTTTTTTATAAGCAATAGGATCAGGAATTGCAGGACCCTTTCCGAGATAGATTTCATCATATTCTCGTGCTCTCTCATCGTAATATGACGCCATTTCCTGCTTGAGTATATCATCCATATCTTAAGTTTCTTTCAGTTAAGTTTTTCGTCCTGTGGACGACCACATGAGAAACCTTTCTGTTATCCTCAAAAGCTTTTTAGATCCTCTCTCAGACCGGTTCCAACATAAGAATAAACATACTCAACCAGAGAGCAAAGCACCTTTTGCACTACCTCATCCGGGATACCATCATAATGTAAGGATTTTTTTCTCAAGTCGCACTGGTCGTTCACGTAGTCAACCACTATTAGCTTATAATTTTCCGTAAGGGCAATCTCTGTAGAGAAAAGGTCTAATCCACAAACCTGGGAAATCTTTTTAGTTAATTCATCTACACCTTTATAAACCTTTTCACCAATCTGTGCAGGGATGAGTATTTCAGAAAGCTTGGTCAGATCATCCCAGAAACAGGGAAATACTTCTCCACAAGAATAGAAGATCCGGAACCAGCACCTTTTTCCTGAGATATTTACCGGGTCGATCTTTTGCTGAATCAGATATTTATCGTCCCAGAACTCCTCCCGGGCTTTTCTGATATCCTCAACCCCCTTAGCATCCATAACCACCCCTTCACTGCTTCCACCCCGGGCAGGCTTTAGAACAAAGGGTATTCCCACCTTCTCTAAGTTCTCTATTCTTAAATCCGGCTCCTCTTCATAAGGAGAAAGGATAATGGTATAGGGAACCTCGATCCCGGAAGAGAGAAACTCCAGGTGCATAGTGGCTTTGTCTGAAGACCATAAGGCTTTATCAAAATCGTTCAGCATTTTTATCCCGGAAGTCTTGATAAATTGAACCAGCCTCTCAAATTCTTCGTTCTGGTCTGAAGCCCGGTCCAGAAAAAGTTTGAACTTTAGCTGGTTAGAGTTAAGCCTATTTAAAGTCTCCTCTAAATTATAGGGTGCTATCTGGTAAATAGTAAGCCCTTTCCGATGAATATAGTCCTCTAACTCGAATACCAGCTCCCGGTCATATTCCCAGCACCAGGCAATTCCTAAATCGAACTCTTCCATTTCTTTTCTCCTTCTATTCGGTAGATAAAATTAGTTCCGTTTATATTTTTCAAAGCTTTAAACTAAGTTTAAAGCTTAACTTGTTTCCCGAATCCGGATAGATTTCAAATCCGATCCTCTCCATCTCCTTATCGAAATCATAAAGATGGGCATCCACATAGGCATCGAACATACTTACAAAAATTGTGGCTATGGCCGACCAGAGAAAAAGATTTTTTCTATCCTGGTAAAATTTATACTGCTCGTACTCCCAGGATTTATCCGGATGGTTCTGGGACATAGAATCAAAAAGTTTTTTGTGATCATCCATCCTTTTCCATTCGATAGCCATCAGGGTTAAAAATGTTGTCTCAGCTCCGAATGCAAGTCCGGCTTTAAGATATTTCTTGTTATAAAACTGTCCCCAGCCCGGGAAAGCCACCGACCGTAGAAGTGCTCCCATAGGGGATTTACTCTTAAACACCATAGCTTGAGCTGAATCGGTCTGAGCTATTTCTGGCAACACCTTCTTCTCTTGAGCATAAGAGAATCTGGTAAATATAAATATGAACAAAAATATAAAATATATTTTCCCCGGAAATCTCATATCTCACTCCAATTCTAATATAATATATATAGTCAATTAAAAAGACAAGAAATTTCTCTTTTTATTGAAGAGGTAGTCGCAAGCTTCAGCTTGCGGATATATATAGTCGCGTAGCAGAGGTTTCAGACCTTTGCCAAACCCTAAAGGCTCGGCCACGCGTTATAAAAAATAACTTAAAATCAAAGCCTTTACCTACTATTCAAGTTGTGTCAGGAACTATTCCTGACACAGTTTCTCCTGTCAGGTTTATGACCTGATAGGACTTTAGAAAACAATAATAAATTGAAAAGATGTTTTGCTTTTTTACAGTTTAAAAATTGTTATCGTATATTAATAAGAATTGACATTTTCTTTTTTCGTTAATCTTTACAAGAAAACCCCGAAGATAAAATTGAAACCTTAATAAAAACTTCAAAAAATGAGGTGCCCGTGTCTAAAAATATTTTTCTTTTATCGCTGATTATTTTTTTATTATCCCCTTTTAGTTTTGGCTTTTCTCAACAGAAACCTGCTTCCCAACCAGAGCCGGTCTTTTCCATCCCCCCAAGTGAAGGTCACAGGATATTGGCTGAAGGCAAAGCCAGGACCTTGGCTAAAGTGCGTGAGGCTTATAGTTCTAAAGTTCTTGCCAGTCAGGGGGACTTTGATGCAATCTACTACGGGCTGGATTTAAAGATCAATGTTGCCACAGAGATAATCTACGGAGCAGTGACCATGCAGGCTAAAAGTAAGGTAACAAACTTGAATACAGTAGCTCTAGATTTGTATGACAATATGACGGTTGACTCTATAAAGATGGAGACAACCAATCTTTCCTATACTCATTCCGCAGATTTAATCAATATCACCCTTGATAGAACCTATACCTTAGACGAGAGCTTTCTTTTAACTGTCTATTATCATGGACATCCAGTCGAAGGTGGGTTTCAGGCTTTCGATTTCAGCTATCATGGGAGTCCGTCTATGCCCATTATCTCCTCTTTGAGCGAGCCCTATTTTGCCCGAACCTGGTGGCCCTGTAAAGACCATCCCTCTGATAAGGCTGACTCTGCAGATATCAATGTAACCATCCCTTCTAACCTGATAGTAGCTTCTAATGGTGTGTTAAGGACAGTCATAGACAACGGAGATGAAACCAAGACTTATAAATGGCATGAAAGCTACCCCATCACTACCTATCTTGTCTCAGTTGCTATCACCAATTATCAGATTTTTTCAGATTATTATCATTATTCCCCTACTGATTCAATGGAGGTAAGATATTTTGTCTATCCGGAATATTATTCAGAGGCAGTGGCAAATTATGGAATAACAGTTGGAGCAATCGAATTTTTTGCCCAGACCTTTGGAGAATACCCTTTTGTGACAGAAAAGTACGGAATGGCACATTTCCCCTGGGGTGGTGGCATGGAACACCAGACCTGTACTTCTCTCCTTTATTCCTGGTATGACTCTTACGTTATAGTGCATGAGTTGTCTCACCAGTGGTGGGGGGATTATATCACCTGCGGGAGCTGGCACCATATCTGGCTAAATGAAGGTTTTGCCACCTATTGTGAGGCTTTGTATTATGAGAATATCTATGGAACAAGTTACTACCACTCTTATATGAACAACTTGGAATATGCTGGTGGAGGTACTATCTATGTCCAGGATACCACTGATGTCTATGAGATATTCAGCGGTTTGGTCTATGACAAAGGCGGCTGGGTATTGCATATGTTAAGACATGTAGTTGGAGATTCAACCTTTTTTGACATTCTCAGGTCCTATTATGCAGATCCGAGATTTGCTAATAAAAGTGCCTTAACTGAGGATTTCCAGGAGGTATGCGAATCGGTTTCCGGAATGGATCTGGACTGGTTTTTCCAGGAGTGGATTTACGGAACATATCGACCTAACTACCGGGTCTCCTGGATGTATGAGAACCTTGACGGGACTTATCGGGTTTACCTGCATATCGATCAAATTCAGACCACTCCACCTCAAATCTTCACTATGCCCATAGATGTAACCATCACCACAGCACAGAGCAATACCACCTTTGTAGTTTTTAACAACCAGAGGAGCCAGGATTTCCAGTTCGATCTATCTTCCCAGCCAACTGCTTTAGCTTTAGACAAAGATAAATGGATTTTAAAATACTCAAGTACTGTGAGTTATGGTCTTAATATCGTATCCACTACATTATCGGATGGGTTCAAACCTTATATTTATATTGATACTCTGATAGCTAAGGGTGGAACCTCACCTTATTATTGGGAGATTTCAAGCGGAACTCTTCCTGATAGTTTAATCCTTGATTCCTTAACTGGTATAATTTCAGGAACAGCTTTAGATACCGGGACTTCCACCTTCACCGTTTTAGTAAAAGATTCCAGCGCTCCTCAGAAAAGTGATACCCAGAATTTAACTTTAACTATCCAGCCCGGTGCAACTTTCTTAAGAGGGGATGCTAATGGTGACTCTAAGATATCAGTCGCAGATGTTGTCTATATAATTAACTATCTTTTTAAAGGAGGACCTGCACCTTCACCCCTGGACAAAGCCAATACTAACTGTGATGGAACTATAAGCATCGCAGATATAGTCTATCTCATAAACTACCTTTTCAAAGGTGGACCCCCTCCCTGCTGAGCGAAGCGAATTCCCGCCTTTAGCGGGATGAGTTTAGAGTTTGTTAGTTGGGGATGGAACCATTCCGCTATGGTGTTTGGGTAGAGCCAAAAAAAAGTAGCGCGACACACACCTGCTCCATTTTCCATTCTGGGGAAGTCCCTATGGGGACAATCGAATCTGCCTCAGGCGGATGGAATGCTTTACTGCGCTCAGTTGACAGTTCGTAATCCCGCCTTACCATCAGGAAGATAGGGGTTCATCCGTATCTAGCGGATTGAGCCACTACTTCCTGTAGGGACAGAACAGTGTTATTTACCCATATTGAACCCGTTGGGTCCCCTGACCCAAAGGTGAATCTTAATGCAAATTTTCTACTATTAAATTGTAAAGTTAAAGCTTGACACTCCAATTTAACCACTTGGTAATTTATGTTGACAAATAAATAATTACTTGCTATACTTTTGAAGATTCATAAGCTTTCTTGATATGAAAATGCGAAAATGGTTTATTTTTTGCTTTTTAGTTGCGGCAATTTTCTGGCTGAGACAGCCTCTCCAGGGGTTTGAGAATGAACTCGCCATTTATAGTAATCCTGCGCTGTCTCCAGATGAAAGACAGATTGCTTTTGAATGTCGGGATTGGAATACTGGTATGGAAGCGGAGTACGATTCTTTAAGGGGAAATGATATCTTCTTAGCCGATATCAAAGGTCCCAATCTAAGACCATTAACCTTTTATGCTGACCATTTCTATCTTTCCCCGGACAAATCCAAAGTGCTTTTACAGACCTATTATGGAATGTATCTGCTGGACTTAGACAAAAGGTCAACTCCACGCCAAATCTTCAATCGTTTCCCAGACGATAATCTGGATGGAAGGTACGGTTCCGTAGAACAAATCTCTTGGTCACTGAGCAGTAAGAAGTTTTTCTTCGCTAGAGCTATTGGGATTAACTGGGAAAGGAAGTATTCTATTTTGGGTATTGAGTCTTTAGAGGAAAGAGTCTTTGATCCTAATTTAGGAAATTTCTGGAAAGGGATCCAATGGATCGATGACAGCACCATTATCTTCGAAAAAGATAATGAGCTATTGAGCTATAACTATTTAACCAGAGAGGGGGAATTACTTGTATCAGGTTATCCCAATGAATCTTGCACTAATCCACTCATGAGTCCGGACAAGCAGAAAATGTTATATCAATATACAGATCAGTATAAGATAAGGTTGGGATCTCCATACTATAAGGATCATAGACAACGTCCGCAGAAAATAGTCATCTGTGAAGTCAAGGATATACCTAACTGGGCTTCAGATGAGCTTACTAAGAAACTTTGGTTTGGAGAAGAGAAACCTTTGAAGAAAACTGACTATATTCTACTGGATGGCTCAATCTCTCAGGTAAAGGTGAGCTGGTTAAGCGATAGCCGTAGACTCTTAATTAAGGGACCTAACGAACTCTGGATTTACGATCTCTCCGATTCCTCATATGTCCCTCTCTTTCTCGACTCGATTCCCATCAGCGAAGCGGTGATTACGATCGATCAAAGTAAAATCTTTTTTATCTCGTCATTGGGGGGGGACCGGAATGGAGATGGTCGGATAACATCGGATGAAAATTTCTCAGATCTTAAAGTCTATGATTTTAAAAATAAGGAGTGTAGATTCATAATTAATCACTCAGAGCCTTCTGCTCACTTAAGTTTGTTCTGGGGATGGTCATATATTAGCTTTCACTAAGGGGAATAATATCTGGACCTTAAATACTGAGACGGAAAAACTATATCAGCTCACTTTTAATGGCGGATTGAATCCTCAGTGGCTGCAGGATGATAAAACTGTTCTATTCATCAGCAACGGTTCATTGGTAGAAGCCGACCTCGATAAAAGAAAATTCACCTACTTTACTTTAGGAAGAGGGATTGAGCCGAACTGGATAAATGAGAAAGATGTGGTGGTCAAAAGTAAGGGGAAATTCTGGCAGATCTCTGAGGACAGGGCTGAAGTGAGGGAACTTCAAAAATATCTGGAAAAACCTGCACTGACCAAAGGTAAAAAATATGAAGTCTACATTAACGAAGTGAAGCTTGAGCCCAGGTCCATGAATGTGACAGAAGTTAAGGCTCGGGATCTCAAGACCTCACAATGCTGGGTTATAAAACCACCCTGGTGCAATTTCCCTTGGGCGTTTAAGAAATAGCAAGGACATAACCCTATGCGTTTCATCGCAGATTTTCATATCCATTCCAAATACAGCCGGGCAACCTCTCAGGAGATGGAGGTTGACTCCCTGTCCAAATGGGCAGAGATAAAGGGAATATCCCTTTTAGGAACCGGGGATTTCACTCATCCGTCCTATCTTTCTGAATTGAAAGAGAAGTTAGAGCCTCTGGGGAACGGGCTCTTTCAATTGAAAAATAAAAAATATCCCGTCAGATTCATCCTCACTGCAGAGTTGAACAACATCTTTCATCAAAATGGAAGATTGAGAAAAATCCATACCCTGGTTTTCGCCCCGTCTTTTGAGATAGTTGAAAAAATCAATAAAAAACTGGAAAATTTAGGTAAATTGTCCTCAGATGGCAGGCCTGTTTTCACCTTCCCGGCTAAGGATTTATTAAAAATCATATTGGGAGTATCCCAGGAATGTTTGATCATTCCGGCTCATGCCTGGACCCCCTGGTTTTCCATCTTCGGAGCAAATTCCGGGTTCGATTCAATTGAAGAATGCTTTGGTGAATATTCTAAATATATTTATTCAATCGAAACCGGACTTTCCTCAGATCCGCAGATGAACTGGAGATTATCAAAGTTAGATAAGATTACATTAATCTCTAATTCAGACGCTCATTCACCATCCAAGCTCGGAAGAGAGGCGAATCTATTTGACTGCGAGTTAGATTATAGGGAGATAGTAGACACAATAAAATCAAAGGATAAAAATAAATTTTTATATACCCTCGAATTTTTCCCCGAAGAAGGGAAATACCATTTTGATGGACATAGAAACTGCGGGGTATTATTCTCGCCAGCAGAGACCAAAAAAAATAAATACCTCTGTCCGGTCTGTCATAAAAGGATCACAGTTGGAGTGATGCACCGGGTAGAGGATTTAGCCGATAGACCCGAAGGGTTTATCCCACCCAATTCTATACCCTTCAAAAATTTGATTCCGCTACAAGAAATAATTGCAGAAGCCCTGGGTCAAGCACCGGATACCAAAGGTGTGGAAGAAGAGTATAAAAAAATGATCCAGAACTTCGGAAATGAGTTTAAAATCCTTCTTGACCTTTCGCTGGAGGAATTATCTTTAGAAACACCACCTAAAATACTTGAAGGTATCAAAAGAGTAAGTGAGAGAAATTTGACTATAATTCCGGGCCACGACGGAGTCTATGGTAAGATAAAAATATTTGAAGAAAGAGAGAAAGTAGAAGTAAAAAAAGATACCGAGCAGTTGGGATTGTTTTAGTTGGAGTGCAAAAGCTTGCTTTTGTTTGCATCAGCCTCAAGGTCAATCTCGACAAGCTGATGCACTCCTGGTAGCATTTCGTAGTGTGACCCTTTCAGGGTCACAAAAAATGGTATAACAGACATCTTGTCTGTTCCTTTTTTAGTACTATGACCTCACCCTGACCCTCTCCTTGAAAAGGAGGGGAATAATAAAGAGACGCATTCTATGCGTCTCTACAAATAAAATAAAAAACCCTCCCGCTTTTATACGGGAGGGTTGATAATGCGGTTAAATCTTATATTATAATTTAACTACATTAATTGCCTGCGGTCCTTTAGGACCCTCGGTAGTATCGAAGCTAACCTCGTCTCCCTCTTTCAGGGACTTATATCCCTCCGACTTTATCGCGGAATAATGCACAAAGACATCCTTCCCCCCTTCCTTGGGCTCGATAAATCCAAATCCCTTAGCCTCGTTGAACCACTTCACTTTCCCTTCTGCCAAAATCTTATTCACCACCTTTCACTAACCTGACGTTAAAACAAAAAAACCATGAAAGATACTACAAAACTAAAAACTCTCATGGTCAATTAAAATCTTTTAAGGTATTTTAAAATCAACTAACTCTTTCCTTCTAATCCCTTACAATATCAATATACGTAAAAAACCGGTTTTGTCAAGTAAAAATCTTGAAAGTTCTATTGTTTTTATCGGCAAAATCAGGGAAAACTTGAATTTTCTTAGTAAAATAGTAAAGAATTATACTGAAATTGTAAAGGTACAGTCCGTCAAAGTTGGATACTTCTGTTTCATTCTGTCATTCTGGGAAAAATGGGCAAAGAGTCTTCTTCCTTTTAGCCTTAGATTTTTCGCTTCGCTCAAAATGACATTTATTATCAATTCTTAAACCTCTTCTTCAACTCCTGATCAAATTCATAGTTCTTCGCATCCATCAGGATAATCTTCTGAAGCTCTTTCTTTTTTTCTACCGGAACCTGGTTAAAGCTTTTAAGAGAAACTATTTTCTCAACCAGTTCCCTGGCTTTCCAGATCGCGCTCTTTTTACCTTTCTTGATCCATTCACCTAAATTTGACCGGTCTATCACCTGGCTGGGAAAGAAAAACTCCTTTTTAAACCATTTAAGAGTATAAGGAGAGGTCAAAAACCCTTTTTCTAAAAACTCCTCCTTGAACAGGTCTAAAGAAGGAGTTTTATCTTTAAAATTAATCCCCTCAATCAATCGATATGCCATCCCGCAGATCTCGTTATCTATAACCAGCTTCTCTAAACTCTGGCAACTTTCAAAATCGAGCATACCTGGTCCGGAAACAACATTTATCCCGGATAAGGCAGCTAAAATCGCACCGATCCCTGATTCTAAACCGGCTTGATAATCCATTGTCTTGGAGTCGCTAAGCCCCATATAGGCATGGGTGGGGAGTCCAAAATACTTCCCGATCTGGTTAAAAGCTGAATCTATCATCATAGTCTCGATTGCCCCCATGGGAGTTGTCCCGGTCCTCATATCAAAACCGGAGGGTGAGCCACCGTAGATAATCGGCGAACCTCTGCGAGTAAGTTGATGGATAACGATCCCGCTTAGATTCTCCGCCGTATGCTGAACTAAGCTTCCAACTAAGGTAATCGGTGCAGTTGCCCCGCTTAAAGGCATAGAGACCAGCTCAGCCGGGATCCCGCTTTTCGCACAATCGATCAAGTTCTGGCAGGTTAAATCGCTCCATTTCAAAGGGGGCGATGGACAACAGTCGAAAATGGCTAAGGGCTTTTTTCTTAAATTACCCTCGCCACCTCTAATACAAACCAGCATATCTTTCATAATCTTAAAAGCATCTTTCTCAAATGTCCCGGTGATAACTGGCTTAACTGAAAATAAAAGTGAAATGAAAAGCCGATACCGATCTGCCATTTTCTTGGGCACATCCGAAGGGATTAAAGCAGTGCTCTGGGCTTTCAGGTAATCCAACCCATCCACCAGCTGGGCAAATTTAATCAGATCAGAAGTTACTGGTTCTCTGATCACATCTTTTTTTAAGTCATAAATCCAAAGAGCCGCAGAGCCGGGATTGAAATGGACTTTATCTTCTTTTAGATTTAGAGCTAACCTCTCTTCACGGTCATAAACCTCAATTACCTTTGGACAAGTTTTAAGACATCTTTCAACCAACTCTTTTTTAAGATAGGCTCTTTTCTTCTTCTTATCTATCCCTGTTCCAGCATCACCCAAAAGAGCAAGCCCTTCTTTGTTCTCCACAAAAACTCCAACCTTTAAAAGCAGCTCCAAAGCTTCATCTATAATATGCTCAACCCTTTTCTTATCTAAGAGTTCTAATTCAGGACGCCTGAATATCCTCAAGTTCCCTCCTTCATTTTTCTTTTTTAAAATGGCACTCTTTTAATCCACAGATTTCGCAGGGTGACAGGTTTTTCCCTTTAAAACGATTTCTGCTCAAATTAACTGCAAAGGAGACCGATTTTTTAGGTACCATCATATAAAATTGATTTAAACTCACTCTGATCTTTTCTGCTGGTAATAAATTGAAGATAAGTCTCTGCCCTTCTAACTTCCATCCTCCATATCCCGGACTGAACCTGGGGCTATGATATAGATTATCTTCTTCAGCTTTATCTATGATAATCTGATTCAGATATTCTGCTGTATATTCAGCCGCCACAGAACCAATGGCATCCAAAATAACCGCTCTGGTTTGTTCACCCTTAGAACTTAAACTCTTAACCTTTTTCTCTAACTTCTCACTGATAGTAGATATTCCGAATGCAACTTTTTCACCTGAGTTAAAAGAGCATTCTTCTGGCAATTCTTTTATATCTTTGACAGTATAAATCCCTTTAGGTTTAGTCAGCTCAAAAGAAAGCTCTATCATCTCCACAATCAATTTCCTTGAGCTATCTTTTATCTTTTTATCTTCTGGGGTATGCCCTAAAAGCCTTAATATTTCCTTATGATCAACTGTTACCTTGAAATTCTCAATTATCTCAAACATATTTTATCTTCAAACTGGAGTGTAAAGCTTTAGCTTTAATCATTAAAAAATACTCAGTGTTTGTCAGGTCCCCCGACCTGACAAGGGTGAAGGGTGGAGATCCCGCTAAAGCGGGATTTCGCTTCGCTCAACCAGCTCTTCACCCACCCTTACGCGATTATTCTTTCGTAGAAACGCATAGCAATGCGTCTCTACACCCTTTACTACTCAGCACTTCCGTCTTTCACAGTTTTCCAAACCTTCCTTAATCTTTCTAATAAATTCCGGGGTAGTGCCACAGCACCCTCCTGCAAAATTAACCCCTGACTTTATCATCCTAAATATATCCTTAGCAAAAGAATCTGGTTTTTGAAGATAAACCGTTTTCCCTTTGCGAATCACCGGTTTTCCAGCATTTGGCTGAACTATTAGCGGTAGATTTGTGCTTTTCTTCATTACCGGGATCAATCCTATCATCTCTGCACTACCCAGGGTACAGTTAGCCCCAACCACATCCGCACCTGCCTCTTCGAGCTTTTTCAAAGAGAATGAAACCTCATCCCCCATCAGCGTAAAATACCCCTTGATTTTTTTTTCAAAGGTCATACAGATGAAAAGGGGAAGTGAAGATACTTCCCTAACTCCTTCAACTGCGGATAAGGCTTCTCTTAAATCAAACATCGTCTCAATAGAAAAAAGGTCAACTCCACCTCCCAAAAGCAGTTCAGCCTGTCTGGAAAAAACTTTTTTTAGCTCTCTAAATTTTGCCTTACCTAAAGGCTCAAAAAATTCACCGCTGGGTCCGATATTCCCGGCAACATACTTGTCAACCGGACAGGCTTCATTTGCAATCCTCACTGCAGATAGATTGATTTTCCCCACCTTCTTTTCATTTCCTGATTTTTTTAACTTCAGGCTGCTTGCTCCGAAAGTATTGGTCTGGATTATATCTACACCTGCCCGGATATATCTCTGGTGAATCTTTAAAATTATTTCTGGATGTGAAAGGTTCCACAGTTCAGGCGGTTTATTGTAGGGCAGACCCGCAGAGAAAAGCATCGTTCCCATTGCCCCATCCAATAAAACCACCTTTTCCCTGCCCAATTCTAATATAGATTTTTTACCTTGCGTTCCTTTCATTCGCTCATCTCTTTTCGAGCAATTTTTACTGCTGAAATAGCATTCTCCCCGTAGAAATCTGCTCCGATCTCTTTTGCCCAGCCCTGGCTGGCTGGTGCCCCACCCACCATAACTTTGATCTTTTTTCTTAGATTAGCTTTTTTTAATCCCTCCATGACCTGAATCTCATTCTGCATAGTAGTAGTAAGTAAAGACGAAATACAGAGGAATTTCGGCTCGTACCTTTTTGCAGATTTGACAAAAACCTCAGCTTTGACATCCACGCCTAAATCGATCACCTCAAACCCGTTGGCTGAGAGCATAGTGGCAACCAACATCTTTCCGATATCATGTATATCCCCTTCGATGGTGCCGATTATCAGCCGGGGCAATCTTTTCTTTTCAGCCTTTACTTTTAAAATCTGTTTTTGTAGAATTGAGATACCAGCCTTTACCGCCTCTGCTCCTAAGACCAGTTCAGGTAGAAAACAACTCCCCTGCTCCCATTCTTTTCCTAACTTCTTAATGCCTTCGACCAGACCTTTCTCAACTACAAGATAGGGGTCGTATTTTAATTTAATAGCTTCTCTGGATAACTTTATAACCTCCTCTTTATTCCCCTCCAGGACCGAATTGTAACATCTTTGCATAAAAACTTTAAGTTCTTTTTCCATTCGTTTTATCTCCTCCGCCTTCTTTCAAAAAGCCTTTTGCTAAAGTAAGTAACAAATCCTGAAGTTGTCAACCAGAATTAACCTTTAATATTGCAGAATTATGCAGGAGCAAACCCTATATTAACCCTTATGATTTGAAGATGTTTTGTAGGAACGTTTAACTATAACCTTACTTCTACTGTTATTCTGATCACGCCTTGTCAATCGAAGAATCTATTGAATTTTGCTTTGAAGTAGATTCTTCAGTCGCCAGCTTTTGGTGGGATTCCTTCAGAATGACAGAAAGAGGTAGGGGCAGGCCCCTGTGCCTGCCCCTGATACCTTTTAAACAAAAATATTCTATAAATAGGTATTGACAGACCTTTAAGTTTGAGTGATATTTTCTTCTGAAGAAAACAAGTTGTTTGATTCAATTAAAAAGTTTAAGCCTAAAAAATTGGCAGCCAAAAAGAAAGTGAGGAAAAGATGAAAAGGCTTTTTCAAATGATCGGTTTATCCCTTTTACTTTTTATAATCTCCTTGACTTCCTGCTCTAATAAACCTGATCCCAGGGAAGAGGTAAAAAAACTTATGACCGCAGTGGATCAATCTGATACCACCGCTTTAAAGGAATATCTGGATTTGGAGTACATTGCAGGTGAAAATCTGAAAGGTTTTTCGGTAAAAGAGAAGGAGGAACTTTATCCTAACATCAGACAGGAAATTTTGAGAGATTTAACCGGAGATGGATCTACCCGGATGAGCTGGAAAAACAGTTTGGTAGTAATAGGGAAATCAAAAGTTAAAAGGGATTCAGCCGCAGTTGAAGTTACCTATGTCAGCAAAATAACCGGGATTAAGAATTATACTAACATGGGTCTTTACTTCAAAGATGGAAAGTGGAAAATATATAACTTGAGAGTAACTGGGATGTAGTTTATCTAATCAACTATCCTTTTAAAATTAGTCTTTCACTGCAATTTAAATCTAAGTTGTTCCCCCTGGAAATACCAATCCTGAAATTGGCTCCAAAATCAATCCCTTCGTTCGTATAACTTATTGTAAGATAAAAAGATTCTCTGGTTAGATTTTTGAAAAAAAGACTTGACAATATTTTAAAATAGACTAAATTTTTAGTGGTAAGAAATCTATTTTGTATTGATGTTTTAAAGCTCATTTTTGAAAGAAGTAGTAAGGTAAAGAAAACCAAAAAAGCGCAAAGGAGGCGAAAAAGATGACTTTAAGGAAGTGCCTGACACCCTTTTTGATACTTCTCATATTCTCATTCTCAGTTCCGCTTGTTTACGCGGGCGATGGTTCAGATATTCCTGTATTAGAACACCCGTGGGAGGAAGTAAAGCGACCACAGCCCCCAATTATCAGGAATCCGGATCTAACCCCGTCCACCAGTCAAGTCTATATCTTCTCATCACCACTTCTTAATTCTGGAGTTATCATCGTGGTAGTGAAAGAGAAAAGTCAGGAAGTTGTCAATAAGGATGTGTCAGTCAAAAACGTTTCTTTACCTAGGAAGAAATGAAGGAGAAATTAGAAGGTTTATCAATTAAGGAAAGACTTGAGCAGATTGAACACCTCTTAGAAAAAGATAAATTCAAGGAGGCCGGGCAACAGCTCAAGGAGGTTGAAACCCAAGGAGGTTTAAATACCAGCTCTTTGGATATGGGGGTATTCTATTATCTTTCCGCAGTGGCATTATACGGTCTGGGCAGATACGACGAATCGCTGGAGAGCGGTAAAAAATCTTTTGAACTCTTCAGGAACACCATAGAGAACAAAAGGATTGCCCAGGTACAATCAATCCTGGGCAAATCTTATCTTGCTTCAGGGAGATTGAAACAGGCAGAAAATGAGTTCAGGGATTCAATTGCCACTTGTAGAAGGATAGACGAGGAGAGAGGGATTGTCCAGAGCTATAACAAACTTGCCCAGATCTGTTTCATCCGTTCGGATTATGTGCAGGCTGTAGAATACCTTAAGGAATGCATCTCCTATTTAGAAAAAAGCCGGGATTGGGTAACCCTCGGTATATTCCAGAGAAACTTGGGTAGAATTTACACCCTGAGCGGTGAACTGGACTTAGCTGAAAAGCATCTTTTATCCAACATAAAGGAAACTAAGAATGCTGGCCAGAAAATTAATTTATCTCGTTGCCTCCTCTCCCTAGGTTATCTTAAGATTTTAAAAAGAGAGTTTAAAAAAGCCTCTTCCTATTTTCTCCGAGCTTTTCAGCTTCTTAGCAGAAACGAATCCTTAAGAGATTTAGCCATCTATTACGAGTATCAAGGGGAACTATATTTTCAACAGAAAAAGTTAGAGGAGGCTAAATCCTGTTATCTGAATGCTATTAAAATCGGAGAAAAGATAGCACCAGAAGGTGGCATTATCAGCCAGAGCTACAGGCTTTTAGCCGAGTTAGAGCTAAGGGGAAATGAATTAGAAAAAGCCTCAGAGGATGTTGAGAAATCCTTAAAAGTTTCTAAAGCCTTGGGTGAAAAATTAGAGGAGGGATTGGCTTATAAGATCTCCGGCGAAATCTACAGCCTGAAAAATGAAAAGGATAAAGCCAGAGAAGCCTTTGAGAAAGGGGTTAGCCTCTTAGAGGAAATCGATGCTAAATATGAGCAGATCAAGGTATATATCTCCTTATCTCGTAACCAGGGTTTCGATTATCCGGAAAAACTGAATTGTTTGGGAAAGGCGAAGAAGCTTTCCGCTGAATTGAATTTGAGATATCTTGAAGGATTAACTGAGTTTACTCATGCTAAACTTGAACTTGAACAGGAAAATTTTGAAAACTCTCTCTATTCTCTGAATAAAGCTGAAAAAATATTTGAAGAACTTGAAGAAAAGGAGAATCTTTCCCTTTGCAGTGATTTGCGGGATGAAATAGAAAAGAGTTTAAGCCTGAAAAGCCTTTCCTCGGAAAACGAATTCAAGCTTTTCAGGAAGTACTTCTCTGATACTGAATATCAGGATATACAGGAAGGAAGTTCTGGAAGAAAGATTAATAGTTTTGGCTTCTAAGATTCAGGCTGAAAGAGGTTTTATAGTTTATAGAAACGGAGTAGCAGAAGAGCCTTCTTGCCCTTCACTCTATAACATCGAGCCAGACAAAGCCAGGAATCTGGCTAAGAGTTTAGTCCCTTCTAATTCCTTTAATCTCTCCTCTGCTGATACTAAGGATAATCTCTTTAAGCCTTTGATCTTTACTCACCCCACATCTGTTCAGAAGGTTTTAGAAAATGGGAAGATAAACTCTCTCCTGCTCATACCTCTTTTAACCGGAGAGGAGGTCTGCGGCTTCATCTATCTTGACCGGGTTAATGATATTTCATCCTTCACCCAGAAAGAGCTGAATTTCGCAGTAGCCTTTTCGGATCTGTTAGCTTTGAAACTCTCTGAGCTTCAGAAGAGAAATCTGCAGGAAGATAATTTAAGGTTAAGAAAGCTTTTGGAAGAAAGATGCTCCTTCTCCCAGATCATCACCCGCAACAGTCAGATGCTCAAGATCTTGTGGAAGCTGGAGCAGATCAAGGATACTAATCTCTCGGTCCTTTTCGAAGGGGAGACCGGAACAGGTAAAGACTTCTTGGCTAAGGCATTGCATTATTCCAGCAACCGTAAAGATAAGAATTTTGTGGCTGTTAACTGTGCGGCTCTGCCTGAGCCTTTGTTAGAATCCGAACTCTTCGGGCATAAGAAAGGTTCCTATACCGGTGCCACCTTTGACAAAAAGGGGCTTTTCGAGGAAGCGGATGGAGGAACTCTTTATTTAGACGAGATCGGAGATTTAAGCCCATCTATTCAGGTAAAACTACTTAGAGTACTGGAGGAGAAGGTTATCACCCGCTTAGGAGAGACCAAACCCAAGAAGATCGACATCCGGATTGTCGCTTCCACCAATAAGAATTTAGAAGAAGAAGTCGCACAAGGCCGCTTCCGCAAGGACCTTTATTTTAGATTGAATGCAGTTAATCTCAAGCTTCTCCCTTTAAAGGAAAGAAGAGAAGATATACCTCTTTTAGTTGACTATTTCATAAAAACCCATTCTAAAGGAGACCAGAAGGCGTTCTCTTTAAAACCTTTAATCCTGGAGCTCTGTTCTGAATATGATTGGCCCGGGAATGTACGGGAGTTAGAAAATGAGACCAAGCGTATTTTAGCTTACAGCCAGAGCGACGAATTCAAGTTGGAAGAGCTACTATCGGATAAGTTCCCTCTGCCCAAAGAATTCAAAAAAGAGAGTCTATCTTTATATGAGAGGCTCTCCTTATTAGAGAAACAGTATCTTCTTAAGGCCTTGATCGAAAATAACTGGGTGAAAAAATTTGCCGCTCAAGCTTTGAAAATACCTGAGTCCAGCCTGAGATTCAAGATGAAACAATATCAGCTTCAGGTCCCTCAAAAGTAAAACCCCCAAATCGATTAATAACATTTTTTAATATACAGTTACCTGATTCAATAGGTATTTTTAGCTTGACAAATCGAGCAACTACTAATCTCTCCGCTTAAAATCCTCGTAGGCTGGGCTCCCAGCCCCGCATTACGAGCTTTTCAGAGGTCTTCTCTGGAAAAAGCTTGACAAAAATCCTTTTGATGCACTATATTTGAAAGAAGATTGAGCTGTTTTGAATTATGCAGCTAAACTTTTAGAGTTTGGCTAATATTATAGATAAATTGCGCCTTTAGCTCAGCTGGTAGAGCAACTGACTCTTAATCAGTGGGTCGCAGGTTCGATTCCTGCAAGGCGCATTTTGTTTTGGGAGTGGTTTTTGAGATGAATTGACCGTGTCAATGCGGTTCTCCAGTTGCTTCAGAAGTGTTTATCTTCTTTGAGGGCACACTGTGTGATTTCCGATTCTACGTCATTCTGAAGTAACGTAACGACTGAAGATTCCACAGATTCCTCGCTTTTGCTCGGATAACATTTAGGGTCATCTTTACCGGTGCAAGAGTCAGAATTTCCTCACCAGCTTTACAATGGATGAAAAAATATTACAGCTTTCAATCCTTCTTCAGGAACTTTTCAGTATATTTGATAATCTGGTGCATCATCTTCACTGCCTCAACCGGAAGTTTTCCAACTGCCGTCTCAGCCGAAAGCATCAAATAATCAGATCCATCCATTATCGCATTAGCCACATCGCTTACCTCTGCCCGCGTTGGCCTTATATGTTCGGTCATACTTTCCAGCATCTGGGTAGCGGTGATGACAAATTTATTTTCAAGGTTACATTTTTCTATTATAATCTTCTGCCATATTGGAACCTCATATATGGGCAAAGAGACTCCCATATCTCCCCGCGCGACCATGATACCGTCAGACACTTCCAATATCTTGTCGATATTCCTGATCCCGTCCTGGTTTTCGATCTTGGCAATAATCCGGCAGTTAAAATCGTTGCCCCGGATGAAATCTCTGATGTTTTTAATATCCTGTTTGTTTCTTACAAACGACTGGGCAATAAAATCCACTTTATTTTTTATACCAAATCTTAAATCCGTTCTATCTTTTTCGGTTAAATCTTTAAATCTCAAATTGGCTCCTGGAATATTAACCCCCTTGTTTTCCTTTAAGACCCCCGGAATAACTACCTCTGCTTGGATATAATTCCTGGACCTGGATTTTACTTTTAGAGCGATATATCCATCGTCTATATAGATGAAACTATCAATTTTGATATCGCTTAATTCACCCTGGTAATCGAATGGTATAATCTCTTTATCTCCTGCTTGATCTTTATTAGTTAACAGAACAATCTGTCTTTTTTTTAATTCAATTTCTTTTTTATCCTTGAACCTGCCGATTCTTATCCGGTAGCCTTCTAAGTCCTGCAATATCTTTATATTGCGTTTATATTTACTATTCAAACCTTTTATTAGATTTATTCGGTTTTGATGTTCCGCAGAGTTCCCATGAGAAAAATTAAGCCTTGCTACCTCCATCCCGGCTAACATCATCTTTTTCAGCACCTTGACATTTCCGCTCGAGGGTCCCAAGGTACAGATTATTTTCGTCTTAGTCATTTTCATCCAGATTGTTTTAAAATGAATTGATGATTTATCTTACACCCCTGGATACTTTCTACCCATATTGGTTAATTCATTAGAGTTTTTGTAAATCTCTTCTCTCAGAGTCTAAAAGAGGGATTTGCGAGTATATCGAATGAATCAGCGTACGTATCCAATGGATACGCTTCATAGACTTATAAGCTACCTATTCCCGCCTTTCCCTCAAATCTTATAAACGGATCCGTAAGAGCAGGAGTGTAACTCATGTTGAGAACAACATGGGTTTACCGATTATCCTTATCTTTCCCCTCTCCTTAATCCTCTCCCACCAGGGGAGAGGAACTAAAGTGCCTTATCACGGATGATGCACTCCATATTTTTCATAACCACTTCTTTTTCTTAAAATAAAAAAGCATAAAAACCCCGATGCCAAGCATAACCATCCAGATTAAAAGATAACCCCAGCGCCACTCAAGTTCTGGCATAAATTTAAAATTCATCCCGTAGATTCCAGCCAGAAAGGTGAGCGGCATAAATATTGTAGCGATTATAGTCAATACCTTCATCACCGCATTCAATCTATTGCTCACACTGGAAAGATATATATCCAGCATCCCGGAAAGCATATCCCGGAAAGTCTCTATTGTATCTATGACCTGAATGGTATGGTCGTAAATATCTCTTACGTAGATGCGGGTTGAATCCTGGACCAGAGAGGAATCACCTCTTTCCAAAGCGCCCAGCACCTCCCTTAATGGCCATACCGATTTACGCAAGAAGATCATCTCCCTTTTTAAGTCATGAATTGTCTTTAGAGTCTCTGAGCCTGGACTGGCGATTAATTTCTCCTCCAGGAACTCTATTTTATCTCCGAGCTTTTCCAGAATTATAAAATAGTTGTCCACGATGGCATCCATCAGGGAATAAGCTAAATAATCTGCTCTCATTTTCCTTATCAGCCCTTTGGAGCTCCTGAGCCGCTCCCTAACCGGCTCGAACACATCTCCTTTCATCCCTTCCTGGAAAGAGATGACAAAATTAGTGCCCAGGATCAAACTTATCTGCTCGGTTACTATTTCTTCTGCTTTTGGATCCGCAGGAGTATTTTTGTTATTCGGGTAAAGCATTTTCAGGACGATATAGAGATACTCACCGAAATTCTCCATTTTCGGGCGCTGGTCCGTGTTCAAGATATCTTCTAAGATAAGGGGATGGAATCCATAGCACTCGCCTAATCTCTCTAAGATATCGACTTGATGTATCCCCTCCACATTTATCCAGGTAACAGTAAGCTTATCCTTAAAGATGAAGCATTCGTCAATCGCTTTTACCTCTTTTTCCTGAAAATGGGTTTCATCGTAATCGATTATGGTTATTTTTACTTCCTCGACCCTCTTCTCCCCGATGTGTACCAGACTCCCCGGCGGAAGCCCGGCTTTTTCAGAGCGTTTTTTTATAAGTTTAGGCATATATTTATTTGGAGTGCATTAACCGTGTTAATGCCTGCATCCTGCCAAAGGCGGGATGCACTCAAAATATTTTTTAAAGTTGGTTCGGGAATTCCAATTCCCGAACCAAAGCATCATCACGGATGCCGCCTTTAGCGAGCCTCGCCTATGGCGGGATGCATTCCATATCATTCTTTTTCCCTTGAACTTTTGAACCTTTAAACTTTCTTTATATTACCCCCATCTTTTTCCCCACTTTTTCAAAAACTTCTAAGACTCTATTCATCTGATCATCGGTATGGGTGGCGGTGTAGCTGGTGCGGATGCGGGCGGTGCCGGGTGGGACTGCGGGGCTGATGGCGGTATTGGCGAAGATCCCCTCATCGAAAAGCAGCTTCCAGAACTTGAAGGTCTTCATATTTTCACCGATTAGTATCGGGATTATCGGAGTTTCGGTATCTCCGATATCAAATCCTAATGCTCTGTAACCCTCGTGCATCTTGCGGGCTATTTGCCAGAGTCTTTCTCTTCTCTCTGGCTCTGCAATGATTATGTCTAAAGCTTTGGAAACTGTGGCAACTGCAGCCGGTGGTGGACTGGCTGAGAAAATCAATGCCCTAGAGAAATGTTTTATATAATGGATAACCTCTTCTTTGGCCGCAATAAATCCTCCGATGGAGGCAAAAGATTTGGAGAATGTCCCCATTATGATATCCACTTCATCTTCTAATTTAAAATGCTCAGCCGTACCTCTGCCATTTTTACCCAGTACCCCGATGGAATGGGCATCATCCACCATAACCCGCATGTGGTATTTCCTGGCCAGTTCCACTATATCCGGCAGTTTGGCTATATCCCCCTCCATACTGAAGACTCCATCTATCACGATAAGTTTTCCGGAATGTTTAGGACAGGTGGAAAGGACCCTTTTTAAATCTGACATGTTATTGTGTCTGAACTTCAAAACCTTGCCAAAGGAAAGCCGGCATCCATCCACTATGCTGGCATGGTCAGACCTGTCGGTTATGATATATTCCCCTTTGTTGACTAAGGCAGAGATAGTGCCCAGGTTGGTTTGGAATCCGGTAGAGAAAACAAGGGCAGATTCTTTGTTCATAAACTGGGCTAACTTTCTTTCCAGATCCTCGTGAATATCTAAGGTTCCGTTTAAGAAGCGAGAGCCGGTACAGCCGGAGCCGTAGATTTTGATGGCATCTATAGCCGCCTGTTTAACCTCAGGGTGAGAGGTCAAGCCCAGGTAGTTATTGGAGCCTATCATTATCATCTCTTTCCCCCGCACCGTTACCTGGGTATCCTGTCCGGAGGATATGGGGATGAAAAAAGGGTAATAGCCAGTTGCCATTACCTTTTTTGCCTCGGTAAACCTTTTGCACTTTTCGAACAGATCCAACTTTTACCTCTCTACGAGCCGAAATGCATTTACCGGCTTTTTAAAATTTAGTCTTCAGTTTTAACTTGCAAAGCTGTTTTAAGTTTAATATCTTCACAAATCAGGATTTATTTAAGTTTTTTTAAAAAGAATGTCAAGAGAAAATTTTAAATAAGTAGAGAAGCACTGCCTACGTCTCAATGTTCTGAAAGATATTTTGCGGTGTAAGCCTTTAGGTTTACCCAAAATTCTTTGAAAGTAAAGCTAAAGCTTTACCGTACAGTAATTAGGAAAAGGAAAACTTGAGCCCTAAAGCCTTAGTTACCGGTGCAAATGGATTTGTGGGGAGCCATTTAGTTGAAGCTCTGTTAAACAAGCGTTATGAGGTTTTCTGCCTGGTCAGGAAAACGAGCAACTTAAGTTTTCTTTCAGGACTGGAAACTGAATATAGATACGGAGATATAACAGAGGTTGAGTCCTTAAGAAAAGCTTTAGAAGGGGTAGATTTCGTTTTCCATCTGGCTGGTTTAACCCGAGCGAAAAATAAAGAGGATTATTTTAAAGCAAATGCCCAGGGAACTAAAAACCTGATTCAAACCTGTTCTGGAGATCAATTCTCATATTAAGAAGTTTGTTTATGTCAGCAGTCAAGCCGCAGTTGGTCCCTGCAAAGATTTTTACCCTTTAAATGAAGATGCAAAATGCGAGCCGATCACCGATTATGGCAGAAGTAAGCTTCAGGGAGAAAAAGAGGTATTGAGTTTTAAGGAGAAGTTTCCGGTTACTATAGTTCGACCACCTGCGGTTTATGGTCCAAGAGATAAAGATATTTTATTTTTTTTCCAGACGGTGAACAAAAGGATAATTCCTCTCTTTGGATTCAAAGAAAGTTATATTTCCCTGATATATGTTAAAGATTTAACCCGGGGGATAATTTTAACCGCAGAAAACCAAAAGAGTTCCGGACAGATCTACTTTATAGCAGATGAAAAGGTTTATTCCTGGACAGAAGCTGGAAAGATCATCCAGAAATCCTTAGGTATAAGAGCTTTTAAATTAAGAATCCCTAAATTCTTTTTGTTCACATTTGCCTCTTTCTCCGAAATGGTCTCTCACCTGAAAGGGGAATCTGCTCTGGTAAATCTTCAGAAAGCAAATGAGCTAAGCCAGAGGTACTGGCTCTGCGACATTTCAAAAGCAAAAAATGAATTAGGATTTTCGCCGGAGTATGATTTAGAAAAGGGTGCTTTAGAAACTATAAAATGGTATAAGGAGAATAAATGGCTCTAAGAAAGACCAAATCAAAAGAGTTAGCAAGATACAGAAGGGAATTCCCCTTCACCCAAAAAGTTAATTTTCTTAATCACGCCTCATTTGGTCCCATTCCTTTAAGAGCTTTGAAAAAAACAATGGAATATTATGATGCTTTGACCCTTAAAAAAGTTGTGGATATGGATAAGTTGACTTTTGAGATGATGGACCAGATCAGAATATATCTGGCTAAAATGGTAAACGCAAAACCGAAAGAAATTGGATTGGTGCCCAACACTTCTTATGGTTTAAATATCGTGGCAAATGGACTGGACTTTAAATATGGGGATAAGGTTTTGCTTTCAGATGTGGAGTTTCCGGCAAATGTTTATCCTTGGCTGAATCTGAAAAAGAAGGGCGTGAAGATAAAATTTATTAAAAGCCAGAACGGTTTTTTTTGCATAGATGATCTCCTTAAAGCTATCGATTCAAAGTGCAAAGTCTTATCGATAACCTATGTTCAGTTTTTCAATGGTTTTAAAAATAACTTGGAGACTATTGGAAAAATCTGTGAGGAAAAAAATATTTTCTTTGTTGTAGATGGAATCCAGGGAGTAGGCTGTTCTGGATTTAGATGTTAAAAAATGTAAAATAGATTTCTTAGCCTGTGGAGGTCAGAAGTGGCTGCTCTCCTCTCTGGGCACAGGCTTTTTCTATCTTTCAGATAATGCTAAGATGAAAATCGATCCTGCTTTTTTCGGCTGGATGAGTGTTGACTGGAAATTGAATTTCTCTGATCTTTTGAAATATGACCTTCCCCGCTTCTCCTCCAGTCGAAGGTTTGAGATAGGGACTTACCCTTTTTCAAATCTATGGACGATGTGTTCCTCTTTAGAGCTTATATCCGAAATTGGAACTAAAGCTATCGAGAATCAGGTCATAAAACTTTTAGACCTTCTAATAGATTATCTAAAAAATACCCCTTACCAGATCAAAAGCTCACTTGAGCCCCTGTACCGATCAGGTATACTTTCTTTTTCTGGTAAAAATTGTCCAAAACTGCACCGAGCTCTTTCACAGAAAAAAATACTGACCTCCTTCAGGGAGAACTCAATACGAGTATCTCCTCATTTCTACAATTCACTTGAGGATATAGAAAAACTAATCTGGGTTTTGTCAGAAATGGATCCGTCAGGAAAAAAAGCTTAAAAGTAAATCCTCTTATTTCCGATATAATTATAAAGACCGAAAGGAGGGATATGTTAAGAATATTCAATCTTTTTTCAATTTTGCTTTTATTGTTCTCCTTGAACTGCGCCGAGAGGATGATAGTAATAGAAAGGCCAAGTCCAGTTTCACTTCCTCCACCTACCAGAAATTATGGCCAAGAAGTCGCTTCTCAAAATCATCTGGCTAATGGGAAAAAATTTTATCACCAGGGTAAATATGCCAACGCGCTTCAGGAATTTAAGAAGGCCGTGATAGCTGACCCCCGGAACTTTGAAGCGCGTTATTATTTAGGTCTCTGCTACCAGAAATTAGACCACTATAAAGAGTCTATCTCCGAGTTTGAACTTTGTATGGAGGTAGAAAATGGAGACAAGCTATTTATTTCTAAGGTCAGGTTCTCATTGGCTTATTCCTTTGAAATGACCGGAGAATTAGATAAATCTGAGGTGCAATATCAATTAGCTTATTCACTTAACCCGGATAATAAAGCCGCTTATAAGGGAATAGAGAGGGTTAAAGAAAAAAGAGGGAAACTAACCAGGATAAAGATAACGGAGAAGTAGGAGTTCAAAATTTTGAACCCTTACTCTCTTTAAAAATTCCTGACGCAGTTTTAAATAGTCGGGCAGGGTGCCCGAGCTACGAAGACCCAATACCATCTGTGATCGCAGGCATCCGCCAGGGATGGACCAGCCCTGTAAAACAAGTTCTATAGTACCCTTATCCCCTGACAAAAAAATCTGCACTAAGTTTAGTTCCTGTTCAACTCTAAACTTCTTGACATAAAGCCAGTTTGCTTTTATATTTCTTTATAATGCGAAGATGAAAAAATATTATGCTTTAAAGGAGGTGAACTGAAAAAGAAGGTGGAAGAAAGATAACCCAAAAACTTTTTAAGGAGTAAAGATGAAGAAGATAGCATGTTTTGCGTTGATTTTTATTTTAATGTTTTTTATGGCTGGATGTAAATCTGAGAACGGATCCGCCAAGAAGGAAAACTCACAAACCGGAATGGGAGAAAACGAGGTTATGGCAGATACAGGAAAAGCTAAGGTTAAGGCTGATACTACAGAGAAGTTAGTCCGGGATAAAAACCCGATCGTGGTCATAGAGACCGATTTCGGGAACATAGAGCTTGAATTGTTCTGGAAGGAAACACCAATAACTGCAGGGAATATGCTGAAACTTGTAAATAAGGGCTTTTACAATGGTTTAACTTTTCATCGCATAGTTCCCAATTTCGTCATCCAGGGAGGAGATCCAGAGGGAACTGGTAGAGGTGGTCCAGGTTATTCCATACCTTTTGAACAGGCAAAGACCAAGCATCTCAGAGGGTCTTTAGGTATGGCTCGTTCGCAGGATCCGAACTCTGCCGGAAGCCAGTTTTACATCTGTCTAAAAGACCTTCCCAGTTTGGATGGTAACTATGTAATCTTTGGTAAAGTGATTAAAGGGATGGAGGCAGTGGATAAGATCGCCCAGGTTAAGACCGATTCAGGATCATATCCCCTGGAAAAAGTGGTGATGAAAAAAGTGTATGAGAGGAGTGAATCTGAGAAGAAGACAGAAAATAAGGAGAAGGGTAAATAAAGCACCATTGAACAGCTTTTGCAAGAGGAAAGCAGATTTTGCTGGGATAGGGGTTACACTCCTATCCCAGCTTTTTTCTCGGGTAGTCACGTCAGTAGCAACTGTCTGAACAGTAATGTTAATCTCCTCTTCTCGAAGGAGAGAGACAGGGTGATGTAAATATTCCTCTTCCCTCTACGAGCCGTAAAGCTTCTATCGGCTTGTGGGAGGTGACTAAGAAGAGGGGGATATAATTTTTATTTCACTCACCACTTTTATTTTTATAATCTAATCCTCTTGACAGGGATTTAAGGTTAAAATATATTCACCTCAGAGGGTTGGTTTAAACTGAGAAAAACAACATCCGACTTCACCCCAAAGATAGAGGGAAAAAATGGAGGAGCCAGAAACAAACCGTATAGAGGATATGCAGAAAAAGGAGATAGGGAATCTGAATGGGAAGATTCAAGATGCAGGTCTGCCTTTGCCCGTGGAGAGAAAAGCCTTATTAGAAGCAAAGCGATTAAAATTCATTTCTCCCGCCTCCAGCGAATACGAGATGATTCGGGAATATATCGACTACCTGATCTCTTTGCCCTGGACCCAAAGCTGTGCCGAGGAGATAGATGTGGAGAAATTGAAGAGAGTTTTAGACCAGGAATATTTCGGGCAGAAAAAGATGAAGGAGCAAATCTGTGAATATTTCTCCATCCGCCAGCTGAGAAGAGATATCAAAGGATCGATCTTATGTTTTGTTGGTCCAGCCGGCACTGGGAAGACATCCTTGGCACAGTCCATAGCTATAGCTTTAAACCGAAAATTTGTACGCTTAAGCCTGGCTGGATTTTCCACCAGCCAGGAGATCAAAGGAGAAAGGTTTGGTATCCCCAGCGGCTATCCTGGTGCTATCCTGAGACTTCTTAAAGATGCGGCCTGTAACAATCCCTTATTTCTGCTGGAAGAGGTTGATAATTTAGGGAATGGAGCTCCAAAAGGGGAAGTTATCTCTGCCCTGCTTGAGGTTTTGGATCCAGAGCATAATTCCAGTTTTACAGATAACTATTTAGGTCTTACCTTTGATCTTTCACAGGTCTTATTCGTAGCCACGGCTAAAAACCCGGAGGAGATCCCGGATGCGTTTCTGGATTACTTTGAGATGATTGAATTTACCGGATTTATTGAGGAGGAAAAGCTGCAGATTGCCAGAAAATACCTGCTCCCTTCTCAGCTTGAAAGACACGGGCTCTCAGAGAAAGAGCTTCAGATTACAGATGAAGCTATAAAAAAGATCATCCGGGAGTATGCCATCGAAGAGGGATTGAGAAATCTGCAAAAGGGGATCGAGATCATCTGCCGCAAAATAGCATGGATGAGAGCTTCAGGAAGCGGGGATTTCTGGAGAATAACCGAAGAGAACTTAACAGACTATCTGGGCACCCCGGTCTACATCCCGGAAATAGTAGAGAAAAAACCTGAGGTAGGGGTTGCCTGCGGCTTAGCCTGGACTGCTTCCGGTGGTGATATTATGTTGATCGAGGGTTTAAAGATGAAAGGAAGCGGTCAGATCTTCTCTACCGGTCAGTTAGGTGGGATCATTCGTGAAACCATCCAAACCGCTCATAGTTACGTCCGCTCACAGGCACCACATTTGGGTATAAATTATAAAGATTTTACCAATTACGATATTCATCTCCATTTTCCCTCAGAGGCAATTCCCAAAGATGGTCCTTCAGCCGGATTAACCATTACCCTGGTAATTGCCTCGGTGATGAGTGAAAAGCCGATAAGAAACGATTTAGCTATGACCGGAGAGGTATCCTTGAGGGGGAACATCCTGCCGGTCGGCGGAATCAAGGAGAAGCTCTCTGCAGCAAGGAGGGTAGGTATAAAAAAGATTATCCTGCCAAAAGCCAATCGTAGAAATCTTCCGGATTTACCAGAAGAATTGATAAACGACCTTGAAATAATCTGGGTGGAAAAGATGGAGGAGGTGTTTGAAAAGGCGCTGATCGGTTTTGAGGAGCAGAAAAGAATTTTACAGGTAATAGAAAAAGAAATGAAAAAAATTGACAAAGCGAAAAAAAGAAGGAAACGGAAGAATAAAACGGAGGGTAAATGAATATAATGGAGAAAATCTTTAATGATAACAAAACTATAGCTATAGTAGGACTTTCCTCCAACCCTACCCGGCCCAGCTATTCAGTAGCAAGATATCTGCAATCCCAGGGTTATAAAATTATCCCGGTGAATCCGAATGAAAAAGAGATTTTAGGTGAGAAATCTTATCCGGATTTAATCTCCATTCCGGATAAAATAGATATCGTGGATATTTTCAGAAGATCAGAGGATGTGCCTCCAGTAGTAGAGCAGGCAATTAAGATCAAGGCAAAGGTTATCTGGATGCAGGAAGGGATAGTAAATGAGGAATCAGCTAAAAAGGCTTCGGATGCAGGTTTAACCGTAGTCATGGATAAGTGTATGTATAAGGAGCACTGTAAATGCAAGCCGAATTAGTAGTTCTGTCAGGTCCCGGACCTGACAGAGAATAATACAATGTCAGGAGTAGCTCATGACACAACTTAAAGGAGCAAAAAGTGAAAATTTATCAGGTGGATGCCTTTACCGATAAACCATTTTCAGGAAATCCGGCTGCAGTCTGCATATTGCCTGAACCGAAAGACGAAAACTGGATGCAGAATATAGCCAGTGAGATGAATTTATCCGAGACTGCATTTTTACTCAGACAATCTGAGGGATACAATTTGCGCTGGTTTACTCCAAAGCTCGAGGTTAATCTCTGCGGTCATGCTACTTTAGCCAGTGCCCATATTCTTTTCACCGAAGGATATTTGAAAGCGGAGGAAGAAGCAAAATTTCATACCCTTAGCGGACTTTTGAAAGCTAAATTAAAGAGCCAATGGATCGAGCTTGATTTCCCAGCCCTGTATGAGGAGACAGTAAAAGCTCCACCTGATCTTGAGAGGGGCTTAAGGAGTACACCTCTGCATGTTGGAAAATGCGGGTTTATGTATCTTGTAGAACTGGAATCGGAGGAGTCAATCAGAAATTTAAAACCAGATTTTTCAATCCTGGGAAAACCGGAAATTGGAAGCGTCATTGTCACCAGCTCGGCAATTACCAGAGGATATGATTTCGTCTCAAGATTTTTTGCACCTGCAGTAGGTATTAATGAGGATCCAGTAACTGGCTCGGCGCATTGCTGTCTCGGACCCTATTGGAGTCGCAAGCTCAATAAGAGTGAATTTATAGCATATCAAGCTTCAGCTCGTGGAGGGATTGTAAAGGTTCGGGTAGCTGGGAATCGAGTATATCTGGGTGGGCAGGCAGTAACAATTTTCAGTGGTGAACTTCTACCTTGACAATTGGTGGAACAGACATCTTGTCTGTTCGTTTCTCTTACCTCACCCTGTCCCTCTCCTATCCTACGGTGGCTACGAGCCAGCCCGTCCGTAGGACGCCAGATGTAGTCTCCGCTTCTCGGACAGGGAGGGGGGAAATGTAGTGCGACCCTTTCAGGATAGTAACTTATAGAGTGCATCATCCGTAATGATGCTACATCTGTAGGATGTACTCCAAAGAACCTGTTTTTACAAAGTGTCGGTATATCAGACATCTTGTCTGCTCTCTACGATGACCCTACCCTGACCCTCTCCCGTTCTACAGACCCGTTTCGCGGGTAGTGAGAGGGGAGCATTGACATGGTCAATACACTCCAAATTAAATTTATAGACTAAACCTTTTTACTGTCCTAGAAAGGAAGACTCTATCTTTAGACTTTAAATTTCTATCCTTCTCCCACAATTCATTATAGATAAAATAAAAATTACTCCCTGGCTCGAAAATATAATTAATAAGTTGAGATAATATAAATTACTTATTATCTTACCTCTGGAAAGAATAAAATTATATTCTGGATTATGAATTCAAGTAATTTTTGAAAAGTTTTTCTTTGGTTTTCCGATAAGAGTGGATAAAAGGAGATTTTGAATTGAACCTGTCCCGATTTTTTAAACCAGAGCTTATCAAATTAGAGCTGGATACGAAAGTCGAGTTCGATCCGGAAAAGGAAATCTCTCAGCAAAAAAAGCTCTGGATCATAAAAGAAGCTATTTTAGAGGATTTAGTTGAGCTTTTAGATAAATCTGGCAAGGTCTGCAATAAACATAAGCTCTTCTTGGATCTTCTAAACCGGGAGAAAAAAGCCTCCACTGCCATAGGCAAAGGGATTGCCATACCTCACGTGAGGACTATGCAGGTACGGGATTTTGTTATTGGTTTTGCACGCTCAAAAGAAGGGTATGAATTTGATTCTTTAGATAAAGAGCCAGTTCACCTTTTTTTCATCTCCGCCGCTCCACCCTATGACGATGTCCTTTACTTAAAGGTATTCAAAGCCTTAGCAGAGCTTCTCCACTCAGATTCATTCAGGGAAGAACTCCTTAATGCAAACTCCGAATACGAGATAATCCGAACCATCCAGAAAGCAGAGTAAAATATTTTTTGGAGTGCATTAACCATGTTAATGCCTTTTTACCTTTGGAGTGTATCCTACGGATGCAGCATCCATATGACGCACCCCATAATTACTCTAAATCAAGTCGTTGACACCCAATAGGTTAGACTATTTTTGTCTAAATAATCGCTATTTATTCCTCCCCATTTTTCAAATTCTTTCAGAATTTACTTGATTTTTATAAGATTTTCCGTATTAATGTAATCTTTTGAATTAGTTGGTCTGGTTAAACAATTATTTGGAGGTAAAAAATGCCAAAGAAAGTGAAAAAAGTAACAAAGAAGGAAAAGCCCACTAAGAAGGCAGGTAAAAGTATGAAGGTAGCTAAGCCAGCCCCTCTTTCCCATAAAGCTGATAAATATATATACTTTTTTGGTGGAGGAAAAGCGGATGGAGGTAGAGAGTTAAAAGACCTCTTAGGAGGCAAAGGCTCAGGTCTGGCTGAGATGACCAACATCGGTACTCCAGTTCCACCTGGTTTCACCATCACTACCAAAGTATGTAACATATTCTACAAAAACGATATGAGACTTCCCAGAGAGCTTCTTAAAGAGCTTAAAATGAATATGTTGAGATTGGAGAAAATATATGGAACGAAATTCGGAGACATCACACATCCCCTCCTCCTTTCAGTCCGCTCCGGTGCAAAATTCTCTATGCCCGGTATGATGGATACTATTCTGAACCTGGGCTTGAATGATAAAACCGTCCAGGGATTAATCAAGAAGACCAGGAACGAAAGGTTTGCCTATGATTCCTATCGCCGGTTTATCCAGATGTTCGGAAACGTGGTAATGAGCCTGGATAAATCTGAGTTCGAAGAGATAATCCAGAAGAAAAAAGAGGACAAGAATATCAAGCTGGATACCTCATTGAGTGTGGAGGACTTAAAGGAGATCATTCAGAAATATAAAAACAAGATAAGACATAAAACCGGAGAGGAGTTTCCGCAGGATTCTTACAAGCAGTTAGAGATGTCAATTGAGGCAGTTTTCAAATCCTGGAATAATCCCAGGGCTATTACTTATCGCCGGTTAAATAATATCCCGGGAGATTTAGGGACTGCAGTTAATATTCAGACTATGGTCTTCGGGAATATGGGTGAGAATTCCTGTACTGGCGTAGGATTTACCCGAAACCCTTCTACGGGAGAAAAAAGGTTTTACGGTGAATATCTAATAAATGCTCAGGGTGAGGATGTAGTAGCCGGGATTAGAACACCCAAGCCGATAGAGGAATTGGAAAAGGAGATGCCCAGGGTTTTTAAAGAATTGAAAGAGATAACTACCAAATTGGAAAAACATTTCCGGGATATTCAGGACTTCGAGTTCACCGTGCAGGAAAATAAACTCTATATGCTTCAGACCCGTACTGGAAAAAGAACTGCTCCAGCCGCAGTTAAAATAGCTGTAGATATGGTGAAGGAGAAACTGATCACCAGAGAAGAAGCATTAATGAGAATAGAGCCAGCCCAATTAGACCAGCTTCTGCATAAAAGGATCGATCCCAAAGCACAGACAAATGTCATTGCCAAGGGATTAGCCGCCTCACCGGGTGCGGCTACTGGTAAGGTAGTCTTTTCAGCAGAGGATGCAGTTAAATTAACCCAGAGTGGTGAAAAAGTAATACTGGTACGCCAGGAAACCAATCCGGATGATATTCACGGAATGGCAGTAGCTCAAGGGATTTTAACTGCCAGAGGTGGAATGACCTCTCATGCAGCAGTGGTTGCCAGGGGTATGGGAAAATGCTGTGTGGCTGGATGTGAGGAGATCAAAGTCAATGAACAGAGGAAAGTTTTCAGCGTTGGCGGGTTGGTTATAAGGGAAAGGGATATCATCTCTTTAAACGGTTCGACGGGTGAGGTGATCTTGGGTGAGGTTCCTACTATCGAGCCAGAGTTAACCGGTGAGTTCGGTGAATTTATGAAATGGGCAGATGAGGTGAGGAGACTCAAGGTCAGGACAAATGCAGATATTCCCAGGGATGCGGCTCAGGCTATGAAATTCGGGGCCGAAGGGATAGGACTCTGCCGGACCGAGCATATGTTCTTTGCCAAGGATAGACTTCCCATTGTACAGGAGATGATTTTAGCCAAGACTAAAGAGGAAAGAGAGATAGCCTTAGATAAGCTTTTACCTTTTCAGAAGAGCGATTTCAAAGGACTGTTTGAAACCATGAAAGGCCATCCAGTAACCATTCGCACCTTAGACCCTCCTCTGCACGAGTTCCTTCCTAACCGCGAGGAGCTGATGGTGGAGATAGCAGTGATGAAAGTTAAAGGTGAAGATGAGGAAAAAATTAAAGAAAAGGAAAAGCTTTTAGCCCGGATAGAGGAGCTGCATGAGTTCAACCCCATGTTAGGACACCGGGGTTGCAGATTGGGCATTGTATTTCCTGAGATAACTGAGATGCAAGCCAGAGCTATTTTTGAAGCTGCCTGCGAGTTAGCCAGGGCAGGAAAGATGGTTGTGCCAGAGGTGATGATTCCTTTAGTGGGTCATATAAATGAATTTAGAAATCAGAGGGAGGTTGTGGTAAGAGTAGCTGAAGAGACTATGAAGAAATATAAGGTTAAACTAAAATATTTAGTCGGCACAATGATCGAAATACCCCGAGCCTGCTTAACCGCAGATGAGATCGCCTCAGAGGCGGAGTTCTTCTCCTTCGGCACCAATGATTTAACCCAGACCGTATATGGATTTTCCAGGGATGATTCAGGTAAATTTATCAAATATTATGTCGAGCATAAAATTATTCCCAAAGACCCGTTTGTATCTATTGATGCCAATGGTGTGGGGCAGTTGATGGAGCTGGGAGTGAAAAAGGGAAGAGGAAAAAGGCCAGATTTGAAGATCGGTATCTGCGGAGAACACGGTGGAGACCCGGATTCGATTATGATATGCCACAGATTAGGCTTAGACTATGTAAGTTGTTCACCCTTCAGAGTCCCGATTGCCCGCTTAGCTGCTGCGCAAGCGACTCTGGGAAAGATAAGTAAAGAGGTAACGGAGTAGATTTTCTGTAGGGACAGGATAGCGTCCTGTCCCTTATATTTTTCACTTTTAACGTCTGATCCTACAGATCCACTTCTCGGACAGAAACATCGTATGTTACAGTTCTTGCAGGGATAGAACATTATCCTGTCCTTTTTTATTTATTTTGACCTCACCCTGACCCTTCCCTATAATGAAAGGGGGAAAACATCCTCTTTCAATCGCATTTTTAAACTTCAAAAAAGGCTTGCTTTGAATAGAGTTCATATTACATTATGAAATTAAGAGTGATTAACTTTGAACAAAATGAAAAAGAAAACTAATCTCCAAGAGAAAATCTCAGACCGAATGAAAAACTTATCCTCCTTAGGCAAATATGTCTTCTCCGAGATGGCTGAGGCGAAAAGAAAAGCCATAAACTCTGGAATTGAAGTAATCGACTTATCTGCTGGTAATCCGGACCTGCCTCCGCCTAAAGAGGTTATCGAGACTCTAAAAAAAGAAGCAGACAACCCGGAAAATCACCGTCATCCGGTTTATGAAGGGATAGTCGAGCTAAAGAAAGCAATCGCTGATTGGTTTTACCGCAGATTCAAAGTCAAACTTGATCCGGAAGAAGAGGTTTTAATTTTAATAGGCTCAAAAGAGGGATTGACTCATCTGCCTTTGGCTTTTTTGAATCCCCAGGATTATGCTATTGTTCCTAACCCAGCTTATCCTGCCTATAAAAGAGGAGTCATTATTTCAGGAGGGAAAATCTATGAAACCCCTCTTTTAAAGAAAAACAACTGGCTTCCGGATTTAGATAAAATCAATAAGAAAGTCTTAGCTAAAACAAAACTTTTATACCTGAATTATCCTAATAATCCCACCGGGGCTTTAGCTCCAGAAAAATTCCTGGAAAAAGCAACAAGCTTTGCCAGAAAGAATAAAATAATTTTATGCAACGATATGGCTTATTCGGAGATAACTTTTGATAGGGAGAAATCTTTTAGCCTTTTAGAGATTCCCGGTGCAAAAGAACATACTTTGGAGTTTCATTCTTTTTCCAAGACTTACTCTATGACTGGCTGGAGACTGGGATTTGTAGTGGGGAACAGAAAACTTATCCGGGTTTTACGGAATTTGAAAGCAAATCTGGATTCAGGGGTATTTCACGTGATTCAAAAAGCTGCCATAACTGCACTTTCACTTCCTCCTCAAGTTACGAAAGAATTATGTCGAACATATAAGAATAGGAGAGATATTTTAGTTCCGGCTTTGAAATCCTTAGGCTGGGAAGTTGAATTACCCAGAGGAGGAATTTTTGTCTGGGCTAAAATACCCGGTAAAAAAAGTTCAAAGAGGATTAGTTTAGAGCTTTTAAAAAAGGCCGGGGTATTAACCACACCCGGCTCTGGCTTGGGTTCTGAAGGTGAAGGGTATTTAAGATTCTCTTTGACCGTACCTGAGGATAAGATAAAAGAAGCTTTAGAGAGGATGAAAAACTTTAAATCCGCCGTAGGCGGATTGGAGGGGTTAAGATGAGAAAGATAATTTTATTTTTGATGACTGCAGTTTTATTATTTGGTTACTCCTGCGGAAAGAAACCCACTGGACCAAGCTCTAAAAAACCGACTTTCACTATCTATGGAGCAGTGGTTAAGGATATGAATTTCTCAAAAGATATTGTCTATTTCACCATTTCGAGAAATGACACTCTTTACAATAGTGCAACTGTCAAAGTAGGAAATAAAACCATACTCAATAGCGGTTCCGGTTTATATGATTCTCTTTTTGCGGATACTACTTTCCATGTGAAAACCGCCTATACTGATTCCATCATAAGTTCACAGGATACTGTAACTATAACTTTCGGTTTTACTATGCCGGATACTTTTAGTGCTCAAACTTCTCCAAACAAAGATACTTTTAGGATACAGGACCTTCCTATTCAAGTAAGCTGGACAACCTCAAATAATGCTGATGGATATATAATTGGTGTTGCCAAGGGTGATACTATTTCTGGAGCTCTATTGTACAGTGCCACGGTTGATGGCTCACCCATAAGCATCCCCCAACAGGCTTTTTATACAACAGGAATGGGGAATCCAGTATATGGTTATTACTTGATCTATATCGTAGCCTACAACAAAAGTTTTGTAAGTTATCCTGATACACCATTTGATCTCCCTACGGGTCTGCCGGCTAATAATATATCCGGAGCAAAAGGAACAATTGGTGCTGGAGTTATTGCTCGAAAAGCCATCATATATGTAACTACTTTTTAAGTAACTGGAGCAATATTTTTTGTCCAGAAAAGTCTTTAACGAGATCAAAAATTTAATTACCGAAGCAAGAAATCCTGCTACTTTTGACATTGACTCGAAATCCACCCTACAGATTTTGAGACTGATTAATGCTGAGGATAAAACAGTCCCTAAATCTATTGAAAAAGTCATTCCCCAGATAGTCAGAGGTGTTGAGCTTATTGTAAAATCTTTTAAAAAAGGTGGCAGACTTTTTTACATCGGAGCCGGGACCAGCGGGAGAATAGGAGTATTGGATGCGGCAGAATGTCCTCCGACTTTTGGAACTGACCCGAGAATGATAAAGGGAATCATCGCGGGTGGATATAAATGTTTGATAAGGTCAAGAGAAGGAGTAGAGGATAATCTCAAAGCCGGAGCTACAGATTTAAAAAAAGTGGGATTAAAAAAACAAGATGTAGTAGTGGGAATAGCCGCATCCAGAAGAACCCCTTATGTCCTGGGTGCTTTGAAATATGCTAAAAAAGTAAGAGCAAAAACTATATTTGTTTTCTGTAACCCTGGGAAAAAGCTCAAAGTTAAGCCAGATGTAACAATCTCCCCGGTCTTAGGTCCTGAGGTTATAACCGGCTCTACCCGGATGAAAGCCGGAACTGCCCAGAAGCTGATTTTGAATATGCTCACCACCTGCTCTATGATAAAAATGGGCAAAGTTTATCAGAATCTGATGGTTGACCTGCAGGTAAAAAGTCAGAAACTATCCGAAAGATCAAAGCGTATTATTATGGAGGTTACTGGAGTCAATTATAAACAGGCTGAAAAATATCTCCGTCTTTCAGGAGGTAAAGTAAAAACCGCTCTGGTAATGATACTTGCTAAAGTTGAAAAAATTGAAGCAGAAAAAAGATTAAGAAAAGCAGGTGGATTTGTGAGAAAAGCTGTAGCGGAAGATTTCAGCCTTCCGAATCGGTAAACCCTCTTAGCTGGGGCAGGAATTGAACTCCTGCCTCAATCGGTAAACCCACCTTGCGCGCAAGGTGGGTATGAGTTCTAATGCGAAGCTTCAGCCTCGCTTCTTGCGACCATAAAAGGGTCACACTATGAGAAAATTGGAGGTCTGAAGACCTCCGCTACGATTAAATATTATGCATTAACCCCGCCAAAGGCGGGACACTCCAAAAAATAAAAAAGGAGCTTTATGCCCTACTGTCCCAAATGCAAAACAGAATATAATCCCGGTATAGAAAAATGCAGTGACTGCGACCTGCCTTTAGTTGAAGAACTTCCGGAGGAGTCCCCAGAAGAAACGCCAGGGGAAATAAAATATAAACTCCTGCGAAACCTGCCCAGTAGACTCTATGCAGAAATGCTTAAAGAATCGCTTCAGAATTCAGGAATTTCCGCCATAATCAAAGGTGAGGATATCGGGATAATGTTAGGGAGCTATTCAACTACTTCACTTGTAGAGGTTAGCCTTTGGGTTTCAGAAGAAGACTGGGAAAAGGCTAACCAGATAGCAGATGAGATGCTGAATCATATCTGAAAATACAATCTAAAAAGTAGAAAACCATTTTTTGTCACCCCCTACGGGAGGAAGAATCTATTCTTTTTGGTTTTAGATACCTCACCCTACGGGCTCAGTATAACAGCTCTGATGGTTTCACGTGACCGTCAGGTCCCCCCCAACCTGACGGAAGAATCTTGACTAACCAGGTTCAGTCCGTCGCAGGCGGATGGCAATCACGAGTAGGGGTTCAAAATTTTGAACCCCTACTTTCACTCTTATACCTTCCTTTCTTCTCTAAATAGCTTCTCAAATCTGACGATAATTAATAAGAAAGGTAGAAATCCCTTTAAAGGATTCGCCGCGTGAGTAATTATGCTTGAAGAATCAAGAATTGTTAAAGCGGAATCAGAAGAGTTCCAGAACTTCTCAGTTGAGCTCCCCAAAGGGGTTCAGGAGATAACCAACCTTTTGATCAAGACTCTCAAGATCTTCTGCATCTATCCAGCGGATAATCCTATACCTAAAGAGTTCAAGAATAACCTGTTCAAAAAACTCTCAGCTTACCTGCAGGAAAACGAGGAGCTTAAATTCAGGGTGGCTCAATCTCAACTATTATATAAAGATAAAGTTGTCGTAAAAGAGGAGAAAAAAGATGAAGGGATCTCCTTTGCCTTTTACCGGGATGGGATCAGGGAGATCGCTTTCCAGAAAGGAATGGACCAGGAAGAGCTTTTTGCTTTTCTGGAGATAATAAGCCGTGGTCTGAAATCTACTCTGCCAGAGGACGATCTGGTTACCCTTTTCTGGGAAAAAGAATTAGCGCATATAAAATTTTTAGTGGTGGATGAATTCTTAAGCGAGGAACTTGTCGATTTACCTCAACCGGTAGGGGAAAAAGACTTAAAGAAGCTTTATTATTCTGAGGTAAATTTAGAAGGAAAAACTGAAAATTTGAAAGAGCTACCCCATAAAATTGAAGTCGATAGGTTTCTCCGGGATTTAGACCTTGTTCCGGAGAAGGAATTAGAAGAGCTAAAAACCCTTTTAGAGAAAGACGAAAGCTTCGAACCCTTAAAAGAGAGCTTCGCCGTTTTAGAGGAAATCCTTTTCAGCGAAAAGGAATACCACGAGTTTTCAGAGACAGTTAAGCTTTTTGAAAAACTTTTGGACTCCCTGATCGGTCAAGGGGACTTCTATTTAGCCTCAGAGTTATTGCTTCTTCTGAAAAACTTAGAGAAAACTGAAGCTGATACAGGTCAGTCAAATAGAACCATAAGGATTAAAGAAGCAGCTGACCGGGCTGGAGATAAAGAGAGGATGAGAATCCTGACCCAGATTTTGAATCAGAAAATAAGTTTAGACCTTTTCTCAGTTAAAAAATATCTTAGCCTTTTAAGCTGGAACAGTATCCCTGATTTTGTAGATATGTTAGGTGAACTGGAAAATTTTGCCAGCCGGAAGATGGTCTGCTCGATTCTGGAGAATGTAGGGGAAAAGAATATCAATCTTTTAAGCAAAGGGATTTATGACCGCAGATGGTATGTGGTCAGAAATATCGTAGGTATCTTCGGAAGAATCAGCTCCCCCCTTGCCCTCCCCTATCTGAAGAAAACCATTGCCCATGAGGATATAAGAGTAAGGAAAGAGACCTTAGAAGCTCTCTCTCACATCGAGGGAAAAGAGGGAACTTCCATTCTTTTGAATGTCTTAGCGGATCCGGATGAAAGGCTCAGGCTCAAAGCAGCGAAAGTATTAAGCCAGAGGTTACCTACCCAGGAGGCTCTGGATTACGTCTCAGCTCTATTTTTGAGAAAAGATTTCAGAGATAAAAATCGTGTGGAGAAAGAGACCCTTTTGGAAACCTGGGCCAAGATAGGTAAAGATGAGGCTATCCCCTTGCTCAAGAAGCTGATCCTGAAAAAAGTCTGGTTCAAAAGAGAAAAACAAACGGAGACTTCTTCTCTGGCTTTAAAATCTTTAGCCTCAATCGGGACTTCCTTAAGCCAGGAGAGTCTAAAAGAGTTTGGTTTAAAAAGTAAAAAGAAAATCCAGAAACAAGCTAAAGCTTTGTGGGAAAAAGTCTCCACCTCGGAGAGGAGCCGAAAAGATCTCGGCAAATAACGGGAGTATGAAATTTGAATAAGTTAGTTGAACCGGTTAATGCTCAGGAAAGAAAAGAGAAGAAAGAGGCGTCTTTACATCTTTTAGAAAAAGGGAAGGTGTTTATAAATCTATTCTATTCTACCCTTAAGACCTCCCTTATATACGAACCGAATAATGCCGCTTTCCAGAAACAGATCCATCCCCTGATGGATTTAGTCAGGGAGTTAATTGAAAAGGAGGGTGAGCTTAACTTAAGCACCCAGGAAGGTTATCTGTTTTTAAATCAAGCCCGTCTGAGATTCGATTTCGAAAATTATGTTGCCAGCCGATTTATCCTGGAGTTCTTGAAAAAACTGAAGATCTATAAACTTGCTCTGGAGGACGGATTAACCCAGAAGGATTTGCAAAGCTTGATCTATATTCTAGCACAAATAGATACTGAGGATATGGAGCCATTTGAAAGTTTGGAGAAAAAAATCTTTGAGGAAAATCTCCAGAACCTTCACCTGGAAAAGGAAAAAGAGTCTTCCGTTTTAGAAGCTGACCAGATCTCTTTAGACCAGCGAAAGGTTGCGAAAAAAACTTTCACCAAAGCTTTCTCTATGGTGCGAGAGATCAGCCAGAGAGCTCAGGCAGGTAAAGAGATAAATCTGGTTAAAGTGAAAAGGGTAGTTCAATCTTTAGTAGATCAGCTCCTGCTGAACGAGGAGATCTTCTTAGAGCTTTCTTCTTTAAGAAACTACGATGAATATACTTATCTCCATTCTACCAACGTCTGTATCCTCTCCTTAATCCTGGGATTGAGATTGGGTTTAAACAAAAAGAAGTTAAGCGAATTAGGCCTTGCCGCCCTGTTTCACGATATTGGAAAAACAAATTTACCCTTGGAGCTTTTAAACAAACCTTCTGAATTCAATGAATCCGAATGGACGAGGATGAAAAAACACCCGATCTGGGGAGTAAAAAACCTTTTAATCAGTTTAAAGTTCGATCCCTTTTCAATGAGGGCTATGCTGGTTAGTTTTGAACACCATCTGAACCTCGACCTTTCCGGTTATCCTAAGGTTAAAAACAAAAGAGAGTTAAACCTGTTCTCCCGTATAGTAAGCATTGCCGATGCTTATGATGCTATGACCTCGGGCCGGGTATATATTAAAACCCCTTATCTGCCGGATGAAGCTTTGAGGAAGATGTTTTATGCCCGGGATAAAGTTTATGATTCCTGCTTGTTGAAACTTTTTATAAATATCTTGGGGGTTTATCCGGTGGGCTCCCTGGTCCTTTTAAATACCGGGGAGATAGGGATAGTGATAAAAAATAATCCGGAGAACCTCACTCTACCCAAACTAAAAATTATCGCAGACCAGAATGGGATTAAAAAAACACCTGAGACTCTGGATTTGGGCCAAAGCTCAGAATATCCTGCGGAAATGGAGGAATCTAAGATGCCAGTGAGGTGCCTGGATCCCCAGAAATATAAGATAGACCTTTCTGAATTTATACTCTAAGGGTTGACTTTTCCCTATCCTTTTTTATATTTCCTCTGAGGTTAAAGTTATGGGCTTTAAAAAAAAAGAATTCTGGATAGTCCTGATCCTTTTTGTTCTAACCGGGATACTGATAAATATCCTGCGCTACTCTCGAGTCGAATCGAAGAGATTCCCTCTCTTTTCCTCTCTCCCTCTTCAGTACGCAGACTGGAACGGTCAGGAATATTTCTTTTCTGATGAGACCAACCAGGTCCTCAAAGCTGATACTTATGCTTTCAGGAAATATACCAGTAGTGAAGGAAAAGAACTCTGGCTTTTCATCGCCTATTTTAAGAGCCAGAAATATGGTTCACAGATTCACTCCCCCAAGAACTGCCTGCCCGGTAGCGGCTGGAAGATTATGAGTCGAAGGAAGATTCTGATCAAAACAGATACAGGCTCAGACCTTAAGGTAAATAAACTTTTGATCTCCGATAAGCTGTCCAGAGAAGTTATGTATTACTGGTTTCAAACCAGAAGCAGGATAATAACCAGCGAGTTAGGATTGAAACTAGATCTGGTTTTAAATTCGTTAAAAAGAGCACCTACTGATGCCGTCCTTGTCCGCATAAACCTGTCTCTAAACCAGATCTCGGAAAAAGAAGCTCAGCTTGTGCTTGAAGATTTTCTCAAGACTTTTCTGCCAAAGATAAAAGAGATTCTACCTTTTTAGATAAATAGGGATGTAATGCCATACACCCTTGCCTCTATAATTTAGATTTTTTCCACCCTCGGCACCAGAATCAGGGGAAGCTGTTCCGGGGTTCTCACATTCCACAGGGCTAACGCTAGTGCCATCACCGCATCACAGTTTTCCTTAGTATCCCAAGTAAAATCCCTTAATTCATCCTGTAAAGACCACAGGGAACCGTCTTCTTCTATAAACTCAACATAAGGATAAGCAATATTACTTAATGAATGCTCCTTTTGCAAATTGGCAATAAGCTCAGATTTAACCTTTCCCCCTTTTTCCCCGAAATTAAACCCTCTAACATTTATATCTTTTAACTCCTCTAAGATCACATCCCCTAAACCAGTTGAATCTATCAAAACCTCTCCCCCATAATCCTTCTTTCTTTTCCTGATCGACTCAATCGTCTCTTTCCAACCCCTTTGAAATCTCTCCAGGGAGACCAGCTGGTATGGCTTGCTGGAAATGTCTAAAGTTATCCCTACGGTATAGTTTCTTTTTCGCGCTAAATCCCATCCAGTTGAATAGCGATGTCCTTCTTTAGGAGAAGAAAGTCCAGAAGAATTTGAGGTTGCCTGACTGATATATTTTTCCTCTATAACCTGATCCGGGTCATCTATAAAATTTCCCATTATATTCTGCTCGACCTTGGAATTTGACAGTGTTTTCAATTTCCTTTGAATATACTCAGTGGAGATATGAGAATTTTCCCGGGTGTCGCCCCCCTGGACATATCCATATTCTAGATGAGATTTTAACTCTAAGCATTTGCGATAGAACCAGTTTTTACCCTTAGGGGTAGAAGTATAATCTAACATCCCGGCTCGATCACAAAGTCTCATCATAATCACATTATTAACCACATATTCAGGATGAGGCTCAAAGGCAACTTCATCGAAATTACAATAGTCATAATCATATCCTAAAAGATATTCCCCTTTTCTCTGAGTGGAGCGTGCCCAGAAAACCGCAGAATTGGAGAAGACGATATGTGGAAACGGAGTTGACCTTATATCCTGAACCAAAGGCTCTAATATCTTTTTCCCTTTTAAAAAACCGACTGCTTTATCGAAGATTATCTTTGCCTGGTCAAGGGTTACAGATACATTTACTGCCGTATATTTTTCTGTGGTATTATATCTAGTCTTGCGGATTTTAAAAATCGAGCGATGAACGATTTTTATCGCCTGGCAAAGGCTTTTCCCCCAGCGATTCCCGGTGTGCAGTGCGTTTTCTGGTTTGATTGAGCTCTTTAGCCAGAGGGCCTGACCGGGATGAGGCTCAATCTCTAAGAATTCACGGGCAAAATAGAGCGGGTCTTTAAGCGCTTTTCTCCAGAGATATTGTTTATCCAATAAATCACCTACAAATAGAAAATAACGAAAGCAAAATAGAAGATGACAGATTAAAAAAATAACTACTAACGACGGATGCCGAAGGATGAAAAAAAGATGTGAGCGAAAAAATAACCTCACTCCGACCCTCTCCTTAAAAAGGAGAGGGGATAAATCCCCGAGGTATTTCTACCTCATAGGAACTGATAAGCACTGAAACATTTTAACTTCTATGTTTTAATCTTCTTTTTTCATTTCCCTTTAAACCATTGAGTTTTTGAACCTTTGAACCTTTATTTATCTGTCATTTGTCATCAGTTATTTTTATTTCCCTTTTCGCCTCTTCTTCATCTATCAATCCGGTATTCTTTTTCAAAATAATATTCTCCAGAGCGATTTTCTCTGCCTGTCTTTGTTCTAATAGACCAAAAGTCTTTCGGTTATCAAAATGATGCTCGTATTCTAAATCTAACCCTTGAAGCGCCAGCTCTAAATTGTGTATCCATTCCATAAAGCGTTTAGCGGAAGCCTGGATGGAGATTATGTTCCTTTGAATCATCTCATATTTTATCTGTGCCCAGCTATAGGGCGCTCCATAAGAATACCCTAAGATAAACGGATCTAAGTGAACACCTGCACAGATCTCCTCAATTAAGGCTTTATGATTAATATACCAGGAAGTGGTGGCAGCATAACCCCCCTGGGGTCCGATATAATCTATCTGCACATCGTTCCAGGTTATCGGATTATCTTCCACCGAAATTTTTCTCATCATCTCCACAGTATCCTCAAAATAACGATTAGCTCTACCGATATAAGCCTCATTCGATTCAGAAGGCAACCTTTCTGGTGGTTTTAGCTTTACATGCAGACGATGATACCCGGCATTATGCATACTTTTCTGCATATCCGAAAGCAATCTCTGTTCAATCCTGGTAACAAAAGGGATAGAGGATAAAATGCTTCTCCCACAAGGGTCTTCCGGATCAGGGTCCAAACCATAATAGTAAGTTGAATTCTGATTCAGTCTAATCATTTCCCCATCAATTTCTTGATAAAGCTCATAGTTTGTTCTGGATAACTTGAACCTTATGGTAGAGGGATCGATAAAATAGAACTTATCTAAACGATTTTGCGAAGGGTTTAAAACTAATTCTCCACATACCGCCCCATCCGTGAAAAGGGAGTAGAAGAATTGAGTAAGCAAAGCTTCAATTCCACCAAATTTGTGGAAGGAGTGCTGGTAGACTCTTCGGTCTAAGTTCGAGATTATTTTTGAAGCCTGATTTAGAATATCCTGGTCCTCGCTCCCTTTTAGCTTGTAAGAAGAGGGAGCAGAGGAGAGCCTGGTCCAGGTCCAGATAGCTGAATTTATTGCAGGAATATTATCTCTTAATAATCTGTAAAGCTTGATTTTAAAGGTACGATCGTAAAGTTGCCGGGATGGAAGAATAATATCATTATCCTCAGAACTAAATGAACCTTTAGAAAGTGGTGTTGATGGTAGATGTCTGTATGAGCTGAGAACCTTTTCCTGAAGGGGAAAAGATTTGTTGTTTTCCTTTTTAGATGGAAGGCTTCCTTTTATTATTAAATTTTTGAAAAATTTTTTGATTTTCATCTTCTAAATCTGGTTATTTTTCATCTTTTCCATCATAAAAGTAGATTTTTTGAATTTGTTAAAGGTAAGTTTGTCAGGTATAATATTATTTATTCTTCTATTTTATAGTGTAGCCCTATTCAAAATCGCCCAGGCGAGGTTAATCTGCCTCTGACAAAAACACTTAAGCTGTTTTAGTGTCAATATAATTGACAAAAAAACTATTATGTAACTTTAAGATAGAATTAAGGATATAATCTGTAAAGATCTAAAGTGTCTAAAAATTGAACATTTTTAAATTAACATGTTATAGCAAAGAAAGAAAGTTAAAGTCAAGTATATGTTAAACATAAGGTTACAATTGTCTCCTTTTTATATACAACTGGCATAAAAGTTGCTTATATTTTTTGAGGATAACTTTTTTTGGGAGCGCTGCTCTTTCGAGGACTACGCACAGGTAATTCCGCTAAGTGAAGAATTAGACATAGACTTGTGCCCCCGCCAGATAGTCTTCTAAGCAGGCTCCCTTCTTTTATTATAAATTTCTTTAGTTGATGATGAATTTAATTCAGAGACAACTCATATTGTTGTCCTTATTAGGATTAGGACAGGGACAAACCCTATCCTTAAATAAGATATCTCCAAAAAAGAATTAAGCAACAATCCTATATAGCATATATTGTTATACCACTAAAAATCTTAATACTAAAAAAACTATTGCCTTACCCAAACTCAAGTGTTAATTTCTTTTTTGACTTAGTTCAGGAAATAAACTTACCAAAAGCGAGTCTTCAGATAAAAGAGAGGTAGCTTATTCGATGGAAAAAGAAGAGCTTAAAATAAGAGTAGTGGAAAACAAAAAGGATTTACTCGATTTCATCCAATTTCCCTGGAAAATCTATAAATATGATAAAAACTGGGTCCCTCCTTTGATCTCCGAAAGAAAAGCCTTTTTCAATCCGGAAAAAAATCCATTTTATAAACATGCTGATGTAATTCTATTCTTAGCAGAAAAAGATAAAAAGATAGTCGGCCGAATCGCCGGTCTGGTGAACTTCAAACATATAGAGACCCATCAGGAAAAAGCTGGATTTTTCGGCTTCTTTGAGTCAATCGAGGATTTCGCAGTGGCAAAAAAATTGCTGGATAAAGTTAAAGATTGGCTTAAATCCAGAGGTATGGTGCTTATGCGTGGACCGATGAATTTCTCGGTTAATGACGAGCTCGGCTTCCTCATAGAAGGGTTTGATTTTCCACCGGTTTTTATGATGACCTACAATCCTAAATATTACCTGGATTTTATGGAAAAATACGGTATGGTAAAAGCCAAAGACCTATATGCTTTTTACATGGAAAAAAGTATTCGGCCCCCTGAAAGGTTCAAAAGGATAGCTGAGCTGGTGAGAAAAAAGAAGAATATAGTTGTTCGTAAACTGAATTTAAATGATTTTGAAGGTGAGATAGAAAAGATAAAAAAGATCTATAATTTAGCCTGGAGCGAAAACTGGGGAGCAATCCCTATGACGGATGAGGAGTTTGAGCATTTAGCCAAAGATTTCAAAAAGATAGTTGACCCGGATTTAGTCTTTATTGCTGAGGTAGATGGAGAGCCGGCTGGTTTTTCAATGGCTTTGCCGGATATAAATCAATTGTTGATTAAGCTAAATGGCAGGCTTTTCCCTTTTGGAATTTTCAAGCTTCTCTGGTTCACCAAATTTCATAAGGTAATCGATGGGCTTAGACTTTTAACTATGGGCGTAATTCATAAATATCAGAAGAGGGGGATCGATACCGTATTTTATATAGACACCTATACGAATGGGGTGAAGAAAGGGTATAAATGGGCAGAGATGTCCTGGAATTTAGAGGACAACTTTCTAATCAATCACGCCCTGGAAACATTCGGGGCTAAGCTTTATAAGAAATACAGGATTTATGAAATGAAAATTTAATAAAAGCAGGTAGCAACAAATTTTAGTCTATGTTAATATCTTTACACGCAAACAAAAACAAATCTTAACCGAAAGGAGGATCAAGATGAAAAAAGTAATACTTCTTCTTATCGCTCTTTTTCTACTGTCCACAGCATTTTATTGCCAGAAACAGAGTGCGAACAAAGAGAAGATGGCTGGAGAAGATACTACCACCTCTGCAGGAAAAGCTCAAGCCCTGAGTGAGGACTCCCTTCCTTCCCCGGATGAATTTGTTACCTATGATGAGGCACCACAACCGATAAAAACTGTCCAGCCAGTCTATCCTGACTCAGCTAAAAAAGCAGGGATAGAAGGAGAGGTCTGGATTAAGGCGCTAATCGACAGACAGGGAAAAGTCAGGGATGTGGAGTGCCTGAGAGATTCGAGTGATAAGCCGTATATCTTCTGCGAGCCAGCAACAAAATCTGCTCTGCAGTATGAATACAAACCAGCTCTCAGTGCAGGTAACCCAGTAGCAGTCTGGGTGAAGTACAAAGTTAAGTTCAGCCTGAAATAATCAACCGGTAGCCGCAGACTTAAGTCTGCGTTTTTCTTTTTTCGCGAACTAAAGGTTGCGGCTACTATTCAAACAAACCCCGCCTTGAAGACAAGGCGGGGTTACCACACTATTTGGTAAACTTAAAGGTTTACACTCCTGATAAAAACAACCTCAAACCATCTTCCTGCTTCCCGGCTTAACTAAAACTTTCCCTTCTTTACACAGGGGGCACTCTTCAGGTTTGAAGGTTTTGGCAACAACAGAGGCTAAAGGTTTTAAAGGATAAGCAAATTGAACTTTGCTTCCGCTTCTATCTAAAAGGACTCCGATCCCTATTATTTTAGCTTTATATCTATTTACCAAATCTATAACTTCCTGCACTGATTTGCCGGTTGTCAGAATATCATCCACAATCAAAACCCTCTCATTCTCTTGCAGATCAAACCCTCGTTTGAAAACCCTTTTTCCTTCTTCCATCTCAGCGAAAATCGACCTGACCTTTAAACTCTTTGCCACTTCATAAGCAATAATAATCCCGCCAGTGGTCGGTCCCACTACCACCTGAATCTTCTCCTTCTTGAAAAGCCTGGCTAACTCTTCACATAAAAGCTCCACATATTCAGGATACTGCAGCACCTGAAACTTTTCAAAATAGATATCGCTGTGCAGACCTGAGGACAATAGAAAATGACCATTTAAAAGAGCTTTTGACTTTTTAAAGATATCTATGATTTCCTTTTGTTCCATTTATTTTTCCTTTTTTATGTTTGTTATTAATTTCCAGATTTTATTTCCCTCCCTTGACGGGAGGGATAAAGGGAGGGTAACCCTCTCCCTGTCCCTCTCCCTCAAAGGGAGAGGGAACGTAAACAACTACCTTATCAATATCGCCTGGGCAATAGCATCCTCTTTAGTATGAGAGATACTAATAAGAATCTTTCCTTTACCTAAAATCCTCTTGGTCTTCCCGCATAAAAAAACCTCTGGCTTGCCTTTTTTATTATTCACAATCTCTATATCCTTCCAGCTCACGCCTGAGGAAAGCCCGGTTCCTAAAGCTTTCATCACTGCCTCCTTTGCCGCAAACCTGCCTGCCAGAGAGCTTTCCGGATACCTTTTCTTTAAACAGTATGATAACTCCTTAGGAGTATAAACCCTCTCTAAGAATCTTTTCCCCCATCTTTCTAAAGCTTTTTTTATCCTTTTTACTTCGATTAAATCTATCCCTAAGGCTTCTATCATAGTTTCTCTATATGGAAAATGGAGTGCAAACCTTTCCTGCGGATCCGTTTATAGGACAGGTTTGCCTGAATATATTTTCCTATTTTTAATAGGTTTTTGGTAAAGCTATCCGCCTCAGGCGGATACACTCCATTGGTTCTTCCCAAAAATTTGAGCTTTTCATCTATCTTATAAAAATTTCTTAAAAAATAACTTGCTTTTTTTATTTTTATCTATATTATAAAGCTGGAAAGGGATCATTTGAAAAACCTTTAACAGTGATGCGATTAAGGTTGTCCCCTGGGGTTGCGCGTACGCGACGACCCTTCGGGAGAGCGAAAGCAAAAGATCCCGGGTGGCTATAAAAACCCTTTATTGTATTCTTTCAAGAGTGTTTTTTCAAATCCTTATCCCTTTCCGAAAAACCCCTTCACCCTTCGGGTGGAGGGGTTTTCTATAAGATCTAACTCTTTTTAAGCCTTTCATAGCTCTCATAAAAACCCATCTGCTCTAAGTTTTCCTCCAACCCTTTAGTAAGCTCTTTTATATCAGTTAAAAGCTCCGGGCTATGGCTGGAACATAAGTGTATGAAAAAACTGATCCAGATGGCAAACGCTTTGATGCTATCAAAAGGGAGATCCTCCTCCTCTTTTCCCCGTATTATGGAAACTATGCCATTATTATCCACAAAGAAATTCTGTAGTAGACTGAATTTAGGCAGAAGCTCCTCTTTAGACCTTCTCAAATTCTGGGTAACCAGATAGGTCCCCAGCTTCTGTTTATAGATTTTAGCTATCTGGTTTAAAGCTAAAAGGAGATGCTCTAAATAGATTTTATCCAATAGAAAAGACCCTTTCTTCTCTTCAACTGTATGAGGCTCTTCTTCTCTTTTGGCCAGTTTTCTTTCAATGGCTAAAAAGGCAGATTTTAAGACCAGATTCAAGATCGGCAGATTAATCCCTGGACGACCGAATATCAATATTGCTCCTCGCTCTAAATTATAGAAGAAAGCGATTCCGTTTTCAAACTTCAGCTCCAATTTAATCTCAGTTGAGAGAAGCTTCACCAGCCTTGAAAGTCTAACCCCTAACTCCTTTAACCCCTCTGTGGGAAAAGAGACTGGGGTAAGCTGGTAGGTTATCCCTTCTTTCTTATCTAAAACTAAGACTCCGGTTACACCCTGAACCGATTTGATCTCCTGAAGGGTTTTATTCATAGCTTTCCTGGATTAAACTCCCCATCGTTTTAATGGTATCGTCTATAGGTGAACCTTTTTTCAGAAAGGCTGCCCAGAGCTTTTCGTTATAATAAACCCAGATGATCTTATGAGATGGGAAGTCTAAAACACCTGACTTTATCTCCCCTAATTTGGAAGAATCAGTCAGGGCTTGCCCGATTCTTAAGGATTGGGCTAAGATCTTGGAAACACCATCCAGAAACTTATCCTCTTTTTTATCCGTATAGAGAATAGAACCATTATACCTTAAAATGAAAGGGTTTTCTATCTCTTTTAAATTAGAAAGCTTGTCTATCTGACTTTGAAACACCTCTTCCTTCCCGGATAGAAAATCGAACGGGTTCTTTTTCAAAGCCCGAGTAACTGATTCGTGTTCTTTTTTTAGAAATTGCTCTAATTTCTCCTGATTCTCTTCATTCAACTTCCCTTTCCACATCTTCTCCACTTTATGGATCAGCTTTCCATCTAAGATGATCGAGGAGACTACCTTGGGGTTAGGTCGGGTTACAAATTCAGTCTGGACCTGAAAGACTTTCCCTTCCCAGGTCAGTGAAGAGGTTCTACCTGCTGGAGCGATAAATCCCATCTATTACGATAAAAGGTTTAATTTTTATGAAGAGTTAGCACTTTGAAAATCCACATTCCTGACAGAGGATACATCCTTCTTTATATTCTAATTTAGCCCCACAATCCGGACAGAACTCTAAGTTTATATCTCTATCTGAATTTGGCTTCCCGTTTCCAAAATGCTTCTTTAAAACTTTAGCAATTGCATCCGGGATTGACATTATAAGCTCACCATTCCCGAAAACTGGAGAAGAACCACCTATCCCTATCAATTGCTCTATGATCTTATCCACTGCCACTCCACTGCGTAATGCTAAGGAGACCAGTCTGCAAATAGCCTCAGTGTCTGCCATAGTGGAATAACCAGACTTCCCTATTTGAGCGAAAACCTCAAACGGTTTATTATTTACACTATTAATTGTTACATAAAGGTTACCGTAGCCAGTTTTTATCTTTTCAGTTATTCCAGTAAGAGTCTCTGGACGGTCTTGAACTATTACCTCACCTTCGTTTTCCCTTTTGGTAGTTAAGACCTGCTCTTTTCTACTTCCATCCCGATAAATTGTAATCCCTTTACAGCCGGATTTATAGGCTAAAATATAAGCTTCTCCTACCTCTTCTAAGGTAGCTTTATTAGGGAGATTTATGGTCTTTGAAACCGCATTATCAGTATATTTCTGAAAAGCAGACTGCATTCTCACATGCCATTCAGGAGAAACATCATAGGCGGTTACGAACATTCTTTTTATCTCCTCCGGTATTTCCGGGAAGCTCTGAATTGACCCTTTTTGAGCTATTTTTTCCATAAGATCTTCACTATAAAAGCCTTCTTCTTTTGCCCTTTTTTCAAAGAAAGGATTTACCTCGACCATCCTGGTTTGATCCATAACCGTTCGAATATAGGAGACTGCATATAAGGGCTCAATTCCAGAGGAACAGCCAGCGATGATACTTATGGTTCCTGCAGGAGCAATGGTGGTAACAGTTGCGTTCCTCATCGGAATCTTTTTATCGTAAAAAGTACTCTTCTCCCAATTAGAGAAATTTCCCCTATTCTCTGCTAACTCTGAGGAGCACTGGTGAGACTCTTTCAGGATAAAATCCATAACCTTCTCCCCTAACTCTAAAGCCTCTTCTGAATCATAAGGGATCCCCAGCTGCAAGAGCATATCAGCCCAGCCCATAACACCCAAACCGATCTTCCGGTTAGCTAAGGTCATCTTCTCAATCTGAGGAAGGGGATATTTATTGGCATCGATAACATTATCTAAGAAATGGACTGAAAGCCTGATAGTCTTTTCTAACTTTTCCCAATCTATACCCATCTCCCCCTGTTCGAGCTTTATCATCTTTGAGAGGTTAATTGAGCCTAAATTACAGCTCTCATAGGGTAAAAGAGGTTGCTCGCCACAGGGGTTGGTTGATTCGATTTTACCCAGCTTGGGCGTAGGATTGGATTCATTTACCCGGTCTAAGAAGATGACACCTGGTTCACCACTACCCCAGGCATGTTCCACTATCAAGTCAAATACTTCTTTAGCTCTGTATTTTACCACCTGACCATCTTTCTCATAAGGTTTTCTGGTGCGTGGATCGAAAAGTTCATATTCTTCATCTTGTTCCACCTTTGCTATAAAATCCTCAGTCACCGCCACAGAGATATTGAAGTTATTCAGCTCCTTTAAATCATCTTTACAGGAGATAAACTCAAAGATATCCGGATGGTCCACCTTCAGGATTCCCATATTAGCACCCCTTCTGGTCCCTCCCTGTTTGACCGCCTCAGTAGCCGCATTTATCACCTTCATAAAAGAGATAGGTCCTGAGGCAACTCCAGAGGTAGATGCCACAACTGAGTTCTTGGGTCGGAGACGGGAGAAGGAAAAACCGGTTCCTCCACCACTTTTGTGAATCAAAGCTGTATTTTTTACCGCATCGAAGATCGACTCCATACTGTCCTCAATCGGCAGAACAAAACAAGCTGAGAGCTGACCTAAGGCTCTCCCGGCATTCATCAAAGTGGGTGAGTTAGGTAAGAACTCTAAGTGGCTCATAAAAGAATAGAATTCCTGGGCTAACTGCTCAATTTTCTTATCACTTGCCCCGTAAATTTTTTCTGTTTGAGCAATGGTTAAAGCTACCCTCCAGAATAGTTCTTCTGGAGTTTCCATTACCTTCCCGGAATCATCTTTTTTCAGATACCTCCTCTCTAAAACTTTAAGAGAATTGGGGGTAAGGTCAACTGTCCCCTGCATTTATTTCCTCCTCTCCTACGGATAGGGCTATTTTATTATTCTCATCTATTTTAAAGTCCCAGAAAACTATGGGAGCTTCCTTTTTCATTATCTTAAGCATTTCCAGACAAATTTCTCTTATCTCCCAGTGTGCTCTTTCCACGCATCTTACTTCAAAGATATGTCTCAACTCCCGGAAATTGGCAGATACCACTATTTCGGAGACAGTAGCATTCGGAAGGATATATCTGGCATCTTCCTTTGGGATTTCGGTTCTCACCATCTCCTCATAAAAATCTTTAAGCTCTAAAGCTACTTTTTTAAATCTATCTTTAAAAGAGGTTTTCTCTATGGTTGGTGGAATTACAAATTCAAACTCTTTGGTCTTACCATATTCCACATATCTCTGGCTCTCCTGGGAAGGGGACATAAGCCGGTGCCTGACCATCTCATGGGTAAATACCCTTGAGCCACCTTTGATCCTGAAGGTGGCATAGGCATGTTCTAAAACCGAGTGATGCCCTTTCCTGATAATTTTTTTTATCAACTCTTCAGTGGATGAAGGAGGATTATAACGGTGAAAGGAAAGATAACAGGTGCGACAGGCTTTTTCAATCACATCTTCAGCCTGAGGAGTTATAGCCATCAATTCTACTTTCATATTTATACCTTTTTAGACGATAATTTTCCTTTAAAGAATTTTATTCTAAAGAGCAAAAATTGGATAAATAATTGGTGGGATACCACCAAAAACTTCTGCTAACTTTCTATAATCTATTTTAACTAAATCAGAAAAGATGTCAAGGAAAAATTTTTATTTTATTGAAAAAAATCACAATATATTGTGTTTCAATGAAATATAAAACTCAAAATATAGAATATCTATTGTCTCAAACTGAAACAGGTTTTTCGGGTAAATAATTCTTCTTTGCTTTCAGTGCTTCAGAGACTACAAAGAGCAATTGATTCTCTTTAAAAGGTTTTGAGATCAGATAATCAATTCCTTTGAGCTTTGCTTCTTCCTTTTCTATCTGAACTCCCCAGCCAGTCATCAATGCCACTTTGACAGATGTGTTTATAGATTTGATTACCTTTGAAACCTCCCAGCCAGTTATATCGGGCATAGTTAGATCAGTTAAAACTAAATCGTAATCTTTTCTTTTAAAAAATTCAATCCCTTGTATCCCATCCACAGCTAAGGTAACAGAATGTCCTTGTATGGTTAGCATCTCTAAGACCATATCCCGTATATTTTTCTCATCATCGATGACTAATATGTTGGCCGGTTGAAAATCAATAATCGAGATCTCTTTTTCTTCCTTCTGGGTCAGACTAGCAAGCGGAAATTTAAGAACGAAGTTAGTCCCTTTACCCGGTTCTGAGTCAACCGTTATACTACCCTGATGTTTGGAAACTATCCCGTAAACTATAGATAAACCTAAACCGGTTCCTGTTGCACCTTTCATGGTAAAAAAAGGTTCAAAGATATTAGCTTTAACCTCCTCATTCATACCTATACCATCATCTTTAACAGAGGTGAAGACATCACTATTTTCCATCCAGGTTTTCAAGGTGATATTCCCTCCCTTGGGCAGGGCTTCAATTGCATTCAGGATCAAGTTAATCAATATTTCTCTCAACTCCGAAGGATTACCCGCGATAGATCCTATCTGTTTTAAGTCCATATCAATATTGATCTTAATCCCCTTAGCTAAAGCTTCGTCTTTCCACTTGAACCGGGTTATCTCCACTACCTGCTGGATTATCTTGTTTAAGTCTACTTTAACGAAAATTGCTTCTTTACCGACTTTAGTGTATTCCTGCAATCTTCTGATTATTTCTGCCCCGTCATTTGCTACCGATATAATCAGCATCAATCCTTTTTTAAACTCTTCCTCTTTAGACTGTCTTAAAAGCAGTTCAGCCCGTCCTGTTATACTCCCTAATATATTATTGAAGTCATGCGCTACTCCTCCAGCTAGATCCCCTAAAGCTCTCATTTTTTCAGATTGAACTAACTGTTTCTGGGTGTTTCTCAAATCCTCTAAGGTCTTTTTCAAAGCCTCAGCCTGTTCTTTTAACTCTAAGTATAACTCTCCCTTTTCAATGGCAATTGCAGCATTCTGGGCAAATATCGAGATCAATTTCAAATCAACCTCATTGAATTCCTTTTCTTCAGTCATCGAGCTGACATTTAATACCCCGATTATCTCTTTTTTCACTTTCAAGGGGACGCTTAAAGAGGAAAATATCTTCTCCTCTTTGGGAATATAGTTTTTAAACTTATCCCTTTGCAGCTCTTCTCCTAAAAGAAGCGGCTCCCTATGAGTCATAACCCATCCAGCTACACCTTCATCTGGATTCAGTTCTATATATTTTATCTTTTCACTTGATTTTCCATGAGCAGAGACACAGACCAGTTTGTTTTTCTCTTTATTAAAAAGTAAAAGTGATGACCTGTCAGCTTGCAGGGAGTTCAAGACTGTCTTGGAAATCAAATCCAGGGCTAAAGTCAGTTCGATCTCAGAATTTACCAGGGTGCTCACCTCAAACAAAGCTTTTAATTCTTGAAAGTGCTCTTCTAAAGATTGAGTTAAAATCTTCTCTTTTATCAATTCGTCCCGCAGCTTTTTTATAGACTTCTCTTTGAGAAGGATGTAGGCTAAGAAGAGTAGAGATATGCCGGTAAATCCAACGAAAAGGACATTAAAGGTACTGCTGGAAAGCTCCTCCTCGTAAAAATCTCTAAGATCTGAATAGAAGATTAAAAGTAGAATAAAAGCTGTGAAGATTAAAAAGACCATAGAAGTCAGAATCCAGAGGTACCAATCTTTTCTCTCGATTTTTTTCATCTCTCTCTGAATATTTTTCATATGGGAATTCCCCCTATTGTATTATTTTCGGAAAAATTGACTAAAGCTTAATCCTTGGGGAAGTTATGAGAAAAAATTCTTTTTAACCTAAAACTTAAAATCGGGATCAAGATTAACTGCAGGAGTATACCAGGGAGCCCAGTAATAAAGGAGGCTTCTAAAAATGAGTAAAAACTTACAGGAAGTTTAACAAAAGTTCCGATAATAAATATCCCTATAGCAAAGGCTACCCGCCCGGCAATCATAGAAAGTAAAAGACTCATTATCAAGGGGATTTTTACATATCTGTAAAAGAATCCTATGGTTGCCCCGTAAGTAGGAAGCTCTAAAGCCATTAAAGGAACTGCATAAGGAGGTGGCATTCCGGTAAGAAAAAAGCTCAGAATAGGAGATAAAATACCAACTACGGCACCGCTTAAAGGTCCAATCAGAATTCCAGCGAAAAAAACCGGGAAATGCATCGGTGAGAAAATCCTGCCTGCTAAACCAAACTGATGAAATAAAAATGGAAAAATAATACCCAGGGAGACAAAAAGGGCACTCAGACTAATCTGTTTGGGAGAAATCTTCATTTTAACCCACAGGCAAGATATAAAGAGGGTTCATCCACTATCGTAATTTTTTTAAACCCTTTTTTCTTCAACATACATCTTAAAATTTTCTCTGCAGGTAGAACGTCATTTCTGACCTCTTTATCTCCAGATTGGCGATGATGTTCTTTTAACTCTTTTCTACTCAGAAGATGGGCAATAAAAAGTTTCCCTCTTTTTTTCAGGACTCTGCTTATCTCTTCTATAGCTTTAGCCTTATTTTGGAAGTGAGGAAAAGATGCAAAAGCGATCACGTAATCAAAAGACTCGGGCAGAAAAGGAAGGTTCTCTGCAGGAGCACAGACCAATACGATATTTACATCCTGAAATTTTCTCCGGGCTTCCAAGAGCATCTTGGTTGAAAAATCTACGCCGAAGAGTCTCCCTTTTTTGCCAATAGCTCTCAAGATTGACGGAAATAAAATACCGGTCCCGCATCCCAAATCTAAAACCTGTGAGCCTTTTTCAAGTCTGAAACTGTTGACCAGCTCTCCTAATTTATTCTTCGTCTCTAAGTCATAAAACTGATCCCATCTGTGAGCATACCTATCAAAATATTCTTTTTTTGACATAACCGATCTCGCTCTCGGTAGCCGTAAGTCCTACGGATCCGCTTCACGGACTTCAGCTTGTGAACAAGTATAATAACGAAGACATAAGGTCTTCGGCTACCAGCTTTTATAGCTTGCTACATTGTAATTGTACCATCGGATTTTAATAAGACTTCTACTATTTCAGCCATATTACTCTTTCTTCCCACTTTAACTTTGTCTACAAGACCATAATAATTAAGACGGGTGGAACAGGAAAGTAATTCAACTCTCATATTCTCGAGGGTGGCAAGTACTTCAAGATAAGGCGAGCTATCTGAGACCAATTTAACCCCAGCTCCATAAAAAATTAAGTAATCTGGTTTTTTAGATGAACTGATCAAAGCCCTCAAGAAATTTCCCATCAAGAGAGTAGTTAACTCAAACTCCCCCTGTCCCATCCTTTCATTATTTATCACTATAACTTTTTTCATATAGATACCTTCTGAAAATGTTTTTTTGTAGGGGCGAGGTTGCCTCGCCCGCAAAGTAGACCAGACATTCCTGTGACTTCACCTTCGTAAAACAGGTTTCACTCTCTGACAAATAGAACAGACAAGTAGTTTGTTCTATTTGAAAAAACTAAATATGAAACTCTATCACATCACCATCCTCTAAAATCTGGTCCCGATGAACCATCTGTCCCTCGTATTTACCCTTCCCCCAGATCCGGGCATATTTTAAATTATGGGCAAAATCTTTATGAATAGCCAAAGCGGCATCCATCAACTTATGCCCCTTTTTTAAAATCACCGGATTGGTATAATCAGCAGGTTTTCCAGGGATTTTAGTATAAACCCGTAGTATCTCTAAATTATTAAAAGTCTTTATTTTCAGTTCTTCTAAACCATGTTTTTTTTCAGCAGAGATAGAATACAAGAGGAAAGAAGAACTATACAACCCCTTTATTATCTCCCAGTTCTCCGGAGCGTTCTCTAAATCATTTTTGTTACCTAAAAGCATAGTCTTTTTGCAAACCTCTCCGGTTTCTAAAGGTACCCCTTTTTCATCTCTGTATAATTTAACCTTCTTCTCCTCTAATCTTTTCCTGACTATCTCTAATTCAACTGATGGATCGTCAGAACTTAAATCGATCACTAACCAGATAATATCTGCATTACGGATAACCCCCAGGATCCCGCTCTCAAAAAAATCCGAGGAGATCGGAGGGGTATCGATTAACTGGATCTGGATATTCTCATAAGGCATCATTCCGGCTAAGGGTTTTTGAGTAGTGAAGGGGAATGGAGCAACCTCTGGCTTAGCATGAGTTAAAGAGGCTAAGAGCTGGGATTTTCCTGCATTTGGAGGACCGATCATCACTACCTGCCCAGCCCCCTCCTTTTTAATATAATAATGATCTTCCCTTTTCGCACCTTTACTTTTCTTATCCTGTTCTTTAAGGTTTGAGATTCTTCTTTTTATATCTGCTTGAAGCTTTTCCGTCCCCTTATGTTTTGGTATAGTGGCAAGCATCTCCTCTAAGGCAGAAAGTTTATCCTCCGGGGTTTTTGCTTCTTTATACTTACTTTCCGCCTCTAAATATTGAGGGGTTAAATTAGCCGGCATAAAAATTCCTTTCTGAATTTCGGATCCGCAGGACAGGAAAAATATATCTAATTTGAAGATAAATGTCAAAAATAATTCTACCTGTTATTCTGGATCCCCTGAGAGGACTAAAAATCCTTTTTTTGATTGTAGATGCTTCGCTACGCTCAGCATGACAGCTTTGACTTTAGAGTGCATCTAAATAGATCCGTCCCCTATAAAATCTGTAATCCCATCTTGCTCCAAGGTGGGATACCTATTGCTTTTATTCTTTATCCTTTATTCGTCATATATCCTTTGTCATTTAATTATTGCAAAATTACCCGGTCTATCTTATCTTGGCAGAAATTTAGTCTGCTTGGTTGTATTAATATGCCCCAGCTTAACTTCTCAAAAATATCATCTTTTCTCAAAAGCTATGATTACCGGTTGTGGATTCTGGTTTCTGGCTGGATGATATCCGCTATGGGGTTTGCTATGGCCATCCCCTATTTGAGCATCTATTTCCATAACCAGATGAAAATCCCTATGACCAAGGTCGGGTTACTTTTCGGAGTTGCCGCAATCAGTCGTGCCCTTTTTGGTTTAATTGGTGGACATCTTTCGGATAAAGTTGGCAGGGTAAAGATAATGGGTGTGGCTCAGTTTCTTAGAGGGCTTTCCTTCCTTTTTATGGCAGCACTTGCCTATAGAGGAGCAAGTTTTTCTATCTGGTCTTTGACTATCGTATTGAGCTGGATGTTTGGCGGGTTTTACCAGCCAGTTGCTAATGCCATGGCTGCAGACATAGTCCCTAAGGAGAAAAGAGTAGAGGCATATAGTCTATTGAGAATAGGGGGTAATACCGGCTGGGCTTTTGGTCCTGTGATTGGCGGTTTTTTAGCCTCAGCTTCCTATCCACTCCTTTTTATTTTCGGTGGGGTCTTGACCTTTGTCTCCTCTGCCCTTGTTTTCTTCTTTTTACCTGAAACGATTAAAATCGATTCCTCTAATGAGAAATTTACCTTTAAGGACCTGGGCAAGCTAAGAGCTGACCATCTTTTTCTCCTCTATTGTGCTGTCTCACTTATCATCTTTGTCGTGATCGGGCAACTGGTTTCAACCATATCAGTCTTCTCCGTAGATTATGTAGGTATCTCTGAAGCTCAGTTAGGATTTCTTTTTGCCGTTAATGGTTCCATCGTTATTCTGTTTCAGTTACCGGCATCTAAGTTTTCCCAGTCTAAAATCTTAACCCGGGTCATTTTCTGGGGTAGTATTGGATATTCTTTGGGATATTTCTTATTTGGATTTTCCGGCTCTTTTGGCTGGCTCCTGTTCTGTATGGTTATCATCTCGTTTTCAGAGATCATGGTCCTGCCTGCCTCAATGGCAATAGCAGCCAATCTTTCCAGGGAAAAACATCACGGGTTGTATATGGGTGGGTATGGGCTTTCCTATGCTCTGGGCTGGTCAATCGGACCTTTAATTGGTGGGATTTTAATAGACTTGTTCAGCACTAAGCCAGTAACCCTCTGGGGGATTATCTCCATTTTAGGCATTATTGCTGCCGCTGGCTTTATCTGGCTGGAAAAGAAGTTACCTAAAGACGTAATCATGATTTCAGAAAAGTAGGGGTGTCAACCCTGCTGCTCCGTTTCTCGGATTGAACGCTCTTACCAATTGTTATTCTAAGGGAATCACCTGCGGGAGTTAGTTGGCAGGTTGGGCTATTTGGCTTTGATGGAACTGCCCGACATAATCTTATAATCAGCATCGGGTAGCTTTGCAGCCCGACCTGTAAAAACTGGTGTCAGTCGGGTCCCTGACCCGACTGAAATTATAAAACCTGCACAAAAAGTAGGTCAACCATGCTTGAAAGACTGGTTGATATTTTGATTGGATATGTAATTTTTTTCGCAAAATTAAAAAGGGGAGAGTTTTTATAACTCTCCCCTTTTCCTCCCTCTACCCATTCCTTACCGTATCTTTGAGACTAATCTCTGTGAGGTTAGTTGTTCCTGTCTTCTTTTCTCGACTAACGCTGTTAATACCGCACTCTCCTTTATCCAGTTAGCTGCAGTTTCATAGGTAATCAGTTTTTTCTCATATAAGTGGAAAATCGAATTATCCATACTGTGCATCTGATCCTGGGCTCCGGTTTGGATTAAGGATTGTAATTGTTCGATCTTCATCTGCCTTATAGTCCCTTTGACTGCGGGTGTGCCTATCAAAACCTCAGTTGCCGGCACAAGACCTTGATTATCCCTCCTGGGAAGAAGCTTCTGACAAATGACTCCTTTAAGACAGGAGGAAAGCTGTAATGCCGCTCCCTGCCTCTGGTCATGAGGGAAAATTCCCAGGATCCGGTTAATCGTCTGGGAAGCATCGCTTGTATGCAAAGTGGTGAAGACCAGATGCCCGGTCTCTGCTGCCGTCAGGGCAGTTACCATGGTCTCCAGGTCTCTGACCTCTCCGATGAATATCACGTTAGGATCCTGTCTCAAAACATGTTTCAAGCCATGTTTGAACGAATGAGTATCGATTCCAATTTCTCTCTGTTTGATTAATGATTTTTTACTCTCATGCAAAAATTCAATCGGGTCTTCTAAGGTAATAATTACCTTCTTGAATTCCTTATTGATTAGCTCTATCATGGCAGCGATGGTAGTGCTTTTCCCTACCCCGGCTGGACCGGACACAACCACCAACCCATCGTTCTGTCTGGCAAGCTCTTCTACAACTATCGGGAGTCCCAGATCCACAATGCTTTTATCCGGCGGTTTGATTAAGCGGAAAGCCGATTCCACATTCCCCTGCTGAAAATGAACATTTACCCTCCACCTTCCTAAACCTGGAAGGGAATAAGCAAAGTTTGACTCCTTCATCTTGTCGAAAGTGCTGATCTGCTCAGAAGTCATAACTGAAAAAACCAACCTTTTGACTTCGTTTGGGGACAAGGATTTATTGCTCCAGCCCTTCAATTCCCGGTCAACCCTGAAAGTAGGAGGATGTTTTGCAGTCAGGTGTAAATCTGATGCCTGCAGGGTTACCATCTGTTCTAAGAGAGGATAAATATCGATGTTTTCAATCTGCTTTTTCAAAACCTCCTTGACTTCTGGCTCGATATGAGTGAAAGCTACTCCAATGATATACTGCTCCTTATCCGCCTGGGAGATGTAAATCGTCTTGCCAATCACAATTAAAGGTTCAGACGCTTTGGCAAGGAAAAGTTTAATCTCCATGCTTGAGCCGATATTTAAAGGAAAAGGGGAGAGAAATTGCATGCCGGAGGCGGAAATATTCTTGGTCTTGGAATTAGTGAAAACCGAAGCATTAGTTGAATCCGGCACCCTGAAGTCAAAGTTGAAATTGGTTCTAATTCTTCTAGTACCTCTTTTTTCGGATTCCATAAAATAACTCCTCAATAATTGGTTACTTATATTTTATCGGAAGAATTTATCAATACTAAAGGTGTGTCAGGGGCATCCCGCCTTTGGCGGGACAACGTGCCCCTGCTAATAATAACCCACGCTGTGGGCAACGTGGGTATGCAGATTTTGGAGTGATTTCCGTCTATGACGGGATTCGCTCCATATTACCGAATGGTAAGCTCTTTCAGCAACCCCTCTGCATGATACACTTTATCCAAAAGAAAAAGAACATAGCGGATATCTACATTAATTGCACGGGTTATCTTAGGGTCGAACTCGTAATCTGAGGTCATCGCTTCGTAATTCCCGTCAAAAGCCAAGCCAACCAATTCCCCCTTGCCATTCATCACCGGACTGCCGGAATTTCCATTGGTGATATCGTTGGTAGAAAGGAAATCTATTGGGACATCTCCAAGCGTTTTATTAAAATATGAGCCAAAATCTTTTTTATTATAGACATCCTGAAGCTCTTTTGGAGCATCAAAAGGCTCCTCACTGGTATTTTTCTCCATAACCCCGGAGAGCGTGGTTATATATTTATAATCAACTGCATCTTCTGGACTATACCCTTTAACCTCGCCGTAGTTAAAACGGATAGTGCCGTTAGCATCCGGGTATAACTTCCTTTTTTTCCACTCAGCATAAGCCTGAATCAGTTTGGGCTGTAATCTTTTTAGAGCACCAGAGAACTCCTTGTTTCTTATCCTTATCTCCTCTCTTTCTACTTCTAAATCCCTGGCAAAATCGATATACCAATCACCTTGCTTCTCTAATTCCTTTCTGCTCATACTTAACATCTTTAATCGATCTTCAATTGAACCGAGCTTTGTGTTCTGATATAGATAAGAAACGAAATTTTCTATTATTTTCTCTTTGTCCTGTTTTTCCTTCCCCGTAAAAATTTTCTCTATTGCCAGAATCTTCTGACCAGTTGGGAGTTCAAGTGCCTTTTTCAAGAAGTAGGTTAAAACTTTTTTATCGGTAGAAGGGACCAAATTGATCTGGGCTTCTTTTAACGATTCTTTTATTTCTGAGGTATCACGGTTTTGATACCCCGGTTCTCTATCGAAATCTTTTTTCTCTTTTTCTAAACTCCATTTATAGATGGTAGAGGCGAAATCGAGAAAATCAGTATAAGAGGTCATCCAGTCCATAAGAAACTCCTTATCCTGAAATTTTTTATGTTCCTGATATAGACTATCCAGTTCCGAAAGTACCTGCCCGTATTTTGTCTCAAGCTCTGGATTTTTATTTAAAAACTCAGTCAGTAATTTCTCTTCTTCCATCTTTTTTGATAAAAGACCAAACTTTTTGAACCCGTCTAACATCCCCTGATTCTTTTTCAGATAATTATATAAACCTTTAATCCTGGAGGATAACCTTAGGGCAACAGAAGAGTCTTCTGCTGATGATTTCTCTAAAATCGAAATCAAATCCAGTCGGGTTTTAATATCCTGAGGATAATCATGATTCACCATATTATCGATAAAAAAAGAGCTTTCATACCTCCTGGTCGTACCCGGAAAACCAATAAGCATAACAAAATCCCCCTCTTTTACTCCTGCAGAGGAAATTTTTAGATAAGTTTTTGAATTATATGGGACATTCTCTTTGGAATATTCAGCCGACTTTCCATCTGGAGCAACATAAGCACGTAAAATAGAGAAATCGCCCGCATGCCTGGGCCACATCCAGTTATCTATTTCTCCGCCGTAATCCCCGATGGAGCGAGGCGGGGCAAATACCAGTCTTACATCCCGGATTTTGAAAGAAGTAAACAGATAATACTCTTTCCCCTCATACGTACTTGCGAGCCTGCATTTTATCTCTTCACCTTTTTCGCATTCTTTTATGATTATTTTTGTAATCTTTTCAATCGCCTTATACCTTTCTAAATCGCTCATCTTTTCATTTACCACTTTTAAAACTCTATCCGTTACATCCTGAAAGGATTTGGTGATATAGACATTTGTCCCGATAGCCGGTATCTCCTCTTCTCTGGTCTTTGCATAAAAACCATCTCTAACATAATTATGCTCCGGTGTGCTCTGTCTCTGGATAGCTCCAAAAGCAACGTGGTGATTGGTGATAATCAACCCTTCCGGAGATACAAAAGAAGAGGTTGCGCCGATCTGAACCACCGCATCTGAAATCCCGCCCCCTTCTGGATTATAGATTTCAACTGGACTCAACTTTAATCCTCGAGCTTTTAGACTATCGATCGGCAGCTTATCAATCGAATCTAAGAGCCACATCCCCTCATCCGCAAAAGAGTTTAAAGACAAAAAAGATAGAAACAAAAAAGTAAAAAAGATTTTTTTGAACATAACTCCTCCATCTCAATTCAAGTTAAATAATAATGACTTCAAAGGGGATAAACAAGGTTATTTTTTTGATATGTAGGGACAGAATCCGTCTCAATTGGATTCTGTCCTTACAGCAAAAAACTATAAAACTTCTTGACAATTTTTGTTTGTTCAACGTAATTCTTCTAAACGTTTTAAAGGAGGATTTTTATGTTTAATAGGATTGTTGTCATAGCGTTGGTTTTAACGCTATTTTCTGTTCAAGGACTGTTCTCTCAGGAATTAGAAGAAAAAGAAGCCTCTATATTCACCTTATCCAATGGAATGAAAGTCATCCTCAAAGAAAAACATGCCAACCCGGTTATTACCTCGATGATTTATGTTAATGCTGGCAGCAAATATGAGACCGATTACAATAACGGGGTAACCCATCTTTTAGAGCATCTTCTTTTTGACGGAACCAAGAGAAGAACCAGAGAGGAAATATCCGAAGGGATGAAAAGCAAAGGCTCCTCTTTTTTCAATGCTTTCACCCGTAAAGAGCTAACTTGTTATCTGGTGATACTACCCAAGGATTTTATCGAAGATGGTCTGGATATCCAGTCAGATATGCTCTTCAATTCCATCTTTCCGGATTCCGAGCTCGCCAAAGAAAGAAATATCGTAATTGAGGAGATAAAAAAGGACGAGGATAATATCGACTACCAGGTGGAAAAATTCTTTGACTCCCAGGTTTATGCTGGTACTCCCTATGCCCGTCCGGTAATCGGTTATGAGAATATCATCGCCACCATCCCCAGGGACGAGATAATCCGGTATTACCAAACCTATTACAAGCCGAACAATATGATAGCCCTTATGATAGGCGATTTCGAGACCGAGAAGATGCTTGCTTTAGTTGAAAAATATTTCGGCAACATCCCGGTTCAACCTCTACCCGCTACAGAAAAGATAATCCTTAATCCACCTGAAAAGAGCATAATCAAATATAAAGAAGCAGAAACTAAAAACTGCTATGTTAACCTTTCCTTTAAAGTCCCTCATTTTTCTGATCCGGACTATTTCGCTTTTGACCTTTTAACTCAGGTTTTAAGTTCAGGGCCAACCTCTCCGCTTTACAAAGCTTTGCCCGAAGATAAAGAACCTCTGATAACCGATTTATCCGTATCCTTAGAAACCCAGAAAGAGTTTTCAGCTTTGAATTTTTCCATAATAACCGACTCCCCACAAAAAGTGGAAAAGATAATTGCAACAACGACCGAAACCCTAAAAGGCTTAACCAGAACGAAACTGGATCCAACCACCCTTAAAAATATAATCGTCTCCACCAAAGCCAATCAATATTATCAGGAGGAGAAGCTCTACATTTACGGGATGATGATAGCTCCAGTTTTAGTCAATTGTGGATATGAATTTTTGGAATCCTATATCCCGAATCTGGAAAAAGTCACTCCTGGAAAAATTCAAACTGCAGCTAAAAGATACTTCTCCAATCCAGTATACAAAGGTACAGTTATAACACCGAAGGAGGAAAAGAAAAAGGATCCTGAAACTTCCTCACCCAAATCAAAATATTTAAAAGAAATCTTACCCAATGGCTTAGAGGTTATAATCCGCTCCAACCCTGATTCGAAGGTCTTTGCTTTAAATATACTGGGGAAAAACCGCTCTTTATCAGAGCCTGAAGACAAGACCGGGATAGTCGATTTCATCAACCGGATGTTAGTCAAAGGAACTTCCAGGAGAAATCCTGAACAGATCACGCAGGAGCTTGCTTCCATCGGTGCTGAACTGAAATTAACAGATGACCCTAATATTCCCTATGATGATATTTATACTTCCCGGCTATACTCTTTCATCCGCTTCGAGACCCTGGATGAATTCGCTCTGCAGGGGGTTGAGCTTTTATCCGATCTGGTGAAAAATTCCAGATTCCCGACTGAAGAAGTTGAGAAAACCAGAAAGGAGATGTTGAGCATTGTCAAAAGGGAGAACGAGTCAACCTCCCAGACCTGCAAAAACCTTTTCTATTCAGAGATTTTCAAGGATCATCCTTATGGTAAAACTATCCTGGGAGATGAGAACACCATCAATTCCATAACTCAAAACGATTTGGTAGAGTTTCATAAGAAATTCTATTCACCCAAAAATATGATTTTAACTGTAGTTACCAGCCTCCCACCAGATAAAGTTTTAACTTTAATAAAAAGCAATTTCGGAGATTTACCTCCAGAAGATTTCAGCTCACCTTCTATCCCTCAACCCAAAATGATAACCTCGCCCGTAGAAGTTAAAAAAGAGATGAAGAAGGAGCAGGTATATATTTACTTGGGGAACCTCCTGCCAGGATTAAACAATCCTGATGCACCAGCTTTGGAGGTAGCAAACTCTATCTTATCTACCAGATTGGGATTGAATTTGAGAGAAAAAAAAGGGCTGGCATATTCAATTGGTTCTTCAGTAAATTTCGATAAAGACTTTGGCTGGTTTATAGCCTCAATCGGAACCAAACCAAAAAATTACAAGGATGCTCTGGATGGAATCTTAAATGAGATAAATCAGTTAAAAGAAAATCCCGTTACGGAAAAAGAGCTGGAAAGAGCAAAAAATTCCTTATGGGGAAATTTACTTTTTTACCGGCTTTCACGGATAAATCAGGCTTATTATATGGGAGTAAATGAATTCTTGGGTCTGGGTTATGATTATGATGAAAACTATCTTGAGAAAATAAGAGCTGTAACCATAGAGAAGGTTCAAGAAGTCGCACAAAAATATCTGGATACTAAAAATTATGTTTTAGCCGTGGTGGGCAAAAAAGATTAATTATTCTATGGAGAGTGCATCATCCGTGATGATGCATTTCGTAGTGCGAGGCTTTCAGCCTCGCTTGGGCGATCCTAAAAGGGTCGCACTACAAATATAACAACTGTAGGTTGGGTAGCTACCCAACCTACAAAATCACCACCAGAACCTGCTTCCCATCTTCGATTGTAAAAATCCTCTCCTCTTCTTTATCAGAACCTTCGGGAACCAGCCAGTAAAGAGAACCTGCAGGAACTTTTTCGGAAACAAGGGGTTTCTCGCTGGCAACTGAACTTCCTAAAAGTTTCCATTCATCTTTCCAGAAATATAGTTCATACGCCTTCCCAGGAGTAAGAAAAGTTTTTTCAATCCCCCCAGTTGAAATTTCCTGTTTTGGCTGAGCTACAGCAAACAGTTTAACTGATATTGTTTTCAGGGGTTCAGGTTCTAGCTCCCGGATTGTGCAGTCTTTTTGAAGAATAAAAGGTGTCCCAAAAGGGACTACTTTTTCGTCGAGGTAAAGTGCTGGAAGATATGCAATCTCTCTGCCCATATCGGTGAATACCACCTCGCCGTTTTTGATCCAGCCCCAGTGAATCGGTTTCCATTCACCGTCATTGAAAACACAGAGATAGGCGACATCAACTGAATCGGGAATTTCTCGTTTGAACGGTATGGTTATATTACAAACATCTTCATACTCTGCGGTAACATCTAAGTAATTTTTACCTGCAAGCCAGCCGGGTATCTTCTCCTGTTTCCTTTTTTGAAAGATAAGATTCTCTTCCTGTTTGCCAAACATCTTGCGATAAACCTTAGCCGGCTTATGGGCAAGACGATATTCACCCGGATTGGCTTCAGCCCCCATAAATGGTATCACCCTGCCGTCCGGGGTGACAATGGCATTCCAGGCATGGTTATTCCCGAAATCTGCCCAAACTGGTGTATAGTCACTGGTAACTGCCAGTCCATTAGCTCTCATAGCATAGATCGTCAGGTTGGTCATATCTTCGCATCTCCCCAGTTTATTCTTAAGCATCTCGGACAATCCCTGGTCAGTTGGATGATAATAAAAACGCGGGTCGAACGAAAACCAGGACTTGACATCATCATTGATCAATCTGGCCGCTTCAACCGGATTAGAAGGTTCTGTCATTTTATTTTTAATATCATTGTACTTTTCCCAGAATACTTCACGCCAGTTCTCCAAAGGTTCATTGCTCCCGCGATAAGGGAGCACATACTCGCGAAAATTTTCAAAGGAAAGGTTCTTTGCCCAGGGCTTTTCACCCCAGGCTCTGAAAGCATAATCGATCTGGTTAATCAAAAAATCAGCGGTGATGGTATCCAGGTCGAAAATTTCTTCTTTCTTTTTGAAATCAAGCTCACCGTATCTGGATTTTAAAGTGTCAAATGCAGATTCCAGAGTATTGTAATCAGGATAATCAAGAGGATTAAAATCAATCTCCTTTTCGGTAGAATCTTTGAGAGCATACTTCATATAGCTGTGCCCTTCCATATTAGAAATCAAAAAATATGCAGCTTTCAGTTTAAGTGAATCTTTGGCATTTGAATAATGCGACAGGATCTTTTCCAGATCAGTGTGATTAGCACCCGAAGAATCAAGAACCGCAGTCACCTCTTTCGGATAAGAAAGTTTTTCTACTCCAGCATTGCTTAAACTTGACAAAAGTATTGTGAGCAAGATAAAAACGATTATATATCTACTATGCATCTTTACCTCCTGGTAAATTATTAAATATGCCGACAATCTCTTTAAACAGCGGTAGAACAGGCATCCTGCCTGTTCATTGTATTAAAAAGAAATGTTTGACCTGTCGAGAATCCTTAAATATGTCGCTATCTGTCCCCTGTGATGTATTTCGTGATCTAAATTACCACGAACGATGATCCACCAAACGCTGACCTCTTTTCCATAACGGTGATCAAAAATCATCTCTGAAAGTTGATCAGAGGTGATGCTCTCAAGTAATTGACTACGATGAACCCCTGTTTGCCTTAGTTGGTCAAGCAGTTTAAGATATTGGCTGCGATGGATTACTTCCACCAGGCCAGGCTTACCTGCTATAGGTTTCAAGTTCTTCAGGTCTAACATCTTGAATAACCAATTATCTGCATTGATCAGATGCTGAGAAATATCAGCAAAGCTCATAGCCTTAGGTGCAGGACGCCAGTTCTCAGTTCTTTCTGGAACTAAACGTAATCGCTTTAAACTGGATTCCCTTACTGCTTCAGAAAATCTCGCCAGCCTTGCGCCTTCAGAATCAGTCATCTCATATTTTATTAACTGTTAGGAGTAGCTCCTGACAGAACAGAAAAGAACATGCTTTTACACGTTGTTTTCTCATTTAATGAATATCATCTTCAATGCAATCAACAGTAACGCTATCCCGAATACCTTTTCTAAAACTTCGCTTGATAATGAGGTTGCTATCTTGGCACCAAATAATCCACCCAAGAAGAAACCCAAACAAACAAAAAGTGCTATTCTCAAGTCTACGTACCCTTGCTTATAATATGTCCATGCAGCAAGCAAACCAATTGGAGGAACTAATAATGCCAATGTAGTTCCTTGTGCCTGATGCTGGGACAAACCAAACATAAAGATTAATGCCGGGACAATGATTACCCCTCCACCAATACCAATAAGTCCACTAATAATCCCGGCTATTAAGCCCAGGAATAAATAAAGTAAGATCTGAGTCATATTCTTATCTCCTTTGCTTTAAGGAAATGGTATATAACATGCTTATATCCGAATAGATCTGCATATACTCATCATTCCCGGACGGGAATTCCAATTTCCGTACGAAGGTGTAGTAGGTAAGAGCGTTCAATTGAACGTCCCTACAAATTTATTAACCTTCTTTAACCAGCTCTAACATCTCCTTCACCGCTCTTTCAAAACCAACTAAGACTGCCCGGGCTACAATCGAATGCCCAATGGAGAACTCGTCTATATGTTTTATCTTTACTATATCCACGATATTTTTGTAATTCAATCCATGCCCGGCATTGATCCCTAAATTCAGCCTGTAGGCTAACTCCACCATACTCTCTATTTTTTCCAGCTCCTCAATCTTCTCGCCTAAGTTCTTAGCATCTGAATATTTAGCCGTATTTATCTCCACAAAATCGGTTTTAAGCTTGGCAGCAGCTTTTATCGACTCTATCTCCGGATTAACGAAAAGGCTGACTAAAATCCCGTTAATCTGTAGCCGGGGTATAATCTGGGATAAGTTATCGAAGTTATCCTGCACATTTAATCCCCCTTCTGTGGTTATCTCCCCTTCCTTCTCAGGCACTAAAGTTGCCATATCCGGTTTGATCTCTAAAGCTTTTTCCAACATCTCCTGAACAGATGCCATCTCTAAATTCAAGCTGGTTTTCACAACTTCTCTCAAAATTTTTAAATCCCTGTCTTTTATATGACGGCGATCCTGCCTCAAATGAATCGTGATCCCATCTGCTCCGGCTAATTCTGCCATTATTGCCGCCGCAACTGGGTCCGGTTCAAAAGATTTTCTTGCCTCCCTTAAGGTAGCCACGTGATCGATATTAACGCTCAATTTAATCATAAACTCTCCTCTCTATATATAATATCCTACTTAGACGGACTTTAAACTCTAAAAACCTTGAATGGAATTATCCTTCCAGTAAACTATCCGCCAGTAACCATCCTCGGACCTTCTGAATTTAAACAGTGCAAATCCGGTTGCTTCCAGGTGTTCGTAATTAAAGTCCCCGTCGATATCTCTCAGAACCAGATGGAAATTTACCTGCCTTACTTTCCTTTCCTCCTGAAATGAAGAATCGTATTCTGAGGGAAGAGGAAAAACCTCCCAGGTCTCAAAGCGGATATCATCGAAAACCTTGAAAACCCCCTTTGTCCTGTCAATATCATCGTCCCGTGAAACAGGCCACTCTCTTATCTCCCCAGTCTGGTTATCCTGATCAATGTAGTAGAAAACAAATTGCTTGTCCAGACAGTTTTCATAAGTGATAATATCCCTGTACTCATAAGCATATTTAAAATTCTGTAAAACGCTGTCCGGGTCAGTCTGCAGGGCAATCGGTACCATAAATCCCGGACCAACCACCGGAGGTGAGAACGGGTTATAACAGGCTAATCCTGAAAATAAAATTAAGATAATCAATAAAAAAGACTTTTTTACCATCTTCCATTACCTAAATTGAGCTTTTAAATCCGCCCAGTCAAATCCTCCAGTTAAAAGGGGACGGTCTTCCCAGAAATATATATTCCAGAAATCGTACGAAGACTCCCTTAAATAGAAAGTGGAGTTTCCCTGAGCCGTTCCGATCAAAGGTTCGTTCAGGCTAAAATCGTATAAATAAATGGTATAATTCCGGTAAAGTACAGCACTGGAATCACCTGATATATCCGCCTGATCAGGGTTTTTGCTCAGAAGGATAACCGACCTCTTCGAGCCTGAAGTATAGAGATTGAAAAGCGCATTGGTAACATTCCTTTCCACTGATAAATTCCAGTTCCAGAAAAGATCAGGCCGGTTCTGGGATATTGCCTCTAAGGAATCCTCAGGCGCAGAGAAGATAAAAGAATCGGAAAAGCAGGAAAGGTAGTTGTCGATGATCTTCTCAGTATAAGCATAATACAGGTTCTGGAGGACAATCTCCGGTGCAGTGGGAGGATTAAAAGTTCCCCTCGGACCTGAAGGTGCAGGAGAAGACCTAATTTTAAAAGGATTTTTACAGCTGAAGAGTATTAATCCCGCCATTAATGTAATCCATAAATATCTTCTTATCATATTTTCACCAGTTCCTTCCCAGGGAGATGGTTATGAAATTAGATAATTCTTCTTTTTGTTCCATCTCCTTCTGAGCTCTTATGGTCCACAAGAGCTTCAAATAATTCCTGTCATCTGTCATATAATCTAAGGAAAAAGTGAGCAAATTTCTATAGAATTTGTAACTGTAAACCTTCTTTTCTTTTCCGGTAGGCAAATCCAGGTAGATCTTCCATTCCTTTCTTTTCTCGTAGTTATATTCAGATGAAAAAATCAAACTCTTGGTCGGTTTATACCTCAAAGCCAGGCCAAACCCCTGGGTTTTCCTTTCCCAGCCAGGCCTTCTCACCCATTCGTCTTTCCATAGTAGCTGGCCAAAATCCTCAAATTTATAAAGATAGCTGAACTCCCCTTCTAACCTTCTATAGGGAATGTAACTCAGCCGGGTAAAAGTCGAAGCCCGCCTGAAGATCTTGTTCTGGTTACTCTCGGTCTCTTTTTGAAAATCGTAAGAAATATAATTTGCCTGAATCTGGTATTCCTGAAAAAGTCCGAGCTTCGGGGTTATCTTCCAGCTTAATGCCGGTGAAAGGATATAGGTCTCGTTATAATTGTTATTGGCTGACTTCTGGCTGGAAACATAGACCTGGTGAAAATTCTTGAACCCGGTCTTGATTTTCAAATTGAAAGACTGGCTGAAAATATGCAGGTATTCCAGGTGAAGTATTTTGGTCAGTATGTCCCGGTCGTTGAAAAAAGAGCCCGGCGAGGTATAAAACGAAGTTACCCCCATAGAGGCTGTAACGAAAACAGAATCGGAACTGCTGAATTTCGTGGAGAGCCTCCCACCTAACTCCCCGCTCTTCATATCTTGATTCCTTTCTTTCAACCCGTAGTCTTCCTCCCCGGATAAGTATTTATAAAACCCTTCTAAATTAGCCCTGTTAAAAAAAGTTTTGTTCAAGCTTACGGTATAATCCTGTGAGGAAAGAGAGTTATCTCTTAAGGAAAGAGGGTCAGCCAACGTATCCTCCTCTGCTTGATAACGGTAATTATTCCGCAGGAAGTTATATTCGAATTTAAGCAAAAGGTTAAGGATTATCTTTCTGGTGGTGCCCAGCCTTAAAACCCTTTCTTTCCTTTTCTGGGTGTAGGTCTGGGACCCTCCTCCGGAGAAGAAGCTTTTTTTCGACCATCCCTCCTCATATTCAAGGTTCAAACTATCCTTTTCTGACAAATTTCTCTGAAGGTTGAATCTCAAGTTCCTGTCCTGGGTGGGAATTTTTTCCAGATCTATAACATCCTGACCTAAATCGAGAGTAAGCTCTGCCCTCTTCCAGATCACCGGTCCAAATCCCAGGTTAAAAGAGTAATTCAAACCACTCTCCTCCCCTTTTTCTTTATCAGACTTTCGGGCCAGTGAGCTTATCCCCAGGTTTTGAGAAAGTTTGAACCTTTGCCAGAAATTCAGCTCAGAGGTAACCAGATAATCCTGGGAGGTAATTTTTCTATCACCTAAGGAGCTCAATTTGTGGTTAAGAAGCACCCCGGTTTTGAAATCCTTTTTTACCAGATAATCGAATTTCAGCTTCAGGTTGCCGTCTTCCTGCCAGCGGTCCTGGATAGCTTTTTTAATCAAAAGCGAATTCAGGGAAAAAATGAGTTCCCAGGATAATTTCGGGTCTTTATTATAAAAATATTCCAAACGGTTGTTCCAGTTATAGGTCTGGTTATTCTGAGAGAAATCCAGTTTCAGATTAGAGGCGTAAAGAGGCTGGTTCAGGAAAAGAGTAAAGACCAGAGATAATAAATATACTTTCTTCATTTACCTGCAGAAATTAACTTGACTAATTTCCCTAACTCTTCCAGGTTTAAAGTCTCACCCCTCCTTTTAAAATCTATTCCCGCATCCTGTAAAATAACTTTAAGTTTATCTTTATTCAAGTTTAAAGTTCTGCATAAACTGTTCAAAAGATTTTTCCTCCTCTGGGAGAAAATGGACTTTACCAGATCAAAGAAAAAAGGTAGCTCAACCTCAATCCTGGGTTCTTTAAAAAACTTAAGTTTTATCACCGCAGAATCTACTTTTGGAGGTGGGAAAAAAGAGTTCGGTTTTAAGATAAACAAAATCTCCGAGTCTGAAAAAAGCTGTATCCCGATGGAAAGCGGAGACCAGTCGGAAGTACCGGGCCTGGCACAGATGCGTTTAGCCACCTCTTTCTGCACAGTCAATATAGCAAAGTCGATATATTCCCGGTTCTGAATGAGATATTCTAAAATTGGAGTTGTAACCTTATAAGGAATATTCCCGATTACTTTTAAACTCCCTTCTCTATCCGTAAGTTTTTTTAAATCGAATTTCAATATATCCTGATTTATAATCTCCAGGTTTTCGTTTCCCTTGAATTTTTCCTGAAGGTAAGAACATAGATTCCTGTCCAGCTCCACCCCATAGACTTTTTTTGCTTTCTCTAAAAGGAACTGGGTTAGAACACCTTTTCCCGGACCTATTTCTAAGACCTTCTCGTTATAACTTAAATCCAGATAATCGACAATCCTTTTTGCCGCTTTCAGATTGACTAAAAAATTCTGGCTGAATCTTTTTTTGGGGTAAATCTTTTTGTCTTTTTTTTCTGATGGAGAGAAAGATTTCATTTTAAATCGAGATTAAAAAATTCTACTGCATTTTGAGTGAAGATCTCATCTAACTCTTTAAAAGTATTCGAAGCTGAAAGCTCTGCTATTTTCTGGGTAACCAGCCTGACTAATTTTGGTTCATTTCGCTTGCCTCGCAGAGGTTCAGGTGTAAGGTAGGGACAATCGGTCTCAACCAGAATCGAACTCAAGGGGATTTTTTTTACCAGCTCTGCTGACCTGGAATTTTTATAGGTTAAGGTTCCGTTAAAAGAAAGATAAAAACCCATTTCCAGAACTTCCCTTGCCTCATTTTCATCCCCTGAAAAACAATGAAGCACCCCTTTTAATCCTCTGCCATTCTCTGAGAGAATTTCCAGCGCTTTTTTATAAGCGTTTCTGATATGAACGACAATTGGAAGCTTTAATTTTTTAGCTAATCCAATCTGCTCTTTAAAAGCTTTTATCTGTACCTCTTCAGGAGAAAGATTTCTATAAAAGTCCAGACCGATTTCACCGATTGCAACTACTTTTGGGTAAGAGGCAAGTTTTTCTAATTTAATAAATGCATCTTTATTTAACTTTGAAGCATCATGAGGATGAAACCCGACAGTGGCATAAATATTATTATATTTCTCAGCTAATTTAATCGATTTTTCAGATGAATCTAAATCCACCCCGATATTGATAATCGCTTTTAGTCCTGAAGAAAAAGCCTCTTCAATTACTTTATCCCTGTCCTTATCATACTGCGGAAAATCTAAGTGGGCATGCGTATCGATCATTGAGGAGTATTCACTTTTTTGTTATGAAATAAAAATATTATTTCGATGAAATTCTAAATATTTTTTATCAGGTATAAATCTATCAGGCAGTGCAATTTCTTCACCTTCGTAGGGTATGAATCCTCTTTGTACTGAAGGTTCCTTAAATAGTATTTTAATAGTCTCAGAAATTATTAGCTCATAATCATTATTAACGGAAATCAAACCTTTATCAAAAGCCTTATCATGTAAAGCACACATGCAAATTCCATTTTTTGGATTCATGCGTAGAGACACATCAACTGACCATGGAACAATATGACTAGCTACAAGTAAGTCTGCTTCAGGGAGTAAACATACAGCACATCTATTTCTATAACTTGCCAAGATCAATTGACGAAAGAAATTTTGATTTACTCTTATCTTAACAAGGGCTTCTCTTTCTTTTCCCATAGGGTATTGTTCTTGCTCAAATTCAATTTCAGCGTAAGGTTTTTCACCTTTCAGGTCAGCAAGAACAAATTCACTTCTATAGGCAAGTTCTTCCCAGTTGTGATTAAATTCCTTCCAGATTTTTTCGTCTAATTTACTACCATGTTGCATCCCTTTTATTCCTCGTTTTTGGAGGAGAGGATCAAATCGAGCAAAATTGCATAACTTTAAAGCTACAGCACTTGGAGTTCTTCCAAGAATATGTGCAAGTTCAATTACTTTTTTATTCCCTTTATGATATTGACCAAATGGAAGTTTGCAGTAGAGATTAAACACAACTATTAATTCTTGTTCTGCCCAGTTGTGTGTTTTAATCATATAATTTTTCTCAACTAATCTTCGCTCCGGGCTTTACTTTTTTATCTATAGTAAGAATAGTCAGAGCTTCCCCGTCCTGAGCGGCAAGGAGCATCCCTTTTGACTCTATCCCTCTTATCCTGGCTGGTTTCAGATTGGCAAGCAGGATAATCTCTTTTCCAATTAACTCTTCTGGTTTATAATATTCAGCAATCCCGGCAACTATCTCTCTTTTCTCCTCTCCGAACTCTATTTTTAATTTTAAAAGCTTTTTTGCTCCTTCAACTCTTTCCACCTCTAAAACCTTTGCCACCCTGATATCTAATTTAGCGAAATCTTCAATACTAACCTCGTTCTTTTTTTCTTCTTCCACTCCAATTCCTTTTGTTTCTTTTACAATTTGTGTCTTTTCTGACAGACGCGGGAATAAAGGAACGATCTCCCCTATTTTCGTTCCCGGCTTTAGATACCCCCAGTTTTTTTCCTTTCTTAAATCAGGAATACTTTCTTCTTTGCTCAGACCCAGAATCTCTCTTAGTTTCTGACATTTCTCCGGCAGAGCCGGGTAGAAAAGAAAGCTGATAAATCTCAAGGTCTCGGCAGAAGCGTATAGAACCGTTCCCAGACGTGATTTGTCTTTAAGTTTAGCCAAATTCCAGGGAGCGGTTTTATCCACATAGCGGTTGGTGTATCGGACTAACTTTAAAACCTCGTCTAACGCCTGGTTGATATTCAACTCTTCTATCGAATCAAAAACCACATCCACTGTCTTTTCTGCTAAATCCTGCAGCTCCCTCTCCTCTGTCTGATAATCCGAAGGCTGGGGAATCTCCCCTTGAAAATTTTCTTTTATAAGTTTTAAGACCCGGCTGGCTAAATTCCCGAAATCGTTTGCTAAATCTGAATTGTATTTCTCCTCTAACCTTTTCTCCTGAATATCCCCATCCTGCCCGAATGGAAAATGGGTCAAAAGCAGATAGCGGGTAGCATCTGAGCCGTATTTTTCTGCCAGATAATAAGGATCAATCACGTTGCCCAGAGACTTTCCCATTTTTTGACCATTAACTGTGAAAAACCCGTGGATGAAAAGTATGTCTGGTGTTTTTTCTCCGAGAGCGAGGAGCATCGCTGGCCAGTATATATTGTGGAATTTCAAAATATCTTTTCCTAAAAGATGAATCACATAGCCGTCCGTCCACCATTTTCTGAATTCATCCGGATTATCCCCATATCCGATTGCCGAGATATAATTGGGAAGGGCATCCACCCAGAACATAAGTCTTCTGAGAAGGATCAAAGGGTAGAGCTACACCCCAGGTAACTTTCTCTCTGGAAATAGAGAAATCCTCCAGCTCCTGTTTGAAAAGCCCCAGGGTCTCGTTTTTTTTCTCCTCAGGTAGGATTTTGATTTTATCCCCAGAGATGAGTTTCTCCACTAAAGGAAGAAAAGAGGATAGCCTGAAAAAATAGTTCTTTTCTGAGACTTTTTGCGGAGGTTTAAGATGGTTCGGGCATAGCCCATTTACTAAATCTTTCTCAGTGATGAATTTTTCGCATCCCACACAGTATAATCCTGAATATTCTCCCGGATAAACAATTTTCTGACTTTTATCATCTATTGCCCGATTGAGCTTTTCCAAAAGCTTTTCCACTGCCTGGATATGCCTCTGGTCTGTGGTTCGCACAAAATAATCATAAGAGATATTAAGCTTTTTCCAGGCACCTTTATAAAGCTGGCTATTTCTATCGCAAAGCTCCTGTGGAGAAATCCCCAATTTCTCTGCTTCCTCTGCCACTTTACTCCCATGCTCATCTGTGCCGGTTAAGAAAAATACCTCATCCCCTTTAATCCGGTGAAAGCGGGAGAGGATATCTGCGGCAACTGTAGGGCGGGTATGCCCGATATGCGGCTTGTCATTCACATAATATATCGGGGTTGTTATGAAATACCTTCTTTTGCTTGAATTAGTCTTCAGCTCAGTCAAGATTTCCTCCTTCTACTAACTTTAAGAATTCGTAATCGTTTTAAACGGGCTGAACGCCTCTTGATTTCTTTAACCTTTTTTTAAGTTCAGCTAAACCTACCTTTTGTTCCTCCCCATCCTCATGTTTCACCACAATATATTCTTTAAACAGATTAACCTTCTCCACTACCCCTTCTCCCTTGTCGGTTTGGAATTTTGAGCCGACCTTAGGATAGAGCCCCATACTCTTTTCATAAAAATCTTTTTCATATAAAAGACAGCATAAAAGTCTTCCGCAGTTCCCGGAGAGCTTGGCTGGATTCAAAGACAGGTTCTGCTCCTTGGCGATTTGAGTGGTTATAGGACAGAATTCCTGGATAAAGGTGGTACAGCAGAGCTTCAGACCGCAGCATCCATAACCTCCTAATCTTTTAGCTTCATCCCTTACCCCAATCTGTCTGAGTTCTATACGGGTACGGTAAATTGAGGCTAACTCTTTTACCAGTTCCCTGAAATCTATCCTTTTCTCAGCGGTGAAGAAAAAGGTGAGCTTGCTCCCGTCGAATTGATATTCCGTATCCACCAGCTTCATTTCCAAATTCCTTTCCTCAATCAGCCTTTGACACTCCTCTAAGGCTTTTCCCCCTCTCTCCTGATTTTCCCTCATCCTCTGTAAATCCTCCGGGGTAGAGAGTCTCAGAAGATTCAAAGGCTTTTCTATTATACCCGAAGGATCTTCTATCTCTATCTTTTTGACTAATTTCCCCAAATCCTCTCCTCTTTCTGCCTGAACTATTACATAATCCCCTAATTTTACTGAAAAGTTTTCTGGATTTAAAAAATATTGTTTTCTCGAACCCTTGAATTCCACTAAATATAACTCCATTTCCATCTCCTTTATTTTCTTTAACTATATAATGATATTACGTAACCAGCTTCTCTCTCCTTAAGCCTGAGGTTATCTTCCTCAGCTCAAATCCTAAGTTTAAAAGGGCTAACTTCAAATTAACATTCCTCAAAAGGTCTTCCCGAATTTTTTCAACCAGTTCTAATGTCTTTTCTAATTCTTCTCTCCCTTTGAAATACTGGACAAAAGCTTTTATCTCCTTCCTCAGGTCCGGATTTAAAAACCTCTCTTCCTTCTGGGTTTCAGAAAAAACGTAGATGTCTCTCAACAGACCTGAAAGAAAATTTAAAAGCTCTAAAAGAGATTCTCTTTCGTAATCCCTTAGGATTTGCTCTACGAACTCAACCAATTTTATTCTATCCTTATTATGAACTACTTTTAAGAACTCCACCCCATTGAAGCGAATCTCATCCCTACCTCCTTCCGCTAAGGAAAAAGCCATCCCCAAGCTCCCTTCTGAGAGTCTGGCATAATGAAGGGCTTTATCTCCGGAGAACTTAAAGATTTCTTCAAGTCTCAAGGCAATAAGCTCCTCTGAGATCCTTTTGAACCTTATCCTCTGACAGCGGGACACTATCGTAGGTAAAAGCTTTTCCGGCTCAGAGCTTAAAAAGATCAAAAGAGAATCTCTGGGCGGTTCCTCTAAGGTTTTAAGAAAACAGTTCTCCGCTGCCAATGACATCTTCTCTGGCTCCTGTACTATCAAAACTTTATATTTGCCTTCTACTGGAGTGTACCGTAGATTTTTCTGAGCGTTTCTCACTTCTTCTATGGAGATCGAGCCTGGTTTTTCGTATTTAACGATCTTATACGGATTGGAAAGTTTTTCCTCTTTAAATTTAGTCCGGTTTTTCTGTTCCTCCTCCTCTTTTTCTTTTTTGCTTTTTTTGCCCGAAGAGGAGGGTGGAAGCGGGAAGATTAAAGACAAATCCGGATGGATCAAACGATTGATTTTCTTACAGGCTAAACATTCTTCACAGGAATCAAACCCACCTTTTAAACAATTGACTGCTTTGGCTAATTCAATCGCAGTAAACCACTTGCCAGTGCCGGCTGGACCGGTAAAAAGATAGGAATGAGCAATCCTTTTCTCCCTCAAGGCTCCCTGCAAAATCTTTTTGACAACTTCCTGATCTAAAATATCTTTAATGACCATTATTTTAACCACTCTAAGGGGTCAAGCTGTTCTTTCCCCTTCCTTATCTCAAAATGAAAATTGTTTTCAGAACCATTTAACCGGGCAATGGTTTGGGCTCTCCCTACATTTTCACCTACCCCTACCAGAATCTCTTTTAGATTGGCATAAACTGTATAATAACCATCATCATGCTGGAGTATGATAAAGTTACCATAACCCCTGAGCCAGGATGAATAGACTACCCTGCCATCCGCTACCGCTTTCACCTCCAGATCTGAAGAAGGTGAGATATCGATTCCGGGATTAAAAAGCTTGGTATTAAACCTTGCCTCCTTCTGCTCACCAAAACCTAAGACTATTCTTCCTGTAATCGGCCAGGGGAGCCTACCCTTTAAAGCCCGGAATAGACCGGTTGTGGTCTCAACTTCTTTTTTAAACCTTTCTTTTTCTAAGGAGGTTAAAAGTTTTTCAATCTCCTGAGCGCTTTTCTCTAATTCCTTAACCGATTGAAGATAGATTTCCTTTTCCGATCTAATCGTTTTCAGAAGTTTCTCTCTCTTGCTTTTCTCCTGATTCCTTTTCTTTTCCTCTTTATCCTTTTCCTTAATCAAAGAAGTTAGTTCCTTCCTTTTTGACTCCAAGGATTTTTTGTTTTCTTCTATGTTCTTAATCTCTTTTGAGATCTCCTGAATTAAAGTCTGATCCTGTCGGGTGATAAGCTTCATATATTTCAACCTCCTCATCAGATCAAGCGGGGATGAGGCACCGGTGAGGATCTCATATTCCCTGAACCTCATATATTTGTAAATATCTCTGAGGCGACACCCTAACTCCTCCCTTTTAGCTTGAAATCTCAATTGAGATTTCCCCAAAAGCGTCTCCGTGGTTATAATATCTTTCCCCACCTTTTTAGATTTCTGATTAAGCCTCAAAAGTAGTTTATCTATAAGCTCAAGCTCTTCCTCTAAATTCTTTATCTCGATGAAAACCGAGGACTCTTTCTTGGAAAGCTTCTTAACCTTCTCTCTTTTTCCTTCTAACTCTTTTCTGATCTTCTCTAATTCATCTTTTTGTTCAGTGATTCTATCATCCAGACCTTGAGCCCGGACTTTACCTTTATTAGCAGAATATAATAAAATCCCTGAACTTAAAAAAGAAAGAAAAAGGACGACGCTTAATTTGAAAAACCCTTTCATCATACATCTTTTCCGCTGGGACAGGGCAATTGCCCTGCTCCAACCTGAAATTCCTGTCTTACTGTATCAACTTAATTTTTTCCCACCGGACAAAAGCCCGGCAGATCCGCCTAAGAGAAATCCGAAGAAAACAAAGGTAATCGAAAGGGACAAGGACAAAAAGCTGAGCTCGAATCCGAAATAAATAAATAATCTGTGAAGTATGTAAAGGATTAATAAGCTTAAAAATGCGCACACTCCGCCATGCATAATTCCTTCGAAAAGAAAAACCTTTCTTAAGAAACCTCTTTCTGCGCCTAAAAGATTTAAAAGAGTAAGCTCCTCAGCTTTAGACTGGCGGATAGTTCTTAAGGTATGAATCATCAAAAACAAAGAGCCCGAAATTATCAGAATCCCTAAAACTAAATTTACCCAGAGGAAGATTTCGAAAAGTTGATCCATTTTTTCTACCCAGAACTTTCCGTAGTCTGTCTCCTCTACCCCTTTGATCTTTGCTATCTGGGAAGAGATTTTTTGCATCTTCTCTAAGTTCTGATGAGCTGGCTTTAATTTCACTACCCAGGAAGAAGGCAAAGGATTAGATTCCAGACCTTCTAAGATATCCTTACCTAAATAATTTTTAAGTTCCTGCAGAGCTTTTTCTTTGGTACGAAATATAGCACCCTCCACCCCTTCTATTTTTATAATTTTAGACTTTAACTCCTCGTTCTCTTTGTCTGTTAATCCCTCAGATACATAGACGTCTATCTCCATCTTTTGTTTTACCTTCTGGGTGAAGGTGTAAAGATTATAAGTAACTAAAAGGAAAATGGCGAAGATCAGAAAGAAAAAGGTGTTGACGAAGAAAGATATAAAAGCAGAGCCTTTTTCCCTGAAAAACCCGGCAAACGACTCCTTTAACCAGAAAACTAAGCTCATCTTCTTATCTCCCCATTCTCTAACTGGATTACTCTCCCTTTAAAATTTCTGACAAGGTTAGTTCTATGGGTAGCTAAAAACACGGTAGTGCCTTTAAAATTTACTTGTTTAAAAAAGTCGATTATCTCAGAGGAGTAGTTTTCATCTAACCCTCCGAAAGGTTCATCCCCTAAAATTATCAGCGGCTCGTTTATCACTGCCCGGGCAATAGCCAGTTTTTTCCTTTCCCCGGCTGAAATCTCTTCTGGTAAAAGTCTCCTTTTGGAGTAGAGGTTAAAAGTTCCCAAAAGCTCAGCTACTTTTGATTTAATATATTTTTCATTTTTACCCAGAACCCTCAAAGGAAAAGCTAAATTATCTTCTAAAGTTTTCTTCCTCATAAGCTTTAAATCTTCGAACACCAGCCCCAATTTCCGTTTTAAATCTGAAACCCTTTTTTTATCTTTTTCCAGAGTACTGCATCCATCTATGAAGACCATACCTGAACTTGGTTCCTCCTCCATCCAGAGAAGTTTAAGTAACGTGGTTTTCCCGGCCCCGTTCAATCCAACCAGGAAAAGGAATTCACCCTTTTCTATTTCCAGATCAATATTTTTCAAAGCGATTTTAAAGCCCTCATAGATTTTAGTGATACCCTGTGCTTTTATAATAATATCTTTCATTTAATTACCTTTAATTAGACCAGACCTTCTCTAAATATTTTGCAGATTTTGTCAAATTGACCGCTAAAATTATAGCCTTAATCATCCCTTTTGGATCTGCCTTTCCTTTACCTGCAATATCCAGGGCGGTACCGAAATCCGGAGAGGTACGGATGATTGGAATACCAACTGAGAGATTAATCGAGCTCCCTACTCCGTTTATTTTCATCGGAATAAGCCCTTGATCATGATACATCGCTATTATACAATTGAACTTAGCTGAAAATTCTTTACCGAATATAGAATCAGCTGCAAAAGGACCAAATGCTCTTATCTTATTTCCTTGAGCTTTTTTAATAGCAGGTATAATCGCTTCTTTTTCCTCTTTTCCAAAAAGCCCTTCCTCTCCAGAATGAGGGTTTAAAGCACAGACACCGATTTTGGGTGATTTTATTCGGAATAAAAACCTTAAAACCTTATCTGCCAGCTCAATCTTTTCAAAAACTTTCCGAGAATTGATCTCTCTGCTCACTCTGGATAAAGGTAAATGGGTGGTTACCAGGATAAGTTTTAAATCCTCTCTTACAAACATCATCCCGAATTTAGTGGAAGCAGTAAGGAAAGCGATCATCTCAGTCTGTCCTGGAAAATCATAACCGGCTGATTTTAGACCCTTCTTGGATAAAGGTGCAGTCACCATCCCATCTATTTCCCGGGCTAAAGCGAACTGAACTGCATAAACTAAACAGCAAGCTGCCATATCACCTGAGGTTTTATTAATTTCTCCAATTTTTACCTTCTTATAATCCAAATCGGTGCAATGTAAAATATTTATAACCTTTTTATCTCTATTAAGTTCTTCTATTGAATAGACTTGATTTAACTTATAACCTTTAGCGTATTTATTCATCGTCTCAGAGAAAACGTCTTTGGAACCAAAGACTAAAGGGATACAAACCTTTTTAACCTGGGGACTTATTATCGATTTAAAGACCACCTCTGGACCTATTCCAGCTGGATCACCCATAGTGATACCTAAAATCGGCATTCCTCTCATATTGAAACTAACTTATAGAAAATTTCAAAAAATCGCAAGACAAAATTAAACTGTGGGGGTGTGGTCACCATACTGAGATAGGGGTTTTACCCCATTCCCGGGTAGGAGTACGATTCCTGCCCGAACCGAGGGAATTGATCAATTGTAATTGCGAGGAGTCTTCCATAGGTGGGACGACGAAGCAATCTGTCTCAGGTAAAGTAGATTTTGCTTTTCGTCCGAATTTTTCATCAAGACCCAAAATTGGGGATCCACAGGATTGGTGTTCTCAACAACGAAGAAAAGGTCTCCATAACCATTTGGGTTCCCCTCATCTAACAGAAAAACCTCTCCCTTCCCTCTCATTAGAAAGGGGAGGGTAGGGTGGGGTAAAGTTTCGCTTCAGCAAAACAAACTTGCCAAATCAAGCAACTATAATGTTATGGTATATAAAAAAGGGGCAGGTTAAACGAACCCCAAAAAAATTAGTCCTTCATTGACTCCAAAAATTTACCATTGTTTTTGGTCTTTCTTATCCTGTCCAGTAAAAACTCCATAGCCTCAACTGAGTTCATCTCATTCAAGAATCTCCTCAAGATCCAGATTTTACTCAACTCCTCCTCAGTTAATAAAAGCTCTTCCTTACGGGTGCCTGAACGGTTGATATCCATAGCCGGAAAAATCCTGCGATCTTGAAGCCTCCGATCTAAGACTATTTCCATGTTTCCAGTTCCTTTAAACTCCTCAAAGATAACCTCATCCATCCGGCTTCCGGTCTCAATCAGGGCAGTTGCCATAATGGTCAAGCTCCCACCCTCCTCTATATTTCGAGCCGCTCCAAAAAATCTTTTAGGCCTCTGCAAAGCATTAGCATCCACTCCACCGGAAAGGATCTTACCGCTATGCGGAACAACTGCATTATGCGCCCGGGCCAAACGGGTGATGCTATCTAAAAGGATAACCACATGTTGTTGATGTTCAACCAATCTCTTTGCTTTTTCTATGACCATATCTGCTACCTGCACGTGCCGGTCTGCCGGCTCATCGAAAGTGGAGCTTACCACCTCACCCTTAACCGAGCGTTTCATATCCGTCACCTCTTCCGGCCTTTCATCGATCAAAAGCACTATAAGCTTTATCTCCGGATGGTTGGCGGTAATGCTATTGGCCATCTTTTGAAGAAGAATGGTCTTACCTGCTTTAGGAGGAGAAACAATCAATCCCCTTTGCCCTTTTCCAACCGGGCAAATCAAATCCATTATCCGCATAGAGACTTCTTCAGTAACAGTCTCTAACTTAATCCTTTTCTGCGCATAAAGAGGAGTTAAGTTATCAAAAAGGATTTTATGCTTAGCCACTTCCGGATTTTCGAAATTCACCGCCTCGATTTTCAAAAGGGCAAAATACCTCTCTGAATCTTTGGGAGGCCTGACCTGACCGGAAATAGTATCCCCCTTTCTCAAATCGAACCTCTTTATCTGGGAAGGGGAGACATAGATATCGTCCGGACCGGGAAGATAGTTATAATCCGGAGAACGCAGGAAACCATAACCCTCTGGTAAAATCTCCAGGACCCCTTCTGCGAAAATAAGCCCGTTTTTCTCCGTCTTTGCTTCCAGGATTTTGAAGATCAGGTCCTGTTTCCTCAACCCTGCACAGCCGGGTATATCTAACTCCTCCGCTAATTGCAGAAGTTCAGATACGGTTTTACTTTTAAGCTCTACTATATCCATAAATTCTCCTCTTAAATTTTGTTTTGATTAATGTCCTCATACTTGAATTTTTATTATCCACATTTAACTTGCTTAATAGAGGAAATATCTAAAAGCGGTCGATCTATTCTTTTAATGGTGATTTAATTTTTTCCTTAACCTCTTTTACCTTCGCATCCCCCCATAGTTTCTCCAGTCCGTAAAATTCCCGACTCTCCTCTAAGAATATATGCACCACCACATCCACATAATCTAAAAGTATCCATCTGGAGCTTTGATGTCCCTCACAATGCCAGGACTTTATCCCCTTTTCTTCTAAGTTTTCGGTAATATGATCCGCTATCGCTCTGGCGTGCAGAGCCACCTCAGCTGAGCAGATCACGAAATAGTCAGTGATGTCGGTAAGCTTTCGAAGGTCTAAAATCTCTATCTTCGAGGCTTTTTTCTCCAGGGCATAACTGCCAACCAAATTAGCTAAACTCCGGGAAGAGATTTTCAACTTGAGCTTTTATTCCTCCTTTTGATCATTTAGTTTTAATAGCTTCTGGTAATCCTGACCCAGAATCAAAGTATAACTTATATTAAGATAATTCCCCTCTAATTTCTCCAAAAGGATATTCTCCCTTTTCAATCCTAACTTTTCAGCTACCTGTTTGGAAATCCCTTTTCCCCCCATTCTATCCAGAAGTAGACTTTCTTTAACTAAGGAATCAGAAAAATCTTTTTGTTCCACAACCACCAAAAAATAAGGGTTCAAATCTTTTTCTTCTATTTTTAACTTTATAATCTCTGGATTAAGCCTTTGACCTGAGGCATTCAAAACCTGTATCCGTAAAGGAGTTGTCCTCAAACTACCTTCAGCTTGAGTTTGGGTTAGCCTTTTGACTGAAGAGAGCACAAATAAAATGGTTAATATCCCTAAAAGGGCTATTCCCAGATCCAGAAATCTGCTACCTTTTTTCTTCTTAGACCTTTTCCGGTAAAACCGGTAACTTTTTACCTTCCCTTTTCTCTTGAACATAATTTCAGGAAAAGATTAAATCCATCACTGCAGAAAGTCTATTAGAAAATCTATATTAGATAAAACCCGTTATAAGAAAAAACCAAATAAAGAATTTAAGGCGACCTTCCTCTCATCAATATCCATACTCTAACCAGCCAGGTATACTGGAATAATTGATGCGGAGTGAAAAATTTTTGCTCGGCTGATAAAAGAGCTGGAAATTGGGTAGGATAACACCTTTGAGATCCTGGCTACCTCTATTGAGTAAAGAGAGAGGCTGATGCAGATAACCCAGTCCAACCCGAACCAGTAAAGGCTCGGAGATCTTGTATTCTAAGGTATTGGTATAGAGTCCGAATGTCCCGCTTTGCTTGCCAGAATAAAAGTAAGAAAAAGAATAGCTCTGGTATAGTTTCATCCGGCTGGGATCAAGTAAACTTGACCCTTTTAATTTGATAGCTGGTTCGTCTACACTTCCCTGCTGACTAAAACCCGTAGAGAAGAAGACTAAAAGTAAAACTGTAATCAGGTTTAGAAATAAAACCTTTTTCATTTTCCCCTCTTGCCAGAAATAATTTAATATAACTTCTTTCATTTTTTTGTCAAGCTTAATTTATTTACGCCAGATTCAATCTTCTTGTTTGAAAGGTATTCCTCCATCTGCTTCAATTCCAGAGTGGAGTTAATCCCTTCAGTTTCCCATCGATTTTTAACCAGCACCGCTTCTACCGTCTCACCTCCTTCTCTCAATATCTTCAAAACATCGGTAAGATAATATTCCTTTTGCAGATTATTCCTTTTCACCTTTTTTAAAGCACCAAACAGGTCCGGAGCAGAAAAACAGATCTCCCCTGAATTGATCTCCTTTATCTTCTTCTCCTCGGGAGTAGCATCTTTATCTTCTACGATTCTATCCAGGGTACCATCTTTTTTCCGGACTATCCTTCCATACCTTTTAGGATCTTCCAATATGGCTGTAAGCACAGTGGCTTTGGCTTTCTTCGTCTGGTGAATTTCGACCAGGTCAATTATGGTTTGGGCTCGGATTAAGGGAACGTCACCGTAAAGTACCAGGAGGTCCCCCTTGAAGTCAGAGAATAGTGGCTCAGCCTGCATAACCGCATGCCCGGTGCCTAACTGTTCCCTTTGCCAGACGATCTCCACATTTTTACCTTTTGTTAAATCAACGACCTTTTCTCCTTGATACCCGACTACAACGGCAACTCTTTTCAGACCTAAACTTTGAACTGTATCTAAAACATAAGATAAAAGTGGTTTTCCAGCTAATCTGTGGAGAACCTTGGGGAGGTCGGACTTCATCCTTACCCCTTTGCCCGCAGCTAAGATTACGCAACCGACCTTCTTTAAGTCAGGATTCATCTTTTCTTGAGCTTATTATTCTTATCGACGTAAACAACTTTTGGTTTAAATCTAAAAGCTTCTTTTTTTTCCATCCAGGCATAGGAGATCACGATTAAAATGTCCCCGACTTCGCCCAGCCGGGCAGCAGGTCCATTAAGACAGATTATTCCAGAATTTGCTTTTCCAGGAATAACGTAGGTCTCAAACCTGGCGCCGTTATTGATATTAACTACCTGAACCATCTCATAGGGGATTATATTCACTTTTTTTAAAAGTGCCTGATCGATGGTTATACTCCCTTCATAGTTTAGATTGGCATCCGTAACCTTCACCCGGTGGATTTTCGACTTGCAAACCGCTATCATCATATATTTATACCTTTTATTTTGCTTTTAGTTTCATATTATCTATTAATCTGGTCTTGCCGAATTTCACCGCTAAAGAGAGAAGAATTTCACCTTTGATTATCTCTATCGATTCCAATTTTTCATTATCGGTCAGGGAAATATAATCTATTCTTGCCAGTTTTTCCTTATTAATCAGCTTCCTCATCTTATTTACGATTTTTTTCGGATTTTTTTCACCAGCTTTAATCAGCTTCTCTCCCAGTTTTAGAGCCTGGTACAACACTTTAGCCTGTTTCCTCTCTTCAGGGTTAAGATAACTATTTCTGGAACTACAGGCAAGTCCATCTTTTTCTCTTATTGTTGGAGATACGATTATCCTGACCGGAAAGTTCAAATCCTCTGTCATTTTTTTGATGATAATCGCCTGCTGAGCATCCTTCTGCCCGAAAATAGCATAATCCGGCATAACTATATTGAAAAGCTTAGCCACAATCGTGCATACCCCTTTAAAATGCCCGGGCCTGGAAGCACCTTCCAATTTCTCCGAGAGTTCATCGACATTAACATAAGTTAAATATACTTCTGGATATATATCCTTTACCCTCGGAGCAAAAACAAGGTCACATCCAGCTTTTTGGAGCAATTCTTTATCCTTTTTAAAATCCCTGGGATATTTTTTATAATCCTCTTTAGGCCCAAACTGTGTAGGATTAATAAAAACACTTGCCACCACAAAATCCCCCAATTTTTTTGCCCTTTTAACCAAACTCAAATGCCCCTGATGCAAAGCCCCCATCGTAGGCACAAAAGAGATTTTCTTACCTTTCCGTTTGAGGGAAAGGGCAAGCTGTTGCATTTTTTTAGGGGAGGAGATTAGATGCATAGTCTTAAAATGGCTGTGTCACTTTTGGGATTTTCTTTTCCGTCTTAACATTACGCTAATGCCAGTAGTGAGTGACGAGTAGATTGGTATGATGGAAAACATTCTTATCTTGTCTTAATAGATTTTATTAACCCTGATAACATTTTGCTGTCTCTTCGATTTGGTTCATAGAGTTCTTACTATCCTGAATAAAACCCAAATCCCTTGAAAGTATTCTATAATAATAGAGTTCATCTAAAGATGCCTGAGTAATCTTTTTCCCTAACTCCTTGCTACTCAATAACTCTCCTCTTCGGCAGGATATTTTTTAGCTTTCACATCCTCTATGAAATTCTTGCAGGCTTTTCTTATCTCTTTAGCCAGTTCCGCATATCTTCTTACGAATTTGGGTTTAAACTCTTCATAAAGTCCCAAGATATCATTAACTACTAACACCTGTCCATCGCAATCCAGTCCCGCACCGATTCCGATGGTAGGAATTTTAAGGGTAGATGTTATCTTTTTTGCCAGCTCTTTCGGAATACATTCTAAGACTATAGAGAAACAGCCCGCCTCTTCCAGGGCTTTAGCACTATCTAAAAGATATTGTGCCCCTTTCTCATTTTTCCCCTGCACAGAATAGCCTCCAAATTTACCAGTCGATTGAGGGGTCATCCCGATATGGCCCATTACTGGTATCCCGACTTCTATGAGCCTTTTGACTGTCTCAACCATCTCTATTCCCCCTTCGATCTTTACCCCCTCCGCCCCTCCCTCTTTCAAAAATCTCCCTGCATTCAAAATCGCCTCTGAAATTGAAGTTTGATAGGATAGAAAGGGCATATCTCCTATGACCAGTGCTCTTTTAACTGCACTTGAGACCGCTTTAGTATGATAGAGCATTTGCTCTAAAGTTATAGAAAGGGTATTCTTTACCCCGTAAAAGACCATGTTGGCTGAATCTCCCACTAAGATAGAATCTATTCCAAGCTCATCCAGGATTTTAGCAGTGAAAAAATCATAAGCAGTTAAGATAACAATCTTTTCCCCCTTCTGTTTCATCTTGAGGAAAGTCTTAACCGTAACTTTTTCTTCTCTCCGAGGAGCTTTGCCCGGCGTAGCTGCTGTAAGATTTTTGTCAACTGGCATAAAGTTCATCCTTCAACTGCAGGCACGTAATACCTGGTCCCTTCTTTCTGTTCTTTGATTATATTTATCAAGTCCTCTAATTGTCCTGGCTTTCGCTGTAAGTCTAAATTATCATTTTTCACCACCAAAAGAGGGCTTGAATTGTAATGAAAAAAGAAATGGTTATATGATTCCACCAGATGAGAGATATATTCAGAATCCAAACTCTTTTCAAAATCTCTTCCCTTTTCTTTGATTCTTTTAAGTAGAAGCTCTGGTGCGGTTTGCAGATAAATTACCAGATCAGGTTTGGATATGTCTTTTTCCAATATGGGCAATATTTTTTCATACAAATAAAGCTCCCTCTCGCTCAGAGTTATGGAGGCGAAGATCCGGTCTTTCCAGAATAGGTAATCGCTTATCACCCTGGATCTGAAAAGGTCCCTTTCCAGCAGCTCCTGTTGCTGTTTGAACCTGGACAAAAGAAAATAAACCTGAGTCTGAAAGGCAAACCTTTTTCGGTCTTTATAAAAATCCATTAAGAAAGGATTTTTCTCCACTTCCTCTAATACCAGAGAAGCTCCGAACCTTTCAGCTAAAAGCTGAGCTAGGCTGGTTTTTCCAGCCCCGATTGCCCCCTCTATAACAATATAATTTAACTCTGCCATTTCCTTCCTATTTTGATCCGCAGGATTTAAATAATTTTATCTCCTGAACTTTCTCAATATTCTCCAAAAGCCTTTTAGGAGTCAAATTCAAAACCGGGTGTTTCCACCTTACGCCTAATTCTATCAAAGGGATTAAGACGAATCTTCTTTTGTGCATCTCTGGATGGGGAAGGATGAGTTTATCATCTTTCATAACTATCCTGTCAAAAAGGAGCATATCCAGGTCTATTTTTCTGGGACCCCATCTTTTCCCTTTCCTTCTGCCCATTTTTCTTTCTATCCCCTGCAGGGTATAGAATAGTTCCAAGGGGGGTAGTTTGGTCTTAATTTTAACCGCTGCATTTAGAAACCAGTTTTGAGCTTTAAAGCCCACCGGCTCGGTCTCGTAGATAGATGAAATTTTTAGGATTTTAATAGGCTTTAAACTTTTTAGCTCTTTTAAAGCCAGATTTAGACTTTTTTCCCTATCCCCTTTATTCGAGCCCAGACCGAGATAAACGATTGCCAATTTCCACGCTTCCTTTATATTAAATCTACTTCTTTCTTTCGATCTCTACTTCGATGTCATCTAAATTACCCGGTACTGGAGGTATCTTCTTCCTTACCTTTACCCTGACCAGATCAGGTTTAAACTTTAGTAATACAGCATCCGCTATGCGGCTGGCAAGCGCCTCTATAAGGGAAAAGTGTTCTCCAGTAATAATCTCATTTACAGTCTGATAGACCTCCTTATAATTTACTGTGTCTTTCAATCTGTCACTTTGCTCTGCCCTGGATAAATCTAAGGAAAGCTCCAGATCCACCTCAAATCTCCTACCCGTCTCCTTTTCAGCAGAAGAAACCCCGTGAAACCCGTAGAAGATCATATTATGCAGTCTGATTATACCCATCTCTTTAGCTCCGGTACTTCTTCTGCCAGATATGGAAATGGTCTTTTATCCTTTCCCCTGCCTCTTTAAGCTTTTCCTTAGGCTGATTCAAGCTAAGCCGGATAAAACCCTCTCCAATTCCTCCATATTCTATACCTGGAGAAGCTAAGACTCCGGTCCTCCTCAAAAGCATCCGGCAAAAACCTAAGGATGAATACCTGCCAGGTATTTGAGCCCAGAAAAATGGCGTTGCCTTGGGTTTCTTTGCTCTCCAGCCCAAACCCAAAAGGATTTCTATCATAATATCTCTTCTAATTTTATACTCATTCCGGTTCCTGCTTATTACCGACTCATATTCCTGCAGAAGAGCTTCAGCTAATTTAAGTATAAACCTGTTCTGCCTTTGGCTAAACAGTTTGTTCTGGGAATCCAGCCCGAAGATCATCTCCCTGTTCCCAACTATAAAACCACAATCTAATCCTGAAAGACCTGTGCCAGCTGAAAGCGAATGCAATTCCACTCCAACCTTTTTACCATCTTCAACCTGCATCAGACTGGGAGGTAAATGCTCATCAAAATAGATTTCGTTATAGGTAGCATCCTGTACTATTCGGATATTATTTTTTAAAGCTATCTCGACTAATTCTTGATAGAAAAAAAGATCAGCTAAAGAACCCGTAGGATTATGAGGAAAGTTTAAAAAGAAAAACTTACGCTTATTTTTACTTTGACCTTTTAGAGGGTTTAAATTCGGAAGATAATCGTTCCTTTCTAAAAGAGGAAGGACTTCTATCTCTCCTTCAGCTAACAGGGTACAACCTTTGTAAATCTGACTGGAAGGCTCAGTTATGAAAACCTTATCCCCCGGGTTGATGAAAAAGAGGGATAATTGAGCTATAATTTCTCTTTTGCTTGTATAGAATAAAATCTCGGTTTTAGGATTTAACAGAATCCCATATCTTTTTTTGAACCAGAACAGAAAAAATCTCTTTTAATTTTAAGACCTCAGAAGCTTCGGCATAACTGAAGTTCTCTTTAGTATAAAGCGAAGACAAGACCTTTTGAATTGAATCAGGTAAAGAAAAAGCAGGATCGAATCGACCTAAATCGATTATCTCCACTCCTTTTTTATCCAGCCTCTTCAGGGTTCGATTGATGTCAAACAAGGGGTAAGGTGGGATCTTCTCTAACCTTTCGGCTTTTTCCACTATAACTTTTCTCATATCCTTTTCAACTTTTCTAATTTATCTAAAGATTCTTTTGATAGCTCTTCTGTTTTCCCTAAAATTCTGCATAATAAATTAACCTCAGCTAAATGCTCTACCATCTCCAGACGACTATAAGCTTCAAATATATCTTTACCCAGGATTAAGACCCCGTGATTTTCAAGCAGGAAAGCATTATGCTTCTCTATGAATGAAGATAAAGATTTTGGGACCTCTTCAGTAGAGGGAGTAGCATAAGCAGCTAAAGGAATTTCCCCTAAGAACATAATCACTTCCGGCAATAAATTTCGGGCTAAAGGAAGATGAGCAGAGGCAAAAGCTAAGGAATAGGGAGGATGAGCATGCACCACTGCACTGACATCTTTCCTTTTCTGATAGACGAAAAGATGCATTAAAAGCTCAGAAGAAGGTTTTAAATTTTCCGAATTTGGATCCTGCGGACCGGAAAGTTTTTTTCCTTTCAGGTCAACTACAACTAAGTCCTTCTCCTTAAGCAATCCTTTATTTTTACCAGATGGAGTGATCAGAATTTTATTTTCCCCCAGCCGGATACTCATATTTCCCTCAGATGCCACCACATACCCTTTATTATACATCCTTTTCCCTATCTCTATTATTTCCTTTTTAGTTTTAAGAATTGTGCTCATATTTTTTCTGGAAGAATCATTCAGGTGTTAAACCGTCCCAATTCTAAACCATAGGACTCGAAAGATAATAATAGCTCCTTTTTACGTAGTCAAGATAAATTTGATGTAAAAGAAATCAGGATGGACACAAACGCAGATTGCTTCGTCGTCCCGCATACATCAGGATTCCTCGCAATAACAGATGATTTTATTCCTTCAACTTACTCCAAATCTCCTTTTCTAAGGTATAGATTTTAAACCTCAGATTTTTAAAAGACTCAGCCGAATCTTTTTTTATCAGCTTCCCGAACTCCTCCAAAACCCTTAAAGCCTCTTCGGTCCTTCTCAGGTTTGCCTGCACAATCGTCGTCACATCTTTTCTTTTGCCCTCGTAAAAACCCATTCCTTTCGCTCCTAAATCACTCTGGCTATCCCGGTATTTCAGAAGAAGCTTCTGATCGAAATTCTCCTGAGAGATTTTGGTTATCCTGTGTCTTAGGCTTTTCAATTTTTTGGAAAGTTTTTCATCCTTCCACAGGAATCGAACTACCTCTTCCACTACTCTTAAACCCTCACGCGCACGATTCAGATTAGCATCCAGAATCCTGTAAATATCCTTTTTATCTTTCATCTTGACTTTCTTTGCTATGTATTATTATTGTAGCTAATCAGCTTGCCTTGGTCCAATAGAGGAATTACTTTCAGGGAATTAAGCTCAGCGCATAAATATAAATCTTTTTCAAACCCCAGTTCGATTAGATACCTGCCGTGAGAGGATTCTTTCAACATCTCTAAAAGATTATTTTTATATCTCTCATAAAGATTAAGAGCTGCAAAAGCCGCATCATTTAACTCGTACTTTCCTTCTTTTAAGAAGGAGCTTACATATAACCCACCACAGACTACATCCTCTATGGCGAATTGGTCCAGTTTCCCTGAGCAGATAATTGTTAGGTCATTTGGGCTGGAGGAAATATAGTTAAAAGTTGATTGGAAATTGACAAAGGAGCCAACTGTTAAAAAATTGGCATTTGAACCTTTTACAATCGCTTTGGAGCCGTTGGTAGTAGCAAAGATCAGGGTTTTATCCTTGATCTTTTCGGCTTCATATTCAAAAGGAGAGTTCCCCAGGTCAAACCCTTCTATCTTTATACCCTCCCTTTCACCGCATAAAAGGGCAGAATCTCTCCCTATTTTCTTGGACAAGTCAATCGCCCCATCAATCGAGTTAGCTGGGATAATCCCCTTGCATCCGTTATGCAAAGCATAGGCAATAGTGGTAGATGCCCTTAAAACATCGATCACTAAAACGGTTCGATTCTTTAATTCCTCTTCCCTGACTTCATTTGGAGTAAAAAAAAGGCCAATTTTCATTTTTATTTATGAGTATAATCTTTGTAAAATGGTGGTTTAATTATCACTGCTGCTAAGCTCTTACCCCGGATATTTATATCCAGTTTTGTCCCGATCTCAGAGTATCCTACCTCCACATACCCTAATCCAATACCTTTTTCTAAGGAAGGGGAAAATGTGCCAGAAGTTACCTCGCCTATCTTTTTCCCATCCTTTTCTACGGGGTAATGCTGGCGTGGAAAAGCTTTATCTGAAAGCTCAAAGGCAACCAGCTTTCTTCTTATCCCTTTCTCTTTTAATTTAAGGGTCGGCTCTTTACCAGTATAATCACCTTTATCTAATTTGACGATCCAGCCAAGCCCTGCTTCCAGGGGATTTGTGGTTTTGTCTATATCGTTTCCGTAAAGCATATATTTCATCTCCAGCCTCAAGGAATCTCTGGCGCCAAGTCCGATTTGCTCCATTCCGAACTCTTTACCTGCCTGCATAATTGCATTCCAGAAGTGTTCACCATACTCGTTGGGCATATAGAGTTCAAAGCCATCTTCTCCGGTATATCCTGTTCTGGAAAAAAGTATCTCTTTCCCTGTGACTTTCCCCTTAGCTGCCCAGTAGAATTGAAGCTTTTTCAAATCAACAGAAGTCAATTTCGCCATAACCTTTTCCGCCACTGGTCCCTGAATAGCTAAAAGTGCGGTTCTGGTCACTTAAATCCTCTAATTTAACATCCCCGAAAAGATGACTTTTTAGCCAGTTAAAATCCTTTTCCATATTTGCTGCATTCACCACTAAAAAGAATCGGTCCGGTAATCTATAGACCAGAAGATCATCCACGATCCCGCCATCGTCATAGCACATACAGGAGTACTGCACCTGATAATCCGAAAGCTTGGAAACGTCATTAGTGGTCATCTTCTGCAGAAAAGCAAGAGAATCTTTTCCCCTCACTTCAAACTCTCCCATATGGGTGATGTCAAAAAGCCCGACCGTAGACCTTACCCTGCGGTGCTCCTCCATTATCCCCTTGAACTGTATTGGCATCCAGTATCCGGCAAACTCCACCATCTTTGCCTTGTTATCCAGATGGATCTTGTAAAAAGGGGTTTTCTTTGGTTCGTTCATATATTATCCTTTGAAGACATTTTTAAATTTTAAGTAGTCCAGTATCCTGGATTAAAATCTTTTAAACCAGACTAATCAACTCACTAATATAAATAATAATTTCTTGAAGTGGGAAAATTTTTTCGACATATTTTATGTAACATCTGAGTAAAGTTTAGTGGTAACCGCAGACTTGAATCTGCGTTATTATGCTAAACTCATCCCGCTTTCCCTTTCTCCCCGCTTTTAGTGGTTGAACTTCGCTTACCACCCTGAGTCTGTCGAAGAGCGGGATCTACGACTTAAAAAGAGAAGGGGGAAATAAGTCCCTCTCTTTTTAAAAGAGGGATTTAGGGTGAGTTTCTGGGATTTTAAGAAAAAAACAGATTGACAGGTTGAATCGTATTAAATAAGTTGTCGTAAATTTCTCGAAAGCAAAAAAGATGGAACAGAAAAATACAGAAGAGAAAATCATCTATCATCCGGAAAGATGTGTTTTCATGGAAACCTCCAAGCTTTTAAATTCTACCCTTGAGCTGGAGGAGCTTTTGGATATAATCTTAGAGTTAATCACCAAAGCTATGGAAGCCTCTTTCAGCTCTATCTCCCTTTTAGACAAAAAAACTCAGGAGCTAAATCTCTATCTCTATAGCGGGAAAAAAGAAGGGGAGCGAAAAAATTTATCCTTGAAACTGGGCCAGGGGATTTCAGGCTGGGTAGCACTAAACCAGAAACCGGTGATCGCTAACCAGGCACGAAAAGACCGCCGCTTTTCAGCAGAATTAGAAGAAAAGTTCGGGTTCAGGATAGATTCGCTAATCTGCGTTCCCCTTTTAAGAAGAGAGAAGCTCTTTGGAGTGGTGGTGGCGATGAATAAACTTCACGGTAAGGAATTTACTCCTGACGATTTAAAGATTTTCTCCTCCTTAGCCGACCAGGTGGCAATCGCTCTGGACAACTCCTACCTCTATCGCAAAGCTAAAAAGGAAACAATGGAAAAGGAAATCCTTTTAGACGTTGACCGGTTAATCTCCTCTTCCCTGAATTTAGATGAGGTTCTGGAATTGATCTTAGATTCCTTGAAAAGACTGGTGAAATATGATGCCGCCGCCATTTTCCTGATAGATAAGGAAAAAAAGGAGGTGGGCGAGATAAAAACCAAGGGGTTCGATCCAGCCATAGAGCCAGATTTAATATTAAAGTTAGGTCAAGGATTGGTTGGCTGGGTAGCGGTGAATAGACAGACCGTGATCGTCCCGGATGTGGAAAAAGATACGAGATATATTGAGGCTCGACACGAGACTAAATCTGAGATAGTGGCACCGATTATAACCGACCAAAGGACTATCGGGGTTTTCAATCTGGAGAGCAATCGGGTGAACTCTTATGATTATGGGGATCTGAACCTCTTAACCGCTTTTGCCAGTCATTGTGCCGTGGCTATAGAGAGGACCAGATTGCATGAAGAAATCCTGATAAAGAAAAAACTGGAGGAAGAACTTCTGATCGCCCGAAAGATTCAGCAGAGTTTTCTTCCTCCAAAAGATCCGGAGCTGGCTGGTTTAGATATCTCAGGGATAAATATACCTTCTGAGCAGGTGGGTGGAGATTATTACGATTTCATTCCTATAGTCGAAGACCAGATCGGAATAGCTATAGGGGACGTCTCGGGCAAAGGGATACCTGCAGCGTTGATTATGGCTTCTTTCCGTGCAAGTTTGAAGGCGGAGATAAGAAATAATTATGCTATCGGTACTATCTTTTTTAAGGTTAATAATCTGCTGTATGAAAGCATAGAAAGAGAAAACTACGTTACCGCAGTCTATGGAGTTTTAGATATAAAAAATAAAGTCTTCACCTTCTCCAATGCTGGACATAATCCTCCGATTTTGAGGAGAGAGGAAGGCACAATCGAGTATCTGACTGAAGGGGGAGTAGCTCTGGGTATTCTTCGGAATCATGATTACAAGGAAATGGTATTAGGTCTGAATCCGGGTGACCTTATCTTATTCTATACTGACGGTGTAACCGAGGCTGAAAATAAAGCGGGAGAGGAGTTCGGAACAAAAAGACTAGAAGAAATACTTCTGGAAAATTATGCTTTAAAAGCCATCCAGATCCAGGATAAAATCTACCAGGAGATAAAAGAGTTCACCGAGAATAAGCCTGGACAGGATGATTTCACCATGATTGTGATAAAAGTATTGTAGGGGCGTATTGCCATACACCCCTACCTCCTGGTGTAGAGACGCATCGCATGCGTCTCTATACAAGAAGAAAGGATAGATATCTTAAAAAATGCAGAAAAGGTTAGAGGAGTTTCTTCATCATCTGCACCTATCCCGGGGTTTATCTCAAAACACCCTGGAGAGCTACCGTTTAGACCTGCATAAGTATTTTAAATTCCTGAAGAAGAAGAATATCCCTGATCTTAAGGCTATAAGACCGGAGGACATAAGCGAATTTATATTGAGACTTTACCGAAAAAAACTCAAGTCCACTTCTATCTCCAGAAATCTTTCAGCGATCAAAAGTTTTCATACCTACCTTTTGAATGAAGACTACTCTGATTCTAACCCGACTGAGACCATCGACTCTCCAAAGATAGGGAGAAGATTACCTGGGACTTTGACCGTAGATGAGATGAAAAAGATATTGGAGCTACCCTATCCAAAAGATTATTTGGGATGGAGAGATCAGGCAATCTTAGAATTTCTTTATGCTACAGGGGTAAGGATCTCTGAGATGATCAATTTTACAAGAAAGAATTTTCTCCCAGAGGTTGGTTGGGTCCGAATAATTGGTAAGGGTAACAAGGAAAGGTTCATTCCAATTGGCAACAAAGGGAAAAGAGCATTAAGAAAGTATTTAAAATACTCCCGGCCGCATTTAGCCAAGCCCTCATCCGAAGACATTATGTTTTTGAACTGGAGAGGTAAGAAATTATCCCGCATGGGAGCCTGGAAGATTATAAAGAGATACATACTTCTCGCTGGGATCAAAAAAAGAGTTACCCCCCATACGATCAGGCATTCATTTGCCACCCATCTTTTGGAAGGTGGAGCAGACTTAAGGGCAGTGCAGGAGATGTTAGGACATGCCGATATATCTACTACGCAGGTCTATACTCATATTGACCGGGAATTTATAAAGCAGGAACACCTGGACCATCATCCTAGAGAAAAACCGCATAAATAGCTAGGAGCGGATGAAGATGTTGAATCTGGCTTTATATGATAAGGGGATTAATCTAAAAAAAGAATTAAAGGAAAGCTTTTATCCCCAGAAGGTTAAATTTTTTAATTTTAGAAATAGCCCAGATCTTTTCAAACATATAAATCGACATCTTCTGGCTCTGGTATTTATTTCCGGAAAAGGTAATTATAAGAAAGAACTTCAGCTGGTAGAAAAATTGAAAAAGGATACCCATCTTTCCTTAATTCCTCTGGTTCTTTATCATTCACATCCAGAAAAGAAAACAGTCATTAACGGCTTGGGCAAAGGGGCAGATGAGTTCCTTTTTGGAGATTGGCAAAAAGACCTTTTCTCCGCCAAGCTAAAGATGATTGTGCGTAGAAGTCAGAGGGATTTAGGGGTGAACCCTTCTACCCGCCTTCCCGGAACCAGCATAATCGAAAAAGAGGTCAATCGCCTTATTCTTAAAGGAGAGGAATTTGCCCTGTGTTATGCGGACTTAGATGATTTCAAGGCTTACAATGACTATTACGGTTATCTCTATGGAGATAAGCTTATCCGCCTGAGCTCCCAGATCATAAGGGAGATAGTTTATGAAAATTGCCCGGAAGGGTTTGTGGGACATATCGGCGGAGACGATTTCATCTACATCGTTCCTTCAGATAAAGTAGATAAGGTCTGTTCTCTGATTGTAAGGACTTTTGACGAGAAGATTATAGCTACCTACAAAGCCAGGGATATAAAGCGCGGTTATATCGTTACCAAGAACAGAAGAGGCCAGTTGGAGCGCTTCCCCATTTTGACTCTTTCTATCTCCGTGGTGATAAACAAAAACCGGATGTTCAAGCATATCGGGGAGATCTTCCATATGCTCAACGACCTGAAAAAATATACCAAATCCCTACCCGGCTCCAAATACATAATCGAGAGAAGGAAGAAATATTGATTCGATTTTCTTGACTTTGTCGAAGGTGATAACATCTTTGAGCAGCATAGAAATCGTAATGCCCGACTTTAATGTCGGGCGATTTATTTCCACCCTTTTCTTTCCTAAACTGATCCACAGGAAAGTGGTCAGGTGAGGGATAAAATTAACGGGAAGGGACAAGTTCATAGATTTTGTCGGGAAGTTCCTTCAAAGTTTAAACAGTCTGACTAACTTTCTTTTTTGAAACCCACAATCCTTCTTGCTCGTATATAAAAATTAGTTGTATTGAAAAGTTACCTTGAGTGTAAGTATAATGAAAAAATATCTATTGATTTCCCTGTTTTTCTTTCTGTTTTTCAATTTCCTCTTCACGATTTTTTTTACAGATGAAAGTAACGGAGAGGATAGCACTTCAGTTAAAATAATCCAGGTTCATCGGATTTCTAATCCCCCTAAAATCGATGGCAAGTTGGATGACCCCTGCTGGAAGGAATCTCAGGAGTTGTGCGATTTTGTCCAATTCGATCCGAAAAATTGCGAAGCTCCTACTGAGAAGACTTGCGCCTGGATGTGTTATGATGAGAACAACCTCTATATCGCTTTTCGTTGTTATGATTCTGAGCCAAAGAAAGTGACCGCCCATATCACCCGCCGGGACTATGCCTCGAATGATGACGTAGTCGGTGTTATTCTGGACACCTTTAACGATAAGAGATTTTCATACTGGTTTGCTTTGAACCCCTATGGTATTCAAGGTGATTTTGTCGGCGATGGTAATAGCCAGGATGAGAGCTGGGATGCTATCTGGCGTTCAGACGGAAACAGAACCATAGATGGCTGGACCGGTGAGATGGCCATTCCCTTCAAAAGTCTGAGATTCTCGCCTCAAAACGAGCAGGAATGGGGAGTTAATTTCCTGAGAATCATAAGACGCAAAGGGGAGCAGATTTTCTATACCAGCTTCCCTAGGGAAGACCCGCTTCTGGATCATTCGGCAAAACTGGTCGGATTAAAAGATATTAAAAGAGGGTACCATTTCGAGTTTCTTCCCTACTCAACTTTCAGGTCGGAAAAGCAGATCGATTTAAAAGAAAAAAACAAGTTCGACACCGGTCTGGACGTCAAATACGGGGTCACCTCCAACCTGACCTTGGATTTTACCCTGAATCCCGATTTCGGACAGATAGAATCTGACCAGGACCAGATAAACCTTTCACCCTATGAGACCTACTTCAATGAGAAAAGGCCATTTTTTCTGGAACGGGCAGATATATTCAGTTCTCGCTTTAACCTTTTTTACAGTCGAAGGATAGTAAATCCCATAGAGGGGCTGAAACTTACCGGCAAAATCGATAAATATACCTTAGGATTTATTCAGGCAGTAGATGAAGTGCCGGATGCACCAGATGATTATTTCACCATATTCCAGATAAAAAGAGATGTTTCTAAGTCAGGCAATATTGCTTTTATGGGAACCAGTTTGGATACAAAGGATGATTACAGTCGATCTTTCCGGTTGGGTTATGATTCCCGCTTTAAGAATATTTATCTTCTGGTCTTAAGCGGGGGAAAGGTATTCAATAAAGGGGTGAATAAAGATGACTGGGCTTATGCTTTCCAGTTAAACCGCTCGCCAGATAAAGGTTTCAATTTCAATCTGCAATATGATGACCTGGAAAAGAATTTCCGACCCAGGACCGGATACGTGAGCCGGACCGATTACCAGAAGATTAGCTCCTGGTGGGGTTATCAGTTCAGGCCAACTAAATTAGATTTGAAGACTTTTAATTTAGGGACCGGTATCTATCATACCTCGAACCATTCAGGAGCTACCACCTATCAGGCAATTATCCCGGAGGTTGACTTCAATTTTGTCAGGAATTGGTTTTTCAATTTTGGATTCGGAAGGGAAAAAGACAGACCTCAGATCTATCAGGATGGCGTTCTGGTTCTGGAGTGATCAGGTCTATACCAATGACTTCTTCTATCTGAACTTTGACAGAGAGTCCCATGGTTTCTTAGATGGGGGATTTAGCTACAATCAAGGGGAGGCCTATATTTATAAAGATGATTATACCCGAACCGAGCCAGGGACTTATAGGTCTTTTTCCCTCTGGGCGACTGTGAAGCCTTTGGTGAACTTAGAATTGGAGACTAACATCAATCACCAGAGCCAGTATCAAAATGATTACAAGGACAGAATTTATAATATCTGGATTTTGGACTACTGGGTAAGATACCAAATCACTAAGGATATCTTCACCCGCATCTTCTTAGAAACGAATATGGACTCTCATCAGCATCAGCTAAATTTCCTCGTAGGATATAACTATTTTCCGGGAAGTTACCTTTATTTAGCTTATAATGAGCAAAGGGATAATTCAGCCGGCAAATTCTGGCTTAAGCAAAGGGTCCTGATGCTGAAGGCAACTTATCTGTGGAATATTTGAGAGATTATTGATTGCATCCAAACGGATGTTGCATTAACACGGTTAATGCACTCCATAGAAAGCTTAACGCCCGACTTTGATGTCGGGCGTTTTTTTATCCTCGGTAGCCGCAGACTTTAGTCTGCGGTTTTATGCTTGTCCATCCATTCGCAAGCTAAAGCTTGTGGCTACCAATGCCTCTCCGATGATATAAAACGGGTGGAGTCAAGCTCCACCCCTACACGATTACCCTTTATTTTTTACTCTTGAACTTTTGAACCTTTGAGCATTTGAACTTTTATTATTTATATCTTTGTTCCCCCTGCGGTGTGATAAAAATAGCAGATTTTCCTTCAACCGGGCATTTGGTCTCGCAGATCCCGCACCCGATGCATAAATCTTCCACCACATAAGGTCTTTTAACCTTCTTTAAACTCCCATCATAATGAACCACTTCTTCATCTTTCAATTTAATAGCCTTATCCGGGATGGGACAATGCTCTTCGCAGACCAGACAGTTCACATTTTTATACCAGGGGATACACTTATTCCGGTCTATAAAAGCCAATCCGATAACCGTTTTTTTCTTGGTAGCCAGATCCAGTGGATGAATCGCCTGGGTAGGACAGACTTGGGTGCACATTATACAGTTATACTCGCAATAACCGGTGCGTGCATATCCCACTGGAGTCCAGAAACCCTCTAACCCTCCTTCTAAAAGAGCTGGCTGTAAAAAATTACCGGAAGTAGAACAAACTTTAATACATTCGTGACAGCGGATACATCTATCTAAGAATTCATTTTCAACCCTTGAGCCTGGAGGTCTGATCAAACCGGTTTTCAGATTCCTGTCCTTAAAAGTTGACTTCAAAAGACCAACTGAGACCAGACCCAAGACAGTAGAAGATAAAACCTTTCTGCGACCAAGATCAAATCTCTGGGATTTAAACCTCCCTTTGAAATTTATCTTAGTAACACTGACCGGACAGTCTTTAACGCAATCATAGCAAAGGATACATTCTCTGTCTAAAGTTTTCTTGAAATCTTTCTCAATTGCATCCATCTTACACAAATCTTTGCAGATACCACATTCAGTACAATCTTCAGCCACCCTTCTTTTCAAGAGCTGGAATTTGGATAAAAAAGCATAAAGCGCTCCTAAGGGGCATAGATTTCTACACCAGAACCTTCTGGAGATAAATTCCAAAAGGAATATTGTCAGGATAATAATCAAAAAGAGGGAAGACATCCTGAAAAAATTTACCTGTGTGGGGAGAAGAGTTGAGGAGAAAAGGAGTTGAACTTTACTCAGCCAGTCTTGAAGAAAGATGAACTGAAACAAAAGATTAAGCATAAGATTAAATAATCCGGTGATAATAGGAAAAATCGAAAGGGTAATAGAGCGGGTAAATAAAGGTATCGGATCCAAAAACCAGATAAGCTGGGAGGATAAAATCGCTCCCACTAAAAGGAAGATCAGAATATAATATTTTAAAGAGAGAAGCTTTTTAAAGCTTTTCCCCATTTTATTTTTAAGAAGATAACTGAAAATATCCAGGCTGGTGCCTAAAGGACAAGCCCAGCCGCAGAAAACCCGTCCTAAGGGTAAAGTAATGATGACAAAAATAAGAGCTAAAAGAAAGGTGTTGATTAAAACTCTGGCTGATAAAATCGAAGATATTGCCAGCAGAGGGTCAGCTCTTAAAAAAAGGTCAACTGGAATTTTAGTGGATAAAGGGAAGCTGGCTTTAAGGAAAAGGTAAAAGAAGAAAAGCAGGAAAAGAATCTGAGAGATACGTCGCAGAGTTTTCAATCAAAATCTCCTCTGAATTTCGCTGTTCGCTATTGGCTATTCGCTTTTTGATTTTTGAAAACAGCTAAAAGCCAATCGTAAATAGCTAATTTCTTCATGAAGCAAAACTATATTTTTCAATCTTCAATTTATTCAGGTCTATCTCGCCTAAGCCAAATTTGTTCCCCAAGACTATGCAGGGCAGGTCAACTGGTTTTAAATTGAAAAGGGTAGTCCCATATGCGTCAACCGATGCAATCTTTCTTCCAGCAATAACTGTCTTGGTTAATTTAACATCTCGGGGATTTCCACCTGTAGGACCATTATCTGTTAGGATACGATAGGCATCCAGAATATTCAGGCCAGGGTTTATGAAATTAGCAATATCAGCTAACTTCTCATCTATACTCTGATGAATCTGACCTCTATCCCCACCCATAAGCCCCATAAGATTTTTCATTCCTAAGGTTAAACGGGTCAGCCCGTGATGTTTGGCAATTGGTAAGTTGATCAAAAGGTTGCATTCCAAGGCCGGTTTATAAATAGGCCAGGATTTTAAATAAACCCCTTTGGGAAACTTATACTCTTTAAACCCTGCATCCAGAACATAACTTACCTCTGCTCCAGCCAAAGATACTGCTTTTTTTATCCCGCTACTCTCATAACATCTCTGAGCGGTATTACAGGAACGGTCAAAAACTTTAACCTTCTTAGCCCCAGCCTCCAGGCACATCTTCACTACCTCAGAGATAACCTCTGGATTGGTATTAGCTGCCTGTTCGGGTCTTCTATCCCAGCCTATATTCGGCTTCACTACCACAATATCACCAGCAGAAACAAAATTTTTCATCCCCCCTAAAAGTTCTATTGCTTTTCTGACCATATATCCCGGATCACCATTTTTAACTACTGTCAGATCAGGCAGACTTACTGTCTGAACTTCTTCACCAGAAGAGTCAAGTGATAAAAATGAAGAAAAACCTAAAGCCGCACCCAAACCAATGGAACTTTTTATAAACTCTCTTCTTCTCATAATAGCATCCCTTGCTGCCAGCCCAATTTTATAAGCTCAATCTTGTTTAAATCGCTTGTCCCGACCTTATATTTTATGTCAGCCAAACCTATATGAAGCGGAGGTGGACTCAAAATCCATTTTCCTTTTTTGAATTCATCCCTTTTATTCTGGATTATCCTTAGGGCCACTGTATCCACTGCTACATGGTCTCTACCAATAATTAATCCATTATAACTCCAGAGATATTTGGGATCAACCTGAGGACCACCATTAAACAGTGGTCTTAACCCATCTAATATTATTAGCCGGCATTTAGATTTTATTTCGGGGATAGCACACAAAGCACCCAAGGAGGAACAGCAATCCTCAGTATGATATTCATAAGCGTTATCGATCGCTCCAGCCCAGTTCTTTATGGAAAAAGCAGCACCGGAAAGCCAGTGGCTTTTCATACCTGTGACATTGATAAGTGCAGTACATTTTTTTATGACCTTACTTAAATGGTCATTGTCAAATCCAAAACTCCTCGGTTGAGAAAACATCTCCGCAGAACCCATCCCCACCTTATCCCTGTCCCAGACATAGATATTTTTATCTTCTACCCCTGCTTTTAATAAGTTCTGGACGATAAGCTCGATCAACTCCTTATGAGTGGGAGTCATCATAAAACTTATTTTAACTCCGACTATATCCCTGGGACTGAAAAGGGTTTTCCAGATCTCCAGTGGCTCCTTTTCGCCTCCAAAACTCATCATCCCCGAATCAAGCATCTTAGAAAGAAGTCTTGAATCTACTTTCAGATCTTCGCTTAAAACATCTTTTTCCCTGATTAGGACAACTCTCTCCTTTTTCACCTCTTGAGAAGACAGAACCTCAGGTGATAAAATTCCCAGTGCCACTCCTAAAGAGGTAAAAGCTGTCCCTTTCAGAAAATCACGGCGGGTAAAAGATATCTTTTCTTTTCTTACCATATTACTTTAGCTTTTCCTTAACTTTTCGCAAAACATCTCCAGTATTTCTCTCATCTTTACCTTCAAATGTAAACCATAAATAATTTTTCTCCAACTCTAAACCGATGAATTTATCTTCCTCTACCTTTTGAATAACTTTTTTGCCTGAAGGAAAGGATTTAAGATATTTTGTGCAGAAACTTTCAAATGTAGACCTGGCAGAAAATGTATCCGGGTAAGAGATCAGAAGAAGTTTCAGATTCATCTTCCCCAAGAGGTAATCTCCCATAACTGCAGAGGTCTTCTCATTTAAATTAAGAAGGTTTTCAGTGGATAGAAAATATAGATTGTTCAAGACGATCTGTTTATGGAAAAATCTCTCCGAATTTAGGATTAGCCCTTCTGCTGGTAATTTAGATAAGAGTTCTGGCAATTCACCTTTCTTATCTATCTTTTTGGAAATCTTGTTACCCAATTCCATAATCACATCTTTAAATTGATCATTCCCGTTTAGATCAACTATCCTTACAAAATAATTACCTTTCCAGAATTTCAAAAGTCCGGAACTGAAATTGGCTTTATTTCCAATAGCTAAATTCTTTCCTCTACGAGCCGTATCCGCCTGAGGCGGATTATCAGCCTCCTGGTCTAAAGAGTAAAGCCCGAAAGCATCCTGTGAGGTTTTCATCTCATAGACCTCTACAGTGATCACTCTGTCCTTATCTCTATATTCCTGGACTGAAAGTCTTTGAAAATTGTAAGAAAGGTATAGTTCTGCACCTCCATTCATATAATCAAACAGGTTTTCCCGGTCAAATAACTGTGCCTGATCTACTTTCTTAAAATCTTTCGCACCTTCGGGTATTAAAGATTTAAAATCAAGTTCAGTTCCCATACTCACTCCTCGGAATAAGAGGATTAACAATAATGCTTTGAAGAGATTAAGAAAAGAGCTTTGAAAAATTAGTTGTTTAAACGACTTTGGAGTGCGAACTTTTAGGTTTGCCAAAAAAGATTTTCCTGTTTTTCGATAGGGTAGAGCTAAAGCTTTACACTCCAGAATCTCTGACATATTTTTTATACAAATAAAATAACTTTAACCTTTTAAAAGACCAGGGAAAAGACGAACTAAAATTGCAGAAAGATACCCCATAACGTTAAAGAAGATTAAAACTCCAATTACCATCAGGAAAATTCCACTCACCGTCTCGATAGTTCTGAAATATTTTTTAACTTTAGCAAAAATTTCTAGGAAAAGGTTAAACCCGATTCCGGTAATCATAAAGGGGATACCCAGACCCAAGGAATAAGCTAAAAGCAGACCCATCCCCTGAGCCACCGTCTGTTGATTAGAAGCCAAGACTAATATACCAGCTAAGATAGGTCCAATACAGGGACTCCAGCCAAAGGCAAAAGCTAGACCGATTAAAAATGACTCTAAAAAACCCACCCCTTTTTTTCTGGCATGAAACCTTTTCTCATAATCCAGCCAGGGAATTCTATAAATCCCGATGAGATGAAAACCGAATATGAAGATTATTATACCGGCAATTTTATTGAAAATAGAAATCTTGGAGATAAGAAACTTACCTAAAAATGTAGCTGAGGCTCCTAAAAGCATAAAAATCAAGGAAAAACCTAAGATAAAGAAAAGAGAGTTCAAGCTCACCTTTTTGAGGTTTTCAAGCTTGTCATCTTTTTTTTGAAGTTCCTCTAAGGTCAGCCCGGAGATAAATGATAGATACCCCGGGATCAAAGGAAGGACGCAGGGAGAGATGAAAGAGATTAAGCCACCAGTAAAAGCAGCTAAGATAGAAACGTCGTTCAGAAATCCTCCAATAATTCAAGTCCAGTTATTAAAAAATACGGAAAGGGAGCAGGAAAAACTTAAGATTAAATAAATAAAAATTTTGGGATTTCATTAAAGAGGCAAACAAGCTACTTTAAATTACTTTTTTAAACCAGTTCCTTGATCTTTTCTTTTATCATTTGTTCTATTTCTTCAGAATCGATCTTCTCTGCTATTTTCTCTGCTACTATGGTTGAAACCTCTTTCACAATTCTTGAGGTAAGCTTTTCATAATCCAGACCTTTAAACCCCTCTTCTTCTTTCTCCTCTGGGCTTTCCAATTTCATTTCACGATAAACCACTGGCTCGTCTTTTTCCAGTCCCTCCATCTCCTTTTTAAACTCGGAGACAAATCTTTCGTAGCTGTCCCCTCCCTCTGGATTTGGTTTGGTTATCTTCTCCTCCAGCCTTTCTTCTTCCTCGGCTTTGAGAACAGAAAGAAAATCTTCTGGCTCTTTTATTTCCTCAAATTCTGAACTTTTACCCTCTAGAGTTTTTCCCGGGGGTTCCTCTTTTTTGAAAAACTCCCCCACCTTCTCTAAAAATTCTCTGGGGGAAAAGGGCTTGAGGATATAACCCTCACATGCTGAGTTTTGAAATCCTTCCTGATTAATCCACTCTCTGGAATTTAGCAGCATAACCACTGGAATCTTCTTTAAATCATAATCTTTTTTAAGCTCCAAACAGAGGGTAAATCCATCTATCTTAGGCATAGAATTATCTAAAAGCACCAGATCCGGAGATGTTTTCTTTATCAGGTCTAAAGCCTCCTCTCCATCCTGTGCCAGGATTACCTCATAACCTTTTTGTCGGAGTAAAAATTCAGCTACGCTGCGTATGGTTTGGCTATCATCTGCTATCAACACTTTATTGGGCATAAAAACCCTCCCTATTTATACTCCTTCTTTTCCTCTGACAATATCTGGCTGGCTTCCTCCAGGACCTTCTTTTCCTCTTTAGTCAAATTCTGATAACCGACTTGATTGATCTTGTCCAGTATCTGGTCCACCCTTTGCATCAGCTCATCATGTCGTTCCTTTTTTTTCTCAGAAGATTTCTCTCTCCAGCGGGAACCTGTATTAAATATAAATCGGAAAAAGCTTTTAATTCTCCAGTCCGCTTTAAGATAAATATATCCTACCACCATCCCTCCTAAATGGGCAAAATGACCGATCCCGTCCCCGGTATAGCGAAAGGAGGCTAAAAGCTCGATCCCCCCGAAAATTAAAGCCAGATATTTAGCTTTGATGGGAAAAAGAAAATAAAGATAGATAATCCTTTCCGGAAACATAAGAGCAAAAGCAACTAAAAGCCCGAAGATGGCTCCGGAAGCCCCTATGGTGGCAGAGGAGTTGAAGGATAAAAGGAAACTTGCTACCCCTGCCCCGATCCCGGTTATGAAATAATATTTAACGAACTCCTTTGTCCCCCAAGTCCTCTCGATATCTGCTCCAAAGATGAAAAGGGCAAACATATTGAACAGGATATGAAAAAGACCCCCGTGCAAAAACATATAGGTGAATACCTGCCAGACATACCCTTCCTTAACCAGAGCTGGGGTAAGCCCGAATAAAAAGACGAGTTTATTCCCTATCAGATACTGAGCTAAAAATATCGCTCCATTTGCCAGAAGAAGTGTTTTTACACCCCTGGGCACCCCCCCTCCCCATCCCAGATTATAAGATCGATAATAGGTACTCATAGTCACATATAAGTATCGGAATTTTTAAAGAATACCTGATTGGTTCAGTCGGGATAAAATCCACCTCTGATGGATTTTATCACTATTTTATCTATAATATATTCAAGAGGTAAACTCTCTATCTCATTAGAGAAGTTCCAACTGCTCTATAGCCTCTTTCTCTAAAGACTTTCTGATGCTTTTCTGGCTTTTTATCCCACCCATTCTATTAACATTCTCTTTTATCACCTCTAAACAGATTTGTAATTTCTTGTTTATTTTCTTACTCCCGAACCTTAAAACTGACCAGCCCTGACTGGCAAGGTAGTTATTCCTTTGATTATCCTTAAGGATAAAGTTCTTTTGAGAGTGCCAGAGATCGCCATTACACTCCACATCTATTTTCCCCTTTTGACAGAATATAGCGAAATCCAGACAATATTTTGTTTTTCCTTCACCAATCAGATATTGTCTTTCCCCATCTATACTCTTTTTCTTCATCTCGTACCAGAGCTTTTCCTCCAGAGGGCTTTCCATAAAAAGATCATTTATCTCTTCAGCTTTTTTTAAATGATCTAAGGTGGTAGAGATAAAGGTGATTCTTCGCCATCTACGACTCATAACCGGTTTAGCTAAAGGGATTAACTCGCCAAGTAAAACCTTATAATAATCCTCTAAAGCTCTGGGATGATCTTTTTCCTCAGGCAGAAGCTCAATCCTTTTTGATTTCTCGAATCCCTTGATTTCAGCATAATAATTTATAGCCCATTTCTCTTTTTCAAAAACCTTGGTTTGATAAAATGCTAAATAGTCCGCCTTCCATCTCCTGGGTGCAGTTTTAACCGGAATCCTGTACCAGTGCTCCTCCCTGGCAAACTTAAAATCTCTTCGGTTATTAAGGATTGCCACTAAAACTCTTTTATCTTCTATCATCTGAATTTATAGATTTAATCGAAGATAAAAATCTGAAGGAACGTATTTAAAATCGTTATCTAAAAGTATATTTTAATACCTTTCAAACAACTTACCCCAATCGGTCTTCTTGAAACGATTAATTCTTACTCTGCCGATCAGGGGATACCAGAAGTAATCATGATAGAGATTGGAAGCCATAGGAGCCCAGAAGACTAAAGGTGATTTTAAAGCAACCTTTTCCAGAAATCTCAAAGGTCCTAATCTTAACATCTGATCCCCCCAGATGACCAGGCTTTTTCTGGTTTTAAATCCGAAATTTATCTCGGAGATATCCTCTCCTATAATATCGATCTCTCGTGGATCACCGATTCCCAATCCTTTTTCCTGGGAGAGCTTTATATAGGTTATCTGCAGGGGGTCAAATCCCATCATTCTGGCGGCAATCGCATCTAAAGCCACAGAATCATTTGAGGCTAAAATATAATTTTTTATCACCGGATGCATGGTCCGGGGTCCTGCTCCATTCCCGCACACCGTTCCATCCATTACTGCTAAAATACCCGGATGAAGTTCTTTTTGCATAATCATCAAATCCACCAAAACCTCATGGATATATTTATGCGCATAATGCCTGACCTCTTTTAGAAGCCCGCCAAAGGCATTTTTAACTGCTCCGGTGGTTATCGAATGACCATGGGTCTTTAAAGTGGGAAGATGAATGATCTGTTTTCCGATGAAAAGTTTGGGGATCTCAATCCCTTCTGGAAAAATCTGGTTTAACCTCAAGAGCTTCTCTTTAAATTCATATTTCACCCATTCAACTTCAGGTAAAGGGATAAACTTTAGCCCGTACTTTTCCAGAACCGGAAGCCAGCGGTTATTTTTCGCCCCTTTAAGTGGGTTTGTCACCACGGTTTTATTTTCTACTGGAAAAAGTCTTTCCTTTTTGAACCCGTCTTCAATTAAAGTCTTGACAACCCCTTCTAATTGCCAGGGCTGGGTTGAACAGGCAGGAAAATATTTAGTCCAGGACAAATTGAGTTTGATTAAACTATCTTTTTCCTGGGAGAAACCTTTCTGGTAATCTAATAGACGCAGAAGCTTTTGGTAATCTTTTAAGATATTTCCTACACTGGTCTTTAATACCGCTACTTTTGAGCCAGGCATAATTTCTCCTTACTTCTTATAAATATACGATTAAAATCACCGAAAAAAACCAGAGCAGAATATCGATTATTAAAGGTTTATCCGTAAGAAGAACCCAGGTAGGGCTACCCCCTTTTTCTTTCTGATGAATTAAGTAAAGGTATCTGAAAACCCCGTAGAGCACAAACGGGATAGTCAAAGCCATATGAGTCGTGCCTAACTTTGCCTCTACTTCCGGAGAAAGGGTATAGAAAGCATAAGCCACAACTGTGGATGCAGTCACCACGGAGATGAGCTGGTCTAAGAAATAGGGACTATATTCAGCTAAGCTTCTCCTGTGCTCCTCTGCCTTATTCTCTAAAAGGACTATCTCGTGCCTTCTTTTACCAAAACTTAAAAATAAAGCTAAAAGGGTGGTACAAACGATCAGCCAGGAAGAGATCTCTACATTTATTACCACCGCTCCAGCCACAGCTCTAAGGACAAAGCCCAAAGAGATAGCCATAACATCTAAGATCACCATATTTTTCAGGTACTTGGAGTAAAGAAAATTCAAAATAAGATAGACGATGGAGACTAGACCAAAAATCTGGTTAAGATAAAATGATAAAATAAGAGATAAAATGATAAAAAGGATAGAGAAAAAAATGGCAATAGAGGGTTTAAATTCCCCTGAAGCAATAGGTCTTTTGCTTTTCAAAGGGTGAGCTCTATCGCTTTTCAGGTCTATGATATCATTAAGGATATAGAGTCCACTCGTCAAAAAACAGAAGAGAATAAAAGCTACTAACGTCTTCAAGAAAAAATTTAGTTGAAAAAGATTAAAAGAAAAGATCAGTCCGGCAAAGAGCACAGAATTTTTCACCCATTGGTGGGGTCGCATAGAAAGGATTAAGGCTTTAATCATCTAAGGCTCCTGAAAGGGAAAAAGAGGTGAACTCGAAATCTTTAAGCAGTTTTTTTATCTTAGCCTTCATCAAATCCAGATTAGTATAATGTCTGAATCTTTTAAAAAAGCTGATATTTTCCCTGGGTTGATCCGGGTCTATTTCCCAGGGATGAAAATAGACCACCGCTCCGCTCCCCTCTGAGTTCAAGCGTCTTATCCCCCATCTGTTATACCAGTAAGGGAAGATTCGTAAATAAGCTCCACCTGCTACTGGAAGGTTTAAACCTAAAAGCCTGACCGTGGATAGGGGGAATTCTTTCAACTTCTTCCCGTTTTTTAGTTCCAGGTTAAAAGGGAAGCGAGGAGCTGAGGGTATACCATACTGAGGATGTTTTATCGGAAAGATGCTGGAATCGTATCTGATTCCCAATTCAGATAGAACCTCAAAAGCCCAGAAGCAACTCTGGTTGATCGAAAAGGAAGGGGCTCTATATCCCCAAACCGGTTCTCCAATAAGCTTTTCTATGATCTCTAACGATTTTTTGACATCTTCTCTGAACTCTTTTTCAGTCTGGGTGAAAACCAAACTGTGAGAATAGCCATGGGAGCCTATCTCATGCCCTTCATTATGAATCCTCTTTATTATCTCTGGATAACGTTCTGCGATCCAGCCCAGGATAAAAAAAGTAGCTTTAACTTTCCTTTCCTCTAAAAGGATTAAAATCTCAGAGAGGTTAAAAGGTAACCTCTTCTCACAATAGGTCCATCCCTGAAAGGGGATCACCTCTTTGAGGTTTTCTACCTGAAACCATTCCTCTACATCTATGCTCAGAATATTTTTTACCTTCATACCGACAAAAAAAATTACTTTCTTTTCTTGGGATGACCATATTCATATCCATAATATTTATAACTGTAATAATAGGGCAAAATCTCCTTCATATTATTCATCAGCACTCCGAGTAATCTTACCTGTGCATTCCTCAAAATCTCAACTGCTCTTTTCCCCACCTCCCTCTGGGTGAACCCGGCTTTTAACACTAAAATCGCCCCATCCATTAGAGGTCCTATGATCAGAGGATCGCTTACCGGGATAACCGGAGCACAGTCAACAATAACCAGATCCGAAAAAAGCTTTGCCTCTGCTATCACTTCTCTAAAATAAGGAGTATCTAAAAGCTCTGATGAATTCTGGATTTCCTGACCGCTGGTCATAATTTTTAAATTCTCTAAAGATGTCGAATGCAAACAATCCTGGAAATTAATCTCCCCCTGTAAAAGCTCAGAAAGACCCTTCCCCTGATCTAAGGCAAAAAGGTTATGAATATTCGGTCTTCTCAGATCACAATCTATAAGTATAACTTTTTTATTATGACGGTGTGAAACTTCGATGGCTAAAAAGCTTGCTAAAGTGCTTTTCCCTTCGCCCAGTGCCGGACTGGTGATAAGGATAGTTTTTAACTCCTCTCCTTTGGTATAATATTTCAGATTCGAATATATCCTCCTGAACTCTGTGGAGATTGGAGATTCCCTCTCATAAAAGTCCAGAATATTTCCAGCCTGCTTTCTTTTACTTTTCATGACCGTTCAAATAAACCTTTATCTTAAAGTTCTCCTCTTGTTCAGATTTAATTTTTCCAGATGCTCTATCCGGGGAACTGTACCTAAAACCTTTAAGTCTAAATATTCCTCTACCTCTTCAACCTTCTTGAAGGAAGTGTCAAAGAACTCAGACAAGATGACACTACCGCCGCCTATGGCCAAACCTAAAAGACAACCTAACAATGTGATTTTAACCCGATTGGGCTTAACTGGGCTAAGAGGGATACTAGCTGGCTCTATAACCCTGAATCTGTTCTGTGCTTCTGCTTGCTGAACCTGCTGGGATATCTGGGAACCCTGTGATTGAGAGACGAACATCTCATAAATCCCTCTATAGGTTTCCACATCCTGTTGTAAATTTCTTAAGGTCTGCTCCTGATAAGGGGTACGGGCAATTACCCCTTTTACCCCTTCAACTGCCTGGTTCAACACCCTGAGCTTTTCTCTTAAGAAATCCAGATTGATATCGTTGATAGTATAACTTTCTAAAAGGGCTAAAATATCCGAACTTAGCTTCCCCTTCTGAGATTGAGAAATGGTTTTGATCTCCTCCTCTATCTGGTCCAGATATGTTTTGGTCTTCTCGGTAAGAGTAAGGACCTTGGCATCTCTCCAGGAATATTTAGTCAGAAGAGGAACATACTCATTCACTGAGGAAAACAGCTGGCCCTTTAAACTCTTCAGTTTATCCGAAACCGGTAAGCTCAAATTCGAAGCCTTTAACCCGCTTAGCTTATCTTTTAAGAAGCTGTTTTGGTCCTCCAGCTCTTTAATCTCCAATTTGGTGGCATCGATACCCGAAACGATAACCCATACATTCGTGTCTGAGGAGATGTTCTGATCCACATTGTTCTTGAGAGTTTTCTCTTTATATTCTCTTAACCGATTCTCGGCTTCTTCCAATCTCTTCTTATAAATGGCTAACTGCTCGTCCGAGAAATCTAAAGCACCCCTGACTCCCAAAAGCTCATATCTTAAGCTTTCATCTATGAAAATCTGTGCCAGATTCTTAGCCATATCTGCTGCCAACTTAGGCTTATCTGAATAGACCGTTATCTCCACTAAGTTCTCACCCTTGAAACCAACACTGATTTTTTTCCTTAAATCCTCGATCAAAATCTTCTCAACTAATTCTTCTTCGCTTATCTCTGGGAATTTTGATTTAACCTTTCGGGCTTCACCTGTCGCCTGAGGATTCTGGTTCAAGTTCAGGTTATAGATTAACCTTTTCAAGAAACCAGTAGAGATTATCTGGTTGGTTATAGTGGCTAACCTCTGTCCTCTTTCCTCTTGAGAACTGCGGCCCGGGGTTACTCCGGGAACTAAATTCTCTAAGGGTCTGGTTAGAAGTCGACTCTCGCTGATCAGCACTGTGGTGGAGGATTTGTATTGACGGGGAAGAAGGAAGCTGCCTGAGAAACTGACTAGGGTAACGGTAAAAAAGGGAATGATAAGTAACCATCTTTTCCTGAGCAATAGTTTCCAGTATTCCCTCAGGTCAAATTCTTTTTTTTGAATTGAGCTCATCTGATCTTTTACCCCTTACTGTTCAAGCCTATCTACTAAAAGATAAAGGCTGATGATGGCCGTGGACAGGGGAATAATCTCCCGGCCAAAATTCCAGATCCTGGCAAAAAATCCACCTCTCCTGTCTGGCAGAATTATAGTGTCCTCCGGATGAATCTGTAAGCGAGAGGGCTTACCTCTGGAACCAAAGTTATCCAGGTTGACCTCAACTACACTGGAGTAAACCGACCCTTTGATCAAAACCTTAACCTTTTTCAGATCAGCATTCTGGGTAGGACCTCCAGCCAGGACAATAGCATCTAACAGGTCTATCTCGGACTCTAAGGGAAAAACGCCAGGCTTTTGGACCTGTCCATAAATGTAGTAGATATTTCTACCGGTGTAGCTCGGAGCAGCCCCTTCAACTCCAAAGCTCAAAATCGACCTGGGTATTTCTATCGTATCCCCGACTTTCAGCTTGGGCAGTTTGGAAAAATCACCCTTTTTCAGCATCTCCGCCAAGTTTACCCACAAAATCTTGCCTGATTCCTCCCCTCCACGAATAATCTTTACCGCGCTTAGATCCGCACCCTCAGCTGGACCTCCAGCTTCTCTGATAACCTCCCATAGATTTGGAATCGATTCAAAACTGTATTTGCCTGGATGATTTACCTGTCCCTGAACAAAGACTTTCTGACTGTTATATTCCGTTATCACCACCGTAGCCTGGGAGATACTTTTATTGTAGAAGGAAATTTTCTCAACTACTTTTTTGGAAAGCTCGGCTGGGGTTAACCCGGCTGCTATTATCTCACCGATAACCGGAAGAGAGATTTTACCATCCTGCCTGACCTTAACCACGCTATTCAAATCCGGCTGCTGCCAGAAACTTATGTTCATAAGATCCTCTGGTCCAATTTTGTATTCCTGAGAAAAAGATAAAACCCCTATGCTCAGGAAAAGACCCAGCAGGAAAATCATCTTAATTTTGTATTTTCTTCTATAAAACATAACCCTCTCCTGTTTTTTTTCTTTCTACCCAAAAGTTTCGAAATAATATACGGAAAATTATAGGGATGTAAAGGGAAAATTAAAGATGCCTGATACCTCCAGGTTAAAACGGAACTGTACTTTTTAAGTTCACATCCTCACCGTTATACATAAATGCTTTATTCTTCCCTGAACTTTTAGCCTTAAGCAGAACCATGTCCGCGCAATAGATAAGCCTTTCCGAGGTTCGGGCATGTTGAGGATAGATGGCCGCGCCAGCGCTTAAGGTCAGGTGGTGTTCTAACTGGAGGAATTCATTTTTAAAGGAATGGTGCAGGATATGTTTTCTCAGCCTCTCGATGAACTTAAGACATTCTTCCTGGTCGGTCTCTGGCATAATTACGCAGAACTCATCCCCGCCATAGCGGCAGACCACATCGATGGATCTGACTACCTTCACGATCAGCTCCCCTAACTGTCTTATGATCTGGTCACCGGATTGATGGCCAAAGGAATCGTTATAGATTTTGAATTCATCGATATCGAAGATCACCAGGGCTAATTTCCTCTGGTAACGTTTAGCCCTGAAGATCTCTTCGTTCAGACGTTTGCAGAAATAACGATTGTTGTATAAACCGCTTAGACTATCGGTATAAGAAAGCTCCTCTAATATTTTATACTGGGTGATATTCTTCAGGCTGACGTTAAGTACATCGCTCAAAAAGCTTAAAATTAAAAAGTCCTCTTCTTTATATCTGATCCCCTCACTTCTTCCACTCAAGAAAACCAGGCCTAACTGGTTATCTAAAAGATTCAGGGGGAAACAGACCTGAAACCCTTGACCAATGGTCCGGGCTAAAAGCTCGTTCCCCTGGAATTCTTCTATTAACTGGTAAAGATAAAAAGTAGTTTGTTCTCCTTTAAACTTTTCATACAAGGGATCCTCTTCTTCTAAGCGCAGCTCCGAGTACTGAAGAAAATCAACCCCCTTGGAATACCTTGCCTTCAAACTCTTCCCCTTTTCCTCGGGTAGGAATATCAAAACCGACCTGGCGCTAAGCTGTCTCTGCAAAGTCTGGGTGAAGTTGAAAAACAGCCGGTTCTGATCCAGGGACAGATAGAGTTGATTAGCTGATTGAAAAAGTGAATGAAGATCGAAGATTTTTCTCTTGACCCCGGCCTCGACCAGGGAATCCGAGATCTTTCCCTGGCTTAATTTATCAAGATATTCTTTCCTTTTCCTCTGGAGCTTGAGCTTTAATCCCCTGATCCCTTCCAGCCACAAAAGCCTACCTGCCACCAGATTTAAAAGCTTCTGCTTTTCATCCGAGACTCCGGATCCGGGTCCTGGGGATCCAGGCGTGTTTGAGGAAAATAACACGAAGCCGATCAGATCATCTCCGGCCTTGAGAGGAAGTGCCGACTTAAGCTCGACCCCTTTAAGCCCTGATGGTAAACACCGTTTATCATGTTCCTTTACTGCGTTTTCCTCCCCCAGATCGAAAATCAGAGCATCCGGTTGTCTTTTGAGAAAGGATATTAATGGTTCGTCTGTTTTTATGGTTTTCTTTTTAATCTCAGCGTTTTCAGGGATTAGATCAAATAACTTATATCCCTTCTCGTCTCTCAGAAAAAGAAGAAAGGTTTTAGTATGAAGAAGATGGCTGAAAAAATCTAGTAAAAAAGAAGTAAGCTTTTCCTTGTCCTTTCTGTCTAGGAAGGAGGAGGTCGCCTCTTCTAATCGCTCGAAAAGCGTGAAGCGGTTAAGATTTCCCTGTTGAATCATTTTAAATCTATTTTCTAAGACCAAAACTCTGAAGAAAAAAAGGTAAAGTCCACCCCCTAAAACCACTCCTAACCCTGATAATCTAAGGTAGGGATTGGAAGAGAAAAAGGCCAAGAGAAGCAAAATCGTGCCCACCAAAACCCAGATTCCCAGGGGTATAACCCTCTGGCAGAAAACAGGATCTGCGGATTGATTTTTAGAATAGAGATTATTCCTTAGCCGGTCAGTCAAATTATTTCCTCCCTAAAACTTCAGGGAATCGAGAAGAGCAGCCATACCTTTTTTCTTGTGTTTCAAAAAATCCAGTGCTTTTGAGGCCGCATCAAATTCCGGATCCAGACTCAATGCCTTTTCTAATTGTTCCTCGCCGGATTTAATCAGGTTTATAAAGAAGAGCAGATAAGCGCAGCCCAGACGGTTTAACGTTTCGGCCGAGGGTGAGGAAATCTTCAATTTTTTTTCCAGCTCGTAGATATACTCCTTCAGCTCCTCCAAATCTGATTTGCCGGACTCAAGGTAGAGAGAACAGAAAAGCTGGTGAAATCTGGAGAACTCCATCTCTTTATCCAGATAATTACTCAAACTTTTTTCTAAAAACTTAAAAGCTTCAGAATGATTCCCCTGGGCCAGAAGCTCTTCCCCTTTGAGAAGGGCGTCATCGATCATCTCCGGATTTAATTCTTTAAATTTCTGAACCTCTCTCTCGATTTTTAAAAACTCCTGGAATTCGGCAGAATCTATCCTCTCTTCTTCGGAAAAAAGAGCCAATCTGCTCAAGGCTAAAAAAAGGTGGTTTACCCCGTCTTCCGGATTAAGCTTTATACTCTTTTCCAGAAATTCTTCTGCCGGTAAAAATTTTCTCTGCAGAAAGCAGAGCTTCCCCAGGCTCCCGCAGACCTGAGAATTATCCGGGAAAAGAGCATGCGCTTCTAAAAGTGCCTTTTCTGCTTCGGCAGGTTTTTCAGCTCTGACAGCTAAAATCACTAATTTATCATACAGCTCCCATCTCTCTGGCTCCTCGGTTAGAGCCGAAATTAAGAAAGAGACCCCCTTATCCGGAAATCCCTCACTGTTAAAATTGAGAGCGAGCAGGGATATAATGCCGGGCGGATAATTTTCTAAATCGATCTTTAACTCTTTTGAGCCCGGTTTCAATTTCTCTTTGAGTGTCATCTGATCTGAATTCTGCATACTAACCTTTGATCTCAACCTCCTCCAAAAATTCCTCTACTTTTTTCTCCAGTTCCTCAGTGATTTTAAAATTGTTTTTTTCTGAGCTTTTATCTTTTTCCAATTGGAAGTAACTCTGAAATCGTTTTTCTGCCAGCTTGAGAAAATAACGGGAATAGAAAATATAACTTAAAGCTAAAGAATACCTTAAATCCGGATAGTTTTTACCCTCGACTATCTCACTTGAAAGCTGGAGAAGATAATCCTCCACCTCTTTTTTCTCCACTGCTTTAGGGTCATATTTAAAACGCAATCTGAAATATTCGCAGAGCGATTTGATATCCAGACTGCTCCCTTCAGTCAGCAGGTTTCTCAAAATCATATAGACCCGGGAGAGGTCCTCCCAGGTGAAAGCTCTCTCTAAAAGCTCCTCCATGCGCAGGTCTTTCTTAAAACCATATTGATAAGCCCTTTTGAAATTATCTAAAGCTTCTTTCAAAACGGTATCTGTGCTTATGTCCCTATCCTCCCTTCCCCACTCCAGACAGCTGTAACCTAAATTAAGGTAAACCTCCTGGTATCTCGGATTCAGTCTCAAAGCTTCCTTAAACTCCTTTTCCGCCTCTAAGTAATTTTTCTTTTCCAGGATTGCATTTCCTAAATTATGATGATAATCTGCAAAATCAGAGTTGATCTTAAGGGCGGACTGAAAACTTTTTATGCTCTCATCTACCATCCCTAACTTCAGATAGACTATGCCTAAATGATTGTAAACCAGGGAATAATTGGGGGTCTTAACCAGAGCACTTAAGAATTCTTCCTTGGCTTCCTCTAAAAGCTCACGCCCTAAAAAGATCAACCCTAAACTATGGTGAGAAGGCCCATCACCTGAGACTTTTAACTTCTGGGAAAGCTCGAAAAGTGAGAGGAGTAAAGCATACTCTTCTCTATGATAATAAGCGATCTGCTCTTTTATCCTTTCAATTTCTGTTTGATCCGGGGTCTTTTCAGATTGAGCACTTCTGATCTTTATTGACCGGGAGGAGACCAGCCTCCGATTCTTAAACAGTCTAACCGACACCCGTTCTAACAACAAATCGTATTCTGTTTCAACCGCATAGGTATTCCCCCTGTAACCTATTTTCTCCTTATGCTTTGGTAGTCTGAGATCATCCATTGGCAAAGAATTTTCTAAAATAGCATTTGTTCTTAGCCTCCTTATATCCGGGGGCTTTTCCGCTATTCTAATTATCGGCTGTAAGGGTGAAATGATGAAGGGTTAAGATGGGCTGTTGTGAGACAATTCGGGCTCAATAAATCGAACCCCTACCTCCATATCTGTAGTTGCTTGATTTATCAAGCCCGCGTAGGGGCAGTCGATAAAAGCCTTAGGATCCGTAGGGAATTAAGCCCCACCCAATAGAATAGGTTTGGAGAAAAGTGTAGGAACAATTCATGAATTGCCCCTGCGGTTCTTTCTCCCAAATTATCAAGGCTTCTGGGAACGAAGTTTTAGAAGCCAGCCTCTTACCTTTTCATTTTGAGCCTCATCTGAACTATATCTCAAAAATAGCTTGAACTGCTCAATCGCTTTTTCTCTTAATCCTTTTCGTTCATAAACCAACCCCAGATGATAATAAGATGAAGCAAAATCAGGCTGTAGCTTTGCTACCTGGCTAAATTCAGCCAGAGCCTCATCCAGCAAATTCATCTCCAGATAGATCTGTCCTAATCCGAAATGGGCATAATAAAACCGGGGATTTATCCTCAGGGCTTCCTTAAATGAATTTATGGCTTTTTCCGTTTCTCCAAGCCTCAAATAAATGGAGGCAAGGTCAAAGTAAACCTCTGGTTTTTTTATACCGAACTCTATGCTCTTCTCCAATTCCTTTTTGGCTTCCCCCAGCTCCTCTTTAAGCATAAAGGCTAACCCTAAGTTCACGTGAACCTGAGGGTTAAAAGGATCGGTCTGTAGAATCGACTTAAAAAGCTCAATCGCTTGATCTATTTTACCCTGTTTTAGATAGATCATCCCCAGGTCATTATAAGCCACCTGATATCTCGGATTCAACTCCACCACCCTTTTCAACAAGCTGGTAGCCTTATCCAGGTTACCTGATTTCATATAAAATTTCGCCATACGATTTAAGGAGTCTTCTGGAAAGGCCTTATAGATTTCAGCCCGGATCTTTTCAGCCTCTATCGGATTGTCCTGCTGAAGGTAATAGGTAATCAGGGAGTATCTACCAGCTAGGCCGCGTTTCACATCTAAATCCAGGAAATCTTTCAGCCGAGCGATGGCTCGTCCGTCATTTGCATTCAGCATAAAAAAGGGGAGAGTGGAGAGTAAAGCGGTGAAAAGCAAAACTACACCCGAATACCTTTTAGATTCAATTAAATTGATAAACAGATAGATACTTAAGAGGGTAAAGCCTAACGCTACGCTGGAGAACAAGTCCCAGTCTTTAACTGCCCCAAACTTAGGGTCAACTGAAAAGTGATAGAGAAACTGTCCAATGCCGACTATTATCAGGAAAACTATGATCGGATCTTTCAATTTTATTTTATTTTTATAAACCCCAGCCAGGCTTATAAGTAAAATCAGCCCGGCCGGGGAAAGGAGAAGATACTGATTGAGCATATCCAAAAGGTGAGAAAAGGAAAAAAGGGTATATCCTGGTGCATACGCCCTCTCTTTCAGAAAAGGGATGAAAATCTCCAGCAAAAAATGATGCATACTCCAGATATAATAGACCGAAAGCAAAAGTATGGAAAAAAGGATTAAAATATAGGGTAAGGCTTTATTCAAATTGAAGACCAGCTCCCCTTTATTCTCTCTTAAGATAAACAAAAAGAAAAGTGAGGGAAGAAGGTAGGCTAAGGAGAAATGGAAAGCTACGGAGAGGATGCAGGTAAATATTGGTAAAAAGATTTTGCCTTTGCCCTGAAGATACCTCAAGGAGAAATAAATATAGGCCAAAGCGCTGACATAGGTTAAGGTATAATGTTCAACATACCCTAAGAAAAGCTGGGTTGCCCCGGAGAAAATAAGTAAGGAGAAGATAACCGTTCTATCGAATCTATCCTCAGCTAAACTCCTGCTCAGAAAAGAAGAAAAGAAGACAAAGACCCCACCTGCTAAGATGCTCATTCCCGCATATACACCCTCACCTGAAGGTGTAAAGAATAACTTCAAGAACTTATAGATATAAAGATGAGCGAAGATCTCCAGAGGCTCTATGCCGATTCTTATATATTTTTCAGTATTCAACTGATAGATGGAATAATAACCATCCCCCAAGAAATGGGTTTTGGTCTTCAGAAGCCAGAAGAAGAACATAGAAACTAAAATTAAAAAGGCATAACCTAAAACTTCCCTCTTGGCAAAAATCCTCTGGAAAAATGAAAGGATCAGCTCAAAGAGGCTATAAACTTTTGAGTTAATCCCGGGCACAAGGACTAAAAGCCCCAGAAAGGTGAAAACAAGCCTCACCCATAGAGGGAAATATGCCAGATGGTTAATCCCCCACAATCTGCTTTTCGGGAAAAAAGAAGAGAGAAAATGAGCCAAGATTAAAAGCCCGCACAGAAGAGCTATAAGCAGGTTAAATCTTAGAAAAGATTTATTGTCCTGGGTTTTATCTTCAGATTCTTTTTTCATACAAAATTCTTCATAAATTTAATTAATAAGATAATTGATGTAAAGAACTTTTTAGCAGTAATAATGGAGCAAAATGGAAATTAGTTAAACCTTCTTCAGTAATCTCTATCTATAAAATTACCTTTAGATTCTCTCTGCTAAACTAAATAGTAATCTGATAAGTATAGGGGATGCTACCCCTCGAATCCTAAAGAATTCCCATATGGGGCTATGCCTACTTAAAGCCTGTCAGGGGTCTTTTGTCTGAGGGCTAACTGACAGGAATTTACCTTGACTTTTCTTATTTTTGCATTATCCTTTTATTGAATAAATAAATGTTAAGAACCTTGCTTCCCCTAACCTGAAAAAGGAGGAAAGATGTTTAAGAAGCTAATGATTCTGCTGGTTCTTCTTTTGTCAAGCATCCCCGTCTTAGCTCAAGACTTTGTTACTGCCTGGGTGAGAAGGTACAACGGACCCTTGGGATACGGTGGGGACTATGCTAATGGTATCGCAGTAGATAATTCTGGCAATATCTATGTTACTGGATGTAGTTACGGTGGCACTGGAACAAATTATGACTATGCTACTATAAAGTATAATACTATCGGAGACCCTGCCTGGGTAAGAAGATATAATGGGCCAGCAAATTACATTGATGGCGCTTCTGCTATAACCTTGGATAGTTATAATAATATCTGTGTAACCGGATACAGTTACGGTGGTATTGGAATAGATTACGACTATACTACGATAAAGTACTACCCCAACGGAGATACCGCCTGGATAAGAAGATATAATGGATCAGGAAATGGTGATGATTGGGCTCGTGGAATAGCGGTAGATAATTCTATGAATGTTTTTGTAACCGGACTTAGCTACGACAGTCTGACATATCGTGACTATGTGACTATAAAGTACGATTCTGCAGGGGATGAGCTATGGGTAGCAAGATATAATGGACCGGGAAACAGTGACGACATAGCCCAAGCCATAGCTGTGGATAATTCTGGCAATGTCTATGTGACTGGTCAGTCTATTGGTAGTGTAACAGGCTATGATTATGCTACCCTGAAATATTATCCCAATGGAGATACTGCCTGGGTAAGACGGTACAACGGCCCGGGAAATGGTGAGGATGTAGCTTACGACTTAGCTGTAGATGGTTCAGGTAATGTCTATGTGACTGGATGGAGTTACGGCAGTGGGACAGATTATGATTATGCCACCCTGAAATATTATCCCAATGGAGATCTTGCTTGGGTTAGAAGATACGATGGAATAGATTGGGCCTTGGATGATCACGCTGTTTCTATGACCGTAGATAATTCTGGCAATATTTATGTTACTGGCTATAGCAGAGGACGTTGGAATATGGACTATGCTACTCTGAAATATTATCCCAATGGAGATACTGCTTGGGTAAGAAGATACAATGGGCCTGACAACTTGGATGACTATGCTTCTGCAATAGCCATAGATAATTCTGGTAATGTTTATGTTTCCGGATATATTTTCTGTATGCCTCATTATTATACTGATTATGCTACTGTTAAGTATTATTCTAATGGAGACATGGCTTGGGTAAAAAGGTACAATGGGCCGGGAAATGGTTCAGATTCTACTGCGGCAGTGGTGGTAGATGGTTCCGGCAATGTCTATGTGGCTGGATGTAGTTACGGCAGTGGGACAGATTATGACTATGCTACTATCAAATATGTACCTCTACAACAGAGAAGTGATATCCTAAAAATAACTGCCTACTCGCCAGTGGATATAATAGTAACAGACCCAAGCGAAGACTCAATCGGGATAGATTTCAATACTATACCAGGTGCTATTTATGATATTACCAATGACCAGGATAAGGTGACTATACCTAATCCCTTATTAGGTGAATATCTTATTAAAGTCAAAAGAGAGCCTGATGCAGATACAGGACACTATTCTATAACCATAAAATTAGATGGAAACGAGGATAAACCTCTGGCACAAAATTTCCCCATTCCACCCCCAGACCAGTTTGATACATTTACTTATCAGGTTATAGAATATCTGCGCGGAGATACGAATATGGATAAGAAAACAACTGTCTCGGATGTGATTTTCTTGATTAATTATCTGTTCAAAGGAGGACCTCCACCTGACCCTGTGTATTTAGGGGATGTCAACTGTGATGATAAAACAACAGTTTCCGATGTGGTTTATCTAATCAATTATCTTTTCAAAGGTGGACCAGCACCCTGTAGCTAAAAAGAAGTTCTTATCAACCAGATAGGAAAATTACCTATTAACAAAGGGACAGACAAATGAAGCCTGTCCCTTTTCTTTTTCCAACCTGAAAATATTTTGACCCCCTGGGCAAGTTAAGGCTCACTCGATTAAAATCTCCACTAATAATCCTGTAGAAATTCTATCAGGCAGATGTAATTCTGAACAGATAGAGGTAGAGGGGCGCTACTCCCACCTCTCGAATCCCAAAGGATCCTTTTTGGGACTATACCTTTCAAAACCCGTCAAGAGTATCTTGTCTTAGGGTTTAGTGAGAGGAATTTAGCTTGACTTTTCCTATTTTTGCATTATCCTTTTATTGAATAAATAAATGTTAAGAACCTTGCTTCCCCTAACCTGAAAAAGGAGGAAAGATGTTTAAGAAGCTAATCATTTTGGTGGTTATGCTTTTAGTTAGTGTGCCTGCGTTCGCTCAACCAGTTGATACTGCCTGGGTGAGAAGGTATGACTACTCACATGGGACGGATGTAGCCAATGCCCTGGCTGTAGATGGCTCTGGCAATGTTTACGTTACGGGTTATGTTACTCCCCTTGGGACGGAACCTCTACCGGATTATGCTACAGTCAAATATTATCCTGATGGGGCTGTTGCCTGGGTGAAAACATACAACGGAACAGCAGACAACGAAGATAAAGCTCAAGCTATAGTCACACATAGTTCTGGCTATGTCTATGTAACCGGATGGAGCGTTAACGCTGTAACTTCCTATGACTATGTTACCATAAAGTATAATGCTGCCACAGGAGATACTGCCTGGGTGAGGAAATATAATAACTCAACTGTAAATTTAAACGACCACGCTACTGCCATGGCAGTTGACGGTCCTGGAAATGTCTATGTGACTGGCTATAGTTACGGTGATTCAACCGGCCATGACTATGCAACGGTAAAGTATGATGCACTTGGAAATGAGAATTGGGTGAGAAGATATAATGGCCCGGCAAACGGCGCTGATTATGCTAATGCCATAGCCGTAGATGATTCTGGCAACGTCTATGTTACCGGGCATAGTTACGGCGGAGGGTCAGACTATGACTATACCACCATTAAGTACTACCCCAATGGTGATCCTGCCTGGGTAAGAAGATACAATGGAACAGGAGATTCCACGGATTATGCTAAGGCAATAGGTGTAGATGGTGCTGGTAATGTCTATGTGACCGGAACAAGTCTATCCGCTTCTTCTTATGACTATACCACCGTAAAGTATTATTCCGATGGGTCTCTTGCCTGGGTACAAAGATATGATGGACCGGCTAACGACTATGATGATGCTCTTGCTATGTCTGTAGACGGTTCTGGAAATGCCTATGTGACCGGATCTAGCGCGGGAGGCAGTGGAATAAACGACGACATCGTCACCATTAAATATCATCCGGATGGAGATACTGCCTGGGTAAGAAGAGAAAACGATCCGGATAACAATAGCGACGGGGGTCAAGCAATAACCATTGATGGTGAAGGCAATGTTTATGTGGCTGGATGGAGCAGAGGGAATTTAACAGATTTCGATTATGTTACTCTAAAGTATGACCTGAATGGATACCTTCACTGGATAGTAACATACAACGGGGAGAGTAATTCTGCTGATATCGCTTCTGATATAGCTGTTGATGGTTCTGGAAATGTCTATGTCACAGGATATAGCACGGGTAGTGGAACAGGCCCTGATTACACCACTATCAAATATTTCCATATAGGACAGAGAGCTGATACCTTGTATTTTAAGGCTTACTCACCAGTGGATTTAATCGTAACCGACCCAAGCGGAGACTCAATCGGAATAGATTTTAACACCATCTTAGATGCCACTTACGATACAACTAATGACCAGGATAAGGTGACTATACCTAATCCCTTATTAGGTGAATATCTTATTAAAGTCAAAAGAGAGCCTGATGCAGATACAGGACACTATTCTATAACCATAAAATTAGATGGAAACGAGGATAAACCTCTGGCACAAAATTTCCCCATTCCACCACCAGGAGAGGTCAATACGTTTACTTATCCAGTAATCGAATATCTGCGCGGAGATGCGAATATGGATAAGAAAACAACTGTCTCGGATGTGATTTTCTTGATTAATTATCTGTTCAAAGGAGGACCTCCACCTGACCCTGTGTATTTAGGGGATGTCAACTGTGATGATAAAACAACAGTTTCCGATGTGGTTTATCTAATCAATTATCTTTTCAAAGGTGGACCAGCACCCTGTAGCTAAAAAGAAGTTCTTATCAACCAGATAGGAAAATTACCTATTAACAAAGGGACAGACAAATGAAGCCTGTCCCTTTTCTTTTTCCAACCTGAAAATATTTTGACCCCCTGGGCAAGTTAAGGCTCACTCGATTAAAATCTCCACTAATAATCCTGTAGAAATTCTATCAGGCAGATGTAATTCTGAACAGACAGGGTAGGGAAACGCTACCCGCCACCCCTGTGCCAAATTTGTGCCAAGTTAGTCTGGGTTTCCGCGGGTTATCTTGGGCCTTTATGGGTTATTGCGAAAATTCGGGGTAATTGCCAAGTCCTTGAGGGGAAGTCCAAAAGCCCATAAAATCAATGCCGGAGGTCGGAATTGAACCGACATGAGGTTTAAACCTCACCGGATTTTCTTAACGAAAGCACCAAATAAGATCAACAATCCTTGCCTTACTCTATCAGTTTCCAATAAAATTTCAATCGATGAACCCTAATAGTCAAGAGAGTTGAAACGTATAAGAAATGTTATAGATTTAATTCTTTCTGGTTGATTTCTGATTTAAAATACCCGAAGATATAATTGAAACCTGAAGATAAAACTCAAGAAAAGAGGTGCCCATGTATAAAAAATCATTCGTCTGGGTTCTGTTTATTTTTTTATCAATTCATTTTAACTTAAGTTTTGCTCAGCAGGGAGCCAGGGAAAAATTTTCCTCCCAACCAGAACCGGTCTTTTCTATCCCTCCGAGCGAAGGGCATAAGATTTTAGGTCAGGGCAAAGCAAAAGCCCTGGCTATGGCCAGAGAGGCGTATCTTGCCAAAGTTTTGACAAATCAGGGGGATTTCGATGCCATCTATTATGGTCTGGATTTGAATATCGATACTACCTTTAAGGTAATCTATGGGGCGGTAAAGATGTTGGCTCAAAGCAAGATCTTGAGCTTAAATACTGTTTCCTTAGACCTTTTTGATAATATGGTGGTTGACTCCATAAAGATGGCAGGAACAAGTCTTTCCTATACTCACTCCTCTAATCTTATCAATATAACTCTGGATAGGGCATATACTTTGAATGAGAATTTTCTCATCACGGTATATTATCATGGACATCCGGTTGAAGGCGGTTTCCTGGCTTTTGCTTTTAGATATCACGGAACTCCAAGTGCGCCGATCATCTCCTCTTTGAGTGAACCCTATTATGCCCGGACCTGGTGGCCCTGCAAGGACCATCCCTCTGATAAAGCTGATTCTGCGGACATAAACGTGACTATACCTTCTAACCTCATAGTTGCCTCCAATGGTGTCTTAAGGGTAGTGATTGACAACGGCAATGGAACCAAAACCTATAAATGGCATGAGAGTTACCCGATAACCACTTACCTCATCTCGGTTGCTATCACTAATTATACAATCTTTTCTGACTATTACCATTATTCCCCTACCGATTCAATGGAGGTCAGGTATTTTGTCTACCCAGAGAACTATTCTCAGGCAGTTGCTGGCTATGCGGTAACTCCGGGAGCAATTGACTTTTTCGCTAGAACCTTTGGGGAATACCCTTTCATCGGGGAAAAATACGGGATGGCACAATTCCCCTGGAGCGGAGGTATGGAGCACCAGACTTGCACCTCTCTACTTGCTTCCTGGTATGACCCTTATGTCATCGTTCATGAATTATCTCATCAGTGGTGGGGAGATTATATAACTTGCGGAGACTGGCATAATATCTGGCTAAATGAGGGTTTTGCCAGCTATTGCGAGGCTTTGTATTTTGAGTATATATATGGAACAGGGTACTATCATACCTATATGGGTTATATGGATTATACCAAGGGAGGTTCCATCTATGTGCAGGATACCACAAACGTAAGCCAGATTTTCAGCAATATCGTTTATGACAAAGCTGCCTGGGTTTTACATATGTTGAGACATGTAGTTGGAGATTCAGCTTTCTTTGGGAGCTTACGAGCCTATTATTCGGACCCAAGATTTGCCTATGGCACAGCTTTGACTGCAGATTTCGAGGGAGTGTGTGAGGAAGTTTCTGGTATAGATTTAAGTTGGCTTTTTCAGGATTGGATTTACGGGACTTACCGGCCAAATTATCAGGTTTCCTGGATGTATGAGAACCCGGGTGGAACATATTTGGTCTATCTGCATATAGATCAAATTCAGTCCACTCCACCCCTGGTTTTCACTATGCCCGTGGATATAACCATCTCTACACCGCTGGGTGATACCACCATTGTAGTTTTCAACAATCAGAGAAACCAGGACTTCCAGTTTGAACTGCTTTTCCAGCCGATTTCCCTGCTTTTAGACAAAGATAACTGGATTTTGAAATACTCGAGCAATGTAAGTTATGGTCTGAATATCGTCTCAACTTCACTGACAGATGGAGTCTCCGATTATCCCTATACCGATACCCTGATAGCTAAAGGCGGGACACCCCCATATTTCTGGAGTGGGACTCTTCCTTACAATTTGACCTTGGATTCCTTAACCGGTATAATCTCAGGTGTGCCCGCGGATACCGGGACTTTCACCTGCTCGGTTTTAGTAAAAGATTCCAGCAGTCCTCAAAAAAGCAACACCAAGACTCTACCCTTGAAAGTGAATTCGGGGATACCGTTTATACGAGGGGATGCCAATGGCGATTCTAAAGTCACGGTTTCAGATGTTGTCAATATGATTAATTATCTCTATAAAGGAGGACCTGCGCCTTCTCCTTTAGAGAAAGCTGATACCAGCTGCGATGGAAGTGTGAATGTCGCAGACATAATATATTTAATAAATTACCTTTTCAAAGGCGGACCCCCACCCTGCTAAAAACATCTTTTTGCTGATTGGATAGAATCGTTTCTACTTTTTACGTAGTCACAGCTAAATGTAGCTTGTCCCTTTTCATTTGTCACCCTGAAAATATTTGACGCCCCGTGCGAAAAGGGAAAAATGATTCTAGTGCTTCACTCATAAAAAAACCGTCCAATTTTGACGGCTTTTTTATAAAACTTGCATTTCCCTTTCTCTATCGCCTTTTTTCCTTTGATCTCGCAAATATTCGAAATCCGAATAATCCTGAGCCGAAAAGAATCAACGTGGATGGTTCAGGGACTGCGGAGAATCTTCCTTCAATGTAATCATTCCCGCACTCCAGGGTATTATGTACAAAGATTTGCTCTGAATTATCCATTGCTCTTCCCAAATTGAACTTATCAGTAGAAAAGGCATATTCCCAGACCCAGGTATTTCCGTCTCCAGGACTCAAATACCCGGTTTCCTCACCGGGCAGGAATGTTTCCTTGGAATTAATTGCTCCTAAATCTGTGCTTTTATTTTGATCAATCGAAAAAGCGCCAACTGCATTTCTAATAGCTTCATTTCCATAATATGTTCCTGGACGGTTGGAGATTCCAAAAGCATTACCAACTCTCCATAAATGACCGGTGGAAACATCAATGGCAAATCTTTCACCAGTTGAAAAGTCAATAAAGATGTCACCCGCATTGAAGAGTTGTCCCCATCCAGTGCTATAAACAGTCTGACCAAAAGATTTTGTCAATGCTAAATTAAGCATTTTTGAGCCTAAGTCCATATTTGCAAACAGGCCTTCCAAATCGAACTTTTCACCGCCCTCAGCAAAATACCCAGGAGAAGGAAGATGACCAATCCCGTTTGGATAAGCTATTGGGCTCCAGTTGTTATTATAATCAAAAGAGTTGGTGCCAAAATCAGAAAACATAAAATCAAAACCAAATGCCGAGATTGGAAGCAAAAAAAGTAAACTCAGACTTATCACCATAGCTTTCTTCATCTTATCACCTCCTTCTTAGTAATTCTTTCAACTTTGAAATAAAGCAATTTTAGTGCCAAAATTCCTCTCCATTTAACTGAATGTCTATCAATAAAATATATTCAAAAACATTAAAAAGATGTGCAGTAATTTGCAAAGAATTGACAAGGAGATTACCCTATCTAAGGTTCTACTCCTAAGGCCAGTTTTGTGGAATTAGCCGTACGGAGAGGAACAAGCGATATGGTTGACGCTCTATTAGAAAATAAATGGGCAGTCCTGCCCTTTGAGGTTAATTTCCGGAGCCCTCGAAAATATGTCGATTTACACCAGAACCGTCTCGTTATTAATCTATACACTGCAAAATATAATCCCCGTATATTTAACTTGAAAATAATTTGACACCCTATGCGTGCTGGAGGGCTGACTTGACTAAAGTTTACCCGTAAGAACCTGCATAGGTTGTAATTTAAGTGACCCTGTCCTATGGATCCGTTTAGGAAAAAGGGCCGCACTACGAAAAAATAATCCATGTCGCTTTAAATGGCATTAACCCGGTTAATACACTCAAAATAAATCCAGAAAACAAAAAACCCTTAATCCGCCAGAAGTGAATTAAGGGCTTTTTGAAAAGACTGGTATTCCTCACCTCAACAAAATCATCTTCCGAACTTCAGAAACATCCCCGCTCTTCAGCCGGTAGAAATAAACTCCGCTGGGTACCTTTTCCCCCCTGTCGTTTTTCGCATCCCAGGTAACCTGATACGTTCCCGAATTCAAGCTCTCATCCACTAGTGACCTCACCTTTTGCCCAAGGATGTTATAAACAATCAGGGTTGTGTGGCTGGGTCTCCCCACTCCAAACTCCAAACTCTTAACTTTGAAGGGAATGGATGTGGTTGGGTTAAACGGATTCGGGAAGTTCTGTCCCAGATTAAAATTCTGAGGAAGGTTTAGGTTATCATTTTCAAAAACCGCAGTCGGAGTAATCTTCAATATCCCATCTTTAGCTGAAACCGGAGGCGCACCTTCATTGAACACCATTTTTTTGAAATGAATAAGAGAACTATCGTCCGGTAAAGCGGAGGAGAGGACTTTAAATCTTAGATAGACTAAAGTCCCGCTCCCGCTTATAGAATCTGCCCCCGCCAGGGCAATCTTTATTATCGAATCACTTAAAATATTAACCGCACTGAACCATTTTTCGGTCAGAGTTCCTGATAGGATAGCAATCTTTTCAGCCTGAACCACTACAGGATTAAAAGTTATTGATATATCCGCAGACCTGACTGTATCAGAAGGGAGTATATCCTTTACCAGGATCGGTACTTGGGTCACATCCCCAGGAGCTCCAGTGGTATCAGGTATCGAAACCTCTACTGTGCTGGCAAAAGCCAAACCGGAGAAGAGCAGAAGGCTCAAAAAGTTCCATAGTATAGTTTTTAAGATTTTACTCTTCCCCATTTTTTCCTGTCTCCTATTTTCTCTGTAGGGGCGTATTGCAATACGCCCCTACGATTTAATTTTACTTCATCAAAACCATCTTCTTAACTTCTGAGAAATTCTCAGCTTTCATCCGGTAGAAATAGATTCCACTGGAGACTGAATTGCCTACCTTATCTTTTCCATCCCAGATCGCCTGATGTGCTCCTGCTTCCTGCTCCTCGTTCACCAGCGTGGTTACCTTCTGTCCTAAGAGGTTATATACCTCCAGAACTACATGTGATCTTGCAGGTAAACTATACTCTATACTGGTTACCGGATTGAACGGATTGGGTCGGTTCTGAGATAATAAAAACTTCTCAGGAACTAATGCTCCAACTGAAACTACATAGGACAAATTCAGCTCCATTACCTGACTCTCATTTACTCTCAGGTTCACAAGCTTTATCTCTGTTCTCTCTCCCGGTTTAACATTATCTGATACCTTGAAGGTTATGCCAATTAAATTGCCGTTACCCGAAACTGGCTTGGCTCCGGCTAAAGCTATCTTTATCCGGTCAGAAGTAATTCTATCCTCTAACATAAACCCTGATGTTAGCTCAGATAAAGATACTTTCCTTGCCTCTAACCAGTTAACATCATAGCTTAAGCTGAACTCGGCTGAATAGGTCTCAGGTAATTCTCTCAATTCAATGGGTAGAGTAAATTCTTCACCCGGCTTTACGGTAATATTCTTAGTACTAACCTTGGGAAGTGGACCGAAATCTGCAGATCTGGCTACTAACAGGTCTCCTCCTATCCAGTTACCGGATACGTCACCATACAGGATACCTTTGTAATCCTGGTTGAACATATTGGCGGATAGGTCAGGATAGAAGATCGAATCCGGTATTCCACTGCACAATTCATTACCCAGAGGATAATCAGCCGGGAAGAATCTCCAGTCTTTTCCGGTTGGAAACTGGGTTAACTCTCCAACCACATACCTCAAGATATAAGAGGCATCATAAGCTGAAACCTCACAGTTCCCGGTTACGTCTGCGGATATCTTCTGGCAGAGCGAAAGCTGTATCAGATGAACCACATTCCGCAAAACCAAAGAGGCATCATAGGCAGTTATAGCATCTCCCTGATGACCCCATTTATTAGGTTTTGCGGTGTAATCCAATCCTCCAGGTAGATTCAAGAAACTATATCCACCGCTGGCATCGGTTAATACCGAATCGGTCTTACCACCAGTTATCCGCAACAGGGCTAAGTCAACCGGATTGTCATTCAAACAATATCTCACAGTTCCGGAGATCTGATAAACCTCACAGGGCTTGATTACACAGTCTTTGGTTTCGGCGGCTGGAATTCCCTCGTTAAACCTCATTCGTTCAAAATGGATTATTGTTGAATCCACAGGTAATGCTAATACGTTAAACCCGACATAGACTAATGTGCCGCTGCCAGAAAGAGGTTCCGTTCCTGAAATACCGATCTCGATTTTACCATCATACTTATTATAGAACATTATCCTGCCTTCAGCTATGGTACCGATCAGGGTGGCATCAGTTGCCTGTAATATAGCATTATCATAGGTTAAGGTTATCTCTGCAGAATAGACTTCTTTGCCGGTTACATCCCCGATATTGACCGGTATCAGGATGAAATCTCCTATCTTAACACAGGTATCCGGAATTGAAACCGGTACAGTTACAATAACGGTTTCTGAAGGAGTACAAGCCCAGTCGAAAACGTTCAGGGCTAATTCTTGATTATCATAGTAATCGATTCCGATATTCTGGGCAGGATAATCGTTCGCCCAGATATTGAAATCACCCACTGCCCAGACCTTCCCTTTCCCGTATACAGATGCACCCATAACCACGATCGAGGGTTCACTTATTCTAGTCAGATCACTAACCGGTCCATTTTTAAATATGCCTGCCTGGAGCGCACTGGTAGGTGCTACACCTTTTAAGGAAGGAGGAATATAAGCATCAGTATCTGCATAAGCAATCGGATAAGCCGAACCGGAAAGTTCTAAACTTGAACCAGCATAGATAACAGTCTGATTAATCCCTGCGGTTGTAGGATCGGTTAGATAATCAGAGATGATGGGCCAATTATTCATACTCTGATCATTATGTATATCATCTAATACCACGTTGCTCTTGAAGTTTATTCCAAAAAGATTAGCTACGTGATTGAGATATCCAGTTCCGTATCCACCACCATGCTCTGCGCTTATAACCACTCCCCCACCATTCTGCACAAAGCTCTGAATGGCTGAAAGTTCAGGGGTTGAGTAATCTTCACCCGGCAATGACAGGAAGACAACATTATAGCCATTCAAGTTGAAGTCAAGCTGATTTGTTACTACTTCATGCCCGGCACTTCTAAGGGCTGAGATCAGATGCGACCAGTAGGTAGTATCTAAAGGTTCAGGCACAGTCGAAAATCCATGGCTGATATCGAAAAGTATCTTACAGCCAGATACAACTTGTCTAGTGATAGTGAAGTAATTATCACTTACATCTGAAGTCTCACTATTAGAGACATCTGAGATTTTTACCAGACAGCTATCCGAAGGGGTATCAGGTATAGTCCAGGGATAAGTTCCATCATTGGGAGTGCTGGCTATAACTGAAAGCCAGTTTGCTCCTCCATCTATACTGTATTCAAGCTTCACATCTGAGATAATTCCCTGCGAGGTCCAGGTTATATTATGTGAGCTTCCCGTAAACCAGTTCTCGCCTCCATTGGGGGAGGTTATAGTTAGTTGAGCAGGTGGCGGTGGTGATATGGTAAACATCGAATTGCTTACGTCATTTGGTACTCCAGCAGCTTCAGCTGAAACTCTAACTAAACAGCTATCCGAGGGGGTATTGGGTATAACCCAGGGATGAGTCCCGTCATTAGCTGTGCTTGCTACTACTAAATTCCAGCTCGAGCCATAATCGGTTGAATATTCTATCTTCACCGTACTGGTAAAGCAGGAGGAAGTCCAGGTGATATTGTGAGAAGTACCCGCCTGCCAGTCTTCACCTCCATTCGGTGCGGTCACAGTTATAACCTGAGGAGCAATGGTAAATACTGCATTGCTCACATCCGAGGGGATTCCAGTGGCTGATTCAGAAACTTTGACCAGGGTACTGGAAGAGGGTGTATTCGGCACCAACCAGGACTCGGTTCCGTCATTTGAAGTGCTGGCAGCGATCGTGATCCAGGTTGAACCGGAATTAGTCGAATACTCTAATTTCACATTCGCAATCGTTCCGGTAGAAGTCCAGGTTATATTATGACTGCTTAACGCACACCAGCTCTCACCGCCATTGGGTGAGGTAACAGTTAGAGTAGGAGCCGCACTTATGGTGAAATTAGTATTGCTCATATCGGAGGGGGTGCCAGTAGCTGCGTCTGATACTTTCACCCTGCCTTGAGTTGTAGGTGCATTTGGTATAATCCAGGACTCAGTTCCATCATTCGCAGTGCTGGCAGCGATTGTCGTCCAGGTAGAACCTGCATTGGTGGAATATTCAATCTTTACATTATCAGTGAAATTTGAAGAGGTCCAGGTTATATTATGCGAACTCCCTACTACCCAGTTCTCCCCTCCATCCGGAGAGGTAACTGTAATCGTAGGAGGTACAACTGGATTGCCCAGAACACCCCTTTGCAAAAGCAGGTAAGAATCCATTACCATCCGTCTTGGTGAACTCTAAACTGGAAATAGGAGGCCATAAAATGGAATCAACTTTAACATACATGGTTGAATCCCAGGCAGGACCGGTTCTGAAAAATAGTTTGGCAACCGAACCATTCCCTGGAGCTAAATCTCCTCCAATCCAGGCCGCAAAAATAAGAAGCCTGTTTTTGGCATTATTTATATATGCCGTATCGCTTTTAATGCCAGCATCAGCCGCTCTTGTGCCTACAAAGCTTATAGAATCACAAATGATATCCAGATTAGTAGCGGAATCCGGAAAGGCAATAGGGATCGCAAATCCACCTAAGTGTTCATCATTGATTATATAAACGTTCAAAATTACCTGGGAATTAGGCCTGACCTTCTCTAAGCACTCCACTCTGCATGTATCAGCCACACCAGGATCCTGGGGAAAAGCTAATCCAAACCAGAGCAGAATCAATATACCCGAAAAGATAAAGGGCAAACATTTTTTGAGCATACGCCTATCCTCCTGAAGAGTTAAAGGGTTAAATTTCAATTAAAAATCTTTTTAAATCCTTTTACAAAATCACCCCTTTCCAATCACTCATCAAAAACAATATTCAAAAACATAAACTAATACTCTATCTTCTGGATTTACGTCTTCCCCCCTCGGAATCAAAGAAGACGAAAATTAGAACTAAGTCTAAAAATACTCTATATTTAAAATAACCCTTTTTAGCTGTTTGTCAAGAAAAAAAAGGAGGTATTTTTCTTTATCTAAATTTTAGAATAACCCCTTCAGTCTCCCATCTGGGGCGGATGTTTAAAGTATCCGGATAAAAAATCTGGGGCTCTGCAGGCTCAAAGAGGATAGGTCTCCCTTGATCCAGAACTCTGTTTCCATTTAAGTCTAAATAAGCTTTAAGGTTATACTTTCCAGGAAAGACGTTTTCAAATTTGAATTCCCCTGGCTCTTTCAATTTTTTTTCATACTTTAGCTTGGGAATTTCTATCTTTTCCATTGTAATCTCTATTTCTCCTTTGCTATTAGTTAGATTCTCCACTCTTCCTAAGATTGAGCCTAAGGTATCAGGATTAACAGTAGCAAAAGTTAGTTTAAAACTGGTGTCAGAGAAAGGATTACCCCATAAATCAACTAAATCTTTCAAGGTTAATTCATATTTCATCTTGCCCTGAAGAAGTTTATCTGGCTGGAATATTAATTCAGCAGGTTTCTCCCATAAAAACTTACCTTCAACTCTCTCCTCTAAACTATCTTTCAAAACAAACCCTTTTTCAGCAGAATTTTTCTCAGGTGGTTTCTCAAAAAAGAGTTTAATCTCAGCATCCAATTGAACATTTTTAGCACCGGATTGAGGGTTAGTAGAAATGATTTTTAAAGGGGCTTTATCCTTAGATTCAGTCCCTTCAAAAGAACAGTTATTATACTGTGAATTGATTGGATTACCAGATAAGTCAAAAAGGTTTTGAACATAAACTGTATATTTTCTTTTAGTCATTTCATCTGTAATCAGATAAACTTTTTGATAATCATCCCCTTTGGTATAAACCAGATCAACTTTCGAACCTGAATCTGAAGAAGAATCTGATTGGATTTTGTAATTAATTATATCATATAGACTCTGTCTAGCTCTAAGAGATAACGGTTCATCAAACTCCAATCTGACTGTTCTATTATCCATGCTCTGACAGTTAAGCAGGGTGGGCAAGGTAGTATCCCTTTGAATTAGAGTGAAATCTATTCCAAAAAAAGACAGAGAATCTTGACTTAAATTTACATCTTTTGTAGCCACACCCAAGGGTTCCTTATCCGGGTCCCACAGAAGGTCATTGTTTAAATCTTTTACCGCGAAAAGCCTGTAAAGACTCTTAGCCAGATAGCTTAAACTATATTCCCCGTTTTGGTCCGATATGGTCGCATATTCGGGTTTATCTTTTTTGGGATCAGGTTCTTTATCTATAAGCGGATAAGCCCAGATACTTACCCCTTTGTCTTTTTTAGATTGAAAATTAGTTTTACCAGAGATAAAACCATCGTCTAATTTTTCCCCGGTAGAAAAAGCAAAGCTATAACTTTTATCCAGTTTATTATTATGCAGGTCCTGAGCATTAGCCCCCAAGTTTATCACGTAGGTTCTATCCTTCTCCAGAGGTTTTGAGGGCTCGAGTATTAGTCTATTTTTCTTCCATTTGAATTTAAAAGGAGTTTCTGGAACGGGGGTGATAAAAATCGATTTCTCGGTTTTCTCTTTATCCATCCCCTCGCTAAAGGTAAGAGTAATATTTGTCTTGGTGTCTATATTGAGCGAATTGTTTTGCGGAAAAACCTCCAGGACCTGAGGTGGGGTTAAATCAACCGGTCCTCCAAGTGGATAATCCCTTTTAGCACAACTTATAAATAATAAGATTAAGTTAAAGGTAAATAATTTGATCCAGAATTTTATTTTCATATATACATAAGGTATTGTAGAGAAGACCTTCTCCCTTCCCTGGATGGGAGGGGTAAGGGGGCGTAGCTTCCCCAACCCTCTCCCACAAGCCGATAAAAGCTATACGGTCCTACGGAGGCTTCGCTCCTCGTAGAGGGGAGAGGGAACTTTCCAAGCTTGCTCCCAAACGGATGTTATCAACCGCATATTATCCTGCGAAACAAGGCTGAAGCCTTGCCCTATAATTTCTTTTTATTTCCCCAATTTCGCTTTAATCTTTTCGTTCTCAGGGTTAAGCTCCAAAGCTTTTTCCCACTGTTGCCTTGCTTCTTCTTTTCTACCTGAGGCATCTAAGATATCACCTAAATGTTCATAGAGCACTGCATCTTTAAACTGGGTCTTTAATGCTTTCCTTATCTGGATTTCAGCTTCATTTACTTTTCCCAGTCTGAACAAAATCCAGCCGTAACTATCTAAATAGGCACCATTGTCCGGCTTTTTCTCCAAAGCTTTTTCAATCATTTTTAAAGCTTCATCTAACCTTACCCCTTTATCTGTTAACATATAACCTAAGTAGTTCAAAGCTTCATCATTTTCCGGGTCCTTTGATAAAACCTTTTCAAAAGTAGAGACCGATAGCTCAAAGTTTTTACTCTGTTCATAAGCTGAGCCCAAAAGGAAAAGGACCTGAGTGTTCTCCGGATTGAGAGAATCAGCCTTCAGTAAAAATTCTATCGCTTGAGGAAATTCCTTCAGTCTGGAATAAACCAGACCCAAAAAATAATAAATTTCGTCTTTCCTCTCAACTTTAGGAAGTGCCTGTGAAAATGTTTCTTTTGCCTTTAAAAGGCTATCTTCCTCTAAGTAAGTTATTCCTAAATTTACCCAGGCTTCCTGTCCTACGGATCCGTTTCCGGACAATGAATCGTTCAGGGCGATAGTTCTCTGGAACATAGTTTTAGCCTGTGGATATTTTTTTTCTTCTAAGAAAGTTCTGCCTAAAAAAAGATAACCGCCAGGGTCAGTTGAATCAGCTTTAATATATTCAGAGAAAAGAGTCTCTGCCTGAGGGTATTTTTGCAGGGAAAGATAGATTCCTCCTAATAACCTTTTGACATTCTTATCCTGTGGACGAAGTTCATATAGTTTAATTCCTTCATCTAAAGCTTTTTCCCTGTCTCCGGAGTTAAAATAAAGCTGAACCAGTTTGGTGCGAACGAGTATATCGGTTGTATCCTGGGCTAAGGCTTCCTGATATACTCTTATTGCCTGAGTGAAATCCTTTTGCGCTTCATACACTCCCCCTATGGACAAAAGGGCTTTTTTGTCGTAGGGATCCACATTTGAAGCTCTTTTATACTCCTGCAGTGCTTCATCCAACCTGCCTTGCGTTTCTAAAAGAAATCCTAAATTCAAATAGATCGATTTACTAAACGGAGAGTCTGAAGCTATTTTTCTCCAGGCATAGATGGCTGAATCAATTTTTCCTGCTTGTTGCCAGTCCTGGGCAAGATACCAGTAAGGTGCTATAAGATTAGAATCAGTCTGAACTGCCCTTTTGTAAGACTCGATGGTTTTATCTTTTTTATTCAGATTACGGTAACAATCTCCCATAAAAGCCCAGGCTTCACCCGTTTTAGGCTCTATCTTTTCCACCTCTTTTAAAGCATTCTCAATATCTCCTAACTTGAAATAATCCTGAGCCAGGGAAAATTTCAGGGTGTAGGACTCAGGTGAATAATTCAGGGCATTTTTATATTCCTGAACGGCTGAATTTAAGTCCCCGGAAAGCTCATATAAGGTTCCATTTACGAAATGGCTAAAAGCAAGATAATCGTTAAAACTTTTACTGCTTTTCCTCTCTTGAGCGAAAGTAAAGGCTGTAAAAAGAAAAAAGATTAAGACCGAACCGCAAAAAAACCTGTAACCTTTATGGGTCATAAAACATCTCCTTGGATGAACGTCCTTTAAAGAATTTAAGTTTTTCAGAAGAGAAAGCAAGGAGAAAGTTTTTTAAATGTACCTGAACATCGTAGCGACTGTCTTGAAAATCAAGCATTTTTTAAAATGGCATTACAGATAATTAGTAATTTGCGCATCACCGCAACCACGGCTACTTTTTTTGCCTTTCCTGAAGCTAATAACCTCTGATAAAACTCTTTTAGCTTCTGGTTAAATCTTATTGCTACCAAGACAGGCATATACAGGATCTTTCTTATGAGTCCACGTCCTCCACTTATGAAGCTTTTACCTTTCCACTTGCCACTCTCTCGGTTGAAAGGTGACACCCCCGCCAACGCAGATATCTTTTTCCTATCTACTCTCCCCAACTCAGGTAAACAAGAAAGTAAACTTATAGCGGTGATAAATCCCATCCCTTTTTCCCTTCTTAAAAATCCAACCTTCCGCATAATCTGATCATCTTTTTGAGCTAATTCCTTTATCCTCTCATCCATCAGCTCAAGCTCCTTCTCCAATACCTTGATTATCCTTTTAAGGCTTTTTGCCTTTTCCCTCTCTGCTATACGAAGCCTGTTTTTCTCTGCCACTACCATTTCCTGCAACTCCTGCCGCCTTTTGATAAGCTCCTGAATCTCCAACTCCATCTCACTTATCTCCCCTAACTCCTCTAACTTCACCACCTGTCCAAATCTGGCTATAACCCGGGCATCAATCTTGTCCGTCTTCGCCAGTTTTCCTATCCCCCTGGCAAAATGCCTTACCCGTGCAGGATTAACTACATGAGCCTGAATCCCTAACTCTCTTAACATCCTCCTACAAACCCGCTCATACCCTCCTGATGCCTCCATAACTACCAACTCTACTTTGTTACCCCTTAACCAAGATATGAACTTCTTAATACCTTTCCTGGTGTTGCTGAAGGTCCGGCGGTGTGGATTAGCAGTATCATCTGCCAAAAGAATGCAAGCTTCAAGCTCCTCTGAACTAACGTCAATCCCGCAAACTATCTGTTGCATAACTACTCCTCCTTTAGTATAATTTAATTAACTTGCCTCTGGTAGCCCATACTTGCTATGCGGTCTTTTTAACCATTCGACTGTTCGAGCTTGCAGAGGCACAAGGGACCTTGCCGACGACCAAGCTACGAACGAGCTTTTAGCCCAAGTGCGACACGATCTGTCGGCAAGGTTCCCTTCCACCATTGGGTGAAGGGTATATCCCTTATTCACCTGTAAAATATAAACATAATATTCAATATACAAGTGTGACCCTTTCAGGGTCGCCAACAAGAAAACAATTTGTAGGGGTTTAAAATTTTGAATCCCTCCAAACTGAAAAAACTTGACTCAGAGCTTTCATAATATTAGCTTTGGGTAATTATTGAAAACTGATCTTTCAAATTTTAAGCTAAGAGGAGGAATATGAGAAGTCCTGAACCAAAAAAGGTTGAACCGAACCAAAACCAGTTTGAGCCGTATATAAAAGCTCATGAAAAGATACCGGAGCTTACCCTGAGGGCGATTATCCTGGGTGCCATCATCGCCGTTGTCTTTGGAGTAGCTAACGCTTACTTAGGTTTAAAAGTGGGTATGACTGTTTCTGCCTCTATCCCTGCGGCAGTAATCTCTATGGCAGTTTTAAGAGGGATTTTCAAAACGGGAACGGTTTTGGAGAATAATATCGTTCAAACCATAGGCTCTTCTGGTGAATCCTTAGCTGCAGGAATTATCTTCACCATCCCGGCTTTTTTCATCTGGAATGAGACCCTTTCTGGTTTCTCTCATCCTATTTCAAATTTAGATATAATCTTTTTGTCCATCCTGGGGGGTACCTTAGGGATTTTGTTTATGATCCCTTTAAGAAGGTATCTGATTGTTAGAGAACATGGAAGATTGAGATTCCCTGAAGGGACCGCCTGCGCCGAGATTTTAAAAGCCGGGGATGTAGGAGGAAGTAAAGCTAAGACTGTATTTTTTGGTATAGGATTTTCAGCTTTATACAAGACTTTAATGGGCGGTATCAGGCTCTGGCCCGAGACTCCCAATTATAACCTTCCCTTCCTCAAGGGAGCTAATGTAGGAATCGACGCTACCCCAGCCCTGTTAGGAGTGGGTTATATCATAGGTCCACGAACTTCCGCCCTTATGCTGGCAGGTGCAGTATTAGGTTATTTGGGTATAGCCCCTTTGATCGCTTACTTGGGACAATATATGCCAAATTTAGTTCCACCAGCAACTAAGCTTATCTCAGAGATGACCCCCTCGGAGATCAGAAACAATTTCATAAAATTTTTAGGAGTGGGAGCAGTAGGATTAGGAGGTTTTGTCAGCTTAGCTAAAGCTATTCCTGCTATTGTCCACTCTTTTGCTGGAGGAGTAAAAGAAATAACTCAGAAGAAATCAGGACAGCCTCAGAAGCTTAGAACTGACCAGGACCTTCCGATGTATGTGGTTTTATTTGGTTCCCTTTTAGCTACTTTGTTGATCTGGGTCTACCCTGGAACAAATCTTCATTTCTTGGGAACATTACTGATCGTAATCTTTGGCTTCTTCTTTGTAGCCGTGGCAGCCCGAATTGTGGGAATTGTGGGGAGCTCATCTTCTCCGGTCTCTGGAATGACTTTAGCTACAATTTTAGTCACCAGTTTAGTCCTTTTAGCTTTTGGAGTGTCCGGCTTTAAAGGGATGGTCACAGTTATGACTATAGGCACGGTGGTTTGCATAGCAGTATGTATGTCCGGGGATATCGCTCAGGATTTAAAAACCGGCTATCTCCTGGGCTCAACTCCGAAAAGCCAGCAGTTGATGGAGTTTGTGGGATTGATTTTCCCGGCTATCTTTATGGGGTTTACAGTTTTTCTTCTAAATTCTGCTTTTGGATTTGTCAAAAGCGATGCTCATCCTGTACCCCTTTTAGCCCCCCAGGCTAATGTGATGGCAACCGTGGTTCAGGGGGTTATGACCGGTGGTATTCCCTGGCTCTATATAATTGCCGGAGCGATGATAGCTTTAACAGTTGAGCTTTTAGGGGTTTCATCTTTGCCCTTTGCCATCGGTTTGTATCTGCCTTTGGACCTTTCCACCCCGATTATGGCTGGAGGGATAATCGCTCTTATAGTGCAGAAATTGTCCAAAGAACATCAGTATAAAGAAAGGGAAGGGAACGGAATCCTGTTCAGCTCAGGGCTGGTAGCAGGTGATGCTTTAGTCGGGGTTTTAATTGCTTTCCTTATTGCCTCTGTACCGAGTTATGCTGCTTTTTGGGAATCGCATGAAGCAGTGAGCCTTTCCGGTAGTTTCGGACCCTGGTTAGCCCTGATCTGTTTTGCCATTATCATTTTCCTTTTGTGGAATTCTACCCGGCTGGGCAAGCCTGAGAAACAAAGGATGTAGTTGCTCGATTAATCGAGCAAAAAAATCCCCTCTCCCCTTGTGGGAGAGGGTTAGGGAGAGGGAAAATAAAAACAAATTTCACCCTCCCTTTATCCCTCCTCTACGAGCCGTAAAGCTTAATCGGCCATCAAGGGAGGGAGACAGAATAAATGAAACTAAAAGATAAAATCGCTATAATCACCGGCGGAACCGGAGCTATCGGCAGAGTTATCGCAGAAACTTTTCTCCGGGAAGGGGCTAAAGTTTTGGTTACTTATCGGAGAGAGGAACAATTTAACGAGATTTTACCAAAGTTTTCTGAATACAAAGAAAATCTTTTTGGAAAAAAAGTTGATGTAACCATAGCCGAACAGGTGAAAAAACTTATCGAAGAAACAGTTTCTAAACTTGGTAGAATAGACATATTAGTTAATGGAGTTGGTGGTGTTACCCCTTCTTTTAACATTGTGGATTTAGAGGAGAAAACCTGGGATTATATTTTCAATCTGAATTTAAAATCTGCTTTCCTCTGCTCAAAATTTGTATTATCTTATATGCTCAAACAGAAATATGGCAAAATAGTGAATATCTCAGCCAAATTAGCCTTAGAACCAGTAGCGGGAATGGGTCCCTATTCAGCCTCAAAGTCAGCTTTGATAAATTTGACCGAGACTCTGGCAAAAGAGGTTAAGGATTCTGGAATAAATGTAAATGCAGTGGCATTGAGCCTGGTGAAAACAGAACAGAATATCAAATCTATTACAAAACCAGACCCCTCCAAATGGGTCGAGCTAGAAGATGTGGCGAAAACGATTCTCTTCCTCTGCTCGGATGAGGCGAAATCTATTAATGGGGATGTGATTAAGGTTTATGGGAGGTTGGTTTAGAACTGTAGGGACATCCAGCCTTTGGCGGGACAATGTGACCCTACCATACTCATACAAGAGTTAAAAGGTGTTGGAGATCCAATTCCCAGACCAACTTAAAAAACTTAATACCTTACATACTTAATGATAAAATAAAGGAGATTTCAGATGTTCTCAAAAAGAAGAATCTATCGAATGCTAAGCTGGGTGATTTTATTCAGCCTTCTTTTTTCCTGGCACTGCATATCCACAGTAGCTCAAACAATAGCCCCGCCAGTTGCTCAAAAAATTCCCAAAATAGATACTCTGCATGGAGACATTCGGATTGACAACTATTTCTGGCTGAGGGATAGGGATAATCCAGAAGTTATAAAATACCTTGAAGCTGAGAACAAATATACCGAAGAGGTGATGAAGCCGACTGAAGAATTGCAGAAAAGATTATTCGACGAGCTTTTGAGCCGGATAAAAGAGACCGACCTTTCTGTCCCGGAAAAAATAGACAGTTTCTACTATTATACCCGCACCGAAGAGGGAAAGCAGTATCAGATTTACTGCCGGAAAAAAGGAAACCTGAATGCTCCAGAGGAGATTTTGCTGGATGCGAATGAGCTTGCCAAAGGGCATAACTATCTTGACGTTGGAGTTTACAAAGTAAGCCCTGATCATCAACTTTTGGCTTATTCCATAGATACAACCGGAGCGGAGGATTTTACCCTTTATTTCAAAAACCTTAACACGGGAAAAGAGCTGACTGATGTTATCCCGAACACTTCTTATTCTGCAGAATGGGCCAATGACAACAATACTGTCTTTTACAATACGTTGGATGAAGCTAAACGCCCTTATAAGCTTTATCGCCACCTCTTAGGCACTGATCCGAAAAATGATGCTTTAGTCTATCATGAAAAAGACGAAGCCTTCAACCTGGACCTGAAGAAATCGAAAAGCAAAGCCTACCTTTTCCTGGTTCTGGAAAGCGAAACTACCTCAGAGGACTGGTATCTGGACGCCTATCATCCGGATGGTGATTTCAAGATAATTCAGCCCCGCCAGCACGAAATGGAATATTCGGTCGAGCAGCACGGGGATAAATTCTACATCCTGACCAATGACAATGCGAAAAACTTCAAACTGATGCAAGTCCCGATTACTAACCCCTCAAAAGAGAACTGGAAGGAGATCATTCCCAATCGCGATTCGGTAAAAATAGATGGCATCGAGGTTTTTAAAAATCACCTCGTGGTCTATGAGCGGGAAAGAGGGTTAAAGAAAATCCGGATTACCAATCTGTCCAGCAACGAAGTTCATTATGTCCCTTTTCTTGAGCCGGTCTACACCTTCTGGCCAGCAAGAAACCCGGATTTCAATACCAATCTCCTCCGGTTTAATTATACCTCTTTAGTCACTCCCCGATCAGTATTCGATTATAATATGGATACGCAAATCCGCGAATTGAAAAAGCAGGACGAGGTCCTGGGCGGGTATGACCCCTCGCTTTATCAATCGGAAAGGGTTTTCGCTAAAGCCATAGACGGCACTATGATTCCGATCTCGCTGGTTTACAAAAAAGGGATGGCTAAAAACGGAAGTAACCCTTTGCTTTTGTATGGATACGGTGCCTATGGGATCAGCTCAGAGCCTTACTTTTCATCAAATCTCTTGAGCCTTCTGGACCGGGGTTTTACCTGTGCCATCGCTCATGTCAGAGGTGGTGGTGAGATGGGCAGGTACTGGTACGACCAGGGTAAACTCTTGAACAAAAAGAATACTTTTACTGACTTCATCTCCTGTGCAGAGCATCTGATTGCTGAAAAATATACCTCAAATAATAAGTTGGTAATCCAGGGGGTAAGTGCTGGAGGATTATTAATAGGTTCGGTTAATAATATGCGCCCGGACCTGTTTAAAACAGTCATTGCCAATGTCCCCTTTGTGGACCTGATCAATACGATGATGGACCCCTCCATCCCCTTGACGGTTATCGAATATGAAGAATGGGGGAATCCGAATAGTCCACAATATTATGATTATATGCGGTCCTATTCTCCATACGATAATGTCGCACCAAAAAATTATCCTAATCTCCTGATTACCGCCGGGTTGAACGATCCCCGGGTAGCTTACTGGGAGCCAGCAAAATGGACTGCTAAGCTCAGGGCTTTGAAAACAGATGAAAATCTTCTTTTGCTGAAAACGAATATGGGCGCAGGACACGGAGGCTCCTCCGGCCGGTATGATGAGTTAAAAGATGTTGCGTTTGAATATGCGTTCATTTTTAAGGTATTAAGGATAGACAAATAAATTAGGGTTCGATAAATAGAACCCCTGCATTTGCAGGTGGTTGATTTATCAAGCCATATCATATTCTCTAAAATAAGTTGCTTTTGAACATATTTTGATACTATATTAATCAAAACTTTTTAGGGATTTTGTAGCGGAAGGCTTCAGCCTTCCATTTTCAGCTCAAAAGAATGGAAACCTAAAGGTTTCCCCTACATTGAAAAGAAAAACACAAAAATACCAGGAGGTGAGAGATGATAGATATTAACCCCAAGACCAAGAAGACCACTTTTAGCTTGGACCTGCTTGAGGCAAAGAAAGTCTTTTTAGTAGGAGATTTCAATAAATGGGACCATAAGAAAAATCCTATGAAAAAGATCAAAGACGTTCTGGAAGCTCTCTTTGGCTCTAAAGCCCGGGGAGTATAAATTCAAATATTTAGTGGATGACAAATGGCTAAATGATCCAGTTGCGCATAAGTATGTGCCCAGTCCTTATGGAGGGAACGACTCTATTGTAGTCGTGCCAGCAGATTTCGTATATAAGAAAAAGTAATTGCCCGATTTATCTAGCAAAGAAACGCCCAATAAATTGGGCAACTACATAGTTCCCTCTCCCCTTGTGGGAGAGGGCTAGGTTGAAAATCCCGCCAGAGGCGGGGGAGAAGGAATATGTAAAAAAGAAATTTTCACCCTCTCTTTATCCCTCCCATCAAGGAGGGGTAAATGAAAAACATAGAGACGCATAGCGATGCGTCTCTACAGGCTCTTTTTATATTGGAGCAAAATTATGCCCAAATATAGAATAGAACATGACCGAGAAAATTGCATTGGTTGTCGTAACTGCACTAATCTCTGCCCGGAATTCTGGGAGATGGGACCAGACGACCGTTCAGATGTCAAAGGTTCAACTGAACCCAAGCCTGGCTGGGAGTATTTAGACATAGAGGAGAAAGATCTGCCCTGCAATGACAGGGCTGCGGATGAATGTCCGGTAAATGTGATACATATTAGAAATCTGGAGACCAACGAGCTCCTTTATTGAGTGTCGTAAAAAGATTAACCTTTTGCTCCCTTTGTTCCCTCTCCCCTTGTGGGAGAGGGTAAGGGAGAGGGGGAAACTCAAGAGTAACTCCCGTAGAGTGAAAAAATGATTAAAAACAAAATTTCCTGGATGATAGGGGGTCCAGCCGGGTACGGGATTATGGCTGCAGGAACTCTTTTAGCCAAAGCCTGTTCCCGCGGTGGTCTGCATGTCTTTATCAACAGCGAATTCCCCTCCCTGATCAAAGGCGGGCATAATACTTCTTCGGTGAGAGTTGATGAGCAGGAGATCTTCTCCCATCTGGAGACAATTGATCTCCTGGTAGCTTTGAACCAGGAGACAGTCGATTTGCATTTAAAAGAAATTATCTCCGGAGGGGGGATAATCTATGATCTGGATGAGCTTAAGCTCTCCAAAGAGGGTTTGAAAAGAGATGATATTACTTTATACCCCGTCCCGTTATTGAAGATAATCCGGGAACTAAAGGCTGAGCTGCTTTTGAGAAATACTGTGGTCGTGGGTGCGTCAGTAGCTATTTTAGATTATGATTTTGAGCTTTTAACAGAAGCCATAAGTGATTCTTTTGGGAAAAAGAGAGAAGAAATAGTCGAACAGAATATAAAAGCCGCCAAGATGGGCTTTGATTACATAAAACAGAGTGTATGCGAACAGTGTGGGTATAAGCTCGAAAAGATGAAAGCACCGGAGAGGATGCTTTTATCCGGAAATGATGCCATCGTTTTGGGGGCAGTCAAAGCTGGATGTAAATTCTACTCGGCTTATCCTATGACACCGGTTTCGGCGATCCTGCACTCTATGGCAGAAAATGAAAAAGAATTTAGCCTGGTGGTTAAGCAGACCGAGGATGAGATCTCCGCCATCAATATGGCAATTGGCGCTAATTTTACTGGAGCTAGAGCAATGGCTGCCACTTCCGGAGGCGGATTTTCGTTGATGGTCGAAGCCTTAGGCTTGGCCGCAATGACTGAAACTTCCATCGTGATAGTTGAAGGACAAAGACCCGGACCATCAACCGGCTTACCCACCAAAACCAGCCAGGGAGACTTGAAATTTTTGCTTTCCGCTTCCCAGGGAGAATTTATAAGGATACTTGTGGCACCCGGAGATAGGGAAGAGTGTTTCTACGAGACCTTCAATGCTTTCAATTTAGCCGAAAAATTTCAGGTGCCAGTATTGATCCTGATCGATAAATTCTTAGCTGAGGATTATAAAACCACCGAGCTTTTTGAACACTTCCATCTGAAAATAGAAAGAGGAAAACTTCTCACTCAGGAAGAACTTAATAAGATCTCGGAATATAAAAGATACTTGAACACTGAAGATGGAATTTCACCGAGAGCTATCCCCGGGCAGATGAAGGGGATGCATGTGGCTGACAGCAGTGAGCATGATGAGTACGGTTATTCCAATGAGGCTTCAGAGGTCTTGATGCCTCCAGAAGTTATTATCATGATGATGGATAAAAGGATGAGGAAATTAAGTTTTATAGAAAAGGAACTGCCACCTCCCAAGCTTTATGGACCAAAAGAAGCTGACATAACCTTAGTCTCCTGGGGTTCAACCAAAGGACCCATCTTCGAGGCGATGAAGCTTCTGGAAAAAGATGGGATAAAAATAAATTTCCTGCAGATCTTATATCTTTCGCCTTTTCCAGCAGAAGATGTCACAAAAGTTCTATCACAAGCCAAAACCATCGTGGATGTTGAGAACAACTACACTGCTCAACTGGCAGGTTTTATAAGGGAAAAGACCGGAATAGAAATTCAGCATAAAATCTTAAAATACGACGGCAGACCCTTTTATCCGAATTTTATTTATAAGAAACTGAAGGAGATTAAAGTAATAAAAGACATAAGGAAATACTTATGACTGAAAGAAGTCTTGCCGGCAAATGCGGGCTTTACTGTGGGGCGTGTACTATATACCGGATTGAAAGGGATGACCAGGAGTGGAGAAAGCGTTTTGCGGAGAGAATGAAATGTCCCATGGAGAAGGTCAGATGTAACGGGTGTGGTGCCTTAACTCCTGATTGCTGGGGATATGAGTGCAAATTTGTGCATTGCCAAAGAGAAAAAGGTTATGAATTCTGCTACGAATGCGTAGATTATGAAAACAGAAATTGTCAGATGTTCGAGGAGTTTTCAAAAAATTACTTGGAAGAAGATGGTGTGGATTTGAGAAAGAATATGGTTATGATTAAAGCTGGTAAGATAAATGAATGGCTAGCAGAATCTGAAAAATTCTACACCTGCAGGTTCTGTGGAAAACCATTAGTTGCAGGTGCGAAGAAGTGCCACCATTGCAAGAGGGAGATAGATTTGAGAGGATGATATTTAATGTAGGGACAGGGCTTGTCCCTGTCCGCAGTCTAATTCGGAAAGCCACAAGGGCTGTCCCTACGACTTCCTCCATTCTTTGAAAGGAGAATATAAAATGGTCACCCCTGTAGAATTAAAAACCAGAGTCAAAATCCAGTGGTGTCCGGGGTGTGGGAACTTCGGGATATTGACCGCAGTCAAAGGTGCGATCTCAGAAGCTGGCTTGGAAAAACATAACACCGTTTTAGTTTCCGGAATAGGCTGTTCTGGCAAAACTCCCCAGTATGTTGATACCTATGGATTTGAGGGAATTCATGGAAGGATTCTTCCAGTAGCCACAGGGATAAAACTCTCCAACCATAAATTAACTGTTATCGGGCATGGTGGAGATGGGGATGGTTACGGAATCGGGATGTGCCATTTCATGCACACCCTCAGAAGAAACGTTGATATGACCTATATCGTTCACGATAACCAGATCTATGGCTTGACCAAAGGGCAGTATTCCCCCACTTCGGATAAAGGATTTTCCACCAAGTCAGCTCCTGCCGGTGCAATTGAAGAGCCGGTCAACCCGATGGTGTTAGCCATAGCTGGAGGTGCCACTTTTGTATCCAGGGGATTTGTGGGTGAATTAGACCATTTAAAAAACCAGATAATCCAGGCGATAAAACACCGGGGGTTTGCTTTAGTGGACATCCTTCAGCCCTGCGTTAGTTTTAACTACAAAAACACTTACAAATGGTATAAAGAAAGAACCTATAAATTAGAAGATTTGAAAGATTATAACCCTGAAGATAAAAAAATGGCTCTGGAGAAAGCATTCAAATGGGGAGATAAAATCCCGATTGGGGTTTTCTATAAGGAGACCCGAAGCACATATGAAGATTTTCTACCCCAGATAAAAGATATTCCACTGGTGGAGCAGAAAATCGAGGAAATAGATATAACTGAAGCAATGCGAGAATTTATTTAGAAGACGTAGAGACGCATCGCATGCGTCTCTATAAAAAAGATTATAGGGCAAGGCTTCAGCCTTGCGTTATAAATCGCAACTATTAGGAGGATAAATGGAAGACTTAATGAATTCCGCAAAGATAGCGGTGCACAACTGTATGGGGGTTAAAAAAGGGGAGAACGTTTTAATCATCACTGATGAGCCTTTAAGAAAGATTGGCCAGGCTCTATGGAAAGCCGCAAAGGAGATTGCGGGTGAGGCGATGCTTTTGGAGATAATCTCACGCACATCTAATGGAGAAGAGCCACCTCCGATGGTGGCTGATTTTATGAAAAGGTTCGATGTAGTATTAATCCCGACTTCCAGATCTATGACTCATACTAAAGCACGCCGGGATGCCTGCGAAGCCAGGGCAAGGGTTGCCACCCTGCCGGGGATTACAGAGGATTCGATGAAAAGGACTTTAAGCGCTGATTATAATAAGATAGCTGAAAGGAGCTTGAAATTAGCTAAAATTTTATCCGGGAAAAAAGTGGCAAAAGTAAAAACTCCATCCGGTACTGATATAACAATGAAAATAGAGGGAAGAACCTGGGAGCCTGATACCGGTTTGTATCATAAGCCCGGTGAATTTGGAAACCTCCCTGCAGGTGAGGTATATATTGCACCTTTGGAGGGAACTGCCAACGGGGTAATTATAGTGGATGGGGCTATGGCTGGAGTGGGAGTTATCAAAAAGCCAATTAGGTTAATTGTCAAGGATGGATTCGTTACTGAAATCTCAGGAAACAAATCTGCTAAAGATTTAGAAAAAGCGATTGAGCCATTTGGAAAGCCTGCAAGAAACATTGCAGAGCTTGGAATTGGCACAAATGACAAAGCTAAAATCATAGGCAATGTCTTAGAGGATGAGAAGGTAATGGGAACCGTGCATATGGCTATTGGCGATAACAAATCGATGGGCGGAAATGTGTCTGTGCAGAGCCATCTGGACGGAATCCTGATAAAGCCAACCCTCGAAATAGATGGGCAGATAATAATGAAAGACGGGGTATTGAAGATTTAAAATATTGATGCTTCGGCAATAGTCTTAAGATCCCCTACGGAGAGAATTACCGAAGCAAAAAGAAAAAACAGGGGCAGGGGTAAAAACCCTGCCCCAAATTTAATTATCTATCTTTTTCTTTTTAACTCAGATACGCCCTCAAGGTCCTGCTTCTGGAGGCATGTCTTAGCCTGCGGATTGCTTTTTCTTTTATCTGTCTTACCCTTTCCCGGGTTAAGCCAAACCTTGCCCCGATCTCCTCTAAGGTTAAAGGCTTCTCGTGAGTCAATCCGAAGTAAAGGCTTATGACCTGAGCCTCTCTACTGCTTAAGGTCCTTAAAGCTCTGCTTATCTCCACCCTCAAGGATTCGTCTAAAAGCGCCTCATCCGGAGCTGGCTGAAGCTCATCCTCTAAGACATCCATCAAACAATTATCCTCAGAGGTGGAAAAGGGTGCATCTAAGGAAAGATGAGTGTTGGAGATTTTCAGAGTATCTGACACCTCCATAGTGGATAGTGCCAGCTCTTTGGCGATCTCATCTGGACTGGGCTCACGCCCGTACTCCTGTTCTAAGGAGCTGGAGATTTTCCCTATTTTATGCAGAGTCCCTACCCGGTTTAAGGGTAATCTCACAATCCTGGATTGTTCAGCCAATGCCTGTAAAATCGCCTGTCTTATCCACCAGACCGCATAGGATATAAATTTAAAGCCCCTGGTCTCATCAAATCTTTTAGCCGCTTTTATTAGCCCGATATTCCCCTCATTGATCAAATCAGCTAAGGATAGACCCTGATTTTGATACTGCTTTGCTACGCTGACTACAAATCTCAAATTGGCTTTGGTCAGCTTTTCTAAAGCAGATTGATCACCATTTTTGATCCTCTTAGCTAATTCAACCTCCTCCCCGGCTGTTATCAAAGGGGTTTCCCCTATCTCTCTCAAATAAAGATCTAAGGATTTATCCTCATCCCTATATCTCTTTGAGTTTTTGGCCAAGGAACCACTCCTTTCCTATTCGGGTTTAACTGCTAAATAGATAGTATTACCGTTACGACTGATTAAAAATGCTATTGCTTTTTTTCTGCTCTCAAGCCCTTTGACTATTTTATTATAATCTTCTTTATCTTGAATAGTCTTTTTGTCGATCTCTAAGATTATATCTCCAGCCTGAATTTTACCCTCTTCAGCTTTACTGCCGGGCTCAACCGCGGTAACGATTACTCCTTTGGCAAATTTAACCCGGAATTGATTTGCCAGCTCTTCAGTTGCTGTTTCAACCTTAAGACCTAGCCAGCTTTCTTCCTTTTCTTGTGTAGAAGGTTTTTCTGTGGTTGTTGCGAGAAATTTCTCCCGTTCTCCTAATTTGACTTTCAGCTCCAGTTTCCTTTTATCTCTGAGTATCTCTAAACTGACCATTTTACCTGGCTCAGCCTGTGCTACCATAAACCTGAATTGGTCTGAATCAGTAACCTTTTTACCATCAAAGCTTATGATGAAGTCTCCAGTCTTAATACCAGCTTTTGAAGCTGGTGTATTCGGCTGAACCTGCTGCACGAAAGCACCTTCAGTTGATGGTAAATCTAAGGCATCCTTCATATCTTCAGTAAGATTCTCCACTCCCACTCCCAGATAACCCCTGGAGATAACTTTACCTTTTATAAGATCAGGAATGACTAACTTTGCCAGACTAATCGGAATTGCAAACCCTATACCAATGTTAACAGCTTCTCCCGTTGGATTGGTAATCGCCGCATTTATCCCTATTACCTTACCCTCAATATCACACAAAGGTCCCCCGCTATTCCCGGGATTTATGGCTGCATCAGTTTGTATATAATTTTGATAAGAAGGACCTTCTTCACCTTGAAAGTTCAATCCTTTTCTCCCTTTGGCACTAACCACACCTACTGTCACTGTTCGGTCTAATCCTAATTGAGGAAAGGGATTACCAATGGCAATCACCCAATCACCTACCCGCATAGAATCCGAATCACCCAATTCAACTACTGGTAGAGACTTATCTGCATCAATTTTTATCACTGCAATATCGGTTTCCTTGTCCGTACCTATAATTTTGGCTTTATATTCACCTCTATCTGCTAACTTCACCGTGATTTTATCTGCACCTGAGACCACATGATTATTCGTAAGGATATAACCTTCTTTATCAATGATAAACCCTGAGCCTAAGCTATAACCTTTAGATTTAAGTGGAGTTTTTGGCTGAAGGGTTTCTCCAAAAAATCTACGGAAAAATTCATCCTCAAAAGGAAAGAAATCACGATATTGTTGCTCTAAAACCTTCTCCGCACTTATATTTACCACTGCTGGGCTAACCTTTTCCGCTACAATGGTAAAGGGACTTTCTTTTTCAAATAGCTGAACCAGCTTTGATGCATTTTCAGACTGGGTATTCTCAACCGCTTTGGAAGGGGAAGAAAAATTCAAATTTGAGGCTATTAAAATCCCGACTAAAATAAACAGGAAAGCAAAAAGCCCATAAAGAAAAATATCTTTACTTCTCAGGTTTAATTTAGAGATAGCCATAACCTGCTCCTTTCTGTGGAAATTTTCAATATAATTTTTATAAAAATTTTGTCAAGTAAAAACATCTATGATAATCTATCTTTAATTAATTATTTCCTATCCTCTTAACCTAAAATATGTTACCTCTTTCCCTTCCCAAGATAACTAACAATATTACGCAACTTTGACCATATTGTTGCACCTATTTTTTCACTTGACCTTATCTTAAAATCCTTGTATATAATAGAACACTACTTTTGCTAAGGAGCAGCCAAAATGAGAAAGAGCCATATTTTAATTACAGTCATAACTCTTTGTTTGTTCCAATTTTCTAAGCCAGTTACTGCTGACGATCAAAAAGTCATAAAATTATTCGATGACCTGCAGAAAGTCATAATCTCGCTTTCCAACCGGATTCAACCCTCGGTGATTCACATTGAGGTAATCAAGAAATCAGACAGTTTTAAATTCAAGTCCTTAGCCTCAGGCCTGGTGGTTGATCCAGAAGGTTATATCCTGACGAATGAGCATGTGGTGGATAAAGCCCAGTCTATAAGGGTTACCTTGACCAGTAAATTAGAGTATCCAGCTGAGGTAATCGGAACGGATAAACAGACCGACTTAGCTTTGATCAAGATAAAAGCTGAGGAAAAATTATCTGTACCGAAATTCGGCAACTCAGAAAAGATCGAAGTAGGTGAATGGGTAATTGCTGTGGGTAATCCTTTTGGTTTCGACCGGACTGTCTCTTTCGGAATAGTCAGCGGTAAAGGTCGGGTCATACCATTTCTGCCTGAAGAATCCAGGTTAATCAGCGATTTCATACAGACCGATGCGGCTATAGACCCGGGTTCTTCCGGAGGTCCACTGGTTAATTTGAAAGGTGAAGTCATAGGGATAAACTCTATAGGATTAGGACGCGGACAGGGGTTCACCATACCGATCAACACCGCTTTAAAGATCAAGGATAAATTATTAGCCGCAGGCGTGATCGAAAGGGGCTGGCTCGGTTTATCCATTCAGCCCCTAAACCGTGAGTTTGCCAAATATTTCGGAGATGATAAGCTTAAAGGGGTATTGATAAGCGATGTGGAACACAATTCACCCGCAGAACAAGCCGGATTCTTACCCGGAGATATTATCCTTGAATATCAGGGAGAAAAAATATCCGCTGAAAAGGAGGAAGATTTAAATCGATTCTCTCTCCTAGTAAGCGAAAGCCCGGTAGGTGAGTTTTCTTCAATCAAGGTGCAGAGAAAAGATAAAATCCTTGATCTTAAAGTCAAAATTGCTCTTCAGCCCAAGGTCAAAGCTGAGGAATATGAAACGGATTTTGGGTTTACCGTTAAGGAGATAACAGATGTTCTCTATAGAGAATATATGCTGGAGGACAAAGAGGGCGTTTTTGTCTCCTTCGTGGAGGTAGGAGGTCCAGCCAGCCAGGGAGAGCTATCCGAAGAGGATGTTATTAAAAAAGTTGAAGACTTGAAAATCTCAAGTCTGGACGATTTTAAAAAAGCCTTAGAAAAAGTTAAGGATCAAAAACAGATCCTTTTTGCCATAAAAAGGGGGAAAAGTCAAAGGTTTATCCTCATACAACCAGGAATAAAAAAAGAGGAATAGGGATAAATACTCTTTTCTATTTAACTTTTAACTCCGATTGAGAAATCAGGAACTCCTGTACAAAAGATAAAAGCCAATCCAGGTCAAAAGGTTTGGAGATAGAATTAGTAGTAAATATTTTATTGATAAGAAGCAGGAATTTATTGTTAGAGTGAGATTGTATAGATGGAGAAGTGTAATTAAAGCTATTAAGCTTTGGTTCCTTCGATTAAATAGATCCGGCCTTCTAACTTTCCCATCTCCAAACATATCCCCTTTTTCAATTCATCCGAGGTAGTCTTGATTATCTCTCCACCCAAAAGTTCGATCAGGGTAATCTTTTTCCCCTTGACTCCGATCTTACCGCAATCCAGTTGCAGGATAATACCTTTCTTAGGCCCAGCATTTTCTGGAGAGAAGGGGGTTCCGGGACTAATCAGATAAAGTAAAGTAACTTTCTCATTCTTTTGAACTATCACCTCTAATTCAGGGTCTGAGGAATTTAAAAATCTGATTACCCCGGCCTCCTGTAGAATCTCATCCAAAAAATTTAAATTCTTACCAAAGAGTGAGGTAGACAGATCAAATGTAAAAAGATAGACCTTCCCTTTACCTAACTTCCCCTTTACCCCGACAACTCTTTTTCCTGCTTTAGCTACTACTTGATAATTTTTAGGATGAGTTTTTATAAAACCATAGAGGGATGAGGGGAATTCTGCTTTTAGGGTTTCAATTCTCTCAACCCCTGAAAGGGGAGCAGTTTTCATCTTGAGACCACGGGCTAAAACCTCGCAACTTTTTAACCTTAAATCATATTTAGGCAAAAGCCCGTACAGGATTAAACTTTTACCTTTTTTTACCTCATCCAGAATAAGAGCTTGAGTCTTTGAATCCATAAACTCAGCCACTGGCATCAATAATACCTTGTACTTCTCCAGACTTTTTTCCATACCAGAATCCGATATCCCAAAATCATATTTCAATCCCCTCAGGTCCTGACTTAAGCCAAAGTGGGTTTGATGGACTAGAGAGTTCAGATAAGGGAAAAGCGTTTGATCTTTAACTTGGCTTAAATATAGATAAGGATTATAATTCAAAAGATTTATCTGAACTACGTTTTCCAGAGCTCTCAAATCTATTCTCTCTAAAAGGAGATTGAAGTTTTTAATCAGGTCATATCCCTCCTGAATAGTTCCATCTTCAGCTAAAGGAGAGCCATACCAGTCACTCCTCTCCACAAACATAGTATGAGTAAAACCTTTAATCCCCATAGCCAAAGAGGTGATCAACATAAATTTCATCTCCTGTGTTCTAATAGGAAGATATTTCTTCTTCTCCTCCGGGATCTGGGCTGAAGCTCCACTGGCAAATTCAATAGACCAGGGAAAGGAAGCTGAACCAGTAAAGGATCTGATGTGCCAAGCGTATTCAGAATAATTTCTAAACCAGTTGATTCCTAAACCGGCAAATATATTTTCTTTCTGCAGAGAAGGCCATTCTGATGAGGACAAAAAACCATTTTCCCAGAAGATATCGTTAAAGAAAAGAGGAACGATCTGTGAAGATATTAAGAACTCTTTTAGATTTAACAAGTAGGTTGAAACCAGAACCAGATTTGAACTCCACCCAATCCAGAAATCTTAATAGATCCGAAAATTTCTTAATCTTCTGAGCTGTTGGTGGAGATATTTCACCAAAATTTTTTGATTTTATCTGGTACTCCGAATTGAGAATTTTTGTCTCCTTATACTTCTCCTTAAGAAAAGCAGGGTAAAGGTTGTGGATAGTATCGATATTATAATCGAGCTTAAATGGATCTGTGAAAAAATTAAAACCGGTTTTCCTACCCAACTGAATTATAATTACCGGTCCCTTTGGATAGATATAATTTTTTAATGCACCACTCAAAGCGTTTATATATCTCTTGCAGTGACTTTTAAAAGATGGATGGTTAATAGAAGGGAGTGCTACTTTTGAGAATTCCTGCTGTTCTGACATAGCCACTGGATCTCCTTGAGGATCTTTCGCAATAAGAGCAAGATTTTCCAAAACAAAATCAGGATACCCTCCATTTTCCCATTCTGCACCTATATAAGGTCCAATTTTCAGAATCACTTTAAAACCAAACTCCCTTGCCAGCTCTAAAAAAACCACCAGATCTCTTCGACTATCGGTTTCCCCGGCAAATTCAAATTCCCCCATAGAGATCTCATGCAGGTTCCAGGGGACTGCAGTCGCTATGATTCTAAAACCTGCTTTTTTGATCCTCTCAAAGCAAACTGACCAGTATTTCTTGCTTACTCTGAAATAATGAATTTCAGCAGAATTGAGGAAATATTCTTCTTTTCCTATTAAAATCTTATTTTTCTGAAGGCTAAGCATCGATATTTTATATTTTTTTATTTTTTATACTTCTTCCCTTTAAATTAAAGGATCTTTTCTAAAAGTTCTTATATTTTATAATCTTAAGCTCATTTTGTCAATATAAAATATGAAATATAAAACAAATTTTATAAGATTATCTTATCTATCATTGTAACATATTAATAATCAAAGAGTTAAAAAGTTGCCTCTTCAAAATTATTGTTTTAACTATAATAATATAATTAAAAAGCCCCATTCAGTTTAATGAATGGGGCTTAACTTACTGTTTAAAAATAAGTTACCTAAAAACTATTTCAGCATAACCATTTTCTTTATGTCTGAAAAATCATCTGCTTTAATTCTATAAAAATAGATCCCACTGGCAACCTCAAGTCCATTATCACCTTTACTATCCCATTCCACTTCTTTTACTCCAGCAGTAAGTTTCTCATTCACCAGAGTTTTTACCCTCTGCCCTAAGATGTTATACACCTCTATATTAACCCAGGAATCCTTTGGAAGGGTAAACCTTATCAGTGTCTTGGGGTTAAAAGGATTAGGATAGTTCTGAGAAAGGCTGAAAACCGTAGGTATTGATGGAGTATTAACCTCTCTTACCTCTAAAGCACCTTTCAAGAAGACTGGCATAAATCCTATGCCAGTTGCTGAAGGTACAAATTCTAACTCTGATATAGGAGGCCATATAACAGTATCTACTGGAACATAACTGGTTGAATCCCACGAAGAACCGGTTGTAAAGTATATCTTAGCCACAGGGCCACTTGCTACATTTCCTATGCCAAGTTCCGTAATCCAAATCGCTAATGCCACCAGTCTGTTTTTAGCATTATTTATGGAGGTTGCATCGCTTTTATATGCGGCTGATTCAGATCTGGTGCCCACAAAGCTAATAGAATCGCAGGTAATATCTAAAGTTGAAATAGAATCCGGAAATCTCAGGGGAATAGTAAATGCACCTAAGGCCTCATCGTTAACAATATAAATATTCATAATCACTTGAGTATCCGGACGCACTTTCGTTATTCGATCAACATAACAGGTATCCCTTATTCCAGAGTCCTGAGCTAAGGCCAAATTAAAGCTTGTCAAACAAAATAGAGATAATAAAAATACTAAGGTTAAGTTTCTTTTCATTTTTTCACCCCTCTCCTAATAATTGTTATAGTTTTTGTTTTCTTCATTCCTTCTTTCCACCTCTCTACGAGCCGTAGAGCTTTTATCGGCTTTAGCTATAGTATATGCCAAACCACCTCCTTAACGTTAAAATATTAAAGATGTTTCTACTTAATTATACTCACTTTTTAAGTATATAATCAAAGCCAGATAATTTGTCAACAAAAAAATTAAGATTTTTTTATTTTTTCACAACCTGGTGAAAGTCAACCTCTGAATAAATAGTTGATTAGATAAACCATATTTAACGCTGAGAGAATACTAACCCAGTTAGCACCTTTAACGCTACACAGAATAGAATGGGTTCTCCCTCCAAACAAATCTATAACTAACCACATTTCAAGGAACGTTGTTATACCTAACGTATAGCTATAATAAAATACGAAAAAGTTTGACTATTATTACCATAAATTAGAACCTTAATAAAAACAAGCAAGGGAATAATCTTATGAGAAGAGCTAACTTAGATGTTACCATCAAAGAAACGCATCTTCTTTAAAGTTTAACCCCTCTTTTAAAAAGTTATGGGACTCCGTTTTGGAACGGAATCCCATAAACTTTAAATCTCTAACCTGCCTTGAAGGAAAGCTCACTCACACCAAATTGGTATAGGACCAGTTACAGGAGGAGGACCGCCCTTAAACAGGTAATTAATCAGGTAAACCACATCCGAAACCGAAATCTTTCCATCGCCATTGGCATCACTTGGATTAACCGGTAGCGGACCACCTTTGAATAGATAATTTATAAGATATACCACATCCGAAACCGAAATCTTTCCATCACCATTGGCATCTCCAGATAAAGAAGTACACTGTGCAATTATCTCAGATAACTTAGCCGCGTTGGCTTTCAAACTATCTAAACCCTTATCAGTTACCAGTAATAAATATTTCAGCTCAATTACAGTGGTGGGATCAGGAGCAGTTACCTGAGCCATTGACATCAGCATATTATTATCCTGCATAGAATCTTCCTGCTCAACTGAAAAGCCAGTTGTTGACATAAACTTATACAGGGAATCATCATTATACCCGCTATAAGGATAGAGCTGTTTAGCGTTGTTCAAAACGTAAGCGCTCAACGGTGCGGTGCCGTGGTAGATGGTAGAGCCACCTTGCGTTACTTCCGCATCTAAGAATTGGAAGGCACCATAGTAGTTCAGGAACTCAGCACTGTCTCCCTGCTGCCAGATTAGATTCAAATCCTCATCATAACCACCCCAGTTATCTGAGCCATGTTTAGCTTGGATATCCCAGTCAGCCGCTATGCCAAAATAACCTCCTTGCGGATTTGTAGATCCGGTAAGATCATCCCACCATATCGGAGGCGGATTCCAGTACCACCAGTTGTATACCAGAATAACCGGAGGGGAGTCGAAGACCATGACCTGAGAATACTTAGTCCAGTAGCTCCACCATGAGTGGAAGTCGCCATGAGAAGTAAGACGTCCTGGAAAAACAAGGCTAAACTTATCGTATATTACTTTGACCTTTACGGACGATGATGTGCTCAATAGATAGTTATAAGTCTGCGACTTCACGTGAGCTTCGGGTAAAAAGTCATGGTGATCATGTAACCAGGTAAAGCCCACAGGACCCTCTCCACCGATATCATCAGTAACAAAAACCGGAGTAAACTCAAATAGATAATTATATCCATTATAGTTCATCCCGTTGCCGGTCAGATCGTCATCTTCCTGGTGTCCTATGTTCCCTACGTTGGAAACGACCGCTCTAACATGTAAATTTGCTGTGTCATATTCAGGATAGTAGAAGGTGTCAGTTACCACAAAGTGGAACTTCGCATACTCAGTATCTACATAGGTCTCTCCACCACCTAATAAGCCATTGTTTGACTCAATCATTATCTGGCCTACTAAGAAGGTATCTTGTTTCCCGGCTCCGCTGAAGGTCAGGTTAACATTCACCGGTGCCGAAAGCTGTAGGATACTGAATTGAGCCGGAACTGCAGTTACATAGGGAGGTGTACTGATCTTCACATACAAAGTCGCTGTACCAGTATTCGCAAAGGTAAAAGCATCAGCTTTGCTTGCTCCGTTTTTAGCCCATCTGACCGGACTAATCATCATACTTGGGGTAAAGTCCTTACCGGCAACTGCTGGAACTAACTCGCGTGGATCCTTCAGGTAGCGAAACGGATCGAGGGTATATCCACCTTCAGGGGTGATAGCACCAGAGGCATCTAAATCATAAAGATAGCTGACATACATATAGTCTCCCACCCTCTCGGCTACTGTAGGCCAAGCTTCACTTTCGCAGTCCCCGTTGTCACAGCCATCTGTATTGGTATTGGTCAGGTTCACCTCAGGTCCCCAGTTCCGGCCGCCAGTGGCAGATACTTTCTTATATATATCCGCATTGGCATAACCAGCTAAAGATACGTCGTCATCCTTGTACCCGGCGTAAACCACATAGAGATAATTGTAAGCCGCATTTCCCACCTGATATTCTACACCCGCGGTCGGCTTGGCAATACCGTAATCCCAAGCACCGCAATTTGCGGCTACATACCGAGAAGCCACTTTGTGAAGGGTATCACCAGTAGCTGTACTCCAGTGGAATAAACTTAGATCTTCTCCTTCGTTTCCAGTAGCAGAGGCAGTAAAGAATACATGGAGCACATTATTATAGTCGTACACTGCAGCTATCTCAGTGTAATAGAAATCGTAATCTTTCCAGTTATTGGCGCCCCAATTGGTTATCTTTATGGGTGTTAGGTTGTTCCCGGCCATCCAGTCATCCCCGTCAGTGGTGGACTCTATATAATACATCTCTCCCTGATAAAAGACAGAAGCTGTCTGATCATACCAGATTATAGCCACGTGTCCTGATCCAGTAGGAGAAGTAACTACCGGCGCTGCAATATAAGTGATCTTGCCATCATTGCCATTTTGAGTGCCGTTAAACATATAGGGTTGTTTGTTTTTGCTGTTAGCTTCCAGCAGATAACCAGCCTTAACCCTTATGGTATCAGTCCATCCCGGTGATTGACATATCAGAGAATCCGGTGCTTTCTCATAACAGCGCTGGTAACCAGCATAATCATTCTGAGCAAAATTAGTTATATGAATATAAGTGGTGCCACTATGCCCTGCTTTGGAAGTGCCAATCATAGGCCAGGTACTATGGTCGTCAGCTACACTGCCTTGGACTCCGTCTCTAACATCGAATATGTTGAACTGCCCTAATCCAGGAGTGGTCTTCTCTATGGCAAGACAGGAATAGTACCCGCCGCCAACATCGTGGAAAGCTAATACCTCCCTCGAATTCGGCAGTATATCTAAACCACAATACCCGCCTCTGCCTGTGGGTTTAGTAACATGCATACCCGCGCCAGGATTTAGCCAGCTTCCATCTGAGTAACGAGCATTATAATCGATATAGCGGTTCTCGCTCAAATCCGGACCCACCATATTCATCCAGTCGAAATGCAGATTCCCCAGATAATCATAGGCTATCCGGCGGTGTGCGGAACTGTTTTCCTGGTAGTCATAATAAGTCCAGCCTACGGTGTCATCTGTCATCGGGAAGAAGAACTTGGGTTCTAAAGTGGTCGTAGTACGATACGGGTAGATTATACTCTCATCTACGGGCTTCATTTTCTCCATGCTCGGGAGCACTTTCTTCTCCACCGGCTTCTTCGCCCCAAAAGCACTTAAGCTTGCTATCAGCAATAAACTTAAGGCTAAGACTAAAACTCTTTTCGCCATCTTTTGCTCCTTTCTTGGTTACTAAAACTACTTCCTATTTTTAGATAAATAATTATTAAACCTTAACACCACCTCCTTTATTAATGAAAAGTATTATCTTTAAAACTTCTGCTTGGATTTCCTCCTCCTGCTTTAATAAAAAAACCTGCCTAACTTTTCCCTCACTCCCTTTCCTCCTGCAAACAATTAAATTGGCTCTTTGGTCTTTTAAGTTAGGAAAAAGTTAAAATATCTATTGAGAAGTTCTTTGGAGAAAAACTTCTACGGCTTAACTCTTTGATCTTAAAATCCAACCTGACTAACACCCAAGACTTACCACTTTATAATTAAACTTTTTTACTCAATTTGTCAAGTCTTTTTTTTATTCTTTTTATCAATTTTTAATTAATATTCTAATCGACAAATTTTCTTAAAAGTTTAACCTGGATAATAAGATAAGGCTTAAGGGTTATCCTTATCCCCTGTAATTATTAAGATTAAGGTAACTGTATTATAAAAGGGGTTAAAAATTCCCTAAACCTGGGAGTAAATAACCTTATATCCTTTGGACAATAGATTATATGTATATCTGTTTCCTATATTGAACTTCAGAGAAACCTTTTTTAAAACAAGGGCTTACGGAGGAGGGCCTCCTTTAAAAAGATAATTGATAAGATAGACACAATCAGCTACAGTAACCTTTTTATCTCTATTAGCATCTCCAGCCTGTCTGGGGTTTGGTGCTGGACCACCTTTAAACAAGTAGTTAATTAAATAAACTATATCTGCTAAACTACATTGCCCATTTCCATTTGCATCACCTCGCACATAGGACACTACAGTTATTGAGACTGTCAGACTATCAGACAAGGTATCATCAGAAGCTATGAAGGTTACGTCATAAATAGAATCAGCCTGAACAGAATCTGGAGCAAAAGTAAATCTCCCTCTTCCATTTAGGCTATCGATAAATGTAGCATTTATAGGCAAATTCTTAGCATATAAATGAGGAATAGTCCCATCCGGGTCTGTTGCACTGACACGCAAGTTTAGCGTATCCCTCTTTTGTGAACCACTAACCACTGCAATTGTATCTGGAATATGAGTCAGGATTGGCCTTTGGTTACCAGCCTCAATTACAGTGATCTGAACCTGCTCAGTATCTGCTAACGCGGTATTATCCGTAGCTATAAAGCTAACATTATAAACTCCTGACTGGACATAAGAAGGAGTAAAGGTGAACCATCCATAGTAACTAATAGAGGTAAAAGTAGAATTGGCTGGTCGATTAACTATCGCTAAAGCAGGAGGTATACTATCCGGATCAGAAAAACGCACGACAATCCTTAAAGTATCTCCTTCAACTATACTTGTATCGTTTATAGGTGATATGACCGGCGGCATGGGCACATTAAAAACCAAGATTAATGTAGCTGGCGGCAAACAGTAACCGGTATCAGATGGATATTCTGAGTCTATTGCTATGAAAGTATCCGAATAGACTGTTGGATTCTGATTCCCCTGGTTATAATACGGAGTAAAGGTAAGTGTTCCTGTGCCGTTCAGGCTATCCACAAAATCTAAATGGGTTAAATAAGGTTTTGGTTTTACATCTAATCTCGGGATTGGCCCATCATTATCCGTTGCTTTGACATTTATAACCAAAGTATTCCCCTCGTTAACATTTACTGAAGATATGCATTGAGTGAAATGAGGTTTCCGATTAACGTTTATGACCGTTATCTTTATACTGTCAACTGAGGTCATCAGCGTATCCTCAGAATCTAACACCCGGAAATATACCGTATAATTACCTGCCTGGAAATAATCAGGTGAGAAACTGAATGTTCCCCTTCTGACTTTACCAGATGTAGTAGTATCAAAAGTGGCATTAGTCGGTAAATTAGTTGCCCTGAGGTAAGGTACAGGTATGACCTTATCGCTATCCGGGTCGACCCCTGTAACTGTAAAGCTTAAAGTGGCATTCTCATTTACAGTTGTTGAATCGTAGGGTATAGAAAGAACTGGAGTCTGATTTCCAGCATCAAGCACTGTTATCAAAACCGTTTCAGTATCAGCTAATAAGCCATCCGAAGTTATGAACTTTATGGTATCCTCTCCAAACTGCACATAAACAGGAGCAAACCAAAAGACTCCATTTCCATCTAGATGATCTGTAAAATAAGCGTTAAGGGGTAATGCCCCAGTAGATAAAGCTGGTATAGTGCTGTCTGGATCATCCGCATGAACAGTTATTAGCAGGGTATCTCCTTCCATAACGCTGTCCGGAGGTATCGCCTGCAAAATCGGTCTCTGGTTACCTGCATCTATAACCTGAATCAGCACATTTTCATAATCAATTAAACTACCATCGCTAGCATAGAAGGTTACCTGCTTTAATCCCTGCTGAGCATAGTCTGGCATAAACGTAAATGTTCCTCTTCCATTCCCGCTATCTACAAAAACTGCATTTCTGGGTAGAGTGTTGGTATATAAAATTGGAATTGATCCATCCGGGTCAGAAGCTGAGACATTAAAGGTCAGAGTTTCAGCTTCATTTACTATCTTCCAGCCAATTGGATTTAAGACCGGAGGTTTATTAGGACCTGAGGTTACGGTAATGGTAACATTTCTTACTCCGGTCATTGCTGGAATTTCAGCATCTGTGCACATAAAGGTTACAGTATCAATACCCACCTGACTGCTGTTAGGTATAAACCTGAATTTGCCAATACCACTTCCGCTGTCTTGAAACGTCGAATTCAAAGGAAGATTCGTTGCAGTCATATATAAACGTCCCCCATTCCAATCCGAAGAATCTCTACCCACTACTCTGATCCTCAGGGTATCTCCAACTGCTACATTTTGTGGAAGTATAGAATCAATCGTGGGAGGTCGATTTACATCTATTATAGTTATAACCACATTCTCAAAATCAGAAACATGACCGGTGTCTGTAGCAATAAAGGTGACTGTGTCCACTCCAGCTTGATAATAGCTCGGTTTAAAAATGAAGAGACCGGTGCCATTATGATTATCTTTGAAAATAGAATTAAATGGGGTATTGCTTGCACCTAAAACTGGAATACTACCCTCTGGGTCAGTAGCTCTGACTGTAATGTTCAGAGAATCCCCCTCCCTGACTGATCTTGGTCCAATTGAATCTATGACTGGAGGTTGATTTCCTTGTTCAGTTACTGTTATTTGAACGATTTCACTATCGGCTAAAGACCCATCGCTGGATATGAAGGTGACAAAATATATCCCGTATTGAGTGGTATCAGGTGTGAATCTGAATGAGCCAGCTCCGTTTGCAGAATCCACAAAGCTGGAATTCGCAGGTCTATTCACGGTACTTAGAGTCGGAAAAGTTCCATCTGGATCAGTGGCACTTACCCTGAATAGCAATGTATCATCTTCCATCACACTCCGCGGACCAATATAGGTTAAAATCGGTGCCTGATTTACATTGTTCACTGTTATTACCACCGCCTCACTATCCGCAGATCCCACTGTATCTGTGGCTACAAAGGTCACATTATAAACTCCTGACTGAGTATAATTCGGGCTGAAGCTAAATGCACCTGAACCATTACCACTGTCAGTGAAAGTCGCATTGGTGGGAACGTTCAAGGCACTCAAAATCAATCTATCGCCATTTATATCTGTTCCATGAACTCTAAATGCTAATACCTGCCCCTCATTCACACTCCTCGGTCCTATGGGGTCTAAGACCGGCGGATTGTTTACATTGTACACCGTAATTGCTACTACCTCGCTGTCAACCGCCAGAGATGGATCTGTGGCTTTGAAGGTGATATTATGAGTTCCTGCTTGGGTATAATTCGGATTAAAGGTAAACGAACCCGCTCCATTACCTGAATCGGCAAAAGAGGAGTTAGCTGGAAGATTAGTAGCGGTCAATGTAATAGCATCACCATCTGCATCTGTAGCATGAACTCTAAAGGTTAAATTTGAAGCCTCATTCACATTCCTTGATCCAATCGGGTCTAATACAGGCGTCTGATTCCCTGCGCTCAATACTGTTATCGCTACCACTTCACTATCTGCCGCTCCTGCTGTATCTGTACTTACGAAGGTTACGTTATATATACCCGCCTGGGTATAATCCGGACTGAAGGTAAATGAACCTAAACCATTAGTGCTATCTATAAAACTGGCATTGGTGGGAACATTAAAAGCACTCAAAATCAACCTGTCACCATTTATGTCTGCGGCATGTACTCTCAAGGTTAATACTTGACCCTCAGTAACCAATTGCGGTCCTATCGAGTCTAAGACCGGCGCATCATTTACATTATTTACCGTTATCGCCACTACCTCACTGTCTGCTGAGCCTGATGTATCTGTAGCGATAAAGGTTACATTATATATGTTCGCCTGGATATAATCCGGACTGAAAGTAAATGAAGCCGCTCCATTTCCGCTGTCTGTGAAGACTGCATTGGTGGGAACGCTCAACGCACTCAAAATCAGACTGTCCCCATTGATATCTGTGGAATGTACCCTGAAGCTCAATACCTGTCCCTCATTCACACTCTTTGAGCCGATTGAGTCTAATACCGGGGCATTATTTACATTATTCACCGTTATCGCCACTACCTCGCTATCCGCTGAGCCTGATGTATCTGTAGCGATAAAGGTTACATTATAGATGTTCGCCTGGGTATAATCCGGGCTGAAAGTAAATGAGCCTGCTCCATTTCCGCTGTCCGTGAAGATTGCATTGGTGGGAACGCTTAAAGCACTCAAAACTAAACTGTCTCCATTGATATCTGTAGCGTGAACTCTAAATGTCAATACTTGTCCCTCATTCACACTCTTTGAGCCGATTGAGTCTAATCCCGGGGCATTATTCACATTGTTCACCGTTATCGCCACTACCTCGCTGTCAACCGCTGAAGATAGATCTGTGGCTTTGAAAGTGATATTATGAGTTCCTGCTTGGGTATAATTCGGATTAAAGGTAAACGAACCCGCTCCATTACCTGAATCAGTAAAAGTTGCATTGGTAGGTATACTCGTTGCACTTAAAATTATACTGTCTCCATCTGCATCTGTAGAATGTACCCGGAAGGTTAAATTAGCTCCCTCGTTTACACTCCTTGAACCTATAGAATCCAATACCGGTGTTCGGTTTCCTGCGCTCACCACCGTAATTTGGACTACTTCACTATCTGCAGCCCCTACTGTATCTGTAGAAATAAAGGTTACATTATATATGTTCGCCTGGGTATAATCCGGACTGAAGGTAAATGAGCCTGCTCCATTGCCGCTGTCTGTGAAGACTCCATTGGTCGGTGTGTTCAAGGCACTCAAAATCAGACTGTCTCCGTTTATATCTGTGGAATGTACCCTGAAGCTCAATACCTGTCCCTCATTCACACTCTTTGCTCCTATCGAGTCTAAAACCGGGGCATTATTCACATTATTCACCGTTATCGCCACTACCTCGCTATCTGCTGAGCCTGCTGTATCTGTAGAAATAAAGGTTACATTATATATGTTTGCCTGGGTATAATCCGGACTGAAAGTAAATGAAGCCGCTCCATTTCCGCTGTCTGTGAAGACTGCATTGGTGGGAACGCTCAACGCACTCAAAATCAGACTGTCCCCATTGATATCTGTGGAATGTACCCTGAAGCTCAATACCTGTCCCTCATTCACACTCTTTGCTCCTATCGAGTCTAATACCGGCGCATCATTTACATTATTTACCGTTATCGCTACTACCTCGCTGTCTGCTGAGCCTGATGTATCTGTAACTATAAAGGTTACATTATATATGTTCGCCTGGGTATAATCCGGGCTGAAAGTGAACGATCCCGCTCCATTTCCTGAATCGGTAAAGGTTACATTGGCGGGTATGTTAGTAGCATTTAGAACTATACTATCTCCATCTGCATCCGTAGCGTGAATCTGGAAGGTTAATACCTGTCCTTCATCTACGCTCTGGGGTCCTATAGAATCCAATACCGGAGCATTATTCTGGGCCCGGGCTGGAAGATAAAAAATGAGAATAAGAAAAAGACCAAGCGGGAAACTTCTAAAAAATCTTTTCATATGGCTAACCTTTTTTAGTTTGTTTTAAGTAACTTTATTTCAATAAAACCATTTTCTTCGTTTCGCTGTAATTCCCTGATCTCAGCTGATAGAAATAAAGGCCTGAGGAAACCTTTTCTCCCTGCTCATTCTTACCATCCCAGGTCTGATAATAAATCCCAGGCAATTTAGGCTCATTCACTAAAGTTTTGACCACTTGACCCAATATATTATAGACCTTCAAGGTTGTATTCACTGCTGCTTGATTTCCTCCATCTACACCTATCTCAAATCTTATAGTAGTATTGGGATTGAATGGATTGGGATAGTTCTGGTTCAAGTTGAATGATTTAGGCAGTATCACTTCGCCTTTATCCACAGGTATAACCACTGCCTCTGGGTCAGCTAAGATTGCTTCTTTTAAGTATAATTGTAATTTCTCTTTATCAAAATTTGAGCTGGCAACCACTGGCAGAGAAAGAATACTACCTTCTCCGGGGGCAATGGGGGCTTTGCCAAACCTAAAGAAAACAACAGTCAGATTACCTTTTCCATCATCTTTATAAAAAAGTGTATCAAAACTATTTGATCTGGAAGTTAAAGCTGGAGTTGAAAAAGTTAATTGCTCAGGATCATATTTTATTTTCAATTGAACCCCAGCTACGGAAGTCTTTAAATCTGCCCACAAATCTATCTTCCCTTCACTACCCGCTTGCAAAGAGTCATATTCTAAGTGAAGGTAAGCTAAAGGCTCACGCAAAGTTCCTATCGGAGCACTGATTGACCTGCCTAAGATCGTATTTATCACCCCAACTAAATCGCCTACATTCACACCCCAATCTCGATTTATATCCGCTGCATCCCAATGGCGAGTGTCTAAGGAGATATTCCCCAGAATATAAGCTACTAAACTAACCACATCTGCGACATTTATTCTCCTATCTAAATTCACATCCCCGAACCTATCCACTGCAAAAAAACCATCTGTCAGGGCTAAAGCCCTTGAGGAATCAGTTGGATCTATGCTTATTGCCTCCCAGCCACTTATAAGATCAAGGGCGGTGTTACCAAATGGAGCCAAGGTATCGACGCTCATGGCTAAATAAAGTATGGTATCAGAACCGGGTAAGATCATCTCATTACCCAGGCCAAAAAGCAAGACAGTAAGTTTCCCTAAGCTATCCCCCCGATTAGAATAAATTGAAAAACCCTCTATCCTCGACGCAGGGAGAATGGAATCAATTATGATCGCCTGATGATTATAACTTAAAGTGAACTCGACTCCGTAAACCGTATCCTCTTCGTTGATAAGATAGAGTGGGACCAATTTCCCGGTGCTACCTGGAACACCACCTTCGGTGCTCAAGATCTTTAATTTGTCGGTAGGTTCCTGAGGAGGGATTACCTCCTCATAAAGGAAAATGGTTACAGTTATAGTATCTGCTACTAAGCTGTCATCTCTTGCAATAAAATTAACAAAAAAAGTGCCCGGGGCTTGTACTGCAGTAGGAATAAAGGTAAAATCCCCGGTAACGCTACCTATGCCCTGAACCTGTGGGAAAGATGAGTTTGAAGGTAGATTCTGAGCAAATAGGGTGATCTGGTCATTATCTTGATCAGAGGCACTGACCGAAAAAGTCAAAGTCTCTCCCACCACAACCGACTGTGGACCAACTGAGGAGATAACCGGGGGATGATTGATAGTCGTGATAGTATCACTCACGCAAATGGTGCCATTGACCAGAACTGGAATATATTCATCAGTAGCATATATATCTACTATATAGTTATCTATGCCCGGCAATGTATCATCCTCCAATTTAATCGGACGACAACCTTTGAGGGGCATTAGATTTTATATTAAAATAAAACTCAACAATCGGTCCTCTCCCGGCATCTATATTCTCGTTAGAAGGATCATAGGTGGCAGAGCCTGTGAAAAATATCTCCCAGGGATCACTATAAAGGCCCTTGACAAATAGTGGAAGGGCTAAGGACCTGGTTAGCTGAGAAAAACTCGACTCAGGAACAGAAGGGTAATAGGGGGACATAACAGTTGTATCGAAAACCACCCGCAAGCGGAAACCGGCTATGTCGAAGGCATTCTTAAGATAAACTGTAACCGGCACCCTGGTCATCCCCTTATTTACATAGATAACATTCTTAGCCTCGCTTCCCCCTCCAATTCTCAGGGTATCATTAGTCAGTTGAACCTGCGCTTTAGAGAAAGAATAATAAAAAAGGAGAACCAAACTTATAAGTCCCAGAAAAAATATCTTCTTCATCAATTCACTAACCTCCATCTTTTTATTTCGCCATTATCATCTTCTTAGTCTCACTATAATTTCTAGCCTTTAATCTATAGAAATAAATCCCGCTGGCAACTCTATTACCGGCTGAATCTTTCCCTTCCCAGGTGACTTTATATCTCCCAGGCTTCAATCTCTCATCTACCAGTCTATTAACCACCTGCCCCTTTATATTATAAATTATCAAACTCACCTTAGACTCTTCAGGTAAGGCAAATTTAATCTCGGTAACAGGGTTAAAGGGATTCGGGTAATTCTGGGAAAGCTCATAAGCCTTGGGTAAAGTTGAGTTGTCCTGTTCCCCCTCAACTACATCTGTAGGACATTTAATTAGCACATATCCATCTTTATATTCGATATCGTTCTGGCCTATAAATTCCTGGCCCAAAGCACCACTCAAAGTATTATCAGTTGAATCGGTGAACTTAAATCTTATAGATGCGGATAAAGAACTAAGGGGACAGGGGTCAAGTATAATCTGAAAAATCAAATTGGTGATTACCCCATCACCTGGAGGTAAAGGCGGTGTAACAGTTTGATCGTGAATATCCGCCAGGCCCAAGATAAAAACATCACCCACCTCTGGCTGATTTATTTTAGGTTGAAAAAATTCCCAATTGCTAATCCTGGTATTTAACCTGCTCACATTCAATAAAGAGAGTGCGGTTTGATCAAAATGAAGCAGTAATTTCATAGCCCCGATAGAATCAGGGTTTGTAAGTTTTATTGGAACGGTAACAATATCAGGGAAGAAACCTGTATCTGCCCCAATCTCCATAACATAGGCTTTAGATAAAGGATTTTTATCTATTACATTTATTTCCACATCCTCTTTCGAGGTGTAATTTCCATCTGAAACCACAAATGTAACCTTAAAAGGACTATTAACTGAAGACCAGGGTCCAGTAAAAGGAGGAACCCAGAGGAAAGTAGCCTTACCATTACCTGAGTCTGTAAAAGAAGCACCCCCAGGTCCATTCAACATGCTTATTTTCACCGAATCCCCTTCTGGATCGTTTGCAAATATTTTTATCAATAAAGTATCCCCCTCATTTACATACTGGGTTCCAATCGGCTGTATCTGAGGGGCTAAATTTTTCTCTTTTATGGTAATTGCCCCTTTAACAAAGGCAGGGGTCATCTCCTCTGCCCAGGTATAGACGAAAGTTAAATAAACTGGAGGCTCAGTTGTTGAAAAAGTATCTATCTCCACGGTTTGTGGAAGAGCGTCATCCTTTATTTTAAACCACATATTTGCTACCAACCCACTCCCGGAACTTATCTGGGTGAAAGTCATAGCATAAATCTTAATGGTTCTATTCAAGCTGTCTATTTCCCCCCCTTTTAACGGAGCGTCGGAAACCCTCGTTCCCACAAAGGAAACCGAATCGCAAAAAAGATCAGAGCTGGAAAACTTAAGAGGAAAAGTAATGGCTCCTAAGTCTTCATCATTAAAAGCATAAACTGGCACACAAACTTTTGAGCCAGGATAAGCTGTTACCTTTCCAACCCTTAAGGTATCAACTAAACCCACTGTATCAGGGATTTGGGGAAAGAGGGGTGGCGTAAGAAAAAAAATGAAGAATAAAAAGACAAAGAAAATAGAGGATAGTTTATACATCTGTCGAGTCTGAGAGAAAAAGTTAATTAAATCTTTTCATTACTTACATAACCATTATTCCAAATCTGTCAAGTATTTTTTAATAGTATCGTACACTGGAATAAAGTAAGAAGTAATTTCTCCACATCCCCAAATGGATGAGTTTAGAACTTTATTAATCATATAAGTCGACAACATGGAGAATCTTTTGTTTGATACTATATATTTTCAAAACACTGGTGGCGGGCCACCTTTAAAAAGATAGTTGATCAGGTAAACACAATCAGATACAGAGACAAACCCATCATGATTCGCATCTCCGGCACCCATTGGATTAGGGGCAGTACTACCTTTAAATAAATAATTGATAAGGTAAACCACATCTGCAACCGACACCTTTCCATCACTATTAGCATCCCCTTTGACATATTCAATCACAGTGATGCTTACCCTGACACTATCTGCCAGAGAACCGTCCGAGGCGATGAGAATAACCTTATAAATTGAATCGGCTTGACTGCTATCTGGAGTGAAGGTGAAAAGACCTCTTCCATTTAAGCTATCATGAAAAACTGCATTACGTGGCAGGGAATCTGCGAAAAGTTGTGGAATAGTGCCGTCCGGATCTGTAGCACTGACTTTAAAGGACATAGTTTCCTTAATTGCCGCTGATTTATCACTAATTGCTGCTAATTTAGGTCTTTGATTACCAGCCTCTATTACAGTAATTTGAACTAATTCTGTATCTGCCAAATTGGTTGGATCTGTAGCCACAAAACCAACTGTATAGACTCCTGCTTGTGTAAACGATGGATGGAACCTTAAAACACCTTTACCACTCCCAGAAATAGTTGTATAATTAGCATTGGCTGGAAGACTAAAGACGCTAAGAGTAGGAATAGTACCATCAGGATCATAAGCAGAATCTGCTAAAGTTAGACTTCCACCTTCTATCACGCTGGTATCATTTATTGGATAGATAGTCGGTGGCACAGGTACATTATAGACCAGAATCATTGTAGTTCGCTGGAGACAGTATCCAGTATCAGATGGATATTCTGAGTCTATAGCTAAGAAAGAAATATAATAAGCAGTGTCTTGTTTACTCTGGCTATAATCAGGATAAAACATAAGTGTTCCAACACCATTCCCGCTATCCACAAAAACCGAATTATCCAGGTGAGGTGTCACATTTAGTATTGGTATGGTACCGTCATCATCAGTTGCTTTGACATTAATTATCAAAGTATCTCCCTCGTGAACGCTTGTTGAAGAAATACATTGAGTGAATTTAGGTTTCCGATTAACGTTTATTACGATTATCGTTACGCTGTCAACTGAGGTCATCAGAGTATCCTCAGAATCTAACACCTGGAAATAAACTACATAATTACCCGCCTGCAAATTGTTTGGCGAGAATCCAAACCCCCCTCTTCCATTAAGACTATCGGTAAAAGTTGCATTAGTCGGTAAATTACTTGCCCTAAGAATAGGTATGGTGCTATCCGGATCAATTCCTCTAACTCTAAAGCTTAAAGTAGCTTCTTCGTTTACAGTTGTTGAATCGTAGGGTATAGAAAGAACTGGAGTCTGATTTCCAGCTTCAAGCACTGTTATCAAAACCGTTTCAGTATCAGCTAATAAGCCATCCGAAGTTATGAACTTTATGGTATCCTCTCCAAACTGCACATAAACAGGAGCAAACCAAAAGACTCCATTTCCATCTAGATGATCTGTAAAATAAGCGTTAAGGGGTAATGCCCCAGTAGATAAAGCTGGTATAGTGCTGTCTGGATCATCCGCATGAACAGTTATTAGCAGGGTATCTCCTTCCATAACGCTGTCCGGAGGTATCGCCTGCATAATAGGTCTCTGGTTACCTGCATCTATTACTTGAATAAGAACCCACTCATTATCGATCAAACTACCGTCACTGGCATAGAAAATTACATCTTTTAATCCCTGTTGAGCATAATCCGGCGTAAAAGTAAATCTTCCTCTTCCATTCCCGCTATCTACAAAAACAGCATTTCGGGGTAGAGCACTGGTATATAAAATTGGAATTGTTCCATCTTGATCAGAAGCTGAGACATTAAAGGAAAGAGTTTCAGCTTCAGTCACTATTTTCCATCCGATAGGATTTAAGACTGGAGGTCTATTCACATTACTAACCGTTATCTGTACTACCTCACTATCTACTGCTAATAGCGGATCTATAGTTTTAAAGGTTATATTATGTACCCCTATCTGGTTATAATCCGGATTGAAACTAAACGAACCTGCTCCATTACCAGAGTCTATAAAGGATGAATTAGTTGGTAGATTGGCAGCTGTTAAAACTAATAAGTCTCCATCTGCATCGGTAGCATGTACCCTGAAAGTTAGATGAGAACCCTCCTTTACACTTTTTGTACCAATCGAATCTAAGACTGGTGAACGATTCACATTATTTACCGTTATTTGAATTATCTCACTATCTACTGCTAAAGATGGATCAGTGGCTTTGAAGGTTACATTATAGACTCCTGCCTGGGTATAATTGGGATTGAAAATAAACGAACCCGCTCCATTGCCACTGTCTATAAAGGTAGCGTTAGCAGGCAGATTAGTTGAACTTAAGACTATACTGTCTCCATCTGCATCCGTAGCATGCAATCTGAATGTTAAATTTGAACTCTCATTCACACTTTTAGCTCCAATTGAATCTAACACCGGTGCCTGATTCCCTGCACTCACCACCGTTATCTGCACTACCTCACTGTCAACCGCTAAGGATGGATCTGTAACTTTAAAGGTAACATAGTATATTCCTGATTGTATATAATTCGGGCTAAAACTAAATGAACCTGTTCCATTGCCACTGTCGGTAAAGGTTGCATTGGTAGGTAGATTAGTTGCACTTAAAACTATACTATCCCCATCCGCATCAGTAGAATGAACACGGAAGGTTAAATTAGAACCCTCATTTACACTCCTTGACCCAATAGAATCCAAAACCGGTGCCTGATTCCCTGCGCTCAGTACCGTTATCGTCACGAGCTCACTATCTGCCGCACCGACTGTATCTGTGCTTATGAAGGTTACATTATATATACCCGCCTGGGTATAATCTGGACTGAAAGTAAATGAACCCGAACCGTTAGTGCTATCTATAAAGCTGGCATTGGTGGGTACATTCAAAGCACTCAAGATCAAATTGTCTCCATTGATATCTGTGGCATGTACTCTAAAGGTCAATACTTGCCCCTCATTCACACTCCTTGCTCCTATTGAATCTAATACCGGGGCATTATTTACATTATTCACCGTTATCGCCACTACCTCGCTATCCGCTGAGCCTGATGTATCTGTAGCGATAAAGGTTACATTATAGATGTTCGCCTGGGTATAATCCGGGCTGAAAGTAAATGAGCCTGCTCCATTTCCGCTGTCCGTGAAGATTGCATTGGTGGGAACGCTTAAAGCACTCAAAACTAAACTGTCTCCATTGATATCTGTAGCGTGAACTCTAAATGTCAATACTTGTCCCTCATTCACACTCTTTGAGCCGATTGAGTCTAATCCCGGGGCATTATTCACATTGTTCACCGTTATCGCCACTACCTCGCTGTCAACCGCTGAAGATAGATCTGTGGCTTTGAAAGTGATATTATGAGTTCCTGCTTGGGTATAATTCGGATTAAAGGTAAACGAACCCGCTCCATTACCTGAATCAGTAAAAGTTGCATTGGTAGGTATACTCGTTGCACTTAAAATTATACTGTCTCCATCTGCATCTGTAGAATGTACCCGGAAGGTTAAATTAGCTCCCTCGTTTACACTCCTTGAACCTATAGAATCCAATACCGGTGTCTGGTTTCCTGCGCTCACCACCGTAATTTGGACTACTTCACTATCTGCAGCCCCTACTGTATCTGTGCTTATGAAGGTTACATTATATATACCCGCCTGGGTATAATCTGGACTGAAAGTAAATGAACCCGAACCGTTAGTGCTATCTATAAAGCTGGCATTGGTGGGTACATTCAAAGCACTCAAGATCAAATTGTCTCCATTGATATCTGTGGCATGTACTCTAAAGGTCAATACTTGCCCCTCATTCACACTCCTTGCTCCTATTGAATCTAAGACCGGTGCATTATTTACATTGTTCACCGTTATCGCCACTACCTCGCTATCTGCTGATCCTGCTGTATCAGTAGCGATAAAGGTCACATTGTAAATATTTGCCTGGGTATAATCCGGACTGAAGGTGAATGAGCCTGACCCATTACCGCTGTCTGTGAAGACTCCATTGGTCGGAATGTTCAAGGCACTCAATATCAAACTGTCGCCATTTATATCTGTAGCGTGAACTCTAAAACTTAGAACTTGACCCTCATTTACACTTCTTGCTCCGATAGAATCTAAGACCGGTGCATTATTCACGTTATTCACCGTTATCGCCACTACCTCGCTATCTGCTGATCCTGCTGTATCTGTGGCTATAAAGGTCACATTATATATGTTTGCCTGGGTATAATCCGGACTGAAAGTGAACGACCCTGCTCCATTGCCACTGTCTACCAAAATGGCATTGGTAGGAACGTTCAAGGCACTCAATATCAAACTATCACCGTTTATGTCTGTAGCGTGCACTCTAAACGTCAATACCTGTCCCTCATTTACAGTCTTGGCTCCTATAGAATCCAATACAGGAGGAACATTCTGAGCCCGGGTTGGAAGATAAAAAATGAGAATAAGAAAAAGTCCAAGCGGGAAACTTCTAAAAAATCTTTTCATATAGCTAACCTTTTTTAGTTTGTTTTAAGTAACTTTATTTCAATAAAACCATTTTTTTCGTTTCGTTGTAATTTCCTGCTCTCAACTGGTAAAAATAAAGACCTGAGGAAACCTTTTCCCCTTGCTCATTCTTACCATCCCAGGTCTGATAATAAATCCCAGGCAATTTAGGCTCATTCACTAAAGTTTTTACTACTTGACCTAAGATATTATAGACCTTTAAGGTTGTATTCACCGCTGCTTGATTTCCTCCACCTACACCTATCTCAAATCTTATAGTCGTATTTGGGTTGAACGGGTTGGGATAGTTCTGGCTCAAGCTGAATGATTTAGGCAGTATCACTTCACCTTTATCCACCGGTATAACCACTGCCTCTGGGTCAGCTAAGATTGCTTCTTTTAAGTATAATTGCATTTTCCCCTTGTCAAAATTTGAGCTGGCAACCACTGGCAGAGAAAGAATACTACCTTCTCCGGGGGCAATGGGGGCTTTGCCAAACCTAAAGAATACAACAGTCAGATTTCCCTTTCCGTCATCTTTGTAAAAAAGTGTATCAAAACTATTTGATCTGGAAGTTAATTTCGGAGCAGAGAAAGTCATCTGTTCTGGGTCATACTTTATTTTTAATTGAACCCCTGCTACCGAGGTCTTCAAATCCGCCCACAAATCTATCTTCCCTTCGCTACCCGCTTGCAAAGAGTCATATTCTAAGTGGAGGTAAGCTAAAGGCTCACGGAAAGGAGGTATCGGAGCATTGATGGGTCGACCCAAAATAGTATTGATCACCCCTACTAAATCACCAACATTTACAATCCCATCCCGGTTTATGTCGGCTGCCTCTGCCTGACGTGGATTAATCGTTACATCTTCTAATATATAAGCTATCAAATAAACCACATCCCCAATATCAACTAAAGTATCCAAATTAACATCCCCGAATTTATCCACAGTAAAAAATCCATTCACAACTTCCAACTCTTTTGACGGGGTAGTAATACCTATAGCTTCCCGAGCTTTAGTTAGGGCCAAAGGTCTCACCCCAGGATTCGCTAAAGAATCGACTGATAAAGCAAAATATAAAATGGTATCTGAGCCAGGGGGTATAACTTGATTATTCAAGTTTAAAACAAGAACTGTTACTTGATTGGAGCTATCTCCTAAGTTAGATTTTATGTTAAATCCATTTATTCTTTCCGTTGGGACAAATGAATCAACCTCTAATGCGGTTGAATCAAAGTGAAGGGTAAATTGAATTCCATAGACATCCTGAAGGTTAGTTAGAATCAAAGGTACAAGCTTACCAGTGCTTCCCGGAACGCCACCGCGATCTTTAGTGACTATCAATAGATCCTGAGGGACAGCATTTATTATAATTGTTACTGTCTTTAAAGTACTGGCGCCATGTTCATCTCTTGCTCTAAAAGTTATGCTGATAGTATCCGGTCCCTGAGTGAAATCAGGGGAAAAACTGAAGGTTTGAGAAACGGCACTGACTCCTTTAACCGTGGGAAAGGTAGCATTAGGTGGTAGAGCATCCGCAGATAGGGTAACCGTATCTCCATCCTCATCACTGGCACTTACCGTAAAAGCTAAGGTCTGTCCCTCTGTTACTTCAAACTGGCTTGCCAGTGTACCAAAAACAGGTGAATGATTTCCAGGTGTTCCTCCAGTAGTTATGGTAAAAGTACCAGAGGTTTGAGAAAGTTTATATTGATCTATTGAACTTCGTGTTGCATGTACTATGAGGTTATAGCTACCTAAGGTGTCATCTAAAAATCTTATCGATGTGGTAGTGTCTTTGGTAATACTTGAGCTCACCATAAACTGGATACGCAGTATTAGTCCAGTTCCAGATGCTATGGTATCTCTATACATCATAGAATCAAGACTGGCAGCCATAAAGATAATGGTAGAATCATCGATTCTTGATCCTGCAAAAGTTTTCCACTGATCTGATGGATGGTCTTCAAAAAAAGTATCTCTTGCAGTAGCTACTGCATTTATCATAGTATCAGTACCAACTACAATTTCCTTGGGCTCAATCAAATTCTCATCAAAAACCAATTGTAAAGTAAAAATTGAAACGGATATACTGTTTCTTAAATAGATTGATACCCAAACCGCTGTATCTCCAGGTATACCAGAGGCATCTATAACTCTTAAAGTGTCTTGCGGTCGAGGAATAGTTTGAGACCAGCTTTTCGGAACGAAAAGTATAACTGATAAGACTACCAAACAAATTATTCCCCACATTTGTTTCTTTTGAAAAAAGGCTTTTCCTCTCATCTTAAATTCCTTTTCATAATTTTTTCTATCTTTTAATCTTCTCTATGATCTTCTATTCTGATATATTATATCATTCTAAGTTAGTTCTTTGAATCATATTACTCAATAAGTGGAAATCATTTAACCTTTATCATTTTCATGGTTTTAGAGTAATCTCCTGCAATTAATCTATTGAAATAGATTCCACTTGAAACATCCTCTCCGGATTCATTCTTTCCATCCCAGGTAAAAGTGTGGTAGCCCGGGCTTAATTTCTGGTTAACAAGCACTTTAATTAATTGTCCCCTGAGGTTGTATATTTTCAATATTACTTCTCTCTCTTCAGGTAAGGTAAAGGAGATATTAGTTTCTGGATTAAATGGGTTGGGGTAGTTCTGAAACAATGTAAATTTTTCTGGAACTAATTCATTATATTGTAATAAAATACCTGCATTGATCAAATTCCCTAAGTTATCCGAGAATGAAGCTTTGGATAATTCTATATCCCCTTCTCCATCTATAATAGGGATAGAGATTAATTTCTTTTGTCCTGGTTCTATATATCCAGCTCTGGAGCTATAGATAAGGAGCCTTAACTCTACAGGATAATCTCTCATCATAGAAATCATTCCTTTTGTTTCTGAGGATAATATCGGAGTTCCAAAAGTTATCCCCGGATGTTTAATCACCAGGAAAGCTCCACCTATAGGGATATCTGAATCAACAAACAAATCAAGATTTGAAGAACTCTTCTTTAATTTAACCTGATTTATGTCAGTCCGTGGTAATAATTTTTCTAAAACGGGGCCTTCTAATATTTTACTAAGTAAATAGATAAAATCAGCCAGGGAACAACAAATGCCATCCTCATTCACATCGGAATTGCGCTCTTGTTGCTCATTGAAAACATACTTTACTGGATTAGTTAAATAGTTGCTAAAAAGGGTTGCATCTCCAATCTCATATGGTATACTGTTGAGATTTATATCTCCTAATAGAACATCTAATTTCTCTATATAGATAAATCCATCCTGGTAAGTGATTTTTTTCTGCGATATAAAGTTCTGCCCCAGAGCACCATTCAAAGTATTATCAGTTGAGTCTAAGAATTTAAATCTTATGGATGTAGATAAACTCAGTGGACTAGTATCAAGTATGATCTGGAAATTCAAATTAGCTATTACTCCCTCTCCGGGAGGTAAGGGAGGATTAAGTGGTAATAATGGGATGTCAGCAAGTCCTGAGATCCTAATATCACCGGATGCAGGCTGATTATATTGAAAATATTCCCAATTATAAGTCCTTGTATTTGCCTTGCTTACATTCAATAATGAAAGTGCACTTGGATCAAAATTAAGTAATAAGTTAATAGATGCAATTGAATCAAGGTTGGTAAGTTTAATAGGAATAGTAACAAGATCAGAGAAGAAACCTGAATCTGACCCGATTTCCATGACATAACCTTTTGCTCCAAGGTTTTTATCTATAACGTTAATCTCCACATTTTCTTTTGAAGTGCTATTTCCATCTAAAGCTACAAAGGTAACCTTGAAAGGGGTATTCACTGAAGACCAGGGTCCAGTATAAGGAGGAACCCAGAGGAAAGTAGCCTTGCTATTACTTGAATTTGTAAAGGAAGCACCCTCGGGACCATTTAGCAAACTGAACTTTACTGAATCCCCTTCTGGATCGTTTGCAGATATTTTTATTAATAAAGTATCCCCCTCAGTTACATACTGGGTTCCAATCGGCTGTATCTGAGGGGGCAGATTTTTCTCTTTTATAGTGATCCCCCCTTTTACGAATGCAGGGATCATCTCCTCTGCCCAGGTATAGACAAAAGCTAATGAAAGAGGAGGCTCAGTCGTTGAAAAAGTATCTATTTCCACGGTTTGTGGAAGAGCGTCATCCTTTATTTTAAACCACATATTTGCTATCAACCCACTTCCGGAATTTATCTGAGTGGTAGATATGTCGTAAATCTTGATAGTTCTATTCAAAGTATCTATTTCCCCCCCTTTTAATGGATCACCGGAAATCCTTGCCCCCACAAAGGAAACCGAATCGCAAAAAACATCTGAGCTGGAAAACCTAAGAGGCACAGTAATCGCTCCTAAGTCTTCATCATTAAAAGCATAAACCGGCACACAAACTTTTGAGCCAGGATAAGCTGTTACCTTTCCGACTCTTAAGGTATCGACTACCCCAACTGTATCAGGGATTTGAGCAAAAGAAAGACTTGAGGAAAAAAATGCAGCTATAAAAACAAAAAAAAAGGAAAAGAGTTTGTTTCTCATCATTCTTCTACCTCGAAAACTTTTTGTTTAAACTTACTACTCTTACTATCGTCAAGTCAACAACCGCTCTTCAGCCAGCTAACTACAAGGTCCTCACCCAGAGGAGAAGAAAATTAAAATCTCTTAAAAATTCTATCTTATCTCTTTTTCCTTTCATTTTTAGCCCGAAGGAGGGGAGACTTTCCCCTCCTTCGGTAATAACGGAATGAAGATTACTTCGTCATAACCATTTTCATGGTCTTGCTGAAGTCACCAGCATTCAGTTTGTAGAAGTAGATACCAGAAGCAACTTTCTCACCATTGGAGTTGCTCCCGTCCCAGGTAACCGTATGATTACCAGCCGGCATGGTCTCGTTGACCAGGGTCCGGACCAGCTGTCCAGCCACGTTGTAGAGCTTCAAGGAAACCTTGGAGTCTACGGGCAGAGCAAAGCTGATGTTGGTAGTCGGGTTGAATGGGTTGGGATAGTTGGGATACAGCGCGAAAGCAGTCGGGATAACCTTGTTGACCAAAGTGGTTTTCACCGGTCTGCCAAAGTTGTCAACTGCCTCAACCTTCTGCAATGTTGCTCCGGAAACGGTGAGCAGTTCACCCGTTACGCCAGCGCCGGAGTTCATATAAACCAGAACTCTCATGTTACCATCTACTACACCCTGCTCGAACGTCAAGTTAGAGCTAACTTTGCCCTCACCCTTGAAGGTCAACAGAGCTGCACCCAGAGTAGCATTGGTGGAGACTTTGTCACCAATCATATAGATGGTGGCTAAGTCAGACCCTGGAGTCGGCTTCGGTATTTTGGTAGCATCGCCCAGCACAATCCTTATCATCATAATGAAGTCTGACAAGGAGAGTGGGAATCCGTCAGCGTTAATATCAGTATTGGCAATCTGAATCGGTTGATCGATGATAAACACCTTCTCGCCATAGATGAAGTAGCTGGAGAACAGAATCACGTCGGCTGGGTCATAAGCTATCAGGTTGAGGTTGATATCACCTCTTACCTTCTCGCCTGTGGTTCTCACCAATACTCCACCGCATGCACGGCCATCAGGATTCAGGGTTCCAGGAGGTGCGTACAGGTTAAAATGCATCTTGTTCATCACGACGTTGACTCCATCGAACTCGGTATCGCAGTCATCATAGTTGAAGAACTCTGGATTGTCGCTGACATACAGCATATTACCGCTAACATCAGAGAAGGTGTTCTCTGTGCAGATTCCGTCGTCAAATTCGAAGCAGATGTTCAGATCATACCCTCTGATATTCTCATCACAAGCCACCTGGAACGTCATATAGGCGATCACAACGTCGTTGCCGATTGGAATCGGCACACCCTGGTGCTTGTCCTTTAGGTCATACAAACCAAGGATCTGCAGTTTGTATTTGCAGCAGCCGCACATCGGGCAAGGAAGCTGTCTGTAGGTGAAATACTCCCATCCATCTGGTAAGCCAGGACCTTTCTCGATGCCCCGGAAATAAAGCAGAGTCGGGTCAAATTCAATGTAGAGGTTAAAGGCACCAAAGGAGGTGTTAGCCTTCAACCAAACCGGTACCTTAACGATGTCGCAGGGATCTACTGGACCGCCATTGATATCTGTTAAGGTGTTGCCGATCCAGATGAACCCTACAGTAGCAATCAGCTTCACATGGGCAGTGCAATAGACAGTATCGCAGCCGTCATACACACCAAATTCTAAGTCAAATTCACCCTCATCACAGCCATCGGTGTTCCAGTTGTAGGTCCAGTTGCCGATTGTTCCGGAGAAAGAACCAGTTCCGCAGGGAAGCGGGTCTTTCAGGAAGATTCCTGCCATTGGGGTTCCGCCACCATCAGTAGCAGTGATGCTGATCGGTACAATGTCCTTCACGAAGAACTCATAGGGACCATGGCAATTAACCACTGGTGCTTGTTCAGTAGTCCGGACCACGTCAAAGGAATATACCTTAAGGACTGGATCCCAGCCAGCGCCTCCACCCCAGACAACGTTAGTACGAGGACCACTGGGGTCGTTCATGCCCAATGAACCAGCAGGATTGAAGTACCCGGTATCAAAAGTTATAGTTCCCGGACCAGATACATCGTAGAACATCTGGCAATAGAGTCCAGTATCTGGGATCGCAATACCATTGCCGAAATCGACTGCCGCAAACAACAGTGGATTCCCCCCAGCCATTAATTCATTCACGACCCTTGTGGTGAAAGTGTAACACAAGCTGGGCGCAAAGAATGCTGGAGGACCTGGAGGAGTCGGACTTGTGGATTGGCCAGTCAGAATAGTATTCAACACCGGAACAGAAGTCCCGCCCACGAACAGGGGAACCTGAACCGCCACAATTTGGGGATCAAAAGTCGCGATCATTATGTCAACTTCTACCGTTCCTCCACCAATGCAGGGATGAATATTAAGAGTTACTGGTTGAAGAGTGAGTGTGTTGTTTTGGGCAACTCCTAAATTGGAGAAGAATAACACCAGAGAGAATGCCAAAACAATTAATAATAAATTCTTTCTCATTTTCTTGCTCCTCTAAATAAATGTTAACTTATCTCAAAAATCTTTGATACTTCCCCCTCTCTTTCAAAGGTCAAAGCTTAGTTACCTCTTAAGACACTCACCTCCTTCGAAAGTGGTTAAGGGTGTTAATCGTGGTTGGTTTTTACCCCTTCTTTTCCTCACCTCCTTTCAGAAAAAAGTTTACAGTTTTACCCTCTTCGTTCATAATGCTCACTAAAACCGATAAGTCAGACATTCTTGTGGCTACGCCAGGCTTTGCTCTCTGATAGAGCAGGGAACAGGCAGGTCCTAGGAACGGATCCGTAGGAAATGCCTGTTCTCCCAAAGCTTTCATCCTTCCTGACAATGGGGAGGTTGACCTCCTTTAAAAAGATAATTAATCAGGTAAACTACATCTGCTGTACTAACTTTTCCATCGCCATTCGCATCTCCCTTAATCAGTGGATTAGGTGGAGAACCTCCTTTGAAAAGATAGTTTATCAAATAAACCACATCCGCAACTGAGACCTTATTATCTCCATTCGCATCACCATATTTAACCGCTAATATTATATACCTTCCCTGTAAAAACCTTTTTTCCTTGATCAGGGTATCATCCTGAGCAAGAGTTCCATATACATTTATATAAACCAGCGTATCCGGTAGTAAGGTATCTGAAAGACAGAGAACATCTAAGTATATTTTAAACAGAATTCCGAAACCCGGACCGATCGGCTGAGTTGATGGAGCCACTCCTACAACACTTAAATTTATACAATAATCACTGGTGGTATCTCCAGCCTCTCCGCTAGCGGAAAACCAAGGAAAATTACTTGTCAAAGAACCAGTTCTATCTATCTTCACAACGCGAGCGATATTAGTATCTACACAGAGTTGAGGACAAGGTGTGATCGTATCACAACAGACGGTATCAAAGTGAACTTCAAAGTGATCGGTGGTGAAATAAACCCGGTCGTTAGGGATTATAGTAAACCCTAACTGGAAACCTTCGATATGTTGATCTATATTGTCGATATAGACCGGGATCTGAGTTTGAATGTGCCCTTGATAATCTATGGCATCGCTAATAAAAATTGTCGTTGTATCCGCTCGAACCATAGAAAAACTAAAGAAACCAACTAAACCGAAAAACAGGTAAATCCCGATTCTTTTTAGGTTCATCCCTTCCCTCTTTGCAAATGGTTTTCCTCCTTAATACCCCATTACCTCCGATCACAAGGGCTTAACCTTTGCCTCCTTTCTCTAAAATTTACACTCAAAGAGCAAAGTTTACTTTTTTATACAACTAAAAACCACTGCTTTTTAAAGTGGTGCTCAGATATCCTTTCTCCCTTCCTCCACCCTCAGTTCCCCCTCACAAGGACTATCTTCCTGAAGGTCTTTTACGTGATATTACTGAGGACTTACACTTAACAACTTTCAGTTATAATATACATCTCTCTTTTTTTTTGTCAAGAGAAAAAATCAAAATTTTTACAATAAATTACCTTATATTAATTACTTTCTTGTCCTCATCCATTTTCAACCTCTCGTTAAGGTATTAGCAAAAAATATACCATTTTAAAAAAGAAATGATAAATGGTAACTTGGCTGTTTTCAATAAGTTATGAGCCTGAGTTTTTCTTGAAGGTAATCCACTTAAATTGGCGGGCTAATCACGCATTCCCTTTTATGATAACAACTTAGATGTAAAACTTTAAAAATAACTATTGAAACCAATTTCATATACTCTGCAAAATTCTACATCTATTTAGACCCTGTAGGGTTCAATCTGGGTATCCGTTAAAGTAGTTACTTCTATCTCATTATAATCATCTTCCGAGCTTGTCCAGCTTTTAACTACAAACTTATTTAAACTACGCTCCTGACAATACCGGGCACATACTCTGGCTGAGAGCACCTGATCATCAATTTCAGTTTTCCCCACTAAGATCCCATAAGCACTTTTAAATCCCTTTACTGTAAATTTAATATCATCAATCCGGGCTAAAGATAGAATGAGATTATTTTCTTCCTTATTTCTCCCCACTATAAGTTTTGCACCTGATGGCAATCTGAAATGTCTGCCCATCTTCAAAAGAGCAATATGCCTTAAGGAATCCTCATTATGCAGGAAAGAGTCTCTCAGTCTTCTGGCAAAATTCTCCTCAGTTAAAAGACAGCCTCCAGCCGGGCAGGGATAATCACTTATCTGGTAGTCTTTGGCTAATTGAATCTGGATTTTCCTTGACCTGCCCTGAATATTTAAAAGTTTTGTCCGGTCTATTATCCCTTCTTTCTCTGCAATGGTCGGCTCTAAAAGTTTAGCTGACAGTGGCCTTAAAATTTTTCCCCTTAACCCGGATTCTTTCTCAATTAATTTCATGGCATCTAATCTTTGAGACATTGGTCTTTCCCCTAATACTTCACCGGTGAAGATAAAATCCGCTCCTTCTTTTTCCATTATCTCTTTTGCTTTCCGGAGAAGAAAGATCCTGCAATCTATACAGGGATTAAGATTTCTACCATATCCGTGTTCAGGATTTTTCACTATCCCCAGGTAATCTTCACCTCCGAATATTCGAATAAGCTTTATCCCGAACTCCTCCGCATATTTACTGGAATAACACACCCCTTTCTTACCATCGCAGGTGCAGAATGGCGTCTTCAAATTTAGACCGATCACCTCAAATTCCAAATCCAGGATAATTCTCAAAGCTAAGGTGCTGTCCAACCCTCCGGATAGAAGGGCTATGGCTTTTTTTTTGGTCATAGTCATATAATATACTCTTTTTTTAAAAAATCAACTTCCTTTAATATAAAAACTTGCAGGGGTGTATTGCAATACGCCCCTGCCAAATTGGTAAACCCACATTGCCCTCAATGTGGGTTTATGATTTTAATCAGACAAAAAAGCTGAAGGAGCTTCACTACCTACTCTACCTGAGAGGGGGGCAGGAACTCAGTATAGAATGAAATAAGTGAAGACTTCAGCTTTAAAATTTACCCGTTTCCTTTTTCACAAATTCAACGAAATATCCTTTTTATTTGTTTGATCTTTTTAAAATATTTTTTAATACAAAAATTGGATTTTTTTTCTAATAATCTCTCTCTCCTCTTTTGCTTCTTTGGTAAGAACGCCAACGAGAAGCAATCGCCTGCTGTCTGTTGGTCTTCAGACCAACAGAACTGATATATTAGAGCAGGAGCTTAACTTGGGTCAACTTCTTAAATCATATCTATATATTTTTACTTTGTTTCGCTTAAAAAGGTTTCAAATTTCTTAAGATTTTCTTCGGAGGACCAATCCTTTCCACCTGCAATCCTTTCTTGAATTTTTCCATTTCGGTCTAAGATAAATGTAGCTGGCAGAGCTGTTATCCCGTATAGAACCGCTGTCTTTCCCGCAGGGTCTAAAAGGGTTGGAAAGGTAATATTATGTTCTGAACTGAATTTCTCGATCCCTGACTTGTCCATCCTGTCTAAATTGACCCCGATAATCTCCAGGCCTTTATCCTTATACCTTTCATAAAGCTTAATCATCGATGGTATCTCCTTTCTGCAGGACGGACACCAGGTAGCCCAGAAATTCAAAAGGACTATCTTCCCTCTGAACCTTTTTAAACTTACCTCTCTCCCCTGCAGGTCTTTGAGTGTAAAATCAGGAGAGGTCTCCCCCTCATAAATTCCTTCCTGGACTCTATCAACCTTTTCTATCTCGCTCCCGATTCTCTGTTTCTTCCCAGGGTTAAAAATTACCAGTCCGAAAATCAGTAATACTATAAATATCAAACCTGTAAATATCAGATACTTTCTTTTCAACAGCATCCTTTATGTGTATGACTACTTTCTGTACTCTTATCATGATGAAGAGAATCAGGCGCAACCTTTAGAGAATCTGAATCTGTCTGGGAGTCTATGAACTTCTTTATACAGCCAGGGCAGCAGAAATAGTAAATTTCTCCTTTAAATTCTATAGCCGGAGTATCTTTAGAAATAGTGAAACTCCTCTTCATAACCGGGCAGGTCGCCTCTTTGCCCAATTCCTCATCCGTTATCTTGTGTTCTGCGTAACTTAGCTTCAAACTATCAGCACTCTCTGGAGATATATACTTTTCCGGATCCTCAGAAAAAGGTATCTTCTCTCCAGCACTGCAGAAATAATAGGTCTTGCCCTGATAATCCAGAGCTGGGGTATTTTTCGAAACCTTCCCTTTCATATTGCACATCACACAGGTAAAATCTTTACCTATTTCTTCTTTAGTTATCTTATGGCTGCTAACTTTGGTTGTATCCTGTCCACCGATAGCAAAAGATAGATACAGGAAAACTATTCCTGTTAAAATCGCTAGAGTTATTAAACTTGACCTTTTCATTTCAACCTCCTTAAAAGTTATTAAGTTAATTGTCTATTTTATAAACCTTTCCGGATCTTCCACAAAGATGCTCTTGTGTTCCTCATTCATAAAATAATAGGTTTTTCCTTTATATATATAAGAAGGAGTCTCTTCAGTAATTAAGACTTTCATCTTACATACTGGACAAACAGCCATCTTGGGCGTTTTATCCCCTTTATTACCAAAAAAGCCAGTGGAAAATCCCAGGAGCAGAACTAAAATTATTATTACCCCTGTGACTATCAACCAGATCTTCTTCATCTTCTCACCTCCTTCTATAATTTATAAAAAACTCCAAATCAGCTACCCCTCCCTTGATGGGAGGGGTAAGGGGAGGGTGACCCCTCACCCTAACCCTCTCCCACAGGGAGAGAGGGAATTCGATTCTCTTCCACTTTTTCTAAAACCGTATAGATTAATTAACCACCATTCCATCTTTTAACCTTATCATCCTGTCAGCTCTGGAGGCCAAGTCCAGGTCATGAGTAGCTATCACTATAGCTAATCCTTCTTCAGTCAATTTTTTAAAAAGACCGAAAATGTTTTCTTTGGACTTGGATTCTAACCTTCCCGTAGGCTCATCTGCCAGGATTATTTTTGGCTCATTTACTAAGGCCCGGGCTATAGCTATTCTTTGCATATCCCCACCATCCAGCTCTGAAGGAAGCATATTTAACCGTTCCCCTAACCCCACTTTCTGGAAAATCTCTTTAACTTTCTCTTTCTTATCTAACCTGCGACTGAAAAGTAAAGGCAAAAGTGCATTTTCATAAGCAGTTAAGGTGGGGACTAAATAAAACAGTTGAAAAACAAAACCTATATTTTCCCTTCTCACCTTAATCAAATCTTTCTCTTTTAGTTTAAATACCTCTATATCTCCAATATATAGGGTTCCCTCTGATAGTGTATCCAGACATCCGATCATATTCAAAAGAGTCGTCTTTCCAGAGCCTGACCTGCCAACTATTGAGACTATTTCACCCGGACTTATCTGGAAGTTTACTTCTTTTAAAGCGTAGAGCTTTTCACTCCCCCTTTGATAAATCTTAGTCAGACCTTCACCCTGTATAGCATAATTATTCATTTTATCTTCCTCCTTTATCCTCAACGATCTTACCATCCAGAAGAAAGATTATCCTTTTAGCCCTACGGGCTAACTCCTCTGCATGAGTTGCCACAATTACTGTCATCCCCTTAGAGTTCAGCTCTTCGAACAGATTAAAGATGACCTCGCTGTTCCCAGTATCCAGATTGGCAGTCGGCTCATCTGCTAAAAGGACTTTTGGTCTGTTTACAATGGAGCGGGCAACTGCGACCCTCTGCATCTCCCCACCTGAAAGATGCAACGGTTTATGAGTAAGCCTGTGACCCAAACCTACAGTCTCTAATACCTTTTTAGAATAATCCTGCTCAACTTTTTTATCACTGGAAAAAAGCAGGGGTAATTCTACATTCTCAGTTGCAGTTAAAGAAGGAATCAAAAAAAAGTCAGCAAAAACAAAACCGATATTTTCTCTTCTGAACTCATCCAGTCTATTCTCCTTCATATCAGTAAGATCAAGTTTGTCTCCATTATCTTTATTAAAAATCAATTTTCCAGAAGTTGGAGAGTCTATACAACCCAACATATTTAAGAATGTAGTCTTGCCTGCACCTGAAGGACCCAGGATGGAAATATACTCACCTTTTTTAATTTTCAGAGTAATCCCATTCACCCCTTTAATTTCTTCTTTACCTCTCCTATAAATCTTAGTTATTTCTTCTAAGTTAAATAGTTCTTTTGTCATTTTCTTCTCCTATAGCTATTCGGTTCTAATAGCTTCAATCGGCCTTAGATTTGAAGCCCGGTAAGCTGGATAAATCCCGGCTAAAATCCCCATAATCAAAGCAAACAGAACCGAAATAATTATTACTAAAAGGTCTGCTGAGATCAGTTGACCACCAGGAGCATAAGGCATTAACTTCTTAATAAAATTCTCTATTATGCTTGAACCTACTATTGCTAAAAATGAACCCAAAAGTCCTCCGGTCATGCAGACGATAAAGGTTTCATACCAGATCAGCCGGAATATATCTATCCTGGAAGAGCCAACTGCTTTCATCATCCCAATCTCCCGGGTGCGTTCAAATACTGACATCAGAATAGTGTTTAAAACCCCGACTGCACTCACGAGAATAGCAATTAAAACCACCGCATAGATTAAAACCCGGGTGGAACTGACCAGACCCATAATTGCACCGGTAACCTCTTTCATCGAAACCACATTCATATCGCTTTCTGTTCCTCTTATCTTCTCTGCGATCTGTTCTATTTTGGAAAGATCATCCACTTTTATGGGAACTGCCACTAAAAGACCTTCTTTGCCTGATAATCTGGTAAGAGTCTTAATAGGCAGAAAATAGAACCCGTCATCCTGATCCCCGGTCTGCTCTAAGATTCCGGCAACGATGAACTCTTCTCCCAAAGCTTCAACCTTATCCCCCAATTTTATCTTTTTACTCTCAGCTACATATTGTCCGATCACCACCGAATGGTCATTGGTAAAAAATCCTCCCGCTTTGAACTTCCAGCGTGGTTTAAAATTTAAATAATCCTGATCAATGCCAAAATAGATTTTAGTCTCCTTGGACAAAGAGTCTGTTTCGGAGTTCATAAAAAGTCTGGCCGATTCTTTGACTCCTTGCACTTTTCTTATCTCTTCCACATATTCATCTTTCAGATACCTGGGAAATTTCCCTCCATGTAATACTAATGAAGCCGCCTCATAAGGACACCCTTTAGGAACGATTAAGATATGGTAACCTAAATAGGCTAACTCTTTTTTCATCTCCTTTTCATAACCCCGGTTGAATGCCAGCAAGCTGAAAAGGATAGAGATGGCAATTGCCACGCTCAATATGGTAAGGGTTGTTCTGATCTTTCTTCTTAAAAGGTTTTTAATGGCTAAAGTAAAGAAATTCATATCTCCTCCGTTTCTCGGATTATTCTGTTCTGATCGCCTCTATCGGTTTAAGTTTTGAAGCTCGATAAGCTGGATAGATCCCTGCGACTAAACCGACCAGAATGACAAACCCCAGACAGATTAAAAGGATATTCAGATCAAAAGAGACCACACTCCCTTCTGGTGATAATGGGAGGAGTCTTTTGATTATTCTCTCTACCAATCTCATCCCTACAAGGGCTATGCTTATTCCCAGTACTCCACTTATTAATGTCATCACTAAGGTCTCCACCCAGACTAATTGAAATACATGCTCCCTGCCTGCACCCATAGCTCTCATTACCCCGATCTCTCTGGTTCGCTCGAAAACCGACATCAGGACTGTATTTAAAGCCCCTAAGGCGCTGATGATTATGGCTATGATTATGATCGATAAGATTAAAGTCTTGGCTTGAGCTACCAGATTTATCATAGTTCCCATAAGCTGGGACATAGTTATTACCTGAGAATCCGGTAATTTCTCTAACTTCTCTACTACAGTTGGGATTAGAGTAGGGTCCTTAACCCTGATTGCTATTCCAGTCAACTTATCTTTTTGCCCGAACATCTCCTGAGCTGCTTTTAAGGGAATAAAGAAGAAGCCATCATCTTTTGTGCCGGTCCTCTCCAAGATACCGGTTACCTCAAACTCCCGGTCCTTTTCTTTGACATAGAATTTCTGACCCGGCTCATCCGTCTGTTCTATATAAGCCGCATCCCCACCCATAATCATTGAATTTTCATCTTTGAAATAGCCCCCTTTTATCTTCCAGTACCTTTTCATTTGAAACATAGTCTCGTCCATCCCCAGGTAGATATCAGTCCGGTCTTCATCCGGTCTTATTATGGCTGACATGAAGAAAGGTGCAGATATTTCTATCTCCAGAATCTTTTTAACCTCATCTAAAACCGAATAGCTGAAATAGTTCGGGATTTTTCCTCCGGATAAAGCTAAAGGTTGCCGCCTCATAAGGGCAACCCCTGGGAACAACCATTATCTGATAACCCATTTTACCTAATTCAGTAGTCATCCCTTTTTCATATCCTTTAGTAAAGGAAAGGAGAGAGAACAATACCATAACCGAGATAGACATTGAAAGGATAGTCAAAAGAGTCCTGACTTTGTTCCTGAATAGGTTCTTTAAGACAAATTTGATGAATTTCATTTTATTTTACCTCCTGAAAAAGGAATTTATAAAAAGCTAAGGTTTTTTTAGCCCCATAGGCAATGGCGGAGGAACCTTTTTCTGCTCCATCCACTGGCTTGATTAACTTTGAGTTTATTTCTCTGGTCTTCTCGATTGTAAAAGGAAAGTTAATATCCTTGCCTGTAAACTGTTTCCTGAAAGCTGGGCTATTAAGCTCCTTCCCTTTCTTCTCTCTATCCCTCTGGATTGTAAAATCGATAATCTTACCATCCGGGGCAAATGCCCAGACAACTTCGATAGTGCCATATTCTCCCCTTTCCGCATGCGGGTGAATCATACCGATTAAATCCTTACTTTTATAGATCTCATAGAAAGTAAGCTCGGTTTCATCTGCCTCTAAAGATTGGCCAAGCAAAGCCTCAATTTTCCCCTTGGCGGTTTTGTCCACTTTTTTCAAAACCGATTTATAATTGGTAGCTTTGGGATAGAGCTTGTAGACATCTCTATCCGGAAAACGGAAAACACAAACCGCAGCAAAACTGGATAGTGGGAAATAGATAGCCAAACTTAAAACTATTACTGGTATGATTTTTATTATTTTGAATCTCAAATTACTCATCTTTTTACCCTTTATTCGCTCCCGTAGCGTCCTCACTCCCGTGAGGACGTTTGTTCGTTGCCACAGGAGTGGCAACGCTACTTTATATTTAAAAATTTAAGTTCAACTGGACAGTAAAAAACCCTGTGCTTTCACTCATTACCATTTCATCTTTTGCCCAGCTTTTCTCATAAGCTATTCTGGGGGTAACGTATTTATTGATGCGATAGCTCAATCCAAATCCTAAATCCGTTATGAAATCTTTATTCTTAAAATCCGGATCCCAGAAATCATATTTCAGGCTGGCTAAAATTTTAGGAGAAATCTCATAATCTGTTCCTAAATAGAACCCACCAACGTTTATTTTCTCATCTCTACCAAAAACTGCCTCACCTCTGAAAGTAAATTCCCTATAAGGATATTGAACATCAAATCCCAATCTATTCTTGTGAACATAAGCAATCTTCTCGTCCTCTTTGTGCATCATTCCTATCATATACTCACCTTCCGGCGCTCCACCTGAAAGAAAAGAAAGCCCATATTTCAGATCACCATCTGTTCTGCCGAGCCTGAATACGAACAAACCTTCATTTTTGAAGTTTATCCTTCCATCACCCCGTCCGTTGGTAAAAGACAGGTCATACTCATAATCCTTAAAATATCCGCTTACTCCTATACCTATATCCTCTCTTATTCCCAAGCTTCTTTGAAACATTGGCTGAAGGATTAAAAGATGAGAGACATAATACTGCAGGTTTCCAAAGGGAACCACGAACTTCCCGATTTTAAAATTTACCTGCCCTTTAGGACCTTTTAAAACAAAATACTTATCCCCGTAATGGTAATTAAACTCCCTGGAGAAAAAATCAAAATCAGGAGAATACGAACCCTGTAAAACCAGAGTCCCCCAATCACCGGATTCACCCTGAAAAATATATCTGAAGTTCACCTCAACTCCATGAATCAAGAAATTATCTTTATTGATCTTGCTCTGATTATCATTAAACATAAACCTGTAATCCAAAGCCCCGGTAATCTGATAATTCCGCGCATGGACTGCAACTCCTACTATCAGAACTGAAACCAAGCTCATTGCTATAATTTTGACTTTTCCCATATTCATCCTTTACCATTCAAAACAATCTATATCGCAATACTCCTGCCAAAAATAAAAAACCAATAAAGTTTTTCTTAACTGGTTTAACAATAAGAAGATATAACTTCTTTAATTTTTAGCTAAACTTTCTATTATTTGAAATTTGAATCTTTTCCTACAAAAGGTGTAGCAGATGATACAGTTTTTGGAGAGACGCATTGAATGCGTCTTAGCCTCAGTTAAGGCAGAACGCCTATGGCGAGACTGCCCGCAAGAGGAGGAGAACATACATCACAGCTGATTAATGTGATTAAGCTGATATCAGTTATTCTCATCCTATGGATCCGTTTCTCGGCTCTGCTTAATCCGCTTCATCTACTGTGAAAAACTCTGTTATTTTCCTTGACTTTTTCAATTTTTGAGTTAAAATTTTATTAATTAGATATATTATCCCCCCCTTAAAGAGGAGGTAAAAATGAGTAAGAAGTTATTAATTTTAGTGATTTTGCTTTTTAGCTATTTTACGCGACAGGTATCTGCAACCGATATTTCAGGTGACATTTGGGGTACCCTTTATGTTGTCAACAGCCCCTATAATGTCATGGGTGAATTGAGGGTCCCGTCAGAATCCACACTCGTAATAGAACCCGGCTGTCGTCTCACGTTTCAGGGACATTACAAATTAGTTGTGGATACCGGAGCCACTCTGCTTGCGGTGGGAACCCCGACTGATTCAATAACTTTTACTGCTCAAAATGCAGATACCGGATGGTTTGGAATCAGGTTTCTCAACGCGGATAGTTCAAGTCAATTGAACTATTGCAGAATTGAGTATGGTAGGGCCAATGGTTCTGGATCAGATAGTAGAGGCGGTGGGATTTATTGCAATAACACAAATCTTAAGGTAACCAATTGTTTGATTCATTCTAACTATGCCTCAGATGTAGGCGACGGTATTTATTCAAGGAATTCATCTCCTTTGATAGAAAGCAATGAATTTGCTGGTGACATGTTTTACAGTTTAGCTAATGGTGGTGGTATAGCCAATCCGGTTATAAGGGCGAATAGTTTTGCTGGCTCAGGAAGTGGTATAGAGGTTGAGATTCGTTCTCTAGGAACCGAATATAACGGTACCTCGAACCCGGTTGTTGAAGACAATACGATATCAGGTGCATCAACAGGCATATCTTTGAAGTCATACGCATATGGGGTTAACCATCTAACCGCGACTTTAAGAAATAATGTTATTGCTGGCGGGAGCAGAGGGATATATCTGTATGGGATAGGTGGGCATAATTCTGGGACTGGTCAGGGTGGTGACAATTATCTTGTGGTGAATATGGATAGGGACTCTCTTACCGGTGGTAGCGGTGATGGGATATATGGATATAGCAATTCTAGTTATTGGGGCGGACAAAAGGGCTATGTTATAGCTAACCTTAAAAAGGTAAAAGTCTCAAACTATGCGGGAAATGGTATCTATGCGATGGATTACTCAAATTACTCCTACGGTGAAACAACTTTTGATATCGACTCATCTAAAATCGAATTATGTAATACGGGACTATATTTCATCAACTCCGAGCTAAAAATTAAAAGGTCTCAAGTGAAAAGTAACAACAATTGGGGTCTTTATTTAAACAATTGCGAAGCTGTAGTTGGTGACAGTCTTCAATTGGGTTGTGATATTTATGACAATGGAGTTGGAAACCAATATGCTGATGCTATGCCTGTTAAAGCACGATATAATTATTGGGGCACGATTTATGAAGACAGCATCTTTTACTGGTTGGGAGGAGGGTTTAATCAATATTCTCCGTGGGTTGATGCTAGCCATACTAACATATACTATACCTCATATGTTTCTGGGTTAATAGGCGTGAACACGACGTGGCGTGATTCAGTGAAGATTATTGGCGATGTTGTTTTTCCTTCTGGGGTTTCGCTAACGATTGAACGAGGAACAAAGATAAAGCTCTCAGACAAAGCAAGTCAATTTGATACCACAGGAGGTACGAATGGTAGATGTGACATACTAATTTATGGAAATGTTAGGATCGGAGGCAGTAGCGGAGATAGCGTTTACACGTTGCCCTGGAAACCTCTCAGTCAAGTCACCCCAAGCGCGGGGTCATGGGGATCGATTTATCTAATAAACTCCCAACCTTCTGATACAAATAGGATAATAAGATTGGCAGCAGCCTATGGTGGCACGGCACTGAAATTATCCAATTCCAATGCTATTGTTGATAGCTGTGGGGCACATGATAACAGTGAAAATGGTATCGCTTGTTATTCCCAGTCTAGCACCATAATTAAGAATAGTACTTTCTTGAATAATGTGAGCTATGGAGTCTACTCTCAGAATTCATCTCCTTTAGTTGAGAGAAACATTTTTAGTAGCAACAAATTTTACAGTTTAGCTAATGGTGGTGGAGTAGCCAATCCGGTTATAAGGGCGAATAACTTTACTGGCTCAGGGAGCGGCATAGAGGTTGAGATTCGTTCACTGGGAACCGAATATGATGGTACCTCGAACCCCGTTATTGAAGATAATACGATATCAGGTGCATCGACAGGCATATCTTTGGAGTCCTATGCATTTGGGGTTAGCCATCTAACCGCAACTTTAAGAAATAATGTTATTACAGGTGGAAGCAGAGGGATGTATCTGTATGGGACAGGTGTGCATAATTCTTATACTGGTCAGGGCGGTGATAATTATCTTGTAGTGAACATGAACGGGGATTCTCTCGCTGGCGGTACTGGTGATGGGATATATGGATATAGCAATTCTACTTATTGGGCAGGACAAGAAGGCTATGTCACAGCTAACCTTAAAAACGTAAAAGTCTTAAATTATGCAGGAAATGGTATTTATGCGATAGATTACTCAAATTACTCTTATGGTGAGACAACTTTTGATATTGACTCTTCTAAAATCATTGGGAACAATGTTGGGTTTTACCATGTAAATGGGGTTACTTCCTGTCATTACTCTGAAATAATGAATAATATATCTTGGGCTATATATTGGCAATCTGGTGATAGTGTTGATGCAACATATAATTATTGGGGTAGTACAGACTCATCCTATATTGCCGGTATTATTCACGGCAACGTCAAATATATACCATTCTTGCTATGTCCGGGGAGTAGAGGCACGATAGCAGGGAATATCCGAGATGCAAGCACTCAGCAGAACTTAGAAGGCGTTCTAGTTGAAGCTCTGCAGAATGGAACGGTTAGAGGCGCTAATATCACCAATATAAACGGTCAATACTTCATATTTGACCTGTGTCCTAGCACTTATGATTTACGAGCATCAAAGTCCGGCTATGAAACGCAAACCCAGATGGGAAAAAACCTAATAGCTGGGCAGACGACAACTGTGGATTTTCAGTTGACATCCTCTTCTATTGCTCACTGCCGCTCAGTAGGTAATATTACCATCTGTGCAAAGTCAATTCTAGATCTGGGTGGAGGCGACTACAAGGCTCAAGATAGCGTTTGGATTGGTAACCTTATTACCCTTAGTCAAAAGACAAGTGATCAAGGCGAGAAGAAGTCTTATATTTACCTTGGCGACAATGCTGCACTCACATTCAACCTTCAATCAGGGACAGTTTTGACTGTCTCGTACAGCAATGTGCATCTTTCTGCCAAAGGTTTAGACTATGAAGTCAGTGACTTAAGGTCTATGACCGTAGATGCTCAAGCAGGTGAGGTCAGGTTTGAAGGAGCTGTACACTACCACAAGGATGCCATATTTCAAAACTCATTCTCAGGTACATATACGCTTCAAGTCAACAGTCACAGACTCTTAGGTACAGTCAAATTTGATGACAATTACTTTGGCGCTGGTTCGATAGGACTTAATGAGGGACAATGGGACTTAGAAGGATGCCCGTTTTTTGGTATAGATGCCGAGATTAACCTGATAAGCCCTCTACCTTTTACAGAATTATCTTGTCTGAACGGCAGGGTCACTATAGGAGTTTTCTTAAACACAGGGATTTTCAGAATCGGACTTACAGATGGTGCATTTGAATTTACAGAAAGTGGTGGGGCGTATGGTCTTGATCTGACCGGTTTAATTGCTCCACCGGGAATACCATCTCAGGGAATGATAGACATAGACCCGGCGCATCTTAGAGTGAATGTAGTAAAGGACATTCCAATTGGACTACCATTGCCTCTTTTAGCGGTCGAACAGGATTCAACGCATAAAGCAAACGAGGATTTAATAAAGGGTAAAATTGACTGGCGAAGTATAAAGAAAGTGGGCATTAATACGTATGAGCTAATCTACTCTGATCAGACAGGAAAACGGGTACCTTTAGTGCTGGCCGATTTAGGTTTGACCATAAAAGGAGAAGAGTCATATACTGACCTAAACTGCAATGGACGATATGACTTAGGCGAGCCATTCGAGGATGAAGATCAAGACGGGGTCTGGGATGAAGGTACTAGTTTCGCTTTGATCGATGAGTTTCAAAATCCTATTTTTAAAGCTCACGGGCATGCTACCTTGGACCTTACCCTAGCCAAGTATATTAATTTTACTTGCGCTGATGCAGTAATGGATATTGATTTCCCTACTCACAATAGAATAGATTTACAGATCTGGACAGGTTTGAAATTAGGCAACATATTTAATGTTGACTTAGCAACTGGGTATTTGTACCTTGATTTTAAGGATAGAAAATACTACGCAGGCGCTACTCTGGGGGACCCATATTTCGACGGCCTCGCTTTTGCCGTTGATTTACTCGTTACCTTTGAACCATTTGAATTTTCAGCGAAAATCAAGGAAGATTATAAAGCCCTTGGGGTTGATTTCTTAGCCACTGATGCAGTTTTACGTGTAGATGACCAAGGGTTCAATTCATCTTGTGATCTAGACGCCTTCCACATACTTAATGCTCAGGGCCAGTTCGCTTTTAGGCCGACGGGGATGGACATAGACGGTACATTTATTAGTGATTTTCACATTGATGGATGGCATTTAGCTCAATCGAACAATATGTTTCATTTTGGTTCTAACGAATGTTTCTCTGTTGCAGGAAGCTCCGAGTATTGTATCTGGAAATTGTGCAAGAACGTCCCCTTTTCTTGTAGAATTTGCAGCTTCACAGATTGGCATGTAAGTCTGGATGGCCTTACGATTGGTTTAGGTTCTCCAGCTAACTTGCATGTATATGATTCTCAAGGCAGGCATACGGGAATCAACAGCAAGGGTGGAATTGACACCCAAATTCCTGGTTCCGAATTCTATAAATTTAACGATGTTAATCAACAGTTAGTATATCTACCTGATCCCGATCTAGTTGGAGGTTATACTATCGACGTAAAAGGGTTGGTTGATAGTGTCTTTGAATTGAACATGCTGTATCCTAATAAAGCGGATGGAAGGGCTTATAACGTAAGTTATTTCGATAAACCTACGAAGAAAGGTGCTCTCCATCGTGTCAATTTAGATATAAATAACAATTGGACTATGCTGAACGATCTGAACGGAGACAGCATTTTTGAGAGCCAAGTTAAGCCAGATTCTATTGCACAGGCAAATCTCGATAGCAGCATGGTTACTATTAGTCAAGTTTCATCTCGGACCTCTGGAGATTCTGCCATTGTAAGTTGGAGCACCAATCTTCCTGCAACCAGCAAAGTTCTATATAGGTCAGTCAAGGATAGCCTCTATAAATCAGTTGCGGACACAGTTCATGTGATTTCTCACAACGTCTCTATAGATAGCCTTACGATTGGCACTTATTACTACCTCGTTTCATCTGTCGATGCCTCTGGTAACATAGCTAGTTTCCTTGAGAAAACACTAAGATTCGGATATAGTGTTGGTGATGCTAATAGGGATGGAAACCTGAGTGTTTCAGACGTAGTTTATCTAATCAACTATCTTTTCAAGGGCGGCCCAACTCTAAATCCTTTAGAAGCAGGAGATGTCAATTGTGATGGCAAAGTAACTGTTTCAGACGTAGTATATTTAATCAACTATCTTTTCAGAGGCGGACCACCACCCTGTTCCTAATAACAAATGTGGCGGTAACCTTCAGGTCTCCATTCTTTGAAAACAAAATGGAAGGCTGAAGCCATCCGTTACAAACTATCCCAACTTATACTTCTCCATCCTGTATAACAAAGTCGGTTTGGAGATACCGAGATATTTCGCTGCCTGGGTTCTGGTTTCCTTTTGCTTTTTCCAAGGCGATTTTAATAAGCTCTTTTTCCACTTCTTCTAAGTCAATTCCTTCCTCTGGCAAATCCATAACCACCCTTCCAACCCTTTCCTCCCCTTTCCATAACCTTTCCGGCAGGTTCTCTTTCTTTATTATATTGTCCTTCTTTAAAACTAAAGCTCTTTCAATAGTATTCTCCAATTCCCTCACATTCCCGTGCCAGGAGTAGCTCATCAAAACTTTCATAGCCTCATCCTCAATTGAGCAATCCTTGTCCCCGAATTTCTTAAGAAAATGCTCGATCAAAATCGGGATATCCTCTTTCCTTTCCCTTAAGGGAGGAAGAGTAATCGAGATGACGTTCAGCCGGTAATAAAGGTCTTCTCTGAATTTCTTCTCCTTTACTAATCTTTCCAAATCCTGGTTAGTAGCCGCAATGATCCGCACGTCAATTTTTACAGGCGAGCTTCCGCCCACTCTTTCTATCTCCCTTTCCTGAATAGCCCTTAAAAGTTTCGCCTGCATCTCCGGAGACATCTCTGCGATCTCATCCAGAAACAAGGTCCCCTCATCTGCCAGTTCGAATTTCCCTTCCCGGTCTTTAATCGCTCCAGTAAAAGAACCTTTTACATGCCCGAAAAGCTCACTTTCTAAAAGGGCAGAAGGGATAGCTGCACACTGGACTGCTACAAAAGGACCTTCCTTTCTGGGGCTATGATAATGAATTGCCTTAGCAACTAATTCCTTTCCAGTTCCGCTTTCACCTAAGATAAGTATATTAGAAGTTGTGCCAGCTACTCTGGAGATAAGCTCAAAAACTTTCTCCATCTTTGGGCTTTTACCAACGAAATTCTCGAATTTATATTTTTCAACTAACTGACTCTTTAAATTAATATTCTCCTCTTTAAGCGATTTGAGCTCCAGAGCCTTTTTAACAACTAAGACCAACTCTTCCTGGCTAAAAGGTTTGGTGATATAATCGTATGCACCTGCTTTCATAGCTTCCACTGCACTATTGATTGTTCCAAAGGCGGTGATTATAATGAAAGGACTCTCGAGCTTAATCTTCTGAACCTCTTTTAAGAGTTCCATCCCGCCCATCTCTGGCATGGTTAAATCAGAGATGATCAAATCCACATTCTTTTCTTGAAGAAAAGATAGCGCTTCTTTCCCATTTGAAAAAACATTAACTTCAAAGCCTTCATCTTTTAAACTATATTCCATAATCCGGGAAAGGCTTAAATCATCCTCAGCAATTACTATTTTTCTTTTCTTCATTGTATCCCTGTAATCGGAAAGCTTAAGGTGAAGGTTGCTCCCTTTCCTAACTTGCTTTCTACTCTTATCTCTCCTTTATGGTTCTGGATAATTCTTTCCACAATCCCTAAGCCCAACCCTATCCCTCCTTCTTTGGTGCTAAAAAAAGGAGTAAAGATTTTATTTTTAGTCTCCTCAGACATACCTTTGCCATTGTCCTGAAAAACTATCTTTAGCCCGTTTTTATCCTGATGAGCAGATATCGTAATCTCCCCTTTATCTTCTATTGACTCCAATGAATTCAAGATTAAATTGATAAAAGCCTGCTTTAACTGGGAAGGATCCGCTTTTATTCTGGGGAGATTTTTCCCCCATTCTGTTTTCAAACTAACCCCTTTTTTAACTGCCTGGGGAGAGAGGATTAAAACTGTCTCGCCAATGAGCTGATCGATCTCAATATCTATGAGATTAGGTAGAGCAGGTTTAGCATAATTTAAAAAATCGGTTATCACTTTATTTAATCTTTGAACCTCTTTTAATAATATGTTTAAAAATTCATATTTCGAATCCTCTGGCCTGTAATCTTTGCGCAGGATTTCTATAGATCCCTGAATAGAGCCCAGGGGGTTTCTGATTTCGTGAGCTATGCCAGCCGCTAACTCTCCTATTACCTTATACTTATTAGCCTGAATAAGTTCTTCCTGAACCCTTTTTAACTCAAACCTTCTTTTCCTTTCTTTTTCAACCAGAGTTCCAGAGACCCAGGCAACTATATTGTAAAGTATAATCTCAAACAAGGCATCATAGGTCTGAAGGTGGATATGTCCCCAGCGGTGAAAAACGTGTGGTAAAAAAACCAGGCTGACTATCATTGAAGTGACTAAAGCTCCTGTTAAACCGAAGCTAAAGGCAGAAAAGATAATCGGAACATAATAGAGCCTTCTATACAGGTCATGCAGAAGAGGTTTATCAACTGGGGTAATATAATGAAGAAGCGAGAGTATAATTACGCTCAGTCCTATGAGTAAAATCTCTTTTTTCTTATTCATTGGTTATCTATTATACGAAAAACGAGTATAATTTAATATCTACCTTCTTATAAATCAATTACTTTAAAGAGATTATAATTTTTTTAAAAAATTTTCCAAAGGGGTCTTGACAAATCAGAGAAAATAGTTATAATATAGCGAATTTTTTGCTCATTAATTAAATCCCACTGGGGGAGTGGGGATTCTGAGCACCTGATATTATTAAGAGGATGCAGTCAACCTGGACTATAGTTTATTAGAAAGCTCCTCTGGCTGTTTCCCAGTAAATAACTAATCTTTATATTCTTATAGGGACAGGAATGTCGTCTATTCTTTTAAAAGGATTTAATTCCCGCCTTTTGAATAATTTACCTAAAATCCTTTCTTTTCTCTTTTTTCTAATTTTTCTCCTCAATTCCAATTTAGTGGCTCAAACCTCTACCATAAAAATGGATTTAAAATTTAAAACTGCGAATTATATTCAATGCGATACCCTTTTAATCCAGATACAGGTATCCCGTGATAGAGACTTCAAAAACATCATACATCAGAGTGAGTGGCTTAAATGTCAATCTAATGTTTATTTCACCTATTCAGTCAATGTTCCTTTAATTCAGGGAAGCTTTTACTGGAAGGGAAGGCATAAAGATGCCTGCACAGGTAAGATTTCAGCCTGGTCTTCGCCTTTTAGATTTTTCCTGCTGCTTGATTCTAAGCTATTGATTCCTGGAGATTCCAATGGAGACAGCCTTTTAAATATGAGTGATTTAGTCTATGTGGTTAACTATCTTTTCAAAGGTGGACCCCCACCTACACCCTTGCAGGCTGGAGATTTAAACTGTGATAGTAAAACCTCCCTAACTGATTTATACTATTTGATCAATTATTTCTTTAAATCAGGTCCCCCTCCCTGTATCCCAAAATCCTAAATTTAAGAATCTATTTTTAAACAAACAGTAAAAAAACTTCCACAAATTATTTGATGGAAGGTTCGTAAAATTTAACAATCAAGATAAGGAGAATTTGTTCAAGGATATGGAAATTGAGCTAAAAAACTGAACCGAAATCCAGAAAGTTGATAGTTCGCTTTAGTCGGATACGATTCATAGAGATAAGGGTAATTAATAAATTTATATGAGGAGGTTGAAATGAATTTCAATAAGAAATTCACGATTCTAATATCCATATTGTTCACGGTTTTCATCTTCTCTTCCATTTTAGCCCAGACACAGACAGATCCCCAAAAGACTATGGAGATGAGTAAACCCAGACTCGAAGGATTAAAAGAGTTTCATGATATTCTCGCATCTGTTCTGGCATACGGCTTATCCGGATAAAGATTATCAGGCTATTCGGGATGCAGTTCCAGCTTTCAAGGAAAAGATGGAGGTAGTCAACAAGGCTGAGCTTCCAGGATTTTTCAGAGAGAAGAAAGAGGATTTCGAAAAGAAAAGAGAAGCTTTATCTATAGCTGTCAAGGAGTTAGATGAAAAAGCGAAGGGAAATGATAATGAAGCTTTATTAAATGCAACTGAAAATCTACATACTGCTTATGAGCAGCTTGTGCGGGTTTTCGCTCCCAGAGTTAAAGAATTAGAAAACTTTCACCTGGTATTATATCCTCTCTGGCATGAAGCCTTACCCAAGAAAGATTTCAAAGCCATTATTGCTTGTGCTCCAACTCTTCAGGAAAAAATGGATACCCTTATGAAAGTTGATTTTCCTGAAAAGTTTAAAGAAAATGTCCCTCAGTTTATCGAAAAGAGGAAAGCCTTAAAAGACTCAGTGGATGAACTGGTAAAAGCCTGCAATAAAAAGGATAACAAGAAGATAGAGGAAAAGCTGGATAAAATGCATACCGCTTATATGGAATTAGATGGAGTATTTGAAGCAAAATAAGTCTCAAATAAAAGTGAAGGTCTTTTTTAGCTTCTCTAAGAAAAAAAGTGTAAAAATATTTCCCTTGACGAAATTTCAAAAGATTGTATAATATTAAATGAGAGGCGCATTTTATTTTGAACCTCTTTGTGAAAAAAATAACAAATTTTCTCTTTGATTTTTTTAGGTGCACAAGCAGGGAAGGACAGAAAAAGTTAAAGATGAGACAAGGCTTCTATCAGGGTATTAAATGTATCTGTAGTAGCAACAGCTGTGGTACCATCTGCGGCTGTTGTATCGAGATAGAGGTCTTCTGAGGGTAACATTATCAAATGTGATTATGTTACCTTTTTTTAGGGAGAGTCAAGATGTGAATTATAAGAGATTATGAAAATTTTTGCGCCTTTAGTAATAATGGCTGGGTTATCCCCTCAGCTGTTGCCAGCATTATCAAAGATCAGGTATTTTATACTCTCCTCATGGACGATTTCGACATCTATATTGACGGGACTGGCATGATAACTAAAGAGGATGTTCAAAGGGTGGCAAATAAGTATCTGGATACTAATAATTTGTTTACTAGTATCGCTGTACCAGTGGAGAAAAATATATAAATGAATTTAAGTAAAAAAATATTAGAAAAAGCTGCCTGCTTAGCTAAGTGGCAAAACAACAGATGACTATGGAGAAACTCATCTATCTTGATAGTGGAGCAACTACTTTTCCAAAACCTGAAGAAGTTTATGTGGCAATGGATCAATTTTATCGTATCTACGGAGTCAACCCAGGTCGGTCAGGATACGATCTCTGCATGGTGGCGGGGTCCATGGTCGAGGAAACCCGCAAGCTTCTCACCGAGTTCTTCAATGGTGGAACCGATCCCAATCGTCTGATCTTCAGCTACAACGCCACAGATGCTTTGAATTTGGCAATCTTTGGTTTGCTTAAGGAAGGCGATCATGCCATCACCTCTAATGTAGAACACAATTCGGTCATTCGACCGCTATTCCATCTTCACCAGTATGGGGGCGTCGATGTCGATCATGTTCCGTTTGACGGTCAAGGATTCGTGGACCCGGACGAATTCGCCCGGCGCTTCAAGAAGAACACCAAACTGGTCGCAATCAATCACGCCTCGAATGTCATTGGCACCGTCCAGCCGGTTGGAGAAATCGGCAAGCTCTGCCGGGAACGTGGCATTACTCTATTGATCGATACCGCCCAGTCAGCTGGCAAGATTCCGGTGGATATGGAAAAGTTGAATATCGACGTTTTGGCTTTCACTGGTCATAAATCTCTCATGGGACCAATGGGCATCGGAGGGCTTTATGTCCGCGAAGGAATTGAGATCCGGCACACCCGCGCCGGCGGCACGGGCGTGCGTTCGGCCGTCCGCACTCATCTGGACGAATACCCATACCGACTCGAGTATGGCACCCCAAACCTGCCGGGAATAGCAGGATTGAATGCCGGCGTCAAATGGTTGCTTAAGCAAGGAATGTCAAACATCCATGAACGCGAAATGCAGCTACTCCGTATGTTGCGAGACGGTCTCCAGGAAATCGACGGTGTGACTCTATACTGTCAAGACAATCTTGCTAATCATATCGGTATCCTCACATTCAATGTGGATGGGCTGGAGGCACAGGACACAGGTACCATGCTGGATGTTGATTACAATATTGCCAGCCGCACCGGTTTGCACTGCGCTCCCTTAGTGCATAAGCAGCTCGGTACTGATAGGATTCATGGGTCGGTACGATTCGGGATAGGCCCCTTTAACACGATCGAAGACGTCGAATCTGCCCTTAGAGCTGTGGGGGATATAACTCGCATTCGCCAAAAACAAAAATCCTCTTAACTGGAGTAGCTATACCCAATTTCAAGACTGGCTTTTCTGATCTTGTTTATCCGTCTTTTTAATTACTAGGGCATCGGCGACGATCTCGGATACGGTCTTGACCTCTACTCCCAGCCTATATTCGCGGTTAAGCTCACTTAACTGGTCAATACAATTGTGACAGGGAGCAACTACGATCTGGGCCCCGGTTTTACGGATTTGATCTGCTTTGATTTTGCCTGTCTCCAGTCGTCTCTTGGCATAGCGTGTCATTGACAACTGTCCGCCACCGCCACCACAACAATAATTCTTTTCGCGATTGGGATGCATCTCCACGAAGTTGGTGACCGCGTTTTTGAGAATGTAGCGTTGTTCTTCAATGATGCCCCCTAGGCGTACCAGGTTGCAGGGATCATGCAGCGTCACCAATTTCTTATTGCGCGAAGGGTCCAGTTTGATGCGTCCCTGGTGGATATAATCGGCGATGATTTGAATGACGCTTTTGCTCTTGAATTTGTCCTCGGCAGCTATCCACTCAGGCGCTTCCCAGCGATTGGAATTATACCCATGACCACATTCGCCCAGGACCAACGTTTTTGCTCCCAACTTGACCATTGATTCTCGCAAACGTGATGAAAGCAAACCCGCTTCATCGTTATTCCCGCTGTAAAGGCCATAATTGGTGACGTCATAGAAATCGCTGGATACGGTCCAACTTTCTCCTGCCACATAGAATATCTTAGCGATGGCTAGAAGAGACAATGGGAAAAATTTCGGTTCGCGCGGATTGACTGTGTACAGAAGCTTCATACCCGGCTTATCCACCGGCAGATGCGCCTGTGGATCACCAACCTCCATCTGCAGCTCTTCGCTCAACCACTGGAGCGTGTCGAGCCAATCCTTCCGGGGAATTCCCATGTTATTACCTTTTTCCACCGCGGTGGTCACGGTTGACTGCAGTTCGGGTGGAACCAGGTCAATGGAAGCCAGGGTACTTCTGGCCATTCGGATTATTCGTGTTATGTTGATGCCCATGGTGCAGTTGAGGGTGCAGCGTCCACACAGTGTGCAACGCCCGAAAAGCGAATCGATCCATTGCTCGACGGTTTGGCTATCTAAAACACCTTCAGCTTGAGACTTTTCTGCCAATCCGCCCAGCACGGTCAGGAGCTTTCTGAATACTGATATAACGAGCTTAAGCTTGTAGGCAGGGATAGCTTCAACCTCCCGGGTGACTTGAAAATAGTGGCAGGTTTCGGCGCAAAGACCGCAATTGACGCATGAGTGCAGGTTGGCAACTGTCTCGTGGTCAAGCAATCGTTGGAAAGATGACAAAGCCGATTCCAGCTGGCCGGAGTTCAGATGTCGGATACGCTTCAAATAAGGATCTTCTATATCTTTTTCGGATGCCATATACTAAGCCTTCCTTGAGGGATGAGGAACTACACCTCTTTTGCCAAAGAAGGTACCGAATAGAACTCGGGAATAAAAGAAGTAAACGCAGTGGCGAAGTTTCCCAAAAGGAATATAAAGAAAGATACCGATGGCAATAGCGAGAAACGGAGCCAGCATGGCTTCTGCGAAAGTAGATACCAGAGCTGATAACAAAAGAAGGTCGACAAGAGAATTGGCCAGATAGTCATCACCGCTGCTTAAGGATCTCATGTGTGGCTTAAGTATTCTCTTAATAAGCAGTGACAGTCCACAGACTACGCCAATAGCCAACAATATCCGTACCGGCTGCAACAACCTCTGGGGAAACGAAATTCCCAATAATACCGTTGCCAATAAAAGCATTGCCATCAGTATGCCAAGGTGATATAGGATACCGCCAATATAAGTCCAAATGTGTTTGGCAGCACTTTCTTTCTCCCAAGGCAGCATGCCCAATCCGAAAGCATATACAATTCCCCTAAAGCTGCTGCCACGTGGCTGGGCGTATGTCGATCTCCGGCCAAATGCGAAAGTGTGCATAAGCATCACCGTCAGCATGACGACGCAAAATAGCATCGAAGCTGCCACGCACAGTTGCAGTATCGCAAATAGAGACATTTTGGGAAACCTATACACAGCCGTCCGGCTTAGGCAAACCGGCAATCTTGCAGGCCCCCTTGGCAGGACCTGAGGGGAATAATTCGTAAATGCGACGCAGAGGCAAGCCGGTGGTCTTACAAATGGAGCGAACCATCGGTGCCAAGCTCGTTTCCAAGAAGTGATCCCGAATGAACTCAATAACCGCCCAGTGTTCCGGGGTCAGGTTATCGATGCCTTCTGCAGCTTTGGCTAAAACCTCCGCAACCTGCTTATCCCACTGGTGGGGATCTGTTAGAAACCCCTCTTCGTTAAGTGCTAGTTTCTTGCCGCTGACATCGAGATGAGACATAGACACAATTCCTCCAATTGAACAACCTGAGTTGAAGATAATGCAAATCAACCAGTTTTGCAAGGAAATTCCGATCTCATAATGTAAAGGCTTCTGTTTAATTAGAAAGTGATTTAAATGAGAATTTGTACTTCAAAGGCTTGCTGCAAGTAAAGGTTGGAGCATGTTAATCTGTCTTAAATATCTCCGCTACGCAATATCTACTTTCCCCGAGCTCACTGAAAAACTTGTAGAAATCCGAGAAAATCTTTTTGATTAAGCTTGATTTTATATTTACAAAATAGATATATTACTTACAGATGATTTGAAAAAAGGTTAAAAATGCTAAATGGACTAAGAGAAGAAAATCTCAAGCTCAGGCGAGCGGTTGAGGAGCTATCCATTCTCAATGATATAGGCGTGGCCATCAGCTCAACTATGGGGGTGGAGAAGATGACCGAGCTGATAGTTAAAAAGTGCACCAAGCACATCCAGGCAGAACAGGGTGCCATCTGCCTGGTAAGCGTGGAAAACGAAACTGCTCCCTTGAAAACCTTCATAAGAATAACCGATTCCACCATCAAAGGCGTTCCCTACCATTTTGGGATGAGCCTGACCGGATGGATGCTCAAGAACCAAAAACCGCTTTTGATCAACGACCTTTCAAAAGACGAAAGGTTCTTAGGGATTGAAAAGGAATCCACGGAGATAAAATCGCTTTTAGCCGTACCTTTAAAACTAAAAAATAAGATGATAGGAGTTTTATGTCTTTTTAACAAAAAAGATAATTCAGATTTTACCCCGGATGACCTGAGGCTTTTATCGATCATTGGCATTCAATCGGTCCAGACCCTGGAAAATGCTCGGCTTTACGAGGAGGAGCGTAAACTTATAGCTTTAGAAGAAGATTTGAGAACTGCCCGCTTCATTCAGCAATCCCTCCTGCCTAAAAGTAACCCGATTATCGAAGGGATAGAGATTTTTGGCCTTTCCATCTCAGCCAGGCAGGTTGGTGGCGACTATTACGATTTCATCCAGATAGATGATTCTCATCTCGGGATTGCCATCGCAGACGTTTCAGGCAAAGGAACTCCCGCAGCTTTGTTGATGGCAAATCTGCAAGCTAGCTTAAGAGGTCAAGCTCTGGTAAATCGCAGTGTGAAGGATACGGTAACCAAGACCAACTTCATGCTCTCTAAATTTATGGATATGGGAAAGTTCATCACCCTTTTTTACGGCATTCTGGACCTTCAAACAAAAACCTTCACCTACACCAATGCCGGGCATAACTTCCCTTTTCTGCTGGACAGCGAGGGTAATGTGAAAAACCTGGAAAAAGGTGGAATCATCCTGGGGATTTCCGATAATTCAGTTTATGAAGAGGACACGGTTCAATTAAAACCAGATGATATACTCCTTCTATATACAGACGGCATAACTGAAGCGATAAATGAGAAAGAGGAAATGTTTGAAGAAAAAAGGCTTTTAAGACTTCTTAAAGATAACCAGGAGATTTCAACCCAGAACCTTTTACAAAAAATTGTGGATGATGTCCTCTCCTTTCAAGGCACCCAGCCCCAAGAAGATGACATCACCCTGGTATTGATGAAAACTTGACATTTTCAATAAGTACCATCGAGGTAGCCGCAGACTTCAGTCTGCGCTCTTTCTTTGCCCTCCCCTTGCCCTGAAACGGGTCCGTAGGAAAAGGGGAGGGATAGGGCGGGGTTAATTTCAGCTTTACGATCTTACTCGCCTTCTCCATCCGCAAGCTGAAGTCCGAGAAACCCGCCAGAGGCGGGTAGGACTTGCGCTTATCTGTCTTATAATATAAGATCGTTTAACGGGCATCGGCATTTCCTAATGCCGATGCATCCAGTCAGAAATTAAAAATTTTAAAAAATAAATAACTACTTTTTGTGTTTCTTGGGCAATGGGATTCTCTCTACGACTGCTGTTTCTTTGCGTCTTCGAGCCTCCTCAATAGGAATAAATTGTCCAGAACCCGCATCACGTCCCCTAAGAGTGCTTTTACGGTCTTTGCCACTCATTTTAAACCTCCTAATTTTGAGTTAATAATTCTCCCCAACTCCAAATATGTTCAGTTATACCAGATTCCATAGCTGGGGTAACTCTTAAAGTTTGGTGAACACGTAAGCGGAGTTACTACTCCGCTTTTTCATTCTCTTTTACTTCCTCTTTTTCTATTTCAATTTTATCATCTAATGCAAGCTGTAGGGTTTGTCCCTTTTTAGGAAATGCCCTATTTAATAATCGATTAAATAAATCCCAATTAGAAGAAGCTCGCATTAAAGCAATCACCCCATTTAAATGATCTCGAAGTTTGGGGTGTCCTACATCCATAGTTAGCCATTGATGATGTTTGCTTTTACGATGTCCTTTTTCAGTTCTCGGATTTGACTTCCTTAATGCCTCTAACACTCCAGTTTCTAAACGCTTATAAACGATGTCATCGGTATAATGACCTATTACCTGTGGTCGTTTTACTGATAAAGGTCTATATTGCCAACCTTTTAATCTAAACATTTGTTCATAAAAGTCATTAGGGAAGCGTTTAGTCCATGGCAATAATTCTTTAGCTATCCACATCTCAAGAATTTTTTCTAAGGCTTTTCTATCTCTAATTTCTTGGTATCCAGTGGCTTCATCTACAAGGGCAGTTATACCCACATTTGCAAAACCACGCATTAATTGATAGGCTCTATTAGCGATTTCAATTTGCTTTCCACGTAAAGCGCCTTTTTCACGTGCTTGCACCCATAAATCACAAATATCGGGTAAAATTGTAGCTTCTACCCCGACTATTGTTTTACCTTTTGTAGACTTGTAAGTTATTTTATTCTGTAGTCTTACAAGTAAATCCCCATCTATATAATTACTTAAATATTTTGCAGAAATATACTCTGGAAGCACAGCACCACTTCCAAGCTCTTTCTTTTTTTGCCAATGAGTGCCACTACCTCTTTTGCCGAGTGCATTAGCTACGCTTCTTTCTACTAATACCCTTGTGCCATCTTCAAGAACCGCACAAGAAATATCAAATTCACCAATTTTTAATATTCCTGAATGGGTTGCTTTTAACATAATTTACCTCCTAACTAATTTTATTTATTTCTGCTATTTTAAATAAAAGCGCCTTATCATTGAACATTCCTTGTCGAATTTTCTGAATAACTAAACAAGCAGTATCTTTGTTGACTTTTATTTCTTTAGCCAATTCTCGAACAGAAATTCTCTTGTGACTATTTACAATAATATAAATTGAATAAAACCACTTTTGAGATGGTAAATGTGACCGATGAAATATTGTCCTTGTTGTAACACTAAATGAAGTATTACAATTGTTACAATGATAGCGGTTCTCAATCTGTAAAGCAGTGAAGTATCCTACTCCACAGTAAGGACAAACGGGATTTCCCTTCCAGCGAATTTCCTCAAGGAACTTAATGCAATCTACCTCAGTTGGAAATCTCTTGTAAATATCAGAAAGATTCATTTCTATTCTCCTACCATTATCTCAGACAATATAATAACCCCCTTTTCCTTTGTCAAGCTATTTTTTAATTATTTTTCTACCATTAAGTAGGACAGTTGATTGAAGGGAAATTCAAATTAGGACACTACCCAAATTTTCCTTGACTTTTTTAATTTTTGAGCTATAATTTTATTGACTTCATCTATAGTGAAGATAAAAAAAGGTCAGCTTTTTACTTTTTCAAATCTATTTATCCAAATAGTTTGTTTTTTAACAATTTATCAAACCTGATTTTTAGATAGTGTTTTTTATCATTACACTTACAAATTAAAAAAAATAGAAATCAAAAAGGAGGAAAAGATGGCAAAAAGTGTTTTAGTTTTTGTCTTGAGTTTATTTCTATTATCCAGTTTTAATGTTTATGGAGCTAAAAAACCTGTGAATTATGAAAAAATGGCTCAGAGACTGGAAAAGATAGAAAAGGCAAGATATCCGGATGAAAGCATTGTTTCTAGGTATCTTTTGACTCCTAAGCCCAGGGTATTATTACCCGCCACAGGCGATACCGTAGGTTACACCTACTACGATTATCAGGCTAACCGCCGGCAGATAGCCAATGGTACGGATGGGATCATACACTTCACCTGGATGAACCTGGTTGGCCCGGATATGAGTTACAATCGCTATATCGACTATAATGCCTGGAATTTTCAGGATTGGCTGGCACCAGGTGGTATGCATGTTACTCCAGATTCTGGCAGAGGTGGCTATACCGGTTTGGATTTATTGCCGGATGACAGGGAAGTATTAGGATATCATCGTAATTACCCCATCACCCCTGCAGGAGCTTTCTGGGGAACTACTCTTTCTATAGATATCTACCCTGGATCAGGAGATTTCAACTCTTTTGATATCCCTGATTCCTGTGCTGGGTTTATAGAAAAAGGGTTATGGACTACTGTGGCTTGTTCCAAGATGACCAATGGAGATACTTCCTATATCCATGTCACCCATACTCAACAAGTTACAGGTGACGCTAATAGAGATTTAGGATATATTCGCTGCTTTGAGAAACCAAGTAATTGGGATACTCTGGTCTGTGTGTCTCCCGGCTGGGGTTCTCCGCTATTAATCCCCAAAGATACAAAACTTGTACCCAATAAAGTTCCCTATAGATTTACTATTTGCAGGTTGGGTGGTACTGTTGTAGCCACCTCACCGGTGTCTCAGAAGGTGGCTGTGGTATGGCTGCAAACCACTGCTACATCTGCGACTCAAAATGAAGTTAAGTATTTAGAATCTACAAACAATGGTAATGACTGGATAACAGCCGGGGATATGGGAACTCCGGTTCAGGTAACTGACTATGAAGCAGATGGCTATATAAACAGAGCTTACCCTGACATTGCCGCAGTCTACGATTACAATGACAACTTGCATATTATCTGGACAACTTTTAAGTCAGATTATGTTAATGATGTTACTTTATGGCACTGGAATTCTGCTCTTCCAGGAATTCGTAAAGTTACTTCTCTCAATGCCGGAGCGATTGAATCAGGTAGCTATAATCTTTGCATTGCTAAACCTACCATAGGGGTAGAATATATGGAGGGAGATTCGGCTTATAATTATCTCTATGTTGTCTATACCCGATTCTGGTATAGTGACATATCCGCAGGTGGATATGCTAACGGAGACCTGCGTCTTATGGCTTCTTCCAACGGTGGATTGACCTGGAGAGGACCCCAAGAGAGTTTAGCTTCTCTTAATCTGACTAATACCAATTCAAACGGATGCACTCCAGGTAATTGTGAAAGTGAACACTGGGCTTCAATCGCCGAGAGGGTGGACATCTTCCTCTATATCCAGTATATTTATGATAGAGATGCTGGCGGAATCCCTATGAATGAAGGGACTTTTACCAATAATCCGGTTCGCTACCTGAAATATCCACGTCCTCTAATCCCAGCCATACCCAAAATGGGTTACCCGTATATATTTATGACCTCAACCTTGAATAACAGCAGTAATACTGATTCCATCGTGATCTCAAACGATGGCTCAGCAACTCTATATGTGCAGTTGAGCGGACCTTCGTGGATAACATCTATTCCCCCTTCAAATTTCAGCATAGCAGAGGCTGGCTCTCCTCAGATAGTTCATCTAACTTGTAATGGAGCTGGATTCCAGGATACCATCCTGATAGACAGTTTAAAAATCGTCTCTAATAACGGTTATGTGGGAGGAGGACCAAACTATGTGGATACCGTTCTGGGTAAAAGTTCATTTTGTAGTGAGTAACAGTTTCACCCAGACTGAACATAATACTGTTAATACTGGAAGTGGAGGAATTATTACCGCAGTCTCCAATGTGGGTAGTACACGTTATGCAGATATTAATGCCGGGATGTTCTATAATGGACACGGTTACCTTTATGACTGTTCACCGGTTATACTCACCAATATTCCGGGATATGGATGGAAAGGGGCAAGCTTCTGGAGTCAAACTGACTTTTTACCCTTATCCCCCCTTCAGATAAATGAGAATGGATGTTCCAGCGATACCGTGATTGCAGTTACCTCTACCTATGCACCAGTCAGTACTATACTGGCTCCTCCTTATCACTGGTTCTGGTGGTGGTATGCGATTGAGGAAAACAGTTTATTCTTCACTCATCCAGATTCGCTGAAGAAAGTGATCGTAAAATACCTCACCCTGCACAAGAATCCGCCACCTCCCTGGTGGTGCAATATCCCCTCACCACCGCCTACTTTACCTACAGCTTATTTCGGCTTTTCAGCGGATTTCGATGTCCCGCAAGATAATTATGGATATGCCGCTAACGTAGGTGGTTTTAATCCTGACTCGAATCTGATCTGGATCAAAGGAACTGGCATATATGACAACTACTATGCAGGTATCCTCTTCTTTTATACGGCCAAAGATGGAGATACTACCTGGACTCCATATTCTGCCCATGTTCTATCCGGTTACACCCAGGTCTCTCCTTTCGGTGGTGATTATAATGGCGATTCCCTGTATAAATATATGTCTCTTACCCCTGGCTGGTCAGTTGAGCCGATTTCTCCTCAGGATATAATAATATTGATCTCAGCTCTTCAACTTAATAATCCTGATACTTCTATTGCAGTCACTGTGAAATATGCACTGATAGTAACTGACCAGGGATTAGCAGATTTGTACTCCATTGCCAATCAACTCAAACAAAAAAGATGCGGCTATACCAGACATGATACCCTCCGGGTTGAAGCTCACTCGCCAGTTGATATAATAGTAACTGACCCGATCGGCAGATCAATCGGGATAGATTTCAACAACATACCTGATGCCACCTACGATTCAACCAATGACCAGGATAAAGTTACCATACCTGATCCTTTAATAGGACAATATTCAGTTATAGTTAAAAGCGAACCTGGAGCGGATACCGGTCATTATTCTCTTACCATAAAATTAGATGGTAATGAGGATAAACCCTTAGCACAAAATTTCCCCATTCCACCACCAGGAGAGGTCAATACGTTCACTTATCCGGTAATCGAATATTTGCGCGGGGATGCGAACTCTGATAAAAAGACAACAGTCTCGGATGTGGTTTTCTTAATCAATTACCTGTTCAAGGGAGGACCCGCACCCAATCCCGTCTACCTGGGTGACGTCAACTGCGATGGGAAAACAACTGTTTCCGATGTGGTTTATTTAATCAACTATTTGTTCAAAGGCGGACCGGCACCCTGTAGCTAATAAGGCTGAAGTTTAAAGGCTATAGTCTAAAGTCGAAAAACAAAAAGTAAAGATCAAATGAAGTTGCAGGGGCAGGCACCTGTTGAGCAGAGCGAAATCCGGTTTTACTAGGATGGCTGCCCTAAATATTTGATATGGATGCATCCAATGGATGCTGAATTAACATCTCCAGCGCACCCCATAGAACATATTAAACCTAATTTTTTCTAAAATTTAGACAAAAAACTTCTTGGAAAAAATAGAAAAGAGGTTATATTAATATTAAAAGAAACAATTTACTTTTTGAAAATTGGAGGTGTTATGAAGAAACTGCTTTTAATTTTTGTCTTTGCTGTTGTCTGCTTGTCGAATTATAACTTCATTTTTACCCTGCCTCTCTTTGCCCAGTATGTGGATACCGCCTGGGTAAAAAGATACAACGGACCGGTAAACTCCAATGATTATGCTAATGCCATAGCAGTAGATGGTTCCGGTAATGTCTATGTAACAGGAAGAAGTTACGGCAGTGGGACAGACTATGACTATGCCACTGTGAAATATTATCCTGATGGAGACACCGCCTGGGTGAGAAGATACAACGGTCCGGGAAACGCTTATGATGAGGCGTATGCCATAGCTGTGGATAGCTCCGGGAATCTATATGTGACAGGATGGAGTTACGGCAGTGTGACATCCTATGACTATGCCACCATAAAATATTATCCAAATGGAGACACTGCCTGGGTGAGAAGGTATACTGGACCAGGAAACAACATTGACGGGGCTAATGCCTTAGCGGTGGATAGCTCCGGGAATCTATATGTAACAGGAGAAAGTTGCATTGGGATGGACAGAGACTATGCCACCATAAAATATTATCCAAACGGAGATACTGCCTGGGTGAGAATATACAATGGCCCGGATAACTTTTATGATTATGCTTACGCCATAGCAGTAGATGGTTCTGGTAATTTGTATGTGACTGGATGTAGTTATGGCATTGGAACATCACGGGATTATGCCACGATAAAATACTATCCTAATGGAGATACGGCCTGGGTAAGAAGATATAATGGGCCGGGAAACGCTTATGATGAGGCGTATGCCATAGCTGTTGATAGCTCCGGGAATCTATATGTTACAGGATTAAGTTATAGCAGTACCACAAACTATGACTTCGCCACTATCAAGTATAAGCCAAACGGTGACACTGTCTGGGTAAGAAGGTACAATAATTCTGATATAAACTCCGAAGATAAGGCTTACAATTTATGTATTGATGCTTCTGGCAATGTTTATGTCAGTGGACATAGTATCGGTAATGGCACAAATTGGGACATAACAATTATAAAGTACTATGCTGATGGGGATACCGCTTGGGTCAGAAGATATAATGGACCGGGAAACGGGTATGACGAAGCTAAAGACATAACTGTAGATAGTTCTGGCAATGTCTATGTGATTGGAGAAAGCTACGGAGGCAGCACATTAGCTGACTACGCCACCATAAAGTATTATTTCAATGGTGATTCTGCTTGGGTTAAAAGGTATGATGGAGGACATAATGGTTACGAAAACTATCTAATTGACCTTCAAGGTCAATTAGACTCCCCTCAAGCTATAGAATTAGATGGTTCTAACAATGTCTATATTACAGGATGTAGTTGGGGGACAGAAGAGGACTACGCCACCATAAAATACATCCAGTTCGATTCCATACCCTTTGCCCCGGTGGTGGACTATTGGGTAGGAGGGCGTGATCCCGCTTCGGTTTTTTGTGCTGACCTGGATGGAGATATGGATTTGGACTTGGCTGTATCAAATGCAGATGATGACAATGTGTCCATTTTGAATAATAATGGTGATGGGACTTTTCAGAATGCAGACAACTATGGAGCAGGTGATGCTCCCTATTCTATTTTTTGTGCGGATCTGGATGGGGATGGTGATCTGGACTTAGCTACTGCAAATTATAATGGAAATAATGTCTCTATTTTGATAAACAATGGGGATGGGATTTTCCAGAGTGCGGTCAACTATAGTGTTGGAGTCCGTCCTCGTTCTGTTTTCGGTGGAGATTTAGATGGGGATACGGATATCGATTTAGTTACTGCTAACGCATTTGACGTTAATGGTTCAATTTTGAAAAATAATGGTGATGGTACTTTTCAGTCTGCGGTTAACTATCCGGGAGGAAGCGGTCCTTGGTCTGTTATTTGTGCAGATTTAGATGGGGATTTTGATCTGGATTTAGCTGTGGCAAACGCTTATGGTGACAACGTTTCCATTTTAAAGAACAATGGTGACGGAGTTTTTCCCACAAAAGTTGACTATGGGGTGGGTGATACTCCTTTTCATATTTTTTGTGCAGATTTAGATGGGGATTTTGATCTGGATTTGGCTGTAGCAAATGAGGTAAGTGACGATGTCTCCATCTTAAAAAACAATGGAGATGGCACTTTCCAGCCTGCGGTTAACTATGGCGCTGAAAACGAAGCTGTTTCAACTTTTTGTGCAGATTTAGATGGAGATAATGATTTAGATTTAGCTGTGGCAAACTTATCTAGCACCAACGTCTCCATATTGAAAAACAACGGGGATGGCACTTTTCAGAATGCGACCAATTATGGGACTGGACACGCAAATTATTATGTTTTTTGCGGGGATTTAGATGGAGACACCGATCTAGACTTAGCTGTAGCGAAAATTTACAGTGACTTTTTGTCCATACTGAAGAATCTAACCCAGGCTCCGGCCAATCAGCCTCCTTGGGCTTTTTCGCTTATTTCTCCTTTAGATGGGGATACCACTTTTGGCACTATGACTTTTCGCTGGCGAAGTGCCTACGACCCTAATTTTGGTGATCAGATAAGATACGACCTTTATCTAAGCACAGTTTCTGGTTTTGACCCTGATTCCACTGTGGTATATGATAGTTTGCCACTTGCAAAGTTTGCAGATACTCTTAATAACGATACATACTATTGGAAGGTGAAAGCATATGATAACTGGGGTGCGGTGAGATGGTCAACCCAGAGTTGGAGCTTTGTTGTAGCTAGCATTCCGGAGACTCTGTGGTATTTTGCCTATTCTCCGGTGGATTTAATAGTTACTGCGCCAAATGGGGATTCAATCGGAGTAGATTTCAATACTATACCATTTGCTACCTATGATACAACTATAGATAGAAACGGTGATTTGGATTTGGATGATATAGTTACTATCCCCAATCCTATAGTGGGTGAATATACAGTTAAGGTTAAAAGTGAGCCTGGTGCAGATACGGGTTATTATTCTTTAACCATAAAATTAGATAATAATGAGGATAAACCCTTAGCACAAAATCTCCCAATTCCACCACCAGATCAGGTTGATACATACACTTATCCAGTTATCGAATATCTGCGCGGAGATGCGAATACAGATAAGAAAACAACAGTCTCGGATGTGGTTTTCTTAATCAATTACCTGTTCAAGGGAGGACCTGCACCCAATCCCGTTTACCTGGGTGATGTCAACTGCGATGACAAGGTGAACGTTACTGATGTAATCTATCTAATTAACTATCTTTTCAAAGGCGGACTGGCGCCTTGTAGCTAATAAGGCAAAAGTCTAAAGGCTACAGTCTAAAGTTGAAAAGTAAAAACAAAGATCAAATGAGGTCGTAGGAGCAGGCATCTGTTGAGCAGAGCGAAATCCGGTTTTACCAGGATGCCTGCCCTTATATTTTTTTGCGACCCTGAAAGGGTCGCATTACTATTCTTCTAAAGAATAGATGGGCTTGATAAATCAAGCAACTATCCTACGGATCCATTTCATGGACAAAAGTGGAAGGTAGGGGTTCGATTTATCGAACCCAATTTTGTTTTGGTCGATGGTTTTACTGAAATGTTATTATCAATATTTCCTTTTCAGAAGTTTTTGAAATCTGGGGTGAGATTTAAGCTTCTCAAAATCAGGTTCCAGAGCAGCTATATCAATATATGATGGGTCTTTCTCACAGGCCTGCTCCAGGCTCTTCAAGGTTAAATCATTCTTTTTAAGGATGGCATAAATCCACGCCAGATTATACACCTGCTCAGGACTCAGTTCAGCTTTTAGTGCCAGATTTCCATTTTCTATAGCATCCTTTTCATTGCCTAAGAATGCATAAGAGAGACCCAGTTGTGAAAGTGCCGAGGCATTTTGCGGCTCTTTTTCTAAAACCTTTTTGCATGCAGAAACGGAGGAGTCGAAGAAAACCTCAGCTTTTTCCTTATCTCCTTTATGAGAGTAAGCAGCTCCGATATTGACCAAAACCATAAATTCAGACTGGCCCTGCTTGATCGATTTCTCAAAGACCTCGATGGCTTTATCATACTCCTTTTTTGAATAATAGACCAAACCACCGATATAGTATGATATGGTAGGGTCATCCGGATAATACTTCAGGGCTTTCTTATAAACATCCTCAGCCAAATCAAATTTCTTTTGATATCGGTATATGTCTGCTAGAAAGGTGAGAAGGTAAATATCATCCGGTGCCATTTCCAATCCCTTTGTGATTACTTTTATGGCCTCATCATATTTCCGAAAGTATGAATATGATAAACCCCACCCTCGATAGCTTCTGGTATCTGTCGGTCTTATTTCAAGGGCTTTCTGAAAAAACTCAATCGCCTTATTCTGATCAGAAAGCCCATACAGGTAAACATAGCCGAGTCTTCTATACGCATCATTGCTATTGGGGTTTAGCTCAATTACCTTCTTAAATTCATCAATTGCTAATTCACTTTTCTTCTTAAAATCATAAACCCGGCCTAAAGTCAGATGTGCCTCGGCTAACTCCGGGTCTAAGTCTAAGGCTTTCTTTGCCATTTTCTCAGCTTTATCACGCCAATCCAGAATTCTCTGATTATTATACTTGGTCGCATAAACTTCACCAATTCCGGAATAAGCCAGGGCATAAGTAGAATCAAACTCCAAAGCTTTATCGAACATCTGCAGAGCAAGGTCTAAATTCGTCTGACCCCCTTTCCAGAAATAATCCATCCCTTTCAAATAATAATCATAAGCCTGGATACTTCCAGTCGGTTTTTTCTCAATCCTTTTTTTCTCCACCAGAGATAACTTCACCTTCAGCGCAGAAGCAACCCTTTCTGCCACTTCATCCTGGATCTCGAAAATACTAGTCAACTCCCTGGTGATATTATCTGTCCATACCTGAAAACCGTCCCTGGTTTTTATAACTTGATAAGTGACCCTCAGCATGTGATCGGACCTCTGGATAGAGCCGTCAATGACATATTCCACACTGAGCTTTTTACCCAGCTCCTTTATGTTAATTTCCTTTCCTTTATAAGGAGCAACATCTGGTCTGGATAATACCCTCAGTCCACCTAATTTAGATAGATCGGTGATTATTGCCTCGGTCATCCCAGCCGCGAAATAGTCATCCATCTTTCCCCCTAAATTTTCCAGATAAAGCACCGCCACAGCAGGTATTGGAGATACACGAGGAGCTATTCTGAAAATCAAAAAAAACAACAAAAAAATAAAAGCCAGAGCAACTGCTAAAGCTCCAATCCCTATAAATGTCCAGTTCATTCGCTTTGGAGCCACTCCTTGAACTTCTTCCCCCTTGACCAATTTCTCAAAATCTAAAAGAAGCTCTCCCAAATTCTGATAGCGCAGATTTACATCTTTTTCCAGAGTTTTATCCACAATTTTCTGCAGCCCTTCTGGAACATCTGATCTATGCTTTGACAATGGCTCAGGTGTTTCATTTATAATCGAATAGATTATGGTTGCTTCATACTCACCTCTGAAGGGAAGCTGTCCAGTTACCAGTTCATATAAAACCACCCCGAAGGAGAAAATATCCGAACGCTGGTCAACTTCCAGCCCCTGCACCTGCTCCGGCGACATATATTGCATCGTCCCTAAGGTTGTTCCTGCTTTGGTCAGTCCAGACACCCCCCTGAGCTTTGCCAAACCAAAGTCCATTATCTTGACCAGAACCTTCATCTGTGACCTTAATATTATCAGACTTTATGTCTCGATGAATTATCTCTTTCTTATGAGCTGCACTCAATCCCTCTGCTGTCTGATTGGCAATTTCTAAAACTTCTTTCAGAGATAATGTTTTTTCTTTCAATAGCTCTTTGAGAGACTTGCCTTCAACACATTCCATTACAATAAAACATTCATCCTCGACTTCATTTATCTCGTGAATGGTGGTGATATTCGGATGGTTCAAAGCAGATGCCGCTTTGGCTTCAAGCACAAATCTCTCTTTGGCTTCTGTATCACACAGAAGACGTTTTGGCAGAAATTTCAAAGCCACGATTCGATCAAGCTTGGTATCCTGGGCTTTATAAACCACACCCATACCCCCTTCCCCTAATTTTTCTAAAATCTTATAATGTGAAATTGTTTTGCCGATCATGTTATTATTGACTCAATCCATTACCCTTTAGGCTTCAACAGCTCCGTAAACGGAGGGTAATCCCACAACGATTCAAAATCAAAGTCTGTATGTAAGTAGAGACCGTAAGCGTATCCCTGCAAGAAGCTATCCTTCAACAGGGTAACAGCTTGGTCCTTTTCTCCCAGAATCGCGGCAATACAGGCACGGTAATAGGTATGCTTACCGAAAAGATATGGTTGCTTCAGGTTTTTGAGCCACTCGGAGACTTTCAACGCTTTTTCTCGATTACCTTGCCGGGCGGCTATACAACCAACATACCTCTGATACTCAATGTTGTCAGGCAACTTCTTGGCAAGTTCCTCGAAAATGCTCTTTGCCTCCTCCCATCTGCGAGCGTCATACAGTGTAAGGCCATAGCCGTAACGAAGGAGGGAATCCATCTCTTCGGCCGGCCTGCTTCTGTACCATTGAATGGCCTGGTCAAAACTTGTCGTGGCAGCGTCTGCATACCCGTGAGCGCGCAATTCCTCTCCGGCAGTTCTCATGGTACCTCCAGGGGTGCCTGCAGTACTGGGTTTAGTAAGAGTAAGACTTTCTTCAATACGTTTCTTGACCTCCTCGATCTTCCCCAGAGCGGCGAGAGCACGGACTTCATAATTTAAGGCATCGAAAGAGTCCGGGAATCTTTTGCGGGCCTGTTTGGCAATTTCGAGCTCTTTCTCGTGCTCCCCCAGAGAGTGGTATGAAGCAGTGAAGTAATTCCAATAAGGGAGCCATTGTTGTTCCTGGTTAGCCGTCTTGAACGCCTCGATCGCCTCCTTAGGGCGAAATATCACATATGCAGCACGACCCCAATCATAAGGATCGATAGACCCAGGCGCGATCTTGGCTGCTTCTCGCATGGCGTTCAGAGCTTTCATCCGGTCACGTGAAACCACACCGCTAAGGTGGTCGAGATATAATTGTCTAAGAGGAGTGAGTTGATCACGGCGCAGATTAAGAAATCGCACCAGGGAATCTGCCTGTGCCCATTGCCCGAGGTTCGCAAACGCATAACCAGCCCATTCCAACGGAGAAAGGAATGATGTATCGATGGCGTAAGCTCGCTTGAAGTACTCAATTGCTCCGGGATAGTCGAACTGTTTCAAGAAGAGATCACGTCCCTGGATAAACTGTTGATACGCCTCGTAAGTTGGAGGCTTTGATGCTGGCTCTACAGCTCCTTCCGGCCGTTTATCCAGCACCATGGCAAGAGCACCCAGCACCCGTTGCCGCACAGATTCAACTCCGTCCATTATCTTCGCCGCCTGCGAAGTAATAGGTTCAATTGCCTGAAGAATCTTCCCATTGGCATCCAAGATTTTCGCCTGAAACTGGATGGTATTACCCAGTTTATAATAGGAACCCGTCACAATCGTGCTTGCGCCGGTTGACCTGGCAATTGCGCCAACACTCTTATTTTCTTCAAGCTGGGACAATCTTTCAGGCGGGATAACTTCAGCCAAGCCTGTCTGCAAGAGACTCTGAGTGGTCCAATCTGCAACCATCCGCCCCAGAGGATTAAGCGACGGGTCTCCGGTTTGATTCTGGAACGGCACCACCACGACGCGCTTAAGGCCAGTTGCCGTCTCCGCGGATGGCTTAATGACGATCCGCCAGGGTTTGAGGGTCAGGGCAACAGAGATCAGCACAAGCACGGCAATCAGTGCCAACAGTACTCGCACTCCGCGCCTGCGTATGGCGGGGACGGAAACGCTCGCAGATGTCAACCGCTTCAAGTCCGCCGCCAATTCATCGGCGTGCTGATAGCGCAAACCCTTGTCTTTTGCCAATGCCTTATTGATTATGTTCTGGAGTTCGGTGCTTACTCCCGATTTATATCGCGCCAATGGCTCTGGGGTCTCGTTCAAAATCGAATAGATTATTGCTGCTTCATGCTCCCCTTTAAAGGGAAGCTGACCAGCAATCATCTCATATAAAACCACCCCAAAAGAGAAAACGTCTGAACGCTGGTCAACCTCTATCCCCTGTACCTGTTCCGGAGACATATATTGCATCGTCCCAAGAGTTGACCCCGTCTTGGTTATCTTTGTCACGCCTCTGAGTTTAGCCAGACCAAAGTCCATTATCTTGACCAAACCATCAGCGGTAAGCATTATATTGTCTGACTTAATGTCTCGATGAATGATACCCTTCTTATGAGCAGCATTTAACCCTTCTGAGATCTGAATAGAGATGTTCAAGATATCTTGTATCGAGAGGGCCTTCCCTTTGATCAATTCCTTAATTGATTTTCCCTCCACATATTCCATTGCTATAAAACATTCACCTTCAAATTCATCAATCTCATGAATCATAGTGATATTGGTGTGATTTAAGGCTGATGCAGCTTTAGCTTCATGAACAAACCTGACCTTGGCTTCTTCATCACACAGAAGATGCTTTGGCAGAAACTTCAAAGCCACGATTCTATCTAACTTGGTGTCCTGGGCTTTATAGACCACACCCATACCCCCCTCCCCTAACTTATCCAGAATTCTGTAATGTGAAATGGTTTTACTTATCATAACTGAACTTTGGTATCTGCTTGGGTAGCCGCAGGTATGAACCTCACGGTTCATACCGCAGGTTTTATGTCTGCGTTTTTTTATTTCGCAAGTTAAAGCTTTCAGCTACCTGCCTGGTAATGCGAGAAACATCCCACCAATAACATCCTGCCTCTGATAAGACTCGACTATGCCCTTAATAAATTGAGAAATTTTTAATTGTCAACCAAGAATTATGAGGTACAATTAAATATATGTGTGTGAATGTTTGTTAAAAAGAAGGACAGGACAATGTCCTGTCCCTACTAAAAAAATTGGGAAAACCGCTGTGCCACCCCTACGTTCTATCCGTCATCTGTTATTAGTTATTATTTTTCGCTCAGATTTAAAATCTTCTTTAAAAATTTACCCGTATAGGAACTTCCATTTTGTGCTATTTTTTCAGGTGTGCCAAAGGCGATAACCTCACCACCCTCGTCTCCACCCTCAGGACCCAAATCTATGATATGATCTGCCGCTTTAACCACATCCAAGTTATGCTCGATAACCACCACAGTATTTCCCATCTCCACCAGCCGGTCTAAAACTTTTAAAAGCATCTTTATATCCTCGAAATGTAAGCCGGTAGTAGGCTCATCCAAGATATAAAAAGTCCTGCCAGTGCTAACCTTGGAAAGCTCAGTGGAAAGTTTAACCCTCTGGGCTTCCCCTCCAGATAAGGTAGTAGCTGATTGGCCTAAATGGATATAGCCAAGCCCAACTTCTTTCAAGGTCAAAAGCTTTCTGCGGATATTTGGTATATTCTCAAAAAAGTAATATGCTTCATCCACAGTCATATCCAGGACTTCAGCGATATTCTTCCCCTTATATTTTATCTCCAGGGTTTCACGATTATACCTTTTTCCTTTGCAGACCTCACAGGGGACATAAACATCTGGCAGAAAATGCATCTCGATTTTTATTATCCCGTCCCCTTCGCAAGCCTCACACCTCCCTCCTTTGACGTTGAAGCTGAACCTTCCAGCTTTATACCCTCTGACCTTAGCCTCGGGAACTTGAGAGAAAAGATCGCGAATAAAAGTGAAAACCCCGGTATAAGTTGCAGGATTAGACCGAGGGGTTCTTCCGATTGGAGACTGGTCGATATTAATAACTTTGTCTATTTTATCCAGTCCGGTTATCTTCTCATATTTGAGGGGGAGTATATTAGATCCATAAAAATAGTGTGCCAGTATACGAAATAAAGTCTCATTAATCAGGGTCGATTTTCCAGAACCGGATACACCGGTTATACAGGTAAAAATTCCCAGGGGGACATCCACTTTAATCTTTTTAAGATTATTTCCCGAAGCACCCACAATGGATAGACTATCTCCATTCCCTATCCTTCTTTTTTCTGGAACAGGAATAGAAAGCTTTCCTGAAAGATACATCCCGGTCAAAGATTTACTATTTCTTTTGATACTCAAAGGAGAACCACAGGCAACTACTTCCCCTCCCTTTTTACCAGCACCAGGACCTAAATCTATTACATAATCCGACGTCTCGATTGTTTCCCGGTCATGCTCAACCACCAGGACTGTATTACCTAAATCCCTTAATCCTAAAAGGGTATTAAGTAACCTCTTGTTATCCCTCTGATGAAGACCTATAGATGGCTCGTCCAGGATATATAATACCCCGACTAATCTTGAGCCTATCTGGGTAGCTAACCTTATCCTTTGGGCTTCACCCCCGGACAGGGAGCTGGCTGACCGGTCTAAGGTTAAATAATCCAGACCCACATCAATAAGAAACCCTAACCTCTCGTTTATCTCTTTTAAAATCTGTTTAGCAATCTGCTGGCTTTTCTTAGAAAGTGAAAGATTATGGAAAAATTCTTTAGTCTGCTTGATGGAAAAAGCGGTGAGCTCACTTATGGAAAATTTTCCAACTTTGATCGCTAAGCTTTCCTTTTTTAATCTGGCCCCTTCACATCCCAAGCAGGGTTTTATGCGCATAAACTTCTGGATCCATTCCCTTACCCCTTCAGATTCAGTTTGAACATACCTTCTCTCTAAATTCGGTATCACCCCCTCGAAGGTTCCGAAATACTCACCTTTCCCTTTACCGTTTTCAAATTCCCACTCAAATTTCAACTCCTCTTTTGTGCCATATAAAATCGATTTTTGCGCTTCCTTGCTCAATTTCTCAAATGGGGTATAAAGGTTGAATTTAAAATGGCTGGAAAGGCCTCTTAGCTTGTGCATATAATAACTGCCAAAAGGAACACCCCAGGGAAGTATTGCTCCCTGGGCAATAGAGAGCTTTGGATTTGGAACTACCAGGTCAGGGTCAACTTCCATCTTTGTTCCCAGACCTGAACAGGCAGGGCAGGCTCCAAAAGGTGAGTTGAAAGAGAACATCCGGGGAGTCAGTTCTTCATAACTGATATTACAATTTGGACAGGCATATTTTTCAGAAAAGGTCAATACTTCCTTATTATTAACATCTATCAAAACTATGCCAGAGCCTAATTTTATAGCTGTCTCTATAGAGTCTGCTAATCTTTTTCTAACTTTATTATTTACCAATAACCTATCAACCAGAACCTCAATATTATGTTTCTTATTTTTATCTAATTCTAACTTCTCTTCTATCTCATATATTTTCCCATCTACCCTGACCCGGATAAACCCTTCCTTTTTCACTTCTTCGAAAAGGTCTTTGTATTCACCCTTTCTTCCCCTGACCAGTGGGGCTAAGACCCAGATTTTACTATTCTGAGGCAAAGATAAGACCGCATCCACGATCTGCTCTGCGGTTTGTTGGGATATCTCTCTTCCACATTTGTAACAATAGGGAACACCAACTCTGGCATAAAGAAGTCTAAGATAATCATAGATTTCGGTTATAGTGCCAACTGTGGAGCGAGGATTTTTCGAGGCGCTCCTCTGTTCAATCGAAATGGCCGGTGAAAGTCCCTCAATAAAATCTACATCCGGCTTCTCCATCATGCCTAAGAACTGCCGGGCATAAGCCGAAAGGGACTCTACATATCTTCTCTGTCCTTCGGCATAGATAGTATCAAAAGCTAAGGAGGATTTACCCGAACCGGAGATGCCGGTGATAACCACTAATTTATTCCTGGGTATCTCCAGATCGATATTCTTTAGATTATGCTCCCTGGCACCTTTGATCTTTATAATTTCCTGTTGCATTTTCATCCCTAAGTGTTCTATCTGCCTGTAACAGATTGCCGTCTCTAATTACGAATTTCTAAATTCAAATATATAAAGACCAAGACCTTTTAGCAAGAAATCTGAATTTAAATTTGGTGTTTACTAAATCCAAAACAAGTAGTGGCGACCAATCGGATCGCCACTACTTAACTTACTTATACATTCTGCTTTACTCAAACAGCAGAATTATCAGGAACATTTTAAAGAGCTGCCTTGAGACTAATTCTATTACAACTCTATGTTATTAATACCGTTCTACGGACCATAACAATCTGGAACTCCATCATTATTTGTATCACAAGGTGGAGGACCACCTTTAAAAAGATAATTAATCAAATAAGTCACATCTGATATAGAGACCGTTCCATCGCAATTGGCATCTCCTGATTGAAGAATCGGACAAGGAGGAGGACCACCCTGGAATAAATAGTTAATTAAATAAGTTACATCTGAGACTGACACATTGCCGCTGCAATTGGCATCCCCACATTTAAACTGAGCATATCTGATAGTGGTGTAGTTCGTGTATGATACTGTGCTAAACCCGGTTACATAGATATTACCATAGCGATTTTTAGCAAAACCGAAGGCTATGGCATTGGCCTCGTCACCCGAGTTTCCCGATCCGTTATACCTTCTCACCCAAATTTGATTACATGAAGAATCATACCTTATGGTTGCATAATCGTAGTTTGTGCCAGTGCCTTCACTATATCCGGTAACAAAGAAATTATTACAACCCTCCAAAGCTATGTCAGTAGCTCTGTCAAAGCCGTTTCCGGGACCATTATACAAGGCTGAACAAGCTAAATTACCTGAAGGGCTATACTTTATAGTGAGATAGTCGCCTTCGCTAACTCCAGTCACATAGACATTGCCACAACTATCCACGGCAAGGGCTGTAGCCTCATCCATGCCGTTTCCTGGTCCGTTGTATCTTGTTACCCATTGTTGAACTCCTGAAGAGTTATACTTTATGGTAGCCCAATCTCTTCCTGTGCCATTCCCTTCACTATATCCGGTCACATAAACATTGCCAGAACCATCGACCGCTATTGCATAAGCTTTATCCTCGCCATTTCCCGGTCCATTGTAACCAACCACCCAGAGCTGAGTTCCTGAAGCATTATATTTTATGGTCGTATAGTTATTATTTGGATAACCACCACTAAACCCTGTCACATAGACATTGCCTGAACCATCTACAGCTATGGCAGTGGCTTCATCCCAGGTATCTCCTGTTCCGCTGCTGTATCTTTTTACCCAGGTTCTGAACAGAAAAAGATTGTACTTAATTGTGGCAAAATCATAACCTGTTGTGTCGCCCATGCTATATCCGGTCACATAGACGTTCCCCGAACCATCCACCGCTATTGCACGAGCCTGATCAGAGCCTCCTGCTGGTCCATCGTATCTATCATAACCGAGAAGGCCACCATCTTTATCATATCCAATAGTGTAATAGTCGCCAGAACCAAGAGGAAGAGGTAAGGAAAAACTATATCCAGTCACAAAAACATTACTGGAATCATCTACGGCTATATCAGTAGCCACATCTGTATAGTCTCCTGGTCCATTGTAGGTGTCCAGCCAAAGACTAATCCCTTTTGGGTCATATTTTATGGTAGCATAATCACCGCCATCCCCATATTTAGTAGCATCTATAAATCCGGTCACATGGACATTTCCAGAATCATCTACTGCTATGGCTTTGGCTCTATCGTACCCCGTCTGCGGTCCATCGTAGAGCCTCACCCAGGCAGTGTCAAGATGTTGACCAAAAGCAGGTACACTGACTAATAGTAAAATTCCCAATATAATCAGTTTCTTGATCATTTCTGTCTCCTTTTAAGATTAAAGATTTTTAATACTGTTTTACATCATTTATAAGGAGAATAATCATCCCCAAAAGTTTTTTGAAAAGACAAAAAGTTACCCTTTCCAATTTTTCTAACAAAAAATTGGTTTTTAACTTTCAATGAAGGAGTAAGCCAACCATTCATCATCCCGTCTGAACGGGATGAAATTTTCAAATACTTAGGAAAAAAGACCTAAATTCAATTTATAACCCGGAGAAAAAGTTAGACTTTTCATCTGTTTTTCCAGTAATTTGAATTTTATCTTTCTTATATTAACATAAAATAATATAAACTGTCAAGTAAAAAATTGAAATTTGTAAATATTTTATTAACAAATAATAAGGTTATATCTCTAATTATTGTAAGTCTATATGATGTAAAATTTTATGCTATCATTTATATTAAAAATAATCTTAATCTCTTGAAGCTATTTTTAAATTCGACTACTGAGATTTAAGACCGCATACTTGTTTTTCTATATAATTTCTCAAGAGTCTCAATATTTTACTTTTCCTCTTTTTTTTATTTTGTAAATAATTCCCAAAAAAATAGTTGACAAAAAAAAGGTTATGTTGTAATTTCAAGACTTAAAAGTTTTTTGTTGTAGGAGAAAGAATAAAAATAAGGTCTTTTTGGTCATATTAAAAGGAGGTGGAAGCTTTTTAATTTTTTTGCTAATACTTTTATATTTAACCTTTAAATTCAAGGAGCAGATGATGAGAATTAAAAACCTGATTGTTTCTGTATTACTGTTATTCCTCCTTATCTATCCTTTAAAAACATATTCATCTGGACTAACCCCTTCGGGTATAGGTGCAAAAGCACTTAGCTTGGGAGGAGCTTTCCGCGGGTTAGCGGATGACTGGAGCGCCACATACTGGAATCCGGCTGGTCTTGCCTTCCAGACAAAATCTGAGGTTAATTTCTCTTTTATGATATTAAGCCCCAGACCAAAATTTACCCCGGATGTTACTTATAATGGCTGGGAAGTTGGTTACAAAAATGGTATGAAATGGTATCCAGAAGACAAAAATTTCTTCTTGCCCAGTTTCAGCGGTTTTTTAAAATTTCCAGAACTAAACGGTTTTATAACCGGCCTGGCTTTCTATATCCCTTACCGCAACAGTTATAAATGGGACATTTATGATCCACCACGGGGCTATGATAACAATGTTCCTTATCCAGAATACGACCACGAAGTAGACTTGACTGTTCTGGACTTTCATCCCAGTGTAGCCAAGCAGTTTATGGAAGGGAAACTATCCCTTGGTGCAGGAATAAGTATCCAAAAAGGAGATTTAACCTTAAAAAAGTTAGACTTAATCCCTACAGACTTCCCTTATCCCTATAACAACACACCGAATAATCTCTTCCCGGTTGACAACCTGTATGAAGGGGATGGCTGGGGATTTGGAGGTAATATCGGTTTATTGTTTAAGGCTTCTCCTAAGTTTCAGATTGGTGTTTCTATGAAAAGTCCGATAACTATAAACCTTTCCGGAACCAGAGAGCTTACTGTATATTTCCCCAATGATTCCCTAACCGCAGATTCGATTCAGCGGATCGATCCAGTTGCTGCAAATCATATGAGAGGTTCTACTTTGAACTCTATACTTGACTCTGATGTTAAGCTTAAACTCCCGGCAGACTTTGGAGTGGGAATTGCATATATGCCCTATGCTAATCTTACCTTGACTTGTGATGTAAACTTTACTACCTGGTCCACTTTAAAAGAGCTTAAATTTGAGGAAAATGGGAAGGACCCATTTGGTAACGAAGTTACAGAATATACAATTCCGTTAAAGTGGAAAGATGTAACCAGATTCAGCCTTGGTTTGGAATATCGACCTCATACCAGCTTAGCTCTAAGAGGCGGTTATTTCCTGAACCCTACTCCTATCCCGGATGAAACACTTACTCCATTATTCTTCGATTCGGGAGAAAAAAATGGTATTACCCTTGGAGTTGGTTATAAGTTTAAATCTTTTGAGTTAGGATACTCTTATGAATTCACCGGTTACCAGCAGAATTTCCTGAAACCTTCAGAAGATGCAAACCCCTATTCTCAAACTAATCTTCCTGGAAGATATGAGAATGGAAACCATACTTCCTATTTCACCTTAACCTATAAATTCTAAAGAGGAGAGTTCAAATGAGAAAAGTAGTTAAACTAATCTTTTTAGTCCTCCTTTTCCTCTTAATAATCTCAGGTTGTAGCCAGAGGAAAAATCCGCTCAGGATGGGAATTGATAATGGAGGAATTTTCGAGTTCACTTTTGAATCTTCCTCTCTAACCAATGTTTTGAATGATCCGACTGGAAGAACACTTCTGGTTTACCTGCCTCCAGGTTATCAAGAAGGGATAGCTAATAAATATAAATATCCGGTGCTGTTTCTACTGCACGGCTTTAAGGAAAATGGATGGAGTAATGAGCATTTCTACAATGTAAAAGCCGTTGCTGACCAGATGATCTCCTCAGGAGAGATCCAGCCAATGATGATCGTCATGCCGGATGGTGCTGGTATCTTCGGAGGCAGTTTCTTCAACAATTCAGTTCTTGCAGACTCTACTAACTTCGGCGGGAAATATGAGGATTATATAACTCAAGATTTGATGGATAAAATTCTGTATAACTATGGCCAATGGATAAGAGGAATAAGCTATATAGAAGTCGAAAAAGAATCATCTTATGTCAGTGTAGAGACAACCATTATTAATGATACTACCTGCCTGGTTCCCACTAGACCATGCCCCTCAGACAGTATTGACACAGTAATTACCCATGTATATATAGATATAGACACTATTGTTGTTACCTGGAAGGATACCTCAATAAAGATTTCAGAGGGCGTATTCCAGCAAAATCTTGGTATCTCCGGGCATGGTAATGGCGGATATGGAGCATTGAGGATAGCTACGGATTATCCTCTGGTATTTGGTTCAGCCAGCGCTATGTCTGCACCTTTGAACTTTGAGTCCCTTTTAGACTTTATACCTGCATTTATGGATTCAAATGGAGTAGATGAAGATGGTAAGGGTTATTCTCAGATCGATCCTGACCCGAATACGTTAGACCGGTTGAGCTGTCTTTTCTTCGCTATGGCCGTTGCCTTTTCACCCCATAACCCTTCTGATCCCACAACCACTAACTTTGAGCTTTTTTCAGATAGAGGAGTAAACCTTCCCTTTGATTCCTTGGGGGATACAGTCTCCGTGATCTGGCAGAAATGGCTTAGTAACGATATGAAGACCAGAATCGCGAACCTCCCTTCGAGTGATACTCTCATAAAAAAGCTCAAATTTTATATCGATTGTGGGGAGCAGGATGAGTTCGGATTCGAGGGACAGGCAGCAGCATTCTACCTCGCACTTGTGGATAAAGTCCCAGCCAGCAATATCACCATTGAAACCTATTCCGGTTATCCTGGATATCCAGCCTTGAACAACAGTTTTATATATGACCGCTTAAGAAAGGTCTTGAAATTCCATTCTGATTGTTTCACTGCGCCCTGATATTTTACTTTTGGAAAAACATAAAAAAAGCCTCCTGTGGAGGCTTTTTTTTATTACATATTAAGTTTTTGAATGACTGAATCCGCCACTAAAATCCCCTTCAGTGTAAGCCTTAGATTATCCTTTTCCTTGATCAGGAATTTTTCCTTCATCAAGTCCCGAATCTCTAATCTTTTCTGCTTTTCAAGATCAAAATCCAAATTCGCTCTCATTTTTTTCAAGTTTATTCCTTCCATTCTTCTTAACCCCAGAAGGATAAATTCATTTATCTTTTGAGTAGAGGAAAGCCTTTCTTTAAAATCCCTAATTGAAACACCCTTTAGGCAGCACTCAATATATTTATTAATATCTTTGATGTTCCCCCATCTTCCTCCCTTTTGATGAGAATGGGCGCCTGCACCAAAACCGATATATTCAGCCCCATCCCAGTACCTGAGATTATGACGACATTCAAAACCCTTTAAAGCAAAATTTGAATCTCATAATGTCTATATCCATAAGATTTAAGTAACCCTATAGCCTCCAGATACATTTTTACGACTGAATCTTCCTCCGGTAAACTTAATTTTTTATCTTTCCATAATAAATAGAAAGGGGTTCCCTCTTCCAGGGTTAGACTATAAGCCGAGAGATGTTCTGGATGAAGCTTAAGAGCCATATTCAAACTTTTTCTCCAGGTCATTAAATTCTGTCCCGGAATACCGAAGATCAAATCTAAGCTTAAGTTTTCAAAAAAATCTCTTAGAATTTTGTATGATTTTATAGCCTCTTTGCTGGTATGGGCTCTCCTTAATGTCTTTAACTCTTTATCAATAAACGATTGAGCCCCCAAACTAACCCGATTGAAACCCAATCCTTTTAATTCTTTGGTTTTTATCTTTGTCAAAGTCCCTGGATTGGCTTCTAAACTAACCTCTGAATCAGCTTGAGTCCCAAAAGAAGTGAAAAGCTTTTCTAAGATGTCTCCGAGCTGAGAAGTTTTCAGAACCGAAGGGGTCCCCCCTCCAAAGAATATAGTTTCTGCAATAAGCTTTTCAGTTTGATTTTGGGAAAAGAGCTGAATTTCTTTTATAAGAGATTTAACGTATTCATCTGCCAGCTCAGAGTTATAGACTATGGAGTTGAAATCGCAATAGGGACATTTGGAAAGGCAGAAAGGAATATGGATATAAATGCCTATAACCATAATATTAATATTACTAAAAAGCTGGAAGGAAACAAAGGATTAATTGATGTTTCGGGCATAGTCTCAAGTTTCCTACGGGGAGAATTCTCGAAGCTAACAATGGGCATCGGTATTTCCTAATGCCGATATATCATAGAAAATTGGGCGACCACAGGGGGGGCACCCCTACTTCCTGTCTATTGTCTACTGTATACTTTTATTCAACTACAGTTCCAATGCGACCCAAACGCAGATCTTTCGGTGAGATGTCCTAAATTATAGAAGATTATCTCAAAAAGCGGGATAATATAAGGGCTTTCAAACTTTGGAGCATGCGGATCTATCGCCCAGGACCAGTAAACGATAATTGCCTTCCCCTTAATATAATTCATATCCAGAAAACCCCAATCCCTGGAATCCTGACTATCATCCCGGTTATCACCCAAGACGAAAAGATGGCCCGCTGGAACTTGAGCTGGTCCAAAATTATCCCTGGTAGAATAATCTTGTGGAAGTACCCGAGGATCTATATGTTTAGCCAGGATAGGATCTGGTACTATTTTTCCATCTATATATACTATCTTATTTATTATTTCCACTGTTTGACCTTCTGTAGCCACCACTCTTTTCACCATATCCTTGCTGGGGTTTAGAGGATACTTAAAAACAATGATTTCTCCCGGCTGGGGCTCTTTATAGTGATAATAAATTTTATTTACCAGGATGAAATCTCCACCTAAAAGCAAATCCTCCATAGAAGAAGAGGGAATCTTATATGCCTGAACCACAAACGTCCTTAAGATAAAAGCGATCAAAATCGCCAATGCTATTACTTCTATATAACCTTTTATAGAAGGTTTCTCTTTTCTCTTCATTATCTTATATCCTTGAAAAGGTAAAATTAAGCTTTACTTATAAAGTTATCGGTAAATGAGGAAAAAATTTAAGCTTGTATAGAAAAGAGTTTATATATACAATAAATATTGAGAATGTAAATTTGTAGTTGCTCGATTTATTGAGCAAAAAATGGGCTGTAGCGTCCTCACTCCAGTCCTGCGATGGCTACGCCAGACGCCCAAAGGGCGGGCAGGCTCGTAGTCTCCGTTCCCAGGATAGGGACGGCACCAGGTTGCCTCAGGAGAGTCAACGCTACCGTCTCAGCCCAATAAAATTGGGTAACTACAATTCTTATTCCCTCCCTCGAAGGCCGATAAAAGCATTACGGCTCGTAGAGGTGGGATAAAGGGAGGGTGAGAGCTATCTTTCAACCTGCAGAATAGCTAAGAAAGCTTCTTGCGGGATTTCGACCGAGCCTACCTGTTTCATCCTTTTCTTCCCCTCTCTTTGCCTTTCCAGAAGTTTCCTTTTCCGGGTTATATCACCACCATAGCATTTAGCCGTCACATTTTTCCTCAAAGGTTTGACCGACTCCCGGGCAATCACCTTTGAGCCAATAGATGCCTGAATAGCTACCTCAAAAAGCTGCCTGGGTATAAGCTCTCTTAGTTTCTGACACAGGCTTCTTCCCCAGAAATAGGCTTTTTCTTTGTGTACGATAGAGGATAAAGCATCCACTGGCTCCCCATTGATCAGGATACTCAATTTCACTAAATCTGATTCTTTAAAATCAGCTAATTCATAATCTAAAGAGGCATATCCCCGGGTGATAGACTTCAATTTATCATAGAAATCGAAGATTATCTCAGATAATGGCAGGTCAAAATGGAGAGAAACCCTGGTCTTATCTACATATACCGTGTTCTTATAAATACCCCTTCTCTCCATAACTAATTTCATGATGTTACCTATATATTCAGAAGGAGAGATTATCTGAACCAGAACATATGGCTCTTCGATCTTCTCAACTTTACCGGTTGATGGTAAAAAAGCAGGATTATCGATATAGATGGTTTTCCCATCCGTCAGGGTAACTTTATATTCCACATTTGGAACAGTGGCTATTATCGGCTGACCGTATTCCCTTCTTAACCTTTCCTGCACTATCTCTAAATGAAGAAGTCCTAAAAAACCACACCTGAAACCAAATCCTAAAGCATTGGAACTCTCTGGCTCAAAGATCAAAGAGGCATCGTTCATCTTTAGCTTTTCCATCGCATCTCTTAACTCCTCATAGTTCTCAGAATCAGCCGGATAAAACCCGGAAAAAACCATCGATTTGATATCTCGAAAACCTGGTAGAGGTTCATTTGCCGGATTATCAGCTAAGGTTATGGTATCCCCTACTTTGGTGTCAGTAACATTCTTGACATTGGCTATCACATATCCCACCTCGCCAGTTGAAAGCTTTTCAGCCGGGACTAATTTCAACCTGAGATACCCTACCTCGTCGACTTCGTAAATCTTCTGATTGAAAAAGAATTTTATACGATCACCTTTCTTCAGGCAGCCATCTTTAACCCTTATGTAAGGGATAGCACCACGGTATTGGTCAAAGACCGAATCGAAGATCAACCCTTTTAGTGGATTTTCATCCTTTCCAGAAGGAGGAGGAATCCTTTTTATAATGGCTCCCAATATCTCTTCAATCCCTATACCAAGTTTTGCAGAGGCTAATAGTATCTCTTTCTGCTCAACTCCTAAAAGCTCTTTTAACTGACCTTTTACTAATTCTATTTGTGCACTCGGCAGGTCTATTTTATTGATTATGGGGATAATGGAAAGATTATTATCAAAGGCTAAAAGGAGATTGGAAATCGTCTGTGCCTCAACCCCCTGAGAGGCATCCACGACTAAAAGCGCACCTTCACAAGCGGCTAATGAACTGGAAACCTCATAGGTGAAATCCACGTGTCCTGGAGTATCGATAAGGTTCAATATATATTCCTGCCCATCTTTACTCTTATAGTTCATCCGGATAGCATGAGCCTTTATCGTAATCCCCCTTTCCCTTTCCAGGTCCATATTATCCAGGACCTGTTCCCTCATCTCTCTGGGAGGTAGAGTTTTGGTAAACTCTAAAAGCCTATCTGCCAAAGTCGATTTTCCATGATCGATATGGGCAATTATGGAAAAGTTTCTGATATATTTCTGATTCATTCTTAAACTTTTCTACCCTTCTTCAAAACCTCAATCATCTGCTTATGTATTTTACCATTCGTAGCTAAAATATCTTTTGCATAGATACTGAACTTATTACCTGAAAAGTTAGTAACTTTTCCACCTGCTTCTTTCACCATCAAAATCCCGGCAGCAGTATCCCAGGGTGAAAGCTTAAGCTCCCAGAACCCATCGAAAATACCTTTAGCTAAATAGCATAGATCCAATGCCGCAGATCCAGCCCTTCTTATAGCCTGAGAAGTAAGGGCAAAATTTTTAAAATGGTCTAAATTGTTAATCTGGCTTTCTCTAATATCATAAGGAAAACCGGTTGCCAAAAGACTCTTAGATAACTCTCTGGTTTTTGATACGCATATTCTTTTATCATTCAAAAAAGCACCTTTGTTTTTCTCCGCCACAAAAAGCTCCTTCAAAACCGGATTATAGACCACACCTAAGATGATTTCTCCTCCTTTTTCCAAAGCAATAGATATGCAATATACGGGAAACCCGTGAGCATAATTGGTCGTCCCATCCAGAGGGTCGATTATCCATTTATAATCCGATTCCTTTTCGTATCCTTTGCTTTCTTCGGTCAAGATATTATGCTCGGGAAAATTCTTTTGGATAATTTTTATAATTGCATCTTCAGATAAACGGTCTGCTTCTGTAACTAAATTCACCACTCCTTTATAACCAATCTTTTTAACCTTCCCACGATATCCCTGCAAAATCTCCCCACCCTTCAAAGCAGACTGTATTGCAATTTTTTTAAAATCTTTATCCTTTTTCAAATTCACTCCTTCTTTAAGTAATAATATAACTTTTCAGGAAGATGCAAGCAAGTATTTGTAGGGACAGACCCCCGTGTCTGCCCTTAGGGCTTTTTAAAGGTAGAACAAAAATTCCTGCCTGTTTATCTTTATCAAATGCTGTAAACGGATCCGTAGGATTGAATGTCCTCACTATTCATTTCCCTTGACAAATGGGTTTAAATCTATATTTTTGTTTTTTTAGATATAGGTTTTTAACTTTTGATGATTTTTGCGTATAGTAGTTTTACGAAAAGAGATTTTGGGGGTGTAGCTCAGTGGTAGAGCATCTGCCTTTTAAGCAGGTGGCCGAAGGTTCAATCCCTTCCACCCTCAGAAAAATATTCCCCGCCTACGGCGGGGGGATATTTTTCGGTGGTTGGTTCAGAGTTAATAGTTGAAAATATCTCAAGAATTCAACTAATAAGTATTCATCCGCACTGGTAATATTATACCTTCATATCTAATAGGAGAACTTAATATAATACGTTTATAAGGTAAGATTCTTACCAATTTTCCACTTGCAAAAACCATTATCAGATATTATTATTTCGTTTAATTTGGAATTGTTGATTTTACGAAAGAAGGAGTTATTGCAGATGAGCAACATAGGTTCTTATGAAGAAAAATACAAAGGATTTAACTGGACTCTTGCCAGAAAGGAGTTAGGTTATAGAGAGGGTTCTCCCCTGAATATCGGTTATTATTGTTCAGATAGAATCTGCGAAATGGGGCTGGGGAAAAAATTAGCTATGATCTGGGAGGGGTACTCTGGAGAAATTGAAAAATTTACCTACGATGACCTTAAGGTCTATTCTAACAACTACGCGCATCTCTTGAAAAATTCAGGAATTAAAGAGGGAGAGAGAGTTTTCATCTTTATGGACCGGGTGCCGGACCTTTATTTTTCATTCTTGGGGGTTTTGAAAATGGGGGGAATTGTGGCACCATTATTCTCCGCTTTTGGAGAGGATTCTCTTCTAACCCGAATGGAGGATGGTAAAGCTTCTGCTGTAATCACCACCACGAAACTGATGAAAAAGATCAGGAGAATAAAAGATAAACTACCTCAACTGAAAAAGATAATCATTGCAACTGAGGAGGAGAATCTCAAACTTGAGGAAAAAGAGATAGTTTTTGCAGTCAGGAAAGTTAAAAGGATTGAAAGTTTTGACATTTTCCCGAGCAATCCTGAAACGCCATCGGTTCTCCATTATACTTCCGGCACCACAGGAAAACCAAAAGGGGCTTTGCACGTGCATTCTTCTATTTTTGCTCAGTCCTTAACTACGAAATGGTGCCTGGATTTAAAACTGGACGATATCTACTGGTGCACGGCTGATCCGGGCTGGGTTACCGGCACCTCCTACGGGATTATAGGACCCTGGAGCCTGGGTATAACTCAGGTGGTTTTAGATAGCGGCTTTCAGCCGGAGAAATGGTATAGTTTGATTGAGAGACATAAAATAACGGTCTGGTATTCTGCACCTACTGCCATAAGGCTTTTGATGAGAGAAGGCAAAGAGATAGTGAAAAAATATGACCTCTCTTCTCTGAGATACCTTTGCAGTGTAGGAGAACCCTTAAATGCTGAGGCGGTTTTGTGGTCCAAAAAGGTTTATGGTCTCCCCTTTTATGATACCTACTGGCAGACAGAAACCGGAAGCATCGTGATTTCAAATTATCCGGGGATGGAGGTCAGGCCCGGCTCTATGGGAAAACCGTTCCCTGGAATTACTGCCACTGTTCTGGATTCCAATTTTAACCCTATAAATAAAATTGGCTCGGTTGGTCTGATCGCCTTAGAACCAGGGTGGCCCTCTATGTTCCGGACTTACTGGAACAATCCGGAGATCTATAATAATAAATTCAGAAATGGATGGTATTTAACCGGGGATCGGGCAAGTATCGATAAGGACGGGTATTACTGGTTTATCGGAAGGGTTGATGACGTCATCAATACGGCTGGACATCTGGTCAGTCCCTTTGAGGTGGAATCCGCACTTTTGGAGCATAAAGCCGTGGCTGAATCAGCTGCCATTGGAAAACCTGATCCGATAAATATGGAGGTGGTTAAAGTCTTTGTAGCGCTAAAGCCAGGATTTGAAAAAAGTGACGATATGGAGCTGGATATAATGAATTTCATCCGCAAAAGGTTATCCCCCTTAGCTATGCCGCAGGAGATAGAATTTGTCCAGTCCTTACCCAAGACCAGAAGCGGGAAAATAATGAGGCGGCTTCTCCGGGCACAGGAGAGGGGTGAGCCGATAGGAGATGTCTCTACTCTCGAAAACGATTGATAGAAAAATATAGTGCGAGGCTTTTATGACATGTTGAAAAACGGAACTAATAGAGTGTCATTCTGAGTCCGCCGAAGGCGAGACGAAGAATCTCCATATTAATCAAAGAGATTCTTCGGTCGTTACTCTCCCTCAGAATGACAGGGTGGACTTTTCAACAGTTCCTTTCAGCCTCGCTTAGCGAACCTGAAAGGTTCGCACTATGATAACAAAAGAGATTATTAAGCAATTCTATTCTTAAAATAAAATTTGAAAGGAGCAAAAAATGGATGATGCGAAAAAGATGATCATCGATTACGTTAAGAAGGAATTCCTGGAAGAGGATAGCGATATGGAGATTAAGGAGGATACTCCTCTGATCTCTTCCGGTATTGTAGATTCTTTTTCGATGGTCTCTTTAAAAACTTTCTTAGAGAAAAAATTTAAAATTCAAATCCCGGATGCTAAAGCAACTCCAGAGGCATTTGATTCGGTAAATAATATTATCACTTTGCTCAAGGAATTTGTAAAAATATGACCCCTTCAGCCAAAAGATGAATTAATAGATTAAATGACCTTTTAGTGAATAGAATCAAAATTTTTAAATGATTATGCAGGAGGTCTTATGGCTTATGGAAGTAAGGCAAAAGAGTTTTATCAAAATGAATTGAAGAACATCAAAGAGGCAGGGCTGAATAAAGAAGAGAGGTATATTCATACTCCACAAGGAGCGGATATCAAGGTGGAGTTTCCTGAAGGGGCTCAGGAAAAACAGGTTATTAATTTCTGCGCCAATAATTATCTGGGACTTTCCAGCCATCCGGAAGTGGTAAAAGCAGCTCATCAGGGATTAGATGCCAGAGGTTATGGTATGTCCTCAGTCAGGTTTATCTGCGGGACTCAGGACATTCACCGGCAGCTGGAAAGAAAATTAACTGAATTCTTAGGGACGGAGGATACCATTTTATTCCCCTCCTGTATGGATGCTAATGCCGGCGTTTTCGATGTGCTCTTAGATCGGGAAGATGCGATGATTGCGGATAAATTAGTGCATGCCTCGATCGTGGATGGGATGAGGCTCTGCAAAGCCCAGCAATATGTTTATAAGCATTCCAACATGGATCATTTGGAGGAAAAGCTGCAGGAGTCTCAGGAAAACCGTCACAGAATGATTATCACCGATGGTGTTTTTTCAATGGACGGAGATATTGCCAAGCTGGATGTTATCTGCGATTTAGCAGAGAAATATGATGCTATGGTTTTAGTGGACGATTCCCATTCCACCGGCTTTATGGGAAAGACTGGCAGGGGAACGCACGAGCATTGCGGAGTAATGGGCAGGATCGATCTTATCACCACTACTATGGGTAAGGCTTTAGGAGGGGCTTCCGGTGGCTGTGTCAGTGGCAGAAAAGAGCTGGTGGATTTACTGCGGCAGAGAGCCAGACCCTATCTTTTCTCCAACACTGTTCCGCCGGTAATTGTTTCTGCGGCCAGCAAGGTACTGGACATTATCTCAAAAACTACTGAAAGAAGGGATAAGTTAGAAAAGAATACCCTGTATTTCAGAAAAAAGATGACTGAAGCCGGTTTTGATATCAAACAGGGCATTCATCCGATTGTTCCGATAATGTTATACAATGCTAAGCTGGCTTCTGATTTTGCTAAAGACCTGTATTACGAGGGGATTTACGTTATCGGATTTTTCTTCCCGGTGGTTCCAAAGGGGGAAGCCCGGATCAGGGTTCAGATTTCAGCCGACCACGAGACACAACACCTGGATAAGGCGATTGATGCCTTTACCAGAATTGGAAAAAAATATGATATCCTGGGAAGGGATAAAAAAGCGATAATCGAGAAATACGGGCTTTAAAAAAAGGAAGACGTAAAAAGGAAAATGTAAGGGCAGGTCTCGTGCCTGCCCTTTTCTTATTATACTGGGATTTTGTCAGTAAACCAATCCTGTCATAATTCCGATAAGAATAAAGAAGTCTCTTATCCCATTATTCAAAGGGGGGGTATTAATCTAACTTTTAAATTTTATATTCACACATTGAAAATGATAAGCGTTTGAAGACAATTATAACTTGATCTCTATTCTGGTTAAGTTATAGCTATATTTTTTAGGAGTGTAAACCTTTAGGTTTACTATTTGGCAGAGCTAAAGTCGCCAGTCCACATCAGGCGGATTGAGACCTTAAACTCCATTAGTTGTTTGTACTTTTTGATTGACAGAGAGAAGCTGAAAGATTGCTCTAATAAAATTTTGAGATTAGAGGGAAAAGAGGAATTTTGACAGGTTTAAATTGAGCAAATAAGGGAGAATGTTTAAATGAAAAATGAGCTGGTAAAGCTCGTCGGTGGGAAAACGGGACTGATATTTATAAGTCTGATAATCGTTTTTGGTATTGTGATTACGCTGGAGAACCTGGTACATTTTCCTTATCTTCTCTTCGGAACAGCTCCACACCACAAGTTACTTGAAGTATTTATTGATCTAATAGTTGTATTTTCTATTGGTTTGATTGCTTTTGTTTTTATCCACAAATCTGAAGTTAAGCGAGAGAAAACTGAAAAGACACTGCGGGAGTCCGAACAAAAATTCAAGTCTATTTTTGATAACGCTATTGATGGCATTGGCATTTTAGATTTGGGAAAAAGAAAATTCTCAATGTGCAATAAAGCATTTCTTCAAATGTTGGGTTATACTCAAGAAGAGTTTAAGAATATTGATATTAAGGATATACACCGCAAAGAAGACTTGCCCTTTATTTTTGATCAAATTGAATGTTTTATAAAGGGAGACGTTGGAATACGGTATGATATCGTCTTTAAGAAAAAAGGTAACGGATTGATATACGCTGATCTTAGTCCTTCTTTAATAGAGATTGACGGGAAGAAATATCTCACGATTATTTGCAAAGACATAACCAAGCGTAAAAAAGCAGAGGAGTTATTAAAGGAAAGCGAGAAGCGTTTCAAGGATGTAGTGGAAAGTGCCGGTGAATGGATCTGGGAGGTGGATGTAAATGGCCTATACACTTATTCCAGTCCGGTGATTGAAAAAGTGCTTGGCTTCAAGCCGGAAGAGGTTGTGGGTAAAAAATATTTCTATGATTTTTTTGCACCAGAGGTGAAGGATGAATTAAAGAAAGCGGCTTTTGAGGCTTTTGCCAGGAAAGAATCTTTCACCAGATTTGTCAATCCCGGTATACACAAAAACGGTAATAGAATTATTCTCGAGATAAGTGGTGTACCGATTTTGGATGAAAAGGGTAATCTTTTAGGTTACAGGGGAGCTGATACAGACATCACCGAGCGCAAACAGGCGGAGGAGACTCTATGTACCAGCGAAGCTCAACTGTCCAACGCCATGAAGATCGCTAAACTGGGGTATTGGGAGTATGACGTAGCTAAAGACCTGTTCATTTTCAACGATCACTTCTATGCTATTTTTCGCACGTCGGCTGAACGAGTCGGTGGCTATACGATGTCTTCTGCCCGTTACGCTCAACTTTTCGTTCACCCCGACGATATGGCAGTAGTCGGTATTGAGATTCAGAAAGCCCTTGAATCAACAGATCCACATTACAGCCGCCAACTGGAACACCGCATTATCTACGCTGATGGTGAGACCGGCTACATCACCGTCCGCTTCTTCATCATCAAGGATAGTCAGGGTCGTACAGTCAAGACTTTTGGCGCGAATCAAGACATTACTGAGAGAAAAAGAGTAGAAGAGGCTCTGCGAGATAGCGAGGAGAAATACCGACTCCTAATTGAAAATCAGGGTGAGGGAATTGCCACAGCTGATCTTGAAGAGAACTTTATTTTTAACAACCCAGCCGCAGAGAAAATCTTTGGTGTTACCAAGGGAGGTTTAGTTGGAAGGAACTTTAAGGAGTTCACCTCCCCAGAACAGTTTAAATTTATCCAGGAACAAACAAAAAGACGCCAGATCGGAGAAAAAGACTCTTATGAAATAGAGATTATGAATGCAAAAGGGGAAAAACATTTTCTTCTTTTAACTGCCGCACCCTGGTTTGATAAAGATGGAAAATTGACTTCTACTTTTGGAATCTTTCGGGATATCACCGAAAGAAAACAGCTCCAGCAGCAGCTCATTCAGACAGAGAAGTTAGTTGCAGTAGGAACCTTAGCTTATGGCATAGCACATGAGTTCAACAATATCCTGGCTGGCATGCTGGCAAATGCAGAATTAGGGTTAATCACTGATGATCGTAAACAGATTAAGAAATGCTTCGAAATCATTTCGGATAACTCCTATCGTGCCTCCAGCATAACCCGAAACCTCCTGGCTTTCTCAAGCAATAAGGAAGCAAAGAAAGAGCTAATTGACATAACCGAGCCTTTAAGAAGCGCCCTGGCTATTACTCGACGAGAGCTGGAGAAGCTCAACATAGAGATCGAGGAGAAATTCAAGCCTGTCCCTAAGATTTACTGTGATGCCGGACAACTATCCGAGGTTTTCTTGAATATGGTCACCAATGCCCGGGATGCAATGAGAGCCAAAGGAGGCAAGTTAACCATACAGGTAGAAGGGGTTGGAGAAAATATTCAAATCATCTTTGAGGATACAGGTTGCGGTATCCCTGAAAAGTTAAAGGGAAAAATCTTTGAGCCTTTTGTCACCACCAAGGGAGCTTTAGGCAAAAGCGAAATACCCGGGACCGGTTTAGGGCTTTTCCTTTCCTATGGAATTATAGATGGCTATCAGGGTAAAATAGAGGTGGAATCAGAAGCTGGTAAGGGAGTAAAGTTCACCATCTTAATCCCGGTCTCAAAGAACTTACCTCCTAAAGCTATTAAAGAAATTAAGATTAAACCTTCCATAGAGATAGAGAGGAGGTTGAAAATCCTGTTGGTGGATGATGAGAAGGCAATTTCATCTGGCTTAAAGAAGTATTTGGAATCCAGAGGACATCAGGTAACCGCATCCTTGAAGGCTGAAGAGGGATTAGAACATTTCGAAAAGGAGAAGTTCGACCTGGTTCTGTCCGATATTGCTATGCCGGAGATGGATGGGATAGAGCTGATTAAAAAGATAAAGGAGAAAAAAGGGGAAACAAAAGTAATAGCGATTACCGGTCATATATTGAAAGAGAAAGAGGATAAAGCCAGAGAAGCTGGTGCAGATGAGGTCCTGATCAAGCCATTTAAAAACGAGGTGTTATGCCTGGCTATATCGAAATTAGTAGCAGGGGGAGTGTAAGATTTTACTTTATCCAGATGTTACCATTTGGTTCTCTGAGCTGATAGAGCAGAAATCAAGCTAAAGCTTGATAATCCAGAAGGAATTATAGAGTTCGCTTTATCTGATCCGGGTGGGGGCTAATGAATCAGAAAAATTTAAAAATATTAATTGTGGATGACGAAGAGGTAGTAGCTGAGGTTCTGGGAAAACTGATAGAGGTGGATGGCCATAAGGTCACTGTCACCTATGAAGGCAAAAAAGCACTGGAAGCTTACCAAAAAGAGAAATTCGATATTGTATTCACTGACATCTCTATGCCAGAAATGGATGGAATAGATTTAACCCGGAAATTGCTTGAACTGGATAGAGACGTAAAGATAGTGGCAATCACCGGACATGTCGGAACAGAGGAAGTTGAGAAGGTATTAAATGCTGGAGCTAAAGCTTTCATGAAAAAACCTTTTAGTAAAAAAGATATCGAGCAAACGATTCAGGAAATTATAAAAATGAGTTAATAAAAATCTCCTCGAAAATCCTGCTACATTTTGAACCCTAAGAAGTTAGAATTATACTCAAACAGATTCCCGAAAGTTAATTCTTGGCAGCATAAACCTGATTATTTTGGCTTCCTTCCTTTAATCACGTAGAAAAAACCAGCCGTGCAAGCAGTATATTTACCATCCTCAAGCTGCTGCTTGAAAACACGCTTGATCTTATCGGATATTTCTCGAAAACGTTCATATTCATCCGGATTTCCACCTCCCGCCAGAAACTCTTCACGGGTACGTAACATCCAGAATTCACTCTGATCCAAGACTCTTTTCTTTATCATGTGCAGAAGGTTCTACTGGAGTGGACCTTCGTAAGGCGGATGGAGGAATTGAACCTTGTCGTTCATCCGGGCTTCAATCTCGGTAAGAGCCAGTCGTTTCATCATCACCGGAACCTTGGAGCCGATGTTCTGGTCCCCTCGGCCCAGTTTGATATGGCCCTTGTTGGTGATCAAATAGACTTTCTTAATTAACAGCTCCTCTTCAATATCCAGCTCTGGTATAGACCAGTAGTGTTTTGCCAGCATTGTCGACAGGTTATCCGGCTCGTTGCACATAATAAGTCCGCCTGGCTTAACCACCCGGACCATCTCAGCCAGGGCAAGTTCAGGTTTTTCCAGATGCATCAAAAGGGTCTGGCACATAACCCAGTCCGCGAAGTCGTTCTGGAAACGGCAATTTATAAGCGTCACCAGTTACAAATTTTGTCTCACCGCCAGTTGCCCACTCCTCTGCTGCCTCCGTTGCTTCCCGGATTAACTCCGGCGACTCATCCACCCCGAAATAGCGCCCGACTTCGCCAAAATAAGGCCAGTAAGTATAACCCAGGTTACCCAGTCCACAACCGACGTCGACTGCGGTCATTCCGGGCTTGAGGTCCAGCCACAGGGCTAACTTAGCCACCGTGTCGTTGAGCCATATATATTTTCGCTGGTCTATCAGCATATCTTTCCAGCACCCTTCTGACCAGTCAACTTTCTTTTTATCCTGGCTCATAAAATTATCTCCCTATTGAATTTCAGATAATTCTCGGTCATTCTAAAATCTGCACCGTTCAATTTTCAATAAAAACCTCACTTTAGTAAAATATAACGTATTATCAGAAACAATTACTATATTATTTTTAATAAACCATCCATAGGATTATTCTATAAAAATTATCTATGAAAAAAAATAGCAGCGGCGAGGTCTCCTCGCTCTGGTAGATATGGATGCAGAGAGGGTGACCTCTCTCCTACAAGCCGTTAAAAGCTTTGCGATTCGTGGAGGGGAGATGGGAATAGGTAAGTGGATTTAGAGTACAGGACTGAAGTTGCTCGATTTATCGAGCTAAAAACTTTATTGAGTGCTCCGCCAAAGACGAGGTCAATGCCGCATCTCTTTGGATGCGCTCCCTAAACAAAACAAATATATCTTTTTTATTCCAGTATAATCTTTCAGGTTAAAGATTTGACATTTTACTCCTGAGATTTTATATTAATGCTTAACTTGTGGAGTTTTTTTGTATGTGGTATAATCGCTTAGGGTTTAAACTAATCTTATTTGTGGGGTCTATTCTAATTATAGCTCTGGGGATATTCGCTTATGTGAGCATAAATTCTCAGAAAGGGCAGTTGACGAGTGAGGTTCTGCGGAGTGCTAACCGCATAAGCGAAACGGTTAAAAGAAGCACGCGCTATGATATGTTAAAATATGAGAGCGAGGCAGTGCATAAGATCATCGAAACCATAGGAGAACAGGAAGGGATTGAGAAGATCAGGATTTTTAATAAAGAGGGAGAGATAATGTTCTCCACGGATAAAAAGGATATCGGCTCGATGGTGGATAAAAAGGCTGAAGCCTGTTATGCCTGCCATTCGGCTGAAAAACCTCTGGAAAAACTCCCTACTCCGGAGAGGAATCGGATCTATAAATCTAAAGAGGGACACCGGGTCCTGGGGATGATAAATCCTATCTATAATGAAAAGGATTGTTATACTGCAGACTGCCATGCTCATCCTTCTACTCAAAAGGTCTTAGGGGTTTTAGATATCGGGATGTCCTTAGCAGACGTAGATCACCAGATAAAGGGAAATCAGAACAAAATGTTAGCTTTTGCAGTAGTGCTATTTTTAGGTATTTCTGGAACTATCGCCATGTTTGTTAAGCGGTCGGTTAGCCGTCCGGTTAGAGCCTTAGTGGATGAGACCAAGAAGATTGCTTCCGGGGATTTAGAATATACTTTGAAAATAGATTCTAAAGATGAGATCGGTGAGCTGGCAAACTCTTTCAACCGGATGACCAAGGATTTATCCGGAGCTCAAGAGGAATTAGAAGAATGGAGCCGGGTTTTAGAGAAAAGGGTGGAGGAAAAGACAAAGGAGCTCAAGAAAACCCAGGAGCAACTAATCCAGTCTGAAAAATTAGCTTCCTTAGGTAAGTTGGCGGCCGGGATTGCTCATGAGATAAATAACCCCCTGACGGGTATTTTGACTTACAGCTCTCTGCTTTTGAAAGAACATAAAGAGAATCCGCAGATGAAAGAGGATTTAGAGGTGATAGTTAGCGAAACCACCCGCTGCAGGAAAATCGTGAAAGGTCTTTTAGAATTTGCACGGCAGACTGAGCCAAGTAAAACCCGTGCAGATATAAATAAAGTGGTGGAGGAGACCCTTTCTCTGCTGGAAAATCAAGCGCTTTTCCTTAATATAAGCGTTGAAAAAAAGCTAAATGAAAATCTGCCTGCAGTGATGATGGATGTTGACCAGATAAAACAGGTATTTGTGAATATAATCTTAAATGCAGCTGAGGCTATGTCTCAGGGTGGTACTCTGACCATAGGATCAGATTTCGATCCTGAGAAGAAGTTTGTAAAGATAAGCTTCACGGACACCGGTTCAGGAATCTCCGAGGAGAACTTACCCAAGATCTTTGACCCCTTCTTTACTACCAAAAGGTCTGGAAGGGGAACTGGTTTAGGTCTATCGGTAAGTTACGGGATAATTCAACGACATAACGGATACTTAGAAGTAAAAAGCCAGTTAGGAAAAGGCTCGACCTTTACAGTTAAATTGCCTTTAGAATAATAAAGTCTTAATTAAGGAGATTAAAATAGAAGATGGCAAAAGGTAATATCCTGGTAGTGGATGATGAGGTAGTGATCTGTAAAAGCGTCCAGAGAATACTTTCACCTGAGGGTTATGAGGTAGGAATCGCTCTTTCCGGAGAAGAGGCTTTAGAAAAGCTCAATCAGGAATCTTTCGATATAGTGATTACTGATCTGAAGATGCCAGGTATGGATGGGATGGAGCTTTTAACCAAGATAAAGGAGAAGGACCCGGAGATAATCGTAATTATAATCACCGGATATTCCACTGTCCAGACTGCGGTCCAGGCAATGAAGATGGGTGCCTTAGACTATATCCCGAAACCTTTCACCCCGGAAGAACTGATCGTGGTGGTGGAGAAAGCTCTGGAGAAAAAAAAACTGATTTTTGAAAATATCTACCTGCATAAAGAATTAGAGGCTAAATATTCCTTTGAAAATATCGTAGGTAATAGCCCTAAAATACAGGAGGTTTTCAAATTCATTCGCAAGGTTGCCCCGACTGATAGCACCGTATTGATCTGCGGTGAGAGTGGAACCGGCAAAGAGTTAATTGCCAGGGCTATTCATTTTAACAGTCAAAGAAAAAACAAACCCTTTTTCACGGTAGATTGTGGGGTGTTATCCCAGGACCTTTTAGAAAGCGAGCTTTTCGGTCATATCAAAGGCTCGTTCACCGGGGCGGTAGTTACTAAACCGGGTCTTTTTGAAGTAGCAGACGGGGGCTCGGTATTTTTGGATGAGATCGGGGATATTAATCCGATTATCCAGGGGAAGCTCTTAAGAGTTATCCAGGAACAGGAGTTTCTGCCAGTAGGAGGGATTCAGCCCAAAAAGGTAGATTTACGGTTTATCGTGGCTACTAATAAGAATCTGGAGAACTTGGTCAATGAAAAGAAGTTCAGAGAAGACCTTTATTACAGGTTGAATGTGGTTTCAATTACTATACCCCCTTTAAGGGTAAGAAAAGATGATATCCCGATTTTGGCTTATCATTTTCTCAAGAAGTTCAATCAGGAAATGAATAAGGAGATCAAGAGTATCTCCGTAGAGGCTATGAACAAGCTCATAAATTATGAATGGCCCGGAAATGTCAGACAATTGGAAAATGTGATAGAAAGAGCAGTAGTAATGGCTGAAAGTAAAACCATTATCTCAGAGTACCTTCCAGCTACTATTTTGGGACAGGGTGCAGGAATGGATACCCAAATCCCGAAAAACTCCGAAGAGCTGAAAACGATGAAAAAGTATCTCCGGGAAAGCGCAGTGGAGAATATTGAGAAGATGTTCATCCTTGAAGCCTTGAACCGGAATGACTGGAACGTCACCCGCTCAGCTAAAGAGGTCAGTATGCAGAGAACTAACTTTCAAGCCCTGATGAGAAAATATAACATAAGGATAAGGGAAGAATCTGAATAAAAAATATATTTACTATCAGGTCTAATATCTAAAAGTATAATATCCTGACCATTCTAACACCCTTTATTCAATTTTAACCATAAATATCATAAAATTTTAATTTTCCCCTTGACAAATCCTTTTTATATCTTATTTTAAGTCCGTAATAACCTTAGATTTGTTTAATTACTTACCTGAAAGGAGAAAACAATGAAAAAGAGACTTATTTTAGGGCTTTTGTTGGGGTTGCTTCTTTTGTTTTTTATCACCTCTACCTGGGCAGTGGATGCAAGAAGAGCTAAACTTTATGGAGATCCATGGCAAGATTGTGAGAAAGTACCTGTTACTCCGCAAACTATTGATAATTCTCCTTCAATAATAAAATTCCTCCTTATTACAAATACTCAAAATCTTCCAGCACTGATAATTATTGATAAATCATCAAATCAGGCGCAACTTAAAACAGAAGAACCAGTGAAAAATTCTACTAACTTAGTTAAAAAACAAGATGAAAGATAATTTCCAGAACTCAAAGGTGGATTTAACTCATCAGCTTGAGGAAATAGAAAAGCTGATTGAGGATAATGATTATATAACAGCCTTAGCTCAGATCAGGGAGGTTCAGAGCACGGGAAAGTTAGGTTCTTTTGCATTGCCAGAAGAACCATTTACAGAAGAGATGGGGCAGTTTTATTATTCTGCGGCTAAAGTTTTACGACATTTCGGGAGTTATGAGGAGGCATTGGAAACAGGTAAAAGAGCTATTTCCATATTCATTGAACTACATAATGATTTAAAAATATCCCAGGCTCAGTTCCTCCTGGGCTTAATTTATATAGCTCTTGGCAATCTTAAATCTGCAGAGACAGAGATAAGGGACGCCTCAACTGGTTATAGAAGAATTAATGATTTAAAAGGGGTCATTAATTGTCTTAGTCGGCTTTCTAATGTTGAATACATTAAGGGAAGTTATTCTAAATCTATAGAATATCTTCAAGATGCTCTTAGTTTTGTTGATAAAGCAGGACAGCCAGAAAAAAAAGCTTTTTTATATGGTAATTTAGGTCAGATGTTTTTAAAGATAGGTAACTGGAAAAAGGCAGAGAGGAGTTTACTTTTAAACATAGGATTGAATCGACAGGCAAAAGATGAACTCAATCTAAGCAGGGGTTTGCTCTCCTTGGGTTACGTATATTTTCTGAAAAGAGAGTTTTCAAAAGCAAAAAAATTCTATGAAGAATCTTTATCTCTGATTCAGAAGAACAACTGTGTGCGTGAGCTATCAATTTATCATGAGTACTCTGGTGAATTAGCTTTTATTCAGGGAGACCATCAATCTGCAGAAAATCATTATAAAAAAGTCTTTGAGATAATGGATGAAAGAGCCCCAGAAGGGGATATGATAAGCCAGACTTATCGTCTCCTGGCAGATTTGCAGGTAACTAAGAAAGAATACGACCAGGCATTTAGCTCTTGTCAAAAAGCTCTAAGGGTTAGTAAATCTTTAGGAGAAAGAGTTGAGGAGTCTGCCTGTTATCGTATTCTTGGGCAGATTTATACATTTAGAGGTGATAAGGAAAAAGCTCAGGAGTATTTCAACAGGAGTCTGAATATCTTTCAAGAGATAAACGCTAAATATGAATTAGCCAAAACCTATTTAGAAGCAGGAAGATCTGACTGTTATGATTATTATGAGCGGATAATGTATTTGGGACTGGCTGAGGACATCTTCAAAAATTTAGAATCGAAATACCATCTTGGATTAATCAAATTAGCCCAATTTAATCTATTTTTCGAGAAGCAGGAATATGTGAGTGCGGGTCTTTATCTAAAAGATGCGGAAAAGGTATTTTTTGAATTAAAAGAGGAAAGAGATTTGAGTCTGGTTAGGGAGTTTAGAAATAAGCTAACAAAGTTTAGCGGGGAGCTTGGGGTACCTGATTCACAAAAGAAATATACCTTTTCTAATATCATCACCCGGAATAGAAAGATGCTGGATATACTAGAAGAAGCAAAGAGGATAAAAGATACAGATATGACCATTCTAATAGAGGGAGAGACTGGCACAGGAAAAGATTTGTTAGCGAAATGTATTCATTATGAGAGTAAAAGAAAAGATAAGAAGTTTGTAGTAGCTCAATGTTCTACGGTTCCAGAGACCTTGTTAGAGAATGCACTCTTCGGACATATTAAAGGAGCTTATACCGGTGCTGACGAGAGCAGTGTAGGGTTATTTGAGGAGGCGGCTGGCGGGACTTTGTATATAGATGAGGTAGCAGAGATACCTTTATCCACTCAGGTAAAATTACTAAGGGCAATTGAGGATAAAGAGATTACCCGGATAGGTGAGACCAAGCCTAAAAAGATAGATGTAAGGATTATCGTTTCCACTTCCCGTAATCTTATGGAGAGAGTCTCAAAAGAATTCTTCAGAAAAGACCTCTATTTTCGGCTTAATACGTTCAACTTAAAACTCCAGCCTTTGAGGGAGAGGAAAGAGGATATACCGTTGTTGATAGTGTATTTTCTGAAGGAAACTGGAATAGCTGAGGATAACCTGAAGCTTTTAGGATATCCGAAACTAATAGAAAAGCTCCAGGAATATGATTGGCCCGGGAATATAAGGGAGTTAGAGAATGAAGTAAAAAGTATTGTGCTTTTCCCTGAAAAGAAGTTTTTAGAAACTTCAAATAAATATCACAATGAACCAGACAACCAATCACTAACATTAAATAGTAAAATACAGGAGCTGGAGAAGAAAGAGATTATAGACACTCTGAAAAAATATAACGGTAATCGGAAATTAGCATCTGAGTTTTTAGGAATCTCTGAGGCAACTTTATGCCGGAAGATAAAGTTTTATAATATCCCCCTTTAGTATTTCATTTCTGCAAAATCCCATTTCATTCTTGAAATACTCATAAGTCTAATTTAAACAACACATTATCTGAATTTTTATTAATTAGTCATTTCATACTTGAAATAGATTTTTTTATTCTCCATATTTTTACATCTGAGATTTCCAATTCTTTTCACCCCATCTTTTTTATACACAAAGAGTTAGTATCGAGAGAGCGATGTTTTTATTAAGCTGGCATATTTTTTGATACACACCTTAGCAGGTTTTTACCTCTTTTACTTCTTTCTTGTAGTTCCAATCATCCGCCCGGGTAACGTGGGCCCGGGCGGAGGAAGAAAAGAAAGTATGCTTAAAAGTTCAAGATTGGGAAAGATTAATCTGGAGGTGACATGAAAATGTTTAAATATGGATTTATGTTATTAACGATTAACCTATGGCTATTTTCTTCTAACTTGCTTAATGGAGAAGAAAATATCGAACATACGATTAATTATCAATGGGGACTTCAGTTTAACGAAGATGAGATTAAGCTTTACCCTTATTCAGCTTTGATAACCTTTGAATCTTTACCTGAATTAGGTAAAACCACAACCGTTATTCTTAAATTACAAGCACACCAGTTCTGCTATCAGACGCCAGTAATAAGTATTTTGAGAGCCTATCATAAAGGGGATGTAACAGGAGCCTTTGAATGTAGCGAAATAGAGCCAGGGTGGAATCCTCCAGTTAAGAAGGGAGATATTTATGAGGGTAAATTCAGTTTTAAAGCAGAAAAGCCCGGTGATTATGTAATCGGGATTAAAATTAACACCAGTTCCGCCTGCGCAGAGAAGACTGAATCGGTTTTTCATGTCTTTTTCAGTTTTGATGAATCCGGGAAGTTAGTCTCTCTTCAGGGAAGAAAATCCATCCCTGAAAATAATGCGATTATATTAAAATTTGAAGAAGCCAGCTTTACCAACAGTTTCAGGATAAACCCTCCCCCTTCTTTAAATGATACCTCTCTGGTCTTGTATCATATTGTAATAAAGGATGAGATTCCGCAGGATTTGAAGATTTCTCTAATCGGTTCTGATGGATTGGATATAATAGAACTACCAGATAGAGCTTCAGATACCATAGGTTCGGTTTATCACTATAAAAGTTATTTCCAGATTATACCTACAAAGACCGGAGATGGTTATTTTATTCTACAGGTAGAGCAAGCACCCGAACTTGATAAAATTTCTTTTGGAAAAAAGGATTTTAAGGTTATCTTTAATCTGGACGAACAAGGCAAACTTAAATCTATAGACAAAGAAACACCTCAGAAAAAATAGAGGAGTAAAGGAGGAATGGTTATGAATAACAAGAAAAGATTAGGTTTAAGCCTAAGTGTTTTGCTGGTAATTTTGCTTGGGTTTTTCTGGTATTTGCCTAACTTTGTTTTTACTAATGGGCAGCCAGCCGTTGATGAGGTATATAAGAAAATAAAAAAATTAAATATACCAAAAACTAAAAACGAGCCACCCAAGCAAGAGATAAAACAGGTTTTTGAGTATAAATGGGATCTGCCTGTGGACTCATGTGATGGATGGGACTCCTATTTATGGCAGATAAAGTTTGACCCTTTACCCCAGGTAAATAAACCATCCAATATTTATGTGAAGTTAAAATCCTGCTGGGAAATGAAGACCAGTGGTGTTGGATCTCATCCCATTTATAACGAGGGTCCTCTCTTTAGAGTATCTTCTGATGAAAATGCTCTGGACTATACTCCATTTGTTGAACCCAGGTGGCTATATCCTATTAAAAAGGGTGAAATCTATGATGGAACAATCGCCATTGTACCGAGAGAGATTGGTAAATACAGATTACACATAATAGGAGGAAGGTTTGAGACCTTCTTAAATTTTGGTTTTAATGAAAAGGGGGAACTAGTTCATCTCTCAGATAGAGGTATTTTCCCAAAGAATGATTTACCTAACCATCCAGCTATAACTGAGAATGAGATTTACGTAAAATTTGGTGGAACTTACGTTACCAATCTTTTTCATATAACTCCACCTCTTTCTTTGAACGATACTTCAACGGTTTATTACCGGGTTATAACCAAAGATTATTATCCAGATGGGATGAAAATAGTAACTCGTGATGGTAAAATTAGCTTTAAGATGTTACCCGGCCCGATTACCAAGGGCGATACCCTGGAGGGCTCTTTTAAGGTAGTGCCTTCAAGGTCAGGTGCGAATGGTTTTGCTCTTGATATTGAGGAGCCGCCAAGAGAGGGAGTTAAGCCAAAGAATGATAGATTCATTGCTCTCTATCATTTAGATAAAGATGGTAGATTATTATATATAGTTAAAACTCAAAAAGAATCTAAAATCTTCTATGAATATTATAAGAAGAAAGGGGTGACAGTTGGTGAATATTAAAACTTATTTAAGAGTTTAAGGAGGAATATTTATGAACAACAAGAAAAGATTAGGTTTGGGTTTAAGTATTTTATTGGTAGTTATTCTTGTAGGATATTATTTTTTACCTGGGACGATCTTTTCTGATGGTAAGACAGCTAAAGATATAATTACTAAGAAATGGCCAAAGCCATCTCTACCACCGGGTGTAGATACAACACATGAGGAACCCAAACAGGAGATAAGACAGGTTTTTGAATATAGATGGGGTCAACCTTTGGATTCCTGTGATGGAAGGGCTTCTTTTGCTTGGCAGATTAGGTTTGAACCTTTACCAGAATTGAATAAACCCTCTAAGATTTATGTAAAATTAAAATCCTGCTGGAACTGGGATATAAGACCTGAAGAAGCTCAACAACCCCCTTATAACCAAGACCCTCGTTTTATAGTACATGCCAGTGAAGAAAATATGGATTTTACAGAACTTGAGCCTAAATGGCATCGTCCCATTAAGAAAGGTGATATTTATGAAGGAAGTATCACTATAGTACCCAGGGAAATAGGGAGGCATGGAATATGTATTCAATTGGAAACAGTAGAACCCTGTTTCTACTTTGGTTTTGATGAGAACGGAGAGCTGGTTCACCTTTCAAATAGAGGTGGTTTCCCAGAAAGCGATTTACCTTTCCATCCTCTTATAACTGATAGGGAGATTTATGTAAAATTCAATGGTCAGTATGTAACCAATCTATTTCATATAACTCCGCCTCTTTCTTTAAATGATACTTCAACGGTTTATTACCGGGTTATAACCAAGGATTATTATCCAGATGGGATGAAAATAGTAACTCGTGATGGTAAAATTAGCTTTAAAATGCTACCCGGACCGATTACCAAAGGCGACACCCTGGAGGGTTCTTTCAAGGTAGTGCCTCCAAGGTTAGGTGCGAATAGCTTTGCTCTTGGTATTGAGGAGCCGCCAAGAGAGGGGGTTAAGCCAAAGAATGATAGATTCCTTGCTCGGTATCATTTGGATAAAGATGGTAAATTATTATATATAGTTAGAACTCAAAAAGAATCTAAAATCTTCTTTAAATATTTTAAGAAGAAAGGGGTGACAGTTGGTGAATATTAAAGCTTATTTAAGGGTTTTTCTGCTTTTATTTTTTATCCTGCCTTTCTTCAGGTATGAGTTAGCTGAGGCCTATGAAGACTCGACTACTGTAACCAGCTCACCTTATTTATATATTCCAGATGGTACGGGAGAAAATGAATGTGGAGATGAGGTTGAGAGCTATAATAATACTCTTGCTCCAGATGAGGCTATAGTTCTTTCAATAGATATTTATTTTGCAGTCTCACATAATTGGTCCAGGGATTTAGTGGTGGTATTGCAATATGATGATGACACAATGCACTATGAGGTTTTATGGAGTTATGGGAGCGTGCATGGCTCCACCTTTTCTAAGACTGAAGACTGGAGCTTTTTTGGTTTAAAGGCAAATGCGAATTGGAAGTTGAAGATAAGTGATTGTGATCAAGGTATAACTGGCACGCTGGATACCTGGACATTGAAGGTGCGTTATCATGTTCCACCAGACCCGCCTGCATATGTATGGGCAAACACTGGCACAGGTCAAAGAGAGATTGATGTGAGCTGGACCCCGGTTTTTGACACTCAATGTGTAAGTTACAAGATAGAATGGAACAGGAACGCAGATTTATTGAATGATGACAATATAATAGAAGGAGAGGCTTCAGTCCTGGACTGCGACTACACTTCCAAAACACTTAACTGGTTGAAGTGCGTGGATTATTATTACATCCGGATGAGGTTAGTATCTATGTATGGAGCCATAAGCAAACCATCCTGGCCCCTGGCTGGTGCCATGTCTTCCTATTGTGAGGATGTTTGTGTTTCAGGAGAATTGAAATATGTGAACTATGATGACCAATATGCCGACTATTCTTATTATCCTCAGATAGTTTCCCTACCAAATGTTCTAGTCTCAATCTGGGATGGAGTAACAGGTTACTTATTTGCTACAGAATCTCTATATACAGATAGATCCGGGTATTTCGTGACTTTTCTCCCCCGCGTAGAGCATCCTATTTATGTGAAATTCCATTTAGTTAACCAGGATAACTCGTTGGCTGTTAAAATCTGGGGTAATGACTCTCTGATATGTACCTCTACTGACACTTTAGGACCTGATAACTCCTTTAATTTAGTAAAAGACGAGCAATCTCGTGAAGAGCAAGATACTATGTTCGCTAGAGCTTGTTATAGCTATCACTATCTACAAGAAACAAAATATTTAATCCAAACAGTCCCCCCTTACCCCTGGGACACCCCTCCTGTTCTGGTCATGTATGATTACAACAATATAAACGGTCTTGCATATAGCGCATATGATTCCCTGTATCAGATATACTGGATGTATCTAACAAGTATGGGTCCCCCTAATTTTGGGTATAGATTATATGCTCCGATTCATGAATATGCCCATCTTATCCAGGTAAAAGCCTGGAATCTCAACTCAATGCATACCATGGGATGTCCCCTTATCCATTCTTTTAATACCACCTCCACCCCCTCCTGTGCCTTTGATGAGGGGTGGGCTGAATATTTAAGTTGTGTTATAACAGGAGATAAAGCCAGATATTTAAAGGATAATGGTTGGGACCTTGAAAACAACGATTGGTGGGCAGGACCTGATGGGAAAAATGTTGATGGCTCTATAGTAGAAGGAGCAGTGGCAAGTGCCTGGTATGATATGGAGGATGCAAATATTGATTATCCAAACGAACGTAGTAATACAGAATATTATGAATTACATGATGAATTTGCAAAGATTTTTGATATCTTTAAAACCAATAAACCTCAGAATATGATTGAGTTTATGAACTACTGGCAGAGCTATCCTGGACTGGAAGACTGGGAGAAAGAGCATTTGATAAAGATTTTTGCCCAGCATCATATAATACTCCCGGTTTCCGGAGATGTTAATTGTGATGGTAAAGTATCGCTTGCAGATATAGTTTACCTGATAAATTATCTCTTTAAGTTAGGTCCTGGATTTGAGCCTTTATGGAAGGGGGATACCAATGGCGATTGTAATGTAAGTGTGGCGGATGTAGTTTGGCTAATCAACTATCTTTTCAAAGGAGGTCCAGCTCCAACTTGTAATACAGATTGCTGGAGTTGTTCTTGAAAAAGATAATATCTCCAAAACAGTAAAGAAATCTAACTATAATAAGAAAGGGGTGGAGATAATCTCCACCCCTAAGTGATTTGAGACAAAAGGTCAAGATAAAGAATTAATCCTCATTGATGACAGGGTGGATCTATCGGGTTATTCGAAAAGACTGTCATTTTTCTTTTCTTCTGAGATGATACGGTATAACTCCTTTGTTTCCTCTTTTCTTAAACTTTTGGGAGGGAGTTTTAATACCTCTAATTCAATTTTCCTGTTAGTAAAATCTAAGATAATCTTCTGCCCCACCTTAACTTCTTTGCCTGGTTTGGCTTTAATCCCATCTACATATACCAGCCCTTTATCGCAGGCTAATTTTGCCTGAGTCCTTCTCTTTAAAAGCCGGGATATGGAAAGGAATTGGTCTAAACGCAATTCAGGTTTAAATCCTCACCTCTACATAAGTTTTGCTCTTAAGCTCCTCGATCCATTTCAAAATCTCATCGCTTCCTTTTTTCCTTTTTGCCATCTCTTTAATCGTATCGTAATCCTCTTCCAGGGTCAACCCCCTTTTTTCTTTTCTATCCAGGATTTTCAGGATGTGCACACCTTCCTCTGTGATTACCGGAGAAGTTATCTGGCCAATTTCTGTTTGAGCGATCTTTTCTTTTAACTCTTCTGGAAGCTGGGCTAATGGAAACCAACCTATCTCCCCACCTTTTTTCTTGGATTCATCATCCTGAGAATAGTCTTTAACCAACTGGACAAAATCTGCTCCACTTTTTAGTTTTTGATAAAGCGTATCTGCCAGGCTTAAAATCTTTGCAGAATCAACTTGGGATGGTGTTATCTTTATCAGAATATGGCGAACATGAATCTCCTCTTCTTTTTTCTCTTCCAATTTAATTATATGATAACCCAGAGAGGTCTGAACCAGATCGCTTATCTCACCGGGATTAAGGGAAAAAGCTTTCATTTCAAATTCAGGCAAGATCTCACCTCTTTTTAAAAAGCCTAAATCCCCGCCCTGTTTAGCACTGGGGTCTTCTGAATATCTTTTTGCCAGTTCTGAGAAATCCTCACCGGCTTTAGCTCTGGCTAAGATCATAGATGCGAAATCTTTCAGCGAGTCCAGAGTTTTCTGGCTTGGCTCTATTTTCAAGAGGATCTGGCTAAGCTTGGCTGATTCAGGTTGTTCTGGCAGACTATCTTTATAGCTCTGATAGAACTCCTTAACCTCTCTCGAGGAGATATTAGACTTGGATAACTTAGAGGAGATGAGTTTATCTCTTAAAAGCTGCTCTTTGATCTGCTCCCGGTAATTTCTTTTAAGCTCTGCCTCAGTCAACCCTTCGGTTTTCAACTCCTTCTGGAAAGCCTCCTCAGACGAAAACTGACTTTTTATTTTAGTTAACTGCTCTTCCAGGGTCTGCTCTATCTCATTGTCGTTTATCTTCAAGAGAGTATCCTTCTCCGCTTTAGCCAGCAGGAGACGATCATTTATCATCTGGTCTAAAAGGGTTTTTCTTAAGTCATTTAATTCCTCAGGATTTTCAGTTTTCTTACCTGTCTGAGCCAGATAGAGTTCGAGCTGAGTCTTAAGCTCCGAATCCAGGATAATATCTTTGCCCACTATAGCCACGATTTGATCTAAGCTCTCCTGAGCAAAAATAATTGAAGGTAAAAAAAGTAAATAAAAAATAACAAGAAGAGAAATTATCCTGGTTTTCATCTGCTTAAAAGGTTTTTTGTTCTGTGGTTAGCGTATCTTTTGCCCAATCGTATTTCTCGATCTTAGCTTTACTCTTTAACTCCTCCAAGAGTTTGGTAACCGCCTCGCTCTTTTTTTGTTCGCTCATCTGAGCTATAAGCTTATCTTTGATCTCTGCAAACTCTCTTAAGCTCCCTTTAGGTTTTCTGTCTGTAACCTTTAAGATATGAAAACCCATTTCGGTTTTAAAAGGGGCGGAGACTTTCCCGATCTGAAGTTCAGATACCACGTTAGCTATAACCGGAGGCATACTGGAGAGGTCAAAATATCCGATATCTCCTCCTGAATTTCTGGTCTGTGAATCAAGGGACAATTCCTGAGCCAGGAGCTTGAAATCCTCCCCCTTTTTTATCCGGTCAAAAGCGTTTTCCGCCTGAGCTTGAGTGGAAAAAAGGATGTGGCTTGCTCTGATCTCGTCCTGATCCCTTTTGAAAAAGTCCCTGTTCTGCTCATAAAATTTTTTAGCTTCTTCTTCTGAGACCTGGATCTGCTTGATGGACTGATCTTTTAACAAACTGAGAACTAGCACATCCTTGACTGCCTGTTCGATTCTTATTTTCACCTGCGGGCTTTTATCCAATCCTCTCTTCTTTGCCTCCTGGTACAAAAGTTCATTCTCGATCCAGCGATTCAGATAGTCCAGTTTTGCCCTCCGGGGGATACTATCTTCAAAGGCTAAGGAAAGCTCAGCGTTTATAGCCTCCTCGGTTAATTTCTGACCATTAACCTCAACCAGCGCCTTCCCCTTATTCTCTAACTTTGAGCTCTTACAGCTTAAAAGAATTATTAGACATAAGAATAATAGAAAGAACGTAACCTTTTTCACATTTTCTCCTGGGGTGGAAGTTCCTTTTGAACTATCCCAAAAGCCTCCTGCAGGGCCGGTTCGTTGATTTTGATCTCGGTTTTCGCACGAGCCTCCTCCACCCACTTTCGAGAAACGCTATTTTTCTTCTCGTAGGTAACTGCGTTTCGCACCATAGGTTCTACCTCTGCCAAGGTTTTCTGTTTCTGCTCCGTTTTTTCTAATAACTTTATGACCGAATATCCTTCACCCACCGGACTCTGTAAAAGATGAATAGGACCTCCGGTCTCGTTCTTCTTGAGCTTGAAGGCTGCATCGAAAAGCTCTGGATAATTGCTTTTCATAATTCTGCCCAGGTCTCCTCCGCTTTGTTTTGCATAAGTCCGGATCGTTTTCTCCTCAGCCAGCTTTTTGAAATCAGCACCGGCGCGAAGCTGTTTGAGAACTTGCTTGGCTTCCCCCTCGGTTTTGACCATAATCTCTAAGACATGTACCTGAGCTGGAGTAATATATTTCTCCTTATTTATTTGATAGAAATTCTCCAGATCGGCTGAATCTACAGCTAAATCTTTCCAGATAATCTCACTCCGGTATTTATCCGCAATCATCGCCTCTTTGGTACGAGTAAGCTTATCCTTATATTCCTTGCTCTGGTCGATCTTTTTCTTAAGGGCTAACTTTTTTAATATCTCTGGAGCTAAAAGATAATTGAAAACTAAACCTTTGATATTTTCCTCATCATTTAAAGTTGGTCTCTGGAAAGAGGGCCAGCGGTTATAGAAGGGAAGGAACTCTGATACCTTTAACTCTCCACCCTTATAGTTAATAACTGCTAAGGATTTCTCCTCTTCGGTGAGCTGGGCAGGGTCTAAGTTTAAACCCTGCATTGGTGATTTAAGAGTATCTGTAACAGCTAAAGCGTTGGTCTTTTCCTCTAACATCTTTATAGTGGAGCTAACCATTTTAAGGTCGGATTGCTCCATTAAATTGACCATATAGTTTATCCCGATCTCCTGCTGATTCATCGTCTGCAAACTCGTCTTCAGATTTTCCTTTTCTTCCTCAAAGCTTCTCTGGGTTTCCTTTTTTCTTTCATCCAATTTGATTATATGCCAGCCTGCCAGGGTCTTGACCGGGCGGGAGAACTCCTGGGGCTTTAATTTGAAGGCTACTTCCTTAAATGAAGCCGCACCTGCCATACCTCGCCAGCTGATGAAACCCAGGTCCCCTCCCTTATCTTTAGTTCGTGTATCGATTGATTTCTCCTTTGCCAGGGTATCGAAATCTGCTCCTTTCTTAAGATCGCGGTAGATTTGATCTGCTTCCTTTTTGGTCTTTACCAATATATGTCTTACCTTGATACTCTCACCTAATTTTTTATAGAAATCAGCCACGTCCTTATCGGTAACTTTGACTTTGCTCAAAACCTCTCTGCGGAAAAGCTCATTCATCAAAAGTTTCTCCTTTTCCGGTTCGAGCCGGCCTTCAATTTGAGGATCTTTATCAAAACCTTTTTCATAAGCTGCCTGAACCAGAAGCCGGCTATCGATTCTCTGGTCTAAAAATTCTTTAAACTGGTCATATAGAGGAAGGTCGGATATTGTTTGTATTTGGGCATTTTTCTTCATTTCTATATAATCTCCTGCCAGCCCTCCCACAGTTATTTTATCCTTTCCTATCTGTGCGACTATCTTACTTTGTTTTGAAGCGCAGCCGGTTATCCAAACCAGGCTAAGTGCCAACACCGCCAAGATTACAACTACTCTTTTCACCTCTACCTCCTTAATTAGGGTTTAGTTTAAATACTCAAGTTTTAAATATAAATCATTCTATAATTTTAGCAAGAGTTTTTTCAACTCTTCCAGTCGATTTTTTACACCCTTTAAGTCTATTTCCATTTTGAAATTTCCAACAACGGAAAACTCCAAAGGGAAATCGATTGTCTGCCGGTATTTTTTTATCTCTTCTTTTCCAGTCTTTTTACTCAGGCTGAACTCAAGTTTCACCCTTACCCCCTTAAGTGTAAGCTTAGACACCTCTTTTCCCTGACAAATGAGCTTAAGCTCAGCTACTTTTAAAAGCTCCTCTGCCTCCCTGGGAAGGAGCCCGAATCTATCCCTTAACTCCACCTGCAAGTCCTTTATTTGCTCTTCTCTTTTTATCTCTGATAGCTTTTTATAGATTTCCATCCTCTGTTGTCCATCTTCTATATAATCTGATGGAAGGTAAAGATCTGAATCTATCTCCAATTTCACCTCTGGTGATTTTTTTATCTCTTCCCCTTTTAGTTCTCTTACTGCTTCCTCTAAAAGCTGGCAATAGAGGTCAAAACCGATCTCCTCTATAAAACCATGCTGCTGGGGTCCCAGGATATTACCTGTACCCCTGATCTCTAAATCCCTCAAGGCTAAATAGAAGCCTGAGCCTAATTCGGTATATTGCTGAATTGCTCTTATCCTTTTTTGGGCTTGCGGATTTAAATTCTCAAAAGGCGGGACTAAAAGATAGGCATAAGCTTTATGATTAGACCTTCCTACCCTGCCTCTTAGTTGATAGAGCTGTGCCAGACCGAACCGATCTGCCCGGTTGATGATAATGGTATTGACGCTGGGTATATCCAATCCAGATTCAATTATATTGCTACAGAGAAGGCAATCATACTTGCCATCTAAAAATGCCAGCATGATCTTCTCTAAAACCTTTTCCTCCATCTGACCATGAGCTATTCCCAACCTCAACTCTGGAAGTAGTTTTTTTAAAAAATTATACATAGAACCTATAGATTCTACCCGGTTATGCACAAAATAGACCTGTCCGCCCCGATCCACTTCTCTTAAGGTTGCCTCAGCTATTAATTCCTTATCGAACTCGGAGATTATGGTCTGGATCGGAAGACGATCCTTAGGAGAGGTATTGATTATGGACATATCTTTAGCCCCTAACAAGGAGAGCTGCAGGGTTCTGGGGATGGGTGTGGCAGTTAAGGTCAGGCAATCTACGGTGCTTTTAACTTTTTTCAGCTTTTCTTTGTGAGCTACTCCGAACCTTTGTTCTTCATCGATTATCAAAAGCCCTAAGTCTTTAAACTTAACATCTTTTTGGAGCAATTTGTGAGTTCCAATCACTATATCGATTTTCCCCTGTTCTAAGGATTTTATTATCTCTTTTTGCTCTTTTGAAGATTTGAAACGGGAGAGGACTTCGATTCTAACCGGATAATCTTTTAGCCTTTCTGAAAAAGTGGTGTAATGCTGCTGTGCTAAAATCGTTGTGGGGACCAAAATTGCTACCTGCTTCCCGTCCATAACCGACTTAAAAGCAGCCCTTATAGCCACCTCGGTTTTACCATAACCCACATCTCCACACACCAAACGGTCCATAGGTACAGGTTTCTCCATGTCTGTTTTAATAGATTCAATTGCTTCAAACTGGTCCGGAGTCTCCTCATAGATGAAGGAGGATTCCAGCTCTTTTTGCCAGGGAGTATCTGCAGAAAAAGCAAATCCCGGCTTTGCCTTCCTCTCAGCATAAAGCTGGATAAGATCCTCAGCCATCTCCTTTAAAGCTTTCTTGGTTTTCTCCTTGTTTTTCTCCCATAAAGGCGAACCCAATCTGGAAAGTATCGGCTCTCCATCTTTTCCTATATATTTCTGGATTCGGTTGAATTCCTCTACCGGTACGTATAACTTATCCTCATCCTTGTATAAGAGGAGCAGACAATCTCTTTTTCTTCCATCAATCAAAAGATTTTGCAGACCGGAATATCTCCCTATCCCGAAATCGACATGCACTACAAAATCACCTGAGGAAAGGCTGGCGTAATTAGATAGAGGCAACCCCTCTTTAAATTTCCTCTTCCTTCTTCTCCTCAAATAACGACTAAAGATCTGGTGCTCTGGTAAAACAACTAATTCCAGCTCCGGATAGATAAAGCCGGAGCTCAGGTTGTCTAATAAAAAGACAACCTTTTCAACCTCTTTTTCTAAGAGTTCCTCCAGCCTTTCCTTTTGGCCTGAATTCTCACAGGAGATATAGACCTTTTTCCCCATTTTTTCTTCTTCTTTCAGGGTTTTCTTCAACAAGGGGAAATTGGAGACAGCGCTTTCAGGCTCGCACATACCCAGATCAAAATCTAAGTTTTCCTTCCTCAAATAGAAATTTTTCAAAACCTGAAAACTTTCAATCTTCCTCTCAAAGGAGGCGACATCCCTGAAAAGAAAAGATGGTTGAGGGACTAACTCCTTTTTCAGACTTGCCTCTTCATATCTTCTCTGAGCCTCTTCCCGGATATAATCTATCTCCTTTCGGATAAGCTCTGGCTCATCCATAAAGACTAAACTCTCTTCAGGGAGGTAATCAAAAAGCTCGCCCTGGGGTAATTCTAAAAGAGGTGCCATCCATTCCAAACCCGGGATCTCCTGATAAAAATTTATTCTTCCTCTTAATCTTTGAGCTTCTTTTTCTTCTATCCTGCCAAGATATTTTTCAAGCTCCTCATCTTTAAGATGAAACTCCCTTTTAGGAAGAAGGATAACCCCATCTTTTTTGTTAATAGTTCTCTGATTAAAAACGGAAAACTCCCTTATCGATTCGATCTTATCCCCGAAGAACTCTAACCTTAAAGGGTTCTCTGAAGTATAAGGGAAAAGGTCCAGAATCCCGCCCCTCTGGCTGTAAGTTCCTACCTCTTCCACCTGAGGAAATCTTTTAAATCCTAATTCTGATATTTTCAGGATCAGGTTTTCTAATTCCAGCTCATCTCCGGTTTTCAGCTGGACGGTTTTGTTTTTCAACTCGTCCCGGGGAATAGTCTTTTCAATAATTGCACGGACGTGGGTTACAACTACGTTATTTTTGCGGAACAGGAGGTTATGTAAACAGGAAAGCCTGGCACCCAAGACCTCTGAATGAGGAACTTGAAGCTCGTAAGGCAAGATCTCCCGGCTGGGGAAAAACAGAACTTCCCCTTCTCCCAAAAAAGATTGCAGGTCCTCAAAAAGCTTTATGGCTTCCTCCGGATGATAGGACAAAATCAAAAACGGAAGGCTGAGTTTTTTCTCTAAATAAGCCAAAAGAAAAGATTTTCCAGAACCTACCAGGCCGGATAAAGCAAGGGACTTTTTACCTTCTGCGATCTTTTCCGCCAGAATAGAGAAGCTATGCGATCTATGAGCCTGCTCCAGCAATATAGACAAGGACATTTCTTGGTCTCTTTCTAAAACCCAATAATTTAAAACGATAAGTTTAAAGAAAAAATTGGATAGAAAAACCCTTTTAGCTTATCTTCTTAGCCAGGATTATCATTCGAGGGCTTTGTATGGTATAATCCTTTAATTCATAATCACCAAAAACCTGCTCGGTTATAAAACTTGTTTTTTTCAGGTTGGAGATCATCTCGGTGAGGGTGTAAGCTCGGAAGGAGAAGAAATATTCCCTTTTGGGTTGATTTTCGAAAAGGAGGGTACGGGTAGTTTCAACTCGACTGGTAAAAGGGTCGAAGATGGACTCGTCTAACATGAAAAACCCCTCTCGAGGGTACCACATTCTCCTCTGAAAATTCTTTAACAGAAATTCTCGGTTAGCAGTATCAATAAGGCATAACCCCTTTTCCTTCAAAGCCCGGTTGATTCCCTTTAAAACCTGTAAATCTTCTTTTTCGTTCTGGAAATAACCAAAAGAGGTAAAGAGATTTATAACTGCATCGAATTCTTTTTTGAAAGGGATTTCCCTCATATCCCCCCGCACAAGCTTCACTTTTAATTTAAGCCGGACAGCTTCTATTCTTGCTCTATCCAGAAAATGAGAGGAGAGATCGTATCCTGTGACCCTGAAACCTTTACGGGCCAATTCCACCAAGTGTCTTCCATATCCGCAGCACAAATCTAAAATTTTTTTTGGGGGCTTAAGCCCCAGCATCCTTATCACTCCATCTATTTCCCGGGAGGCTGAAGCATCTAAAGGTGCATAAGTCTTTGGATAATATTCGTCAAAAAGTTTTTCCCACCATTTCATTTTTTCTATCTCCCTCTGTTTTTTTAGAGATTCTTTCTTTTTCCCTTCTTCCTTTTTTCATTCTCTGTTACTATATATCCAATTAGTTTATAAATCAATTTAGCCGTCAGAAAATCCGGAGCAACATTTCCGGGCTGGGGACATAGTTCAACTATATCGAAACCAACTATTTTTTTCTTTAAAGTCAAAGTCTTAAGAAAATCTAAGGTCTCGTACCATAATAAACCTCCCGGCTCTGGCGTTCCTACTGAAGGCATAATCGAAGGGTCAAGAAAATCCAAGTCAAAGGAGAGATAGACCTCATCTGAAAGAGAGCTCAAGACCTTATCGCTCCAATCCTTCTCCCTTTTTTGGGCATAGAAAAGGTTGATCTTATTTTTCTTTATCCAGTTATGCTCCTCCCGGCTTAAGTTTCTTATCCCCACACCAACTGCCGGGACAAACTCCCTTACTCTCCTCATAGTGCAGGCATGGCTGAACCGGTTTTCCTGATAATTTTCCCTTAAATCTGCATGCGCATCCAGTTGCAGGACCGAAAGGTCTTTATATTTCTCCTTAAATGCTTTAATCATCCCGATAGAGATGGTGTGTTCGCCACCTAACATAACTATTATCTTATTATTTTTGAGAAAACTTCGACCGACTTTGTAGATTTTTTCAATCATCTCCTCAGCCCCTTTGGAGGTGGACTCTAACTCATCTGAAGTATAGATTCCAACCTTATAAGGTTCGGATTTCAGCTCCTCGTCAAAAAGCTCAACCTGCTTTGAGGCTGAAATAATCGCCTGAGGACCTTCCCTGGTTCCCCCTTTGTAGGTGGTGGTCTGTTCATACGGAACTGGCAGGATGACAAATTTTGACCTCTTATAATCTGAGTAGATCCGAGGAATGCCTAAGAAATTATGTGGTAGAAAAAGTTTATTGTCTAACAAGATCTTTACCTTTCCATCAAAAGTTCTTTTCCAAACTTGAATTCAGGTTTTTTTCTTTTTCGGATTAAATCTTTTGACCCTTGTGAGAGAGCAGCGACCAAAAAAGGCAATGCGATGGTAGCATCTGAATAGACCGTTACCATCTTAGCCCGGGGATGAATTTTGCCCCAAGATTGTGCCTCAGTAAAAGTGCATCCGGAAAGCCCTCCCCAGTGAGGTGCATCCACCGCTATCTGGATAGCATACTTATGCCCGGAATTTTTACTTTTCCTCTGGAGGGAGGCTATGACCTCAGCCTGCTGGATGAAATTCTTGGGTGTCCCTCCTCCTATATAAATAACCCCGGTTGATTTAGCCCACAAAACTAAGTTGGAATCTCCTCTGCATCTTTGATCACATCAAATTGAAATCTTTTACCTTTTGTCTTAGCCAGCTCAACTAAGGCAATCCCGTAAGATGAATCACCTATAGCCGGACAGAAGATTGGAACTTCATTAGCATAAGCTGAGCTTATCAACCCTTCTTTTTTCTTTATTTTAGACAGTTTTTTCCCCAAGGAATAGAAAAATTCCCTGGTAGAATAATTTTTCCCAAAATCGAAAGAAAGGGCAAATTCTTTGATAAAATTATCTACTTGTCTGAACTCAGTTTCTAAGGCATAGGTATCGTAAATCCGGTCGATCCCTGCCTTTCTTAACTTAAGGTCGCTTATGTTGTGATTTCCTATCCAGTGGTATTTACCCAGGCTTTCATGCAGGTCATGAAAAAGATTGGCACCAGTGGAGACCAGAACAGTCGACCAACCGGTTTTTAATGAGATAGACGAGAACCTGCCTTAAGCCTCCAGGAACCATCGCCCCGGCTAAACCAAAAAAGATAACCAGATTATCTTTCAACATCTCTTTCCAGATAGAGAGAGCTGTGGACAAATTTCTTCCCTGAAACGATATTCCGCTCATCTTTTCTAAAAGCTGAGCTATGTCTTTAATATTTTCGATCTCAACCGGATGGGTAGGATTTCTCAAGAATTTATCCATTTTGAAATACCTCCTCAAACTAACTTATTAGAACTATTCCTGGGTTATAAAGATAGCAGCTGCAAGCACCGTTGTCCACAGTCCATTCTTATCCCCTTCGGCTGACTGGGTGACATTCATAGTACGGACTATCTTGCCAGAGATCTTCCAGATCTCCTTTCTCATGTCATAATTTTTATCCACATCAAAATCTAACCCCAGGGTCGTAGCCAGCATAGAGGCGGCTAAATCCTCTGCATAATCTCCAGCCTTTTTCTCGGTCTGCCCGAAGGCGGAGTGCTCAGAGAGAAATCCATAATACTGTTTTTCCTTGGGGATGGCTAAACCTACCGAAGCAGAGATCAAACGATTGGGCTCATTGGTTGAGTTACGGCTCATCACACAGAAGATTATCTGACCATCCTGCAGCTTCTTCATCCCTTGAGCTCTGGTAATTAGCTTGCATCCTGGTGGAAAAATTGAGGAGACGCTTACGATGTTGAAGCGGGCTATCCCGGCATTTCTTAAAGCCAGTTCAAAGCTGGAAAGTTTTTCAGTGTGCCTTCCCACCCCCTTGGTCAAAAAAACTTCATTGGGAACTATGATCATATTCCACCTCCTTTATGCTAAAAAGTGGTTTTTAATATCTATTATTAGTTTTTAAAATGCAATAATAAAATTGATTTTTTACAAAAAAAACCCCGCCTCTGGCGGGGTTTTTTAAAACCAGCCCTTTTTCTTAACAGGGCTTTTTGGTTTTGCAACTGCCCTTTTTCTTTTTTACTTTGGGCATCTTTTCACCTCATCCAATTTGAAACAAAAAGGTTTTATTTCTTTTTTGTCCCTCCTGCCGGCTTTTTCATCCCTTCTTCAATGGCAGTTATCTTGGTGGTTACATCAGTTGCCAGATCCGAGGCTTTCTTATAATCCCCAGCTCCTAAGGCAGTTTTCGCCTCAGCCAGATTGGTATCGCAAGTCTTTACCTCAGCCTTCATCTTCGGAGGAATCTTACCTTTTTTCAAAGTCTCAAGCTTAGCGCTGGCGTCGTTTACTGCAGTTTCTGCAGTGGTTTTCATCTGCTCTTTATTGGTTACAGCCATAGCAGCGGCGGAGTCAGCCCAACTCTTGGTAAAAAGGGCTAATCTTTTTGCATCTGCAAATTTCTTCTCTCCGAAGAAGGTCTCAGCCTGAGTTAAGGAATCCTGAGCGAGAGTGAGAAGATCAGCCGCATAAAGGTTGGCTTCTGCGTTAGTAGCATTGGCGATTGCATCCCTGGCCGCCTGCATCTCCTGTTCCGGAGGCTTGGCGCAGGAGCTTAATAGTACCATTCCCAAGACGAGAAGTAAGCTTATCCCGAAAAATCTATTCTTTAACATTTTGTTTTTTTTTCCTTTCCTACTTTGATTTTTAAAGTTTTCTTTAAAAAAAGCATTAACAAAAATTTCTACTCCTCCTTTTTTATGGGGGAGGTCTATTCCAGCTATTGAAGATCATCTCGTATTTATAAATATATTTAAACATTTTCTTGATTTATCTTTAACCGGGGAATATTTTAAACCTCTCTATTCTCCTAAAATAAATTAAGCTAATATATCGGTAAAGTCTTCTTTGTCAAGGACTTTTTTAAAAAATATTGTAATCAAAGATATTATTATATTGATATTATTTAAGAGAGGGAACCCCTTATTTTATCTATAGCTCAGAAGCTAAAACACAAATTTTTCAACTTTTCAAATTAATATACGAAATAAAGTGTAATTATTATACTTTTTTTAAGACTGACATCTCCAGGGAGAACAACTGAAGTTTAACTGTGGGGCAGGTCCACCTTTAAAAAGATAATTTATCAGATAGACTATATCACCTAGTGAAACCTTGCAATCTCCATTGGTATCACCTTTCCAGAAAGGAGCAAATCCAGGCCCGCCTTTAAATATATAGTTGATTAAATAAACGATATCTGCGCTTTCAACTGTAAGATTACTATTGACATCACCTAAAATATCATTGGGATGCACGTTACATACCCAGCCCTCTTTGGTAATAGAATCAGCAGGTGGATTTCCAGGTTCATTAATATTAACATAAACCGATACAGCACTAACTTTCATCAAATAATTGCCACTGGCAACTTTTTGCCCGGCATCATCTTTTCCATCCCACCAATGTGAAATAGGACCTGAATAATAAACATAAACCGGTTGAACTGTTCTGATAAGATTTCCTGATTCGTTGTAAATTTTAAAGTAAATCCCGGCTGGATCAACTAATATATAATTAGCACAGTGAGTGAAATGGTTACTGTCTGAATAGACGTTGTAATCAACTATATCAGTGGCAATTGTAAAATATTGTCCTCCGCTTGAATCGGTCCAGGATTCAAGCACATAAACATTGCCACAGCCTAAATATCCACCGGTATTAGATAAGCTTACCGGATGATAGAACTGATTCTCACCAAAGCCTGAACTCCCAAAGGTACATAATGGAAACAGGATCCCTCCAGCCTGCATTAAATATTTAATAACTTGACCATTCGTTCTATCAACTGCCCAGATATGACCAAAATTATCCGTTTCTAAATCGACAATGTCCCGGTCTGTATTTGTTTCACTAATCCAGGTTATCGCCTCACTCCCGGGATTTTTGTAAAGCCATACAATCCGGTTGTTACCCCGATCAGCAACATAGAAATAATTCGTATTGGCAAACGGCTCATAAGGATAGGAAAGAGCATAATGTCTACCACTGACTATAGCAGTGGGTCTGCAGAATTGATCTACGCCAGATCCATAGCTACCATAGGTGTTCTTTAAAGTTCCATCGAAAGTAAATCTTTTAATCTGTGAATTTCCATTTAAAACCCAGAGATAGTCATTAGTCACCGGGTAAAAGTCAAATCCGTTATTTATGTCAATATCCAGAGGCAGTTCTAATCCATTTCCGCTTATTACCCCATCATTGATTATGGTCTGATTTTCAAAACGCCAGTCATATCTTAACTTTACTATACGGTTATTGGATGCATCTGCAATAAAGATACGGTAATAAGCACTAAAGAAATCTTGATTACAGACTGCCTCACAATCCAATCTTTTGGGCCAGCTAAATTGCCCGCTACCAGAGCCATAAGTCCCATAAGCTCTTATCCAGTCATCCAAACACTCCGAATACAACATCCTGTTCCAGCCCATATCAAGTTCAAATGCCATTCCACTATAAAGATAATATGTTGGATCCATAATATAGGACTGAGAGGCGGACACGGGATTGTAAAATAGACTCTTACTCCATAGGCTATCAGTTTGAAATTTGGTTAACTTCCATATTAGAGGATTTTCCATAACTGGGCGCTGAATTAAAGCATATTGACTGGGGCTTTGACATTGACCTATCTCAGAAGATACAGAAAAAAGCAAAAAAATAATTATAACTATACTTATTTTTCTTGTCATAATTTACCTCCTAAAAAGCTATAGTAGTCAAGAGTTCACATATTTTATTTCTCAGGTTTTTCAATCCACTCTTTTATTATTTGATCTTTTTCTACATCGTATATGAAAAATGTCTTCAGTCTGATTTTTCTTTCACCCTTCACCATTACTTTTGGTTTACCTTGTTTAACTGTATCTTCGAAGCTTGGTTCAAAGTCAACTTTCTCCACAAGCATATGGTGTTTCTGGTCCACCATCCAACTCTGGGGGAGATAACCAATTTTTAATTTTACCTGTTCTGTTATCTCTCTGTTGTTAGTGGAAACATAAAGGCGAGGAAAATCTTCTGAAGGAAGGGCGAGGTAATAATTCCCATCGGGTGAAAAATGAACACCCTTATAAGGCACTTTTTCAGTTCTTCCAGTCTTTGAGTTATACATATAATTCCCCCCTAAGTAATCAAATTCTTGAATATAGATATTGCTGTCGTGCACAGCCCAATTTAAATCGTATCCTCCACCTTCGTAATCTTTTATTGTAGGATGTGTAAATTCTTTAACAATCTGATTCTTGCTCCCATCTTTTAGGTCGAAAATATATACCCCTGTTGTTTTGAATCCTACACCTCCTTCGTAGTAAGTTCCCGTGATATAAGCAATCTCCTCTCCATCCGGGCTCCATGAGAATTCCCGGACATCCTCTTCCAATTTTGCTATCTCTTTCCCCTCTGGGGTTATAAAGATTACCGAATTCCTTGGCAAAACAGAATAGTCGTGCTCTCCTGGTAGGGTCACACCTTCTTTCGTAACCAATAAAGCAATTACTGTGTCTGACGGTGAAAGTGAAAGCGACACCTGATAGATCCCTACAGTATTGAAAATAACCTTTTTTTCATTACTGGTAGTATCTAGCCTATGGATACCTTTACTGTCAATGAAATATAAATATGATAGCGACGTCCTATTCACACCGATTTTGAGAGGAAATAATGTAATTAACAAGAAAAGACAGATCAAATAAAACTTTTTCTCCATAGTAGAATCTTCTCTTTGATAGAGAAAAATTGTATTCAAGCAAACTATCTTATTTAATTTCCTCGAATATAATTTCCCCTTTATGTTCTAATATTATTCGGCTTCCATCCCCGATCCAAGAACTAATAGAGCCTTCGAATTCCTTAATGACTCTTCTTTGTTCGGGGTCGTAAATGAAATTTCTTATGTCTTTAACTTCGCGTGACTTAATTGCCTTAACAGGACCTTCTCCTTTTGTCTCGATGATTACTTCTGCTTTTGTAAATAATAGATAGTGTCCCTGGTTGAAAACCCAGCTATGGGGGGTGTCGAGGTCGTGTGAACTCCAGAGATCTCCAATATTTTTTGGGAAAGATTCAGTAGTATCTCCTGCTGGGAGAAGTTTTTTGTAAGCTTTTATAGTAAAGATTTCTTTATTGGAACTTGTCTCAAAGAGTTGAATAGGTTTGCCTTCATCTTTCCAAAGTCTTAGGTAATATTTCCCATCTGGTGAGAAATATATATCCTGAAATTTAGTAGAATCGAGTTGTTCCGTATTTGGATTCCACCTAAAAACCTTCTTTCTATCTAAAAAGTAGATATTCTTATCGAAGTTTGCCCAGTTTATTTCTATCCCTTTTTCAGCAATCTTCTTTTTCTTCAGTGTAGATATATCAAAAATCCATACACCTGTTGGATATTTGAACTCGTAGTCCGGGTCTTTAGGAGCAAAAGTTAGAAAAGCTATTTTATCCCCTTGTGGATTCCATACATACTTTTTCACATCTTGCTCCACTCGACTTATTAGCTTGCCTTCTGTATTTATTACTGCTAGACTATAATGAGGTGCAACTTCATAACCATTTCTTGTATATTTTGGTTGTGTCTCCTCGATAAAAGCGATATATTTATTATCAGGAGAAACAGTGAGACTATGAACCCAGTATTTATCAGATTTATATATTTTTTGGGGTTGCCTTGTTGATATATTTAATTTAGTGATCCAATTCCCCTTCTCCAACCTTGCCATACAACTTTCATCTGTGGTGATAGTCTTTCTTGAAGCAGCAAAAATTAACGATAAAAAGAGTGTCGTTATAACTATCCAGTAAGTTACTAATTTTAGCATTTTTATTTTCCTCCTTTCAGTAAATGATATTTAATTACCAGTTCCATCCGGGTCTTCAATTCTAACGTGGAAATGATCACTATGGCCCGGCAAATGTACGATTGGATCAGAAACTACAATCCAAGCGTGAACCGTGTCAACATAGATAATCGTGACATTAGCATTATCGATTAGAAAATTCATTAGATCTATTGTGGCATCAACATCATAGTAAATAGAGTCCGGACCTGCAATATTCAGCCCAATTTCTTGTCCATCATTTCTCACATATCTTATATCTACTTCGAGTCCATTTTGATGACAAGAATGATCTTCCCAATATCCGCCAAATTCTTGTGTCTGGGCATTTCCTTGGCTCAAATCGTTGGCTGTAATCCTTGGAGTAGTATAACCGTTGCCATACCAATCTCGTCCAGCTCCTTCTATCATATTAATCAAATGTAATACGCCCCAGTCATCAGTGTCTATTGGATCAGAACCCCTATTGTGCCAATATCCTGTTCCAGCGTCGACTAAGTTTAGTGCTTTCTCAATCCAGCCATCGCCAGGCGAACCATGGGCGATACTTGGGTTGTCATCGACTGAGTTAGGGTTTAATCCCAGATATGAATTAGCACTATTTGTTTCCACTGCATTACTGATACTATCACAATCGGTATCCCAGCTTGGACAGGTATCTTCTGGGGTTTCTGTCGGTATACCAGGCCAGTCTAACCAGCAAGTGACATTAAATGTAAAAATAGATAACATTATAAGTATTAAAAGCTTTAATTTTGTATTCATTTCTGACCTCCCCCCTCTATTATTTTTGCTTCTCATCTACAAAATTCTCGATTGTTAGATTCATGAAATCCAGTAGTTTTTCAAACCTCACCAATTGCCAGGTTCGATTTGGTTTTGCTCCTTTGTTAGAAAACATTCCTCCCTCATCTTTGTCAGATGACACACTCAGCATCCGAGGAGGGGATTTGAAAATGAATCTTTCCTGAGCCCTTCGTCCAGTTTCCTTGCTTCCGGTCACAGGCGGGGCACCCCATAAAACCAGCTCACAATCCACCACTGCACTATCTCCTATTATTTTTGTTTCCAGGTTCACTATATCAAAATCCCAGAAATTTGAATAAGTAAGAGGATTTGGCTGATTGAATAAAGGTTTTTGAAGGGAGAGTTTCCTTTTAGAGGAGTTGTTAAAAATATCCTGAAACTTTTTAGTCAAAACACCATTAAGTTCAAATCTATTTTGTTTCACCAATACTGTAGGAGCAGAAACCATCGCGATCTTTAAAGTATCCTGCTGTTGAACCCCCTTCCTGATCATATCAACAGCCAGCTCAATCCATTGCTGGTCATTCATCTTTACAAAATGCTGGGAAGAAGCTAAATTAAAACAAAAAAGCAGGATGATACTTAATATTATAACTATCTTGAAACAATTTTTAAGCATCTTTATCCTCCCCTGTCAAAATATTAAGACATAACCCTCTGGTGAATTTAGTCTGAAATAAGTATATTCTATCTAAAAATTAAGTAATTATTTCTTTTTAATTAGCCAAATAAAAACCTAGCAATGGTTATTATACCCCCCCCCTGAAAAAATTGTCAAGGACTTTTTTGAAAAATATTTTTAGAACCAGGACCAGACCTCGACCCTGAGCCAGCGGATTATCCTGCGCAGTATAAGTGAGATAATGCTTCTTTTACCGCAGTAGATTTTTGCCTGTCCGGTCATCCCCGGCTTCAGAAGAGACTGGGTGTTATCTATTTTGCTGGTGACCAAAAAAATCAGGCGGGATTTATATTTTTCCCCCTGATGAGCAATCCTGGTTACAACCCCGGAGCAGGACTTAAAAGGGAAGCTCCTCACCTTGGCTTTTACCTTCTGACCTAATTTGATGACATCTAAATCTTTTTCAGATACCGGGATTAATACCCTCATCGTATCGTAGTTAGCAATGCTTAGTATTTCCCCGGCAGGCATTACCTGGGTTACTATTCCGGAGATCGGGGTTTTTAAATCCGAGGCTGATACCTGGTCTTTGAAAAATTTCGCTTTCGCCTCCAGGCCACTGATCTCTGCCTTGGACATCTCGATCTCTTCTTCTTTGGCACCTTTCTTAAGTATCTTCAGGTTGTTCCGGACGATATTAAGTTCTGAAACCAGAACATTGTTATCGGATTCTTTCTTCTCCCACTCCTCTTTGGAGATAAGATCCTGCGAGTTAAGTTCCTTCAGCCGGTTAAGCTCTTTTTCGCTGGACTGCAGTTTCGTTTCCGCTTTTCTAACCTGCTCCTCTGCCTGCTCGATCTCCTCGGGTCTGGCACCTTTAATCAGAAGCTCTAAATTAGCCTTCTCCTTTCGGATAGCTGCTTCAGTCTCCTCCAGTTCATTGGTGTATTGATTGGAGAGCAGGCGGATGATAACCTCGTCCTTTTTTACCCTCTGCCCTTCCTTTACCACCGGTTCCAAATTCACAATCCCGTAGGTGGAGGAGATCATCCTCAGGATATTAACCTGCCTTTTTTCTTCCTTATCTTCCTGATAGAGCTGTTCCTCTAAAAACTCGGTCGAGGGGCTATTGATTATGGAATAGGTCTCCAGGGCAGCGAATTCACATTCCTGGCTGATCTTCAAATCCAGCTTCACCACGAATAATAAGATCAGGAGAACGAGAACTATGCCCGTATAGGTGAAGAGTTTTTTTGGCTTCATAAATCCTTCTTTCTTTATTAAAAAAAGATGAAAGCCACCAGCCAGAACAATTTTCAGCGGCTGTTGAAAGATAAAATAAAGGATAACCAAAAACAAGGCAAATCCATAACCCTGATACCTGGAAACCAAAAAGTTACCCGCTCTTATGAAAAAATAGAAGATCAAGAGAAAAGAGTAAAGTATGGACAGGGTTCCGTACCAGGGAAAAATCTTTTTTTCTCTTGGTGAAGCTTCAACTGTCTTCTCTCCGGTCTTAATAATTTTACTTTTAAAAAAAGATCCCAGGTATCCAAAAGCTTTTTTACGCAGATTGGGTATCTCCAGCCAGTCGGATAAAAGATAATAACCATCTAACTTTATCAGGGGATTGAAGTTGAAGATGATTAAGACCCCGGAGACAATCATAACCACAAAAAGAAAAGAGCTAAGCTGGGTCTCCAGATCGGTTATTCTCCACAAAAGGGTGGCAGTTGCCCAGAGGAAAAGGTGAATATAAATCCCTGCCCAGGAAACCAAAAGCTTTTTCTTTTTTTCCTTGAACATCCAGGCATCCGAGACGTTGGTGAAGAAAGCGGGCTGGAAATAGATCAATAAAAACCCCATCTCGTGGACTTCCCCCCCGAAATATTTGCAGGTTAGTGCATGTCCCAACTCATGTACTAAAGCGATCAAGAAAATAGCTAACCAGAGCTTGACAATAGTGGTCAGGCGGAATAACCCTTTGAAACTGTATCCTAAGTCTCCCCAGTTGGAGATGGTAATCACCAAAGCTAAAAAGATTATGAAAAGGGAGAAGTACAAAAATCCTTTGGTATAAAGGAATTTGAATTTCTTCAATAGCTTATTTAAGAATTTGTCCGGATCAAAAGCTTTGAGCTTTATGAAGAGGATTTTCCTGATAAGAGTTTTTTCCTTTTCTGCCCTGTATTGTAACCTGGAAAGTTCCCTTTGAGAAATCTCCCCCTCTAAAAAACCCAATTTCTCTAACTGGGAAAGGAAATTCTCTAAAGTGGGTAAATCTAATTTTATCTGGAATTTTTTCTCAAATTCTTCAACTATATCTTGATTTGATTTCTCCCCGTCTAAATTCCGGGTGATAAAATATTCAGGCTCTTTTAGTCTGAAGAATTTCCTGGTGAGGGGGTCTTTGATAACATAGTAAGTCTTCCCCTCAAATTCCTGCTGGCTTATGATTAAATCTTGCCTGAACTTCGGATATTCCCCAGTCATAATCCCTCGGTTTGAAAATCCGCGTAATTCGCGTAGGGGCGGAGCTCGTTGAGCTTTGCGAAACCCAGCTTTACAGGGTCTCCGCCCGAAGTTGATTCTTCGATCCTTTTCTGTCATTCTGAGGGAGTCCGCCTTTGGCGAGATGACCGAAGAATCTCTATTCTTTACCTCATCCTACGCGATCATATTTAGTAATAAGAAAAAGGGTAAGTCAAGAGAAATTTAGCGGAGCTGATTTTAAAAAGAATTACTTTTCTCTTGACAGATTTAAAATATCTTCTAACTTAATTTTAGAAACGATTTTGATAATGTAATTAAACTTTCGCTGTATGCCTCTCTGCATTACGTGGCAACCTTTTATTAAGGCTGTAATGGATTTACGATACATTTAAAACAAATAAGGAGATAGGATATGAGACGAATAGATTTATTGATCTTAGTTCTAACAACTTTGATAATTTCTAGTTGTGCCAGTACAAAACCACCAGTAATTTATTTGCCCACTCAGAATTCTGAGGTAATGTCTTTTTATAGAAATGGTCTTCCTATTGGGGTAGTGAACACAGATAGTTCATTCATCATAGTTTTGTTGGAACCAACTGATGTAGGCGACACAGATTATATGAGGTTATGGTTGCTTTATAAAAACAATTCCAATACACCGTACCTCTTAGAACCTTTAAAAGCAGTAAAACTTAGCATTCTTAGCATTAAGGGAGATAGGAAATCCTTTGATGACATAACTCCTGAATCACCAACAAAAATCTTAGCACACATAAAAAATGAAAAAACAGTAAGCTTGATAGCACAGGCAATAGGTGGAACGTTGAAAGCAATGTCTGCGCAGCCAACTACAATAACAAGCCCAAAAGGAGATAAATGGGTCGTAAATGATAGAGATACTAAAGTAGATGCTATTGAGTCAAGAACAATGACTTCAATGGTAAATACAACTATTCTATACGATATGTTTATGAATAGCATAAATACTGGAATCTTACGACGCAATACAATTTTTCCAGGTGAAAGTGTTAATGGGTACGTATATTTTCCTCTTCCTAAAACTAAACATACAACCCCCTTCTACCCCTACGTAGAAGAAGACCTTATCGAACCAGAGCACTACAATTATAATTTTTCGATTTACACGCAATTTGGGAGTAAGGTGATCGAATTTACTCCGGCGGAAGGAGAATAGATAGACCAAGATTCCAATTCGTAGCGTCAGGTTTTATGCCTGACGAAAAAGGAAACGTCCGGGATAAACTCCGAGAAACGGATCCGTAGGACCGGCCGCTACAGACTCGATGAATCGAGCAACTACAAAAGCCGTGATTATAACATCCCTTGAAGAAAGAGGAGAACGATACTATGAAAGGAAAATTCACAATTTTATTTTTAAGCTTAATAACAGTCTTGGCAATACTTGTTCATTCAGAGAAAAAGGTATCTCCCCGTGCTGATGATATTGACAGGCGCTTTGCGGATGAGCCCGGCATTGACAGCCTGATCGCAGATTATCTTAAGGAGATTAATCCAGATAGCATTAAATATCTCATCCAGGGATTGGTAAATTTTAAGACCAGGTTCATGCTGGCGGATAATCGCAGGGATATAGCGGTTTGGATCAAGGACAGATTTGAATCCTTAGGATATACAGATGTGGTGATTGACTCTTTTCAAAATACAATTGAGTTCCCTCCAGGATCAAAAAATCTTCACGCCACCTGGCAGTATAATGTGATCGCGACTTTAAAAGGGATTAAAAATCCTGATGATATTTATATACTTGGAGCTCACTATGATTGTTTTATAATGGGTCCAGAGACAGATCCGTTCAAGTTCTCTCCTGGTGCCAATAATAATGCCTCAGGGGTTGCCGCCTGTCTGGAGATAGCTAGGGTTATGAAGAAAAAAGATTTTAAGCCAAAATCCTCAATTAAATTCGTAGCTTTCGGAGCTGAGGAATTTATGACCCTTTTTGTAGAGGGGAAAAGTGGAAGCGAACATTACGTTAATCAAATTTCTAAATCTAATCAAACGATAAAGCTGATGATCGATAATAATCAAATCAGCTATTCTCCTCCTTCAGAGATGTGGAAGCTCGATTTCCAAAATTACCCCGGTTCTGAATGGGTAACTGGTTTAGCTCACAGCATTTGCGAAAAATATACTAAAATCACTCCCGTGGACACAAATGACCATATAAATTACACAGATGCCTATTATTTTTGCAAGACAGGTTGTCCCGCGATATTCTTTGAAGAATTTCATTTCAATCCTTATACTTTTACAGAGAAGGATGTAATGGAAAACTGCAATCTGGCATATTGTGCTGAGGTTACGAAAATCTCCGGTGGTATTTTGATGTACTGCAATTATTGAAAGAGTATCTATGTGATATACTGTGAAGCTAAGGCTTTACACTCCAGTTCCTTTTTTAAAAACCTATTTAAAAATCTTGACAAATTTAATCTCCTGACGTATAAGTTAAATCAGTGAGAAATGTTCCGATAAAGATTAATGGTTTTTATATTGACTGGTCAAACCTAAGGAGAACAAATGTTAATAGAAGAGAAGGTAAAAAGTTTCATTCAGGACAATTTCCTTTTAGGGGATAAAAAGAAAGTCATAAAAGAGGATGAGTCCTTTCTTAAGGGAGGGATAATAGATTCAACCGGGGTCTTAGAGCTGGTCAATTTTATCGAGGAAACCTATAAGATTAAGGTGGAAGATGAGGAGCTTATCCCGGAGAACTTGGATTCCCTTAAGAACTTAGTGGCCTATATAAAAAGAAAAAACGGGTCTATAAGTTAAGATTTTAAAAAGACTATCCTTATGCTCTTAAACCATTTCTTAGAAAATAGTGCAGAAAAATTTCCAGATAAAGTTGCCTTGGTCTTTCAAAAAGGAAGGTTGACTTATCAGGAAATTGATAAATCCGCTAATAGATTAGCTCAGGGATTAAAAGATATGGGATTGGAAAGAGGTGAGCGGATCGCAATTTTCTCAGAGAACTCAGTTGAATCAGTTATATCCATCTTCGGGGTCTTGAAAGCCGATGTAGTTTTTGTGGTTATAAACTCCACCACTAAAAAGGATAAACTAATTTATATCTTGAACAACTGTCGGGTTAAAGCCCTGATCACCAGCTCTGATAAATGGGAGCTGATCAAAGAAGTTTTACAAAAAACTCCCTGGGTTAAATTTGTAGCTCTGGCTGGGGAGCTTAAAACTGAAGAAAGGGTTTTTGATGATAAAAAAGTCTTTAATTTTAAAGAACTCGTAAGCTCCTATCCGGATAATCCTCCTGTAAATAGAAATATCGACATAGATTTAGCCAGTATCATCTACACCTCAGGCACAACCGGGAACCCCAAAGGGGTGATGCTTTCCCATCTGAATATGGTCTCTGCAGCAAACTCTATCACCCAGTATTTAGAAAATACCAGCGATGATATAATCCTTGACGTTTTGCCCTTATCTTTCGATTACGGGCTCTATCAGGTTCTGATGGGGTTCAAAATCGGAGGAAGGGTAATCTTAGAGAAAAGCTTTTTATACCCTTATGTGATAATCGATCTTATGTTAAAGGAGAAGGTAACCGGATTCCCAGGTGTTCCAACTATCTTCGCCATACTTCTGCAATTAGAGGATTTGAAAAAGCAGAATTTCGATTCCTTAAAATATATCACCAACACTGCTGCAGCTTTACCGGTCTCTTTCATAAAAAAAATACGGGAGACTTTCCCTAATGCCAGACTTTATTCAATGTATGGTTTAACCGAATGCAAAAGGGTATCTTACCTTCCTCCAGAGGAGCTTGATAGAAGACCTACCTCCATAGGCAAAGGAATGCCAAATGAAGAAGTTTACATAGTGAATGAGGATGGAGAAAGAATTGGTCCGGGAGAAGTAGGAGAATTGATAGTAAGGGGCTCTAATGTAATGCTTGGTTACTGGGAACTCCCGGAGGAGACTGCTAGGGTTTTAAAGATAGGTTCATTGCCCTGGGAAAGGATTTTATATACCGGAGATTTATTTAAGATGGATGAGGAAGGTTTCTTGTATTTTGTAGGGAGAAAGGATGATATAATCAAATGCCGGGGTGAGAAGGTTAGCCCTAAAGAGATAGAGAACGTTTTATATAACCTAGGAGGTGTATTAGAGACTAAAGTGGTAGGAGTACCAGATGAGATCTTAGGGCAGGCCATTAAGGCATTTGTGGTCTTAAAAGAAGGGGTGAACCTTTCAGAAAAAGATATTTTGAGGTATTGTTCAAAGAATTTAGAGGACTTTATGGTTCCCAAATATGTGGAAATAGTTGAGACCTTGCCTAAGACTGAATCAGGGAAAATCAGAAAAATTGGTTTGAAATAAAGGAGGGAAATGGAGTTTCATAAAAATATACTGGACATAGACCCTGAAAAGGAATGCAACAGGATTTGCGAATTTATAAAAGAGCAGGTCTTTTTACATTTCAGAAGAGAGGGGGGGGTGGTCGGGATAAGTGGCGGGATTGACTCAGCTTTGACAGCGGCTTTAACAGTTAGAGCTTTAGGTAAGGACAAGGTCTTTGGAGTCTTTTTGCCGGAGAAAGAGTCGAACCCGATAAGCCTTACCTACGGAGAGATTTTAGTCAAAAAACTTGGCATAAAAAGTGAAAAAGTTGATATATCTTCAGCCTTAGAGAATCTGGGAGCTTATGGAAGAAGGGACGAGATAATAAAAAAGATTTTCCCGGAATATGACAGCAACTATAAGATCAAGATCGGGCTTCCTCAGGACCTCTTGGAAAGGGACCGGCTTAACTATTTCAGCTTGAAAATAATAGATCCCAAAGGGGATGAAAAAAGATTCCGGCTATCCAAAGACCAGCTTTTAGGAATTATTGCAGCTACGGATATGAAACAGCGGACGAGGATGACTCAGCTCTACTACTATGCAGAGAAAAATAACTATTTAGTTATCGGCACGACTAACTATAGCGAATATGCTCAAGGATTTTATGTGAAATTCGGGGATGGAGGGGTAGATTTAGAGCCGATAGCTCATCTTTATAAGACTCAGGTTTATCAACTGGCTGAATTTTTGGATATCCCTGAGGAAATAATCAGGAGAGAACCCAGCCCGGATACTTTCTCTGCAGTGGTAAGTGATCAGGAATTTTATTTCTGCATCCCGTATGACCTTTTAGACCTGCTCTTGTATGCCCAGGAGAACAAAATCCTCCTGGATAAGGTAAGCCAGGCTTTAAACCTTTCAGAGGAACAGGTAAAAAGAGCTTACAGGGATTTTGACCAGAAAAGGAAAGCTTCTGCTCATCTTGACCAGACTGCTCCAAATCTGCTTGGCTGAGAATCTGTAGTTGCTCGATTTATCGAGCAAAAAGATACTTAACAAATTAAGCAACTGCCTGAGTAATCGAGGAAAAGGTTATGAAAATCTGCAGCAATTGCGTGTTACCGGAAACCTTTCCGGGTATCAGTTTTAATTCAGATGGGGTTTGTAATTTCTGTCAGGAATTTAAGGGGAAAGAGCATCTGGAAAAGGAGAAGGAGAAATACAGACAGCGATTCGATGAGCTTCTGAGTAAATATAAAGGTTCCTCTTCTTACGATACCCTGATGGCTTATTCCGGTGGAAAAGACAGTACTTATACTTTATATATTTTAAAAGAAAAATATGACTTAAAAGTCTTAGCCTTAACCTTTGATAACGGTTTCCTTTCAGAACAGGCTCTAAGGAATATCCGTGAAGTGGTGGAAAATTTAGGAGTTGACCATATATTTTTTAAACCGAACTTCGCACTCTTAAAAAAAATCTTTTTAACCGGGACAAGGGAGGATATCTTCTCCCGTAAAACCTTAGATCGGGCAAGCACCATCTGCACATCTTGTATGGGGATAGTCAAGTTCACTACACTAAGATTGGCCCTGGAAAAGAAAATACCCTTTATAACCTATGGCTGGTCGCCAGGTCAGGCTCCAATCTCTGCTTCGATTTTTAAGAATAACCCCTCTATGCTAAAACAGATGCAGGAAGTTATAAAAGGACCACTGGTCGAGATCGCAGGTGAAAAGATTAATCCATATTTCTTAGAGGAGAACGATTTCCAAAAGAAAGAGGTTTTTCCTTATAATATCAGCCCTTTAGCCTTTCTGGAATATGACGAGAAGAAGATTTTCAAAAAGATCGAAGAGTTAGGTTGGAATATGCCGGTTGACACAGATTCGAATTCAACCAACTGCCTTTTGAATTCATTTGCCAACTTAGTGCATAAACAAAGGTTCGGCTTTCATCCCTATGCCTTTGAGTTGGCAAAATTAGTTCGAGAGGGTTATCTGGACCGCCAGGAAGCTTTAAAAAGGATAAATCTTCCTGAAGACCTTAATACAGTTGAACAGGTGAGAAGTAAGTTGGGACTTACCTCAATCTAACCTGTGAACTGGTGTTTTTCTATGAATTATTCAGTAGTAAGTGTAGATTTAGAAAGAGATAAGAATGATATTCTTTTGCTTTGGAAAAATAATTTTCCACATCTGCCCCAGGAAAGATATGACTGGATTTATCAACAAAATCCAGATGGAAAGGTTTTAAGCTGGATTGCACTTGAGACCGAAAAAGGAACATCCGTTGGCACGGTGAGCTTATTCCCTCGGAAGATGAGGATAATGGGTAGGGAGGTATGGGTGGGAATAGCCGGGGATTTTACAGTTAACCGGGAGCACAGAGGCTCCAATGTCGCTATAAAATTACAGAGGGCAGTTACTGCCAGCCTGAATCAAAATAACTTCGAATTCATTTTTGGCATCTCGAATCGAAAGGCAGAACTGGTCCAGCTTAGAGTGGGATACCTTCTATTGGGCAAAATCGATAGATGGGCGAAATTGCTGAAGACCAGAAGATACTTCAAGGCTTCAGCCCTCCATTGGCTGGTGTCAAAACCTTTAGATTTTATAATGAAGATTCTCTCCAAAGAAGCAAGATACCGAAGAGGGAAAGACTACGCTATCCAGAGTTTAAACTCTTTTGATCAAAGGTTTGATCATTTATGGGAAAAAGCCTCAAAGCAGTTTAACATAATTAGCGAAAGATCTAAAGAATATCTAAACTGGAGATATGGAAAATCTCCACACAGACACTATCATATTTTTTCGCTAACCCAGAAAGATAACCAGGAGATCTGGGGATATATAGTTTACTATCTTCAGGATCAGGTCTGTTTTATCATCGACATGTTATTTCTTAATTTCGATCCAACCTTTGAGACCTTATTAACAGAGTTTATTCTTTACTCAAGAGGTCAAGAGGTTGAATCTATATCCATCTTTCTTTTTGGTTGTCCCACTTTGGTTAAAAAGTTAAGAAGCTTTGGGTTTTTTTGTCGCGAGGAGGAGTCGAGGATCATGGTTTATCTTGATAAAAATTCTCCATACGCCGAGCTTATTTTGAATAAAAGTAATTGGTTTCTGTTGGAAGGGGATAGAGATATATGAAATTCTCCCAAGTATTTAGTAGAACTACTCGTGACCATATGATACAGGATTTTAGTATGAGAAAGGATTCTATAGTAAGCATTCGAAAGAAAAGACCAATCAAAGTTATGAATGGAAGCTAAAGAAGGAAACCGGGTTTTGGAGGGTAATGGCAGGAGAACAGCGCAAAGGTGGTATCTCAATGACTATGGATCTTCTCCGGGCTACCCCTTATCGAGTTGGACGAGTGGTTCTTGGTGGGGGGGACTGTTTTCAGGAACCCGCGCTTCAGCAGTGTGGTAACGTTTTTGAGTAACCAAACTGGTAATTCAAAGGCAGGAAGTCGCGTCTTATCGGAAGAGCCTGACTGTCTTATGTAAATAAGATGAAGTAACTTTTGAGGAATCTAAAGGTATTAGTCACTAAAGGTAGATATTGAATATAGACATTAGGATAATCAAGATGGGTTAAATTACTTAGTAAAGGGAGTCCTTTGGTTACATACAAAGTTATTACAGCATTTGATAAGTTTTTGGAGCTTGAGCAGGCCTGGAATGAACTGGTTATCAACTCCGAAGTTTCTCATATTTTCATGAAACACCAGTGGTTTGCGGAGTTTATAAAGGCTTATCGCCTGGAAAGCTCATTGTCGATTATCGCTATCTGGGTTGACGGCCTACTGACTGCTGTTGCACCGATATTCAGAAAATCTTTTCTCTTTAGAAAAATTAAGACTAATGGAATCGGTTTTCTGGCTTCTGATCTCGGTCTGACAGTAAACTTCATAACCGCTGATCCGGCTCTTGTGGCGGAGCTGGTGACGCATATTTTACAACTTGACTGCTGGGATGTTTTTGTGGCGGAGAACTTATATACAGATATCGAGACTACCCGCAACTTTCTTGGACTGGTGAACCACCACCTGAACAAGTACAACTGTCAAATTACCAGAGGATTCAATTCTCCGTTTTTGACGACTGAAGGTAGCTGGGAGGATTATTGGAACCAGCTATCGCCAGAACGCCGGAAATACCTCAACCGTATGTGCTTGAGACGCCTTGAGAAGGCGGACTCGTACGAAATCAACCGAATCGCTACACCTGAGGCGTTCAAGATGTTTCTTCAGGATATGTTTGATATTTCCCGTAAAAGCTGGAAGGCGGATTTCGGCGATCATCTTACTTTTGATTCTGCGCAGGGCCAACTCTATGTCAATTTTACCCCGATCGGCTTGGTACATGACTGGATCACACTATACACTATCAGGATCAATAAGGAGCTCATCGGTTTCGAGTATCTATTAAGGGACAACAATAAGTATTTACTGCTGAGATGTGATTATAATGAGGAATACAATTATTATTCACCGGGCAACAGTTTGAGAATCGCGATAGTTAAAGATCTGTTTAGTAAACCTGAAACTTGCGAATACGACATGGGGGGTGACGATGACCCCTATAAGATGGAATGGTGTCGGAAAATCCGCAAACATGTGACTGTCACGCTCGGGAACCAAAATATTAAAGGAAGGGTAGTTATGTTTGCAAAGAACAAAGCCTTACCCTTCCTGCGAAGCCTGAGAGGGATTTTCAGAAACAATAGCGAGGTAGAAAGGGACTTAGAAGCTTGATCAAAAAACACCTTTTTTTCGACCATTATTAACCGTACCTCTGATTTCGTTTGGCTGTTGCTAAGCTATGGAGAAAATTAAAAATTTAGCTAAAAGTATTCTATACTACTCTGGATATTACCACCTTGTTAGGTTCTGGGAGAAATTGAACAATCCGGAGGAAGGGAAATTGATAATTCTGGCCTATCACAACATCTCGGATGGAGCCAGTCATCCTGTTAACCTCAGGCCCGAGATCACTGCCCAGCAACTCGAACTCCAACTGGAGATTTTGAAGAAGTCCTACCAGGTTGTATCGCTGGAAGAGGGCATAAAGTTTTTGAAAAGGGGAAAAGAGTTGAAGGATAAGTTTATAGCGATTACCTTCGATGATAGTTATGAATCCTTTTACACCATAGCCTTTCCCCTGCTAAAAAAATATAATTTCCCAGCTACCGTGTTTTTGCCCACCGATTTTATCAACAACCAGAGAATATTTTGGTGGGATGAGTTGCATCAGGTCATAGCTTATGCTGTTCCGTCAGGTGAATCCGCATCCGTTTTGATTCCTGTTATTGGAGAGAAACTGGCAAAACAGTTCAATGAAACAGAGAAAGATTTTAAACGTAGAGAACAATTTCTGGAATCTCTGGAGTTCTATTTAAAGAGCATCGAGGAGGGATTAAGACAGGAAAAGATCGAAAAACTTAAAGAACTCCTGCTGACAGATCAGCATGTGAAATTAGCAAAACCAAGAAACTTAAGCTGGGATCAAATAGTGGAGATGTCCCGGCAAGGTATCAGTTTCGGGTCTCATACCTGTTCTCATCTGAACCTTAAATTTGCCTCCCTGGAAAGGGTTAAGGAGGAATTAGCTAAATCCAAAGAGATTATTGAAGATAACATTAAAGTCAAGGTGGTTAGTTTTGCTTATCCCGTCGAGGCCCATTTTGAAACACACCTTCGGGTTAGACCTATTTTAATCAATTTAAAATATGAATGTGCCTGTGCTGGCTGGAGGAGGGTGAACTTATCCAATTTTGATCCTTTTTTCTTGAGAAGGACGACTTTGCCAATGTCCGCATGGAAATCCCTGATCGTCAGGGAGCTTTTATTATGTTAGTCTTGGAAAGTTGAAAAGAAAGTCTTTTATATATATTGTATGTGTGTGGCAATTTCAATCTATAACCGACCTCTAATTCAACTAAAAAAGGACTTGATTCAAAAGAAAGTCGGCTTTACCTTATACCTAGAAAAAAGCACTCGTGCACCAAGATTTATTGCTGGATTTCGTTTCCTAATGCAAAAGCCATCGAACGTTTTAAGAAATCGAAAGGCAGAAATGAAGAGAACTTCAAATTGGTAACTGATTGACAAAATTAGAAAACTTGTCAGCTTGGTTTTGCCAGGAATATCCAGGGTAAAAAGATGAGAATTCTACACGGTCCCCATGATTATGGGGGACAGGGATCTAAGATATCGCGGGCTCAGAGGAAATTAGGGCACAGAAGTGACTTTGCAGTTTTCCGTTCCTCTTACTTACGTTTCCCTGTAGATTTCGTTTTGAGGGATGAAAAAGGTGGTTGGTCTCGAACCAAAAAACTTTTTTTCCTATTAAAATGCCTGCAGGACTATGACATCTTCCATTTTCATTCAGAATCTATTTTCGCCGCGGAATTCAAGGATATCCCTCTATTAAAAAAGTTAGGTAAAAAGGTTATCTTTCATTTTCATGGAAGCGAGATTAGAGTTAAAAAGATGCATCCCCGCATAAAATTTGCAGATGCTCATCTGGTCTCTACTCCGGACCTGCTTGAGTATGTTCCGGATGGGATCTGGATACCCCAGCCAATCGATCTGGACTACTGGAAACCTCTATCAATTGAGAAAAAGGAGAGAGCCGTCATCATAATCCATGCTCCAAGCCATCGAAAAAAGAAAGGTACTGACTTAATCATCTCAACTATAGAGGAATTGAAAAGAGAAGGTTACCCGGTGGAGCTTTCTTTAATTGAGGGGAAATCTTATGAGAGTTTAAAATCTTATTATCAAAAAGGGGATATCTTTATGGATCAGATCATCATAGGAGCTTATGGTAACTTTGCAGTTGAGGGGATGGCTTTGAAAAAGCCAGTCTGTGTGTTTATTAAGGAAGAGGTTTCCTCATTATATCCGAAGGAGCTTCCAGTGATGAACACCTGTACGGATAATTTGAAGGAAAATCTTAAAAAACTGATTGAGGATGAGAAGTTAAGGAAAGAGTTAGGGGGAAAAGGCAGGATTTACGTAGAAAACTATCATGATATTCAAAAGATAGCTCTAAAATGCCTTTCAATTTACCGAAATTGCTAATATGTATAGGACCTTAAAGACCATAGCCAAACATACTGCTATTTACAGCACTGCAGACCTCTTAGCTAAAGCAGTTGGATTTTTCCTTCTGCCTATATATACCCGCTATTTAAGTCCGGCAGATTACGGGATCTTAGAACTTCTATCTGTAAGTTTAACCATAATCATAATATTGGTGCAACAGGGTATGCAGACCTCCTTCTTCCGGGCTTACTCTTTTGATTATAAAGATAGTGAGGAGGAGAAAAAGGAGGTGATCAGCACCTCTTATCTTTATCTTCTTCTGTCCACTTTTATTTTCTTAGGAGCCATCTCCCTTTTCGCCAGAACAGATAAATAATCTACTTTTTCAATCTAAAGACTATACCCTCCTAGTGCGGTTAACCATTTATACTGGGTTCTTTAATACCCTCTCCACCATCACCTTTCAGCTTTTTCGGGCTAAGCTTCAGTCAGTAAAATTCAGCTTAGTATCTATCTTGAGGTTTTTATTAAATGTCTCTTTCAATATCTACTTCATCTTAAAACTTAAAATGGGACTCTCTGGCGTCGTCTATGGCAATCTATATACTTCCATTTTGATCTCAATTCTAACTTTCTTCTTAATCTATAAAAACCTCTCCTTGAAAATCTCTATTTACAAATTGAAAAATATGTTAAATTATGGTCTCCCTTTAATCCCGGGTGGGCTTTCCATCTGGGTTCTTTCAGTGGCTGACCGGTATTTTTTAGAAAGGTTTTCCACTACTACTGAGCTTGGTCTGTATTCTTTAGGGAGTAGATTCTCCGGCATCTTGGAATTCTTGATAATCCAGCCTTTTTTAACTACCTGGCCTTCAATCTATTTCCCTTTAGCCAAGGAGAAGGATGCTCCTTTAACCTTTTCCCGCTTGACCACCTATTTCCTTTTAATCGGTAGTTTCTTTAGTTTGGGGATAATCGCCCTATCTAATCCAGCCATCAAAATTATGGCAGACCCCCAGTATTGGGGTACATATAAGGTTATACCTCTTTTAGTATTCTCGGTCCTGTTGTATGGGTTTTTCAGCCTTTTGAACGTAGGGATATTTATCCAGAGTAAAACCAAATATAATCCATTGATCATAGGTATCGCCGCCATCTTCAACCTTTTACTCAACTTCCTTTTGATACCGCCTTACGGTATGTTGGGTGCGGCTTATGCCACCTTTTTCTCTTATCTTCTGATGGACCTTTTAGCTTATATAATCAATGTCCGAGTCTATCCTATACCTTATGAGTGGATAAGGATTTTAAAGATAATCTCAGTTACAATTTTATCACTTTTTATCATTAATCAGGTCCAGGTCAGTTCCTGGAAAAGGGAATTGCTATACAAATTCCTTTTGCTTTTCATTTTTCCTTTACTTCTATGGGTATCAGGCTTCTTTACTTCAGGTGAGATGAAAAGGGCTAAAGATTTCATCCCGGAGCTTTTAGAGAAACTCAAGCTTAAAAAAAGATGAGAAAAAAGGTTTTGATCATAGCCTACCATTTCCCTCCCTTAGGAGGAGGGGGTGTTTATCGGACCTTAAAGTTCGCTAAATACTTACCTCTTTTTGGATGGGAACCAATAATCCTTTCGGTTTCCAATCCTGACTCCCCGGTCTGGGATTATTCCCTTTTAAAAGAGCTTCCTTCTGACATACCGGTTTATCGGGCTCCAGCTTTTGAGTTCACTCGATGGGAGAGGAAATTTCTATACCTGATTAAGCATGTTTTAAGGTTAAAAAAAGGGGGAAATCAGGATAAGTCTCATTCAACTGAAAAGGTAAGCTCTCAAGGTTCTAAACTCAGAAACTTCCTGAAAAGAATATATATATTTCTAACCTCCGGTCTGAGGATTCCAGACGAAAAAGTCGGCTGGGTCCCTTTTGCAGTGCTAAGGGGCTTTTCTCTGATTAACTCACAGAAGATTGATTTGATCTATGTAACCTCGCCCCCTCATTCCTCGCATTTAGTGGGTTGGGCTTTAAGTAAGCTTACCCAAAAACCCTGGGTGGCGGATATTCGGGACGATTGGCTGGAGTACGAAAAAATGAGAAAAGTTTATTCCAGCTTGCGCTTGAGATTGGAAAGATCGTTAGCGGATAAAGCATTTTCAAATACCTCCTTCATCATAGCCATAAACGAATTTCAAAAAAAGACCCATCAAGAAAATTATCCTCAGGCTAAGAGGATTGAGGTCATCTATAATGGATATGATATCGAAGATTTAGATAGGGCTCGAGAAAAGGAGGATAAATGGCTGGATGGCAAGTTTCATATATGTCATTGCGGTTATTTCTACCCAAATACCGCCTTTCCCCTGTTTGAGATATTAAGAGAATTTTTTGCTGAGAACCCGGGTTTAAGAGAAAAAATTCAGGTTGACTTAGTCGGTTACTTAGAGGAAGAATACAAAGACTGGATTATTCAGAATCAACTTGGAGGAGTTATCAAATCCTGGGGATATAGGGAGCACAACTCATCCATAAATTTTTTGCTGAAAAGCCACCTCCTTCTTCATCTCATAGGATCAAATGGAAATTTCTGGAAGGGGGTAGTGACCGGAAAGCTCTTTGAATATCTGGCCAGCGGAAAACCGATTTTATCCCTAGCCCCACCCCAGGGGGAGGTGGAGAAGATAATCCAGCAAGCAAAATCCGGCTGGGTATTTAACCCCCAGGACCACCAGGGGATTAAAAATAAGCTAAAAGAGTCTTATGAATTGTTCCTGAAAGGTGAGTTAAAAGTGGAACAGGATAAGCTCTTCATCCAGGAATTTGAAAGAAAAAGACTAACCCATAAGCTCAGTTCTGTTTTTGAGAAATGTATAACTCAAAGATAAATTAGGGTTCTATGCTGAAAATATTTTATAGCGAAATTATCTATCTCAATCTCGTTAAGTCAAACTTCAAGATATTCTTTTTTTCAATTTTTATAGGAACGAGTTGCTATTCCTATTTATCCAGAGTAAATTGTTTGATGAAATTTGATAAAAAGCTCAATTTTCAAATGATCGGGTCAAGTGATGATATTTCCAACGGTTAGAGGAGGATTTGAGTCGAATTAGATTTTTTTGTATAAAAATTGAACAAACATTTAGGATTAAACTTTTATAAGATGCTAAAAATCAACTACTTGACAACTGGCATTATTTTTGCGTAATATTGAATAACGATTCCTTATTTTTACACAGGAGGTAATAAATTATGCGTATAGGCTCGTTTGAAAAGAAGCGAATGTTGACTATAACATTTTTGGGTTTAGGACTTATCATTTTTAGCACTGTCATCGCTTTGGGGGGGACAGACAAGAGTGCTTACAATCTATATGGCCATTCGACACCAGATTGGTCGGAAACAACAGGTGTTCTGGTTTACTTTTTGGGATGAACATATAGACTGGCAGACAACTGGTAAGGACTGGTATTATAATCATTCTACCAGAAACCAGGTAATTGGTGATTATGAATTAGCCCATATTTTTACTGGCAGTGATTTAGCGTGGTTATATGCTTATTTTGATTCAGGCTCGGTTCATAGAGATTCAGGAATGGCTCATTTTATTCAGAACACTTATTATCATCCCAAAAACGACCCCGACCAAAATGATGGTTACCGATTAGTGCCTGGCTGGGATAAAGCCAACGATGTTAATGGTAACTGGCAGAGAGATTGGGATGCTGATTATGACTATAACAATGCCACTACAAATTTTACCGTTCAGAGGACTTCTGCACCCTACTATATTCAGGATGCAGGTGGTGGTCAATCGAGAATTTCCTGGTCTGCTAATAAATGGCAGAATGCTTATGTCAAAATGGGCTGGAATGCTAATGCTGATACTTTTAGCACAACTGTTGACAGTTCGACTACTACAAGACTTTATTTACATACCCAGCCTTCTTCTCATACCTATCTCTGGTTTATAGTAGATAATCCTTCTGCTACAAATCATAATGCGGTTGCTATGCGGGATACCTGTGCAAGGATTAGAACATCGGTAAGCTGGGATTATTACCTGATAAATTGTCGTCATTGGAAAATGAGAGAGTTTGCGGGTAGATTATTTCACTCCAGAGTTAAATCACGACCGAGACAGCCAGCCGACATATACCCGGATGATGTTCTAAAAAGCTGTTGCACCTGGAGTTCTGGCTCTGGCTGGTGGGATGATATAGTTATGGGTGGTGCTTGTCAGGAAGGTCTAGATGACGATGATATCTGGCGACCAGCACAGAGAACTTATTTAAAACAGATAAAAGACAGTTCTGGGCACTGATGGTTTTTTAATTGTTAACAACTATGAAGTTCATGCTGGCTGGGATACTATTCTCTATGGTGGCTCAGTTGATGGCTTGTGGCACGAATTTTGGCTGGATGGTAATGATTATGTTGATAATTGGGCAACGAAATATGGGAGTATAAGAAAATATGAAAAATCTCCTTATAGCTATAACCTTCACTTTATGCACGCTGTAGGTGGGACTACTAATGGTGATGCTAATAGACATAGGATGAATTCTTATAGTCAGTATTTATTGATGTATGGTGATTCCATTTATTTCCTATATGATACCGAACCTGCTTATGGTATAGCTTTAGGTGATACTACTAAATGGTGGTTTGGGATTATGGGTAGGAATATAGGAGTGCCTTCTGATACTGCCAAAGCTACTACAGTTAGTGGAGCAACTATCTGGAAGCGACCATTTAGTAATGGTATCATTGTTTGGAAACCCAGACCTGAAAACGGTTCTAATTATACTGATGTTACTTCAGGGATTCCTCTTGGTGGATATTATTATAAGCTAACCATTAACGGTAATTCAACTGGTGATTCAGTTAATACTATTTCATTAATGAATGCAGAGAGTTTTATAGGTATAAAGACAACTGGTGGAGAGGTTCCATCTCAAATTGATCCTCCACAACCTTTATCCCCGCAGAACGGTGCAACTGTGGATACTACCCAGCCAACTCTTATCATCCAGAACACTCGGGATCCTGAAGGCAGGCCTTTGCTTTACTACTTCGAGCTGGATTCTAATACCCAGTTTGACTCTCAACTTAAAAAGGAGTCCACTCCGTTTGAATTAGAAACGGGCCAGGACAGTACCACCAAATGGACTGTTCCAACCCAGCTCTCTTCTGGGGTCTATTACTGGAGAAGTCGGGCTTATACCAATACCTACCCCACCGATACTAGCCAGACCTCTACGGTGTATCATTTCCAGCTTTCCACTGGAATTGGAGATTCACTCTATGCTCTTTACCTTTTTTCACCGGTGGGAGATGATTTAGTTACTTCTCTTCGTCCGACTTTGAATGCTCAGTTCATCCATAACGGTTTTGACCGGGAAAGGATCAGAACAAAATTTGAGATCAGTGAAGAGGCATCCTTTAGCACTGGCAGGACAATTATCTCCCCCTATGTAAACATTCCGGAAGACCTTGTAATCTTCTGGACAACTAACTGGGATTTAAAAGAGGGGAAGAGATATTTCTGGAGAGTCAATGTATACGATTTAGACTTATTAGTTGCAATAAGTGATCCAGCCTCTTTTTTCACCGGTTCAATTCATGTTTTTCCAAATCCTTTTAAACCTTCTCAGGGTGATAGTTTTATTACTTTTCGAAATATCCCTTTAAATTCGAAGATAATTATCACTACTTTATCAGGTGAATTAATTCGGGAGCTTTCTGGTAACACTTCTACGGATGTGGTCTGGGATGTTAAAAATCAGCGGGGAGGGTCCTTAGCCTCCGGAGCTTACTATTACCGGGTCGATTTTCCCTCCGGGAGCACAAGTGGAAAGTTAGCCATCATAAAATAGCTTTATTATCTATGGAAGGCATCCTATGGATGCAGCTTCGTCTCGGACCATACCCTCCATATTTCTTCTTGTACAAAAATTTTTACCCTAAATTATCGATTTAATTAAAATAGGATAATACCTAAAAAATCTATTTTATCTGTTTAAAAAATTACTATCTTATAAATATGGAACAGTCTAAAGGTAAAGTCTTCTCTAAAAGGGGTGAAACCTTTTCCTGGATTACCTCTGAAAAGCTCTGGTATTTTCTGCTGATCCTTATATCTATTATCGCTGGCTATTTGCTTCTAATCTCTCCCAGACCGGAGATCGTGCCAGCCTTAGCTATAGTGGTGATTATAGGTCTGACCTTTTTGTTCTACCCTTATTTAGGGGTTTTGGTCTATTTAATCTTGAGCTATTTGCGTTTTGAGGAGACTGTCCCTGCCTTAGGGAATCTGCATTTAACCAGACTATTGGCAATTGCCCTGATTGTAGTCTGGGCTATCCGCTCAGCAATTACCAAATCTAAACTCTACTTGCAGGAAAAAGGTCTTATCCTTCTATATCTGTTCTTTTTGATGCTGGCTTTTTCCATCCCTTTCAGCTTCTGGCCTACCAGGTCTTTTAACACCTTTGTGGATATGCTAAAGATTTTGGTGTTCACCATCCTTTTTATCCATTTAATTGACTCCCAGAAAAAATTGAAGAGTTTCCTCTGGGTTTTCTTAATTGTTAATAGCTTTTTAGCCTTTAACGCCATTAAGGATTTTATACTCCTGGGATCAACTGCGGTATCAACCAGAATCGGGGGTGGAGGTGAAGGATTCCTGGGGGATGCAAATGATTTTGCCTTAGCTTTGAATGTTGCTCTTCCTTTCACCTTTTATCAACTTTTAGCTGAGAAAAAGAAAATCTTAAAGTTGTTCTACCTTCTTTTCTTACTCCTTTTCACCTTAGGGGTTATCTCCACTGCCTCCCGGGGAGGGTTTATAACTTTATTTATTGTCTTTTTCTATTTCATCCTCAAAAGTAAACAGAAGTTAGTTGGTATCTTCTCCATCGTTCTTGTCTTCATATCAATCTTTTTCTTCGCTCCCCGGGAATACTGGGAAAGACAGATGACCATAACCTCATACCAGCAGGATGAATCATCCATGGGAAGGATTCATGCTTGGAAAGTTGGGATCAAAATGTTTACTGACCGACCCTTATGGGGTGTAGGAACAGGAGCTTATGAGGTGGCTTATGGAGTGAAATTTGGAGGGCAGAGCGGGCCCTGGTTTGCTCCTCATAATACCTATATCCAGATTGCTGCAGAGACAGGGATTTTGGGGATATTATTTTATTTAGGCTTGATATTCTATATTTTCAGGCAAGCAACCCTTTTAATAAAAAACACCAGAGAGGAAAATTATCTTAAATCCATCTCTTTTGGTTTAAAAGGGGCTCTTTTAGCTTATGCAGTTGGAAGTTTCTTTCTCTCAGTGGGATATTATCCCCATCTCTATCTTCTTTTAGGGATCGTAGTATTGGTTAAGACTTTTAAAAAAACAGAAGTTACTTGACCATAGAAAAAAGTAGAAGGAAAGATGAAGGTTATGGAGATTATTGAATACGCTGAAAAATTTGAAGGCGAATGGAAAAACTACGTAGAGAAAAATAGTTCAACTTCTTTTGCCCATCAAATCGAATGGAAAACCATCCTGGAGAAAAGTTTCAATCAGAAGCCTGTTTATCTTATAGCAGTGGATGAAGACCGGATAGTGGGTATTTTGCCTTTATTATATTATTCCAGCCTACTTTTTGGAAAGTTTTCAGTTTCCTTACCCTGGTTGGATTATGGAGGAGTCCATGCTGATTCAATTGAGATCCAGAAGAAGCTCATCGATAAAGCTGTTGAGATTGCTCAACGTAAAAAGTGTAAGTTCTTAGAGCTCAGAAGTGTGAATTTTGAGGATAAAAGATTAATTACCAAAACCTCAAAGGTTACTTTTATATTAGAGCTTGAACCTGATCCAGAGAAAGTATGGAAAAAAATAGATTCTAAGGCACGGAATCAGGTTAGAAAGGCTCAGAAATCAAACCTTGAAGTTATTTTTGGCAGAGAAGAAAACCTGGATCAATTTTACTCCGTCTTCTCTTTAAATATGCGGGATCTGGGAACCCCGGTCTGGACCAAAGAGCTGTTTAAAAACATCTTAACTTATTTCCCGGATAAAAGTGAGATAGCCCTGGTGAAATTGGAGAATAAAGTAATTGGAGGTGCTTTAATTTTATATTTCAAAGATATGTTAACCGTTCCTTCTGCTTCTTCTTTAATCTCATTTTTAAGCTATTGCCCGAATAATATCCTTTACTGGGAGATAATCAAACGAGGTTGTTTAAAAGGGTTCAAAAAATTCAATTTCGGAAGATCGAGCTGGAATTCAGGAACTTTTAACTTTAAAAAACAATGGGTTAAAGAGCCGACCCAGCTTTTCTGGCAATATTATCTGAATAAAGTAAAAGATCTGCCCGAACTTAATCCAGAAAGTCCGAAGTTTAGTTTGGGGATAAAGCTCTGGAAAAAGCTACCTTTAGCCTGGGCTAACTTTTTGGGACCCAGAATCGTCAGAAACCTACCCTGAGAGCTTATGTTCAAATCGATTCCACCTGCAGGTACAAAAATCAGATTCAATGAGATTTTCTCAAGCTTTTTATCTAAGGATCAATCCAGTGAGAGATTCAGAAAAGAGCTTGGTGAATATTTTAAGGTAAAGGAATGTTTCCTGGTCTCTTCTGGGAGGGCGGTTTTAACTTTAATTTTAAAAGTCCTGAAAAAAATGAGGGATAAAGATGAGGTGATAATCCCGGCTTATACTTGTTTCTCTGTTCCATCCGCCATAGCTAAAGCTGGGTTAAAGATTTGTCTATGTGACATCTCCCTGGAAACATTAGACCTTGATGTGCAAAAACTTTCAAAGCTTATTAATAAAAATACCCTGGCAGTTTTACCGGTTTATCATTTCGGATTAGCTCACGATATTTCCGAGATAATCAAGCTTTGCAGGGAAAAGTCTGTTTTTGTGATAGAGGATGTAGCTCAAGGGATGGGAGCCAGATTTGGAAATAATTATTTAGGCACTTTGGGGGATGTAGGTTTTTTTAGCCTGGGCCGGGGCAAGAATATCACCACGATTGAAGGAGGGGTTATCCTGAGTCAGAATAAGGAAATATCTTTTTTGCTCCAGGAAGAGATCATACATCTTAAAAAAGGAAACAGTATAGAATTTTTCTTGAAAACGCTTTTCTATAAAATCTTCCTTAACCCTTATCTTTTCTGGATTCCGGAGAAAATCCCGGCTCTGGAGTTGGGCGAATCAAAATTTTCATTAGAATTTGATCTTTTTTCACTTTCTGAATACCAGGCAAAGCTTGGCTCGTTTCTTTTAAAAAGGTTAGATGAGATCAATCAGATCAGGATAAAGAATGCTCAATATTTGATTTCCGCTTTGAAAGATTTTGACAGAATATCGCTTCTGCCTACTTCCAAAGATGCTTATTCAATCTACCTGCGTCTGCCGATATTATTTAAAGATAGCATTGAAAGGGAGAAAGCTTTTCAGTCTTTGAGAAGAAAAAATTTAGGGGTCTCCAAAATGTATCCAACTTCTCTGGAAAAAATATCGGGAATAGAGAGTTATCTTGTGCCTGGCTCTTCAGACCTTTTGAATAGTAATTCAGTAGAGAGAATACTGTTGACTTTACCCACTCACCAATTTCTTTCAAAAAATAACTTAACCGAGATAATAAAAGCTATGAGAGAGGGAGGAAAATAACTTATGTTAAAACCTATGGATATGAAGGAATATAAAAGAAAAAAGCGATTAAGATTTTCCTCTCGTCTTTTCGGTAAGTTTCTTTCGTTAATCACTCCTCAGGTTTTAAGTTATCAGCTCAGGAATTCTTGTTACAGGTTAATGGGTGTGAAATTAGGGAGATCTGAGATCTATATAGGAAGGGATTGTCTATTAGATGACGAATACCCTGAATTGATAACTATAGAGGATGGTGTCTGCATATCTTTTCGAGTAACTATCGTAGCCCATGATGCCATTAGGGGAATCGTTGCCCCGGTGCATATAAAAAGAAAAGCTTTCTTAGGAGCTTGCTCCTTGATTCTGCCAGGCGTGGTGATTGGAGAGGAAGCAGTGGTGGCGGCTGGATCTGTAGTAACCAAAGATGTTGAACCTTATACGGTAGTGGGAGGTGTGCCGGCAGTCAAAATTAAGGATAAAAATAAACTTGGCTAAAGGTTTTTTATGAAAATCCTTTTCATTACCAGCCAATTCCCCTTCCCCCCTGATTCTGGCTGGAATATAAGGGTCTTTAATTTCATCCGGTTTCTATCTGAAAGACACCGAATTACGTTGCTTTCTTTTTATACCGAGAAGGATAATCTAGCAAACTTTTCTGAGCTTACAAAGCATTGTTCTGAAATTTATCCTCTTAAAAGGTCCTCATCCTATAATCCTCTTGACCTGGTAAAGGGAATGTTCACCCGCATCCCCTTTAGCATCTGGAATTACCGGTCCAGAAAGATGGAGAAAAAAGCTAAGGAGATTATAAGCTCAAGAAAGTATGATGTTATTCAGGTAGAAGATATTCATATGTCTCAGTATCTACCTTGGGATTGTTCAGGTCTGAAGATACTGGATATGCATAATGTGGAATCAGAGTATCTTGAAAGGTTTTCAGAAATAGAAAAGAACGTCTTTAAAAAATATTACGCCTCTTTAACTGCCGGAAAGCTCAAAAAGTATGAGGTCACAAATTCTAAGAAATTCGATATCTGTCTTGCCGTTTCAGAAAAAGATTTGAAAACCTTTCAACTTTTTGCCCAACCGAAAATTATGGAGGTAATTCCCAATGGTGTGAACTTATCCTATTTCACACCAGCAGGAGTTGAAGCAGACCCTTCAACCCTTTTATTTTTAGGGAAATTGGATTACAGGCCCAATGTGGATGCGCTGGTTTATTTTATGGAGAAGATCTGGCCACGGCTAATCGAAAAAATACCCGAAGCAAAATTCGTAGTTGTAGGAAAGGACTTACCGGAAAATTTAAGAAATTCTTTAAAATCCAGGAATGTGATACTAAAAGGTTACGTGGAGGATATAAGGAAGGTATTGTCAGGCTGTGCGGTCATGGTAGTTCCACTTCGCTATGGGGGAGGAACCAGGATAAAAATACTGGAAGCTTTTGCTATGGGGAAACCGGTTGTTTCGACATCATTGGGATGTGAAGGTATTGAGGTTCATTCTGGAGAAGAAATATTAATTGCCGATACTCCAGAGTCTTTTGCTGACTCAGTGGTGGAGGTTCTAACCGATCCCGATTTAAGTAAGAAATTAAGCCAGAAGGGAAGAGGATTGGTTCAGGAAAAATATGATTGGGAGAAGATAACTTGGAAATTAGAGGAAATATACCTGAGAACAATCAAACAATAAAAGCAGGCTTTTAATAATGTTTGAAATTTTAATATGAAAAGGATAAAGGTTATAATTCTAATTGCCACCTATCGAATAGGAGGACCAGGGAAACTGCTCTTTGATTTTTGTGAGATCGCCCCGGACTATGGGTGTGAACCGATTTTAGTAGGATTTACCGTAGGCAAAAAAGAGACTACCCCGTTCATCGAAGAAGCCAGTAAAAGGAAGATAAAAGTCCTGAGTGTCAGACATCGTTTCCGATATGATCCAGCACCGATTGTTCAATTCTCCTCCCTTTTGAGAGAACATAAAGCTGATATTCTGGAAACTCATGGACATAAAGCTAATTTTATTGCTTTCGTCTTGAAAAGGTTTATAGATAAACCATGGATTGCATATGTGCATGGCTGGACGGATGAGGACTGGAAGATCAGGGTTTATAATCGGCTGGATAAATTCCTGCTTAATTTTCCAGATAGGGTAGTGGCGGTTTCAAAAGAATTAGCCTCTAAACTAAATCCTCTGGGGATTCCAGAGAGAAAGATTAAAGTTATTTACAATGCGGTCTATGAAAAGGGTATGCTTGAAGAAAACCCTCCTTTAGAAGTTAGAAGGGAATTCAAGGTTCCTGAGGGAGACAAGCTCTTAGGAGTCATTGGAAGGTTAAGCCCGGAAAAGGGGCAGATCTATTTTCTTCAGGCATTTTCCGAGGTTATAAAAAATTTCCCTCAGGTAACTGCTTTGATTGTAGGAGAGGGGCCGGATGAGAAAAAATTAAGGGAATATTGTACTTTGAAAAAACTGAATTACAAAGTCATCTTCACCGGTTACCAGAAGGACATAACCTCAATTTATAAATCGTTAGACCTGATTGTCCTCCCTTCTCTTTCAGAGGGGATGCCAGTTGTAGCTTTAGAGGGGATGTTTTTTAAAAAGCCGGTTATAGGAACAGAGGTGGGTGGAATGCCTGAGGTGATAATGGATAAAAATACAGGGATATTAGTCCCGCCTGAAGATCCAATTTCTTTAGCTCAGACGATAATGATGCTTTTAACCGATGAGAATATGAGAGGAGCTTTAATAGAGAGTGCCCGAAAATTCGTCCTGGAGAATTTTTCCTTAGAGAAGAGGGTTAAAAGTATAGTTGAACTTTATAAAGAGATTTTAGATTGAGTATGAGCAAGGTTAGAAAAATCCTTCATCTGCACAACACCAGCTTCATAGGTGGGGCTGAACAGATGTTTATAAACCTGGCAGATTTTATCAACCCGGACAAATTCAAGTCCTATGTGGGGGTGTTCAGAGAAGGTGAACTTACCTCAGAATTAAGAAAAAGGAATATCAAATTCCTCTGGTTTAAAGAGAGCACTCAGATTTATGATTATAAATTTTTGAAAAATATTACTCAGCTTATAAAACAGAATCGGATAGACTTAATCCATTCCCATACCTGGGGAACTGATTTCTATGGGTACTGGGCTTCTAAAATACTGGGTATTCCAATGATTTCCACGATCCATAATCGCTACTATATCTTCGAGAAATGGTCCAGGAGGTTATCTTACAAGGTTTTCATCAGCCAGATTAAAAAAATCGTGGTAGTTTCAAAAGATATCCAGGACCTGCTAAGAGAAAAGCTTAAACTTTCCCCTCAAAAAGTTAAGTTGATTTATAACGGGATTGATACTCACAAATTTAAAAACAAAATGGATTTAGAACCTTTAAAGAAAGAGTTAAACCTGAGAGAAAAGGAGCTTATATTAGGGAATGTGGGGAATTTGAGAGAGGTTAAAGACCATCATACGTTGATTTTATCCTTTCATAAAGTCGCATCTTTTTCCCCTCAAGCTAAACTATTGATTGTAGGCGAAGGGGAGTTGAAATCCAGCCTGGTTAAACTTTGTGCAGAACTGGGTCTCGAAAACAGGGTCTTATTCTTAGGACATAGAGAGGATGTGAACTTGCTTTTAGGCCTTATGGATATTTTCATCTTATCCTCTCATTCTGAAGGCTGTTCTATCTCTCTTTTAGAAGCTATGGCTTCAGGCAAGCCGGTTATTGCTACCCGAGTAGGTGGAAATCCGGAACTTGTCCTTGAAGGAAAAACCGGATTTCTGGTTCCTCCGGCTGAGCCAGAGAAATTAGCTGAAAAGACAATCTTTCTTTTAAAAAATGAAGATTTAAGATTAAAGATGGGTGATGAAGGCAGGAAGAGGGCAAAAGAAAAATTCTCCTTAGAGGTAATGATAAAAAACTATGAGGAGCTTTATTCTAAGGTCCTGAGATGATTATTTTATTCATAATCCTGGTGTTGCTACTATCCTATACCTTTTCAGGATATTTTCTGTTCTTGAGAGTCGTATCTTTTTTTAAATCTAATCCAGTTATAAAAGGAGAAGATGTTCCTACTGCTACCCTTCTTATTCCAGTCTATAATGGAGAGAAACAAATCAAAGATAAATTAGAGAACTGTCTGAGCCTTTTTTATCCTAAAAACAAGCTTGAGATTATGGTTATCTCTGACTGCTCTACTGATAAAACAGAGGAGATAGTCTCCTCATACGAACATAAAGGAGTAAAACTTCTTCGTCTTGAAAAAAGAAGCGGAAAGACCAGAGCTTTAAATATGGCTTTAAGAGAATTACAAAGTGAGCTTGTTTTCTTCACTGATACCTCCACCCTTTTAAGTAAGGATTCGTTAGTAAAGATAGTTAAAAATTTCGCAGATACACTTGTAGGATGTGTAAGTGGAGAGGACCGGAGCATTTCTGCTCTTCAGGAAAAGGGTGAATCTGGTGAAGGGGTCTATGTAGGTATGGAGATGAAGTTGAGAAGGCTGGAAAGTATAATTTGTAATTTAACTGGTGTGAGTGGATGTCTCTACGCCATAAGAAGGGAGCTTGTGAACCAGATTCCCAATGATTTGATTGATGACTTTTACCTCACGCTTCAGGTCGTAAAGAAAGGGAAAAGGGTAATATCTGAGCCAGAAGGGATCGCATATGTAACCAGAGTGGCAAACTTCAAGGAGGAGTTTAAAAGAAGAAAGAGAACCGCTTTAGGCGGGCTGGAGGTTTTCTTCTCTGAGCTGTCCTTATTAAATCCTTTTGAATATGGTCTTTTCAGCCTGGAGCTTTTAAGCCATAAACTTTTGAGATGGCTTACCCCTTTCTTATATTTACTTCTGGTACTTTGTAATCTGTTTTTACTGCAGCATTTTATTTTTAAACTGACTCTTTTAATCGAGATTTTTTCAATCTTTATCGCTCTGGTGTATTTATTCTTTCTGGCGAACAAAAAGCTTACAGGGTTTTTTTCTATGATTGAATCTGTTTTTTATTTTTATCTGGTGAATCTTGCCTTACTTTTAGCCTGGACAAAATTTATCCTGGGGAAAAGGGAGATAATCTGGGAGCCGTCTAAGAGATGAAAAATTTTTAAATCGATTTGGCGGGCAAGGGTGCTCGCCCTACGAGGGATTAGTGGATTATAACTTGTAGGCGGGGCTCCCAGCCCCGCAAAAGAGAATTTTTATAGACCTAAAGGTTTTACAAAGGTGCAGATTTGGATAAAATATTGATACTTCTATATCACCGGATTTTGTCTGAAGAAGATGACCTCTCAATGGTTAGTCCTGAAGAGATAGTTTTCTCAGTAAAAGAAAAGGAGTTTTCAAAACAGTTAGAGTATCTAAATTCAAACGGGTGGAAAACTCTTAATTTAAACCAGCTATTGGAGTATCTGCAGGGAAAAACCTCTTTTCCGGATAAAACTTTAATAATAACTTTTGATGATGGTAACCAGACCGATTATACTGTAGCTTTTCCTCTGCTTGAAAAATTTGGTTTCAAAGCCACTTTCTTTCTGACCAGTGATTTTATCGAAAAATCCGGTCATCTGCTAAAATCCCAAATTTTAGAGATGAACCAGGAAGGGATGGAGTTCGGCTCTCATGGTAAGACTCATAAATTTTTATCTACACTTAATGATGATGAACTGAAATCAGAGCTTCTGGATTCAAAAAAAATGTTAGAGGAGATAATCGGAAAAGAGATTAATCTTTTGAGTTTACCTGGAGGGTACCATAGTGCTAATGTAAAAAGAATTACAAAGGAGCTTGGCTTTAAAGGGATTTGCACTTCTGAATTCAGCTGGAATGAAAATAAGACTGCCCCGTTTGAGCTAAAGAGAGTCTCATTAAGAGCTGATGACTCTTTTTCTTATTTTATCTCTTTGGTAAATATGGACAAAAAGCTCTATTTAAAAAAGAAGCTTAAAGATAGACTCCTGGGTATTTTAAAAACTTTCTTGGGGGCAAATAATTACTTCAAACTCTGGAAGGTTTATCAGAGATTTTTTTTAAAAAAGTGATTAATTTCCCTTGACAAATCGTATAATATCTCTATAATAGCAAGGTTGAAGAACTTTATGAGAGGGGTAATGAGGATTTTTAGATTAAGCGGGATAGGTTATATAATCCTTTTCTGTATAACCTTGAGCATAAAAGTTAGCGGTCAATCCAGTGTTTCTCTCTGCCAGCCTTTTGGCACGGTTAAATATAAAGATAAGGCTGTCCCGGATGGTTGTAAGGTGATGGCTTATATCGGCGGGGAACAATATGCTGACACTGTGGTTTCGAATGGAGAATATACCCTTTCTATCCCGGCTGATAACCCTTCTACCCCTGGAAAAGATGGATGGGAAAAGGATGATTATATAACCTTAAAGGTTAAGGAATATTCAGGTGCCACCCTCTTCGAAGCTTCATCTGGCAACCGGCGAGTAGATATAAACTTAAATACTATGGGAGTGCTAAATCTTACCACCTGGGGAAAGATCAAGGCGCTCTTTAAATAGATTTTCCAAAAAATAAGTTCGAGACTATCTGAAACTTAATATCTCATACTGCGTAAAAGTTAAATTAGGAGGAAAAGAATGAAGTTGACTTCCAGCGAGAATAAAGGGATAATGATCCTGGAACCTAAGGGAAAGATTATGGGAGGTCCGGATGCGACAATTTTACACGATTCATTGCATGAGCTGATAAATCAGGGAAAGAAAAAGGTTGTAATCGACCTGGCTAAAGTTGACTGGATGAACAGCACCGGCCTGGGTATTTTGATCTCCGGTCTAACCACTATGCGTAACAATGGCGGAGAGCTCAAACTGGCAAATGTAACTGAAAAGATTCAGAGCCTTTTGACCATAACCAAACTCATAACTGTCTTTGAGACCTTTGATACTGTTGAGCAGGCAGTTCAAAGCTTTAAATAAAGGCTCTTTTATTCTAATAACCCCTGAAAAAATCTAAAGGTAGGTCGATAAGCCTACCTTTTTTAATTTAAAATATGCAAAAGATAATCCGCAAAGATAATTTGATAATAATCCCCAGCTCCCAGATCTATCTAGCTAAGGTTGACAATTTCGTGGAGAAGAGGTTAAAAAAATTAGGTCTGAATAAAGACCAGTTAGCTGATATCGCCATCTCGGTCACCGAGGTAGTCAATAATGCCATCGTGCACGGGAATAAGAACGATCCCGCCAAGCAAGTGACTCTCCATCTTGAATCCGATGAATCCTCAATCACCATAGAGGTAGAGGATGAGGGGAAGGGGTTTGATTTAAATACTCTGCCCTGTCCCATAACCGAGGAAAACCTTTTTAAAGAAGTGGGCCGGGGTATATTCATCCTGAGATCTCTTATGGACAAAGTCGATTTTATCTTCAAAAAAGAGGGTGGAACAGTGGTTCGCCTTACCAAATATCTGAAAAAAGATAAAAAGACCTGAAAATGAGCCTTTTGAATTTAGTTGCCGGGGTATACCTTGTCTGCGGGATAGTCCTTTTCTTTTTAGGGGCTACTATCCTTTCTGAGGACTATCGGGTCAGGTTAAACCGGATAACCAGCTTGATGCTTTTATTCGCCGGTTTAGGCCCGCTCTTTGCTGCGTTTGGAACTATCCTCAGGTCAACCGGAGTTCAACCGGCCAATTCCCTTTTATACTCCAATATTTTCTATTTGTGGGAGCTTTTCTTTCCCCAGCTCCTGCTTTTCTCTTTAGTATTTCCGATAGAAAATCCTTTTATTAAAAGACATCTCCGGATGAAGATTTTGATTTTCATCCCCCATATTTTTCATATCCTGCTGGTCTTGTTTTTATACGAGCCGAAAAAAATCATCGATCTGACCTCCCTGGAAAACAGGTCCGGATTGGGAAGTTTCCTTTTGCAGCCTTTAATCTATCTTCTTAAGTTTTTATCTCTAACCATTGAGGTCCTCTACCGGTTTCATCTGCAGTTCTTTTCGATCGTAAACTTAACCTATCTTTTCCTGGCGGGTTTTTTCCTTTATCAGGGAACGAAGAAATTAGCCCAGAGCAGGTTAAAAAATCAGGCTAAATTGGTTACCTGGGGGATCAGGTCCTCTACCGGTCTTTATGCTTTTGCTTTTATATTGCCTGCCTTGGTTAATTTAAGAATTCCGGACACTCTAAGGTATGCCCTGACTATTACTGCTCTTTTAGTTGGCGGTGGTTCTATTGCCTGGGCTATTATCCGCTATCGCTTTTTGGATATCCGGACCCTGGTAAGACAGAGCCTGGTATATTCCTTGACCTCTGCTCTTCTCTTAGGAATCTATTTTCTTCTGATAACCCAGTTGAGTAATTTTATGCAGAGCCTTTTAGGACGCAAAGTTCCGATCTTAGAGATAAGTTATTTGATCTTAGCTATCCTTCTTTTCCAGCCGATTATGGGGTGGATGGATGAGCTGGTAAAAAAATTGTTTTTGAAAGATAAAGCGGACTACCGCATAATGATGGAGACTTTCAGCCGCAAGATTATCTCCATTCTGGACCTGAATGAGCTTAAGCAGACCATCTTCGATACTTTAAAAAAGGAGATGTTAGTGGAGGAAGTTTACCTCTGTTTATGCGATTCAAAAAATGAGAGATTTTCCCTGTTTTCAGAGGGAAAGAACATTTCCTTTACCGGAGCTGACCCGCTGGCCGAAAATCTAAGAAATAAGGACAGGCCCTTTTTCCTGGATGAGCTGGAGCCAGAAAAAGAAAGTCCTCTTTTCAAAACTTTATCTGAATCAGACGTATTCCTGATCGTTCCCCTTTTCAGCCCGGAGGAGTTCATCGGATTTTTCGGGCTGACCAAAAAGATAACCGGTTTCAAATTCAGCTATGAGGACCTGACCCTTTTAAGAACCTTAGCCAACCAGTTCGTTATTGCCTATAAAAATTCCCGGCTCTATCAGGAGTCTCTGCAAAGACAGAAAATAGAGGAAGAGCTTTTAGTTGCCAGACAGATCCAGATTGGGCTATTGCCCAAGTCTTTTCCAAAAGGGAAGGCTTTTGAGCTTTCAGCTTATACCCAGCCAGCTCATCAGGTTGGGGGTGATTATTACGATTTCCTGGAAAAAGAAGATGGCTCCCTGGGGATTGCCATAGCAGATGCATCGGGTAAAGGGGTTCCAGCCGCATTGATGGTCTCTCTTTTACATGCATCCCTGAGGGCAGTGATAAAGGATAGATTAGAGCCCTCAGAGATCATCTCCAGTATAAACCAGCTTATCACCTCCTCAGTCTCTTCCGGAAGATTTGCCACCATGTTCTACGGTGAGTTTAATCCTTTTACCCGAAAACTCAACTATTGCAATGCCGGGCATAACTATCCTATAATAATCCGTAAAGACCAGAGAATAGAATTCCTTCAGACCGGAGGTCTTATCTTGGGAGCATTCCCTGAGGCAACTTACAAGAGAGAAGAAATATTCCTTGAGCCGGAGGACCTGGCTTTCTTTTACTCGGATGGGCTGACTGAGAATTTCAATGAAAAACAGGAGATGTTTGGAGAGGATAGGCTTTTGGAACTCCTTTTGGAAAATAGAAAACTCTCTCCTGAAAAATTAAAAGAGCTAATTATAAAAGAGGTGGAAAGCTTCGCCCAGAGTGTATCGTTGTATGATGATTTCACGATGGTTATATTGAAGATTTTGTAAGGATTTTTTATTAGATTGTTGGTTCGGGAATTGGATTTCCCGAACCAGAGTAAAACCCACCTTGTGGGCAAGGTGAGTTTACCGATTTTAAAAACGTAGGGGAGACCCTTGTTGAGCGAAGCGAAACCCGTTTTACCGGGGTGGTCTCTCGCAATTGCTTTCATAAGACAGGCACCCCTGCCCGCTTAAATTTCTTTACTTTTTCAAAAGTATCTTTATATTTAAAATATGACCAAAGAAAATTTTATTAAAGAACAGTGGATACCAATAATCTTAGCATTCATATTCGCTATAATCGCTGAAATCATATTGAAACCAATCAGAAGATTCTTAGGTTGGACTCGCAAAAATATAAAAAAGCTATTTGCCACCAAAAAATTTGAGCAGAAATATAGAGAATGGTTAATTAATAGATTTAAATTTTTAAACGTTAGAGGAATAAAAACAAATGCCCCCGTAGCAATTGAATTAGAAAAGGTCTTTGTTTTTTTAAGAGTGAAGGGACCTAAATCCCGATGGGCATTTGAGGAATTTATATCAAAAGTGGAAAACGAAGAGTTTGTTCGTGAATCTGAAAACCTTGAAACTATAGAAGCTCGAGAAAAAATAAAGAATGAATTTGAAATTCTAGAAAGAATGGAAATAATAAAATTATTATCGGAAAGAAACTACGAATTGAAAGAACTTCTCACTTTAACCCAAAAAAGATTAATAGTAATTGGAACTCCTGGAAGCGGGAAAACTACTTTGCTTAACTACTTAGCTTTGAAATTTGCCAGAAAATCTGTAAAAGAAGTTTTTGGAATTGAAAATAATCTCTTACCAATCTTTATAAACCTGCGGGATACAACAAAAGGAGGATTTTTAGATATAAAAAAATTTGTTGAAAATTATAATAACTACATAGAGTTTCCACATTCTCCCCCAGAAGATTTTTTTAAGAAAAAATTAGATGAAGGCAACTGTCTTATTCTCTTAGATGGCTTGGATGAAGTAGCTGATGTAGAACAAAGGTTTAAAGTTGCGAAATGGGTGGATGAACTTGCAACAGCTTATCCAAAAAACATATTTATTGCCACTTCCAGGCCCTATGGGTATGAGACTGCTCGTCTTTATAACGACTTTTTAGAACTGCACATCCTCGATTTTGCCCTTGAGCAAATAGAGGAGTTTATAAAATACTGGACCAGAACCGTTAACATCAAGGTGAGGGGGGATGATAGTGCATTCACTTTAAAACAAGCAGAGAAGGAAGCAGATGACCTGCTCAAAGCCATAAAAGAACATCCAAAAATAGAAGCCTTGACTGTAAATCCTCTTTTGCTAACCATAATTTCCTTAGTACATCGATATAGAGGACATCTTCCTGAAAGAAGAGTGGAACTTTATGATGAATGCTGTGATGTTCTACTTTTTCACTGGGATGCAGCCAAAGGGATCGCCAGAGAACTTAAGGCAACTCAGAAAAGAGTTATTTTACAACCTATTGCTTTTCATTTGCATAAAAATGGTCTCAGGGAAGAAAAAAGAGAAAAAGTCATTGAATATCTTGAGAATGAATTACCAAAAATAGGTATTCCTAAAGAGAAAGCTGGTGACTTACTAAATGATATCAAAGACAGGTGTGGAATTCTAGTCGAAACTAAATTAGGATATTTCGGTTTCACTCATTTAACTTTTCAAGAGTTTTTAACCGCAAGATATATTTCAGATAATAGCTTAGAGAATTTTCTTTTAACCAAAAAAAGGGATAAATACTGGTTAGAGGTTACCCTGCTCTACTGCGGGATGAAAGATACCACCAACCTGTTAAATAAAATCTTAGAAGAAAAAGAGGACCTATTTTATACTAATCTCTTTTTAGCTGGAAGATGTCTGGCTGAAAGTTTATCAGCATCAACTGAGATGAGAACCCGAATCACAAAGGCACTATACAATATTTACTGGAATACAAAGGAATTTAACCTCTCCAGGGAAACTGCTTTAGGAATATTAAAAGAGATTAAAGATCAGAAGATAATTCAGAAATTCATTGAAAATACTAAGGCTAAAGAGAGTGATGTAAGAGGGCGTGCCGCATATGCCTTAGGGCAGATAAAAGCGGAGAGTGCGGTATTGCCTCTGATAGAGCTATTGAAGGATGAAGAGAGCTATGTAAGAGGGCGTGCCGCATATGCCTTAGGGCAGATAAAAGCCGAGAGTGCGGTATTGCCTCTGATTGAGCTATTGAAGGATAAAGAGATTGATGTAATAGTGTGTGCTGCATATGCCTTAGGGCAGATAAAAGCAGAGAGTGCGGTATTGCCTCTGATTGAGCTATTGAAAGATGAAGACAGTGAGATTAGAGGGAGTGCAGCAGATGTCTTAGGACAGATAAAGTCAGAGAATGCAGTTTCGCCTCTGATTGATCTATTGAAAGATGAAGACAGTGAGGTTAGGGGGATTGCAGCAGATGCCTTAGGACAGATAAAGTCAGAGAATGCAGTTTCGCCTCTGATTGATCTATTGAAAGATGAAGACAGTGAGGTTAGGGGAAGTGCAGCAGATGCCTTAGGTGAAACTCAGGCTGAAGAAGCAGTTGAGCCCCTGATTGAACTGCTTAAAGATAAAAAAAGTGTTGTCAGAAGACATGCCGCTGATGCCTTAGGTGAAATCCAGGCTGAAGAAGCAGTTGAGCCTCTAATTGAACTATTGAAAGATGAAGACAGTAAGGTTAGGGGGAGTGCAGCAGATGCCTTAGGGGAGATTGGTGATAAAAAAGCAGTGGAGAGTTTAAAATCATTGTTAAATGATATAGAAGAAATCTTTCCATTTGGTGAGGTCAAAGTATCTGCTTTCAATGCCTTAAAAGAGATTTCTGAGAGAACTAATACTCCGATTTACAAAGATTAAGAATAAGCTATGGACAAAATAAAAATCAAAAAACCCAAACTTAGAAAAAGCTGGTCTATTTCTCCTGTGACCCGGATAAAGGAAAGTAGGAAAGTTTATAAAAGGCAAAGTAAATTTTCTAAAAACGAAGAGGAGCAGGAAGAATTCCTTTATGCTAAATATCTGAGAAAAGAAAATGATTTTAGATATTGCCCGCGTTGTAGTGCAGAGTTAGTCAAGAAGATGATAGACCACAACTTGAGAAAAGTCTGTCCAGTATGCAGATTCGTCTTATACCGTAATCCAGCCCCGGCCGCAGGAGTGATTATCGAAAAAGAAGGTCAGGTCCTATTGGTCAGAAGAAGATATAATCCCTATAAAGGTGACTGGAGCCTGCCGGCTGGGTTTATAGAATATGGTGAATCACCTGAAAGCTGTGCTCTGCGAGAAACAAAAGAAGAGACTAACCTGGAAGTGAAATTAACAGGACTGTTCAAAGTTTACTCAGGCTCAGATGACCCCAGAGTCAGGGCAATTCTTATCGTGTATCTGGCAGAAATCCTAAGAGGAGAACTTAAGCCCGGAGACGATGCCTCTGAAACTAAATTTTTCCCTGTAAATAATATCCCCTCAAATATCGCTTTCCAGTCTCACCGTCAGGCGTTGAAAGACTATTTCTCTAATCAGACCTAATCCCACCTTGAGGCAAGGTGGGTCTACTGATATAGTTTCCGTCGGGTCAGGGGACCCGACGGTCACATTTATTTCCCCTCCCTTGATGGGAGGGGATAAAGGGGAGGGTGAAGATAAAATGGCTCCTTCTCCCTATTCCTCTCCTCTACGAGGAGCAATGCCTCTGTAAGACCATAATACTTTTATCTGCCATAAGGGGAGAGGGAAGTAAAACAAACCTACCTTGGGGCAAAGGTGAATTTACCGATTATATGGAGTGCATCATCCGTGATGATGCAAGAATTGTTAGACGCATTCGATGCGTCTCTACGCCATCTCCGATTGGAGCAAAGGGGTATCTTTGAGATCACATATCTATCGGGGAAGGCTGATTTTTTCGCTGTTGGTTGATTATAAAAAAAAATTTTCTGCCGATAAAAATAAATGAATTTCCGTGTCGTAAACAACCCCGATTTTAGAGCAGGGATTGGAGGAGGAAGATGAGTAACAGTGGGGTTCCCAAAAAAAACCAGAACCGCACTGGAAGAAATGGAAAGCCTCTTCCAGAAAGTTCAAACTGCACACCCCCGTTTGCAGAACAACAATTCAGTGAAATTCAAAAATGATGATTTAGAAGCGCTCCTGGAGGTCAGCCAGGCCATCAACTCCTCGCTGGTGCTGGATGACATCCTCCAAACAGTGATGAAAAAGGCAGTTTCCCTGTTAAGAGCGGAAAGAGGCTTTCTGATGCTTTTAGATGATACGGGAGAGCTTCAGTTCAAGACCGCCCATAATATCTCCAAGGAATCCTTGAACAAAGAGGATTTCAGGATAAGCATGTCCATCGCTAATAAGGTGGCCTCAAATGCTGAGTCGACCTATACCAGCGATGCTCTGAACGATGAAAGGTTCTCCAAACAGAAAAGCATCTTAGAGCTCAATCTGAAATCGATTATGTGCGTCCCCCTTAAAAGTAAGGAAAAGGTCATCGGGATCTTATACCTGGATAACTCCTCCAAAAGTAACGTGTTTTTACAGAGCGACCTTCATCTCTTTGAGCTTTTTGCTGGACAGGCAGCCATAGCTATCGAGAACGCCAAGCTCTACGAAAATCTTTTAGCTCTGAAAATTTATAACGAAAACGTAGTCAGCCGTACCCCGATTGGTCTGATCGTGGTGGATAACAGTCTTCAGATCACCATAGCTAACCAGGCCTCTAAAGAAATTTTCAAGAAGACCGGCTGGAGAGAGGAGTTAATTAATCTGTCCTTAAGCCAGGTCTCCATTTTAGATTTAATTCCTACAGAAGAGAGAAACAAATGGAAGAAGATCTGTTATCAGGTTCTCTATACCAGTCAGCCTTACGAAGAGGCTAAGTCTTTTTATAAGTTCGAAAAAGAAGAGTTAGTCCTGTCCTTAAAGGTTAGTCCCCTGCATAACGTGGAAAATCGAATTATGGGATTAATTTTAGTGGTGGAGGATATTACCGATAAGGTCCTTTTAGAAAAAAGGCTGATCCAATCTGAAAAGCTTGTAGCCACAGGGGAAATGGCGGCTTCTATCGGACATGAGTTAAATAATTACCTTACTATAATCCTGAATAATGCCGAGCTACTTCCTCTGCATTTGAAGAAGGGAGAACTGGATAAAGCCACGGCTAATTCTAAAGCCATCTTAGAAAGCGTTGACACTATGAAACGTTTCACCGATGGACTGATGGATTTCTCCAGGCTGGAAACTCAGGTGGAAAAGTATGATCTGAAAAATTTAGTAGAGGACCTCCTCTTTTCCTTGAAACCTCAGAGTAAATTCTCAGGAATAAAATTAAACCACTACTTTGATCCGGAGCTTCCTCTGTTAGAGTTAGATGGAGGACAGATTCAGCAGGTTTTCTTAAACCTGTTGAACAATGCGGCCGAAGCCATCAGAATCAAGCCAGAGGGAAAAGGAGAGATCTTGATTTCCTGTGAGTATAAACCGCTGGAGAAAAAGGTCTGGGTGAAAATAGAAGACAACGGACTAGGAATACCACCGGAGAATTTAAACCGGATCTTCGAGCCGCATTTCACCACCAAAAAAGAAGGTCATGGTCTGGGACTGGTTACCTGTCAGAAGATCATAAAAAACCATAGAGGGGAGATAAAAGTGGAAAGCCTGGTAGGAAAAGGAACCACCTTTTTGATCAGCTTTCCTACCATCTTTCCTTAAATTTTATCTATAAGTCTAAGACCAATAAAAAAGTTACAATTTCACCCTCACTCTCCTTTAACAAACTATTCCGGTTATGTTAGAAGAAAAAAAGTATATAACTCCTCGATATCAGATTATAAAAAAATTAGCCCAGGGTGGCTTAGGGATGGTATTTGAGGTTTTTGACCTCTGGGAGGAAAAAAGGATAGCTTTGAAACTCCACACTGCTTTTGGCGGCGAAGAAAAAAATGGCCTGGAGAAATTCAAGCAGGAGTTCAGGCTAACCTCAGAGCTATCTCATCCAGGGATAGTGGAAGTATATGATTTTGGCTATACCAGAGAAAAAAAAGCTTTCTACACAATGGAGCTGGTAGAAGGTGAAGAGTTATCTCCAGAAGTTGCCCAGCAAGATTTAAATAGGTTTTACAAGCTCGTCTGGCAGATCAGTGATATTTTAGAATACCTCCACTCACAAAATTTAATCCACGCTGACTTAAAACCGTCCAACTTCAAATTAACTCCGGGTATCTTTTCCGTCAAAATCCTGGATTTCGGGTTGGTTCGAACCTCCTCTGGTCAGACTTCAGATCAAATCGAGGGAACGCCTGATTATATGGCTCCAGAGGTCTGGCTTGGCAAAAAAATTGACCAGCGAGCAGATCTGTATTCCCTGGGAGTGATCTTATTTGAGCTTTTAACCTCCAAGCTTCCTTTTATTTCTGAAGATCCTTTGGTTTTGAGATCTAATCATTTAGAAAAAATCCCTCCTCCTCCCTCTGCCTTTAGAGCTGGAGTATCTGAGGAACTGGACTCTTTAGTGTTAAAACTTCTTCGAAAAAAACCTGAAGACCGTTTCCAGAACATCTCAGAGTTAAAAGAAAAACTCTCCCAGATCGTAACTTTTCCCCTCTGGGGAGCTGAAAAGAGTTCCTATATAAACCAGCTTTACGACGGCAAAATCCTTGCCCGGGAAAAAGAATACCAGATTCTGCAAAAAGAATTAAAAGAGTCTCTCTCTAATGCTGGGAGGATGTTTTTAATCGAAGGAGGGTTGGGAATAGGGAAGTCTACCCTGTTAAATTATCTCAAAAAAGAAAGTCAGCTGGAGGGGATCCTTTTTGTCCAGATCAATTGTCCCAAAGAAGAAACCTATCCTTTACAACCCCTGAAGGAGCTTTTCAGAAAAATCTGGCCTTTCTTTCAACAGCTCTCTCCGCCACTGTGCCAGAAATATGAGGAGGATTTTAAATTATTCCTAACGGTAACTCCAGATCAAGAAGAGCAGGAAAATTTAAAGCTGGATAGACTATCATCCTTTCTTTTTGAGGCTTCTAATCTTTTCCCTTTTGTTTTAGCCTTCGAAGACCTTCACTGGATGGGAGAAGGATGTTTTAGTTTCATAGAGGAGCTAACCAAAACCCTGGATAGATCTAAGCTCTTTTTAGTCGGGACACTGGAGGAAAACGATTTAGACCCGCAGGGTAAACTTAAATCTCTGATCAACCGACTTACCGGCACAAGCCAGCTCCACTTTCTAAGATTACCTCCTTTGACTCTAAAGGAATTAGAGGAGCTTTTATCCCAGAAGTTAGCAGAGCAGACTATCTCAAAATCCTTGCTTGATTTCATCTATCATAATTCTTCTGGAGTTCCGCTTTTTGCTCTGGAGATTTTAAAATACCTTTTTGAAAAGAAGGTTCTCTACTTTGAAAAAGGTTCGTTCAGATTAGAGAAAAAACTCTTAGCGGAGCTTGAGATTCCGGATAATATCGAGAAGACCATTTTGGGAAATCTAAAAAGATATCCTGAGAAGGTCTTGAGCTTCCTGAACCTGGCAGCTTTAATCGGGATAGAATTCGACCTGAAATCTATAAAATTCTTAACCGGATATGATGAGGAGAAAATCTTTGAAACACTTTTCGTCCTTTTAAAGGATAGGATCCTGATACAGACTCAAAAGAAACCCTCCTTTCTGGTATATAATTTTGCCAGTCCTGTTCTTCAGTCCTTGATCTATAAGAATTTCAACCCGGGGAAAGAGCCACTTCATCGCAAACTGGCTTATCATCTGGAGGAAAGAAAATCTCAGGGAGAAGAGATTGAGACCGAGACAGTTGCCCATCATTTTATTTTAAGCGATGATTACCAAAAAGCTTTTGGATATTCATTTCAATGTGCTGTCAAAAACCAGAAGGATTTAGACTATCCTCAAGCCTTAAAATATCTTAATAAAACCTTAGAAGCTGCGGGAAAATTTTCCGAAAAAAAGGAAAGAGAAAAAAGGATTTCCCACACCCTTATGCAGAAGGGTGACCTGCTGAAAAACATTGGCGAACTAAAACAGGCTCAAAAAGATTACGAAGAGATTCTAAAAATAGCTGATCCTTCAGAAGATAGGAGATTAATCGCTGAAACTTATAAAGACTTAGGAGCTCTTTTCAGGTTAAAACATGACCACCAGAAAGGTTTAGAATTTTTGCTTAAAGCCAAGATGATCTTCCAGGACCTGAAGGATAATAAAGAGGTCGCCCACACCCTTAATAATATCGGGAATATCTACTGGATAGACTCTCAATATCAAAAAGCCTTAGAAGCGTTTGGGGAAGCTCTGGAAATTCAACGCGCTCTGGAGAACAAGTCTGATATAGCCTCCACTTTAAATAATATGGGCTCAATTTATGTTTCTCAACATCAATATAGAAGAGCACTGGAATATCATAATGAGTCTTTACAGATAAAAAAAGAGCTGGGGAATAAAGAGGAGATAGCACGAAGTTTAAATAATATCGGATTTGTTTATTATCTTATGGGAAGTCTCCAAAATGCAATCAGTTCCTACATGGAGTCTCTTGAATTAAACCAGGAGATTGAGAACAAAAAGGAGATCACCATAAACACAGTAAATCTTAGCGAATGTTATTTCAAGTTGGGGGAGTATGAGAAAGCTGCCAGCTATGCCAATATGGGTTTAGAGATAGCCCGGAAAATAGATTTCCTACTCCCGGTTGGATACTTATTGAAGAATCTGGCTAATATAGATTTTGAAACTGGCTTTTACCAGAGAGCTTTAGAGCTATTAAAGGAGTCTCTAACGCTTTCTGAAAAGATGGAAGATAAAGAATTGAAAGCCTCGGTTTTTATCTCTATGGCAAGGTTGTTATTCTTGTTAAACCGCTCAGAGGATGCGGATCGGTTTATAGAAAAAGGTTTGGAGATATCAAGAGAAATAAATGATAGACGTACCCAGATTACAGTTGGGCGCTTAAAAGGGATATTTTTAAGGAAAAAGAAGAAAGTGGCTGAAGCATTAAAACTGCATGAGAATTCATTGGAATGGGCTGAAGAGTTGAATTCTTTAGAGGATAAGCTCAACTTAAATTTAGATTTTGCCTGGCTCTATCTGGACTCAAGCCGATACCAGATGTTTGAAAAATTTCTGGAGAAGGCTAAGAAAATCATCGACCAGAGTAGTTTTCCCTTGATTGAACCCGAATATTATTTCCTTCTCTTCCGTAAAGAAATTGAAAATGAAAATTTTGATCAGGCACAAAGATATTCAGAAACAGCTTTAAATAAAGCTTCAAAGCTTAATAAATTTGAGCTGGTCTGGAGAATACATTACCTTAGAGGGAAAATCAGCTTTACGAAGAATGATATGGAAAACGCTTATAAGGAATATGAAATGGCTGGCAAGCTCATCAAGGATTTAAGCCAGAATATCGAAGACCCGGACCTTAAACAAAGCTATCTAAACGAGGAAGAGAAACTTAATCTCATCATAGATATAAGAAAACTCACCCAGGTAATGGTAGGTAAATAATCTTAAAAAACCATTTAAAACCGATTCTCCTGAAGGCTGAGTTTAATTATCCTTTCAGCAACAGATCTCAGTGTTTCTTCTTTTTCCGCCATTTCAAGAGGTTTCATCTATTCTCTAATCCACTGAAGAATCGTCAGCTTAAAAGATCCCAACATAAAAATTTGACAAAGAAGATTTTTTTCTTTATAATCATTTTGGTCTGGAGGAAAAGATGCAATTAAAAGGAAAAGCTTCTAGTGGAAAGATAAACCCGGCCATATTCAAGGCTTATGACATAAGAGGAATATATCCTGGGGAGTTAAATGAGGAGGTTGCCTTCCTGATCGGAAAAGCTTTTGTCAAACACCTTAAGCCGGATGAGGTAGTTTTGGGCAGGGATATGCGTCTCTCCTCAGAAACCTTAAGAAATAGTCTCGTTCAGGGGATAACTGAATCCGGTTCGGATATTATAGATATCGGCTTATGCAGTACTGATGCCCTTTATTTTACTGTAGGGAAATTCGGATACGATTCCGGGATTATGATCACCGCCTCTCATAATCCTAAGGATTACAACGGTATGAAGATGTGTAAAAAAGAAGCGGTCCCTCTAAGTGGAAAAGAGGGGATTGAGCAGATCAAAGAGATTATCCTTAAAGGTGGATTTCTGATTACTACGAAAAAAGGGGAGATAAGAAAACAGGATGTCCAGGCTGACCATATCCAGCATCTTCTCTCTTTCATCCAGCCACAAAAGATCAAACCCTTTAAGATAGCAATTGATGCGGGGAACGGGATTGCTGGCAAGATTTTACCAGAACTTTTTTCTTATCTTCACTGTCAGATTATTCCGATGTTCTTTGAATTAGATGGTTCTTTCCCCAACCATCCCCCCAGCCCTATGGAGCCGGAGAATATCGCTCCCTTAAGACAGAAAGTTTTAAAGGAAAAAGCAGACCTGGGTGTGGCTTTTGATGGAGATGCAGACCGGATGTTCCTGGTAGATGAGAAAGCCTTTCCCTTAGGAGGTGATTTAGTAACTGCTCTGGTAGCCAAGAATTTATTAAAAAAGGAAAAAGGTGCAACCATATTATACAATGTTCCATGTTCTAGGACTGTTCTTGAGATAATTAAGCAGAATGGTGGAAAAGGCATCCGCACTCCGGTTGGACATGCCCTGATAAAACCTCTGATGAAAAAATATAACGCCATTTTCGGAGGAGAGCACTCCGGTCATTTCTACTTCCGAAAAAATTTCTATGCTGATTCTGGTATGATAGCTCTCTTGATCTGTCTGGAGCTTCTCTCTGAAGAAGATAAACCGCTCTCTCAACTGGTAAGCTCAATCGACCCTTATTTCAGAACCGGGGAGATAAATTCCCGGATCGAGGATATTCCCCATAAACTTAAAAATATCGAATCTTTTTATAAAGATGCCAGGTTCGACCACCTGGATGGACTCACTGTAGAATACCCGGACTGGTGGTTTAACCTGAGACCTTCTAACACCGAGCCCTTGATTCGCCTGAACTTAGAGGCAGACACAAAAGAGCTGATGGAACAAAAGAAATCTGAGGTTTTGAATCTTATCCGTTCCTGAAAAAAACCCACCCCAATTTTCTTTTATTTTCCTTAAAGTAATTCCCGAAAAATACGATAAAAATATATGGAGACACAAGTTTACACCTACAAAGTAGAGGTCTGTATGAATCAAGGGACTAAAGTTTTGATCGTGGATGATGAGGAGAAGGTCCGGCAGTTAATGATTGATACTTTATCCGCTTTAGGCTATAATACTTTCGGAGCTAAGGACGGGGAAGAGGCTTTGACCCTTTTAGATCAGCAGAAGATGGATCTGGTAATTGCTGATATAAGGATGCCCAAAATGACCGGCTTTTCTCTGGTGGAATCCATTAAATCCAAGGACCCGAACCTGCCAGTTCTTCTAATCACTGGTTATAATTACAACTATACTATGGAACAAGCTCTGCAGAAAGGAGCGGATGGTTTTTTAGCCAAGCCGTTCCGTATCGGCAAGATGGAAGAGGCAATTGAAAATCTATTAGGTCGTAAAAAACCTGAGGACGAAAACAAGAAAAGCCTTAAGAGAATATTAGTGGTGGATGATGATGAGGTATTGAGAAATATGCTCATCGATACCCTTTCTTCTTTAGACTATCTCTCTACGGCCGCAGAGGACGGAGAAAAGGCCTGGGAGATTTTACAGAAAGAACATTTCGATTTAGTCATCACTGATATTAAGATGCCCTATATGGATGGAATCAGCTTGATGAAAAAGATTAAGGAAGGGGATATGAAAACCCCGGTGATTATGATAACCGCATACTCAAGCGCCTACCCGGAGGACAAAGCCCTGATAGAGGGAGCAGATGGATATTTAGCCAAGCCCTTCAGGATCGAAAGGATCGACGAGCTAATGAGAAATCTCCTTTTAGAAAAAGAAGAGGAGTAAAAGATTTCGCATTTCTAAAAAATCTGAAAAGAACTTACTAACCGAAAAACCCAGGTTGTATTTTGGGAGCTATCCCCGATGTGGGTCTTTTTTTCGTTTGACTCATTCTATAATGGAAACCTTTAGACCTCCTAAAAATTTAAAAACTAACCCACCAGAATTTAATTCTTCGCTATTTATATAACGATATACCCCCTGTTCATTAGAAAATCATTCTTGATAAATATCAGTGCTCCTGCAGGACATCAACTCAGAACCAAAAGATCTCACCCGACGAGGAGTAAAGGAAGCAGTTCAAAAAGGTTTTCATCAGCTTCACGAAGGAAACTTTAATCACCGACAAAAAATATAAAAAAACAAGACCACCCAGAAGCCGGGTGGTCTTCCTTAAGGAGGTGTTAATTATCGTCCAAGAAAGTAACTTCAAAAAGCAAGTTACTATTGATCGCCGTTAGATGATAAAGGAGCAATCTTCTCCTCTAACTCCTCCACCTCTAGTATTAGTTTTTTCAGCTCCATTACATCACCTCCTTGTTTTGTTCAAAATCTGAGCAATAAAAGACAGAGCAAGTTACTCTGATCTTTTATTAATTCAATCAGGCTAACTTTAATAAATTATAATCTACAGTCCCATTTCAAAAAAGCAGCTATGGAGGGGTAAGTTAATAAATAATGAGATTAACCCAGCACTTACCATCCTCTCCTCTTGGGTTTAAGATAACAGGCACTAATCTATTGTCAAGCAAAATCTTAAAACTTTTTGTTAAATTTTTAAATTAACGCACTTCATATCTACATATAGTAAATTACTTAATTTTATACACAAGATATGGAAAGTTGGTTTAATTAAGTTTTTATTAAAACTTCTTGAATTTAATCACTTTACCTCTAAAATAAGATAACATTCATTGCTTATAGATTTTTTTCGTTAAGGATGGGTCTTTTACAAAAGGATTCTCATCTTCTTTAACTGAAGCCCGCATACAAGCCCAGCAGCTACCATCGCAAATCGGAGCTGGACCGCCTTTTGTAAGGTAGTTTATCAGATAGACTACATCTGATAAACTTACTTTGCAATCGCCATTGGTATCACCTTTCCATAAGGGTTCAAACCCAGGACCTGATTTGAAAAGATAATTTATCAGATAAACCACGTCTGATATAGAAACTTTTCCGTCAGTATTGACATCCCCTGAAATATTCGGGAACCTGATGGTGAAATCATAACTGCTTACATCCGTTGCAGTATTATCCACGCAGTCATGAGCAACTATCTTTATCCTGCATTTAGTTGAGGCTGGACCAGTGACCTGCCAGCCTGCCGCCATGTAATCCTTTCTGGGGATTCCAGTAAAAAGTATCTCACCATAGCCATCCTGCCCTCCGTTTCTATCTAAAAAGACATCAATTAGAGTAGTAGAATCAACTCCGGGTGAAGTTACTGGCCCAAATCCAGCCCAGATAATCGCTCCCTCATCTCCAACCAGCCATTCTTCCCCGCCATCCGGCATAAAAAGATTGGCTTCATAAGGACCACCTGTGTAATAGGCTATGTAGGTGTGGGTAGATTCACCAGGGGGTACAGATATAATCCAAATCGGATCTGGGCTTGTATATCCAGTTTCAACTTCAAGCCAGTGATGGGGTACGCAGTAATATTCACCTAGATACTGATAATCTGCTTGTAATGAATGCTGCTCAAATTGCTCCCAACAAGTAACAAAGGGGGAAATTTCATTTTCACCATCTACTCTTATTACTCCACCATCTCCTCCAATCCATCGAGTTGTTACTGTAGCGATTCCGGCACCGTTTATATAACTCATTAACCCATGATAAAGCCCCTGGGCTTCAGCCAACCTATGTTGATTGTTGCCATCAAAAAGCCACTCTTCATATTCGTCATAAGATATGTTTGATGCTTCAGACAGTACTGATACCATGGTGCTGTAGTGAAGTACATCATAACAAGTGTTGCATTGAAGGATACCCCTGTCTTTACAGTCAGGTGTAGGCCCGCATTGTGAGCTACAACCATCAGGATAATGAAAATTATTTTGCACCATAAAAAGAGTTTTCTTGGCCAAGAGCGAATCGGTATCTCTGTCCTCGTAGGGGTAAACGGGCGTCTTTGGGGCACTACAGTAAAAAGCCATTGTTCTTTGGAATTGATCAGGTTTCAGTCCTTGGTGATGGATGGAGATGAACCAGTCTGCAAGTGAATCATTCGCAATTCTAGCTCTCTGCACAGGAGTAAGGTCTGTGGTATCTGTTTCACGGGTCATTACCACAGGATAATTAGGATAAAAGTATATTTGCCATCTTAGTTCTTTAGCTACTTCTAAGTTAATCCATTGTTCGGTTAATCCATCCGGACCTACTGCACCCCTACCTTCATTTCCACCCCCACCATTATTCCAGTACTTTGAAGCACCAGGTCCACCGTGTCCGGGATCTATACAAATTTTTTGAGCAAAAGAGCTTACATGGAAAATGAGAAACACAAGAAAAATAAAACCCAAGATCAACTTTTTTCTTTTCATCTGTCACCCCCATAAATGAAAGTTTATTTTAATCTCATAATAAACACTTCCCACTTCGGTTCTCCTGTCCAGTAAGCTATCTTGCTCCCATTTGGAGACCATACCGGATCAAACTCAATCTCATCCGGTGTATCCGTGATTTGAGTTTTATCACTCCCGTCAGAGTTAACCATGTATAATTCAGAAGCCACGGTAAACTGGCCATCTTCTCCACCTGCTTTAGAAATATGATAGGTAATTTTTTTACTATCTGGAGACCAATTCCCCAATGAGCCTTCACTTAAAATTTCGCCTCTTCCTAAATTAGCCATTTCATTGCCTGTAGTATCAAATACAATGATATTATTTCTGGAATCATTTCCTATAAATTTATGACCATCCGGTGAAAGCTGTACAAATCTATATCCATTATCAGTTATTTTTTTCTTCTCACTCCTATCTGCACTTACTAACCAGACTCCTTTCTCACCTTTAATTCCTGCAATAATCATTTGTTTTTCAGCTTCTACTGGTTTTAGTCTTCCCTTTCTTATAACTTTGAAAAATGGCCCACCTCTAAGAGCGTTTAAATCTTCATAATATCCTACTGTGCCATCTTTCAAAACAGTGAACTTACTGAATGACTCAGGAAATGGATACTCAAACGTGGGATGGGTTTCCCTAATTGTTTCTATTCTACCATCTAAATTTGCTTTTTTTATTCGCGCTGTTAAAGTTTGTCTGCCCTTTATCCTCCCATATTCCCCCTCACGAACTACTAACTCACTATCGCTCAGCCATTCATAGTGTTTGATTTTAAGTGGGCTTATCTTTTTTATTTCTCCTTTTCCAGATGAATCTATAACACAAATCCCTCCCCCGCATAAAAAAGCAAGCTTAGTTCCATCTGGTGACCACTTGGGTGAACTCCCTTTTCCAACTAAAATAGTCTCAAACTGAACTTTATTTACTTCTTTAGGCTGCTGGCTCTGGACTACCACGTATATCAGAGCTAAAAGTAAAGCTAATCCGATTAAAGGTATGATAAGCCTTTTGTTGTTCATTTTCCCCTCCTGCAGGAAAAAGGTTTAAATATACTTTGAATCAATGAAAGAATAGTCAAGTAATTCCAGTTTGTTAAGTGTTTTTTTGCCATTTATAGATATTTTTACCAAATTGTCTTTAGTAAATGTACTTAAACAGGTAGATAGTATCCGCCCTTGTATATTTCTATATTTACTTGCACCAAGTCCTCCATGCCCAGGGTCTATACAAATATCATGTGGATTGGTAAAGATTGTATCATCTAAAACCTCATACTCTTTCGCATAAGAATTTTTCATGTCAAAGAAGGTTAATAAAGTAAAAAAAGATAGAACCCCAAATATTGCTAATTTTTTCATTTTCACCCCTCCAAAAGGCTTATTTTAACTTAAAAATACGAATTTTGTTTGTCCTATAGGTCTCACATGCAATCATTTTCCCATCGGGAGACCAGACAGGCTCCAACTCCATTTCATCAGAAGTTTTAATCTGGAATCTTCCAGTTCCATCAGCATTCTTTATAACTATATCAGAGGCACCAAGATCTTCATAGTCATTTCTTTGATACATATAGACAATTTTTGTTCCATCTGGAGACCACTTAGATAGTAAACCTACCGAGCCTTCAGTATTATGATAAAGAATCTTTCCAGTGGAATCATGCACGGGTATCCGTACATCTTCATCTCCTATATAATTTTCATTCCCCTCGAGGTCGATTACATAAGCTCCTTGTCCTAAATATGGGTCTGCACCTGGAATCTTGTGTGCCAAGATTTTCTTACCGTTTGGCGATAACTCAGGAAAATCAAATCTCTTATTTGTAGTTATCCTTTTTTTGATAGTCCCATCCACGCTAACCAGCCAGATATCTCCATACATAGCAAGGGGGTTGTCAAAAGCTATTTGAGCGCGCAACTGTTTGAGAACTGAATCCGGTGCGACCTTCCCGTTTCTTATTGATTTAAAAATTCTTGAACCACTTTCATCGTTTTTATAAAATCCCACCGTACCATCAGGTAAAAAAACGGGAGGAAACTCAATTAGCGTCTGCTCTTCCCCAGTAATTGAGAAAGTCACTTCTCCTTTTAGATTGACCACTGCCACGGTTCTGGTTCTTTTCTGAGAATCTTGCCACCAGTAAATCAATGTGCTATCATCCACCCATTGAAAATCTAATGCCTTAACCGGTGCTATATTCTGGATTTGGCCTGTTCCATCTGAATTGGCAAGGCAAAGCCATCCCCCACTGAGAAAGGCAATCTTTTTGCTGTCTGGAGAGAATCTGGGGGCTCTGCCAGTTCCTATATCGATGATCTCAAAACCAGAAATTTTAGATGGAGTTCTAACTGTTAGATTAGACTTCTTGGACTGCTGGCTCTGGACTACCACGTATATCAGAGCTAAAAGTAAAGCTAATCCGATTAAAGGTATGATAAGCCTTTTATTGTTCATATTCCCCTCCTACAGGAAAAAGGTTTAAATTTTAGAGTAACTATATATAAATAAACATAGACCAGTTAATCAAGTACTTTTCTAAGTAAATCTTAGAATTTTCCATAATAAAAAAAAGAACTTCAGATAAAAGATGAAGAAGAAGTCGAACAACTGAATTTTTAAGAAAGTTGGTTTAATACCTTGCCAATCTGATTTTCAGAATATATAATTAACCAAATTATTTTGAATTATGCCAAAGCTTCAGCTCAAAAAAGTAAACAAGTCTTTCGACCAGAATCAGGTCTTGAAGGATATCGACTTTCAAGTGGAAGAGAGCGAGTTCTTCGTCCTGGTTGGTCCCTCCGGCTGTGGAAAAAGCACCATCCTCCGGATGATAGCCGGGTTAGAGGAGGTTAATTCCGGTGAGATCTATCTGGACGAGCTGAAAATCAATGACTTTCCACCTAAACAAAGAGACGTAGCTATGGTCTTTCAGAACTACGCCCTTTACCCTCATTTCACCGTCTTTGAGAACCTTGCTTTCCCTTTGAAATTAAGAGGATACAATAAGAAGGAGATCAAAAATAGTGTCTTTGAAACCGCAGATATTTTAGATATAAGAACGCTTCTTCAGAGAAAACCAAAAGCCCTTTCCGGAGGAGAAAGACAAAGGGTGGCTTTAGGCCGGGCCATAGTGAGAAAACCAAAGCTCTTCCTCTTTGACGAGCCTCTATCCAATTTAGATGCTATGCTTCGAGTACAGATGAGAGGAGAGCTTTTGAAACTGCATAAGAAACTCAAAACCTCTATCCTCTATGTAACCCATGACCAGCTGGAGGCTATGACTTTGGGAGACCGGGTCCTGGTTTTAAAAGGTGGAGTTATTCAGCAGATTGGAGCACCTTTTGAGTTGTATAACTCTCCTTTGAATACTTTCGTGGCTTCCTTCATAGGCACGCCTGCTGTAAATCTTCTTAAAGGAAAGCTGACTCATTCCTTAGAATTTATCTTTGAAGAAAATTATAAACTGTCACTCCCGAAAAAATGGGATACGGATTTGAAAGCTCATCTGGGGAAAGAAATTTATTTAGGGATAAGGCCAGAGGACATTCATATATCTCCTGAAAAAGAAGAGTTCAAATTAGAATTGGAGCAGATTGAGCCTGCGGGAGGGGAGATTTTCCTTTATTTTAAAATCGGAGGGAAAAAGCTGGTAGTCAGGGAAAGGTTCAGGGAAAATCTTTTGGTGGGAAGTTTTATAGGATTGTCCTTTAACCTGAATAAGGTCTTATTTTTCGATTTTGCTAACGGGAAAAATCTTTTACAAACTTAAGGAATAACCTGATGGAAAACCTTCAAGAAAAAAGCTCAATTTCGATTTTCAGAAATCTGAATTTCTTTTTTATCTGGGTAGGCCAGAGCGTCTCTTTAGTAGGTGATTTCCTTTATATGATCGCCTTGATGTGGTGGGTTTTAGAGAGGACCGGCTCAACTGCGGCTATGGCATCTGTGGCTATCTGCTCTTCATTACCTTCCATCATCTTAGGACCTTTTGCTGGAACGTACGTCGACCGGGTAGATAAAAGAAAGCTTTTAATCTTGATGGATTTAGGTCGGGGGATACTGATTATTATTCCCGGAATACTCTACTTTTTAAATCAACTGCAGGTCTGGCATATATTTATAATCGCCGCCTTTCTTTCTTCTATGTCTACCTTTTTCAACCCGGCCTTAGCCTCTTTTATACCGGTTATTGTAGATAAAGAACAACTGATTCGAGCTAATTCTTTATCTCAATTGAGTAATAATCTTTTGGGAATTATCGGACCTGCCTTAGGTGGTGCCTTGGTAGCTCTCTTTGGAACTGGAACGGTAATGTTTTTAGATGCTTTAAGCTTTTTTGTCTCGGTCATAGCTATTTTTCTTGTCAGAATCAAGACGGAGAAAGTTTTTGATCAGGAAAAGAGAAAAAAGTTTCTAAACGACCTTCTGGATGGGTTGAAATTTATCCGGACTGAATCGGGAATATTAGGGCTTGTGTTTCTGTTTTCGCTCCTGAACTTCTTTGTGGCACCGGTAGGGGTTCTCATACCTCTGGTGGTCAAAAAGATATTAAAGATGGGAGCTGAGGGGTTCGGGGTATTAGGCTCAAGCATCTCCATAGGAATGGTTTTGGGCAGCCTTTTTCTGGGAATGATCGGAGGAGTGAGAAGAAAAGGGTTATTTATATTGAGCGGAATAGTTTTAGCCGGGATTTTTTTGGCTTTATTTGGTCTCTCCGAGTCGTTCTGGACTTCCATCCTTTTGTTAGGCATTTGTGGATTTGGGTTCTCTTTTGCCAATATATTAGTGCCGGCAGTTTTCCAGACGAGAATACCTCAAGAGAAACAGGGAAGGATTTTTGGTACCCTGGGTACTATAAGCGGAGGTTTAAGACCAATCTCATTAGCCCTGGTAGGTGTCTTAGGCGGCCTTTTACATATCCAGATGATAATCTTCTTGAGCGGGGTTTTAGTTGCCTTAGGGGGAATAGGAGGGTTTCTGGTAAAAGGGATAAGAGATTTATAGCTCTTTTATCTTCCCACGGTTGGTCAGGGCAAAGGAGAGGTGTTCCAACTCCATAGCCATATTGACCGTTCGCAAAACTACATTTTCAGGCACTTTGAGATTAGTCGGGGCAAAATTCAGAACGGTATGAACTCCGGCTTCAACTACCTCATCTACTATCTTTTGAGCAGCTGAAGCGGGGACTGCAATAATCACGATCTCGATCTGGTTTTCCTTCAAATCCTCAGCTAAATTTCCAACATTCGAGACTAAAATCCCCTTATGATTCCTGCCGATCTTTCTCTGGTCATTATCGAAAATCTTTTTTATGATAAATCCCTGTCTGGAAAATTCCTTATAGGATACTAAAGCTGAACCGACATTACCCACTCCAACTAAAGCCACGTTCCAGGTTCTGGAAAGACCTAAAATAAAGGCGATTTTATCCTTAAGCTCGTTCACCGAATAACCCAAACCTCTGGTACCGAAACTCCCAAAAAAGGAAAGGTCCTTCCTCACCTGGGCTGGTGTAAGTTTATCCCTCCTGGCAAGTTCCCTGGAGGAGATAGTAGTATAATTCTCCTTCTGCAAACTCACCAGAGTTCGGTAATAGAGTGACATCCTGCGTATGGTTGATTCTGATATCCGGCGCATAGTTTTGTGAAATCTTTCACATATATTTTATTACAGGATTCAAGTTTTGTCAAGGGGAAAATGCGAATCTTTCTAATATTTTTGGCAAAAAGTCGAACCTATGGTGATTTTTATTATTTTCCAGATTTGGGACTCTGAAGAGTTCCTCTATATATGTAGTGCGAACCTTTCAGGTTCGCCAATGTTGAGAAATAGCGAGGTTGAAAGGGTGTGTTGAAAACCCAACCTGTCATTCTGAGGAAGTCCGCCTTTGGCGAGACGACCGAAGAATCTCCTTAATGAATGCAGAGATTCTTCGTCCCGCTAAAAGCGGGACTCAGAATGACACTCTTTTAAATCTAGTTTTAAATAGTCCCTAAAAGCCTCTTACTACCTTTTCCACTACATCTTTCTCTGGCATTGTGGGCAGAAGTGAGTAGAGCGCTGGTTTAGGGTTATCCTTTTGATTCTGGTTTTGCATCTCGGACAGGGCTTTCCCGTTTTACCATAAACCTTATGATAGAATTGAAAAAATCCCTGTTTCCCTTCCACATCTAAATAATTATCTATGGAGGAGCCACCAGCATGAATAGCTTTTTTTAGTATTTTCTGAATTGCCTGGTGTAGTTTCTTTAGTCTATTTGAGCTGATATTACAGGGTTTTTCCTCCGGATAGATTTTGGCTTCAAACAAAGCCTCATCTGCATAGATATTCCCGATTCCAGCGATAAATTTTTGATTTAACAGAGTGGATTTAATCCTGCCTCTTCTCGTCTGCAAAAGTCGAATGAAATCATTCTCAGTTATTTCAAGAGGCTCAGGACCTAAACTTTTTAAATCTCCGATATTCTCTATTCGAGATGATTTGACCAGCTTGAATTTACCGAATTTCCTGGGGTCGTTATACCTTAACTGGCTTTTATCTGAAAACTCCATATTTAGATGGTCATGTTTTATTAAAGGAGCTGGTCTTTTAAGATAAATCAAGTTACCAGTCATCCCCAGGTGAATAAGGATTAAATTTCCACTGGATAATTGCAGGATTATATTTTTCCCCCTTCTTTTTACACCTATAATTTTCAACCCTATCAGGTTTCGTTTGAAATAACTTAATTTATTACGCAGAACTCTGGAGGGGACTATCGTTATTGCCTTTATCTTTTTTCCTAATACAGTCCTTTTTAATCCCCGAACAATTGTCTCGACTTCAGGTAGTTCTGGCATAATGAGATTGGGGGGAAGAAACTCTGGAGTATAAAGCTTTAGTTTTATCTTTCTACTTTAGATAGATCGAAAAATCATAGAACTAAAATGGTAAACCTAAAGGTTTACACTCCAATATAAAGCTTTATTATGTTATTATCTAAACTATCTCCAGCATCCGGTCAATTGACCTCTTAGCTCTTTGTGCAATATCCTCCGGGACTTCTACTTTATAAACCAGGTCCTCTAAGGACCATAAAAGCTTTTCTAAATTATTCAGCTTCATATTCGGGCAGTCTGCTAACTCAGACGCTGGATAAAACTTCTTCTCCGGGTTTTCTTTTTTCAATTTATGCAAAATTCCGATCTCGGTGCCAATTATAAACTCCTCGGATTTAGATTCCTTAGCATATTTACATATTCCAGTGGTTGAAAGAACCTTATCCGCCATAGCGATAACCTCAGGAATACATTCAGGATGAACCAGGACCTCAGCCTTGGGATACAAGGCTTTCTTTTTCAGTATGTCCTCCGGTAAAATCCTTCGATGGGTGGGACAAAACCCTTCCCAGAGGATGAGATTTCTTCTGGTTTGGGAAGCGACATAGCTACCTAAATATTTATCCGGTACAAATATAATCTCCTTATTCTCCGGTATTGATTGAACTACGTTAATCGCATTGGAGGAGGTGCAGCAGTAATCGCTTTCAGCTTTTATCTCGGCTTTTGAATTTATGTAGGTAACGACCATTGCCTCAGGATGCTTCTTTTTAAGCTCTTTGAGCTGTCTCAAAGTTATCATATTTGCCATTGGACACCCGGCATTCAAATCTGGTATCAGAACTGTTTTTCCCGGGCAGAGAATGGCTGCGGTTTCAGCCATAAAGTGAACCCCGCAGAAAAGGATTATCTCCGCTTCTGTTTTTGCCGCCTCCTGGCTTAAACCCAAGGAATCTCCAGAGAAATCCGCAATATCCTGCACTTCTGGTATTTGATAGTTATGAGCCAGGATAACCGCTTTACGATCTTTCTTTAACTGAAGAATATCCTCAATGAACTTCTGGTTGTTGTTCATCTTCTATTTTCACTTCCCCGGATATGGTTTTATTTAACTCCTCGATTAACTCATCCGGTGATACACCGTGAGCTAAAGCCCCCTGTTCAATGGTTTCATCCTCAGCTATGGCACATCCGAAACAGTGCATCCCGTACATAAAGAAGGTCTTAACTGTCTGCGGGTACTTTTTCAAGATTTCACCAAAAGACATTTCCTTGGTGATTTTTTTCTCTTCTGTCATTTTTTCTCCTTTTTTTCCGTCAAAGCCGACTATTTTCTGGCAAAAATTATCAGGTCTTCTGACTCATACCTTCTAAAGGGTGAAAATCTGTAATCTCCGTAGAATTTCTTATCTTTGAAACCTACCCCTTTCAAGATATTTTCTATCTCTTTTCTCAATATTGGACGCAAAAGTGTTGTTTTTGTTTGAAAACTCCACTTCCCTTCTTTTTGTCTGAAAGTAACTAAGTTAAAGATTATCTTGGACTTATTAAAATCAAGCATCCTCAGAAATATAATCCTTTCGTCTTCTCTATCTATGATGTTCGGAAACATAAATCTTATTTTTCTAAAGAGGATTTTATCGTAGTTTCTGTTCTGAATAATCAGAATTCCCTCCGGATTAAGGAGATTATAGATATTCTGCAAAGTCTTTTTAAGATCCTTTTTGCTTAAAAGGTGAGGAAGGGAGTTTCCTAAACAGATAACCGCATCGAATCTATTTTTTACCGTGGGATAAATTTCAAGAAAACTTGACTGGAGAAATTTAACTCCAGAAATCCCTTTAGAATTTCTTTTTGCAAGTTTAATCATCTCCTTACTTTTATCTATTCCGATAACCTCATAACCGGATTTAGCAAAGAAAATGGAATGATGCCCGGTTCCACAGGCAAGGTCCAAGACCTTCTTGACCCTGTTTTCTTTGAATAATTTGTTGAAAAAAGGAGCTTCATTCTCAAGCCTTTTTCCCCAGGAGACCATCAGGTCTAAATCAGAGGAGAGAAGGTCGTAAAACTGGTAATCTTTTAATATCATTTTATTTCTGTAAAGATAAATCAACCAGCTCAGCTAAGTCTTGTGCTTGCAAATCTTTTATCTCTTTTTCCTTGATCCCATCCTCCAGCATTGTCAAACAGAAAGGACAGGCAGTAGCGACAATTTTTGCTTTAGTCTTTTGAACCTGTTCAATCCGCATCTGATTAATCCTTTTGCCCAACTTTTCCTCCATCCACATCCTGCCACCACCAGCACCACAGCAGAATCCTTTGTATTTAGAAAGCTCCATCTCCTTTAAATTCAAGGAAAGGGATTTTAAAATCTTACGTGGAGACTCATAGATTTGATTATATCTTCCTAAATAGCAGGAATCATGATAGGTAATATCCTGCTCAAGTTTTTTATTTAAGTTTAACTTCCCCTTTTTGATCAAATCAGAGATAAGCTCGGAATGATGGACAACCTCAAGTTTATAACCGAATAAAGGGTATTCGTTTTTAAAGGTATTATATCCATGCGGACAGGAGACTATCACTTTTTTGATATTATACTTTTTAAGGGTCTCGATATTCTGCTGGATTAAAACCTGGGCTAAATATTCGTTCCCGATCCGGCGGGCAGAATCACCGCAGCAGAACTCCTCTTCTCCTAAGATGCCAAAGTTTAGATTAGCTTGATTAAATATGTTGATTAATGCCTTAGAGACTTTTTTAACCCGTTCGTCAAAAGAGCCAGCACAACCTACAAAATAGAGGTATTCAATATCCTTATCTTGAGAAAACAGTTTCACTTTTAAATCTTTTGCCCAGTCTGCCCGGGTGGCAAAACCGATGGTCCAGGGGTTATAATTATTCTCTAAATTCTTAAAGAAAAGATTTAATTCTGGGGGAAATTTGCTCTGCATTAAGACCAAATTCCTACGCATCTCCACTATCTTGGGGATATGCTCGATTAAAACCGGACAAACCCTCATACAGGCACCACAGGTGGTGCAGGACCAGAGCTCATCTTCTAAGATTATCTCGCCGATCAGATTTTTTTCTGGATTAAGCTCTTTTTTCTGTAGCAGTAGATTCCCCTTTTCTAAAAGATGAGCTTTCAAATCCAGGATAACCTTCTTGGGAGAAAGCGGCTTTGAGGAAACCCAAGCCGGGCAATTATCCTGACACCTGCCGCATTTAGTGCAGGCATCTGTATCTAAAAGGTCTTTCCAGGTGAACTCCTCTAATTTGGAAACTCCGAAGTTCTCCTGGTTTTCTAAGTCCGGTATCGGTTTAATCAATCCTATCGGCTCAAAAGAACGGAAGAAGATATTCAGAGGAGAAGAAATGATATGCAGAAGCTTGGAATAGGTGATATATCCGATAAACCCGAAAGCCAATAATAGATGGATCCACCAGCTTATGCGGTGAAGGATTTGAATTGAATTAATGTCCAATCCCAGAGATTTGACACCGGAAGCTATCTGCCACCCTGCAAAAGACCATCTTTCAAAATCAGGAGTTGTGCTTGCAATCCTTAACCCTTCGTTGGAAAATCCGGTTAAAAGAACCAGTAAAAGCCAGTATAAAGAAAGAAAATCTTCTGATTTGTTATTCAGGCTTTCCGGCCTTAAGAAAAACCTTCGGTATAAAGCTAAAAGGACTCCGATTATGGCTAAGACGCCAAATAGGTCTAAGATTAAAGAATACCAGAGATAAAAGTTCCCTTGAAGGAATTCATAGTTAAATATCGGAAGAGTCAAATCCTCCTGTAAAAAGATTATAACTGTTCCGATGAAAAGGATTACAAAACCCCAGAAGATAAGAACGTGGAATGTGCCGGGGAAGGCTTTCTCTAAATTCCTGACTTGCAGAATTCCATTATAAAGAGTTGATTTTATCCTTTTCCAGACCTGATCATATCGATTCTCTTTTCCCCCGATCCTCCAGAGCTTGATTTTTCTCCATAACCCAAAAGCGAAGAGCAAAACCGGTATCAAAGCTAAGAGATAAACTATTAATCTTACTCCACCGACATTCCAGAATATCTCTCTGGTTATCTGCTCCATATTAACCTTCTGCTTTTAGCTTTTTAACTTCCCGGGTTAGAAGAGGGACAACTTCGAAAAGGTCGCCTACGATGCCATAATCTGTTTTCTGGAAGATAGGTGCATCCGGGTCTTTGTTTATTGCTACGATATATTTGGAAGTTGACATACCGGCAAGATGCTGGATCGAACCGGAGATTCCGCAGGCGATATATAGAGTAGGATTGACCACCTTCCCAGTCTGTCCCACCTGAATATCGTGCGGGGCAAAACCCGAATCAACTGCCGCTCTTGAAGCACCTACCGCAGTTCCCTCTCCAAAAGCATCTGCTAAATCCTCTAAGATTTTAAAGTTTTCTTTGTCTTTCATTGCTCTTCCACCGGATACTATTATCTTTGCCTCAGTTATGTCTATCTTTTTGCTCTCCCCTTTTAATATCTCCTTAAGAAAAGACTTTAGCTCTTCCTTTTTTAAATCAGACTTCGATTTAATTATCTCTGCTTTTTTGGAGTTATCCTGCGGCAGAATCTCTACCACATTGGGCCTGAGCATTGCCATCTGTGGTCTGGATTGGGGAATAGTTATCTCCATCAGAAGCTTTCCAGCATAAATCGGTCGGGCAATTTTTAATAACCCTTTATCGTCTATATCTATATTTACACAGTCTGATGCTAAGCCTGTTCCCAGGCACGCAGCAACACGGGGCAACAAATCTTTTCCCTGAGCCGTTGCTCCTCCCAAAAGAACTGAAGGGGAGTTAGATTTAGCTAAACCAGCAATCACTTGTGTATAGCTCTCATTAGTATAGTTTTTCAGGATTTCATCCTCTAAAAGATATACTTTATCTGCACCATAAGGTCCTAATTGATTAGCTAAATTTTCGATGTTCGAACCTAAAAGCAAGGCACAGACCTCTTCTCCTATTTTCTCTTTAAATTTTCTAGCCTGACTTAAAAGCTCATAAGTAACCTTTTTAAATTTCCCTTCTTTATGTTCAGATATAATCCATATTCCGGGCATATTTATCTCCTTTAGATTATTTTGGCTTCTTCCCTCAGGAGTTTAACCAATTTGGCTGTGGCTTCAGGGATCTCCCCTTCAATTTTTATACCGGTTTTCCTCTGGGGTGGTAAAGAATATTTTCCGGTTTTTAACTTAGAGCCAGCCTTGCCTACATGCTCCGGGTTCAAACAAAGATCAGCCAAACCAAGCTTTTTTATCTCCTTTTTCTTAGCCTTCATAATCCCAGGAAGTGAGGCATACCTTGGAACATTCAAATCCTTCTGGCAGGCAAAGATAGCTGGTAAACTTACTTCGATTAACTCCTTTTCTCCACCTTCGGTCTCCCTTTTGGCAATTGCCTTTTTCTGGTCAGGAAAAAGTTCTAATCCAACAACCACTGAGACAAAGGGTAAATTCAAAAACTCAGCTAAACCCGCATAGACCTGAGAACAGTCTAAATCAACTGCCTGCTTTCCGGTTAAGATAATATCATATTCAATCAGGCTTAGAGCTTTGGATAAAACCAGAGCTGTAGCGTAACTATCTGACCCTTCCAAAGCTGGATCATTTAATAAAACTCCCTCATCGGCTCCCATAGCTAAGGCAGTTCGGATAGCTTCTACTGTTCTTTCCGGACCCATTGAGACTATGGTTACTTTACCTCCAAATTTTTCTTTAATCTTCAATCCCTCTTCTACTGCATATTCATCATAAGGATTCATTACCCATTTTATTCCTTCAGTTACAATTCCAGTAGAATCGGAATTTAAAACTATCTTGGTTTCCGTATCCGGGACCTGTTTTAAACAGACAACGATGTTCACAAAACCTCCTTTTCTAAAAAACCCATCCGCAGGGCGGTTTTTTCCCTTGCAATTTTTTGTATATTTAACTTTATTTAGAGTGAAAATCAAGGAAAATTTTGGGTCTTTAAAAAGGAGATAATATGAAAAAGGAAGTTCTGTTATGGGCTATGGGTATTATTTTCTTAGTAATATTTTCCATAATGGTATTTGCAGACACCAAAGATTATTCCCCAACCTCACCCGAATCACAGACCAGAAGACCTGCCAATATGGATTTGAATGGTAAAATCTCCCTGCCCGGGGATTTTAAACTCTCCCAGTTTATCGATCCTTCGGTCTGCTCCGGTTGTCATCCTGAAATTTATGAACAATGGAAAGGAGGTATGCATTATAATGCTTTAAAAGACCCGGTCTTTCAGAAAGTCTCCAAGCTGTTCTTAACCCAGGTGGAGAACGATAAAGAAAAAGAAGAGGCCTTATCCTGCGTCCGTTGTCATGCACCAGTAGCTCATGTTACCGGGGAGTTACCTACCACAGAAGGGGATTATTCAAAGGTCAGTGAAATAGGTTCAAAAGGAGTCTTTTGTGATTTCTGCCATTCGGTAAAAGCTTCTGCCGGGATCGGGAATGCCCCTTTTATTTTAGAGCCAGGACAAGGTGAAGGAAATCCCGGTATAAAGTGGGGACCTTTTAAGGATTCTGAATCTCCTTTTCACGGGACAGAGTTTTCAGAGCTTCATACCCGCTCAGAGTTCTGCGGGATGTGTCACGATGTAACTCATGCCGGCAATGATTTGCCCATAGAGAAAACTTATACCGAATGGAGGGGAAGCCCTTATAATACTCTAGACCCGAATACTACGGTCAATTGCCAGGACTGCCATATGAGACAGAAGCTTGGAATACCTGCCACCGGCTCTACAGAAAGACCGGATAATCCTGGTAAAGCCTGTGTTATGGGTCCGGAAAGAAAGCACATATACACCCATAATATGGTTGGGGGAAATGGAGTTGTTCCTTATCTTTTGGGAGATACCCTGCACACAATCTTGACGAAGGAGAGGTTAAAGAATGCGGCTTCTTTAGAGATTCTCACTCCTGATACCCTCTCTTCTGGGGGTTCAGGGGAAGTTAAGATTAAGGTTACCAATATAGGAGCCGGACATTATCTTCCTACCGGCTTAACCGAGATAAGACAGATGTGGCTGGAAATTAGGATTTTAGATGATAAAGGAAATACAGTTTATACTTCTGGAACCGTGGATGAAAAAGGGGATTTAGTACCTGAGACAAGAATATTTAACACAGTCTTAGGTAATTCTAAGGGAAATCAAACTATAAATGTAGATAAAGGAGTCTCTGTCATCTCTGATCAACGGATATCACCTAAAGGAAATGTTATAGAGAGGTTTGCCTTCACAGTTCCAAAAGCAAGCTCTTTAAATATCATCTCTATTCTGAATTACCGCTCTGCATCCCAGAGCCTGATCAATTCACTCTTTGGAAAAGATGCCCCTGCACTGCCCATAACCAATATGGCTCAGGTGACGAAGAAGGTATATGTGAAAGGGAGATAAAAGGAAGGGTAACCCCTCTCCTTTACAAGGAGAGGGATAGGGTGAGGTTAAGAAAAATGTAGGGGCAGACCTGCGTGTCTGCCCAAATCTCCGGGCGAACACACAGGTTCCCCCCTACTATAAACTCCAAACTTTATTTCAGCATGCCGGTGGCGGTCCACTTTTGAAAAGATAATTGATTAAATAGATGATGTCGGTAACCGTCACTTGACCATTGCAATTCACATCCCCAACTTGCAAAATGGGCAGAGGGGTAGGTCCTCCTCTAAATAGGTAATCTATCAGATAAATCACATCCTCCACCGTTATGGTGCTATCAAAGTTAACATCTCCAGAGAGAAACTGAACATATTTTATGGTGGCATAATCATGGTATGTCCCACTGCCGTAACTTTCACCTGTGACATAGACATTTCCAGAACCATCTACTGCTATGGCATAAGCTCCATCATCAGAGTTTCCCGGCCCATTGTATCTTTTTACCCAGAGCTGGTTTCCATCCGCGTCATATTTTAGGGTGACATAGTCCCGGGATGTCCCACTGCCCGGACTATATCCTGTCACATAGACATTACCAGAGTCATCTATCGCTATAGAATTACTCTCATCCTCAGAGTTTCCCGGCCCGTTGTATCTTTTTACCCAGAGCTGTTTTCCATCCGTGTCATATTTTATGGTGGCATAGTCCCAGTCTGTCCCAATGCCGTAACTTGAACCTGTGACGTAGACATTTCCAGAACTATCCACTGCTATGGCACTAGCCCAATCATAGGAGTTTCCCGGCGGCCCGTTGTATCTTTTTACCCAGAGCTGTTTTCCAGCCGGGTCATACTTTATGGTGGCATAATCATAGGATGTCCCACTGCCGTAACTTACACCGGTCACATAGACATTTCCAGAACCATCCACTGCTATGGAATAAGCATAATCATCAGAGTTTTCCATGTCGTATCTTCTCACCCAGAGTTCATCTCCATATAGATTATACTTTATGGTCACATAATCGCGCCCTGTTCCGCTTCCCCAGCTAAATCCTGTAATATAGACATTGCCAGAGCTATCAACTGCTATTCCATCAGCATAATCATCACTATGCACCGGCCCATCGTATCTCCTTACCCAAGCAGTATCTCCATTAGAGTAATATTTTATTGTTGCGCAGTCTAAGCCATTTCCTTGGCCAGAACCTGTAACATAGACATTTCCAGAACCATCCACTGCTATGGCATAAGCATAATCATCAGAGTTTCCCGGGCCATTGTATCTTCTGACCCAGCTAGTTTCTCCATCCGGACTATATTTTATAGTGGCATAATCAAAATTGGTCAAACTGTCGTAACTATATCCACTCACATAAACATAGTCAGAATCATCCACTACAATGCCATAAGCCCGATCTGGAAGGTTTACTGATGCACTATATCTTCTTACCCAAGCAGTGTCTCCATTATGGTAATACTTAATAGTTGCATAATCATCGAGTGAACCACTGCCACTACTACTTCCAGTAACATACACATTCTTAGAATAATCTACAGCTATAGCATATGCCCTATCAATAAAATTTCCAGTCCCGTTGTATCTTCTCACCCAAGCAGTGTCAACTTGCTGGGCGAAAAGGGGTAAGGTAAAAAAGAAGATATAGTTCGACAGGATTGTTATACTAAAGAAAAAAATTAAGAGTATTTTTTTCATAGTTCCTCCATGGCTTAAAAGTGGTTGATCTGTTTTCCTGAGATTAATATACCTGGTTTTTTAATTTTGGCAAGAGAAAAAGTGCGGGATAAATTGTTTTCAGTCTGTGCTGTCGGGAGTTAACTCTCTACGAGTCGTAAGGCTTTTTATCGATCCGACAGAACCTATATAGATTCTTCGCCCGCCTGCGGCGGACTCAGAATGACATGACAAGAAAAACGTAGGGGCAGGCCCCTACAAACGAACAAATTCCAAACTTTATTTCAACCTGGCCTCAACCATAACCCATTTGATATTTTTGAAAAAGGCTGAGATATAGTCCGCCCTTTTCAAGCCATAATCGATCATATAGGCATGTTCGAAAACATCCAGGATTAAAATCGGTGTGCATCCAGCTAAATGCCCAACATCATGCTCGTTAATCCACTGATTGAAAAGTCTGCCAGTTAGATTGTCCTGATATAAAATCACCCAGCCGATCCCTCTCATCATGGCTGTGGCTTTGAAATCAGATTCCCAGTGCTCATAGCTTCCAAACTCTTCCATCAGTTTTTTACCCAATTTACCAGACTTATTTAACTCTCCTTTGCCGCCCAGATTCTCAAAATACAATTCGTGCAAGCGCATCCCGTTAAACTCCCAGCCGAATCTCCTCTTCAGCTCCGCATAATCCGGCCCTCCGCTTTTTCCAGCTTTGTGCAGCTCCACTAACATATCATGAACCTTATTGGTATTAGCCACATATCCCTGGTATAAGGTAAAATGGTTTTTCAGCAGAGTATCGCTGAAGCCTTCCATCCCTAATAAAGCATCGTAATTCATTGGAGCGTATGCCATCTTTTACCTCCTGTTTAAAGTTTCATTTTTTTAATCTCACGTTATCCCAATCTAAACATTTAGAACTAAAAAAATCAAGATGAATTTTTTTATTTTTTAGGAACCCATAAATCACTGGGGGAAGGTGTAAAAATGTAGTTGCTCAATTTATCGAGCCAAAAAAAGCCCAATAAATGGGGCAACTGCAATGAGAACATTATTGCTCCTGATAGATGTTATCATCCAGCAGGAGGATAGGTGGATGATAATATCCCCCGGGGAGCAGAATAAATCTTGACAACCAGCTCAAATTTTATTCTAATTATGGCAAATGATTTGGTTTTAATTTATTTAAGCTCCAACCCTCAAAGGAGGCAAAATGAGATGGTCGTTTCAGATCGGCAAGGTGTTTGGAATACCGATAAGGATTCATATCACCTTTTTTCTATTGATAATTTTCATCGGTTTATATGGGAGTAGAATGCAAGGTGCTCAATCCGGATTACAGGGGATGTTGAGCATCATTCTCATCTTCTTATGTGTGATCATCCATGAAATCGCCCATAGCCTGGTTGCCCGAAGCTATGGCGTTAAAGTGAAAGATATCGTTCTTCTTCCCATCGGAGGTGTCTCTGAGATGGAGGAACTCCCTCAAAAGCCCAAACAGGAGATTTATGTTGCTATGGCTGGTCCTCTTACCAGCATCATTTTAGCATTCGTCTTCTACCTTTCTTTCGTTTTTCTAACCCCGGAAGCAAAAACTTTTAAGATCTCGATATTTCAGGGTAATTTGTTCCTGAATCTCTTTATCATAAATCTTCTCTTAGCTCTATTTAATTTACTCCCGGCATTCCCGATGGATGGAGGAAGGGTTTTAAGAGGGATTTTAGGGCTCAGGATGGAGTTTTTAAAAGCTACCAGAATAGCAGTAGGGATCGGAGAGATTTTCGCTATCTTTCTTTTCTTTTATGGTTTGTTTTTCAACCCCTGGTTAGCTCTTATCGCTGTATTTATCTACTTAGGGGCAGAAGGCGAGAAAAGAGCTACGGAATTGAAAGTAACAATAGCGGATGTTCCGGTCAAGGCAGCTATGCTGATCGAAGTGGAATCGATCACCTCTGAGACCACCTTAGGTCAGGTTTTAGAGAGAATGTGCCATAAGCTCCAGCAGGATTTCCCGATTATAGAAGGGAACAAAGTATTGGGGATATTATCCCGTGAAAAAATCTTTTCAGCTCTGCATAACCATTCTAAGGATACCAGGATCGGAGAGATAATGAGCCGGGAATTTATAAGCACATCAGAAGATGCCCCTTTATCCGAGGTTTTTAAGAAGATGACTTCAGAAAAACTCTCTGTCCTTCCAGTGATGCAGGGGGAGATCTTCAAAGGTTTAATAAGCTTGGAGCAGATCGGTAAATATCATATGCTCTGCGGGGTAAAAAGATAACAGATTACAAATGACAGATGACAGATAAAAGATGACAAATGGTAAAGTAGTAGGGGCTTGATTTATCAAGCCCTAAAAGATTAAAGCCAATTTTCCGTAGGGGCGAGTCCGCTAAAGGCGAGACGAAGCAATCTCTAAAGGGTTGACAGATTGCTTCGCCCCCAAAGGGAGCTCGCACTGACAAGTCAGTAGTCCTGTCCTCAAAACTGGTAGAACAGGCATTCCTGCCTGTTTATCAAAGTCAGAGGGCAAAGCCTGTGGCGTATGCCCATGGCCACGTAGCCACAGGAATGTCTGACATACCTGAAAATATTTTATTTAAAACTCTTGACAAATCCTCGTTGGATTATTTAAAATAAGCTCAACGGATATTCTTTAAATCAGTTTTTAGAAGGTCATCTTATGAAATTCATCTGCGATGACAATTTAGGGAAGTTAGCCAAGTGGCTCAGGACTTTGGGGTATGATACTTTGTTCAGCTTGGATATTGAGGATACAGAGTTAGTCTCAAAGGCTTTGAAAGAAAACCGGATAATCTTGAGCCGGGATTCAGAGCTTAAAAGATTTAAATCGGCAGAGAAAAATCTTTTACTTTTGTCCAGCAACGAGCCCTTAGAGCAGTTGAAAGAGGTTTTGAAAAAGTTCAATTTAAAACCTGATGAGAAAAATCTTTTCACCCGCTGTATAGTCTGCAATCAGGTTTTGGTTTCGGTCCCTAAAAAGGAAGTGGAAAATAAAGTCCCACCTTTTGTGTTCAAGACCCAGGAGAGTTTCGTCTATTGTTCCAGATGTGATAAGCTCTACTGGGGAGGCACCCACGTGAAAAATTTAAAGAAGAAAATAGTCGAAGAAAATCTGATTTAGAGAGTAAGGGCACGTTGCAACGTGCCCTTACAAACTCACGTGAAGAATTTGAAGAAAACCTTTTGTAGTTGCTTGATTTATCAAGCAAAGAAATCAATTTGTCAAGCAGGCTTCACCATGCTTAGCCTATATAGCTACATAGCCCGATGAATCGGGCTACTGCAGAATATCAATCCTTTTAATTATTTTTACCTGCCAGACTTCTTCTGGGTTTAATCTGATTTTCCAGTTTGGGAATAGAATGGTGCTCTGGTAAGTTTTTTCAAAGCCGGATTCAGACAAGGAGACCGTGTATAACGGAAATTGCCATAAACTTGAGAGTCTATCAACTTTAAAATCTATCAGAAGTCCCAAAGCTTTATCTTTTATCCCGAAAGATACAATATTTTCATCTTCACTCTTTAAACTGAGCTTTTTCTCTTTTAGCTCCGTATCTTTTACAAAGAAGCTTTTCCTTTCATCCTCACAGGAAAGCATCCCGAAGTTAAACTCTATCCCGAACCACAAATCCACAGGTACAGAATGTCTGTTTTCCAATTCGTAGGTTATCTCTAATTCTTTTTTATCTCCTTTCAGGGAAATTTTTCTAATAAGCTTAATATTCGCTTTTTGATTATCCACCCAGAACAAAACCATTTCGAGATAGTATTAATTCAAGAAAATCTTCTTTTTGGTTAATTTTGTATTCATAAGGCTGATTCACAAAATCACCCTGTTCTGGATACTGGCATTTGGCAAAATCATCTAATTTTGTATTTTTTCCTAAGAAATGGTCAATAAAAGAGCCCCTTCTATACCAGTCATAAGTTAAAAGCTTTTCTAAACCATCTTCTTTAACCTGAACTAAATCGTGAATGCTGGCGAATTTTTCAGTGGTCTTAAGCTCCTGACTTTTTATCTCTGAAAGCTTTCTATGATACCCCTCTTCCCTGCGGGATAAAATATCCAGAAGATTCAAATCTTTGGGCTTGAAATCCATTTCATATAATACCCCACCGAGTTGAGGTGCAAAATAAAAATTAAAAACCGGAGATTCAATTATGATCTCCTCTTTACCATCTTTATCAAAATCTAAGACTTCATAATCGATCCATCTTTTATCCTTATGCCCCAATTCATCTATGAGCTTATCTGCTCTAATCAAATGCTCATAAATGGGCTTCCTCAGATTGGAAAGATACAACCCTCCAAAGACCCCATGCCAGTAGGGGTCGTTACACTGACTTTTCCAGCATTCTTCTTTGATTGACAGAAGTTTATTTTTATTTGTTTTTTTGTTAATTTCCAATTTTTTAATCTTCTGATTCAGAAAGAGCATCCGTTTGTGCATCTGATTCGATTCTGGATATTTTGCCAGAAAATTCCTCCAGAACCCTCCACGCACAAAAATCCCGTACTTCTCGAAAAGGTCTTTTTCTTTCAGAGCATTTTCGAAATTCTCAAATTCCTGAAAAGCTTCAGGTAAAAGTGCCCAGTGCATCATCTCATAGTAAGAGGCAGTGGGGAGATATATCCGTCCTAAGGGGGAGAGCTCCTTTAACGCCTGACGGAAATGAACCATCTCAATCCAGTCCAAATTCTCTTTGAGTTTCTCAAAAAATCTTTCCAGCCACCTGTCTTCATAGCAGTGTTCAAAAGTATTGGGCCAGATCCCGAATTTCTCGCCGTCGTCTGCATAGACTATAAGATTTTCTCCATCCTCTGTAGAAAGGCTTTTGAGATAATCGACTATCTCTTCTGGTTCCTTAAAAGGGATATAATATCTGAGCTTCTTGCTTATCGGGAATAAAGCTAAAGGATAACCTTCCTCTTCAGTAAGATAATAGCCTAAAAGCTTTTCATCCTCAAGCCCGGAATATTTGAAATGAGAATCATCCAGAAGACAGAATTTTACTCCAGCCTGAGCAAAAAATTTAGGCAGATGAGGTTCCCAGACCCTTTCTGCCACCCACATCCCGGACGGGGCAAAATCAAAATTCTGTTTAATAAAACTGGAAAGCTTTTCAATCTGTCCTATCTTATCCTCATCCGGAATGACCGGAAAGATCGGCTCGTAATAACCTCCAGTTAAAAGCTCCACCTGCCCTTTTCTCACTAAGACTTTGAGCTTCTCAACTAATTCAGGATGGTTATCAAAAAGCCAGTCGAAAAGTATTCCGCAATAATGCAGGGAGAGTTTAAAAAACGGGTATTTCTCTAAAAGCTCAAGGAAGGGAGAATAGCATCTTTCAAATGCCTTCTCAAAGACATGCTGGAAATTCCCGATCGGCTGGTGGTTATGAATACCGAATGCAAATTTTATCTTCTTCAAAACAGGCTAAACTTTAAATATCTTTTAGGGTGTTTTTTTATATCGGTAATTAACTCATCCACGTTCGTGGTAGTTCTCTTAAGATCAATATAAAGTGTGCTGTCATTCACCAGTTTTCCTAATGTCCCTTCCCCGGATTCGATCTTCTGAGTCAAATTCTTTAAAGAAACCGAAAACGAGCTCAAGGTAGTAGTAAGAGTATCTAATTTAGCTGAAGCAGTGGTAAAATTATCCACTGAGGATTGAATTTTTCCTTTATTCTTCTCCATCAGCCCCTTAAGCTCTGAAGAGGTATAGGACAGGTCATCTGCAGTCTTTTCCAATTTGTCTTTATTTTTATCCAGTAGTCTGACCAGCTCTCCGGATAACTGCTTTAAATCCCGGATCGTCCCCTTTATGGATTCCTGCGACCATTGGGTTCCAAAGACCCCTTCTAAATGAGCCACCAATCTCCTGACCTCATCTAACATCTGTCCGGACATCCCCATCATCTCCGGGATTCCGGTATCATAGAAACCTTTAACCGGTTTCGAGAGGTCCAGAAGCTCTGGGGAATGGCCAGGCGATACATCCACAAACCTCTCTCCCATCAACCCGATATTCATTACCGTAAACTTTGCATCCGTTTTCAGTTTCACATCTGTGGTCAGATTTAAAGTTACCAGTACATCGCCGCCGGAGAGAACAATTCTCTCTATCTTTCCTTTAGCCACTCCTAAAACGGTTACCGGATCACCCACCGTTAAAGCTCCAACATTTGGGAAAAGGACTGAATATCTGTACCTCTCAACATTGTACTTATACTCCTTTAACCAGATGATCCCGGCGAAAAGTATAATTGTTGCTATCGCCACTACAATTCCTACTCTTAGCTCGATTGTTCGATTGTCCATCTTCTTCCCTTGCAAAAAATAAATGCCCTTTCTTCGGGCACTTTTCTTCTATTATCGTTGACCTTTTCTATTCCATATCGCTCTCTAAATAGTCGCTCACCAGCTTTTTCCGGGAGATCTCCTCTGAAAGTTTTCTAGAGAATTCCTTTGCCGGATCCTGCCCGTAAATTTTCAACATATGATTCATCGCAATTACCTCAGAGATCACGGTAATGTTCTTTCCTGGAGAGATCGGGATGGTAACTACCGGGATTTCCACACCTAAGATACGGGTAAACTTATTCTCAATCCCTAATCTCTCATATTCCAAATCATCCCTCCACAAGACCAATCTAACCTCAACCTCAATCCTTTTCTGAATTCTGACTGCCCTGATTCCAAAAAGCCTCTCCAGATCTATTATCCCCACACCTCTGATCTCCATATGATGGCCCAAAAGCTCGCTTCCCGTACCCACGATGACCTCAGGTGTCTTTCGGATAATCTGGACTACATCATCTGCTACCAGTCGATGTCCTCTCTCAACTAAATCCAGAGCGCATTCGCTCTTACCGATGCCACTTTTGCCAGTGTAGAATAACCCTACCCCGTAAACATCCACCAGAGTTCCATGCATGGTGGTATTAGGAGCAAAGATATTATCCAGGTAAAGGCTTAACCGGTTAGTTAGTTCAGTTGTGGAAAGACGCGACTGAAAAACCGGCGTTTTGGTCCGATCCGCTATCTCAAGCAGGTCCGAAGGAGGGTAGATATTCTTAGAGATAATGATACAAGGGATATCGAAGCGAAAGACTTTCTCTAAAAGATCTCTTCTTTTAGTTTGATCTAAGCTCTGAAGAAAAGTAATCTCAGTCTCACCCATAACCTGGGTTCTCTCGTGAGCAAACCTGTCCGTGTATCCGGAAAGGGCTAAGCCTGGTCGGTGAATCTCATTATTTAAGATCTTCTTTTTGAGCCCCTCTTCGCTATTCAAAAGGTTAAGCTCTAAGAAATCTTTTCTCTCTTTGTAAAGCTTTTCAACTTCGATATTTTCCATCTTTTTTAAAACTTATTCTTCCTCAGAACTTGAGGGAAGGTGCACTAAAGTTTTACCCCTTTTCCTCTCACGAAATTTTCTTTCCTTTAACTTGGATTTATATTTTTTAAGCTGTCTTTCCATCTTCTCTAAAGACCCTTCGATCGAAGTTCGGAAATCATCTGAGCTGTGCCGGCTGATAAGTACTGTGCCATAGACTTTTAAATTCAATTCAGCGCTTTTTCTGTATCCCTCTGCTTCTAAGATCAGATGTGAGTCGATGATCTGATCGTAATATCTCTCTAAACGGTTTATCTCTTTATTAACTAAATCTTTGAGCTCTTTAGTCAATTCGAAATGCCGGGCAGTAGTCCTTACTTCCATATAAATGCTCCTTTCTTTTTTCCATCGGTTGGCCTGATTTACCTTGATGGGTGAACCTAAAACCGGTAAATAAATTCAACTTGTCCCATCCGGGGAGGAGTTGGTCTTTTCCTCTTCTTTTTCTAAAAGTTTGTTTTTTTCTTTGGTCACCCTTTTTCGGAAACGAGCTGGAAGGAGCTTGAGCTCCTCCCGATATTTGGTTACAGTCCTGCGAGCTAAATTGATCCCTTTTTTTTTAAGCAGAGTATGGATCTCCCTGTCAGATAAAGGGGTAGCAGGGCTTTCTTCCTTGATTATCAGTTCTAACATACTTTTGATATGTCGCTTGGAAATCTCCTGTCCATCATCTTTGGTCAATCCGGAGTTAAAGAAATATCTGATCTCAAATAAACCATGGGGGGTTTGGACATATTTATCGTTTGAGACCCGCGAAACAGTTGCCACATTCATATTCAATCTATTGGCTATAGCTTCCATGGTCAAGGGCTTTAAATATTCTGGTCCCTTTTCGAAGAATTCCTTCTGTTCTTCTATGATTGAACCCATAACATTTACCATTGTAGAACGGCGTTGATTTATAGCATTTAAAAGCCAGCGAGCCTGTTCTAATTTTTTCTTCACATAATCCTTTGTCTCAGAACTGGTTAAATTATTTTTTCTCAAAAGTTCTTTATATGCCGGGTTAACTCTCATCCGGGGAATATTCTTATCGTTATGGAAGACCAGAAACTCGTTCCCCACCTTTTCCACAATCAGGTTTGGAACTAAAGGAAAAGCTGCATTCACAAACCTTCCGGCCGCAGGTTTAGGAGAAAGGGTCCGAATGACATCCATAGCTTTCTGTACCTCTTCAAACTCTGCCCCTGAAGACCTGGCTAACTGAGTAAGGCTTTTTTTGTCCAGCTCATTCAGATACTGGTCTACAATCCGATAAGCTAAGCTTTGCTCCAGCCCCCTCTCTTTAAGCTGGATAAGAAGCGATTCTCTTAAATCCCTTGCCCCAACCCCTAAGGGATCAAAACTCTGAATCAGCTTAAGTACCTTTTTAGCAACCTCCGGATCCACCTTCAACGCTTCAATTATTTCCTCTAATGAACAGGAAAGGTATCCATTTTCATCTATATTGCCAATTATGTATTCTCCGATCCGGTGCTCATCCTCACTCAGCTTGTTAAAATTAAGCTGTTCCATAAGGTACTCGCCTAAAGTTTTCTCCACTACAGTTGGTCTTTCCCTTTTATCCTCCTGTTCTTCTTTTTCTCCCCTTACCCTGAACTCACTCTCTTCGCCTAAATACTCACCCCAGTCTATCTTACCTAACTGAGGGTCGATTTCTGTTTCCTTTTCAGAAGGGGGGGTCTCTATGTCCTCTGAAGTTTCAACCTCTTCTAACAAGGGATTAACTGAAAGCTCCTGACGTAAGAGCTGCTCTAACTTGAGGAGGGGCATCTGCAAAAGCTTTAAGGACTGAATCAGTTGAGGGGCAATGGTTTGTCTAAGCTTTACCTGTAAACCTAATTTCATATCTTTATTTTATGGTTTCTCCCTAATCTTTTATCGGATTAAATCGCTATTCAATTTAACCTGAACCTCTCACCTAAATAGATTTTTTTTGCCTCCGGATCAGAGGCTAAGAATTCTGAGGTGCCGGATTTCAATATCTGACCATCACACATTATATAGGCTCTATCAGTTATGGCTAAGGTCTCCCTGACATTATGGTCGGTAATCAGGATCCCTAAGTTTTTCTGTTTTAACCTGAAGATTATCTTCTGAATATCCTCAACTGCTATCGGATCAATTCCTAAAAAAGGCTCATCTAAAAGCATGAACTTTGGCTCAGTAACTAAAGCCCGGGTTATTTCAACCCTTCTCCTTTCTCCACCTGAAAGGGTATAGGCTTTATTCTTAGCTAATGATTCGATATTCAGCTCATTTAACAATCCTTCCAATCTAATCCTACGCTTTTTTCTATCTAACTTTTGCATTTCTAAGATTGCCAGTATATTCTCTTCAACTGTTAATTTTCTGAATATAGAAGGCTCCTGGGAAAGATACCCTATCCCCTTTTGAGCCCTTTTATACATTGGAAAATTAGTTATATCCTCGAAATCGATTAAGACCTTACCTGAATTAGGTTTAATAAAGCCGATGAACATATAAAAGGTAGTGGTTTTCCCGGCTCCATTGGGTCCCAAAAGGCCTACCACTTCTCCCTGCTTGACTTCAATAGAAACCTCATTCACCACTTTACGGTGTTTATAGATCTTAATCAAATCTTCTGTTCTTAATATCTGCATATTCTCATTATTTGCTAAGAGCAATTATGGAAGCACTATGGAGTATAAACCTTTAGGTAGATACTATTAATTTATGTAAAACTAAGGTCTTACACTCCAATGCCTTATATTCCAGTTTTCTATCCTCCAATCTCTTCCTTGGGCACCTCTTTTATCTTACCTTTAACCTCTTTTTTAATCTTGAGTTCTTTTAGTTCCTGGTCAGCCTCTAAGCCATAACCGGTTATTACATCTTTTCCCTTGGTTATTTTTACAAAATCCTCTGTTGTAACCTTATTAGACCGGGGATTCCAGCTAAGGCTCTGGGTCTCAAGGATCATCCCCTGATCAGTCTTAACCACCACATCCCCTAAAACCATAAGCTCCTGTCTTTTCTCCTTTATCCAGCCAGAATCAGCCTGTATGGTGGAAATATGCTTACCTTCACGGTCGTAAATATCCGCAAAGATCACCTTTCCTCTGGAAAGATCTTCCTTTTCGTACTTCTCTAAATATTCTACCTTTATCTCAGCTGATTTTACACCATTCTGGGTAAAGACCATACTGGTATTCTCCACCACCTGGTCCGGATAAGTTCTTGTCTTTTGAGCTTTTTTCTGGTTTTCCTCCTTGCAGCTAAAGACCTGACTTAACCCTAAAAGAAATATAAGTAGAATTATCTTTTTGTCCATACAAATCTGTATAAGTTATATCATATTTTTATTTTTTCAAGTCCAAAGGATCCAGATTTCGGATGCTATCTGGACTTCTGAGCCAGCGTTTATGCATCCAGACCCATTGGTCCGGATATTCTCTGATTATCCCCTCCAAAAAATCGGTGCTTCTCTGGGTAAGATAATGGATATTTTCTTCGCTGGTTTTATCCGAAAGAGGCTTAATCTCCTCCTGGATTATTATTTTATAATCCCCTTTTCTGGTTTGAACTATAGCCATAGGCACAATCGGGGAGTTGAATCTCAAAGCTAAAATTGCAGGACCAACTGGAGTCCGGGCTAATCTGCCGAAAAATTTCACAAAAATCCCCCTTACTCTCGAAGTATCCTGATCCATTAGAACTCCTATCATTCTGCCTGAGTTCAGAACCTTGATTACTTCTTTTGCACTTGCAGTTGAATAGATATTTTGCACTCCAACTTTCTGTCTGTTCTTAATTAAAAGCTCGTTCAGCCTGGGATCATAAAGCTCCCGACCTATGGCTGAGAGTTTGTACCCCCGCAGGGATACATAAGCAGCTAAAAGCTCGAAGTTACCGATATGCCCTGTAACTCCTATTACCCCTTTCCCCAACGAGTAGGCTTTTTCAAGATGCTCTATACCTTCTACTTTAACTATCTTTTGAATTTCTTCCCAATTCATTTTCGGTAGCCTGATCGCATCAACAGAGTTTCTGCCCAGGCTCTCAAATACTTTTAAGGAGATTTTCTTGTAACTGTTTGTATTTAATTGAGGAAAAGCCATCTTAAGATTTTTAAAAGTTATCTTGCGAGCCTCAGGTAGAATAAGATAAGCTAATCTCCCCAAGCTTGCCCCAAAGAAAAGTGAAAATTTACGAGGGGATAGATTTAAAAAGAAGATTAAGAAGGTTATAAATTTGAAGATAAACCAATTCTTTAATCTTTTCTTGAGTTTTAACCAAGGAATTTTCACCATCTAAATTTTAAGATTATACCACTCCGGCTTTTAAAAGATCATGCAGATGTAAAATCCCAATCGGCTCTTTTTTCCCATCGGGAACAATCAGGCAGGTTATGTTATAGAACTCCATCCGGTTTAAGGCTTTGGCAGCCAGCTCCTCTTCACTTATTGTTTTTGGATTCCTGGTCATAACCTCCCTGGCTTTTAGCTTGAAGATCTCCTCAGTTTTTTCCACTAATCTCCTCAGATCACCATCGGTGAATATTCCCACTAACTCTTTTTTCTCATTGACTATTGTAGTGGTACCAAATCTTTTAGAGGTCATCTCTAAGATCACCTCTTTCATATTTGCATCTTCGGAGATTATTGGAATATCAGTTCCGGTATGCATTATATCTTTCACTTTCAAAAGCAATCTTTTCCCTAAATAACCACCTGGATGGAGCAGGGCAAAATCTTCAGCCGAAAAATGCCTTTCCTCTAAAAGTGCAATAGCTAAGGCATCTCCCATAACCAGTGCCGCGGTTGTGCTGGAGGTAGGGACTAAATTATTAGGACAAGCTTCTTCGTCTACGGAAACATCGATTACTACATCACTTTTCTCTGCGGCTGGAGATTTAGGGTTACCGGTCAAGCTAATTATGGGTACCCCTAACCTTTTAAATAATGGAAAGAGCTGTTGTAACTCTTCGGTCTCACCACTTTTGGTAATAGCAATTACCACATCATCTCTACGCACTATTCCTAAATCACCATGTAGCCCTTCTACCGGGTGTAAAAAGATGGCTGAGGTCCCGGTTGAGGCTAAAGTAGCCGCGATCTTTTTACCGATTAACCCGGATTTACCCATGCCGGTAACAATCACCCTCCCTTTACATTTTAAAACCATCTCCACTGCTTTCTGGAATTCTGAGTTGATCTTCTTCTCTAAATTTAGGACCGCCTCTGCCTCTTTGCGGATAACCTCTTTTGCTTTTTCGATTATCATCTTAAAAACCTCAATGGGTTTATTTTTCTACTCTCTAGGATTAAATCAATAACTTCTCTCACCGCGCCCTCACCGCCTTTTTTTTCAGTTACATGGAGAGCTAATCGATTTATCCTTTTGTCACCATTTTTAACTCCTACTGGTACCCCGGCCTTTTTGAAAACCTCATAATCCCAGAGGTCATCCCCCATATAAAGAATTTCCTCATCTTTCAATTTTAATCTTTTTTTTATCTCTTCATAAGTTTTCAATTTATTCCAGATCCCCAGATGAATCTCCTTCACCCCTAATTCCTCTCCCCGCACCTTTGCTGCTGCAGATTCCCTCCCTGAAAGAAAACCAACCTTAATCCCCGCCTTCCTGGCGAAAAATATCCCCAGACCATCTGCGACACTGAATCTTTTAATCTCCTTACCATCATCCCCTATATAAACACAATTATCCGTCAAAACCCCGTCTACATCCAGTAAAATTAATTTGACCTTTCTTAATTTTTTCTTAAAACTGGAATTTATGATTTTAATCCTCCTTTAACCAGCTCCTTCTGTGCTCATCAATCATTTTTATCTGAGCCAAGAGCTTTTCTAACTTTCCCAGCGGGAGCATATTGCTTTTATCGCAGAGTGCTTCCTCAATTCTTGGATGGGTTTCAATAAATAAAGCATCGCAGCCGCAGGCAACTGCTCCCCGAGCCAGAGGGAAGATAAACTGAGGTTCCCCTCCAGAAAAAGTCTTCCCTGCACCCGGTAATTGAAGTGAATGGGTGGCATCGAAGACCACTGGATAACCCAGGTCTTTCATTATTACCAGAGAACGGAAATCGACCACTAAATTATGATAGCCAAAGCTTGTCCCCCTTTCTGTTAATAAAACCTGATCATTTCCAACCGAAAGAGCTTTTTTTGCAATTAAATCCATGTCCTCAGGCGCCATAAATTGCCCTTTTTTGATATTCAAAGTTTTTCCAGTCTTGGCTGCAGCAATAATCAAATCCGTCTGCCTGCACAAGAATGCAGGGATCTGCAAAACATCTACCACCTCTGAAACCGGAACAGCCTCATCCGGTATATGAATATCAGTTAAAACCGGAATATCAAATTCCTTTTTAACCTTTTCTAAAATTTTTAACCCTTTTTGCAAACCTGGTCCAGAATATGAATCGATACTCAAGCGGTTAGCTTTTGAGTAAGAGGATTTAAAGATGAAAGGGATTTTCAGTTCCTGGGCAATTTTTTTGATCTTCTCCGCAGTTTCTAATACTAAACTTTCAGATTCGATAACACAGGGACCAGCGATTAAAACTAATGGAGAGCCCTGACCAATAGGGATGTCTTTTATCTTGACTATTTTTTTCATAGCGAAAGAGTTTATTAACTCTTGGTCAGAGGTTCTTTTTCCACAATTTTTAACTCTTTCGAGTTTTTATATTTCAGGGAAGCCTTTACGAAATCGCGGAAAAGAGGATGTGCCCGTAGGGGTCGGGATTTTAATTCCGGATGGAACTGCACCCCCACAAACCAGGGATGAGCTTCAAGCTCGATTATCTCTACCAATTTACCATCCGGGGAAACTCCTGCTATTTTTAAACCAGCTGGAGTTAAAATCTCTTTATATCGATTGTTGAATTCATACCTGTGCCGGTGTCTTTCGCTGATCTTTAATTCTCCGTAAGCTTTATAGGAGAGGCTGTTCTTATCTAAATTACAGGGGTAAGCACCCAACCTCATAGTAGCCCCTTTCTCCACCACCTTCTCCTGCTCTGCCAGCAAACTTATTACCGGAAATTCGGTGTTTTTGTCGAGCTCGGTGCTGTTAGCACCTTTCATCCCGCAGACATTTCTGGCAAACTCGATTACCGCGCACTGCATCCCTAAACAAATTCCTAAAAACGGAACTTTATTTTCTCTTATAAATCTAACTGCTTCTATTTTTCCCTCGATTCCCCTTTCTCCAAAACCTCCGGGAATCAAAACCCCATCTAAATCCTTTAAGTGTTTTTTTGCACCTTCTTTTTCCAAGTTCTCAGAGCTGATCCATTTAAGCTCAACCCTGGCTTCATTTTCCTCCCCGGCATGTATAAAAGCTTCGATTATGCTTTTATATGAATCTTTTAAATTCGTATATTTTCCGCAGATTCCAATCCTGACGTCATATTTCGGATTTTTGATTTTCCCCACCATCTTTTCCCATTCGCTCAAATCCGGCTTGGAACAGGATAAATCCAGGTGATTACAGACCAGTTCATCCAGCCCTTCCTGGTGGAAGATCAAGGGGATTTCATAGATCGATTCCACGTCCATTGCCTGAATCACTGCCTGGCTGGGAACATTACAGAAAAGACCAATCTTATCCCTTATCTCTTTAGATAAAGGTTTGGGCGTCCGGCATAAAAGGATGTCAGGCTGAATTCCGATCCCCCTTAGCTCTTTAACGCTGTGTTGAGTTGGCTTGGTCTTAACCTCTCCTGCGGATTCAATAAAAGGGACTAAGGTCAGATGGATATAAAGGACGTTTTTATGACCATATTCTAAACCCATCTGTCTTATAGATTCCAGGAACGGAAGCCCCTCTATATCTCCAACTGTCCCACCGATTTCGGTTATGACCACATCCACGTCCCCATTCTTCTCAGCTAACTTTTTTATCCTTCTTTTTATCTCATCCGTGATATGCGGAATAACCTGAACCGTTGCCCCCAAGTAGTCACCCCTTCTTTCTCTGGTTATGACCTCACCATAGATCTGTCCGGTAGTAACGTTACTATCCCTATTAAGATTCTCACCTAAAAATCTTTCATAATGACCCAGGTCCAGATCGGTCTCAGCACCATCATCCAAGACAAAAACCTCCCCGTGCTGAAAGGGGTTCATCGTGCCGGGGTCAACGTTAAGATACGGATCGAATTTCTGCAGATTAACCTTAAGCCCTCTTTTCTTGAGAAGAAGCCCCAGGGAGGAACAGGCAACCCCTTTGCCTAAGGAGGAGACTACTCCACCGGTTATGAAAATATATTTAGGTATTTTTCCGGGGTTCAATTTAAGACCTTTTTTTTAATCCTTTTAAATCTACGTGGGAATTTATAGATTTGGAACCATATTTTGTCAAAAGGACCTTAATTTTATATCCGTTTTCCAGAACTCTTAATTGCTCTAAGCTTTCGCTTTTCTCTAAGGGGGTCTGTTTCAATTCTGCATATTTTGAAAGAAACTTTTTTCTAAAAGCATAAACTCCGATATGTTCGTAATAATCTATTTTTTCTTTTTTTCTCTGAAAAGGGATGGGAAATCTTGAAAAATAGATGGCATTTCCATTTTTGTCTATAACCACTTTAACCCGATCCGGATTTTCGAAAAAATCTTTATCCTTGACTCTCATAGCCAGAGTTCCCATTTGAACATCTTTATTCTTCTGCATAAAACTTATCAGTTGATCCAGCATCTCAGGTTTCAAAAAAGGTTCATCCCCCTGGATGTTCAGGATTAAATCGCATTTTAAATTTTTAACCGCTTCAGCCACCCTATCGCTTCCAGTTTTAGGTTGTTGAGAGGTTAAAACCACCTTTCCACCAAAACCTTTTACTTTGTTTTCTATCCTCTGATCGTCTGTTGCCACAAGTAAACTATCTAAAAGCTTTGATTGAGAAGCTCTTTCATAAACTCTCTGGATTAAAGGCTTCCCCCGTAGGGGTAGGAGCGGCTTTCCAGGCAAGCGGGAGGAATTATATCTCACTGGAATCACACCCAAGACCAAGTTCTTCTTCATATCTAAAATTTTTTTATAATTATTTTGATTAACCTTTTTAATACGAAAAACATTTTACGAAAGTAATCATACCTTGTCAATAAAAAAATAAATTTAGATTGGGAGATCGAAAAATTGTAGGGGCAGGCCCCCTCCTTCGACCTTGCTCAGGCCTTCGGCTCTGAGGCTCAGGCTCGAAGAGACGGTGAGCTTGTCGAACCGTGTGCCTGCCTTGATATTCGTTTGATTATATTGTAGGGGTAGACCGATGTGTCTACCCTAATAATTTATGCTAACAAATTTAATGCGACCCTGCTTGTCCTGCAGTAAGCGGGATCAGGGTCGCAGGTGTAGGGACAGCCCTTGTGGCTGTCCTTTTATGTTCGGACAGGGACAAGCCCTGTTCCTACAAAATATAAATTTTCAGGGTCGCAAAAAGTAGCGTAAATCTTCAGGTTTCCATATATTTTGAAAAATGGAAGGCTGAAGCCTTCCGCTACAAACTACAGGTAACGGGAGGAAGCTTTTGACACTACGACAAACTACAATTTCACTCCAATAAAAACCTGATATGCTTTTTTTTTTGATCAAGTCCTGAGTTTATCCAGTATGAATCCACAGTTTTCAACGATTTTGTAAAAGCATTATTATATTGTCCCTCGATAAACATCATTGGAAATTTTTTAAATAGACTAAATTCAATACCCACTCCAAAAATTCCACTAAAAACTACAGGCGCATATTTTACATAATCAGGAACAGTAGTGAATGGAATATGAAGATAGATATCAAATCTTGGTCCAATAAGTAAATAGGGGGAAACACCCTTAGTGGAAAGAGTTAATTTCATCAAGGATGATAATATTAAATAGTCTACCCGTTTAACTAATCCGGGGAAATTCCTAGTAGTAGTAATAGTTGAATCACCAAACCAATAATTTATTGTAGTTGTCATTGTTATATTTTCTTTAATACCCCTTCCAATATAACCAATCTCTGTTATAAGATTAAAAGGGTGTGTGTTAAACCATTCAAGATAACCCATAATACTAAAACCAGCACCCCATTCAAAAGAGTATATGCCATCTTTAAAAACATAACCAACTTCCGGAATATCATATTCATATGCAAAAAATCCTTTGGGGTTTTGAGTTCCCATAACAAGACCAGTTTTAAAACCGTAGCCAGTAATCAATTTACTTTCTGCTACGGTGGTAAAAGCTACGAGCAAAGTGGTGAGTGTTAAAAGGATTTTCACTTTTTTCCTCCTTTTCTAATATAGCCGAAAGTTTGCGCCCTTTACAGGTTTCATATTAAATCCACACAGTGCTGTTATCTTTCATTATAAGAGTTCTATGTTGAATGTCAAGTCTTATTGAACCTATGTAAAGTTTTATGTAGGGACAGCCCTTGTGGCTGTCCTTTTATTGTTCGAACGGGGACAAGCCCTGTCACTACAGACTTTTGAAAAAATGGAAGGCTAAAAGCCTTCCGCTATATAACTATGGGTGTCAGAAGGTAACGCTTCACACCACGACAGACTTAGAAATCCACGCAGTGAGTTATTCTAACCAATCGGCAGATTTCTTTTTATGTTCTTCATATTGTTTCCTTGCTTCCGCTGCTAGTTTATACTGCGGTGTTTTTCGGAATTCTTCCATTGTGAGCTGTTTAATAGCTAAGCATTTCATGACTTCATAACCAAAAGACGTCCAATGATATGCATATTCGGTAGGACTTTCAGCTCCGCCTGTGGCAAACCGCAGAATTCCTAGATCTAAAAGTCTCAAAACTGACGCCTTTCGTAAAGAATCAAAAACCTTTGGGTTATTTGTATTGAAATGATTCCAGCCATAAGGTCGCCTCCCGATGTCCAGCATTAGTCCTAAGCTTATCTCGTCTATTGACTGGGCAGCCGCTCTCACACGTTTACTTTCGAACCATTTATGGTTATCTAAAGAAGTCTGTAATAACTTTGATAGCCACTCTCTTGTTAATTTGCCATCTTTAGGCTGATTTATGGTCATACCCCTAATATCAAAATCGGCTTTAGCTAGATCTTGTTCTCGGATCATCACAATAGCTGAAGGCTCACGCATTGCATGCGCAATCCCTGCTTCATAAAGGACATTCCCGTTCACATGTTGCGAATAATTGCACAGAGATTTTGGATCGTCTGATAAATCAACAAGAATCATTTTTGAATTTGCTATACCATCCAGTATCTTATCCATTACAACGTTACCTTCCGTGTCTTCTTTCATTCTCACGGCATTATCGAATCCAGCTTCTTTGGCAGCAGGAACTATAATGTCATTAAATCTTGAATCAAATGCATCATGAAAAGGCATACAAACAAAAAGTTCATTTCGTTGCTCTCCTTCCCAGAATCTCTCAAAGAAAAATTTTGGATACATTCTTTGTTATTCCTCCTTCCTAATACTTTTACACTTATCTTATCAGCGGAGTTATGCTTGTTTAACAACGCAAGGTTAAAAACCTTGCCCTACGAATTTGGAGTGCATTGACCACGTCAATGCCCCCACGCATCATCACGGATGATGCACTCCATATTTTATATCACCGCCACTGCCTCTATTTCTATCTTCGCTCCTTTGGGTAAATCTGCTACGGCGATAGTTGTTCTGGCTGGCGGATTCTCTTTAAAATGCTGGGCATAGACCTCATTCATCAAAGGAAAATCTTTAATATCTTTTAAATAAACTGTGGTCTTGATAACTTTTGTTAAATCTGATCCCGCACCCTCTAAAACCGCTTTTAGATTTTCTAAGACCTGTTTAGTTTCTATTTCAATACTTCCTGAAACCATCTGCCCGGTTTTCGGGTTTAAAGGAATCTGCCCGGAAGTAAAGACCAGACCCAGTTCTTCAAGTTTTATCCCCTGGCTATAGGGCCCAATTGCTTTAGGTGCTTTTTCAGTTTGAACTATTTTTCTTTTTGGATTTAGACTGCCCATTTTTTCTCCTCTTTTAGATTTATTTTACATCAATAAAATAAATTTTCTTCTGGTTGTCAACCTTTGATCTCCTGGATTAAGGAGAGGATTGACAAATCATGTCCCGATCCTCAATAAGAGGAATAAATGCATTGATTCGATTAATCGAACTCGAATCGATACCCATCTTTCTCTCCTTAAAGGCCTTGCCCTTTAAAGGGGGAGGATCGTCCAATCCCAAATACATTTCGCTTGACAATCTTTGATTTTTATCGTAAATATTCTATCGAAATGGCGGCGTAGCTCAGTTGGTCAGAGCAAGGGAATCATAATCCTTTGGTCAGGGGTTCGAATCCCTTCGCCGCTATTATTTTTTTCAGGGAGAGATTTCCAAGAGAATTAAAAAGGGCAAAAACGGTCCACCCAAAGCGGATACCCCTGCAAAAAATCTTAAAGATGGTAGCCGCAAGCTTTAGCTTGCGAAACTAACAAGGGCAAACACAGTCCGCCACAGGCGGATGCCCCTACAAGAAAACTTACCCCAGAGCTTCTTTTATCCCGTTTATCACGAACTGCACTGAAAGAGCAAGGATCAGAAGACCCATTATCCGGGTCATTACTTTCATCCCGATGGGTCTGAGGAATTTCAAGATCAAATCTGACCTCAGAAGGATGAGAAGTGAAAGGGCATAGACTAAAATCGTGGATAAGATGAAAACTGCTTTGAACAGGTAAAGCTCTTTTCCTATAAGGTCGAATTTTTCCGGCTGGTTGAAAAATATCATACCCGCCAGGATCGAAGCAGGTCCGGTGTGCAGGGGAATGGCTAAGGGGACAATAGTGATATTCTCCTTTTCCTCGGCTTTATCTTCTTCCTGTTCTATGGATCCATTTTCGGAGTATTCAGTTCTGGTTTTGTGCCCGAAGAGCATCTCTACCCCTACGATGGCAAGCAGAATTCCTCCAGCGATGGAGAAGGAATAGGATTTTATTCCCAGGTAGCGGAAGATATAATTCCCGAAGATGACAAACAGGAGCTGGACCAATAAAGCAATCAGGATTGCCTTTTTTGCCATCTCCCTTCTTTCTTTTTTCTCATACCCCTGGGTTAAGGATAAAAAGATAGGGACATTACTTATCACGTCCACTACTAAAAAGAGAGAGACAAAGACAGTTAGAAAATAGTTTAAAAGGTTCATATCTCTTTCACCCTCCCCCTTCCCCCTCCCATCAAGGGAGGGGTCTTGAAGGAATTTAAAAAGGTCATATCCTAAACCTGAGCTGATTTTTTTTTGAAATTCAAGTGCCGGTAGATGAAAAACGCGATGCCAACGACTATGACCACGACTATTACGATATCTGCGCCCCTGAAATAAGTTCTAATGCTCTGCCAGTTTTCTCCCAAGATTTTTCCCACAAAAGCTAAGGCAAAACACCAGGGGAGTGAGCCTAAAAAAGTATATAAGATAAATTTGGGGAAGTTCATTCTGGCAATTCCAGCCGGCAAAGAGATGAATGTCCTTATTACCGGAAGAAGACGGGAGAAAAAGATGGCCCAGTCACCATATTTATTAAACCATCTATCCGCAGTATCTAAATCCCGGTGGGAGATCAAAATATATTTTCCATATTTTTCTATGAAAGGTCTTCCTAATATGATTCCTGCCCAGTATGCAGCTAAAGAACCGAACACACAGCCAGATGCACCAGCCACTGAGACCCAGAAAAGATTAAATCTCCCTGCAAAAACCAGATACCCGGAAAAAGGCATTATTATCTCAGAAGGCAGGGGGATGCAGGCAGATTCTATCCCCATAGTCAAGATTATGCCGGAATAGCCCAGGCTGGAGATGGTCTCGATTATCCATTTTCCTATTGGCTCAATTATGCTCTCAAACATCTTCCTTCTCTTTTTTGTTTATTTTAATCTTCTGCAGGTGATGACCCATTTTCTCAAGGATATAAAAGTTCAGATCGAAAAGCTCTAATTTTTCATCCAGGATGGGTATCCTTCCCAGGGTGTTAATCAAAAGCCCGTTTAAGGTCTCAAATTTTTCCTCTGGTAAATTGAGCTTGAGTTTTTCATTCAATTCCCGCAAGGGAATGGAGCCCCGGACAACAGCGGAGTCATCAGGTAAAATCTCCATCTCTTTTCTTTCCTCATCATATTCGTCCTCTATCTCTCCAACTATCTCCTCGATTATATCCTCTAAGGTAATAAGTCCAGCCGTCCCTCCAAACTCGTCTAAGACTATAGCCATCTGAGACCTTCTTTTCTGGAACTCCCTTAAAAGCTCGCTTATCTTCATAGAGTCCGGGACAAAATAAGGCTTTCTTATAATATCCTCAAGGATTATCAGGTCACTGTGCTGTAAAATGGTGATAACGTCTTTGGCATGAATTATTCCCAGGATATTGTCCAGGCTATCCTTATAAACTGGCAAGCGGGAATAACCCTCTTCAGTAACTGTTCTTAATACCATTCTCTGGTCCGAGCCAATTTCTAATCCGACCATTTCGGTTCGCGGGATCATTGCCCTCTTCACGAAAGTATCGGTAAATTCAAGAACGCTGCGGATTATCTCCGCTTCTGTCTTTTCAAAGATCCCCCTGTCTTTCCCCTCTGTTACAATGTATTTCAGCTCCTCCTCGGAGATAAAGGGTGGCTCCTTCAGGTTTTTTCCAATAAAAAGTCTCATCAAGCCTTTAGTAGAAAATGAGAGCGTTTTGACAAAGACAAAGGATATCCGGGAAAGGAAACGAATCGGTCCTGCCACACGCAGGGCAACTTTCTCCGAGTATCTTAAAGCTACATATTTGGGCACAAGCTCACCAATCACCAGGGAAAGATAAGCGATGCCTATAACTACAATGGCGATAGAAATGGATTCGCTCCACCTCTGGATAAACTCGAGAGGTATTTTTTTTAAAACAGGGGTCAGAAGGTGAACGATTTTTGCACCACCGACCACTGAGGCTAAGGTACCAACTAAAGTAACTCCGATCTGGACCGTGGCTAAGAATTTTTCCGGCTCCGACTGGAGTTTCTGCACCCACAGAGCTTTTTTATTACCTGAATCGACCAGCTCCTTAACCCGGCTCTTGCGCAAGGAGATTAATGAAAACTCAGAGCTGGCAAAAAAACCATTGGCCAGGATTAAGGCTATGATCAAAATTATCTGTATCCAGTAGTTTTCCATAGTAGTGTCAAAATCTTAAAATGAGAGATCTTAAAAAGATCAAAATTTTTGAGGGATAACGAGCCTTGACTTTTTTAAATGGCGGTTTTTGAACATTTCACTTTCCCGTAGTATCGAAGTTGATTAAAGATTTATAGTTTCCATTTTCGAAAAATAGATATAAGCATCCGTTTTGCTGTTACTGTCAAGCTGAGCCGGTTCATTTCTTCCTTAAAAAATAGTTGTTGCTTGTACTGTCTTTTTGAACGGCATAACCGTTTTTAAGTTCTAACGTCCAGCCGTCACCGCTTATTTTTTTATCGTCGATTTGAATCGGAGTGCTTACGGTTATTTTGTTCCAATCAGGACTTAACAAAGCTCCGTTTCCTACGGTTAGTATTCCCCAGTTGTCCGCAACACGAATGTTTGGATATACCGTACCCTTATCTTCAATCGGTATAATGTTCCGTGGGTCAAACGACATGTTCATATTTTCAAAACGAATGTCTAAATGTGGTTGCACAATAAATTTGTTTTTATATTCGGTAATTAGCTTTTTGATTTTTTCTTCCCGTGCAGTTTCTTCATCGATAATGGTTTGTTCGTCGTATTGATCTGCGATTGATGTTATGGCACTTTTAAAATCATCCGGCAGTTGAATGTTGAAAACGCTTAGAAAATAGTCGGTGAGATTTGTTTGTGCGGTAATGCTTTTATTCCAGTCCTTTTTTGTATTACGGAGCAAGTATCCATAAATAGGAGTTGTCTGATAAGCAAACGACCTTACAAAAGTCGGGTTGTTTAAAAACTCTCTAATGCTTTTAACGAAATGATTTTGCATCTCCGGAATAATCCTTCCGCTCATCGTAATGCCCGTATATTCTGCAATTCCCTCATTGAGTTCCAGAAGATTTTCCATTGTGTCCGCACCAGGATAAAGGGTATAACGATAGCCTCTAAAGATGAAAGCATTGGTCAAATGAGTTTTTATCTCTTTCGGAGAAGTGGCAAGAACAGCACTTTTGAGAGCTTCCAATTCCAATCTCAAATAAATTCTTCCGTCTTTTTGGTCAAGATGATTGTTTTCAGTATTATGAAGTTTGAAACCTAAGGCAGGTTGTGCTCGATGAAAAAGTTCGTGAGCAAGAAGATTTAACCTGTCGCTTTTGTTGTCGGGAAGCGGAAGCATTACCATTGCCCAATCTTTGCCGTTCCAATGAAGCGATGTGTTGGCAATGTTTACCTCCCGAGGTAAAATACCCGTATAAATTGATCCTTCTTTTTTAAGAAGTCCTGCCGAATCGGGATAATTTGCATATAGCTGTTCTGGTGTCAGATTGAACAAAAAGAATAGGGCCGTAAAGGTCGTAATCCCATAGATTTTTGTTTTGCTTGGTTGCGGTTTTTATCTCATTGAAATAAACTGCAGCAGAGTCCTTAAAGGATTTTGTTTGCCCGAATATCTCGATTGAAATTGTGAGAGCTAATGTCCAAACGAAAAGATTGTTCAACATATGAAATACGCTTTTGAAATGGCTACAAACTTGTTTATATCCGAACAAGTTCGGATATCCCCACTTTCACCGCCCTACGGGGAGCGACGCCTACCGTAGTTGTCGTAAAGCTTTTATCGACTTGAAAAAGATATTTTAATCATAAACGTTTAGCTAATTCCTCCAGCCTGGAAATCCTTTCACCTAATGGTGGGTGGGTGCTGAAAAGATTAGCCATCCCTCTGCCAGAAAGCGGGTTTACTATAAAAAGATGAGCAGTTGAGGGATTAGCTTCCATCGGAATTCTCCGGGAGGCATAAGAGAGCTTCTTCAAAGCATTGGCTAAATATAACGGTTTATGGCTGGTCCTGGCTCCAGTCTCATCTGCCTGATACTCACGTGAGCGGGAAATTGCCATCTGGATTAAAAGAGCGGCAATTGGGGCTAAAATTGCCAAAAATAAAGTGGCTAAACCTCCACCCCTGTCTTCTCTATCGCTCCGTCCTCCTCCAAAGATAAAAGCGAATTGAGCCATCTGAGCCAGCATGCTTATAGCTCCCGCCACAGTTGCCACAATGGAGCCGATAAGTATGTCTCTGTTCTTTATGTGCGCCATCTCGTGAGCTAATACCCCTTCCAATTCTTCCTCGTTCAAAATCCTCATAATCCCAGAAGTAACTGCCACTGCAGCGTGCTGGGGATTTCTTCCGGTGGCAAAGGCATTGGGTGAGTCTGAGGGAATAATATATAATTTAGGCATAGGGAGATTTGACTGCAGGGCGATATTCTTGACAATTCTATATAGTCTGGGATTATCACCCTCTTCTATCTTTTGAGCCCGATACATTCTCAGGACGATCTTATCTGAAAACCAGTAGCTCCCTAAGTTCAGGACTGCCGCAAAGATCAGGGCAATTATCATCCCGGAATTTCCACCCAGGAGCCTGCCGATAAAAATTAAAAGCAGGGTCAAAAGGGTAAGAAAAAATGCGGTTTTAAGCGTATTCATCTCTTTCCTCCGTTATTAATAGTTTATCAAGTTACCATTTTAAAGTCAAGATGTTTTTGCAGTTCATATTTGTCCCTCTCAATAAAGTTTTCAATATAATTTTGAAAATATATCAAAATCAAACTGTCAAAAATTGTCACTCAGTGTAATTACGAAATTAATTAGAGGTCTGTAAATAATTAATTTTTTTAATGAACTTATAAGTGTAAGCCCAAGAAAAAGAAAGACTTTCTAAATTTTTCAAAAAAATAAATAATTTTTCTTGACAGAATACGATTTAGCATTATAAATAATACTCAAACTTGGCTCAAAATTAATGTTATCATCAACTGTTTGTTTATGCCCGAGGGCAGCGAACCCTTTAACCTGTTCAAAGGAGGTGATAGAAGGAGGAAAATACCAAATCATATCCTTTAAACTTATCGTTCACATTTAAGTCTGATGTAGTCATAAGGAGGTGATGTTAGAAGTCATAGTCATTCCCGAATAGAGAAAAAAAGTCACTTTTAATTTTTAATCCTAACTTTTTGAGGGGTTTTAATATGAAGAAATTACTTATCTTAGGACTTTTAGTTCTTTTCTTTTTGCCATCGATGGTTCTGGCTGAGAATTTCAAAATTAAATATTTTTCAGATAAGTCGGCTTTTAAAGGGAAGGTGGAGTACGTTCCAGGAGAGGTCCTGGTAAAGTTTAAAGAAGGTATTACCCTGCAAAAGATGGTTGATCTTGAAAGCACTCTCGGCACTGCGATTCTCTCAGACCATCGGGGAGGGGTTAAGAAACTTAGAGTTCCTGCGGGGAAGACGGAACAGGAGGTTATTACTATTCTGAAACAGGACCCCCGGGTTGAATATGCTGAACTCAACACCATCTGCCACGCCTTCATGACCCCTAATGATCCCTACTACAGTCCTTATCAGTGGAACTTTCCCAAGGTAAACTGTCCTTCCGCCTGGGATATATCCACAGGAACAGGCGTAGTGGTGGGGATTTTAGATGCGGGTATAGCCTACGAGAATTATGCGGTACCGTCATATGAATTTGGCACGGTCCAATCCGGGGTTACCAGCTATGTGAAAGCTCCTGACCTTGCCGGTACTGCCTTTACTTCAGGATATGACTTTATTAATAACGACACTCACCCCAATGATAATAACGGGCACGGCACTCATGTGGCGGGGACTGTAGCCCAGAACGACCAATAACAGTTATGGTGTGGCAGGAATGGCTTTCAGTTGCACCTTGATGCCGGTGAAGGTGCTTGACCACACAGGTTCCGGAACTGCGCAAACTCTGGCTGACGGGCTTTACTAGGCAACAGATAACGGAGCCCAGGTTATCAATATGAGTTTGGGATGGTCAGCTGGCTATAATCCTGGGTCCACCGTTCAAAATGCTATCATCTATGCGTACAATCATGGGGTTGTGCTGGTAGCATCTTCGGGAAATGAGGGTGTGAGCACGGTGTCATATCCTGCGGCTTATTCCCAGGTAATTGCTGTAGGAGCTACTCGATACGATGATCAACTTTCATACTATTCTCAGTATGGTTCTGCTCAGGAGCTGGTAGCTCCGGGTGGGGATCTAAACGTGGATCAAAACGGAGATGGTTACGGGGATGGTATCCTGCAGCAATCTTTTGAACCTTATGATCCAGGGCCTCCCGTGGTTCTTGCGAACCCGACAAGTTTCAGCTGGTGGTTCTATACTGGCACTTCCCAGGCTGCCCCGCACGTGAGTGCCCTGGTAGCGATGATGATCGCCCATGGCCAAACCGGCATCGAGAATATTCGCACGATTCTTCACGCAACCGCGGTGGACCTTGGTTCATCCGGATGGGATCAAACCTACGGGTATGGTCGGATTAACGCCTATGCCGCGCTTACCTATGGCCAGGCTCCTCCGGTGACTAACTTCTCCGGTACGCCCACCTCAGGCACTGCTCCTCTGACAGTCCAGTTCACCGATCTATCCACCAACAGCCCGACCAGCTGGAGCTGGAGCTTTGGTGATGGTGGTACCTCACCCGCACAAAATCCAAGCCACACTTACAACTCGGCTGGTAAATATACTGTGTCTCTGACGGCAGCCAATGCTTATGGCTCGGATACCGAAACCAAGACCGACTATATCACCGTCTCCGAAGGGGGCTGGACAGTTATCACCTATGATGATTTCGAAGGCGGTATGGGTAATTACACCGACGGCGGTGGTGATATGTCGCTTTATACTGGCGGTACCTATGCCCACCAAGGCCGCGCGGCGGCGGATATCCAGGATAACAGCGGTGTGGCATCATCATTCTACCACACCCTTGGTTATAATGTGTCAGGCTATACTGAACTGGAGGTGGAGTTCTGGTTCTATGCTGTAAGCATGGAATCAGGCGAGGACTTCTGGGTTCAGTATTTTGACGGCTCGACCTGGCGAACAGTTGCAAGTTATGCTAGTGGTACCGACTTCAATAACGGAACATTCTATAATAAGGTTGTTACCATCTCCAGCAACCAGTACAACTTCCCGGCCAACGCTAAGATTCGGTTCATGTGCGACGCCAGCGACAATAATGATGATGTTTATATCGATGAGATTGAGTTCCGTGGAATGAGTGGCTCCGGTGGTTCCAGCAAGCTGGTGAAGACCAATTCAATGATTCCTGAAGGATTCACCCTTTCTCAGAATTATCCCAACCCGTTCAATTTAAACACCACTATATCTTTCTCACTCTCTACTCCGTCTGAAGTAAATCTAACCATCTACAATATCATGGGACAGAAGATTAAAACTATAGCTCAAGGCTGGTATGAGGCTGGTTCTCATGCTGTAACCTGGGACGGAAAGAATGAAGCTGGTTCTGTGGTAGCAAGTGGAATTTATTTCTATAAGCTCAGCGCTGGAGATAAGGTTATAACCAAAAAGATGAGCCTTCTGAAGTAACCGCAAATGTCATTAGTAGGGACGTCTCGCTATAGGCGGACGCCCCTACTTTTTTCCCCAGTAACTCAACAGTAGAGTGAGTCCCGCAGAAATGCGGGAATAACCGCTAAAGTTGCGTTAATTTGGTCTCTATAACGCATTAAATCCCTGTTTTTAAAACTTACGCCTTTGTAACAAACCATTCTAAATTAGCGCGTTTTTATTTTTTCTTGACAGGGGTATACTTTTTGATATATTTTAACCGAAAAATCTAATAGCTAATAGCGTATAGCTAATAGCGGAATTAATTATTCCTCGGTAACTCAATGGTAGAGTGAGCGGCTGTTAACCGCTAAGTTGCAGGTTCGAGCCCTGCCCGAGGAGTTTTTCTTTATACTTTTGAAAAGGTAGAGTGAGTCCCGCAGTTATGCGGGACTAAGTTGTCGAATTTGATCCATAGGACAGGCTCGATCCCTGCCCGAGGAGAAAGTTCTTATATTCCAATGGATAATAATAGGTTATCAGTATCTGAGGATAGGAGAAAACTCGACTACCCCACCGTAAGAAAAAAGTTGTAAAATCATCCCACGAACACCACCGCTGAATTTTCTCCTATGAATTTTCATTGAGTCTGACTACCTTGCACGAAGTCTATTTTTCTTTGATTTCTTATTTGCTAGTCGATATACATGATTCAAGATTAAATTTTTTGCTTGACATTTTAGTTGACACCGTCTCCACGTTTTGATATGCTTTGAGATCAAAGCAGGTAAAGATTAGGAACCAAGGCCACGGAAGACTTTTTTTCCCAAACTATGCTTTAAGATAATAAATTAGGTAGCTCAAAATTGATCACAACCCTACCCACTTCCGACTACTTCTCTTGTAGGGCTAACTCTTTCGACTTTCCCATAGTTATGATAAAGACCTGTAAGGATAAGGTGCTTCAGAATGTAACAGCCTGCTCCTTTGGAATTGTAACCTCTCTCAAATATCTTGCCGCATGCTCAGGAGGGACAACGTTAATATAGATGCTTGTTCCCATTTCAAATCCTGCTGGTGTGATTAGTCGCGGAACTATCTCTAAATGCCAATGAAAATCTTCGAGCATATCAGAATCACAAGGGGCAGTTAATAGTGTGTAATTATAAGGCGGATCAATAAGACCATAATAAAGACATGACATGGTCTCCTTCAAAATTTGGGCAAACTCCAACACTTCAAGTCTGAACATATCGGCAAAACAAGATCTATGAATCTTGGGGATAATCCACACTTCGAATGGTGAGCGAGACGCAAACGGAGTACAAGCTATGAAATATGTGTTTTCCGTGATCAGGCGTTCCCGAGTTCCTATCTCTTGTTCGATTATATGGCAGTAAACACATCTGTCTCGGTATTCTTTATATTGTTGCACCCCTTTGATTTTTCCCCATACTTTCTGCGGAATTATAGGTGTGGCAACGATCTGAGAATGGGGGTGAGCCAGAGAGCATCCCGCTTCCACTCCGTGGTTTTTAAAGACTAAGATATATTTCAAGCGTGGGTCTTCTCTAAGAGCCTTATAACGATTACAATAAGCCAAGATCACCTCCTCAACCTCTGTCTCTTCCATATGGGCTATGGATTTTCTATGATCTGGTGTTTCAATAACAACTTCATGGGAACCCACAGCGTCCATCATTTCATAAATTTCAACATCTCTTCGATTGAGCTCGCCTTCCCTATCCAAAGCTCGGAACTTGTTAGGGACAACTCTCACTCTCCAGCCGGGGAAATTTGGCTTCGTCTCAGGCTTACGATAGGCAAAAAGCTCAGGAGGGGTAAGTGCTTCATTCCCGGAACAGAAAGGACAATCTGCATCATACTGTTTAACCACTGGCATTTTCCTTTCTTGCGTAAAATCTGAAGGTCGTTTTACCCTTTCTTTAGCTAAAATAACCCACTCTCTGGTTATTATATCTTTTCTTAACTCTGGCATCTACAGCCTCCTCTCTGATAAGTCGATTTTTTCTATCACCTGATGAATCCAAGCATACTGGTACCTAACTCATAATGATGTTTGGGATACCCTCGGCCGCTATCTTTTTCTCCATTTATTTGAACTTTTCATTACCAGCAAACGGTGACAGAAAAATTTGAGTAACCTAGATTTTAATTTCGCATCTCAGGATACACGGACTTCTTGATCTTGAATAGATGTCTCGACTCTTGCAACGTTATCAATTTATTCGGCATCTTATCAGGTTTATACAGTATTTGGGTGAAAAATTAACCTTTATAATTCCTTTTTATGCCATAAAGGTCTCGAAAACTAAACCGATAATAAAAGCAATGGAAAGGTGCTAGGAATGTAAGTATAGTATCTGCTTAATCTTGAAGAGGAAAGGAGGGTTTGATTTCATCGAATCTGTCTTAGAAAGATTATCTATTATGGATTAGGAGCAAGTGAAATATTTGCCGGACCAGATGGGTAAACTTAACTTCTGGAATTCAATTAGATTTTCTATAGTTTACCAACACTCTAAGGTGATGTTGTGCCATAAGTTTGTAAAGTAAAAAGTAGAACCATAGGGGGGCGGCAGGAGGTGAAGAAGATGAGAAAGCTTATGGTTAGTATGGCTGTGTTGGGGTTCGCGCTCGTCCTATGTAATCTGGCAATGGCCGCAAACACCGTTCAGCAAACGGTTACATTTGAGGTCAGTGCCATCAATGAGATTTCCACCAGCGGAAATCCTGGCAACCTGGTCGTTGACGCTGCAACCGCAGGTTCCCAGCCGGTTGCTGATGCGGATAATACCACAACCTGGGCTGTGACTACTAACGGAAGCAACAAGAAGATGACCGGGGTAATTAATACCAATATGCCGGCTAATACTACCCTGCAGGTAAACCTCGGAGCTCCAACAGGGGGTTCCAGCAGCGGCAATGTGACTTTGTTAGCTACTGCGGCAGATCTGGTCACGGGGATTAGTACGGTAGTACAGAGTGGCCTGTCAATAACTTATACATTATCTGCTACAGTCGCTGCTGGAGTGGTAAGCCAGGCACAAAGAACAGTTACTCTTACTTTAACAGATGGTCCATAAGGTTAGGATATGCTTGGGGTGGTCCAGAAACTCGACCACCCCACTAATCATTATCCTGGGAAGAATATTATTTCTCACAGTCCCATTTTTATTGTTTCTGACCAAGGCTAAATCTATTGACATATCCGCAACCGGGGGATGGAGCGAAATAGTCAATGAAACCGATTTAGCCTCTGGGGCAGGGAGCGACTTGGTTGCCACCTACGAAAGCCCGGCCAATGCTACATCTATATCAATTTCCAACACCTTGGATGAAAATGATAATTGGCGATTAGATGTGAGGAGGGTTGACAGCGGGGGCTGGCACGGGAACTTCACACTTAGTGTTAGAAGAACCTCAGATGGGAATGGACCAGGCTCTGTTTCAGGGGGACTTTCTTACATTGAAATCACGACAATGGATTGTCAATTTTTTTCAGGGGCAGGTAACCAAGCAGCCATCGACCTGCAATATAAATTAACCGGTATGTCGGTGAGTGTTTCGCCCAGTAACTATAGCACAACTATCGTTTTCACCGTAGTTGATATTCCGTAAGGAGGAGAAATGAAGAAGACTATCTGTCTATTTTTAATTTTTTTTGCTATAGGTGAGGTTTCCTTTGCCGGCGTTTCGCTTATTGGAGAACTGACTCGAGAAACTACCCTCCAGCCCGGAGAAAAATTTGAAGGAAAGATTACTCTGGAGAATACAGGAGAAACTTCCTGGGAGGTAACAATCTATAAAACTGATTACCTCTTTTATTCTGATGGGAGCAACATCTACGGTGAGCCGGGAAGGGCTGCTCGTTCTAACGCCAGTTGGCTTTCGATTAACCCAACTCGTTTAACCATTCCTCCAAAAGAAATGGCCTCAGTCTATTACACTATCCAAGTTCCCCAGCAACTGGACTTAATTGGGACATACTGGAGTATGTTAATGGTAGAACCTACATCCGATATAGATCCAAAAGAGATTGAGGATAAAACGGGAAAGATAAAGTTGGGTGTTAGTACCGTGGTACGCTACGGTATTCAAATCGTTACCAATATTGGCGATACCGGAATCCGTAAGATAAAGTTTTTGGACAAAAAGTTAATCAGCCAGGATGGGAAAAAAACTCTTCAATTAGATATTGAGAATGTAGGGGAGAGATGGCTTTCTCCCACAATCTGGGCAGAACTTTATGATAAGGATGGTAAAAATATAGGGCGCTTTGGAAATCGTCAAATGCGTATCTATCCGGGTTGTTCTGCAAGACACAAGATCGATTTAAGCGACGTTCCAAAAGGGAAGTATAAAGCACTGGTAGTGGTTGACAATGGAGACCAATATGTCTTTGGTGCCCAATATGATTTAGAAATTGAGTTATGAAAAGGTTTTCTTTTTTGTTCCTCTGTTTTCTTACTCTTCTATTTTCTTCAACCTTTGCTGAAGATAAGGGTCAAGGAGTTAGAGTAAGGCCGGCTTCCCCCCCAATTTTGGATGTAGAGCCAGGAAGAATCGTTACCAGAAGCTTCCTAATCTCCAACGATACAAGAGAAGAGGAAGAGTTCACCGAAGAGCTCAGGCTGCCAGCTGGTTGGCAGGAGATTACTCCTAGAGAATCTCCCTTAAAGCTTAGACCTGACCAACAACAAGTTCGAGTAGTCGCATTCTTCATTCCCACAACCTTTCCTGCAGGGCGCTACCAGATTGGCTATTCGGTCAGAAGCCAGAGGGATTATAATATTGCAGACAGTGACAGTATATCAGTCTTGGTTTTGCCAATAATAAAGCTAGAAATTATAGTAGAAGCAAGACCTGAATTCGCGATTGCTGGTGAGATTTATGAGGTAAGATTCAGCATGGTTAACAAAGGAAATGCCAGTGCCAACATAAAACTCACCGTAAAATCAAATCCAGTCTTCCCCATTAAGATAGAAGCATCAGAGTTAACTTTAGAAGCCGGAAAATCACAATCTTTAGGGCTTTATGTAAAGACAGATGAGAAATTAAAACAAAGAATCAAAAATATTCTTGAAATTGAAGCTCAGACAGAAGAATTAAAAAATTGTATTGTTTGCGTTAGGCAAACGGTATCAGTAGATGTCATTCCTAAAGTAACTGGCGAATCTGACCCTTATCACAGATTACCTATCAAATTAGCCTTAGTTTATTCCGGCCGTGATCAAAAAGGTGGCTTTCAAGCAGAATTCTCGGGTCGTGGTAGCCTAGATGAAGAAAGTAAAAGATGGGTTGATTTTCTCTTTCGTTTTCCTGATATCCAGGAGATCAGCAGATACGGGTACAGAGATGAGTATCGGCTAAGTTACCACCAAAAACATTTAGATCTGTATTTTGGCGACAGAAGTTATTCTCTTTCTCCTTTAACTGAAAGATTGAGCTACGGGAGAGGAGTAGAGGCGAATGTTAATCATGGGAAGCTTGAAAGCGGAGCTCTCTATTTGGAGACCAGATGGGGAGAACCAAAGAAAAAGCAAGTGGGCGCCTATCTTGCATATCAATTCAATAACAAGTTTAAGATAAAGGGAAACTTTTTGAGCAGAACCGAAGAATCGACCCTTGCTTCTAAAGGTTATGACTCGAGAATATACAGTATTCAGGCAGAAATGAAGCCAAATCAAGCCTTCAATCTTGACCTGGAGTTTGGTTTCTGTCAAAGTGACAGAGAAGAAAAATCTAGTGGGTTAGCCTTTAGAATGGCTTTTCAGGGCAAGCTACGTAGTCGGGCCACATACTCTTTTGAAAACATTTATGCTGGATCAAAGTATTTTGGTTACTACAATGATAGTGATTATAGGAGCGGAACACTAACCTTTCCAATCTACCGTAAACTGCTGGGGAACCTCGGCTTTCGTAACTATAAGAATAATCTTGAGATTGACTCCACCATAGGGATAGCTAACCGAGAAAAAGCCTACTGGGCAGGCATGATATATTCATTTCCGTTCGGGATTCACATTTCTTTGGACCACGAACATTTGATCAGGAAAGATTATCTCTTTCCGGCAAAATATAATTATGAGGAAAAAGTATCGAGATTGGGACTGGAACGGATATTTGGCAAATTAAGTTTAAGTACGCATATCGAAAGAGGGAAATTTGAAGACAAGATCTTAGCCAAAGAGAGTGATAATTTAGAAAGATATAGCCTTTATGCCACTTTTCGCCCGAATCAAATGCAAAGCTATAATCTTTACGCAAGAATTGGGCATAGCAGCTTTACCGGGAGCCCGAAAAGAACCAAAAGCTTAGGTATTTCAAGTTCTTGGAATATCAGGGATAACATTTCTTTCAGTCTGGACTATAGGAAGGAGAAGGTAGCTTCTGAAGGAAGCGAGGAAAGAGACGATATTTTTTCCAATTTTACTTATGCCTTTAAAAATCGCCATACCCTAATTTTAAAAACTCAATGGTCTAAATATGTAGAGAAGAGCAAGGAAGAGCTATCATTTTTCCTGACATATACCATTCCTGCGAAAATACCTGTAGGCAAAAAGAAGAGTACGGGAATCCTTAAGGGCAGGGTTTATGATGAAGAAAAATCAGGACGACCACCCATTCCAAAAGTTCTTTTAACAGTTAATGGAGCAGCCGCGATCACAGACAATAATGGCGAATTCATATTTCCTTCACTTGATCCCGGAACCTATCGCCTCCAAGTCGAGATGAGCTCAATCGGACTCAATCGGGTCACCAGTCAAAGACTACCCATCCTGGTTGAAATAGAAGGTGGGAAAACTAATTTCATTGAGATCGGTGTAGTAAGCTATTGCTCGATCTCAGGCTCTGTGGTAGATTTTGCGTCCACTTCCAATCATAAGCTGAATAATGAGGATGGCAGACCTAATAATTCACTGTTTTTGGAAGGCTCCGGCGAGGCGAAGGAGAAAGAACTGGGATTAAAGGACATTATGGTACAGATTACCAAAGGAGAAGAAGTTTTACAGCAAGTTACGGACGAAGAAGGTGGGTTTTCCTTTGAAGATATAAGACCAGGCAAATGGACTCTGAAAGTTTACAATCAGAACCTGCCGGCCCACCATTACCTGGAGCAGGAGGAGTTCCAGATCGAAATAGGACCACAAGAGGCGAAAAAAGTTGAGATAAAGGTTTTACCTCGCCTCCGACCTGTGCAGATGGTTGAGGAAGGAGAAATTAAGCAACAGAATAAATAGAAATTTTAAGGTGCTTTCTACAGGAGGACAAATCGTTCGAGAATCCCTCGTCAGCTCATGGGCTATCCACAGGCATTCTGAGCCTTATGACGCGATAAATTTTCAGATGTTCTTGCTCGTCTCCAGAAACAGCTAAATCGTCGTTTTCACCCAAGCAGTATGTTTCTCATTATAACACCCATTGTCACTTTTTCTACTATACTCATCAAGCTTTCGCTGAGAAAATGTCTGAGACGTAATTAACCTCATACAATATATATTCAAAGGATCCCCACCTCCTGACCCATTTCTGGAGGGAGACTGCGAATATAATAATAAACTATCCGTTACCGATGCAGTCTAACTAATCAATTATCTTTTCAAAGGCGGAGAGATACCTTGTAGTTGATGCTATGGGCAACCTGAAAATATTTCAATACTCTGCGCATTGTCAGGCTCACACGATTAAAGTTTGCACAGAGTGCGGAGGAGCACGAAATTAGATCCATTTCTATCTTGGTGAATGAATTTTTGCTTCAGGATGCCTACCGTTTTCAAACGCAATCAAATTCCAAATCTGGGGAGATTCGTCCGTGTTCTGTCCGCTTGATTATCTCGTTCTGTAAATCCACCCCAAGGTCAACAAAGTAATCGCTGTAACCAGCCACTCGAACTATGAGGTCCCTGTATCTGTCCGGTTCAAGCTGTGCTTTTCGCAGGGTTTCAGCGCTGACCACATTAAATTGTATATGATGCCCGTCCATCTTAAAATAAGCTCGTATGAGATCAGCTAATTTTGTAATGCCATCTTCATCCGCGAGCAGTTGCGGACTAAATTTTTGATTCAAGAGTGTTCCGCCCGTTAGCAAATGATCAATTTTCGATGCAGATTTTAGAACCGCTGTGGGTCCAAGGTGGTCAGCACCCTGAACCGGTGACATCCCTTCTGAAACCGGCTCACCCGCTTTTCTGCCATCAGGAGTAGCATCTACTACGCTGCCAAAATAAACATGGCAGGTTGTTGACAGAAGATTGATACGGTAATGCCCGCCCTTGGTATCAGGCCGGCCATCGACAGCTTCAAAATAAAGCTCGAATATCTGTCTCAAGATATCATCAGCATAATCATCGTCATTACCATATTTGGGCGTTTCGTTCAGAAGTATTTTTCTTAATGATTCTGCGCTCACAAAATCTGACTCAAGGGCGGTAAGCAGTTCGGAAGATGTGAAACTGCGTTTATCATACAAATGATACTTTATTGCAGTCAAAGAATCCGTAATTGTACCCAACCCTACCCCCTGGATATAAGAGGTATTGTACCTTGCTCCACCATCGTTGTAATCCCTGCCTTTCCGGATGCAATCGTCAATCAGTATCGACAGGAAAGGCGCTGGAAGGTATTTTGCCCACAGCCTTTCGATTATCCGGTTGCCCTTTATTTTGACGTCAACGAAATATTTCAACTGTTTTTTATAAGCATCAAGGAGTTCCTCAAAACTTTTGAACTCCCCCGGATTTCCGGTTTCTATGCTGATCTGCTCCCCGCTACGGGGGTCAACCCCATTGTGAAGAGTTATTTCCAGGACCTTGGGAAGATTGAAATAACCGGTCAGGATGTAGCTCTCCTTGCCAAATGCACCGGTCTCCACGCAACCGCTGGCTCCTCCATTTCTGGCATCGGCAATCGATTTCCCCTGCCTGGTCATTTCCCGTATGATAGCTTCTGCGTTAAAGAGGGAAGGCTGTCCATAACCGGTTTTGATGATTTTTAGTGCCCTTGCCAACAGTTTATCCGGACTCTTCTTGCTGATCTGAACCATTGAACCTGGCTGTAAAAGTCGCATCTCCTCTATCACATCAAGTATAAGAAAAGTGAGCTCATTTGCCGCATCTTCACCCGTCTCCTTAACTCCTCCCAGATTAATAAGACAAAAGTCGGTATAGGTATTGCTCTCTTGAGCTGTTACCCCCACCTTGGGCGGAGCTGGCTGATTATTGAATTTAATCCAGAAAGCCTGGAGCAATTCCCGGGCTTTTTCCTCTATCAGGGTCCTGTTTTCCAGGTCTCTCCGGTAAAAGGGGAGCAGGTGCTGATCCAGAACGACCGGGATTAAACGAGTCCCAGGTATTCAGTTCGGTTATTACTCCTAAATGAACAAACCAGTAATGCTGAAGTGCCTCCCAGAACGTTTGCGGGGCATAAGCCGGCACTTTCTCGCAAATTCCAGCCATATGTTCCAGCTCTGATTTTCTGTTCGGATCCGTTTCCTCCTGTGCTAACTGGTGGAGTTTCTCAGCATGCCTTTTGGCGAACGATAGGATGGCATCCGCTGCTATTGCCATTGCCTTCAGCTCTTCCTTTTTTTCGTATGCATCCGGGTCATTAAACCAATCAAGATTTTTGATACTCCTAACAATATCATCTTTGAAGCTGATAAATCCTTTTCTGTAGATTTTGTCATCAAGTACGGTATGCCCGGGAGCGCGCTGTTCCTGAAATTCGGTGAATATCCCGGTTTTATAAGCAGCCTTCCACTCTGGATCAACCTCTTCAAAAATCCTGTCTCTTATCGACCTTCCGGACCAGAAGGGAATTATCGTCTCTTTTTGAATCCTTTTGTTCTCCGGGCTTATTTTAAATGAGATTTTTTCGCGGGAGCTGAGTATGTCAAAATCACTTAGAGTGTGTGTGCAGATTTCAGGATAAGTTGGAGCAGCTTTAGGTGCCGGTCCCCTTTCCCCGACAATAAGCTCCCCAGGGTTGATACAGATTTCCTTGTTTTCGAGAATATATTTAAAAGCCAGAGCCCTGGCGACCGGGATAGAAACGTGCTCAGCTTCTCTTTTTTTGTAGAACTCTGTCAGAAGTGCTGCCCGTTCCAGGGAAAGATATGGCTTAGCATTAATGGTTTGCTCCCGTAATTTCTTTATTCTCTCATTCATAACTGTTCATCCTCCGATTTTTACTCTATAGCCGGCTGATTCAAACAGTTTTTTTCTTTTTTGTAATTCGTCATCGGTCTGCGCTTCTTTATGATTCATTCTAAAGGGTATATTTAATCTTCGATACTTGTCCTTACCCAGATTATTGTAAGGCAGAAGGTTAATATGTTGAATGTTTTTCAAAGGGGTAATAAATTCAACCATGGCATTGAGATTCTCCTCAGTATCAGTAATCCCCGGTATCAAAGGAATCCGGAGCCAGGTTTTCCTGCCTTTTCCGGACAGCATTTTCAGATTGGAAAGGATTAACACATTGGAGACGCCAGTATATTTTCTGTGCGCTTTATCCTCCATAACCTTCAGGTCATAGAGAAAGAGATCCACCAGATCATATATCTTTACAAAATCTTCCTCCGGGGTATAGCCACAAGTATCTATGGCAGTACGTATCCCGTTTTGTTTACACGCCTTGAGCAATTCAAAAAGAAATTCCATCTGCATCATAGGCTCCCCGCCGGAAAAAGTCACCCCGCCACCGGACTGCTCGTAAAAGACCTGATCCTTAATTATTTCATTCAGCACAATATCCGAAGTTACGAGCTGACCGGTTCTGTTTGGTTTCCTGATAAAACGGAGCGGTATGTCCTGACTTCTGTCCTGAAAACCCGTGTCTTTCAAAACAGGCTGCCAGCATTCCGGATTATGACACCACCAGCATTCGAGCGGACATCCGTGAAAAAAGACGGTGGTGCGGATGCCTGGACCATCGTGAATGGCATATCTCTGTATGTCGAATATGTATCCAGTTGAATTCATTGCAGCTTCCAGGGCTTTAATTTCAGTTAGGTCATTATTTTGAGTACATTCCGTTATAGAAGTTCTACTGCCTATAATATAAGAATTCTCGATAGAATAACAACGGGTTTCCTTGATGTTATACGATGAGATATCAATAGTGCTTACCTGAGAGTGGTCAGGTATAAAAATATCAGTGCGTCCACTCAAGATCTGCTAAGGTTAAATAAGTAGTTGCCCAATTTATTGGGTTAAATTTTAGTCCAAGAAGTGGATCTGTCCCAAAAGGGATCCGTAGGATAGGACTCGATGAATCGAGCAACTACATTCCCCCAAATCCACATGGGCGAGGAAACCTCGCCCCTACGGGGTCTTACCAAAACTCAAAACATCACATTCTAACTTCTTTATTAGGTACCGGTCATGGGTTACGAACAATATAGAGCCGGGATAATCTTTCAGGGCATTTTCCAAAGCTTCCCGGGCATCTATATCCAGATTATTGGTCGGCTCATCTAAGATTAGAAAATTAGCACCGGACAGAAGAAGCTTAGCAATTATAACCCTGCCTTTTTCTCCCTCGCTCAAATCTTTTATCCTTTTGAAAACAGAATCTTTTCTTAACATCAAGGCACCTAATACGGTCCGGATCCAGACCGGATTATCAGTTATATCTGAAGAAGTCGCTTCCTCCAAGATCGTTTTCTCCTCTTCCAGATTTTTTCTTTCCTGGTCAAAATATCCTATTTTGATTTTATGGCCTAAAATAATTTCCCCTTTATCCGGCTCAATCTCACCTAAGATGATTTTCAGAAGAGTGGTCTTTCCACAGCCGTTAGGTCCGGTAACTGCTAAATTTTTACCTTTAAGGATGGAAAAACTCAAATCCTCAAATAGTTTTTTCTTGTCATAAGATTTTGATAAATCTGCTGCCGAAAGGACTAAATTTCCTGAAAGGTCAAAATCGGGAAAATCCAAAGATACTTTTTTCTCCTCAAAAGGTTTTTCCACCTTCTCGATCTGCTCAGCTCTTTTCTCCGCGGCTTTAGCCCTGCGAGCCAGCTTGGCTGCAACTGCAGTGATATGCCCTTTGGCTCTGCCTCCGCCGATCCTCTGCTTTTCCTTGCGTTTTGCCCAAACCTTTCTCCTTTGAGCTTCCTGCTTTAATTTTTTAACCTTTTTCCTTTTATCCTCATATTCTTCCCACTGTCTCTGTATCTCTTTTTCTTTTTGCTCAAAATAGAAACTGTAATTTCCCTTATACTCGTTTAAGCTTCCCCTTCTCAAATCCCAGATTTTTTCCACAGTTTTATCCAGAAAAGTCCGGTCATGCGAGACTATGAGTAATGTACCTCTGAAGTTAAGCAGATATTCCTCTAACCATTCCAGGCTGGACAGGTCTAAGTGATTGGTCGGTTCATCCAAAATCATAAAATCGGGTTGGGACAAAAGGATTTTAGCTAAATTCGCTTTGGTCTTCTGACCGCTGGAGAGCTTGTTGAAATCCAGAACCATCTCCTCTTTTGAAAATCCCAGCCCGGACAGGGTTTTTTCAACTTCAGCTTTTATTTCCCCGCCCCTGAGGGAACTAAATTTTTCCTGCAAAAGGGCATATTGAGTGGCAGTCTCTTCATTCGAAATATTTAGCTCTGCTCTTTTCAGGTCAGAATAAACCTTTTGTATTTCCGGATAAATTTCTAAAACATAATCCAGTAATGTTCCCTTGTATCCGGAGGTGATTTCCTGTTTCAGATAGCCTGTTTGAATACTTGATTTAGAATATAGTATCTTTCCTGAAACCGGCTTTTCTTCTCCGATTATTATCTTCAAAAGGGTGGTCTTGCCGCATCCATTTGGTCCGATAAGCCCGATCCTATCGCCAGAATTTATATCTAAATTTATTTTTTCAAACAGATTACCTTCTCCGAAAGTATAGCTGAAGCTTATATCTTTTAATCCTATAAGATGCATAGATTCTCTCCTCAAATAAAAAAGCCGAAAGAGTTTTCTCCTCGGCTTTGTGTTAAGCTGGAGTGTCAAACTTTAGTTTGACCCAGATTTTAATATAAACGAATATACCAATAGACCCCGGAAGAAAAACTCGATTTAAGAATAATAAAGCTGTCTATTGGTTTATTTCACAAGATACTACTCCTTTTTAAACAGGATAATAATTTTAAAAAAATAGTCAAGCAATTTCTAATTCTTTCTTGAAACATTAAACCGTTCAATCCTGAAGGAATAAGCTGCGCCGCCTCCTGCAGGAAGATAAACTGAAACGCCATTTGAGAAAATCTTCTCCTGGTCACCGTTACACGTGCTAAGGAGGATATAGTCGTCCTTCACCTCGGTAATCGAATCATAGATAATCCCATCTTTGATGTTACAGGTATTAGGAGCAAACTGCGTAGAATCTACTTCCAAAGGAGTTTCGGTGGTATCAGGCTGAAGCACAACTTTTTGAAAGAAGGTTAGTTTGCTGCCTGGAAACTGCCGAACCCGGATTATCTGTTTTCTTGCCATCCCCTTATTATGATATTGAATCTGCGAAGCCCCGCAATAGATGTTCGGCGAACTGCTATCTCCTGAGGCAACCAGAACGAAATAGTGAGTGTCAGTATAAATGGCATAGCTCCCGTCCTGCAAAACCCAAACCCCCTTTCTCCACTCAGCCAGTTTAGTTTTAAGGTCAGCAGGAGGTTTGGAACAGGAAAAAGCAAGGAGTAAAAATATTATCACCGACGTAAACACATTCAATCTTCTCATAAAAGTAACCTCTTTATGGCATTTCACTTTTTCTATTTGAATAGTAGGTGCACATTACAATGTGCCCTTACATATTCTAAAAACCTCGCACTACGAACTGATTATTGCTATTTCACCTCAATCTCATACGGCATAAGGTAGAAAACCTTCTCCTGATTAAATTCCTCTAACTTCTCAAGGTCTTTCAGAACCTTCTTTGAGCCTAAAAAGGAGAAAGCCTCTTCAAAATCCCAGCCAAAGAAACTCCATCTCTTGGGCAGGGTAACTATTTCTACTAAAGTCTTTTCTTTAATCCCTGCTTTTATTTTTGCGATTTCGATTGCCTGTTTTATACCGCCCAACTCATCCACCAGCCCGTTTGTTTTAGCCTGGTTTCCGGTCCAGACTCTGCCTCTGCCGATCTGGTCAACCGCATCAAAACTCATCTTTCTTCCTTCAGCCACCTTGTTTACAAAATCATCATAAAAATCCTTGTTCAGTTTTCTAACCATCTTCCTTTCCTCCTCAGTAAATCCCCGGGTGGTGGTGAAGAAATCAGAATGCTCACCTCTTTTTAATACTTCCTTAGAAAATCCTATCTTTTCATATAACCCTTTGAGATTAAACTTCCCGGAGATCACGCCGATCGAGCCGGTTATTGTTCCCGGGTCTGCTATGATGGTATCGCCCGGGCAGGCGATGAAATATCCGCCTGAGCCGGCCACATCTGACATAGAGACGATAAAAGGTTTTTTACCCTTGCATAAAATTATCTCCCTCCAGATAACATCCGAGGCTATGCCTGAACCGCCGCCGCTATCTATTCTGAAGACGATGGCTTTGATAGTTCTATCCTCTCTGGCTTTCCTGATTGCCCGGGCAATGGTCTCAGAGCCCATCATCTTCCCCAGGAAAAAGTTGTTTCCGCTCTCACCAGAACATAATCGAACCAGTGGCATAAATGACTGCTATCTTTGGAGGAATCCCCCAGTCATATTTGTAATTTTCTTCCCTGGCATATCCTCCAAAACTCAACGTATGTGGTTTCTCACCGATCTGGTCTTTGATAATCTGGTCTATCTGGTCATAATAAGCTAAATCATCCACCAAACCTTTCTCCTTTGCTTCTTTAGCAGAATAGGGTCCCTGATCGATCCTGGTTTTTAACTCTTCCTGACTTATTCCTCTTTGCTGAGCAATATCTTCGGTTATCTGTTTATACAGGTCATCTAAAAGCCAGTTCATCATCTCCCTGTGAGCTTCTGACATAGAGTCCCTGGTTAAAAGGTCTGAAGCGGACTTATAATCCCCGATATGTTCAAAATCAGCTTCTATTCCTAACTTCTCCAAGGTTTTTTTGATAAAGGTCACTTCAGCAGAAATCCCGGTCAAATCTAAATATCCAGTAGGAAGCATTACTATTTTATTTCCTGATGATGCCAGATAATACTCTTTATTACTTCCACCTTCCATAAAGAAGACCACTGTTTTTCCATTGTTCCGGAAATCGAGAAAAGCTTCTCTAAGCTCCTGAATTTTACCGATACCAGCATTCAATAAATCGAGTTTGACAATCAGTCCTTTGACTCTTTTATCTTTTTTTGCCCTTTCAATATCCTGAACAATATCCAGGAGAGTGGTTTTCTTTTTAGAAAAGAATCCAGAACTTTTCTCCTCCTCAATTTTTCCGGAAAGTTTCAATTCTAAGAAATTGTCCTTTCTCTGTAAAAAGGTTCGATACCTTTCACCAGAGAAATTCCAGTAAACCACCCCTTTCTGATATTCCTGGTCTTTATTAACAGCATGGTAAGAGCCAAAACCCGAAAAAGGGAAGTTGACTCTGAAATTTACCCCGTAATTACCTTCGTCATCCATATCTCCGGAAAGGATTAATCCGTCCAAAGGCTCAATTGCCACCTGATACCTGGTTTTGATATCCTCTGCTTTATCCTTCTCATCCATCATCCCATCCACGGATAAAGTAATCCTGTCGCCAATGGGTCTAAAGGCTAAACCCAGATCAAAAGAGATATTGGTTTTTTCGCCTTTGAAAAAGGGACGGTTCAGGTCCTTAGCTACTCCACCTAACGAGATAAAAGAAAACGGTCGGATGAGAAAACCCGCGTTCCAGGAAGACAGGTCATTATAATCTTTATTTTTGGAGCCAAACCAGGAATAGCTTGAGCCTAGATAAAATCCGTTCACAATCTTAAATCCTGAGCCTAAGGTGTACTTTCTGTATTTAGGCTTGATCTCATTCCCCAGCCACTCTGCAGAAAACCCCAAACCTCCTGCAGATAAAAATAAAGCATAATCTCCCGTGAAACTGGAATCTGAGTGAGTATGCAGAAAATACCCCTGAAATCCCCTGTTCCAGTCTAAGTTAGCTGGGTTGAGTTTTAAAGCCAGGGCATCGTCAGAATATGCGGCTGAATTATAAGGAAGAAAAAATCCTTCAGTGGGTGAAGGTTTTATCTCAGCCAGAGTAGTAGAAAAAAGTAAAAGTAATAATGTGCAGAAGAATATTATTTTTTTAGACATATAACCTCCTGGTTATTCGAGTTTACGTTATTCTACTAATAGAAGTTTCCTTTCTTCTTACTAATTATCTCATACAATAAAATCCCTGCAGCCACAGAAGCATTTAAAGATTCTGCTTTTCCATAGATCGGGATTTTTATCCTCTCGTCTGCCAAATTCAATATTTCTTTATGTATCCCCGCAGCTTCACTTCCGATTAAAAGACAGATTTTCTCAGGGTAATTCAATTTCGTATAATCTTTTCCTTGCCGGACCTCAGAGGCAAAGATTTTGAATCCAGAGCTTTTGAGCTCCGGGATAATCTCTTTAAGCTTTAATTTTTCAATTACCGGCAGATGAAAAATCGACCCCATGGTCGAGCGAATAACTTTGGGATTGTAAAGCTCCACGCAGCCGGTTGAAAGCAATATCCCGTCTACGCCGGCTGAATCTGCTGTCCTTATAATCGTGCCCAGGTTTCCCGGGTCCCGGATATTGTCCAACTCAACAAGCAGTGAAGCTTTTTTAAGAAAATCTTTATTTAAAGTGAACGCCTTCTTTTTCACAACAGCAAATATCCCCTGCGGTGTCTGGGTATCAGTTAGCTTTTTCATATCCTGGTTGCTCAGAACGAGTATCTCCCTTTTTTCTTTTAGAAATTCCCGCATGAGTTTTTTAGCTTTCAGGAACTGAACATACTCTGAGGGAAAAAGCAGAAGCTCAACTTCCCAGTCTGAAAAAAAAGCCTCCTCGCACAGGCGCAGACCCTCGATTAAAAACCTTCCCTCCTTTTCCCTCCCCTTCTCAGTCTTCAATTTTAAAAGCTGTTTGAGTTTTTCTTTGGATAGTTCCTGCATAGATTTTCTCCAGATATTTTTGGATAAAATAGATAATTTATATCCCTTTGTCAATTTCTGATTTCAAATTGTAATGCCATTGCGAAGAAGCAATCCCTACAAAGTAAACGGATTGCTTCCCCCGCCAGAGGCGGGGTCGCAATGACAGTTCGACAGGCCCACATTGTGAACAATGTGGACCTTCCACTCTCACTAATTTCTGATTTTCAGATTTAAAAAAGATAATCTTGCTTTTTATTTCTCAAACCATTAAAATAAATCCAAAGGGTTTTAGTAAAAAAACCTTTATAGATAAAAGATGCCTCTACTTAAAAAAACTCTCTCTTGCTTTTTCTTAATCCTTTCTCTGGCGATAAGCTTATCTGCGGAAGAAGGGAAAATAGTAATTAGGCTTGAAGAAAACAAATTAAAGCCGGGGGAGCTTTTTCACCCTTTCCCTCTTTCAAATTATAATGGAAAAATAGGGCTGGCACTTGCTGGCGGCGGTGCTAAAGGCCTTGCCCAGATAGGGTTTTTAAAGGTTTTTGAAAATGAAAAAATCCCGGTTGACTTTATAGCAGGAACCAGCATGGGTGGAGTAATCGGAGGACTTTACGCCTGTGGCTATTCAGCCAGGGATTTGGAGAAACTTGTTCTGGAGACCAACTGGCAGGACCTTTTCAGCGATACCCCTCCCCGTCTTTCTTTACTTCTTTCACAAAGGGAGGAAAGTGAGAAATATCTTTTTCAAATCTACTTTAAAGGGCTGAAACCCTCAATCCCTAAAGCCCTGACCTCAGGCCAGAAGCTGACCAACCTTTTTACCCAGCTCACCATGCAGGCAAATTTCGAAGCAGGCTCAGATTTCGACAAGTTTAAAATACCTTTCCGGGCAGTAACTACAGATCTGGTCTCAGGTCGGGAGATCGTTTTAAGCAAAGGTGACCTTTCTGAAGCCTTGAGAGCTACTATGGCTGTCCCTTTAATCTTCACCCCGGTGGAGCTGGAGGGGAAGCTTTTAGTGGACGGGGGTTTGGTTGATCCGATTCCGGTTCAGGTGACCAGAAATATGGGGGCAGATTTCGTAATTGCCATCAACACCTCCTCCGAGCTTTTATCTTCATCCCAGATCAAAGACCCGTTAGATATTGCCAATCAATCTACATCCATAATGACCCTGGAGAGAAAAGAGCAGGAGCTGAAAAAAGCCGATTTTGTAATTTCACCGGACCTTTCCTCTTACTCCTCAATCGATTTTGAAAAAGCAAACGAGCTTATCAAAATTGGAGAACGGACAGCGGATAGTTTAATCTCGGAGTTGAAAACTCTTTTATCCGCCTCTAACGGATTTTCCCCTGATTCTCTTTATCCTATTGGTGAAGTTAAAATTTCAGGGAACAAAATCTTAACAGCTGGTTTTTTTAAAGATATTTTAAAAATAAGAGCAGGAGATAAAGTATCTTTGTCAGATATAAAATCTGAATTGAAAGAGCTTTATTCCTCAGGTTATTTCAAGGAGGTTCAGGCTGAGCTTTCCAGATCCAGCCAGGATTATTTCTTGATTTATCATCTCAGCGAAAACCCGCCCTTCAATAGTATAGATTTTTCAGGTAACAAACTTTTCAGCTCAAAAGAGCTGCAGGAGAAAATCCTTTTCCCTTCCCAGAAGGTTATGAATTGCCAAGTCCTTCAGGAAAAATTAAATCAGATTCTTAAATCATATCAAAATTCAGGTTATTCCCTGGCTCATTTCAAAAAAATAGAATATGACTCCCTGGGTGGAGTTTTAAAAGTGGAGATAGATGAGGGGATTATCTCTAAGATAGAGCTTTCCGGGAACAAAAGGACTAAAAACTGGATGGTGACTAGGAATCTACCCCTTCGGGCTGGCAGTCCTTACAATTCAAGGAAAATCGAAAAAGGGCTTTCTAATCTTTACAGCACCGGACTTTTTGAGGGGATATTTTTAAAAGTGTCAACCGAAAAAGATGGTAAGGTTTTAAAACTTAACCTGCAGGAGAAAAAGTTCACTTTTTTAAGGGGAGGGGCTCATTACAACGATGAATATTATACTGAGGGGTTTGTTGAATTCGGAGATAACAATATCTTTGGAATCGGGAATGAGATCTTCACTCACCTGCAATATGGTAAAAAGAAGGAAGATTACAGTTTAAATTTCAAAGCTGACCGGATTTTCAAAAGTTACCTGACTTATAAACTTAACCTTTATTTAAAGAGGGAAGAGCGAAGGATATACTCAGAACATAAAAAGATAGATTCCTTTGACGAAAAAAGAAGGGGAGCTCTTTTCTCTTTTGGACAGCAGATTTCAAGATTGGGCAAAGCTTCTTTAGAAGGGAAGATAGAGAGAGTTAAAACCGAATTTGAAAGCACAAGCTTAAAAAACGACTACCAGATTACCAGCTTGACCTTCAGGTCCATAGTGGACGATCTGGACAAGCTTCCTTTCCCGGATAAAGGCAGGTATCACCATCTCAGTTTAGAATTAGCCGGGAAAATTCTCGGAGGGAGCTTAAGCTACAGGAAATTCTTCTCTTCTTTAGAATCCTATTTCCCCTTAGGCAGTAAATTGAATTTCCATCCGAAAATAGCTATCGCTCTATCCGATGGCGACCTACCCTTAAATGAGAAGTTTGTCTTAGGCGGGTTTGGAACCTTAGGTGGTTTTTATGAACAGGAGCTAAAAGGGGATAAGCTTTTCTACTTCAACTTGGGATTAAGATATAAGTTCCTTAAAAGATGGTATTTTACCCTGAGATACGATTCCGGAAACACCTGGCCTAACTTAGAGTCGATCAAGCTGAAGAATTTAAAAAATTCAATCCTTTCCATCCTCTCTGTCTCAACCCCCATAGGACCGATCGAACTTGCCTACGGAAGAGCACAGAAGAAAATCGATAAGCTCTATTTCAGAATGGGGCTGGAGTTTTGAGGTAAAAAAGAACTTGATTTCTGATAGGGAATAGGATAAAATACAAGATATTTAAAATAATGCTCTGTCCGGAACAAAAGATTAAAATATATAGCCACAGAACAATGATTAAGATTATAAATCTATTAAACCTTTAACCAGTCGGTGGACAATGAAATCTAAAGAGGGAATTATCAAAATTCTAAGAGGGATAAAAGGAGAATTGAAAAGATACCGGGTTAAAAAGATAGAATTATTTGGTTCAGTGACACGAAGCGAACAATCGAAGACCAGTGACATTGATATCCTGGTGGATTTCGAAGAGCACGCTGACCTTTTCGACCTTTCCGGGCTGGCGCTATTCCTGGAAGAAAAGCTCAAGCGAAAAGTAGATGTTGTTCCAAAGAGGGCGTTAAGAGGAGAGATTAAGAAATCGGTATTAAAGGAGGCTATCTCTTTATGAAAAGAGATTATAAACTTTATCTGAAAGACATTTTAAAGGCGATGGAAAGCACCGAGAAGTTTGTGCGGGGAATGGATTTTGAAAGATTTAAAAAAGATGATAAAACAGTAAGCGCAGTTATCCGAAAATTCGAGATCATAGGAGAAGCCACCAAGCAAATCCCGGATGAAATAAGACAGGCTCATCCCGGAGTTCCCTGGAAAGAAATGGCAGGAATGAGAGATAGATTAATTCATTTTTACTTCGGAGTGGATTATAAACTCGTCTGGGAAACAATAAAGAAAAGAATACCCAAGATCAAACCGCAGATTAGTCAGATTCTCAAGAATTTAAAATAAAAGATTTCCCGATGATTTTATGTTTCAGCTGACTGATAGTGAATTCAAAAACTTGAAATCACAAATTGTGATTTCAAGCTGGGGTGGTGCTCGCTACACGCTATTCACACCTGCAGTTCTCAAATTAGGGCTGGAATTTTGAAAAAAAGGGCTTGATTTATGAAAGAGAATGGCATACAATAAAAAGGTAGCAAGAAATTTAAATTAACAAAAAACAGATTCAGCCAAAAAGGCATTAATAAAGGAATGAATATGAGCAATGGAGACATTTTCGGCAAACTTGAGTGGCCGTCGCCAGTACATATTAAGCCAAGTCACGAGAATCCACGGAATGAGGATTTCTCTAAGGACAAACACTTCCTACGATTGAAGGAATCAGTTGCGAAATATGGCGTAATAGTACCAATAATCATAAAAAAGCTCCCCACAGAAGAAGGTAAAATAAAATATCAGCTCATAGATGGCGAACGGAGATGGAAAGCAGCAATTGCTACCAATCGAGATAAAATACCGGCATATGTTTTACCTCCGGGTGGACACATTGATATTCTTACTACAATGTTTCAAATACACATGAACCAAGAAGGATGGGACACACTAGAACAAGCAAGGGCTTTAGAAAAAATAGTTGCCTCAATAAAGGAGCAGATTAGAGTCGCATGTACGCCAGATACTGACGTTGAAAAAGAGCTTATAAAACAACTAACTGTAAGGACTGGTATGGACCAAGAGACCGCCGAGAGTAGGGTGAGATTTCTTAGATGGCCGCAATACCTGAGAAACCAGATCTATGATAAACTGAACAGAAGCTATTACAGCTATGCAGTTGAGATAGAAGAAAAAATAGTAGAGCCTGCCTTCCGCAATTTCCCTGAGTTAAAAGATAAATTCTCTCCTGATGACATTAGAAAAGCATTGTTCGAAAAAGTTACGGCTGGTTTTGTGGACCGCGCTGAACAAATAAGGGATGCCGGTATCTTAACAAAGAGAAGAAGAGACAGGAATCAAGCTGCGAAGGCAAAAAACCTTCTTTTAGAATTTGTCAAAGATAGATCGTTTACTTTTTCGGAAGCACGAGAACAGTATATATCTCTTTTCCCAGAAGAAATGCAAAAACCGGTATTTTCCCCTCGAAAATTGATTAATACTATTGCTAGTCTATTAAGGGCATTAAATGATTACACCGAGACGACTATAGGAGCCTTGAAAATCAAACAAAAGAGGGATTTGGCAGAAGCGCTTAAAGCATTAGTGAAAACAGCAAAAATCATATCGCAGAGACTAAAATAATGTCAACAGATCTTGTTCATAAGCTGGGGAAGTATATTTCAAAAGCACGGAAACTCCCTTCAAGTGCTATGCAACCGAGAGATAAAGTGCGGTTTTCAAGAAAATTACCCGATGTTCGGTGGCAACCAGATTATTTATTTAAAGACACTCGGACTAGGAGGTACATTGCATTTACGGAAGTGCCTTCAGCAGAATCTTTCCCAATTATCTTAGCTGAAGAAGTGAAAAAGGCGATGGGCGGCTGCGATTTTGATTTCTTTTTCATCTTGCAAGACGAACAGCTTCTGGACATTTTCGAGGAAAGCTGTCGGGAAAAGGGATTCGGTCTGATCTTGGTCAAAAAAAATCGCCTCTTATTAATTCGTGATGCTGTAAACCCAGTGATTCCACTTGTGTCACCCGCGCAGTATGTCGGACACTACCCATCATGGGTAATAAATAAAATCCCAACATTTACCTTAGGAAATTCAAAATTTAGAACATTGTTGAAAGACTTTTCAAAAGAATATCTGAAACTTAAAAGCAAGAGTAAACTCGATCAGCAGAGAGAGGAAGAGCTCGTTAAAGACACTATTGCCAAGCTCTTAAAGTCTGATGACAACTATACGTCCGGAATCGATTCGTTCGAAATCCTAAGTAGGTTTGAAAGCTCCTTGGATATCAGGGATCACTACTTTCACTCTTTTCATATTTTCTTGTTAGGTTTATTCATACTGGATCGCTATCAAAGTGATTTTAAAACTTACTTCAAGAGTATTTTCCCAAAATATCGAGGACTTTCCCTTGAATTTATGTGGCTACTAACCTCGGTTTTTCATGATGTTGGTTATCTTATTGCAAAACTCGACGACCTAAAAAGAGAGTTCTACGGAGTTAGTACGATTTCCAGCGAACGAGAAATTACAAATGTCTGGGATGACCCTGTATATAAAGAGAACTTAAAGCAACTAATATCTCTGTTTAAATTTTCGGTCTCCGAAAAAAAACACAAAATTGATTGGCCTCCTGATGTGTTCGGAACACAAGACGAATCATTAGAGCAAATTTTTCGGGAAAGTTTTCATGATTCCCATGGTGTCGCTAGCTGTTTTCGATTCCTAGTCGATATTTTCTCTGAAGCACGTCAAGAGGAGAAGCCAGAGAAAAGGATGTTTTTAGTCTACCACATTTATCCCGCAGGGCTTTCAATCGCGCTTCATGACAAACAATTCCGAGAAAGACTTTCAAAAAAGCATTTGAAGAAGCTAAGTTTGAGTCGCTTCCCTTTTGCAGTCTTATTAATATACCTTGATAGTCTGCAAGAAGACAAACGTGAGAAATCTCTTTGTTTGGAAACACCTGAGCTGCTTCAAGGTTTTCAATACAACGGAAAGATATTAGCTACTGTAAATGAAAGTATAGCTAAAAGTTACCCTCGTCTGGGAAAGTTAAAAGCCGAATGCAGGGATTTCATAAATTCCGTGAAATGTGATGGAATAAGATTTGAATATCCTATGATTCTGTTAACATGAAAATTTTGCTCGTCGAACCTCCAAAGAGTAAGAAGTATCATACTCCTTATCCTCCCCTCGGTCTTCTTAAACTCGCTGCTTATCACAAGCAGAAAAAGGATAAAGTAACATTTGTCCAAGGGTTTTCTGACAACGGATTTAAGCCAGATATTATCTATATTACTAGTCTTTTTACTTATGCCTGGGAACCAGTTCATGAAGTTATCCAGCATTATACCCAAAAATACAAAAGATCAGATATTATAGTAGGTGGCATTTATGCTACTTTATGTGAAGATCATCTTCGGGAAAATTTTAAAAACAGAATTAAAATCCATAAAGGTTTATACAAGAAAGTCGAAAACATCTTACCCGATTATTCTCTGGTACCTGAGTGGAAAGCAAGCATTCTTTTTTCATCCAGAGGATGCATAAGGAGTTGTCCTTTTTGCTCAGTACCTGTATTGGAGCCTAAATTTAAGGCAAAAAAAACAATAAAAAAGCTTATATATCCAGGACATAATAAAGTTGTATTCTGGGATAACAATATTCTTGCTTCTCCATATTGGAAAAACATCTTTGATGAACTTGAGGAATTAAATCTTGAAGTTGATTTTAATCAAGGGCTGGATGCAAGACTTTTGGATGAAGAAGTTGCAATAAGACTTAAAAGACTTAAAATTCCCTTAGTAAGATTAGCATATGATAGTAATCCTATTAGATCATCTCTTAAAAAAGCCATAACTATTTTGAATACTGTAGGAATTAGAGGTAGAAAAATTATCGTTTATTGTCTTTATAACCATCTTGATAAATCAGAAGATTTTTTGAATCGGATAAAAGACCTTTTGGATTGGGGGGTTGTTGCTTATCCAATGAGATATGAACCGCTTGAGCCAAGGCCTAAGAACACATTCGTATCACCTAATTGGACTGCTGAGCAATTAGAAATGATAGCTAAAGCAAGAAGGGTTATTGGTTTTGGCGGAGCATTCCCACCCTATGAAGGTCTAAAAAAGAAAATATTGAAAGCAAAGAATTTTGAAAAAGCCTTTGAACTCAGATCTATGCAATAAATTTCAAAACCCCCTCATACCCAGATCGTCTCTTCCCTTTTACACCCGGTTGAGATTAAGAAGATTTTCGTTTCGGTCTGGTCTTGGATGAATTTTATATAGTCTTTAGTTTTCTGGGGGAGTTTTTTGTAATCCCTTATCCCGGTGGTGTCTTTTTTCCAACCAGAAATATTTTTATATAATGGCTCGCAATTTTCCAGAACATTAAGCTCAGTGGAAAATTCTTTTAAAACCTTACCCTTGTATTTATACCCGGTGCAAACCTTTATGGTCTCGAGCTGGTCTAAGACGTCTAATTTGGTCAATGCGATTTTTTTGATCCCGTTTATCATCACCGCATATCTCAAGATCAAAAGGTCTAACCATCCGCATCTTCTGGGTCTGCCAGTTGTGGCGCCGAACTCGTTCCCAATTTGCTGGATATGTTCCCCGGTTTTGTCTTTCAATTCAGTGGGAAAAGGTCCATTCCCCACTCTGGTGGTATAAGCTTTGGAAACGCCGATGACCTCATCTATGTAAACCGGACTGACTCCCAATCCGGTGCAGGCTCCTCCGGCTGTGGTATTTGAGGAAGTCACATAAGGATAGGTCCCGAAATCTATATCCAAAAGTGTGCCCTGAGCTCCTTCGAAAAGGATATCTTTCTTTTGTTTAATCGCTTTATTCAAAAAGGAGGTTGTGTCTATCATCAAAAGGGCGAGCCTGTTTTTGTACTCAAGAAAGCTCAAACAATGCTCCCATAATGAGGAAAGCTCTTTTTCCAGAAGACAGTTGAGACAGCTGCTTTTATCCTTCAGATTCTCCTCGATCTTTGCCCGGAAAAGCTTCTCGTCGAAAAGGTCATTTAAACGTATCCCTCTCCGACCGATTTTATCCAGGTAAGCCGGTCCAATCCCCTTAAGAGTAGTGTCGATTCTGGAATTTCCCCTTTTCTCCTCCTCTATCCTCTCCATATCTTTATGATAGGGCATTACCAGATGAGCATTTTTGCTGATGAAAATCCTTTTGTCAAACTTTATCCCTTTACTTTTTAATTCCTCCAACTCCAGGAAGAAAAGCTCTAAATCCAATACCACCCCGTTTCCGATCACACAGAATTTTTTAGGATGTAAAATTCCGGTTGGGATAAGATGCAAAATAAATTTTTTGGAATCGATTACCACGGTATGACCGGCATTTGCCCCGCCCTGGTATCGGGCAATGACATCCGCCTGCTCAGACAAAAGGTCAACGATCTTACCTTTACCCTCATCCCCCCACTGCATCCCCACAACTATCCGCTTAGGCATTTCTTTTCCTTTGTGTCTTTATTTTCCTCTCTCTTTATGGGAGAGGGACACCCTCCCCTTACCCCTTCCTCTACGAGGAGCGAAGCCTCCGTAGGACTTTTATCGGCCATCAAGGGAGGGGATTCTGCGAAACTACTTTTCCTCAAAACTTATAGAAATTCTTCTCTTATTTGGTCTTCTTCTGGAAAATCTCATCGATCAGACCATAAGCCTTAGACTCCTCTGGAGACATAAAGAAGTTCCGGTCTGTATCCTTAACTATCTTTTCCACCAGCTGTCCGGTATGCTTGGATAATATATCGTTTAAGATTTCCCTGACAGTTCTCATCTCTTTGGTCTGGATCTCGATATCGGTTACCTGTCCCTGAACCCCTCCCCAGGGCTGGTGAATCAGCATCCTGGAATGGGGAAGCGCAGACCTTTTCCCTTTTGTTCCGCCAGCCAGAAGGAGCGCGGCGATACTAGCGGCTAACCCCACACAGGTTGTAGCCACGGCCGGCTTGACAAACTGCATAGTATCGTAAATGGCAAGACCTGAGGTAACTATCCCGCCCGGGGAATTGATATAGATGTTGATATCCTTTTCCGGATCTTCTGCATCCAGGAACAGAAGCTGGGCGATTACCAGATTAGCAACATTATCATCGATGGGCGAGCCGATGAAGATAATCCGGTCCTTTAAAAGCCGGGAGAAAATGTCATAAGCTCTCTCCCCTCTACTAGTTTGTTCGATAACGAATGGAACCAGGGTCATATTCTCTCCTTTTTAAACTAATTTAGCAAGCCACAGGCGGGGACGCCTGTGCTACCAATTCTTCAGGGTTTTATGATTTTTTTCTCTTCTTTTTCCTGTTTGGATTCTTTTATGATTTCCTCTTTTATTTTAGAATTATTCAAGATGAAATCTATCACCTTATCTTCCAGGATGGTATCTTTTATGCTCTCGATTTTTTTGTTCTGGGCTATAAACTCCTTAGCCTGTTTCAGCTCCAGGGAATTGGTTTTAGCGAAATTCTCCACCCATTTATCTATTTCCTCTTTGGTAACCTCGATCTTCTCCTTTTTGGCTATCTCCTGCCGGATGAACTCCCACCTGATCCGGGCTAAGCCCAGCTCCCGGTATTGCTCCCTGATTTTCTCTTCATCCACTTTCTTGTATGTTTTCCTCAAATCCTCCATCACGGAGTCCAGATAAAGATCCAGAAGAGATTCAGGCACCTCAAAGCTGTTATTTTCCACCACCTGTTTTATAACCTGATTGGCTAAATCCTTTTCTTCATCTTGCTTTGCCTTTATTTTTAAATCTTCTTTGATCTTACTCTTCAGCTCTTCTAAGCTTTTATATTCGCCCAGGCTTTTGGCAAAATCATCGTTTATCTCCGGAAGTATTTTTTCCTTTACCTCTTTTACTTTGGCTTTGTATTTAATGATTTTACCCGCCAGGTTTTTCTCAAAATAATCCTGGGGATAGATTGCCTCGATCTCTTTTTCCTCACCTGCTTTTGCACCGGTAAATCCACGGTAAAATTCGGCTAAAAGATTTTCTTTTTTCAACCAGATGGTTTGATTCTCCGCTTTCTTTTTTGCTTTAGCTTCTCTTTCTGCTATCTCCTCCAAATCCACCACCAAAAAATCTCCATCTTTTGCCTCTCTATCGACAGAATGTAATTCCGCATTTTTATCCTGAAGATAATTCAAGGTGTTATGAACGTGCTCTTCCTTGATCTCGATTATTTTTCTTTTCAGCTGTAATCCCTGGTAATCCTTTGGCTCTATTTCCGGCCGGATCTCGATTTGAGCTTTGAACTTTATAGGCAACCCTTCCTGAAAATCTATGTCCTTCAAAAGAGGCAGGGTCAAAGGGATTAAACTGGTTTGTTTGACTGCTTCCTGATAAGCTTCGGGTAAAAGGTTTTCCAGGACGTCTTTGGTAACTTTATCCTTATATCTTTTTTTGATCAGCTCTAATGGCGCTTTTCCCGGACGGAAACCCGGAATTTTGGCTTTTCTCTGATACTCCAGATAAACCGAGTCGAATTCCCCATTAACCTTCTCCACCGGTATCTCTATTTCCAAAACTCTTTTCCAGGCTTTTTCTTCAGTAACATTAACTTTCAATATTTCCTCCTCTTTATCTATTAACCAGAATGGTGCGAAAGGGGGGAGTTGAACCCCCAAGCCTTGAGGGCACTGGATCCTAAATCCAGCGCGTATGCCAGTTCCGCCACTTTCGCTTTAAGACCCTTTCAATAAACGAAACTAATTAAGCAAATTTTTGAGGGAAATCAAGGGAAAACCTTTCTGTATTAAAAAATTCTTTTGAAGTTACCATGAAGTGTACAAGTATTAATCTTTTCCTCTCATTTATTCCTATAAACGAATCAGTAGGAAAGGGAAGAGGAGTGAGGTTTAAATATATTCTCAAGTTAAGGCAACCTAATTTTTAAGAAAAGCCATAACATTTTCATTGACAACTGTTTTATAAAATTCTAATTTATTTAAAGCAACAGGGAATTTTTTTAACAATAAGCTATCTATTATTAACCCCTAACCAAAAAACCGGAGGTTTCTTATGAAGACCCTGGCTAACCTTTTAATGGTACTGGCTGCTATTGCTTTTATCCTTGCAATAATTTTCAGGCTGGCTGATTTAATGCCCCTGGGAGCATCCTCCCAGAGCGCTTTCAGGTTTGCAGTTGGATGTCTCTTTTTTGCTTTAAACTTTATCTTGATGGAGATAAGGGACAAGAAGGCTTAAATAATCTAAGGTCTTGAGCTGGTTTTTATTTCTGTAATAGTTGTTCTTTTTTCTTCTCCAGAATAGAGGAGCAGCTATTGCAGAAATCTTTGGATTTGAAGTCGATCTCCTCTGCATAGGTGGAAGTATACATCACGCATCTGGGGTTTGGACAATGTATCAGAGCGAAAGTGTGACCCAATTCGTGAACAGCTTCTTTTTCCAATCGCTCTTTCAGCTTATCCGGATTTTTTGGTAATCCGTATAACTCATCTCTCAACCTGAAACTGGAAACCACCGCAGCCTTCCCTTCCAACTGGGCTTCACCAAAAACATAAGTTAAAACTGGAACAAAAAGATCAAGGTTGGTCACCCCTAAAATTTTGCAGGATTCTTCAGGAACTTCCTTTAAAAGCTGGGACAAAATCCAGGTGGAGTTGTATTGATTCCGGGTGGGGTCTTTTCCTTTTTCCAGAGGGAAGGGATGGTTTAATATCTTCACCGGGATCTTAAAAGCATCCTCCAGGGTGTTACACAGAGTATTAAAGAGATTTTTATCCGGAAAGCTCAGCGGTAAAACGTATATGCGCACTTTTACTTCCGTAACCCGTATTTTTCAATTTTACTCTCAAGTATTACTCTATCGATCTTCAAAACTTCAGTTGATTTATCTAAGTCCCATCCCATCTGCTCGAGCACTTGCCGGAGGTGATTTTTTTCTGCGGCTTCCAGGCTTAGATCCTCCATCGAGGTTTTAGGAAAAGCCGGTATGGGAAGGTCCGATAAAGTTATTAACGGACCTTTGCTTACCACCACCGCTCTTTCAATCGCATTTTTAAGCTCTCGTACATTTCCGGGCCAATCATATTCTTCTATTGATTTCAGAGCTTCAGCCGATAGCCCTTCTATTGGTTTATTCACAGCTTTTACCAGACTATTTAAAAAATAACTGGCTAAAAGCGGCAGATCTTTCTTTCTGTTTCTTAAGGGAGGCATGGAAATGGTAAAGACATTCAGCTGATAATATAAATCTTCCCTGAAGATGCCTTCTTTAACCAGAAGCTCCAGATTGTGACTGGTGGCTGAGATCAAGCGGAAATCAGCTTTAATGATTTCCTGACCACCAATCCGATTGAACTGTTTTGTCTCTATGGCGGTATGAAGGACCGTCTGGGCTTTTGGTGAAAGGCTGGCAACCTCATTCAGAAAAATGGTACCGCCATCGGCCATCTCAAGTTTTCCTTTGCGCTGGTACAAAGCTCCAGCCATAGCTCCTTTCTCATGTCCAAAAAGCTCACTCTCCAGAAAATCTTCACTCAACCCTCCGCAATTGAGGTTGACGAAAGGGAAAAACCGCCTGGAGCTTTTGGCATGAATTGTCCGGGCTAAAAGCTCTTTTCCAGTTCCACTCTCCCCCCGGATAAAAACAGATGTGTTGGCAGGGGCTACCGCCTTCATCAATTCAAAAACCTTTAGCATCTCCGGACTTTCGCCTATAATCTGATCCGCTATGTAAAGTTCTCGAATCGTTTCCTTGAGCTGAATATTCTCGGATAAAACCAGTTTTTGCTGGACAATTTTTTCGATCAGGTGAGAAAGATAATCCGGATCAACTGGTTTGGTCACATAATCATAAGCTCCCTCTTTAAGAGATTTTACCGCGGTATCAATAGAGGCATAACCGGTTAATATTATAACAACTATATTAGGATCGATGTTTTTGATCCTCTGCTGCAGTTCCATTCCATCGATTCCCGGCATCTTGATATCCAGAAAAGCAATATCCCAGTGCTTTTCCTGAAGTTTTTTCAAAGCTTCATTTGCATCCGCAGCTGAATCTGCCAAATATCCATCTGACTTGAACCACTTGGTCAAAGAATCCCTCACGCTGAACTCATCATCCACCACCAGGATACTTACCGATTTATCTTTTTCTTTTAGATTCATATTTAAACCTCGAGTTAAATATTTTGCAAGGTCTGACCCCACCAAAGCTGGACCTCTATTCCCTGAACGTCTTAAAAAGAACTCTTAAGATTTGTAACTCTGACCTTACCTTTTAAAAGTTTCCTCTCTTTGATATTCGAGTTCTGGACTTGAAAAAGCGTCTATGAAGAAAATATCTCAAAGAGCTTAAATCTTAAAACAAAGCATACACTCCTCACCTTTTAAAGGGAGAATAATTTAACCTGCTCTTTAATACAATATAGGGTCCTTTTGGGAAAAAAGAAAGTTTTTTTAACTATCTATAAGACTTAAAAAATTAGGTGATTATAAAAGATCTGAAACTGAATTTCATACTTTTAGAGTTAAAATATCAAAGATATTTTGGTTTCTATGCCTAGATTTAAATCCCATTTCTTTTCCTAAGGGATCCATATTAGGACAAATAAATGGGGAGTTTATGTAAAGTTATTCCAGGATATTTAGTTGGTCTTTTTTAGTTTAGGTTCTGAAACCATCTAAACCATAAATTAAAATTTCAGGAGGGGAGGTTTTTTTCGTGATCGACTTTTAGATTGACAATCCGCTTTGCTAATAATCGTCAGGTTATATCTATTTGTACCAAGTTGAGTGGTATCAAGTGTTTTTACAATCATCATTCTATATCTATAGTAAATCTATAATCTAATTAAAAGGATGATATAGCAGTAACTCTTCGGGTTGTTAAAGGTATATGTTAACGTCTATTTTTAATAGTAATGTTCAATTAATAGTTCCTGTAACCAATAAATATATTTATCAGCCGTTTTTCAAAAATTTTTGGATAAAAGAATTATACTTTTAGATTAAATTTATACATCTAAAATAAAGTATAAGTTTAAGTCTTGCATATATTTAACTTTCAAGCTCGTATATAAAATATATACAATTAATATTAATCAAGCTCCATTAATAGTAATACACTCATAAATTTTTCATTATAACTCATTATTATACAAAACGTTAATTAGATCAGCATAATATATATAATCTTTTGGCATACCAATTGCTCTTTAAAAGTTTGTGAAAAAAGTAACAAACTGAAAATCAGAGGAGGTGAGTAAGATGAAGGATACAAAGAACATACTGGTGATAGATGATGAACCGATCGTCTTAGATAGCTGCCGCAAGATATTACGTCAGGAAGGTTTTGAGGTAAAGGGAGCAATGAATGGCAGGGAAGGATTAAAGAAAATAGAGGAAGATAAATATGATGCGGTTTTAGTAGACTGGAAACTTCCGGAAATTGACGGGATGGAGGTTTTAAGGATTATTAAGAAGAATCATCCAGATGTAATCGTAGTAATGATAACGGGTTACCCTTCTGTGGAATCAGCAGTAAAAGCAATGAAGTTAGGAGTCTCAGATTATGTCTCAAAGCCATTTACACCGGATGAGCTTAAAGAAGTTTTAGTCAAAGCTATAGAACATTCCAGGACAGTGAAAAAGGAAGAACCAGAAGTTGAGACAGCAATTGAAGCAGAAGCAAAAAGGATTATAGCCGGGACTGAAGTCGAGCCAGAAGTAGAAGAGAAAAAAACGATAATTGAGGAAGAGTTTCTTCCTGATACGTTGGTTATTTCAGGGACCAAGAGGTTATGGAAAGCGATTCTTTCTGTTCCAAAGTTTTTATGGAGCGCAGTTCTTTCCAGACTTTTCTTTATATTTCTCTTACCGATTGGCCTGGTGAGTATAATTGTTGGGATTTTTAAATCTATTTTCGGTAAGAAATCTCTGAAATCATAGTTTGGCAAATAAGCTAAAGGAAGTAAGTGAGAATGAACAAAGAAAATAACAAAAAAGAGGAGGAGTAAAAATGGTAGCCATATTAGTAGCACTGACCTTCATAACCGCCATAGTAATCGATGGCCTGGTTAGACGGGGTAGAGAGGTAAGAGAGACGGTGGAATTAACATCTTTTGCCAGATCGGCAGTTAAACTTGCACCAAGTTATCCGGCTGGATATTTCCTTTCTGAAGGACATACCTGGCTTAATCTCCGGGCATCCGGAAACTTGCAAGTAGGTCTGGATGAGATGATCGGGCGCTTGGTCGGGAAAGTGACTAAAGTTCAGTTCAAGAATGCCGGGGAGGAAGTACGCAAAGGAGAGCCTTTAGCAGTTCTATATCAGGGCGAGAAGAGAATTACCCTGTATTCTCCCATAGATGGAGTGGTGATTCAGAAGAATTTAGAGATGGAAAAGTCTCCACAGAGATTTGGAGTGGATTCGTATAAAAATGGATGGTTTTACCAGTTAAGACCAAAGAATTTATCAGAGGATTTGAAAAATTTCAAGATTGCTGAAAAAACCAAGGCCTGGTGGTCACAGGAATTAAACCGGCTGAGAGAATTTGTCAGAGGGCATGTGCCCCAGGAAGCCTTAGCGGGACAGACACTGGCAGATGGCGGAACATCTATAGATGGTTTGGTTGAGCATTTCAATACAAAAACAACCGAGGAATTTGAAGCTCAATTTTTGCATAGATAAGTCCAAATAAAAGCATCAGGTTATAAAAGGCATCCTATTTTATAGGTTGCCTTTATAACTTATTTTTATTATATTTTAAAAGTTTTGAAAGAATTAATGATTTAAAAGAAGGAGTCATAAATGTCAAATCCCAAAGCGCTTCTCTTCGATGCCACTAAATGTATTGGGTGCAAGGCTTGTTTCTATGCCTGCAAGGAGTCCAATAAACTTCCTCAAAAAGAGAAAGAAGAGGAGGAACTCACCGATACGGCTTACACCGTGGTGAAAGAAAAGGATGGGGTATATTATCGCAGGTTATGTATGCACTGTAATGTGCCGACCTGTGCTTCGGTCTGCCCGGTAAAAGCTTTTGAAAAAACCGAAAACGGTCCGGTGATCTACCATGACAAGAGATGTATGGGTTGTCGATATTGCATTCAAGCCTGCCCCTTTGGTGTCCCGACTTATGAATGGGAAAGAACCAAGCCTTTAGTCAGGAAATGCACTATGTGCGCAGAAAGACAGAAAGAAGGAAAGATAACTGCCTGTGCTGAAGCCTGTCCCACTGGCGCTACCATATTTGGCAACAGAGACGAGCTTCTAACTGAAGCCCGGAAAAGGATACAGGAGAATCCGGGTCAATATGTTAACCACATCTATGGGGAAAAAGAGGCTGGAGGGACTTCGGTTTTGTTTCTATCCTCTGTTCCGTTTGAAAAATTAGGGTTCCCCACTAATCTGATCGAAGAGCCTCTATCCGATCTAACCTGGAAGATTATGTCGAAAATCCCGAATTATGTGGTGGTGAGCGGAGTTTTTCTATACGGGATATACTGGATTATCAATCGCCGGATGGAGGTAACAGAGTTAGAAAATAAATCCAAGGATAAAGAATAATCTTAAAATTAAAATAAAGGAAAGATGAAAATGGAAACGAAGTTGCAATCACCATTCAAGCCTACTTTCTGGAAAGGGGTTTTAGTTTTAATCTGGATCCTGGGTATTATAGCTACGATCATTCGTTTTTCCAAGGGGCTGGGGGCATCTACCAATTTAAGTGACAGGTTTCCCTGGGGATTATGGATCGGCTTTGATCTCCTGTGTGGAGTAGGTTTAGCTGCCGGAGGATTCACCCTGGCAGCCATCGTTTATATTTTTAATTTGAAAAGATTTTATCCGATCTTGAGACCTACCATCCTGACTGCTTTTTTAGGGTATATCATGGTGATCTTTGCCCTTTTGTTCGACTTGGGACAGCCCTGGAGGATCTGGCACATGATAATCTACTGGAACCCTCATTCGGTCTTATTCGAAGTCGGCTGGTGCGTTATGCTCTATACCACGGTTTTAGCCTTGGAATTCAGCCCTATAGTCTTCGAGTGGCTGGGTTGGGATAAGCCTAAAAAATGGATTCACAGCTTGATCATCCCTCTGGTAATAGCCGGGGTCATCCTTTCTACCCTGCACCAGTCTTCCCTGGGCTCTCTTTATCTGATAATGCCGGAGAAATTGTATCCTTTCTGGTATTCTTCTATCCTGCCGTTTTTGTTCTTCTTATCAGCAGTGGCAGTTGGGTGTGCTATGATAATCTTTGAATCACATTTAAGCTATAGGGCCTTTGGACATCGCTTGAAATTGGACCTTCTGGCAGATATTGGAAGAGTAATGCTGGTCACTTTAGTGGTATATGCCATCCTGAAAATCCAGGATTTCTCAGGAAGGGGTGTGTGGAGCTTAATCTTCCTGAATCGTCCGGAAACATATCTTTTCTGGCTGGAGGCATTAGTGGGAGTGATTGTTCCGGTCATAATGCTGTCCATTAAAAAGATCAGGCTCTCCGAACGCGGCTTATATTATGTTGCCATCTGTATCATCACCGGATTTTTATTGAACCGGGTTAATGTTACAGTCACCGGTATGGAGGCTTCTTCTGGCGTGCATTATTTCCCCTCCTGGATGGAACTCTCCATAACCTTAACCATAGTGGCAACTGGAATTTTCGTCTTCTCTCTGGCGACCCGCTATTTGCCGATCTTCGAGCACGGGGAAGAAGAGTCTGAATCAGAATCGCCCGAACTTGCGGAGGAGATTTTAAATGTTGACGTAATGCCCAAGTAAGTTTTAAAAGTAAAACTGGTATATAAAAATATACAGAGAGCTTTGAAAAGTGGGTGGAGATTATCTCCACCCCTTTTAACATTCTGGTTGGATTTCTTTATTGCTTCTAAAATCCTGGTTTTTCAGGAGCAAACCCAACAGCTACAATTTCTTTTTTATTGATAAAAATCTTTTTCCAGCCGATAAGATTAATAAGTAAAAACGATCTGGATGATATGGGCTATAGTTTAAAAAATAAAAAAGTCCTTATTGTAGAAGATAACCCTAATATGTCTAATCTTCTTTCGGATATCCTGTTGCAGTGTTTTGACCTCAAAAGCCAAAAAGCTCAAGATGGAGAAGAAGCTTTAGCGATTCTAAATAAGGAGACCTTTGACCTGGTTATAACTGATCTAATGATGCCTAAAATGGATGGGCATGGGCTGTTAAGGGCGGTGAAGCAGAATTTCCCTCAGTTGCCAGTAGTGCTGATAACCGGTTATGAGGCTGAATATGACCCGGAAGAAGAACCCAAGCCAGACGGATTTCTTTTAAAGCCCTTCAAAGTTCAACAGATCAATGAGCTTTTAAAAGGCTTGCTCAGTTGATTTTTTAGACAGCTTATTTTAAATCCTCCAAAATCTTTATAAGCTCACTATTTTCTCTCTGCTGTGGGATATCATAAACCTGAACGTATCTGACTGCTCCCTTTTTATCGATTATCACCGTAGCCCGATTGGTTATCCCCAGATCGGACAGGTATAATCCATATTTAGAAGCAACTGCCCCTTTAGGGTGGAAATCAGAGAGAAGTGGATATTTGAGCTGAAGCTTTTCCGCAAAAGCTTTATGAGACCAGATATTGTCCACGCTTATCCCAAAAACAACAGCATTCAAGTTCTCAAATCTTTTCATATCGTTGACAAAACAAGTATGCTCCTTGGAACAGACCGGGCTGAAATCAGCCGGATAAAAGGCTAAGACTATATTCTTACCCAGAAAATCAGATAACTTATAATCTTTATCATCCTGCCCCTTCAAAACAAAATCCGGTGCTTTCTCCCCAGGCTTTATAGACATTTTTTCCTCCTGGATAATTCTTTATCCTTTTTCCCCATATATTTTCTAAAACTCTTTTACTCACCTTTTAATTTTTTCGTTATTTCCGCCACTCTCTTCCCCAGCGCTTTTGCCAAATAAAGCTCATCTTCATTCGGCGGTTGGTCTCCTTTGGGTCCTGAGACCGAGGAGGCTCCGTATGGGGTACCCCCTCTCTGGGTGGTGGAGAGCAGTGGTTCAGTATAAGGAATTCCCACGATTATCATTCCGTGATGCAGTAAAGTGGTTATCATCGAAATCAACGTGGTCTCTTGTCCGCCGTGCATAGTTCCGGTTGAGCAGAAAACCCCGGCAGGTTTTCCTACCAACTGTCCTTTTCCCCACAAGGAACCGGTTTTATCCAAAAAGTTTCTCATCTGAGCGCACATATTGCCATATCTGGTGGGAGAGCCGAAGATAACTGCATCAGCCCAGATTAAATCATCGTTTGTAGCTATGGGGATATCCTTCTGTTCCTCTTTTGCTTTTTTTATGGCAGGGCTTCTTGCGATAATATCTTGAGAGATTAACTCCTCAACTGTTTTTAAGCTTACCTCAGCACCCTCTACTTCCTTAGCTCCTTGTGCTAATGCCTGGGCTAATCTGAAAACGTGCCCGGTCATACTGTAATAAACCACTAATATTTTCATTTTTCCCTTTCCTTTGAATCCGTTTCTCGGACTCTAAATATCCGGGAAGAAGCGAGCATCCTCCCAGTATGCCTCTTTCAGATATTTCTGCTGAGTAATCAATGCCTTAAGATGCTCCTGTTCCCATTCTATAAGATAGGAGAAAAGTTTTTTAACCTCTTCATTCTCACTTTGCTCCGCATACTTTCGATAATATTCTATGGAATTTTTCTCCAGGAGTGCCCCGATACTTAAAGCCGACATCTCGAAGTGCATATCCTTAATCCTTTTCCTGAAATCCTCAGAGAAAATGGGACTGGGACTATCGGATTTGAAGAACTCGACTTTTTTATCTATAAACTCAATCCCTCCGGTCTTTCTTACTTTCTCATGCTGCCCTTTTAAGATATGATAATGGTTTTTTTCATCTTCAGCCAGGGACAAAAAGACCTCTTTCCCCTTTTTATCTGTAGTTTTCTCAGAGGCTAATTTGTAAAACTGATACCCGTCTATCTCCACCTGCATTGCCTGCGATAATATCTCTAAAAGCTTTTCCATCTTGACTCCTTTCCTATGTTAAACCACTGATATTACCATCTTTGTCTAAATCGAAGTTAAATGCCGCCGGGGTGGTGGGTAAACCCGGCATAGTCATAATATCGCCTGCTAAAGCATACAGATAACCGGCACCAGTCGCAGGTCTTAAATCCTCTATGGGAAAACGAAAATTCTCCGGCTTTCCTTTGAGCTTCGGGTCAGAAGAAAAAGAGTAAGGAGTCTTGGCAATACAGATCGGAAGATTATCCAGTCCCCAGGATTTGAAAAGATCGATCCTTTTCTCAGCTAAGGGATAATAGAGGACCTCGCCTGCTCCGTAAATTTTCATGGCGATTTTCTCAATTTTTTCCTTTATACCTCCACTTTCATACAGGAACTTGAAATAAGCTCCTCTTTCACATAATTTAACAGCTTTCTCAGCTAATTCTATTCCACCTTCACCCCCTTTGACAAACATATCCGCAACTGCTACCTCATCCGCTCCTGCTTGCAAAGATTTTTCTCTCAAGAATGAAATCTCTGTCTCACTATCTTCAGGAAACACATTTATAGCTACCAGTACCAGGAGACCGAAAAGCTTAAGGTTTTCTATATGTTTTTGCAAATTCTGACAACCTTTTTCTAAGGTCATTAGATTTTCTTCTTCAAGTGCTTTTTTATCATAGAGCCCGATACCGTGCATCATCAGGCTTCTAACTGTGGCAACTAAAACTGCTAAATCAGGTTTAAGTCCGCTTTCCCGACATTTTATATCCAGTAATTTCTCAGCACCGCAATCCGCACCAAAACCTGACTCGGTAATAACATAATCTGTAAGCTTTAAAGCTATAAGATCAGAAATGACTGAACAATTTCCATGCGAGATATTGGCAAAAGGACCTGTATGTATAAAAGCAGGGGTTCCTTCTGAGGTCTGAACCAAGTTCGGATTAAAAGCTTTTTTCAAAATCACAGCCATTGCGCCGGGAGATTTTAAATCCTCTGCACATATCATCTTCTTATTTTGGTCAATCCCAACAATTAACTTAGATAATCTTTTTTTAAGGTCTTCTAAATTCTTGGACAAAGACAAAACAGACATAACCTCACTTGCTGGTGTAATATCAAAAAAAGATTCCCGGGGCATGCCATCAGCCTTCCCTCCTAAACCTATAATCGTATGTCTTAATGCCCGGTCATTTATATCCACTACCCTAGGCCAGAAAATATCTGTTAAATCCAGTCCTAATTTATTACCCTTCTGGAGATGAGTATCCAGGATGGCTGAAAGCAGGTTGTGGGCATAACCTACAGCATGAAAATCACCGGTGAAATGTAAATTTATCTCCTCTCTGGGCAAAACCTGAGACTTCCCACCTCCGGTGGCACCACCTTTTATACCGAACAATGGACCCATAGATGGCTGTCTCAAAGTGCAGATAGATTTTTTATTTATTCTGTTTAAAGCTTGTGAAAGACCGATAGCAGTTACAGTTTTTCCTTCTCCTAAGGGGGTAGGGGTTATGGCGGTGACAAAAATATATTTACCTGTTTTTCTATTTTTCAATCTCTCTAAGACCTTGAAAGATACCTTGGCGATATATTTCCCGCAGAGCTCTAATTCATCTTCATTTAAGCCGAGTTCTTCTGAGATCTCCAGAATTGGTTTTAACTTTTCAGTCATTTAAAAACCTCTATACTTATTGGTAATGGGCAGTCTGCGGTCTTTTCCAAAAGCCCGGGGGGTAATTTTTATACCTGGAGGCGACTGTCTTCTTTTATACTCGCTTCTATCCACCATACTGATTACCCTGGAAATTGTTTTTTCATCGAATCCTGAATCCTTTATCTCTTTAAAGCCCTTGTCCTCCTCCACATAACTTTTTAAAATCGGGTCCAAGATCGGATATGGAGGTAATGTATCCGTGTCCTTTTGGCCTGGTTTAAGCTCAGCCGTAGGTTCCCTTTTCAGAATATCTTCAGGAATAATCTCTTTTTTCTCCAAAGAGTTTCTGTATCGTGCTAATTTATAAACTAAGGTCTTGGGAATATCTTTTAAAACCACAAAACCACCAGCCATATCCCCGTATAAAGTAGAATATCCAACGGCCAGTTCACTTTTATTCCCGGTAGTCAAGACCAGCCAGCCAAATTTATTCGATAGTGCCATCAGGAGATTACCCCGGATCCGTGCCTGGAGGTTCTCCTCAGTCACATCCGGTTTTTTACCTTTGAACCCGGAGGATAAGGTCGAAATATAAGATTTTAAGATTTTTTCAATTGGCAGGTTGATAAATCTTATCCCTGAATTCCGAGCTAATCTTCTGGCATCTGTATAGCTCCGTTCAGATGTATACGCAGAAGGCATAAAGACCGAGATGATATTCTTTTTACCCAGGGCATCCTTAGCAATGACGGTTACTAAGGCAGAATCTATTCCCCCGCTCAACCCCAGGACCACCCTGGAAAATCCATTTTTCCTGATATAATCCTTAGTCCCCAAAACCAATGCCTTATATACTTCCGCAATTGGGTCAAGAACCTCTACCCCGATTCTTCTGATCTTTGGCTTTTTTGTCTTTTTGACCTTTTCAGTGATAACGATCTTATTAACTGTTTCAGATTTGACCCTTACCCTTTCCTTTCTCCACTTTGAATCTTGTAATCTTGTCCTGAAAACCTCGTCCAGATCCAAATCTGCTATTATCAGGTCCTCCTCAAACTGTTTCCCTCGGAACAGGGTTTTACCCTGTGGACTGAAAATCATCCCCATTCCATCGAAAACCAATTCATCCTGTCCGCCCACTAAATTATTATATAATAGAAAGACCCTGCCGTCATTTGCTCTGGTGGAAAGCATCTTCTCCCTTTCCTTCCATTTGCCCAGATGATAAGGGGAGGAGCTGATATTTATTATCAGCTCAACCTCTCCAGCCAAAGCCTGGGCCTTGGCTGGTCCTTCCGGATACCAGATATCTTCACAGATATTCACACCAAAGACCAGTTCGCCCAATTGATATACAGGGACTTTCTCACCCGGCTGAAAATAACGGTATTCATCAAAGACTCCATAATTGGGGAGATTGATTTTATGATAAACATCTATAAGTTTTTTATCGTGAATGATGGCTGCGGAGTTGTAAATTTCCCCATTTTTGTCCACAAATCCAACAATTGCAGTTAAGTTCTCGGTTTTCGAGATTATTTTCTTCAAAGCTTTAAGGTTATCCTCGATAAATTGAGGTTTCAGGAGTAAATCTTCAGGAGGGTATCCGGTAACTGCCAGTTCCGGAAAACAGATTAGCTCCACTCCCATCTTTTTCGCTTTATCTACATACTGGATTATTTTCTTAGAATTCCCTTCTAAATCCCCAACAGTGCAGTTTATCTGTGCCATCCCGACCCTTAAAGAGCGCATTGTTATCTCCTGAAAATCTTATTTAGTCCAAGTTCAATATTTTCCCCATAATAGTTTTTGAGTTTTTGTTTGTCAATGGTTTAATCAGGAGGTTTTAAAAAAGTTGATTTTAAGGATTCTGCAGAGCAAAACTTCTAATAAGTTAAAAGTTTAAAGCTACATCTTTATTTGCATGTGTCGAAGATATTTAGTGGAAATTATTTTACAGAGCAGCATTTTGTTGAGATTCTTCCCCAATGGAATCTTTCTTAAACGTATAAAGTTTGCGTTGATTTCTCTTGACTCTATCGAATTCTTTATTAAATTGGCTAATTAACTGGAGAATATATGGCTAAAGTAAAGGGAAAACCTAAAGTAGAGAAAGCTAAAGAAAAAGGCGCCCTTCCTTTCACCAGGAGAAACTGGACCTGGATGGGCATAGGGCTTTTAATCATTATCGTAGGTTATATCGCCTTATCCCGGGGCTCAATAACTTTAGCCCCGATCCTTCTGGTTCTGGGATACTGCGTGATTATCCCGATTGCGATCCTCTTGGGTGAGAAGAAAAAGAAAGTAGAACAAACGCCCAAACCGGAAGAGCTTATTATTAAAAAAGGTTGATAGTTTTTACTATGAACCATTCGCTATGAACTATTAACTGGCAATGCCCGGGCGGTTAGCTCAGCTGGTTTAGAGCGTCTGCCTTACACGCAGAAGGTCACAGGTTCGATCCCTGTACCGCCCAGTTAAAAAAAGTGATAAAGTGAAAGAGTGACAAAGTGGCTAAAAATTCTAATCACTATATCACTGATCATTTAGTCACTGCATTTTGCGGGAAGGTCACGAGTTCTTTTAAAATAGATTGATTGACAGAGTAACAGGGTGATAGAATGATTAAAATACTAATCACTCCATCAGTAATCACTTTCTCACTGTTTTTCCCGGGGTCGTAGTTCAGTTTGGTTAGAACGTCTGCCTGTCACGCAGAAGGTCGCGAGTTCGAGTCTCGTCGGCCCCGCATTGAATATAATCTGCCACTCAGGAAAATCTCTCCGAGATTCCGCAAAACCCTTGACAAGATTAGCTAAGTTTAGATAATATTACAGATTAGAAATTCAGCTAATGCCGACATCGAAAAAACAGTAATGCGGAGCGGCTAGCTAACGGCTGAAAGGATAATCATTGTATGCATATGAAGTCTAAGATGAATATCTCACTAATAAGGAAGCCGAGCGCCTTGATTCCGCTAGCGATGTCGCTCATGGCCCTGGTTTTGGTTCTAGTTCACACCACAATTTTCGGCGTTGTCCATGAAGCAGATGAAGGCACCGTTGCCCACGTTTTTCAAATTCTCATGGCTGCACAGTTACCAGTAGTTGCTTATTTCATATTCAAGTGGTTACCGAAACAACCAAGGCAGTCGCTGAAAATAATCGCACTACAAGCAGGTGCCTGGGTCGCCGCCATTGCCGCAGTCTATTGGCTCACATAGCTGTTGATTTGGCTCTGCCCTACTTGATTGTTATCCAACGTATTCTATTGATCCCGGCATATCTTTTTTGTACCTCAAAGACGAATACCACAAGAGTTTGGGGAGAGTGATATTGGGGCCGCAGTTAAAACAGTTAATAGTTAATGGTTCATAGTGTATAGTTAAAAGATTTAAAGCAAAGCTGCTTTCAGTTCACCGCCATATAACAAGAAATAATCTCTTAGTCAGAACGTTTCGACCCGCCTGAGGTAGAGCGGTATGGTCGGGAGTCTTTGGAATGGATACTTTCTGGAGAACAATCCTGTGGCAGCAGTTCGGGGCTGCTATTGACATGCTCGAAAATGCCCTGGTCGCCTGTCTGGACAAGGTATGGAGTGACCGCTCGCGGCAACCGGAGTTCTGGTATCTGGCCTATCACACGCTCTTCTGGCTCGATCTTTACCTGTCCGACTCGGCTGAGGGATTTGCTCCCCCGGCTCCTTTCACACTTGAAGAGTTGGACCCAGCCGGGCTTATTCCAGAACGTCCCTATACGAAAGACGAGCTACAAACCTATCTTGAGCATGGCCGCAACAAGTGCCGGGCGACGATTGAAGCCCTGACGGACGAGAAAGCTCGTCAGCACTGGACCTTCGGAACGGCTGACTTCAGCATTGCGGCGTTACATCTATACAACATGCGGCACAGCTGAACCTCATTCTCCGGCAGACCATCGATTCTGCCCCGCGCTGGGTCTTTAAGGCGAAGGGTGAACATAAAAAAAATGAAGGATAACCAAACGGACTTGCAAACTACCCTAATAGCGCAGTATCGTCCCCTATCATGCATAGGCTGTCACACCGCTATGGAGCTTCGTCTAATTATTCGATTGTTTTCTACCGGCTTCCGTTGATTCTGGCATAGTGCAATCGGAAATTGAACTCGAAGGCTACAAAAGCTTGCCGAGAGTGAGGTCGGGGCCGCAATAAACCAATTGAGTCTATTTTCATCCCCCACGAGTCTAAAATTGTTGTCACCAGCATACTCCTGGCAAGTCGGCCGCCAATCACTTTGACCACGGACTCCGGGCCTCTGGCTCTGCCTGGTACCTATAATACGCTCCAGTCGTCAAGACTGGATTTTGAAATCATTTTTAACAAAGAGCAACCCGTACACAGCTACTTTTGTTCAGTAGTTAGCGATCGGTATCAATCACCTGGGCTGAAAATCGGGGTGTCCCGCTTGCCACAAGGCAAATGCATACATTGAGGCAAAGTTCCCAAATGTAACTTTCTTGTCTTCTGTAAAGTGTCCATTGTCATAGTTCACCTTAAGCAGCACCGGCTTTCCAGAGGAGGTAGCGTTCTGCAATGCCGCGGCAAATTTACCAGGTTCCCATGCACTTACCCGGGGGTCGTTCATTCCGCCGACGCAGATCACTGCCGGGTAGGCAGTTCCGTCCTTGACATGCTGGAACGCGTCCATTTCATATAGCGCCATGCACTCGGCCGAGTCTTTCACAGTACCGAATTCGGGAGCATTATCTGGACCATTAGGTGTGTTTTCAAAGCGCAGGGCGTTGCTACTACTCACATTGCTGATAGCAGCCGCGAACAGATCAGGGCGATTGGTGATGGCTCGGCCAATCAATATGCCGCCAGCACTTGTTCCTTCTCCAATTAGGTGCTGGGGACTGGTATAATTATTCTTTACGAGATACTCTCCGCAGGCTATGAAATCTTTCCAGGTGTTCGGCTTAGTTAGCTTATATCCCGCCTTATACCAATTCTCTCCTTTTTCGCTGCCGCCTCTGGGATGCGTTTCCGCTACAATGACTCCTTTATTCAAGAGGGCTAGCGAGAGAATGCTGAAATAAGGGGTAGCTGAAGAACCATACGCTCCATACCCTGTCATGAAACAGACCGCCGACCCATCCTTCTTGAGATGTTTGTTATACATAAGTGAGAGTGGGACCATAATACCATCATGGCTGGGAACCTCCAGCTCCTCCACCACAATATCCTCTACCCCAGGGTAAACTGCCGCCGTATTAAACGCTGATTTGGTAATCCCATTCTTTGCTGGAACGTAATCAAAAACGGTGCTGGGTCTTGTCCAGGAGGTAACGAAAACAAGAGCGTCATTTGTTTTGATATCGAAGGGTCTCACTCCAGCAGAACCGGAAAAAGGCAGAGGAATTTCATCTATTTTGCCTGAGTAGAGACTGTATCGATAAAGGTGAGAGTTTATGCCATCGGTTGTCTTATAATACAAATAATCCTTGCATCGGGATATATTGTCGATCTTATCTTTACCTTCGGGTATAACAGTGGTAGCTGTGGAGACGTCGACATTCCCAAAGCTTGTCTTCAGTATTTTATATTGCGGGGCATTGGCATACGTGAGCAGATATATATCATCTCCTCGGGCTATGAAGCCGGTGACATGGTCCTCTTTCTTGAAGAGCCGCTTCCAATTGATCGTAGGATTCAGAAGCTCCGTCGCGGGGGCATAGAAGCAATTCAAGTCGTTGGAGACTGTGTATAAGTAGGCAATTATGTACTTATAGTCTTCAGTATAATTAACGACGCACAAATCTTCAGGTACCGCGCCCAGCGCCGGGTATTTCTTTCTGGAGAACAATTCTTTGTCTGCGGACGTGTCCGTACCAACAACATGATACATGCTGCGGGTATCCAGCAGGAGATCCATAGATGTATTATCCCCGGAGTTCATTGGCGTGTAAATTAAGCTTTTGCTATCCGGAGACCAAGAGCAATCACCCCAAGTGGGATAGATCTTTTCGGGATAGAGCTTTTTAGAGTCCACATTCATTATGTACATGGTGGAAATCTCGGCTCCACCAGTTGCGGTGCCGAAGGCAATTGTCTTGCCATCTTCGCTTGGAACGAAAAAAGTGATGGATTGAGGCTGACCCTTGTTGTCTAGGCCGGCATCATAAAGGAGGATTTCTTTGCCCGTTTCACCTTCACGGTAATACAATTTGCCGACGATCTCATTGGATAAGGTTTTCTTGTAGAAGTACCGTCCCGCTTTGCGGGTGATGCCGCTGTAGGACGCCGATTTGAGCGAATTGTAGTATAGCAACATCTGAACGAGACTGTCGCGGCCAGGTATGCGGCTAAGAATGCTGTCAGTGTAATCATGTTGAGCTTTGAACCAATCTTGAACTTGTTTATCATTGATGTTTTCCAACCAGCGATAGTTATCTGTCACCTGTTTGCCGAAATAAACGTCCACAACAGGTTGTTTCGGGGTCGGGGCACCTGTGCCGACACCTGGAAGCATAGAATGCCAACAAGCATTCCAGCAGCCACGCAATTCATGTACTTCGTTATTTTCATGGGTTATCTCTCCTTATGATATGTAACTCGAATTCTGTGTCCACGGTCGAACTTAATCTCACCAAGCTTCAGCTGTTTCCAGACACATTTCAGTTGGCTTACCATAGCCAGGAAACAGTCGGGTCTGGTAAGCGGCGAGTCATTGAGCCTACCTCGGCGCGTAATATGGACCCGCCTCGGTCATAATATAAATCGCCTCGAATCGGAATGCAAGAAATTAATTGACCTTATCTTTCTCTAATCTTCACCAAAAAAAGCTTGACAAGGTTAAAAGTCTGTATATTTTTATATAAATTTCTATATAACCCCGAAATGGGAAATGAGCTACTAAAAGTTGGGAAAAAAAGCTAACCACCTGCTCGCTTTGAGCCACAGGTGAAAAACTAAACATCTTAATGGGTAGAGAGATAACTTCCCATTGGGTTTGATGAAGAAAGGAGAGCTTTATGAAATCAAAATTTACTTTAATTGTCTTGTTCTGCTTCGCTCTCATAGCTGTGTCGTCCCCGGCCACGGCACAGTTTGGGAAGCTCAAGGACCAGGCAAAAGAAAAAGCGAAAAAGAAGGTTGAGGAGACAATCAAGGGGAAGGAAGAAACAGCTTCGGATACTTCCAAGGCTAACAAAGAGTCAGCCGAAAAGCCCGCCTCCGATACGGTGAAAGCACAGCCGACTGCTCCCGGAGCTTCAGAAGATATGTCGCTTTACACCAAGTACGACTTCGTCCCCGGGGACAAGGTCATCTTCTACGACGACTTCTCCAGCGAGGAAATGGGCGAGTTCCCCTCCCGGTGGAGGCTGGATGAGGGGGTTTTCGAGATTGCCAAGCAAGGCGGCAAGAACTACATCCTGTGCACGGACAAGGGTTCCATCCGCCCCAAGATCGCAACCGGACCTCTCCCGCCGAAGTACACTATCGAAATGGAATTCTACATTAAAGGGGGGGATACGAGGGGTCATTGGTTCTTCATCAAGTGGTACAACGGTGAGGGTCAGGAGATCGGCAACTTCAACATACAGGATAAGTTCAGAACCAACCTCAGGCTCTTGGATAAGGACATTGCCTCCAAAGAGCTGAGCGCGCCGCTTTCGGGGGGATCCACACCATGCGCATCATGGCCACGCAGAGCACGATGAAGTGTTACATCGACAACGAGCGTGTAGCTAACGTCCCGGCCGTCGAGGGTTTCAAACCGGTGGACTTCGGGGTTTATATGGATCCCTGGCTGGACGAGCCCAACAATCCGATGCTGATCGGCACGTTCCGCTACGCCGAGGGAGGTAAAACGCTAAAGCAGCAGCTGGATGAGGCGGGACGGATCGTCACTCACGGCATCCTCTTCGATTCGGGCTCGGACAAGATCAAGGGTGAGTCATACAAGACGCTGGCGGATATCGGCGCGCTTTTGACCGATAATCCCGCTCTGCGTTTGTCCATCGAGGGGCATACGGACAGCGACGGGGCTGACGAATACAACCTGACCTTGTCGCAAAATCGAGCGGCATCGGTGAGGAACTATCTTATCGGAAACTACAAGATTGCTGCTGAACGCCTCGAATCCAAGGGCTGGGGCGAATCGAAGCCGATCGATACGAACAATACCCCGGAGGGAAAGGCAAACAACCGTCGGGTGGAATTGGTGAAGTTATAACCAGACCTGTTTTAAAAGTCGGTTCAGGGTTTGTGGTTCAAAGTTCATAGTTTGTAGGTCAGGAGCCCCGCGCTCCTGATACTGTCCTACCCATTCGTTTTTAGTTTTTGTAGACTCGAGTTCAAATCTCATTGGGGACATTCCCCAAAAAGATACTTGACATGGTTGCATAAATGATTATAATGCCCTAAATGAATAGAATAGAGTTCCCCAGAAATCGGTGGCAATAAATATATGCTGGGGTGTCTCGGTTTGGGGAGTGAATGATACGGATGATATGGTTGGGTGTCTTTGGCTGGTGTCAAGCTAGATAAAGATTTTTATACGCAAACCATATAATCAATAGTGAGATGCGCTCGCGAAACGAGCGAATTTAACGGTGAATATGGGTACACTCTACTTTGGTGATAACCTTAACATCTTGCGCGAACATATCAAAGATGAAAGCGTGGATTTGATTTATCTCGACCCACCTTTCAACAGCAAGCGTGCCTACAACTTGTTATTCAAAACACCTAAGGGTCATGTATCTGATGCGCAGATAACAGCTTTTGAAGATACGTGGCACTGGGGTGACCAAGCCGAGAGAGAGTTTGCGGAACTTTTACATCAGCCGAATACCAACATAGCAGAGACAGTGCAGGCACTTCGCCGATTTTTGGGTGAGAACGACGTTATGGCCTATCTCACTATGATGGCTAATCGGCTGGAAGAGTTGCACCGCGTTCTCAAGCCATCAGGGAGTCTCTATTTACATTGTGACCCAACGACCAGCCATTACCTCAAGATTGTACTGGATACGGTTTTTGGGGCGCAAAACTTTCGGAACGAGATTGTATGGAAACGTACTTTTGCTCATGGTTCACCTGATAAGTGGGGTGATGTACATGACATCTTGTTTTTTTATTCAAAATCAGATAGTTACATCTGGACTAAACCAAAGCAGGCTCATACTGAGACCTACCTTGACAGCAAATACCGCTACCAAGATAACCGAGGCCGTTATCGGTTGGTAGTGCTAACTGCACCAGGAACCACTAGCGGCGATTCTGGAAAATCTTGGCGAGGCTATGATCCAGGTTCAATCGGGAGACATTGGGCAGTTCCTCAAAAACTATTACTCCCCATATTGGGGGATAACCTTCCTGAAGGGATGACTACCCAGCAACAACTTGATTTATTAGATCAACACGGGTACATTAGATTTCCTGAAAAGCGTGGAGGTAGGTTGGGAACTCCTGAGTACAAACATTATTTGTCTGAGGGAATGCCAATTCAGGACGTAATTACTGATATTCCTCCTATCAACTCCCAAGCCGCCGAGCGACTTGGTTATCCCACTCAAAAACCGCTCGCCTTGTTGGAACGAATCATCAGTGCCAGTAGCAATCCAGGTGAACTTGTGCTTGACCCGTTTTGCGGTTGCGGCACAGCAGTGCATGCTGCCCAGAAGCTTGGACGTGACTGGATTGGAATTGACATTACGCATCTCGCTATCAGCCTTATTGAAAAGCGACTTAAGAGTGCATTTCCTTCCATAACCTTTGAAGTCTTTGGAACACCAAAAGATTTCGACGGTGCAAAAGAGTTGGCTGAACGAAACAAGTATGAGTTTCAGTGGTGGGCGTGTGCTTTAGTTAATGCTCAACCCTACAAGGGTAAGAAAAAAGGGGCAGACACTGGCATTGACGGCATCATATATTTTCAGGATGACAAAGGAGAGGCGAAGAAGATTATCGTATCGGTCAAAAGCGGTGAAAACGTCACACGAACAATGATAGCAGATTTGAAAAATACGGTTGAACGTGAAAAGGCACAAATAGGATTGTTTGTGACGTTGGCTCCTCCCACAAAACCAATGATAGTTGAAGCCACAAGCGCAGGCTTTTATGAGTCTCCGGCACACGGAGCATTTCCAAAGATCCAAATATTGTCGATTGAGGGTTTGTTGTCAGGTAAAGAGACGCCATTGTACCCCGATCTATCACGCGGTGGGTTAACTTTCAAAAAAGCAAAAAGGGAAAGCAAAAATACAAGTCAACCTGATTTGCTCTGACATGCAAATTGCAACTTATTTCTCGTTATGGTAGATGCGCTCGTGTGGTAGTAGTTATTCTGGAGCACGGGACTTTTGACCTACCAACTGAATCGTGGAGGTCGGGGCGTGAAAAGCCCGGTGGATAGCCTCTGAGGAAGGAGCGGATACATATTATGCTGAAACCATATAAGACGCAAAATGAAGCCCAAGATTTGCCCAAGCCGTTGATTACAGGATACTTATGCAACTCTACACAAATCGTTTTATCTGGAAACAAAACCGGCAAGCGGATTTATCTGGAAACCATATAAACAGAAGTTATACGTTATTAATCATTAAATGAGGTAATTATGGAAGATAAATTTAATAAACTTCGTTAAGAAGCATGGGAAGATTCCTTTCATACTTTTGGCAAAGGATTTATTTTTGATAAACGAGCAGAACAATTTTCAAAATATATAAATTTATTAAAAGTATTTGGCATTGTAACGCCTGTTTCAGTCGGTGCAACTGCTATGGGCTATGGTATTGATTCGGAAATACTAAAATCTATTATTAATATAGCTATACCACTTTTATTAATTCAACTTATTTTTCAGTATTGGCTGTTATATTCAAATGGGATGATGAATTAGCTTATTCATATGAAGCTTCTCAAGATTATAATAATCTCTCAAACTCTTTTAATAAATTAGGTAATATTCCACCAGAGGATAAAGAAATTTTGGAAAAAAATATTGATATACTTGACGCAAGATACCAATCAAGGAGTGAACAAGATGCTAAGCATTCAATAAAGGAATGGGAATTACGTAGAGGTATGAGATATGCTTTAAGACAATTTAAAAGAGAATGTGTTGGTTGTAATATGACCCCCTTGTCAATGGAATCAACAGATTGTGATGTTTGTGGTAAATTTGAAAGCGAATTAAAAAAAGGAGTAAAAAGATGGACAAGAAAATTTATTATGTAATCAAAGGTTATTCTGAACTTGATTATGATGGGCGTAAGCAAGTTCGTGAATTTATCGAAAATTTTGAAAAGGGAGAATATGATGATCGTAAGCCATTAGTTGAATCTATTCAAAAAAGTCTTGGGCCAACAAGCAGTGTATGCCCGTGTTGTGGTAGGTAACAATAAGTTACGTATAACATTATTTTGAACGGGATGCTGCCGCGCCTAATGATTTATAAATCGGACAATAACTTGTGGCGGCACAGCACCCGTTAAAATTGCGTTAGGCAGCGCTGGAGGGCTATGGAACTTCGTGTAGTCTCGTAGGTCAGGAGCACGAGGTTCTTGACCTACCAATTCAGGAAGACAAAATGACTAATAACCGCAATTTGACCTCGCATGAAGATAAAAGGAGTAAACGTATGGATAACAAAGGTATTTGGGGCGGCATCTATGGGATGGCTTTCATTGGCGGGGTGGTCTATTACATCCAGCATGCGACCACATTCCTGGCTGGGGTGCTTGGTATCTTCAAAGCCCTTTTTTGGCCGGCAGTACTTATGTACAAACTGCTTGAGCTCCTGAAAATGTAGATAAATAAAAGAGTCTTGTCAGTTGCTTAAAAGCAACGGGAATATATGAGATCAGAGAGATCAATTGCAGTTCGCTTCAGCGAACTGATTGAAGAAAATATAAACTGATTGGTAAAGTCAGTTGCTTGAAAGTAATTGGAATAGATAAAATTAAGAAAATCACTTGCAGTTCGCTTCAGCGAACTGATAGGAAGATATACAAATTGATTGGCTTTAGCCACATAAAACTTAACATAAAATTATGAGCTGGGTAAGAGTATGGGTACATCTTGTCTTCTCCACCAAGAATAAAGAGCCATTTCTTCAAACAGCGGAAATAAGAAAAAAAGTGTTTCAACACATCAAACAAAATGCTGAAGAAAAAGGAATTTGGCTGGATTGCATAAATGGCTATCACGACCATGCTCACTGCCTATTATCCCTCAACAAAGATCAAACTATCAGTAAAGTTGCTCAACTGATAAAAGGTGAATCATCATTCTGGATAAACCAAGCCAGATTAGCAGATACAAAGTTTATCTGGCAGGACGATTACTGGGCCGTGAGTATCAGCGAAAGCCATTTGAAGTCAGTGAGAGATTACATACTTAAGCAGGAAAAACATCACATTAAGAAATCTTTTGCGGATGAGGTAAATGAGTTTATGGAAAAGTATGGATGGACTTTGATAAGACAAAAATAATGTGGCTAAAGCCGGATAGATAGAAAAACAGATTTTGTCAGTTGCTTAAAAGCAACTGGAATAGATAAAATTAAGAAAATCATTTGCAGTTCACTTTAGTGAACTGATAAAATGGTATCTATGGGATGGCTTTCATCGGCGGGATGGTCTATTACATCCAGCATGTGACCTCGTTCTGGGCTGCGGTGCTTGGTATTTTCAAAGCTCTTTTTTGGCCAGCAGTACTGATGTACAAGCTGCTCGAGCTTCTAAAAATACAGACAAATAAAAGTGCCAGGAGCATGAGGCTCCTGACCTACCAGCTATTAAACCACTCACTGGATTACGAACTTACAGAACGAGATACGGACGTGGATTTGTCTGACTTAATGTTTCGAATGTATGCGGCAAGTACCTTGTCCGATTTGTTAATATGATTTGCAAGCCATTCGAGCATGAAGACTATAGTCTCAACTGCCAGCGTATAACTGGCACCGAATGTGATAAATCTGTGCTTTAATTCCACCAGCTCTTCGCGGAAACTTTCGTGCATCTTTTTATGCGCCTCATACCCCGGGTACCCGCACTTTATTTGAAGCGCTTCTTCGGCGGAGAAATGTCTATCACAATAATCCTCAAGATACTCGAGGATTCTATTCGACTCCAACTCGATTTTGACAGTTTTCTCAGATTCAATCAATTGGGCAGCGAGCTCGAAAATCTCTTTGTGCTGCTTGTCTATGATTTCATTGCCTGTAAGCAACTGATCTGACCATCTGGTGAACATACTTCCCCCCTAATATGAATTGCCTGGTTCTTTTATTTAATTATCGACCAATGAATCGTAATCTGTAGGCAAGCACAGGTCAAAAACTAATACCCGCGGCTTGAGGATGGCATGCAGACGATGGTACTTCGCGCTGATCCGGGTGCATGAAGTGCAGCACGTTTTTATTTGTATTTATTGATTAACAACCTCTTAGACCCATATAAATATTTCCGTAATGCTCCTGCTTCTGGATTATATCAGCAATAAATTGGCTGTTGATCTTGGTGAGTAACCCCGTTTTTCTATGAGCTTATCTAATTTACCTGGGCACTTTCCGGCTCGACCGCCTTTACTTCCGAAACTTCAATATGTCTTTTTCGGCTCGAGAGATAGGTATAAAGTGCCGGTATGATAAACAGTGTCAACCCAAGAGAAAACAGAAGCCCGCCGATGATTACGATTCCCATGGATACCCGGCTTTTGGCCGCAGCACCAAGTCCCAGGGCGATCGGCAGAATGCCGAAGACCGTTGCCAGACTGGTCATCAGGATCGGCCGGAATCGCTGGGATGCGGCGTCGATCACCGCTTCCCTGATCGACAGTCCTTTAGCTCGGCGTTGATTGGCGAATTCAACGATCAGGATACCGTTCTTGGTCACTATCCCCACCAGAGCGATAATTCCTATCTGGCTGAAGATGTTTAGTGTCTGGCCGAACAGCCAGAGCGACAGAATTGCCCCGGCCAGGGCCAGCGGCACGGTGAACATGATGATCAGCGGGTCACGAAAACTCTCGAATTGCGCTGACAGGATAAGATATACTAAAATCAATGCCAGCAAAAATGCGAAAACCAGAGTGTTCGAGCTTTCCACGTATTCTTTGGCCGTGCCGGCTAGGCTGGTGGAAAACGACTCATCAAGCGTGCTGGAGGCGATTTTGTCCATCTCTTTGATCCCGTCACCCAGAGTGTATCCCTTGGCCGTAGACGCTAAAACCGTTGCGGCCACGTAGCGGTTGAAATGATAGAGCTGCGGCGGGTTGCTCCGGTAGGACAGCTTCACTATGTTGTCGAGCTGGACCAGTTCTCCGCGGCTATTCCGGACATAGAGGGAGTTTAAATCCAGCGGCTCATCGCGATCCGCCCGGTCCGCTTGCGCAATCACGTAATACTGTTTGCCATTCATAACGAAGTTCCCGTATTGTTGTCCGCTGAAATAAAGCTGTAGGGTCTGGGCAATATCCCTGACCGTAACGCCCAGTGCCCGGGCCCGTTCCCGGTCAATTTCGACGGTTAATTCCGGCTTGTTGAATTTCAGATCCAGATCCGCGACCTGAAACACCGGATCGTTCTGAACCTTATCCATAAAGCGCGGCAGCACCTCTTTTAACTTTTCTAACGTCGGTGACTGGATGACATACTGTACCGGCAGTCCTCTACCCCGACCACCTCCGATAGTCTGTTCCTGGGTCACGTAAGTTCTGGCAAAGGTATAGTTCTTGAGTTCCCGGGTAAGCGCATCGGCAATCTCCTGCTGGCTCCGCTTTCGGGCATCTGGGGACACCAGACCGACCATGACAAAACCGCTGTTCGAACCTCCACCCATTCCGCCGCCGGTTACCGAAATAATCACGTCCTTCTCCGGCAGCGTATCGACAATAGCCATGATCTTTCCCATATAGTCGTACATCGCCTCATACGACGTTCCCTCCGGGGCAGTGGAACTGACCATCAAGCGGCTCTTGTCTTCCATGGGAGCCAGCTCCGAGCGGAGCAGTGATCCCAGTCCAAAAATGATCGCCACCGAAGCCGCCATTATCACCAGTGCTAACCATCTCCTGGAGATGAACCGGCGCAGCGTTTGGTGATAACCCGAGATCAGCCGATTGAACCATTTCTCGCTTAGTTTAAACAGTTTGTTCTCATGTTTGGTTTTATGCAGGATCCGGGCGCTCATCATCGGAGTCAGGGTAAGGGACACGAATGCGGAAATCAAGACCGCACCGGCCACGACCACCCCGAATTCCCTGAACAAGCGTCCGGTAAGACCCTGCAGGAACATGATGGGAAGGAACACGGAAGCCAGCGTAATGGTGGTGGAGATGATCGCAAAGTAAATCTCCTTCGACCCCTGGAACCCGGCTTCAAGCGGATTCATGCCCTTCTCGATTCTCTTGTAGATGTTTTCCAGCACCACGATGGCATCGTCCACCACGATACCGGTAGACAGCACGATGGCAAGCAAGGTGAGGATGTTGATGGAGAAGCCGGCAATGTACATGATAAAGAAGGCACCGATGAGCGAAATGGGAATGGCCAGCATGGGGATGATGGTTGTCCGCCAGTGGCGCAGGAAAATGAAAATCACCAGCAATACCAGAATGAATGCGATCAGGAGGGTTTCGATAACCTCGCTAATCGCTTTGCGGATGTTTCTCGTGCTGTCCATGGCGATGGTGACTTTGATATCTTCCGGCAGGTCTTTTTTTATCTGCTCCAAACGGCTGTAGAACGCGTTGGCAATGGCAATCTGGTTTGATCCGGACTGGGGAACCAGGACAACTGCTACCATTGGAATACTGCCGTTGCCGAGCATGATGGAGCGCTCATTTTCCGCGGTCAGAACGGCTCTGCCCACGTCTCTAAGCCTGACCACCGACCCGTTTGCCTCCTTGATTATGAGCTGGTTGAATTCTTCCGGTGTGGACAGCCGGCCGAAAGTCCGGATGGGCAGCTCCGTGTTATACCCTTCGATGCGACCGGAAGGCAGTTCGACATTTTCACGGTCCAGGGCATTCTTTACGTCCAAAGGTGTCAAACCCTGTGAAGCCAGGCGTGCCGGGTCAATGAGCAGTTTGATGGCGTATCTTTTTTCGCCCCAGATGCCGACCTCGCTGACCCCGGGTATGGTCTGCAGGCGCTCCTTGAATAAGTCGTTAGCCAGAGCCGATAGCTCCAGAAGGCTGCGCTTGTCGCTCTGGACGGTAATCGAGACGATCGGGCTGGCATCCGCATCCGCTTTGGATACAGTGGGAGGATCGATGTCCGGCGGAAGATCGTGTATGGCTCTGGAGACCTTATCTCGTACGTCGTTGGCCGCCGCCTCCATATCGATGCCCAACTCGAATTCGACCGTGATCCTGCTTCTGCCGTCGCTGCTCGAGGAGGTGAGCGAGCGAATGCCCGCAATGCCGTTGATCGACTCCTCCAGCGGCTCAGTAACCTGCGACTCGATCACGTCAGCGTTAGCGCCAGTATAACTGGTGCTTACCGTAACGACCGGAGGGTCGACATTGGGATACTCGCGCACTCCCAGATAAGTGTAACCGATTACCCCAAACAGGACTATCAAGAGAGACAATACTATGGAAAGAACGGGGCGATTAATGCATATAGACGGCAGGTTCATGGAGGGCTACTTTTGAGTGTTTTGGAGGTCTCTTATCTCAACCGCTTTGCCGTCGGACAGCTGAAGCAAGCCGGTGAGAATAAGAGTATCCTGCGGATTTAATCCTTCGACTATCTGGATGCTGGTTTCGGTCCGGATGCCGGTTTTGACCGGGACCGAGCGGACCTTTCCGTTGACGCAGATAAAGACCTTTTCTCCATTCATCTCCGGGATGACCGATTCCGAAGGAATCACTATGGCATCGGGAAACTGTTCGAGCGTAATATCGACCTTAACAAAAGAGCCGGGAATCAGATCCCCTTTGGGATTGGGGATTTTAGCCCGCGCTTTGATGGTTCGGGTGGCTAAGTCTATTTTTGATTCCACCGCGTAGACCAAACCCTTATATTCTTTTCCGGAATCGCCCATCAGAACCGTGATTCCGGTTCCTTTTTTTATCTGCTTTACGTATTTTTCCGGCACGGAAAATTCGACTTTTATAGGGTCAATGTCCTGCATGGTCGCCACCACCATATCCGTGGAAACGTAACTTCCCTGGCTGACATATCTCAGCCCGATTATCCCGTCAAAAGGCGCAACTATCTCCATTTCGGCTACCTGAGCCTGGATGACTTCCTTCTGGGCTTTGATCATATTGAGGGCGTTGGTAACCCTGTCGTATTCCTCCTGGCTTATTCCCTTGATCTCGAAAAGCTGGCGCTCGCGGGCTTCCAAATCGGAGGCTTGCTTTTCTTCGATCTCCTTCCCCTTAAGCTGGGCTTTGAGATCGAGGTCATTGAGCTTTATGAGCACCTGTCCCTTTTTTACCCTGCCTCCTTCGGTGAAGAGAACGTCAGTAACTCTTCCGGCGATCTCGGGCTGCAGTTGAACCTCCTCGTTAGCCAGGAGAGTTCCGGTGGTAAATATCCGGTTGTCGAGAAGCTGCGGCTGGACCACCATTGCATCTACAGGCACCCTTGCTTCTGATCTACCGGATTCGCGCCGGGAAGGAGAACCCTTTCCGCTTTTGCAAGCGCAAATTAACAGGTATGTGAATACCAGCAAAAATAAACAAAACTTTAGGATTTTTATTTTTTTCCCCATCATTTCACTACAGTTTTTAAAAATCGAATTTTTCAATCATTTCTCTACTATAAACGGCGTTTGGTTGAAAGTTGTTTGCTAACTGTTTTGGCACAAGTTCTGTTTTCTAACCCCCCTTTATCCCCACTTGCCAAGAGGGTGTTTTTATGTCCCCCTTGATAGAGAGTATAAAAAATGTCATTGCGAGGAGTCCCCTGCGGGGACGACGAAGCAATCCCAAAAATTCTCCGTGACCGCCAGGCTCGTATGAGTGCAGATGTATCCCCTGTGACCTGGCGGGAAATAATAATAGCTTTCGGGTCGGGGGACCCGACAGACACATGAAGGATGTTTAGATACAGTCAAAGTGATGCTCAAAGGATGTGGGTTTTTGTAGGCTTGATTTCAAATCTCATCAGGGATATTCCCAAGAAAAATGCTTGACAAGGTTGAATAAATAATTATAATGCCTTAAATAAATATACTGGGTTCCCCCAGAAATCGGTGGCAAGCAATATATGCTGGGGTATCTCGGGTTGGGGAGTAAAGGATGCGTGCGATATGGAGGGGAGCGAGAAAAAAGACATGTCTCGGAAATACACAATGAGCACCAACGATCAAGTGAGAGTTGCTATACTAAGTGCCCTACAGCCGCCAAAATTGATGGATCAGCTGCGGCAGGTGCTACGTTCCCGCCATTACAGCCGCCCGGCGGCGGGGGAACCGAGCAGACTTATTGCCTGTGGATTAAACGATTTATTCGCTTCAGACGATGATCTATACCCATGTTCTTAACAAAGGAGGACATGGCGTGAAGAGTCTCTTTGATAGGCTCTGAACCTGTTTATACGGGCTGTATAAGCCGGAGAGTAATAAAGCAAGTGAATCATGCAAGACACTAATATTAGGTCCGAATTTGGATCCTGTGGACAAGTTAAAACACTTGGCTTTGTTTTTAACCGATGTATTATACAGAAACGAGCAGTCCGTCTTTGTTGATTTATACAGACTGCATAATCACTGTTAGGCGGCGATAAAAGAACATGGAGACAATACTTACACCAGTATGTAAAATCGAAAGTATGGATCCTAAAGACCTTGCGTCAGCAATCCAAACTATCCCGAAGTTACGTCCGAAGACTGTTATTCGCATTACACAATTAGGTCTCGGATACGAAACATTTCTAAAATGGGCAATTCAAGACATCGAAGCTACTTCTGCTACTTTAGTCAACGATCAAAAATGTCGTTTTTCTGTAAGTGCTTTAATGAACGCGCGTCGCAGTTTGTCTTGCCTAGCCGATCAATATCTACTTCGCGATGGATTCATTTTTTGTTCTGACATACCGCATGATGCAGACGGTAAAGCAAAATTATTGGTGAGCCGCGGCATCTTCGACGATTTAGCCGCTCAGGCTTTGGGTCGTGCTGTAGATCGTCGGAACCGCGTCGAGCATAGTTATGAGCAAATTGCTTTAAGTGATGTACAAGATACGGTGCATCTGATTCGCGCAACAATAGAGAACTGTGTCGCCAAGTATGATTCTTATTGGGCACCCGCATTTTTCGGGTCGTTCTTGGGTGGTTATTCAGTTGGTCCTGATGGAGATAAATGCTGGTTCAACGGATGGTCTGATCTTTTATGTGTAATTGCACGCTTTGATGCAAAGCCGTGGCTTGGAGTTATCGTTCCCTCTTCGAAGACCGAGGCAACTGTACGGAAGGTTTTTCTTTCGAAATTATCCTGTGATCAATTGCGAGAAACACTTACCGCACTTGAAGAAAAATCATCAAATGGTTATAGCGGATTTGACGAATCTCTCTTCCGAAGTTATCTCAAATGTGCAGGATTAACAACATAATCAATTCGCCGCCTAACCAGAAACTCAAGCTGACGGAATGAGCGTAGGTGTATTTGTGCATGGTGTGTAGAGGTGTTGTGAAATTGGAAAGTAATCAACATGGAAGTCGATTTATGCAACGTTACATTTTAAGGTATCGTTGCCTCAGCTTAGTTGCCATCCGTTAGATTACATTAGAGACGGCAGGAAAAATGAATAGGAAACATCAATGACATTTACCAAACCATCAGAAACAATACAAATGAACCTTTTTCCAACACCAACAACGCCAACCAGTGTTGCAGATTTTGTGAACCCTGAAACCTATACTGGTTTATCAGGTTTTCATAAATACTGGGGGAAGAAACCCACTGAAAGCCTGTCTTACCTTGTTGAGAATTGCACCAGCAAGAGCGATATCGTGATGGATCCGTTTCTTGGATCAGGATTAATTGCTCGAGAGTGTTTAGAAAGAAATAGGCGGTTCATCGGCATTGATATCAATCCTTTCTCTATTGAGCACACATTTTTCTTGCTTAATCTTCCATCTGATCAAGAGTATTATCAGGCATTGATTGAAATTGAACAAAGTGTAGCCGAGAAAATCAATAGTACGTACAAAACCTCTGATAACCGTATTGCATCCCATTACCTCTGGGAAAAGGACAAAATCGTCTCAATATGGATTAAGCCAGAAACCGGTAGAAATCGGATTGAGATTGAGCCTTCTCCGAATGACTTGAGTTCTTTCTCGGCGTACCAAGATTATAGGCCGAAACATTTCAGGGATCTCAGTTTCTTCACGAATTCTCGCATAAATGTTAAACCGTCAATGTCAGTCAGTGATATATTCACTGGTAGAGCAATGCGTAATATTGACTTGCTAATTGAAACCATCTCCAAATATCCATTACACCTGAAACGAGCACTTCTTCTTACTCTGACATCTTCGGTCGGTCAAATGTCAAACATGGTATTTGCCATCAAAAACCGAAGTAATGGCAAGAGAAACGGGAATGGGAACAAAATAGAGGTTGGTAGCTGGGTTATTGGTTTCTGGCTACCCAATACGCATTTTGAAATCAATGTATGGAATTGCTTCAAAAATCGGGCGAATAAACTGCTAAAGACTCTTCCACAACAGATACAGTCCATCTACGCCATCTCGAATGAACCTTCATCTATTGGTTCCTCTGCATTTGACGCATGGCTTATGAATGCGGATTGTAGGTTAACGCTTATGAAGATACCAACAGAAAGCGTCTCGTTCGTTTGTACAGATCCCCCTCATAGTGACCGCGTCCCGTATCTTGAGTTAAGTGAATTGTGGAATTCCTTGTTGGGCTATAAGGTCGATTTCGATAGGGAAATTGTCGTATCCAATGCAAAGGAACGTCAAAAATCAAAAAGTGTCTACAATGCAGAGATGACAGAGTTTTTTACAGAAGCATCTCGAGTCCTCAAGAAAAATGGTTACATAGCTCTGTATTTTAATGCGCGAGACGAAGAAAGCTGGCAGTATCTAAAACGCATTGAAAAGACATCCGATTCCCTCAAGTTTGTCGGTTGTTTCCCTATGGCTTACTCGGCCACATCTGTTGTGCAAGATAATCGCAAAGGTGCCATGAAAAACGACTTTGTGATCTTATATCAGAAGCGTCAAGACAATGGTGAATATCGATTATCAAAAGCCTTTTTTAACATCCCAGGGTGGTCATCTCGTTTCCCGGAAAAGGAATAAGAGTATAAAAAATGAAATCCTTCAATTACTGGAAGAAATTGCATGAAAGTGAAAAACTGGAAGAATTCAGTTCAGACACAAAAGGTCTTCTTTGGCTAAAAGTAAAATCGATTGTGCGAAAAAAAATAATCTCCGAGTTTGTGTCCGAGAACAAAATAGGACTTAAGGAAACTTCACTAAGTAAGCAATTCCTTGAGCTCTATAATTATCTCTCGATGTATCCCATGCAATCTCATAGCATCCTGGATAAATACTTCAAAAAGAAGAATAAAAGCCTTTTGGCTGCGTTGGACACGAAGAAACTTGTATCTGAACTTTATAAACTGAAGACGTTTGATTGGGGTGGTGATTATCAGAATTCTCTCGACAAATATCTTGTAAGCCGATATGTTAAGGTTATCCAGTCTTATGATACTCTCGTATCAAAGTTTGATACTGAAATAAGCACAGCAGTGCAGGGGTATGTACTTAACAGCTGGTACAATCACTGGTCAAGTATTCTCATTGAACATATATTCAAATCCCATAAAGCTGTGTTACCTGCAGTGGGCCAAATAAAGCATGTTGATTTCTTTATTGGTAATGTCCCAATAGATTTGAAGGTGACATACCTACCAGCAGAATATATCAAGAAAAAGAGAGAAAAGTTTGGATTCCCAGTTGAGATTACCTATTTAAAGGCAAAGGCAAGAAAATTAGAAATTGACTTTGACAAAAAAGCTAAACAAACGGACATCTATTATGAAATTATTGAAAAAATGAAAGACAAGGGTACTAAGGAATGCAAGAATGTGATTGAAACACTCAAGAATGAAAAGGTGCAAATTCTAAAGCAAGCCCAACAAAATCCCCACATACTCGCAAAATGGCTATATGAAAATCAGAGTGAACCGCGCTTCGGATCTGAAAACAGGCTCTTTCTGGTGCTCGTTGACACTGAAGACTTCACCGGTTCATGGAAGTTGAAGCGAAATATGGAGTTGCTAAAACCGGTCATCAAAGATTACTTAGATAACTTTGCCAAGAAAAAGATTTCCGACTTAAAAATTGTTTTTAAGTACAAAAACAAGCCACAGACATTTACTGCTTTGACCGACGTAATATTTGTAGTTAAGTAAAGTTGGTATAAATTTAAGATCTCAATCTAACAAGGCGCTACACCGGACGGCAATTCCGCTACGCTCCATAGCGGCAAGTGAGCTTTATCGTTACAGAGCACTAATCTAGGCAATTCCATTTATGGTGAGCTTCGAACTATAACTTTAATGGTGAAAAAAATAGCTCCACCGTTTATGGGGAATGAATATATGATGCATGCACAGAATTCATGCCCGCAGGATGGCTAAACAAAATTAAAAACAAACACCAGTAAGTCCAGCTGGTAGGACAGGCGGTATGTCAGGAGTCCCAGGCTCCTGACGCTACTCTTTATCGTATTGGTTTTCCTTATTAAACCACTTCAATGGATCCAGCCCATAGTAACTTTCCAGTTCTTCATAGAGTTCACGATGTGAGAGTTTCATTTGTTTTGGTCTTTCAAAGAAAGTTTCGGTGGCGACTGCAAAAAACTCAGCCGGGTTTGTTGCTCCATAAGCATCCATAATATCAGGCCTGCCGGAGAGGGCTTTTCGCTTTAAATCTTGATATTCCTTACTCAAGACCCGAGCCCAGGTCTTATAGCTGGTTTGCTTCCCCAGTATGGGGGCTCCGTCTGCTCTTCCATCCTCTTGATCCAGCTGGTGAGCAAATTCATGCAGTACCACATTATGCCCCCCGGCAAGATCTATTGCCTCTTGCCTCACATTATCCCAGGCCAGAACGACCTCCCCCCTGGTCCAGGATTCTCCAGCACGAACAGTCATCTCCTCAAAGTGCTGCATACCGACAACTTTGGTTTTTTTAGCCACATAAGCACCGGGATATACCAGAATGGTGTAAAGAGTGGGATAGTAGGTGGGCTTCCGGTTCAACAATAAGATACACGCCTGTGCTGCAATAGTAACTCTTATCTCGTCGGTTATTTCCAGCCCTCCGCATCCCTCAAAAATCTTTTCACCCAAAAAGATTTGAATATGACCTTGCAGTTCTTTCTTTAGCGAGCCGGGAAGGTAACCATAAAGAACAACGTTCCGATTCAGGATGCCCTCCCATTCAGGCGGAAATGGTTTGCTTTTAAGTCGGTTACGCCGGTAATTACGAAATTGCCTTTTGCTCAAAGCAAAAAACAGGAATAATCCTAGGAGCGCTATCAGTATAATGGCCGAGGTAGGAGCTGTCAATTTTTGTCCTTTCGCAGTGCCGGGTAACAGAAATCCTCGATGCAAAACTTACCCTGGTGGTCCCGAAGCACATTATTGCACAATCCGAAAAACCTGTCACTTTGATAATACGCAACAAAAACCAGTCTAAGCAACGGTAAGTTAGGAGCCCGGTGTTGGTCACACCTTTCCTACGACTTTAAGATTCACCAATAGAGGTGTATTTGAAAAATCCCCCTAAGTCCCCCCTTTTATAAAGGGGGATAAAGATATGTGTTTTACGTAGCAGACCGGCTATTGCCCTATGTCATGCAAATCAACCGCAGGTCTGATATACAGTGTCAACCTAATAGAAAACAGAAGCCCGCCGATAAACAAAATGTTATATTTTTATTTTCTCGGGCATAAATATCCGCTCCCAGGCAGATGTTATCTTCCGCCTTTCTCTGCTGGATGAGAATCCTATGGATCCAAATGGACATCCAGCCGGAGCATCGTTCGCACTCTAAAAAATCATTTGCTGAGCACTCTGTTAAAAAATATTGTTGTTTTATTAAATCTCAAGCGTATATTTAATTAGAAGTTAGCCACCTTTATGGGGGCGATCGGTTTCGACGGGGACTAAGGGTAAAGGAAAGCAGGCCGAGGTACCCAGTAACCTCGTTAATCCATTGGGAACAAATCTAAGTGCAAACGACTATTCGTACGCACTGGCTGCCTAATAAAAGGTAGCTCGTCTTACCTGAGCCTGCCTGTTGGCTTGGACTAAGGCGTCGAGAAAAACAGGATAGCCTTCTTTTTACTCCTGGGGGAAGAGGGCGAAATAAAACCAGGATAGTTCCGGGTTAAACCTGCTTGTCGGTCTTCCCCGGGACAAATTCTCTCCTGCCTCTGGTGGGAGGGGAAAAGACTAAGCTAAGCCTGTAGATGTCCTTTGATTCTTATCTTCGGACGTGGGTTCGATTCCCACCGCCTCCAGTTTTTTATTTGTTTATTCATAAATAAACTTGTGTTGGTAAGAGATTCGGGGTTCGATAAATCGAACCCCGACAAATATTTTTCTGTAGGAGCTTGATTTATTAAACCCTTGTTAGTTTGATTAATCGTAATTTATAGAATCTTCTTCACCAACGGGTGGGAATTCTCATTTATTCCAATTATCTTAGCATTCCTTATATCATGGGCTAAGATCACTGAGGGGCGGGCATCTTCTAAACCAAACCCTCTACCTGCTAAAGTTTCTCTATAAACGATGGTATGCAAATCGGTGAACCCTTCGGAGAACTCTACTTTTTGTCCGTCAATGGTGATTGAGCGATATGTCGTTTTACCCTTCTCCTTTGTCTCATCCGGCAGATCATTTTTATCAATCGAGAGAAACCATTTTACTCGTGCATCCTGCAGTTCCATATACCCGCCAGTTTTAGTTGGTGTAGAAAGATGAACCTCTGAATGTTCGACCTTGCCGAATAGCCAGATTAGAAGATCAAATAGATGAATGCCGATATTGGTTGCCAGACCACCTGAGCGTTCGACCTGCCCTTTCCAGGAAATTAAATACCATAGACCGCGGGAGGTAATATAGGTGAGATTGATCTCTTTTTTAGAAGTTTGTCCCTCTTTCTGCAGTTTCTCTTTTAGTGTAATCAAAGAAGGATGTACCCGTAACTGCAGAACTGTATATATTCTTCTACCGCTTTCCTGTTCTAATTCCTGCAGGGCATCGATATTCCAGGGGTTAAGAACCACCGGCTTTTCACAAATAGCATCCGCTCCCACCCGCAGGGTAAAACGGCAGTGGGCATCGTGCAGGTAATTAGGAGAGCAGATGCTAACGTAATGCACGTGCTGGTCTTCACCCTGTCGGCGCAGTTTTTCGATATGCCGGTCGAACCTTTCGAATTCCTTGAAAAAGCTAACGTCTTCGAAGTAACTATCCAGAAGACCGACCGAATCATGGGGGTCTACTGCTGCCATTAATCTATTACCTGTTTCCTTTATCGCTTTCAAATGGCGTGGAGCAATATATCCCGCCACACCAGATATCGCAAAATTCTTTGACATTTTAGTTCTCTTTAGTTTATTTCTCCAATAATATTTTTGCTATGGTCTTATTATTTTATCGACCTATCGAGTTGAATATTCAACAACTTTAATAAATGGAGTAATCACCAGATTGTCAAATAGAAAAAGCACTTAGGCTTGATAAATCAAGCCCCTACGAATCAGAATGTAGGTGTTCGATTTATCGAACCCAGCAGGCTCGTAGGCAGGGTTCCCAGCCCTGCAGATTTGAGTTTTTCAGAGACCTCTCAACTTTATCTTGACATTCTTTTTTCAAAATAATACCATATTTTGAAATTGTTATGCTTAACCCAGGTTGTGGGCAACCCGGGTTTACCGATTAAGTCAGACCATCCACAAATCGGTATTCCCACCTTACCCACAAGGTGGGATGTTTAAAATTCTTCTAAGGAGGTAAAGGTGAATTATAAAGAAATCATTTTAGGATTCTCGATTCTGTTTTTATCTTACAATTCTTCACCTTCGCAGGAATTCAATTCCTATCCTTGTCACACCTATTCTATCGTTGCCCGGGATACCATAACTGGTGAAATGGGAGTTGCGGTTCAATCCCACTATTTCTCAGTTGGACCGGTAGTCCCCTGGGCTGAGGCAGGGGTGGGCGTAGTTGCTACTCAATCTTTAGTTGATATATCTTATGGCCCTTTAGGTCTGGATTTAATGAGAGCTGGCAAAACTGCCCCTGAAGCCCTGCAAGCTTTACTTGCAGGTGATAAGAATAATGCGGTTCGCCAGGTAGCGATGATCGATGCCTCAGGAAATGTCGCCACTCATACTGGAGACAAATGTATCCCCTCTGCGGGTCATATCATTGGTAAAAACTATTCGGTTCAGGCAAACCTGATGTTAAATGACAAGGTCTGGCCTGCTATGGCTAAAGCCTTTGAGAATACTAAAGGAAATTTAGCTGAGAGGATGCTTTCCGCCCTGGATGCGGCTCAGGCAGAAGGAGGGGATATAAGAGGAAAACAGTCTGCTGCAATCTTAATCGTTAAAGGGAAATCATCTGGCAAGCCCTGGCAGGATAAAATTCTCGATTTAAGGGTGGAGGATAATCCTGAACCTCTAAAAGAGCTCAGAAGATTGGTCAAGATAGCAGAAGCCTACCATCATTCGGATTTGGGTGACCTGGCCTTAGAAAAGAAAGACCTCAAAACTGCGCTGAAAGAATATGGAGAGGCAAAGAGATTGTATCCTGAGAGTATAGAGTTAAAATTCTGGGAGGCGACTGCCTTAGTGAACAACAATCTGGTGGATGAATCTTTGCCCATATTTAAAGAGATTTTTGAAAAAGAACCGATCTGGAAAGAGCTGGTCAAAAGACTTCCTTCAGTAGATTTATTGCCAAAGGATGAAAAAATAATTAAAAAGATTCTGGAGATAACGAAATAAGCTAATAGTATGTAGCTTGTAGCAGGTAGCTTTTAAATAAGCCAGTAGCCTGTAGCAAGTAGCATGTAGCTTTGAAAAACCTTTAAAAAAGGATCAGAGTATGAGATGCTTATCTCGATTAATAATACTCTCTGTTTTTCTTTTAATATCGATGACAAACTTATCTGCTCAAACTCAAAGAACCTGGTATGTAGATGTCCTTAAGGATAAAATAACCGGGAACGGGACAAAAGAGGAGCCCTTCAGGGATTTACAATATGCCTTTGATCAGGCAAAGGATGGAGATACCATCTTTATTCTTCCGGGAACGTATGAGGCAAAACCAGAAGAATATATGGAAGAATTATGCGGCAATTGTCAGGAACATAAAACGAAAGTGAACGCTACCAGAGGCTTTTTAATTCAAAATAAAGGCTTGAGCCTAATCGGTAGTGGAAAAGAGAAGACCATTTTAATCACAAATGCTGGATATGGAGTTTTATTTGAAAACAGCCTAAATTCACTTATCACGGACTTGAAAATAACCGGGGGTAAAAGGGACCCGGACGGAAATGCTACAGATGCTGGTATCGTTACCAAATTCAGCACGGTTACAGTTAAAGAGGTGGAAATCTCAGATAACACTAATAAAATAGAAGGGGTGGTGGTTGGAGTTGGAGGTATCTTTGGAAGAGAAAACTCAGAGATATTTATTTTGAATAACCGGATTCAGAACAATGGCTGGGACGGAGTGGCATTGTATCGGGGAGCAACTGCCTACATTACAGATAATATAATCTGTGATGGAAGAGGAGCAGGTATAGGAATAACCTGGGATGCAACCGCAACAGTTTACCGGAATCAAATTTCCGGCTACTGGAAGGGGATAGGGACTTTTGGTGATTCCAGAGCTGTTGTCCGAAATAATTTAGTGCACGAAAACCTAGGCTGGGGGATAATCGCCACCGGCACATCCTATATGGATGCATCCAATAATATTATCACTCACAATGGAAACTGCGGCTTTGCAGTCTGGAGCGCAGAGTGCAAGGGGGTCTGCACAAATAATATTATCACTGAAAATGGCTGGAGAAAAGAGTGGGTCTGCCCCTGTGTGGGTATCTGGGCAACAGATATAAATCCGAACTTCTCCATAACCTATAATGATGTTCTGGAATAATAATGCCGGGAACTATAAAGACCTGCCAGACTTAACTGAGCAGAACGGAAATTTATCAGTTGACCCTCTTCTCGAAAACCAGCAAGATTTTCATCTAAAACCGACCTCCCCCTTGATCGACAAAGGCAATCCCTTTTTAACCGATCCGGATGGAAGCGTAAGCGATATTGGAACTTATGGAGGACCAAATGCCAAAAAATAATTTTTTTGTAGGTGCGGGTTCCAAACCCGCGCCTACAACTACTACCTATACAACCTGCCTATAAAACATAAAATTAGATAATAAAATCCTGTTGCAGTTTTCTACTTAATAGTTTAAAATAAAGCCTTAGATTTGTAGTTGCTTGATTTATCAAGTCGTTTTTTTCTCTGGAGTGTCAATCTTTAGATTGACCAAGGGTAAAGCTAAAGCTTCACACTCCAAATAGAAGTTATGAGCTTTCTAAAACCGAAAAAATTCAAATGGCGTTACGTGATCTCGGGGTTAATTCTGGTTTTCGTTCTTATCCTTCTTATCGAATACCTGACACTGCCAGATGTAAAATATCTACAAAGGGAAAATCCCAAAACTACCTCTTTAATCCAGATAAGGAACAAAGAATATATTAAAAAAGGGAAAAAAACCAGAGAACATCACCTCTGGGTGCCTTATAGCCAGATCTCGCCTTATTTAAAGAAAGCAATCTTAGTAGGAGAAGACATAAATTTTTTTACCCACAGCGGCATAGACCTGGAGGAGATGAAAGAGTCTTTGAAGATCGACTGGAAGAAGAAGAAATTTTCACGAGGAGCTTCTACGATCACTCAGCAATTAGCTAAAAATCTTTACCTTTCACCTTCTAAAAACCCTTTGAGAAAACTGAAAGAGATCTTAATCGCTTTCCGCCTGGAAAAAGCATTAAGCAAAAGAAGAATTTTTGAACTATATTTAAATTTAATTGAATGGGGAGATGGAATCTATGGCTGTGAGGCGGCTTCCCGATCCTATTTTGGAAAATCCTCTTCAGACCTTACGCCAAATGAGGCTATCCGGATGGCAACTTCCCTCCCCTTTCCCCGAAAATACCCTCCCACCTCAGACAGTAAAAGATTTGAGAGAAGAAGAAAGATAATCCTGAACCGGATGTTAAAATATGGTTTTCTAACCTTAGAGGAATATGAACCACCTTTAAATCCACAAACGGAAGAACCAAAGGATTCCTCTTAACCATCCAGCTTTAATAATAAGAAGTAATTCCTCATTTAGGGATAGAGGTTTTTCAACTGAATGACCTGGACTTTTTTCGTTCACTTATCCTGCTCTATTAAGGGACTAAGTATAATCCCTTTAATGATTCATGATAACTGATAACTCTGGATGGAAATCGGTTAAAGGTTACGATAGGTTTTGAAATAGAATAAAATCTTGCTATTTAGTTAAAAAGATTAATTTTTAAATCAACCACAGGGTGCTGGTCCACTTTTGAAAAGATAATTGATCAGATAGACCACATCGCTGACGGTTACTTTGCCATCACTGTTTACATCTACCTTTTGAATCGGATCAGGAGCAGGACCACCCTTGAACAGATAGTTTATGAGATAAACCACATCCGAAACCGTAGTTGAAGAATCAGAATTCGCATCTCCGCAAACATAGAGGAAAATGATCTGGAGCCAGGGGATATAATCAACCCGCTGGCTCACCCGGTTACCCTGCCCATCAGGATTATCTACAGGATCAAAGGGACCACTTTTGTGCCCCCACCAGTTATATTTTGCATCTACAATCACTGAGGAATCTTCATTTAATACACCATAATCATTATTGTTATATATATTATCGTAATTCAACTTTGGATTAGAGCCATTTTTAGAGACCATACCTTTTAACCCATCCATAATACTGCAGTAAGTGATGGTGGGAGCTGATGAAGAATCACACAGGATTAATATAGCAGAGCTGTTAACTGCTGCTTGCAATTTGCAATTGTAAATCGGGGGATTGGCAAAAGTACCAGAAAGATGTAAACAGTTCTGATTACCGATAATCCATGAATTTTCAATGATAGGAGAGGAGTTAAGACACAAGATTCCATTTTCTATACTATCGATTCTGCAATAGGTGAAATAGCTATTACTGCCTTTAAAAATACTGATTCCTTCCCATCTAGACGAAAATAAATTATAGGATGTAAAGTTGATATTACTATCGAGGGTCCCCTGGGCTATAAGGTTACCATAAGCATCTAAAGAGAAGAATCCATCAAATTCTAAATTTACTCCGGGCTCAAGGGTAAGGGTTTTGCCACTATCGAGAACAATATCTGCCACTGCAATGAAAGGACTTTTATCTTTTCCCCAGGTAACGTTCTCAGAAATGTGTCCTCCAACCTCTACAGGGTAATGCCAAACGTTCATTCCTCCTAACATATTATAGACATTTTGGAATCCTTTTCCATCCAGGAAATTGCTTGCCTGGGCACTTCGGTTGCCACTATGGCAGACCACAATTATGGTATCATTCAGAGAAAACCGGGTATAGGCTGTGTCCAGAACACCTGAATTCCAGGGAAGATTTATAGCATCTGGAATTCTGCCATAACTTTCAAACTCATACAGTTCCCTGACGTCCAGTATTACCAGATTAGCTCCACTCTCTATCCAGTTCTTAACACTGTCAGCACTAATATTCTTATATTGAGGCAATTTTACCTCATAGATGGAGTCAGAAGAAGGGTCTGACACCCATAAATGCTTGTTCTCCCAGGTTAATCCCCATCCGCTGGATAATAAACCTATAATTGAATCCACTACCTCACCATTTTGATTATATTTAAATAACTTTCCATCAGAGGTGACCAACCATAGGTCTGTACTATCATTTGCTAAATCCTTCGGGTTATCCATGTCTAAACTAAAGGTGAAAAGCTGTGCCCCTGAAGTTGTCATCTTCCTGACAAGAAGCAAGTTACGATCTGAGCCCCAAAGGTTGCTGGCCACACGGGTCAGTCCACAGGAAGTAGCACCTCATCCCCCAGGGCAATGAAAAGAAGAGATGGTATCACCTGAAACCGGATTTATTTCATAAACATAACTGCCATTAGCTACCCAGAGTTGACCATTATTACCCCAGGTAATACCTCCATAATCGCCCATTATCTGAAAGGAAACGGAATCAACTTTTGCACCGTTGGAAGGGTCCAGTTTGTATATTTTCCCAGAGAAATATTCAGCACACCAGAGATAGGACCCATCCCAGGCTAAGCCCCTGGGCTCAGCACCTGGAGCAGGGAAGGATTTGATTATCGTCTGAGAAAAGACTGATACAGGTATTGAAAAAATCAAAAATCCTGACAGGATTATAATCTTTAATCTGGTTATATTCTCACCCTGTTTCAGAAGATAATTGAATTTATTATTTACTGTCATTATTATTCCCATTAGGTTTACTCGCTTTGGAATGGTATCATCCCGGGTAAAAATAACGGGGATGAGAACATCCCCTCACTATTGCACTATTAAACTACTTGTGTTAAAAGAACGTTAAACAACCTGCTTCAACTTTAATATAATGAGTTTTTAAATTCTGTCAAGTTATAAACAAGATTAAAAAAGTCGTATTTGGGGAATTAACTATATGCGATTCAACTGAGGTGGATAGCTTAGCCTTTAATCCATTAAATAATAAGTAGTTAGGGGCTGGTTTGAAACTAACCCCTACTAACAAACGCCAAACGAACAAACATCAAACTATATTTCAGCACCCTGGCGGTGGTCCGCCTTTGAAAAGATAATTAATTAAATAGACCACATCGCTGACAGATACTTTACCGTCACAATTCATATCTCCTGATTCATAGGGATCGAGTCCAGGCCCACCCTTGAACAGGTAATCAACCAAATAGACCACATCCGCAATGCTGAATATCCCATCGTGATTTGGATCAGGTAGTACCGTGATAGTTCCACCGTATAAGGCAGGCAAGATGGCCGCATTATCCTCTGTGACCAGCATAGATTCACTGCCGTTCACCCAGCGGATTAAATGGAAAGTTGCTGTTCCAGCTGATTTGGGAGTGAAAACTGGACAACAAACTGCCTCTCTTCCAGGTGTAAAATTAACCAAATATCCCCAGGCGAATAGATTGAAGTTTTCCGGATTGATACTATCAGCATGCTCACCGCCACCCCAACGCGTAAAAGCCTTTAAACGGTTAGTTGGTACCAACCCGCTATCCGCATCCCACTCAAGCACAGCGTTCCCGTCTATCTCGAATCTCAATTCCAAACCGCTTAAAAGCTCATCATTGATTATACCCATGCAAATCGAAGAAGGAATCCCTGCTCTCAGGGTTTTGTTTTCAACCCAGACCGTATCCGGAAGTGCCGGATCATTATAATATGATGGATTGGTAGTTCCACAGGTACATGGTGGCGGAAAACCCCGAAAAAGATAACCGCAGAGATAGGTGATATCGCGCAAATCTAACCTGCGGTCACACTTCAGGTCTGCCCGACCATACCGGTCGTAAACAGGATAAGAATTGAGATGATAATCATACTCCCAGATGTTATCGATGGATATAACATCAGAGATAGATACTTTTCCATCCTGGTCAACATCCCCGACCATATAGTTACAGGCAATCTCAATCAGACCGGAAAAGAATTGTGGGGTAAAAGAGTGCTGGTTTGAATCAGTGAGCAGTAGTTTTCCCTGGGGTGAATCAGGCAAGGAATCCACTAAAACCCCACCGCCAAAATGCAAGGTAAACCAGAGATTGCAGAGCTTGCCTGCTCCAGCAGGTAAACTATTTCCAGAAGAGATAGAGAAAGATAAAAGCAAATTGTCAAAGGTGAAAGTGTCGGAATCGAAGACATATGTTTTTCGGTGATCCAATACTAGAGGGTCTAATAGACGACTCCCCTCATAAGAGACCGAATCGAATCTTAGCCAGCCAGAATATCCGTTCACCAAAAGCGGGATGACTACTGAGATCAACTCTTCATCGTTATCTAAGAACACCGGAAAAGAGACCTGGGTTCCGATTTCTCCAGAGATAGTTGCCAATCTGACTGTATCAGCAATACCTGGATCCTGAGCAAAGAGAGGCAGAGTAAATAATCCGAAAAAGATAATAAGCAAAATCAAAATCGATTTTCTCATAACTTCTCCTTTCCTATGAATAATTGCTAATTCAACTTCCCACTGGATTAAATAATCATCCTTTTTGATATTGTCAAGCTCTTTTTAGAAGAAGAGGTCATTTTGGAAAAGATGTAAAGCTATGGTTCAGACGTCTTATTATACATTAAACTATTTCAAAATATGAACTTACATCAGGAACAAACAGAAAAGCTTTAAAACTGTTCAAATAGTGAGCAGTTTTTTGATATCTTTTAGAAGCTAACTGCTTACTAACTATCAAGTTAATTTCAGGCACATTATTTGTATGTCCAAACGGTGATGTGATCTGTGAGGGAGGGGTAAAAACATTATAAGCATAAGTAATAAACCAGGCTTGAGAACAACACTATATCTTACTTCCCGGTGCCAATGGTTTATGGATCTTTCCTCCGTTGAGAATCCTACGATTTCGAAAAATTAGCAGGTCTCTTAAAAATAGTTATAGTAAAGCTAACCTTATGAAGGGAGGCTGAAGATGAAATGTATTAAAATATTTTTATTGATTTATATTTTATTAACCGTAGGTGGCAGTGCTGAAGTTCAGATCCCGCTTGTATTCCAGACAAGCTCTACCACCATACCAGGGGATAGTTTGTATTCAATCCAAATCCAGACTTCAACTGATAGCCTGTTTATTGGAAATTTAACCCAGTCAGGCTGGCTAAGTTGCGAACCTGATAGTCAATTTACTTATAATGCCAGCTTTCCGGAAAGTCTTTCCAGTGCAATTTACTTCTGGAGGGGGAGGCACAGGCAGATTTCATCTGTTCTGGATACATTGATTTCCGACTGGTCAAGCACTTTTCATTTTACCTTAAATCTACAGCCATCATTAATAGTCTTCCTTTCTCCTAATTATCTTTCAGTCAATCGAGGTGATATTGATACTCTCTGGATTTCCTTAAATGAAACTGTAAACAGACTGGAAGCTTCACTTTTCAATATCCGGTATGATCATAATTATATTACGGTCAACAGTGTGATTAAGGGGACAGCATTATCTCCTCCGGATAACTCGTTTTTATCTTATAATGTTTATACCGACTCGGTAGTGATGAGCCTGGCGATCTTGGATGGAAGCTTTACCGGAACCGGACAATTATTGGGATTAATCTTTACATCCACTCAGGCTGGATCAACCAGTCTAAGTTTTAACAATTCCGTTATGCGAGATTCTGCTAACCAAAACATACTACACTCTAATTCCGGGGCTACGCTCCAGATTCAAATCGCGGATACTACCCATCCTGCAGTTGTGGTCAACTCACCCCTATCTGGTGATACCATTAATTATCTCCCCACCCTATCCATCCGGTTTACTGATAATTTAGGATTAAATAGAGGATATTATCAACTGGATAACTGTTCAGGAATATGGAGTGAATTGTGGGCTTATAATTCTGCTTCCTCAGATACCACGATTAGCTGGAGAGTTCCTCAGATTTCCGAAGGGACACACCATATATTCTTCAGGGTGATAGATGATTTGGGGAATGTGAACAACGATACCTGTTCATATTATTGGAGCTTTACCTATGATACAACCCCACCCGGCTCTCCGGCTAATTTTGTGGTCAGACCCGGGAACAGGAAATGCAGATTGAGCTGGACTAATCCGGCTGGAAGCTTTAAAGGAGTGGAAATCCGAAAGAATCCCTGGGCTAATAATGCTTACCCTGAATATGACGATTCCTATCCTGTCCCTTCAGGATACCCTGCAAGCCATATTTCAGGACAGTTGGTGTATAAAGGGAGTGGAACCAGTTATCAGGACTCTAATGATGTGGCTGCCTTCCCGCGAAATGCTTATTTTTATAGCATATTTGCTTACGACCGTGCGGGAAATTATTCCAAACTCTCAGCTGGTGATACTGCACGAGCCACTAATTACTGGTTAGGTGATATCGATGGGGATGGCAGAGTTTATTTTAGTGATTTATCGATCTTTGCCGGGATCTACGATACAAAGGCGGGAGATACAGGATATCTGCCTGAATTTGATATTGGTCCCACTTATAATAATAGTGCAGAAGACATTCCTCTTACTGACAATAAAATAGATTTCGAGGATTTAGTCGTCTTCGCTATGAATTACATGGTAGTAGGCAATTTGAGAGTTATGTCCGGGTCTTCAGGTAAGGCAGTTTCAAGTGATCTGGGTCTATCGCTGACCAAATCCACGGACAACTGGATCTTAGGTAATGAGTTCGAGGTAAAAGTGTTTTTAGACAACAATCCGGATACAGTTAAAAGCATCCACTTTATACTTCCTTACGATTCTTTACAGCTTAAGTTCATTGATATTAAGAGAAGTTATCAGTTAATAGACAGCGTTCAGCCGGTTTTCTTTTACGGGAAAGATATGGGATATGAAGTGGATGTCAGCCTGGCAATCCTGGGAGCAAATACTTCCATTATTGGTTCTGGAGAGATAGCTATTATAACCTTTGAGATTCTGGAACAAGCAGAGCCTGTTTTAGCTTTTAGTCTGGTCGATTTGCGGGATAATCGGGGATTTCCTTTAGAAATAGAAGAAGAGGAAAATCCAGGACACCACACAACACCTGAGATTCCTAAGGAATTCGGATTAAATCAGAACTATCCTAATCCTTTTAATGCTTCAACTCAGATAAATTATCAGCTAACTCAACCCGGAACGGTTTCTCTAAAGATATTTAACCTTAAAGGAGAATTAGTCTGTGACTTAGTAGATGGGTATTACCCGGCTGGATATCATAGAGTCGTCTGGGATGGCAGGAACAGGGATGGAATTATGGTCTCCAGTGGAGTCTATTTTTATCAGATCATTTCTGAGGATTTTGCTGAGACTAAGAAGATGATGTTGATAAAATAATTCAGCTTCAAAAAGTAGGTCAGGAGCACAGGGCTCCTGACCTGCTGGTCTGAGCTAAAGGCAGTTCAGGTTCTGAAATTTTACTACAAATTATAAATTTTGATCTGAGATTTTCCTCTTCAAATCCTCAGTATTAATACTCTTCACCACTTCCCAAAACCAAGCTTCCGCTTCAACCTGTAATTGGCGAAGCTCTTCAGAGTTAGCTATGAAATTCAGTTTATGCAGACGCTTCACCACTTCAGGTGGTAAGTCATAATAGATATAGCTGTTATGAAAATTATGATGATAGGGGCAGTATTTTATCCGGAGAGCCTCCACCAGAGGCTTGTAGGTATAAGACAGGTAATAACTAAGAGCTTCAATCTCATTGCCACGATTTAATTCTTTGAGAATCAACATCTGGAACAGAGTGAAATTCGTTTTCAGCATTTCCAGTCGCGACTGAATTTTATTTAAAAAATATTCGGGATCAACTGGATCATCTTTGACCACGGCGATTTTGTCGAAATAGACGACTGGCCTTCCATGGATCCGGAATTGAAGGAATTTGTCCTTACTTGATTTCTTTATCACCACGATATCCAGAAATAAAAAAGGACTGGTTTTTTTCAGACGATAAAAGACCTGAGAATGCCCGTGCCAGGTTGGTTCTGGTAGGCGGAATTTCAAGTCGATTTCGGAAAGATTTAAGATACTCTGTTCTATTGAGCTGAGACTATCTTCCACTTTCTCATCTTCAACTACAAGATATAAATCGATATCCGACCACTGGTCTATCCTGTCAAAGCTTGCAGAACCACCCTCCCACAAAGCATAAACATAATTCAAGGGTTTTAAAGCAGTAACAAGAGTGGCAGTAATATCCTCGCGGGTGATATTATCTTTTTTCATTCAGAAACTTCTTTAATATGATGTCAGGATCTCAGGGCTCCTGACCTACGGAACTTTTTTCTCTAAGCCTAGGTTTCTCCGCTTTTCTTGGATGAGATTTTTTCTTTCAACAGTTCGCCTATACCGGCAATGCTCCCGAGAATGCCTGTAGTTTCAAGGGGCAGGAAAACTTTGGTTGCCTGTCCGTCTGCAATCTTCTGAAGCGCTTCCAGATATTTTATGGCGATCAGGTCATTGGTAGGCTTGCCTTCGTGAATGGCTCTATATACGGTTTCTATCGCTTCTGCCTCTCCTTTGGCTACGGTTAATTTCTGATATTTGTCCGCATCCGCAACTTTCTTGATTGCCTCTGCCTGCCCTTCAGCCTTAAGTATGGCTGATTGCTTGTGACCCTCCGCTTCCAAGATCATTGCCCGCCTCTCTCTCTCTGCTTTCATCTGACGATGCATTGCATCTGTAACGTCTTTGGGCGGGTCTATCCTCTGCAGTTCTACCCTGGTAACCCTGGTTCCCCATTTATCCGTAGCATCATCTAAGATCTGACGTAACTTAGTGTTTATAAGCTCCCTTGAGGTAAGGGACTCATCCAAAGCTAACTCGCCAACCAGATTTCTTAAATTGGTTTGCGCCAGTTTAGTAGCCGCGGTGTAGAAATTGGCAACGTTATAAGTAACCTTTACCGGGTCAGTGACCTCATAGTAGATCACTGCATCCACCTCTACGACTACGTTATCTTTGGTAATCACCGCCTGGGGAGCCACCTCCACCACCTGCTCCCGCATATCCACTATTATCATCCTCTCCAGGATGGGGACGATGATGGTAAGTCCGCTGCCCGCAGTTCGCTGATACTTTCCTAACCGCTCTATTAACCCTCTTTCCCAGGGCCTGACGATCTTAATGCCGCTGGCTACAACTATGAATACCACAAAAGCTATGATGACTAATGCCACTACCATCTTACTCTCCTCCTTTTGAAACTTTAACTATCAAATGCGTCCCTTCTACTTTGATCACTTCAACTGTTTGTCCTGGAGATATAACCTCACCTGTATCGCTGTCTGCTCGCCACTCATCTTTCCCTATCCTCACACGCCCGGTGTTTTTAAGATTATTGATCTCCTCAATCACTACCCCTTTTTTATCGATAAATCTGTCTGCCCCAACTCCGGGTGGCTGTTTTTTAGTAAACCGCTCTGCAAACCTTCTGGAAACAGCAAAAAGCACTGCTGAGACAACAATAAAGCTCAACAGCTGCCACCCCATACCAAAACCAAGAAGTGACAGAATTCCCGCTACAGCAGCTCCAACTCCAAACCACAGTAGAAAAAATCCCATATGAAATATCTCAGCTACAACAAAAAAAGCCGCAATAGCAATCCAAACCCACCATATTTTAATAACCATTTTTTAGTCTCCTTTGTAAGCTTTTCATTTCTCTACTCTTTCTCATATCTGATCTCTATCTCTTCTCCCTCACCCATAGCCCCTTCAAGTAATTTTGCCAGAGCCTCGCTCATTCCTTTATCTTTCAAAAAATCAAGTGTCAGCCGGTCAACATAATAATCTGTATCTGTAAGATTTTCTTCTTCCAGATTATCGATTAAGAATTGAAATACTTCATCCTCTATTCTGCCCAGGTACTGACCGGTATTCTTGTCATACAGCCTTACCATAGAATTCTCCTTCTAATTTCTTGTTTTCCAGATAAACATACCTGTGTTTAGATTCCTTGATATTTCAAGCTATCAGCTTTAGTTTCCGTTATTTTATCATATCATCAGCTGAAAGTCAAGTTTTAGTTAATAGTTTAATAAAATTCAGGGATAATAACAAGAAAATATCGGGCAAAAGTCAGGTGCAGAAGTAATTAAATTTAAAATCAGGAGCACAGGGCTCCTGACCTGCAAGACTGATTTTTACTGATTTAAAGCTCCACCCCCGCAAAAGAAGCGGAGATGGGGCATAAACATATTATTTAATGATTCAACTCTACGATTGTCTCATAAAAGGATACTTGAAATCAGTCGGGGGTAAAAGGTTCTCTTTTATGGCCCGGGGTGAGGTCCAGCGGATCATATTATGCAGAGCGCCGGCTTTATCATTCGTGCCTGAAGCCCTGGCTCCGCCAAACGGCTGCTGGCCAACCACCGCTCCAGTTGGCTTGTCGTTGATATAGAAGTTCCCGGCCGCATTGCGCAAAATAGTCTGAGCAGTTTCTACTGCCTTCCGGTCAGTAGCAAAGATAGCTCCGGTTAAAGCATAAGGTGAGGTCTGGTCGCAGAAATGGAGCGTCTTTTCGTAATCAGCATCTTCATACACGTAAATAGTAATCACCGGACCGAAGATTTCCTCCTCCATCGTCTTGAACTTCGGGTTGGTGGTCTCGATCACCGTAGCATCGATGAAATATCCTTTGGAATCATCGCAGTTACCACCAGCAATGATTTTGGCATCGGAGGCGCTTTTAGTATAATCGATATACGATTTGATACTGTCATAAGCGCTCTTATCGATTATGGCATTCATAAAATTGGTGAAATCACAGGGATCACCCATTTTGATCTCGCTTACCTGCTTTAGCAAAATCTCTTTGATCTGGGACCAGAGCGATTTTGGTATATACGCCCTGGAAGCGGCTGAACATTTCTGCCCCTGATATTCAAAAGAGCCTCGGGTTATCGCTGTAGCTACCTGAGCAGGATTAGCAGACTGATGAACGAAGATAAAATCCTTTCCTCCGGTCTCGCCCACAATACGCGGATAGGTTTTGTATCTGGCGATATTCTCTCCGATGGTTTTCCACATATTCTGAAACACAGAGGTTGAGCCGGTGAAATGGATACCAGCCAAATTCTCGTGGTTTAAGACTACTTCGCTGATCTCCGAGGAGTTGCCCGTTACAAAGTTGATTACTCCGGCCGGCAACCCTGCTTCCAAAAATATCTTCATAATAAAATGCGACGTGTAAAGCACGCTCCTGGCCGGCTTCCAAACTGCAACGTTCCCCCATAATGCCGGAGCCGTGGGAAGGTTACCATTGATCGACACAAAATTGAAGGGGGTGACCGCAAAGATAAATCCTTCCAGGGGTCTGTAGTCGATCCTGTTCCAGATCAGAGGATCCGGGTTGATTGGCTGGATGTCAGAGATCATCTGCATATAATAGGCATTGAACCGGAAGAAGTCAGCTAACTCACACACTGCATCGATTTCTGCCTGGAAAGGATTTTTGGAGTGTGCCAGCATGGTAGCAGCGTTCATAATATAACGATAAGGTCCAGCTAATAAATCAGCTGCTTTTAGAAAGATAGCCACCCTTTGCTCCACTGGCATCGCTGCCCAGCTCTTCTGGGCTTTGAGTGCAGAATCAATTGCCATCTGGAACTCTTTTCTACTGCCGTGATAAGCATAGCCCAAAACCAAACTGTGGTCATGCGGTGCAGTGATTTTGACTTTCTTCTCAGTTCGAACCTCTTTGCCATCAATTACCAAGGGTACTTCGATCTGTTTTGACTTCAGCTCATTTAAAGCAATTTTTAGTTTATCCCGCTCAGGTGAGCCCGGAGCATAACTGTAAACCGGCTCGTTGAGAGGCTGGGGTATACGATAACTACACATTTTATCCTCCAGATTTATTTATAGTTTAATAAACTTGATTTCCTGATAAAAGCTACTATCTCACAAAATCCAAATAATATTAACAATATACGGCATAAAAGCAAAGATATTATCAGAAAAAATAAAACAAGTAAGCCAGGAGTCAGTAACTCCCGGCTTATTTTTTCTAATTGCGGAGATAAGATATTAGTTTTTTTTCTCGAACAGCTTCTTGTATTCCCCGTAACCCTCCTTTTCCAGATCCTCTTTGGGAACGAACCTTAATGAAGCAGAGTTGATGCAGTATCTTAATCCGGTGGGTGCGGGTCCATCCTCGAACAGATGACCCAGATGGGAATCCGCATTTTTGCTTCTTACTTCCGTCCTTATCATTCCCAGGCTGGTATCTGTTTTATCCACGATGTTGCCCGGTTCAAGCGGTTTGAAAAAACTTGGCCAGCCGGTCCCTGAATCGAATTTGTCCCTGGATGAGAATAAAGGCTCACCGGAAACTACATCCACATATATTCCCTCTTTTTTATTATTCCAATATTCATTTTTGAATGGCTCCTCAGTTCCACAGTTCTGGGTAACCTGGTATTGCTGAGGCGTTAGTTTATTTTTCAATTCCTCTTCAGCTAGTTTTCCATATTTTTCATCCCACTCCTCTTTAATGAATTTCTCTCTGCCCGACCCTTTTTTGTATAATTTATATTGCAGGGATTTCTTACTGGCATAATCCTGATGGTATTCCTCTGCCTGGTAGAATTTGGTAAAGGGTATGATCTGCGTAACAACGGGTTTTTGAAATTTCCCGGATTTTTCCAGCTCTTGTCTGGATTTCTCAGCCAGGAGTTTCTGCTCCTGGTTGTGATAAAAAATAGCGGTTCTGTATTGTGACCCTCTATCCGCAAACTGCCTTTTCTCATCCGTGGGGTCTATCTGCCTCCAGAAGAGACTTAGCAAATCCTCATATGATATTTTAGAAGGATCAAAGGTGATTTGAACCGCTTCGTAATGACCTGTTGTTCCGGAGCTTACTTCCTCGTAAGTGGGATTCTCCTTATGCCCGCCAGTGTATCCAGACACAGCCTCGATCACACCCTCTATCTTTTGAAAAGTATCTTCTATACACCAGAAACAGCCACCGGCAAAAGTAGCTTTTTCGAGTGCTGTATTCTTGTTCACCTCACTTTTTGCAGACATTGTTGCTCCTCCTGTTAGAAATAATAACTCTGTCAGGATGACGGGTCTCACAATCTTCATCATCTTTATCACCTCCTGTCTTATTAACCTATACGAATCGGTTAATCAAATATCCTGAACGATTTCTCGCCCCTGGAACTCTGTAATCTTTCCTTAAAGGTATGTAAAACCGCCAGGTCCACCTCAGGAGCACTGGCGGTTTAGCTTTTGGATCAATAATCAGATACCCAGTCCCTTGGCAACGCCGTCACCATATTTCGGGTCAGCTTTACGGAAGTGCGCGACCATCCTTTCCTGGATAAAACGCGGCACCTTCTTAAGGCTGTTCACCAGGTTCTGGATGAGGCGTGCCTGTGCCTCAGGAGGCATCAAGCGGAATAAGTTGCCGGGCTGAACGTAATCGTCATCCAGAACAGGCTGGTTATACCTGTCAGCATCTCCTGAGATCTTTAAGAGCGGTTCTTTGAAGGTTGGATCCTCTTTTGGTCCGCCAAAACTGTTGGGCTCATAATTAGGCGAATTACCTCCATTGTCGTCCAGACGCATGAATCCGTCTCGCTGATAGTTCGCAGTCTCTGTGTTGCGCGGGCGGTTGATTGGCAGAAGTGAGTAGTTGACCCCAAGCCGGTAACGGTGGGTATCTGCATAGGAGAAGACGCGGGCTTGAAGCATCTTGTCAGGCGAGAAAGATATGCCAGGTACAATATTGGATGGTTCAAAAGCTGCCTGTTCGACTTCCGCAAAGTAATTCATTGGATTGCGGTTCAGCTCCATAATCCCCACTTCCATTACCGGATAATCCTTATGCGGCCAGACTTTGGTTAAGTCAAATGGATTCCAGCGGAACTTCTCCGCCTCGATTTCCGGCATGATCTGAATCTCCAGATGCCACTTAGGGCAATCGCCTCGCTCTATAGCTTCGAATAGGTCTCGGGTTGTCCAGTCAGGGTCTTTGCCAGCAATTTTGTCGGCTTCTTCCTGCATGAAGTTTTCGATTCCCTGCAGGGTTTTGAAGTGGAACTTCACCCAGAACCGCTCATGGTCTGCGTTGATTAAGCTGTAGGTATGGCTTCCGTATCCGTTCATATGGCGGTGACCCTTGGGTATTCCGCGGTCAGAAAAGAGAATGGTGACCTGGTGCAGGCTCTCGGGAACCAGAGACCAGAAGTCCCACCACATAATCTCCGACCTGAGGTTATTCTGCGGCAGACGCTTCTGGGTATGGATGAAATCCATAAATTTCATGGGGTCACGCACGAAAAACACCGGCGTATTGTTCCCCACCAGGTCCCAGTTCCCCTGTTCGGTGTAGAATTTTAAGGCGAATCCCCTAACGTCTCGCACCGTGTCAGCCGAACCCCGCTCACCCGCCACAGTGGAGAAACGGGCAAACATCTCTGTCTTCTTTCCCACCTCCGAGAAGACCCTGGCTTTGGTATAGCGGGTTATATCCTTGGTCACGGTAAAGATGCCATGGGCGCCTGCTCCCTTGGCATGCACCACGCGCTCCGGGGTGCGCTCCCGGTTGAAATGAGCCATCTTCTCGAACAGGTGAAAGTCCTGAACCAGAAGAGGTCCGCGTGGTCCAGCAGTCATAGAGTTCTGGTTATCAGCATAGGGGATGCCTGATGCAGTTGTCAAGGCTCGGGCATTGGCATCCTTTTGCTTGTCTTTCTTTGGATTACTCATACTAACCTCCTTGTTTGTTGGTTTTGAGGTGAATGTTTTTTAATGCATTTATCACAAATGCCTTCAAGTAGAACTCTTTTGTTCAATACGGTAAATTGCCTTTGAATGTCTTCGGGGATCTTGATTTTGTCAAAAGACTTATGGTGAAAATCTATTATGCGGTTACACTTGAGGCACCTGAAATGGTGATGCGACTCAATGTCCGGGTCAAAACGTTTCGGCTCGCCATATCCCTCAACTGTGGAAACAATTCCGGTTTCAGCAAAGGTGAGGAGTGTTCTGTTCACCGTATCAAAGGAGATGGAAGGAAAGATCTTCCTTAATTTCTTAAATATGGTACCAGCAGCAGGATGGTCTTTTAACCTGATTAACTCTTCATATATCGCCGTGCGCTGAGGTGTACTCTTCAGATTATGCTCCCGGCACTTGTGCTTGAAGAAAACCATTAAGCTGTTCTGATCCTTTCTCATCATATTGTAGCTATTACGACATAGGAATAATTCTTATTTGCATAAAAACTTTTTCCCATACCTCAAACCAATCTTTGTACCTGATAGGGGAAGAATGAGTTTTTGTCCAGGTGTTAGTTGCATAAGGTCAGTAGCTTTACGCTCCTGGCACTTTTATTTGTCTATATTTTTAGAAGCTCGAGCAGCTTGTACATCAATACTGCAGACCAAAAAAGGACTTTGAAGATACCAGGCACCTTTTATCAGTTCACTAAAGTGAACTGCAAATGATTTCCTTGATTTCATCTATTCCAGTTGCTTTTAAGCAACTGACAAGGCACTTGATGACGTGCCTGCAAAAAGACCTTCCTCACGGGCTAAACGCCTGGCCATAACCTTCGCGTCTTCTGTCTTAACCGCAATAATTTCATCCACGAGACTTGGATCCCAGAGTGGTGGAGTATAGCCAATCCCAACCCCCTCGATTTTATGAGGTCCGGGTTGACCACCCAATAATACTGCGGATTCGGCTGGTTCGACGACTATCACTTTAATCCTGGGATTGCGGCTCTTTAACACAGTGGCTACGCCTCGTGATGAAGCCGCAGTACCAACACATTGAACAAATGCATCAATTGCTCCGTTCGTTTGGTTCCAGATTTCCTCGGCCAGCGGATAGTAGCCTGCAATACTGTCAAGATTGTTGAGTTGGTCGGTCCAGTATGTGTGAGGTCTCTTACTGAATTCTCTGGCGGCTTCGATCATATCTAAAATCAACTTCTTTGTAGTGAGGCCGCCCTCACTCGGTATCAGTGTGAGTTCGGCACCAAAAGCCGCCATCTGATTCAGCTTATCCTGACTAAAAGCGTCGGAAGTAATGATATGAAGGCGGTACCCCTTCGCAACACAAATCAACGCGAGTGATATGCCCGTGCTACCCCCGGTGTACTCAACAATGACATCCCCGGGTCTTAATCGGCCTTCTTCCTCAGCCCTTGAAATCATAGCCTGTGCCATACGATCTTTCATACTGCCAGTCGGATTTTCTCATTCAAGTTTCGCAAAAACCTGCGCACAGCCGGGTGGAACAACATTGCGTAGTTGCACTAACGATGTGTTCCCAATAGCCTGTAAAATGTTACTACCAATACTCATTCTATCTTTCTCCCCGTATGTTTGAATGACCATCTCATGCGACAGATCCTATATCGAGTGGTACAATGAATCTAACGGTTGGGCCGCTGTTATGAATATGTAATCCATCTGTGGACCAAGCCCTCTATACTTTTTCGGCGCGAATATGCCAGTTTGAATAAAATTGCTGTTCTCCCTGATTATCCCAATACCCTTCACTTTTCCAGCGGGCAAGGGTTCGAAAACCAGCCAATAATTCTGCCAAGTCCTCCTCATCTGCAAAATAGTGAATATCTCCCGGCGTGACCGATTTTGTACACCGATAGGTGTGCGGCGCTACCCTCTCCCCGAAACCATATTTCCCATCTTGCCGACTAGGACAAGTGAAGAAGAATATGCCGTTCTGCTTTAGCAGTTTTCGTACCTGTCGAATTGCTTTGGCAAACTGCTCGCGCGAACCATGATAAATCACATTATAACTCAACACCACATCAAAGGTTTCACTGGGCAAGGTCTCGGTGAGCACTTCACAGACTTACGTCTCTATTGAAAGTTGTAAACTATGGGCCCATCCGTTCAAATGCTGAATCGCTGTAGGGGAGGCATCCGTAGCTGTTACCGAAAACTGAGCCAAAGCAAAAGCAATGGAATGGCGGCCCAGACCACAGCCCAAGTCTAACACCTTTGGCCGTTCGATGGGCGACAGAGAGTGGATCAAATCAAGCACTTCAGGCGCAGGCTTTTTCCACCAGTCCCAATTGTCTTGATTGTTCCAATAGATTTCCCATACATTAGTAGTAATCATCAATTACCTATCACTCCGATTAAGTAATTAATATAGTGTGTGAATTGCGGCCTAACTATGATTATGCAGTCCATATAAGTCTACAAAGACGGGCTGCTCGTTTCTGTATAATACGTCGTTTAAAAACAAAGCCAAGTGTTTTAACTTGTCCACAGGATCCTCATCTGAGTCAAATGTCAAATTCGGACCTAATATTAGTGTCTTGTCCGAATTCTGGATCTTGAGACATGATTCTCTTGCTTCATTACTCTCCGGCTTATACAGGCTGTATAAACCGGTAAATAGAGTTTTTTCCCTTCCGTATAAACTTTCTGGGCGTTTTACGGTTCTTGGACCTAAGCCTCTCAGGTCACGTGCCCTGCGCACCTGACAAATGAACAGTGTTCTGTAGCCCGACTTTCACAGAAATTTATTATATTCATATACAGCATTATAATTATTTATGCTATCTTGTCAATTATTTTTCTTGGGAATCTCCCCGATGAGATTTGAAATCGGGTCTACAAAAACTCACCTCCTTTGAGCATTATTTTCACTGTATCTAAATATCCTTGTACCTGTCGGGTCCACCGACCCGATCCCGCAAAATGCGGGAGCAGGTCAGGTGGAAGAAGCGCAAAAACCATATGTATTTACACTTAACTAAAACATGCTAACAGGACATTTTAATCTTGCAATAACATTTGTAGAGAAATCATTTGACAAATCGAGCCTGATAGATTAAATAATCAGATGTCAGGTGAAAACCTATACCCTCTAAATATCTAGATAAGGAGAGGATATGATCAAGAAACAAAGTTTTATCACCCTTGTTTTTTCTTTGCTCTTGCTGGCTTTTATTTCAATTATACCTGTGCAGGCTCAAGAGATAAAATTGAATATCCAGAAAAATGTCCTGGATAACGGTTTGACCATCTTAACCTGTGAGGATAAGTCAGCTCCTACGGTTTGCTATATAACTTTTATAAATGCTGGTTCCAGGGAGGAAAAGCCTGGAACTACCGGTTTGGCTCATATCTTCGAGCATATGATGTTCCGGGGGACTGAAAAATACCCGGTCTATCACGATGCGGTTGCCTCTTTCGGCGCCGGAACCAATGCCTCTACGGATGAAGATTATACTAACTATTTTGTGATAGTGAAAAAAGATTACTTAAAAGACATAATCCCGATTGAGGCTGACAGGTTAAGGAATCTGATCTTTACCAACGAGACTTTTCGCACGGAGATGGGTCCGGTTAAAGAGGAGAGAAGAAGGTTTGATGTAGATGACCCGGATGGTTTTTTAAGCGATGAGCTGGTTCAGCTTGCTTATCAGGTTCATCCTTATCATCATCCGGTAATAGGTTTTGAGGAGGATTTAGAGAAAAATATTAAACTTCAAGATGGCTTGGATTTCAAAAAGAATTTCTATTCACCCGCATATACCACTATAATCGTAACTGGAAATTTCGACACTCCGAAGGTATTGGAGCTTATAAAAAAATATTACGGAGACTGGGAGAAATCACCTGCTCCGGAGATTAATATCCCGGCTGAACCTCAACAGGTTAAGGAGAGGGTAAGAAATTATGTCTGGAAGGATAGTCAGGTCTCGCCCAAGCTTCTTTTGGCTTTTCACGGACCGAGTTTTGAGTTAAAAGATTACGATTTCTGCGCATTGCATTTAATCAGCCGGATTATGTTTATGTCCTCAGGCAGAATTACTAAAAAACTTTACCAGGACTTGCAATTGGTTGAGCATATCTCAGGCGATATGGATGATAGAAAGGATCCTGGTCTCTTTGTCATCCGCGCCTCTCTGAAAAGAGGAAAATCGTTAGATGAAGTAAAATCTCTGATCTTGGAGGAGCTCGATAAATTAAAAAGTGACCCAGTGACCGATGAAGAGCTACAGAAGGCAAAAAACTCCGTGAAAGCCGAGATGGTCTATCGGATGGAGAGTCCCTTATCAGTTGCTTATACCATCGGGCATTATCAGTTGACCGGCGGGGATTATAATCTCCTTTTTGAGATTCAAAAGAAATTTAAAGAGGTTACCCCGGAAATAATTCAGGAAGTTACAAAGAAATATTTTACACCTGAGAACCGGACTGTTCTTACTCTGATTCCTAAAAAGTAATCAAGCAATTCTAAAATTAATGGAGGAATAAAGATGAGAAATCTGAGATTAAAAGTTTTACTCTTAGGTTTAATGATATTTTTATTAGTTTTTTCGCTGGGTTGTGGTAAAACCACGAAGCTCAAAATTCTTGAAGTAAAAAAACCGGGGATACCGGTGGTTCATTTCCAGGTGATGGTTTTCTCCGGCTCAGCCGATGACCCTCAGGGGAAAGAGGGCTTAGCTGATTTCACCTTTTCCCTCTTGAAAAAAGGAACTCAGTCATATAACCGTGAACAGATCGAGGATCTTTTGGATTTTCTGAGCGCTGGAATAAATGTTGAAGTGGATAAAGAGGCAATAGTGATAAGCGGAACTACTTTGAAGGAAAACTTAGATAAATTCTTTCCGCTTTTTTCTGAGGTTTTGTTAAAACCAACATTTCCGGAAGTAGAGATAGAGAAACAGAAAAAAGACCAGGAAGACGGAATAAATATGCTGGTGCAGGATGATGCGGAATTAGTAAAAGAATGCTTGCAGGATTTTATCTATAAAGAGCATCCTTATGGTCATCCACCAGTTGGAAACCTGTCCGCTATTAAGGGATTTACCAAAGAAGACGTTCAGAATTTCTATAATGCCAATTTTGTAAAAAATAACCTGATCATAGGATTAGCCGGGGATATTGACCAGAACCTGGTTGATAAGGTGAGAAAAGATTTTTCCGGGTTGAAAGAGGGTGAAGTTACTCATCCGGAAAGAGTAGTTCAGCCTCTTAAAGGTAGAAAGCTATTTTTGATTGAAAAAGAAGGAAGGGATCAAACCCAGCTCTGTTTTGGACAGCCACTTAGTTTCAACCGAAAAGATGAAAAAATCTTTTTCCCCCTTTATGTGGCAAATACCTATTTTGGAAAACACCGTGAACAGTTCGGGGTTTTATTCCGCACAGTCAGGACTGCACATGGTTTAAGCTATGGCGCTTATAGCTATATGGAGTATTTTCAGCAAGCAGGCTGGTCTAATTTAGCTTCTCCCAATACCCCGAGACACGATCAATATTTCAGCATCTGGACTTATCCCAAAAGGATAAATGGGAAATTTGCCATGAAACTGGTTTTGAAAGACCTAACCGATCTGGTTGAAAACGGGGTTCCGGAAAAAGAATTGGAGAGATATAAGAGTTTCGAGATCAACCATTTCCCCTTCGAGATCGAGACTCCGCAGAGGAAATTGGGACAGTTGATGAATGAGGAATTTTATGGTAACTACGGATTTGTGGATAATTTCGAGAGAAAGATGAAAAATGTTACCTCAGCTCAGGTAAACCAGGATCTGAAGAAATATAACTTCCCGGAAGATTTAATTATAGTAGCGATAGTCAGCAATGCAGACGATTTCAAAAAAGAACTGCTCTCGGATAAAACCGTGATCGAGTATCCTTCAGGGGCAGGAGGTGCTTTGCTCAAAGAAGAGGATGAAATAATCAAAGCCTTTGACCTTAAAATCAAACCTGAAGATATAACGGTTATTAAAGCTTCAGAGCTTTTTAAATAGGCTCTTTCATACTGTAGGGGCGGGGTGACCCCGCCCCTACAAATAGATATGAAGGATTCGATGTGTCAAACAGAAATGAATCCGTCATTCTAAAATGGTAAACCCAGGTTGCTCTCAACCTGGGTTCAATCTTATGAAATACAAAAAATATCTTGACCTGGCAAAAAAATCAGGGGCAGCCTGGGTAAAAATTATGAACCCTGAAAATGTGGTTACTGCGGAGTTGGTGAGATTGAAATGTCAATACGGCTGTAACCGGTATGGAACTTGCTTGACCTGCCCGCCTTATTCACCAACTCCAGAACAAACTAATAGGATGCTCAAAGATTATTCTCAAGCTCTGATTATGATTTATGATATTCACCCTGAAAGAAATGAGAGAAACTTGAGAAAGAAACTCAGAAGGGATGTTGCGAAAATAGAAAGGGAAATATTTTTAGATGGTCATTATAAAGCTTTTGGGATGGCTTGCGGTCCCTGTAATCTGTGCAAAGTGTGTAACCTTTCCTACCCCTGCAAATTTGAGGATCTTGCCCGCCCCTCAATGGAGGCTTGCGGGATTGATGTTTATCAGACTCTGGCAAATACAGGTTATGAATTGAAAGTTGTTAAATCTTATGAAGAAGGGTGTAAGTTTTGTTCTTTGATTTTAATCGATTGATACTATTGAAGCATGACCTGCCTTGTGGGTAAGGTGGGGATACCTATAAGTAACAGTATACCCACGTTGCCCTCAACGTGGGTCAGGTATTTTAAAAGTTATGAAGATATGAGTAGCAACTGGAATAAAAAAGAGCTAAAAGATTTGACTATTCCCCAGATGCTTAAAAGGAGTGCTGGACTTTTTTCAAATTCCATAGCTTTATCTGCCTGGAAAGATGGGAAATTTTACTCCTGTACTTATGCAGAACTTGAAAGTAAGGTAAATGTTTTTGCCAGAGGTTTAAACTCCTTAGGTATAAATAAGGGTGATAAGGTAGGACTCCTTTCTGAGAATCGTCCTGAATGGGGGATTGCCTATCTGGGAATTCTAAATTCAGGCGGAACAGTTGTGCCTTTGGATCCATTATTGAAATGTTCGGAATTAGAAATTCTGATCAAAGATTCTGGAATGAAAGGGCTGGTTACCTCAGGGAAATTTATTACGGATATATTTAAAACCTCAAGAAATATACCTGACTTTGAGTTTCTTATATGTATGGACAAGAAGAAAGAGAAAGGGATATTTTCTTTTGCAGAAGTTTTGGCCAAAGGTGATGAAAATAAATCCGAGCTGCCCGAAGTTCTCCCCGATGATGTTGCAGTTATAATTTATACCTCAGGCACGACCGGAAAATCAAAAGGAGTGATGCTCACTCATAAGAATATTCTTTCTGATGTTTGGGGGACAAAAGAAGCTTTAGAGCTTTTTCCCGAGGATAATTTCCTCTCGGTTCTTCCTCTGCATCATACCCTGGAATGTACTGCGGGACTGCTCATCCCGCTTTCCGGCGGGTCAAGGGTTACCTATGCACGGAGTTTGAAGTCCAAGGAAATTTTAGAGGATATAAAGAATGCTGGAGCTACTCTTTTAATTGGAGTTCCACTTCTATATGAGAAGCTTTTCACCGGTTTAAGAAAAAATATCCAGAAAAAATCTATTTTAGCTCGTGCTTCTTTTAAACTCAGCTTTAATTTTGTAAAAGTCTTCAAAAAAATCACTGGAATAAATTTTGGTAAAATTGTTTTCAAAGGATTAAGGGAAAAAGCCGGGCTCTCCAGTTTAAGGATTTTAGTCTGCGGAGCGGCTCCTCTTCCTGCTGTAATCCCGGAATGTTTCGACCTTTTAGGTATCAAGTTTCTCCAGGGCTATGGCTTAACCGAATCTTCACCGGTTCTGACTTTGAGTCCTTATTCTAAACCTAAGTATTCATCTGTGGGCAAATCCATCCCCGGTGCAGAGCTTAAGATTTTAGAACCGAATAAGGATGGAGTAGGTGAAATCTTAGCTAAAGGGGATATGGTTATGAAAGGTTATTATAATAATCAAGAAGAGACAGATAAAATCTTAAAAAATGGCTGGCTTTGCACTGGCGATTTAGGCTGGAAAGATAGGGAAGGGTATTATTATATAGCTGGCAGAAAAAAGAACGTTATCGTTTCAAGCGCCGGGAAGAATATTTATCCGGAAGAGATAGAAAACCAGCTCCTGCAGTCACCTTTTATCTTAGAGGCTTTAATCTTAGGGAAAAAAGTTTCTGAAGGAGTGGAAGAGGTAGAGGCAATAATAGTTCCGAATTATGAGTATCTCCAGCAAATCTCAGGAGACCAAATCCGGGATGAGGAGAAGATGAGACTTTTGTTTAAAGATGAGATAACCAGATGCTGTGAGGGAATTGCAGATTATAAACGGGTGAAGCATTTCCAGATTAGAAAAGAGGAGTTTGAGAAGACCTCGACAAGGAAGATAAAAAGGTTTCTGTTTAAAGAGAATATATAAAAAGTAGAGACGCATTGCTAAGCGTCTCTACTTTTCTGTAGGGGCACGTTGCAACGTGCCCCTACCATTAAATCAAGCTCTTGAGCTTAAAGGAAACTTCTTTTAACTTATCGTCTTTCTTAAGCTGTAATTTTATCTTAGTCCCATCTTTGCTTAAAAACAGGTCCCTCAGCTGGCTTAAACTGTATTTGTAAACCGGCTCGTCGTTTACGGAGATTATCTCTTCCCCTATTTCAATTTTGGCTTTTTCAGCCGGTGTCCCTTTGTATATCTGATTGATTATGAATTTCCCATCCTTCCAGATAACCATCATACCGCTTTTATCTAACTCATCCTTCTGCTCAAGCAAATCGTTCTTCTCCAGGATCACCTTTTTATGCTCGTAATCGAATATAACTTTGAACCTTTTTAAAATTCCACCGCCGATATTCCCCTGGGTTTTTTCGCTTTTAAAGGCACCCTCTTCTGCCAAGCTCAGACCAGTGATTGGCTCCTTTATCAGGAAGTTCCCTATTTGTATCGATTTTATCCTGGTTTGAAGAGATTTGGTCTGTCCTCCGATTCCTGCACCGGCGAAAGCCTCGATAGCTTTTGGATATTTTTTCAAAAATTCATATTCCTGAACAAAAGGGGCATTAAGGTCTAAGCTCTTCCTTGAGCCGGTATCCAGGGTGAATAACCCTTCATATTTTCCATCTATAATCCCTTTGATATGAGGAGTATTTCCATATAGATCTAACTCTAAAGTCTCACCTCTCCCGTTATAATTGAATATTTTCGGATCATAGAAGGTGATTTTATTATTCTGATAGTCTATCTCAAAGACAAACCGGCTCAGGAAATCATAACCCAAAATCCCGTTCATCTCCCTGCCTTCATATATTTCCATAGGACTAATATTAAGACTGACCAGTTTCTGCTTGGACATTTTCAAACCCTCTAATTCCAATGATTGGATTTCCAGAAAACCAGCATCTTCCGAACCTCCTACCCCCTTGGCTTCGAATTTACCGACTGCTTCTAAACCGATATTTTTGGCGAAGGTTAAATCGATACAAGAGCGCCTGCGCCAGTATCCAGGACAAAATAAGCTGAGTCTTTCCCGTTGACTAAAACATTGACATAGATATGATTGTTAGTCAGTTCAAAAGGGATAGTGGTTTTTTTATCCGGAGTGGAGAAGGAATAATCTTCAACCTTCTCCTGAGGCATCTGGAAAATCGAGGGATCAACTTCCGAATTGAATTTTAGATCAGTTATTTCAATCTCAACATCATACTGGGGTTTTCCAGTGGTCACCCGGGTATGAAAGGGTATTTTTATCCCCTCGATCTCGCGATAGTCGGTTAGATAAGAGGTGGTGATATCTATATCCATCTTCTGCTGGTATTTATCTAAGAGATATGTGTCTTTATTTATGAAAAGTTTGCGTGGATTACCGTCTTCTGGCTTTATCTCCATGATGTAGTACTGATTTGAACTATCCTTCTCTTCTCCTAAGTAATTTAGCTCCCTTTTATATTGCTCCGGGAAGAAATAAAGGTAATTTGAAAAATAGGTTTCGCTCCAGGCATAAAACCTCTCGATTTTCTCAAGCTGCTTTATCTTTCCGTTCTGGTCTTTTGACCAGTAGGTCTTTCCATCTGTACCTGTGCTCATCTGAAACATTTTGAAATCAATATCCTGACGGGAAAGATCAGGAAATTGAGAATAGGAAGTGAACTCACCCTGCAGTCCACCATAATTGACCTTTCCTTTTATACAGGTTGTTTTGATTTTTAAGAGGTTATCCTTTCCACCTAAAGCTAAGAGATGCTTAGAAAGTATCTCCTCCCCGGTTATGCCCCAGCTCAAGTTTGTCAAAAGAAGAAGGAGTATGGTTACCAAGTGTAAGGTCATCTTTTTTCTCATAACAGCTCCTGGTTTAAAGTTTTGTTTAAGATACAATAAATTTTACGGGAAGGGAAATGAAAAAATTCCAGAAATATTCTTTTATAGGGACGGGACAGCGTCCGACACTTTCGTTTTTTTATTGACAAAAACATAAATAAAGCTATATTATATCCGTATATTCGAATATATGAATATAATTCTGGAGTTCTATGCAAATACAAATTAAGATGTTAAAAGCCTTAGGGGACGAGACCCGCCTGAGGATTTTGAAGCTTCTTTTGAAAAGGGAGCTGTGCGTGTGCGAACTGGAAGCTGCTTTAGATTTATCCCAGTCCAAAGTCTCCAGACATCTAACCATCCTTCGCTCAACCGGTTTAGTAGAAGACCGAAGAGAGGGTTTATGGATTTTTTACTCTCTATTCAAGCCCCAGAACGATTTTGAGAAGTCCGTAGTTCAGACTATTAAAAATGCTCTTCCTGATAGTGAATCAGTTAAACAGGATGAAGAAAGACTGAAGAAAAAACTCTCTCAGGCATATGCCTACAAATGTAAATAAATCCAATCAAAAAACAGGAGTATCTCCTTTATGGCTGATACAGGGAAAAAGCTTTCATTCTTAAACAGATTTTTAACCCTCTGGATATTTATAGGGATGGTTATTGGAGTCGGGATAGGGTATTTTACTCCGCAGGTTACTAAATTAATTGCCGGCCTTCAGGTAGGCACAACCTCTATTCCGATTGCTATCGGCTTAATCCTTATGATGTATCCCCCCTTAGCCAAGGTAAAATATGAAGAACTGCAGGATGTGTTCTCCGACTGGAAGGTGTTAGGGATAAGCCTTGTGCAGAACTGGATTATCGGACCGGTCTTGATGTTTATCTTAGCCATTGTATTCTTGCGAGGTTACCCGGAATATATGGTGGGTTTGATCTTAATCGGCTTGGCAAGGTGTATAGCTATGGTAATCGTCTGGAACGAGTTAGCCAAAGGCGACACAGAGTATGCTGCCGGGCTGGTAGCATTCAACAGCATCTTTCAGGTGATATTTTACAGCATTTATGCTTACGTGTTCATCGCCGTTCTACCAGCCTGGTTTGGCTTGAAGGGGAGCATTGTGGATATTACCATAGGACAGATCGCCAAGAGCGTGTTCATCTATCTGGGTATTCCCTTTATTGCAGGAATAATAACCCGATTTACACTCATCCGGCTTAAGGACAAGGAATGGTATCATACTAAGTTCATCCCTAAAATCAGTCCTATCACCCTTATAGCTTTACTTTTCACCATCGTGGTGATGTTCAGCCTCAAGGGGGAGTATATTGTCAAGATTCCCTTAGATGTGGTGCGGATTGCGATACCTTTATGTATCTATTTTGTAGTTATGTTTCTGGTAAGTTTCTGGATGGGGAAAAAGATCGGGGCAGATTATGCCAAAACCGCAACTATCAGTTTCACTGCTGCCAGTAACAATTTTGAGCTGGCGATAGCAGTGGCAGTAGCAGTTTTCGGGGTAAGCTCTAATCAGGCTTTTGCCACGGTTATCGGTCCGCTCATAGAAGTTCCGGTTCTGATAAGTCTGGTGAACGTAGCCTTAAGGTTTAGAAAAAAATATTTCAAAGAAGAGGAGTAGAGGTAACAGATGAAGCCGAGGATTTTGTTTGTCTGCATTGAGAACTCCTGCAGGAGCCAGATGGCAGAGGGGTTTGCTAAATTCTATGGCAGGGATAAAATAGAGGTCTTCAGTGCCGGCTCAAATCCTTCCGGAAAAGTCAATGAGTTGGCGATTGAGGTGATGAAAGAAAAAGGGATTGATATTTCTGAACAAAAATCCAAAGGATTTAAGGACTTGCCCTATACTAACTTTGACTATATGGTCACTATGGGTTGTGGTGATGTTTGTCCTTTTGTGCCGGCTAAACAGAGGATTGAATGGGAGATCGAAGACCCTAAAGAAAAGCCAAAAGAAAAGTTTAAAGAAGTAAGGGACAAGATAGAGAAGAAAATAAAAGAGTTTTTGAGAAAGTAGAAAAAAAGACATCTATGAATTTCACCCAGATACTTTCAGGCGGTTGGAATGCACTTTTGGAATATCTTTCCGCCCACGTTCTAACCTGTCTGGTTCCGGCATTTTTCATCGCTGGCGCGATTGCAGTCTTTGTCTCCCAGGCTTCGGTGATGAAATATTTCGGTGCTCAGGCGAATAAGGTTTTAGCCTATAGTGTCGCTTCAGTTTCCGGTGCAATCTTAGCGGTCTGTTCCTGCACTATCTTACCTCTTTTTGCTGGAATACATAAAAGAGGTGCGGGCTTGGGTCCGGCCATTGCTTTTCTATATTCCGGTCCAGCTATTAATGTTTTAGCCATTGTCTATACTGCCAGGCTTTTGGGATTTGATCTGGGACTTGCCAGAGCAGTGGGAGCTATATCTTTTTCAATCATAATCGGGTTGATTATGGCTTTTATCTGGAGAAAAGAGGAACTGGAAAAAGAAAAAAATGCTTCTGAATTGATTCTGCCTCAAAGCGAGAAACCTAAACACGAGGGAATAACGATTCTATATTTTGCTGTCTTGGTAGGAATTTTAGTATTCGGTGCATCAAAAAAATGGCTGGTAACTGGAATCCTTTTGCTCGCTTTACTTTTAATCCTCTATCGCTGGTTCAAAAAAGATGAGCTTAAAGACTGGCTTTTTCAAACTTGGGATTTAGGGAAAAAGATTTTTCCCATATTACTAATCGGGGTTTTCGTTGCCGGGATGATGAAGATATTACTTCCTCAACAGATAGTAGAACAATTGGTTGGCGGAAATGGATTAAGAGCGAATTTCATAGCTTCTATCTTCGGTGCCTTTATGTATTTTTCAACTCTAACCGAAGTGCCCATCATAAAAGCTTTGCTGGATTTAGGAATGGGCAGGGGTCCCGCTCTGGCATTGCTTTTAGCCGGACCGGCTTTGAGCCTTCCCAGTATGATCGTGCTAATCGGGATTATGGGGTGGAGGAAAACAGGGGCTTACATTATCTTAGTAATGATAATGGCAACTATAACCGGGATGGTCTTTGGAGCGTTATTTTAAAATGTTTAGAGGAAATTTCAAATTACATTCAATTGTAGTTCTGCTTTTTTTGTTAATAGGGTCGGTTAGTTATGGACAAAAAGAGAAATCGGCAAATTTTCCTCAAAAGAAGATCGATGCTACAAGAAAAGAAGTTGCAGATTCTACTTTAATTCTGGGATTTGACAGTTTACTGGTTATTCATTTTCATCCCACTGCTCGGTGTTCCTGTTGTATAAATGTGGGCAATTTTTCCAAAAAGGGATTAGAGAAATTTTATTCAAAACCATACAAAGATCGAAGAATAATCTTCAAGGAATGCAATATAGATGAAGATTCTTCAACCGCCAAAAAATATAAAATCTTCTGGTCTGCTTTAGGCTTTAAGAAGTTATTCAAAGGGAAAGAGGAATTTAAAGAGATCGAATCGGTCTGGGAATTTTGTGAAGAAGAAGAAAAATTTCTTCCTAATTTCCAAAAAGAGCTTAATGATTTTATTGCCCTTAAGAAAGATGAAGAGGTCAAAAAAACTACAAAATAATATTATCTTGATTTAAAAGGAGGATAAGATATGAAAATCGAGGTCTTAGGTCCGGGGTGTGTAAAATGTGAGAAGATTTACGAGATCGTGCAGAGGACTTTAAAAGAGATAGGTAAAGAAGCAGAGGTGTCTAAAATCAAAGATATTAAATCGATTATGCAGTACGGAATCTTAATGACACCTGCTTTAGTTATAAACGGGAAGGTCCTGTGTTCTGGCAGGGTGCCAGGATTGGCAGAAATTAAAGAATGGTTGATTAAAGAAGAGTAAAACTGATATGAGAAGAGCTTATTATGAATAAATTACTGAAATTGGTGATTAGCTTGGCAGTCGTTTTTATAATCGCAGGCTGGATTATCTTTCAAGGAAGAGATAAAGCATCTTTTAAGGAGGGGGAGACTTCTTCTTCTGAGAAAATTTCTACGACTAATGATAGTTCAGGCGTAATAGCCAAAAATTTACCAATCTTAATCGATTTGGGCAGGGGCACCTGTAAAGCCTGTAAGATGATGCTGCCTATATTGGAAGAATTAAAAGATGAGTATAAAGGGAGAGCAATAATCAAAATTATAGATATCAGATATGACCCGGAGCCAGCCAGGTTTTATAAAATAAGGTTAATCCCTACACAGATATTTTTCGATGTTTCTGGAAAAGAAGTTTACAGACATGAGGGGTTTATGGATAAAACTTCCATCACACAAAAGTTTTTGGAGATCGGAGTCAAATAGTGGAATCCATTTTGGGGAACATATCCAGTGTAATAAATAACACTCCGGGCTTAGCTTATATCTTAATCTTTTTAGGTGGTATCTTATCAGCTTCCAGCCCTTGTGTTCTGGCAATTATCCCTCTGGTGATTGGATTTGTGGGAGGTTATTCTCAGGGGGATAAAAAGAAAGCCCTGCTTTATTCTTTGGTTTTCGCCTTAGGGTTATCTATCACTTTTACCATTTTAGGTGCTATGGCTTCCCTTTTGGGAAAGCTTTTCGGAGATGTAGGGAAGTTATGGTTTTATTTAGCCGCGGGGGTGGCTTTGATTATGGGCTTATATCTTTTAGGCCTGATTAAAATTCCGTTTCCCAAAACTGTGGAATTGAAAACTAAACATAAAGGGGTCTTGGGTGCGTTTCTCTTAGGACTTCTTTTCGGGGTAGTCTCTTCTCCCTGTGCCACACCGGTTTTAGCAGTTATCTTAGCTTTCGTCGCTACAAAAGCCAGGATAGTCTATGGAATTTCACTTCTTTTTGTATATGCCATAGGACATTGTGCTTTGATAGTTTTAGCTGGGGTATCAACGGGATTTGTGGAAAGCTACGCCAAGTCTAAAGGGGTAAGTAACTTCTCCAGCCTCACTAAGAAAATCAGTGGAGTTCTGATTTTTTTAGCGGGTTTGTACATTTTGTTCATTAACTTATAACATTTGAATTCACCGGTCTGCGCGGTCTTTCGCGCAGGTCCGGTGGAATGATTGGTTGGGCGGCATTCGTCAGACACCAGTAGACGCCCGCTGTAACTGCTGATACACGCCAAGACGATCAGTGATCTGCCAATGCCCAGTAAGTCGGCTACCATCGAAATAGTAAACCGTAGCTCCAAACATCTTGATTTGTTTGCCTGTGGCGGGAAATCCAGGAATGTCCCCCTTGTGCGTGGCTGACCAGAGCCAAGTCATCACAACAGCGTCACCGTCGGCAAAAAGTCCCTGTATATCGAAGAACTGATCGGGAAACGCCGCACGCAATGTTTTGACGCGCTCCTTGTATCCTGCGAGATCAAGTTCCCGACCTTCCCATGGATCGCCAGGATCGTGATGAATTGTGTATTTTGGTGCGATATATTTATCTGAGGCTTCGATATTGCCTTCGCTCCATACCTCGCGGGTAAATTGAGTGAGTATCTCTTTGGCATTGCTACTGATGGACATCTGTGATGCTCCTTACTGGTGCTCTGGTGAAGATTGCTACGACTAAGACGTCGGGGCACACGATTATGACGCCCAACGATGGTTATATGGTTTCCGTATAAACCCGTTTTCGGGTTTTGCTTCCAGAGAATACTCCAATGAGACTTCCGCGTAATCTATCTATTTTCAATGGATTACGAGGGATCTTGTTATGCTTCTGCGTCTTATATGGCTTCCGCATAATACGCAACCACTCCCTCCTCATAGGCTGTCCACCGGGCTCTTTACCCCTCGGCAGCCACGGTTCAGCACATGGGTATAGATCATTGTGGTTCTCACACCGTTGTGGCCGAGAAGCTCCTGTACCGTTCGAATGTCATAACCACTTTCCAGCAAATGAGTGGCGAAAGAATATCGGTGCGTATGACAAGTGGCCCGCTCAGTCAAGAAAGCTTTTCTCACGGATTTTTTCTCCTCATAAATAAGTCTATCTCCTGACGATTTGTCAAGTGTTTTTTCAGGTTTTCGCTTCTTTTTGTCCACGCCATAGGACATTATGCGTCAATAGTTTTAGCCGGTGTATCAACTGGTTTTGTGGAGAGTTTTGCCCACTCTAAGGGGATAACAAATTTCTCGAATATTGCCAAAAAGGTGAGCGGATTACTGATAATTTTCGCAGGATTTTATATATTCTGGATTAATCATTAAGGTAAAATGAGAAACGATTAGTATAAGTAAAAGTATTTACTCAAGTTGTCGAGAAATAAAGATGCCTGATAAATCAGGTAACTGCGAAAATATACATAGAAAATGGTTGACAAAATGATTCTTTCAATTATAATTCTAATGTAGACTTTAGGAGGTAGGGTGAGATTAAAAGGTTTATTTTTAGCCATAACTCTGGTTTTTATATCCTGCTCTTTTTCTCAGGCTGGAACACCAAAGATAGAATTTTCCGAGCGGATCTGGGATTTTGGAAGGGTACCACAAAATTCCACAGTTACGCATATCTTCTGGATTAAGAATGTCGGGACTGATATTCTTAAAGGGATCAGCGTAAAAACACCTTGAGGGTGCACCAAGGCTCCATTGAAAAAGACGGAGCTGGCTATCGGCGATAGCACTGAATTGGAGATTAGTTACACTAATAGGGCTGCTACTACCAAGGAAACTAAATATGTGGAGGTGAGCTCTAATGATACTACCTCCGGGTATAATAGATTGGAGATAACCGCAGATGTGAAGTCCAAGCCCGACACTTTACTTTTGCTGAGATATTCTCCTTATACCATAGAGTTCATAGAGGAGAAGGGAGGAGCTACAAAGGAAAGGAAAGTCGAGTTCAATAATTCTGGTAAAGAAGAATATAAACTTAAGATAATAGACTATCCCAAAGAGCTTTTCGAGGTGAAACTAAAACGGGATATTCTTAAACCCGGCAAGGTCATAGAGCTCAAAGTCAAACCGCTCAAGAAACTTCCACCTGACACACTTAAGAAGTCGATTACTTTACAAGTTAAAGGAGGAAAGGAATTCAGGATTACCATTCCAGTCAAGAAGGAGAAACCTACTGGAAAATAGTTCGTTCCCGATTAAGGGAAACTAGGGAAGACAAGCATCTAAAACCAAACAGATTTAACTAAAGATTTTAATCGAATTTTTCGTAAATATAGATAAAGATTTTTAACTGAACGGAGGAGGTGAAAATGAAAAAGAACAGGTTTTTGTTCCCGATTCTATTGTCGATTCTCTTTTCAAGTCTGGCTTTCACGAATTTAGAAGCCGGAACCCCCAAATTGGAGATTTCAGAGATGAACTGGGATTGGGGTCGTATTCCTCAGAATTCTGTGGTAAGCCACAGCTTCTGGTTAAAGAATGTGGGCACTGATACTCTGCGGGGTATGAACGTTAGCGTTGGCTGAGGGTGCACCAAGGCTCCTTTAAAAAAGACGGAGCTTGCTATCGGTGATAGCACAGAGCTTATAGTAAGTTATACTTCTACCAAAGCTTCGGGTAAGATTGCCAAATATGCTAATGTCTCCTATAAAGATACCAGTTCTCAAGTGCAGAATATAAAATTAAATGGTCAGGTTGTTCCAGTGCCGGATTCAACTTTCAAGGCTCAATTAACCTCTTCCTCGCTGGATTTCACTGTAATTCAGGGGAAACCCCAGAAGAAAAAGCTTTCTTTGAAAAACTCGGATGTAGAGGAGTACAAGGTTTCTTTAATCGATTATCCCGAGGAGTATTTCAAAGTTAAGTTAGGTAAGAAGCTTAAACCGGGGAAGTCGGTTGAGTTAAAGGTAAAACCGGTGAAAGATTTACCCAAGGAAGGGCTTAAGAGCTCTTTGACTTTAGAATTGGAGGGGAAAGAGAAGACCCGGATTTCGATACCATTAATATTTAACACTTTACCAGCTACCACTCCTAAAAAATAAAAAGAAGATCTGAATTCAAGTAAAAAGGCTCTGTCTGACTGAGGTGGATAGAGCCTTTTTTATCGGGACATTTCACCTAAAAGCGCTTCGATTTTGCCTATCATTTTCTCGATAGTAAAAAGCTTTTCTACCCTTTTTCTTCCTTCCTCTCCAAGACTAAAAGCTAAATTTTTATCCTTGAGTAAAGAGATGATAGCCAGCGCTAAGGAGTGAGGGTCTTCAGGAGGAACTAAAATTCCTGTTTTCTGATCCTGAACTACTTCAGGAATACCATCTACACGAGTAGCGACTATAGGTTTTTTCAGCGCCATACCTTCAGCTAAAACCAGTCCAAAAGGCTCGATGATCGAGGGCAAAACCAGTAGGTCAAATCCAGCCATAGTCTCAAATATCTCTTTTATATAACCAGCAAATATGACATAGTCATCTAAATTTAATTTACAAGACAGTTCTATCAGATGTTCCTTTTCCGAGCCGTCGCCTGCAATAAATAGTTTGATATCCGGGTGGACTTTAATTATCTCAGGCAGAGCCTGGAGAAGATAGCGGTGACCTTTTGCCTGGACTAATCTGGCAGAGACTCCTATCAGGGTAAGTTTGGGATCAAGGTTGTGACGTTGAAAAAGCTTCTCCCTTTGTTTCTTTATATCAAATTCAAAAGAGGAAAGGTCTATACCGTTGTGAATAACTTTGATTTTATCCGGTTTCAGCCAGGGAAATCTTCCAAGCTGGTCTTTTAAGTTCTGGCTGGGAACTACAATCATATCCGGTAAAAATTTTCCCGTGAGCCTGTGGATTAAAGAAGTTTCCGGAAGCAATACCCCCATCCCCCAGATTATTTTAGGTCCCCGGATTAGTTTGGAGGCGATTCCGCCAAGCCTTAAATCTTTGTTGAAATTCACCCAGAGGAAATCTATTTTTTCTTTAGACATTAATTGGACTAAAAAAAAGATATTTACCGGATCAAAGTCTCCTTTGATTTTCATGGGGATTAAATTGATTTTTTCAGGAGAGAAATGGCTTAGGAATTCACTGTTTTTTCTGCCAGCGATATATATTTTATGCCCCCTTTTGGTCAGATGAACTGAGTAGTTGTAAATCAGATTTTCCCCCCACCCCAGAACATTCTCTCGGATAGAGTTTAAGAAAAGAATTTTATATCTTCTCATCACTTATCTTAAAATTTTTGATTAACCATATACTTTAAACCAGGTTAAAATCGGATTTTAATAATGATATACTTATATAGTTTGTCAAGTATTAAAATCGGCAGAACAGTTATTCTTCAATTTTTTAAAGAAAATAAATGGAAGGCTGAAGCCTTCCATTACGAAAAATGTAGAGGAGGTTTTTAGACTTCCATTCTTTTGATTTTGTAGCGTAGCCAATGCATCCCCAAACTTGATTTGGGGATGAATAATGGATTCGGTCCACTAAAAGTGGATGAACCCCTATAATCTAAAGCGTGTTAATAACCTCATCCACTGTAGTGACATCCGCAAATCCATAAGACAGATTTAACAGGCTGGCAAGGTGCATCTCCTCGGAAACTGTCCCGGTGGCATCTGCTAAGAATTTTATGCGAAAATCTCTAAAATAAGCATCCCTGGTCGTGGATTCACAGCACATATTGGTCATTATTCCGGAGATAACCAAATCCTCTATTTTTAAACACCGTAATATGGTCTCTAAATCTGTATTATAAAAGGCGCTATAGCGATGTTTATAAATTATCTTCTCCTCAGGTAGAGGCTCTATTTCCGGATAAATTTTTGCTTCCTTAGTTCCCTCTTTGCACATCCCCTGCCACCACCAGCCCATAATCCCGGCATCGATTCCATCCGGATGATGGACATGACAAGTGTAGATTACCGGTCTTTTCCGGGAACGGTAGAAATTTATCAATGTTTTAATATGAGGAAGGATCGCCAGACCACCACAGATAAATGTTGGTGAATGTGGCTCCAAAAAGTATCTCTGCATATCAATGACCAGAAGGGCGGAATTTCCTAAATCCAACTTTAACCTATGGGTATTAAAAGGAGAAATCTTCTCCAGCCAGGCCCTGGTTTTCTCTTTCAAATTATTCTGGGTTACATAGTAATTCATATAAAACCTCCTTTTAAAATTAAAAAAGCCATCCAGCGAATCTGGGTGGCTTTTGCCTAACATAATTCGAATTTAGTTTAAAAAAAGAAAATCCTTGTGTCAAGTTAAAAAGAATGATATTTTGAAAATGAAATATTGGAAAGGAAATCCATGATTTATTCGGAGAAACAGAATTTAGTCTGGTGGGTTAAATATCTTTTCCTCCTCATTATTGGGGGGATAATCTTAGGTGTTATCCTTTCTCCCCAGGACCCAGAGACTCCTTTCTGGGTTGCTCCATTTTTGATCCTTCTGGGCATATTGTTTTTCTTCATTTTTATTAATTTCCGTATTCTGGAAATAAAAGTTCAGGGGAGATTTTTAGAGTTCGGGTTTGGAATCATCAAAAAGAAAATTCTTCGATCAGATATCGTCTCCTGCGAGGAGACTTCAATTACTTTATTGAGATACGGAGGTATCGGTATCCGCCTGGGCATGGATGGCACTGTCTGTTACAACACCCGTTTCGGAAAAGGGGTGAGGATAAAGGTTAAGAATAAGAAAAGGGAGTACGTTCTAACCTCAGATAATCCTCAGGCTCTATGCCAGGCATTGAAAGCAGGATTATAATTTAAAATTATTTTAAAAAGTTTATGTCTCACATTCACCTTCCCGATGGAATATTACCTGTCTGGCTCTGGGTTTTGGGCTGGATTTTATTGGCTTCATTTATATTAATATTTAAAGGATTTTATGAAAAAGAAAGATTCTCTGCAAAAATTCCGCTGGTGGCGACATTTTCTGCGATAATGGTCATTTCGATGTCCCTGGAGATCGTTCCAATCCTTTATCATATAAACCTTTCAGTGGTCTCTGCAATAATCTTGGGTCCGGGCTGGTTTATTCTGTGTTCTTTTGTGGTTAACCTTATCCTGGCTTTTTTCGGGCATGGAGGGATAACGGTGGTGGGTTTAAACAGCCTGGTAATAACCTTTGAAGGAATTTTGGGATATTTTCTTTTCAAAACTCTCTGGTCGATTCTTAAAAAGATATTCTGGGCTGGTTTTGTCTCCACTTTTCTCGCCCTTTTTCTCTCGACTCTTTTTGCCTTAGGAATCGTATCGTTGGGAACATCTGACATATCAAAGGCATTTGGCATTGGAGAAAAACTCCATTCAAAAACAGACAAAGGATTTTTAAAGTTTGAAACTAAAGAGGCTGAAAAACAAAAAGAAGAACCTTTGGCGGAATTTGATTTCAAAAAGTTTTTGTTTCTGGTCCTGGGTTTTGGCTCTATGGGCTGGGCATTGGAAGGGTTGATCACCGCCGGGATCTTAAAGTATCTTCATAAAGTAAGACCGGGATTATTTGAGGGTTATTAAATGGATTTAGCTTATTTAGATTATCTGGCTACCAGCGGAAAAAGCTTTTTACACCGCTTTTCTGTAGGATTAAAGATAGTACTCTTTCTTATCTTTATCGGGGCAATCATTTCCATCCAGCAGGTTCTGTCTTTAGTCATAATTTTATTATTCCTCTATGGCCTGATATTTTTAGCCCGGCTGCCTTTTAAAAAGATTTTCTTGATTTCCCTGTATCCAATGATTTTCGCCTTGATTTTTGCTTTTGCCAGTATGGGAAAAGGATGGGAATGGTTTTTTATCATCCTTTTAAGGGTTCTGGCAACTGCTACCACCATGATACTCCTTTTCGCCACCACGCCCTATCCCTGCATATTTTCGAACCTGGGAAAGGTCTTACCTGGTTTTTTAATACCCATCTTTTTTATGACCTACCGGTCGATATTCATTCTCTTTTCGATTTTTGAAAACATCAGGACCGGTTTTAAGCTAAGGGGAGGTTTTCAAATCAAACATCCTAAAAGGAGCTTGTTTAATTTTGCCAAAGCTATCGGCTATTTGATACTCAAAGGGATGGATGACAGTCAGAGATTTTATGAAGGGATAAAGCTCAGAGGGTTTGAAGGGAAAATTGAACATCAGAGGAGGTTTTGCACTTGGACCAGGAGATAATAGTCAAGGTTCATTGTATCAGTCATACTTATCAGGACAAGACCCAGGTCAAAATCTGCGGACTGGATTTTTTAGTCAGTAAAGGGGAGAAAGTTGCTATCTTAGGACCGAATGGGTGCGGTAAATCTACATTGTTGAAACATATATTAGGGATTTTAATCCCGAAGGAAGGTGAGGTTGAGGTATTCGGGCTTAATCCGGCAAAAGAGTTTGAGAGGATCAGGGAGAAAATCGGAGTGGTTCTGCAGGAGGTGGACGAGCAGATAATCGGTCCTACGGTTTTCGATGATATAATTTTTTCTCCCTTGAATTATAGTTATGAGATTGAGAAAGCCGAAGAGTTGGCAAATAAGATAATGCAGAGGATAGGGATCATACATCTGAAAAATAAAATACCTCATTACCTTTCCGGGGGAGAGAAGAAAAAAGTGGCTTTAGCCGGGGCTTTAATCCTGGAGCCTGAGCTTTTGATCCTGGATGAGCCTTTTTCAAATTTAGACCCTAAATCAGAAGAAGAGATGATTCAGATTTTAAAAGAGATCAATTTATCAAAACATACTACTCTGATAACCGCTTTGCACGATGTGGAGTTGGTTCCCCAGATTGCGGATACCCTTTATCTGATGGATTCCAAAGGAGACCTTTCTGCCAAAGGAGACCCGGAAGAGATTTTAAAAGACCCCCAGCTTCTGGAAAGATATAATTTGAGAAGAAAAGTAGTGGTTTAGGTCAAACCACACCTTGTGGGCAAGGTGGGGTTACCGAGAATGTAGCGTCCAGGTTTATCCCGGACGTCTTTTTTGGAGTGCATTGAACTTGTCAATGCAAGCATCAGCCTCAAGGTCAAATTCGACAAGCTGATGCGCTCCTATTCCGCATCTCGTTGGTGCGGGAATTGTCATCAAGACCCCGTGGTAAGCGAGGGAATTCCCGCATTTAATTGAATAGAATTGGTTCGGGAAGTCCATTTCCCGAACCAACTTAAATGCACAAGCGTATGATAACATCCGCCTTGAGCAAGTAAACATCCATATTTTTAGAATATCTTCCCTTGACTTTCTACATTTTTGAGATATTATCAAATATAAACTATTAACGTTAAAAAGGAGGTAAAGATGTCTCCAAAATTTAAGATCTTTACTATCATTTTTCTTTTTTTATTTTTCTCCTTTTCTATACCAGCAGTTATTGAGGCTAGTAATTTGGCTAAGAAAGCTAAACCCTTGAATATCCCAACTGATGCCAAGTATCTGACGGTTAACCATATCAAAATGCCGATTCAAAATGATGCTATTTTTGGTCAGAACCCTTATACTGGCAGGGCTGGAACTGAATGGCTACAAGGAACCGGAAATTTGTATATCTTCGGAGCAGGTATCTGGATTGGGGCGCAGATTCCAGCAGATGGCGGAGGCTTAAAAAAAGTGGTATCAGTTGGATATAATCCGAATGATGGTTACTCCGAGTGGGGACCCGGGATTATCGTTCAGCCGGATTCAGCTGACCATGGGATTTCAGGACCACCTCCAACTTATCCGATTCTGCTTTCCACTGAGGTTACAACCTGGTCTCATCAGGATAGTCTGAACTGGCCAGTCAAGGATACTCAGGGTAATCCGAAATTCGTTTCAGCTGAGGACGGCTGGTGTTTTTATAACGATGCAGATATTAATTATCATGATCCCTTTGCTATTCCCGGAGATCAGTTAAATATCCTGGTCAAACAGACTACTTATGCTTTTAATTCCAAATATGACAAAGACATCATATTTATGATCTGGGATATTTTCAATAAAGGAAACCAGAATCTGGACTCGGTTTACCTCGGAATCACCTGTGACCCGGATTTGGGGAATGCAACGGATGATATGATCGGGTTTGATTCCACTCGAGACTTTTGCTGGGTTTATAATTATAATCTTCTATATGACCAGGACATCAGCGGTGTACCGGGAATGATGGGTTTCAGATTTTTGGAAAGCCCAAAAGATACATCCGGTAGTCCTTTGGGTTTGACCTCTTTGACTTTGTTCACTATAGATACTGATCCAGCCAATGACGTGGAAAGATACAATCTGATGGCAGGGCTGACCACTTCCGGATCACCCCGTCCGGGTGGACCTTTCGACCATGATACTTCCCCTCAGGACAAAAGATTCTGCCAGGGGACCGGTCCTTTTGATTTGCTGGTTGGTGATTCTATCAGAGTGGTTTTTGGGGTAGTAGCCGGGCAAAGCGAGAACCTGCTTAAGGCAAATTCTGATTATGCTCTGGCACTTTATAAGGCTAACTTCGCTTACTTTACCCTGCCGGTAAACTATACAGCAGGAGATGGTCCGATTTCTGTTTTTAGTGCCGACTTGGATGGGGACAAAGATCTGGACTTAGCTGTGGCTAATTTTTACAGCAATAATATCTCCATCCTTAAGAACAACGGGGACGGGACTTTTCAAACTGCAGTCAACTATGGAACCGGGAATTATCCTGTTTCCATTTCCTGTGCAGACTTAGACGGGGATACAGATTTGGACATTGCAGTAGCAAATTATTTAAGCAATAACGTTTCCATCTTAAAAAATAACGGAGATGGAACATTTCAGACTAAAGTTAACTATGGTGCAGGGGATTACCCCGCTTCTGTTTTTTGTGCAGATTTAGATGGGGACCTGGATTTAGATTTAGCCGTGGCAAATTTTGCTACTGACAACGTTTCCATTTTAAAGAATAACGGTGATGGAACATTTCAACCTAAAGTTGACTATGCAGCAGGAGATGGTCCCCAGTCTGTTTTTGGTGCAGATTTAGATGGTGATTTGGATTATGATTTAGCTGTGGCAAATTATCTAAACGACAATGTTTCTATATTAAAAAATAATGGGGATGGGACGTTCGAGACTAAAATTGATTACGGTGCAGGAGATTATCCAGCTTCTGTTTTTTGTGCAGATTTAGACGGGGATAAAGATTTAGACTTGGCTGTGGCAAATTTTGGCAGCGATAGTATTTCCATCTTAAAGAATAACGGAGATGGGACATTTCAAGCTAAAGTCGATTATTTGGCAGGAGATGGCCCCACTTCTGTTTTTTGTGCGAATTTAGATGGAGATTCAGATTTAGACTTAGCAGTAACGAATATTGGTGAAGACAATATCTCCGTTTTAAAAAACAACGGGAATGCGACTTTTCAGTCTAAAACTAACTACCCTGTAGGAGATGATCCTCAATCTGTTTTCAGTGCGGACCTGGACGGCGATCTGGACCTGGATTTAGCAGTGGCAAATTTTAATAGCGATAACGTTTCCATTTTGCTTAACCTAAGTAACATCCCCGCTTACATCGCAGGGGATGTAAATGGTGATGGCTCGGCAAGTCTTGCGGATGTGGTATATCTGATAAATTATCTTTTCAAATTCGGCCCTGCTCCTGTTCCGAGCCAGGCTGGAAATACCAATTGTGATGGCAAGACCTCTCTTTCGGATATAGTCTATCTTATCAATTACCTTTTTAAATCTGGACCTCCGCTCTGTAAATGATAAAAAATCATGACGGATGTCGAATCCTACCTTGTGGGCAAGGTGGGGCTACAGAATGTAGCGTCCGGGTTTATCCCGGACGTCTTTTATGGAGTGCATTGACCGTGTTAATGCTTATTACCCCTCCCTTAATGGGAGGGGGTAGGGGGAGGGTGATACTATTTCTATTCCCCCTCACCATAACTGTTCGGCTGAGCTCCCACCGAAGCCCTCTCTCACAAACCGATTATAGCTTTACGGCTCGTAGAGGGGAGAGGTGATTTTAAAGCATCCTACGGATGATGCACTCCATATTTTTTAGAATATTTATATTGACTTTTTTCATTTTTGAGTTATGAATATATTGTTACACACATGTATCCCAGAAAGGAGGCAGAGATGTCTTCAAAAGGCAAGTTTTTCACAGCCCTTTTTTTATTCTTATTTACTTTCCCACATTTCGCACAAGCTTTTGAACCGCTTTTTGATACAAGGATAGACTATGACGCAGGATTGGATCCTCGTTCTGTTTTTTGTGCGGATTTAGATGGGGATGGCGATCTGGACTTAGCTGTGGCAAATGGGGGTAGCGACAATGTTTCCATCTTAAAGAACAATGGTGATGGGACTTTTCAGGCTAAGGTGGATTATGTTGCAGGATATAATCCTTATTCTGTTTTTTGTGCGGATTTAGATGGGGATGCTGATTTAGATTTAGCAGTGGCAAATTATGGAAGCAACAATATCTCCATCTTAAAGAACAACGGGGACGGGACTTTTCAGAGTGCGGTCAACTATGGTGCAGGAGTTTATCCTGCTTCTATTTTTTGTGCGGATTTAGATGGGGATACAGATTTAGACCTGGCAGTGGCAAATCAGGACGGCGACAATGTTTCCATCTTAAAGAACAACGGGGATGGGACTTTTCAGGTTAAAGTAGATTATGGTGCAGGACAATTACCTTTTTCTATTTTTTGTGCGGATTTAGATGGGGATACAGATTTAGACTTGGCAGTGGTAAATTATGGAAGCAACAATGTTTCCATCTTAAAGAACAACGGGGATGGGACTTTTCAGAGTGCGGTCAACTATGGTGCAGGATTGTATCCTATTTCTGTTTTTTGTGCGGATTTAGATGGAGATACAGATTTAGACTTAGCAGTGGCAAATAGTGGTAGCAACAATGTTTCCATCTTAAAGAACAACGGGGATGGGACTTTTCAGACTAAGGTGGATTATGGTGCAGGAGATAGTCCTCGTTCTGTTTTTTGTGCGGATTTAGACGGGGATACAGATTTAGACTTAGCAGTGGCAAATCAGGACGGCGACAATGTTTCCATCTTAAAGAACAACGGGGATGGGACTTTTCAGACCAAGGTCGATTACGGTGGAGGAGATAGTCCTACTTCAGTTTTTTGTGCGGATTTAGATGGGGATGCAGATTTAGACCTGGCGGTCGCAAATGGTGGTAGCAACAATGTGTCCATCCTAAAGAACAACGGGGATGGGACTTTTCAGACTAATGTGGAATATGGTGCAGGAAATGTTCCTTGGTCTGTTTTTTGTGCGGATTTAGACGGGGATACAGATTTAGACCTAGCAGTGGCAAATGGCTGGAGCGACAATGTATCCATCTTAAAGAATAACGGGGATGGGACCTTTCAGACTAAGATGGATTATGGTGCAGGAGCTTATCCTACTTCTGTTTTTTGTGCGGATTTAGATGGGGATACAGATTTAGATTTAGCAGTGGCAAATAGTGGTAGCGACAATGTTTCCGTCTTAAAGAACAACGGGGATGGGACTTTTCAGGCTAAGGTAGATTATGGTGCAGGATCTAGTCCTTCTTCTGTTTTTTGTGCGGATTTAGATGGGAATACAGATTTAGACCTAGCAGTGGCAAATTGGCTTAGCGACAATGTTTCCATCCTAAAGAACAACGGGGATGGGACTTTTCAGACTAAGATGGATTATGGTGCAGGAGATGGTCCTTTTTCTGTTTTTTGTGCGGATTTAGATGGGAATGCAGATTTAGACTTAGCAGTGGCAAATTATGGTAGCGACAATGTCTCCATCTTAAAGAACAACGGGGATGGGACTTTTCAGACCAAGGTGGATTATGGTGCAGGAACTTATCCTACTTCTGTTTTTTGTGCGGATTTAGATGGGGATGCAGATTTGGACCTGGCGGTCGCAAATGGTGGTAGCGACAATGTTTCCATCCTAAAGAACAACGGGGATGGGACTTTTCAGACCAAGGTCGATTACGGTGCAGGAGATAGTCCTACTTCAGTTTTTTGTGCGGATTTAGATGGGGATGCAGATTTGGACCTGGCGGTCGCAAATGGTGGTAGCAACAATGTTTCCATCTTAAAGAACAACGGGGATGGGACTTTTCAGACCAGGGTGGATTATGGTGCAGGATCTATTCCTTCTTCTATTTTTTGTGCGGATTTAGACGGGGATAAAGATTTAGACCTGGCAGTGGCAAATGATTGGAGCGACAATGTATCCATTCTTTTTAATCGGACCATTATTGTCAACGTAGAAGATGAAGAGGAAATTAACCAATTGCCCAAACAGTTTTCCTTGTCTCAGAATTACCCAAATCCTTTTAATCAGAGCACCAAGATAGAATTTGCTCTGGTGAATTCAGGTTTTGTCAGCTTAGAGATTTATGATATCTTGGGTAGAAAAGTGAGGACTTTAGTTTCCGAAAATTTATCTGCAGGTTATAAGTCTGTTCTCTGGGATGGGAAGGATAATTCAGGAAAAGAGGTTGCTTCAGGAATTTATTTTTATCAGATAAAAATTGGAGATTTTTCTGAGGCAAAGAAATTAGTGTTATTGAAGTAGAGACGCATTGCATGCGTCTCCACAGAGAAAAATCCCACCTTGAGGGCAAAGTGGGATACCGAGGTCTTAGTAGCGCCCGTAGGATTTTTACTGAATGCATCCAAAGGATGCACAGCATCATCACGGATAATGTACTCCAAAAAACTGTAGCGTCCTCATTCCTATGAGGACGTCCATTCGTTGCCACAGGAGTGGCAACGCTACGGTCTTAATATCTTTAAAGCTTTTATTTTTTCAGACCTCTCGATTTTTGCTTTTTTTATGGCTTGGCGTAAAATCTCAATCGACTGGTCGTAGGTCTCTTTCTGCACCGGATAGGGATAGCCGTCTTTTCCTCCGTGGGCAAAAGAGTATCGGGCCGGGTCTTTCCAGGAAGGCTTGGTGCCATAGATTAGCTCGGAGATTAAGCTTAAAGCTAATATGGTTTTTGGACCTACTCCGGATAAACCTAACATCCTTTCAAAATCCCCTGGTTTTCTATCATTGATGCTTCTTAAAATTTTGTCTAATCTTTTAACATCAAAGTTCACCGGATAAATTGGATGGGACTTTGGCAAAATTAATGTATCCAATTTTTTCAGGTCTCTCAATAGAGTTGGGAAATTTTCTTTAATTAATTCCACATTCATCTCTCTGGTGGTTTTACTTACTTTAGCGGTTAAGTCCAGGGTAGTTGATCTTTTCTCAGTACAAATAGCAGTATGTGGTTCTTCTACAAAATCCTCCAAGCTTGATGAAAGCCAGTGATATCTTCTTGCCGCTCTTAAATCCAGGTTCATCCCCTGCTGGAATACTGCCCAGTCTCCCCTACGGGTGAAGATAAAATTGTGATGATAAAGCTGAAAACCATCCTGCAGGGCAGAGGTATCGACTTTAGCGCTCATCCTGGAAGCATATACCAGATTCTTAATTTTTTCCTGTGGCAAAGATAGAATCTCTCCGAAACTTTCTATTTCAGAAGGAGTCTTCCTTGAGGTTCCACCTTTACCTCCTGCGACAACCAAACCTAACTCTTTTTCTAATCCTTTTAGCCCCTCTTTCAAAGCTCCACCCACGGTTGTAGTAACCCCGGAGGAATGCCAGTCAAAACCTAAGACACAGCCAAAGGACTGAAACCAGAAAGGGTCTGATACCCTTTTTAAAAACTCTTCTGCTCCAAAATCTGAGACGATGATTATGGTTATCTCCCGGGCAAGCTTTTTCATCCTCTGGAAAAGCCAGGCCGGTGCCTTGCCGTAGTGTAAAGGGAGATAGGCTATTCCGGTACGCATAGAAATTGTAAGGAACAGGCAAGATGCCTGTTCCACCAGTTACTTCTGATAGAACTCTTGCTCTTCATTGGTGTCTTCTCTAACGAGGAAAAGGTCTTTAGTCAGGAGACTAATAACAAGCAAACTTTTTTCTTCTACCTCTTGGGTAGGAGTTGAACTTCTGTCTGATAACTTTCATTTCTAACTTTTATTTCCCCTTTTTATTTTAGTAATAGCTTGATTATGTTCCTCTAAACTAACAGAGAAGATATGAGAGCCGTCACCTTTTGCCACAAAATAAAGATAATTCACCTTAGCCGGAAATAAGGCTGCCAGAATGGAGGCTTTTCCAGGGTTACTAATAGGTCCTGGAGGAAGTCCGGGATATCTATAGGTGTTATACGGTGAATCAACTTCTAAATCCTCGTGGGTCAAGGGTCGATTCAGCCCGCCCAGTGCATAGATAACCGTAGGGTCGCACTGTAAAGGCATCCCCATCTTCAAGCGGTTATGATAAACCGCAGAGATCAAAGGTCTCTCGTTGTCTACTTTAGCTTCAGATTCCACCAGGGAGGCTAAAGTTACTATTTTTGAAAGGTCCAGATTTAGGCTCTTTAATTGCATAGGGATTGTAACATCAATAATTTTCTTGAACTCCTGCACCATAATTTCGATGATTTTCTCCGGTTCCATTTTCCAGAAAAGCCTGTAGGTATTGGGAAAAAGATAACCCTCAAAACTCTTAGTGCCCAATCCCAAGCTGTGAATCAAACTGGTATTCAGGGAGGTCTTTACAAAAAGGACAGAGTCCAGCCCTATCTCTTTTTTTAAAAGCCCGGCTATCTGATAGAGATTATAACCTTCAGGGATGGTAACGTCGATGGAAGAGGTTTCGTTTTTGTAGAATTTTCTTAAGAGATTAGAAAGGGTTACACCTTTTTGAAAATCATACCTTCCAGGGAGGATCTTCCGGTCGATGCCCAGTAGTTTGGAGGAGATAAAGAGAATTGGAGAGTTAAATCCCAAACCTGAATTTTTCAGTTTCTGTGAGATAATTGGCAGATTATCGCCTTTTTCCACTACTATAAAGAAACTGTCTTTCTCAACTTTCCAGCTCAAAGGATAAAAGAAGATATATAAAACGATTAAAAGTAAGATTATGCAGGAAGATAAAAGAGTTTTAACCAGAGTTTTCTTTCTGAAATGATAGGTCATTTTTTTCACCAGTAAAAACAGGTTGATTATCAAAGCTGATACGAAAAGTAGAATTGAAGAGAGGAAAATAAGAACAGTAGAAAGAATGAAGATTGTCCACTGGTAAAGTGAGCTTTTAAAACTCTGATTTTTCATCTTCCTTTCGCTTTGAGCTGTCCAGATAGCCCTGAAGGATCAAGGCGGCGGAGAGTTTATCCACGGATTTTTTATATTTGTGCAGTTTTGCCCCTGCATCCCTCAAAATCCTTAAGGATTCAACGGAGCTTAACCTCTCGTCGCGAAAAATAATTGGTATTTGCACTCTGTTGGAAAGCATCTGTGAGAACTCCTGAACTACTTTCCCTTTCTCTCCAATGGTACCGTCCATATTTCTGGGCATCCCCAGGACTATCTCTTCTATGCCTTTCTCTTCGATTAGCTCTTCTATTTTCTTGAAGATGTCTCCATCTTTCTGGGTATCAAAGGTCAAAAAGGGCTGGGCGATTATACCCAGAGGGTCAGATAATGCCAACCCGATCCTTCTTTCACCGAAATCTATTCCTAAAATACGTCTCATCTATATACTTGGATATGGACCCAAGTTGAGGGCAACCTGGGTTTACCCATTTAGTAGGTCAGATATTCCTGTGGCTACGTGGCTACGCCTCCGTAGGTCATGCTTTGCTCTCTGACTGAACAGACACGAATGTCTGTTCTACCACCAGGTATTCCCGCCTTGCCCTCAAAGGCGGGGAATAATCCAAAACCAATTTAAAACCAAGCCCTAAATTTGTAAAGAGGTTTTATTTCGTAGTGCGATCCTTTTCCTAATAACGGCGACTACATCTGCCGTAGGCACCGTAGGACAGGATCGCAAAATTGTAGGGACGGGGTGACCCCACCCCTAAAGAAACTCATTAATGGAATTTTCTTGTTTTCCAAGTCAAGATTAACTAATTTAAAATTAATATGAAACAATCTTTTCCTAAATCTTTGAATCTGGCAAATATTCCTACTCCTCTGGAAAAACTCAAAGATATTCCGCTTATTCCTTCAGAATACAAGATATTCATAAAAAGGGATGATCTGACCGGGTTCGGTCTTTCGGGTAACAAAGTGAGAAAACTGGAATTCTTAGCTTATGATGCTCTGAAGAGAAAAGCAGATACTTTAATCACCTGTGGAGGTTTTCAATCTAATCATGCCAGAGCTGTTGCATTGGTTTCTGCTCGCCTGGGATTAAAATCAATCCTGATTCTTTTTGGGGACGAAACTCCTCAGATTGATGGAAATCTCCTTTTAGATAAACTTTGTAAAACGGAGATAAGATTTATTCCCTCTAGTGAATATGGTAATGTGGATAGGACAATGGAAGAGATTTCAGAAGAATTAAAATCTCAGGGTAAAAATCCTTATATCATACCTGAGGGTGGCTCAAGTCCACTTGGGGTCTGGGGTTATATCAGAGCATCTTTCGAGATGAAAAAACAAATAGATAAATTTAATCTGAAAATAAGCAGGATTTTTACTGCTTTAAGCTCTGCCGGGACCTATGGCGGGCTTTTCCTGGGTGCAAAACTTTCTGGATGGAAAACAGAGGTTGTAGGTATAAATGTTCGTTTTCTCCCGTCATATCCTGCTGAGAAGATTTATTCGCTTTTGGAAAAAACCATTTCACAATACCGGTTGAAGATAAAATTCTCAGAAAAAGAGATTAAGATAATTGAGGGTTATGTGGGAAAAGGATATGCCCTGAATACAAAAGAGGAACTGGAATTTATTAAAGCTTTTATTTCCCAGACTGGAATGCTTCTCGACCCGGTCTATACTGGTAAAGCGATGTTTGGCTTTTTGGATATGCTAAAGAAAGGCGAGTTCTTTAAAAATAAAGATGTTATATTCTTGCACACCGGCGGAGGATTTGGCCTTTTCCCAGTAAAAGAGAAATTCTTTAAGTAGCTCAGGCATAGCAGGGCCTGCTTAGCTAATAAGTTAAATTATTAAATAGACTGTCAACCAGCCGCTCTTGGCGGGATATGGCTGACCTACGCTTTTTGTTCTATTTTTAACTTTTCTTTTTCGATCTAAACCTTGCAAACCCAGCCAAACCTAATAGACCTGAGCCTAATAAAAGAAGAGTTCCTGGCTCAGGTGCAGGCTCGAAACTTCCAGTAAGTTGTAGAGGGGTTCCTGCAGTAAGGCAAAAGCCAGGCCTATCCACTCCAGATATTAAGTTGTATGAAGCATAATAATCTATATTAACCAGTATCTGTTGTCTCCCGGTATTTCTCCTTGTTCTAAAGGTAAGTTCCCTGTTCTGATTCCAGGCAGCTCTATCTCCCCAGCCATAAAAAACAGAACCTATATCTGTTCTATTTTCTATTTCAGGTTCATCATCTAAAATTGAAGAGATATAAAGTACATCAACCGTATTGGTCCACCAAAGGGCAAATCCAAAATCTGTGCCTATTCCAGTAATTGCTCTTCTATATAACCCATCGTTCATACATGGACCTGTTTCATACGGAAAGAGATTATCAATCTCCTCTTGGTTCAGGGTTGTGCTAGCACCCCACTTGTAACTGTATTCATAGATATTATCACTCAGATAATTACAGGAGAAAGACATCCACCCATCAAAAAGTGTAGCCTGAGAGTAAGAAGTTTGACCTAAGATTCCCCAAAAGAATAATACGACTAAAACTTTTTTCATTTATCCATCCTCCCTCATTAAAATTTTTTTAATGAGTATTAATAATATATAAATATAAGCAACTGATTTGCCAATTTGATAACTCGTATGTTTTTCTGAACTTAACCATAAAAGTTTTATTAGTGGGTTGTCTTGATTGTTCAGTTTTTAAACATTTTTCTTCTCTAATTTTTAGAAAAATTAAATTAACTCTAAGATCATAAAAAAGTTAGAGAAAATTTATAACTGTCCAGCTTTCGTTACACTATTTATTCTCCTGATAATTTCCCTTGAAATCAAACTAAGAATAAAGAATACTTTTTGCACCAAATATGAATGTGGTTGCATAATATAAGGTTGAAACTTATTATAGGAATTCTCCCATAAATACAAGGTCAACCTCAATAATAGCTTATACTTCAAGGGGTTACCAGTCCTAACGGCATAGGTTTTGCTTTTGTATTTAGTGTGTTTGTTTCTCAGGTTTTATGACTTTTGGGAAAGGGGAATCGATGCTAAAAGCTGGTTTAAAAAGAGGTTTTCCAAAAGAAAGGGTTTCTTCACTTAAGGAGCCTAGGATAAAGAGGGATGAGGGAGGGTCTTACATTTTAACCCTGAATGAGAATGTAAAGGTTTATTTTGAGGATTTTTACCAGTTTTTAGAAAGGGTAGAAGCCAGATGCCTGGAGGAGAAAAAGGAGATAGATAAAAAGATCAGCCAGTGTGACCCTAAAAAAATCGAGAGCCTTTCCTATTATCGAGCTAAAAGGCTTTTGGCTGATCAGGTGCTGAAATATATCTACACCTATTATGCTGATTCTTCTGATTTAGAGGTGATAATGTCTCCCTGGTGCTTTGGTACAGTTATCTTAGAGAAAGTTGAGATGTACAAAGAAAGATTATCCAGAGGAGAAGTGCAGGATCCTAATGTCCCGGATTATCCCTATTTCGTTTTAAAATATTTAGATGAGATTTATAAAAAAACCCTTTTAGACCTTTTCGAGTTCCCGGAAAAGGCGTTCAGCATCCGCTGGCAGTATAGTGAGCTTTTGAAAAGATATTCCAAAATATTATCCAATGTCAGCGGTGCCTTGCAGAGTATTTTGTTTATGGTGAAAAATTACGGCTCACCATAGCTAAAAAGATAAATTCTTCAACCCAACAGCCCCCCTCCTGAAGGGCTGGGAATCCTCAGGCTCTCCCAGCCCTTATGTTTTTTTCGGATTACAGAGTGAATTAGCCTGGAGTAGGAGGTGGAACCACCGATTTTTGTAGGGACAGAACAATGTTCTGTCCTTATATTTTCCCTCCCTTGTCCTAAACGGATCCGTAGGAATGGGAGGGATAGAGGGAGGGCGATATCATTTCCCCCCGCAAAAATTCCTTGCTAAATATTTTCCAAGAGTTAGATTACAGTCCGATTTATAAATCTGCAGGAAAAGAATAATGAAACCTTTTGGATTTTATCACGTCAAATTGAAAGAAGAACGTCATAACTCAGAAATTCGAATACGGTAATTTAGTTTAGTAAGTTAAATAATCTAAGAACAGGAGGACACAATGAAAATCACGCCTTTACCAGAGAGAGGTAATATGCGTTCATTTATCAAAACTAAGTTGAGCATAATAATTCTCATATTTCTATGTTTTCAACTTCCATTTACAGTTTTCGCTCAAACCCGGGATGTTCAAAAAAAGCTAAAAGGTTTTGACCAGTATATGGAAAAAGTGCTTAAGGATTGGAACACTCCTGGTGTTGGAGTTGGGGTAGTTGTCAAAGACCAGTTAGTTTTCGCCAAGGGGTATGGATACCGGGACTATGAGAAAAAACTACCGATTACACCTAATACCTTATTCCAGATTGCTTCAAATACAAAATTATTTACATCATCAGCCATCGGGCTGCTCGTCGAGGAGAAGAAATTAGATTGGGATAAACCTGTTCGCCAGTATGTGCCGATCATAGAGTTTTATAATGACGAATTAAACAACACTGTCACTATCCGCGATATGTTATCCCACCGCACCGGGATTTCCCGTCATGATATGATCTGGTATAAATCGAACTTTACGCGCAAGGAGTTATTCGACCGTCTGAAATATCTTGAGCCAAGCCAACCCCTCAGACAGGGTTTTTTATACAACAATATGATGTATGCCGCCTCAGGGTATATCATCGAGTATCTGACCCAAAAAACCTGGGAAGATTTCGTGCGTGAGCGGATCTTCAAACCATTGGATATGAAAAGTACCCTTTTCTCCATAGAGGAAATGACCAAACAACCCGACTTTGCAGTTCCCTATAATGAGAAAAGAGATACTACTTTGCTTTATAGAATTCCATACTATGAAGATGTTCAGGGAATGGGTCCAGCCGGTTCCATCATTTCAAGCATTCAGGATATGTCACATTGGTTAATAGCCTTGATGAATGGCGGAAAATATGAAAGGAAACAGGTTATCCCGGAGAACGTGGTTAAAGCAACCCTGGAGCCATCCATTGCACTACCCAATACCAATCTGGAAAACAAGGGTTATGAAGAGCTGCTGAATTCGGTTTATGGTATGGGCAGATGGTTTGCCTCCTACAGAGGTCATTATTTAACTTATCACGGAGGAGACATCGATGGTTTCCATTCCCAGATCTCCTGTATGCCCTATGACAGTATCGGGGTTATCGTCTTCGTCATCGGAGATCACGGTGCTCCTTTATACAACGTTATTTCCTACAATATCTATGAGCGACTTCTTGGGTTGAAACAGACACCCTGGAATGAAAGGCGATTGGAGGACCGTATCAAAGGTAAACAGGCTGGTAAAGAAGGGAGACAAAAGGCTGGACAGGATCGTATTGCTAATACTAAACCATCCCACCCGCTCTCAGATTATGCTGGTCAATATGAACATCCAGCCTATGGAATTCTGACCATCTCTAAGGAAGATACTGCTCTGCAATTTGATTTCCACAAGATAAAGCTTCCTCTCAATCATTATCACTACGACCGGTTCGATACCCCGAACGATGAGCAATACGGGTTATGGTCGCTAAACTTCTACACCAATCCCCAGGGTGATATCGACCGGGTGGTATTTTCTCTGGACGAATCCGAAGCAACCTTTGTCCGGAAGACAGATGCTTCTCTCACCGACCCCGATATCCTGAAACAATATGCTGGAAAATACGAAATTGCAGGCACGACCATTGAAGTCATACTAAAAACTGACAACAGTCTCTACCTGTCTGTGCCGGGCCAACCAGTGTACGAATTGGTACCCGTCAAAACCCACACCTTCCGGATAAAACAATTCGCTGACTACACCTTCGTATTCATGGTGGAAAATAACCAAGTCAAAGCCTTAAAACAGATCGATCCTTCTGGTGAATACGAACTCAAAAAGAAAGAGTAGGTAGTCTCTGGAAAAAATTGTAGGGACAGGACATTGTGCTGTCCACTAATTAAATGACCTGGAGTGTAAAGCTTTTAGCTTTACTTTTTACATCGGGTTAGTCCTCCAGAAGTGAACGACAGGCATATAGAATTTTAATTGTGGTATCAGGAGTTACCTCCTGATACCTTTTTGCTATTTAATTTTATCTAAACAAATCATAATTCAACAAAATCTCCTTACTCAACTTTCTGTCGAATTTTGTCCCCTCATTTAATTCTTCCGCATCAAAGCCCAATTTTTTTAAATGTTCCACAAATTCCTTAAAACCGTGAACTACATAGATTTTCTGAGGGTTGGATTCTTTTGCATATTCCAGAAGCTCTTTAAAATCCGCATGGTCGGATAAAGGAAAAACCTCGTCCACACCATAGGAATATTTGGCTCCATTATCTATTCCCCAGCCCGTTAAAAAAGCAATCTTTTTTTGGGGTATCTCTTGCACCATTTTGAATTTCCGGGTGTGAGGAGGGGTAATCAGGACTTTATCTTTAAGGTTTTCAGATTCATATTTTTCGTAATTTTTAAACTTCACCCCGAACTCCTCGTATATTTCGACCAGATTGAAAACCGCTCCCTGCAAACTTAATTTAAAACCTTTATCCCCTAAGAGCTTTATTGCTTCCTGAGCTTTGCCCAGAGAATAAGCTAATATCACCGGTACTTTTTTCTGATTTAAAGTTTTTTCCACAAAGTCTATAATCTTCTTATAAATCTCCTCAACTGGTGGGAAGATATACTTTGGAAGTCCAAAGGTTGATTCCATAATCAGGATATCACATTTCTTGATCTCTCCTCTTTTAGCAGTCAAAGATTTTCTTAATTTAAAATCACCCGTATAGATTATCTTTGTCCCGGCTAAATCAAGCAGAATCTGGGCAGAGCCGAGTATATGCCCGGATGGAAAAAGCTCAACTTTAACCCCTTTAACTCTTTTAGGGATATGATACCCCAAAGTAATAGCTTTAATCTTACCCAGGCGATGCTCATATAAAGCCTTAGTCTCCGCCGTTGCCAGAATCTCCTTATGCCGGGCAATGTGGTCAATATGGGCGTGGGAGATAAAGGAGAAATCGGTTTTCTTCCGGGCATCCAGCCAGAAAAGGGTATCCTGGATATGTATTCCGTTTTTATATTCGATCATAACTTGTAGCCGATCTTACGCAGGAACTCCTTTCTGTGTTTTTTATCCTCTTCCTTTTCAATCCCCTTAGGCTTAAAGCCATCTATCACACCTAAAACACCTCTTCCCAGCTCAGTCTCTGCAATTATGACTTCCACCGGGTTGGCAGTAGCGCAGAATATATTGCAGACCTCAGGACAGTTCTTCACCGCATTCAAAATATTTATAGGAAAGACGTTTTTGAGATAGATGATAAAACTGTGACCTGCTCCGATCTCAAAAGCAGAAGTTTCAGCCAGTTTTTTTAGTTCCTCATCATTGCCTTCAGAGCGAACCAGACAGGGACCCGAAGCCTCACAGAAGGCAAGCCCGAATTTTATCTGCGGGACAGAGCTTACTAAAACTTCATACAAATCCTCAGCCGTTTTAATGAAATGCGTCTGCCCTAAGATAACATTTATTCCTTCAGGAACTTTCAACTTATAGATTTTGGTTTCCATAAATCCTCCATTTTTTGGATGGGCTGATTTGCCAAAGGCGGATCGCCTATGTGTGAACCTAAAAGTTCTCTCCTTCCCTTGATGGGAGGGACTAAGGGAGGGTGATATCATTTTTATTTTCCCCTCTCCCTAACCCTCTCCCACAAGGGGAGAGGGGATCTTCTCCTCCCTCCTCTCGCGGGGAGCTAACGACAATCTCCGTATCATATCAATCGTCCTGATTTCTTAAATACGTATAAAGCATCTGCCGTTACGAATTCATTCATACAGGTCTTGCTTGTTCCTCCCCAGTCGACCAACGAGCGCCCGCTCGTTATTTTACCTTTTTGCATAACTTGATAATATTTCTCCTCCGCTGGAAACCCACCGTCGGGCAGCCATTTTGATTCCAGTAACTCCAGAGCATCACCGCACCGTTCATCGCCGATAAAACCTGACTCTGCCATAACCTTCAGACCAAACAGGATATCATAATGCCAGTAACAGGGATAATGAAGCTTTAGGAAGTCCTCTTTGCTCCATCTTCTTCTCGGCTTAATTTTAAACATTTTTCTTTTGAGGAAAATCTCAGCAGCATTCCTTGCCGCCCTTTTAGCATCCCGGCAACCGGTTAGCTTTCCATAAAGAGCCAGTGCTCGAAGAGGAATAAGGCTTTCCATGAAAGACGAATTTACGGCTTTCGGGTTCTTGTCGCAATTCCATCCGCCATCGGACCACTGCCACCTAACCAAGCGCTCCACCAGCCGCTCAATTTTAGTATCTGCCAGATCGAGCGAGAGCAGGTAGTGAAGCGCATTTCCTTCGAGTGAGGCGCATCTTCTCACCCGGCCGCGTATGGTTTTTATGTTTTTCTCCTCATCCTTTGAAAAGAGCCAGTCATAGACCTGTTCCCTTAAGGGGATGAGTGATTTGTCACCAGCAGGATAGCCGATATCTGCCAGAGTTGCCAGAATCCAATGAGCACCATACCATTTGCGATAAGGGTGAAACGGTATTTTCCCATTCCTGCCTCTTTCCGATAAAAGCGCTCTCACCCGGGGAGAAGATTTTATCTCCTGTTGCAGTTTTTTGATTTCAGTGGATTCTAATTCTTTGCCGAGAACATTCACCAGAATTTTGAATCGGATCGATGGCTCATCTGATTTGAGCAGTTTGTCAATCAGGTTGTTCAGCATTCCACCTCCTCTCGGAAGGTATCGTTTTGCCCAACCTCCCCGGGTTTTGCGAAGAGTTCAGGCGGTTTGGGTAAAATGTAACGGAGGGGCAAAGCCTTTGTTTTGCGAAGTAACAGACCCTACTTCATATCATACCAGGGACCCGTTTCAAAATCATTTAAGAAAATGTCCCGGTCCTCCTTGGCTTTTATTTTCTCCCCGGCCTCTTTGGCTAACTTAATGTATTTGCCGCACTCGGATTTTTCCCCGGCAACAGCATACGCTCTTGCCATCGCCTCGTAAGCATAGGCAAAATCAAAGTCAACCAGATTATTCTCTTGGGTGATCTCTATACATTTCTCAGCGTGATAGAGTGCTGGTTCAGCCCTGTTTAGAACTGCATATACGTGAGAAATCAGCCATTCGCCTCTTTGTAAATTCACCGCGGTTCCAACCTTGCCCCAGTGAAAACAGGAAGCATGGGCCGCATGAATCATTGTCTCATTTTCCTGTCCGGTTCTATCCTTTTTCCCCAATAAGCTCCAGACCAGGTTATTCAAGCTAACTGCGAACTTCTTGTGACATTCTTGTTCTGTAAACTTTTCATCTTCAGTCAATTTGCTACCTCCTGTATCAGATTGTCCCGATAGAATCCTTGAGGTTGTTCCAATGAAAGCAATAAATATAAACAAAATCAACCATTTTCGTATCTTCTTAAGCAGAATTTTCTTTTCTTCACTCATCTTGCTACCTCCTTTTTGTTACTCAGTGCAATGTTCCCGGGATATACGACGTTGCGGCCGAAGGGAGCAATGTCCCAAAGGGCACGGGCGTAAGCCCGAAGGGTATATGCTGTGTTAGACGATGCGGCAGAATTACATCTATTTCTGCGTCACGAACCATACGCGCCCGTTGTTTGGCTGAGGTTCGCTCATTTCTTGCAAACTCCCCCAGCATGCGAGTTCCTTCAAGCCGGATTTCTTTAAACATTGTTTTATCTCCTCCAGGGAATATCCACGCTCCTTATGTTCTTCGTCCATCCGGGTCCATCCCCTCTCTTCCTTCACAAATCCCGCAATTCTTAGAGTAACTATATTTTTCTCAAAGTCATAGCTTGAACGGTGGAGCTCAAACAACTGGGGAGTATCTTGTTGAACATTGCAGGGATACCGTTGCCAGTTAACAGCCAACCCGTAAATAGTGTTCATATCAAAAATGAAAAGTCCTGTTTTCTTCAGTGTCAGCCACACACCTGCAAAAGTCTTTTCCAAATCCTCTAACTCCAGGAGGTAATTCAAACTATCATACCAGCAAGTCACAAGATCGAATCTCCCTTCAAAGGGCAGGGATCGCATGTCATGAAGGAGAAACTCTACATTTACATTCTCCTTTTCAGCCCGTTCTCGGGCAAATTGTAGCATCTGTGGAGATAGATCAACACCCATCACTTGAAATCCTTTCTTTGCCATTACCACAGCGAATGTCCCTTCTCCGCAGGCTAGATCTAAAATCGTCCGTGGTTCTGCACCAAATCGCGTAAGCACAGGGTGAAGTAATTCTGCCATTCTCTCGGTATATTGAGGGTATGGTCCTTTTACATAGAAGTATGCGAATTTTTCATAGATGCTCATAATTTATCACCTCTGCTGTTTCGCCTAACGTTCCGAGCGTATCTGAAATCCAGCCGTACAGCTGGATTTGGACGGAGTGCCGAAGGCACAGAGCCAGACACGCTCTGCTAGGCGATGTTGGCTCACTAAATTTTTGAGATGTGGCCGTCATATGTGGCTTTCCCATTCTAAATTCTCTCCCCATATAGAACCCAGTGCTTTGAAATCCCTCTAACGGCTGGCTCTTTAGCCAATCTTAATATTACCTCTGTTGTCTGCCTGAAGAAGTTTTTATCCCAATCGCAAGACTCAAGAATTCTTTTGGGGATGGAGAGCGAGTCCCATATATCGCAGGCATAGATCGCAACAATCCTGAATCCTTTCTTATCAAGGAGCTCCCTGGCCTCTTTTTCGCTGAAAACCCTGTATTTCTCATCTTCATAGCAGTCATAATTCGATTTCGATGTTAGCAATGCAAGAGCATGCTCGGGGTATTCACGAAACTTATTAATCGCAGTTCCACACCTATTCGCTATGCACATCGAAATTTTTCCTTTCTTCTTTGTAACCCTTACCAGCTCTTTTACAGCCTTTATCCCTCCACCATAGCAGAGAACAAAGTCAAAGCTCTCATCAGGAAAAGGCATATTATACACGTTGCATTCTAAGATGGTCACTTTATCCGACACCTTTTCTTTGAGCATTTTTTGCTTAGCCACCTCCAGCATCTTAGGGGATATGTCACATAAAGTAACTGAATATCCCATTTTTGCTAAAGGTAGTGTAATCCTTCCTGTTCCTCCAGCCGCATCTAAGATTTTTACATTTTTGTTTTTCGGCAGATACTTCTTCAGTAACTCCCATTCTACATAATGCTCAACCGCACCCCTGAAATTCTTATAGTATTCATCATAGCTTTCCGCGCGTTCGTTCCATCGAGTTCTAATTCTTTCAATATCATTAGATTTACCTTCTAACACTTTACTTCCTCCTGGGCATCCAGTCAATTTCGGCTAATTTGGTTGTCACCGAACCAGTTCGGATATATCCCTAAATCTGGAGACCAACCATCATCTCTTAAGAAAATTATCCAATAACAAAAAGGCAAACTTTTTCATCTTCTTTTCTCTGGTTTGAGCTTCTTGGACCACTTGTTTTTTGGTATTATTAACTCTTTTCAGCTCATTCCTGTATTTATCTGCCCAGATACTGGCTTCTCTGGAAGTAACCTCAAGATGAAACTGTAAAGCAACTGCTTTCTTATAGCTGAATGCCTGGTTTTTACAGTCAACTCCCTGAACCAGCAATTCAGCTTTTTTGGGTAGGTCGAATGTATCACCGTGCCAGTGGAATACAGGAAACCTGTTCGGAAATCCTTTGAAAAATCTATTCTTTTCACCATCGGAGGTAAGCTTCACCTCATATCCTCCAATCTCCATTACCGGATTTCTTCTCACTCTTGCCCCAAGCAGTCGAGCCAGTAATTGAGCTCCAAAACAGATACCCAGATAAGGTTTATTTAATTTAATGACCTTTTTCAAATATCTCCACTCATTCTTTAAGAAACGATGTTTGTGAATCTCGTAAGCAGAAATCGGAGTTCCAGCGACAATAAACGCATCGAATTGTTTCATCGGGGGAAATCTTATCCCAGTGTAAGCAGGGAAAACATAATAATCTATCTCTTTTTCCTTGAAATACTCTTCATATAATCCAATACCTTCTGTTTTACAGTTCTGGATAACTAAAACCTTCATAAGAATAACCTGAGATCAGTTTTGTAGGTCAGTAGCCTTGTGCTCCTGATATTATTCCTATCAGGTGCTCAGGGCACCTGACCTACGAGGCTGGCATAAAACTCCTTTTAACTGGAAATGAATTTCGTGGTTTCCTCCGGCAGGATGGTATTTATATATACTCCTGAGCCTAACTCAAATCCAGCCGGTGTAGTGAGACGTGGAAGGATTTGAATATACCAGTGATAATAGTCCTCATTCGAATCTTTTATCGGTGCAGTGTGCAGGACTAAATTGTAATCCGGATCAGATAATTTTGAATGGAGTCTCCCTAAGATTTCTCTGAGGACAAAAGCCAAACCTTTGGTTTCATCTGTCGATACATTGCTGAAGCCGGCATTATGTTTTTTAGGAACTACCCAAGTCTCAAAAGGAACCTTGGAGGCAAAGGGCTGGAAAGCTACAAAAGATTCTGTTTCCAGAATCACCCTTTTTTTGAACTCTAACTCTTCTTTTATCATATCGCAGAAAACGCAAACGCCGTGGTCATCATAATATCTCATCGCCTCCTCTAAAAGATGCCGGATATGGGTAGGAACCAGGGGCAAGGCGATTAACTGTGAATGAGGGTGTAAAAGGGAGGTACCAGCCGCTTCTCCATGATTTCTGAAGATAATAATTATCTTGATATTCTTCTCGGCAGAAAGCTCGATATATCTTTGCCGGTAAACCAAACAGACTTCCTCCACCTGTTTCAAGCTCATATTACCCAGGGAAAGATTATGCTCCGGTGATTCGATTATAACCTCGTGCCTGCCATAACCTTCCATCCTGCGGAAAAACCCTTCAGTGATCCTGGAAAGTTCCACTTCGGAAGTCAGAGCCGGGAATTTATTCGGGGTAATCCTGACCCACCAGCCGGTTCCATCTTTTTTTGTTCCTGGCTTTCTGTAGGAGAAAATCTCTGAAGGAGTTTTATCTTCATTTCCCGGGCAGAAAGGGCAATCCTTATCAAAAGCTGGAAGGATTTTCTTCTCTTCCTCAGGCCTAAAATCATCCGGTCTTTTAGCCCTTTCCGTGGCTATGATAACCCACTCCTTGGTAGCTCGATTCTGTCTTATCTCTGGCATAGTTTATTTTTTGCACTCCAAGTTTAACTGCTAACCAGCTTTTCCAACTTCTCCAATTCATCTCTTTTACCAATGGCGATCAGAATATCCCCTGGCTCTATTTTAGAATCTGAGGAAGGGGCTGAAAGCATCTTCCCATCCTTTTTATGGATGGCTAACACAATCGTTCCTACCTTCTGCCTTATCTCGCAATCCCTCAAAGTTGAATTTGAGATAGAGCTTCCCTCCTTTACCTCTAACTCCTCTATCCTGATATCCATTCCTTCGGAGGAAGTGGCAACAGACATAAAATCAACCACATGAGGTCTCAAAGCCGCCATAGCCATCCTGCTTCCTCCTAAGGTATGCGGGGAAATTGCTCTATTTGCACCAGCCCTTAAAAGCTTTTTTTCAGCCCCCTCTGTTTCAGCCCGGGCTACAATTAATATTTTTGGATTAAGTACTCTGGCCGAAAGTGAAATGTAAACGTTATCCGCCTCGGATGCTACTGCTGAGATCAGCCCCCTGGCTCTCTTTATCCCTGCTTCCTCTAAGACAGAATCCTCGGTTGAATCTCCCTGAATTACCAGAACCCCGTCTTTAATAGCATTCTCCACTGTCTGTAAATCTTTTTCCACCACCGTGCAGAGGATTTGCCTTAAAGATAATTCATTGTAGATCTGCTGTCCCACCTTTCCGTATCCGCAGATTATGTAATGGTCTTTTAACTCCTCTATTTTCTTGCTCATCTTTCTCCTCCCTAAGATATTCCTGATCTGCCCTTCTAACATCAATTGCGCTCCCGCTCCTACTGCATAAAGGGTGGTCCCCACCCCGAAGATTATATAAAAGATAGTGAAGACCTTGCCGGTAAACGAGAGCGGACATACCTCTTTATACCCTACAGTAGCAATGGTTATAACCGACATATAAAGCGAATCTAAGATACTCCATCTTTCTATTAAACTATATCCCAGAGTGCCAATTAGAATCACAATCAGAAGGGCACCTAAAGCTATTTTGAGTTTTTTTTCTGCTTCCATAACTAAACCTGATCACCTTACATATATTTTATCCACATTCGATGCTGTAACGTCCCTTTCCTGTATTCCAGGTCCCCTCTCTACGAGAAGCGTAACCTCCGCCGCTAGGCGGGGTAGCCCTTAGAACCGTCAAGCTTTTATCGGCGCTTGCGGGAGAGGGGTCACCCTCCCCTTACCCCTCCCATCAAGGGAGGGGAATTTGAAATCATCCGTTGCCTTAGAAGAGGCAACGCTATCTTCTATCGTCTCCCGTCTTACGTCTCACCTCTTTCTTTTATTACCAATCTCCTCAATATCGGAGGGGTAATAAAGGTGGTTGCCATCACCATAAATATAATCACCGTGTAAAGGTCCGAGGTTATAGCTTTCATACTCAAACCGATCGAGGCAATTATCATCCCCACTTCGCCCCTCGGAACCATTCCAAACCCCACCATTAAAGCCTCTTTTTTACCCAGATTAAGTGCACCCAGTCCACACCCTAAAAGCTTCCCTAAAATAGCAAAAAGAGTAATTATCAGAGCTGCCCATAAAAGAGTAGGCTGAGAGAAAATAGAGAGATCGATCCAGGAACCCAGGATTACGAAGAAGAAGGGGACTAAAAAATTATACAAAGATTCGGTTTTGATGGATAGATTATACTCTAAGTTTAACTCGGAAAGAACCATCCCGGCTAAAAACGCACCAACGATTGCTGCTAAATCTATGTAACTGGAGACTACGGAGAGGAAAAGACATAGAATAATAGCTGCGGATAAGACTGCATCTTTCGTCCTGAATGATGCCACTCTCGGAACCATACGATGAATTAACCTTCTACCGACTATTATCAAAAAGATTATAAATCCGACTGCCTCCAGCATGATCAGACCTATTTTTACCAGAGATAAAGTCCCTTTTCCCAAGCCGGTAACAACTGCAAGTACTATCAATCCGATGACATCATCTATAACTGCTGCACCTAAGATAACTCTGGCAGCTCTGGTCTCAACAATTCCCAAATCCGCAAAAACCCTGGCAGTTATCCCTACACTGGTAGCCACCATAGCCGCACCGATGAACATCGCTTCAATTGTAGTATGATCTATGATCAGGGTATAAAGATAACCGAAGATAAAAGGGAAGATAACACCCAAAACCGCCACTAAAAGAGAGGTTGTCCCAACCTTCATTATCTCTTCTGTTTTGGTTTGAAGCCCTATCGTGAAAAGAAGGATTATAACACCTATCTCCGCTAAAACTGGAAAAATCTCCGAGGTGCCAATCAGGTTTAGAACCTGTGGTCCCAGGATAACCCCGGCTAAGATCTCCCCAATAACCGCAGATTGCTTGAATCTCTCGAAGACCTCTCCCAGAAGCTTGGCTGAGGCAAAGATCAAAAATAAACTGAAAAGTATCTGGGTAATGTTTCCCATACTATATTTTCCCCGGTAGCGTCCTCACACCTGTACTACGGTGGCTCCGCCAGACGTAGTCTCCGTTTCTAGGATGAGGACGAGTAATCATTACCACTGGAGTTATCAATGTAACATTCTCACTCCTGTGAGGACGATAGGATTTTCGTTGTCACAGGAGTGGCAATATGACGATTTAGCTTTATTTTGGTATCCTTCATTTCTTAGAAACTGAAGATGAATCCCTCTCGAGAACTTCCATATAGACCTCATGTTTAAGCTGTTCTCTGGCGTGACGATTCAATATGGTTTCGAGATAAGAATTGAGGATTTCATCTGTTCTGTTCTTTTCTTTCTCAAGCTCTGGTAGAATGTTTTTCAAATATTCCTCATCTTTGGGAACGCGTATATCCTTTAGCCCTAACTCAAAAAATACCTTCAAAAAACGAGCCTCTTCTTCTGAACGGCATTCTAAAAAATATTCAGCTTTCCGTCCATATCTTGTATAGAATAGTTTCCAGCCGAAAAGGTCTTTCTCTATCCTTAAATTCTCAGGAGAATATTCCAGCTCCACCTTACGCAACGACCTTTTAGGCAAAGACAGGACTTTTTCTCTATAGATTTCTCCAATTAGCTTCCTCATCAATCTCCATCACTTAGCATATTATCCATAATCACTTTCTTAATTGCATATAAATTGATCCCCTCTACTATCTTATTATTTTTCCCCACACTCTTCGCTTTCTCAATCCTTGACTTCACTAAATCCACCACCGCCCGATAAACTTCCAGTTGCTCCTCATCTGTTAAGCCCAAGATTTCACCCATAATAATTTTATCCAGCTCCCTGCGGTCAGGCTTGACCTTGTCAAAAGAAACTTCCTCAGGAAAGGAGGCACCGAGTTCTCTGAAAACATCCTCTATGGGACGATTAAATATTTCTCTAAATTTTCTACCATTACTGATATGTTCCTTACTAACATCTAGAACAAACATTGCTGCTGCCTCATAAGTCATGTTATCAAGCGCGCCTTCACCCAAATTGACTCTCCCAAAGAGTTCAACGACTAAGATAGGTAATGTCGAATTAAGATAGAGAAATAAACTGTTTTTAAAAACTTTGTTTTTAAGATAAATTGCATAAAACCTATCACTTGAGAAGGCTTGCCAAATGTTAAGAGGGGCTAAGAATCTATCGTTGAAAGCTTTAAACCAGATACCATCGGGAGGTGTTTGATACCCTAAATCATACCATCTTTCCCTACTTTCACAAGTCGGTCTTACATTAAATTTTTTCCTTTCTCCTGCTTCAATATACTTAAAAACTTTTGTATTTTCTAATTTCTTTCTATCACTGTGAATCATCAGAACACGAAATTTCAAACCTTCTGGATTTACAGCAATAGACCTACACTCTCGTGGCGATGTTATCACATAATTCGGCACCCAATTCCCCCTTTTACCCTTATGCATCCAGAATTCTTTTTCAATCCCTTTTTTCTTTATCTCCTCCTCCGTTAGATAGAAAAACTCATTGGTACCAGTCTTGATTCCAAAGCGCACTTTAGCAACTTTTTTCAATGGAACAAGCTTTCCCTTCCCCTTTTCCAAAATCTTGAAGAAAATCTCCGGTGCTCTCAGATATTTCCCCCATTTTGCTCCGGTATATTTGTCCTCTTCTGGATCAAATCCTTCCTCCCATAACTCTTTTTGACTCTTAGGAAATATCCTCAGTTCTTCATTCTCATAAAGATTGTTATGAGCAAGAATTGTCTTTTTTAATTTGTCTATGGCATTTAATCTTTCCACCTGTTTTTCCCACATATCCTGAGCTGGAGGTATAAAATCACGGAGTTTCTTTTTAAGATAAACGAAGCGAACGATATTTTCGTCACGCTCTTTCTTATCGTTATACTTTTGAAGAATAACTATACAGGTGTTTATGTCTGCGGCTTCAAACCAGCGTTCCACCTTAGATTCGATGATGGCAATGATCTTATAATTCCCCAGGAAAAACTCCTGTAACCCCTTGCCATAATCCACATCCAGCCAGGAATTGGAGACGATAAAACCGAAATGTCCACCTTCTTTTAAGAACTTTGTTCCGTGAGCAAAGAAGTAGGCGTGTATTCCTGCTCTTTTCCCAATTTCGGCTACTTTTTTGCCTTGTAAATCTAAGAGGGCTTTTTTTATAAGTTTTTCCTTATACTCAATATCCTCAGGAGATATTTCTGCTATCTCTTCCTGCCTTGTATATGGTGGATTGCCAACTATCGCATCAAACCATCGAGGATAGGTAACCTCTCGCTCTTCGAGTCTAAGAGTTTTTGCTCTGGCTTTTCTCCACTTATCAGGGTCAAAACCTTCCCTTCCCACAAGAAGGGCAAAAAAATCTTCTTGAAGTATATTAGGGTAATTTTTATCCACACCCAGGTCATTAATAGCCAAGTTAATCGTAGCAAGGGTAGCTGGGAATTTGGCAATGTCATTACCCCAGAGAGTATTCAGAATTCTTTCATGCCCAAGTCTCTGATTCATCAATTTTTTATGTTGATAAGCCCTCACCAGAAAAGTTCCAGCTCCACAAGCTGGGTCAAGGATTTTATCATCCTCATGCTGTAAACAGAACCTGAGGATTAAATCAACCACATCGGGGCTGGTGAAATACTGACCTAAATTGTGGCGCTCATCCTGCGGGATAAGACGCTCAAAGATTCTGCCGAGAACATCGTAACCAAGTGTGGAAAAATCATATTTTTTGAAGATGTTTACTATTTCCTTAATTTCCCTTACAACCTCTTTTGCCTCAGGGAAAGCAGTTGTATCTATAAAGTCCGCAGTATAGATGGTTTCATAATCTATTTTCAAAATCTGGTTGAAATAACCCTGTAAGGTTGTCTGAAGCATTGCGCCTTTGGTAAGACCCTCAGGTATTTCGAGGGGGTCAAGTTCACCTGGTCTTTTTGTCTGAAGGAGGTTATAGAAAAGAATCTTGTTGACAAGAAGGTATGCTGTTTGTCTAGCAGCTTTATCAAAGTCCTGCGGTTGCCAGGCAAAACCCCACCCCTGTTCTAAAAACCAGTTTTTTAGTTTTTTGGCAAAAACTGTATCCTTATGACACTGGTCATCAATAATCCTTCTGTAATAAGTTGAAAGAACTCTTATCTTCTCGTGAAGGGTAAAGATTAAAAGCTCATCTATAGCTTTTTTGGGCTCAGGTTCTTTACCAGAATAAATCGCGTAGAGTTTGGTGAGAAACTCTTCAAGTTTCCTTTTTATAGGTTCAGTGTATCTTATCTGTTCTATATCATCAAGATTTTCAATCTCTGAGAGGTAATATGTATCAACGATTTGTTTTGGCTCAGGTATGCTAGGATTGTTAGCTTCTTGAGTTTTCCACCATATTAACTTTTTGAAATTGGTTGTAACAAAATATCGTGCACCTCTTTTGTTGGCTTTCTTTCTTGCATCATCTTTTAAGGTTTCATCGTAAACATCGAAAAAAGGTTGTTTGGCTTCAACCACGCATAGGACATTTTGGCTTCGTCGTGATTCATATATGACAGTATCAGGTCTCTTCCTATCAGTACCTGAAGTTTCAACATCAGGCATTCCCAAGTCTAAGCTCTTCTTCTTAATAATTTCCCTCATCCAGTGCATCAAAATTGCAACCGCTGTCTGCTCAGTTTTGTGCGTTTTCATTTCAAAAGGACTGGGACTTTTGGTCTGCTTTCCTTTTAATTTACTCATCTTCCTTACCCCCAAGAACCTCTTTTCGCAACTCTTTATCCTCTTTTAAATCCTTGACAATTAAATCAACACACCTCTTGGCGATTTCAAAAGCTGCAGCAATCCGTATAATCTTTACATCACCAAGCCCTTTTATCTTTAAGAATTTCTCCAGTGGCTGGTTTGACATCCCCTTGAAAGAGCCAAACTTTGCCAGTATTTCTTCTGCAATCTTCTCTGCTGATTTCCCTTTGATACCTGTGGAGATCAGAATTGAGAGCAATTCCGCATCTGAAAGGCTTTTGGCGCCAAATTCTCTGAGTTTACCACCGGGATGATGCCATTTTTGAAGTTCATAACCTGTATTTTGATGCTCATCTTTTTTTCCCATGTAGTCTCTTTTTATAAAGATTCTTTTCATTCCTAATTTCATCTCTAAATAATCAAAAGTCAATAAAAAAAGCCGATGCAATTTATTGCTACGGCTTTCCATAAGAATTGAGCTTATTAACAGAATGTCATTTTAATGAGAAGCGACCTTTTCCAATCTCTTTTTCCACCTGTCCTTTTTAATCTTCAGTGCCTGGTTTAAGATTTCAAAAAACTTTTTTACCTCAAGTGGTTTATCCATTAAAAGGTCTACCGAATTAGCTTTTATTTTTTTGTTATCCACCTGAGTTCCCCAGCCAATTACCATCACAATCACCGCCTCCGGTTCTAAAGCTTTCAGCTGTTCAACTACTTCCCAGCCGGACATCTCCGGCATACTCAGATCAGTAAAGACAATCCCGAATTCCCCTTTTTTAAATAACTCTATCCCTTTTAAGCTGTTATCTACAGCCATAGCTTGGTGTCCCTTTGACTGGATGAGATCACAAAGCAGATCCCGAATAGCAGGTTCATCGTCGATTATCAAAATGTTTTCAGACTGGTTTTCCCCTGAAATTTTTTCTTTAATTATTTTTAGCTCGTCAAATTTTCTTTTCGGCAGTCTCACCGTAAAGGTGGTCCCTTCTCCTTCCTGACTTTCAATTAAAATCTTTCCACTGTGCCGCACGATTATCCCATAAGCTAAGCTCATACCCAATCCATTCCCCTTTGGACCCTTTGTGGTGAAAAAGGGATCGAAGACCTTCCTTTTGACTGCTTCGGACATCCCTATACCTGTATCCGTAATCGAGGCAAGGATATGATTTTCATTTATCTGTGAGGAGATTTTAAGAGTTCCTCCTTTAGTCATGGCATCGACCGAATTCAAGATCATATTGACGAAAACCTCACGCAGTTCTGAAGGGTTGCCGGCGACCGGAGCAAGGTTCTGGTTTAAATCAGTTTCGACCTGGATCAAAATCCCTTTCTTCTGCGCTTCATCTTTCCATTTATGTTTAGTTATCTCTAAAGATTCCATTAATATCTCGTTCAGATCAAGCAGCTTGAAGTTTTCATCCGTTCTTAAACGGGTGAATTCCTGAATTCGCCGGACCGTCTCCGCACCGTCTAATGCCGCTTTCTCGATTACGCTCAGCCCCTTCTTTGTCTCTTTCTCCTGGGTAGAAAGGAGTAAGAGTTGTGCTCTTCCCAAGATCGCACCTAAAAGGTTATTAAAATCATGCGCCACTCCTCCAGCCATCTCCCCTAAAGCCCTCAGCTTCTCAGACTGAATCAACTGCTCCTGTGCCTCTTTCAGCTTGGCATAAGCCTGTTTTAAGCTCTGGAAAAGTTTTGCATTCTCAATTGCCACTACCGCCTCATTCGCCAGTATATTCAGCAGAGTCAGATGGTTTTGATTGAACTGCTTCAATCCCAATTTGGACAGGGTGATAACCCCTCTGACCTCCCCCTCATAGGTCATAGGTGAGACAATCATCGATTCATCCACATAAGGAGAACCAGAGATATGCCGGGAGCGAGGGTGCCTTTCCCCGTCATCTATTACCTGGGGCTCACCGGTCTGGGCAACCCAACCCGTTATTCCTTCCCCCACTTTAAGACGCAGGACCTCCTCAGTCTCCCCTCTATATTCCTCAACCTCACTCCCGAATGCAACTGGGATAAGCTCATTTTTATTTTCGCTCAAAAGATAAACCCTGCAGTTGTCAAAATCTATCACCTTTTTTATCTCTTCCATAACTGAGGAGGCTACGGTTTTAACATCATTTAACTTATTCAATCTATTGGTTATGTTCCTTATAGCCTCTAACTGAATAATCCATTGTTCAGCCTCTTTGAAAAGGTAAGCATTTTCCACAGCCATACCGATCTGATTTCCAATGGAGAGTAAAAGCTCGACCTCATCCAAGTTATACTTTCTATTCTTTTGGGTGATAACAAAAAGGGTACCCAGTATCTTTCCCTTAGATTTTAGCGGAACTCCCAAATAAGAATGAACCCCTTCTTTCTTCATTATCAAGCGGGTTAACCGGGGATCTTGAGTTATATCCTCAACCATAATGGGCTCACCGTTTAAGGCGATCCTTCCAGAAAACCCCTCTCCTAATTTTAACTTGTCAACCTCTTTAACTGCTTCAGAGGAAAGACCTCTGCAGGTTTTTAACTCCAACTCTTTGGTGGCCTGATTTAGTATATAAATTCCTCCAGCATGGCATTCAGTTACCTCCAGAACTTTATCTATGGTCTCTTCTAGGATCATCTCTAAGTTTAAAGTTTGGTTGGCGATGGAGGCGATGGCATTTAAAGCTTTAAGCTCTTCATTTGCCTGGATCATCTTTTCATCCATCTTCTTGCGCTCGGTGATATCTGTTACTGTTCCAAGGATGGCATTCTCTCCTTCGTAGGTTATCAATTTTGTGGTGAGTATGGTATCTACTTTTTCCCCTTCTTTGGTGATGAGTGTATATTCGTATGGAGTGATCTCTTCATCCTTCACATGCATGTTAAAACTTGACTTTACTAAATCTACACATTCTGGTGCGATCAAAGAAAGGAAGTCGAAATCAGGGGAGTAAAACTCATTTCTTGAATATCCCATAATCTCTTCGCATCTTTGATTGGCATAGACTACTCTACCCTTTTTGTTGATGAAGATCATGTTTGGTGATTGTTCCGCAAGGTTCCTGAATTTCTCTTCGCTTTCCCGCAAAGCCTTTTCTGCTTTCTTGCTTTCGGTAATGTCAATCCCTGTGATAAGTATGCTGGCAGACTGATTCTTTTCATAGAATATTATACTACCGGGCATGAACAATACCGTATGAATCGACCCGTCTTTAGCTTTCACACTTACATCGATTTCAGGGGTATATTCATCCTTAAAATCTTTTTCCAGTATCTTGGCTACTTCCTCCTTTTGTTCAGGAATTACAAAATCTAACGCAGACCTGCCGATGATTTCCTCTTTTGCATAACCGTACTGTTTGATCATACCTTCATTTATATCTTTTATCACGCCATCAACGCTGATTATTATGTTTAAGGTAGGACTTTTCTCAAAGAGAAACCGGTATTTCTCCTCGGACATACGCAAAGCCTCTTCCGCCTGCTTGCGTTCCGTGATATCCACATCCATATAGATGAACTCTTTTCTGCCCCCTTTTGGACAATTAAAGAATTTTATATATACTTTATCGTCATGCTTTATAAAAAACTGGAGTGTATCCCGCCATCAGCGGGATAGCTTTACCTTTCTGCTGAAGGTGGATTGAAAAATCCGTGAAAAAGAGCTGTGAAGTTAATTTTAGTAAACCTGAAGATTTACACTCCAGAATTCCTAAAACATCTTTTAAAATAAATTTTAGTTTATACTTTTTGACCCAAAGGAAGATGTGGAAAGGCGTTTAGATTAAGAGAAGAGCTTTCTTTTCTTTGAAGATGAAAATCACCAGCTGAAGCTATCATGGCTGCATTGTCTGTACACAAGACAGGTGAGGGGACATAAAGCTCCAACCCTTCTTTGCTAGCTTCCAGACTCAATTTCTGCCTTAAGTAACTATTATTAGCCACTCCTCCGGATAAAGCGATCTTCTTTACTTTAAGTTCCATGGCAGCTTTTAAAAATTTCTCTACGAGTACATCCACGATTGCCTCTTGAAATCCTTTAGCTATACAGGACTTTTGTTCCTCCTTCTCCTTTACAGATAATTTAGAAACATATATAGCTACTGCAGTTTTCAATCCGCTAAAAGAGAAATCAAAACTCCCTTCTTCTAAAAAAGCTCTGGGAAATTTCATCTTAGAAGATTTGCAACTCTGGCTTAATTTATCAATAGAAGGCCCCCCCGGATATTCTAAGTCCAGAATCCTTGCCACCTTATCAAATGCCTCCCCAGGAGCATCATCTCTCGTTCGTCCCAGAACCTTATACTCTCCCTTATCTTTAATATAAACTAAGGTGGAGTGCCCTCCAGAGACTATAAGGCAGATCAAAGGAGGTGAAAGGTCAGGATACTCTAAGAAATTGGCGAAGATATGCCCTTCAAGATGATTTATCCCGATAAACGGGACCTTTAAACCATAAGCTAATCCCTTAGTTAAGGAAAGCCCGATTAAAAGAGAGCCAACCAGACCTGGACCACAGGTAACCGCGATACCCTCGATCTCCTTTAGAGTGACTTTAGCTTCATCCAGAGCAGTCTTTAAAATGGGCAAAATCGTCTTTATATGTTCTCTGGAGGCAAGCTCTGGGACAACGCCCCAGTATCTTTTATGAACCCATTGGGAGAAAACCACATTGGAAAGTATCCTCCGCCCATCCTGAATTACAGCTACTGAGGTTTCATCGCAGGAGGTTTCAATTCCTAAGACAAGCATACTAATTTACAATTAAGTTAAAACTATCTGGCTCTGTCTTAAAAAGTAGTATATCTTCTGGAAGCTGAATCAAAGGAGAAGTTTTTGTCTCTCCCCTTTTTATTCCTTGACAGTCTATAATTACTTTTATTTTCTCTAAAGTAAGTTTTTCAAGTATTTCTTTTTCTCCCAAAAGCTCCAGATTGATAGTCTTGGGTGTCAGGTGGATTTTTCTCCCCCTGGGGATATTTATGATTGTGATTGGTAAATTCTCTAACCTTTTCTTCTCTCCCTTTTGAACCTCTACAGAGAAATCAACCCTCGGAGGCGATATCTTGAGATTAAAAAAAGGTGGAGAAATTAAATCTATCTTTCCGGTAAAAGATTCACTTAAGTCCTGAAATTCCTTCTTCTGGGTCAGAATATATTTGATTTTGTTAACATTCTCAGATGGACCTTTAATCCAGACCTTCTCTGGAGTAAATCTTATCTCTCCTTTCTGAAAATAACCTTCCTCTAATGAAAAAGAAAGCTGAGAGATTATTGGAACTTTTCTCTCTTCAACTTTTTGTAAATTGATCTTCAGGATCTTAGGTGAAACGACCTCAATGGCTGATAGATTTAATCCCTCTGGAATAGTTGCCATCTCAGCTTTAATTTGGTACTCAAACTCTCCACCAGAATATTTCTGAACGTCGATTTTCAAGCTTCTTTCTTTTAAAACAAATAGCTTTAAAAGCTCCTTCCCCTTGCCATAGATTTTCACCTTAACCATATCCGGCAGAGGTTCAGCCAAGATTAGCTCCGGGGAAAGGTTAATCAATTTCAAATCGTAATTGAAAGTATATTCATAAGGCTTATCAGTTGAAGCATAAAACCACAAAAGGAAGGCTAAAAGGATCGCCCCAAATTTCAGCCAGAGATTATCCAACAATTTCTCCCACATCTTTCCCTATCTTCTGGATCCATCCTAGACTGGAAGGATCCGTTTCCCGAAATAACTTAATAAAGTTGAGAAGGAACGAAGCGCATTTAAAAGACTAAAAAAATTATTTACTTATTAGAATTAGCTATGGTCTTGCCAAAGCTTATCTCACCGTTGTCTATGCGGATGGAAAATCCGCAGGCTGGGTTAGAGCAAACCCAGGCTTTATATCTTATGCTTGCACCCTCTCTGCCATAATCGGAGAGAGGCAAAAGAATTCCTTTGTTACACTTAAGGCACTCTGGAAAATCTTTTTCCATACCTTACCCCACCTCCCTTTCCCTCCCCGTAGGGGAGAAGACTAAATCCTTGCGCTTCGTTCACCCCAACTTTTGAAGGCAAAGTAATGTTTTGAAAAAAAATGTCAACAGTTTTTTAATATACGGAGTGCACCGTCCGTGACAATGCATGATTGGTATATCGCAGGGAAAGAGGAGTAAGGGTGGGCTTCAAACTACCCACCCCTCTGCGAATATCAGAGGTAGAGATGCATAGCAATACGTCTCTTTTTTAGACGAATCTGAAAGGGACACGCTACAAAAATTTTTTACCCTCTCTTTTCCCGAAAAACGGGTCTTTCCCAATAGGTATCCGTAGGAGAGGAGAGGTCAAATATATTATTGGGGTAGGCCCCCGTGCCTGCCCTGATAATGGGCGACCACACGGTTCGATAAGCGCACCGTCTTGAGCAGAGCCGAAGGAGGGGGTAACCCCTATGCATTCCTCCTCTCCTTAAAAAGAAGAGAGCAGTGAAAAGGTATTAGTTATTCAAACTATGAAGTGCATCCAATGGCTGCCAAAATAAATGTTCAATAGTTAAAAGGATTAAGGTTCAAAGGAAAAAAATTGTAACGCCTGATCCCGACTCTGCGTTTTTTGTTTGTAGCGGAAGGCTTCAACCTTCCATTGTTTTTAGGGGAAACCTTAAGGTTTCCCCTACATAAACCTCGCCCTGCTCTCCCCTTAAAAAGGAGAGGGAATACTTAGAGGACAGGACACCGTCCTATCCCTAAAAACATTAATTTCAGTTGCTTTTTTATTAAAAATATATATTATAATAATTTAATTCGATGAACTCTTTAGTTGAGAATTTAAAAAGATTAGAGGAGAGGATTAAGAAAGCGGCTATAAAATCAGGTCGCAAAAGGGAAGATATAACCCTGGTAGCGGTAACTAAAAACGTTGAGCCGGAGAGTATAAATGAGGCAATTGATGCCGGGATAAAGATAATAGGAGAAAATCGTATTCAGGAAGCTGAGGAGAAGTTCAAGTTTATTAAAAGAGATGTCGAAAAACATTTAGTTGGGCATCTGCAGACCAATAAAGTTAAAAAGGCGCTGGAGCTTTTTGATCTGATACAGTCCGTAGATAGCCTGCATTTAGCTCGGGAGATATCAAAAAGAGCAAAAGAAAAGGGAAAGTTAGCAGATGTTTTAATTGAGGTGAATACCTCAAATGAGCCATCTAAATATGGAGTTAAACCGGGTGAGATTCGGGATTAGTGGAAGAAGTGTCGAGGTTGGAGAATATAAAGATAAAAGGTTTGATGACCGTTGGTCTATTCACGGATGAATTAGAAAAAGCAAGACCCTGTTTTGTAAAGTTAAGGAATATATTTGAGTCCATGAAGAATTTGAGAAAGGAAAATGTAGAGATGAAATATCTTTCTATGGGGATGAGCTCGGATTTTGAAATGGCGATTGAGGAAGGAGCAAATATGATTAGAGTTGGGACAGCTATTTTTGGTCCCAGAAAATAAAACCTGTCATTCTGAGGGAGTCCGCCTTTAGCGAGACGACCGAAGAATCTCGTTGATTCAAATGAAGATTCTTCGTCCTGCGGACTCAGAATGACCCGCCTTTGGCGGACTCGCAATGACAGCCCAAGTAAATCCCGGAGGTGAAAGATGAAGATAACAGCTTTTGAAGTAAAGAATCAGAAGTTTAAAAAGAAATTTAAGGGGTATGACCCCTTAGAGGTGGATGGTTTCTTAGAGATATTAGCAGGAGAGATTGAGGAGGGGACAAAAGAAATTAATCTTTTAAAGGAGAAGCTTTCCTCCTTTGAAAACAAGCTTTCCGAATACAGGAATATGGAAGAGACTCTTCAGAATGTCATCCTCACCACTCAGAAAAGTGCAGACGAGCTTAAGAAAAACGCAGAAAAGGAAGCTGAACTATTAATCCGGGAGGCAAAGCTTAAAAGCCAGAGGTTATTAGAGGAATCGAATTTGAAGCTGTCCGATCTTAAGAGGGGGATTTATGAGTTAAAAAACCTGAAGGATGGGTATCTCCTGAAGGTTAAATCTATGCTTGATCTGCATAAAAGTCTTTTAGAGGGCTTAGAGGAATCCTCTGATGGATCTCGGTCTGAAAAGAGAAAAGATTTATCAGATGAGGAGATGGAAAAGGTGATTGACCAGTTTGAAAAGAAGGAAAATTTTAGAGGAGATAGACGGTAGCGATGCCACTCGTGCCCAACAAGGGCTTGCTCTGGTAGCGGAGATATGATTCCCTCTCCCCTTGTGGGAGAGGGTTAGGGAGAGGGGAATAAAAATAATCTCACCCTCCCCTTCATCCCCTCCCATCAAGGGAGGGGAAATATGCTCGTCCTCATCCTATTAACGGATCCGCAGGACGAGAGTGGGTACGCTACCTTAGAAAGAAATTTGAATCTTAAAAAACGGATGTAAATAATGGAAAACCTGAAAGAAAAAATCAAACAGGCAAAAGATTTTATTCTAAAAAAAGCAGATTACAAGCCCCGGATAGGGATTATCCTGGGCACAGGGCTGGGTTCCTTAGCTGAAGGGATTAAAGTAGAACATAAGATAGATTACCAGGACATTCCCCATTTCCCGGTCTCAACTGTGGAAAGCCACTTTGGAAGGCTTTTATTTGGCAAAATCTCAGATAAAAAGGTTTTAGCTATGCAGGGGAGGTTCCATTATTATGAAGGTTATACAATGCAGCAGGTAACCTTCCCCTTACGGGTGATGAAAGCCCTTGGGATTGAGCTTTTGATTGTCTCTAATGCCTGCGGAGGATTGAATCCTCAATATAAAGCTGGAGATATAATGGTTATTTCTGACCATATAAATCTTTTAGGGAGTAATCCTCTGATTGGTCCAAATGATGAGTTTTTAGGTCCAAGGTTCCCGGATATGTATAACTGCTATGATAAAGAATTGATCGCTTTAGCAGAAAATTGTGCATTGAAATTAGGCACAAAATTGCAAAAAGGGGTTTATGTATCAGTAGCCGGACCTAATTTGGAAACTGCAGCTGAATATAGATTTTTAAGAGGAACTGGAGCAGATGTGGTTGGGATGTCAACTGTGCCTGAGGTTATAGTAGCAAGGCATCAGGGAATGAAGGTTCTGGGTTTTTCGATTGTCACGGATATGGGGCTACCAGATGCTTTAAAGCCGACAAATTTAGAGGAGATAATAGCTACAGCCAATAAGGCTGAGCCAAATCTGAAGAAGATTATAGTTAAGGTGGTTGAGGAGTTGAAGTGGTAGCCGCAGGCTTAAGCCTGCGAAATCAGGATTTACGCAACCTAAAGGTTGCGGCTATCATCTTCTCTTGTCATTGCGAGTCCGCCACAAAGGCGAGACGAAGCAATCTGTTTACTCTGTGAGGGACGGATTGCTTCGTCGTCCTGTGGACTCCTCGCAATGACAAAAAGTGAGGACGCTACGAAAGATCAATATGTCTGAGCATAATCACAACAATAATTTCAAACCTGAGCCAAAGGTTTTAGTAATTCCTCTATTATTAACTGCACTGATGACCTTAGTGGAGTTTCTGGGTGGGATATTATCCGGTAGTTTGTCCCTAATCGGTGATGCCGGGCATATGCTCACCGATACTTTAGCCCTGGCTTTGAGTTTTTTTGCTTTAAAATTATCCAGAAGACCGGCAGATGCCAGGAGAACCTACGGATTTCACAGAACGGAAATCTTAGTTGCCCTTTTGAATGGAGTAACCTTGATTTTTATTTCTGGATACATATTCTATGAAGCTTATAGACGCTTTCTTGCCCCTCCGCAGATAAAAGCACCTTTGATGTTAGGAGTTGCAACCTTAGGGCTTGTGGTAAATATAATTGGGATCTTAATATTAAAAGGCTCAAGCAGGGGTAATCTGAATATCAGAGGAGCATTCTTGCATATCTTAGGGGACGCCTTGTCTTCGATCGGAGTAATAGTAGCAGGGATAATTATATTTTTTACTAAATTCTATTTAATTGACCCGATTGTTGCAATTTTGATCGGCGGAATAATCTTGAGAGGGGCTATAGGTTTGATTACCGAGTCAAGTAATATACTCTTGGAGGCGGTTCCTAAACATCTGAATGCGGAAACTATCGCTGGGGAGATCAAGAAGATCAAAGGAGTTAAGGATGTGCATGATTTGCATCTCTGGACTATATCTTCAGGGATCTACGCTTTATCCGGGCATTTAGTTATAGAGGACCAGATGGTGAGCAAAAGCGACCAGATGTTAAAAGAGGCAAATAGAATTTTGCAGGAGAAGTTTGGCATTACCCATACCACTTTGCAGTTGGAATGTTTAGCCTGTAGTAAGTTTCCAGTATGCAACTTAGGAGAATGAAAATTGCGTATATGCCCCTAAAATGGGATAATATTCGCTCTACGAACCGTAAGGCTTTTATCGGCAATGCAGAGATGAACAAGTTAGCGGAAATATTTTTAAATTGAAAAAATTGCAATGAATAATTTCGAACCAAATCGTTTAACAAATTATAGCGATGAAGCAATAATCGCTGAAATTAAGAGAGTAGTATCTACATATTTTATGAATAAAGCCCCAAAGACAGGGGATTTTAATAGGTATTCAAGAGTTCATACGAGTACTATAATCAAGCGCTTTGGTTCTTGGCCAGAGGCAATGAAAAAAGGTGGGTTTCCATATGAGAGAGGACCAATTAACTCGATAGATTTGACAAAAGATTTAAATAAAATAAAGGACTTAAATCAAGGAAAGTATTTTACTCAGACTTTCTATGTTAAGAATGGTGGAAAATATAGCGTAGAAACATTAAAAAAGCGTTTAGGGCATAATTCCTGGCAGAACCTGTTAGAAAATGTTTTATCTTTGAAAAAACAGCCAAAGATTATTAAAATTATTAAACCTAAGCCAAGGGGATTTACAGAAGAAGAATTATTTTTAGAAATGTCAAGAGTATGGGGTAAGTTCGGCAGACGCCCTTCCTATGATGAATTTAGAGATAATAGTAATATAAGCATGAGGGTTTACGAGCGAAAATTTGGAACATGGAAAAAATCAGTAGAAGTATTTTGTTTAAAATTTGGTTATGATATAAAAGGATTGGTAGGTCAAGCTACACCTGAATTATTATTATCCCAATTAAAGACAATAGCTGAAAAAAATAAATTAAAGGTATTGAAGTTTTCAGCTTATAAAAAATATGGAGGCAAATATTCTATTGGAACTTTTCAAAATCATTTTGGTAGCTGGGAAAATGCCGTAAAAAAGATTGGTATGAAAGACGGTCATGTAAAATACTCACGAGAGGAACTTTTTTCTGAGTTACAAAGAATTTGGGAAAAGCTTGGAAGACAGCCAACATGGAGGGAAATGAATCAATATAGCCAAATTTCACGGAGTGTTTTTGCAAAGAAATTTGGAAGCTGGACGAAAGCAATTTATTCATTTGTTGATGACCGTAAAGGTGATTATGAGGAGCATACAGAAAATAAAGAGTTTAAAACGAATATTGAAGAGGATAAGCAAGAAGTAACCCCTTTGATAACCCAAAAGGGAACAACTGAAGCAAAAAAAACTGGAGAAACTCAAATTATTGAAATGAAAACTCCCAGGATTCCATCTCCTCGATTACGTTTTAGAGTTTTGCAGAGAGATAAATTTATGTGTGTGATATGTGGAAGAAAACCACCTGAAATTGAATTACAGATTGACCATAAAATACCATATTCAAATGGAGGAGAAACAACTTTTGATAATCTACAGACACTTTGTAAAGAATGTAATTTAGGCAAATTGGATACAATTTATTAAAGAAAAGTGAAAATTAAAAATACTTCAGCTAACACGGTGTTTGTGCTTCGCACCTTCACCCAAATTCCGTTTTCGGCGGAACTTCTTTTATGCAGGGAGCGGTTACCCTGTAATAAGTTTCACTTGTGCAACTTAGGACAATGAAATTTGCGTATATAATAAACTTGAGGTGATACAAAGTGGCATTTAAAGAGATAAAGGAAGATTTTAACTATCCGGAGATGGAGAAAAGGATTTTATCCTTCTGGAAGGAGAATAAAATCTTTGAAAAGAGCATCCAGAAAAGGAAGGATTCTCCAAAATTCGTGTTCTATGAAGGTCCGCCTACTGCCAATGGAAAACCAGGGGTTCATCATGTTATCTCCCGGACCATAAAAGATTTGATCTGTAGATACAAGACTATGCGGGGATACAGGGTGGATAGGAAAGCTGGCTGGGATACGCATGGCCTTCCAGTGGAGATTGAAGTTGAAAAGGAATTAGGTTTAAAAACCAAGGAGGATGTTGAAAAATACGGGATTGAGAATTTCAACGCTAAATGCAAGGAAAGCGTTTTCAGGTATTTAAAGGACTGGGATGAGCTGACCGAGAGGATCGGTTACTGGCTGGATTTAAAAGATGCCTATATCACCTATACCAATGAATATATAGAATCGGTCTGGTGGATTTTATCAGAGTATTATAAGAAAGGGTTAATCTATAAAGGACACAAGATCGTTCCTTACTGCCCCAGGTGCGGCACAACCCTTTCCAGCCATGAGGTTGCCCAGGGTTATGAAGAAGTAGAAGATCCTTCGGTTTTTGTGAAAATAAGATTGGAGGAGTTTGAGGACACCTATTTCTTGGTCTGGACTACTACACCCTGGACTTTGATTTCCAATGTTGCCTTAGCAGTTCATCCGGATGTCGATTATGTTAAAATCGAACATAAAGGAGATAAATTAATCCTGGCAAAACCACTTTTAGATAAAGTCATTCGAGGTGAATATAAAATCTTAGAAGAGTTTAAGGGGAAAGACTTAGAAAAGATAAGGTATTTCCCACTGTTTGAATATGCGAAATTAGACCGGAAAAAAGCGTTCTATGTCTGTTTGGCTGATTTTGTTACCACTGAAGATGGAACCGGGATTGTGCATATTGCACCAGCTTTTGGAGCGGATGATTACAACTTATCAATAGTTTACAACCTGCCTTTAGTCCAACCAGTGGATTCTACCGGAAGTTTTACAGATGAAGTGACCCCCTGGAAAGGTAAATTTGTAAAAGATGCTGACCCTTTGATCCTGGAGGATTTGAAAAAAAGAGGAATCCTTTACTATTCTGGAAAATACCTGCATACCTATCCTTTCTGCTGGAGATGTGATTCCCCTTTAATTTATTATGCGCGTAAATCCTGGTACATCAAGACCACTGCTTATAAAGATAAATTGATTTCTAATAATAAGAAGATAAACTGGTATCCGGAGGAGATCAAAGAAGGGAGGTTTGGGGAGTGGCTGGAGAATAACGTCGACTGGGCACTCTCCAGAGAAAGGTTCTGGGGAACCCCCCTGAATATCTGGATCTGCCAGAAATGTGGTGAGGAGAAATCTGTTGCCAGTATTCAGGAATTAAAGGATTTGAGCAAAGAGGTTCCTGAAGGATTAGATTTGCACAAGCCGATGATAGACGGAATAACTTTAACCTGCCCGAAATGTAAGGGTTTAATGAAAAGGACGCCTGAGGTTATCGACTGCTGGTTTGATTCCGGCTCTATGCCTTATGCCCAGTTTCATTATCCCTTTGAGAATAAAGAATATTTTAAGGAGATGTTCCCGGCTGAGTTTATAAGCGAGGCCATAGATCAGACCCGTGGATGGTTTTATTCACTTTTAGCCATATCTACCTTCCTTTTTGACCAGCCGGCTTATAAGAACGTTATCGTTATCGAGTTCATACAGGATAAAGAAGGGCAGAAGATGAGCAAACATATCGGGAACGTGGTTGATCCCTGGGACGTGCTGAATAATCAAGGAGCAGATGCCTTAAGATGGTATCTGGTCTGGGTAAGCCAGCCCTGGCTTCCTACCCGTTTTGATATGGAGGGGGTAACGGAAGTCGAAAGGAAATTCTTGAGCACCCTGAGGAATACCTATTCCTTCTTTGCCCTTTATGCTAACATTGATAAGTTCGAGCCTGAAAAGGAAAAAATCGAGGTAAAGAATCGTCCGGAGATCGACAGGTGGATTATCTCCAAACTTAATTCTTTGACCAGAGAAGTGATAGCAGATTTAGATAATTATGATATTACCAGGACATCCAGGAAGATACAGGAGTTCGTGATCGAGGATTTATCTAACTGGTATGTGAGAAGAAACCGCAAAAGGTTCTGGCAATCCGGATTGGATTCAAATAAATATTGTGCTTATCAAACTCTCTGGGAGGTTCTGGTAAGCTTGACTAAATTGATTGCTCCTTTTGTTCCCTTTATCTCAGAGGAGCTCTTTCAAGAATTAGCTGGAAGGTTTGATAGCACTCATGAAAGCGTTCATTTAGAGGATTACCCCGATTATAAGGAGAAGTTAATCGATCTCAAATTAGAGGAGAGGATGGACAAGGCCAGGATCATCGCATCCTTAGCCCGTGCCGGAAGGAACAGGGCTGGAATAAAGATAAGACAGCCTTTGGAGAAGATGTTCGTATTAATCCCTCCGCGGGCAAAAAAAGATGAGCTTGAGCCAATTTTACTCTTGATTTCTGAGGAAATAAATATTAAACATATAAACCTGGTTCAGGATGAACTATTTCTGGTCGATTATAAAGCCAAGCCTAAGTTCCAGTGCCTGGGTCCGAAGTTCGGGAAGAAAGTAAATCAGGTGGTTGAGCTTATACGGTCTTTAAGTTCTGAGAAGCTGAAGGAGCTGAAAGCTCAGGAAAAAATTCAGGTAGAATCAGAAGGTGAAAAGATTGAGCTTTCCTTAGAGGATCTGGAATTGGAAGAAAAAGAGAAAGAAGGTCTTTTAGTTGAGTCCGGAGATGGATACAAAGTAGGGATTGATACGTATATCAATGAGGCTTTAAAAGATGAGGGTTTTGCCCGGGAGTTAGTGAACAAGATACAGAATATGAGGAGACAGGCCGGATTTCAGGTTATGGATCGGATTAAAGTTAATATAATTGGAACCGAAAGATTAGAAAAGGCTATAAAATCTTTTGAGGATTATATAAAAAAGGAGACTTTAGCCAAGGTTATATCCCACAAGGGAGAGAAAGGAGAACTCACCTTAGAATGGGATATAAATGGAGAAAAAGCAGAAATCTCTGTAACCAGGATCTAAATTATGAAGAAAAAAGATCTGGAAAAATACGAGAAGCTCCTTCTGGCTAAAAGGGCTGAGCTGATAGCGGAGATGGGTTTTTTGAAGAAGGAGGCTCTGGATACAACTATTAAGGACTCCACCGGAGACCTGTCCTCTTATTCCTATCATATGGCTGATCAGGGAACCGATGCCATGGAAAGGGAAAAGGCGTTTCTTTTCGCCTCCAAGAACGGAAGACTGCTCTATCACATCGACGAGGCTCTGCGCCGCATAAAAGACAAAACTTACGGCAAGTGTCAGGAATGTGATCAGGAGATAAATACGACCAGATTAGAAGCAGTCCCTCATGCACGGCTCTGTATCAATTGCAAGGCTAAGGAAGAGAAGAAGAAACTGGTGGAGAGCGAATAGTCTTTTTAGCTTTTAGGAATTGGGAAAAAAATTTTTATGGTTTAGCCTGTTGGTATTGGTTTTGGATCAATTGTCCAAGACTGTGGTGTCCTCATCTATGAAAATGGGTGAGTCCATCCCGGTTTTGGGCAATTTTTTTAGGTTAACCTATGTTTTAAATCCCGGTGGGGCTTTTGGAACTAAGTTAGGCAGCAATATCTTCTATACCATCCTCTCGGTTTTAGCAATAATCGTAGCGGTCTGGTTTTATTTCAAAAGCAAGAAAGAGGAAAAATTTTTACATTTTACTTTTCCCCTGATCTTAGGAGGGGCTTTAGGAAATCTTATAGACCGCTTCAGATATGGCGAGGTATTGGATTTTTTGGATTTTGATTTTTTCGATATTCGAATACCCCCGATTAAATTCGGATATATAAACTTCTCAGGCATTTATTTAGACCGCTGGCCAGTCTTTAATGTTGCAGATGGCGCAGTAACGATAGGAATGTTATTGATTTTGTGGTATGTGATAAGACCCCGGAAAGGAGCATTCACACCTGATTGATGGAGCAGACGAAGCAGATTTGAGTTGTCATTGCGAAGCAATCTGTTCACGCAATGAGGTACGGATTGCTTCGTCGTCACGCCAAAGGCGGGACTCCTCGCAACGACGAAAAACGTATATCGTCACCACAGAAAAAGGACGCTACCAGAGGGTGGAGTATAAACTTTTAGGTTTATAAAAGATAATAAGAAAATTGTAAAGCTAAAGTCTTCACCAGGATCCTGTGGACAAGACCTTGATGGCTTTACACTCCAGTGAAAATTAAATGGATGAGCTTCTTAAATTAATAACCGCACCAGAGGATAAAGGCAAAAGGTTAGATATATTCTTGTCTGAGAAAGAGCTTGGTCTCTCCCGCTCCCGGATTCAGAAGTTGATCAAAGAAGGGAAGATTTTAGTTCAGGATAGAATGGTTAAATCGCATTACAAGATAAAAGGCGAAGAGAAAATCTCCATTCAGATTCCACCACTCGAGAAATTATCTTTGGAGCCACAGGATATACCCTTAGATATTGTTTATGAGGATAAAGACCTTTTGGTGGTGAACAAAGTTGTCGGGATGGTGATTCATCCTGCTGCCGGGAATTATAAAGATACTTTAGTCAATGCCCTTTTATTTCACTGCAAAGATTTATCTGGGATAAACGGGGTTTTGCGTCCAGGTATTGTCCATCGCCTGGATAAGAATACCTCCGGACTTTTAGTTGTGGCTAAAAACGATTATGCCCATAATGGTTTGGTCGCTCAACTTAAAGAAAGAACTCTAACCAGAGAATATGCAGCATTCTGCTGGGGTAATATCACCAAGGAAAGGGGTATAATTGAGACTCTGATCGGTAGATCGGTAAAGGACCGGAAGAAAATGGTTGTGTTAAGAAAAGACGGTAGGGAGGCTATTACCGAATATGAAGTACTGGAAAGATTTCCACTCGGAGATCGTCTCCGCATAAAGTTAAAAACCGGAAGGACTCATCAGATCAGGGTCCATTTTTTGTTTCTGAACCACCCGATTATGGGCGATCCGGAATATGGTGGCAGGAAAAAGCATCTTGGAATGATAAAGGAAAGTTTGCAGACTCAAGCTAATCAGGTCTTGAAATTAATAGACCGACAAGCCCTGCATGCAAAAAAAATCGGTTTTGTTCATCCGAGAACTGAAAAATATATGGAATTTGAATCGGAATTGCCAGAGGATATGAAAAATCTGTTGGATTTTTTGAGGAAGAAATAAAGGCTATTAATAGGACGTCATTGCGAGTCCCTCCTTCGGCGAGACTTCTCGCAATGACAGGATAAGATAGAAAACAAAAAATATCTTTTTATACTTCAAAAATTTCCTTGCTTTCTTTATAATTAGTAGTTTTATTAAAATAGAATAAATAAGTTAACCCATAATCAAAAACGGAGGGATAGGATGAGCAAGGAGCTAAATAACAGGCTGAATCAGGCAATTGCCCGGGAGATCGCGGTATCCATCCAGTATATGTGGCAGCATGTGATGGGCGAGGGGATGGAAAGCCCGGGGGTGAGTGGGATTTTTGAGAAAACCGCAATTACGGAGATGAAACATGCTGAGGCTATTGCGGAGAGGTTAAACTTCCTGGGTGGAACCCCTACGACCAAGCCCACCACGATTATGGTTGGTGGTAGCTTACCGAAGATGATTAAGGACAACATCGCGGCAGAGCTGGATGCTATTAAGCTTTATAAGGGGATCATCAAATTGGCAAATAAAGAAGATGATGTCACCACCCGCAGGTTGTTTGAAGAAATCCTGGGGGATGAAGAAGGGCATCTGGATTCGTTTAAGACTCTCTTGAAGATGAAGTAGGATTAAATATTCTGGTAGGGGCAATTTCGAGATGGATCCAATTGGACATGCATTGCCCCTACGATTTCACTTTTAGAGCAAGATGAGGTTGCGAAATGGTAGCCTCACCCTCTCCTGGGAGGAGAGGGGAAAAGAATTTGTAGAGATGCATTGCTATGCGTCTCTATTTTTTTGAGTTGCCTGAGCAAAGCTGGAGGTTTGCCTTACTAAAAATAAATCCTGTAATCGCAATATAATAATGTCCTGTTTTAGCAAAGCAGAAATGTCCTATTTAGAGATTGCCATAGTATCTTTTTCCAAAGGAGGATATTATGGCAGGGAAGGACATAATAAAGATGAGCCAGGAGGAGCTAAAGAGGATAAATGTGATTCACCAGGCAATTGACAAGGGTTTAACTCAAGTAGAGGCAGCTGGGATATTAGGTTTAAGCGATAGGCAGGTCAGAAGAATAATAAAGCGGGTGATAGAAGAAGGCGACCGAGGTATAGTCCACAGATCTCGAGGAAAACCATCGCATAATATGACACCGGATATGATAAAGACAAGGGTTCTTGAGCTTTATGAGGAGAGATATGCAGGATTTGGTCCGACCTTAGCGACAGAGAAGCTTTTAGAGATAGACAAGATAGGTTTAAGTCGAGAGACCTTAAGGAACTGGCTCAAGGAGAAAGGGATAGAGTACCGGGGTCGAAAGAGAAAGGCTCATCGTCAGTGGCGTCAGAGGAGGCGTTATTTTGGCGAGATGATCCAGCTGGACGGTTCTCATCATGATTGGCTGGAGAGCAGGGGTCCGGAATGTGTTCTTATGGGTTATGTGGATGACGCTACCGGTAATGTCTTTGCAAGATTTTATCCTTATGAAGGCACCATTCCAGCTATGGACAGTTTTAAACGTTATATCAAAAAATATGGTATTCCGCTGAGCATATATTTAGACAAGCATACCACATATAAATCAACTAAGAAGCCTTCTATAGAAGACCAGCTTAAGGGAATAGAGCCGTTGAGTGAGGTTGCCAGAGCTTTTAAGGAATTGGGAGTTAAGATTATCTATGCCCATTCTCCTCAGGCTAAGGGGAGGATAGAGAGACAATTCAGGACTTTCCAGGATCGCCTAATAAAGGAGATGAGGCTAAGAGGTATTAAGACCATAGAAGAAGCCAATCGACTCTTAAGATACTACCTGCCCATATATAATAAGCGATTCAGCTTTAGGGCGGCAGAAGAGCTTGATCTTCATAGACCTGTTCCCATAGCTCTTAACCTGGATCGAATACTATGCTTTAAGACCGAAAGGGCTTTAAGGAACGACTTCACGGTAGCGCATAATAACAGGCTCTATCAGATAAAGGATAATGTAAGAACTAACAATGTGATAGTAGAAGATATGATAGATGGCTCTATGCTAATTACCTATAAAGATACCATCTTGAAGTTTAAAGAGATTATCATCAGGCCTAAGAGAGAAAAAGAAACTCCAAAACTACCCATATTAAAACTCAAAACGGCTTATATACCTCCAGTGGATCATCCCTGGCGGAAGTTTAAGGTTAATTCACAATATAGACCTTATGAACAAAAAGAACAAAAGCTACTATTAACTAAAACATGAAAACAGGACATTTTAACTTTGTAGAAATTAGGACATTTTAATCTTGCTATAACATACTAAAAATAAATCCTTGATATTTTTTTATCAAAAATATATTATTATTCAAATGGATAGATATATACTTTCAGATGTTTTAAAATCTTATCTTCAAAAAGATAAAAGGGTGGTGGTTTTAACCGGGGCTGGGATTTCTGCGGAAAGCGGTGTTCCTACTTTTAGAGGAGAAGATGGGCTCTGGAAGAAGTTCAAGCCGGAGGAATTAGCCACTTTTGATGCTTTTATCTCCAACCCGCAATTGGTTTGGGAATGGTACGAATACCGGAGAAAACTTATCTCTGAGGTTAAGCCTAATCCTGCTCACTGGAGTTTAGTGGAAATGCAATCCTATTTTGAAAATTTCCATCTGATAACCCAGAATGTGGATGGCTTGCATCAGAAAGCTGGGTCAAAGGAGGTTATCGAGCTTCACGGGAATATCAAGAGAAATAAATGTATAGACTGCGGGCAAAAATTAGAAGAGCTGGAGTTTTCATCTGAGGAGATTCCGCCCAAATGCAGATGCGGTGGGATGCTACGCCCGGATGTAGTCTGGTTTGGGGAGATGCTTCCTGAAGAGGCGATAAAGAAAGCTTTTGAATTCTCCTCCTTCTGCGACCTTTTTTTCTCCATCGGGACTTCCGCCATAGTCTATCCAGCAGCTTCCTTGCCATTGATAGCTAAAAGAGCAGGAGCTTATTTAATTGAGGTGAATTTAGAAAGGACTGAACTCTCCAGTTTAGCGGATGAGGTTTTCCTGGGGAAGGCTGGGGAAATTATGCCTGAGATAATAGACTCTATGCGAGAAGTAAATCCATAGGATAGGTTTTTGGATTATAAACCTTCAGGTTTATCAAAATGAATCGTTTTGTTTTTGAATCGACCAGGGTATAAAGTAAAGCTGTCCACCAAAGGCGGATTACACTCCAGTTGGTTTGTATCGTATTAATTTGTATGAGAGTAAACGACATTGAGAGTAGGGTTGAGGAAGGTTATAAAATCTTGAGCTCCTGCCATCTTTGTGGGTTTGAATGTGGTGTTAATCGGCTTAAGGGTGAAAAAGGAAGATGTAGAAGTGGCAAGGAGGTATTTATTTCGAGTGCCAATCTGCATTTTGGTGAGGAGCCACCCATTTCAGGAGAAAAGGGCTCAGGCACAATCTTTTTTACCAACTGCAGTCTGAGCTGTGTCTATTGTCAGAACTATCCCATTAGCCAGATGGGAAAAGGTAAAAAGGTTTCCACTATAGAGTTAGCCGAGAAGTTCCTTGATTTGGAGAAAAAGGGTGCCCATAATCTCAACCTGGTAACTCCAACTCATTTTATCCCTCAGATCTTAGAGGCGCTTTTTTTTGCCTGGGGGAAAGGTTTTTCTCTGCCTGTAGTTTATAATACCTCAGGTTATGAATCAAAAGAAGCTTTGTCTCTTTTAGATGGGGTTGTGGATGTCTACCTACCGGATATGCGTTATTCTGAAGATGATAAAGCATATAACTTTTCAAGAGCTGAAGAGTATGTCAAGATAAATCGGAGAAATATAAAAGAGATGTTTAGACAGACAGGGAATCTGAAATTGAATAGTTCCGGTCTGGCCGTATCCGGAATTATAGTTCGGCATCTGGTTCTGCCTGAAAATATAGCTGGGAGTTTTGAATCCTTTGAATTTTTAGCAAAAGAGGTTTCAGCTAAAGTCTGGATCAGCCTGATGGGGCAATATTTCCCTGCCTATCAGGCAAAAGATTTCCCTCCACTGGATCGCAGGATAAAAAAATCGGAATATGAGTTAGCTTTTAACTACTTTGACTCCTGTGGCTTATCCTGTGGCTGGGTGCAGAAGGAAGGGTTTATAGAATGAGAAAAGGTGTTTTAATCCTGGGGATTTCCTTGCTCTTTATTTTCTCCTGTATATATTATAACACCTTTTATCATGCAGAGGAAAGTTATAAAAAGGCGGAGAAAGCTCAAAAAAAGGCAGGGAGGGAAGTGGCTTCCTCGGGTGAGGCTAAGTATTATGATGAAGCTATAAAGAAAGCTTCCAAAGTTCTGACTTTTCATCCTAAATCCAAATGGGTGGATGATGCCCTTTTTCTGATTGGAAAGTCCTATTTCAATATGGGGGATTATGCCAAGGCGGAAAGGAAGTTTCAGGAGCTGATCACTAATTTTCCTAAAAGCGAATTTAGTGAGGAATCCTATTATTACTTAGGTTTAAGTCAGTATAAACAGGGGAATAGATTTGAAGCTACAGAAGCTTTAAAATCACTTCTGGATAATCCCAAGCTGAAGAAAAGGAAGTCTGAAGTCTGTTTCAAATTAGGGGAGATAAAATTTGAGGAAGGCGAATATGCTGAAGCAATAACCTTCTACAAAAGGATGCTTTCTCAATATCCTAAAGATGAGTTGAACGCCTTAGCTCAGTTCAGGATTGGAGAGGGTTATTTTAAGCTAAAAGATTTTACCCAGGCAAAAGAGAGCTTCTCCGCAGTAAGAAAATACGGGGAACAGGGAGAGCTGGTTTATAAATCGATTTTCTGGACCGGAGAGGCGATTTACAATTTAAAAAACTATAAAGAGGGGTTAAATATTTTTTCAGACTTATCCAGGGAGAAAAAGTATGTTAAATACCTTCCCCAGATAGAGCTGAAGATAGCAGAAGGATATAAACTGCAGGACAGTCTGGATTTAGCCTTAGGGAAATTTGAAAAGATAAGCCTGGCCTATCCGAAAACCAACGAATCATCTGAGGCTTTCTATAGAATCGGGATGATCTATTTAGAACAAAAAAAGGATTTTAAAAAAGCCCAGGAGTATTTCGATAAGGCTAAAACCGATAAAGCAGACTCACCTTCTGCCAAATTAGCCTTAGAGAAGAGTGCGGATATCTCAAAATTATCCAGCTACCAGGAGCAGGTAACCAAAGAGGAATCGGAAAAAGCGGTCCAGCCCCTTTTCCTTCTGGCGGAGTTCTATCTTATCAAGATGAACCTGCCTGAATCAGCTTTAGCTGAATACCAGGGCATTGTAGATAAATATCCGGAAACCGAATATGTTCCGAAATCGCTTTATGCTATTGCCTGGATCTATGAGAATATCTTTCAGGATAGCACAAAGGCAAAGGATTACTATCAGGAGATAGTAGATAAATATCCGAATTGTGATTATGCTAAAAAATCGCTTTTATTCCTTGGTCTATCTGAGGACTCTCTTGGGATAAATTTGGTGGAAAAGGAGTATATATTAGCGGAAAGCCTCCTCTTTAAAGCTGAAAAGGTTGATTCTGCTGTAGCCATATTTAAAAAGATCGTTAATGATTATCCTCAATCCAAATATGCCTCTAAATCTGAGTTCGCACTTACCTGGATTTTAGAGAACTACAATAATCCCGGGGACAGCAGTGTAGCTTTAGCTTATAAATCTCTAATCGATAAATATCCGGGAACAGAGTATGCTGATTTCGCCAGAAAGAAATTAGGACAGAAAGCAGCTAAGACACCTGCTCCAGCAACCCAGCCGCAGACTCAAACCACAACCCCTGCAGATACTTCCGATACGACCAAAGTACCCAAACCCCCGGAAATACCCAAGGCACCTCAGCCAGTGACTACAGGTACATTTATTTATCCTGAGTCCCAGATAGAGACGGGAACAAAAGGCAAAGTGGTTTTGAAGATAATAATTGATTACACCGGGAAAGTAACTGAAGCGGTGATTTTAAATTCCCTGAACAATGCGGAGATCGACGAAGCGGCTAAAAATGCCGCTTTAAATACTACCTTTAACCCTCAGCTTATTGACCCATTGGATTTGGGGAAATGGTTCTTATATGAGATAGATGTCAATCCACCTCCTCAAAGCACTGATTAAAAGAATAACTTTTTGAACGAAAAATGGAGCGTAAAAGAAAAGATGATTTATAAAGAAGAAGGCTCGATTTTTTCAATTGAGAGTTTAAACCAGAAGGTATTCAGATTAAAGATTTTTTCACCGAATATCGCACAGAAAGCTTTGCCTGGTAACTTCTGCCATCTGAGAGTAAACCAAACTTATTTTCCTCTTCTGAGAAGGGCTTTCAGTCTTCATCAGATGGAAAAAGAGAAGAATAGTTTTGAGCTTCTGATTAAAGTTGTAGGACCCGGCACAGAGATTTTATCCAGGAAAAATCCGGGAGAGAAAATTGACCTTTTGGCTCCTCTGGGGAACTCCTTTACTTTTCCTGATAAAGGAGAATATACAGTTCTTTTAGCTGGAGGAATGGGGATAGCTCCTTTATTTTATCTTATAGATTTTCTTTTAAAGAAAAAATATAGCCCAGAAAAGATCACTCTTTTCTTCGGTGTTAAAAAAAAGGAGGAACTTATCTTGATAGAGGAACTTGTCTCATCCGTGATTAAACTTCATATTGCTACAGAGGACGGTAGCGTCGGATACAGGGGGATGATAACTTCACTTTTTTATCAGGAGTTAAAAGAAAAAAGAATAAATTTAAAAAATACGAAGTTTTATGCCTGTGGACCAAATCCGATGCTCAAGGAGGTCTCTTCTATTTCAAGAAGATTAAATCTTAACTGCCAGGTCTCTTTAGAAAACCATATGCCCTGCGGTATAGGTGCCTGCTTAGGATGTGTGGTAAATACAGTTAAAGGGTATAAGAGGGTGTGTAAAGAGGGACCGGTATTTGATGCCAGGGAGGTGATCTTAGATTGAACCCGGATCTTTCAGTTAGAATAGGAAAGGTCAAATTCTCCAACCTGGTACTGGTGGCTTCAGGGACTTTTGGATATGGTGAAGAATATGGTTCCATTTTCGATTTGAATAGATTAGGCGGGATAATCACCAAGTCGGTCACCTTAAACCCCAGAGAAGGTCATCCTCCACCCAGAACCTGCGAGACCCCAGCCGGGATGCTGAATGCCATAGGCTTAGCTAATGTGGGGGTAGAAAGGTTTATCAAAGAGAAGCTGCCTTTTTTAAGAACCCTTAAGACAAAAGTGATTGTCAATGTAGCGGGGAGCTCAATAGAAGAATATGTTGAGGTGGTGAAAAGATTAGAATGTAAAAAGGGGATAGACCTCTTAGAGATAAATATCTCCTGCCCTAATGTCAAAGAAGGCGGGATTGCTTTCGGCTCCAATTCTGAATCTGCTTATAAATGCATAAAAGCTGTAAAAGAGAGTACCTCTTTTCCGATTATAGCTAAGCTTTCCCCAAATGTCAGCGATATCGTGAAAACTGCCTTAGCAGTAAAGGATGCTGGTGCAGATGCGATCTCTTTAATCAATACCCTGGTGGGTATGGCAATAGATTTAGAGACTAAAAAACCGAAACTTAAAAATATAACTGGAGGCCTTTCCGGTCCAGCGATTAAGCCCGTGGCTTTGGCTATGGTTTGGAAAGTAGCCCAACAGGTGAAAATCCCGATTATAGGGATAGGCGGGATTATGAATTACCAGGATGCTTTAGAATTTATCTTAGCTGGTGCCTCTATGATACAAATAGGCACTGGAAATTTCGTTGACCCGGAATGCTCGGTAAAAATTGTTGAAGGATTAAGAAAATATTTTAAGGAAAAGAGGATAAAAAAGATTGGAGATTTGGTAGGAAAGTTGAAGGTTCATAGCTGATTGAGCGGATTAAACAAATTTTTACAGCAGAGCATCAGCTTAATCTTAATAATCAGCTGTGAGGTTAATTTCGAAAGGATATTAAATGAAATTCATCGAAAAACTAAAAAATGTGTCTCACAAAAACAACTCTCTTCTCTGCGTTGGCTTGGATACTGAATTAGAGAAAATCCCTAAATATTTACTTCAGGAAAAAGACCCGATTTTTAGTTTTAATCAAAAAATTATAGATTCGACCAAGGATATGGTTTGTGCTTATAAGCCAAACTTAGCCTTTTATGAGGCTTATGGGATAAAAGGGCTTGAGGCTTTGAAGAAAACCTGCGAATACATCCCTGAAAATATCCCGGTTATCTTGGATGCTAAAAGAGGGGATATCGGAAATACATCCAAGATGTATGCTAAAGCAATTTTTGATGAATTCAAAGCAGATGGTGTGACTTTGAATCCCTATTTAGGTGAGGATAGCTTAGCTCCCTTCCTGGAATATGAGGATAAATGCTCTTTTATCCTCTGTTTAACTTCTAATGTTGGAGCTAAAGATTTTCAACTTCAGAATATTGATGGGAAACCATTATACAAGATCGTGGCTGAAAAGGTCAAAAGCTGGAATAAGAAAAGGAATTGCGGTTTGGTAGTTGGTGCTACTTATCCTGAACAGTTGAAAGAGATAAGGGAAATAGCTCAAGATTTCCCTATCTTAATCCCGGGAGTAGGAGCTCAGAAAGGGGATGCGGAGCTTACTGTTAAGTATGGAACTGACAAGAACGGGGAGTTAGCCATAATTAATTCCTCCAGAGGGGTCATCTATGCTTCATCCGAAAAAGATTTTGCTCAATCTGCCAGAGAAGAGGCAAAGAGATTAAGAGATTCATTCAATCTATATAGAAAAAAGGGGTAGATATGAAATTAGTAACCTCAGAGCAGATGAGAAAAATAGATAAGACCACTATCGAAGAGATAGGTATTCCCGGCCTGGAGCTAATGGAAAAAGCTGGACTGGGTTCATCTCTTGTGGCAAAAAAGATTCTGAATGGAGAAGTTGAGGATAAAAAAGTGATTATCTTCTGCGGAAAAGGAAACAATGGTGGAGATGGATTTGTCGTAGGAAGATATTTATCTTCCTGGGGAGCGGAAGTAGAATTCTACCTCTTAGGAAAAAAAGAAGAGGTTAAAGGGGATGCTCTGGTTAATTTAAAAAAGGCAATTGATTTAAACTTACCTGTCAAAGAGATTTTAAAAGAAAAGGAGCTTCCCTTTGAGTTTAAAGCTGATCTGATAGTGGATGCGATCTTCGGCACCGGCTTCAAAGGTAAAGCAACTGGTTTGGAAGAAAAGGCGATACTCCTGATGAATTCGACCCCGATAAAAGTTTTATCCATAGATATCCCCTCAGGTTTGGATGCTGATACCGGCTCTGTTGAAGGGGTATGTGTGAAAGCAGACTCTACCCCAACTATGGGATTGCCCAAGATAGGACAATTTTTCTTTCCAGGTAAAAGTTTTTGCGGAAAAGTAGATGTTATAGATATAGGTGTACCTCAAGGGGTAATAGAGGAGCAGAAAATAAATCTGAATTTAATAACCGAACAAGAGGTTAAGAGTTCTCTTCCTCAACGTCTGGGAGATGCGCATAAGGGAAACTGCGGTAAGGCTTTTCTTATAGCTGGCTCAACCGGGATGACCGGTGCAGCAACTTTAGCTTCTTTATCCTGTTTAAAAGCTGGTGCCGGGATGGCAATTTTGGGGATTCCAAAAAGCCTGAACGAGATAATGGAGATAAAAGTTACTGAGGTTATGACCAAACCATTGCCGGATGTGAGAAAAAAAGGAGTTTTAGCCCTGCGGGGATTAGGTGAGATAATGCAGGCTTTAAAATGGGCGGATTGTGTGGCTTTAGGTCCGGGCCTGGGTCAGCATTTCGAGACTGTGGAGTTAGTCAGAAGATTGATTACTAAGATCGAGCTGCCTATGGTCATAGATGCGGATGGATTGAATGCTATTGCCAAAGATTCTTCGATATTAAATCAGTCAAAAGCTCCTCTGATTTTAACTCCGCATATAGGCGAATTGTCCAGATTGACTAGTGTCCCCATAGAAGAGATTGCCAAAAACAGGATAAGGTATGCTTCCGAATCAGCCAAGAAATTTAATTGTGTGCTTGTCTTTAAAGGAGCACCTACGATTATCGGTGAGCCAGAAGGAGAAATTTATGTTAATCCTACTGGCAATGCCGGTATGGCAACCGCAGGCTCTGGGGATGTTTTGACCGGGATTATAATCGGGCTTTTAGCTCAGATGATTCTGCTGAAGAAACAGGATATTAAAAAGAGCATGCTTGAATCTGCTTTAGCCGGGGTTTACATTCATGGACTATGTGGAGATTTAGCTAAGGAGGAAAAAGGTGAGATGGGGATGATTGCCGGGGATATGATGGAGAAATTGCCAGAGGTGTTGAAACAGTTAGTCGAGTGATAAACCAAATCGGCTGAGATTGAGGTATGTTAAAAAGATTTTGGAGTGCGAACCCTTAGGTTTGCCAAAAGGTAAAGCTAAAGCTTTACACTCCAATTACTCTTTCTGGAGGAGTTATAGAATGAAGATTGAAGAAAAAATAAAAAATCTATCTGAAGAGTTTTTCCCCTCATTGGTTAAACTGAGAAGGGAGCTTCATCAGTATCCTGAAGTTGCCTATACGGAATTTAAAACTTCAGAGATTATCGTTCGGGAGCTTCAAAAGATTGGTCTGGATATTAAAAAGGGTGTGGCTAAGACGGGTGTGGTTGGGTTATTGAATAGAAATAAAAAGGGTAAAACTGTTGCACTGCGGGCGGATATTGATGCCCTGCCGGTCACGGAGTTGACTGGTCTTCCTTACAAATCTAAGATTTCTGGAAAGATGCATGCCTGTGGACATGATGTGCATATGTCTTGTGTTATAGGGGCTGCTAAAATTTTATCGAGTTTAAAAGATGAACTGCCGGGAAAGGTAAAATTTATTTTTCAGCCGAGTGAAGAGGCAACTCCAGGTGGTGCCTATCCGATGATTAAAGCTGGGGTGCTTAAAAATCCTGAAGTTGATGGGATATTCGGCTTACATTGTGATTCCAATATCCCGGTTGGGAAAATTGGTGTAAAAAATGGTCCGATGATGGCAGAAGCAGATGATTTTGATATTACCATAATCGGCAAAGGAGGGCATGGTGCCAAACCCCAGGATGGAGTGGATGCAATTGTAGTTGCCTCAGCGGTTATTCAGGCATTGCAGACTATTCCCAGCCGGAGAATTAGCCCCTTAAAACCAGTGGTTGTAAGTGTAGGGGTAATCGAAGGCGGAACTGCCAGAAATATAATCTGCGATAAGGTGGTTTTAAAAGGAACTGCCAGAACTTTAGAGAAATCCATTACCAGAAAAATACCAGCCCTGATAAAAGAGATCGTCGCAGGTGTTGCCAAAGGTTATGGTGCTGATTTTGAACTGAGATATAATTATGGCTATCCGGTTTTGATAAATGATATAGTTATGACAGACCTGGTCAGGGGTTCAATTACTGACTTATTCGGCAAAGAGGCAATTCACGAGATCAAAGAGCCGATGATGGGGGCTGAGGATTTTGCCTATTATTTAAGAGAGGTTCAAGGTTCGTTTATAAGACTGGGAATCAGAAATGAAAAAATCGGGGCAGTCTATCCCTGGCACCATCCTAAATGGAAAGTAGATGAGGAGGGAATTTATATAGGTTCAAGCTTGTTGGCTCAGGTGGTTTTTGATTTTTTGAGAGGTTTTTAAAATATTTTTATTTGCAGGGCTGGGAGCCCTGCCTACGATTTTACCCCTTTTATGACTCGTAAGACGGGCACCCTTGCCCGCCAAGCTATATGAAAAACAAGAAAATCATAACTTTATTTGTTTTATCCATTTTATTAATCCTACTCTTTTCTATTTCTTCCTATGCCAAGCCTCCTTATCGTCCAGGAGACTGGAAAAGCTATACGGTTTTAAGATATGTGAACTGCATCGAGAAAGATTTCAACTTTATTTACTTTGGAACCACGGGCGGAGTCTCCATGTATGATTTTTTTGCTGACAAATGGGTGGAGCCTTTAACTGAAAGCGATGGTCTCCTGGATAACCGGGTGGAAAAGATAGCTTATGACCCCCAGAGAAATGAACTTTATTTTAAAACCTATTCCGGAGTCTGCAGTTATATTCCAGCTTTTCAGGAATTTTATACTGAAAGTGATTTCCCTTACGAGTTGGTGCATAGAGATTCCTCCAATTTCGTTTTTCCATCCTTCTTTATGGATTTCGGTTATTATTTTTACCCGGAAGGTTACATCACCGATCTTTATCTGAATAGGTATAAAGTCACAGATTACCTTTTTGATGAATGGGGAAACCTGTGGATAGGGACCTGGGGGTTGAATGTGGGATTGGGCTCTCCCCGCTATTTAGAACTTAAAGTGTTTAAAACCGGGCTTTTTAATCAGGATGTCAAGGCTCTGATCATAGATGGGGATAATCTTTTTTTCGGGGGTGAAAGTTTTCTCCAGAGAGAGAACGGAATAAGCAGATATAACCGTAAAGAGGGAGTTTGGGATTATTTTGTTTCTACCTCTATAATAGAGCTGGCGAACAGAAATATTACCTGTATGGAAAAAGATTCTCAATATGTCTGGTTTGGAACTGACAGGGGACTTTTGCGTTATGATAAGAAGAAAAATCGATGGAAAACTTATGATAGTTTCAAGGGGCTCTGGGATAATGATGTTACAGCTTTGAAGTCCGACCAGGGATTACTCTGGATTGGAACACGGTCGGGGCTAAATTTATATTTAGCTAAAAGAGACACAGTTGCCCGGATAAAAGATCAATTAATTAAAGGTGCTTACATCTATTCGATTGAGAAGGATTCAAACTTTATCTGGATAGGAACGGATAGGGGAGCTTTTCAGCTGAATAAGAAATCAGGAGAGGTGATTCCCTTTAATATTCCTGAAGGGATTTTGAATCAGGAGGTAAAGTCCATTTACAAATATAAAGATGAGCTGTGGTTTGGAACCAGGGATGCAGTCGTAAGTGTAGATCTTGTTAACAAGAACAGGAAGATTTACCAATCACCAGTTAATTATCCTGGTATAGAGGTTACTAAACTGGTCTGCGATGATAAATATCTTTGGGTAGGGACGATTATGGGGGCATGGAGATTGGATAAGCAAAATAATATCTGGAAGGGGTATTATAAAGAGGATGGGCTTCTGGACAACAACATTCAAACACTGCTTTTAGATGGGGATTATATCTGGTTTGGGACTGAAAGAGGTGCAACCAGATTTTACTGGAATAATCCTTTAAGGATAGATTAGTAAAAAGATTATAACGTTGTATGATTAACAGCATAGCAGAAGATATTTTCCTCTTCCCTTGTGGAAGAGGATTAAGGAGAGGGGTAAATATAAAGGTATTTTGGAATCACCCTCCCCTTTATCCCCTCCTCTACGAGCCGTAAAGCTTTTATCGGCCATCAAAGGAGGAGAAATACAGTCGTCTTCATCCTTAGGAGCGGATCCGGAGGACAGGAGTGAGGACGCTACAGGAGGAAATGATGGTAGCGTTGTTACTCCTGTGACAACGAGGGAAACTGAAAAATGGAATTAAAAAATATAGGCGAGTTCGGGCTGATTGATTTAATCCGAAAGAAAATCTATACCAGGGACAAAAGAGTTGTTTTAAATATCGGGGATGATGCGGCGGTCCTCAGATACTCAAAAAATAAACTCTTGGTTTTCACCACCGATACCCTGATGGAGAAAGTCCATTTCGACTTAAAATATTGTTCTTACAGAGATGTGGGCTGGAAAAGTATAGCTGCAAATCTATCCGATATTGCCGCTATGGGAGGGATTCCCTTAGCCGGGATAATTTCCTTGGGGGTTTCATCAAGAACAAAAGTTGAAGATATTCTGAAGCTCTATTCCGGACTGAAAACCCTATCTTCAAGATTCAAGTGCCCGGTTGTAGGAGGAGATATTTTCTCATCTAAGTCTTTAGTGATAACCATATCACTCTTAGGAGAGGTTGAAAAAAATCTGTTTAAGACCAGGTCAGGTGCAAAAGTCGGGGATTTAATCTGCGTGACAGGTGATTTGGGGGAAGCTGAGGCTGGATTAAGATTTTTGAAAAAATCCTCAAAGAATAAAATCCCATTTAATAGCTCCATTATAAAAAAACATCTTACCCCTTATCCGAGGATAGAGGAAAGCAGGCTTTTAGTGAAGAACTTGAAGGTAACCTCGATGATCGATATTAGCGACGGGCTTTCTTCTGATCTATATCATATCTGCGAGGAGAGCAATAAGGGAGCTTTAATCTCTGCTGACAAAATTCCTGTTAGCCAGAAAACGAGAGAGGCTTGTAAGCTTTTAAACCTTTCACCTCTAAATTTAGCTTTAAGCTCAGGAGAGGAATACGAGCTTCTTTTCACCTTAAGCCCAGAGGAACAAGAGAAGCTAAGAAAAATTACTCAGGGTAAATTTCAGGTTAGCTTAATAGGAGAGATTAAGAGAAAAGAGGAAGGGGTTAAGATTTTAAATCAGGATGGTAAAATCAGAAATTTGAAGAAAACCGGTTATAGACATTTTTAATTATGGAACAAAAGGTAGGGGCGTATTGCAATACGCCCCTATGAAAATCTGGTCATTGCAAGAAGTCCCCCTACGGGAACGCAATGACAAATCAGCGTAGGGACAGAACAATGTTCTGTCCTTACAATATTTTCGTAGTGGCGACCCGCCAAAGGGCGGGGTGACCCCACCCCTACTTAATTTCTTCTCTCCTTTTAGGAGAGGGCTTCATCGTGAGCTCAGCCGAACGGACAATCTGAGTTCAAATACAAAGGAACAGACAGCTTGTAGATCAAGTATGGCTTAGCCTGCTTGACAATCAAAAATGGTTGTCAACCATCTCCGCTTCTGGCGGACTAAAATCATCTAAAGAGTATATATGCTGAGAATTAGGAAGGCGGAACTAAAGGATCTGGATCGAATTACAGAGATATACAATGAAGCTATTGTTAGAACAGTAGCCACCTTCGACACCCAGCCTAAAACTCTTAAGGAACAGAGTGCATGGTTTTCAAATCATGGCACTAAGTATCCCATATTAGTTGCAGAGGAGAACGGTCTTGTGGTTGGGTGTCTTTAAGCAAATGGTCTGATAGATGTGCATATTCTGATACTGCTGAAATTTCACTCTATGTTAAGGAAGAATTTCAAGGCAAGGGAATTGGGAAGAAGCTTTTGGAAGCAATTATGCAGGAAGGTCAAAAAGTAGGCCTCCATACAGTAATAGCTAGAGTGGCTGAGGATGGAAAAGCAAGTATTCATCTTCACGAATCGGTGGATTTTGAGCACATAGGAATTATGAGGGAAGTTGGTCGAAAATTTGGGAAACTTTTGGATGTTCATCTATTACAAAAAATTTATGACGACCGCAGCTCGTAGGTTAAGCATGTCCGCCTTGGGCGGACTGTTTGACAAATCAAAAATAGTTTTCAACCAGTTCCGCCTCTGAAATACAGTTTGGAGTTTTTTCGTAGAGGCGACCCTAAAAGGGTCGCTCTACGAAAAAAAAACGTCCGGGATAAACCCGGACTCTACATTTCCCCCGCCTTGAGGGCAAGGCGAGTCTATTAATAATTTATTCTTTTAAACTTTTGAATTATTGAACGTTTGAACTTTCTTCTTCGCTCTTAACTACCCGTGCCACATCCACCACCCTATCCCCTTCATCCAGATTAATCAGCTTAACCCCCTGGGTATTTCTCCCAATCTCTTTAATCTGTTTTACTGGCTGTCTTATTATAATCCCCTTCTCGGTTATAATCATCAGCTCGTCATCTTCCAAAACCTCTTTTATTGCCACAACTTTACCGTTTCTTTCAGAAGTCTTAACATTTATAACCCCCTTACCACCCCTGTTAGTTACCCGGTAATCGGAAATTGGAGTCCTCTTGCCAAAACCGTTTTCAGTTACTACCAGTAATGTTGCATCCCTCTTTATCACCACCATCCCTACGACCTCATCTCTACGAGCCGTAAGGCTTTTATCGGCTTTCCCCCGCAGGGAGATTCCCTTAACCCCATAAGCTGTCCTACCCATACTTCTAACCTTATCTTCAGGGAATCTTATAGCCAAACCTTCTTTTGTCCCTAAAACTATATCGCAGGTTCCATCAGTTATGGTCGCCTCAATCAGCTCATCCCCTTCGTCAATATTTATAGCATTAATCCCACCCCTTCGCGGGTTTGAAAAGGCAGAAAGCTCGGTTTTTTTGATGGTCCCTTTTTTAGTCGACATCACCACATAGCGGTTCTCAACAAACTCCTTAACCGGTGCAAAAGCTCTTATCCTCTCCCCTTCAGCTAAATCCAGAAGGTTGGTAATCGATTTACCTTTGGTAACCTTTCCACCAACCGGGATCTCGTGAACTTTAAGCCAGTGGCATTTCCCGATATTGGTAAAGAAGAGGATATAATCATGAGTTGAAGCGATAAAAAGATGCTCCACAAAATCCTCTTCCCTGGTCTCTATACCGATAACCCCCTTGCCACCACGACCCTGTCTCCTGTAAGCATCAATGCCCAGTCTCTTTATATATCCATAATGGGTAACAGTGATCACCATATCTTCTTCGGCGATCAGGTCTTCTATGGTGAACTCCTCCTCCTCTTCCCGGATCTCAGTCCTCCTTAGATCCCCAAAGTTTTTCTTTAAAGCCAAAAGCTCCTCTTTAATGATATTCATCCTCTTAGCTTTACTTTCCAATATCCCTTTCAGGGTAGCAATCAGTTTAATTAACTCTAAATATTCCTCTTCAACTTTTTTTCTTTCCAGGCCGGTAAGCCTCTGCAGTCTCATATCCAGTATAGCCTGGGCTTGAATCTCCGTCATATTGAACTTCTTCATTAAACCATCTTTAGCCTCAGCCGGGTCTTTTGAGGATTTGATCAGTTTTATAACCGCATCTATATTCTCCAGGGCAATCTTCAAACCTTCAAGTATATGCGCTCTGTGTTCTGCCTGAGCAAGCTCGTATTTTGTCCTGCGGATTATGACTGTATGCCGGTGTTCTATAAATAAAATGAGAAGCTCTTTTAGATTTAAAACCTTAGGCACCCCATCCACTAAGGCTAACATTATCACCCCGAAGGTTGACTGCATCTGGGTCAGCTTAAAGAGCTGGTTCAAGGTTATCTCAGCCGGGGTTTCCTTTTTCAGCTCTATTACTATCCTCATCCCTTCCCGGTCAGACTCATCCCTTAAATCTGAGATCCCCTCTATGACTTTATTTGTGACTAAATCCGCTATCTTCTCTAAGAGGTTGGCTTTATTTATCTGATAAGGAATCTCGGTGACAATGATACTCTCTTTACCGGATTTCTGCCTTTCAATATTTGCCCTTGCCCTTAAGACCAGGCGACCTCTTCCGGTTCTAAAATATTCTTTTATCCCGCTCCTGCCGTAAATGATACCACCGGTGGGAAAATCAGGTCCCTGGATATATTTTAAAAGCTTTTCATCTTCTAATTCCGGGTCATCGATTAAAGATACTAAAGCATCTACTACTTCTGAAAGATTATGAGTGGGGATATTGGTCGCCATTCCAACTGCAATCCCGGAGGAGCCGTTGCAGATTAGATTCGGGAATTTAGAAGGTAAAACTACCGGTTCATTTCTGGTCCCATCATAGTTAGGGACGAAATTGACAGTATCTTTCTCTAAATCAGCCAGTACCTCCATAGCAAAAGGGGTAAACCTCGCCTCTGTATATCTCATCGCTGCTGGTGCATCCCCGTCGATGGAGCCAAAATTACCCTGTCCATCGACTAAAGTATATCTCATATTGAAATCCTGAGCCATACGGACTAAAGTGGGGTAGACCACCTGCTCACCGTGAGGATGATAATTACCTGAAGTATCACCTGCTATCTTGGCACATTTACGATGAGGTCTGCCCGGGGCTAAATTCAGATCGTTCATCGCTACTAAGATCCGGCGATTAGAGGGTTTCAGCCCATCCCTGACATCCGGCAGAGCCCGGGCAGTGATTACCGACATAGAATAGTCGATATAGGAGGATTTCATCTCCTCTTCTAAAAGGACCGGAACTACTTTTTCTCTTTCAAGGGGCATATTATATTTTATGGAGTGCATTGACCATATCAATATGTACTAAACACCAAAATCCAAATAAGTTTTCAAGGCTGTTACATATTCTCCTTCGTGCTGTATTGGTAATTCAAAGTTTTGTCTCAACTTATTTCCCAGAATACCAATATATACTGTCTCTATATTAATTGGTTTTTCCAAATGTTCTCTAGTTAACTCAGAACAAGAGCATTTTATTTGTTTATTCTCCGATTGTTCCAAGTCAAAACAAGACAGCTTATTTCCTAAATCCACCTCATATATCTTATCTACCCTTTTGCAAACAATTTTTATATTAAAAGTTGATGCAAAGCCCACATTTTTAATAATAAGTAAGGCGTTATCACAGAAAAATTCTTTTCCATCTTTATCTTGATATGACGATAATCCATTCCATTTTTTCAAATCTATCTTCAGTACAGGTGATTTACTCCTCATAAACTGTCTTTCGCTTTCCTTACTACTTTTGAATGCTGCAATTGCTAAAAGAAGCGTAGCACCTGCTACTACAAGCTGAACAATTTCCGAGACGGATAAACAAAATGTAACTGAAACTACTACTATTATAATGGCAATTGTTACTAATGGAATTAAAATGTATTGCATAATATTTCTTTAACGAAACGTAGTAATGGCACGTTGCAACGTGCCCCTACCAAATTAAACATCCAGATTCCTTACATACTTGGCATTTTCTTCAATAAATTTACGGCGGGGCTCGACCTGATCTCCCATTAAAATGGTGAAGATATGGTCTGCCTCTGCGGCATCCTCTAAGGTTACCTGCAGCAACGTCCTTTTCTCCGGGTCCATTGTGGTTTTCCAGAGCTGGTCCGGATTCATCTCACCCAAGCCTTTATATCTCTGTATACCAACTCCCTGGCTTCCTAACCTCTGTAATAATCTATCTTTCTCTTCATCTGAATAGGCATACATCTCTGCATTCCCTTTTTTCAATCTGTATAAAGGCGGCTGGGCAATATATACATATCCCTGCTCTATTAACTCTTTCATATATCTGTAAAGGAAAGTTAAAATCAAAGTCCGGATATGAGAGCCATCCACATCCGCATCAGTCATAATGATTACTTTATTATATCTGGCTTTTGAGATATCGAACTCATCACTGCCAATCCCTGTTCCTATAGCGGTTATCAAAGTTCTAATCTCCTCATTTGATAAAACTTTATCAAAAGGAGCTTTTTCCACATTTAAAATCTTACCCCGTAGGGGCAATATCGCCTGAAATTTTCTATTCCTCCCTTGTTTGGCAGAGCCACCCGCAGAATCACCCTCAACTATGTAGATTTCGCAATCTTCTGGATTATCCATTGAGCAGTCAGCCAGCTTCCCCGGAAGATTAGCACCTCCTAAGGCACCCTTTCTCCGGGTCAGCTCCCTGGCTTTCCTTGCCGCTTCCCGGGAACGAGCCGCAGTAATCGATTTCTCACACACCTTCTTGGCTATGGAAGAGTTCTCCTCAAAAAACTCAGATAACCCCTCGCCCGTAATCGATTCCACAACCCCTTTAACCTCGCTATTCCCTAACTTTGTCTTGGTCTGCCCTTCAAATTGCGGGTCCGGGATTTTAACTGAGAGAACTGCAGTCAAACCCTCACGGGTATCCTCACCCTGCAAAGCTATATCAGAATTTTTGATAAGATTATTTTTCTGGGCATAGCTATTTATAGTTCGGGTCAGGGCAGTCTTAAATCCGATCAGGTGAGTCCCTCCCTCGATAGTAGCTATGTTGTTTACATAAGAGAAGATATTCTCAACATAGGTATCATTATACTGAATTGCAATCTCCACATCCACATTCTCCCTGACCTTATGAAAATAGACCGGTTTGGAGTGTAAAGCTTCTTTATTTTCATTCAGGAACTCAACAAAGGTGGCAATTCCACCTTCATATTCAAAAGCTACTGACTTCCCGCTCTTTTCATCCTTAAGCTCTATCTTAAGTCCCTTGTTCAAAAAAGCCAGGTCCCTGAGTCGGGCTGAGATTACATCAAAACTGAAATCTATCTTTTCAAAGATCTTTTTGTCAGGCTTAAATGTAGTTCTGGTTCCGGTCCCCTTGCTTTTACCTGTAACCTTTACCTCGGTTTTTGTATTCCCTTCTTCATACCTTTGGAAAAATATTTTCCCATCCCTGGAAACTTCCACTTCACACCATTCGGATAAAGCATTTACCACGGAAACCCCCACTCCGTGCAGACCGCCTGAAACTTTGTATGTTTGATGGTCAAATTTCCCTCCAGCATGCAGCATGGTCATTACCACTTCTAAGGCTGTTTTTTTTTGGGTGGGGTGCATATCCACCGGTATCCCACGCCCATTATCCTCCACCGTTACGCTGTTATCTTTATTGATACAGACCTTAATGGTATTGCAAAAACCAGCCATGGCTTCATCAATACTATTGTCCACCACCTCATAGACCAGATGATGCAATCCCCTGGTGCCGGTATCGCCAATATACATAGCCGGCCTTCTTCTGACCGCCTCCAGCCCTTTTAAAACCGTAATGGTGGTGGCATCGTAATGGTGCCCTAACTTAATTTTTTCCACCGATTCTAATTCGGACTCTTCTCTGGTTTTGCTCATATCTTTCTTCCCTTCGCTTTTCTACCTACTTCTTCCGGTCTTTTCGTAGCGCGATCCTTTAGGGTGTGTTGAGAAAATCCACCCTGTCATTCTGAGGGAGGGTAGCGACCGAAGAATCTCTTTGATTCATATGGAGATTCTTCGCCCCCTACGGGGACTCAGAATGACACTTTGATAATTCTGGTTTTTCAAAAGTTTCTTTTTGGGTCGCCATATCAAAAATAGATAATAATCAAAAATTTAATTGAGGAAGATTATATCCTTTACTATCTCTTTTTTTACTGACTGATTTAATTTTTCAATGATACTTTTTTTAAGATAAAAAAGCTCATTCCTCCAGCAAGAGCTTTCAACCCTGACAAAAAGTTTATTCCCTTCTATCTTATACGCCTTAGCTTTATCTGCTATTTTCTCACCGACGATTTTATCCCAGTTGAAAACCAGCTCTTGTTCCTTTATTCTTTTCTCTAATCCCAAGTTCCTTAAGAGGTTCTGAAGAACTCCTCCCAGGCTTTCTGGTCCTTTTTTATCCCTTATCTTCATATTTTAATATAATATCTACGATTTTAATAAGCAACTATTTTTCTTGGACTTACGATTTTTTTTGAAAGAAAAATAAGGGGAAAGATTTTTAATTATATACGAAATAAAACTCTTTCCCCTTGGAATTTATAAAAATATAATTTCGAAAAAAATGGGACTATTCCACCAACCTCAGGGGCATTATCAGGCAGAGATAATCTTCATCTTCTTTTTTCTGGGTTGAATAGACCACACCGGCTGAGACCGGGCTGGAGAACTCAAAAACCACCTCATCCCCATCGGTCTGTTTTAAGACGTCCTGAATGTAAAGGGCATTATAACCGATATCCATCTCATCGTTTTTGTATTCGCAGGGGATTTTCTCCTTGGCCTCTCCACCCAGGTCGAAGTTGGCAGAAGAAAGCTCTAGACTATCTTTTTTTATTGAGAATTTCACCTGATGGGTGAGCATATTTGAAAGTATTGAAACCCTTCTCACGGTTGAAGCTAAAAGCTCCTTATCCACGATTAATTTTTTATCGTTATCCTTGGGTATAACCTGTTCGAAGTTCGGGTAAGGTCCTTCTATTAACCGGGTGGATAAAATCGTATCCCCTAAATCGAAGATTAGATTTTTTTCCTCGAAAATCACCCCAATCTCTTTATCCTGATCTCCGATTAACCTGAGTAAAAGATTTAAGATCTTCGGTGGTACGATCACATCTTCGTGTAACCCTTTTAATTTTTTATTTACTCTGGAAAATTTTGTTAAGCGGTGACCATCTGTGGCTACCATCTGCATATTTTCACCTTTGGTGTGCCACAGAACACCATTTAAAGCAGGTCTGGTTTCATCCATAGAAATAGCAAAGATGGTTTTTCTTATCATCCGGCATAAATCTGTACCGGATATTTTTATCTCTTTGGATAGATTTACCGTTGGTAATTTAGGGAACTCATCCACTGGCAAGCCTGGTAATTTATATACACCTTGATCGATCTTTAGCTCCATCCGGTTTTCAGTGGTATTTATCTCTATCTGGGTCTCGGGTGATTCCCTGATTATATCAGTTAAGGTTTTAGCCGGAATAGTTATCCCGCCTTTTTTTATCACATTTGCCGGTATGGTAGTTACAATTGATATATCTAAGTCTGTAGCGGCTAATTTTAATTTGGAATCATCCGTTTCTAAGAGCAGGTGAGATAAAACCGGCAAAGTAGTTTTACTGGGAACTACATTGACAATATCCTGAAGAGCAGAAAGGAGCTTACTTTTTAAAATTGTGAACTTCATTTTCTTCCTCCTTAATTATTTTAATAAATATATATAATTAATAATACTGTGGATTTAGGGATAACTTCATTTTGTTTTTCATTAACTCTTTATAGTGCATATATTTTAATATGTATTATATAAATCTCTTTGGTTGATAAGATATTAATAAATTAGAGATATTTCAACAATAAAATTTAAAAAATCTTTTCCTCCCATCTAATCCACAGTTTATCCACAGTATCCCTCAAGGTCAAATTCGACAAATTAGGATGAATACAAAAAGTTGATAATCCCATCGACCTTTAATTTAAAATCCAGATCTTTTTTTAAATATTCCACGATCAGATTATAGGCATGAATTACTGTGGAATGATCTCTTCCCCCGAATTCCAAGCCGATGGTTTTCAGGGAGGCTTTGGTCAGGCTCCGGGCTAAATACATTGCTACCTGCCGGGCTATGGCAATCTCTTGTGTTTTTTTCTTGGAACAAAGGTTTTCCTCGGAAAGGTTAAAACTTTCTGCCACTTTTTTTCGAATATCGCTTATGGTTATCTCCTTAGAGCCGTTTTTAATAACATCTTTTAAAACCTCTTTGGATAAATCAACGCTCAGTTCCTTGCCATTTAAGGAGGAATAAGCTAAAAGACGGATTAGTGCACCTTCCAATTCCCGGATATTAGAAGTTACATTGTCTGCAATGAATACTGCTATTTCCTGGGGGATGGTTATACCATCCGATTCGCTTTTTTTCTGAAGGATGGCGATCCTGGTTTCCAAATCCGGCGGCTGGATATCTGTAACCAGACCCCATTGCATCCTGGATAAGAGCCTTTCCTCTAATCCTTTGATCTCCTTAGGCGGACGGTCTGAAGTTAAGACTATCTGCTTGCCGCTCTGGTAAAGGGCATTGAAGGTATGGAAGAATTGAACCTGCGTGCTCTCCTTGCCAGCCAAAAACTGAATATCGTCTAAAAGGAGAAGATCGACATTTCGATAAAAGTTCACGAACTCCTGAGAGGTATTATTGGTTATTGAATTTATGAAGTCGTTGGTGAACTTCTCGCTGGTGGCATAGAGCACGTTTAGCTCTACATATTCTTCGTTCACATAATGCCCGATAGCCTGAGCCAGATGGGTTTTCCCCAATCCCACCCCCCCGTAAATAAAGAAAGGGTTAAACTTGGTTTTTCCCGGTGCTTCCGCTACAGCTAAAGCAGCTGCATGGGCAAACTGATTACTCTCTCCCACCACAAAGGTCTCAAAGGTATATCTGGGATTGAACTGGCAATTTTTTTTCTGACTTAATAAAGATTTTTTTAAAAGAACGGCTCCCTCCCTTTCTGTCTCCTCAAAGTTTATTCTGGTTAAGGTCTCGCCCATCTCCGTTGAGATCAAAAAGGAAAGAGGCAGACTCTCCCGGGTTACTTTATCTATGGCCTCATGAATTTGTTCCAGGTAATGCTCTTCCAGCCACTCTGCCACAAATTTGTTAGGTACTGCCACCTTCAACGTCTTCTCCTCACAGGAGACCCCCTTGGTGGGTCTGAGCCAGGTATGAAAACTCTGTTTTTTTATTTTCTGGCTGAGAATGTCAAGACATTCTTCCCAGACCTTTTCGTTGTTTAAAGGCATAACTATTTCTCGATTTTGAGTCTTGATAAATAAACAGTCCTATTCCCTTAGATGTGGAAGGTTATCCACAGATGTGTATAAAAAAATATCCTTTGCTGGGCTTAGGGTTATAAGGTTATATCTATAGAATAGCCCTTAATTATAAACAATAAATTTCAAATTCTATGAATATATCTTTTGGATAAAATCTCCTCTTTCAAATTAAAATCTATACTCTTAAATTCCCTCCATCAGTTTCTGTCTTGATAATAGGACTCTTTTATTACTTGTCAAGAGATTTTAGAAAAAAACTTTTGAAAAAATTTAATCCGTTAATGAAGTATAGATTAAAAAGATTTTATTTAAAATATTTTCAGCAATTTTTGAAAATCGGTTGTGATATTTTTATGTTTTAAAATCAAACAGACGGTTATCTTTATTCAGATAAAGATGATAAGAAAAAAAGATGTAAATCTGCCTTTCTTTTCGCTTGACTCCGTCCAAAGCGGATTATATAATACTTGAAAAGCAGAATGAATTCAGAGGAGACGTGAGAAATGAAAAGAACTTATCAGCCTTCAAGGATAAAAAAGCTAAGGGGTCATGGCTTCAGGAAAAGGATTAAGACCAAAGGTGGCATAAAGGTTTTAAAGCGGAGAAGGACGAAAAAAAGAAAAAGGCTGACCGTAAAGGTTAAAGGCAAATAATGAAAAAGGAGGGGTTTCCTAAATCTCTTCGAATTAAAAAGAAAAAAGAATGGGAAGAGGTAATGAGAAAAGGGGTTAGGACCTTTGGTCAGGATCTAATTCTTTTGCGCTTGGAAAGTAAAGAAGAAAATATAAAATTCGGGATCGGAGTTAGTTCCGGATTAAAGGGGGCAGTCAAGAGGAACAGAGTAAAAAGGATCTTGAGAGAGGTAATCAGAAAAAACAAGGAGAAATTTTTTCCGGGCGAGAGAGTAATCCTGATCTACCGGTCTAAGGGAAAAAATTTAAGGTATAATGATATTTTAACTGAATTTCTGGACCTGGTTAAACTCAAACAAAAATCGGATGAATAAATTTTTCATTTTTTTAATTAGAATCTATCAGAACACCCTGGGAATCATATTCCCTCCGAGTTGTAGATACTACCCTTCCTGCTCTGAATATTCTATCCAGGCATTACAATCCTTCGGGGTATTAAAGGGAGGCTGGCTCTCCCTTAAAAGGATTTTAAGATGTAATCCTTTTTCTACTGGAGGATATGACCCGGTCTTGAAATATAATCTAAAAAAGGTAGATTTGCCTGAGGAGAAAAGAATTGGATAAAAGGACTGTAATCGGATTGCTCATCGTGGGTATTATCGTAGTATTATACCCTTATTATGTTCATTTGATCACCGGCGGCAAAGGTATTACTCCTCCACCTAAACAGGAGGTAGTGATTTCGGATAGTCTAACTCTGCAGGGAAAAGAGGAAAAGCCTCCCCAGGAAAGCCTGGCTGTAATTTCTTCTGCTTCGGCCTCGCTGCCGGAGAAAGAAGTTTTTGTAGAAAATTCTCTTTACCGAGGGGTTTTCAGCACAAAAGGAGCTATTCTAAAAAGTTTTACTTTTAAAAAATACAGGTATTCCCAGGATGGACCTATTGAGATTATCCCTTCAGATACAATTTACCCTTTAAATATAACTTTTCCTGATTTAACCCTGAATTTAAGCCAGCTCGATTTCAGCGTGGATAAAGACACTCTTTTTCTCTCTAAGGCTCATCCGGTTGATACTTTAACTTTTACTTTTTCAGATGAAAAGGGATTAAATATTATAAAAAGATTTCTTTTTTTTGAAAACAGGTACGATTTTCAACTCCAGTTTGAAATCTCCTCAAAGGACAAGAAACTGGGAAGATACTATGTGCTTTCCTGGGATGGTGGACTCAAACCTACGGAGATTAACAAATTTGAAGATTTCTCCTATTTTGGCGCCTACTCCTTGATGGGTACAGAAGTTATCAAAATCAAAAGCTTCCAGCAGCCCAAGGGTTCAGATATCGGGAGGATAGAAGAGGATAGGTCAGGTGAAACCAAATGGGTGGCCACTCGAAGTAAATATTTCATCGCCTCTCTGGTCCCGATTTCCAAGCCAGGAGCAGGATTTAAAGCAGAAGGGATCCGGACAGTAAAGTATTTGCAGAATAAAAAAATAGAAGAGAAAAAGATCGGGGTATCTATAAAGATTCCCGCATCGGGTGATTCTTTTCAGGATAGTTTTATGGTTTATGTTGGACCCATCGATCACCACATCTTAAAAAATTATAAAATCGGTTTGGAGAATATAGTTGACTTAGGCTGGAAGATTATTAAACCATTTTCTTTAGCAGTCTTATGGATATTCGTTAATCTGCATAAGGTTATTCCCAATTATGGGCTGGTGATTATCGTTTTTACGATTTTAATAAAGATTCTTTTTCATCCTTTAACTCATAAAAGCGTTACCTCTGCTGCCAAAATGCAAGATTTACAGCCTAAAATGGCAGCTTTAAAAGAGAAATATAAAAAAGACCCACAGAGAATGAATCAAGAGATTATGAAGCTGTATAAAGATGAAAAGGTTAATCCTTTTGGAGGGTGTCTTCCGCTTTTACTTCAGATGCCTTTGTTTTATGGTCTATTTGTCGTTTTCAGAAGCACAATAGAATTAAGAGGTGCTAAATTCATTTTTTGGTTAAATGATTTATCTCAAATGGATAAATATTACATTTTACCTGTAATAATGGCAGTTACTATGTTCTGGCAGCAAAAGATGACTATAAAAGACCCAAAGCAGATGGCTATGGTTTATATGATGCCTATTTTATTTTTCTTCCTGTTTAAGAGTTTTCCCGCCGGGCTAACACTTTACTGGACCTTCTTCAATATCCTCTCTTTGATCGAACAATATTATATTAAGTCCAAGACCAAGCCCAAAGTGGCTACTGTTTAGATAAGAGTTCAAGAATATGGAGAAATCTTTGGGGTATCTCTCTGACACAGAAGATACCATAACAGCTATTTCTACTCCCTTTGGAGAAAGCGGAATCGGTATAGTAAGAATTAGCGGCAAAAAAGCTATTTTTATTGCTGATAAAATCTTCAAAGGGGAAATATCACTTAGCAAAGCAGAAAGCCATAAAGCAAATTATGGAAAGCTAATTTCTCCGGATTCCAGGCAGGTGATAGACGAAGTTTATCTTACAGTCTTCAGGGCACCTAAAAGCTATACCAAAGAAGACCTGGTCGAGATAAGCTGTCATGGAAGCCCTCTTGTTCTTTGCAGGGTGCTTGAGGAGATAATAAAGTGTGGGGCAAGACTTGCCAATCCTGGGGAATTTACACTCAGGGCTTTTTTAAACGGACGGATCGATTTAGCCCAGGCTGAAGCAGTGGCTGAGATCATAAAGGCGAAGACAGATTTGAGCCTGAAACACAGCCTGAAACATCTTCAGGGTGAATTATCTGAAAAACTAAATCTCATCCAGGAAGAGTTGATTTCTATTTTAGCTGAATTGGAAGCAAGGATAGATTTTCCAGAGGAAGAGATTGAGGATCTGGACAGGTCTTTTGTTTTAGAAAAGATAGAGAAGATTGAATCCCAGATAAAAAGTTTGATCGAGACCTACGAAGAGGGGAAGATTTTGAGAGAAGGATTAAGGGTTGTGATTGTGGGAAAGACCAATGTTGGCAAATCTTCCCTTTTAAACGCATTCTTAAAAGAGGAGCGGGCTATTGTTACCCCAATTCCAGGGACTACCAGGGATGTGATCAGCGAATATACTAATTTCAAAGGTTTGCCGGTGAGGTTGACCGATACAGCGGGGTTCAGGGTCTCTAAAGATAAGATCGAGATCGAAGGGATTAAAAAGACAAAGATTGAGATAAGTAAAGCTGACTTCATAGTTTTTGTTGTTGATGCGGAGACCGGTATAACAAAAGAGGATAAAGACTTAGAAAAAGAATTAGCTGATTTTAGTTATATAATTGCGATTAATAAGGTGGATTTAGTCTCAGATGAAAAAGTCAAAGAAATAGAAAAGAAGCTCTCTGAAGGATTAGAGCAAAAAGAAATATCTAAAAAAATTCATAATATCTCAGCTTTGAAAGGCTGGGGTATAGAGGAATTAAAAGATAAAATTGCCTCTGAGGTCTTCTTTTCCAAAAAAGGACTTGACCAGTCCGCCTTAGGCGGATTAATTAGTAATTTAAGACATAAAGAAGCATTAGCAAAAGCAGTTCAATCTCTATCTCTGGCTAAGGATAGCCTTTTGAAAAATATGAGCTTTGAATTTGTGGCTTTAGATTTGAGAGTTGCTTTAGATTCAATCGGTGAGATTGTAGGGAAGGTTGTAACTGAAGATATACTGAATAAGATTTTTTCGGAGTTTTGTATAGGGAAATAAAATGAATCCGTTGACTCTAAACCTACATTTTATTATCATAGTATTATGTTCGACAAGAGAAAAATAGTTCAGAAATTTGCACTGTCAGAGCAAATTGTTGTTTATCCCGGTGATTGTATAGAACTACTGAAGACCATACCGGATGAGTCATTGCAACTAATCGTCACAATCACCGTGGGGCAGGTGCGATGATAAACTGAAATTACGTTATAACAATCCTATGGCAAATCCATTTAAGAAAGCTTTTCTAGAACAATTAAGAAGTAAATATGGTAAACCAAAACGATTACCGAACAGTCTCTCTTTATTTGAGATAGGCGATGGCTTAGCACGAATATATATAAGATATTCAAAAGTTCACGATAGAGACAAGACATTTTTTGGATTACGGCGAGATGATATAAAACAATTGGAAGGAGTTAATTCTGTTATTTGCTTTTTATGGGATACTCAAACAGAGCCTGTTTTTGTACCTTTTACAGATTTTGAAGAAATATTCAACTCTCTGACGCCAGCTTCTGATGGTCAATACAAGGTTCAGATTTATCCTGGTGAGGAAACCGAGCTTTATATTGCCAATGCTGGTCGGTTCAATATAGAGGGTTTTTATGGATGGCATATTTTAGATAATCTGATCGATAAAAATAAGATTGTGGTTATGCCGGACCTCGGTCATTCTCAAATTCAAACTTTGATCGGCTCAATAGGGACAATAAAAGGTCATGACATCTGGATACCATTAAATGATAGAAATAAATTGGATTGGAGCTTGGCAGAAGAATACGCTTGTAGAAGTGATTTGCCAGTGCGATATGAAAAGGTTGACAATATTATCAGGGAAGTTGATGTTATATGGATTCAGAGAGGTTCTAGTGAGCTAACCGCAATTTTCGAAGTTGAATATTCAACGCCGATATATTCTGGGTTACTCAGATTTAATGATATGCATCTTATTGAACCTAATTTGAAACTAAAATTCAACATTGTCTCAAATGATACAAGGCGGTCTATGTTCCTAAGGCAGATCGGTCGTCCCACCTTTAGGACGAGTGGATTGACCGATATTTGCAACTTTATGGAATATAGAGATGTGTATAGCTGGTTTAAGAGAATGAAAGGAGTGTAAGAATGAAAAAAATATGGATTTTAACCTTTGTCAAAAGAGGTTTTATTCAGGAGCCTGAAATATTTTTTACTCGACATTTAGCAGATAATAGGAAAAAAACTTTAATGAGGGACTTTAATCCTGATTATGACGAGATTGATATTTTTGAAAAATACATTCCCATCTAAATGGCCTCGAATTTCTTCTTGTTCACAAGCGTGACCTATGGCGAGAAGTACAGTCTGTCATTAAGAATGTGGGGAGGTTTGGAGGGGGTTTATATGGTCAAGAAAGATAGTGAAAGCAATTTAATTAGTGTAGATAAAACTATGTTGGACGTAAGATATGATTGAAGCTATATCAACAATACTTGAGGCAGTAGCGAAGTACGCTTGGGGAGTATTCTTCGTCTGTCTTTTCGTAATCCTTTTGCCGACCGACACATCGAAGTCACTCGGACTGGAAAAGATCAAGCTCGATTATCTCGGATTTTGTTGGCTCGGACTAATCTTCTCAGCCACCATATGTGTCTCCAATTGGTTTTCTGAAATCCGAGGAAAAGCAAGGCAAAAGGCTGTCATAATCAAACGCCTGCGAACTCTTGATCTGTCGGAATACAAATGGATCGCCTACTGCTTGTTCCACAATGTCCAGACACTCAGTGCAACCGCAATCAACCAAACGGCTAATTCCCTCTTGAACAAGGGAATTATCACCCAAGGATCAGGGAATATCCTCAGCCTTCCGTTTCATATCCGCGATTTCGTGTGGGAATACCTGCGGGATCATAAAGAAGACTTTCTCCCACGAGAGGTAAGAGACAATCCTGAAACAATGTTGAAACTCAAGGCCTTTGCAGACAGTTTGAAAGAACTATTTTAATGTCCAACTATCGCTCCCACCGCACGCGAAGCCCGCGGTGGGCTACGAGCCGGTGGAGTGTAACGTTATGGCATAATTAAGGGAAAATTAAAAATGATTATTCAAAAAGTAATAAGAGGGATTGGAGGCATTTCGAAAAATGAAGCTGATAATATAATGAATGTGGGTATTCTATGTAACTGGTGGAATAAAGTACATAATATGCCCGAAGTAGAAGTATATGTACGTCTTACAGATCGTAATTTATTTTGGCATCAGAACAGATTTACGGACCCCGACCCACAGGAAGGTGGAGAACCTTTCTACAAACATACTCCATTCATTTCAACAACCGCAGGTTCTATTGAGAGAAATCCAGCAGCAGGAATTAATATTCGGCATCCTGCTTGGCTCATTGCACTTGAATTCGCTACAGACGGGTGGTCGCATGATGGATATTTGTTTCATTGTTATTTATTCGTTCTTGGTAAACAAAGCATAGCACACCGACCTTTTTCTGAAGAAGTTAGAGAGTTAAATATATACACAGGTTTCAGCCCTTTTCAACCTGAAGGTGAAGTCACAGCTAAGATAAATATACCACCAACACAAATCGAGAAATACTGTTATTATGAAATTAATTCTACTCTTACTTCGTTCAGATCAAGGCAAATACCTAGACCAACGAGTGAAGTTTTTAACACTCGTAAGTACATTTCTCCAGAAGAAATATCTAATATCCGTGATGTGATTATATGATTTCAACGAGGAAACATCAATGATTAAATATGAATTTCTAGCTGAGCTTGACTCGGAACGTGTTATGCGTCTTGGTAATGTTTATAGTGAGATTGGACATACCTATTTTACACATGCCAAGAAAGAAGAAACCATTCAAAATCGCATTTCTTTAGCATTTATTGCTGCCACATATTTCAGGCGTTCTGCTGCTCACTCTCTACTGCTCTCTGACCTAACAGGATCACAAGAATCTTTTGAAATAGCTGGACATGCTTATAGACTTGCGGAATCACCGTATTGTTCAGTTATGTTTTCCTTATCTGGAATATCATTTGATGAATTTATATTTCTTAACCAAAAATTTAATTCTGCACAAATGATATATCCAATGATTGAAGCTTTGCAGCTAGGTTCCCAGTATCAAGAGCAACTTATACCTTGGCGTTCTCATATCGATGAATTTCGGGGTAAGAGACTGGGCATATTATCGATTCCCGTAGATAACTTTATAGATCTATTTGATTCACTTCAAGGAGCTATAAAAAGTAAGAAAATTGTTGAGAAACAATTAATGACTGTATTATTACCCTTTGTTAATGCATATGGATCAGCGTTCATTCGAGCAAAACGTGATACGTATCATTGGAAATTATTAGCTATACCCTTTCACCCTGTAGAACCAGATATCATTGGTCTTCTCACTATGGTTAGTAAAATATTATCACCTTTTCAGTATCCTATTGATAAAATTCTAATACCAATGCCTATTCCTAATGAACCATTAAGTGTATTGCGTCAAGTTCTATCAATAACTCATTATCATGGGAATAATATAGAGAAAAAAGATATGTAGGTTAATAGCCATAACCCAATTTTGCACGCTGATCGAACCGCGCACTACTTTTTCTAATTTTGAGAGTTCGGTCCATCACAATTTTCAGGGAAGTATCTCTTTGCGGTTTGATCGGTGAAAATCCCGTTAGAGCTTATAGGTTTTATGAATGAAGAAAAACTACCGATTTCATCACATAACAGCGTATAAACGGCTCGGCTCTTGCAGATTGTGAGTAAGTTTGTGGGAGGCTTATAAGGTCAAGAAAGACAGTGGTCGCAATTTAATTAGAACAGATAAACCTATGTTGGCTATGAAAAGAGGATATTAAAAATGGCCTATCATCCGTTTGAGCGAATTTGTAGATTATGGATGGAAAGATTGAATGGTGCTTTTGTAATTGAAAATTTGCCCATTAGATATGACCGAAAGAAAATAACAAAATATAGTCCATCTACAGCTACTACTGATTTTGATTTAATCGCAATTGATCCGGAAGATCCGAAAAAGGTTAATATTTGTGAATGCAAATCCAATATTAACAGTACATTTCATAATAAATCGCTAGATAGAATTTTAAAACAAATTAAAGAATCAAGAAAATTGGCAAAAGAACGTTGGAAAGACAAAAAAGTTATTCAGACAATTTTTGGAATTAATATTGCTGATCGAATTAAAAATAAAATTCCAAAAGATGTAACTGTTATTGAAGGCGAGTTATTGGAATCTAAAGTACTTGACGGCTTAATCCTATATATCGGCAAAGATCCAAAAATAGACCCGAAGGATGATGTTTTATCCCTTATTAGGCTTTTATGGCATTTTGGATTATTAAAAGAGAGTTATTATGAAATTCAGGCAAAAGAAATATTATCAAAACAACGAAATATTTCTGCAAACAAATTAAGGGGAAAATTGGGTTTAATATCATATAAAACCTCATATTGTAAAGAATTGCTTAACAGAATAAAAAATGGCTAACAACGTGTTCAAGCTAACTCTGTACTGGAGGACTTCAAATTGGGCTAAAAGTTCACCTCGCAGATTAACACCGCGTTGGGCCACACACAAGTAGGAATCCAAGATGGCAACGCAGAGATATTATGTCTGTGGGGCGTGTCATAAGAAAACCTGGATAGCAAATCTATTTGTTGCTCTCCATGATCATGCCAATGGCCAAGGGCACGCATGCGAATCGTGCGCGTTGCCCATGAGCATTGAACTTACTTTCAATTTTGGTTTGGGTGCTGGTCAGCATCACTGTAGGGTTTTGACAGCCTTTCTCCCTGATCAGATCGTAAGTTGGTCGAACGGAAATGGTGGCAAGGTCGAATTTTATCCATTCTTGGTTATCGTCGAGTCAATTGATAAGGGTTCTTCATCAGTTTGGTTACCTTATTGGCACATCGTTAAACACCAAGATGGTTCATTAGAAAAGAAGTATGGTCAGTGGGCGCCATTTATTGAGGTTGAGTCGTATTCCAGCTTGGTAGCCAAAGCAAAGGAGGCAGGCTACCTATGGAGATAGACGGAAATTGCCGAACAATTCGGTCAAGCGGACGGGCGTTGAACATGGTTTGATTTTTCTGGAAGACTATAACTCGCCCGCCGCTTACCTCTGCATTAGAGCTTATAGGTTTTATGAATAAAGAAAAACTACCGGTTTCATCACATAACAACGTAAAACGGCTCGGCTCTTGCAGATTTAGGGAAAGTTGTACTGAAGATATCCTGGACAAGATTTTTTCGGAGTCTTGTATAGGGAAATAGAAGATACAAATAAAGGAGGTTTATATGGTTGAGAAAGCCAACGATCGCAATTTAATTAGTATAGATAAACCCATGTTAGGCCTCTATAAAAAAAACTTGGAGGAGATTCGATATGAACAAAGATGATGAGAAACAAGAACCAATTGAAAAAGAACCTAATGAAGAAATTCCTCCTTCTGATGAAGCTTGGTTAGCTATCGCTGACCTTCTGAATAGTAAGGAAATTCGAACTTCTATTAAGACCTTTATAGAGGCTCATTCCAGTAACGTACCCAGGAATCATTCGTATCGTATTCAATCTTTATGGGCCGCATATTTATTTGCCTTAATAATTTTTGCCGGAATTGTCTCCTTGCGCATTTTTAATTTCATCAATACTGAAGTAATGGTGAGCTTAGTTGGTCCCTTATTGGGTTATTGGTTTGGGAGACGTTCCAAATCAGAAAATTGATGTCCATTTAACGGTTTTTACCTACCAACCGGTTTCGGCCGACCCGTATAAAGCGCGGACGGTCTCACCGGAGCGGTTCATCCGCATAGTTGACCATATAGGAACCGAAACATGCCAGACTGGTTTGAGACGATGGAGGAGCACCTCTGGCTCCTTCCGGTCCACAGGATCCAGATTCGGAATGAAGAGGGAGAAAAAGAGGCTCGATTTATCAAGAAAGCCGTGAAAAGAAAAGTGGCCAACAATGGCGTTAGGCAGCGAAATGCAAGAAAGTTTTCAAATCAACTTTCATAATGGGGAGTAATAGCTATGGCACTATTAGTGCTTGCGTATCCAGAAATTAAAAAAAGCGATTATGAGCGGATACAGGAATTCCGAAAACGTAATGACGAGTTATATTACCATGTGGTCGAGCCACATTTTGCGCTTGTATTTCCTATACGTAAAGGTTGGGAAGCCAAACCTTTTATCTCGGAAATCGTGAAGCAAGTGCAAGGAGTTCGACCATTTGAGTTCTGCCTGCGCTGTGCTGTTCTCAATAAAGATTCCTTCAACGATAATTATCACACTTTTCTGGTGCCAGATGAAGGGTACAGCAAAATCGTAAAGCTCCACGACAAACTATACGCTGATAAGCTATTTCCACATCGTGCGCTCTTTGCCAACTTTGTTCCGCATATGGGAATAGGGAACTCAAAAGACCCGCTAAAGTGCATCGAAATGGCTGAAAGTTGGAACAAGGAGGAGTTTGCGATAGCAGGACGCATTGCGATACTCGACGTGGCGAATTATGAAAATGATACAGTGAAAACAATACAGCGCATCTCGTTAGGTACATAACTTGGTAGTAGTATAAACAGATAGTAAATTATTTAAAAAGGAGTCAGGATGATGAAATACAGGGTGCACCGGTTCGATATCAGGATGACAAGCGACCAGAACAAATTAGAGCAATTCCTGAACGGCCTGGAGGGTGAAGTCATCTCAATATTCCCGAACGTTACGCTCGGGTTTCCCTGGGCGCATCGGGTGGACTTTCTTTTTATTGTCGAGAAGTTAGGCTGATTAGACTTTGAGACGAATCAGGATAGATGTGATGTCTTGCCGATGCCCAACAAGTGGTTGCATCCGACCACCCTTCGGGTAGGTGAAGCGGGTCAGTTGGGTGCTAAACACTTGTATTATTGAATGAATGGAGATATCAGAGGATGTTAGATTATGTAATATCAAAGATAGAGGAACTATTACAGATGGCTCGTGATGATTATGGTGTCAATCCGGTTGTATTCCTGATTATTTACCTGGTTTGTGCGCCGGTATTCTACTATTCATTATTTCGCACCATTCAATCCCTCACCAAAAAGCTCTGGAAAAAAGTCATACTCTGGACCGCAATCTTTCTATGCGCTACCGTAGCGCCCTTTATCTATGTGATCTTCTTTGGGCGGAACATCCCCTGGTGGGTTTATGGCATCATCGCTCTGCTAATAGGACTGGGTATTTTATCCCTTATCATGAAGCTGAGGAAGATTCCTGCAGCCGGAACTAAGGACAGGTAAAAAAAGTAAGATGAGAATAAATCGTAAAGAGTTATTGAAGCTGCCCAAAGTAAACAAAAATATAGTTTGAGAATATTCTGAAAGTAAGGGGGGGTGGAAGTGATATGGGAAATAACGAACCCGGGAAATATTTAGCGTCCGCTAAATAAACATATCAATAGAGTACCATATAGATAGTTGCAAAGCGCCCAACCAGCGCATCAGCCGGACGCCAGCAAGAGGATAAACCTGATTGTCAATTGCCGCCTCATTTGCCAGCAGGGTATCGCTGGCGCTAAGCGGTTTTGCATCTGCCTGGATGAGTTATAAGACTTGTTCATTCAAAGTTACCCAACAAGTATGATTATTTAATTGTTTGTTAGGTAATTATTCCCTTGACAATAAGTTTCACGTGAAACATTTTATGTAACCATGATTGAATACGAAGAAAGATTTGAAGTTATAGTCATCGGCGCAGGGCATGCGGGGTGTGAGGCCGCTTTAGCATCTGCCCGGATGGGGTGTAAGACTTTGCTTTTGACTATGAATAAAGAGACTATTGCCCAGATGTCCTGTAATCCTGCTATTGGAGGGCAGGCAAAGGGGCATTTAGTCCGGGAGATCGATGCCCTTGGCGGAGAAATGGGGTATGTAACAGACAAAACCTATATCCAGTTCAAGACCCTGAACAAGAAAAAAGGTCCAGCGGTCTGGTCCTCAAGGGCTCAGTGTGATAGGGTGGCTTATAAGATGGCTATGAGGAACTCCTTAGAAAATCAAAGGAATCTGGTTTTAAAACAGGGGAATATTGAGGAGATTATTATAGAGAATAATAAAGTTAGGGGTGTTTTATCATCAGTTGGGACTATTTATTTTGGAGATGCGGTCATATTAACTGCAGGGACTTTTCTTAATGGGTTAATTCATATTGGGTTAGTAAACTTCCCTGCCGGAAGGGCTGGTGAATTCCCTTCTTTAAAAGTTTCAGATAAACTTAAGGAGATTGGCTTTGAGATTGGCAGACTTAAGACCGGAACCCCTCCGAGAATTGACGGTAAAACAGTTGATTTCTCCAAAACTATTCCTCAGTTAGGGGATAATAATATCAAACCTTTCTCCATGAGAACAAAAAGCTTAGAGCATAAGGATTATCCCTGTTATCTGACTTATACAAATGAACTTACGCATAAATTCATTTTAAAGAACCTGGACCGCTCACCTCTTTTTAGCGGTGTAATAAAAGGGGTAGGTCCCAGATATTGCCCTTCAATTGAAGATAAAGTGGTGAAATTTAAAGAAAAGGTCAGGCATCAGCTTTTCTTAGAGCCGGAAGGTGATAATACTACAGAGTATTATGTTAATGGATTTGCCACATCTTTGCCTGAAGATGTTCAGCTAAAAGCTTTAAGAACAGTCCACGGTTTGGAAAAGGTGGAGATGACCAGACCCGGATATGCGATTGAGTATGATTTCTTCTCTCCAACTCAGCTCAAGCCAAATTTGGAGACGAAATTAGTTGAGAACCTTTTCTTTGCCGGCCAGATAAATGGAACCTCAGGGTATGAAGAAGCAGGTGCACAGGGGATTATTGCAGGGATAAATGCTGTTCTTAAATTAAGAAAAGAGAAGCCATTTATCTTAGATCGGAGTCAAGCGTATATCGGTGTTTTGATTGATGATCTGGTTACCAAAGGAACTTCTGAGCCTTACAGAATGTTCACTTCCAGGGCGGAGCACAGATTAATTTTAAGAGAAGATAATGCGGATGATAGACTTATAAATTATGGTCATAAATATAATCTGATTTCAGATGAGGCATACAAGGAATTTAAAGAAAATAAGAAAATAATTGAAGAGGAAAAGGAAAGATTGAAGCAGGTTTTTGTACCTTTAAACTCATTTGGCAAGTTCTTAGAAGAAGAGAAAAACGGGAAAAGGGTCTCTTTAGCCTATGCTCTGAAAATGCCAGAGATAACTTATGAAGATTTAGCTAAGATTGACCAGGTTCCTCAGGAACTCCCGGAAATCGTAAAAGAAAAAGTGGAGATAGAAATAAAATATGACGGTTATATTCAAAGGGAACTAAAGGAGATAGAGAAATACAAGAAGTTAGAGAATATGGTCATCCCGGATGAGTTCGATTATACCAATCTCAAAGGTTTTAAAAGGGAGGCAAAAGAAAAATTAATGAGAATAAAACCCAGATCTATCGGACAGGCATCGAGGATCTCAGGAGTATCTCCAGGAGATATTGCCGTTCTTATGGTCTATCTGAAACAGTTTATTTCCAAAAGCGGTGTATTTTCTAAAGATACACCTGCTTAAAGGGGAATGTTTCACGTGAAACATACTGATAATATTTCTATGGAAGAATTTAAAAAGCTTTTAAAAACCTACCTTGATATAAATCTTTCTTTAAAATCTCAAGAAAAATTTAACCTGTATCTGAATGAGCTTTCCTCCTGGAATAAAAAAATTAACCTAATCTCCAGAAAAAAAGATAAGCCAGAGGATATCTACAGACATTTTTTTGATTCACTTTTAATCTTTAAAGCTCTCCAGATTCCGCAAAGCTCAAAAATCATGGATTTAGGCTCAGGCGCAGGATTTCCTGCAATTCCAATGAAAATCTTAAGAGAGGATTTAGATATTACACTGGTTGAGTCTATCCGTAAAAAGACTTTATTCCTGAAAAAGATGATCGAGTTTTTGGGCTTGAAAGATATAACCGTTTTTCAAGAAAGGATTGAAAATTTGCCGGAGTTACAGGGATTCAAAGAGAGTTTTGATTTTGTTACTGCCAAAGCTTTCGGGAAAGTGAAAGACACAATCAATAATTCTTACCCTTTTCTAAAGCAAGGAGGGATTTTAGTGGCTTATAAGGGGAGCTCCTATAAAACTGAAATAATAGAGCTTCTGGAGGGATTTGAAAACCTGAAATTGCAGATTAAGGATGTAAAATTTTTTGAAATACCGGAAATTAGTTTAAAAAGAATTTTTGTCCTCATTGAAAAAATCTCTTGATTTTTTAAGAGGATAATGTATTGTAAGAATGAGGTCAATCTTTAAAAAAGTGAAAATGGTAGAAATGTTAGAGAAAAAAGAATTTTTAACTCTTTTGCTTTTTTGCTTAGTTTTTTGTAGCCCTGCTTTTGCCCAATTTGATATGCAACTGATAGCTACAATGCAGGGGGCGACTGACAACCTTTACTTTGGTTATATTCTAGCTGGAATAGGTGATATAAATAAAGATGGATTCGAAGATTTAGGTATTGGGCAAGTGGGTAGGACCTTTCTATATTTTGGTTCAAAAAACTTTGATACCATCCCGGATATAGTGTTTCCTTTTTCATCTGTATATATATCTTCCGGTGATGTGAATGGGGATAGTATTGAAGATTTGCTTGTAGCTCCATTTTCATTTTCAGCGGTTTGGATTTATTATGGGGGTACTCCTTTTGATACAGTTCCAGACAAAATTCTGGCAACCCCTTATTTTGAAGATAATATTGCTACGGGTGATATTAACAAGGATGGTTATGATGATGTTGCTATCCATGGAAGTCCTACCTGGGTGTACGTATATTTGGGTGGGGCAGATATGTCAACCTCACCTGCTTATGTTTTACAGGGACCTCCGAATTATTTTGGTTTTGACGGGTTAGCCATAGGGGATATGAATGGGGATGGTTATGGAGATTTGGCAGTTTCCACCAGCGAGCATTATCCTGATGACTCTACCTATATTTATTTCGGTGGAGTGCAGTTAGATACAATTCCCGGATTGAAGTTGAGGGGGGGGGATGTTATATTAGGAGATATGAATGGAGATGGTTATATGGATTTGATAACAGATAAAGGAACTTATTTTGGAGGAGTTACCATAGATTCAGTAATGGACTCACCTCTTTTTACAAGGGGTCGCTCTAATGTCATTGGTAATTTTAATAAAGATGGATATGAGGATTATCTATGGGGCTCTGGCTCTATAGTTGGTGGTGATGCAGTAATTTATTTAGGTGGTAATCCCTTAGATACAATAGAGGATTGGCACTATCGTGATTATGAGGTAGGTGCATACGGCGATCAGGTAGGAGCGGTAGATATTAATGGGGATGGAGTGGATGAAGCAATTGTAGGAGACCCTGGTTGGTGGTATAATAACCCATCCTATCCACCAGGCAGGGTTTATATTTATAAGAATCCATATACAGCGGTTGAAGATGAAGCACAGCAATTACCCTCTATTTTTGCTTTGGGTCAAAACTATCCCAATCCATTCAACCTCTCCACCACCATACCCTTCCAAGCTGGTAGCTTGGAGCTTGGAGCTATGAGGCCCATCCACATCACCTTAAAGATTTATAATATTCAGGGGCAGTTGGTTAAGACATTGGTAGATGAAGATAAATCCCCAGGTAGTTACAGTATCATCTGGGATGGGAAGGACAATTCAGGAAAGGAGGTGTCGAGTGGAATATATTTCTATCAGTTAAAGGCAGGCAGTTTTAAAGATTGTAAAAAACTTTTGTTAATCAAATAACTGTTGACTAAATAGATATTTTGCTTAATTTATTGATAGGAACTGAGATTATAAGTCAAGGATTTGAAATGTCAGAGAAGAAAAGTTTTCTAATCGTTTTGTTATTAAGTTTACTTTTTAGTAACTCCGCTTTAGCTCAGTTTGGTATGCAACAGATAGCTGTAATGCAAGGGGCAAGGGATACTCTTTATTTTGGTTATGTTTTAGCTGGAATAGGGGACATAAATAAGGATGGATTTGAAGATTTAGGAGTAGGGCAAGTAGGGAAAACCTTTATCTATTTTGGCTCCAAGAATTTTGATACTATTCCTGATGTTATGTTTCTTTTTTCATCTAGATACATATCTGCTGGTGATGTGAATGGGGATAGTATTGAAGATTTGCTTGTAGCTCCATTTTCATTTTCAGCGGTTTGGATTTATTATGGGGGTACTCCTTTTGATACAGTTCCAGACAAAATTCTGGCAACCCCTTATTTTGAAGATAATATTGCTACGGGTGATATTAACAAGGATGGTTATGATGATGTTGCTATCCATGGAAGTCCTACCTGGGTGTACGTATATTTGGGTGGGGCAGATATGTCAACCTCACCTGCTTATGTTTTACAGGGACCTCCGAATTATTTTGGTTTTGACGGGTTAGCCATAGGGGATATGAATGGGGATGGTTATGGAGATTTGGCAGTTTCCACCAGCGAGCATTATCCTGATGACTCTACCTATATTTATTTCGGGGGACTGCAGTTAGACACCATACCAAGAGTAAAATTAAAAGGTGGATTTGTAATTTTAGGAGATGTTAACGGAGATGGATATAAGGATATAATAACAGTTGAAGGAACATATTTTGGAGGCAATACAATAGACTCTCTAATAGACGCGCCTCTTTGTATCAGAGGTCAATCCTGGGCAATTGGCAATTTTAATAAAGATAAATATGAGGATCTACTCTCGGGGGTTCCAACGTTAGCTGGCGGGGAAGCTTGGACCTATTTAGGTTCTAACCCTTTGGATACAATACAAGATTGGCATTATTATGATTCTGAAGTGGGTGATTATGGTAGTCAAGTAAGTGTTGCTGACATCAATGGTGATGGAGTAGATGAGGCCATAGTAGGCGATCCTGGCTGGTGGTATAATAATCCATCCTATCCTCCAGGCAGGGTTTATGTTTATAAAAATCCTTATACTGCGATTGAAGAAGAACAAACTACTCTTCCTCACAACTTTGAATTGAGCCAAAACTACCCTAATCCCTTTAATTCATCCACAATAATACAGTTTAGAGTTGGGAGTTTGGAGTTTGGCAAACCCATCCCCACTACCCTGATGATTTATAATTTACTAGGGCAAAAAGTGAAAACTCTGGTAGATGAAGAAAAACAGTCAGGAACTTACCAGGTTGTTTGGGACGGGAAGGACAATTCAGGGAAGGAGGTGTCAAGTGGGATTTATTTCTATCAGTTAAGTGTCCGTACGGATCCCTTCGGGACAGTTGAGTTTAAAGATTGTAAAAAACTTTTACTTATTAAGTAACTTTTTGGGGTGAAAAATGCTTAAAAAAATTCTTTTATTTGGTTTAATGATTATAATAAATTCAATTATTATAGTCTCTGCTTATGAGGATAAATTACCCAGAATCGCCTATATGCCACCTTATAGTACAACTGCTTCCGCTTATTATCCGTACTTTTGCCAGGCAGTAGATACCCTTGGTTTAACCGCCCTGATTCAGAGCGGAACTTCTTTTAAAACAGATGATTTTACTGCAGCTCAAAACTACCATTTGAACCTGATAAATGCAAATGCTGCATACTATTCCTGGGGGCAATACAGTATGTATCAGGCAGATCGACATAATGCACCGGATTACTTTCAACCTCCAGATCCTGAGAACCAAATCCGTTTTCTGAGCACTAAACTGGAATATGATAACGCTGGTCATGGTCAGCAAGTCGTAGATAGCACAGTAATTCCCTATGTGTATGCCTGGTTTGTCTCTAAGAACAATCCAAATGATAATCGAGGGTATGTTTTGGATAGTCTCTGGAATGACCCTAATGGTATCGATTACAGCCGGGAGCAGGATAGGGATAGTGGTTCTGGTTTACAATGTCATCTTCAAATTAAAGGTTCCTTCTGGCTATTCATCTAATGATACAGTGGCAAATTTAGAGGTGCATCTTTATGACTGGGATGTGATAGCGGAAACCTGGAATGATTCGGTTTTGGTTGAAAGGCTTATAATCTATGATGATTCTTTTGCTGGTCAATACTACCCTTTCACACTCACTTTCGAAAGACCACCATATAACTCACGGGATTCATTTGACTATAAGGTTTACTGGTATAAGCAGACAGACCTTTACATAGATTATGTTGAAGTTTATGACCATATCTACGATTCATTATTCAACGTCAAATACCTTCCCGATACAACTTATACTGTCTATCAATGGAAACTTATAAATGACCCAAATATAAAGCCCCTCGAAGAGCAGTTTGGTGATTCATCCTTATATCGCTGGTGTTTACAGGATGAACCAGATTATGACCAATATCGCAGTAGTAAAAGAGTTCACCGAATCCTTGATTCAGTACATTATGCACCCGGCATTCAGGCTACAGGTGATTTTATATTTCGGAATACTTACAGATATTTGGATGAGCTTTATCCTTATCCCAATGAGCTTTTCTATGACGATTACCCAATAATAAGAGATAGGACTCCTGAAAATAATAACGAGGCCTGGCAAGCCACCTTAGATTCTTTTGCTGTGAGGGTAAGTAAAGTAGCTAATGCTGCAGAAACCAAAGGTAAAGAATGGTGGTATGGTGCTGATGCTTACTGGGAAGCTCTATATCCTGATATTTACAGGTATCCACATAATAATGAGTTAAAAGCCACAGTATATATGGCATTAGCCTATGGTGCCAAAGGAGTTGGGTATTTCAGATATGCATCTTACTGGCGAAATGATTCGCTTATCCATGGCGGTTTAGTAGATACCAGCGGGATACCAGTTCAGACTTACCCTTACCCTGAGAATCAATATTATGCCGGCACGCATGAGTATTTATTTGATGCAGTCAAACAAATAAATGAGAAACTTGATGTTTTAGGACCTGTCCTGAGAAAGCTTGAATGGAAATGGGCCGGTCCGGGTGATTCTGTCTTGGCAGCTCCCGAGAGTTTTGTAGGATCAGTTACAGGCGTAGCGTGTATTAACTGTGGTTTTTCCTGTAAATATCCAGTCTACTCAAATTACGTTCAGGTGGGGATGTTTAAAGATGATAGTCTGGGAGAAGATTATCTGATGTTAGTGAACCGCTGGGTAGGGTATCTCGAGATGCCCTGTGAGAGGGTTACTTTACAAAAAAGCCGTTATTTCTATCTCATAGATTGCTTAACAGGAGGGGTGGTTGATACTTTTCCGGGATATGGTATTTTTCATACTATATTAAACCCAGGAGAAGGTAAGCTCTTCAGACTGGCAAACTTTCTCCCCTCCAATTTATCTGGCAGTAGACAGAGCTCTCCACAACGAATCAATCTCTCCTGGTCTGACCCTAATGTAAATGAGTCCGGTTATGAAGTGTGGCGAAAATTAGCTGATGGAGCCAATTGGTCTCAGATTGGCTCGACTGACTCCAATGTAACGAGTTATTCTGATACAACCTTGGTTGGAAGTGAGACTTATAATTACAGGGTGCGGGCATTTGACCAACAATATTTCTCAGAATATTCCAACGAGGTTACAGTTAAAAATTTTCCTAATCCACCGCGTAATTTAACTGCCAGGTTGAACAGGATTTGCTGTCCTGGCTTTGGTTCAGTAGGAGGAATGAGTATTAATGGAATCTGTCCCTATTGCTATACCAATGAAATTATTCTATCCTGGCAACCACCTTTAAATCAGAAAGCCGGCACTTTGACCCAGTATAAGGTTACAGCAATCCGGGGAAGTTGGACTCAATCTCAGACAGTGCCAGCGACCTCTACAAGCACGATTTTCTGCGTGCCGGAGCTTGGAAAAAGTTACAACTTTAAAGTTTATGCTATTGATTATGCGAGTGATTTGAGTAATCCTTCCAATACAGTGAGTATAGTCTCAGGAACTACAAATAACTGTTTTCCAGAAGACCCTGAGCAACGAAAGATAACTGCCTCATCAGTTGTTCCAGAGAAATTTGAGCTTTTTCAGAATTATCCTAATCCTTTCAATTTCGGAACAATCATAAAATATGCTCTGGCTGAGGAAAGCCAGGTAAAGTTAGTGGTCTATAATCTTCTGGGTCAGAAAATCAGAGTTTTAGTGGATGAGACTCAATCTCCTGCGTATTATACTATCTTCTGGGATGGCACAAACGATCGGGGTGAAGAGGTTGCCTCTGGTATATATTTCTACCGGATGCAGACTGGAACTTTTACCAAGACTGCCAAGATGAGCTTGCTGAAATAGTATTACTTTTCCTTCATTTCCTATAAAAAAAGAGCTCCGATTTATCGGGGCCTTCTTTTTTTGAAAAAATCTCTTGATTTTTTCTCTTTTCTCTCTTATAAATACAAAAATCATAAGGAGTTGATTTTATGAAAAAAGGATTTATGTGATGGGGAAGGTAATTGCAATTGCCAATCAAAAAGGGGGAGTGGGTAAAACCACAACTGCAGTAAATCTTTCTGCCTGCTTAGCTATGGCTGAAAAAAAAGTTCTGTTGATTGATTTAGACCCTCAAGCAAATACAACTTCCGGTATGGGGATTGATAAAAATAAATTAGAGAAAACAATTTACGAAGTCTTGATTGATGGAGTCCCGATTAAAGAGGTAATCCTTCCGACTACAATCCCTTTTTTAGAGATTGCTCCATCCTCTTTGAGATTGGTTGGGTCTGAGATTGAGTTAGTGAATTTAGAAAATAGAGAAAAAAAGTTGACTTCAGCTTTGATACCCATCAAAGATGAATATAATTTTATCCTGATAGATACACCTCCTTCCTTAGGGCTTCTAACTATCAATACCCTGACTGCATCTGATTCTGTTCTTATACCGATACAATGTGAATATTACGGATTGGAAGGATTGGGCCAGTTATTAAATACTATAAATTTAGTGCAGAAAAGTCTGAATCCAAACTTAGAGATCGAAGGGGTTCTGTTAACTATGTATGATACAAGGTTAAATCTGTCTAAACAGGTGGCAGATGAGGCAAAAAAGTTTTTCGGTCTAAAAGTTTATAATACAGTTATTCACCGAAATGTCAGAATTTCTGAATCGCCAAGTTTTGGAAAACCGATTATACTTTATGATATCACCTCCACCGGGGCAGAGAACTATATAAATTTAGCTAAGGAGATCTTAGACCATGACCAGAGTAGCTTTAGGTAAAGGGATAAAAGCCTTGATTCCTGATCTACCTCAGGAAATCAAGTCTGAAGAAAAATCTATAGGAAAAGAGAAAAGAAGAGTTCTAGAATTGGAAGTTGAAGAGATCAAACCTAACCCATATCAACCAAGAGGTAGTTTTGATCCTGAAAAGTTAAATGAGTTAGCAAATTCGATAAAAGAAAAGGGGGTTATTCAGCCGATAATAGTAAGAAAGATAGATGATGGATATGAATTAGTTGCAGGAGAAAGAAGACTTGTTGCAGTAAAAAAGCTTGGCTTGTCAATAATTCCAGCCATTTTGACAGAAAATCTGTCAAAAGAGGGTTTGTTAGAGCTATCAATTATTGAAAATATTCAGAGAGAAGACTTAAATCCGATTGATCAGGGTAGAGGTTATAAAAAATTAATTGAAGAATTCGGTGTTTCCCAGGAGGATATTTCAAAAAAAGTTGGGAAGGATCGGACTACTATTTCTAATATTTTGAGACTTTTAAATTTGTCGGTTGAGATTCAGGGACATATAGTCTCAGGCAGACTTTCAGAGGGTCATGCCAGAGCTCTTCTAAGTTTAGATTCTGAAAGTCAAAGGATAGAATTCGCAAAAGAGATTATAGCGAAGGGGTTATCAGTTAGAGAAGTTGAGGAAAGGATTTATGGTACAAAGAGACTCAAAGCAAGAAGATTGAAAAGAGTTTATCCTCAGCTGCAATTAATCGAAGATAAACTTAAACAATATTTTGGGACCTCAGTTAAAATAGTAAAAGGTAGGAAGAGAGGAAAAATTTTAATTGAATTTTATTCGGATGAAGATTTGAACAGAATCTTAGAGTTGATTAAGATAACTCTGTAAGAACTCTAATAAGTGGAACAATTAGACAGGCAAGGGTGCCCGTTCCAAGAAAGTTTATTCCCTCTCCCCTCGTGGGATAGGATTAGGGAGAAGGGGGAATAAAAATACTTTCACCCTCCCTTATATCCCTCCTCTACGAGGAGCAAAGGGCGTAGCCACCGTAAAGCTTTTATCGGCCATCAAGGAAGGGAAAGATGAAGATAAATATTAAGAAAATCCATCACCTAAAATTTTCAATTTCATCCGGGAACGGACCTGTAGAGCCGGACCAGGGAAAAGGATTAAATTTCAAATTATCTATTAATATTGTTGTTCTTTTAATGGGTATACTCTTTCTTCTTTTGGCTTTTTTCGTTTTTCTAATTTTTTCTTATGGTAAACTTAATTCTCAATTGGTATTAAATCAAGCTCTTTCAAAGGAGAACCAGCAGCTGAAGATGTACAACTCTAAAGTGAAAGAGTTGGAACAGGAGCTAAGGGAATATCGTATATTTGCTCATCAGGTAGCCCAGATAGCTGGTGTGAAATTCCCGGTAGATAAGGATTCTATTAAGAATATTAGAACGGAAAAGCTTTCTCTATTAAATATTAAGGATACAGTTTCTCAGTTGAAAACCCAGAAAATACCGATCTTTTCCACCATTCCATCCGGATTACCCCTTCAGGGGAAAATAATTAAAAATTATTCTCTGAATTCCGGAACAAAAAAAGAGCATTCGGGAATCGATATCTCTGCAAGGATTGGAACTGAAATCAAAGCAACTGCAGATGGTTTGATAGATTTTGTGGGTAAGGATAGAAAATATGGAAACCTGATTATCATAAATCACGAAAATGGATACAAAACTTATTATTGCAGCTGTTCGGAAATCTTCGTTAAACAAGGTGACAGGGTTAAAAGGGGTGAGGTAGTTGCCCTTTCCGGGAGAACCGGAAGACCTACTCCCCATTTGCATTATGAAATAAGAAAAGATGATATACCTTTGGTTCCAGATGAATATATAAATTAGGAATTTTTTTCAAAATGTGGATAAAAAAAGAGGATATGTGGATAGCATGTTAAATTATTATAATATAAAGGGTTATCATAAAAGAATGCGGGTTCGAAAAGATATTTATCCACATCCATTTTGTTAAATGTTGACTCTTTTTAGGGTTAACTTAAAGAGTAAAATAAATGGTTTAAATCATCATCTGAGTTTCGGTTTATAGGACATAAAACCCGGAGAGGGGGAATTATGCCTGAAACAAAAATTGCAATTTTTGGGGGGATTTTTCTTGGCTTGGGTTTGGTTTTACTTTTTATACTCTTTTTCTGGATATTAGCCAGAGCTCGCTATGCTCAAGACGAGTCTGAGAAAAGAGGTTATGGAGCTCTAATCAGATTTATAATTTTCTTTTTCTCAATCCTGTTTATCTTTTTTGCCTGGTTATTTTTTCAGATGCAGAATTATCTGCGTCCTTATGATTCTTTGGTTTCTGAAAAATTTGTCGGAGAAATTAAAACAGAACCGGCTGGTGATTCTTATTTGACTTTATATCTTTACTCTGCAGGTAAAGAGAGAAAAACCTATGAAGAAACATTTGAGATATCAGGGAATAGAAAACTCAAGCTCCAAGCAGAGGTTTTAAACTGGGATAACTCCTTAAGCTTTTTTGGATTCAGAGATGGATATAAACTAACACGGTTAGAGGAATTTTCTGATACCTTACAAAAGGATTTGAAGGCTTATACGCTTTCCGGGGGACAAACAGAGATCTGGAACAAGATTTACCAATGGAAAAAGATTCTCTTATTTGTTAAACCTGAGAAGCTTGAATCTGATACTTTTATTTTGAAGCCAGGGGAAACAAAGAAAGTTTATATAAGAGATAAAAAGATAGTAGTGGAGTGAGTATTGGGTGATTTGAAGTGCGTCGTCACGGACGATGCACTCCGAACTTTCTGCTGGTCTTTGGTGAGGACACCCACAAAGAGCGTTATTTTTCATCTTCTATTTTTCTTTTTCCATCCAGAATTAAATTGACTCTATCTTCTTTGCGTATTAATATAAAACGAGGGAGAAGATAGCGTTGCCACTCCAGTGACAACGATTATAATTCCCTCTCCCCCTGTGGGAGAGGGTAGGGAGAGGGGTCACCCTCCCCCTTAACCCCTCCTCTACGAGGAGCGTAGCCTCCCGCCGACAGGCGGGGGCGTAGCCCGTAGGACCGTAAAGCTTTAATCGGTCGTCAAGGGAGGGGAGAATAGGAGTGAGGACGTTACGGTAACGAAAAACCTGGAGGTTTAATGTCTAATGAAAAGCCAGTGGGTGATGACCTTTTAGCAGTTGAGAAATTAAGAGATGCCAGGGACAGGATAAAAAAGGAGATCAGGAAGGTTATTATCGGTCAGGATAAGGTTATTGATGAGTTATTGATTGCTTTATTATCCAATGGACACTGCCTTTTAATCGGAGTTCCGGGGTTAGCCAAAACCCTTCTAATCAGCACAATCTCAAGGATTTTAGATTTGAAATTCAGCAGAATCCAATTCACTCCGGATTTGATGCCCTCAGATATTACCGGGACGGAAATAATTCAGGAGAATATAACCACTGGGGAAAGGGCTTTTAAATTCATCCAGGGGCCAATTTTTGCCAATATAATACTGGCTGACGAGATCAACAGGACCCCTCCCAAGACCCAGTCAGCTTTGCTTCAGGCGATGCAGGAGCATGAGGTAACTGCTGGTGGACAAACCTACAAGCTCACGGAACCTTTTTTTGTCTTAGCCACCCAGAATCCGATTGAACAGGAGGGAACCTATCCTTTACCTGAAGCACAGTTAGACCGGTTTATGTTCAATATCTATATAAACTATCCATCAACAGACGAAGAAAATCTTATAGTCAAGTCTACTACCTCGGCTTACTCCTGGAACCTGGATAAGGTTATGGGAGCTGAAGAGATCGTTAGATTGCAAAAACTTGCCAGAAAAGTACCTGTATCAGACCATGTGATAAATTATGCAGTAAAACTTGCCCGGTATACCCGCCCACTTTTAAATGATCCGCCTGAGGTAGACAAGCCATTAGAATATATAAAAAACTGGGTTACCTGGGGAGCAGGTCCAAGGGCATCCCAATATATGGTCTTGGGAGCAAAGACTAAAGCTATTTTAGATGGCCGATATACCCCTTCCTGCGAGGATGTAAGAGCTGTTGCCCTGCCGGTTTTGCGACACAGGATTGTTACCAGCTTTAATGCTGAGGCAGATGGGGTAGGGACATTTGAGATTATTCAGAAGTTGTTAGAGGATGTAAAGGAGTCAGGTTGAAAGGATTTTGGAGTGTGAACCTTTAGGTATGTTGAAAAAGTCCATCCTGTCATTCTGAGGGAGTCTCGCCAAAGGCGGACGACTGAAGAATCTCCTTGATCCATGAATAGATTCTTCGTCCGCTTATGGCGGACTCAGAATGACACTGTATTAGTTCCGGTTTTTCAACACTCCCTTTAGGGTTATTTATAAAAGATAGAGACGCATAGCTATGCGCCTCTACAGTATCTTAAAGGAGGGAGGAGTGAGAAAAAAGTTTTTTTTAATTCTTTTCTTAAATCTGGTTTTTCTACCAGCTTTTTGTTCTGGTCAGACTTTTGGCTTAAAACCGCTTTCTAACAATATCTCACTATATCAGAACTCTTATGATGATTGGAAAGATGCTGGTCAGACTTTGCAACTAGTTATGATTAATAGCTTTAAGTTGGGTACCTGGTTTACCCTTGAGGTAACCGGTGATATAGACCGGAGTTTGCAGGAAAAGGGGAAAACCTGTCATTATTTTGAATTCGGGTTACTTAAGGATATTGTTCCAAAATTCAGCCTTAACTATCAGAGGATAATTGGAACCTTTGTGGATAAACCGGTTAACCAGTTTGGGATAAGGTTTTCTTTTTAAGCTTGTAGCTGGTAGCATGTAGCAAGGAGCAATAAAAGAAGGTAGAACAGGCATCCTGCCTGTTCTTCAAGCTCAGGCAGGGATGCCTGAGCCACCAGAACAGTTGAATAAACGTAGCGGAGGTCTTCAGACCTCCACAAAAAAAGTTCAAATGTTCAAAGGTTTAAAAGTTCAATGGCAAAAAATAAAATTAAAAAAGATATAGCGGAGGAATTAAGAAGGGGAAATATTACTATTTAGCACGCAAAAGTAAAAAGGAAATAGATGCAAGATCATCGACGTTTTTTAAAGCCGGAGGTTGTATCCAAGCTTTCCGGGATGGAGATTAAGGCAAGGCTGGTGGTGGAAGGGTTTATCGCGGGATTGCATCGGAGCCCTTATCATGGCTTTTCAGTGGAGTTTGCCGAGCACCGGCAGTATATGCCGGGTGACCCTTTGAGGAATATCGACTGGAAAGTCTATGGAAAGACAGATAGATATTTTGTCAAGGAATTTGAGGAGGAGACAAATTTAAAAGCTTATCTGCTTTTAGATATTTCCGGCTCTATGGGATATTCCTCTAACGGAATAAACAAATTGGAATACGGATCCTATCTTTGTGCAGCTCTCTCCTATTTAATGCTCAAGCAGAGGGATTCAGTTGGACTGGTGATATTTGACCAGAAGATTAAAAAGTATATCCCTCCTAAGTCAACCCTGAGTCATCTACATAATCTCTTAAGAGAATTAGATAAGCTTTCACCCTCTGAGACTACGAATATTAGCTCTACCTTACACCAGATGGCAGAGAGGATAAAAAGAAGAGGTTTGATTATATTACTCTCTGACCTTTTTGACCAACCAGAGGAGATAATCACCGGGTTAAAGCATTTCAGACATAAAAAGCACGAGGTGATTGTTTTTCATATATTAGACCCAAAGGAGCAGAGCTTTGCTTTTGATAATGAAGCGGTTTTTAAGGATTTAGAAACAAAAGAGGAGATCTGGACTTCACCCTGGCAGATAAGAAAGGAGTATCAGGATAGATTGAAGGGGCTTTTGAATAGATATACCTTAGAATGCCGGGAGAGTTTGATCGATTATGTTTTATTAGACACCTCAGTCCCTTTTGATAGAGCTTTGTTTTCTTATCTGAATAAAAGGCAGAGGTTATGGTGAGAGGTTTAAGAAAATTGGATTGTAAAACTTTAGTTTTGCCAAAGGTAAAGCTGAAATCTCAAGACCTTGAGGCTTTACACTCCAGAAAAACGGGGAATTTATGCTTTTAATCGGTGCGCATATGTCTATCGGAGGTGGCTTTTTTAACTCTCTCTACTCAGCGAAAGAACTTGGGTGTGCAACAATTCAGATTTTCACCAAAAGCGCTAATCAGTGGAAGGCAAAAGAGCTTACTTTAGAAGATATTGAGAAGTTCAAGCAGGCTCAGAAGGAGACAGGGATTGTTCCTGTAGTCGGGCATGATTCTTATCTTATAAATATTGCCTCAGGTGATAAAGAGCTTCTGCGAAAATCCAGAGAAGCTTTACTCCTGGAATTAACCCGCTCAGAAAAGATCGGGCTTTCCTATTTAGTTATGCATCCCGGCTCAAATCCGGATGAAAAAGATGGGATTAAAAGGATTGCAGACTCTTTAAGCTGGGTTCATTCAAAAAGCAAAAACTATAAAACTAAAATCTGCCTTGAGACTACTGCTGGACAAGGAAGCACTATTGGGTATAAATTCGAGCAAATAGCTCAGATCATAGATTTAACTCAAGAGGATGAGAGATTAGGAGTCTGTTATGATACTGCTCATACCTTTGAGGCGGGTTACGATATAAGAGATAAAAAAGTTTATGAGAAAACTTTCAAATTATTCAATAAAATCATAAACTTAAATAGATTGAAAGTAATCCATATGAATGATTCCAAAAAAGATTTAGGGTCCAGGGTTGATAGACACGAACATATCGGTAAGGGGTTTATAGGATTGGAAGCTTTCAAACTAATCTTAAATGATAGAAGGTTTGAAATGGTTCCCAAAATATTGGAGACCCCCAAAGAAGAAGATATGGATGAGAAAAACTTAGCTACCTTAAGAAATTTATATAAAGGATAAAATTATGAAAATCAAAAACATACTCTTTTCACTTTTTTTTATTTTAATTCTGGGCTGGTCCAATGTTCTGGCTTCGACTTATCTTCAAATAGGTCTGGATTTAAAAGAGGGGGTTACAGGGGATTCCCTTTCTTTTAAGACCGTAGATGAAAGGGAGATAGAGGTTAAGGAAGGGATTACCTCTACCCTTTTTATGGGGAATTTCAGCCTGAATTTAAGCTTTCAGGAAGTTGACAGTACGAGTCTGAAATTGAATCTGAACCTGTTCACCTTAGCCCCGGAGGTGGAGAGGATTTTCAAAGATTTTCTTATAGGGATGGGTCACACCTATTCGATAAAAGATATCAAATTGAAAAAGGGGCGAGTATTCAGTCTGGAGCTTACTCCCAAAAGATATGTAGAGAAAGAGGATTTGTGCGATTACCATTTAACTGATAGCTTATGGCTTTATAACAAGAGTGTGCACTTCGCTTTTACATATATGGAAAACTCCCTGGCAGATTTTTTCTGGAATATGAATAAAAACTATTTAGAATTAGATTACAGGAAGATAAGGAATTTCTTCAAGTTCTCCTACCCCCAGACCCTGAAAATCGACTACTTCATCTGCCCGTGTCAGATTCCAGAGGCGATCTGGGATCAAAGGCTGAACTTAAGCTTGGATCCAAACAAACATAAAATCTACGTGCTGTTTGATAAGGAAAAAGAAAGCGTAGATTTCCCCGGACCTCTGCTTTTACTTCTGTATGAGTTCTGGGGGTATGCCCCTGCATTGGTAGTTGAAGGTACCTCAGGCTATTTCGGGATAAGTCATTATTACGCTAAAAAGCTTAAAGATAGCGGCTCGATTATACCCTTATCTGACCTCATAATAAGCTCAGATTATAGAAAAGCTCCGTTGAATATTGCTTTACCCGAAGCATCCTCCTTTATCAGATTCTTGATCGATTCCTATAATATGGATAACTTTAAAAGGTTCTACTCTCAGGTAACGGATCTTAGTTTTGATAAAACTTTTGAGGAGATTTATTCTAAAACCCTCTCTCAGATGGAAAAGGAGTGGCTATCTTTTTTAGATCGATATGAGCCAAATAATATGGATGAGTTAGAAGTAGCCGCAGATAGAAGACTGAATTACAGATATTATGCTGAAGGGGCAAATCTATTAGAAGACCTTTTAAATTTCTATGGCTCTTCTTTAAAAAGAGAAGAAATACTCAGGGTCTTAGATAAGATCGGAGGAGCTTACTCTTCTGTGGGAGATTATAAAGAAGCAGAAAAGATTTATAAGCAGATGTCTATAATCGATTCGCTGAATGCAGGGAACCATTTCATCCGGGGTAATCTCTTTTACCTGCAGGGGGAAAAAGACTCAGCTAGGGCAGAATACCAGAAAGCTATAAACCTGGATACTAACTACTCTTCTCCCCAGATCAAATCAGGGGAGCTCTATTTAGATGAAGGGGATTTGAATAAAGCCAAGGAAAGTTTTGAAAAGGCAAAGAAGTTAAATCCAGCAATCCTGGACTGGGTGGAAATATATTCTGGCCTGAGTAAAGTCTATTCTCTGGAAAAAGACACCATAAAAGCCCAAGCATCTTTAGACTCAATTTTACAGTTTTCCAACTATTATCTATCTACCAAAGGGACTGCCTATGCTTATCCTTATCTGAAGATCGGAGAAGCTTATATATCTTTAGGAGAAATAGACTCAAGCTTTGTTCCCCTTAAGACCGCTGAGTTCCTGGAAGATAGGCCCGCTTATTTAGGCAGGATCTTCCTCAAGTTAGGAGAGGCTTATGAATTAAAGGGGGACAAAAAGTTGGCAAAAGATTATTACCAGCAGGTTTTAAATATCCCATCCGGTTTCAAAGAGAGAGCTTTAGCTTTAGAAAAAATTAAGCAGGCAGAATAATAATGTTTAGCTTTCTTAATCCCACCTTACTCTGGGCTCTTTTAGCTATCGCCCTGCCAGTTTTAATCCATCTTTTCAGCAGACAGAGGGTCAAAAAGATCGAATTCTCTTCTTTGATATTTTTGAAATCGTTAGAAAAAAGCACCCTACGGGCGATAAAAATTAAAAATCTTCTTCTCCTCTTGATTCGCTCCTCGATAATCTTTTTTGTGGTTTTGGCTTTTGCCCGACCAAGCTCCAGGACCGGGCCTGCCTCCAGATTGGGAGCTGAATCTAAAAGCACAATCCTTTTGTTGATGGATAACTCCTATCGGATGGGATATGAGACCAAGAAGGGGAATCTTTTAAGTTTAGCCTTGAAAAAAGGTGAGGAGATTTTAAAAATTTTTAGAGAGGGGGATGAGCTGTATTTGATTACTTACAGTTCAAAGCCGACGCTTTATTTGTCACATCCTACGTTTGACTCTTCTCTATTAGTCAAAGGCATCAGGGAAACGGGACTTTCCTTTGAGCCGGCAGATTTTGACAAAGCTTTAAACTCGGGATTTGACCTCCTGAACCAAGCTAAAAATGAGAACCGGGAGATATATTTAATTACAGATTTAGAGTCAGATGAGATTTACCCTCTGAAAAAATGGAGTCCTGCGTTTAAAGATAAAGGGATTAAACTTTTTATAATCAGATTGTCAGAGGAAGAGAAGGAAAACTGGTGTATAAAAAAAGCTGAGCTTCCAGAAAGGATTTTGGAGAAGGAAACACCTTTTGAGATAAAAGGGGTGGTTACAAATTACAGCCAGAAGCCGGCTCAAAACTTGCTTCTGAGCCTGTATTTGGATGGAAAAAGGGTAAGCCAGGCAGGTGTGGATTTAAAAGAAAGAGAGGAGAAAGAAATCAGTTTCAGGCAGGTGGTTAAGGAGTCAGGAGTTCATTCAGGCTATCTGGAGCTCTCCGATGATAATCTTTTAGCAGACAACAAAAGATTTTTTACCTTCAACCTCCCGGAAAAAATTGAAGTCCTTTTAGTGGAAAGTAAAAGCGAAAAAGAAAAATATCTAAGATTAGCCCTGAATCCGAAGACTGAAGAGAGCAGAGGGATTGAAGTTACCCGGCTTGATCCCAAATCTTTCTCCAGGTCAAACCTTATAAATTATAAGGCGATAATCTTCTCTGATTACAATGGGTTAAAATCAGAGGATCTATCGAGATTAGATGAATTTATTAATTCAGGTGGAGGGGTTTTCTTTTTCCTGGGAGATGGAGAAAAGGAGATACATTCGCAAATCTGCCAGAAGTATCTCAATTCAACTTATAAGGGGAGAAAAGAGGTTTCAGGGAAAGGGGAAGGGTTTTTAACCCTGGGAAAAATAGACCTGCTTCATCCTGTGTTTCAATCTTATAAGAGTCTGGATAAAACCAAATTCCCACAGATAAAGTTTTTCTCCATAAATGAGATAACTCCCGGAAAGAAGATCAAAATACTGGCAAGTTTCAGCAATGGAGCCTCAGCCTTGGTAGAGAATATTTCTGGTTCAGGAAAGGTCTTAGCTTTTTTAAGTTCCTATGACCCCGAATTCTCGGATTTCGGGGAGCACACCCTTTTTGTCCCTTTAATCCGCCGCTCAGTTGAGTATCTTGCCTCCAGTCTTTTTACCTCAGAACAGTATTCAGTCAGGGAGAAAATCAGAAAGGAGTATGATTTAAAAAAAGCAGAGAAGATAGAGCTATTAGACCCGGAAAACCTTAAGGTTGCTTTAAATCCTGAGCAGAACAAAGATAAACTTATTTTGAAATTAGACGGTTTAGGGACACCAGGCATCTATAAACTTCAATCCGGAGATAATCTTTTAGACCAGTTGGCAGTAAATCTTGACCCCAAAGATTCAGATTTAGAGCCTTTAAAAGAGACAGAACTAAGAAAGGAGATTAAAGAGAAGGATAACATATTTTTTATAGAGCCTGATCAGGATTTAGAAAAAGAGGTTTTGAAAACCAGATATGGTAAAGAGTTGAGAAAAAATTTCTTGTGGCTGGCCCTGAGTTTACTTATCTTGGAGATGGTAATTTCCAAAAGCCGGAAAAAGGATTTGGAGTATTTTGAAAATACAGGAGGAGAGGTTGCTCAAAGGTTATAGGATTTGTATTTTATTATTTTTACTGTTATTCTCTGGATGTGCTCCACTTTATCACCCAGAGGAACCTAACCCTCCAGAGGAGAGTTTTTTCAAAAAGATAAAGGTTCGGGTTTTGACTCAGGATAGGGGTTACCCCTTAGGTGGTCCGGTGGATTTAAAATTAGAGATAGAAAATATCTCAGAGGATGTGGTGAAATTAAATTTTACCACAAATCAGCTTTTCGATTTTGTAATTTATAAAAAGGGGTTTGAGGTCTGGAAATGGTCTTATGATAAAATATTCGATAAAACTGCAATTAAGCTTTCCATCTATCCTGAAGAGGTCTGGACTTTCAAAGCCGAATGGGATGCTAAAGATAACCAGAGAAAATGGGTTTTAGGCGGGAGATATTACATTGAAGGGGTTTTGAATACGATTCCGCCTTTAAAATCTGAAAAGGTGGAGATAGGGTTGACAAATTAAAAATTTCTCCCGCTAGGTCAGGGGACCTGGCAGGCACTAAAACGGTTTAACGGATTGAGCAAAAAATTATGTCCTGGTATGATGAGTTTTTTAAAGAGGATTACTTGCAGGTATATTTGCCTTTTCTAACTGAGGAGAGGACTAAAGCAGAGGTCGATTTCATAACAGAGGTTTTAAATCTACCCCTCGGAAGCAAGATTTTAGACTTGGCTTGCGGTTTTGGAAGGCATACTATCCCTTTAGCCAAAAAAGGTTATGATATGACCGGCCTGGATTATACTGAGAAGTTCATCCGGATGGCGGAAGAAAAGGCGCAAAAGGAAAATCTGCAGATTGAGTTTTTAGTCGGGGATATGAGGAAAATCCCCTTTGAAAACCATTTTACCGGAGTAATTTCCTATTTTACCAGCTTTGGATTTTTCTCAGACGAAGAGAATTTCGAGGTATTAAGAGGAGTATCCAGAGCCTTGAAAAAGGAGGGTAAATTTCTTCTGGAGATTATGAACCGGGACATCATGGTTAAAAATTTTCAGGCAAAAGACTGGGAGAGATTAGAGGATGGGACCTTAGTTTTAGAAGAGAGGAGCTGGGATTTAAAGACCGGGCGGATAAAAAATTACATAACTATTCTGGACAAAAAGGGTGAGAAGTCAAGCTGGTTTGAAGTCCGGCTCTATACCCTTGAGGAAGTGAACTATCTTTTAGAAAAAGTCGGATTAAAAATTATAGAAACCTATGGGAGAAAGGATAAATCCCCTTATACAGTCAATTCTCCCAGGACGATTGTTCTTTCTCAAAAAATTTAAGAAAGATCTTTGAAAAATAAAAGATTTTGCTAAGCTATAAAAATTAGATTCTGTTGTTCTTTCGAAGTTCCTCTCCCCTTGTGGCCGATAAAAGCATTACGGCTCGTAGAGGAGAGGATTAAGGAGAGGGGTAAATAAGAATTGCTTCACCCTCCCTTTATTCCTCCCCTCAAGGGAGGGAAAGTAAGTATAGCGTTGCCACTCCCGTGGCAATGAATAAAATTTAGGAGTTTACTAAGGCAGGACTCCCAGTCCTGCATCAAAGGAGGTGAAAAAGATGCCAGCCAAAAAGAAAGCAAGCTACAAGTGTCCAAAGTGTGGTTATACCTCCAGCAAAGCAGGGAAATGCTGCGGGGCTCCGATGAAAAAGATCTCGAAGTAGGTATCAGGAGATAGGTTTGAGGGAAAAGTGTGTAGAGACGCATGGCAATGCGTCTCTACATTTTTACAAAAAGAAAATATGAAAGTCTTGGGAATCACAGGCAGCCCGATTAAAAACGGGAATGTGGATTTATTAATTAAACAGGTTTTAGATGGAGCACAAAGTAAAGGGGCTAAAACCGAGAGTTTGTATTTAGATAAATTAGATATTTCCCCCTGCAAGTCCTGTGGCAAGAACCCGGAGCCGAGATTCTGCTTTATCAAAGATGATATGGAAGAAGTCTATGCTAAACTAAAAGGCTCAGATGTTTTAGTTTTAGGCTCACCAGTATATTTTGACACGGTCTCTGCGCAGACGAAGCTATTTTTAGATAGATGCAATTGTTTGACTCCGATGGTGAAGAAAAACAATAAATATATTTTCAAATCAAGATTAAAAAAGAAAAGAAAGGGTATAATAATCTTGGTTGCCAGCGAGAAGCAGAGGTTCGATTATGCCCTGATAACTCTCTTGGGTTTCTTTAAATGGGCGAATGTAAAATATGTTGATAAGATTTTGTATGCACATAATTACTTTGAAAAAGGGAAGGTGAAAGAAAATAAAAAGATAATGCAGGAGGCTTTTGATCTGGGAAGAAAATTATGGAGTGCAAAACTTTAGTTTTGCCCGGGTAGGGGAAAAATGGTGAATGAGAGGGATAGAGGTACAACCCCTATCCCAGCATTAACACGGTTAATGCACTCCAGAGAAAAAACGGTAGAACAGACATCTCTGTCTGTTCACCAAGGTCAGAGAGCAAAGCCTGGCGCCCTACGGGCGGGCGGGCTCGTAGCCACAGGAATGTTTGACCTACCGAAATTCAAATGTCTAATGAATTGGGCAGCTACATTCAGAACATATAGCAGGGTAAACCTGAAGGTTTACACTCCAGTGCGCCCGGAGGAATATGAGTTCAGGATAATTTAGATTATAGCAATAAAGGTGGATAACTGGAGCTTCGGTCAGGTAAAAAGTGACAGGGGTACAATCCTTATCCCAATATTGAGATGGTCAAGGCACTCCATAAATATTTCAAAGTAATTTATGAACAAAGTTATCTATAAAGGTAAAAATCGATATAGGGAGTTTTTATCAGCCGCTAAAATAATCTCCAGGAAAATTTCAAAAATCGAAGGAGTCGTGGGAATAGCAGCAACTGGAGGAATAGGACGAGGTTACTGTGATGATTATTCTGATTTAGACTTGATAGTTTATGCTGAAGAAGAAAAAGTTAAAGAGATAAAAAAGTATATTGCTGTAGGTTATTTAAGATACAAAGATATTGAATTGGATACTCCGGTTGAATCGTATCAAAAAGCACTGAACTATAAAGTACCATCCAGATACTGGTCTCAAGTTCAAAGATGGGAAATTGGGAATGCCCTGGTACTGTTTGATACAAAGGGGAGGATAAAAGATCTATTCAAGGAAAAGCTTATCTTCCCTCATAGGGAGCAGAGGACACTTTTAGAAAAACATAGGCAGGAAGTGGAATTTAATCTAAAATATAATTTTGAAACCTGGGAAAAAAGAGGGGATATTATAAATCTGGCTGACTCCCTGATTCGTGGTACCGAGAGTTTGATTTTATGGATTTATGCTAAAAACAGGAAATTTCAGCCCTTTACATCTAAATGGCTTTTCTACTATCTTGAGAATAAAATAGTTCCTGAATCTAAATATCTAAAACTAATTAAAAAGCCGTATTTAGAGCCTGTTAAAACAATAAAACAAGCCAGAGTTATCAGAAATGAGCTTTTGAAGTTATGCAGCAGGGTAGGGGTAAAATTCGATTATGATAAAGTTGAGGATATTTTCAAGCAAAATGAAAAGAATTATGAAAAAACTTCAGAAAAAACTAAATATTATTTAAGCTGGTGAATATATCAAAAATCTCAATAAAGATATATTTTCTATTTATCGGAACAGATAAGTATAAATTTTTATAGGAGAATTAGATTGTGAAAATCAATTTAAAAGAGATTCTGAAGTTGTTTTTAAGTATAATCGTCTGCCAGTTTGCGGGTTTTATCGGTTCCATTTTCACCACTCCTGCGATACCGACCTGGTATGCAACTTTGGTCAAACCTTCTTTTACCCCTCCTGACTGGGTCTTTGCTCCAGTGTGGATTAGCCTTTATTTTCTGATGGGTATATCAGCCTATCTGGTTCTGGCGAAAAGGAACAGAAAATCCCCGGGTTAATCTGGCTCTCCGGTTTTTCATTATCCAGTTGATCCTGAACTCCATCTGGTCGGTGTTGTTTTTCGGACTCAAATCCCCCTTTCTGGGATTTGTCGAAATCATTTTACTTTGTTTCTTCATTCTGCTGACTATCATTTATTTCTTCAAAGTTTCAAAGATAGCTGGTATTTTGCTTTTGCCCTATATCCTCTGGGTGAGTTTTGCCGCAGTTCTGAATTTTAGTATTTGGAGACTCAACCCTTGAGATTGTGGAGCATTCATCCTAAGTATTTAGATAGAACTGGTATTTTAGCACTATGGAGAGAATCTTTATTAGCCCAAAAGGTTTTGCAAGGAAAAACGAAAGGGTATAAAAATCATTCTCAGCTTCCGAGATTTAAAGACCATCCATATCCTTTAATAGCAATTTCAAGTTACCTTATGGAAGTATGGAGAGAATCGAGAAAAAGAGGATATGATTTTAACTGCGAAAAGATTGGGAAAATAGGGAAAATCAAGAAGATAAAGGTGACGGAAGGTCAGCTTAGGTACGAATTTAACCTTCTCCGGGATAAATTAAAAAAGAGGAATTCCCGTAAATATAAAGAGATACTGTTTATCAGAGACATTGAATCTCATCCTCTATTCAGGATTACAGAAGGAAAGATCGAGAACTGGGAAATAACAAAATTTTGATAGAAAAATCTAAGAGTAATTAATAGTAATGAAAATAATTATTACCGGGGCAACTGGTTTTATTGGAAAAGCCTTGAGCAATCACCTGGTTGAGGCTGGCTATGAGGTTATAGCTCTTTCTCGAAGTGCTAAGAAGGCCAGCGAAGTTTTTGGACAGGGGATTACTGTAGCCGAATGGGACGGTAAGACAGCCAAGGGATGGGCTGCTCAGGTTGAAGGAGCTTATGCCATTATCAACTTAACCGGGGAGAACATAGGTGCAGGTAGATGGACGAGAGAAAAAAAGCAGTCTATACTTGAAAGCAGACTAAATGCAGGAAAAGCAGTAGTTGAAGCGGTAAGACAAGTCCAGAAAAAACCAAATGTAGTTATCCAGGCTTCTGCCATAGGGTATTACGGTTCACGTTTAGATGATATAGTTGACGAGACATCCTCGCCCGGGAAAGGATTTTTGCCGGATGTAGCTCAAAGCTGGGAAGCTTGTTCAGAGGAAGTTGAGTCTTCAGGTGTTCGTCGTATAATCATTCGCACCGGAATCGTATTAGGAAAGGAAGGCGGAGCTTTTCCGCGTTTATTACTCCCGTTTCGTCTTTTTGCAGGTGGACCATTAGGCAGCGGAAACCAGTGGTTTTCCTGGATTCATCTTGAGGATGAAGTAAAAGCAATCCGTTTCTTGATGGAGAAGGAAGGTTTGCAGGGTGTATTCAACCTGACTGCACCAGAACATCTCAGGCAAAAAGATTTCTGCAAAATTTTGGGAAAAGTTTTAAAACGTCCTTGCTGGTTAAAAGTTCCAAGTTTTATGTTACATCTGCTTATGGGCGAGATGGCTGAAGAACTGCTTTTAACCGGGCAGCGAGTTGCCCCGATAAGATTGCTGGAAGCAGGGTTCACATTCCTGTTTTCTGAGGCTGAGCTGGCAGTTCAAGAAATTTTAAGGGGAATATAAGAAATGAATCTAGTCTGGGGTTCTTAAAAATAGCAACACCAAAAATTGAAATTAAAGAAGCAGTGGTAAGTTTCGATCATTCTCTTTTCAGAGAAAAAAGAAGCCTGAAGACCTCCACCACATTTTTTCTTCAAGCAGTGTTTTATTTCAAAAAGGATAGAGGTCTTTTAACCTTAACCTCGATAACCAGAGTCTTTTAGTCCCCTTACAAACAAAGAATATAGTTGATTTTTTAATAGGAAAAGATAAATTAGAGCAATAAATTATCTTTTAAGAGATATAAATTTGATATTAAGAAAAATTTGTAAGAATAAATTGAAACTAAAACCAATTAAGGAGGTTTAAATGATAGTGAAGCTTTCGGATGGGAGAGAAATTCCAGTTGAGATGCATAAGATAAGAATTGTTCAGAGGTCAAATTTGATACCCGTTAATCAGAGATTAAAGGCTATAGAAGAGGGTGGCTATAATACCTTTTCGTTAAGAAGCAGAGATATATTTATTGATATGCTTACTGATAGCGGGACCAATGCCATGAGCGATAACCAGCTTGCGGCGATGATGGTCTCGGACGATGCTTATGCCGGGTGTGAGAGTTTCTATAAGTTGACTGCGGCGATAAAAGATGTATTAGGGTTCGACTATGTGCTGCCGGTTCATCAGGGCAGGGCGGCTGAACATCTCATAGCTAAGGTACTTATCAAGCCAGGGGATATAATTCCAATGAATTACCATTTCACCACCACCAAAGCACATTTCGAGTTAGCAGGAGGTAAGGTTTTAGAGATATATGCGGATGAAGCCCTTAATACCCAAAGCCAGAATCTCTTTAAAGGAAATATAGATATCCAGAAATTAAAGGATGTTATAAAGAAATATGGAAAGGATAAGATCCCCTTTGTGAGGATAGAGGCAACCACTAATCTCTTAGGGGGTCAGCCTTTCTCCATGCAAAATCTAAAAGAGGTAAAAACCATCTGTAATCAGCAGGGAATACCTCTGCTTATGGATGCAACCCTTATCTCCGAGAACTCCTATTTCGTTAAGCTCAGGGAAAAGGGATTTGAGAACAATACAATTCAAGAGATTACCAAGGAAGCAATGGGCCAGGTGGATATAATATATATGAGTACCAGGAAAAACAGCAGTGCCCGAGGAGGATTTATCGCTACAAATAATCAGGAGTATTATGAGCTTATAAAACCATGGCTTCCGGTCTACGAGGGTTTTCTGACTTATGGAGGTATTTCGTTTAAGGAGATAGAGGCGATGGCGGTGGGAATCCGGGAGATGATGGATCCCAACGTAGCTGGAAGCGTGCCCGAACAGGTAAAATATTTTGTGGAAAGATGTGAGAAGGAAAATATCCCCGTGGTTACACCAGCTGGTGGGTTGGCATGTCACGTTGATGCAAAACTATTCCTGCCAGATATCCCTCCATCTCAATATACTGCAGGAGCCTTATCTGCGGCTATTTACATTGTTTCTGGTGTTAGATGTATGGAAAGAGGCACTATTTCAATGGACCGGGATAAGGATGGGAACGAGGTCTACTCAGACTTAGAATTGGCAAGGCTTGCAGTTCCCCGAAGGACTTATACCCTGTCGCATATCGAGTATGTGGTTGACAGATTAAACTGGTTATATAAGCACAGGGATATGGTCAAAGGTTTAAAATTCGTGGAAGAGCCGCCAGTGCTCAGGTTCTTCTTCGGGAAGCTTGTTCCGCTGGATAACTGGGGTGCCAAGCTGGCTGAGGCTTTCAATAAGGATTTTGGACCGAATTATTAATAAGTACTTTATGAGGTAATTAGTTCACGTAGGGGCGGAGTTTAACTCCGCCCCATCTTAATCTTATTGAATCTTCAGTAATGTGATTTCCCAAAACTAAGGAGAAATCGTCGGGCGTAAAGCCCGACGCTACAAAATTATGGTTGAAACATCAGTTAAAGATTATTATTCTGAGTTTGGCATAAAGGAGTGGAGAAGACTTACCCAAGACCCTTACCATCGATTGGAGTTTAATACAACCATATACTTCCTTAAAAAATATCTTCCCAAAAAAGGTTTAGTATTGGATGCTGGAGGTGGACCAGGCAGATATACAATTGAATTAGCAAAACTGGGATACGATATTGTTTTGCTTGATTTAACTCCTGAATTGATAAATATTGCTAAAATACAAATTAAAAAAGCTAAAGTGCAAAATAAAGTAAAACTGATATTGCAAGGTTCTATCGATAATTTTTCTATATTTGAGAACGACACATTTGAGGCAGTGATTTGTTTAGGTGGGGCATTATCTCATATTTTAAATAGAAAGAAAAGAGAAAAAGCGATTGATGAATTAATCAGGGTGACGAAGAGATGTTCTCCGATTTTTGTATCGGTGATTGGAAGATTAGCAGTTTTAGTAGGCGGATTGGTCAGATTTCCAGAGGAGTTGGAAATAAAGGGACTCTATCAAAAGCTTAGAGATGATGGCGATTATTATGGGGGCTATGGTTTTACATCCTGCCACTTTTACTTGCCCGAAGAAATAGAGTATTCATTCAAAAAGAGAAAGATGAAAATTCTCGAGATGGCAGGTCTTGAAGGACTGGCTACTTATCATCCGCAAGAGACGAATAAGCTCTTTAAAAAATATCCAAGAGCCTGGAAGATCTGGCAGGAGATTCATTTGAAAACCTGTACTCATCCAAGCGCAGTGGGCATTAGTGAACATTTCTTAATAGTTTGTAAGAAATAAGTCAAGAAGGCTGTTGTGAGTTTTAAAAGCATTGGCATTTCCTAATGTCGACGTATCACATAAATCTATAAAGGAGGTTGAGCAGATGGTTATTATAACTGAGAGAAAGGGTCAATCTCTAATTTTATTTCTCTTAATAGGTATCATCTTTCTCTCCTGTTCAAATTATGTGGACATAGAAAAAGAAAAGCAGGCATTGATGAATGCGGATATTGAATTTTCAAAACTCTCTGAACAGAAGGGGATGAATGAAGCGTTTTTCACTTATTTAGCCAAGGATGGGGTTTTGCTCCGACCGAATAGTCTACCGATCGAGGGAATAGAGGCGATTAGAGAACTTTTGTCCAAATCATCAGATGATAATTTCACTTTGACCTGGAAACCTTCATTTGCGGAGGTTTCAAAGTCAGGAGATTTAGGATATACTTACGGGATTTATGAATTCAAGACAACTGGCCAGAATAGTATTCCCCTTATAGCAAAAGGGACTTATATTACAGTTTGGGAAAAACAGGTAGATGGTACCTGGAAGGTGGTTCTGGATACAGGAAACCAGGGGGTAGGGACTGAAAAATAAGTAGATATGTAAAAATTTATCTGGATAATTCGGGGATAGTCTCAAGATCCCCTACGGGGAGAATTCCCCAAACATAAAAATACAGATCCAGAATCAATTGATGATATTGTGTAAAAAGGAGAGTTGCTTATGAAACTTAATATCTATCTTTCAAAATTTGCAGAATTAAAAACTTTGTATGAGGTAATAAAACTTGATTTTCTCTCCAAGGGACTTGTGCATCACAACTGGAAACATACCTCAAGGGATTTAGCCAAAGGCATTATCATCGGTGAAAAGGAGAAGGCAAATATAAAAATTGTCCTGGCAGGCATTTTATTACACGACGTAGGCAGACTTTACCCCGAACTGGGCAAAGACCATTATTCCGCAGGGGTGAAATTAGCACCTAAATATTTAAAGAGAGCTGGTTTTACAAAGAAGGAGATTGAAAGGGTGGTGCATTGCATCAGATCGCATGGACCAAGGGGACCGGAGAAGCCGAAAAGCTTAGAAGCCAGGGTTTGCTTTGATGTAGATGTTCTTTCCTGCTCAATAGGATATATCGGAGCTGCCAGGGTTTTTGATTATTTTATGAGGGAAGAGAGGATGAATGTAAGACAGATGATGGAAATTCCGAGTGGAAGAAAAGGAGCCAGAGAAGATTTTTATACCCGAGCAGGAAGAAAATCAGGCGAGAAAGGACTCAGAAAAGCAAGGAAATTCTGGCATGAGTTAGGTCAGGAGTTCAAGGAGGAAAAGCGAATCATAAAGAAGATCATTCCAGACTATGAGGGAGATTAGAGGTGGCTTAACGTTGTTCTTAAGTGTATCGATTTATCGTCTAATCGGGCGTTAAAGATATGCCGGGTCACCAGGATTCCCCGCCTCAGGCGGGGGAAAATCCAATTTACGAACCAACAAAAAACTTAAGGGAAGGATTAAAATGAGCTCTACTGATAAAGAGAAGATAGTAGCTATAATGAAAAAAACCTGTCTTCATACTTACCTGGCAACCTGTGATGGTGACCAGCCGAGAGTGCGTCCGGTTTCTCCGATTGTGGAAGATGATATGTCTATCTGGGTAACCACTTTTTGCTGTTCCCGGAAAGTAAGTCAGATAAAGCAAAATCCCAAGGTCTGTCTTGCTTTTGTGGAACAGCCCAATGGAGAAAAAGCCGCAATCGTTTTAGGTGAAGCGGAGATAGTTACAGATATGGAGAAGAAAAAGAGGGTTCTGGGGTTTGGCAACTTTCAATCTATTTGAGCATTTCCCGGAAGGTCCTGAATCCAAAGATTTTTGTGTGCTGAAAATTATCCCTAAGCAAATCGAATGGAGAAATGACTGGAGCAGTCCCAAGATCTATGAGCCAGAGCAGAAATGATATGTTAAAAAAACCATACCTAAAATTTACCAATTTAATTTCCATAGGATTCGAAACTAATGGAAAGGGGTACATTGGGTATTTAGTGGAATTGCCAGGTGCTTATATACGTGGTAGAACTGAAGAAGAAGCTATTTCCAAACTGAATCGAGAAGTGAATTTATATCTGAAGTGGTTGGGTATCAAACAAAAGCCCGACTATAAGATTCAAATTGTTCAAAATCATCAGAGCTCATTGGCGGTTGAGGATGCGGATAATGAGATTTTGTTAGAAGCAGACAAAGAAGTAATGGGGGAAGAAGAATTCAGAAATTTGGTTGATCTGGTCCGGTATTCTGAAGAGACCTTCTTACAGCTTTATAATAAAACCAGATTTAAAGAGTGGATGGATGAGTCGAGGATCAGGAAAACTTTTTATGGGGAAAATCCAAAGACCATACAGGAGATATTCGACCACGTGAAAAGGTGCCAATACTACTACCTATCAAGGACCAAGATCACATTTGATAAGAAAGAGGAGGATTTCATAAAAATCAGAGAGTTCTGCATTGCGAAGATCGAAAAATTATATCGGGTGAACAATAACTCTTTAATATTTAATGTGGAGGATGAGCCCTGGACTCTCAAAAAAATTTTAAGGAGGTTTATCTGGCACAATAGGGTTCATGCTAAAGCGATGACAAGAGTTCTGGAAAAACAGAAAGAATTGGGGATAATTGCCAAATATGACGACCCTTTCCATTTTATGGAGGTGAGTTCATAGATGGAAAATATATCACCGGGACTCAGATAAATGCAGGATAACTTGAAAAAATTCAAAGAATTAATGCCAGTAGATTGGCTTCTTGAGGGTGAGAGTTTTGTTAGATATCGAACCCTGATAGACCTTTTAGATAAAAAAAGAGAAGATAAAGAGGTTCTTGCAACTGAAAAATTGGTGTATGAAAACAAGCTAGTTAAAAAAATCTTTGATAAGCAGAATAAGGATGGATACTGGGGAACTCCAAAAGATATTTATACCTGGTGGCCCAGGAAAGATACCACTTTCTGGTTGTTAGGAGTCTTGGCTGATTTTGGCTTCACAGCGAAGAACAAAAAGATTGCCCGTGCTGGTTAGTATGTTTTTAGCACCCAGTTTCCGGATGGAGGTTTTGGCTGGGCACCTCCACCTACTTCAGGTGATTGTTTTACTGGCATTTTAACCGAATCTTTAGCAAAGTCAGGTTATATGAGTGAGCCACGATTAAGAGAAGCTTATGGGTGGTTCGTAAAACGACAGCGACTGGATGGCGGTTTCTGGTGTAAAAATAGCGGACTTCCGGGTAAGCCCAGAGAAAAAGAGCCAAGCTGTGCTTATGCAACTTTGTGTGTTCTTGGCGCATTAGCTCAAAATCCTGAACTGAAGAAGGGTAAAGTTGCCCAACGAGGCGTAGAGTTTCTCCTGAAATGCTGGGATAACAGAGGTAAGATAAAATATGCCGGTCATGATTCACAGATTGGTAAAGGCTGGGAAAAACTAAAATATCCTTTTACCGATTATCGAATCTTAAAATATTTAGATATCCTTTCGCAGTTTGAATTTATAAAAAATGATCACAGGATTAAGGAGATGATAGACCTGCTTATTTCAAAAAAGGATAAAAATGGTCGTTTCTACGCAGAATCTGTACACAATGTTTTTTCTGATTTCGACTTTGGTCAAAAAGAGTTGCCGAGCAGATGGATAACTTTATTGGTTTATCGCATTATAAAAAGAATTAGTTCAAAATGAATAAGATAAAAACAATTCTCTGATTTTCTATATAGATGAGAGGAAATATGTTCATCGATGCCCACGCACATCTGGACAGGTACGAGGATAAGCTGGATTCAGTTTTAGAAGAGATAAACCAGAACAAAATCTTTACCCTGAGCAACTCGATGGATCTTCCCTCATACAGGCGAAACCTGAAGATAGCTGAAAGATGCAAGTTCATATTGCCATGTTTTGGCGTGCACCCCTTGAATGCTCCTGAATATGTTGACCATCTGGATGCTTTAAGGGATGCCGTCGAACAATGCCCCCTTCTGGGTGAAATCGGATTAGACTTCCACTCTGCAGAAGATGCTGACCAGTTTCCAGCCCAGCTTAAAATTTTTGAGTTCTTTCTTTCCGCAGCCAAAGAACAAAAGAAGATGGTGAACCTGCACTCCAGAGGGGCGGAAAAAGAAGTCCTGCAACTGCTCAAAGACTATGATATTCACAGGGCTATTGTCCACTGGTATTCAGGACCTCTCGATATTTTCCAAGGACTATTAGCCAGAGGATTATATTTCACCATAGGGGTAGAAGTGCTATATTCAGAACATATACAGACCATTGTCCGGAAATTGCTAGATGAACAATTGCTTACCGAAACAGACAATCCCGGTGGGCAAAAGTGGTTGACAGGTGAACCTGGAATGCCTTTATTGATAAAAGATGTTGTTCAAGCTATAGCAGAGCTAAGAAAGGTAACTGTCCAGGTTATCATACAGACAGTTCAAACCAACTTCGTTCGTCTCATTCAGGATGATCCCTGGCTGAAGGAGACTTATTTAAAGGTCTCAAATTTGTAGGTCAGGTATGTCCGCTTTTTGGTGTACTGCCTGACAAAAAAGATACAAATTGTCAACCACACCTTGGGATGGTTGACATACTAAGAGGTCAAAAATGGGCAGGGTGGAAGACAAAGAGAATATGGTTCGAATTTAAAGGATTAAGGAGAAGAAGAAAAAAAATGACGGGACGGATCTTATTAAATGATATCAATCTCCTTGATGTCGAAAATGACATTTTGAGGAGAAATCTGGATATCCTGATTGAAGATAGTATTGTCAAAGAAATAGGCAAAATTGACTGCACAGATAAGGAAAACCTGAAATATTATGATTGCTCAGGGAAATATGCAATCCCCGGACTTTTTGAATCTCATGCCCATTTAACTATGTTGACAAACCAGGAGGACGAGACTAAAAAAGAGATATTGAAAGAATGTGGCATTGAAGGAATCGCTCAAGAAGATGAGTTAGAAAAACAAGTCCTGAAAGAGTTCGTAATAAAGGGGATCACTCAAATACGGGATGTGGGTGGTCCAGTTAAGACCCTCAAGGATTTGAAGGATAAGATTACCCGGGGAGAGTATTTAGGCCCTGATATATTCTATGCGGGTCCAATGCTTGAAAAGAGTCCCTTAAGGGGTGAAGAGAATAACAAGCGCTGGCCTGAATTTACGGTGGCGGTCAATTCAAGGCAAGACGCAAAAAACATCATCGAGCAAATTTCAAACCAAGGCGCAAGTCTGGTTAAAACATTCGGGAAGTTTGATCTAGATGTTTTAAGGCATTTGCTGGATGAAGCAAAAGAACATAACCTCCCTGTTACTAATGACCCGGGTCCAACATTTTTTCATTCAGTTCCAGTGGATAGAGGCATAGATTTGGGTATCAGATGTTTTGAGCATGGAAAATCTGCCTGGTATGCTGTATTAAAGGATGATCTGAAATCAGAGCATGATAAACTGATAGATGCTAATCCCGAAGAAAAGGAGGCTTTCATTAATGAAATGTTTTTGTCAGGGGTTGATTCCATTTCAGTAACAAAACTTAGACAGTTGACAGATAAGATGCTGGAGAACGGGGTATATTTCTGTCCAACCTTGCATGTTTTTAAAAATTATGCGGAGCACCCTGAAGCATACCGCGAAGACGAGCTCGATAAGTTTAAGAAACGTTTTGAAATTTTGTATGAAATAAGTTGTTTTATTACAAAAGAGATAATGAAACAAGGCACAAAGATCCTGGTGGGACAAGATGGCTGGAATCCAGGATTTACTTTTAAAGAGATGCAATTGCTGAAGGAGGTTGGACTTTCAGAATCGGAGATTATCAGAGGAGCAACCATATATCCGGCTGAATGGCTGGGCATTACCAACCAGTCAGGCTCCATTTCACCAGGCAAAAAGGGAAGTATCTTGATCTTAAATAAAAATCCTCTTGAGGATATTAAAAATATAAAAACCACCCATATAGTATTAATGGATGGAAAAGTTGTGTTTCATGAATAAATTTTTATAAGGATTGGATTTACTTTTTTATAATGTTTTTTTTGAAGCTCTCCGGTTGAAAGGTGGATTATCTGAATCCAGATATTGGAGAAGTTTTTAAAAATGTAAAATATTAAATTGCATAGATGAGATTTTATCACAATAGAACTTAAGCTCAAACTATTCAGGAGGTCAAAAATGGGCAGATTGGAAAACAAAGTAGCCATCATTACTGGTGGGGCATTGGGAATTGGTAAGTCCACCTGTCTTTACTTAGCAAAGGAAGGGGCAAAGGTAGCGGTGACAGATATCTTAGATAAAGAGGGGCAAAAGACAGTAGATGAGATCAAAAATTCTGGTGGGTTAGCAAAGTTCTGGCACCTGGATGTTTCAAAAGAAGAAGAGGTGCGGAAGGTGTTTGCGGACATTTATAAAACCTTTGGAAAAATCAACGTGCTGGTGAACAATGCCGGGATTTCCGGGGTGAGCAAGCCGACAGACGAGATAACTGAAGAGGAATGGGATAGGGTTATGGCGGTTAATGTTAAGGGGGTTTTCTTCTGCACCAAACATTCGATCCCTTATATGAGAAAAGCCGGAGATGGAAGCATCATTAATCTTTCCTCCATTTATGGAATCGTGAGTGCGCCGGATGTGCCGCCCTATCATGCCTCTAAGGGTGCGGTGAGGATTATGACCAAAACAGATGCTTTCCTTTATGCCAAAGATAATATTAGAGTAAATTCAGTTCATCCCGGGTTTATCTGGACACCTATGTTAGAAAACTTTCTAAAATCCCAGGGTGAGATTAAAGCCGGACGAAAAATGCTGGACAGCTTGCAGCCAATTGGACATATAGGTGAGCCTGTGGATATCGCTTTCGGGATTATTTACCTGGCATCAGACGAATCGAAATTCGTTACCGGAAGTGAATTAGTCATAGATGGAGGATATACAGCCAGGTAATTAAGAGGTAGAGACGCATAGCATGCGTCTCTACAGCTTTGGCGACCTAAAGGGGCGCACTACGAAAATCCCCTCTCCCCTCGCGGGAGAGGGTTAGGGAGGCTACACCCCCTTACCCCTCTCATCAAGGGAGGGGAAATCATGAGAGGAGAGAAAAATGAAAATATTTATAACTGGAGCTACAGGATTCATTGGCACTCATGTGGTTAGAAGATTGGCACAGACCCAACACAAAATGTTTTGTCTGGCAAGGAAAACCAGCGATGTTACTCACCTAAAGGAATTAGGTGTTAACATCATAACCGGCGATGTAACTGACAAAGAATCACTGCTTAAAGGGATGATAGGTTGTGATTGGGTGATTAACCTGGCAAACCTTTATTCTTTCTGGGAACCTGACCGTAAGATTTACAACAAAGTCAATATCGAAGGTACCAGAAATGTTATGGAATCTGCCCTGGAAAAAGGTATCTCCAAAGTAGTGCATATCAGTACCGCAGGTATCTTTGGAAAACCAGCAGACTGTCCTTTTACTGAAGATAGCCCGGTTGGTCCAGTTCAGTTCAGCGAATATTTCCGGACTAAATACGAAGGGGATCTGATTGCCTGGGAACTCTATGAAAAAATGAAACTTCCTCTGGTGATGGTATACCCGGGTGCAGTTTTAGGACCAGGTGATCCCAAGGCTACTGGTAAATATATTAAGGATTTGATGGATCGAAAATTACCAGCTACTGTGTTCAACGATTCAATCATGACTTTTGTGCATGTTAGTGATGTAGCTGAGACGATCGTCCGAGCGACAGAAAAGGAAAATAATCTCGGTGAAAAATACTTAGCAGGTAAATATCAACTGACATTTGGAGAGATAAACCAGATGGTAAGTGAAATCTCCGGTGTTCCCCTGCCCAAAATAAGTCTTCCTTCTTTTATGGTTATGGTTAATGCTAAACTTCTGACATTTTTAGCCAACCTCATAAAGAAACCTCCTATCTGGGGAATGTCCGTGGATCAGATGAAGGTTATGAAAGAAAGTTTCAGGTTTGATGGAACTAAGGCGGAAAAGGAGCTGGGTATAACCTATACTCCAATTCGCATAGCGCTGGAGGAAGCGATTGCATCTTATCGAAAGTGAGCTACGGATAGAATTTTTAAATTAAACATCAAAATAACCTTTTTAATTTTTGCTTTTCTCGATTTGATTTGTGTTGGGATGGGGATGGGCGTTCCGATCTTCTGTATCCTATTTGGATTCGTGGTCGGATGGTATATTGTAAGAAGAGTGACTCTGCAAGAAAAAAACTCTAAAAATTATTTTAAAAAAACCTTTAAATATGCGATCAATACTTCTCTTTTTACTTTTGTGGTGATGGCTATCCTCTGGGGACCTACGATTAAATTGCTTTTCAACCCTGGATACGATTTCAAGAATTTCGGGATTCCCCTAATCCTTTATGACCCGAAAATAAGCTTTACCGGCTGGCTGGTTCTGATGATATTCATATCGCCATTCTTGCAGCTTCTATCTACGATTTTTGGTGTTTATTTGACTTTACTGAAAGGATTTAAAAACGATAATAACATATGATAATGGATTAAAAATTACTATTTAATCGTAGTGTCAGAAACTCCACTACTGAGAGAAAAAAGGACAGAACAATATTCTGTCCCTACACATTGCGACCCTGATCCCGCCTACGACGGGACAAGCAGGATCGTACTACGAAATGATAGAACAGACAGAATGTCTGTTCTACTATTATTTTTTTCCGGTTATTTTTAAGGATTTCTCAAGAAGCTCTTTGAGCTTGTTAAGTTTGTCTTTCTGTCTTTCTTTTGTCTTTGAATTTAGATTATAGCTTAATCCCTCTTTGCAGACGTGGATACACTCAGCGAAATCTCCGGAGTTGAAATACGAATCGGCAATGCGGTAATAGCATTCTATCAGGTTATAATAGTTTTCCGCAGGATTGTTTTTGAGTTTATTTTGTATCAGATTATAATATTCTATGGCTTTATCCCAGTCATATTTCTCATAATAAGCCGTGGCTAAAGCCCATAAGAAGATTTTCCCGTCAGGATATTCTTTTTGTAAATTCATTGCTAACTCAATGGCTTTGGGATAATCTTTCTCTTTGATATAGATCCAGATAAGAGCATTTAAAGCGGCAGCTCTGGAAAAAAGACTTTTCTCTGAAGCCAATTTTATTTCCCGGATACCTCTTTTCCTTTCATCTGCAAAAAACGGCAGCCAGGCAAAAGTCTTGGTGAAATGACTGGTCCAGTAATGATATGAGCCCAGCCCGACATAGGCATCGTAAAGGGTGGAATCAAGCTCCACTGCTTTTTTAAAAGCCGATTTAGCCTTTAAGGCGCTTCTAAAAGCTGACCACCAGTTCCCTTTACGGGCTTTATAGACCCCTAAATAACCATAAGAGTTTCCCAAATAAAGATAATCCCAGGGGGTTTCATTTCCTGCCTTAATCCTTTTCTTGGCTAATCTAATGGTAGTTTCCAGAGTAGTGTAAAACTCCTCCTCCTTGAAATCACCTTCATAATCCATCATCTCTGCCTGGTATAACGCACCCAAGAAGAAATGACCAGCCGGATTCTGGGAATCTGAGTTTACCATCTGCTTGAACATGTTCTCAGCATAAAGATAGTTCTCGTTTAGGGTAGCATCTATCCCCTCTAATATAAGGTTAATATAAGAGAGAGAATCCTGAGATTGTCCGGCGGACTCACTGGAAGGAAAAGCAGACAAAGGGTAGATTAAAAAACTGATGAATAATAAAATGGAAAAGAGAAATTTCATTTAGATTTTAATTTTTGTGAGATATCCTTTTGCAGGTCTTTTATTTTATCAGCAAATGGTTCTGCATAATCGTTTCCCTTTACCTGGGGCTCAAAAGATAAAGCTTTATTCAGCTCATCCTGAGCAGTCTGTATATCCCCCTGGTTGAAATAGATATATGCCAACCAGTATCTGCATTCGTATTCACCCGCAGGGTCATAATAGGGAGAAGACTTCAGAACATTTAATAAATCCAGAAATATTTTTTGTGCATCAATCCAGTTTTTCAAACCGATATAAGCAAAGCCGGTCATCCACAAGCGGAATGGGTCATCCTCTTTTATCCTTTTTACCTCCTGACTCCATTTTAAAACAGAGGTATAGTCTTTTTCCTCCAGATAAATCCTTAACAGGGAATAAGCAGCTTCATCTTTGGCATATTTCCCCTTCTGGATGGCAAGCATAGTCTCCTGAATCCCTTTCTTCCTCTCATCCCCGAAAAATGGAAGCCACCAGAAAAGCTTGGATTTGACGCTTCTCCAGTAATGATAAGATCCCAGTCCGAAATAGGCATCATATAGATTCGGGTTCAGTTCCACAGCTTTTTTCAGATGGGAATGAGCTTTTCCTCCGTCCCGGAACGCACCCCACCAGTTCCCTCTAAATGAGCGGTAAATCCCTCGATAGCCCAGGGAGCCACCTAAATAGAAATGGTCAAGAGCTGAATTCGGGTCCTGTTCCACCTTTTTATCCCCTTTTTCAACGGATAGGTTAATATATTTTTCAAAATCAGCTTTATATTTATCATTTCGGTAATCGTCGATCAAGGTCTGTAAAGATGCGGCTATGAAAAAATACCCTGCTGGCTCATCCGGATAAAGCTGAACCACCTTTTTGAACTCTGCAATCCCGGAATCGAATTTATCCTGATGAATAAAATCTATCCCTTTGAAGATGATAGAATCCATATCAGAATTAGCCTGGGAAGCAAAGGTTATCCCTGAACTTGTGGAAAAGGTAAGAGCAAAACAGGTTAATAAATTTATGGCCTTCATAGATAGACCTTTTAAAATAATTTTAAAAATCTGCCTGCCCGCCAAGTAAATCTTGGGTGAGTTTATCGATTTCGGCATTTTTAGATTTCTCAAAGATCTCTTTTAAAAAATGTGGATAGTCCTCCATAAAAGAAAATACTTTGATCTCTTTTCCTTCCGAGATCACCCGGGTTGTTTTTAAAATCTTAAATATTCCATATTCCTGAGTCGTAATCTGCTGGACGTTTGTCCAGTATAAATGATCACCTTCAGATTTCCTGGTTAAAAACCGGCTGAAGCTTATTCCCTCCCGGTCTAAAATTAACAGATGACGGGTATAGTCCAGATAGGTTAACAGGGCTGAGAGGATAAAGATCAAAAAAGAAAAAAGGCTGAAAAGGAAAAAGGATTTAAAACTGAACATGGAAAGCAAAAGGAAAACAAAAGAAGTAAGATAAAAAACTATCCGCAGCTCGATTCCAAAATAGCGATAAACGATTTTATCCTCAGGTAATTCCATCCCGCAAAACTTAAACCTTTTTTGTTAAAAAGCAAGGTATTTCGTAGGGACAGCCTTTATGGCTGTCCGTTTTATTCTGTGGGGACAGAACACTGTTCTGTCCCTACACAAAAAATCTATCCAATTTTTCCCAGGTTTTCTGAATTAGGTGGGTTTCCCAGGATTTTTTCATCTTCTTATAATTCTTCATTCCGCTTTCATATTCTTTTATCCATCTTTTAGCAAAATCTCCATTCTTTATTCTGGATAAAATTCTTTTCATTTCATTTTTGTTAATGACGCTTTTCCCGGAGACATAGGAGCCGAACTCTGCGGTCCGGCTTATTTTTTTAAACATCCCGGCTATGCCATATTTTTTGATAAGCTCCACGATCAGGTCTAATTGATGGACACATTCTAAATAGGCATTTTCCGGTGATAGACCGGATTCTACTAAAGTTTCAAATCCGGATTTCAAAAGCTCAGAGAGCCCTCCGCATAAAACTGCTTGTTCACCAAACAAGTCTCCAATGGCTTCGTCTTTGAAAGTAGTCAATATTGCCCCGGCTTTAGTTGAGCCGATTCCTTTAGCATAGGCAAGGGATTTTTTTAATGCTTTTCCAGAATAATTTTTTTCTACTGCGATAAATGAGGTTACACCTTTTCCTTCCAAGAAAAGTTTTCGCACCAGTTCACCCGGACCGTGAGGTGCTACCAGGATAACATCAATAAATTCAGGAGGTTTTATCAGGTTGAAATAAATGCTGTAAGCATGTGCAAAGACTAAAGTTTTTCCAGGAGAGAGATTTTTCTGGATGCTTTTTTCATAAAGCTCTTTATGTATATGGTCAGGAGCTAAGACTGAAATTATCTCTCCTTCTGTTACTACTTTTTCCGGAGTGTAAACCTTAAAACCATCTTTCATGGCAGATTTTATATCCCGGTTTCCTTTTGGAAGTCCGATTACCACTTTCAAACCTGAATCTCTTAAATTCAGAGCTTGTGCCCTTCCCTGGTTCCCATATCCAAGAATGGAGATAGTTTTTCCTTTTAGATATTTTAGGGTAGCGTCTTTATCTTTATAGATTTTAAACAAGGGTTTCTCCTCAAAAATTTCACAGCAGATTAAACAGAATGAATATAATTAAATTGGGATTAATTTAACAATAGTTTTTAATTAGAAACGATGGGGGTCTGAAGACCTCCGCTACAACTTGTGAGACCTCACCTTGGCCCTCTCCTGAAAGGAGAGGGGATAATTCCTGCAGATTTTTTGCTTGACAGATGGTATTTTTAGATTAGTTTAATATTTGAAGAGACATTTCAATAGCCTTATTTAAAATCTTCTTTCATCAATTTTACAGGAGGTGAAGAGGATGAAAAAGAATATGCTTTTGCTGGTACTGATTTTTTCTCTGTTTTTTCTTTTCTCCCAGCTTGGGACTGCCCAGGTTAATGAATACTCTTTGGTTCCGGTAAATCTTTTTATCTACCCCAGTGGTGGGACTGTGGAGATTGACATCCATATCGAGCTTTTTGAAGAGTATGGTATGATCAAGGCATTTTTTGTTCCCCTGTATGCGGAAGGTACCTCTAATCCGGTTCTGGATACAATTTTGACCGGTGGTCTTATGGATGAATATCCACCAGCCTTTTATCCACCCAGCCTGGTTGATTATTTTTCCGTAACGACTGTTAACCCTTACGGGCCACCCACTGACCCATTATACTTTCTGGCTATGAATTTTGGACAGGCAGGTATTACTCCTCCAGCCAGCGGTCTTTTTTGCAGGATGTTCTATAAAGTTTCTGAACCCGGAACCTTAACCTTTAGAACTGCGGTCCACTCAACTGGTGGTTCAGTGATAATGAACGATTATTATGGTTCATCAGTTCCCATTAACTGGCCCCCTGCAGGAGAGGTTGGCAGTTTTGAGGTTATAGCAATCCAGCCGGGGGATGCTAATCGTGACGGACAGATAACTGTTTCAGATGTGATTTTTCTAATTAACTATTTTTTCAAGAGCGGTTTTTCTCCAATTCCCTTAATAGCTGGGGATGCTAATTGTGATGGTGAGGTAACCGTTTCTGATGTGATCTATCTAATCAATTACCTTTTCAAAAGCGGACCACCACCGCCCTGCTAAATACAGTTTAAAAGTTTATAAGATTAGAGTTTGAAAGGATTTTAATTTTAAATGGAGGTGAAAGAAAATGAGAAGAGATTTGCTATTAATTGTTTTAGTGTCTTCTCTGGTGCTTTTCTTCTCTGAGCTTGGTTCTCCACAGGTTAATGAATATTCCCTGGTACCGGTGGACCTTCGAATTGCACCGGATGACAGCATTGTTCAGTTCAACATAAATATCAACACCCGTGACACTATCGGATTATTTCAAGTTCCTTTGTATGCAGAGGGAACATCCAATCCGGTTTTAGATACAATCTTGACTGGGGGTTTGGGAGACCCAAATCCTCCAGCCTTTGCAGTGCCCAGCGTCGTTTCAGACTTCATAACCAGATATATAAATCCCTATGGACCCCCATCTGATCCTTTGCTTTTTAGGGCGGATGACGATGCTACTCCACTTCCTCCTGATACTGGGCGTTTTTGCACAATGTTCTACAAGGTCTCAGGTCCGGGAACTTTGACTTTCAGGACTGCAGTTCATTCCACTGCAGGTTCGGTGAGTATGCTAAAGCCTGATTCTACCCCTGCTCCTGTTAACTGGCCCTCTGAGGGGACACTTGATAGTTTTAACCTTAAAATGAATGAATATTCTCTGGTTCCGGTAGATCTTGAGTATTCCCCCTGTGATAGTGTTGTTCAGGTGAATATCAACGTCGAAATCGAGGATGCTGGTATAGCTGGTATAGTTACTTATTTAAATGTAGCCCTGTATGCAGAAGGGAGCTCAAACCCAGTTTTGAATACTATTTTAACCGGAGGATGGCAGGACGCGCATCCTGGTGCATTTGAACCACCCAGTCTAGTTTGGCATTTTACTCAGAAGATTGTCAACGAGACTGGACCACCTGAGGACCCCTTGCTTTTTGTTGCGGTTGGATTTGGAGCTAGCAGACTTTTACCAGGTGATAGTGGGCTCTACTGCAGAATGTTCTACAATGTATCTGGTCCAGGCACTTTGACTTTCAGAACTGCTGTTCATTCATCTGCGGGACCAACTACTATGTATTCTATAGTCGATCCGGTTTCCATCAACTGGCCTGCTGAAGGAGAGGTGGGGAGTTTTGAAATCACCGAAGTGCCACCCCAGCGTGGGAATGTTAATTGCGATGGTCAGATAACTGTTTCAGATGTGATCTATATAATCAATTATCTTTTCAAAGGTGGGCCCACTCCTAATCCTTTAGAAAATGGAGATGTTAATTGTGATGGGAAGGTGAATGTTACCGATGTAGTCTATTTAATCAACTATCTTTTCAAAAGCGGGCCAGCGCCGTGTTGAGCCCCGATAAATCGGGGAAATCCCACCGCAGGCGGGACTGAAAAGCAGTTTGGAGTTTGTAAGTTTAGCGTTTGTTCGTAATTCGTAGGGGCAGACCCCTTTGTCTGCCCTTCTAATCTTGTAGTTCAAGCATGGCGTAGCCTGCTTGACAAAACAAAAAGGGTTGGCAACCAGCTCCGACTCTGGCGGACTAAAATCATCTAAAGAGTATATATGCTGAGAATTAGGAAGGCGGAACTAAAGGATCTGGATCGAATTACAGAGATATACAATGAAGCTATTGTTAGAACAGTAGCCACCTTCGACACCCAGCCTAAAACTCTTAAGGAACAGAGTGCATGGTTTTCAAATCATGGCACTAAGTATCCCATATTAGTTGCAGAGGAGAACGGTCTTGTGGTTGGGTGTCTTTAAGCAAATGGTCTGATAGATGTGCATATTCTGATACTGCTGAAATTTCACTCTATGTTAAGGAAGAATTTCAAGGCAAGGGAATTGGGAAGAAGCTTTTGGAAGCAATTATGCAGGAAGGTCAAAAAGTAGGCCTCCATACAGTAATAGCTAGAGTGGCTGAGGATGGAAAAGCAAGTATTCATCTTCACGAATCGGTGGATTTTGAGCACATAGGAATTATGAGGGAAGTTGGTCGAAAATTTGGGAAACTTTTGGATGTTCATCTATTACAAAAAATTTATGACGACCGCAGCTCGTAGGTTAAGCATGTCCGCCTTGGGCGGACTGTTTGACAAATCAAAAATAGTTTTCAACCAGTTCCGCCTCTGAAATACAGTTTGGAGTTTGTAAGTTTGGCGTTTGTTAGTAGGGGCGACCCGCCAAAGGGCGGGCTCGCCCTGTAATTTATTGGGCGGGGTGACCCCGTCCCTACTATTGGACGTCTGAGGTTTTCCAATAAAAAAAGAGGATAGAATCCGCCTGAGGCGAGATTCTATCCCTACAAATACAAAAGAGGCAGACACAGAGGTCTGCCCCTACATAAAAGAAAACCTGACGCAACGCTTTTACTCGTATCTTAAAGCCTCTATCGGGTCTAAAAGGGAGGCTTTTCTGGCTGGATAGAAGCCGAAGAAAACTCCGACAAATCCGGCAAAAAGGAAGGATAAAACTACTGCAGGAACTGAGGTGTAAATTGACCAGTGCAAGATCAGTGAGATCAATTTTGAACACAAAATCCCTAAGATAATTCCAATCAAACCTCCGATCAGACTTAAAACCATAGATTCAATTAAAAACTGAGTCAATATATCCTTAGATTTAGCTCCTACTGCCATCCTGATACCAATTTCTCTTGTTCTTTCAGTTACCGAGACTAACATAATGTTCATAATCCCGATCCCACCAACTATCAGAGATATAGAGGCGATAGCTCCCAATAGAATGGTCATTATGGTAGAAGTTGAGCCAGCTGCAGAGGCAATATCTAATTGACTTCTGACCGTAAAATCATCGTCCTCCGCTTTAAGGATTTTATGTCTCTGGCGAAGGAGCAGGGTTATTTGTTCTTCAGCCACATCGATCTTGGTTCGGTCTATAGCTGAAGCGATAATAGAATTAATATGGTTTATACCTGCAATTTTTTTCTGGGCAGTAGTGTAAGGGACAATAATTATATCATCCTGGTCATGTCCAAAGCCCGTCTGTCCTTTTGGGGATAAAACCCCTAAAACCCGGAAAGGAAGTTTTTTTATTCTTATGATCTCGCCAACCGGGTCCTGCCCGCTGAAAAGGTTGTCAACTACAGTTTTCCCTAAAACACAGACTTTGGTAGCTCCTTTTACGTCCTGCTCTGTGAAAAAAGTGCCTGAAGCGAGGGACCAGGAACGGATAAGAGGAAAATCTGTGGAATATCCTTCAATGGTAGTTGCCCAGTTAAGATTTCCTGCTACGACCTGTGCTCCGGTTCGAACCTCTGGTGAAACCCTGAGAACAGCAGGGCAGTTCTCCTTAATAGCCTTAGCATCTTCTTCTGTCAGAGAGGTTCTTGTCCCGGCTCCAGCTCTAATACCTCCACTCATAAAACTTCCCGGGAATATAGTTAAAAGATTATCACCCAAGGAAGCTATCTGGTCATTGATCAATTTTTTTGCCCCTTGTCCTATTCCCATCATCGCTATAACTGCCCCTACCCCGATTATTATACCCAGCATAGTCAAGCTGGAACGCATCTTGTTTCTGCCCAGAGCCTTATAGGCAACTTTCAAAATCTGTAAATATCTCATATCTCTACCTCTTCTAAACTATTCATTCATCTATAGCTTTTTCAAATTGAGCTAAAGCTAAATTATAGTCATACAGGGCCTGAACCTGGTTACTTTTGGCAGTTTTGTAGGAAACATTAGCATCCAAAAGCTCTAAGATGGATGCCGCACCTAAGTTGTATTTTTCCTGGGTAAGCTTTAAATCCTCTTCGGCTGATTTCAAAGCATCATCTGTCAATTGAATTTTTTGCTCTGCTTCTTTCACTGATAAAAATGCCTGTTTTATCTCTAATTCCAAATCCCTCCTGCTCTGCTTCAGGCTCTCTTTGGCTAAATTAAGCTGAGCCTTAGCACTTCTAACTCTGGAGGTGGTTGTAAAGCCATCAAATAAATTCAGACTGATGCCTATCCCTATACCCCAGGTATCGCTTCTCTCTATATCCCGGCTTGAAGGAAATCTATAGCCACCCCAGGAATAACTGCCCGAGAAAGATATGTTGGGGAAATTGCCTCCTCTGGCAATGGTCAGGCTTGAATGAGCCTGATTTACTCCCATCTCGGCTTTATCGATCTGCGGATGATTTCCTAATGCTTTCCTGGTCTCGTCTTCTAAGTTAACTTCCAGCTTCTTATATCCTAACTTGGCATCTATCTCTAAGGGGGTATTTATATCTATACCTAACAAGCTGTTCAAGCTGGCTTCAGTTAATTTCACGTTGTTGGCATAAGTAATCAAATTCAGACTATCGTTCCCCAACTGCACTTTTGCCTTAAGATAATCGGAAAGGGAGGCAGAGCCTAAATCATACCTCGCTTTTGCCATGTTGAGCTGTTCGATACTCTTCTTCACTGCATCCTGCTGAACGTCATACAGCATCTGAGCTTTCAAAAGATTATAACAGCCCTCTTTTACACTCAATGCCACAGATTTCTCTGCTAATTTTAAATCATCCCAGGCTGACCTCTTTCCCGCTCTTCTCAAATTGAAACTCGCCCAGTTTGAACCACCGTCAAAAATAGTTTGGCTTACTCCAAGACTAAAACGATACTCATCATAATCTAATCTCTCCGGAAATGCATTTTGAATCGTCCAGCCCGAGGAAAGACCAAGGCTGGGCAATAAACCTGACCAGCCACCCAATAGCTCCCATCTGGCGGATTTATAATTCTCCTGGGCAGAACGAGCTTCAAAGTTGTTCTTCAGGGCTATCTGCACGCAATCATCGATGGTGAGAACTTTTGGGGGAACCTCCTGTGCTTGCGCTAAAAAACCGGCCCAGAAGAAAAATATTACCCAGAATGCAAAAAATACTCCTTTTTTCATCTCTAATTCCTTAAATTGTTCCAAAGAAAAACCTTGGTAATTAGTTCAATTTCAGGTAGTTAAAAGCCTAACACATTTCTTAATTTTTATTAACTGTGGCACTCGCCAGTGATACCTTAGTCCAAAATTTGATCGGCTCTGACATTTTAATACCTTCTCTGCCACCTGGCATACCACCTCTACCACCTCTACCACCTGGATGCATCCCACCTCCACCACCGCCAGGCATACCCTCTCCCCTAGGCATATTTCCTTTCATTTTCTCTCGTTTGAATTCACCAGTCTCCAGTCCCAGGCTTATAATATCACCAGCATTAGCAGCTATGGCATAAGGGAACTCATTTGACTGTTTCAAGGGAATTTTGAGTTCGCAGACCATAATTCCCAGGGAATCGTTGATCGAGGCTTCGATTCCGGAATTATTTACCCTGGCAATTCTGTTTCGCTCGTTTTTTCCGGGACCCAAGATCTCTATTTTCTCTGTCATCTCCGTAAACTGTTTTTGCCTTTCTTCTTTGTTCTCCTCGGGTTTTTGTCCCATAACCATTGGAATTCCATAATCCTGCATTCCAATGGGATAGTGTATTCCCAGGGTCTTTTCCTTTTTTCCCTTTGCATCCAACCAGATGGTTAATCCCGCTCGCATTATCTGCAATTGTGTATTTCGATCGGTTGCCTTGATTATGATATACAAATTGTTCGTATCATTTTGCAAACCAAGGCCGACTTTCTCTTCATCTAAATAATACATCGAACCTGACCATTCGGATTCATCACCGTCAACTTTAATCTCTGCCTGTTTCCAGATGCTATTTAATTGCGTCTCCTTGCCACTGGTTACAGTAGTCAGGAATAACAACATGGCGGTTAACAAATACAGGAAATAAGTTTTTCTCATATTCTACCTCCTCTGATGTTTCTCTTTCGGTTTATACATATTCAAAGTATTCCAATAAAGAAAGAGCATCTTTTTGCTACCTCTCTGTTCCTTTCTCAGGTATCAACCTGGGGTAAAGATAAAAGTTCAGTTTTAGCTTGTCTGGGATTGGAGACAGCTTCATCTTTTACGATCTTTCCATCCCGGAAGGTTATGTTTCTTTTAGCATAGGTGGCTATATCGTTTTCGTGGGTAATGAGCACGATGGTGATGCCGCTTTCATTCAAGGATTGAAACATCTCCATTACCTCGATAGAGGTTCTGGTATCTAAATTTCCAGTTGGCTCATCTGCCAAGATTATTGCAGGGTTATTGATCAGAGCTCTGGCAATAGCCACTCTCTGCTGTTGTCCGCCGGAAAGCTGATTAGGATAAGAATTTTCTCTCCCCTCTAAACCCACCAGGGATAAAGCCTTTTTAGCCTTTTCAGCTATTACTTTAGGAGAGCTGTTATTATAAAGCAAGGGCAGTTCCACATTCTCCAGGGCGGTAGTCCGGTGCAGAAGGTTGAAAGATTGAAAGACAAAACCTATTTTCTGGTTTCTAATTTGAGCTAAACTGTTTCGGTCCAGAGAGGAGATGTCTTTCCCCTCGAGAAAATAACTCCCTTTGGTCGGTCGATCCAGACACCCGATGATATGCATTAAAGTAGATTTCCCTGAACCGGAAGGGCCCATTATAGCTACAAAATCACCTCTATCAATAGAGAGGTCTACACCTCTTAATGCCTGAATTTCAAAATCGCCGAGCTGATAGATTTTGATCAGATTATGAGTTGAGATCAGCTGATCCAATTTTACCTCCTGCCCCCGCCAAACCTGGGAGCAAAGGGATTAACCTCCTGGTTGTTATTCGAGGGAGATGTTGAATTATTCTCTCCTACAATGACTTTATCACCCTCTTTAAGATCATCTGAGATAACCTGGGTGTAAGACCCGTCTGATATCCCGATTTTAACCGGAACCGGTTCAGGTTTTTCCTGCTGGCTAAGAATCCAGAGCATATTTTGACCTGCCATCCGTAAACCAGCAGAATTTGATATAATTGTACCGGAATCAGGGGTAGACATATTTCGAGCCATCGGACCTGCCTTTCCGGATCCACCGGAAGATTTTTTCTTCTTCAGGGATGGATGGAAACGTAATGCGGATGAAGGGACCTTAAGGATATCTTCTCTCTGGTCTACCAGTACAGTTACATTAGCGGTCATGCCCGGCTTCAAAAGAAGATCGGGATTTGAAACTTCAATGATCACGTCATAGGAGACAACGTTCTGCACGACTTCCGGGGAGAGTCTTATCTGGCTTACCTTTCCTTTAAAGTTTTGTTCCGGATAAGCATCCACGGTAAAAATAACCTCCTGTCCTTCTTTTATTTTGCCGATATCCGCCTCATCTATGCTGGCTTTCACCTTCATTCTGGTTAAATCTTTAGCGATGGTGAAAAGAGTGGGGGCTTGCAAGCTGGCTGCCACAGTTTGCCCTACATCTACATCCCTGGAGATAACCACTCCATCTATGGGAGAAGTTATGGTGGCATAATCGAGATTAGTCTTAACCCGGTCCATACTAGCTTGGGCAGATTTTTCCTGAGCTTGAGCCAGCTCATATTTGTTAAGAGAGTTATCCTTTTCAGACTCGGAGATCATGTTCTTCTGGAACAAAGATAAGGAACGCTCATATTCTTTTTTGGAAAGATCAGTTGAGGCTTTTGCACTTTCGAAATCTGCTTGAGCCTGGGCAACCTGAGCTTTAAGAAAAGTTGGGTCTAACTGGGCAATGAGCTGTCCTTTTTTTACCAGGGAATTGAAATCCGCATAAAGGGCGGATATGGTTCCGGAGACCTGACTCCCTACCTGAACTGTGGTCATGGCCTCAAGAGTTCCAGTAGCAGTTACCATAATGGTAATATCTCCCCTAGTTACTTCTGCAGTAAGAAATGCTGCCTCAGACTTTTTGTTTTTAGCTTTAAAAACAAAGAAAAGCGTTATTATCAACACAAAGACAGGGATTATAATGAAGAGCTTTTTCATAAGATTTCCTTTCTGTTCAGAAACTCAAAAAATGTAAAAGGTTTATTTTTTCATACCATCATCGCTACAAAAAGTTCTATTTTATTTGACACATACCAGTATCTAAAAGTTTAATTATAATACGCAAGAGCATAACTATTTGCTAATTTTGATCTTGCAAGGATTTAAGCTGCAGGATAAGGATGTTCACCCTTCGATCCTTCGACAAGCTCAGGGTGATGAGTAAGCTCGAGCCACAAGCTCTCTTCAGGTCTGAGCCTTCTTCAACCTGAGCTTAGAGCTGAAGGTCAGGGTTGAAGACAGGGCAGTGAGTTGAGCTGAACTGCCCTTCGACGAACTCAGGGCAGTGAACCAAGCTGAACTGCAGAACTACCTGACAAGGAAGAACCATATCCTTGATTTACCCTCTCTTGGCAGGGAGGGTTAGGTATGACCATCAGGAATCTCTTCAGCATCACTCGTCACAGTGACAGTGGACGCCATTTCAGATTCGCTAATATTTTGCGAACTACGAGTCATCAGCTCAACGATATATTTCGTTTGTTTGTGAAAATGAATGTACATTGCCATGAGATTGACTACTTCTTCTATGGCGGATGGACGGACTAGCAATATGATAAAGATGTTTCTCCAAAAATAGTAAGCGGTCGACGGTGAGAACCCAAGCTGCTTGATCAGCCGGAATAAAGCACGTATGGTGATCAACTTCCTGGAAAATGAAGACCGGTGTTTTCTACTAACTTTCAACACCAGGCCCAGTCTCAGACATCTATTGAAGTATCTCTTTCCATCATATACTTCTTTTAGTATGTAAACAAAATCGTTTATTATTTCTTTTCTGGGTCTTTGTGTGGCGAAATTAAGTCCACTGGTGGCTTGGTCAACGTTATCTTTGTTGTTTGGATCCAGCAGGTTTGAATATCCAGAACAGCCGTTTTTCTTGTTCCAGTCTGCGAGCCAGCTGAGTACCGGGGAGTGCGTATAGTAAACCTACCATAGCCATACATATCTTATTTTGTTCGATAGAGTCGGCAATCAGCCTGGTCGTTTCACTGGTTTCATCATCAAATCCTACGATATAGCCGCCGTTAACCACCATTCCATAATGGTAGATTCTATGAAAATCGTCATAGAGCTTTCGATTGAGGTTCTGCATTTTCTGATTGGAGAGCAGTACCTCCTCGTTCACCGATTCGATGCCGATGAATACGTACCTGAAATCGAGGTCTCGCATTAATCCAAGAAGGTCCTCATCATCTGCAAGGTTGACAGACGACTCCGTGGAGAAGAAAAATGGATAATTATGGGCTTGCGACCAGTCCCTGAGTACCCTGAGAGCCTGCTTTACCTTTCCTTTATGTCCTATGAAATTGTCATCCACAAAATCAATATGACCTCTATACCCGAGGTTATAAAGTACATTAAGCTCGTTTATGATTTGCTGTGGTGTCTTCGTGCGTGGCACCCTGCCGTAAAGCTCAATTATATCGCAAAACTCACAGTTATATGGACAGCCACGGGAAAACTGGATTCCGATCATCAGATAATCAACTAAAGACAGCAAATCGAAACGCGGAACAGGACTGGTGATAAGATCAGGCTTATTCTCAGAAGGGAAGTAGACCCCACTTTGTGCACCCGCGTGAAGATCATTTAAAAATGGTGTGATAGTATCTTCAGCTTCGCCAAGAACCAGATAATCAGAACCTTTATAAACCTCCGGTTGTGAAGTTGGATCAGGACCACCGGAAACAACCTTTTTGCCGCGTGCATGAACCCTGTCAACCAGCTTCAGAAAACAAACTTGCTGGGACAGCATTCCGCCAATGAATACCAGATCAGCCCAGTCGATATCAGCATCATACAATTCAGCTATGTTCATATCGATTAACCTGATGTTCCATTCCTTGGGTAGAAGGGCTGCCAAAGTTATCATTCCGAGCGGTGCGGCTGGATATTTGGAACCGACTAATTTACAAACTTCCTTATAGTTCCAGAACCCAAAGGGCGAGAACTCAGGATAAATTAGCAATGCATTATTCATAAGTCCCAACTTAAATAAAACTGGGTACCAAATTACTAAAATTCGGTCTTATTAACAAGTGTTTTCTGAATGTTTCCCCCTCTCCCACGATGGGAGAGAAGACTTGTAACTCCTTCGCTTTTGGCTTTCCTTCCCTTAATGGTAGGGATGAAGGGAGGATGATCATGTTTTCCTTTCTTTCTTTTTGGCAGCGGGGAAGAGGATGTTATTCAGGATTAGGCGATAACCAGGCGAGCTTTTATGCAGGCTTAATTCTGTAGGTAGGTCACCTACCCGGTGCTCGTAGTCCTCCGGGTCGTGCCCGCCAAGAAAAGTAAAGGTTCCTCTTCCGAAATTACCGTGGATATACCTGACCTCATCTACCCCCTCAACCTCTCCCAAGATAGTTACATATTTTTTCAGAAGGGATTTTCTAAAGGCGGTGGTCTGTCCCATAAAACCCCGGATAACATTAACATGGTCCTGCACCAGCATCGAGGGGACCGGGTCTAATTTGGCTGAGAAATCGAATAGAGTGAAATAGTCATTTTGTGCATCTAATCCCCACATTAAACGGTCTAGGTAGGTATCGATGTCAGAATGTCTGTATTCCATAGGGTTTAAGGAGACTGAAAAATTAGTAAAGGAGAAGCTCTTGGTATAGTCTAACTTGTTCTGGCAATCCGGGTCAGGCGGGTCACCATCGAATGGCTGAGGTACGATGTCCGTATTCTCTGCACATAAGGCTATATCCATAGTCTCCGGAGCAGAGCACATTGCAAAGAGGAACCCTCCGCGCGCAACATAGTCTTTTATGGCTCTGGCAATTGCTTTTTTCTCCTCGGAGACTTTTTTAAATCCTAATCTCTTTGCAGTAACCTCGCAGATGGCTTGCTCTTCTTTATACCAGGGCTCGTTTCTGAAAGTGCCATAAAATTTCCCATACTGGCCCGTGAAATCCTCATGATGTAAGTGCAACCAGTCATATTTTTCCAGCTCCCCTTTCAAGACCTCCTCATCCCATAAGGTTTTATAAGGGATCTCAGCATAAGCCAAAGCCAGCCTGACTGCATCATCCCAGGGCTCTTTATTCGGCGGGACATATACTGCTATGGCTGGTGCCTTTTCCAATAAGACCACATCCATATTATTTTCCTCTATCTCTTTATAAATAGCCCCGGCTTCCGACAGGTCTATTTTTTCAAAAGATACTCCCTGCAGCCTGCAGCGGTCAGCAATATCCTCTCTATAGTCTGCCATAAAAGAGCCAGCCCGGTAATTTAAGAGCCATTCCACATTATACCCCTGCTTCAGGCACCAGTAGGCTACTCCATAGGCTTTTAGATGGTCGGTTTGGGATAAGTCCATCGGAATTAAAAGCTTTTGAGCCTCTATATTTTTAGGGATTAGAATTATTATGAAAGAAAAAATAAAGAGAGATATTAAAATTTTTTTGATCATTGTTACACCTATTTCCATCCATTTTTCCCTCCCTCGATGGGAGGGATAAAGGGAGGGTGAATACATGGTAATATGTTCGCCTCACCGTAGCACTATTTCAAAATTATACGAACCGAGAGTCGAAAAATCGATACGGTCAGCGCAAAAATATCGAGTTGTTTCATTTTCCTTTGCTTTCCTTGTATTATTGAGCTATTTTGTTTGCGTGGAAATTGAATTTACTGCACGTTGATGTCTCTGGTCCGGGAATTCCAATTCCCGAATCGATTTTAAAAATGCCGCTTAGAAAGAAGATTCTATTCATTACTATTTTAATATTATTAGCTGCAATGACTTATAATTTCCTTTATGGGCGACTCTTTCCTTTTTCACCAATTATTATAGGTTTCGAAAAGAAGGAATTTGGTAAAGCGATAATCTACTATCATAAAGGGACAGATATTACCAGGTTTAACACGATAGATAGCTTGATGAATGAAGCTGAGGACTTTCACCAATTAAAATTTAAAACCAAAGTGAAGATATTTGTCTTGAATTCAGATAAGGAGTATACCAGATATACAGGTCAAAAAGCTCGCTTTGTAACTTTCCCGTTATATGGAAGGATCTTTGTATCAGGAAGAGCAAGAAAGGAATACGAAGGGGGAAAGATTCACCTGCTTGTTTATCTCCAGCATGAGTTATCACATTCATTGTTGTTTCAGAACATGTCTCTTTATCGGTCGCAATACTATCCGGGCTGGTTATTAGAGGGAACCGCGACATACGTTGCAAATCAGAGGGGGGTGGATGAATATCTTTCTAAGGAACAGACTTTCAGCAAAATCAGGGAGGGATATTTCATAAATCCTGATGACTGGAGCACAACGCTGTTAAAACCACAAAGCAAGAGCGTCAAGTATTTTCCACTGCCAAACAAGTTTATGTTTATCTATTCGGAGTTTGCTTGTTTGGTAGATGATATAATCAGGAAATATGGCAAAGAAAGATTTCTACTATATTTGACTGCACTTTTGAAAGAAAAAGATGATAAAAGAGTTTTCCTGAAAATTTTTGGTATAGAGTTCAAGCAATACTTGGCTGAGTTTAAAAATAGAATCAGGGTAAACGGGGAATGAATCCAATTCCTTCAAAGGATGAACCCGAAATTTCGAATAGAAAGAGTTTGCAGAAAAGCAGGCAGGTTTAGTAGGTCAGGAGTTCTGTGTTCCTGATTTCTGGTTTGTATCCTTATTCTTGGCTTTCTTGAGCTCTCCCTTCTTTTTCCTCCACCACTCTATTCTCTTTTTTATCTCTTTTTCAAAACCGAAATCTGTGGGGAGATAATACCTTCTTCCCTTTAAGTTATCCGGCAGATACTCCTCATCTACAAAATGATAGGGGAAATCGTGTGGATATTTGTAATCTTTACCATAGCCTAATTCTTTCATCAACCCGGTTACTGGATTGCGAATATGCAAAGGGACAGGAAGTGCCTGGGTTTCCTGAATATCTTTCTGCACTTTTCCAAAGGCTTTATAGATGGCATTGCTCTTCGGGGCTGTTGCCAAATAGACCACTGCCTGAGCTAAGGCAAGTTCTCCTTCAGGTGTTCCCAGGAAATGATATGCTTCTTTAGAGGCAATAGCTACCTGTAATGCTTGCGGGTCTGCATTTCCAATATCCTCAGTGGCAAATCTGATCAATCTTCTGGCTATATAAAGGGGGTCTTCTCCGCCAGCCAACATCCTGCCCAGCCAGTATAAAGCTGCATCCGGGTCTGAGCCTCTCAGGCTTTTATGCAGGGCTGAGATTATATTATAATGTTCTTCACCAGCCTTGTCATAGACTAAAGCCTTTTTCTGCATTGCCTCCTGGGCTATCTGTAGCGAAATATTTCTTACTCCTTTTTCATCCGGTGAAGTGGTCATAACTGCAAATTCCAAAGTGGATAAAACTATCCGGGCATCACCATTTGCCATCTGGACTATGAAATCCTTAGCTTTTTCATCAAGGTTAATTTTTAAGTTGCCCAAACCATTTTCTTTATCCTGCAAAGCACGATTTAGAATATCTTTTAGTTCCTGTTCAGTTAAGGGGTTTAAAGTATATACTATGGTTCTTGAAAGTAAAGCGGAGATTACTTCAAAGGATGGGTTTTCAGTGGTTGCTCCGATTAAGATTATATTTCCTTTTTCCACATGGGGTAAGAAGGCATCCTGCTGGGCTTTGTTGAACCTGTGGATTTCGTCTATAAAAAGTATGGTTTTCTTATTGTAGAGCTTTTTCTGCCTGGTGGCATGCGCGATTATCTCCTTGATCTCTTTAATGCCTGAAGTAACTGCAGAGAAGGCGACAAAATCTGCACCAGTATAATTAGCAATGATAAAGGCCAAGGTGGTTTTACCGGTGCCTGGTGGTCCCCAGAAAATTAAAGATTGAAGCTCACCTGTTTCAATGGCTTTTCTCAAGACACTCCCCTCAGAGAGAATGTGCCTCTGCCCCACAAATTCCTCAAAATTCCTGGGCCTCATCCGGTCAGCCAAAGGAGTTTCTTCGATTCTTTTTTCTTTTTGCTTCTCAAAAAGGTCCATAATTTTTCAACGTAGCGTCCTAACTCATGTTAGGGTGATCATTGCTTTTTCCCTCCCTTGATGGGAGGGAATAAAAAAGGAGGGTGAATACAGAAGATTTTTTCATATTCCCCTCTCCTTAATCCTCTCCCGCAAGGGGAGAGGAGATTCAATTATCCCTCCCTCAATGGGAGGGAATAAAAGGGAGGGTGATTTTATCTTACACTCTCCCCCGCCTCTGGCGGGATTTTCAACCTATCCCTCTCCCACGAGGGGAGAGGGAAAACTAATTTCTCACAGCTGATTATTATGATTAAGCAGATAGAACATCTGCTCAATCTGTTTATTCATCTGTGAATCTTTCCTTTCGTTGCCCCGCCTTCGGCGGGGCAACGCTACGGTTCTGGTATGACAGGCATCTTGCCTGCCAAAAATTAAACGAAACTAAAACTCTTCTGATTTAATCAAAATAAAATTTGGGGGTTAGTCAATTATTATTTTTATGGAGTGCATCATCCGTAGGATACACTTCCAAAAATTGAGACGCATAGCTATGCGTCTCTACGTTTTTTAGGCGACTCTGATCCCGGTTACTGCGGGACAAGCAGGTCGCACTACGAATAATTGGAGGGATTGCTTCGTCGTTCCCTACGGGGACTCCTCGCAATGACAGAAGAATAAGGGTATTCTTATTCTTTCTCCTCTGGTCCGGAGATGACTAATTTGTAGGATTTGGGTTTGAGGTATTTTCTGGTTACTCTTTTTATATCTTCCCGGGTGATTGAATTTATGATTTTAGGGTATTTTTCTAAATAGTCCATACCTAAGTTATAAAACTCCTGGGTGATTAACTGATTTGCTATTCCGGAGTTAGTCTCTAAGCTCACTGGCAGGCTGCCTATCATTGCATCTTTTGATTTTTGCAGCTCATCCTCGGTTACCAGATCGTTCCTTAATTTATCCAGCTCCTGTTTCATGCTTTCTACTGCCTTTTGAACATTCTTGGGATTGACTCCTGCTCTTAAAAGCCAGGGTGGTTGGGTAAAAGAACCGGGGAAGTAGCTGTAAACATAATAGGCTAAACCCTGCTCATCCCGAATTATCTGCCCCATTTTTCCGCCCATGCCAAACGATCCGATTATATGGTTCATTACTAAGAAGGAATAAAAATCTTTATCCTCCCTTGTCGGGGCTAAATAACCTAAGACGATATCTGACTGGGTCTTATTGGTTAAATTGAAATTTTTCTCTTCAGGATTTTCAGGGGGATAAAGATTTTGTGCTTTATATACAGCCTTTTTACCGGGTGTCCAGCCACCGAAAATCTTATCGATTAAATCCATTACGTCATTAACATTGACATCACCCACTATCGCCAGGATAGTGTTATTTGGAAAATAATAGCGATTATGAAAATTGTCCAGATCCTGCCTGGTCAAAGAGAGGACCTGGTCTTTTTCACCAATAACGGGCCAGTGATAGGGGTTTTGTTCAGGATAAAGAAGCCTATGTAAATTATCTTCTGCAACAGAACCGGTATTATTCAAATTCTCATCTATGGAGCTTAAGATTTCTTTTCTGACTTTTTCCATCTCCTCTTCAGGAAACGAGGGATTGATCAGCATATCGCCTAAGAGGGCTAAAATCTTCTTGTAGTCAGAGGGAAGGGATCTGGCAGAGATATTTACTGACTGGACAGCAGTATTTATATAAAGCTCAGCTCCTGAAAAATCTATCTCTTCGGCAATCTTATCCTTGGAAAGATTATCCGTGCCCCGGTCTAACATCGTAGCCGTGAAATTGGCTAAACCATGTTTTTTATTCGGATCAAAAAAACTTCCAGCTTTGACATTGAATATAAGGCTGACTGAGGAGGTTGAATGGTTCTCTTTGATCAAGACCACCATACCGTTTTTTAAAACTACCCTTTTGGCTTGAAAAGGATATGCAGTTTCGGGAACATCCACCATTATTTCAGGTTGAGTATTGATTTTTTCAGAAGAATAGCTCTTATAGTAGGATTTAGAAGAGCCCTCAGAGCTTTTGGAAGAAAAACTCTTTTCATCTTTTGTTGGAATATACCATCCCACAGTTCTCTGGTCTTCATTCAGGTATTTTTCAGCCACTCTTTTTATATCTTCCCTTTTTACCTGATTTAGACTGTCCAAAAGAGTATAATAGAGTTTATATGAAGAAATCGTCTCATAATAACCTAATTGATGTGCCTGTTCAGTAACACTCTCATCCTCATAAGAAAGTTTAGCTTTTAGTTGATTAAAGGCTTTATCAAATTCAGGTTCAGGGACAAGCTCAGTTTTCAATCTATTGATCTCTTTATATACTTTTTCCTCAACCTCTTTGAAATCCTTATCCTCTGACAGAGTAAGATTAAAAGTATAAAGATTTGGATTAGCAAAGGGGATCAGAGCACCTCTGACTTTTGTGGCTAAATTTTCATCCACTAAAGCCTTGTAAAGCCTGGAGCTTTTAGAGGCTTGAGACCAGTAATCAGATGACCAGGTGTTTGCACCTTTTGCTCCGGTCAGAATAGCATCTAAAATCAATAAAGGATAAAAGTCGTGATTGAAAGTCTCAGGAATTTTATAACCGATCTCCATATATCTGGTATCTCCCCCGCCTTTTAGGATAAATCTTTTTTCCCCTTCCTGGGATGGCTCAACCGTTCTTAAAGGCTCAGGACTTTTTCCTGGAGGGATATTTTCAAAAAGCTCTTTGATTTGCGGTATAACCTTCTCAGATTCAAAATCTCCAACTACTACCAGGGTGGCATTGTTAGGCATATAATGAGACTTATAGTAATTATACAAATCATCTCTGGTTATCTTCTCCAGATCTGAGAGCCAGCCAATGGTAGGAATATGATAGGGATGAGCAATAAATGCTTGTGCCCATAGCTGTTCATCTAAGATTTGTTCAGGGTCGTTTTCTCCTCCCTGCAGTTCTGAGATTATCACTCCCCTTTCAGAGGTTACTTCAGATGAGTCAAAAAGGGAGGAGGTCATCCTCTCTTTTTCCATTTCCAGCCCCAAGCTCAATTTATCCTTCGGCAGGGTTTCTAAATAAGTGGTCAGGTCTAACCAGGTATATCCATTCTCGAAACCGCCAGCTCTTTCCACCAAATTCCATATATCTCCCTTGCTGAACTCTTTGGTTCCCTTGAAGTTCATATGCTCCACCCAGTGGGAGATGCCGGTTATACCGGGACCTTCATTTTTCGAGCCAACCTTATACCAGCACCAGACAGAAACCACCGGTGAGGCATGAACCTCTTTTAAAAGGACTTTCAGACCGTTATTGAGGGTCAGGTCGGTAACCTTTCCTTCCTCCCCTGCAAATAGATAAATCGGGAATAAAAAAAGTAACAAAAAAAGTAAAACCCCTCTTTTCCAGTTTCTAAAAACTCTTTGCATCTTTTCTCCTTTTCTCAAGTGCATATTTATATAACGGAAACTGAAGATAACTCGTTGCAAAAATATTTTTAATCTTTTGTAGAGACGCATTGCATGCGTCTCTGTATTGCTAATAGCGATTATCCCACCTTGCCCACAAGGTGGGTTTTTATGGATTACATCCTCCGGATGGCGGGATGTAGCATCCATTTGTATGCACTTTCATTGAGACGGTCAGTGCACTCCCAAAATGATCTCACCCACGCCTGCGGCGGGATTTTCAACCTTTTCCTCTCCTAAAAGGAGAGAAAATAAAAAGTCCGGGATGACCCGGACACTATGGATAATAAATACCTGCTAGGTCAGGGGACCTGGCAGGCACGTTAAATTTGTAGAGACGCATAGCCATGCGTCTCTACCTTTAGAACCTCACCCTACCCTATCCTAAAAGAGAAGGGATAAAAAAGCGACCCTGTCCTACGGATCCGTCAATAGGAAAAGGGTCGCACTACGAAAATATTAGGGGCGACCCGTCCTTCGACTTCGCTCAGGATAGAAGGTCGCCCCTACATTTGGGCAGACACGCAGGTCTGCCCCTACATTTAATCCGTCATCCGATATTCGTCATCCTTCATTCTTTAGTACATATCCCCATATCCACCACCGCCGGGTGGCATCATGGGTCCGCCTCTGGCAGATTTCTCTTCAGGTTTCTCCGCTACCACACACTCAGTTGTAATTAAAAGGGAGGCGATAGATGCCGCGTTTTCCAGGGCGATTCGGGCTACTTTGGTCGGGTCGATAACACCAGATGCCATCAAATCCTCGAAGTTACCGGTTTCAGCATTGTAACCGAAGGCGCCTTTCTCCTCTTTCACCCGATTCACCACAATAGAGCCTTCCATTCCGGAATTTTCTACTATCAGTCGAATAGGCTCCTCTAAAGCCTTTTTCAAAATCGTAACTCCGATTGCCTCATCCCCTTCTAATTTTAATTTTTCTAAAGCTGGAATAGATCTTAAGAAAGCAACTCCACCCCCAGGTATTATTCCTTCCTCAACTGCGGCTCTGGTAGCATGCAGAGCATCCTCCACCCGGGATTTTTTCTCCTTCATCTCCGTCTCTGTTGAAGCTCCAACATTTATAACCGCTACGCCACCAGCTAACTTGGCTAATCTTTCCTGCAACTTTTCTTTGTCATAATCTGAGGTGGTTTCATCGATCTGCTTTCTTATGGAGTTTACTCTCCCTTTTATATCCGCACTTTTACCTCCACCTTCTACTATGGTGGTGTTATCCTTATCTATAGTTATCCTTTTGGCTTTTCCCAGGTCTGATATCACCGCGTTCTCTAATTTTAATCCTAATTCCTCAGCGATAACTTTCCCGCCGGTTAGAATCGCTATGTCCTCAAGCATTGCTTTTCTTCTATCCCCAAAACCAGGGGCTTTAACTGCACAGACCTTTAAAGTGCCTCTGAGTTTATTTACCACTAAAGTAGCTAAAGCCTCACCTTCAACCTCCTCTGCAATTATCAGAAGAGTTTTGCCTAACTGAGCCACTTTTTCCAGGACGGGCAAAAGGTCTTTCATACCTGAGATCTTCTTATCATAAATCAGGATTAGAGGCTCTTCCAGGATTGCCTCCATATTATCCGGATTGGTGATAAAATAGGGGGAAAGGAACCCACGGTCAAACTGCATCCCCTCGACCACCTCTAAAGTTGTAGCTGTGGTCTTTGCCTCTTCCACAGTTATCACTCCATCCTTACCTACCTTCTCCATAGCATCAGCGATCAGATTTCCAATAGCTTTGTCATTATTGGCTGAGATCGATCCTACCTGAGCTATCTCAGTCTTACCAGGTAGAGGCCTGGAAAGCTTCTTTATCTCCTCAATCACAACCTGAACAGCTTTCTCGATCCCTCTTTTTAAAGCCATAGGGTTTGAGCCAGCAGTTACATTTTTTAAGCCTTCCCGGTAGATTGCCTGGGCTAAAACCGTAGCAGTGGTGGTTCCATCTCCTGCCACATCCGAGGTTTTAGAGGCAACCTCTTTTACCATCTGGGCACCCATATTTTCAAAAGGGTCTTCTAAGTCTATCTCCTTGGCAACTGTAACACCATCTTTGGTCACAGTAGGTGAACCGAACTTCTTATCTAAAACCACATTTCTACCTTTGGGACCTAAGGTTACTTTAACCGCATCTGCTAATTTATCCACGCCTTTTTTTAACTTTTCCCTGGCCGCGGTGTTGAATTCCAAAATTTTAGCCATATTTATTAACCTCCTTTATCTCGCTTTTGGGCGGATTATCCAATTATTGCTAAAATATCGCTTTCTCTCATTATCAGGTATTCTACATCATCAATGGTTACTTCTGTGCCGGAATATTTTCCGTACAAAACCTTATCCCCTTTTTTAACCTCCATTTCAATCCTTTCCCCCTCCTCAGTCACCCTTCCTGGTCCAACTTCAATTACTTCCCCCTCCTGGGGTTTTTCTTTAGCAGTGTCCGGGATAATTATCCCGCTCTTCTTTACTTCATTTGGCTCTGAGGATTTGATCAGCACCCTGTCTCCCAAGGGTTTAATCTTTCCTATGGACATAATAGATCCTCCTTTCTATTAGTTTAAGAGTTTAATTATCAATCAATTATACTGTTTGACAATTTTAGATTTTAGCACTCTCCTTATAAGATTGCTAATTGCTCTGAGATTATATAATATAAACTTTTAAAAAGCAAGTAAAAATTTAAAAATTTCTAAACTATATTAAAATAAAAAAAATAACATTAAACTTAACATCTTTTTTAGTATTAATGTAAGTCAAGCCTTTAAAATTACTTAGCAGAGTAATACTATTTAATTTTTTTAGATTTTTTAACTCTGTCATAAATCATTTTAAGTCCTTGAAGGGTTAAGGTAGGATTTATTATTTGAATAGTATTAGAATCTTTGGAGATTAACTCCGCTAAGCCTCCAGTTGTTATGACCTTAGGTTTTTCTCCAAGCTCTTTTTCCATTCTTCTGACTATCTCATCTATCTGACCTATTGCACCAAAAATTATCCCGGACTTGAGACTATCCCGTGTATTTGTGCCAATAACTTTTGTTGGCTTTTTAAGTTCCACCTTGGATAGTAAAGCGGCTTTTTGAAAAAGGTTTGCTGAGGAGGTTTCTATTCCAGGGGAAATTGCTCCTCCGAGATAGTCTCCCCTGCGGGAAACCACGTCAAAAGTAGTGGCTGTGCCTAAGTCAACCACTATAACCGGACCTCCATAGAGCTCAAATGAGGCCACTGCATTTGCGATTCTATCTGCACCTACCTGTTCAGGGTCATCATAAAGGATCTTAATACCTAAGGGGAGCTTGGAGGAGACTATTATCGGGTCAGAATGAAGATATTTAAGGCTCATCTCCTGGTAAACTGAGGTCAGGGCTGGAACAACTGAGGCAATAACCACCCCTTCGATCTTCTCGGATTTAGTCCCTTCAATTAATTCCCGGATTAAAATCCCGCACTCATCCACTGTCAAAAAATGATTGGAAGAGACCCGGTAATAATTCCTCAAAAGGTTTTTTATAAAAATCCCTATAACGGTATTGGTATTCCCTATATCTATACAGATAAGCATATTTCCTCCTGAAAAGTTAACGGCAGCATATCCGCCTGAGATGGATAGCTTTACCATAAGTAAATCTATCCTATAAACGGATCCGTAGGAAAGGTTTACACTCCAAAATATCTCTAAATCAAAGTAACTTCTCCTGCGGTTACAGTTTTTTCTCCCTTACGGGTTTCAAGCACTAATGAGCCGTTCTCATCAATGTCTTTAACGACTCCTTTTAGTTTTTCCTCCCCATATAACAGTTTTACCTTTTTACCCAACAAAGATGAGGATTTTTTTATATCCTCACGATAAAATTTCAATCCAAAGGTTTTGAAATTCAAATAAATCTTTTCAAATCTCTCCAGAAAGCTTTTTAGAAGCTCTACCCTGGAGAATTTATCTTTTGATTCAAGAAAAATTGAGGTAGCTTTACCTTTCAAATTCTTGGGAAAATCGTTCTGGGTTTGATTTACATTTATTCCCACCCCGATAATGATAAAATCTATTTTATCTAACTCCGCAGAAAGCTCAAGCAGGATGCCAGCCACTTTTTTCCCTCCAATCAGGCAATCGTTGGGCCATTTCAAATCTACCTCAAGGCCGGTCTTATCCCTTATTGTCTTAATCAGAGCTAAGCCAGCGCAGAGGGAGAGTCCTGGAGCTTTAACTGGGGGGATTTTTGGTCTCAAAATCAAACTCATCCAGATACCTTTATCTGGAGGGGAGAACCATTTCCGGCCTAATCTTCCTTTGCCAGAGGTCTGTTTCTCAGCCACAATCAAAGTCCCTTCTGGAGCTTTTTCCTCAGCTAATCTATAGGCTAAATCGTTGGTCGATTTCAATACCCGGTAAGAATAAATCTTTTTCCCCAAGATTTTAGTCTTCAGATTATAATTTATCTCTAAGGGGATAAAGGCGTTCTGGCAAAGAAACAAGTTTGTAACCTTTCCCTTTTTCAGCTTCGATCTTATATCCAAGTTTTCTCAGTTCAACCATCCCGTCATAAATTGAATGTAGAGGCAGGTTCAGAGAGGAAGAAAGGAAACCGGCACTTAATCCATCTGATGTAGATTTTTTTTCTCTTTTAAGCAGGGTTAAAATCGCTTCGAGCATCGTTTATTCACTTTTCCTATAAATTAGTCCCTCAGAAAATCAGGCTTAAATCCAAGGGTTTGACAGAATGGGTCAGTGCCCCCACGGAGATATAGTCAACTCCGCTCAAGGCGATCTTTCTCACATTTTTAAGATTAACCCTGCCCGAGGCTTCGATTTCAACTTTTTTATCTTTAGAACGGATTAGCTTAACTGCTTTTTTTAAATCTTTAGGGCTGAAATTATCAAGCATAATTCGGTCAACTTCAGGAACCTTTAGGCTTTTATCAGCCTTAAAGTTCAAAGTCTCTTCTACTTCTTTTAGATTTTTGGTTTCGATTTCAACTCTGAACCCTTTTTTGCATGCCTGTGCCTTTTTCAGGGCAGAGGAGATACCCCCGGCTGAGGTAATATGATTGTCCTTAATTAAAATCATATCGTAAAGACCGATACGATGATTTTCCCCACCACCGATTTTGACTGCATATTTTTCTAAAAGTCTTAAACCCGGAGTGGTCTTACGGGTATCCAAGAGTTTAACCTTTGTTCCTTTAGTTTTCTTAACAAAATCTTTGGTTAGAGTAGCAATTCCGGAAAGTCTCGAAAGAAAATTTAAGGCGGTTCTCTCAGCTACTAAAATACTTTTCACTTTACCCTGAATCAAGGCAACCTTATCTTCTTTTTTTACTTCCGCTCCATCCCGGACAAAAGGCTTAAAGACCAATTTCGGGTCAACTTGCTTAAAGACCGACTTTGCCACTTCAAGCCCGGCAATTACGCCTTTCTCCTTGGCAATAATTACCCCCTGTCCTTTTTTCATCTCCGGGATGATGAGATTCGAGGTTATATCTCCTGGTCCCAGGTCTTCCTCTAAGGCGATTTTGATCAATTCCTGAATTTTTTCCCCGAGTTTAAGTCCTGAGGAAAGGCTAACGTTATTCATAAGAGTAAAAATTAAAATAAATCTATAAGATGTCAACATAAAATTCTTGACAAACTAGTTTATAATAGTATAATTTTTTATGAAACCCTGGAGGGGGAAATGAAATTTGATTTTTTAGATAATCCGCATTCCTGTTTTTCTCCGGGTGAAGAGGAGCAGGAAAGCTGCTGGCTCAAGTTTTTGGCTTCAGGGGATAAGGTGGAATGCCTTTTCCCTTCAGATAAAAAATTGGGAAACTGCTTGGAGTGCAGTGTTTTCCTGGAATTTTCCTCAAGAATGGCGGGAAGGAGGACCGCTGACCGGATTGCAGAAGAGTCTCTAAAATCTCTGATTGAGCAGGTAACGAAATACGATAGCCAGCTGGATAAGATCTACACAGACCTTAAAAAGAAATTAGAGGAGCTTTCTCTTCTGAAAAAGGTATCGGATGCCCTACTGCAGTCCAAGGATCTGGATAAAACCTTAAGGATAATCTTAACGGGGGTGACAGCCGGTGAGGTATTCGGGTTTAACCGAGCTTTCATCTTCCTGGTAAATCCAAAAACTCAAAGCTTGGAGGGAAGCGTGGGATTGGGTCCCAAAGATGAAGCGGAGGCTTCAAGGATCTGGTCAAAGATAAAACAGGATAAGATAACTTTTGAGCAGATGTTAGAGAATGTGCTTTTATCAGAAGAAGAAGAGAATGAGCTCACCGACAGGGTAAAAGGATTATCTTTTTCTCTACAGGAAAAGGAGAATATTTTAGTGAAAGCGGTTTTGGAGAGAAGAAGTTATAATCTAAAAAGTAAAGAGCTTTCGGGTTTAAACCCCGGAGAGGTTTTAAATCTTTTTAGCTTAACTGGATTTATGCTTATACCTATCCTTTCAGAAAACATACCCTTAGGTCTTTTAGTAGTTGATAATCTCATCACCAAAAATGAGATACTGGAAGAGGACCGTGTCGGCCTGGAGACTTTTGCCAATCAAGCCGCTTATCAGATTGAAAACATCCTCTTGTTACAGGAGTTAAAACAAAGGCAAAAGGAGTTAGAGCTCGCCACAAAGCTTTTAAGAGAAAATCAGAGCTATCTTTTACAGACGGAGAGATGGGTGGATATCGGAAAGATAGCCACTACCGTAGCTCACGAGATAAAGACCCCTTTAGTAGCCATAGGCGGTTATGCCCGCAGAGCTTTAAAGCAGGCAGAGCAGGGGAAGCTTTGTTCCCATGAGTTAGAGGTTATCGTAAAAGAGACCGAGAGGTTAGAGAAGATCACCTCAGAAATTCTGGACTATTCTAAACCCACGAAGTTAAATTATGAGAAAAAAGATCTGAATAAATTAATACGGGATGCCTTAGAGGTTTTGAAAGATCAGTTAAAATATAACGGGGTTAAATTAAGAACAAGATTATTATTAGATACTCCGATTTTAGAAGTTGATCCTAAAAGGATTGAGCAGGTTCTTTTCAACCTGATCGAGAATGCCATTGATGCTATGCCCCAGGGGGGATTTTTGACCGTTAAGACTAAAAAGAAAGAGGATTTTGCCATATTCGAGATCGAGGATACCGGCTGTGGAATAAATGAGGAGAATCTGCAGAAATTATACATCCCTTTTTTCACCACCAAACCAAAAGGCTCAGGCTTGGGACTTCCAGTAAGCAAGAAGATAATCGCAGACCATTCTGGTTATATAGAAGTAAAAAGCGAGGTGAACAAGGGAACGAAGTTTGCAGTGTATCTACCCTTCTAAATAAGAAGAGATTTAAAGAAGTTGAGGATTTTTAATGTATAAGATTCTATTGGTGGAAGATGAGCCTTATCTTTTAGAGCTTTATAGAGAAGAGCTTCAAGATGATGGGTACGAGGTTCTGACTACTGCGGATGGCGAAGAAGCGATTTTGAAAACCAAAAAAGAGCTTCCGGACCTGGTGATTCTGGACATAAAGATAAAAAAGCTACATGGATTAGAGGTACTGAAAAAGATAAAAGAGTTTAACAAAGACCTGCCGGTAATTTTAAATTCTGCCTATGAGACTTTCAAGTCCGATTTCTCCTCATGGATCGCAGATGCCTATCTTATCAAATCCTCCAATCTATCTGAGCTAAAAGAAAAGGTAAGAGATCTTCTGGTGATATAAATTGACTGGAGTGTAAAGCTTTAGCTTTACCTTAATTTGATAAACCTGAAGGTTTATACTCCAAAATCCTGACGATCGTTGCCAGAGCAAGCCCCCGTAGAGCAGGATTGGCAACGTTACCCTCCATTTAATTCTGGAAACCTGAAGGTTTCCGCTACAACATCTTTTCCTCTAAACTCTTAGTTAAACCTGCCGATAAATCTATTTAGAATAATCTTATATGCAAAAAATCTTTAAAAAGGGAGTGGTTATGAAAAGAAAAGTATCATTTATTTTCTGGATAGCTTTCATATCATTGACATTAGTAATCTTCACTGTAGGATGTAAGAAGAAATCTACCTCATCTCCTTCTTCGGAAACTCAACAGCTTTTAAAGTCATTCAGCGCTTCCCCCACTTCTATTCAGGTAGGGGATTCGAGTTTGGTCCGGGCTCAGGTCGTAGACCAAAACGACGATCCCTTGGCTAATATCCGGGTTAATTTCTCAGCCACGACTTCCTCTTCAGGCTCCTTCAGAAATAGTTTTGACACGACTGATGTTTCAGGAATAGCCTCCACCTATTTTATCTCCACTGATACAGGCACAGTTACTTTGCAGGCGGTAATAACTGGCGATACTATAACCACGACTTTACGTATTACTACTACTCCGACGCCTTCAGGCTCAATTACCAGCATTGAGTTCTACTCAACCCGGCCTTCTATTCAGGTTAAAGGAACCGGAGGGATAGAGTCTTCAGTTTTATTAGCAGTGGGTTATAATGAATATGGAGGAAGAGTCGGGTCGGGGAATGAGATTGTTGTCCGGATTTTAAATGGTCCGCACGGAGGTGAAAATCTTGAGGATCAGGATTATGGGCCGGTTACCAAGGAAACAAATGATTCAGGATGTGCGTTTGTAACCTTGAACAGCGGAACCATCTCCGGCACTGTAGAGTTAAGGGCAGAGGTGGATTCGATCCGTTCCAGGGTTACCCGTGTAGCAATTCATGCGGGTCCTCCAGCTTATCTCACCTTAGGGATTAAACCTTTAAATATTCGAGGGTGGGACGTGGTGAATGCTACTGCAGATGTCTTAGCTATGGTAGATGACGTTTATGGTAATCCGGTTCAGGACAGCACCGCAGTCTATTTCGGAACAGAAGAGGGGATGGTGGATGCCTATACTTTAACTTCGGGAGGATTGGCAACATCAGCTTATCATTCAGGTGAACCGAGAAATGACGGACTGGCTTATATTTGGGCTTCTACCTCAGGCGGGACAGTGGCTGATACTGGAGTGTTGATCGTTTCCGGTCCACCGTATTCTATTACCTTCATAACTTATCCCGAGTCTCTGTTAGCAGATGGAGTATCCAAAGGAGATGTTGAAGTTAGTGTTCTGGATCTTAATGGGAATTTCGTAGTGGACGGGACTGCAGTCAATATGGAAACAGATTTCGGTTCTTGTGGTTCTGGTGCTACGTCAGATGGTGTAAATACTTCAAGTTTTGAAACCAAGCTTGTCAGCCAGGTTCTAACCAGGGATTATTCACCGGTTTCTCCTGACGATGGTATTGGTGCAGTCTCCAACCTGACTGCAAAATCAGGCTTTGCTTCTGCTACGGTTCAAGTGAATTTCTTAACCGGCTATGCTTATTATAAGAGCTGTTTGGTAGATATTACAGGAACAGTGGCTTATGGGGCTACTGAGCCCTTTACAGTTATAATCAAGGATCGGGCAGGTAACCCCTTAGGAGGTCATTCTATCTCTGCCACTGTTACCTCCGGTTCGATCTCTGGCTCGCCTAAAATCACCAATGGCTATGGAGAAACCTCTAACTTATTCTTTACTGCACCAACAGATACTACCATAAAAAGTGCCACAATCAGTGTAACGGATAGTGATCCCAGAGGAGGATTAACTGTAACTAAAAAAGTTTCTTTAAGCTCGACTCTTTTAAAGAAGAAATAAATTTATAATTATGAAAAAGCCCCCGGAAGGGGGCTTTTTTATTTCTGAGTGGTAATAAATTAAGAGAGGTGTTTTGGGAAATATTGTAGGGGCAAACGATCTGTCGGCAAGGTTCCCTCCTATTCTAATTTGAAGGGTTGTTTCCCTTATGCTCTCATAAAATATAACCATAAATATAATATACAAGGGGCATCCCGCCAAAGGAGGGACAACGTACTCCTACCACTTTTTATTTTATCAATCTCAGCCACTCTCCAAAAATAAAATAGATCCTGCCGATTAAAAGGGACATACGGGACATAACCGTATACCCGAAGGAGGCGCCAAAGGAGATCATCAGAAACCAGAACCCCGATCTTGGCGGCACCACCTAAAGTCCCCTTGTGCTCCTTGGAGAAGAAAAAGTAGATTAGAGAAGTAATAACCCCTATGATTAAAATGATATTATTCAAAGAGGAAAGCCAGTTGCCGGTCCATAATGGAAGCAGGTTGGCATAGATCTGGGTTATTAAATCACCGGTGCTGTATCCTATAATAGCGATTCCGGCAAATATGCCGATGATTAAAGCCATTGACCAGCGGGAAAGCCAGCCAAAATTCTTAGTAAGGCGGGTAAAAAGTAAGATTCCAAAAATGAATGGGACTATAAGGATCATAGATTGCCACATCATTGCAAATCCAAGCTCAGGAAAAGAGAAGAGAAGATTCAAGTCCAGTCTCATCAGGGGATCCCAAAGGTTAGGTAAGAATACGTTGTGATATTCCATAGAGGTCCAATAGCCAGCAGAGATTCCCACATAGAGATGTTCCGCAAACTTATAAAAAGGGTTATCCTTATATAAGAAACTGAAACAAAATATGGTTAGTCCTGCGGCAAGCCAGGTTCCTATGAATTCAGATGAAGGCATATTTATTAGCTTTTCTCCTTTTTCATTCCTCTGGTTGAAAAATAAGCAATGTTCCCGATCAGGATGAATAAAAAGATCACTAAATGAGCTACAGACTGTGAGTCCATACCCCTTTTGCCCAATCCTGTAACCCCTACTAGTTGTTCATATTCTGCCGCACCTTTCATCCCGCCTAAAAGTCCGACTAACTGCCCGGATTGTAAATAGGGGTAGAATTCCGGGGCACTGACTGCGGTACAGCCGGAGGCAAGCTTTATATGAAAACGGGAAACCACCTGCAAAATCCATTCCTTGGTTCCAGGAAGACCCCCGGAGATATTAACGATCATACCTAAGTCACTGAAATTTTTTACACCTTGCATTATGGGTAAATCTTCGGTTTTATTACCGTGATAATCTGTGGGGAAAGTCTGGGGGATTGAATTCCCCATGGAGACCATTACCACCTCTCTTCCCTCTTTAAAACCTAAATTCACAAAATCCTCACCATACTTTTTATGAAACTCACCTACGGCTATTTCATTAAAAGCTCTTTCAACTAAGGGGGAGCCAGTTGCCCAGAGCTGGATGGAGATTATTTTTATACCTCTTTTGCAGAGTTGTCTCACTGCTGCCAGATGCATTGGCCAGAGCTCCGGCATAGAGCCGGGGTCATAATCGGCGCTCAAAAGGATTTTTGAGCCAGGAGGTAAAGATTCTATAGTATCGTAAAAGCTTTGCACCGGCTGGGTAACAGAGAACTTGATATTCAAGGGGATAAAAAGGGGTAAGATCAGGGCAATAGCCACGAAGATAAAGATTATCCTTCGGTCTAATTTCTCAAGTTTTTCAAAGAATTTTTTCATAGATACAATTATTCTCCGCCCATATAGGTTTTCTCCAGTCCGATAAGAACTTTGATTCCGGTTGAGATGGCGCCTAAAGCCGCTCCAATCATTATGGCTCTTTTAGCTGCAAGCTGAGGGACATTCATAATCCATTCAGTAAAGAGTGGGAAACCTTTCCAAACCAATTCACCCAACGGCACCCTGCCGATCATCACCAGGACTGCGGTAATTCCTAAGAGAGCGGCTTCCCAGCTTCTTATCCTGAAAGCCCTGAAGGCGGCTGAGGCGATATAAAAGGCTAAAAGGGCAAACATTGTCGCCTGCATAGGATAGATGGCGTTCATAAAGACCCAGTTAAAAGCTGTGCCTTCCCTGACTTCACCCAGGATTCCGAAACAGATCATCAGGATTAACCCTGCCACTAAAACGATTTTATAAACCCAGTCTTTACCCTTCCTGGCTATTACCTGAGAGTTTACCCTGAAGATATTGGCAACTCCCAGGACATAGGCAAAGGCAATGCAAATTATTGCCCATTGATTAACTACCTGAGCTACTGGCTGAAGTTTGGGGCTGAAGTAGTTTCCAATGAAGAAAGCTCCAGCTAAGAAACAGATGATTATGGGAACTTCTCTACGCATAGGTTTTTTTATCTTTTCACTTCTTACTTCTCACGTCTTGTCGGAGTGCAAGAGCTTGCTCTTGCATATTTAAAATTAGCAACAATCCGCTTTTGGCGGATTGCACTTCTCTACTGCACAAAAAACCAGGAGGTAAATTTTGTAATTCCGAAAGTTTCCAATAAAACTCCAGATATTAACATTACCATTATCAAGAACTTGGCTAAATCCGAGGCTTTTAAACTGCCTAAAAGCTTGGGTTCCCGTGAAAGATAGGCAGAGGCAGCGAAAAGCTCTTCTCCGATAAGGGTGAAGTCACACGCTACCACAAAGAAGGGGAGCTGGTGAATATTAGCAGTCCCAGCTACCTGAATAGCTCCAGTTGAAAGACCAGTTTCAGCCATAAGCAGAGATTCCGCATAGAATGAACCAAACATAAAATTGGCTGCAGGTTTCTCCCGAAGCATTATCCCGTTAACCCCAGCCGCATAGGCAAACTGCTCACTGGTCAGAAACCTTACATTATTGCGATTATAAGCCTCCGGCCGTCCCGCTTTCGCATAACCCTGTTTAACAGATTCCTCAGCCACTGTCACTACAAAGGGGAGACAAACCGGAACAATGAGAGGAACATCATAAGCGGCAACCATCTCAGCCACATTACCCAAAATAATCATACTGGCAACGGTCTGGAGATTGTCCATATCCTCAATCCCGGAGATATAAAGGATTGGCTTTCCCATTTCAGTTGCTCTTCCCACTGCATCTTCAATTGCATCCAGTCCTGCAATCCTGCGCACAAACAGGCTTCCTCCCTTCTTTGCCTTCTGGATGAAATAAAGCACGAAGGCAAAAAAAACAATTAAAATGATGAAGACATTTATCCTTTGAGGATTGAACCACTGGGTAGCGGAGATAATTTCAGCAGAGGTCTCAGTTTCTGAAGCTGAAGATAAGGGGGAAAGGGTAAAATAAATAAATAGAAAAAAGAAAAAGTTTTTCAACCAGAGGAGTTTTTTCATAATGGTAATCCATATTTAAGTAACAGATAGAGATAATATTTCATCCCGACGAAGTAGTCTCTTAAAAATATGACCCTTTCAGCCAGAAGGGCGACCCTGCCCATAACGGTAAGGCCAAATCCTGCTCCAAAGGCTATCATCAATACCCAGATACCTAATTTAGCTGAGGCACCAAATAGACCTTTGTGTTCCCGGGAAAAGAAGAAATAGGTCAAAGTGGAAAAAACAAATAACACCACCAAAAACTGCCAGATGCCATTTAAGCTGGTGAAATTGACCGGTTGTATGGTCTTCCTTAAGTGTATCAACACGTAATTTTGCAATGTCAAAGGTATAGCTGCACCAGTTCCTATGCCCATGTAGAAGGCAATAGAAAAACGTGATATCCATGAGAATTTCTTGGAAAAGCGTGTCCACATCAAAACCCCCAAGATCGCCGGAATAGAGTAATACCACCAGCCCTGTTTGAATATGGTATCTATGACCTTTGGTACAAAAGAGCTATAATAAAGGAGGACTGCAAAATACCCGGCTGAGACTCCCACTACCAGATGCTCGGCGAATTTATAAAACGGATTATCTTTGTATAAAAAAGAGAAGGTAAACAGGACCAGCATAGCTTCAACGGTAAGCCAGATAAAGTTAACCAAAGTCACCTTTGTCTCCTTAAGATTTCTTTCTTTTGGACATAAAATACCCAACATTCCCAATGATAATGAAGAGTATGACTACAATATGGGCAAAAGTCTGTATGGGCATTCCTTGCGTAGCCTTAAGCTCTTCTTTTTTCATGTACCCACCTTTTTCTGCCAAATACTCATATTCGGCCGCGCCTTTCATTCCTCCTATAAGACCAAATATCTGGCCGGAATTCAAAAAAGGATAATAATCCGCTGCCATAACCCCGGTTACACACAAAGCCAAAGGATAATTATATCTTCCAGCTCCTTCGTTTATCCAATAGTCAGCCACGCTCCCTGCTGCAACATCAATTACTCCTTTGGTTTCTTTGATACTTCTTATCTTTGTCATCATTGGCAAAGAATCAAGCGGGTTGCCGTAATAATCTTTGGGGAAAAAGAGTTTAAAGTTCTGACTCATACCCATAATCACAATGGCGGGAAAGGGCTTATAACCCAAGTAAACATAATCCACCCCATTAACTTTATTGTATTCTCGGCCAGTTTGGGATATGAGCTGTTCTGCCATTCCCGGACCATTCTGGCTTAAAGCGGAAATAATTACTTTAACATCTTTTTTGAAACATTGCTTCAATATAGCTCTGGCTACAGGATGCAACTCCGCCATAGCCATTGGATCATAATCTATTGCCAAAAAAAGTACATCACCAGCTTGCAGCTTTTCTACAAAACTGTAAACGCTTTTTGTCTCTGGGGTGATATATGGGGGTATGATTATCGGAACTCCAAAGTCCTGCAAAAGGATCGGCAAAATCACCGCAATCGCCACAAACAGATAAACCCACCTGCGATCCAAATTCATTAGTCTGTCATAAAAATCCATATTAGTCTCTGCCCATATAAGAACGTTCAATTCCCAAGACTATTTTCAAGGCCATAGCCACCATACCCAAACCAACTCCCATCCAGATTGCCCTTTTTGCAGCCATATTCGGTACTATCAGAATCCAGTTAGCCAACCACTGATTTATGCCTGAGATAGACCCTAACGGAATCAGTCTTAACATAATAACTATGGCCGTGACCAAAAGGATAGTAGCCAAAATAGTCCTTGCCCTAAAGGCACGATAGGCGGCAGAGGCGATATAAAAAGCCAACAGCGAAAACATCACCGCTTGGATAGGAGTATAAACATGAACAAAAAAGTTCATAAACCAGGTTCCACTTACTTGCGATTTTGCTCCTGGGAAAAGCCCCAATTTTGGATCCCAAATCAGTCCCACCACCAGCATAAAAACCATTCCTAAAATGGTTACTAAATTATATCCCCAGCCGGGCGTTCTTCTCTGAAGTTTTATCCAATTAACTTTGGTCAAGCTCCACAATCCCAAACCCATAGCAAATGCTCCAATAATTATTACCCAGTCCATAGCATATTCCTGCACAAACTCTGCTGGACCACTGGGAACAAAATACTGCACCGCCATAAAAAGCCCGGATATCAAAACCACTAAGATAGGCAATTCTCTTCTCATATTCTTTATTCCAAAGTATATTTGAAAAGGTTAGCGAAGAAATCTAAATGAAAACTGGTAAAGACAATTCCCAATATCAAGCAAACCAAGAGTATCACTTTGGCCCAGTCCTGGGCTTTGAGTGCTCCCAAAAGTAATGGCTCCCTACCAAGATAGGCACTTGCTGCGTAAAGTTCCTCACCGATTAGGGTATAGTCCGTAGCTGCTACAAAGAACGGAAGCTGAGACATCTGGTCCGTCCCCGATATCTGAATCGAGCCGGCAATCGTACCGGTCTCAGCAAAAATCAATGCCTCCGCATAAAACATTCCCATATAGAAATTGGTGGCGGTTTTCTCCCTTAACATAATCCCATTTACCCCTGCTGCATAGGCAAATTGCATAGAGGTGAGAAAGAATATATTCTCTTCCTGATAAGCATCTGGTCTGCCTGCATCCATATAAGCCGATTTGACTGTTTCTTGGGCAACCGCCATAATAATCGGGTCATTGCAGGGAACTATAATCTTTGTCTTATATTCCGCGGTCTTCTTGGCTATCCGGCTTAAGATAGTAAAACCGGCAATGGTAGCAATATCAGCCGCAGTGCCTGAACCTAAGATAAAAAGTATAGGTCTTCCCATCTCTGTTGCTCTGCCAATTGCCTCATCTACCGCCATAATTCCAGCCAGGGGCCGGACATAAAGTTCCTTCCCTTTCTTAGCTATGTTTATAAAAACAATGGTTAAGATGGTGAAGATTATAACTGCTACCAGGACCGGTGTTTTACCGGTATGGTACCACTGTTGATAAGCATAAGCTGGTAAAGAGACCTTTGAGTCAGAATAAAGATTATCTATTCTTGCTCTTACTTTATAATAGTAATTTTTATGACTGGGGAAATAGTTAGGGCTTTCCTTTTCCTTATCGCCTTTATCTTTATACAGAGTATCACTGGGAGTAGCCTTTCCTACAACCACGAACTCACCTTCTGGAGAATCAGACCTTAAAATTTCGTAAGCTAAGATCCTGTTGCTATCCGGTGAATGTTTCCAGGTGATTATTAATGCCGTGCCGTTATCGTTAGGAGCATCCTTAACCCTTACATCGGTTGGAGGAAGAGGAGGTAAAGCCTCTTGAGGGGAAGACAGGTCGTAGAAGAGAAGTATCAGTAAAATTAAAAATGGAATATATTTTGTTATTTTCATTTACTCCTAAAAGTCAAGTTAAAAATTTTGGGGTCATTTTATCAAGCCTAACCAGGTTCCGAAGAGAAAGTCGATTCTACCAATTAACAGGGACATTCGGGACATAACTGTGAACCCGAAGGAAGCGCCAAAGGTTATCATTAGAAACCAGATCCCCACCTTGGCTGCTCCGCCAAAAGCCCCTTTATGTTCCCGAGAAAAGAAAAAATAAACCAGGCCGCAGAAAACTCCCACAAAAACTATTAGATTTGAGATGGAGATTCCCAGGTTTCCAGGCACATAAATCGGGATAATGGTACTACGAATCTGGTTCATTATATTGCTCTGCAGGTAAGTGATAAAATAAAGGCCTGCGGTTGAACCCACTATAAAGGAAAGGGGCCAGCGGGAAATCCAGCCGATTTTCGGGATAAGGCGCAAAAGCATCATCACTCCCAGGATCCCAGCCACCAGGTAAAGCCACCGATCATCAGAGATCCTTCCCTCATGTAAGAGGGTAGATACGGCACCCCGGATATTCAGGTAAAGCCGGGGGTACATACTCTGCCAGAAAAGGCTGACAAACCAGTACCCGGCAGAGATTCCAATGAAGATAGATTCGCAGAGCTTATATATAGGGTTATCCTTGTATAGGAAAGACATTATTCCCAAGGTTAGAAGAGCAGCTATCCAAAGTCCAAAAGTTTCCATACTTTCCTCCAGCTATTTTTTCTTTATACCTCGGGAAATAAAATAGGCCAGGTTTCCGATGATTATAAAGATTATGATAATGGCATGAGAAAAGGACTGAGAGAGCATAAATTTAGTTCCCTTGCCTTCAAAGTCAGTTAACTTCTCAAACTCGGATGCTCCCTTCATGCCACCCAGAAGGCCAACTAACTGGCCTGCCCGCAAATAAGGATACATCTGCGGGGCTTGTACCGCGGTATTCCCCGCCCCCAATTTAGCATGGAACCTGTCTACGGCAAATTGCACCCACTCTACTGTTCCGGGATAACCGGCCGAAAGATTGAAAATGAAATCAACATTTGAGAAGTTTTTAATCCCCTGCATTAGAGGAAGGTCTTCCACTGGATTTCCTTGATAATCTCGAGGGAAGGTAACCGGTATATCTGTTCCCATTCTTTGAATTACCAGCTCATTTCCTGACATGTATCCTAAATTAACCCAGTCTTTCCCATATTGAGGATTTTTTTCTTTAACAATCGTATCTTCCAGTGCGCTTTCAATAGCCATATTGGCCTGGATAGAGCCCTGGGGCCAAAGGCCCAGGATTATCACTTTAAGCCCTTTGGCAAAGCAATATTTCATGGCTGTCACTGCCATAGGTTGAAGCTCCGGGGCTGAAGCTGGATCATAGTCATAGGAGATCATAACTTTGGAGCCGGGGGGCAGACTTTCAAAAGCATCATACAAACCCTGCACCTCCGGGGAGATTAAAATTTTCTGGTGAATAGATAAGAAAAAGGGTAAAATCACAGCAGCTGCGACGAAGAGGAAGATTATCCTCCGGTCTATCTTCATTAATTTATCAAAAAAATTCATCCTTTTACTCCTCTTTCTAATCCCCACCTAAATAAGTTCTCTCAATCCCCAGGATTAAACGTAAAGCCGTGGAGATAATACCTAAACCAATTCCTATCATAATAGCTCTCTGTCCAGCAGACTGAGGAATGTTCATAATGAAAGTAGCAACCGCGGAGAGCCGAATATTTTCCGGTAGAAACCCGGAAATCATATCACCGATAGGCACCCTTCCTAACATTACAAAAAATGCGGCGAGCAAAAGCAGGGTTGCCTCCCAGCTTCTGGCTCTAAATGCCCGGTAAGAAGCTGAGGCGACAAAAAATGCCAGGATGGCAAACATAGTGGCGGAAAGGGGGTTATATACGTTTCTATAAAGATAGTCGAAAGAGGTTCCGACATCTTGAAAATGAGAGCCCCGGGAAAAGAAAAACCCAATTATGGCAATCAAAAAAAAGCTTAAAATGGTGACCAGAGCATAAAACCAGTCCTTTTTTTTCCTGTAAATTTTATCAGCCGATACTCTCAGGAGATTTAATGCCCCTAACCAGATGGCAAATGCGGCTATGATTAAAATCCAGTCGGAGAAAAGTGTTTCCACCGAGCCAAATGGTCTATGGGGTATGAAAAATGAGATTATATAAACTATTCCCACGGTTGCAGTCAAAATCAGGGGTATTTCTCTTCGCATCTTTTCTCCTATTGAACTATAAACAAACTATCAAACCCTCTCCACAATCCAGTGGTTATGAAAAGAATCCCTGCAGTCAGCATCAGCAAAATAATGGCTTTGCCAATATCCTGCCCTTTCAGGCTACCCAGAAGTTTTGGCTCTTTGGAAAGATAAGCTGATGCCGCGAAAAGCTCTTCGCCGATTAAAGTGTAATCACAGGAGGCAAAAAAGAAGGGGATTTGAGCTGGCATAGCGGTTCCGGCAATTTGAATCGCTCCAATGGAGTTTCCGGTTTCAGCCATAATTAAAGATTCTGCATAAAAAGCACCTTGATAAAAGATGGTAGCTGGTTTCTCTCTCAAGATCAGGCCATCGATTCCAGCCGCATAGCCGAATTGATCATCGGTCAGGTAATGGACCATATCCTCTTTAAAGGCATCCGGACGGCCTGCAGAAGCATATGCTTCTTTGACCACTTCCCGACAGGTGATCATTACCAAGGAACGGGAAACCGGCACCTCCAGTGGTGTTTCATATTCTGCAGTTATTTTGGCAACCCGGCTTAGGATAGTAACTCCAGCGATGGTCTGGACATTATCCATATCCTGGGTGCCGGGAATATACAGGATCTTCTTACCCATCTCCGTGGCCCTACCAACCGCATCGTCTACCGCGTCCAAGCCGGCAATTTTTCTAATGAACAGCTCTTTTCCTGCTCTGGCCTGACTTATAAAGTAGAGTATTAACCCTCCCAGGATCAGTGCAGCAATCAAAGTATTTTTTCTCCCTGAAGAAAACCATTGAGCTTTAGATAAAGCGCTTAGACTGGGTTCAGAAAAAGAAAAAAGACCAGATTTATTTATAACCTTTATCTTGTAATAATAGTTAATTTTATCTTTGGTGTTGCCGTCAGTGAACTCTTTGCTTCCTTTGGCGACCTGTCCAATCTCTTTATATTCTCCCTCCCGCTCTTCAGAACGATAAATCAAATATCCGGTCACGTTATTTTTTCCAGCACCATCATCCATAGATTTATTCCAGGTTATGGTGATACTCCCTCCCGCATCATTCGGAGTATCTTTAGCCATAACATCTGTGGGTGAAGAGGGGGGAAGGGTATCTTCTTGGGCAAAAGCGGGACTTAAAATAGATAGGCTAAAAATAAAAAGGAGTGAAACTAAATTCCAGTTTATCCTCTTATTTCTCTTGCTCATTGCTCTAACTATTCTCACCGAGTATCCTTAAGATATTAAAAACAAAAACCACTAATCTTCTAAAATGGATTAGCGGCTAAAATTAAATATCAATTGCCCAAATCTTCAAAGTAGATCTTCTGTTTTGAGCAATCCTTTTTGTCAGAAAGAACCTCCAGACTCTTAAGGGTTCTCCATCTCGCCTTCTAATTTATCGGATTAATTTTTTTAGTCAAGGAATTTTTTAGATATTTCTGGAAAACTTATTTAGCGTAGCTTGGAACTCCACTGGCGGCAGGTCAAATATCCCACCTTGGGGGCAAGGCGGGATTACCGATTTCTATACTGGAGTGTAAAACTTTAGTTTTATTTATGGTAAACCTGAAGGTTAACACTCCCCAAAAAGTATACCCACGTTGCCCTCAACGTGGGTTTGCAGTTTGATAAAGTTGAAATCTCAAACCTTGAAGACTTTATAATCCAGAAATCCGGTTAGTCCTCGATCATTTCCACATTTGCTCTGGGGATTATGGCTCTGGTTTTGTCCTTTTGGAGGGGGATCTATCTTAACAGAATCATTTTTTTGCTTTGCTTATATTCCCCTCCTTTAAGGAGATAGAAATATATCCCGCTGGCAACTTCTATTCCTTTCTCGTCTTTACCATCCCAGTGGATAGATTTGTGTCCAGCATTTTGGTATTCGTTCACCAAGGTTCTAATCCTTTGCCCCAAGAGATTATATACAGTTAATTGGATATTAGTGCCTTTTGGCAAATTATATCTGATTTCAGTCTCAGGATTAAAAGGATTTGGAAAGTTCTGATATAAATTGAAGGTGCTTGGCAAAAGAGTAACAGCATCTTCATCTACATCTGTTGGCAAAGAGTCATATTTAACAATAGCTTGAATTAAAGGATCTCCAAGAACCGTTGTCCAATCGCCCGGCGGATTTACACAAAACCAACCTGAGCCACTATCATAATAAACTGTATAGTGATTAACATCCATCAAAGAGTCAGATAAGAGAAAAGAATCAGGAGATGTAGCAGTGAATCCCACATAAAAGTCTTCATCAAAATGTAAATTGAAGCCAGTCAAGTCTATTAATCCCCAATCTGGAGATGTAATAGTTCGGTTTATATTCAAATTGAGCAACTCAGTTCCAGGAATTCCATACCTCAGAGAATCTTTCCAGATGTGAAGATATGAATTGTTTCCGGTTGTGTAAAACTGGGCTATAATAGCCAATAAGCTACAGGGGGCATGTGGTGTAAATCTAACCGCATGGGAGATATTGACATCCGAATATAAATAGTAGTATGCATTTCCATCATCGTAAGCAAGGATATCCAAGCCATAATTATAAAAATCAATTACACCCACAGAGTCGAAAGCCATCCCGATTGAACTTATGATATGGTTATAATTTGAGGAAAGGGAGTAAAGGTCTTCAGCCGCTTGAAGCAAATACCGTCTCAGGTCAACAAATCTTGAGGTCGGAAACAAATAATAATTCAATGCTTGGTAGTATAGTTGCTCGGTGGTATCTCTGGTTATAGCTGTGGCTAAAAGATAACAGGCCTTGTTTGGAATTCCCATATTTACATGAACTCCACCGTTGTCATAAGGTTCATAAGAAGGATAATCAACATATTCGCTCATATTGGCAGGTTGAGCGTAGGGAAGATTTGGGACGGTTGGAAGCCCTTGGTGTGGGTCTGCCATGTCTCTCCCGAATCCAGGGCTCATTAGTGTGATGTCCTCACCAATTAGCCAATTCTTTCTATCCACCATTGCACCCCAAACATCTGAAAGGTGCTCATTTAGAGCACCCGATTCACCCAAATAAATTAAACCAGCCGTTGCTTGTGTGACAGCATGACCTAATTCATGAGCAGTTATATCTAAGGCTCCTGCGAAAGGTAAGAATTCTAAGCTATCTCCGTCTCCGAAAACCATACATGAGCCATTCCAAAAAGCATTATTGTAATTGACTCTAAAATGAACTATATTTATTAATCTACCTCCATTATCATCCCAACTATTTCTGCCAAAGGTGTTATAAAAGTAGTCATAGACCTTGCCAACATAATAATGAGCACTGACTCCAGCTTTAAGATTATTGTTGTCATTGAAGACAGTATCTGAATTTGGGTCAATAATGTATGATGGCGGAATAGTCCCAGTAGTATCATTATGGTCGTCAAGTGTGACTATTATCCCTTTTAAGCTATCAATTGGCGGAACATACATCGACTTAGTAGCATCTATAAGATAAATTGTGTTCGTTATTATATAAGCATTTAAACTAACCGTGCTCCCGTTTAGCATAACTCCTAAGGCAGTAACAGACCCATCGTCTTTCACGTCATTATATTTTAACAAAATAGTTCCTGTTTTCGCATCCACAAAGTATTTCCAGTCGTGGGCTAAGTCAGGAATTAAAGTTACCTGCCAGGCTAAATGGGTTTCGTTTTGCCAGGGGAAAATCAAAAGCTCAACTTCAGGCTTCTCTAAGAGACTGTCTAAATTTTTTAAGTCGTCCTTGGCAATCTTTAAAGCATTCTCCTTGGATAAAGTTGGTATAACATCAATTTGCGGGGTAGGTTCCCAACGACCATTCACAGACTTTATGTACCCGTCTTTATGCAAATGGACTAAAAGCTGAGCACCCCAAACTGGAATACCCTGATAAGCCTGATCAAATCTTATATGTATGTTCCCTGCTTTGTCCTCTTGTACTGATTTTACTTTTAGTTCAGCTCTGGGATCTTTAAGGAGAAACAGTTCTTTGTATCCATCCAGAAATTGTAAAGCGAAATCTTTTTTATCCCCAGAAGCGGGTAAAGAAAGCTCACCCTTCAAAAATGTAGGAATCCCCTTTTCGTCAAAACGAACATCTATTTTCGATTTGCTTTGAGATTTTAACTTTGTTAAAGCCCCATCCCGGGCTTTTAACAAGACCATCTTCTCTTTTGCCTTCTGGTCATTTTGAATCGGTCTGGCTTTGCCAGAGGCAAAAATCTGTGGTGTGCTCAATAAGAAAAGAGCAAGCACCGAAATAATTGCTTTTTTCATTTGACACCCCTCCGGTTAAAAGGTTACTTTTTTCTAAGTTTTAACTATATAAGACAGGATTAACTTAGTCAAGGAATTTTTTAGAGTTTTCTGGAAAACTTATTTAGCGGGGTTTGAAGCCCCGCCTACGGGAGGTCAAATATCCCTCTACTGTGGATCCATTTCTCGGACTTGAGGACAAGGCGAGATTACATATTGTAGGGACAGAACAGTGTTCTGTCCCTACTTCTAGTCCTCTATCATCTCCACATTAGCTCTGGGGATTATGGCTCTGGTTTTATCCTCGAATTCAACCTCCAAGACCCGGGCAGAGGATTCGGACTCAAGTTTCTGCAAAGGTGAAGGAAGACTAACAACTTTACCCAGTCTGCCAAAATGGGGTTGTCGAATTACCCGGATGGGGCTTCCGATGTCCAGGCCGATATTTTCAAAGGCTTCAGTTTCGATCTTTCTATGAATATCATCAGTATAAGGTATTACCACCTCAGGTCTGATTACCCCAGCTCTTATCTGGGTGGCTCCGTTTATACAAGCCTTTTTTCCCTGTTTGGATTTAAGCAAGTTAAAGGTTCTCTCTGCCATATTTATCTGCCCAAAACCTTCGGTTACTACCAGGGTTATGCCCAGCTCCTCTGAGCCGGTTATGGCTACTCCTAAATCATACCCTAAAAATTCCCTTAGATCTTTATCATCAAACCCCCCTACCACGATCCCCTTTACTCCAGATGAAACAGCTTTCTTTATTGCCAGGCTGGTGACCAGGCTTCCGCCCACAATCACCTTTCCAGCACATTCTTTATCTATGAGTGTATCAGTTAAGATTTCAGTATTATCTTTGGTTACAATTTTTATCTCTCCATGGGTCTCACCACCAATACCGAAGATACCCTGGATAAAAGAGCCCCAGGTACTAACCGAAACTCCCTCTTTTGGGAAGACTTCGACAACCTCGCCCTCTAAATAGGCTTTTATCTCCACTGGAATTGGGTTTCCGCGAATCAAAACCTGTCCAGTAATGGAGGAAACACTTTCAACTGTGCCCTCAGCTTTGGACCGGCACTCTGAGGAGAAAAACCCGAAGAAAGATTTGCTTTTGGCAATCACTTCATTTTCTTTAACTTTTTCCCCTTCTTTTCTCAACATATGCTCAGGCACATCCTCTGGAGGAAGTCCCAAAATATTTGCTATATTTATCGGCTCCACATTTCCAGGGAGATTGGTTCTGGCAACCACTGTATCAGGGCTTACCTTGTCTCCAACTTTTACCACGACCTCGCCCTTCAAAGGTAGAATCCTTTTCTTGGTTACTAAGACCTTCTCAGTTACTTTTAAACCCGGCGTATATGCATGTCCCATAAAAACTCCTTTAAGATTTCAGAAAAATTATTTTTTGGGAAAAAACTGGAGTGTAAAGCTTCAGCTTTACCATCTCAATCAGATTCAAAACAGGAAAATTCATTTAGATAAACCTAAAGGTTTATACTCCGTATTCCTCAGTTTACAGCCTTTCCAATATCTCCTTTGAATATATACCTAATGCGATCATCCACTCTTTTAGTTTCTTAACTCTGATTTTATCATCCGTTGGTAGAACAAAAGGTCTTCCTCTGCCATCTAAGATTATTCCAGTTACACCACCGTAAATATCTTTTTCAACTTTTGTTCCTTTCCCTGCTCCAGCATCAAATCCTCTAAGCGGCTCCAAAGTAGCCTTAGCTTTTAATGGGTTTCCTTTTTCATCCAGGCCTAAGGGGTACTTTTTCATTTCACCATATTTTAAAATACCCTCAATGGTTTCACCATTCGGCATCTGAAATTTATATTTTAAGATATCCTTTTCTTCCCTACGGGTCGTAGAGCTGTAAGTGACCTTAAGTTCCCCAACTGGTGCGATGCAAGTCCCTAAGTGAATTAAGCAGTCTTTATTGAAGACTTCAACTGCGGCTTTGGTATGAACAGTGGATAAAACTCCAAGCTGGGGCATCATAAAGATGCTGTCAACTGCTAATCTGGTAGTACCCTCTGGTAAAAATCCATCGATTAACATTAATGCGGCTTGATTTCTTCTCGGAGCATGGGATAAAACCCCGCCTGAACCAATGAGCATATTCAAGGTCATCATATTAACCAGTGTCAGGCCACCTGCGGTCTGGTCAAAGGCATCTGCTATGGTTCTCTGCTGTTGAATCCCTTTTAAAACTGTGGCAAAAGATTTATGCTGGATAAAGGCAAGCCTTAAAGCCTCTTTAGCAATTGCCTGCTCAAAGATTAACTCCTCTAAGGTTTGTGGTATAGTAGTTGGTCTAATCATCTTATTTTTGACCCGGTTTCTCAAATCTCTTTCATCCATATGAAAGGGGACCCATCTCATCACATTACTCAATCCCGCTTCAGCAAAAACATTGGATACAGAATAGCTCATCCCCAGATTAGCGCTGACGGTCCGGTTGAAGATGGTTTGAAATACGGAAAAGATATCAGTAGTTGCTCCACCTATGTCTACACCCACCACCTCAATTCCTTCTTCATCTGCGATCTTTTTCATAATCAGACCAACTGCGCCTGGAGTGGGCATAATCGGAGCATCGGTCCAGGTCATAAGTTTTTTATAACCGGGCGCCTGAGCCATCACATGCTCCATAAAAAGGTCGTGGATTTTCTCACGGGCAGGGAAGAGGTTTTCCCTCTCTAAAACTGGTCTTATATTGTCCACTATGGTTAAATCCACTTTATCTAAAAGGGTATTTTTTATTGCCTCACGCGCATTTATGTTTCCGGCATAGATAACCGGTAGCTGGTAACCGATACCTAATCTCGGTTTTGGGTCTGCAGCAGAGAGTAACTCAGCTAATTCTACCACATGGGTAGTGGTTCCCCCATCTATTCCTCCGGATAATAAAATCATATCCGGTCTTAAATGTCTGATCCTCTGAATCTGCTGATGAGGAAGCCTTTTATCATTGGAGGCGATAACATCCATCACAATGGCACCTGCTCCTAAGGCGGCTCTTTCAGCACTTTCTGCGGTCATACTTCTTACCACTCCGGCGACCATCATCTGCAAGCCGCCACCAGCACTTGAAGTTGATACATAGATGTCGGTACCTACGTTTCCCTTAGCCGGTGAAATAATCCTGCCTTTCTCATCCAGAATCTTTCTTCCAGAAAGCTCCTCCACCTCAGCTACGGCATTTAATACTCCCATAGTTACATCCTCAAAAGGAAATTCAACTGTGGTAGGGGCTTCACCTCTCACGATCAGGCGGTATTCATTTCCTCTTTTCTCAATCAAGATCGCTTTGGTAGTGGTGCTTCCGCAGTCTGTAGCGACGATTACATTGATATCTTCAGGTTTTAGATCTTTCATAGAACTCCTTTATAGCAGTATCAATTTATCTTTTGTTTTTCGTAGGGACAGCCCTTCCTTCGACTTTGCTCAGGACGGTGAGTTTGTCGAACCGTGTGGCTGTCCGCAATCGATTCGGACAGGGACAAGCCCTGTCCCTACATTTCATATTTGTATGTCGAGCATACCCGAAAATATTGATCGACATTTTTAATTTTTTGTCAAGCACCCCCTACGGGCGATGCTTAACCTACAATTCTTTAAATTCCCATTTTATCATTTTATTAGTTGCCTTATCAAACATAAGTCTCAATTCCGAACCCTTAATCACCTGTTTTGTAAATGTTGTACCTTGAGGCCCTGCAATTGTTATCTCTCCTTTTTTTTCATTACGCCAAATTACAATGTAAGTTTCTTTACCTTCAACATTAGAAGTCGGTTCACCCCACTTTAAAAGTGCATCATCATAAGTCATTACATTTTTATAGCTATCTAATTCATTAAAGAATTTTTGCAATTTTTCTTGTTTAATTTGCTTTTCTAATTCTTGTTTATCTTGTTTTTCTAATTCTTTTTGTAGTGCTTGATTATTGCTCGCGCAAGCTAAAAATAAAAAAGAAATTAAATATAAATATTTAATATATCGCATAATTTTGGCCCTCACTCGAGAAACTCTCGTATTGACTCAGCAATATTTCCTTGATTTATTGATAGATTTATAAGTCCACTCCTTTTTATCTTTTGATAATTCTCCAATAAGAACATCTCTGTTCCTTAAATCATATAAAATTCTCATAGGCAATTTGCATCTTACTTTATTCGGAACGGTGTATACTATTCCACAAAGAAATACATAAGAACGAAAAAGATAAAATGTTATTAAAAGAGATAGCATTGCTTGGTCGAATTCAATAATATGAACTGCATCACAAGGTGTATGGCTATAATCACACCTTATTATATTCCAATCTTCTTTATGTGTCTCGTTTTCTTTTTTTACGCAGCGGACTAGATATTCTTCCTCATTTATATTTGTTATGGTACGCCCCAAAATATAATCACGCAAGGTGTGAAACTCCTCTTTAAAAATGTCATCACCTATAAGGAATGCTAAATGGCCATAGAAATACTTGGCAATTATTCTCCAAATAGTTTTATCTGTGTATGGAGCTATTAGCTTTTCTTTTCCATTGGGCAATTTCAGAGTCTTATATTCACTTGACTTAGCACTAAATTTGAAATTTGGATTTAATTTAAAATTCCTAAGTTTTAAATTATTTTTTGCCAAATTAATCCAATAATCTACACTTATCCAATTTTCAACAGTGGAACCCAATAATTGATTATGTTCCTTGCAAGCAGAAATTGTGAATACTCCGCCCAAGGACTTAGATAAAATATGGTCATTCGTTTTTAGCTCACCTACAATAGGAGTACAGCAGTAAATACAGTTTTTGCCAATTCTATATTGAGTTTGCTTCATAGGACGTTCTTTTTTTCGTCCCGCATAAATGCGGGACGCTACGTTTTGGCATCCATTTGGATGCACTCCAAAATTAGTCTCTTCCGGTAATTACCTGCCACAAAGTTCTTCTGCCTTTCTTCTTTCTCTCCTCTTTTCTTCTTTTTTTATCCTCTTTCTCTCTGGTAAAGGCTTCAGCGTCGAATTTCTCTATTGTCTGTAAAAGTCTTTCTGTATTCTCCCTTTCTTCCATCATTTTCCTGAACTCGTCATAGTCCTTCCAGGAGAAAAGGGTCTGCACAAAAGGCTCGAAGAAGACCATCATCTGGGAGCCGATGTAATTCAAAGGTTTGACTGATTCCAGAAACAGTATTGCCGGAACAGACATCTTCCACAAGACTACCTTTTTAGCAATCTTGTCTAAGATCTCCTGTTGTTCAGGAGTAAGCTCTTTTTCCTCTTTTCCTGCTCCTTTAGGTTCCGAGGAGAAGGGCAGTCTGAATGGCATTTTAGCTTTTTATCCTTTCTTTAAGAAAATTTACCACTTCTTCTTTATTTTGATTAAACCTAATATACATGCCGCGAAAATTTTCTAAACGCGAGGGTTTTTCAAAAGGTGAAAGTAAAATCCCATTTTTATCCACATAAAAACTGCGGTATTTTTTCCATTCCATTTCTTTAGTATTAAAAAAGAATTTCACCCTAATCTTTTCCTGTGATAGCTCATAGCTCGTAGGTAAGAAAAAGGAGGAAAGTGAGCCCAGTAAGATCAAAAATGAAAGTAAAAGAAAAAACAGGCTTTGAGTTGAGAAAAATACTATTGTCGGTGCCAGAACAAGAAAAAGAGTAACTAAAAGGGTATTCCTCTTATTCTTCTTTAAAGGATGTGAAATCCAGGTCAAGGCTTCCCTGCGGGGAGTCAAGTCCGGCGTAGGTATCGTATCCGCCTTTGGCGGATTATCGACTTCTGCCATACTTACTCTTTACCACCAGAGGAGGATCCCAATTCGGACTTCTCCTCTGAATTTTTATATCTTTCTTTTCTAATTTTCTCCATCATCTCCATAAGCTCTTTGGGTTCGATAATCTTCTTTTTAATCAGAAGGGTTACCAATGCTTCCTGGGCTAAGTTATTGGATAAACATAGCTCCTCAAAGGTAACCTCTTTGCATTTACCCTCATAATATATCTTTAGAGCAATTCTTTTATCTTTCTCCTCCAAACTTTTATCTCCTCTTTCCGGATTTGTCCGCCTTTTGGCGGACTGTGGACAGAATTTCATTCATACTTCCGGTTCTATATCCTAAAAGGTCTAATGTAATATAGGTAAAACCTAAACCTCTGAATTTATCATATATTTTTTTTCTTAAATTTTTACCTACTAACTTTTTAAGCTCTTCTGGCTTTAATTCGATCCGGGCAATATCATTGTGATCTCTAACCCTGAGCTGGCTAAACCCCATACTTTTTAAGAAGCTTTCAGCTTTTTCTATCCGGTTCAGTTTTTTAAGGGTTATTTTCTCCCCATAAGGAATCCTGGAGGATAAACAGGCTAATGCTGGTTTGTTCCAGGTGGGAAGCTTAAGTTTTTTAGAAAGGGCTCTTATTTCCTTTTTGTTAAGCCCGGATTCAAGAAGAGGGCTTTTGACTCCTAACTTGAAAATAGCTTTTCTGCCGGGCCTGAAATCGGTCTGGTCTGAATAGTTGGAGCCGTCTAACACATAAGAGATTTTATTTTTTTGAGCGATCTTTTTTAATTTTGAGAAAAGCTCGGATTTACAATAATAACACCGGTCTGGTGGATTTTCCGAGAATTTTTTAAGCTTAAGCTCTGAGGTTTTTATAATTCTATGTTTTCCGTTCAAACCTAAATCCTCAGCCAATCTGGAAGCATCTTCAAGCTCGCTTTTTGGGTAAGTCTCTGAATCAGCAGTTACTGCTAAGATGTTTTCTTTTCCTAAGGTATCCAGAGCGACTTTTAAAAGGAAGGAAGAATCCACCCCTCCGGAAAAGGCAATGAGAACTTTTCCCATCTTTTTAAGGTTTTTTTTCAACTGTGCGAATTTTACTTGAGTTGGTTTCATAAAGAAGGACTTTATGAGTCTATAAAAATAAAGCTGAAGATTTAAAGGGTATATCTCCCGAAATCCTCCGGGTTTATCTTTCTCAATCTCTCTCTTAAAGATTCTGCATCAGTTGCTCCAGGAGTTTTACCGTCACCTTTTTTTATCTCAAACAATTCATCTGCCACATAGATTTTTGCCCCTGCTTTTAAGGCTAAGGCGATAGAGTCTGAAGGCCTGGCATCGATCTCCTTAACTGAGCCATTAAGCTCTACATAGATTTTAGCATAAAAGGTTTGATTGACCAGTTCAGTTACCTCCACCTTCAGGACTTTACCACCTAGGGATTCAATCGCAGACTTCAAAAGGTCGTGGGTCAAGGGTCTTTTGGAGGAAAGACCAGAAAGCTCCATACCGATAGCCCAGGCTTCATAGTGTCCTATCCAGATGGGAAGGAGAAGCTGGTCTGAATCCAAGGGGGCCAGGATCACCACCGGCGAATTGGTAGTAACATCTAAGGCTATGCCATTTATCTTTACTTCTTTCATAACGACTTTGGCCCTGCATCCTGTTTTAAACTATCTTTTCCTCCGGAAAAGCTGGATAAAGGCTACTCCTCGCTTTTCTTGACCACCCACAATTTTAAATTAGCTACGAGCTCTCCATGAATTTTTACCGGGATGGTGTAAACTCCCAGGGCTTTGATCGGTTCATCCAGCTCTATTTTTCGTTTGTCAACCTCAAAACCCTTCTCTTTTAAAAGCCCGGCTATATCCTGAGAGGTTACGGAGCCGAAGATCCGATCCTCTTCTCCCACCCTGACCTCAGCCGTGATGGAAATCTTCTCCAAATCAGCTTTTAGCTTCTCATCCCCTTTTATCTTTTTATCGTCCCGGATCTTCTTCTGACGGGTGACCTCATTTATCGACCTGAGGTTTCCTTTAGTAGCAGGTATGGCTAAGTTCTTGGGGAAAAGGTAATTCCGGGCATAACCATCTTTGACCTGGATTACCTCACCGCATTTTCCCAAATCCTTTAAATCCTCTTTTAAGATTATCTTCATTTTCTCCTCTGCATCTTTATCTTATCTATAGGTCTCGGTGGTGAAGGGGAGCAGAGCTATATGCCGGGCTCGCTTTATGGCGTGGGTTATCTCCCTTTGATGGCTGGCACAGTTGCCAGTGATTCGCCTGGGGATTATCTTCCCCCGGTCAGTGATAAATCTTCTAAGCAGCTTTTCGTCTTTATAATCAATGACCTTCAATTTATCCTCGCAGAAACGACAGACCTTTTTTTTCCTTCTTTCCAGATCATCTAACATAGTTTTAATTTTATCCTCCTTTTTATAAATTCTCAATTGAGCTCCTTAAGTCTGAGATGTTTTCCTCTCCAGAAAATTTTAAATCAAAAAGGCTGGTTTCCTCCACCGGGACAGTTTCAGTCTTTTTGTCTAAAAACTGTATCTGGAAGGCTCTTATCTCGATTAAATTTCTTTTGCTACCATCATCATTTTCTTTGAATCTGCTCCGCAGTTCTCCTTCGACTAAGACTGCGCTCCCTTTTTTTAAAAATTTGGTACAGCTTTCAGCTAATTTCTGCCAAGCCACTACCCCAATAAAGCAGACATCCTCCTTGTTTTCCCCCAGGTTGTCCTTGTATTTCTTATTGGAAGCTATTCTGAAATTTGCCACGGGAACGCCAGTCGAAGTGTAACGCAATTCCGGGTCCTTGGTCAGGTTTCCCACGATCAAAACCCGGTTCAGATGGGGCAGCCTGGTATTGGACATCGAATCCTCCTTATATCCTCATTTTTTCAACTTAGATTTACACCTTCTCTTTACTTCCACCCACAGGGGAAATCTCTTTATCTTTTTCCAGAACAGTTTTTTTCTCCTCCAGGACAACATTCAGGAACCTAAGACAGCTCTCGTTCAGTTTATAATACCGGTCAAGTTCCCGGATCAGGCTTACAGGAGCTTCAAACTGGATTAAAACGTAATATCCCTCGTTTTTTTTCTTTATGTGGTAGGATAGTTTCCTCAATCCCCAGCGCTGGGTCTGGATGATTTTACCTTTATTGTTTTCTATCAGCTCCTCAAGTTTTTTTACCTCTTTATCCCAGGTGATCTCATCTAATCCCGGGTCCAGGATAAAAACAGTCTCGTATTTCTTCAAAACTCACCTCCTTACATATTTAATCGGTTCATACTTTCTTTTAATCCGAATATAATCGAACTCTCAACGGCTAAAGCCCCCTTACAAATCATCTCTTCTACGCTTTTTTCCTCTTCTTTTTTGAACTTTTTTAGAACAAAGTTCTCTAATACTTCATCCTCTGGAAGAGGACCTATTCCCAGTCTCAGTCTGGGGAACTCCTCCGAGACCAGATGATAGATAATTGAGCTTAAGCCTTTATGTCCTCCATCACTTCCTTTCTCTCTTAGCCTTAGCTTACCTAAGGGGAGATTTATATCATCACATATAACAAAAAGATCAGACGGAGTCAAGTTAAAAAAACTCAGGGAGTCAAAAACCGCCTGACCGCTGTCGTTCATAAAGGTAAGAGGTTTTAAAAGATAGACCTCTTTACCTTCAATTTTTAGCTGACAGTAAAGGTATTCCCCCTTTCCTGCCTTGAAGCCCTTTTTATATTTCTCGCTTAAAAGGTCAACTACCCGGTAGCCTAAGTTATGCCTAGTCTTCTGATACCTTCTACCCGGATTTCCTAATCCTACTACTAATCTCACCATCTCTCAATCACAAAGTCTGAATTTAAAATACAAAAACAAAATAACAAAATTTATGATGGGTAATAAAATAGGGATAGTTTGGGGGTTGTCAAGGGAAAATGGAATTTTTTCGTGGTGTAGCGTCGGATTTCATGCCCGACGAAAAAAAACTTATCGGACAATATGTAGGTCAAGCATGGCAAAGTCTGCTTGACAAAAAAAATAAAAACAGGTTGTCAACCAGTCCTTTAGTTCGACTTTACTCCCTTCGAGTGTGCTCAGGGACAGTGAGAGAAATCGAACTGTCACCACCCTGAGGTACTCGAAGGGCGGATATGGGTTAACTACATACTGACTGAGCAGATCCTACATCTAATTGTCCCACCTTGCGTGCAAGGTGGGATTACCTGAAGGGAGGAACACGGTATACCATAACCCTCTACGATAACCTAATGTCTATAAATAAAAAAGGGCAGGACGATGTCCTGCCCCAACGTTTAGGGCGAACACGCAGTTTCGCCCCTACGGTTTATTTCAGCTTAAAGGTTTTCCAGGGGGAATACCATTTCTGACCATTGGTATCAACTAATTCCATAGCATAATAGTAGGTTCCTTTTTTGAGTGTTTTTCCGTTATATCTGCAATCCCAGATGATGCCGGAAGAGGGTAGGCCTTTTCCATCTACAATTTTTAACAGGACTGGTTTTAATTGGTCAGTCTCAAATCCAGAGGGCTTATCCTGGCAGACATAAAGTTTCCAGGAATCTATCTGCTCTTCGAACTCCGGTTTTAGCATAAACATCAGGGTGCGATTCCTGCCAGAAGATAGCTCCTCAACTGAAGAGGTGAGATTAAAGGTCTGAATGCCCGTAGGAACAGCGATAGGTTTTTTCTCTTCTGCTTTCTTTTCTGGGAAAATTATTTGTTCAGGAACTCTTTCGTAAATATCTTTCTGGCTAAAATCATATTCTTGTTTTTTCTTGCCTGTACCTCCGAATAGTATGGAGAAGGAGAGCCGGTGGTCACCAGTCAGTCCTTCATCGCTTTTATAAGGATATTTCTGGAAGCTGTAATCTAACTGGAAGGTTTGGCTTTCGCCTTTATATTTGATGGATAATCCAGCACTGGGCTGGCTTAAGTCCTGCTCATACTCTTTTCCAACGGTATACCCACCCCTTAACCCAAAGCTCAAATCATTTCCAGTCAAAATCCATTCTTCAATCCCAAGGGAGGTCAAAGTATAGGTTTTGCTCTCCGGCTTAGTTGAATTTTTTACCTTTAAATCCCAAGCTAAGATGGTTGAATGTCTTTCCAGGTCAAGATGATAAGCTAAACCCAATTTTCCCTCCCTGACTGCATATCCTAAGGTGTCAGAGTTTTCCGGGATCATCTCTGTGGCTAATGCATTCTCTAAAGCAATTCCGAAAGAGAACTTCGGGGAGACTCTGTAAAATAGACCCAAATCGAAGTCAGCCCCTTTTTTCTTGCCATAATTTGAATTGTAGAGAAATTTTCCATTAATTCCCAGGGAGAGGTCAGGAATAACCCATCCGGAAACTCCGATAATTCCCTGGTTATTAGTAACAATGTTAGTAGGATCTGCCCAAGAACCTTTCTGGCTTCCACCCATAAAAACTCTTATTTTCTGGTTTAAAGGATAAACCCCAACTCCGGATAAAAGGTATGGGTTTTCACTCTCTGCGAAAGTAAATTTTGACCTCCTGTCATACATAAAATAGATCTGGGGATTATCTATCTGGGAAATCCCTGCTGGGTTATAGAAAATAGCACTGGGGTCATCTGCCAGTCCTACAAAAGCCCCTAAACCTGTAGCTCTGGCACCATATCCTGAATTATCATATGCATATGATAAGCTTAACCAGGCTGCAGAAAGAACCAACAAAGAACAAAGTATTATTCTCCCCTTTTTCATTTTAATTACTCCTTCTAAATAGATGTTTTTCGATAAAACCTACTTCTTTTTTAATATCGGAAATAAACTGGTAAACCTGAAGGTTTACACTCCCTACTTTTTTCGTCGGGTCAGTCCACCTGAGGCGGACGACGGTCACATGAAAGTCTCTTTATATTTTAAACTCCACTTCCAGAAAGAACTGCCGGGATGGTCTTGAGTAAAATCTTGAAATCTAAAAGCAAAGACCAGTTGTCAATATACTCTAAGTCCAGCTCCATCCATTTCTCAAAGTTTAGCTTGTTTCTGCCATTTACCTGCCAGAGACAGGTTAAACCAGGCTTTACACAAAGTCTTTTTCTATGATACAGGTCGTACTGGATTACCTCCTCTGGCAGCGGTGGTCGGGGACCAACTAAAGACATATCGCCTAAAAGCACATTAAAAAGCTGAGGTAGTTCATCCAGGCTGGTTCTTCTTAAGGTTTTGCCCAGTCTGGTGATCCGGGGGTCTTCTTTTATCTTGAAAACAGGACCATCCATCTCGTTTTTATCCAAGAGAGTTTTTTGAAGCTGTTCTGCATTCTTCACCATAGTCCTGAATTTATATAAAGTGAACTTTCTGCCGTTTAATCCCACTCTTTGCTGCTTGAAGAGAACAGGACCTTTTGAGCTTAATTTCACCAAAAGAGCAGTTAAAAGAAAAAGAGGAGAGAATAAAGCTATAAAGACGAAAGATAAAATTCGGTCTAAAAATTCTTTAGCTAAAATCATCTCATCTTTTCCTGGAGCAGGTTTGTTCAGAATAAATGGTTTATCCTCAAGGGTTAAGAGTTTCTGATTAGCAGAACTTTTAGGGAAATAATCTGCTGAGATACAGGTTGAAACACCCATCTTCTCGCAGATGGAAAGGCTATCCTCGATTGTATTCAAAAACCTTTTGGGAACTGCATAGACTATATAATCTAAATGAGAGTTTTTTATAATCTGAGGCAGGTCTGCCAGAGTACCAATTACCTTTATCCCGGAAATTAACTTTCCTTTTTTAGACTCCTCCCAGTCTAAAAGACCTGAGATTTTAACTCTCCAGTCCTTATTCTCTTTTACTTTCTGAATAAAGTCCTGAGCCAGGCTACCGGTTCCAATTAGCAAGACATACTTTAGATGATTTCCATTGGAATTTCTTATCTTTAAGAAAAGCTTGATTCCTCCTCTTATAGAGGACAGGAATAATAGATTGAACCCAAAGAATAAAGCTGTAATTTTAAAATTCTGGTTCAGAGAATTTGAGATAAAAAGAAGCAGGATAAAGAGGGTAAAGCTTTTTAAATATGGAGAAAGAAGGTTTTTAAATATCCGGGCTAAGCTGGTCTGGCGATATTTATAGGCGGTTTTATCAGTTAAGAAAAAGAAACTCCAGACCGGAAGGATAAAAAGTAAGAGTTCCTGGACAAAGATATTTTCCAGGTACTGGTCTTGGCTACCCAGATATAAGGATAAATATAAAGCCAGGATGGTGAGAAAAAGGTCTGTCAAGAAATGTAGTCTTTTATAAAAAAATTCGTTTTCCTTTATCATATTGCCCCCTATCTTCTTACAAAATGATAATGGATGAAAAGCGAGAGTCCCGTTTGATTATCGTCTGATCCTGAGATATTATTACTATTTGAAATTTTGACAAACTCACCGGCAAGGGTTGCCTTGAGCAAATTTCTGTAATGATAAGTAAGGGAAAGCTGGAAATCATCAGTCCTCTCCACAATCCCGCTGGGGAATTTTTCCCGGTAATCTTCTACATAAAGCCAGGGCTCGTACCATACAGAAGTAATTTTTCCTTCCCCTTTATGGGTTAACTCATAAGAAAGTCTGGCTTCCAACCCTTTTCTGAGATAACCTCCAATTAAGATGAAAAGATTGTCTGCGTCCGGACCCAAGGGGTTTCCAATCGTCTTATTTTTGAAGAGGTATCTATTCCAGGGATATTTCTGGTTATAGGTCCAGTTGTTTACCCTCAAGTATTCAAAGTTGAACTCAGAACCGTTCAAGCCTAAAAGGTCGCCAGCTTTTAAGCCAATGGAATATCCGAGCTCGTTCGGCTCTTTGTCTGAGGCGCTTTTATTCTCTATCTGAAAATCATCTATCAAAAGCTCTCCATAAAGTATAAATTTTTTTAATGGGGTAAAATTGAAATCAAATCCTATAAAGGTATTGTCATCTTCGCCCTCATTCAATTGAGAACCGTGAAACCATAATAAGGGATTAAGATAATAAAGCTCAAACCATCTGTTCTTACCTCCGTAGATAACCGTCTCCGAAAAGCCGACTTGCAAAAACTCTTTTATCTTAAAACTTAATCTGTGGGCTGACAGGTATCTTCGAATCTCGCTCGTGCCGGTGCTATCAGTTATTTCCACAGGGTCGAGTTGAGCAAAAAAGGAGGTTGCCTTTAAAAAGCCCCATTTTCCTTCAAGCTTCAGCATATCCATAGGTGGTGAGGAAGGAGATAATATCAAGTTTTGTCCCCAGGAAAGATTTTCTCTGCCCAGAAATAAATTAAACCAGGGTAACTTAAAGGAAAGATAAGCTTGAACCGCATCCCCGGCAAAACCTTTCCAGACCTTTCCAGTATAAGTGGAATCTTTAGCTAAATTTTCATCAATGCTGTAACGACAGATTAAGGAGAATTTGTCTCCCATATCTGCCTGGAGATAGGGTAGAAAAGATTCATAGAAGATAGATTTGTGGTTGGAAGTAAGATTGCTGTTCTCCAGAAAATCTATCCCCCATTTTAATCTGTTTTTATCACCTAAGCTTTTCATCTCCGGCTCAAATTCTGTTTCTAACTCTGAAAAAACATATTTTTCAAAAGGGTTTAGTTGAAGACTCTCTTTTTCTATCTTTGTTTTTAAATTAAGCAATGCAGAAGCAATCTCACCCCGATAATAAGGTTTGGTCCCTATATGGATCTCTTTCAAATAACCCCGGAGGTAGAGTTTTTCTATGAAATCGTATATCCAGCTATAGCTTTTATCCCCGACCGGCAAAGTCTCCATCTGACCGGCTCTGATTGGCAGATAGGGGATAGTTAGTAGTAAAAAGAATAGAAAAATTAATCTCTTTCTCATCTTCCTATAAAGAAATTTAATAAAACCCTTTATCTTCACACTTCTTTAACCCAGCCAAGATATAAGTCTATTCCTCTTATATTTTTTGCAAATACTAAAGAATTTATTTTACCATCCGAATTGAATAGTTTTGAAAATTGCCGATAATGATCAAACCCCTCATCGTTTTGACTAAAAGAGTGAACTAACATTAAAGCATTTTTTGCCCCAAACTTTTCTGCTTCAATTATGGCTGAAGCTATTCTATGTAGAAGTTGATAACGAACATGAAGAATATTATCTTCACTCAATTGTAATTTGCTGAGCAAAAACTTCAATCTTTCTTGTTTTCCTTCTTTATTGCTTACTCTCCACTCAGCTATAGTTTCACCAAAACCTTCTGACACCTTTCCTTCTACAGCTATAGAGATTAATTGACAATTTCCTTTTGCCAAAATGAAAATATCATTTTGTGAGGGGTGTCCTCCAGTTGGTGGTAATTCTACCTTGTATTCAGGAAAAGCCAACAATAATTTTACATCTTGAAATAAATCTATTCCAGAATCTTTAAATACTCTCCGCACCGACTCAGGGAAATCATCTGTCTCTTCCCAACAGCGTGCCAGTTCATGAGCTGAATAACCTGGTTTCCAGTGTTTATTGGGATCAGCTAAAAATTTCCTCCAATCTTCTGGTCCATTTGTAGGAATAAAAATTTTCTTCATATTATTTTTCCTTTTAGCACTTTTCCAGACACTGGATGAAAAGTTTCTCTAAGTCCTCTGCGGTTCTGTCCCAGGAGAATCTTGATCTGACGTAACTGCTCCTTTGATTTCCTCCATTGAGCACTAATTCTTTATCGCTTAAAAGAGAGGTTAAATTCTCTCTTAAATCTTTTACATCTTTGTTTCTGAAATAGAAACCCCATTTACCCATAGCCTCCTTGTTCTCAGGAATATCGCTGGCTAAGACGCATCTGCCGTAGCTTAAAGCCTGAAGTAAAGACTGAGGAACCCCTTCGATTTCCGAAGGAAGGAGATACAGGTAAGCATTGGAGAAAAGCTCCTCTAAAACCTCTTTTTCTACAAAACCGCCGAAAATAATCCGCTCGCTTTTATACTGGTGAAGTTTTTTCAGGTAATCCTCTGAGAAAAATCCGTTTCCAGCTATGAAAAGCTTGTAATCAGTATCTAAATACTTAAAAGCTTCTAAAAGATACTGGCATCCTTTTTCCGGGACTAATCTTCCTAAAAAAAGAATGAACTTCTCCTTTTCCAGGCCAAACCTTTTAATCCTCTGGGGCTCTCTATAATTCGGAGGGTCGATCCCGGGTGTAAATTTAAAAATTTCCCTTCTGAATCTTTTCTCCAGGTAACTTTTCAACTCCTGAGAGACTGTGGCTACCCTATGCGGGAAAAAGACAGAGGGATACTCGGCTACTCTCAAAAGGGTTTTAGCCAAGGGACCCCATTTTTTCCTTTTCCAGTCTAAGCTATGGATCGTCACCACTACTTTAGTTTTACTATTTAGTCTTGGAAGGAAAGATAAAGAAGAAGGTCCTATCCCCTGATAATTTATCAGGTCATAATCCTTAAAAAGCGTATCCAGACTTGAGAATAGAGTATGAGAGATTGCATCCAAGTGCTTGGTTTTAATACTTTTTATTTTCTTCAGAGCTACCCCTTTATACTCCCCTTCGATTTGAGTGTAATAGGGTCGGCAATAGACTGTTACCTGGTGCCCTTTTTTTGAGAGTCTGAGCGCTACTTTTTCAGTAAAATCTTCTACTCCTCCATAAGTAGCAGGTATCCCCTTCTGTCCGATAAAAGCTATTTTCATGCCTCTTTTGCCAGGGTAAAGGTTAAGGTTCTGGAAGGGATCTCCTCATCTAATTTAATTAATCCCTTTTCTTTCATCTCTCTCCAAATTGAGTTGAACTCTTTTACAGTCTCCTCAGTCTTTGGATTCTGCGTCATCTTCTTCAAAATGGGGAAAGGAACTGTTACTATGTCTGCTCCGGCAAAAAAGGCTTTGTTGACATCTAACATGGAGCGGATACTTCCCACAATCAGTTTGGTTTTAATATTAAACTCATTAAAAAGTCTGGAAGTATCCTTTATAACTTCCGCTGGATCGTACCCCATATCCGAGACCCTTCCATAGAAGATGCTGGCATAAGATGCTCCGGATAGAGCAGTTAAGATAGCCTGATTAGTAGACATAATCGCAGTGACATTCGTCCTTACCCCTTCAGATCTTTCCAGTTGAGTTACAGCTTTTAAACCTTCAATCCCCATCGGTATTTTGATGACGATCTTTTCATCCCAGGAGGCATAGATTTTTGCTTCATCTACCATACCTTGAAAATCCTCTTCGGTTACTTCCACGCTTACCGGGTTTTTAACTAACTCCACAATCTCCAGAATCTTCTGTTTGAAACTATATCCACCTTTTTCATTGGACATAATCTTGGGATTGGTGGTTGCGCCGGAGATACAGCCCCAGCTTAACGCCTCTTTGATCTCCTGGATATTGGCAGTGTCGATGTAAAGTTCCATTTTTTCCCCCTTCCTATCCTATGAGTTATTATTTTGGACCATTTTTTCTATAAACTTAGCTGCCTGATAAAGGTTTTTGACGATGAAATCCGGCTTAGCATTTTTTTCTTCCATAAATTTACACAGGTCACATTTGTGATTACCTAATAGAAAAGTTGTACAGCCTGCTTTTCCACCGGCCTGGATATCAGTAAGGCTATCACCTATCATATAGGAGTTTTCAAGATCAATTTTTTGCTCTTTCGCGGCTTTAAGGATTAAGCCGGATTTAGGCTTACGGCAACTGCAAATTTTCTTAAACCTTTTATCGACCCCCTGAGGATGATGCAGGCAATAATAGACTGCATCCAAAAACACTTTCTTTTCAGCTAATTCTTTTCTCATTTTTAAATCTATCTGGTGAAAATTTTCCAGGCTCATATGCTTTTTGGCAACACCAGGCTGGTTGGATATTATTATAGTTTTGAAACCGAGTCTATTTATCTTCCTTAAAGCTTTTTCAACTCCGGGCAAAAGCTTGAATTGAGAGGGATGAAAAGGGGTATCTAAAACCCCCATATCCGAATGATAGACTATCCGGTTTATAACCCCATCTCTATCTAAAAATACTGCCCGGTTCATAATCCTCTATCTTTTTTCTTAAACAGTTGCAGATAAGATGTTCCATAGCCAGATGAAACGATTCCACCTGCGGTGTGGAATTAGCGGGTATCACCAAACATTCATCTGCAACCTCTTTCATCGCTCCTCCCTCAAACCCGGAGAATCCGATTAAAGTTGCCTGATATTCCTCCTTAGCCAGGAGCATAGCTTTAAGTAAATTCTGAGACCATAACCCGGCTTTGTCTTTGCCAGACCCCCCGTGAACTGAAAAGGCTACCAGAAAATCTTTTTTCTGTATTAGATTTTTGAGCTGTTCAGAGAAAAGATTGTCAAAGCCGTTGTCATTTATTAGAGCGCTCATCAGCGGGATATTTTCATTTAAACAGATGACCCGGAACCTTTTCTTCCCCTCTACAGTGGTGCATTTAGACAGGTCGCAAGCAAAATGAGTAGCAGTTGAGGCGGAACCGCCATTCCCCATAACGAAGATAGTTCTTCCCTTTTCCCAGGCTGAAAAAAGAAGCTCGATTATCCTGTCGATTTTCTCGACGGAGAGCTTATCGACTATCTCTTTCATATCTTCCAGATAGGATTCAGTAAAGGTTCTGGTTAGAAAGCCTTTCCTCAAAAGTAGTAGCAAGAGTCAAGGTTTTATTCATAATTTCCCCCCATTAGATATTTATTAAAACTTTTGAACCTTCAAAATCCAACCTGAACCTCATCTCCTTCAGATTCTCCTGTTCCATTGTCTTTCGTAAGCCGTTTTTACCATTATTGCAGTAAAACATAAAGAATCCTCCACCCCCCGCGCCCATAAGTTTTCCTCCTAAAGCTCCATTCTTCCTGGCAATTTCATACCACTGGTCTATCCTTTCCTTAGTCATCTTATCCGAAAGAGTTTTCTTGGTCTGCCAGTGCAGATCTAACAGGTTTCCAAACCTCTCCAGATCCTCTTTTTCAAAACATTCCTTTATCTCCAAACCGATCTTTTTAATCTCGTGCATTCCTTGAATTACCTTATCCTGATTCAGGCTGGCATCTTTACTCTGAGAACCCAAGACCTCTGAGGCAGATCGCTTGATTCCAGTATAGAAAATTAAAGTATTACTTTCTAATTGGTCTAAAGTGTCCTCAGATAGTTTCAGCGGGAGCACTCTGACAGTACCTAACCTGTCAATATCCAAGCAGATTATCCCTCCGAATGCAGCCAGGTACTGGTCCTGTTTTCCGATTGGTTCTTTTAGAAGCTCTATCTCAATATAGCAAGCCTCCTCAGCCAAATCTCTGGCATTAACCTTTTCGTTTTTGTAAGTATGAAGTGCGTTTAAAAGCCCGACGGTAAAGGCGGATGAGGTTCCCAGACCGGTATTAGATGGGACATCTGCTATAGAGGTGATCTCGATACCTGAGTCGATCTTCAGAAGTTTCAGTGCCTCTTTGACAATGGGGTGCTTGATCTCCTCTACTGAATCTACTATCTCGGTTAAGGAATAACTTAGCCGGATGCTTTTCTCAAATCTTTTGTTTAAAGTGATATAGATATATTTATCAATAGCAGCACTGATCAAAAAGCCGCCATATTGAGTATAATAAGAAGGAAGGTCTGTTCCTCCTCCACCTAAGGGTATGCGTAATGGTGTTCTAGTAACGATCATAGATTTTTGCCCCCTTTTCAACTAAGTTTTTAAATTCCTCTAACCCCTCGAGAGAACCGATTTGGTAGAACCTCTGTTTAACTTCGTAGGCTAACATCTCCTGTTCAGAGATCAAGGTTTTATAGAGTTCCTGTAAATCGAAAGGCTCATCCTCCGGCACAAGGCTTAAGACCTCTTTTTTGAGAATCGAAAGCCCAGCATCGATATATTCTAAATTCTCACCTTTAAGAGTTTTATCATAAACTTTTACCAAGTCATCTGCGATTAGAATATTGCTTTTATCAAACCGGTTCTGATTTTTATACACCACCATCAAAGAGAGTTTCTCAGAGTTTTTAAAGGCTTCTTCTATTTTCCAATAGTCATAAGGGAGATAGGAATCTCCATACATCAGAATGAAATTATCATTTAAAATCTTATAAGCCTTTTTAAGGGCACCAGCAGTGCCTAAAAGTTTCTCCCCATCAAAGCTGTAAGAGAGGTTAACTCCAAATTTTTTCCCATCTCCGAAATGGTTTTTAATTAATTCACCTTTATATCCCAGGCAGAGAAGAACATCTTTTATCTCATACTCTTTTAAAAGCTCTAACTGATATTCCAGAAAAGGACGTTTATTTATCTCGAGCATAGATTTAGGCACTTTTGAAGTTAAAGGGAAAAGCCTTGTGGCTAAACCTCCAGCTAAGATTACCAACTGCATACTTTCTCTCCTATGATCTCTTCAACCAGGAATTTTACAGCTCTTTCAACTGCCTGGTCGGATGTGTATCTGGGTTTCCATCCTAACTTTTCCATCTTTTCTGTATTAAACCTCACCTGCGGGACATCACCGGGCCAGCCTCTATCACCACCGGTGTATTCGAATTTAACGCTTTCCAAACCCATCTCTTTTACAACCATCTTGGCAATTGTCCTCACATCCGTCGTAGATTCACAGCCCAGATTGAAGAAATTCACCCTCTCGTTTGAATTTTCAAAACCGAACAGTATCCCCTCCACACAATCTTCTACTGAGAGGTAAGGTTTCTTCTGATTTCCATCTCCCAGTATCTCTAATTCATTTGGGTTTCTTTTCAGTTTATGCAGGAAATCGAAAATTACCCCATGGGTCCCTCGTGGACCAACGATATTGGCAAATCTGTAAATCCAGCTTTGCATGTCAAACGTATGACAGAAAGCAGAGAGCAAAGCCTCACTGGCTACCTTTCCTGCACCATAGAGGGAGATGGGAAGAACCGGACCATAGTTTTCTGGAAGAGGGATAACTGGAGTCTCTCCATAGATAGTGCCAGAGGAGGAGAAGACAATCTTTTTTATACCAGCTTCTCTCATCGCTTCTAAAACGTTATAGGTGGCTAAGGTCTCCTGTTTCAAATCCAGGCTGGTATCATCAATCCCTAAACGAGCATCAGGGTTTGCAGCTAAATGGAAAACTACGTCATGGTCTTTTATGGCTTCTTTTAAATCATCCAAGTCTAGCAGGTCTTTTTGTATAAATTCAAAATTTGGATTACCAAAATGGTGGGTGATGAACTCAATTCTACCTGAGGAGAGGTTATCAAAAACCGTAACCTTTCCTTCAAGAATTAACCTATCCACCAGGTGGCTTCCAATGAAACCGGCTCCGCCGGTAATAAAATAACGCATATTTTTATGAAGTAAAAAGTTTAATAATACTCACTGTTACTGATAAATTACAGAGAAAGATTATTTGGAAACAGTTGAAAGTAACCCCCCATTTTTTTCTCCGGCAGTTTAGCTTTAGCTTCCAGCTAAGCTCGACTGAGTCCATTCTTTCTGGACGAGCCTTTTTACTTTTTTTCGCCCCTTCCCTGGACATAGCTTATCCTTTTGCTTTAATCGACATCATCCTGAAAATCTTAACAAATTCTGTTCAATATTTTAGCAAAAGGCGTGCCTATAGGAGTTTCCCGTTGAGTTTAATATGTAACTCATTGAATATCAAAGAATAAGCTTTGGAGATATTTTTTGAAATAAAGTTCAGATTTTGAGTACAACAGGAATATATTTCTTAAAAAAAGTAATTTTTTCCGTTAGGGGATTTATTTAGAAAATAACATTTAACTTAAGAGTTTATCAGCTGGCAATAACTTTCTTCCTTTTCTTCAATTCTCTTAAGTTTTTTAAGGTCTTCTCCTCCCTCAAGGTCCCCAATAAGATCTTTCCCCAAAAAAAGCCTTATCTTGTTTTTTAAAATCCACAAACTTGGCTTCAGTATATTTCTTCTGAGTGCAGGTTTGGCAGTTCCGGTCATCCAGCAGTTCTCCGGGCATCTGGAAACTATTTCTCGAACCATTTTTACCTGAGAGCCGTTCCAGATCTGTTCAAAACTTTTCTCCTTTATGTTACCCATCGATTCCTTAAGAGCATTACAGGGATAAACTTCACCATAGGGGTCAATGAATACTATGTCTGTTCCTGCCCCACAGGGAAGGAGCCTTTTATCCCCCAATATGAAATTTATAAATCCTCTGTTCATATAAGCCCGATACCAGTCTTTAACTTTTAAAAAATAATTTCTTCGTTTTGATCGAAGTAATTCCCGGATGAAGTTTTTAATCTCGCCTATGACCTTTCCCTTATCGTCAATCAGATTATCCGGTATGCGGAATTGCCAGGCATTATGAACCACGCACTGGCTGAACTCAATTCCCAGATAGGTACAGAGATGGTATAAATTTACCAGTTCATCCGCATTCCGATGGGATATGGTTATGGCAAAACCGATATCTTTTATCCCCAGTTCTTTTAGTTTAAGCATGCTTCTCATTGCCCGGTCAAATCCGTTTCTGATTCCACGGATCTGGTCATTTTTCCTGGGCAGACCTTCCAGGCTAATCCTTATCCTTATATCCGGATGTTTTTTAGCGATGGAGACTAATTTCTCTGTAAAATAACCATTGGTGCTGATCTCAAGATGTTTTGTTTTTTTTGAGAGAATATCTACTATTTCAATAATGTCCTTGCGAAGAGTTGGTTCTCCTCCTCCGAGATTGATGCGCGCAAAACCTTCAGGAAGTTTATCTATATCCTCCAGGGTTAGCTCCTCTTCTCTTTTGCTCGGATGCTGCCAGATATGACACATCTGACAATGGGCATTACAGCGAAAAGTAGGCATTATAGCGAGTTCTGTGTTTTTAAACATAACTTTCCCCCCCGTTTTCAATAAGATCGTTATATATCCTTAAAAGTTTTTTATAATATCCCTCCTCTGAATATTTTTCTTCAACCTTTTTCCGGGCAGAAATCCCCATCTTCTGAGCTAAGAGCGGATGGTGATAAAGATAGTGTATCTTCTCCGCTAAATCTTCCACATTCGAAGGCTCGAACAAAAGTCCTGTTATTCCATCTTCAATTAGTTCAGGGATTCCTCCGATACGTGAACCAATTACCGGTTTCCCAAGAGAAAAAGACTCATAGATAACAGAAGGAGAGTTCTCATACCATTGCGAAGGTAAGACCACAAATCTTGATTCTTGGATTAGCTCATTTAATTTTGCTTTTTCTGCAAATCCCATAAACTTTACATTATCAATTCCATTTTGACTAATATAATTTTGCAATCTGTTTTTTTCCTCTCCTTCACCCACGATAAACAATTGTTCCTCTTTTATTCTTTCCATTGCCTTAATCAAAATCTCCACTCCTTTTTCTTTGTTTATCTTTCCGAAATAGAGGATGAAATCAGAATAGGTATAAGATGGAGTAGATTTGATCTCTTTAACCCAGGGGGGGAGATAAACGATTTTGGATTTATCAAATCCAAATTCAGAAAGCTTTTCCTTCATAAAAAGACTGGGTGAAATAAAGAGGTCCACATTTTTCTCGTAGAACTTTAAAAACTTGTGAACATACATCTCCAAACAATTTAGCAAACTGGCAGAGAAAGAATCTTTTACGCATTTATGGAAAACTGCCTGATAGTATTTAGTGGAGTTGCATTTTTCACAGATGTTCCCCTGGGTCATAAGTCTATAATTCGGGCAGATAAGTTTATAATCATGCAAGCTCATAACCACCGGAATCCCCTTCTGATGTAAAACTGGTAAAATGGAAGGAGAGATCTGATGATAGATATTATGCAGATGAGCCAGATCCGGCTTCTGCTCTGAGATTAATTTTTCCATCTTTCTCTTAGCTTCGGTAGAATAGATTATCCTTAATCCGGCCTTCATCTTTTCCAGTAAACTTCCCTCTTTAGGATTCCCTAAGGAGACTTGGCAGACAAAATATTTTGAGTACTCAGTCTTTATGTTCTCAGAGTGTTGCATAGCAAAATAGGCAACCTGGTTCCCATGTTTTTCCAACATCCGGGAGAGCTCCAGGATATATCTCTCTGGTCCACCATCTTCAAACAAGAATTTATTGCACATCAAGACTTTCATAAATTCCCTAATGGACTTTTTCTTTCTTTTTGTTCACTGGTTTATTAGCATAAAAAGAGATATGTACACCTAATTCCTCAAGCTTATCTCGAATGAAGAGACATCTTAAGCTTTTTAAAAATATTAAATGAAAAACAACCAGAAATCTCATCCAGATCTTGTTCAAAGAACTTTTATTTTTACCTTTATTTTGAATAAATGCTTTTAGATCAGCCTTTATTCCTTTAAGGGGCAAGCTAAATTTTTTAGAAAGAATTTTCTCCACTTCAAATCCGTATTTCTCCAGATAACGTCTTAAAGTGTCACATGTAAAAAAGTAAAGGTGCTTGGGAACCTCTAAGGCATGCCAGCTTTCTTTAAATATTTTGCTCTCCATACACCCAATGTTTGGCACTCCAATAATTAAAGTTCCTTCAGGTTTCAGAATTCTATATATTTCTCTCAGATAATTACCCGGAGAATAAACATGTTCCAAGGTTTGGCTTAGGACAACTACATTAAAAAAGTTATCTGGAAAATCAGCTTCCCCCAATTCGCCACAGAAAATATTAAGCCCCTGTTTGTTTCCCAAATTAGAAGATGCTCGATTTATCTCCACTCCTGAGACATCCCAACCAAAATTTCTCATCTGGTACAAAAATTCCCCACTCCCACAACCTATGTCTAAAAGCCTCCCTTTTCTTTCTTTGGGTATCACGACCAGGAAATTTCTAACTAAAAGTTTGGCGATGAGTTTTTTAAATATATTTTTTGAATTATAATATCCCTCCAAAGAGATCTTCTTCAGCCATTCCCGGTAATTCAATCTTTTTTCTGTGAAATCCTGATAAGAATAATAGCTATCTTCAGGATAATATCTTCCAATGATATCCTTAGTTGGCCTAGGATTAAGATAGATTAATCCACAGTTATCACATCTGACTATTGTAAATTTCTCTTTATTGACTTCAGACTCTGCTTCCAGAAAGATATTAGTTCTATTCTCTCCACAGAAATCACAATTAGTATATTCTAACTCAGTTTTTGGTTTTTGTTCAGTTATTGCTGTGTTCATTTATTACCTCGATAGTATTTGTTTATAAATAAAATCTTCATACTCTGTGTGTATTCTCAATGTTTGTTCTTAAATATCACAATCAGTTCGTGAGCCCAATTCTTCCTGATGGAACGCATACATCGCTCAATGTTGTACAGCACCCTGTTATTAGGATTACCTACTTCGTAATAGGTGGTTACAACCTCGAAATCGTATCTTCTACAAAGTTCTGTAAGGGTTTGGTAATTATACCAAAAAACATGGGTTGGATTACAGGGCACTCTTCCATAAACCAGGTTATACAGAACCCACAACATCGATTCAGAATTCGGGGTTGTAACAATAAGAGTACCTTCTTTTAGTAGGTGCTTCTTGATATTTTGTAGAACTAGCCCCGGGTTGTTGACATGTTCAATCAATTCTCCACAAACAACTACCTCAAAACGTCTACCTAAATTGAAGTTCTCCACGTCTCCCGCTAAGATGTCATATCCTCGTTGATTTAGAAGCTTTACTTCTTTCTCGGCATTGTCCAGCCCTACCACTTCTTTAGCCACATCCTTTATTCCTTTATGAAGCCAGTCATTGAAGTTCTCTTCCGCCTCAGCGGAGTGATCAACACAACCCAGGTCTAAAACTGTTTTGCCGAAACAATACTTTTGAACTATCTTATACCGTTTGCTGTACCTGAGTATTCTTCTTTTATTAGTCTTCAGCATAAAGTTATTCATGCTATTTAGCCCCCTGTCTTTTTGAGTTGAGAGTTCCCTCGTGCAAGGAATTACATTTCTTATTCTCGGTTTTCGGACATAGAAAGAGATATATACACCTAATTCCTCAACCTTATCTCGAATGAAGAGAAATCTTAAACTTTTTGCAATGATCAATCGAGAAATTACTCGAATGCTCATCAGTGTTTTATTTAAAAAACTTTTATCTCTACATTCATTTTGAATAACTGCTTTTAAATCAGCTCTTATTTCGTTAAGAGGGAGACTAAATCTTTTGGAAAGAACTTCCTCAACTGCAAATCCATACTTTTCCAAATACCGCCTTAGAGAAGTGGTATTAAAAAAATAAAGGTGTGTCGGAACATCTAAAAGGTGCCAGTTTTCTTTAAACATTTTGCTCTCCATACACCCGATATTAGGCACGGCGATTATTAAAGTCCCTTCTGGTTTGAGAATTCTATGTATTTCTTTCAGATATGAACCGGGGGAGTAAACATGTTCCAAGGTCTGGTTTAAGACCACTACATCGAAAAAGTTATCTGAGAAATCAGCACCCCCTAATTCTCCGCAGAAGATATTAAGCCCCTGTTTGTTTCCCAAATTAGCAGATGCTTGATTTATCTCTACTCCAGAGACATCCCAGCCAAAATTTCTCATCTGGTACAAAAATTCCCCACTCCCACAACCTATGTCTAAGAGTCTTCCCCTTTTTTCGTTCGGAACCACAATCATAAAATTTCTGACTAAAAGCAGAGAGAGAAGTTTTTTAAAACTATTTTTTGAATTGTAATACCCATCTAAGGAGATTTTCTTTAACCATTCCCGATAATTGAATTTTTTGTTTGAGAAATCTTGATAAGCATAATAGCTATCTACAGGGTAATATCTTCCAATAATCTCCTTGACCGGCCTAGGATTTAGATAGAGTAATCCACAATTATTGCATCTTACAATCTTAAATTTCTCCGGGGTATCCTCAGACATTGCTTCCAGAAAGAGGCTGGTTTTGTCCTCACCGCAGAAATCACAATTGGTATATTCTAACTCAGTTTTTGGCTTTTGCTCAGTTATTACCGTATTCATTTATAGCCTCGATAGTATCTGTTTACAAATAAAATCTTCATAAATAGTTTACCTCAATTCAATAAAAGAATCGATGTCTCAGAAACATATTTCAATACTCGCTTTTTATCGTTGCTATATGAAATCTAACAAAAGTCTTTTCCATCAAGAGAACAATAAAGTAGCTACTAAAAATTATTAAATAAACATCTAAGGGTAAACGAAATCTGATCTTAGAAATAGAAAAACTGCAAAGCAACACAAAAGAGATAAGATACCATAAGAAAATCGATAGTTCTTTCCAACGTCTCCGAAGGACAAACATTCCCAATATTCCAAAAATCAGAATTGGACTGTAGGATAGAATTGAAATAATCTTGAATTTATAAGAAGTATGTTCATTTTGAGTAGCGGTCTCCGGATAAAAGCTAAAGAAATTTAAAGCCTTGCCCAGACTGAGATAAGCAAATCTTATCGGATGCTCTTTAATAAAACCTAAAGCTTCTTTTACGAAAATTTCTTCTTTTTCTACTTCACTGATAGCTAAACCTAATTTTTTATTTAGTTCTGCTGGTACTGAGACTTTATTTCCACTGGTTGGAGTAGCTTCTTGGTTGTTGCCTAACCAAAAATTATAACCGCCATTAGTTGAAAAAGTGATTTTGTGAAAGACATAGTAATTCCGTCCAAGCCAGGGTGATACTGTTAAAATAAAGGTTATCGAAATTATTGAGAAATAAGCCAACTTTTTCTTCAATGTGGATATTCTTGGGTTCAATATCAACCAAAATGGAACATAGAGAAATAATATAAATAAGTGGGGAGTTGTTAACGTTCCTAAGCCTAAACAAATACCTGCACTTATTAAGCTGAGATTTTTATATCGACCATAAGCATCAATTAAGAAAAGTGAGGCCAAAAGGAGTAGGAGGGTCAAAAGAATTATAGGATATAAACTCCCGGCCGCATAGATATAATATGGATAAAGAGCAGCTAATAAACTAGATAGGAGTGAAGCGGATGAGCTAAAACTAAGTTTGGAACAGATTAAATATACTAAGAAGCAGGCTAAAGACCCCATTATGCTTTGGAAGATCCTTACTAAGAAAAGGTTATGACCGAAGGTAAAATATAAAAGCGCCAGAAAAATTGATTGTCCAGGTGGTCTATAGGCGGTTGGTTTGACCCCATCCAAGGAATATCCTTTCCCTTCCAATAGGTTAGTGGCAATTTTGTTATATTCATATTCATCTGACCAATAAAATTTAGACCCCAGCTTTGAAACCCAAATAAATCTTAAAGCAAAAGCAAGAAAGAAAATCATCAAAAGGCATAACACGATTTCTTTTTTGTTATCGAAATAATGAACCATAATTTACTTCTTTCTTGACACTACTCTACTGTATAACCTCTTAACTTCAATCTAACAAAAGAATCAAGGTTTCAGAAACAAATGCTAATACCGGTTTTTCTTTAAGAATTCTCAGATTAGCTAAAGTTATCTCTTCTTTTAAACACTTTCTGCTAATTGGATACCAGGGAGCTTTATTACCTGTAATGAATTTCCTGATTTTCCTTTTGGCATTCGCAATCGGTCCAGAGAGGTAATAAGCCACAACAAGAGAACCTTTAGTAACCCTTTTTAACTCCTGAAGGATTTTAATCCTGGTTTCAGGTGGGATGTGTCCCAAAAGCTTGATACAGGTAGCACTATCAAATAACTTTTTTTCAAAAGGCAGATTCTCTGCTTCTGCCTGGTAGAAATTAACTGATTTTCCAAAGGAGCTAAGTTTTTCTTCTGCAACTTTCAGCATTTCTTTTGAGATATCTACTCCCCAGACTCTATGACCTTGAGATAATAAAAACTCAGCGATTCTTCCGGTTCCACAAGCCAAATCCAAAACCAGGCTACCTTTAGGAAGGTCTTTGAGAAACTTTCCTATTATCTTTTTCTCCCTTCTATCTGCCAGTTTCCCTTTAAAACTATCAAATCTAATCCTGTCGTAGGTTTCAGCCGATTCTTCAGACTGATAGGCAGTTTTAGCTGGATAAGATAGCTCTACCATCTTCCCTCCATAATTTCAGGTAATCCCCAGCGATATCTTTCAAATTATAATTTTCTCTGACCCATTCTTTTGCTCTGGTTGATACTTTTGTCAGCAAATCTCTTTCTTCTAAGACCCTTTCTATTAGCTCCTCTAACTCCTGTTTAGATTTAGCCACAAAACCGGTCTGGTTGTGGATAAGAATCTCATCTACTCCGGTACCGGTGTGCTTATAACTGGTATTCCCAAGCTCATGCACTCTATCCAGGTCAGAGGAGGAGCTACAGTTGAGCTATAGTTATCAATCGGGGCAAGTAGAAGGTCAACCTTCGGTAAAAGATTTTTGAAATCTTCAGGTTTTGTAGTTAAAACCTGGATATGCTCACCCCTGAAATATTCATACTTTTTGTCAAAACATTCCGGCTTAAAGGCGAAAATGAAATCAACAAATGGGTTTTTCTTTAGTATATTTTTTGCCAGGGATAAGGAGAGATAAAAACTTTTTTCCTTTACCTGTTGGGTAAAGCCTGTCCATAAGATCACTTTTTTAGAACGATAAGCTTTTCCATTCTCTGGCATCCTCTCTTCTCCATTTGAAACAGGAATTCCCCACCGGATGACTTTAAGCTTTTCTCTTGAAAAGTTATGCTCGATTAATTTCTGCTTATAAGCGTTTGAACTGACCACCACCTTATCCAGATTTCCAAAAACTATCTTTTGATAAAAAGAATAAGGCTTAGCAGGGAAACTATGGATATTATATGTGATAGCAGTGGCATAGACTTTCAGTTTAGGAAAAAACAGTTTAACCAATCCGGTCAAAAATCCAAAATTGTCCATCAGATGAATTACCTGGATATTGTGATGTTTAACTAACTTTTTCAAGAAAGGAATTAACTTTAGCAAAGTAGCAGATCTTTGTACAGCCCTCCAAGGAGGAGAATTCTTCAAGAATTGAAATCTTTCATCCTTTCCACCAGCTTTCTTTCGGTGAAATGAGGACTGAAAATTATACTGGTAAATATTCCCTTCCTGCTCAAATTTAGTTGGCGAGGAATTAGCTGAAACTATAACTATTTTATCCAGCATAAAAGACAACTCCCTGGAAAGTCCCAGCCAGAAATTCTTATCCCCACTATTTCTATGGAGATAAAATCCGAACCCGAGCAGCAAAACATTTTTAAAACACCCTTTTTCACAACTTGTACCTGTTTGCATTCCTTCTAATTCCTTTTATTTTTCGTACACCGCTACTATATGTGCTTTCAAAAAATTGAGCCTTTTCCAATCAGTCAGCTTTTCAAAAATTAAAAAGAAATTAAGAAACGCTGAATTCTTCCAGTAGTCCGGACATTGTCCAAGTCTTACAAACTTAATTTCTTTAAAACCGTTTCCGTGGAAAAGTTGGTGAAATTTTGATTTGGTATTGCAGCGGTAAAAAGTCTTATAAGTCCCCTCATCACAACCCTGACTAATAATAAACAGTTTTAAAATTTTTCTTAACCAGGCCGGCAATATCGAACTTAAAAACATTATGGGATTATATCGGTTCTGAGTAGAGATGATCACCCGACCGTGGTCACTTAGTACTCTCTTGAATTCCGCAATAACCTTTTGAGGATTTTCTAAATGCTCAAAGACTGAACGACAGATCACCAGATCAAACTCAGAAGGACCAAAAGGAAGCTGATGTAGATCCCCTTTAAACAATCGCTTTATAGTGGTATTCTTCTTCAAAGATTCTTCACTTTCATCTATGCCCACCACAAATGGATGAGAGTGGATTAGTTGAGAAATATCACCCCATTGACCATCTCCACAGCCAGCATCTAAAACTTTGAGTTCGGGATGGAGATTATAACTCACCAACTCCTGGAAATCTTTGAATTGTCCTCTCAATTTTTGATAGTATTTTCTCAAAAAAGGAAGACATCTGGATAATTGAATTTCATCTAATTGTTTTAAGAACTCTTGATCCATTCCTACCCCTTGTTTTTTTTGCATTCTCTAATATCTTCAAATAATTTTAGAAACTGCTTCATAAATCCCTTTCGCCATTTTAATCTCGTTAAACTCTTTTTCAATCGTTTCTCTGGCTTTTGTCTCAAGGACCTTCTTCTTTTCAGGTTCAGCTAACAAGTATTCCATTTTGCTCTTCAAATCTAAAATGTTGCTTGGTTCCACTAACAAAACATTTTCATTAGCTTTGACATAATCAATAATCCCTGGCACCCGGCTTACAATCACCGCTTTCCCCATTGCCATACATCCTAAAAGTGTCATCTGCCCAAAAGCATGTCTCCTCTCAGGAAGTGGCAATACCACGAATTTGGCTTTTGAAGTGATTTCATTCAAAGTCAAAAGGTCTGTTTTCCCAACAAATTCTACCCCTAAAGGGATTTTCTCATAATCAACTTCCTCTGGTTTAAACTTCTCTCTTCCTACAATTAAGAGCTTTGTCTTGGTCTTCAACTGTCCATAAGCTTTTATCAAGGTTTTCCAGTCTCTGAAATCAGGACCTTGATATCCTATGGAGACGATATAATCATCTTCTTTTGCTCTGTTAGATGAAAATCTGGTCAGGTCTATTCCCAGAGGGAGAAAATCGCTTTTGTTGATGATTTCAGGCAAATATCTCTGATAGTCTTCTTTTTGAATTGAAGCTAAATAGAAAAGCTGGTCTATTCCCCGTAGGGCTTTTCTAATAAAGGGCAACATATACCCCTTGTTTTTTCTGCCTAAACCCTCCACATCTATCAACACCAGAGGAGTCTTTATTTTAAAGATGCTCTTAAATAAAGCCGGGATTATCCCTATCTGCGAATGAAAGAAAATCACAAGGTCATATTTTTTCATCTTTGGCAAAATCCTTAAGGATTGAAAAAGATGAAAATGTAAAATCTTTTTCTCGATTTTGCTCAAAAAAGGGATTCTTTTATAACCTATAACCTCTATCTTCAAATTGTCTCCGGACCAGTATTTGAAAAACCAGTATCTCTGGTTTGGCAACAAAATGTCAGCCGGATGCTTACTTTTGTCATCCTCTTTTAAACTCTGAACTTTGCAACCAACTACCATTAATATCTTTTTCATATTTCATTTCCCGGAATAGATTTTGACCAGTTTCCAATTAGCCCGGCAAACAACCAGAAACAAAGAGCTGAGGGTCGAGTCTCGAAAGTTCCACAAATGAAGTTATAAAAAAAGAATCCAGCTATTACTCCTAAAAATCCAAGGGCAATTCCTTTCTTTAGCAAATCATTTGAATTTTTATAAACCTTGAAACTGGTTTTATAAAATCTTAAAATTATCCATAAAAAGGCAAAAAGTCCCATTAGACCCACCTGGGCAACCATTTGAGCCCAATATACATCTCCTAACCAATAACTTGAGATTCTATCTTTAATTAGGCGCCAGCCCGGTCCAAAACCAAACAGAGGTGATTGAAATAAGATCACTTTTGGAACTTCTATAAGTGTGAAAATTCTATTCTTTTGAATACTTTCAAGGAACGTAGTTGAAAAGGTTGCGGAGAGATTTTTTAAGGGTGAAACCATATAATGTGATGTAGCTACCTCTGCAAATTCGGCTGGATAGAAAGTCAATATTAGAAAGAATAATAGAACAATTAGGGAAGTGCTTACCATTAGAGTCCACTTTCTTTTTATTATAGTGATAAATAATAAACTTACGAATAAGGAAAATATTAAACCGACAGAATAGGTGTAAAGAAGGGTAAAAAAGGATAAAAGGAAGAATAACCACATCCTCTTTATAGGTTTTTCCCAGATAAAATAAACCCCCAACATCATCACAAAAATTACAAAGATAAAAAGACCAAGATTTACCGTATCACCAAAAGTGCCAAAGAATAAATATCCCTTTTCCCTGAAACCCTGAAGAAGTACCCACTCTTTAGAGTAACTCCCAACTATAAGAGTTGAAGGTTTGGGCATGAGTAGGTCATTCACAGCCCCACCAATTAAAACCTGGGCTAATCCTATAAAGAATTGAAGAGAAGCTATGGTCACGAGTCCATATATAAGTTTTTTGGTAAATTTTTCATCCAGCTCAATATTTACCAAAAGGAAATACAAAGCATAGTATCGTAGTACTATTCTTAAAAATAGCACAATTTCTAATAGAGGGGTTTGATTCAAGATTCCGGATAGGAAGGCAATTCCTGCAAATGTCAAAACCGGAATATCCGCTACAGTTTTAACAAATGGCTTTTTCTGGATTATTTTATTAATAATCAAAGCTACAAGGGTTATAAGTAATAAAACCTCACTTCCATATCTCAAAAGAGAATATAGCTCATCTGAGACTGGAATAAATTTCAGGATGAACTCCTCAAAAGGCATAAAAAATGCCAGAAAGAGAACTACTCTTTTAAAGCTCTTACCTACCCAAAGAAAGACAAACAAAGAAATCACTGTTATTAACAGAAAGTCAGTTATCATCCTATAAATTCCTTTTAAAGTCGCACTAAAATTAGTTCTTTAATTCTATATAGATTATATCCATATATCCCTTTGAATGCGAAAAGAGCGGTGAAATAGCTTATTGTTCCTAATCCAACAGACAACAGGAGATGAAAATCTTTAGTTAAGTATATCACTCCCAGCATAACCAAACAGGCGGCACTTATTTTCATGACCGAGGGCAGAAATCCTTTCATCTTGAAATCAAGTAATTTTACAATTGAGTAAAATACTGCCACTAGGATAAAAAGCTCAGTACATAGAATGGCTATGGCACTTCCAGACTGAGCAAATCTAGGGATCAAGCTGAAATTAATCACTAGGTTAACTCCTAAACCCAAACCAGTTATCAGAGTATATATTTTTTGTTTTCCCAGAGATATCAAAGTGTATCCCAAAACGACACTTAAAAACATGCAGAAGGTGCCCCAAATAGTTATCTGTAGAACTAATGCCGAACCACTAAATTTTTGACCATAAAAGAAAGTAATAATTTTTTCTGCAAGAAAAGTTGTGCCAACGCACAAGGGTAAAGCTAAGGAAACCATCAAAGCTAAGGATTTTTCTAAAAAGCTACTAAGCTCAACTTTAGAGACTTTAGAGAGCTCAGAGGCTATCGGGAAAAAAGCGGAGATAAATACTGCAGGAAACATTCTTAAAGCTAGGGCTAACCGATTAGCCGCATTGTAAAGCCCCACTGCATGGTCACCTTTGAATAAGGAGAGCAGAACTGTGTCTGCATTAAGATATAAAGTGGCGAAGACCAGCATCAAAGCAAAAGGGATGGACTTACTCAACAAATCTTTCCAGAATGGTAAATCTATTTCGATTTTTACTCTGTGGAATTTTCTGTTCACTACAAACCAGGAGATAATAACAATAAAAGCTCCCACAATAATCATGCCATAGCCGATGCCAACAATTCGTAAGTTGAGTATCATTGCCAAACATCCTAGAATTAAGTTACCCAAGTTCTCAATAACACCAATTAGTGACTCATACTCCAGCCTCTGATAAGCCTGAAAAATCCATCTAAAGCTCGTAGAAAAGTGAATCAAGAGAGAAGCTAAGCCTATAAGGGTAACAATGATAACCGTTTCCTTGGGATATCCCATAAGGTTAATCATAGCAAATACCCCTAAGAAGGCAAAGGCAGCCAAGAAGAGCTTTAGTAATACTAAATTCCCTAGATATTTTCCAGTCAAGTTTTTATCTTGGGAAACATCTCTTACTGCCAGGATTCTTATCCCTAAATCATTTACCAAAAAGAATATGGCAGCGAAGGACATAGCAAAACTGAACTTCCCTAAATCCGAAGGTCCTAAATACCTTCCGATTATAATGAATAATAATAAGTAAAAAATCTTTCCTACAAATGTGGAAATCCCCAAGGTACCTGAGTTTTTAAAAATGACAAAGGCTTTGCTATGAGACATTAACCTTTACCTCTTCTGCCGTTCTTTTTTTCCTCTTCTGTTTAGTTCCTCCATAGTAGTGGTAATAGTAGTAATAGTGATATGAACCGTAAATGTTTTCCACTTTGATCTTATTTAGGACTCCGCCTATTAACCTGCTATTGACATTCTGCAACAAAGTAGTCGCTCTTACTAATGCCTCTCTGGAAGTATGTCCGGATGATGCTATTAAAACCACTCCATCCAATAAGGTCGATAACACTGCGGCATCAGTTACTGCTATTACCGGTGGAGAATCAAACAGGATCATCTCATATTTTCCTTTCAGCTCTTCTAAAAGGGTCTTCATTTTCTTTGAGCCTAAAAGCTCAGAAGGGTTAGGAGGCAGGACTCCACAGGTTAAGACACTTAAGTTTTCTATAGGAGTTGCTTGGATAATTTCTACTAAGGGAACGTTTCCTGCCAGATAGTTGGTCAACCCCGGATTTCTCTGGAGACTAAAGATAGAGTGTAAGACCGGACGCCTTAAGTCTGAATCGATTAAAAGAGTTTTGGTTCCCATCTGAGCCATGGTAATTGCCAAATTAGCTACAGTGGTAGATTTACCCTCGCCTGGCCCTGAACTGGTTACCAGAATAGTCCTCAAGGGTGAATCAAGTTCTGGCAAATTGCAGATTAGTCCTGAAGGTACGATATGCCTCAGAGATAGGTGACTTTGGCTCGAAATGAGTTACTAAATTTGAGGCAATTCTTTTTATTTGATAGTCTTCAGACTTCTCTTCTTTTTTCTTTGATTTTTTATCTTTACTGCTTTTTATCAGAGGTATCGAGCCTAAGATCGAAAGGCCAGCTCTTTCCACATCCTCTATACTCTTTAGGGAATTATCCAGCCTCTCCACAAAAAATGCCATTCCCAATCCTAATCCCAGACCCAGGAGCGCACCTAAAAGAATGTTTATTTTCTTTTTAGGTTTTATGGGGCTCTCCGGAGGTAAGGCTTTATCTATGATCCTCACACTTCCGATCTGTCCAGCCTCACTTATGCGTGATTCCTCATATTTTTCCTTTAACATTAAGAAGATATTTTCTCCCACCTTGGCATTTCTCTCCAGGCGAACTAATTTAAGGCTTTTTTCCGGCAGGGTGTTGAGATTATCTGAGTAGGTATCCACAATTCTCTTTAATGCCTCTGATTTAGCAGTTAAAGATTGAATCTCTATATCCAGGGTTAAAATCTTCTCCACTAACTCCCGGGAATAGGCTAAAGGGTCCGAAGAAGAAAGCTCTTTAGAAATTAACTGGGTGGTTTCCTTTATGAGTTTCTGCTTTATATCCTCTATGCGATTGACTGTTTCTACCATCTTGGGATGGTCTTCCGGGAAACCCTGGGCTAAAAATCCCGCTCTCATCCCTTCTAAATTTGCCATCTCCTGCCGTAATTGAGTTATCAAAGGACTGGAGACCTGAGATACATCTTCCACTAAATGACTTTTTCTCTCCGAAAGCTGGTTTTGCATATAGGTAAGTCTTTTCTGATTGGCTTCCAGATCGGTTTTTGCTTCATTATACATGGACTCAAAACCGGCTAACTGTTTTACCAGCTCTTCGGTTTCTTCAGGTAGGGCGGCAACCTTTTCTTGCTCTTTATATGTTCTTAGAGCCTCTTCAGCTTGCTGCAACTCTTTTTGAATGCTCAAAAGCTGTTCCTCTAAGAACTGGCGTACCTCGGTGATCTCTCCCCGGCTGACCTGGAGGCTTTGTTTATAGTATTCTTCTGCAATGGTGTTGACTAAAAATGCAGCCAGATCAGGATCCGGAGCGGTTGCTTTAACCTGAATTATATCAGTCTCCTTTAAAGGTACCACCTTGATATTGTTCTGCAGGATCAAGACCATATCGTTAGTTTTGACCCTATCGGCTCTTTTCCCCAGAGCTTTTTCTTCCCAGACTCTTTTATAAGGGGAGGATAAAAGGACCTGTAGAACCGATTCAGTCAGAGTTCGACTTTTAAGTATCTCCACCTGGTTTTTGATCATCGTCTCCTGCTTTAAGTAAGAGGAGATCTCAAAAATATCTTTCTTCATCCCTCCATCTTCCTCGATCATCAAGGTAGTAAAAGACTCGTAGATCGGCTGAGCGATAAAAGAAAAGATTCCAGCGGAGAGAAGGATTATTAAAAAAGAACTGATTATGATCCACCCTCTCCTCTTCAGGATTATCAGGTAGTCCTGAAAGGAGATCTCTTTTTGAACCTGGGCTATTCTATTCTGCTCTTCCAATTTACTACTCCTTATTATTGAGTAAAAAGTTTAATCACGCTGGCTATCACTGCTAAATTATAGACAAAGGTTATATATTTTGTAACCGTATGGAAGCTGTTTCGAGGAACTATAACTGTGTCCCCCGGTTTGATTAAAGGTATCTCTTCAGCTTTGCCATCTCGAACAAAATCTTTGACATTCACGGTGATGGTTTTGTTCTGGGAAAAATGTCTCAGGATTTTAACTTTGCTGAGCCGGGCATTTTCAGTCGGTCCTCCTGCTATGGAAAGCAGAGAGAGCAGATCAGTATTATCCGGCACCTCCACAATCCCTGGCTTAAATACCTCACCCCAGACATTCACTTTAATTAAAAGCTGGTTATTAGTTCCGGGAGCAAGAAAATAGTTTGAGCCGGCATTCCTCAGAGTTCCCTCTTTTTCTTCCACCTGAGCCCAGACTAAACTTGATACCTGAAAAAAGAATAGGTAGAATACTAAACCCAGGCTGATTAACTTTTTTACTCTTTTCATTTTTCCACCTTGGTTAGAAGTATTTTATTCTCATTTTTCTTTCAATATCTTCCGCTTGAAGGATTTTTTGGGGATTCTCCTCAAAAAGTTCTCTTGCTTTTTCCTCCCCAAAATCATTTTTTATCCTTTTAAAAGCTTCTGATAGAATGGTTATAGGTCGGTTATTTGAGTCATGTGCATCACTGGCTAACAGATCCACCAGATCTTTTTCTAATAACTTCAAAGCTGACCTTTGAACTTTTTTACCGAAACTTCCTAAAAGGGAACCAGCGTTAAGCTGGATTAGAATTCCTGAATCTTTTAGCTTCCCTAATCTTTCAAAGTCAATTTCTTGATTTAAACTTCTTTCCGGATGTGCCAGAATTGGAGATAGACCTTCTATCAGTAAGGAGAAAAGTATCCTCTCTGTAAAGGAAGGGAATTCTCCTAAGGGGAGTTCCAGGAATAAATATTTCTGAGTATGGTTCAGGAAAAAGCAAGGGAGGTCTTTCATTGAGCTAAGATCCTCCCTCAAATCTATCTCGCTTCCCAAATAGAGCTGGATATCAATTTTTTCTTGAGCCATTCTTTCCTGAAGTTTTAAGAAAATCTCTACAACTTTTTCCGTTTTAGTTTTCTTAAAATTGGTTGAAAGATGGGGTGTGGTGCAGATTGCAGTTATCCCTATTTCCCTTCCTTCTTTTATCATCTGGATTGCTTCCTCCATAGATTTTGCTCCATCATCTATTCCCGGAAGAAGATGTGTATGTAAATCGATCATAGAATTGTTTTTTAATTAAAAACAGTTTAAGTAATATCCTGGATTCTAAATGACTTGAAAAACCCCCCTTTTCTTCTCCGGCAGTTTGTCTTTAGCCTCCTGCTAAAGTTGCTTGAGTCCATTTTTAGTGGACAAGCTCTTTTGCTTTTTATCGCCCCTTCCTGGGACATAGCTTATCCTTTTGAGTCAATTCGGCAACATTAAGAAAATCTTAACTAAATTCTGTTCAAATTTTTAGCAAAAGGTATGCCTACACTAAATAACTATACAAGTTTTGGATGTATCTCTTTGAATGTTAAAGAATTAAGGTTTTATAGGTTTTTAGAAATGTGAATAAACAATGATCAAAAAATGGAATATATTTCAATCAAAGAAGTAATTTTTTCCTGTGTCAGATTAATATTAAAAATGTCATTTGTCTGAACTCAAAAAAGTGAATCTTTAATCTTCTAATGTTCAATGAGTTAAGCCTAAAATCCCGATTTTGTTGAATTGAGTCTGTCAGCAAATTGAACATATTTAAAGCTCAAGATTTTGATTAAATAATTTTGGCGGATATTGGTACTTTTAATTTGTTTTATATCAATAAGTTATGGCTTTAAACATAATTCAGGGTTTTGGCATATTAATTGCTGGTATTTATTATGGAAAAATTAGATAAGGAGAGTGAGATATGAAAAAGAAAATAACAGTTTTAAGCTTAGCAATCATCCTTTTATTAGCTACTTCAGCCTATTCCCAGATCCTGTTAAATGATAATTTTGATTCATTTGATCCAGCTCTGTGGAATGATTATTCACATGACTATGGTTATGCATCTGTGGAAAATGGTTATCTTAACTTAAAAACAACAGAAGGTAGAAGAGGGGGTAGAGGTCAGGTATCTTCCAATTTCAATCTTGCAGGTGATTTCATTACAAATGTTGATTTTGATTTAATTGATTTTGATACTTATTTTAGTAGCGCTACTTTAGGGATATGGGCAAAAGATAATACTTTCGCAATGCTAATGTCTCGAAAATTTGATGTGAATAACCTTCAGTATTACGAACAGGTTGATTTTATGGTGGATGGAAGCTGGCAAACTGGATATGTTTCAGTCACATCAGATTTTAATGGTAAATTCAGATTGGGTAGATTTGGTTCTACACTTTCCGCTTATTATTATTCCGCTGGTGATTGGCAGTTAGTAAATAGTATTGTACTTCCTTACGGGTATAATTCGTCTGTAAGGGTTTTTATGGAAGCAGGTAATGATGGTAGCGCAGGAAATGCTCCGGCAGTCGAAGTTCATTATGATAATTTTATGGCAGATGCTTCTAATATAACTGGAGTGGATGAAAGATATCTAATAGCCCAGCCTGAACCAGGAACAATAATCCTTCTGGGGAGCGGTCTTTTAGGTTTAGGAGCGTTTAATTACATAAGAAGAAGAAAATAAAATCTGAGTAACATAGTTTTATGAAAAAGTCCGCGAAGAAAGCGGACTTTTTTATTTTAGAAATCCGTAGCTTTCCACTCTGGCTTGACCCACTAGATTATTCTGCATTTTGCTTTTTGCGTACCCAGATCTCTCTTTTCCCATTCCTTTTTACTCTAAACTCTAATATCTCCATTTTTTCACATAAGTCTTTGATTTCTTCGTCGTTATAAAACCTCCACAGCATTCCTTTGCGCTTCCCGGATATATATCTTCTGGTTCCATCATTAAGTAGCACAAACTCTTTTGGATCCTCCTCTAATCCATCGAAAGAGATATAAGCGATGCCACCTGGCTTTAAGACATTTTTAATATTTAGCATACTCTTGTAAGCTTCAGCCAGAGGCATATGGTCTAAGACTGAATTGCAGATAATTGCATCTAAACTTTCATTCTCAGAGACAAGTTCCTGGGCAGAGCATACCTGAGTCTTAATGGAAAGGCCTTCTTCTTCTGCCCATTTTTGAACTTTTTTTATCGCTTCTGAGGAGATATCAACTGCTTTAACTTGAAAGCCAGCCTGAGCGAGTGCCACGCTCCACCTGCCGAAACCACAACCCAAATCCAATACTTTATTGACATTGTATTTTTTCAACCGTTCAATAACCTCTAACACATTTTCGCTGGGGGTAGATTTGAAATCTAAATCTGCAAAGCATTTCTCCCAGAATCGTTTGTTCTCTTTTAGAATCTTAGATATGTTCATTTTTTTAGTAATTTCAGTAAATTTATTCTTCATAAGCTATTATATCAAGCAGTCTTAAGGGCATGCTTGACCTACAAAACTATAAGCAGGGGGCGACCCTGAAAGGGCCGCGGTACGAAAACCTTATTACGGCATCCGCCTATTGCAGGAAAACACGTCCCTGCTTCATAAATTCCAATCCTTTTTCTATGTCCAGAAGCTCGGTTTTAAGGAGTTTTTTGGCTTTATCGATTTTGAGACCGCCCCTAAAAGGTCGTGGGGCATTCTGTTTTAACTCTGAAGTTAGGGCAGGAGAAATTAGATTTTTGTCGAAATTAAATTTTTTTGATACTTTCAAAGCGAAATCATAACGGGAAAGGTATTCGCTTCCAGCGATATTCAAAATCCCGGAGATATTCTTTTGCACTGATTCTTTTATGGCATCTGCTAAGTTGTCTGCTAAAGTGGGGTTATTATACTGGTCAGTGACTATTCTAACTTTTTCTTTATTTGATAGTTTCTGGATTAACCACAAGACAAAATTTGGTCTTAAATTTTCACCTTTTCCATAAAGGACATTGGTGCGAACGATTAAGAAATCTATCTTACTTTCGAAAATTTCCTTCTCGCTTTCTAACTTGGTAAGACCGTAATAACCAACCGGATTTGGAATATCCTCTTCTGAATAGGGTCCATTTTTTCCATCGAAGATATAATCAGTGGAAAGTTGTACCAATTTAGCGTTCATTATCCTGCATAAATCTGCAAGATTTTTTACTCCTTCCACATTTGTTTCCCAGGCTGACTCTTTGTTATCCTCACAACCATCCACATCCGTGTATGCGGCAGTATTTATCACCACCTCTGGATTTAAAGTATAAATAAACCCTGCGAGATTTTCTGTCTGAAAGATGCTAAGATTTTGATAAGTAAAATTTTCTTCTGGAATGAAAGACTCAATCTGGAGATCGATTCCTGTGGTCTGATGATCAGAAGAAAAAATTTTAACCAGCTTCTGACCTAAAAGGCCATTAGAGCCGGTGATTAAAACCCTCATACCTTTTCTCTTTTTCCGAATGGTTCCATTCTGGATAGATAATGTTTCTCATAGTATTTAAGATATTCTCCGCTTTTTACTTTTTCCCACCAGCTTCTATTTTTAAGATACCACTCCACAGTCTTTTTAAGCCCTTGCTCCAACTTTGCTTTCGGTCTGAACCCTAATTCTTTTTCGCTTTTAGCGGAATTTAGAGCATACCTTCTATCGTGGGCTGGTCGGTCTTTGACATATTTTATTAAACTCTGGGGTTTATTCAGATATTCAAGGATAAGATTTGTTATCTCTAGGTTGGTTTTTTCCGCACCCCCACCGAGATTATAGATCTCACCCTCTTTACCTTTATGTAGGACTAAATCAATACCCTGGCAATTATCTTCTACGTAAATCCAGTCCCGGATATAAAGTCCATCACCGTAAATCGGGAGTTCTTTATCCTCTAAGGCGTTGGTGATAAACAAGGGGATCAACTTTTCCGGGAACTGGTAAGACCCGTAATTATTAGATGAGCGGGTAATCAAAGCAGGAAGTTTAAAAGTTTTAAAATAGGACCGGACTAAAAGGTCTGCACCAGCTTTGCTGGCTGAATAGGGGCTATTGGGTAGAAGCTGACTTTCTTCAGTAAAAAATTTCCCTTTCTCTATGCTTCCATATACTTCATCTGTGGAGATCTGAATAAATCTTTTAAGTTTGAACTTTAAGGCTGATTCTAATAAAACCTGAGTGCCTAAAATATTAGATTGGACAAAGCTTTTAGGGTCATACAAACTCCGGTCAACATGGCTTTCTGCAGCGAAATTTATAATTACATCAATATTTTGTGAGAGAATCTCTTCCACCAGTTTCTGATCGCAGATATCACCTTTGATAAACTTATAATCAGGGGAAGAATCTATATCAGAAAGGTTATCTAAATTACCAGCATAGGTAAGCTTATCTAAGTTTACGATTTGATATCGGGGATAATTCTTTAAAATATAATAGATGAAGTTGGAACCGATAAAGCCCGCCCCCCCGGTGACCAGAAGCTTCATCATCCATCCTTTCTTTCCCATTTATAGGGGACCTCATCCGTATGAGGAGGGATGCGATATTCGTCCGGCTGAAGATAATTATAAGCTTCAGTTGGGCAGTTGATGCAGATCGCCTCTTCAGGACTTATACATTTGAACCCGTGTAATACCAGAGGTGGTATCTGAATTAAGAGCGGGTTGTCCTCTCCGAGGAAAAATTCATTGATCTCCCCTTTGGTAGGGGAATCATCCCGGTTATCATATAAGACTAACTTAATCATCCCCTTTATCACGATGAAATTGTCGATCTGCTTCTTATGGAAATGCCAGCCTTTTACCACCCCGGGATAGGCAGTGGTCATATATACCTGCCCGAACTGTATGAAAAGCTCTTCATCCGATCTTAAAAGCTCCATTAGCTTTCCCCTCTCATCCGGGATGATTTTAAGTTTTTTCTGCCTCACTCCCTGAATCATCTTTAATCCCTAAAAATACTTTTTGTTCGCCCCTTTTTGAGCCACAATTTTATTGGCTTTTAATAGAGCATCGATTGATTCCCCCGCATCCAGCCAGTAACCTTTTAGAAAAGAGTAGGTAAGGTTCCCCTCTTCGAGATAAGCATTGTTCACATCAGTTATCTCTAATTCCCCTCGAGCTGAAGGTTTTAAAGTTCGAACTATATCAAATACCTGGTTATCATACATATAGATTCCGATAACCGCATAGTTACTTTTAGGTCTTTTTGGCTTTTCCTCTATTTTTATAATCTTGCCGTTCTTGATCTGAGCGATACCGTACTCTTTGGGATTATCGACCTCTTTTAAAAGGATTTTAGCTCCACTTCTCTGGGATTTAAAATCCTCCACTGCTTTCTGGAGATTCCCCTCGATTATGTTATCTCCCAACATAATCAAAACTTTCTCCCCTTCGGCAAAATGCTCAGCCAGGCTGACTGCTTCTGCTATCCCACCTTCTTTTTCCTGATAGGTGTAATTTATGTGTTTGAGTCCAAAACTTTTTCCGTTTCCTAAGAGACGCAAAAAATCTCCAGCATTATTACCGCCAGTAACGATCAAGATATCTCTTATCCCGGCATTGATCAGGGTCTGAACAGGATGGAAAATCATAGGGCGGTCATAGACCGGAAGGAGGTGTTTATTAGTGATCTTGGTTAAAGGATATAGCCTGGTTCCCAACCCACCAGCTAAGATAATTCCCTTCATTCATGCTCCTTAATCTCCTCTGTCATTCTGACCCCGCCTTTGGCAGGGGAAGAATAGACATCCATCTGAGGCGAATTCGGTCGCCCCCGTAGGGGACTCCCTCAGAATGACAAGAAACCAATTTATACTCAATAACTAAGCTGTCTTCTTTATTTCTCCCCCTTCTTTTTTTCTTCCTTTTTCTCTTCTTTTCCCTTGGCTCCGTGTTCGGACTTCTCAGCTTTTGCCTCTTTACCAGGTTTTACAGCTTCTTTAGCCTTGGTTTCCTTGCCCTCTTCTGTTTTCTCCTCTTCACCTTCCTCAGCCTTCTTTTCAGTTATAACCTCAGGCTCTTTGACCTCTTCAGCTGCAGGAACTACCTCTTCCTTGAAGACGGTGGGTGGCACCACAGTTATAATAGAGCCTTCAGGATCAGATAATATCTCAACCTTCTCTAACTTTACATCCTTCACATGGATGGAATCGCCTATTTTGAGAGCGGTAACATCTAACTCCACTTTCTCCGGTATATCTGAAGGCAGACATTCGATCTCCAGCTCTCTTAAAACATGCTGTAATATTCCCCCATCTGTCTGTACTCCTATAGGTATTCCCACCAGGTGAACCGGGATTTTAACTGTAATTTTCTTGGTCAGAAGTATATGTTGAAAATCAACGTGTAAAATATTTCCTAATAGAGGGTCGTGCTGGATCTCCCGGATTAGGACCTTTTTTGTTACGTTTTTATCACCATCGATTTTCAGGGTGATTATGACATTTTCACCCTTACCTGTTCGCAGGATTGAAACTAACGATTTGGATTCAACTTGCAAGGGGGTAGGCTCGTCTCCTGGTCCATAGAGCACTGCCGGGATCAACCCTTCTTTTCGTAACTTTTTAGCAATCTCCTTACCAGTTTTACCCCTTCTCTCGGCCTCAAGCAAAATCTCCTTCATCTTTTTTTACTCCTTTCACATACTCTCGTTCATAAAATCAGTTAATATTCAAATAGTGAACTTATTGATTCCTCTTTATCAGTTCGGATTACCGCCTCACCAAATAGCTCTGCTACGGAGAGCACCTCGATCTTATTGGTGAAATTTCTTTTATTCTGGCAGATAGTATCGGAGATCGCTAATTTTTTTATGGGAGACTTTTCTATCTTATCTAAAGCCTGTCCAGATAAAACCGCATGGGTGCAGCAGGCGTAAATATCTTTGGCACCGTTTCTCTCCAGGGCATAAGCGAATTCAACTAAAGTGCCTGCGGTATCGATTATGTCATCCCGGATGATAACATTCTTATCTTTAACCTCTCCGATGATATTTAAGACTTCAGCCTGATTAGGGGCAGGTCTTCTTTTATCCATCACCGCCATAGGACAACCCAATTTCTTGGCGAAATTACGAACCATTTTGATGCTACCGAGATCAGAGATCACCACCAGATCAGAAAGATTTAATTTAATAACATAATCGTAGAAAACCGGATTGGAGAAAAGGTGATCTGTGGGGATATCGAAAAATCCCTGGATCTGGGCGGCATGCAGGTCCATCGTCAAGACCCGATTAGCTCCAGCTTCAGCAATCAAATTAGCCACTAACTTAGCAGTGATGGGAACTCTGGGCTGATCTTTTCGATCCTGCCGGGCATATCCAAAATAAGGCAGAACTGCGGTTATCCTTTTGGCTGAAGCTCTCCTGGCTGCATCTAAAAGGACTAAAAGCTCTAAAAGGTTTTCGGCTGGAGCCCCTGTGGATTGAATGATGAAAAGGTCTGCACCTCTGACATTTTCATTTATCTTTACCCTTATCTCTCCATCTGAGAATCTTGCCACTTCAGCCTGGGACAAAGGTACACCTAAGAACTGGCTGATTTTCTCAGCTAAGGGTCGATTAGAGTTACCAGTGATTAATTTTAGATCGGTTGGCATAAGATTTTATGTGGTTTAAAGTGAGGGAAGGGACATATGGGTCTGGACTAATTTCCAGTTCCCCTCTTCTTTGATTAAAACTCCGGTGAAACGAATATTTTTTTCTATTAGTTTTACTCTGGTTCTCTCTCTTACTTTTACTTTCTGTTCAAAACTCAAGTCCAGTCTGGAGGAAAACCAGCCTATCCCATCTACGAGCTTTGTCTCCAACCCAGCCAGTTTGAAACTTCTTTTTTCCCATTTAGAAAGGGTCAGCTTGAATTCCTTGTAAAATTTTTCGACCTGGTCATAGCCAGTATAAAATTCCTCCCCGGTTCCAATAACGACTATATCCGGGCTCTTGGCGTATAAGCTCAGGAGTCTGTCCGTATCAGCCAAGTCTAAAGTTGAGACATATTCACGGATTATTTTATCTACAATATTCTTGTCAGACTCTACTTTTATCTCTCTTTTCTTAATACAGGAGAAGAAAATGAAAGATAAAGAGAGTAGAATAAAAAATAAGGTTCTTTTTTTCATTTTAAAAATTTACCTCCGACAGGAGCAATTCCTGACGGAACTACATAATCACCAATCACTTTTCACTAATCACTAACCCTGCTGGGGCGCCAGGATTCGAACCTGGGAATGCGAGATCCAAAGTCTCGTGTCTTTCCACTTGACTACGCCCCAATGCCTAAAACAATCTACAAGACAGGACTGAAAAATCAAACTCCTTGGGTCTTCAATTCACTTTCATAAGCCTGTAACACTTTTTCTTCGATTAATCTCCTCATCTCATTGTTTACCGGATGAGCGATATCCTGATGAGTACCGTCTGACCTTTTCCGGCTGGGCATGGAGACAAAGTAGCCCTGGTTGCCATTGATAACTTTCAAACCTCTGATCACAAAGGAGTTATCAAAGGTGATATTGGCAAACGCTTTAAGTTTTTCCTCATCTCTTAAGGTAATCCTTACCTCTGTGATTTCCACCTTTTCACCTCTCTACGAGCTGTATCCTCCTAAGGCGGATACCAGCCCCGGAAAATTGGTTGATCCTCTCGGACCTTTGGTGCTAAGGAATTGGCCGGGTTACAAAAACCTGCCAATCTCCACTTTTGAAGAGCCTGTTCACCTCCTCTTTGTCTGGTTCTTGCTCAAAGATTCCATAGACGGTGGGTCCGCTTCCCGTCATGGAGGATTTTTTTGCTCCAAGTTTTGATAAAAGCTTAAGGGCATATCTAACCTGAGGGTATCTTTCAACGATCTTTCCCTCAAAATCATTTCTCCAAAAATTCAAAGCCTCCAAAAAATCTTCCTTTTTCTGAAGATTTTTCATATTAATAAAATCTTTTTTAGTTGTCAAGCTCAATCTAATATCCTGATATGCCCAGGAAGTTAAGACCTGAAAAGGGAAAGTTACTAAGACTATCCAGTAATCCGTGAAGATTTTAACCGGCGTAATTCTCTCTCCTCTTCCTTCAGCTATAGCAGTTTGATCATATAAAAAGAAGGGGACGTCTGAGCCTAACTTTTCTGCCAGGGGATGAAGTCTCTTAAGTGAGTAATTCAGATTATGTAATCGATTTAAGCCCAGGAGGGTGGTGGCTGAATCTGAACTGCCACCTCCTAAACCGGAGGAGATGGGGATCTTTTTTTTGAGGATTATCTTTACCCCCTGGGCAACTTTTCCCTCTTTTAAAATCAGCTCAGCTGCTTGATAGGCTAAATTTCTTCGATCTAAGGGGAGTCTGGTATTATAAGTTTTTAATATTATCCCCTCATTTATTTTGAAAAAAGTGAGAGTGTCGTATAAAGCAACCTTCTGCATTAAGGTAAAGATGTCATGATAACCATCCTCTCTTTTCTTCAATATATTAAGGAAAAGATTTATCTTAGCCGGGGCTTTAAGGGTAAGACTTGACAATTTAGAACCAGAGCTCCTTCCATAGATTATAATTGAAATTTAGTTTAAAGTAAAGGTTATTTTCTTTTTCTTCAGAAATATTCAGGTAGTTTTTTATATGGGTATATCCGATTATCCCTTCCAGAAAAAGATGAGGATCCGGCTGGAATACTCCTTCAAGAATAAAATCCTTGGTACTTTCAACTGTTCCCGAAGGAAACTTCACATTTTTTGGAACGGGGGAGGGCTGAACCCCGATTTTCCCTTCTCCTTTTCTTTTAGATTTGAATGAAAAAGAGAACTGTAAGTTTTTGTTAAAATGGTAAAGCAGATTTGCATAGATATAGTCTGCATCCGGACCTGAAGAGCTCCCTATCCCTACCTCCCGGTAGGTATAGATATTCCAGGGCTTATTCTGTCCATAGACCCAGGTATTAACCCTGGCATATTCTAAAGTCAGGTAACTTTTAGAGAAACCAAAAAGGTCTGATGTTTTTGCACCTAAAAGGAATCCTATCTGCTGAGGTTCAGATTTGAAATCGTACTGGAAATCATCAATCAAAAGCTCAGCGTAAAATTCTTTGTTTTTAAAGCGGGTTAAGGAAAAATCAAGGCTCCAGAGGAGGTTGTCGTCTATATTATGGTTAAACTGTTCAGCATAGAAGATGAAAAGGGGATTAAGATAATATGGCTCCAGTTTTCTTTTCTCTCCACCATAGACTACCACTTCAGAAAGGCCTAATTCTACTCCGGATTTTAGCTTCAGATTTATCCTGTGCCCGGAAAGATACCTTTTGTAAGAATGATTGGAATCAGGTAAAGAAAGCTCATCTAAGGCGGTAGCGAAGAAATCGAATCTGAAAATCCCGATCTCGCTTGAAAGCTTTAACATGTCAAAAGGGGGTGAGAAGCCTGAAAGCAAGAGGAAATCTTTTGAACCTGGTCCCCAGCGGAGATAATCTCTTCCCCATTGGAATTCAAAATATTTGAAATTTCCCTTTAGGTATCCCTGGTCGAAGATCCCGGTTAAATCGCCTTTCCATCTCTGACCAAACAGGTTTTTCTCCTTTTCGGCCTTAGTGTCGATTATAACCCGATCTTTGAATAAGAAATTTTTCCACTGAAAAGCACCTTCCATAATCAACTTCCCACGGATGTAAGAGGAGTCATCTCCACTTGATTCAGACTTGAACTCATTATTGACCAGATATAAAATAGGATTCAAAAGAGCTTTAAGTTTTTTAGGTTCCTCTTTTTCATTTACGGACAGGCTTCTTAGTTCGAATTCAAACTCCTGATTAAGCTTTTCTATAATCCAGGATTGTGTCTGAGTTAAATTTAAATCACCTTTTTTCTTCCTGGAGTTTATTTCTTTTAAGTATGAAGCGATATTTCCACGGGTGTAAGGTTTTACATTTCTATGTAGTTCAGGGAAAAATCCCTGGGTATATAACTCTTCTATACTCGAATAGACCCAGCTATCTAATGGAATATTCTCTAAAGTGGTTGGGAAACTCGATTCACAGAAAAGCTTCATAAAAAATACAAAAAGTATTAAAATTTTAATAACCTTCAGATCTCCTCCTACAACTGAATTTAAGATATTCCTAATCCGACAGAAAGTAAAGAAGGTCAAAAAAGGATTGGAAAACTTATAATTTTATAATCCTCACCCGGTTATCCTTTACCAGCTTAGTAGCATTGCGGGTATCGAAGATTAATTTGGAATTTCTCACTATCCAGTCATAATCATAAGCAGAATGATCCGTAACGATAACCACACAATCTGTTTTTTTCAGAAGAGCTGAAGTCAGCTTAGTTGATTTCATAACATAAGAATCCATCAGAATAGATGGGACATGAGGGTCATTATATTTAACCTTAGCCCCGGCATTTTGTAAAAGTTTGATTACATCTAAGGCTGGTGATTCCCGAACATCCCTTATATTCTTTTTATAAGCCACTCCTAAGACTAAGATATTCGAATCCTTAAGGGTTTTCTTGACCTGATTTAATATCCGGGTTACCCTTTCCACCACATATTCCGGCATATGGGAATTAATTTCCCCGGCTAATTCGATGAAACGGGCATAGTAATTCAGAGATTTCAGTTTCCAAGAAAGGTAATGAGGGTCAATGGGTATACAATGACCACCCAAGCCCGGTCCCGGATAAAAAGGCATAAAACCGAAAGGCTTGGTATCAGCAGCATGGATTATCTCCCAGGTATCGATTTTCAGCCGGTCGCACATCAGGGCCACTTCATTCACCAGCCCGATATTCACACTTCTGAAAGTGTTCTCCAAAAGCTTAACCATCTCTGCGCTTTGAGTGGACGAGACCGGAACGACTTTACTTATGATCTGTTCATAGAAAAGCTTGCTGATCCGGGTGCATAAAGGAGTGATCCCTCCAACCACTCTGGGTGTGTTTTTAACTGTGAAGTTCTTGTTGGCTGGATCAACCCTTTCTGGTGAGAAGGATAAGAAGAAATCCTTGCCCACTTTCAAGCCAGTTTCCTCTAAAATTGGTAGAATAAGCTCTTCAGTTGTGCCAGGATAAGTGGTACTTTCCAAAACCACTAATTGTCCGGGATGGAGATATTTTCTCACCTGATTGACCGCAGAAAGGATGTAGGAGACATCCGGGTCTTTGGTTTTACTTAAAGGGGTAGGGACGCAGATGGAAATACAGTCAGCTTTTCTCAAAAGAGCAAAATTAATTGTGGCTTTGAGAAGCCCTTTTTGGACCAGCTTTTTTACCTGCACATCTTTAATATCATCTATGTCTGATCTGCCAGAGTTTATCAAGTCAACTTTCTTTTTATTTATATCAAATCCTAAAACCATAAAACCCTGGTCTCCAAACTCCACCGCTAAGGGCAATCCCACATAACCCAAGCCGATAACACCTACAACTGCTTTTTTCTTTTCTATTTTTTCTTTCAACTTCTCGAACAATTTAACCTCCTTAAATTTATGATAGACTAAGCTTTTAATGGTTAAATAATATACGTTAAATTTTACTAATGTCAATTGAACTTTTATCTTTTTCTCTTGACAAATCCAAACTGAAAAATTATTAATGATTTAATATTTTAACAGGTTTCATCTTGGATGGAAAGAAAGATTAGTTAATTAACTTTTAAAAAGGAGGTAAGGTGCAGAAGTTCTATTTTGATATCCGGGATATCTTTCGGGCACCGCGGTTAGCTCTTTCCGGAAAGAAACTTATTTTGCAGACCTCAGGGCTTTTGATCGGGTATCTGGGCTATTTGATCCTGACTTACATCTCCCATCTTTTAAGCGGGAGGAGTTTTTCTGAGGTCTGGGGGAGTTACGGTCTTTTCCCGTTATATGATTTTTCCTTTACAGGATTTATCCCCTGGCTAATCTTTATAATCGGTTGTCTTTTCTTCATCTCCAGCTTCCTTCTATCCAATGCAGCAGTGGGGAAGGTTACTTATGAACAGCTTAAAGGGGATGAGTTTTATTCCAGCAAGGATTCCTGCAAATTTCTGAAGAAGAACTGGAAAACTATTCTTGCCTCACCGGTTTCTATATTAATCCTGGTTATATTCTTATTGATCTGTGGAATTATAATCGGGCTTTTGGGAAAGATACCCTATGTAGGAGAGTTAGGTTTAGGGCTTTTCTATGCGGTTCCGATCTTCATTGTGGCACTCTTCACCGTTTATACTCTTTTCATCTTCGTTATCTCTTTGCTTCTGACCCCGGCTATTGCAGCCACAACTAAAGAGGATGTCTTTGAAACAATCGTTCAGCTTTTTTCCTCTATCTGGAGTCAACCCTGGAGATATTTTATCTATACCGGGCTTTCAGGGATTCTGGCAAAATTGGGCGCCTTTGTGTTTGGCTACTTTTGCTACAGGGGCGTGCAGTTTGTCAACTGGTCAATCGGGATTTTAATGAAAGATAAGCTCTCAGAGATAATCGAAGGAGCTTTAGGATATTTGACTGTGCCTCCGTCGATACTCTATTTCTTCTCCAATATTTTCCCGGGAATTTCTTTTGCCTATCTTGTGCCAGAGCCAGTCTGGGGGATGGGGTTGAACTGGTCAAAAGGGATAGCGGCTTTTCTGATTGGAATTAGTTTTATCCTGATCGTCTTCGTGGTCATCTCTTATGCTTTAGCCACCCTTTCTGTAGGACAGACTTTGACCTATATCATCCTCCGTAAGAAAAAAGATGATGAGAACCTCCTGGAGAAAAAGACCGAAGAAGAAGAGGAGGAAAAAGCCAGGTTGGAGGAGGAAAAGAAAAAAGAGGAGCCTAAGCCTGAAATTCCACCTTTAGCTGAAGAGGCAAAATAGTTATATCCCTGCAGTTTTTTTAAGGGAGGTCAAAAGACCTCCCTTTTTATTTGATATGGAGTACATTTTCCGTGACGATACTACACCCTCCCTTTATCCCTCCTCTACGAGGAGCGAAGGGCGTAGCCACCGTAAAGCTTTTATCGACCTTCAATGGAGAGGAATGAGCATTGATCCTGCCAAAGGCGGGACACTCCATAATTGTTGTTGACAAAGGATTTTGGAAGGTGTTAAATTGATTATGCTATACATATAGCTGTCATTCTGAGTCCCGCAGTATGCGGGACGAAGAATCTCTTGAGTTCTAACACGAGGTAGATTCTTCAGTCGTTCCCCAAAATGAGGAACTCCTTCAGAATGACAAAAGTAAAAAAACGACCCTGTCCTGCGGTGGCTACGTCAGGTATAGTTTCCGTTATGAGGAAAAGGGTCGCACTACGAACAGGCAAGATACCTGTTCCACCAGTTACTATGATCAACTGTTTCCTAATCGATATCGAGGGGACGATTGTTAAGGATAAATCCTATGCTCCGACAGAAGGGGCAATTGAATGGCTGAAAAAGGTGAAATCCTCAAGGAAGAAGTTCAGTTTAGTCAGTAATAACACTACCCATTCTCCAGAAGAGCTTTTAGATTTGCTGAATAGCAAAGGTTTTGAATTAAAAGAGGAAAATTTAGATACCTGTATGATGGTAACAGTATTCTGGCTAATAAAGAAAAATATCGAATCCTGTTATGTGATAGGGAATGAGGTTTTAAAAGGATATATTAAAGAAAGGGGGATAGAACTAAGAGAGGATAGTCTGGTTCAGGCGGTGATTGTAGGATTAGATGAAGAGCTAAATTTTCAGAAGCTTAAAACTGCTGCCAGAGCCCTGTTTGAAAATGATGCCCTTCTGGTAGCCCTGCACTCTAACAAAGTCTATAAGGATTCAAGGGGTGAGATTTCACCTTCGGTGGGGAGTATAGTCAAAGCTTTGGAATATGCCTGTGATAAGAAAGGCTATATTATGGGTAAACCGAGTATGAATTTCTATCGTAATATCTTAAAAAGGCTTAAAAGCAAACCACAGGATTGTCTTTTTATCAGCGATGACCCTCTTTCTGACCTGGTCGGTGCCAAAAACTCAAAAATAGAAACAGCTTTTGTCCTTTCTGGCAAATATGACCGGTCGATCTTAAATAGTTTGGGCAAAAAATATAGACCTGATTTCATTTATAAAAGTATAGCGGAGATAAAGATTTAATATGCATATAGGTATCGTAGGCTTGCCCTTTGTTGGTAAGACGACCATTTTTAATGCCTTAACTTCTGCTAAGGCAAAGACTGGCGAGTTTATTGCTGGTTCAAAGGAGCCTAATCGAGCTGTGGTAAAGGTTCCGGATCTGAGGGTTTATAAGATAGCGGAGATGTTCGACCCAAAAAAGGTAACCCCGGCTGAAATAGAATATATCGACGTAGGCGGGATGATTAAACCCAAGGAATCTGACCAGGGTGGAAAAGAAAAAGAAGCTGAGCTTTTCTTTCATTTAAGAGGAGTGGATGCCTTAGCCTACGTAAACAGACTTTTCCGAGACGAGAACATAATCCACCCCCTGGGTAGCATAAATCCTATAAGGGATATGGAGAGTTTCGATCTGGACTTGGCTTTGCTTGATTTAGAGACCATAGAAAAAAGGATGAGCAAGTTAGAGAAAAGTTATCATACTACCAAATCTCCGGAGGAGAAAAGAGAATATGATCTATTAATCAAATGCAAGGGGAGTCTGGAAAAGGGTGTTCCCTTGAGAGATTTGGATTTTGCACCGGAGGAGATGAGATTATTGAGAGGTTATTGTTTTTTGAGTCTTAAGCCGATTTTGATAATCCTTAATCTAGGTGAAGAAGACCTTCCTGAGAAGGAGAGACTGGAGAATGATTTTTCCTCAACAATTAAATATAAACATACCCTGGTCACAGCCATCTGTGGGAAATTAGAGATGGAGCTTTCCCAGTTAGAGGAGGGTGACCGTGCCTCTTTTTTGAAAGAGTTAGGGTTAAAAGAACAAGCTAAGGACAGGATGATCAGTTCATCTTATAAATTTTTAGGACTTATCTCCTTTTTCACTGCCAATCAGAATGAGGTAAAAGCTTGGGCTATCCCTTATGGAACCAGGGGAATAAAAGCAGCAGGAACTGTGCATACTGATATGGAGAAAGGGTTCATTAAAGCTGAGGTGATAAATTACGATAAACTAATAGAGGCTGGGTCGATACACCAGGCAAAGGAGAAAGGTTTAGTCAGGCTGGAAGGGAAGGATTATATGGTTCAGGATGGTGACTTAATCTTTTTCAGGTTTAATGTGTAATCAGCACCATCGTCTCTCCTGTGGCAATGAAGGGTATACTTATGGATTCAATTCATTCACGAAAAGCATTCTAAAAAGGGAGGAGGTTTAACTTGGTTAAAGAAGAGATTAAAATTGCGGATGAAATAAAAAAGATATCTGAGGAGCTTTCTATACTGCCCCTGAAAGGAACAGTAGTCTTTCCTTCTTTGATCATCCCTTTAGTTATAACTGACCAGAGGTATGCCAAGCTGATCGACGATACCCTGATGGGAGGGAAGGTGATCGGGCTTTTTGCTCAGAAGGATCCGGAGTTGGAAAATCCTGGCCCGAATGATATCCATAAAATAGGGACTGCTGGCACGATTTTAAAGATGCTCAGATTTCCAGATGGGAGCGTGCGTTTTCTGGTTCAGGGTCTTACCAGGATCAAGATCAAAAGATTCATAAAGGAGGATCCTTTCCTCACTGCCAGGGTAGAGCCCCTGGAAGATCTGATAGAAGAGTCTGTGGAAATGGAAGCTTTGAACCGAACTATCCTGGAGCTTTTGAAGAGAGTAGTTAACTTGGCTCCTTATCTTCCAGACGATCTGCAGATCTCCGCTTTGAATACTGAAGATCCGGGTAAGCTTTCTGATCTGATTTCCTCTAACCTGAATATTACCTTAGCTCAGAAGCAGGATCTTTTAGAGACCTTAGAAGTCAAAGACAGACTCAAAAAGCTGACGCTTTATCTTAATAAAGAGGTAGAAGTCTTAGAGCTTTCCCGCAAGATTCAATCTCAAGCTGCAACTGAGATGGGGAAGATGCAGAGAGATTACATATTAAGGGAGCAGTTGAAAGCCATACAAAAGGAATTAGGGGAGTCAGATGAGAGAACCCAGGAAGTTGAGGAGTTTAAGAAGAAGATTGAGGGAGCTAAAATGCCGCAGGAAGCCAGGGAGGCAGCTTTAAAGGAATTAGACAGGCTTTCCAAGATGAACCCGGCAGCAGCTGAATATACAGTCTCAAGAACCTATCTGGACTGGCTGGTTAACCTTCCCTGGAGCACAGGGACTCAGGATAATTTAGACATAAAAGAAGCTAAAAGAGTGCTGGATGAAGACCATTACGATTTAGAAAAAGTAAAAGAAAGGATATTAGAATACTTAGCAGTCAGAAAACTTAAATCTGACCTTAAGGGTCCTATTCTCTGCTTTGTTGGGCCTCCCGGTGTTGGTAAGACCTCATTGGGTATGTCCATAGCCCGGGCTTTAGGTAGAAAGTTCAACCGTATCTCCTTGGGGGGGATGCATGATGAGGCTGAAATTCGCGGACACAGAAGAACTTACATCGGCTCTTTACCCGGAAGAGTCCTCCAGGGGATTAGAAGGACAGGGTCTAATAACCCGGTTTTTATGTTAGATGAAGTGGATAAGATCGGGCAGGATTTCAGAGGAGACCCGGCTGCGGCATTGTTAGAGGTATTAGATCCAGAACAGAATTATACCTTTTCAGACCATTATTTAGAAGTCCCATTTGATCTATCCAAGGTTATGTTCATTACCACTGCTAATATCCTGGATCCAATACCGGCAGTGTTAAGAGACAGGATGGAGGTCTTAGAGCTTCCTGGCTATACGGATTTAGAGAAATTGCAGATAGCCAAAAAATATCTGATACCAAAGGAGTTGGATAATCATGGTCTAAAAGAGGAGAATCTTACTTTTCAGGACCAGGCGCTTAAAAAGATAATTAATGATTATACCAAAGAATCAGGATTAAGAAACTTAGACCGGGAGGTTGCCACTATTTGCAGGAAGGTAGCTAAGAAGGTTGCCTCAGATGAGGTTAAAAAGGTTGAGCTTACCTCGGATAATCTACACGAGTACCTCGGTGCTCCGAAATTTTTCCAGGAGGTATTAGAAAGGACTTCACAGATTGGGGTTGTGCCAGGTTTAGCCTGGACTTCTACAGGTGGAGAGATTTTATTTGTGGAAGCTACCAAAATGAGAGGGAAGAAGTCTTTAACTTTAACCGGTCATTTAGGTGAGGTGATGAAGGAATCTGCTCAAACTGCATTATCCTATGTGCGTTCAACTTCCCACAGATGGGGATCCCGGAGGATTTCTTTGAGAAATATGATATTCACGTGCATGTTCCAGCCGGCTCTATCCCTAAGGATGGACCTTCGGCTGGAATCACTATGGCAACTGCTATTACTTCACTTCTTTCTGAACGGCCAGTAAAGCCCTATCTGGCGATGAGCGGTGAGATAACCCTACGGGGACAGGTTCTACCGATCGGAGGGTTAAAAGAGAAGACATTAGCCGCCTATAGAGCTGGTATAAAAACGATTATCTTATCCAAGCATAATGAGAAAGATTTAGAGGAAGTCCCGGAGGAGATTAAAAAGAAAATAAAATTCGTCTTCGTGGAAACAGTGGATGAGGTTTTAGGGCTGGCCCTGGATAAGAAGAAAAAAATAAAAGGTTAGAAGTAAGATGTAAGACGGAAGAAGATAAAGTGTAGAGGCGACCTCTTATGGTCGCCCCTTTTTTTATATTTATTTAAGTGCATTAACCACGTTAATGCCTTGCTCCCAGTCGAATTTGACCTTGAGGCAGTAAAATATGCGGATGATAACATCCGCTTCGAGTCAGAAACTACTGTATTCTACTTGGGAACTTGGCCTAATCCTTTACAAACCTTACAAATACCTTCTACCACAATACTAAAGCCTTCAGGATGAGGAACAGCACATGACCCACACTTGCAAGTAGTTTTTCCATTACAATGAGGACATATTCTGTACCCTCCCTTAATGTCACTGCTTGTTGCTCCCATAATTCTCTCCTTCCTACAGTATAACAGTTTTGGCTAACAGTTCGCGGATAAACGAAGTTGCCGAAGGCAATTTGGGTCGAAACTCTGCAAAAGCCGAGCCGTTTATCCGATGTTATGTGCTGTTCGAAAACCTGCCGTAAATTATGTTGTTGCCATAGTTTATTTTTAAAATTATAATGCAGAAATAAACGAATATCTATAATGGTATTTGCAAAACAAGAAAATACCCATTAAAATGATGTTTAATTTTAAAAATGCTAAATTGGTTCAATTCAGTTTTACTAAAAACATATTCCGCTTTTTCAATTATTTTATTTTCTTCATTTCCATCATGACATGGTAAAACAAAATTCAAAGTATCATCTTTTATTTCTGGATATTTTTTTGAATTTAATATATTCCCTTCTGCTTTTACCTCGGTCATAATCCTAAACCGCAATTTTACAGATGCCTTTTCTACATTTCTAACCTTACTAAAATTATCCTGTTGAGAAAAGATAGATAAAAGAGTTTGCTTAAAGTCATCTGAAACTATTTTTTCACTCTCTTTTAATCGTTCTTCTAAAACCTGTGAAAAAGACTGGCTTATCAAGTTCTCTATACTAATTGTTTCAAAAAAACTGCCATAAATAAGACAAATTTTTGTATGGTTCTTTTTTCTTCCTCTGACAAGATAATATACATCTCTTATAGGTAAAGAGAAAATGTCATTGCCAGCATCTTCCATTTGTTGCTTAATTATACTATTCACCCCAGAAATTATATCGCCAATCTTTTTACTTCTGGAAGGGATGGTTGAATTAAAAGATGAAACAGTATAAGAATCGCTGTCTTTTAGCTCTATTAATTCACCACCTGTAAATATTTTTCTATCTTTATTAAGACGAATAGCCATATCAGGAAAAACACCATCATTTTTACAGGATAAAAGTTTCTTATTAAATGGAAATTTATCCAGCTTTTTAACCTTTTTAAAAAGATGTTTTTGCTGGACTAAGGATTGAAAAAAATGATAAATAGAATACATTATTTTCCAAACAATGTTAACATTTCTTCTTTTTTCGGTATAGCTGGTGCAAATTCAATATCCCATATTTCTTTCAGATTTTCCGTATAAATATAATCATTATAAAATCGAGATATATTATCTGATTTACTAATTCGTTTCAAACGATTTTTAATACATTTTACATTTTCAATATCAATCTCAATTCCAATGGATTTTCTCCCGAGTTGCTCGGAAACAACCAACGTCGTTCCTGTACCTGCAAAGGGGTCTAGTACGGTATCCCCAATTTTCGTAGAAGAAAGAATTATTCTTAAAAGAAGCGCAATTGGTGATTGCTGTTTATGATACCTCTCTCCATTTTCTTTCCTTATAGCCTCATCCCCAGCAAAATATCCTGATGTTAGTTCACGAATATCATCCCACACATCTGTTAAGTAAACTCCATTTTTCCTTTCGTATTTATAATTTACTGGTAATGGAGGAGAAATTCTTAAACGGTTAAAAATTCTTGATGACATACCTTTTGTGGCAAAAGCAATAATCTGATAATGTTTACCAAATTTATTTGAACATGGAACCGCTGAAGATTTTTTCTTCCAGATAATAAGATTTTGCAAGACCCATCCTGTTTTATGCAAGCACTGCAAAACATATTCGGTATTTTTTTCTCTCTGCATAAAATAAATTGCCCCACCATCAGAAGTTATTTCATTAATTCCTTTGCAAACTTGCTCCATCATTTGCCAGTATTCGTATTCTGGTAGGTTATCATTACATGAGTTGTACTCTTTATCCTGATTAAAAGGAGGATCTAAAAAAGTTAGATCAATCCTTTCAGAAATATATTTTTCTGAAAATCGTGATAAGCAATTACCTTGAATAACATGTGAAATTGTAGAAGTATTCATAATATCTTTTTATCCTTTTATTATTCTCAAATAAACCTTTTAATAAAAATAATAAAAAATTATACCATAAGCTAATCGTATTTTCCACATTCTTTCCCGATTAAACGAAGGCAACAACATCATCATAATTTACGGTCTCCTTTTGCGTAAGCAGAGGCAGGTTTTCGAATTGCACATAACAGTTCGCGTGTTTGCGAAGTGCCGTAAGCATTTTGGTGAGCGAAGCGAACCGCAAACACGCTGTTAAGTGAAGTGGCCATCTTCATTTTTTCACCAGTTTATCAAGTTGTTCTTTAAATACACTTGACTCCAAAATCTCCCTTATGAAAGTCACAGACCAAACCTTGGAAAGACCTGTGTTCTCTTCAAAAACAACACGAGGACGTCCTGTCTGAGTGCTTATAGCCACCTCTTGATATGGAATATATTCCCCAACAATTCCTATAAATTTGCCACCTAACGGATCCCCGCCAATAGAAATTCCTTTCTCGTCAAACCTTATAGGCGAAGGTTTGAGAAAAACAGGGCTACCGCTATTTCCTGGGAAAGCAAAGGCATCTACATAAAATGTTTTGTCTTCGTTGATTGTGCTTATTGTCCCGCCTCTAATGATAGGAGCAATTCCTTTCTGAAATTTGACACCCGGTTGATAGGATAAAAAGAAAACATCATAAAGCTCAAATAGGCTATCTGGAGAAAGGAACAAGTTATCAGGAATTACTTTTACATCGTCTTTCTGGGGATCTAAACCAAAAGGAATTATAGCAATATCAACTTCTGCATTCTGATGGAATATCCAATTGACGTTAAAATTTCTCTTTATATCTTTTATAGAACGTGAGGTGATTCTACCATCTTTCGAGTTAAAGAATGCAAGCATTTTGTCATCCTGCAACTCGCCAGTTTCCCTATCTGTAACTACATGTCTTGCGGTAAGAAGATGATAAATATTTTGGACACCAACCAAAAATCCAGTAGCATAAAATTGTGGCTTTCCTTCACGGTCAATTTTCCCAAGAAAGACCACTGTTTTTTTAGCTTCTTCTATCAGTTTCTTCATTTCATATCACCTTTTAATTTTAAGTTGCCATTTCACTTAACTCGTTTATATCCGCAATTATTGCGTATATACCCCTGATTTTGGGGTTGTAGACGAACCTGTTTCGTTTATACCAACTCTGGCTGAAGTGCCAGAAATTTTTACCTCTGCTAATTTTTGCCACCCAACGCCTTCTTGTTTCAGAGTAACAATATATAAAGTGAACAGGTGTTGTCAATACAGATCTTTGAGAAAATTTTTGTAGGGGCAGACCCCTCCTTCGACCTTGCTTCCTTCGACTTCGCTCAGGGACTGTGAGCACAATCGAACAGTCAGGACGGTGAGCCTGTCGAACCGCGTGTCTGCCTTGATTGTTTGGGCAAAAACATGGTAAGGGCAATTCATGTCCAATTGGATCCAGTTGGAAATTACCCCTACATTCCCTCTCCTTCTGCTGGTGCAGGAGTTGAACTCCTGCACCCAGAATTTAAACAATGTTGTCATTGCGGGGAGTCTCGCCGTAGGCGGACGACGAAGCAATCCATTAACCAGTAGTTAAAGGATTGCTTCACCCTATCTTTGGCGGGTTCGCAATGACTTTTTTTAAAACAAAAAAAATCAGCCAGGGAAAACCTGGCTGAAATTTCAAAACCACCTCGATCTATTACAATAGAAATTCTTTAATCTTCTTCTTCTGATTTCATTTTATCACACTTCATCATCTTTTCCTTCTGCTCCGGAGTCAAAAGCGCTTTGGCATCTCTGAAAGCTTTCAGATGGGTAATCTTCATATCTGTTTTCATCTTTTCCACTGCCCTTAACTTAGCCTCTATGTCTTTCAAGCTGGCTTTGTCATCAGCCATAAGGGTTTTAAGCTCTAAATGGGCTATCTGCAGGTCAGCCTCCATCTTGATTTTCGTCTTCATAAAATCCATTTTCATGGATTTTAAGCTTTCGATCTGTTTATCAGTGAGACCTAATTTATCTTTACAGCAGAGGAAAAACTCCATTTTACAGCATCCCATCTCCTCTTTCTCTCCCATCATCCCGCACATCTTCATCCCTTTCTCCATACCCATCTTGCAGCATCCCATCTGAGACATCATCCCTTCCTGAGGCATTCCGCACTTTTCCGGGGACATCATCTTTTCCTCACCCATCATCTTCATCTCGTGAGAACATCCCTTACCCATCTCCATCTGGGCATAAGACCAGGAGAAAACCAGAAGGATAAAAAGGAAAGTCAAGCTTGTTACTAAACTAACCTTCTTCATAAATCACCTCCTTTACGGCTTAGAAAGGGTTTTAAAAATAATACGAGCTTGAACCGAGGTTAATTGAAAAAAGATTTCCAGAATAGTTCAATTGAGGATAAACCTGCCTTTAAAATAGAAAAAATCGAAAATTTTCCTTGACAAAATAAAATATCAACGTATAATAATTAAAATTGTAGCCTTTTGTCCGGAGGTGGATGGAGTGAGACTTAGAATTAATAAAGATTTTTGCAGAGGGATAACTCTGCCCGCTTCAAAGGGTAAAAGGCTGAAATGAGGTAAGGAAAAATAAGGTTTATTATAACCGTGACTTATCCAGAGTAGGTCACGGTTTTTTAATTTACGTAAAGGAATTTAATATGAGTTACGCAGTCGAGACTTTGGATTTGACCCGGACTTTCAAAAAAGGCAAAAAGAAAAGCAACTCCAATTCCAAACAAACTAATCTGATAATGGCACTGGACAAGGTTAGCCTGACCATAAACCCGGGAGAACTTTTCGGAGTTTTAGGTCCAAATGGTGCCGGTAAAACCACTTTGATAAAGATATTATCGACTCTTCTTCTACCTACTTCCGGAATTGCCCTGGTGGATAATATCGATGTGTCAAAATACCCAGAGAAGGTAAGGAAAAAGATAAATATGGTCTCAGGCGGCGAACATTCTGGATATGGCATCTTAACTGTAAGGGAGAATTTATGGCTGTTCTCTCAATTGTATGGTATGAGTACTAAATTAGCCTTACAGAGGATCGATGAACTATTGAAATTCTTGGGTATGGAGGAGTATGCCCGGCTCAAAATCGCCAAGCTTTCCACCGGGATGAGACAGAAGATGAATATCATTCGTGGATTTGTCTGTGATCCCCAGATACTGTTCCTGGATGAGCCGACCCTGGGATTAGATGTACAGATCTCCCGGGAGGTAAGGAGATATATAAAATCGTGGGTGAAAGAGAATCAGGAAAAGACTGTACTTTTAACCACTCACTATATGGCTGAAGCAGATGAGCTTTGCGACCGTGTTGCTGTAATCGACAACGGAAAGGTTTTAGCCAGTGATTCTCCCTTTAATCTGAAGAAATCTCTAAAACAGGATGCGGTCTTTCATATCGAGGTGAATCTGATGTTGGAGAATCTGGACAGATTCGTAAATATACCCGGAGTGAAAAAGTTTGCCTTTGAGCATAAACCCCACATTGGCAGAACTGATTTAAAATTTATCCTGGAGAACGATTCTTATATCTCAGGGGTAACTGAGGCCATAAGTAATAATGGCTCGGAGATATTGAGTCTTTCCAAAGCTGAGCCGACCTTAGAAGATGTTTTTGTATCCCTATGTGGTAAAGGATTGGAAAATGAAAACAGAGCTGAAAACTAACTTAAAAGCTATCTTTGGCCCAAGTTATGTGAGATTGGTTGGCGCCCATCGTGAACCGAGCTGGCTTATCTCAGAGGCACTTTTGCCTTTACTTTCCACAGCCGCTTTTGTCTATGTCTACAAGGCTTTAAAAGCACCTGTAGAATTCACCGGTTTTGTGGTCCTGGGTGGGGCGATGACTGCTTACTGGATGAATGTTCTATGGTCTATGGCTGCCCAGTTCTACTGGGAGAAAGAGATGGGGAATTTAGAGCTTTATCTGGTAGCGCCCATCTCCCGGATGGCAATACTCCTGGGAATGGCAACTGGCGGGTTTTACCTGGCAAGCACCAGGGCGGTTTTTGTCTTTATCGTGGGAAGTTTAATCTTTAAAGTAAATTTCGCTTTGATTAGCTGGGGTAAATTAGCCCTGATATTCTTTCTGACTCAGGTATCCCTTTACGGCCTGGGAATGATGTTCTCATCTTTATTTATGCTTTTTGGCAGGGAAGCCTGGCATACCACCAACCTTTTTCAGGAGCCGATTTATCTTTTATCCGGGTTCTTTTTCCCCATAAAAAGCTTAGGGTTTACCATTGGGTTGATTGCATCTTTCATCCCTTTGACCCTGGGGTTGGATGGGATAAGGCAATTAGCTTTCAAAGGAGGGAAAGAGTTTGGATTTTTGAATGTCAATTTAGAGATCGGAGCTTTGGTCATACTCTCGATAGTTTTTCTAATTGCCTCCCATTATGCTTTAAAGTATATGGAGAATATGGGTAAGAAAGAAGGGAGATTGACTTTAAGATGGCAATAAAACCGTAGAGACGCATCGCATGCATCTCTCCTCTACTGTAGGGCGAGGCTTTAGCCTTGCTAAAATAAAAGCAAACCTAAAGGTTTGCCCTACGTTAATTCACGATTTGGAGTGTAAACCTTTCAGAATTTGGATCCGTAGGATAGGTTTACCAAGAGGTAAAGCTGAAGCTTTACACTCCAACAGGAGAACCTATGAAAAACGAATTTGACCTTTATGCGGATTTCTATGACAAGTGGAACCAGAGTTTTGTCTCCGACATCCCTTTATGGTTGGAGTATGCTAAAAGATGCGGCTCTCCAGTTTTAGAGCTGTGCTGTGGAACTGGACGGATTCTCTTTCCTTTAGCTAAAGAGGGTATAGAGATCACTGGTTTGGATATTTCCGAGAAGATGTTAGAGAAAGCCAGGGAGAAGTTGAATAAAGAAACAGAACAGATTAAAAAAAGAGTAACTCTGCTTCAGGGTGATATGAGGAATTTTCATCTGAAAAAGGAGTTTAATCTTATTTTTATTCCTTTTAATTCTTTTCAGGTCCTTCTTTCAATGGAAGAGCAGAATAACTGTATTCGCTCAGTCTATAAACATCTTTCTTCTCAGGGACGGTTAATAATCAGCGTGTTTCATCCGGACCTTACCAGAGCAGAGGGGGTGTTAAGAAGTGAAGGAGATATTTTAAAGGGCTATCCGGAAAAAGAGGACTTAACTCAAATTTACTCCAATCAATTTTATGATAAACCTAAGCAGATTTTGAAGGTCAGACTCTTTGTGGAAACCAACAAACCAAATGGTAGGTTTTTTCGCAAAACCATAGACTTGAAGATGAGGTATTTTTTCCCGGCTGAGTTTGAAAGGATACTTTTTTCTAACGGATTTGAAACTGAGGAGCTTTTTGGAGATTATGATAAATCATCTTTTGAGGCAAAAAGCCCATTTATGATTTTTGTGGCAAAAAAGAGAGAAGGGTAGGGGCATCCGCCAGAGGCGGACAACGTGCCCCTACGACAGTACTCTAATATTTTTGACAAACAGAGGTACTTTGTATGTTCATACAAAAGTTAAAAGAAAATTTAAGAACCACCAGATTAGCAGGAAAACTGGGCTGGGCAATGGAAGCTAACTGGGCTGACCCGTTTTTGTTTGCAATCTATTCCATAATCCGACCGATCGCCTCATCCTTGATTTTAGTCTTTATGTATTTAGTAGTAACCCGTGGGAAGACCTCATTTGACCTTTTCGCCTACATATTTCTGGGGAATACTTTCTTTATGTATGTCTATAATGTTTTGTTCGGGATATCCTGGGTGATCCACGAAGACCGGGAACATTATGAGATGTTAAGATATATCTATATCGCCCCCATCAGAATGTATTATTATCTTTTTGGTAGAGGGATGGCCAAACTGATAACCACCACCATTGCCATTATCATAACCTTAGCCTTCGGTATGCTTGTTTTGAAGATACCGATCGATTTGTTAAAGGTAAATTATCCACTATTCTTTATCACCCTTATAGTAGGACTGTTTGTGATAACCTGTCTTGGAATCCTTTTGGCCGGGATAACTATGCTAACTGCTCATCACAGTTTTGCTTTGACCGAGGGCTTAGGAGGGATTTTTTATTTAGCCTGTGGAGCAATTTTCCAGATTGACCTGTTGCCTAATTGGTTACAATATATCTCCAAGGCTTTACCTTTAACTTACTGGTTAGAGCTTCTTAGAAGGTCGATCTTGGGTAAAAGCTTAAGCCAGACCTTAGCTAAGTATTCTGATTTCCAGCTTCTTCTTATAATGCTTGGAACAACTATTCTACTTGCCCTGTTCTCCGATTATATCTATAAATCTATTGAATATGTTGCCCGCAAAAAGGGGAAGATCGACCAGGTGATTAATTATTAGACATGAGAATTTATCCAGCCATGAGGTTCCAAAAATTCAAATCTATATAATAATAGAAACATATAGATTCTACCAATCCCATTCTAAATAATATAACTCTCCTTCTCTTACATTATTTAGGTACCATTCGATTTTCTGGCCATTGTCTATATTTTCGGGCTTGTTCATTTCCCTGTTCTCTAATTCACCCCTACTACTTTCCGCATGTAAACTGCCCTTGACGCTCCTTTCTTTACATGGTCTGTTCTCAGGAAAGTTTACTACAATTTTCACTCTTCTTGTTGGAGTATCAAGAATATAGGTAAAATACTCATGGTTGTTCTCAAACGACCCTAAAAGGTCATATTTTAAAACTCTTTGATATAATCTAAATGGTTTTAATCTGGGTTCATAGTTTGATATTACATTATAACGATTGGAGATCTTCTTAACTGCAATATGTTACACCAAAGTGATAATGTCCTAATTAACTAAAGTAGAAATGTCCTAAGACATAGCTATAATTTTCCCTTAAAAGACAGGGAGGATTATGGCAGAAAAGGACATTATCAGGATGAGCATAAGAGAGGTTAAGCGGTTAAAGGTAATCCAGGAGGCAATAGAGAGACACATAACCCAGAGGGTAGCTGCCTCCCTGATAGGGCTTTCAGAGAGACAGACAAGAAGGCTGGTTAGGGCAGTGCGTGAGGAGGGAGAAGAAGGAGTAATTCACAGGTTACGAGGTCGTTTTTCAAACAGGCGGATACTGGCTGAAGTTAAAGCCAAGGTATTAATGTTCTACAGAAGCAAGTATAGTGGTTTTGGTCCAACCCTTGCAACTGAGAAGTTAGGTGAACTGGACGGCATTAAGTTAAGCGATGAGACCCTGAGGAAATGGCTTATGGAGGCGGGTCTATGGCAGAGGAGACGTAAGAGGTCAAGGCACAGACAGTGGAGACAAAGGAAGGAATGTTTTGGAGAAATGGTTCAGATGGATGGTTCTCATCATGACTGGCTTGAAGGCAGGGGTCCTGAGCTTGTGCTGATGGCCTACATAGATGATGCCACCAACCATGTTTTTGCGAGGTTTTACGATTATGAGGGGGACTATCCCTGGGATGGATAGTTTTAAGCGTTATGTGAGAAGATATGGGCTTTCACTAAGTATTTATCTGGACAGGCACACCACCTACAAATCAACTAAGAAGCTTACCGAGTGGGAGGAGTTCGAGAGGATAGAACCTTTGAGCCAGTTTGAGAGAGCACTTAAAGAGCTTGGGGTAGACGTAATCCATGCCTATTCTCCACAGGCAAAGGGAAGGGTAGAAAGGCTTTTTGGAGTCCTTCAGGACAGACTTATTAAGGAGATGAGGCTTAGAGGGATAAAGACCAAAGAGTCCGCCAATGAATTTCTCAGGGAGTATCTGCCGAAGTTTAACCAGAGGTTCAGGGTATGCCCGGCAAATGACACGGATGTGCATGTGAAACTTCCCAATCATTTTTATCTGGATAAATATCTCTGCATAAAGACTGAACGCACGGTAAGAAACGATAACACCATAACTCATAACGGCGGGCTTTATCAGATAGTCGATAAAAGCTTTACGACGGCTACGCCGGGCTTCGTCCCCCGTAGGGAGGATGTAGTGAAGGCCAATAAGGTGATCATGGAGGAGAAGCTCAGCAGCTCCCTGTATATAATGGGTAAGGGAACCAGTCTGCGGTATAGGGAGATCGCCGAAAAACCTGTTAAGACTGAGGATACCATAGTCCGGGAAAGATTTCACCGACCTATTAAACCTGGAAAAAATCACCCCTGGAGAAGATGGTTGAACTTCAATCCCGTTGCAAAAAAGAAAAGTATGTGGATATTAAACAAATAGGATATTTCTATTTTGGCTTGACATTAGTTTAAGATTTGTATTGACAATCTTTTACTACCTCATATATTCAATCTTCAATAAATCGCCTAATCCCCATACGGGGGACGGAGGAACCATAAAATTCTAGGGCGAATTTTTCCTAAATGGGAGATAGGGTTAGCTCTTGACCCGAGCCTTTTAGCTAACTTCGCAGGCGTAAAGAGAGGAGTGAAGATCAAATAGGATAGACCACTGGGTTTTCATTGGTCTTTTTTCTTTAAGGGAAAGATAGCAACTTGAAGAACAAAATTGCTCAAATTCATTCAACTGAAAAAATAGAGCTTCGTCGGGATGTAACAGTCTGGGGCTCCTTTACCTGGGGTTATGCAGATGTGGGTGCTGATATATATGTGGCTTTAGGACTGGTGATGGCTTATGCTCAAGGGGCTGCCAGCCTGGTCTTTGCCTTAGCCGGGATTGTTTATATAATGATCGGGCTTGCCTATACTGAGCTTGCCTCCGCCTATCCTGTAGCAGGAGGAGGTCCTTACTTCACCTTAAGAGGCTTAGGGGATTTCTGGGGATTTGTAGGGGGATCAGCTCTGCTTTTAGATTACACCATAGATATTGCTCTCTTCGCAGTTGGTTCAGCCGGTTATATTAACTTCTTTATGCCTTATCTGCTGGGAAGAAGTATTGAGAGTTTCGCCATCACTTTAGGTCCACTGCATAATATAAACCCGGTCTGGTGTCTGGAAACCCTTGTCCTCATTGGGATTTTGATCCTGGTAAATATTAGGGGTATAAGGGAATCATCCCTTTTGAATTCGATAATAGGAGCAGTTGATCTTTTAGCTGAAGGGAGTATCATAATCTTTGGCTTTCTGTTTGCCTGGAAGCCTGAACTTCTTGCCCATCAATGGCATACTCAGTTCCCAACGCTACATAATTTTATGTATGGTTCTTCTCTGGCTATCATTTCCTTTGTTGGTTTAGAGTCTATCTCTCAGGCAGCTCAGGAAACCAAAAGGCCAGCTACTATAATCCCTCGCACTTCTCTAACTTTAATCTTAACCGTCTTTATCTTCGCAGTGTCATTTTCTACTCTGGGTTTAGGAGTATTGCCCTGGCAGGTTTTTGCAGACCATATAGGGGATCCTGTGGCTAAACTTGCCAGCACTATTCCCTATATTGGATTAATCGCTGGACCTTTTGCTGCCATCTTAGGTGCTACTATCCTTTTTATCTCCTCCAATGCTGGAGTTATGGGAGCTTCCCGGCTAACTTATTCCTTGAGCCAGTTCGGGATAATCAGTCCCTGGTTTTATTCAGTTCATCCCAAATTTCATACACCGGTCAGGACTATAGTTATTTTTTCTATGGTCGCAGTGATCCAAACTGTTTTATCGTTTCTAACTCCTAAAGCTATGGATACTTTAGGGAATATGTACGCCTTCGGTGCTACCTTAGGGTACACTTTAGTCTTTATCGCTTTGATAAAACTCAGGTTTTCAGATCCTTACACTCCCAGACCTTATAAGATGCCTCTAAATTTAAAATTAAATTATCAGGGAAGAAAAGTCTATTTTCCTATACTTGGAGTTATCGGGATGTTAGGCGTGGCTACTATTCTTTTTGAGGTAATCCTGACTCATACTATTGGAAGAATAGCAGGCCCTTCCTGGGTCTTATTGTGTTTTATCTATTATACCTGGTATAGGAAAAAAGAAGGGCTTCCCCTATTTAAAAGCATCAAACATAACTGGGAGAAAGAGCAGATAGAGGTTTTGACCTCAGCCGAAGAATTTGATTCATTAGAACAGTATAAGAATGCTTTGGCTGAAAGGGATAAAAAGAGAATGGGGATAAAATGAGAAGCTTGACTGTAAATTCGACTAAGAATTTAACCCGTCTGGACTATTACCAGATAATCACCAGTATTTTAATGACTGTTTCGGGAGGGATAATTCTTCTGAGAGCTTTATTCTCTGGAATTTTCATCCTCACTCTTTTAGTGGGTGGAGGGCTTTTAGGTTTAGGGATTTATCGCTTGAATTTTGTTTATAAGTATCTGAAAAAAAGAAAAAATTGATGCAGGTTCAGGTATCACTTTTAGGAGTAATTATTGCTATAGTCTTTGCCTTTTCTATGGGCGGGATTCTGTGGTGGATGCTGCACCCTCCACCTCAGATAAAACCAGAGGTAGCTAAGGCTCACAGGTCAGTTGAAGCATTGAAAAGGATTTTAGTTCCTACATCAGGTATGCCATATTCAGAAAGAGGGATTGAGTTAGCCTGTCGGTTAGGAGCTGAACATCAGGCGGAAATAGTGTTGACCTATGTGATAGAAATCCCTCGCACTCTTCCCTTAAATGCTCCTATGCCTGAAGCTGAGGAGAAAGCCAACCAGGCTTTAAATCGGGGTAAAGAAATTGTAAAGCTTCATAATCTTTCTCCAGTTCCCCTAATTGAAAGGGCGCGGGAAGCAGGGGAGGGGATAATACGAGTAGCCAAGGATAAACAGGCGGATGCGATTGTTTTAGGTATGAGCACCAATCTACGGGGTGTTCAAGCACTCTGGGGAAGGACAACTGATATCTTGATTCGAAAAGCACCCTGTGAAGTCATCATTGATAAGCTTCCTGAGGGATAAAATTTATTTGGGAGAAAAAATATGAAAGTGGTAATTTTAGGATGCAGTTCTGGTAGGCTCGTTACTTGCCAATCAGCTTGCGGCTAAGGGTAATGAGGTCTCAATAATAGACCAGAATCCCGGTTCTTTTAAAAGGCTGGATAAAGAATTTAAAGGCAGAACCATCCTGGGCATAGGGATCGACGAGGAGGCTTTAAAAAGTGTCGGGATAGATAAGGCTGAAGCCTTTATCGCGGTAACAAATGAAGATAATACTAATTTAATGGCAGCTCAACTGGTAAGGGAGAAATTCAAAACCCCCAAGATATTATTAAGAGTTTATGATCCCAAAAGAGCTCAGGCTTTTAAAGAACTGGATTTGAATATAATCTGCCCAACCGTTGATACAGCTGAAAAGATTGAAACTCTTCTTACAGAAAAAACTTGAATGAAATCCAAAGGTAGGTGAAATCAAGATGTACGTTATCATAGTAGGTGGTGGTCAGGTAGGTCATAGTCTTGCCCGGATGCTAATCTCGGAGAAGCATGAGGTATTGCTGGTGGAGAAAGATCCGGCAAGATATAGTAAACTCTCAGAGGAGTTAGGGGAACAGGTGATCCTGGGTGATGGAACAGAGCTTGGCACTCTTATGGATATGGGGGTTAATCGGGCGGATGTCCTGGTGGCTGTAACCGGCACAGACCAGGATAATCTGATTATCTGCCAGATGGCTAAAATATTATATATTATACCAAAAACCATTGCACGGGTAAATGACCCGAATAATGAGGAGGTCTTTCAAACCTTAGGGGTGGATGCTACAGTCTCGGCAACCAGGATAATCGGCTCACTTATCGAAGAGAAGATCGATGCTGGAATGTTCATTCCCCTTTTAGCCCTACGGGGAGGTGAAGTTGAAATCTTCCAGACCCAGCTTTCTTCGGATTCTCCTTTAGTTGATAAGAAAATTTCCAAACTAACCCTTCCCAAGGATTGTATAATTATAGCAGCCTTAAGGGAGAACCAGATAATCATTCCCAAGGGTGAAACGATCCTTAAGGAGAATGATACCATAATAACCTTAGTGGGAAAAGAAGCTAAGGATACCTTTAAAAAACTTTTCTTGTAAATTAAAATAAACAACCTATATTGGCATAACAAAAAAGGAGGATTTTGATGTTAAAAAAAGTAGTATGTCTTTTCGGGCTTGTGCTCCTGTTAGCAGTTCCTTTATCTAAAGCGCTTTTAGCTCAGCAACCCAAGATCGGTTATGTGGATGTGGAAAGGTTAAAAGTAGAATATAAAGAGTTTCAGGATGCTCAGGAGAGGTTCAACCAGCAGTTATCTATATGGCAGAGCCAGGCTGATACTATGCAAAAAGAGGTTGCTGCTCTGCAGAATGAATTAGAAAGACAGGGTTCACTTTTGACTGAAGCCAAGAGAAAAGAAAAACAGCAGTTGATTATAGCCAAACAAAAAGAATATCAGGATTTTGCTTCGAAGATTTTAGGTCCTGAAGGTGAAGCGGCCAGAAGGGAAAAGGAGCTTTCCAAGCCCCTTATCGATAAGATAAACGCGGTTATCCAGTTAGTAGCAATCCGGGATGGCTACGCTTTGATCTTAGATTCCTCTGGAGGAAATGTTCTCTATGCTAAAGAGGATATGGATTTGACTGCGGTGATTTTAGAAGAATTGAATAAAGGAAAGACTAAATAGTAGATAAGGTCTGTTTAAAATATATCTGGTATGTCAGACATTCCTGTCTGACAAAAAATTGTAGGGACAGAACAGAGTTCTGTCCTTCTTTTTTTGCGACCCTGATCCCGCGGGACAAGCAGAGTCGCTCCACGATGGGTCAGGCACCTTGTCCTACAGACCTGTGTTAGGGCCTGATCTTAGGGAACAGACAAGTCGATAAAAGCATTACGGCTCGTAGAGATGTCTGTTCCAGTTTTATTTGTAAAGGAAAGCTTCAGCCTTCCATATAATAAAAAAGGGCGGGGAAACCCCGCCCCTACTCCAAACTCCAAACTGTTTTTCAGCCCCGCCTGCAGCGGGATTTCGCTTCGCTCAACACGGCGGTGGCCCGCCTTTGAAAAGGTAATTGATTAAATAAACCACATCGGAAACAGAGACTTTACCATCACAATTTACATCGCCAACCGTTAAAGGATCTGGTGAGGGTCCACCTTTGAAAAGATAATTGATTAGATAAATTACATCTGAGACAGTAATCTGTCCATCACCGTTAGCATCTCCCCGGATTACCTCAGTAACATTGAAACTGCCGACCTCTCCGGCAGGAGTCCAGTTAATGGGAACGAGAGTACCATCAGGGGTAATCATACATGTCTCACCTGAAAGTGAGTGAACTGCAGTTCTAAAGGTTAAGGTACCTGGATTAGTTACTTTATAGAACATCCTGCAGTAGAGTCCGTTTGCTGGTGGTATAAGCGCTTCACTAGCCTGAAAGTCAATTGCAACAAAAACAAGGGGATCAGCCGGTGGCCAATAAACTACCCTTAAGTCAAAGGTTGAAACTAAGCTGGGTGTAGCAAATGCTGGAGGATTGGGATCTGAAGGACCGCCAGTCAGCACAGTATCCAGAACTGGATTAGAAGTCCCCTCAACATACAAAAAAACGTTAAACGCTTCGACTGTATCAATTGTTTTGATATTAATATTAACCTGGACAGTGCTATCATCCAAACCCATTTTCAGATCTATAGGAACCAGGGAGTATTCATTATTCGTAAGATGCTTTAAGATCGATACATTGTTATCCCATTGATTTGCAGTGGTTAAGTCTAAATCTGCATCTCCATCCAAATCCGCACAAAAAACAGACTGAGGGCAACCTCCAGCACCATAATCCACTTTACTCTGAAAAGTTCCATCCCCGTTATTGTTTAAAATAGAGACGTTGGAGGCGTAACAATTTGCCACAGCTAAATCTAAATCTGTATCTCCGTCTAAATCCGCACAAAAAACATAAATAGCAAAGCTTTCTGTAGGATAGTTGACTGCGGTTTGAAAAGTGCCATCACCATTATTAATTAGTATGGAAACATTGGCACTTCCAGAATTTGCCACAGCTATGTCCAGATCTGAATCCCCATCCAAATTTGCACAAAAAACAGAAGTAGGATAATATCCTGTACCATAGTTAACTTTGGTTTGAAAAGTCCCATCTCCATTGTTCTTTAAGATGGAAACAGTGCCGTTCAAAACATCATTTGCTACGGCTAAGTCCATATCAGTATCGCCGTCTAAATCCGCACAAAAAACAGAGTGAGGATTACTTCCTACACCGTAGTCAACCTTAGTTTGAAATGTGCCATCACCATTGTTCTTCAGGATAGAAACGCTTCCGCTATTATGATTTGCCACCGCTAAGTCTAAGTCATCATCCCCATCTAAATCAGCACAAAAAACAGAACGGGGCCAGACTCCTACGTCATAGTCAACTTTAGGTTGAAAAGTTCCGTCCCCGTTGTTCTTCAAGATGGAAACACTCGCGCTAAGCCGATTTGCCACAGCTAAGTCTAAATCTGAATCCCCGTCTAAATCCGCACAAAAAACAGAAGCAGAACCGTTCCCTGCACTATAATCAACCTTAGTTTGAAACGTCCCATCTCCGTTGTTCTTTAAGACTGAAATACTACCACTTCCCTCATTTGCCACAGCTAAATCCAAATCTGTATCCCCATCTAAATCTGCACAAAAAGCATAAGTGGGCCCATTTCCTACACCATAGTTTACTGCTGGAGCGAAAGGAATGGAATCGGGATTGGGGTAAAAGGTTTGGGAATTAAGAGTAGCAAATGGAGTAAATGATAAAACTAAAAAAACCAAGATGACAAACCGAGATTTAGAACACAAAGTTAAATTTTTGTAGAGCATTTTGACCTCCTGTGGTTTTCCCGCCTTTGGCGGAAAAGGTTTATGGTTTAGACACTTTTACCTCTCCTACGGATCCCTTTAGGGGATTTAAAGAGGTGTGTCCGTTAACTATTTATCTAAGATTTACTTATTCCTAATCTCAGGATAATAAATTGCTTCTAATATTGTCAAGAAAAAAATTGGATTTTTATAGGATAAAAAATTTCTTAGTACAAAATTAATATGGCTTATCCTGTTATTGAGAGAAGTGTCATACGAAAAACAAAAAAACGTCCGGGATAAACCCTGACGCTACGAACTTTCATTTTATTATGGAGGTCTAAAGACCTCCGCTACATTTTTGGCGAGCCTTTGAAGGGTCGCTCCACGGTGGGTCAGGCATCTTGTCCTACAGACCCGTGTTAGGGCCTGATCTTAGGGAACAAACAAGCCGATAAAAGCATTACGGCTCGTAGAGATGTCTGTTCCACTTTTAAAGAGGGCGAGGAAACCTCGCCCCTACACTAATAATTAATCACCTGATCGATCTTCCCCTTTTTGCGGGCAACATATTCAATAGATTTGTAGATGTAAAATGATAGGATTTTTTGTAGGGGGCTTGATTCATCAAGCAATTTTATATCATCAAAGCTAATATCTCTTTAAAAATGCAAGAGCAAGCTCTTGCACTCCATTTTCTCTACGCTCACGAAAACCTTATCATGTTCATGTCTTTTCTTTATTTTTTTATCCGTCATCCGATATTTGTCATTAGGTATTTTATTATTTTTTTTCTTTCCTTTTACCAAATCTTTCATTAGATTAGTCCAGTTTTGCAAAAAGATATAGTCATGGAAGATAATTACCAGATCAGGATAAAAGAGCTACCCGAGGATCAGAAACCCAGGGAAAAGTTAATAAAATATGGTCCGGATATTCTGAGGAATAGTGAGCTTCTATCTATTATTTTGAACACCGGATATAAGGGCTTAAATGTAATCGAGTTATCTGAGAGGATAATCAAAGACTATGGCTCTAAAGCGATTGCCCAGGAAAAAGATGTAGGCAGGTTGATGAATACCTTAGGGATTCCTCAGGTAAAAGCTTGCCAGATTGTTGCCACTTTTGAACTGGGCAGGAGATTCTTCCTTGAGGATAAAGGGAGGATTCCTACTATAAGAACACCGGAAGACGTTTATAAATATTTAGAGGAGATGAGAAAACTGCAGAAGGAGCACTTCCGGGGATTATACTTAAATATCAGGAACCGCTTAATCCACGATGAGGTTATCTCCATCGGTAGTTTGACTTTTAATATTGTTCAACCCAGAGAAGTTTTCCGCCCGGCAATCGAATATGGAGCTGCTGCTTTGATTTTAGCGCATAATCACCCTTCTGGCGAACCGGAACCCTCTGAGGATGACCTGACAGTTACCCGTAGAATAGTAGAGGTCGGGAAACTTATGGAGATAGATGTCTTAGACCATATAATCATCGGGAATGAAAGTTATGTGAGTTTGAGGGAAAGGAATTTGATGTAATCTTTGAAGTCCATCCATACGGATGCCAATGGAGTGTAAAGCTTTAGCTTTACCAATTCTTAAAAAAAGTAAACCTAAAGGTTGACACTTCAATGCTTGCAAATAAATTTTAAATTTATGAGAACGTTAAAAAATTTCTCTTGGATTTTTGTGATTTTATCTATTTTTATGTTTTGCTTTAAGGGTTTCTCTCACCTTAAGGCGGAGGGTAATATTATGAAAAAAGAAGGAGTTCAAACGGAGGAGGTAAGGAAACCAGCCTGGGCCGGTCCAACAGGTTTTTATCCTTCGGACCCCGTAAAGTTGACCAAAGAGATTGCCGATTATTATAATAAGGCAAAAAAAGAAGAGTTCCCCGGAAAAATAGTTGCCTTGATCTCACCTCACGCCGGCTATTTTTATTCCGGGCAGGTAGCAGCCTATGGTTATAAAACGTTAGAAGGTTTAAAATACCAGACAGTAGTTGTCATCTCCCCTTCCCATTCAGCTTATTTTCAAGGTGCTTCAATCTACAACGGAAAAGCTTACCAGACTCCCCTGGGGACAATCTCAGTGGATAAGGAGTTGGCTTTGGAGCTTTCTAAAATGGATAACAGGATTTATCTCTCAGAGGTAGGGCATACCTCCTCCGGTACAAGAGCAGAGCATGCCTTAGAGGTTCAATTACCTTTTCTGCAGATAGTCCTGGGGAAATTTAATCTTATCCCTATAGTCCTTGGTCCAGAGAATAGCTATGAAACCTATGAGGCGTTAGGCAAAGCTTTAGGGAAAGTTCTAAAAGATAAAGATGCCTTGATCGTTGCCAGTTCAGACCTTTCCCATTATCATCCTTATGCGGAAGCGATTAGATTAGACAGCGTGGTAATAAAGGATGTAAGCTCCTTTAATCCCAAGGCATTATTCGAGGATCTTTCTTCTGACCGTTGTGAAGCCTGTGGTGGAGGTCCTATTATAGCGACTATGATCGCAGCCCAGGAGTTAGGAGCTAACCAATCAAAAGTTGTCAAATATGCTAATTCTGGAGATGTAACCGGAGATGAATCACAGGTAGTAGGATATATGTCAGCAGTTTTCTATGGCCCCAAGGTCAAAGTCGACACCAAGAAAAATCCAGGTAATTCTTCAAAGACCAGGTCTGAAAAAGAAGATGAGAAAAATAAAGCAGAATCTGGACTTTCAAATAAGGATAAGGCTTTATTGCTCAGGATTGCTAAAGAGACAATAGATTGCAAGGTAAAAGGCATAAAATGCCCTGAATATAATGTAACTTCGCAAATACTCAAAGAAAATCGCGGTGCTTTTGTAACCATAAAAAAACAGGGGATGCTAAGAGGATGTATCGGATATATTCAGGCGGTTAAACCGCTTTATCAAACAGTTCAGGAGATGGCAGAAGCCGCTGCTTTGAGCGACCCGAGGTTTTCTCCTGTTACTAAAGAAGAGTTAAAAGACTTGGAGATAGAGATCTCGGCCTTAACCCCCTTGAAAAAGATTACGGATGTGAATCAAATCCAGGTTGGAATACACGGGATTCTGATTCGGAAAGGTTATAACTCCGGCCTGCTTTTACCCCAGGTTGCCACGGAAAATAACTGGGACCGGAAAACTTTTCTGGAACAGACCTGCTTTAAAGCTGGTATTTATGATAAAGACTGCTGGAAGGATAAGGATACGGAAATCTATATATTCTCAGCAGAGGTTTTTTAGATCCGAGAACGGATCCGTAGGATAAAAGGAGCGGTTTTGAAAAAAGTCATAAAAATTATAAGAAGCTTGGTTTTCTCTGCTGGACTATTCTATCTTCTCAATCTAATTTTCACCAAATCCTGTATGCTTCCCACAGCAGAAGAGAAAAAAGTTTTCTCCTCAGACCTTGCCCTCGGATGTATAACTTCCGGGACAATCGAGAGGAATCAAACTTTAGCCTTTTCCCTTTTTAAGAAAGGGCTTCCCGCAGAAGTAATTTCTGATCTGACTCGATCTCTTTCAAAAGTTTTGGATTTAAGAAAATGTAAGCCCGGTGATTTTTTCACCCTCCTGGTTACTGCTGACCATTCCCTTCTCTCTTTCGAATATCAGAAGGGGTTTCTGGAGAAATATAAGGTTGTGAACAAAGAAGGAGACCTGGTTGCCTATTCTGTGCCAGTTAAACTCACCCGGATCGTAAAGGGCTTAGAAGGGGAAATAAAAAGTTCCCTCTGGGATGAGATAAAAGGAAAGGGGGAAAACCCGGAACTGATAATGAAATTCTCCGATATCTTCGCTTGGCAGATAGACTTCTTGAACGAGCCCCAGCCAGGGGATAAGTTTAAATTAATTTATGAAATGTTCGAGAGGGAGGGGAAGTTCGTAAGTTATGGCGAGATCCTGGCCGCGGAATACGAAGCTTCGGGAACGAAATATGATGCTGTTTTATATCAGGATCGTTCGGGACACAAAGATTATTATGATTTAAAGGGCAAGTCTTTACGAAAAGCCTTTTTAAAATCCCCCTTGAATTATCGGCGAATATCCTCAAGGTTTTCTTTTTCCCGGCTTCATCCGGTATTCAAAACTTACAGACCTCACTACGGGGTAGATTACGCAGCACCCTACGGTACGCCAGTGGTCTCATCTGCAGACGGGGTAATAATCTCTGCCGGCTGGAAAAAAGGGCTGGGCAAAACCGTGGAGATAAAACATTCAAACGGACTGATAACTTCCTACGGCCACCTTTCCGCTTTTGCAGAAAGGGTAAGAAAAGGGGAAAGGGTCAGACAGGGAGAGATGATCGGTCGGGTTGGTGCCACAGGTCTGGCAACAGGTCCCCATTTAGATTATAGATGTAAAATGGGTGGGAGGTATGTGAATCCTTTGAAGATGAACTTCCCTTCAGCCGAACCTGTAAAAAAAATCTATCTTTCTGATTTCAAAACCAAAAGCGAAAATCTTCTGTATGCCCTGGAGCTTTTGACTGGAGAGACTTTTTTTGCTTCTGTAGAATAAAATCTTGGGATACAACCGAGGCTCTACTTAGATATATTGATACAAAAAGATATAAATAGGAGATTTGTTGGGACAGAATCCACCTTAGATGGATTCTGTCCCTAACTTATCGGTATACCCACGTCGCCCTCAAGGTGGGTAAAAATCTAAAATGATTTTTTCAGACCATCGATTTAAATGTTTTTTTATCTTCTCGTTTTTCCTCTTATTCTTTTTTCTCTCACCTTTCAACCCCCGGATAGAAATTTCCTCTGCCAGGGAAAATATCTTTCTTCCCCGAGAACATAATTTAATTTTAGTTGGGGATATTATGCTCTCCCGGGGTGTAGATTTGATGATAAAAGAGAGAGGTTACCTTTATCCTTTTAAAAATATCGCTGAAATAATCAATTCGGCTGAGATCGCCTTTGGCAATTTAGAATCTCCCCTTTCCAAAAGAGGGATGAAAGGAGACCAGATCTATGCATTCCGGGGAAATCCTGAATCGATAAAAGGTCTGACTTATGCCGGATTTGATGTGTTAAATTTAGCTAATAATCACTCCTACGATTATGGTGTAAAAGCTTTTATGGAGACACTCAAACTTTTACAAGAGAATAATATTAAGAGTATCGGCGCAGGGGAAAATATCAAAGATGCCAGAGAACCTGCTGTGTTTGATTTAGGTGATTTGAAAATTGCTTTTCTGGGTTACGATTTGTCTCCCGGTGCAATCTATGCGGGTAAAAAAAATCCCGGTGTGGCAAAAATTAAGTCCTCCTGGATAATCGAAGATATAGAAAAAGCGAAAAAGAATGCGGATCTAATTGTGGTCTCTTTTCACTGGGGGATCGAGTATGACGATTTTCCGGCAGAATATCAGAAAAGCTTAGCTCATATGGTAATCGACTGCGGTGCAGATATAGTAGTAGGTCATCATCCTCATACTTTTCAGGGGATAGAATTATACAAGGGGAAACTAATTGCCTATAGTCTGGGAAATTTTATATTTGACCAGAAAGATTTGAAAAACAACCAGAGCATAATATTGAAAGTCACCCTGAGGGAGAAAAAACTCATCCGGGCGGAGATAATCCCGATCGAGCTGGTAACCTTTCCCCGTTCTCCTAAAATAGCTGAGGGGAAGATGGCTCAGGAGATACTGGATAGATTGTTTTTAGATTCATCTATCTTTGAGACGAAGTTTACATACCGCAATAGAAAAGGTTTGTTGCAAATAAATGAATTTCAAGATTACAAGCAATTAGTGAGTCTTGGATTCTAATGGATTATTTTAAAACCAACCGAGAAGTTCCTCTGGGGCATTTGATAGACACCTGAGCCGCTTGGAAGGTCAACATAGACCTGATATGACTCATCCAAGATATTTTCCACTCCTGCGAAGAGCTCAAGGTAGCCTGAGATTTTATAGGATGCCTTTGAATTCAATACAAAAAACTCATCTATTTTATCCTGATGATGATCCTTGGCATAATAGTTCCAGACATACTGACCGTCTAAGGATAAGGAGCTTTTAGATGAATAGAACCTAATCTTCATACTCAGTTTATCCTCTGGCCTGCCTTGGGTTTTCTCTTCTGGGTCTAAGTGTGAATAGTAGATCTGGCCATTCAGCTTATCCTCTTCGAGTCGAACTCCTGATTCTACACCTTCGAAATTAAACTTACCAATATTCTGAAGAAGATACATTGGAGGAGGTGATGGATTTGCACCCACTTCAATCAGATTTTCTCCTTTCATTATAAAACCGGTAAAATCTAAGCTCAGTCCGGAAAAAAGTCTTTGATTTATTCCAGCTTCATAATTCCAAACTTCCTCCGATTTCAATTCCTCATTTGAAGAGGGGAAAAGGTAGAGCTCATTTATCTGAGGATATCTGAATCCTTTGTTTACTGATAAGCGGAGCAAAGTGCTGCTGCGAAAATATAATACCATTCCTAAATGGGCTGAAAAGTCATCCCCGCTGAGCTGGTCATGGTCATACCTTTCTCCCAGACTCAGAAGGAGTTTTTGTAGAAGCAATTGCTCATCCTGCAGGAAAACCGAAAACTGGTCCCTATCCCATTTTCCTTCCGGCTGGCTCAGCCTTTTTCCATTCAGATGCTTCCACTCAGAGCCGATTATCAGATTATTATTTCCCCTTGGTTCTCCATTTACCTGAAGATCCAATCCATAAGTTAAATCTTTTGAATGCCAGCCATCAGAGAAGATATGCTCTCCCCAATTTGAATAGAGGCTGAGTTCACCTTTCCAATCCTGTGAAAATTTGTTCTCCAGATTAAGGTTTGCTCCTGCTCTTTCGTAATCGTTCCAGGTTCCTGGAGCAGAGGGTAGAGGCTCTTCCTTGTATCCTTTAAAATACCTTACGCTGAAATCTCCATCGAGTTTCTCTGAAAACAGATATCCCATGTTTAGCGAATATTCCTCTCCTTCATAACCTGAGTTCTTAACATGTCCACTGCTTTTTCTTTTATCCGCCGTAGCGTAGAAATCAAAATCCTTTAGATTAGCTCCTACCCTAAGAAGATTTACATAGGTATCAAACGAGCCATAGGAAAAAGTATAATCTGTTTGTGCATCTTTTCCTTTTCTGGTAATTATATTCACCACCCCACCTAAGGCATCTGAACCGTAAAGAACAGAGGAGGGGCCTCTTACCAGCTCAACCCTCTCCACATTGCTCAAGGGCAGGGAATGGGTAACCGCACATCCAAAAAGCGACATCTTCTCTGGCTTGCCATCAATCAAAACCGCAACCCTTCTACCCTGGCTCCCTATTCCTCGGATATTGATATCTGCTCTTCCGAAATCTCCAGTCTTTTGAATAAAAACACCTGGAAGGTAATCTAGAACATCTATGGCATTGTTGGAATTTGATCCCTCGAAATCAATCTTGTTTAGAAAACTTATGCTGGCTGAACAATTTCTCAGTTTCGATTCTGTTCTTTTAGCGGTGACTACCACATCCTCCAGATAATAGACCTTTAATGAATCAGATCTGCTCTCAGCTAAAAGATATTTTATACCTACGATCTGAAACGCCAAAATGAATACGATTATCTTTCTCATCTCGATCTCCTCACTTAAGCTAAATTTTCTCCGATGGTTGCAGCAGTTAGCTTTCCATATTTTACCCCTTTTGTGCTGATTAGTTTGTCTGCGATCTTTTTTATCCTGGTTGACTTCCCTCTCACCACCACTACCTCCAGACAATTATTCCTGTCTAAATGAATATGCATAGCTGAAACTATAGAATCGCAATGCTGGTGTTGCAGGTTAGTTAAGACCTTATCTATCTCCCTTTTATGATGATCGTAGACCAGGTTCACTGTGCCCACGGTCTCTTTTTTTCCTATTTCCCATTCACGTTCCACTAAATATTCTCTTATCAAGTCCCTTATGGCCTCGGAGCGATTGGAATAACCCCTGAAAGAGATTAAACGGTCAAAGCGGGAAAGTAAACTCTCGGGGAGAGAGATCCCGAATCTTATGGTCTGGTCCATAAATTTTCTCCTTTAGTAACACGATTTTAAAAATTATAATACTTTCCCAAAAGAAGTCAAGCGAAATCTGTCAAGGAAATAATTTGATTCTTACTTAATTTTTAATTCTTAAAAGTTTATGTTTTGACTTTAACCAAAACTAATTATATTAGATAAAGTGGAGTGTAAGGCTTCAGCTTTACCTTCGAATAATTTAAGAGAACATCTTGATAAATCTAAAGGTTTATACTCCAATATGAAAATGGACTATCGGAAATATATCATAGCATTAAGGGAAGTAGCTAAGGTTGGTCCCAAGGGATTTCAACAGTTACTTTTAACTTTTGGCTCTCCGGAGAACATCTTCAAAGCCACCCTACAAGAGATTACTAAACTTCCAAGAATGAAGCCAGAGAAAGCTAAGGAGATCTTTGAATCTCAGGAAAGATTTGTTGAGATCGAGGAGCATATATCTTTTTTGGAAGAACAGGGGATAGGTATAAAAACCATTTTGGATGACGATTTCCCTCAAAGTTTAAGAGAGATAGATGACCCACCACCTTTGCTTTATTTTAAAGGAGAATTCCCTTTGGCTAATAGCTTATTTGTAGCTGTGGTAGGCACTCATCGTGCCAGCTATGAAGGAATAAGGGATGCAACTGAAATTGGTAAAAAGCTGGTCGAAAAAAATGGTGTAGTAGTAAGTGGTTTAGCCCGGGGAGTTGATACTGGCGCACATATGGGAGCAATCGCTAAAAAAGGAAAAACCTATGCGGTTTTAGGTTTTGGTTTGAATAATATCTATCCTAAGGAAAATCTTAACCTATCAGTTGAGATCAGCAAGAACGGTGCGCTTTTAACTGAATATCCTCTGAATGCACGGGTAAATGTAGGCCAGCTTATGGCAAGAAATCGGATAGTCGTAGGTCTTTCTCAAGCCGTGATCGTGGTGGAAGTTGAAGATAATATCTCGGGGACAATGGAGGCGGCTAAAAAAGCTATTGACCAGGGGAAATCCCTTTTTGCGGTTATGAGAGAGGAGAGCAAAAACTTAGATGAGCTGGTTAGAATTGGAGCCATTCCGATCAAAGGCTCTGGGGATATAGATTTAGTTTTGAGATATTTATGAAAGAGTATCTTAACTCTGATGAGAAAATAAAGAAGCTTAAAAAAATTGTGGATGAAGCCTGCGAAAAAATCAGAAGTGGGGAGTTGACCTTAGGGGAGGCTAAAAAGGAAGCCGCCCTGGTAAGGTTAAAAGCAGAATCACTGATACCGGATGATATGGTGAAATTCGATTTAATCTACGGGAGCAGATTCAAAAGATTAATCCAGCAATACATGGAGAAAAAAATTGAAGGAAATAAGAAATCCGATCCTTCGGACCCAAAATCGGAATGAATGTCTCAGTATCAAGGGATCCAGCAGGGATAAACTTCTAATCAAAGGTTCTAAGTTTATTGCCTCGGCCATACCGGTAAATTCGGAAGAAGAGGCTAAGACATTTCTTGAAAAGATAAGAAGAGAATTTCACGATGCCACCCATAACCCGTATGCCTATGTTATCTCAGAAAGAGAGATTTCAAAATCCAGCGATGACCGCGAACCTTCCGGAACTGCGGGGAAACAAATTTTATCTGCTATTAAGTCACAGAATTTAAAAGATATTTTAGTAGTAGTTACCCGTTATTTCGGTGGGATAAAATTAGGCACCGGTGGCCTTTCCAGGGCATATTATGAAAGCGCCTTAAAGGTTTTAAAAAGCTGTATTCTAATCAAAAAAGAAAACAGAGAAAGACTCATCTTAATTTTCCCAAAAGAATTTTATGATCAGGTTCAAAAGGTCCTAAATAGAGAAAAAGTCAAAGTCAAAAAATTAGCTTTCGGAGACAGAGCAAGAATGGAAATAGATTTTAACAAAGGAGTCTTTTCAAGACTACAGAATGAGTTAAAGAACAATACCAGAGGAGAAATCGAGTTTGAAAAAATTTGATTTTGATCCTACGGATCCCTTATGGGATTGCCTGGGCTTTGGAATCTGTGCTTTGGATTACCTTTCCATATTAGACCCTTATCCGGGACTGGATGAAAAAATCGATGTAGAAGTCTCTTCAGTTCAGGGAGGTGGCCCTGTTCCAACCGCAATGGCAACTCTGACAAAATTAGGTGCAAAAGCAGCTTTTGCGGGAAAGGTCGGAGACGATTATGAAGGGAAACTCATCTGTTCCGAGTTGGAAAAGTTTAAAGTCAATACAGATTACTTAATCGTGGATAAAAAAGTGAAAAGCTTGAAAGCTTTCATCTGGGTGGATAAAAACAGCGGCAAAAGGACTGTAGCTTTGGACCGAACAAAGATGAGCCCGATTAAACCAGAGGAGCTTTCCTTTTTGAAAGAAGTTTCGTTCAAATATCTTCATCTGGATGGTAGAGACATAGAAGCAAATATTTCCCTGGCTAAAAAAGCGAGAAAGGACGGTTCTGAGGTCATATTGGACTTAGGCAGCCTGAGAGAAAATATAGAATCCCTTTTTCCTTACGTGGATTATTTAGTTGTTTCCAGGAAATTTGCTTATGATTATACTAAACTTAAGGATTTAAGTCAGGCTTGTTTAAGATTGAAAAAGATTGGATTCAAATGTGTGGTCACCACATTATCTGAAAAAGGATGTTTGTGGACCGATTCTCTGAAGGTAAACTATTTTCCGGGATTTAAGATTGATGTAGTCGACACCACCGGGGCAGGAGATGTTTTTCACGGAGCATTTATCTTCGGGTTATTAAGAAAATGGAAAATGGAAAAGATTATCGAATTCGCCTCTGCCTGCGCGGCTTTGAAATGCAGGAAATTAGGTGGCAGAGAAGGGATACCGAGTTTAAAAGAAGTGGAGAATTTTCTGAGAAGACGAAGGGATACTTCGCTTCGCGAAGTATGACACTTCAATATCACAAACTGTCTTTGCGAGCGATCCCGCAATATGCGGGAGAACGAAGCAATCCCTTTACTCTGTCACGGGCGGATTGCTTCGTAGCCCCTGGTAGGGACTCCTCGCAATGACGGAAATGAGATTATGTTTACTGCACTGATAGATTTTTTAACCAAGCTGGATAAAGAGCTTTTTCTTTTTATCAATCTGAAACTGCAGAATGGGTTTTTTGATTTCTTGATGCCGGTTTTAACTGAGTTTAAATACTGGAGAATTCCATTTATCTTGATTATACTGGCAATGCTTATCTTCGGCAGAAAAAAGGAAAAAATATGTGCGATTTTACTTTTGATCATCCTGGGAATAACCGATGCTTCGGTGAATCTCTGGCTCAAATCCTGGATTGGCAGAGTCAGACCCTGCAATGTTTTTTCCGAAGTTCATCTTTTAGCCGGATGTTCCCACTCCGGCTCCTTCCCCTCCTCTCATGCGGCTAATATCTTCGGAGCTGGTACAATTTTGACTTTTTTTTACAGGAGGGTTCTGGATTATCTGGCTGTCCATTGCACTTTTGGTCTCTTTCTCCCGCATCTATGTAGGGGTGCATTATCCCCTTGATGTTTTAGCTGGTGCTTTTTACGGGATTCTGTGGGGGATTGGAATTTCGATTATCTCAAAGTCTGCCATTCGTAGTACGACCCTTGCGTGGTCGCAAAAGTGAATATCTCAAAGTCAGGATAGTGTTCTGTTACTACCAGCTAAATTCCCAAAAGCGGTTTTTTGTTGACTGAGAAGGCTAAGAAAGTTAAATTTACCAAACCTGTATTGTTTCGTCAGGAGTTCCTGACACAACTATTGAGTGCGACCTTTTTGGGGTCACAGTAATATAGGGACAGAACAGTGTTCTGTCCCTACAAACAACTACTAAAGAAAAATGAATTTACCCAATAAACTTACCATAGCCCGGATTCTGCTTTCACCGGTATTTATGGTCTTCTTTCTGGTAAATAATGTCTATTCCCGCTATTTTGCCACTATTATATTCTTATTTGCAGCATTAACTGATCTTTATGATGGGTACATTGCCAGAAAATACGGAGTGGTAACCGGTTTCGGGAAGTTTATGGATCCCTTAGCTGATAAAATCCTGGTCTCAACTGCTTTTATCTCTTTTGTGGCTTTAGGCTACGTTAAAGCCTGGATGATTTTGGTGATAATCGTCAGGGAGTTTTTTATCACCGGGTTGCGGAGCTTAGCCGCATATAAGGGTATGGTGATTATGCCTACTGTTCTGGCACAGGTGAAGACCTTTTCCCAGATGTTAGTTATCAGCATAATCTTAATCTTCACAAATCTGAAAACCACTATGGTCCCTTTAGGATATAACTGGAGTTTTTTTACCAGCCCGATGGTCTTTAAAATATTCGACCTTTTAGTCTTTATCAGTATGCTTTTGACTTTAGGAACCGGAATAGATTACCTGGTGAAAAATATCCCATTGCTGAAAGGGGTGTTAAAATAGAGTCGGACAAACTTAAAATCCGCCTGGGTCTAATTCGGCGAATCCAGGTTCTCCTTGCCACTCTTTTGGGGGCAGGATATTTACCACCATTCCCCGGAACCTGGGGAAGCCTTCTAACCCTCATCCTGGTTTGGTTTTTTATACCTGAGAACTTTTATCTTTTAGGCGGATCACTCTTATAGTTTTCATTATCAGTTTATGGTCTGCAACTGAGGTGGAAAGATTTTTCGGGGAGGATGATCGAAGGATAGTAATCGACGAAAGCTGTGGGATGTTAATTTCTTTTTTGTTTTTGCCAAAAAGAACTTTTTTATATATATTAGCTTTTGTAATTTTCAGGTTATTGGATATTATAAAACCACCTCCAGCTAATGCCTGTCAAAAACTTAAAGGTGGTTTAGGGGTAACCTTAGATGATGTTGTAGCCGGGATTTATACTAACATCATTATGCATGTTTTAATCTACGCGAGGATTTTAAAGCTATGAAAGCAGAGATAATTACGATTGGAGATGAGATAATCCACGGAGAGATATTAGATTCCAACTCAGCCTTCCTTGGAGATAGACTTTCTGGCCTGGGGATTGAGGTGGCTTTTAAGACTTCAGTGGGTGATGATTTAAAAAGGATAATCGAGGCTATCAAACTTAGCCTGGAAAGGGTGGATCTGGTTATCGCTACCGGGGGTCTTGGACCAACCAATGATGACCTGTCTAAAAAAGGTATAGTCAAAGCTTTCAAAAGGAATCTGGTCTTTCACGAGGATATCTTAAAGAAAGTGGAGGAAGGGTTCAAGAAAAGGGGGATCGAGATGCCCAAGATCAACCAGAATCAAGCCCTTCTACCACAGGGAGCAAAGGCTCTGTCTAACCAGTATGGCTCGGCTCCAGGGATATTTATCCAGGAAGGGAAAAAGCTGTTCTTTGCTCTTCCCGGTGTCCCTCTGGAGATGAAGACTATTTTTGAAAACGAGATTTTACCTTTTTTGAAATCAAAATCCACTAAGAAATTCACCCTGCAAAAGGTCTTAAGAACCACGGGCATAGTTGAGTCAGCTATATATGAAAAAATAGAGCCGATTTTAAAACTTAAAAGCCCGGTAAGAATCGGTTTTTTACCAGGTTTTTCCGGAGTAGACCTCAAACTGAGAATCACATCTGAGACCGAAGAGTTAGCCCATAAAAATATTTTGGATATAGAGCAAAGGGTCAGGGAAATTTTGAATGAATATATTTACGGAATAGACCAGGAGACCTTAGAAGAAGTTCTAGGAAAATCACTCCAGAGTAGGAAGAAGACCATCTCACTAGCTGAATCCTGCACTGGAGGGTTAATCGGAACAAAACTCACCAATATTTCCGGAAGCTCAAACTATTTCATAAGCGGTGTGATAGCCTATACCAATGAAGCTAAAATCGAGCTTTTAAAGATTCCAAAAGAGATCATAGAAAAATACGGCGCAGTTAGCGAGCAGGTGGCAATCTTAATGGCAGAAGGGGTAAAGAAAATCTCAAATACTGATTATGGTCTATCTGCCACCGGCATTGCAGGACCTACTGGAGGATCAGAGGAAAAACCGGTTGGCTTGGTTTATGTCGGGTTTGCTCACGAGAACGATTCCTTTGCTAAAAAATTCGTTTTCGGAGGAGATAGACAGGCGATAAGAGAGAGAACCGCCCAGGCGGCTTTGAATTTAGTGAGACTTTTTATGTTAAAATAAAAATTTTAGAGCAGTAGGGGGTATTGCAATACGCCCCTACAAAAGGAACCACCATAGAGGATAAAAGCATTGGCTCGGTCAATGCATTTCAAAGGTTAAATAAAATGCGTACCTTTGTAGCAGTTGAGCTTATAGCAGACCTGAAGAAAAAAATCGAGGAACTGCAGAATCCTCTTAAGAGGATCAGCACCGATGTATCCTGGGTAAAGCCAGGAAACGTGCATGCAACCTTAAAATTCTTAGGAGAGGTTCCGGTAGAAAAAATCGAAAAGGTTTTTGAAGGGACAAAAACAGCTTTAGAAGGAATGAAAGTTTTCAAATTAAGTTTGAAGGATTTAGGCTGTTTCCCGAATATGAAAAGACCCAGGGTGGTATGGATAGGGGTTGATAAAGGAAAACAGGAATTATCCCTGCTGCAAAAAAAGATTGAAGATGAGATGGGAAAGATAGGTTTTCCAAAAGAAGACAGGGAATTCTCCCCTCATTTAACTATTGGCAGGGTCAAATCTCCTAAAAATATTGATAAACTTACTGAGCTTATCAAAAACACAAGTTTCCAAACTGAGGAGATCGAAATCAAAGAGGTGGTGGTAATGAAATCCGAGCTTTATCCAGCCGGCGCAATCTATACGCCTCTCAAGAAAATAAATCTTTTTACTTGAATTTAGAAAGTGAGGAAAATATGACCATGCATCAATCAGATGAGAAGAAAAAAGCACTGGACCAGGCCGTTACCCAGATAGAAAGGCAGTTTGGCAAAGGCTCCATAATGAGATTGGGAAGTGAGAGCTTGGGGATATCTATTCCGGTGATTTCCACCGGTTCGATTACCTTAGATTCTGCCTTAGGTGTTGGAGGTGTTCCACGAGGGAGAGTGGTAGAAATTTTCGGTCCAGAAGCATCTGGCAAGACTACTTTAGCTCTGCATATCCTATCAGAGGCTCAGAAAGCAGGAGGGGTTGCCGCTTTTGTAGATGCAGAACATGCTTTAGATCCGAATTATGCCAAAGCCTTAGGTGTGGATATAGATAATCTTTTAATCTCCCAGCCTGATACCGGAGAACAATCCTTAGAGATCACTGAGACTTTGGTTAGAAGCGGAGCTGTCGATATAATCGTCATTGACTCAGTTGCCGCACTAGTCCCCAAAGCAGAAATTGAAGGGGAGATGGGAGATTCGCACATGGGACTTCAAGCAAGGCTTATGTCCCAGGCTTTGAGGAAACTTACCGGAACAATAAGTAAATCCAGAACCTGTGTGATCTTTATAAACCAGATCAGGATGAAGATCGGGGTTATGTTCGGAAACCCGGAAACTACCACTGGCGGAATCGCCTTGAAATTTTATTCCTCAATCAGGCTGGATATAAGGAAGATCGCCTCCATAAAAGAAGGAGAAAATATAACCGGCTCCAGAACCAGAGTCCGGGTAGTAAAAAATAAAGTTGCCCCTCCTTTTAAAGAGGCAGAGTTTGATATAATCTACGGGAAAGGTATCTCCAGGGAAGGGGAGCTGATCGATTTGGGTGTAGAACATAAAGTCTTAGAGAAAAGCGGGACCTGGCTATCTTATAAAGACGAAAGATTGGGTCAGGGAAGGGATAATGCCAAACAGCTCTTGAAGGATAATCCGGATATTGCAGAGAAGATAGAACAGGATCTAAAGAAAGAGCTGAATCTTAAAACAAAAGCAGAAGAAAAAGAACCGGAGGAGATCGTAAAACATAAAGGGAAATAGGAGTGGATTATCTTTAAACCTTTTCAGGATGCCACGCATAACCAAAATAGAACCCCAGAAGAAAAACCCTAAAAGAAGATCAATTTTTTTAGATGGAGAGTTTGCCTTTGGTCTGGATGAAGAGGTTTTATATAAATATGGGTTAAAAATTGGGGAGGAGCTTAACCAGAAGGAAATTGACCAGATACTTAAGTCTGAGGTAAAAAAAGAGTCGAAAGATGCAGCACTGAAATTCTTATCTTACCGGATGAGAAGCGAAAAAGAGGTCAGGGATAAGCTAAAGAAAAAAGAGTTCGCACGGGATATAATTGATGAGGTGATAGGAGATTTAAAAAGGGTAAATCTGCTCGACGACTATGAATTTACCTCTGCCTGGATAAGAGATAGGATCTCGAATAAACCTCGTGGTAGGACCCTTTTGAAACAGGAGTTGTGGAAAAAAGGGATAAAAGAAGAGATTATCGAAAAAGTCCTGAAGGATTATTTTGAAGACGAAGACGAGGAGTTAAATTTAGCTAAAAAGCTTTTAGAGAAAAGAAAGAAAAGATATGAAAACCTGAATAAAAATGTTGCTAAAAGAAGAATGATGAGTTTCTTATTAAGAAGAGGTTTTTCGTATGAGATTGTTAAAGAGGTATTAAAAATAGAAGATGTGGAGGTTTCAGAAGAAAATGCTGGAGTGTAAAACTTTAGCTTTACCTTTTTATAAACCTAAGGGTTTATACTCCAATATAGTTTTAACTAATTAAAATGATATGAAAAGTACGGAGATCAGAGAAAAATTTTTAAAATATTTTGAAGAAAGGGGGCATAAGATCGTTCCCAGCTCTTCCTTGATTCCGCAGGACGATCCGACTCTGTTTTTCATCAATGCGGGGATGAACCAGTTCAAAAAACTCATCCTGGGACTGGAGAAAAAGGATTTCAAAAAAGCTGCCTCTTCTCAGAAATGTATCCGGGTCTCAGGAAAACACAACGATCTGGAAGAAGTGGGGAAAGACACCCATCACCATACTTTTTTCGAGATGCTGGGCAACTGGTCTTTTGGAGACTACTTCAAGAAAGAAGCCATAATCTATGCCTGGGAGTTTTTGACCGAAGTGTGCAAGCTACCAAAGGAAAAGCTTTGGGCAACTGTTTTCATAGAAGACGATGAGGCCGAGAAATTATGGTATGAGAATACGGATATCAAAAAAGGAAGGGTTTTAAGGTTTGATGAGAAGGAGAATTTCTGGGAGATGGCAGAAGTTGGTCCCTGCGGACCCGACTCGGAGATTCATTATGACCGGGGAAAAGAATATGCCTGTTCCAAGCCTGACTGCGGAGTGAACTGCGGGTGCGGCAGGGTAATCGAGATCTGGAATTTAGTCTTTATGCAATATTATAGGGACGAAAATGGAAAACTGACCGATTTACCTTCCAAAACCATTGACACCGGAATGGGTTTTGAGAGATTAACTGCACTTTTGCAGAACGTAGATTCAAATTACGATACTGACCTTTTTCAACCCATAATCAAAAAAACAGAGGAAATCTCCGGACAAAAATATAAGAAATCGGCTCACTCTGACTCGTTTCAGGTAATAGCAGACCATGTCCGGGCTTTGAGCTTTGCTATAGCAGACGGTGCCATCCCCTCAAATGAAGGAAGGGGCTATGTCATAAGACGAATCCTGAGAAGAGCCGCACGCCACGGCAGGCCTTTGGATTTACATAAACCTTTTTTGTCCGAACTCTCAGATGTGGTGGTGAAGTTGATGGGTAAGGCTTATCCGGAGCTTGAGGCTAAGAAAAACCATATCTCCCTAGTGATAAAATCAGAAGAGGAAAGGTTCGGCGAAACCCTTGATTCAGGTATTGAGCTTTTTGAAGAGGTCGCAGAGAAGGTAATAAAAAAAGGAGAAAAAGTAATCCCTGGTGAAGAAGCCTTCAAGCTTTATGACACTTATGGCTTTCCGATTGATCTTACTCAGGTGATGGCAAAAGAAAAAAATCTTTCTGTGGATATGGAAAGTTTTAAAAAAGAATTGGAAAAACAAAGAGAAAGATCAAAAATACAACCTTTTGGCATTCCTTCCTCCGAATCCTTTGGTTTTCCTAAAGTTATAGTTTCTTCTGTGTCATCAACTGATTTCACGGGACATGAAAGTTTTTCGACAAAAGAATCTAAAATCTTATTAATTTCTGATGATGGTAAAGGGTTAGTCTTGGATAAAACACCTTTCTATGCATTAGCTGGAGGGCAAATAGCCGACACTGGTGTGATAAAAAATGAAGATTTCGAATTTGTGGTTAAACAGGTTATTAAGCAGGGAAGTCATATCATTCATTTAGGGGAAGTAAAAAAGGGAGATATTAGTAAACAGATAGGTAAAAATGTTTTTGCTGAGATAGATTCTGAAAGACGCAAATCTACAATGCGAAATCATACTGCCACTCATCTTTTACATAAAGCTCTGAGGGAAACCTTAGGGGAACACGTTCATCAGGCAGGGTCTTTGGTAAGTCAAGATGGATTCAGGTTCGATTTCACTCATTTTAAGGATTTAACTGAGGAGGAAATAGAAAAGATAGAATATAAGGTTAACCAGAAAATCTGGGAGAACTTAGAAGTCAAAACCTTCAACACCAGCTTGAATGAGGCAAAAAAGCTCGGAGCAATGGCTTTGTTCGGGGAGAAATATGAGGATACAGTCAGGGTCGTTCAGATAGATGATTCAAGAGAGCTTTGTGGTGGAACTCATGTCAAAGCCACAGGAGAAATTGGTTTGTTCAGGATAATCTCCGAAAGTAGTATTGCTACAGGGGTGAGAAGGGTTGAGGCAGTTACCGGTAAAGGTGCTTATGGGCTGATTAAAAAAGAAGAAAAAACATTAGAGGAGCTCTCCGCTATCCTCAAGGTTAACAAAGAGGATTTAGGGACAAAGGTGACTAAGCTTTTAGAATCCAGTAAAGAGATGGAGAAGAAAGTAAAAGTAGCAGAAGCAGTAAGTGCCAAGGATAAAATTAAAGAGTTATATCAGAATGCCTTTGACTTAGAGGGTATAAAGATAATATCATACAAAGATGAAAAGGGGAACAGAGAATACTTATTGAACCTGGCAGATGCGCTCAGGGAAAATCTAAAATCCTCAGTTGGAGTTTTTGCAACTGTCTTAGAAGATAAAATTTCTTTCGTGGTTGTAGTGACAGATGATTTGGTTAAAAAGGGGATTAAGGCTGGTGAAATCGTAAAAGAAGTGGCAAAACTTACCGGTGGGAGTGGTGGAGGAAAACCCCATTTAGCCCAGGCAGGAGGAAAAGATATAAACAAATTGGATTTTGCATTATCCAGTATCCCGGAGATAATTAAAAAGATGGTTTATGGAGTGCATTGACCGTGTAAATATTAAATGTATTATTTGTCATTCTGAACCCCGCAAAATGCGGGGTGAAGAATCTCTCCCATCATTACACAGATTCTTCGGTCGCTTATGCTCCCTCAGAATGACACAAATAGTATTCTGAAGGAAGATGAACTCCATATACAAGATGAGGGGAAATTGAAAGTTTACCAGAGATTATTAAAGATAATTAGACAGAAAAAAGCAGGCTTCTTAGTCCTGTTAGACCCGGACAGATTAAACCCCAAAAGGATTGCAGATTTAGCTTATCGGGCAGAGAAAGGGGGAGCAGACGGAATCCTGGTCGGCTCAAGCTTACTTTTATCCACTCATTTCGATGAAGCGATTAAAAAGATAAAGGAGAAGGTTAAGCTGCCGGTTATTATCTTTCCCGGAAATGCCAACCAGATCTCTAAATATGCGGATGCAGTTTTATTCTTATCCCTGATAAGCGGCAGAAACCCGAATCTTTTGATCAGCGAACAGGTAAAAGCCGCACCGGTGATAAAGGAGTTTGGTATAGAGCCGATCCCGACTGGCTATATGTTAATCGAATCCGGAAAGATGACCTCGGTCCAGTTTATGTCCGATACCTTCCCCTTGCCTCCAAATAAACCGGACATTGCTTGTGCACACGCTCTTGCTGCAGAATATTTAGGAATGAAATTTGTCTTTATGGATGCAGGCTCCGGAGCAGAAAATTCAGTACCTGATTTTCTGATTAAGGAGGTGAAGAAATTTATCACCATACCTCTGATAATCGGTGGTGGAATAAGAGACCCGGAAACTGCACATTTTAAGGTAAGAGCCGGAGCAAATTTTGTGGTGATCGGGAATGCCTTAGAAGAAAAGGGAGATGATAGGATTTTGAAAGATTTTGCCAGAGCGATACATAAGTAGGGACACGATTCATCGTACCCCAAATAGGGTTTGATAAATCAAACCCTACATAGTATTGAATAGATGGATAAAATTTCAGATAAAGAAAAACACCACCGCCGTTCAATCAGGTTGAGAGATTTCGATTATTCAAGACCGGGTGCATATTTTATCACCATTTGCATACATAAAGGTAAATCTATTTTGGGGAAAATATTAGATGGAAAGATTAATCTTAGCAAATTCGGCAAAATAGTTAAATCAACTTGGTTAGACTTGCCAAAATATTATCCCAATATTAGAATAGATGTATTTACAATAATGCCAAACCATTTTCATGGAATTATTTTTATTGTAGGGGCAGGTTTGAAACCTGCCCCTACAAAATATCCCCTTTCAGAAATCATTCGTGGTTTTAAAACATTTTCCTCACGTCGTATTAATGAAATGCGCCATATGCCAGGTATACCTGTCTGGCAACGTAACTATTACGAACATGTGGTCAGAAACGAAAACGAATTAAATCTTATCCGGGAATATATTCTATATAATCCCCTGCAATGGCAATACGACCGGGAAAACCCTGAATCTGTTCCGGATGATAATTATAAAAATCAATGGGGTGGTTTTGAAGAGATGCTATATGAAAAAAAATCACAAGACAGACAGGATGCTTGGCAGACCGATACAAAACCGGTAGGTCAGACATTCTTGCCTGACAACTATAGAACAGGCAAGATGCCTGCTCCAATGAATTAAAGATACTATGAAAAAAAATTCAAAACAGATTTCACTGGTTCAATCCCAGATTGAGGAGAGTATTGCTTTAGAGGAAAAAATTAAATCTAAATTTTCAGAAAAGATTGTGAAACTTACAGAGATTTTGAATGATTGTTTTAAAAAAGGTGGGAAGATCTTACTCTGCGGGAATGGTGGCTCTGCAGCAGATGCCCAGCATATTGCCGGGGAGCTGGTGGTAAGATTACGTTCTGATTCGAAAAGGAGAGCTCTCCCTGCCATTGCCCTGACAGTTAACCCGTCGATCTTGACTGCAGCCTCAAATGACTTTGGATTTGAAAAAGTGTTTTCACGACAGGTAGAGGCTTTGGGTAAGAAAGGGGACTGTCTTTTGGCTTTAAGCACTTCGGGTGAATCAACTAATGTGAATTTAGCTATAAGAACTGCCAGGAAAATCGGAATGATAACTTTGACCTTATCAGGTAAAAAAGGGGGAGAGATGAGCCGAATTGCTGATTACTCAATTATCGTCCCCTCTCCTGAGACCCAGAGGATTCAAGAGGTTCATCTTCTCATCGGGCATATAGTCTGTGATCTGATCGAGAGGAATTGTTAGATAAAGTGATCTCCGGAGTAAATAGAATTTGGGAATACCTCAGAATATTTACACTCCTTCTTTAGCAAAAAACACCCTTTACAATTTCTTTTTCAGGGGAACCGGGCTTTTCTTCGGTTTTGTAACCTCGATCGTTGTTGCCAGAATACTGGGTCCGGAAAAATTGGGGGAATACAGCTTAGCTTTCTGGATTCTGACTATGATTGGGTTTTTAGTCAATTTAGGTCTTCCCACTACCGTGACAAAATATATATCAGAATATTCAGGTAAGAAGGATTATAAATCTGCAGGGCTTATTCTCAGGAATTGTTCCAGATGGATCTTCTGGGCTGGGGTAATTCTTACAATTTTATTATTTATTTTTGCTCCACTTCTGGCTGATCTTTATCATAAACCATATCTCTCCCTATATCTGAGAATCGGGTCTTTAGGGATAATCCCTATGGGGCTTTTAGCTATTTATATGGCGGGTTTCTCAGGATTTTTAAGGTATGACCTGATTGCCCTTTTAACCTTTATCCTCTCCCCTTTAACCTTTCTTTTGATCCTTTTGATAATGATTTTTAAAGGAGAAGTAGAATCTCTTTTCTGGGTCAGCTTTATTTCCAATCTTGCAGGCTTTTTCCTTTATTTTAATATTTATCATTCAAAAAAATATCCATTTGTAAAAGAAGTTTTACCCTTGGAATTGAAAAACAAACTGACAGATTATAGCAAAACTATTTTTATTATCCTTATTCTGGAAACCTTTCTCTGGGAGAGGTTCGAGCTATTATTTTTGGGAGCTTTCAGTACCGAAAGGCAGGTAGCCTTTTACAATTTAGGTTTCAATTTAGCCAATAAGGTTATCCTGCTTCTGCCAGGCGCTTTTGCGGGAGTATTGCTCCCCACTATGTCTGAAGCCTATGGTGGTGCTCAAAGAGAAAGACTGCTAAGTATCCATTATAATTCCACCAGATATTTAGCCCTTTTAGTTTTCCCTTTGTGTGCTGGCGGGATTTTTCTTTCTTCCAGAATTATTACCAGTATCTACGGTGCAGAGTATCTGCCCTCTTCTCTTATATTTTCGATTATCCTTTCAGCCGGAGCATTTGGAGCATTATCCCAGGCGTCATCTTCAATGCTTTACAGTCTTGAAAAACAGAAGGTGGTTCTCAGGTTTTATATACTTGCGGTTATTTTGAAATTGATCTTGAATATTTTTCTCACCCGCAAATATCAAGCCTTAGGGGCAGTCTGGGTGAGTTTTTCAACTCAGGCTTTTTTCGGGTTAGGTATAATCATTTATGTTTATGCAATATTTCTAAAAGAAAAATTTCCGCTAATTCCAATCCTGAAGATTATTTTAGCCTCGGTCTTAATGGGAATTTTAGTTTACTTCCTCTCTTCGTTTTTACCCGGAGTTTATGGACTTCTAATCTGCATATTGCTGGGAGTCATCTTCTATCCGATTTTCTTGACTTTTATCCGGGGCTTGGAAAAACTTGATTTTGACCTGGCTTCAAGATATATTGTAAAACTGCCTTTTGATCTGGATAAGGTATTCAGCAAGTTCTTAGAAATTTTAAAGAGGTTTTCACCGGGAAACTAAATCTAATGCTCGATATATCTTCTAATAAAAAAGAAAAATTTATCTCACCTCAAGCTTTAGTAAATTTTGGACTTTTCCTCTTTGTATTTTTTTCTCCCTTTTCTATCGCTGGAACTCAAACCGGACTCTGTTTTGCCCTTTTAGGCTGGATCTGGAGAATTATCTCTAAAAAAGGTTTTAACTGGGAAAGCTCCTTCTTTGAACTGCCGGTTTTAGTCTATTTAGGAGCTTACCTCGTCTCGATCGTCTTCTCCCAGAATCCAGTCCGAAGCCTTGTTAGTCTCAGGGATGAATGGCTGCTCGTAATCCCGTTTCTCTTGATAAACAATCTTAAGGACGAAAATTTCATAAGGAAATTAGTTCACCTGATTTTTCTGATATCGGGGATTGTAGCACTTTACGCTATCTGGCAACATTATACCGGGATAGACCTGATAAGACACAAGCCCCTTGACCAACTTCTACCTTATGGAAAATTCCGCTCCCCCGGTTTCTTTAATTTGTCTTTAACTTATGCTTTCTATGCCATGGTAATAGGTATAGTCAGTTTTTGCCTGGCATCTTATGCGAAAAAAACTTCCTTGAAAATATTCTATTTTACAGTTTCAGTACTTTGTGTAACCGGAAATCTATTCAGCTATACCCGGAGCACTCTTTATGCACAAGTTTTCGCTTTCATCCTGTTTTTTATCTTCTCAAAAAGCAGGCATAAATTGAAAGAGGGTTTAGCTGTAGCTGGCTACTTTATTGCTATCTATTTAATCGATCCAGGCATATTGGGCAGGTCGATTATGGCAGCCAAAGCTGGTTCTTTGCAGCGGGCAGATATAAGATCAATCATCTGGTCAACCTCTTTTAACATCTTCAAAGATCATCCTGTTTTCGGGATAGGGTTTGGTAATTTCCCGGAGTTTTACCGGAGCTATCTGAAAATACCTTCTGAGATTTTTGGTCATGCGCATAACGATTTTTTAAATGTAGCGGTAAATGCCGGGATAATCGGGCTTTTAGCTTTTATTTTTCTCTGGGTGATTTTATTGAAAAACCTTCTCCGTAGATATAAAGAGATAAAGGAAGGTTACCAAAAAGCTTTAATCTTGGGGGGGTTATTAACTCTATTCGCATATCTATTAGCTTCACAATTTCAATGCTATTATACTGCCGCGATTGATAATATGATACTGTTTTTCGTTTTAGGATTGAGTGAGGTTATTTATCGAATCGGTTCTAAAGAGATTAAAGAAAAAAACACTGGAGTGTAAAGCTTTATCTTTACCTTTATTATTGCTTAGGGAATATCTATCATGTTTTTCCGTGTAGTAGTACAGCTTCTGTACTCGAGCAAATAAATATCGATTCATTTTGTAAACCTGAAGGTGTACACTCCAGAATTCTTATTAAAAATATTTAAATAAAAAATGCATCCACTTGGATGCTTTGCCTAAAAGAACTGCGGAAGGGGGGACTTGAACCCCCACGGGTCACCCCACTACCCCCTCAAGATAGCGTGTCTGCCAATTCCACCACTTCCGCAAACCCTTACTTTAGTTTCTCTAAACGAACTATTTCCCACCACCTTGTGGGGGAGGAGGTAATTCAACCTTATTATCTGTTTGAGGCTGAGTTTCCTGGGTTGTCCCTGGAATCCCGGTTGCAGGCAAAGAGCCCTGTCCTTTTTCTTTTTGTGCCTCCTGGCTTATTGCACTTTTCCCTGCACCACCGCCTCTGGTCCCGGTTATGGGAGTTATAAAGGTCAAAGCAATAGAGCTGACAAAAAAGGCGATCGCTAAAATTGTAGTGGCTTTAGAGAGAAATGTAGCTGCTCCCCTTCCACCAAAAACCGCACCGGTAATCCCTGAGCCACCAAAAGCACCAGCTAATCCCTCTCCCTTGCTCGACTGCAAAAGAACCGTGATTATTAAAGCGGCACATATAATCACATGCAAAAGAATCAAAAAAGCGTACAAAATACCTCCTTTTCAACCAAAGATGAATATTGAAAACTACAAATCCAAACCACTTCTCACTATCTTCTCAAAAGAATCCAGATCTAAACTTGCGCCCCCGACCAGGGCACCATCTATCTCCTGTTCCTTTAAAAGGTCTTTAGCATTCTCCGGTTTTACCGAACCTCCGTAAAGTATTCTCTTGTTCGCAGCTATCTCCTGAGCATATCTTTCCTCAAGTTTTCTACGGATGAAAAGGTGCATGTCATTGGCTTGCTTGGGAGTGGCGGTTTTGCCTGTTCCTATAGCCCAGACTGGCTCATAAGCTAAAACTATCTTCCCCACATCCTCGGGAGTCAAATCCTCAAAAGCGCCTTTGAGCTGTTCTTCGACTATCTCTTCGGTTTTCCCCTTTTCCCTTTCCTGCAGGGTCTCGCCTACACATAGAATCGGGATTAACCCTTCTTTTAAAGCAGTTTTGAGCTTAAGGTTGACTATTTTGTTACTTTCATGAAAGAGAAGTCTCCTTTCCGAATGACCGATTATAACATATTTACAGCCTAAAGATAAAAGCATCTGAGAGGAATATCTCCGGTAAAAGCACCCTCCTTTTCCCAGTGAACATTTTGAGCACCTAAAAAGAAAGCGGAGCCTTCTATAGCTGAAGACACTGCCTGTAAAGAGGTGAAAGGTGGACATAAAACCATCTGGATGGTGGATACATCAGCTAATCTTTCCTTAAGGGCAGAAGCTAAGATTGAGCCTTCCTTATGGTCCTTGTACATCTTCCAGTTGCCGGCGATAAAAAGAGATCTGGTTTTCTTATTCATCCCTGAATTATGGCGATTATTAGGTCCTTTAAATTCGGATTTATGATTATTTTTTTCGTTCAATTTCTTTCTTTTTCTCCTCTCCTGTAGATCCGTTTCCCGGACAAAGATTATAGTTTACTTTTTATCAGTCAAAGCTGCCACTCCGGGTAGAGTCTTCCCTTCTAAGAATTCTAAAGAAGCTCCTCCTCCCGTGGAAACGTGAGTCATCTCCTTTTCTAAATTTACCTTGGCTAAAGCCGCAACTGAATCCCCACCACCCACAATTGTGGTCGCACCTTTCCTGGTTATCCGGGCAAGCTGGTCAGCAACTCCTATGGTTCCTTTAGAAAATTTATCCACTTCAAAGACACCCATTGGCCCGTTCCAGACAACAGTTTTGGCATTTTCAATCTTTTCCCTGAAAAGTTTTAGAGTTTCAGGACCTATATCTAACCCTTTCCAGCCAACAGGAATATTGTCTTTATTCACTACCTTGGTAGAGGTATCTTCTTTGGCTTCAGGTGCAATTATGAAATCATCTGGAAGCTCTAAATCGACCTTCTTTTTTTCTGCTTCAGCTAATATCTCCTTGGCTAATTCGACTTTATCCCCTTCCAAGATGGAAGAACCAATCTCTTTTCCCATAGCTTTATAAAAAGTGAAAGCCATCCCACCACCAATTAAAAGGGTGTCAACTTTATCCAGAAGGTTTTTAATGACATCAATTTTCCCGGATATCTTTGCCCCTCCCAGGATAGCTATAAAGGGTCTTTTGGGCTGGGTTAATGCCATACCCAGATATTTCAACTCCTTCTGCATTAAATATCCGGCTGCACACTCCTTAATATATTTAGTTACCCCTTCAGTCGAGGCATGCGCGCGGTGAGCAGTGCCAAAAGCATCATTTATATAAACCTCACCCCATTTAGCTAAACTTTTTGCAAATTCCGGGTCGTTTTTCTCCTCCTGTGGATAAAACCTGAGATTTTCCAGGAGCAGGCATTCAGAACTCTTAAGCCCTGAAACAGCTTTTTCCACTTTTTCACCAATACAATCATCTACGAATTTAACCGGTTTGCCCAAAAGTTTTTCCAATCTTTTAGCTACCGGAGCTAAACTCAAATTAGGGTCTTTCCCCTTGGGTCTGCCCAAATGGGACATCAGGATAGCCTTCCCGCCATCGTTTAAGATTTTTTTGATCGTCGGTAGAGATTCCACGATGCGGGTATCATCCGCCACCTCTTTTTTCTCATTCAAAGGCACATTGAAATCAACCCTGACCAGGACCCTTTTATCCTTCAACTTCAGATCATCTATGGTCAATTTATTCATCTTTTTTATCCTCCCCAAATTTTTGTCTCACGTCTTTCTTCTCACTTCTCTCTTTTTCTTCTTTTTTTTATTTTCCCTTAAACCTTTGAACCCTTGAACTTTTGAACCTTTATTTATTATTTCCCCATCAACTCTAACATCTCTATCATCCTCAAAGAGAATCCCCATTCGTTATCATACCAGGCAAAAACCTTCAAAAGATTTTTTCCCTTGACCATAGTGGAAGCTACATCGAAGATGGAGGAATGAGGGTTTCCTATCACGTCGCAGGAGACAATCGGGTCCTCACAATATTCGATATATTTTTTCATCTTGCCTTCCGTTGCCTTTTTAAATGCAACATTAACACTTTCCACACTTACCTCTTTTTCGGTCTCGCAGACTAAATCTACTAAAGAGCCGTTGCACACTGGAACCCTGACTGCAACCCCATCTAATTTTCCTTCTAATTCAGGCAGGACCAAAGAGAGTGCCTTAGCCGCTCCTGTGGTAGTAGGGATCATAGATACAGCTGCAGCCCTGGCCCTTCTTAAATCCTTATGAGGGGTATCCAATATCCGCTGGTCATTGGTATAAGCGTGGATGGTGGTCATAAAGCCATACTTTATGCCAAAGTTGTCATTGATAACCTTGGCAACTGGTGCCAGGCAGTTGGTGGTGCAGGAGCCTATGGTAAAGATCTGGAATTTCTTTGGGTCGTATTTGTCATCATTTACACCTAAAATAATGGTTTGAACCGGGACATCTGATTTTTTAGCCGGGGCTGAGATTAGAACCTTTTTAGCACCAGCTTCGATATGTTTCATCGCAGACTTTCCGTCTGTGTATTTACCGGTTGATTCCACCACGATCGACACTCCCAGCTTGCTCCAGGGAAGGGCGGACGGGTCTTTCTCGCTGTAAACTTCCAAGCTTTTACCATTCACTATTATCTTGTTCCCCTCTGCTTTTATTTCAGCTTCCATCTTCCCGTGTACCGAATCATATTTTAAAAGATGAGCTAAGGTCTTTGCATCGGTCACGTCATTGGTAGCCACAAACTCTAAATTTTGATTTTGGTAACCTGCCCGGTAAACCAGCCTCCCGATCCTGCCAAATCCGTTGATTCCAATTTTTATAGCCATGTCTTTTCCTCCTTAAGGCTTATTGATACCTTTTGCTTTTTTATGTTTAATAATATATTCCAAGCCAAAAGTCAACTGCGGACCACTATAATTTTTAATCCCGGCAACCTCATGCTTGAAACTCACCCAGCGATATTGAAAATCGAGGTTAAGTAATATCCTTGAAGAAAGGCTAAGATCCAGGCCCCATCCGGCTAAAGCTCCCAAGGTAGTTTTTGTATTTACATAGGTGACATCCAGATAATAGGGGTCATTATAAGTGCTGGTGCTGGTTAGAAAAGTCAAGCCTAAATCAAAATAGGGTTGATAAATCTTAGGGGAGTAGGTTGATAAGAAGGAGTATTTGATCTTTCCGGAGATCGGGTATAAATTCCAGTTTTCCCAGTAATACCCCTCCGGAATTATAAATTTAGTATCCCCCCGGTAACCTGCTCCGAAATTGAGCTCTAAGGAAAACCCCTTTCTTATCCCATAGGAAATAAAAAATTCAATATAAGGGGTGTAAGTTTTTGCCTCAATGAATGATGGCAATTCCTCAGCTTTTTCAACTTTCCAGACTCCTCCTCTAAAACCAATCAAATCTTTAGTGCTAAGATCAACTCCCCAGCTGAACTCAGCCCAGAACAAACCTGTGAAAAAAATCATAAGTGATAAAAAAACTATCCTGGATAATAAATTTTTCATCTTTATAAACTTTATACGTCTAAAAAGTGGATTATTGGTTTAAGCTGAGAAAATATCTGCGATTTTATAAAGCTCCTCATCCACATATTTGGTACCTGCAACTGCTTCTTTAAGATCTACAGGGATAATTTTATTACCCTGCAAACTGACCATTTTTCCGAATCTTCCCTGATGGACCAAATCCACAGCCGCTATTCCAAAACGGGTACCTAAAACCCTATCAAAAGCTGTGGGTGTACCACCTCTCTGGATATGACCCAGGATTACAAATCTGGACTCAAAACCGGTCCTCTTCTCTATCTCGGTGGCTAAGATCTTCCCGATTCCACCCAGTCTCACATGACCAAAGGCATCCTTACACTCGTCCTGCACAATGAAAGTCTCTTTCTTTTGATCCTCTTCTCCTAAGGCTACCCTGGCTCCCTCAGCCACAACCACGATGCTAAAATCTTTACCCCGTGCATGTCTCTTCCGGATGCTTTCACAGACTTTATCCAAATTCACCGGTTTTTCCGGAATCAGAATAATATCTGCGCCTCCGGCAATACCGGATTCAATGGCTATCCATCCAGTATGCCTGCCCATAACCTCAACCACCATCACCCGGTTATGCGATTCTGCAGTAGTATGCACCCGGTCAATAGCCTCCATGGCGATATTCACTGCAGTATCAAATCCGAAAGTATAATCTGTCATTGCCAGGTCATTATCTATGGTCTTGGGAACCCCGACAATCTTTACTCCTGCCTGGTAAAGCTTGGCGGCAACTCCTAAGGTATCCTCTCCCCCTACTGCTACAATTGCATCCAGCCCCATTTTCCTTTTATTCTCTATAACCCTTTTCTCCCCATCTTCAACTTTATAAGGATTGGTACGGGAGGTTTTGATAATGGTCCCTCCACGATGCAGAATTCCTGAAACCTGGTTTAAGTCTAAGTCTTCAGTCAATCCCTCCTCTAAAAGACCTCTCCAGCCCTCCAGTATCCCAATCACTCTTGAATTGTAAAAAAGGACTGATTTTCTCACCACTGCCCGGATAACTGCATTGAGCCCCGGACAATCCCCTCCGCCAGTTAAAATACCGATCTTCATTCTAACTCACCTCATTTCAGAGTTTTTCAATATAAAGTTTTTCTTAATGCTGTCAAGAAAATAATCCAAGACCTCCTATGAAAATAGTTTTATAAAGGCGGGTGGCCTAAAAAAAACATAAGAAACTGTCTTATTGCTCGCTCCCGGCTTTCTATAGACCTCTATCCCCCTTAAAGTTATATTCGCATAAAATATATCGGCAGAATTAATCTATTAGGTTATGCTTCTTGAGGAATTAGACTCTATCTACGTTAAATTTTTTTTAATAGAAGTCAGATTGGGCAAAATGAAATCTGGTCTTTGTTCAGGCAGAAAATCTATCTGGCATCTATCCCACTCCGGGCAAATCCAGCCCGCTTTCATCCCGCATCTTTTAGCTCCTAAGATATCGGATTCCAGCAAATCCCCTATGTGTAAAGAAGAATCTGGGGAACTATCAAGTGTTTTAAGGGTAGAAATAAAAATTTTGGAATTTGGTTTGCGAATCCTCAATTCGTCTGAGAAAGTCAAAACTTTGAAAAATTGAAATATATTTTTTCTTTTAAGCACTTCCCTTAAAACTTTTCCCGGTGTCCTGCCGGTGTTACAGATAAGACCAATTTTATAATTTTTATTCTTAAGATAACTCAGTATCTCTTCGCTACCTTCTTCAAGGATTGGAAGCTCTGTAAGTATCTGATTTGCTAGCACCTCCTCTAATCTATTCAAAACCTCTTCATCAAATTCTTTAAAACCATGAGTCTCTAAACAGTCTAAGATTATCTGAACCTGCTCCCGGGTAGAGATATCCTCTTCTCTTTCCCGGATAGGCTTATATCTCTCGGAACTCTCATCATAGGCTTTCTCCATCTCTTCTCTGGACAAATTAACCCCGATATTTTTTAGAACTTCGATAAATCCTTCAATTCTCTTATTTTTGAATTTGAGATTGTCCTCAGGCGAGAAATATATCAGAGTATTCCAGAGGTCAAAGGTAATGGTGTCGAGCATATTTTAAATACGTAGCGTTGCTACTCCTGTAGCAACGAATAACCTGAAGAACAGACAAGATGTCTGTTCCACTGTGGGTGGCACCCTCAAACTGGTTTGAGGGTGCTATTACCGAAGAATCTCAAAGCAATCAATTTTGTCAAGCAGTCCCTTGGACATACTTGACCTACCAAATCTCACCCTGCTCGTAAATGGGACAGGGGTGCAATCCCTGTCCCAGCTTTAAAGCACTAAAAAATAACACAGGACAGAATCCGCCTGAGGTGGATTCTGTCCCTACTTTTTTAAACTGATCACATGCTCGCAGAACCTTCCACCCGAGGGGATAGATTCGGTAATCTTATAGAAAAATTCGTCGCTTAAAGATTCTATCAGTGCTTTTTCCATGGCGGTATGCGCTTCGCAGATTTTGGGGTCGTCAAAAGGGTAAGGACATTTGAAAAGGCGGATGACTACTTTGTCGTCTGAAAATTCTGTTACCTCCCCCTCGCAGTTAATCATATCAAAAACCCGCATGAGAAAAAGCCCTGCGGATTTCACATCTCCCGGTTTAACCCTCTTCTTGCCCCTTTCAGCAATTTCTTTTCCGTAGGTTTCGCTTACCTCCCGGATCAGGTCTAATCCCTGCTGGCCAAATCTCTGATAAAGCCCTTTATAGATTGTATGTACTCTTTGCAAAAGCCCGGCAGTGGCGCTTTTATATTTTTCCTCTACCGGAATACCCTTGAAATCAACACCTCCTGGGATTTTTATCAAGTTATCCTCCTCTTAATCAATAATGTCTCTCTCAGGTCAGACCTTTCAGTAACACTGTAAAACTGGAATTAATTATTTGTCATTCTGACCCCGAAGGGCGAAGAATCTCCATATAAATCAAGAGATTCTTCAGTCGTCTCGCCAAAGGCGGACTCCCTCAGAATGACACTCTTTAAGTTAAGGAAGTACCTTATAGACAATATCGTGGTCCCTGACCTTATCTTTCACCTTTATGCCGATAGAATCGCCAGGCTTTGCCTCCGGGACACTCTGATGTTCTATCTGGATCGAATCAACCGCTTGTTCAAAATCTGTGGTATGTCCTTTGATATGGATTGTGTCTCCAACTTTTAAAGTGCCTTTGGTAATGTCAATGGCAGCTACATTGATTTTAGCAAAATAATCCGCTATTTTCCCAATTTCTTCTTCTGGCATCTTTTCCCCTCCTGAATATAAAAGTTTATATCCCGCCGGCTATGGTTATCCGGTGTATCCCTCCTAAATCTGCATAGGAGGAATAAGCATAATCGAATTTATATTTTCTCCAGTGCATCCCAAAACCCAAAGAAACCCCAGCCCACTTATCTTTATCTGAGTCGGTTTTGAAATTTTCACCAAAAGAGGTCCAGCCCAGTCTCAAGAAAAGAGGTTTAAAATAGGTTATCTCCCCTCCTAAACTGAAGTAGATGTCATTATCAAAGGGTAAAGACACATCACCTGCCACTAAGAGAGGAACCTCTTTTAAGTTGTGTGAGATCCCTGCTTTTACCACAGTGGGCAAAGGGTCTTTATGGCTTGAGGTAAATCCTTTAAGCTGAAATCCTAAGTTTTGAACTACTGCCCCGAATCTGGTGCGCTCATCTTTGAGCTGATAAAATCCACCTAAATCTAAGGCTAAAGCATCTGAGGAATGACCCTGGGCACTCTCGTTTTCCAGGATGAACTTTACATTTGCACCCAAATCCAGTCTGGGCTTAATATCTCTGGCATAAGAGAAGGCAAAACACAAATCACCTGCTCCAAAAGTCCCCAAACTTCTGCCAGAACTGTCTGTCTCCTCCATTGAACCGTAGTTGAAATAGTTTATGGATAAACCTAAGTTGACTTTTTCTGAATAGGGATGGATATAACCCACAAAGCCAGATTGAATGTCGGTAATAAAGTTGTTGTAATAGGTGATGAAATGATTGCCTTTCAATTGCAAAAGGCCAGCCGGGTTAAAATATAAAGCTGATTCATCATCTGATAAACCCACAAAAGCGCCACCCAGAGCAGAAGCCCGGGCTCCCACACCAACTTTTAAGAAGGGATAGGCAGTGGTTCCCACTTTCGAGTTTGTTCCCAAACTAATTGAGGTAAATAACAGTAAAAATATAACTGCTCCAACTAAAATTCTTTTCTCTCTCATTTTATCCTCACTTTAAAATCTATCTTTAACAGAATTTACTACACTTCGTTTGAATTGTCAATAATTTTTGTAAAATGGTTGAAGGTTCGCTCTTTTTCCATCCTACGCCTTATCCGTATTTATAATAAAACATCTCCCTGAAAGTCAAGACTACCTGTGAAAGCTGAATCCACCTCAGTTCCTATAAGAATCATAATTGAATCTTCATCTGATAAATACGTCAAGAATAGAAAGAAGGATTGTTCTTGTTACCTTTCTCTAACCCCTTCCGTTAAAGGGGATAAAAAAATCCCCTTTCTGCATAAAGATGGTCAAGGGGGAAAGGGATTAAAGTATAAAACGATTATGGTTTTCTGTTTGGATGATTCCTATTGCCGAAGCATAGTAGAAAAGAAAAGGTTATATATGGTGTCTAATGTCTCTTATCCACCGGTTGTCCCTTTTATAATTTCCAACAGCACATCCGGGTCAAATGGCTTGGTTATGTAGGAATCCGCTCCCAATTCCAATCCTTTTTTCATGTCCTTTATTTGCCCCTTGGCAGTTAACATTACTATGGGAATATCTTTGTACTGCTCATCCGCTTTAAGGATGCTTAAGACCTGATAGCCATCGAGCTTGGGAATTACCACATCCAGGAGTATTAACCCGGGCTTCTCCTGACGAACCCTCTCCAGAGCTTCCTCACCATCATGCGCAGTAATCACCTCATATTTATTAGCCTTTAATCTGTACTCTAACAATTTTACGATGTTAGGATTGTCATCCACTACCAGGATCTTCTTGGCTCCGGGGTGCCTCTCTTCTTCCAGACTTACTTCGCCCAGGGCTTTCCTGACTTTTTGCAAAACTTCCTCGGGTTTAAACGGCTTGGCGATAAAATCTACCGCACCCTTCTCTAAAGCCCTCTGCTTCATCTCCTCGCTGGGATAAGCAGTCATGACTATTATCGAGGTGTTGGAAGTATCAACGGACATTTTTAAATTGTCTAAGACGCTTATGCCGCTGCCAGCGGGCATCCTGATATCTAAAATAATAAGATCCGGTTTCTCTTTATGAGCCTGATGCAGGGTCTGCATGGCGTCATAAGCCGCTATCACCTCATAGTGATGTGCCTTTAGCCTGGAGGAGAGCAACGACACGATGTGCTGATCATCATCCGCGATTAATATTTTCCTTGCCATAACTACTGCTCCTTTTTATTTACTTGACACCTCTACCTCTCCTTTGGTTGCCAGTATATTCTCAAGCCTGGAAAGCAATTCCTCCTCTGTTTTCCCATCATCCGGATAGGCTCTGTTTTCACAAACCAGTTCTATTTCTTCCTTTATCCCTTCTCGAAGCAAATAATCCCGCAGCAAATCGTTCATCCTTTCCAATGCCGATGCGGCACTTTCTTTTTCCGTTCCGGGCAGTATGGTTAAAATGGTGTGTAGATCTTGAATGCCCAGATCGTCTTCATCCCGGCGGAGGTTCTCTTTTATCAATTCCCAAAAATTATTGATAAGCAGCCCAACTTTCTCTTGGCCCATCTTTTTCTGGATTGCGTCAGGGTTCTTGATATTGAAAATCAAAACAGATAAAGGCTGACCCTCCTTAATTGCCTTTTTCAATCCATCGCTTATTAATTCTTTCCCGGTAAATTTAGGCAGCGCAAAGGTAAATTTAGTTCCTGCATTAACCTGACTTTCTACCCAGATTCTCCCTTTGTGCAATTCCACAATACCCTTAGAAACAGCCAGGCCCAAGCCTGTGCCTTTTTCTTCTCCATTTACCTGGTGGCCGAATTGTTGAAACTTGTCAAATAACTGGGCAAAGTCCTTCTTGGCGATTCCCGGTCCCGTATCAGAAACAGAGCACTCTATGGCATCTTCTCTGTCCAATAGCGAAACCTGTATTCGACCCTTCTGTGTAAATTTAACTGCATTACCAATTAAGTTGGAAAACACCTGGGTGATTCGATCTCTATCCACATAGGCTTTTATTTTCTCTTTGGAGAAACTCCCTTCCATCTCCAACCCTTTGGCTTTTACCTGCGGGATAAAAGATGAAATAAGCTTTTTAACTAAAGCCACCATCTCGCACACTTCTATTTTCATCTTCATCTTGCCCGCATCGATCTTAGATACATCTAAAAGGTCATTAATCAGCCGGGTGAGCCGGTCAATATCGGAAAGTGCCATAGCTAAGATCTCTCTCTGTTGCTCCGAAACTTCGCCTAATATCCCGTCTAAAGTTTGTGAGACCGCCTCCCTTATGGAAGTTAAAGGGGTCCGGAGCTCGTGAGAAACCATGCTGACGAAATCGTCCTTGACTGCTTCAAAGCGTTTGCGATTGGTGATGTTGCGGACATTGCATTGGATCACTTCCTCTCCGTTAATCTGGTAGACGTTGCTGACAAACTCCACCTCGATGTGCTGTCCGTCTTTAGTCTCCAGCGGCAGATCTTCATAGCGGATAAACCCTTTCGTCTGCAATTCCCAAAACGCTTTTTTACTCATCACCCTATCTTTGAAAACACCGATATCCCAGAGCTTTTTCCCGACAAACTCCTGATGAGAATAGCCCAGCATATCTATTAGAAACGGGTTAACATCGGTTATCTGTCCGGTTTTTGCACCCAGAATCAATATCCCATCTTGAGCTGTTTCAAAGAGCCGGCGGTAACGAGTTTCGGAAACTTTCAGTATCTCCTCCGCCCTCCTGCGCTCGGTGATGTCCCGGATATTACACTGGATCACATTCTGGTTGTTCACTTCATAGACGTTGCTGACGAACTCCACCTCGATCCGCCGCCCCTCGGCGGTTTCCAGCGGCAAATCCTCATAGCGGACGTATTCCTGCCGTTGTAATTCCATGAAGTTAGCTTTGTTGGAGGCGACATCCTTGAAAACCCCTATTTCCCAGATCGTCTTTCCCAGGAACTGTTCGTGCGAGAAACCCAACATCTTGATCAAAAACGGATTCACATCTACGATCGTCCCGGTCTCGGCATCGAGTATCAAAATTCCGTCTTTCGCTGTTTCAAAAAGCCGGCGATACCGGACCTCCGAAGCGCTCAACGCCTCCTCCGCTCGCTTGCGGTCGGTGATATCCGTCCGTAGCTCCTCATTGGCCTGCCGCAACTCCTCCGTCCGCTCCGCCACACGATTTTCCAGTTCATCGTGTGCCTGTTGCAGCGCCTCTTCCATATGCTTGCGTTTTATTGACAAGAACGTGGTAACCCCTGCGATAACCACGAATATGAGGATTCTTACCAAAGCCTGTATGATAACTGCTGAATCTCTTGTAAAAGCAATGATGAGGAAAAGATAAATAGATGAAAGGACGACAGAAAAAGCAAAACCTTTCTTCGTGTAATACACACAGGCAATGATAATAGGAATATAAAAGAGATTCTGGAAAATGATAACCCCGCCGGAGACAAGACAATAGATGCTTACGGCGATGCTGGCAAGTGTTGTTATGGCAATTACAACAAAAGGCGACCAGCCTAATCGAATGTTTTGAAGTGGTTTATTGAGATTCATTTAGCGCCTCCTCCAACCTTATCGTTCAAAATCATAAATGAATGTGCATACCCCCGCGATATTATGCTTACGTTTTTGAACTGTGGGTTGTGGTTTTTCCGCACGGAATTGCCACAGTGGCACGCCAATCAACACGAAACAAAGCGCGGAGCTGGCTTTCATCGTTTCGACTGCGGTATCCTCACCGACTTTACCCGAAATAACGATGAACGGAGGATCCAGCCCCTTCTTTTTTAATAGCCCCAGAGCATCCAGCCCACTGAGCTGGGGCATAACGTAATCACTCAAGACAACGTCCCACTCCTTTTTTTCCAGCGCGGCACTCAGGGCCGCAGGATTATTCACCCGCTCAAACACAGGTTCGTAACCGCCACGTTTGAGCTCGCGCAAAATCAGTTGAGTATCATCCTCTGAATCTTCTACAATTAAAACCTTTAGTGGCTTAGCTATTTAACCCTCCCTTTTTTTAACCACTCTGAATTAAGCTTGGCTCCCTTTCCTTTATGATCGATTGAGGGAGCGTTACTGTGAATGTAGTCCCGGCCCCGGGAGTTGAAGTAAAAGTAATCCAGCCCTTATGTGCCTCCACAATTTTTTGCACCACGGATAAACCCAGTCCTGTTCCTTTACACTTCCCATAAGTGACAAAGGCTTTGAAAATTGAATCCCTGATCTTCTCTGGTATCCCCATACCAGTATCTTCAACTTTCAGATATAGGGCTTGTTTACTCAGCCCAGAGGTGAGTTTGATTTCCCCTCCCTTGGGCATAGCATCTTTAGCATTGTCTATCAGGTTGACCAAAACTCGCCTGATTCTCTCCGCATCCAAAAAGACAAGAGGTGAACCATCCTTCTGCAATTGATGAACATAAGTAACATTAATCCCTGATGCTGGAAGAGTGCTTTGGTAGTCGTTAACTAACTCCTGGCAGAACTCCTCTATGTTCACTGGCTGGGGAGTTATCTGCAATTGATCTTTGGCAAAATCTAGAATATCTTGGGTCAAGCTGACCATACGCTTGACCTGCTGAACAATCATCTGGCAGTGTTTCGAGCGTCGGGAGGGTGCTAAATTATCCGTGTCCAAGATTTCAGCAGTACCTAATACAATCTGCATTGGGTTTTTAAGGTCGTGCATAATAGAAGCGGCCATCTCACCCAACAAGCGAAGCCTTTCAGTCATCTGTAATTGTTCTTCTGCATTCCGGTGCGCCGCTCTCACTTGTGCCTCTCTTAACTCCCGCTCTACTACGGCAGATAATCTTTTGAGATTGCCTTTCATTAGATAATCATGCGCCCCGGCTTTCATAGCCCCAACCGCGACATCCTCGCCAATTTTGCCAGATATAATAATGAACGGCAGATCTAACCCCTTCTCTTTAACTATTTTCAGTGCCTCCAGCCCACTAAAGCGGGGCATTACATAGTCAGACAGGATAATGTCCCATGCCTGTTTGTCCAGCACCGTCTGCATTGCCTCGGGTGTATCCACCCGTTCAAAGTTGGGCTCAAAGCCACCGCATTTGAGCTCGTGCAAAATCAGTTGGGCGTCATCCTCTGAATCTTCAACTATCAAAACCCGAAGCGGTTTGCTCACTGTTTACTCCTTCCTTTTCACCCAACCCGTGGGTAAAAAAGTTGGGGCTGGTGGGTAAAATCACTATCCTCTAGTCCCAAGCCCCTAATCCCCTTAATGAAACAACACATTCTCAGGCACGGACTCGTTTAAAACCAGCCAATACAACCCCAACTGCCGTATGGCTTCGGAGAATTTTTCAAAGTCCACCGGTTTTCGGATGTAACTGTTGGCGCCCCACTTGTATCCATTTACCACGTCTTGTTCCTCTTTGGATGAGGTAAGAATGGTTACTGGAGTAAGCTTAGTCCGTTCGTCGGAGCGCAGACGCTTGAGCACCTCTAAGCCATCGACTTTGGGCAGTTTCAAATCTAAGAGAATAAGCTGAGGCGTAATGCTCAAATCACGATCGGCATATTTACCTGTGCCAAAGAGAAAATCCAATGCCTCCGCCCCATCCCGTACCACCACCACCTCGTTGATTAATTTGTTCTTCTTAAACGAACGTAGAGTTAGCTCCACGTCGTCACTGTTGTCCTCCACCAATAAGACAAATTTCTTCTTCATTTATCCCTTCTTTGTTTAGGGTTTCCTCTACAACCGCCGCATTGACTTTTGGTAAGGTAAAGTAAAAAGTTGCTCCTTTTTCTACGCCTCCTTCCGCCCAGACTCGCCCTCCATGGCGATGAATAATACGTTGCACCGTAGCTAAGCCAATTCCAGTGCCCTCAAAATCATTCTTGGTATGCAGACGCTGGAATGCGCCGAAAAGCTTGTCCACGTAAGCCATATCAAAACCCGCGCCGTCATCTCGCACGAAATAGACAGTTTCGTCTTCTTTCTGCATAACTCCAAATTCTATTCTGGCGCGGGGGTGTTTCTCGGTAAACTTCCAGGCATTGCTTAAAAGATTCTCTAACACTATCTCAAGTAAGTGGAGATCACTATTCCCCATCACCCCCTCAGCAATAACAAACTCCACCTGGCGCTCGGGTTGTCTTTGGCGAAGTTCATTCGCAATTGAGCGTGCCATGGCGCTAAGATCCATTGCCTGTTGACGTAGCGGTGCGCGTGCCACTCGCGAGAGATTCAACAACCCCTCAATCAGCTCTCCCATATGCCGGCTTGCCGCGCATACTCGTTGAAGAAAATCCTTACCTTGCATGTCTAACTTATCCGCATACTCTTCAAGCAAAGCTTCACTGAAGCCATTTATACTCCTTAATGGAGCGCGCAGGTCGTGGGAAACAGAATAACTGAATACCTCCAGTTCTTTATTGGAGCGTTCTAAATCAAGAAGAGCTTTCTTCAACTTATCTTGCGCCCGTATGCGGTCGGTAATGTCGCGGATGTTGCACTGGATCACCTTCTGGTGGTTCACTGTATAAACGTTGCTGACGAACTCCACCTCGATCCGCCGCCCATCGACGGTTTCCAGCGGCAAATCCTCATAGCGGACATATCCCTGCCTTTGTAATTCCATGAAGTTGGCTTTGTTGGAGGCGATATCCTTGAAAAGCCCTATTTCCCAGATTTCCTTTCCCGTTAACTGTTCGTGCGAGAAACCCAACATCTCAATCAAGTACGGATTCACATCTACGATCATCCCGGTCTCGGCATCGAGTATCAAAATTCCGTCTTTAGCTGTCTCAAAGAGCCGACGATACCGGACCTCCGAAGCGCTCAGCACCTCCTCCGCTCGCCTGCGCTGGACTTCTTTAGCTGATAGTTTCTGCACGTCCTTAACCTTCTTCCCGCGCAGTCTCTTTTCTGCTTCCTTGCGCTTGAATTCCGAATTATCCGGCTCCACCACCTGGATTCGTAACAGTTTTTCCTTTTCTCCCACTGTTTTGTCTTTGGTCTTTTCCGTACTATTCATTTCTTTTCCTCCAACCTTATCGTTCAAAATCATAAAGACATGCGCATACCCCCGCGATATTACGCTTACGTTTTTGAACTATGGATTGTGGTTTTTCCGCGCGGAATAGCCACAGTGACACCAATCAACACGAAGCAAAGCGCGAAGCTGGCTTTCATCGCCACTAAGTGGGGATGGATGCTTTTCAAAATTGAGACGTCAAACATCCAGCCGATGAGCACCGCTCCGCCCACCAGGACTACAAAAATATCGATGAATTGGGAAAACGACCTGAATGAAGTTACCAGGCGAGAATTGTACTCTTCTTTAGGCTTATACTCGTCTTTCATTCCTGCCCCCCTAACAACGAAAGACTTTGAAAAACCGGCCTATGCGCGGTTTTATTACTTCAATCTGTTTAAATTATCGGACAACTTTAGCTAAAGTTTAGGTGCCAAGATTAGAAAAAATAAATGGAAAATACTGTGCTAAGCTGATTTAACTAACACGCCTAAAATTTGTGGGTAAAAATTAGAAAGACAAAATTATGTTTTAAGTTTTCCCCTATATCCAACAACCCATCACCTATTACCTAACACCTACCACCCTTTAACCGTCCTGTTCACAATATCCTCAGTCAACTTATCAATCGCTTTAGTCTTTCCATATACCTCAGTTGAATCTGCAGGATAAATCCCCCAGCCCTGAAGGTTTTCCTCCTCCCAGATATTCTTGCTATGTTTCTTATCCTCCAATACCACCTTTACAAAAATCCTGACTATATATTCTTTCACATTCTCTTTTTCATCAAAGGTGTGGGCAACTTTCTCGTATTTTAAAATCGTCCCCCTGAGAATTGAATCTGCAATCTTTTCATTTACTACTTTCAGAGTATTATCCTGAACGAATCCCTGGACAATCTTCTCGGTTAATTCCTCCCTTATGCCGTATTCCTGGGTCTGGTTTTCAAACAGAGGGATGGCAATGGTTTTTATACCGGGCAAACCAGAGCCGGTAAATGAGTAAGGACCACAGCTTAAGAGAGTAGACAGTAGACAGTAGACAGCAAACAGGGTTAAGAATTTCAAATGGCCAGTAGCGAATAGCGAACAGCGAATTTTTTTTCTCACCGGATAATTTCTCCGTTTTTAATGACCTTATCCACTAAATTAACTCCATAATGATACGGTAGCTCTTTGTAATTTTTCACATCCCAGATAACTATATCTGCTTTCTTGCCTGACTCTAAACTGCCGATTGAATCTCCTCTATCTATGGCATAGGCGGAGTTGATAGTTGCCGCAGTTATACCTTCAGCCGGGGTAAGCTTCATCCTCAAACAGGCTAAGCTCAAGATAACAGGCATAGATTCTGTAAAAGAGCTGCCCGGATTGAAATCTGTGGCTAAAGCTACAGGCAAACCCCTCTCAATCATTTTACGTGCCGGCGGGTAATTTTCTTTACCCAATCCGAAAACCGAGCCAGGTAAAAGGACTGCGATTGTTCCGGATTTTTTCATCCTGTCAATCCCGGAATCAGAAACAAATTCCAAATGGTCAGCGGAGACGGCACCAACTTCTGCGGATAATTCAGCCCCACCAAAAGGAGTCAACTGATCTGCGTGAAGCTTTGGCTTTAATCCATAATTTTTAGCTGTTTCTAATATTTTTCTGGATTCGTCCAGGCTAAAGACTCCTTTTTCGCAGAAAACATCACAGAAGTAAGCTAATTTCCTTTTAGCCACCTCCGGAATCATCTGCTTGACTAATAAATCAATATATTCCTCTCTTCTTTCTCTATACTCATCCGGGATTTCATGTGCCCCCAAAAAAGTAGGAACTAAATCTATTGGATGAATCTGGCTTAACTTTTTAATCACCTCTAAAATCTTAATCTCGTCGTTCAGTGAAAGACCGTAACCTGATTTTGCCTCAATCGTGGTTGTGCCATAGGATAAAAATCTATCTAAACGGGGTAGAGTTAATTTTATTAATTCTTCTTTTGATAATTGCCTCAATGACTTGACGCTCGACTTGATCCCACCACCAGCCCGGGCAATCTCCTCATAGGTTTTACCTTTTATTCTTAATTCAAACTCCTCCTCTCGGGTAGCACCAAAAACCGGGTGAGTATGACAGTCCACAAATCCGGGAAGAACGACTTTATCGTCAGCTTTAATAACTTTTGTCTTTTTATCTGTCTTAATCCGAGTTAAAACATCCTTGGTTTTTCCGACTGCCACTATCTTTTTGCCGGATACAGCAATTGCCCCGTCTTCAATCAACCTCAGATCATCCATCTCCCTCCCCCTGCGGGGACCTTTCTTATCAGAGGAGAGGGTTAGAAGTTGTTTAGCGTTTTTAATAAGAAGAGTAACTTTTTTCATTTTCTTTTTCGTCTCACATCTCACATCTTACATATAGGTGCCTTTCGGGTCCCCTGACCCGACAGGATTAGTTTCCCCGCAAGGTCAGGGGACCTTGCGGGCACAAAGTCTCGTCTCCCGTCTTCCGTCTCACTTCTTACTTCTCTTTCAACATCGGTATCTTTATCCCTTTTTCTTTTGCCACTTTGATTGCTTCTTCATAGCCTGCATCCGCATGTCTTGCAACTCCTGTGCCTGGATCATTGGTCAAGACTCTTTCCAGCCTCAATTTCATCTCTTTTGACCCGTCTGCCACTATCACCATCCCGGCATGAATTGAGTTCCCGATACCTACTCCACCACCGTGGTGAACTGAGACCCAGGAGGCTCCTGAAACCGCATTTAAAAGCCCATTCAAAATAGGCCAGTCTGCAATCGCATCTGAGCCGTCTTTCATCCCCTCTGTCTCCCTGTAGGGTGATGCCACAGACCCGCAGTCCAGATGGTCTCTGCCAATAACAACCGGGGCTTTTATCTTCCCTCTTTTGACCAATCTGTTGATAATATCACCGAAATGAGCTCTTTCGCCATAACCCAGCCAGCAGATTCTTGCAGGCAGTCCCTGGAACTGGACTTTTTTGGAAGCCAATTTTATCCACCGGCACAAAGGCTCATCCTCTTTGAACTCCCGCAGAACTATTTTATCCGTGATTTTAATATCCTCCGGGTCACCAGACAAAGCCGCCCATCTAAAAGGACCCTTTCCCAGACAGAATAGAGGTCTGATATAAGCGCTAACAAAACCCGGGAATTCAAAGGCATTCTCAACCCCTGCCTTTTTTGCCTGACCCCTTATATTATTTCCGTAATCAAATACTATTGAGCCAGCTTTTAAAAATCCTAACATCGCTTCAACATGTTTAGTAATAGACTCCATCGACCTTTTGATATATTCTTCCGGATTTTCTTTTCTTAAGTTCAAAGCTTCTTCATAAGGTATCCCTGCGGGGACATATCCATTCAACTCATCATGGGCGCTGGTCTGATCAGTTACGATATCCGGGATTATCCCTCTTTTTAAAATCTCTGGATGAGTGTCAGCACAGTTAGCCACCAAACCAACTGAGATGGCTTTTCCTTTATTTTTAGCTTTTAATATCATATCCAGAGCTTCATCTAAGCTTTCTACCATCTTATCGCAATAACCTTTGGAAAGTCTCCTTTCTATTCTTTTTTTATCCACCTCCACACAGAGAACCGCACCACCATTCATCGTAACTGCTAAGGGTTGAGCCCCGCCCATACCACCCATTCCACCAGTCAGGACGAATCTCCCTTTCAGGTCTCCGGTAAAATGCTTTTTTGCCACTGAGGCAAAGGTCTCATAAGTCCCTTGCAAGATTCCCTGAGTGCCGATATAAATCCACGAGCCGGCAGTCATCTGTCCGAACATAATCAAACCCAGTTTTTCCAATTCCCTGAACTTCTCCCAGTTAGCCCAGGCAGGAACCATCATCGAGTTGGAGATTAAAACTCTGGGAGCATAAGAATGGGTTTTGAAAATCCCCACTGGCTTACCAGATTGGACTAAAAGAGTTTCATCGTTCTCTAAATTTTTTAAAGCTTCCACAATGGCATAATAACATTCCCAGTTACGAGCTGCTTTTCCACTCCCCCCGTAAATGATAAGCTCCTGAGGGTTTTCTGCCACCTCCTCATCCAAATTATTCTGGAGCATCCTCAAAGCTGCCTCCTGGTGCCAGCCCTTGCATGAAAGAGTTGTTCCCCGGAGTGCTTTTATCGGTCTATATTCCATAAAAACCTCCAAGCTGGAAAATCAAATAAGTGGTCCCAATATATATCCAATGAAAGCTTAAACTAAGACCTTACACTGAAGATGTCAATAGAAATGCTCTACCGTAAGTCTAGAATCCTATTCCTTGAGAAATTTCAGAAGTTTTTAGTCCAACTATAAAATCATGAGCAAGTAAAGATTTGATGACTGGTGCTATGCAAAAAATGAAAGGACAAACTGGCTAGGAGATAAGTGTTCTTTCGTTGCGAGAATCTCTACCACTTCCACAGAAAAAGATACTCCGAATACAATGGAGGCTTTTGGATAAACCATTCGAATACTTCTCGTTTTATCGAAGAGGGTCGAATTTCGGGTAACTCCTTCTTAAAAGCTCCCATTATCTTAGTGATGTTTATCTGATCAGGTCTCCGATGTTCATTAAAGACAAACATTATCTTTAATAACTCAGTCGGATTATCGATTCTGAAGACGAAGCTTTCTTCTTTTTCTAAAAAACAATTAATACAATCAAACTCAAATTTTCTTCTGATCCATATTTTGTGAGATAAAGGGACATCAAAGGTTGTTGTCACAGCAAGTTCAGCCCCCTCCACAGTAACCTGAAGAGGGGTCTTCACCACCTGCCATTCGTTTGCAATGTAAACAGAGGATTTAAAATTATTTATCTTTCCTGTCCCACCTATACCTCGATCTACATATTTATAAGCGGTTCTCTTCAGGGATTTGGTTAGTTGCTCTTTAGTCACATGAACCCGCTCTCCAGTACTGTCCAGGAAGTCTAACCGTAGATTTAGCTCTTTGGCATGAAACGGAAGCGGTTGCATAACTAATGTGGACTTTATATTGAAATAGATTAATAAAGCAATGAATATAGCCAATGCCACCCACACCCACACTGTATAGGCTTTTATAATAAGAAAAAATAAGAGCAGAAAAACTATTATTTCGGCAAGTAAAACCAGTCTGCTTCTCATATCTGTACTTTTAGCTTCAAGGGGCTGCTAAGACGATTTAGATTTAACCTGACTTGCCCCCTGTTCCCCCTTCGGTCTAATAGTGTCCACCCATGCTCACACCAGCTATTACTGAAGGTCCAATTACCACAAATGCTAAAAAAATCATTATCCAAAAAAAGAAGAAAAATTTCTTAACCATCTTAGCTTTTCCTCCCAAACTGTTTTACGGTTAGCTAACTCATTTATTTGATAAATATTCTAAAAAAATCCTCCTCTTTTGTTAATCGGAGTTTCCTCTCAATTAATTAATTTTTTTTAAAAACTTTTTCAAGAAAAAAATTATAAAAAATTAAGCAGTTGCAGAATAAAGACTTACATTATAAGAAAACACCTCCTTTCTTTTTTAAACTGTCCATCTAAAGATAATTCAGTCTTATTATTTGTCAAGGATTATTTTCAGAGTATTTCTTCCCTATGGATTAAATGCAGAGCCGGAGCCAAAAATCCTGTTACACCAAAGTGATAATGTCCTAATTAACCAAAGTAGAAATGTCCTAAGACATAGCTATAATTTTCCCTTAAAAGACCGGGAGGATTATGACAGAGAAGGACATTATCAGGATGAGCATAAGAGAGGTTAAGCGATTAAAGGTAATCCAGGAGGCTATAGAGAGACACATAACCCAGAGGGTAGCTGCTTCCCTGATAGGGCTTTCAGAGAGACAGACAAGAAGGCTGGTTAGGGTGGTGCGTGAGGAGGGAGAAGAAGGAGTAATCCACAGGTTACGAGGTCGTTTTTCAAACAGGAAAACACCGGCTGAGGTTAAAGCCAAGGTATTAATGTTCTACAGAAGCAAGTATAGTGGTTTTGGTCCAACCCTTGCAACTGAGAAGTTAGGTGAACTGGACGGCATTAAGTTAAGCGATGAGACCCTGAGGAAATGGCTTATGGAGGCGGGTCTATGGCAGAGGAGGTATAAAAGGTCAAGGCACAGACAGTGGAAACAAAGGAAGGAATGTTTTGGAGAAATGGTTCAGATGGATGGTTCTCATCATGACTGGCTTGAAGGCAGGGGTCCTGAGCTTGTGCTGATGGCTTACATAGATGATGCCACCAACCATGTTTTTGCGAGGTTTTACGATTATGAGGGGACTATCCCTGGGATGGACAGTTTTAAGCGTTATGCGAGGAGATATGGGCTTCCTGTAAGCATCTATCTGGACAGGCACACCACCTACAAATCAACTAAGAAGCCTACAGAGTGGGAGGAGTTTGAGAAAATAGAGCCTTTGAGCCAGTTTGAGAGAGCACTTAAAGAGCTTGGGGTAGACGTAATCCATGCTTATTCTCCACAGGCAAAAGGAAGGGTAGAAAGGCTCTTTGGAGTTTTACAGGACAGGCTTGTAAAGGAAATGAGGTTGAGGGGGATAAAGACGCTTGAGGAGGCCAATGAATTCCTTGCGGATTATCTGCCACAATTTAACCGGCGGTTCAGGGTATGTCCGGCAAATGACACCAATGTGCATGTAAGGGTTCCAAAATACTTCAATCTTGACAAATATCTTTGCATAAAGACCGAGCGCACAGTAAGAAACGATAACACCATAACTCATAACGGCAGGCTTTATCAGATAAGGGAGGTTGTGAAGACCAATAAGGTGATCGTGGAGGAGAGGCTCAACAGCTCCCTGCATATAATGGGCAAGGGAACCAGTCTGCGGTATAGGGAGATCGCTGAAAAACCTGTTAAGATAGAACAGGCCATAGACCTGAGAAGATTTCACCGCCCTCCTAAACCTGCAGAGAATCATCCATGGAGAAGATCTTTAAATTGGAATCCCGTTGCAAAAAAGGAAGGCACATGTATATTAACCAAATAGGTCATTTCTATTTTGGCAAAACTAGAACATTTCTAAATTGGCTTGACACCGGAGCCAAAAATCCTTGACAATTCTGAAAAATTTTTTATAATATAAAGATAAGACAATTTACATCTCTTCAGAGGTTATAAGAGTAGTATGAAAATAATCTTCGTACCCAGAAAATACTATTATCTTACCACTAAATTCTCAACCATTATCTCGGCTCTTGCTATTTTTTTCGTCGCAGGATTTGCACTTGCCTATTTTTTATTTCCCCGCCAAGTTCAACAGATAGTGGTGCGTGAAATCAAAATTCAGAAAGAACCCCCCTCCTGCGATATCTCCGCAGTCGTCAAGGATTTTGTAAACCAGACGTGCGTGCTTCTTTCACTCGACCCGACAACCGATAGCATAATTGGTACGGGTTTTTTCGTGGAAGATACTGTCAGCTCAAAATACTTGTTCTTGATAACTGTCAATCACAATTTCTATGATTTCTACGATAGTGCGGGACATGCCAAAAAAAGATGGAGAGACCCAGTTTATTTTCTGTGCAATTCTCAACAGAGGGATAAGAATTTAATAAAGGTTGATAAAATTAATACAAGAAAGTCCTATTACAAATCAAAAGCTTTGGTGTTCCATTCTGATCCTGGAATTGAATTAGCAATTTATCATTTCGAGATTGACACCACCTTGACGTACCATTTTTTAAAAAAATATATGCTTTTACCCCTTGATGCATGCACAACAGGTACAGAAATCCATGTGTTTAGCTTTATCACAGGGTCTTATAATCCCGAAGCTAACCTTTTGAAAACCTGCTGCAAAGAAGGAAGAATAGATACTGTGGCAGTTATCTCAAATATATCGATGATTCCAAAAATCTTTCTTAAGAAAGATTGTGCCATAGTACGAATAGAAGATTTTATTTTCCCCGGTGAAAGTGGAAGTCCTGTATTTTTTAATCTCGACACCCTGAAAGACATCACGGAGATAAGATTGGGTGGAGTTCTATTTGAAAGAATAGGAGAGAAAGAATTAGCTACGCGATTGGGGAAAATGGTGATCGGAATAAAAGTGAAGGAGCTTATTGAAGAGTTCTATGAAAGTCGAGATAGTTCTACCTCTTCACGATAAAATTCCTTAGAGATTTGTATGACAACCCCTTTCTTCCGTATATATTATATTCCCAATAAATCGCCTAATCCCGTCTTAAAACAGAACGCAGACTAAAATCTGCGGCTATAGAATTTGCTTTCAGATTGGGTGGTACGGGCTTCCAGTCCTACGGATCCGTTTCTAGGACCTGTTTTGAACAGACCAGAGGTCTGTTCCACCTGTTTGTGAGCAAGTTCGAATCGGGCAGATACAGGGAGGCTGTTGACGAACTCATAGAAACGGTATATTGAGTCTGGAGGAGTGAACATAGTATTAGGGTTAGGACAGGGACCTCCGCCTTTGGCGAGATTTCGCTTCGCTCAACAAGCCCTGTCCCTATATAAAAATTCACCCAAAAGAGACTTCAGCAACTGACCCCTGGGTCTGTCTCTATGATCTCAACATTGGGAAATGCCGATACATTTGTAAAAGGAGAGGGGATATGTAGTGCGTCCCGCCGCCGGCGGGATTAGCCTCGCTTAAGCGACCCTAAAAGGGTCGCACTACGAATTCTAATCGTTATATGATATCCGTTAATCCGAAATGTTTTTTTACAATATATGAATTGATCGGAGTGCAAGAGCTTGCTCTTGCATTCTATCTAATATGCATCAGCCTCAAGGTCAAATTCGACACGCTGATGCACTCCATCTTTGTCTATTTATAAGATATGAATTGATCTTCCATCGGATTTTAGAGCGCTTTCCCGGACTGCCTCAGCCAAGGTCGGATGAGCATGAATAGTCTCAGTTAAGTCTTTAAGCTTTATCCCCATCTTAATTCCCAAAGTCAGTTCAGCTATTAGGTCTGTGCCTCGATTGCCCATTATTATACATCCTAAAATTTTATCAGATTTCTCCTCTGCAATTATTTTTACCATCCCTTCAGATTCATCCTCGGCTAAGGCTCTTCCATTGGCTACGAAAGGGAATCTTCCGATTTTTGTTTTAAAACCTTTAGCTAAAGCTTCCTTCTCAGTTAATCCCACTCCACCGATCTCCGGATAGGTAAAGATGCATCTGGGCACGGCCGTATAATCCATTTTCACATTTCCACCCAAGGCATTTTCAACTGCACATTCTGCCTCCATTGAAGCCACATGAGCTAAAAGGTATCCTCCGATGCAATCCCCGGCAGAGTAAATACCCTCAAGATTAGTTCTCATATATTCATCCACTTTTATATGAACCTTTTCCTGCTCTATTCCGATCCTTTTTAGATTTAATCCGTCCGTATAAACCTTTCTTCCCACAGAGATCAGGACTTTTTCAGATAAGATCTCTTTTTCACCCTCAAGGGTGGATATTTTTATTTTCCTAGTATTATTGTCTGTAAGATAGATTCCAGTAACTTTAGACTCTGTATAGATTTTTATACCCTCTTTTTCAAATTTTCTTCTGAGCAAAGAGACTATCTCCTCGTCTTCTCCCGGAAGTATCTGGGGAAGCATCTCCACTATGGTTACCTCAGTGCCGAAGGAATGATAGATTGAAGCAAATTCACAACCTATATATCCACCTCCCACGATCAGAAGGGTTTTTGGCACTTCCTCAAAAGATAAAGCTTTAGTGCTATCAACCACGCCATCTAAATCTGCTCCTGGAACTGGAAGATTAATCGGAATTGAGCCGGTTGAGATAAGAATTTTGTCTGCCTGAACCTTTTCTATCCCCCCATTAGTTTTGTTTATTAATAAAGTTTTCTCATCTAAAAATGAAGCTGTACCTAAGATCAGATTTACCTTTCTTTCTTTCAGAAGAAATTTAACCCCGTTGACCAGTCTTCTTACAACCTGTTCTTTCCTCTTCATCACCTGATCCCAGTTTAAACTGGGAAAACCAGCCTCTATGCCCCAGTTTGAAGATTTCTTCATAAGGGTATAAAGGTGAGCGGTGGAGGTCAATGTTTTAGTAGGGATACAGCCAACATTTAAGCAGGTGCCGCCAACCTCTTTTTTCTCGATCAGAGTGATTTCTGCTCCCAATTGAGCTCCTCTGATAGCTCCCACATACCCGGCAGGTCCTCCCCCGATTATGGCTAATTTTTCCAGATGGGACATTTATTTCTCCTTTGATTTTTTAAGACATTTTGAAAAATAGTTTTGGGATAAGTCTAAGTCAAGGTAAAAGTTGAAATCCAGAAAATGTTAATTGGAGTGTAAAGCTTCAGCTTTGCCTTTAAGCTCGATAAACCTAAAGGTTTACACTCCATAGTATTGCTCAAGTTTAATCCTTGACCGCAAAAATAAAGATGGTTATATTGATAAAAAATTTCTGGTGTGATTTAAAAAGAGAAAATCCAGAGGGGAAAATGGAAAAGGAATATAAGATGTTGATCGGGGGCAAGTGGGTCTCCGGGGAGAAATATTTTGAGGTTAAAAACAAATACACTCAAGAGGTGATCGGAAAAGTTCCGGATACAAGTAAAGAGAACTTTGAGAAGGCGATTTTATCTTCACTGGATGGATTTAAAGCGGTGTTTTCTCTTCCAGCTTACCAGAGGGGAAAGATTTTACAGAACACCTCAGAGTTAATTGAGAAGAACAAGGAGGAGATGACCCGTATAATCTGTATGGAGGCGGGCAAAGCCTGGAAACATGCTATGGCTGAAGTGGAAAGGTCTGTTCAGACCTTTAAGTTCGCATCTGAAGAGGCAAAAAATATTTGCGGACATACTGTTCCCTTAGATGCCTCAGTTGGCGGAGAGAAAAGGGTGGGATTTTTTCTGAGATTTCCAGTAGGAGTGATCGGAGCAATTTCCCCTTTTAATTTTCCTTTGAACTTAGTGGCGCATAAAGTAGCACCAGCCGTTGCGGCTGGTTGTTCGGTGATTCTTAAACCTGCCTCTTTAACCCCTTTGACCTCGATTAAATTAGGGGAGATAATGATAGAAGCAGGGCTACGGCCAGGTGGTCTGAACATTATCTTCGGCTCAGGTGGAACGGTTGGCGATTGGCTGGTGACAGACGAAAGGGTTTCAATGATTACTTTTACCGGAAGCCCACCCGTAGGAAGAAGGATTAAGGAAAAATCAGGTTTGAAAAAAGTTACCTTGGAGCTTGGCTCAAACTCTGCTGTTATAGTAGATGAAAATGCGGATTTAGATTTAGCCGTGGAAAGGTCGGTTATGGGGAGCTTTGCTTATGCCGGGCAGATCTGCATCTCTGTTCAAAGGGTATATTTGCATAAAAATATATATGAAAGATTCAAAAAAGATTTTTTAGAGAAAACTTCAAAGCTTAAATTGGGCGATCCCCTGGATAAAACCACTGATGTTGGTCCAATGATTACAGAAGAAGATGCTATAAGAACAGAATCTTGGGTGAATGAAGCGGTAAGAGATGGAGCCAAAATTTTAATCGGAGGGAAAAGGGAAGTAGCTTTCTATTCCCCAACTGTTTTAGAAAATGTCAAACCGGAGATGAAGGTTATGGCTTTAGAGGTCTTTGCCCCTGTGGTAAGTTTTATTCCGTTTGATGATTTCTCTGATGCAGTCAAGATGGTAGACAATTCTATCTACGGGCTTCAGGCAGGAGTCTTTACAGATAATATCGAAAATGCCTTTGAGGCAATCAAAGGAATAAAAGTAGGCGGGGTAATAGTAAATGACGTGCCTACTTACCGGGCAGATAATATGCCTTACGGTGGCGTAAAAGAAAGCGGAATCGGTAGAGAGGGTGTAAAATTTGCAATTGAAGAAATGACCGACATTAAAATGGTTTGCTTCAATTTGAGAAAATAATCAGTTATAGGTGGTAGGTGGCAGGTTGACAGATAGATGATCTGGAGTGTAAACCTTTCCAAATTTGGATTAGTAGGACAGGTTTACTAGATAAAGCTAAAGCTTTATAATCCAGCAACCCGATAGACAATTCGTTGGTAGAGCTATGAGAGCAGGATTTATGAAAAAGATTGCGGTTTTAGGTAAACCCGATTCAACTTCTGAAGAGAAGTTAATCAAGCTCTCGGGGATTCAACTTGAGGATTTGAAAATAGAAGGGAAGTTGGGTCTCCCTGTCGCTTCAAAAAAGATTAAACCAAAAGAGATTCAAGTCTTAGAGGAGTTCACAGAAGAAAGCACTATAGTCATTTTTGACCTTGAGGATTGGGAGAATGTTCTGAGAAAAATTTCCATTCAACCAGAAAATATCTTAGACCTGAAAGAATTATCCAGAATACTCTTGCCCCGCTTAAAAGATTTCAAGTTAGAGACGGTTGCTCAGTATTTCAATTTAGATTCGACTTATTCCAGAAGAGAAGCTGACTTGGTTAATCAGCTTCTGTTAGCTTTGATTCATAAAATCCAGAAATTAAGCCCCTCTGTTTTTCAGCAGCTGATGAGCCTTTCCTTCGGGTCAAAAGACAGCTGTTTAAAATTTCTGATGGAGGGAAGAAAAATAGAGCTGAAAGATCTCATACCTCCTGAGGAAAATGGGGAGCTTCTGCTCGATTTCCAGGGGAGTCGAGGTGAGAAAGAGAAAAGCCCAAACAAAAATTACAGTCACGTTTGGCTCAAGGAGGAGGAGGTTTTAGAATATTACCAGAGTGAAGGGTTGATTTCCTCTCAGATGAAAAAATTTGAACAAAGGGAAGAACAGAAAAGGATGGCGCAAAACGTGGCAAGAGCTTTTAACCAGGGAGAATTCCTTTTAGTCGAGGCTGGTGCGGGCGTAGGAAAATCCTTAGCCTATCTGGTGCCAGCTTTGTTATGGTCAGAAAAAAATAATGAAAAGAGTGTCGTTTCCACCAATACCAAAAATCTCCAGGAGCAGCTTTTCTTCAAAGACCTTCCCCTGTTAGAAAAAGCTCTACCCTTTAAATTTAAAGTAACCCTGCTTAAAGGGAAAAAGAATTATCTCTGCCTTTACCGGCTTTATGGCTGGATTAATAAGGCTGAATACGAGCTTTCGCTTGAAGACCAGAGATGCCTGGCAAATTTGGCAGTCTGGGCTTCAGAGACCGGATCCGGAGATGTGGCTGAAGACAGCGGGTTTGATCTATCCAAAGATTTCTCAATATGGAACAGGGTCCAGTGTGACGGCAGCTTTTGTCTGAACCAGGAATGCCCATATTATCAAAGATGCTTCTATTTTAAAATCAGAAGGGAGGCACAAAAATCAGACCTTTTAGTGGTAAATCATTCCCTTTTGTTCTCAGACCTTCTGGCTGAGGGGAAAACTCTGGCGGCAGACAATCTGATCCTGGATGAAGCCCATAACCTGGAAAATGTGGCAACCCAGTTTTTGGGAAATGAGCTTTCCTTCTGGAAAATAAAAGAGGTCCTGGACCAGATTTATCACAGAAAACTTCAAACTGAATGGGGGGTATTAGGAGAGATAAAATCAAAGTTTCAACAGGGATATCTGAAAAAAGCTGAAAAGGTCTGGCTGGAGGAGAAACTGAAAAAAGGGATAGAGGAGGTTCTCAAAACTTATAAATTCTCTGAAGAGTTTTTCAACAAAATTCCTCCAGGATTAAAAAGATATTCTTCCAATGACAGCTTCAAACTCAGATATAAAAAGGATGACCCCTTAATTTCAGAGCTAAAAGAGGAAGGAGAGAAGCTTCTAAATCATTTTAAGAAATTGAAAGATGGTTTAGAGGTAATCTCAACCGGATTAGAGGAGTTTAAAAGCTCAGAGATAGAGGGAAAGTATGAAAACCTGCAACAGCTTCAAGCCGATGTAGCAGAAATTCAGTCTCTGATCGACACGGCTAAAGCTTTGTTTTCAGCTGAGGATGAAGGTTTTGTCTTCTGGATAGAGTTTCCAGCTCAAAAAGATGGGCTTGATTCCAAATTCTATATGGCTCCCTTAGAGGTTGGGGAAAGTTTAAATCAGCTTTTATATGAAAATCTGCGAACGGTAGTCTTTACCTCAGCTACTCTTTCAGTTAATGGAGATTTCTCTTATATAAAAGAAAGATTGGGTTTGAATCTGGTCGAAGAGGAAAGGGTCAAAACCCTCTGCCTGGGCTCTGCTTTTACTTTTGAAAAGCAGGCAAAAGTTTTAATTCCCTCATTCATACCTTCTCCTAAGGCAGAGGGGTATGTTGAAGCCTCCAAGGAATTGATAAAGGAATGCGGTAAAAAATACAGAAAAAATATTTTAGCTTTGTTCACCTCCTATGAGATGTTGGATAAGGTTTATAAGAGTCTCAAATCAGGTTTTGAAGAAGACGGAATCGTCTTTTTAGCCCAGGGAAGAGACGGGCAGAGCACCAATCTATTTGAGAGGTTCAAGGGAGAAGAAGGGGCAATTCTTTTAGGGACTTCCTCTTTCTGGGAAGGGGTGGATGCACCGGGCAAAGCCCTGGAGATTTTAATCCTGGTAAAATTACCTTTTGCAGTGCCAACCGAGCCTTTGGTAAGTGCCCGGATGGAAAAGTTAGAAAGTGCTGGAGAAAACCCGTTTTTGAGCTACTCTTTGCCTGAGGCGGTTATTAAGTTCAAGCAGGGTTTTGGAAGGCTTATCCGGAAAAAGGACGATTATGGATTGGTGATAATTTTGGACAGCCGGGTTTTAACCCAGAGGTATGGGAGATTCTTTTTAGACTCGCTCCCGATAAAAAGCGGAGTCGTTAAAAATAAAAAAGAGCTTTTAGATGAAATATCCGGATGGTTTGGAAAAGAAACGAAATTAACCCAATTAAAAAACTGAGGGGAGAACAATGAAATTTATTACAATCGACGGGGAAAATCTAAAATTAGAACAAATCGAACAAGTTGCCCATGGAAAAGCTTTAGTCAGGCTTTCCAAAAAAGCTATTCCCAAAATTAAACGCTGTAGGAAATATGTGGAAAAGATAGTCAAGAAAGGGGAGACAGTTTACGGGATTAATACTGGATTTGGGAAGCTCTGTAAAGTTAAAATCAGCCCGGCGGAAATCGAAAAATTACAGAAGAATTTGATTTTAAGTCATGCGATTGGAGTTGGACCAGTCTTCTGCGAGGAAGAGGTCAGAGCTGCAATGCTCCTCCAGGCGAACGTTTTAGCCAAAGGTCATTCAGGAGTGAGAGTAGAGGTAATTGACAGTCTAATCAAATTACTAAACTCCGGAATTACACCTATGGTTCCGGAAAAAGGCTCGGTGGGGGCGTCCGGGGATTTAGCTCCTTTATCTTTTATAGCCCTGGTATTGATTGGAGAGGGATGGGCTTTTTATCCGAATTTGGATCCTTGGGATAAGAAAAGACTCTTGTCTGGAAAAGAGGTTTTGAGAAAAGCAGGACTTAAGCCTTTAAAACTTTCAGCCAAAGAGGGGATTGCCCTGGTTAATGGCACTGAGATGATGACCGGTCTGGGAGTTCTAACTTTGCTCAAAGGAGAAAGATTGGCTGAGTTATCGGATATGGCAGGGGCTTTAAGCTGTGAAGCGGCTTTAGCTACTCCAGTGGCATTTGACGAGGATTTGCAGAAAGTAAGAAAACACAAAGGGCAGTCTATCTCAGCTAAAAATTTAGTTTCTCTTATGAAAAACAGCCAGATTAGGGAGTTCCATAAAGCCTGTCCCAAAGTTCAGGACCCTTACTCTTTTCGCTGTATGCCCCAGGTTCACGGCGCTGTCAGGGATGTTTTAGGTTATGTCCGCTCGGTCTTGGAAATTGAAGTGAATTCAGTTACAGATAACCCTCTGATTTTTCCAGACAAGAAAAAAATCATCTCCGGGGGGAACTTTCACGGTGAGCCGGTTGCCTTGGCATTGGATTTCCTGGGGATTGCAATGGCTGAGCTTGCCAGTATCTCGGAAAGAAGGATAGCCGTCATGATGGATCCTAATATAACTGACCTGCCAGCTTTTCTTATCAGTGAGCCGGGTATAAACTCAGGTTTGATGATGGCTCAAACCACAGCCGCCGCCTTGGTCTCAGAAAACAAGGTCTTGGCTCATCCTGCATCAGTTGATTCCATACCAACTTCCTTGAATCAGGAAGACCATGTGAGTATGGGGACTATTGCCTCAAGAAAGGCAAGGGAAATTGCCAATAATACTGAAGAGGTTTTGGCAATTGAGTTTCTATGCGCTTATCAGGGGGTTTGTTTTAGAGCACCTTTGAAGCCAGGGATCGGGACAAATAAGATATTTAACAGAATAAAACAAAGGGTCAAAGAAATCAAAAAAGACAGGATATTGGTTGGGGATTTGGTGAAGATAAAAGAGTTGATGTCTGATTTTTGATCCGTAGGAAGGGACAGATTCAATTTAATCGTAAAATCATAATGTTTATCTTCAGGAATTTCATTATATCCTTTCCACAGTCCGCCTAACGGGGATAAAAATTAGACTAAATGATGGCGTATAACGGTTTGGATTGGCGAAGTCGGCAGGCTTCTTCCTTTAAAAATACGAAAATAAAGCCTGCCGATTTCCCGAAGGGTTTTACCAACACCAATCCATTGTTAGGCGACCGTTTTTCATGTAAAACCATATTCTATCCACAAGCTAATTTATATCTCTGCTTCACCTACTGGCTCTGCTCCAGTATAAAGACTATTCCACTTTGGCGTATCACTGTTGAGGTAGCAAAATATAGGTTTCTCGTTGCGAAGTAGATCAACAAACCATTTAAATTGCCATCTTGGAACAAAAATCGTACCTCTTTTGTATGCTGGCAGAAATGTGTTAGCTGGTACCGGGCTGGTATCGTCTAGAACGTATACAACAGCATGGTATTCAACTCCTTTACAAAGAATATAAGCAGGGAACTTTAGGTTAAGTCCACCTGCCGTACCGTTTAGTTCTCTAGCAATCTTAATTTCATAATTCTTAACTTCAAAATTAACCGTTGCCATAATGTTACCTCTTTTGTTTTTGAGATTTGTCCACTGACTTTTTGTTGAACTAAAACCATCCACCGGTCACAAAAGCTCTTACTCCCCTTTCTACATCTTATACACACCTCCTTTCAAATCGCCAAACAAAATGTACCGGTTCGAGCAACCACACAGTTCCGCCATTGAGTTAGAACTATAATAATTATTTGAAAGAGCGAATGTCGTGGTTGCGATTGTTATGGGGTGGCACGCTCATGAACTAATTCAGAAATTAAACCCAGCGAGAAGTCCGACCCTAAGGTTTCCTTCAACCGACTCAAAAGTGATACCACCGACCACTTTGGTCCACGCCTCTTCTTCAGTTATGAAGACGCCAATACCGGGTTTGAATGAATTGTCATCCTTATTCCAGTCAAACCTGCTAAATAGATCAAAACCGATTCGATTATGTAGAAACTCTGGCACCCAAACGATATCATAGTTCCCAAGAAAGTGGTTTACTTCAGCGAAGTTCCCCTGCCGGAGTTTTTCGGTCTTGTTCGTTATGCGCGAAAAACCGGCACTGTCAAATACAGTTGTTCTATCAGACAGTTCGATTTCTTTCAGGGAGGTGTAGTTGCTTTGGTGATCGAGTCCTATAGAAAGACCTATTAAGACATTGCCTCTCAGGAGCGCATTGTAATATGCTGTGAGAGAGAAACCATCGAAGTTTTTTTTCTGTATTTGATCAGCAAGGGGCTTTGATGGAGTAAACAGTTTGTATTGTGCCCTGGAGTAACCCAGTTGAATGGTTGCCCAGTCATCAACGATAATGCCCCTCTTTACTTTATCGCTGCCGGGGGACTTCTTGCTCAGAAGCCACTGGCGGCCAAAAGACACCTTCACTTTTGCCTCAGGTGCAATATTGTCTTTTTCAAAAAGTGTGCTGATCCCATTTGTTGCTTTGCCTGAGAGTTCAACGCCATAGCGGCAGGGTTTATTGCTCTTCCGATAGAGATAGCTGATCTTGATACTGGCATCTGTCAAATTGATTTTTCCAGTCCCTCCTATCTCATCAAATATGAAGCTACTCTTTCCGTCAGAATCTTCAAAGCTGGATTGAGCCCATCCCAATGAGAAGGATAAGAGAAATAATGGCAATATCATCAGTAAACTTTTCATAAACGAACCTCTCCTTTCCGGTCATTTTACAGGTATTGATACCTTCAGGAAGTAGCGATTATCGTGTTCGATGGTGCCTGACTTTTTGAACGTTGGTTTTTCAGCATCATCCAGCGTGATTGAAATAGTCCATTGCGTCCCATTCAAGCCACGGACTTCGAATACGAGGTCAAGGTCTCCTACGATTTCAAGTTCTTTCGTTGCTTTCCAGGTCTTGTCACCATCAAAGGAGAGCCCGATCTCAACACCCTCTAGTTGAACAAAAACCGATGTAAAGTGGCCCGTAACTTCAACTGCAACTTTATGTTTCATGGTTCACTCCGTTGAATTAAGTTGAACATTGAGCATACTGCCATATAACATCCCGCGGCACAACGCAACGCCGAGCACCATGCTTTTCTATCAAATGAGCGAGGTGATGAGCGAACACTTTTGATTGTGCCGACTGTTATGTGAAGTTACACTCTTATGAAACCCCTTGCCATACTTTCGTCCTACCGATATCATTTGCCTTCACGGTCCTCGTGTTTCTCTTCATTGGAGAGCACTTTTTCTCCGGCAGTTGCCGCTGCTTCCGCTGATGGGGTAGGGGAACCAACCTGAACGGATGATGAAGTACCCTGTGGTGGCCACCTATCGAGGATTTTCGCCCCTGAGTAATTCGCCACAAATCCTATGGCAATGGCTCCCCAGAAATCGGTGATGGTTACTTTAATAAGGAACTGTGTTTCAGAGATTCGCGAAAGGAGGATTGTGACTACTACGCTCAGGAGGATCGAGCCAGTAATACCTGTGACCTCTTTCACGACAAATAAGACGAATGCCATGAGGGAATCCTCGCGGGGTTTCTTGCGCATGACAAACCTTCGCCGTGCCTGGGGGAATAGATAGAACGCAATCAAACCGCCAAATGCAGCACCCACAAGAATCACTGACTCTGGTGCAGCGAAAGGAAGTGTGGTACTTTCCGTAACCGTATGATAATTGTTATTGGGTTCGAGCCAATACTTTGCATTAACGGTTAATGTGTATTCGCCGGGCGAAAATAAGAGAAATCGCAGTTCGGATGTGATTGTCTTTACGAGGGTTATAATTGGAGAGAAAGAAGGCGTGTCGCTTGTCTTCTCTCCCCTTCCCGGACTCCAAAAGACTTTGTATGTATCTCCGGGTTGAAGCCTTATGTAGGCATCGTAGTAGTCTTTTGGGGTTTCCATTTCAGTGGGAAACAATGCGTACTCGGCCCAGGAAGGCTGGAAAGGCCCCTCGAGTTCCGGTGGAAGCGTAAGCGTAAGACTTTTCGCATGGAGGCTAACAATGGTGTTGGACACATTCTTGATTTCTGCCATGACCCCCAGTCCGCTTCCCACAGCTGGCTGTGCCTTTGAGGTTTGAATCTTGATCGAGATGGCACTTGGAACATCCAGTTTTCCCTGAGCCCCGGAAACATTGAGATAAAAAGTGGAGAGAACCACAAGGAAAAGAAGGTTTGACGATTTCATGTTCGGCCTTAAGGTTTGAACCAAAATGACAATTAGTTACATGGCAGTGCAATTTCACATAACTTGTTCATAGACGAATTGGTTCGTTTATACTCCAATTTTGTCCGATAAAAGTTTTACGGCAGCTACACCGGGTATTGCTCCTTATAGAGAGATATAGACGACTATGACGAATATATTCTCCCCATAGATGTAAATTAGAAATTGAACTGTCAATATAATACTAACCCCCAAAAATCTTGTCAAGAAAAATTTTGATTTTTTTACAAGTTTCCCAGGTCGGGCTGTCAGTGACTGACAGACAAAATTTAAAAAAAACGTCCGACACAGGTTCGGACGCTACGAGCTGACCGTGTCAATGCTTAAAAAAGGTTCAATTGATTGGGCAACTGCAAAATAGAATATTTTTCTCCGCAGGACAGGAATTTTATTATATCCTTTCTACAAGATCTAAGATCAGATTAACGTTCAGGTAGATCTGAAGTTCGCTGAAGTGAAACGAAAGCGAATTCAGGGGAGGGGATTTAGCGCACCTTAATTTTATTAATTGAAAAATTCCCGGACCGGAGATAACTTGTTATCGGAGGTAAATTATTTTTTTACTATTTTTTTAGCAGGTTTATTTTCTGCAAGAATGTTATTTTCGTTTTTGTAATATGAGGAATTTAAAATAACAAACAGCATAGTGATCTCGTTTATAATAGCTTGAATAAAAATACGCTGATCATTGCTGATTTCATCGATGGGCAAAACACAACAGACGAGGATATTTAAATTTTGCGGATTTGAAATGACTGTAGTAAAGGGTAAAATAAGTTGTTTTTCAATAATCATTTTATTCTTGATCTGAGGATGATTAAAAGAAAAGCCTTGCCTTGTTTCAAAGCATTCGCTGATAGTTTTCTGGGTATTGCTGTTAATTATTCTAAATAAGACCCAATTCGTGTTTACGATTCCAAGAACGCGCCCGCTAAGAAAACGGAAGGCTTTTTTAAAATCATTTTTTGTTTCCGGATATTTATTAGTATTATTAAAAATTGACTTAATTTCCTGAATTTGGACATTTACTTTACCAATATAATTCAATGAATCAAAAAGCTTTTCCTCAGCCGTCTTTTTATCATTATTAATTTTTTTAATTAGTTCTTTTTGTTTGTAAACTTCATGTTTATATAAATTTAATATCAAAATACTCAGAAAAAACGAAATACCAAGAAGAGACCCTTCGATGATTTCTTCATCGACAATAAATTTTTCCGTTAAATATACAGATCCACTGATTAATATCGGAGTAGAAATTATAAAAGAAAATAGAATTAAATAGATTACCAAATATAAAATTTGTAGAAATGAAGGTTGAAAGTTTAATTTTTTCATATAAAAGCAAAAAAATAGCAATAAAAAAATAATTTATTTCCGATAGCTTGTTCATAGACGAATTGGTTCGTCTATACCACCTCTGGCTGAAGATCAGCCTTCCTCTACTCTGACCCCGATAAATCGGGGTCAGCCCGAGACCTCCTTTCCCTAAATTTAAAGTGTCTAAAGGACTCTTCCTCTTGCTAATGCTTTTAGTACCTATACCTTTAATATTATACCCAATTTAGAATAATTCACAACAAAATTTTTTAATTAATAAGAAGATTACAGACAGGTCGGGCAATGGGAATTACCCGGCAAAGTTATAAAAAGAACGTCCGACACGGGTTCGGACGCTACGAACTTCAAAAAATAAAAAAATCTTTATTGTCGTGTAGCTAAGTAGGGACAGAATCCGCCTAAGGCGGATTCTGTCCTAAATCCCAGCTTTATTTATTCAGTTTATAGCGAAATATTTTAATAAAAGGTTCAAAGCCGCTTGATGTCCAGAATTTGGTAGCCAATGGATTGGCTAACAATACGCGAGCTTCAATATGTTTTATATCTTTAGTTTTGAACCAGTCAAGCCCGTTTTTGAGCAGTGATTTGGCAATGCCCTTTCCTCTGTACTTTTTAGTAACTGCAATGTCGCTCACCAGTCCGTAAAAACGGTTTTCGTAACAGGGGGGCTTTTTATCGATTTCACACCAGATGTAGCCAATTAAACTCTCATTGCATTCAGCCACGCATATGAATTTATTTTCATCGTCAACTGCTTTTATCAGGAGATCGGCGATATCCTTTTCCGAGTCTATCCTGCGCTGATAAAGCGGGTCTACTGAGAAATGATAATCGAAAAATTCAGCCCAGAGGAGCGATATGGCATTCGCGTCTTTACTATTTGCTTTTCGATATTTGATTTCAGACATAAGTATTAATTGAACAAATTTAATAAAAACCGTAGCGTCCTCACTCCAGTGAGGACGATTATCTGTTAATAAATATCGTTGCCAGAGCAAGCCCCCGTAGGGCCGGAGTGGCAACGCTACTTTTTCGTAGATGGGTAGCTATCGAAACCCAACCTACTCATTTCGGGTAACCGACGGTTTGTGCCATTATGACCAGCTGCTGGGGTCTCAGTTTTAATATTTCAGCCATTTTTGTCTTATCAATCGAGGTGCGGGTGACAACCGCCAGGTTGGCGGCAGCTCCATACAGATACACATTCTGCGAACAGTGTCCGGCATCTATGGCTGCAGTCATAACCTGCCCTTCCCGCTCTTTAACGAAATCGAATTTAGCAAGATCGGAAACATAGACCAGGTTCAGAGGGGCAGTGCCTACATAGGGCTGCATACCGGTATTTTTGCGAAAATCTCCGGAAACGACAGGAAGTAGCTCATGCTTTATGGCTTCATACAGATATATCCCATCTTTCAATACTGCATAAACGTCCACGTCCTGCTTATTCATGGCTGAGGGGCTGGTGCGCATTCCGCTTTCCGGCCGGTTAACCCCGTTGGCACACCAGAGCAGGTTAGACAGGTCCTGCAGGCTGAGCTCCTTTTCGGAGAATTCCCGGCTGCTTTTTCTCTCTTTTACTGTTTGCATGAACAGTTTGTCGTTCTTTAAAGCGGGAGCAGGAAGCTTTATGGTTTTTAAATCCTGGGCATTCATAATACCTCCAGTCAAAAGCGCCAAGAGAACAACCAGTGCACTCATCTTTTTCATCTTTCCTCCTTCGGATATTCTCCGGTTAAGACCAGGGAATATCGCTGAAATGTTTAGATTTAATCTGTGCTTATAATCATAACTGTTCAAAGCTAAAATAATTTTAACGTGTACGTTGTCAAGGAGATTTTATAAAGTAGGTCGGGCCAATGAAGTCTGTCCGGCAAAATCTACCAAAAAATAGCGTCCGATACGGGTCCGGACGCTACGAACTGAAAAATCAAATGCCCAATAATTTGGGCAACTACAAAATAGAATATTTTTCTCCGTAGGACAGAAATTTCATTATGTCTTTAAACAGTCCGCATAAGGCGGGCAAAATCGGACTAAACGAGGGAGTATAACGTGGTGGGCTTGCGAAACAAAAACACCAGAGTCAAGGGATTCAATAATAAAGCGTTTTTGTTTGCCTGTTGGCCTTTGCGCAAGCCTGTTGTTAAATGAAGTTTCGGGCATTCTTCAAATAGAACCGTCCCCTCTAGGATATTTTTTCGTTACTTTTTTCAACTATTTTTTTTGCTAATTTTGAAAAATAATCTAAAATATCGCTCGATGCATGTCCGCCAATAAATGAGAGAAAATAAATTAAATATCTTCCAGATCGTGATAAATCAGCGTCCATTGAAATAGAAGTTTTCATAAAAGTAATTAACCCTGTAAGAACTAACATATATATAATTGGGCCGATAATAAGACCTACAAAAGGTCGTAGGGCCAAATATAAATAATATCCATAAATAATATTAGAAATCACATAATCATCAATTCCTTTATTTGTAGTGTTATCGTTTACTATTTTCAAAAATTTATTTGTTATTAAGTAGACATAGCTTTTACGCGAAAAATAAATTAAACAGCCTGCAAATCCAAAGAGAGCTGCATTTATAATGATAGAATATCCGATATTAAATAAATACAATTGTGTTGCATTATTGATAAATAAAAGCGCAAATGTTAGGAGGAGCAGGAATATTTGAAAAATTAGAATTATTGTAATAATCTTTCTTGAACTATCAAGAGTCTTTGTTATAGTGGTATTTTCTTTCATAAAAGTCCATCTCAAGATATGGTCTTTTCTAATGTTTCTGCAGTAATGATGAATGTATCTCTATAGCCTTTTGAGTAGGCGTCCTTAAAATAAGATCCTGGTTGTGAAAATAAAACACTAATTTCAGAATGTTTTCTCCAAAATAAGTAACTTCCAATCGTTTGCATTTTGCTCCCAAGAGGAGCGAGTATCAAATTATATTTTGTGTACTCTTTATTTCTGTATATCTTATCCTCAAAAAAATCCATTAGCTGGAATGCGTCAAGAGTGCCCAGAATGTTAACATCTGGTTCATTTTTTTGGATTATATCCAGATTTGCAATTTTCATAAAATCCTTTCTCCATTTTAAGTCTTGCCTTACAGGTTCACTTAAGATTAAAACTCTTTTTTCAATTTCTAGAACTTGCAATATAGCTTGTAAGCGTGATCTTTTAAAAGTAAAAAAAGCTAATATCATTGCGGGTCTCCCTGGCTCAGGATTACCCATAAATTCAGGGGGTTGAATTATGGAGCAATCATATGAGTATACAAATTCTGCTTTTTCGGTTTCCAGATATCTGGTAAAAGCAACTTCTTCACTTGCTTGATTTGCAATAAGAGTGTCATATAGTCCTTTTAGCGGAAAATATTCTTCTGCCTCGGTGTATGCAATGTTGTAGGATATTTTTGCTTTGTCAATTTGATTCAAAATTTGGAATATGATAATCCTTGACATCCCTGTGATATCTATGATTAACATGTCATTTTCAAGTATTTCTATATGAGTCAACAGATTTGGTAATTCTCCCACTTTTACTGTTTTAACAGCTGCTGAAATTGACCTTGCCATGTTAATAACTTTTGAACGGACTGGCTCATTTTGTTCTGTATTCTCATAATCAAGAACTATTATTTTTTTTATAGGGATAGCAACTGCTTTAATTATTTCAATAATTGAGAGATCCCTTTCTTCAAAGCCAGCAGCTAGAATTAGAACGAGATTCTTTTTCTTATAAGGAGTCTCTTGCAGTTTATCTATAAATTTAAAGATTTTCATTGGGTTCCCCATTATCTTCAAGCATTAAATCAAGTTGTTCTAATCTTTGTTGTTCTGAAGGAGGTATTTCATAAGCGCTCATTCTTTCCCGAACAAAATCTTTAGGATTCTCGACAAATTTTTTGAAAGATTTCGGTACCATTGGATACGTGCTGTGATCAGTGAATGTAGTCGGAAACGCTGGAGTGAATATTCTTCGGAATAGAAATTTTCGGGCAGTTTGTCCATCAGACATAGTGCTGGACCCCCCGTCTATGAATACCCCGTAACAAAGTAATTCTCTTGCCACAACCTTTAACTTTTCAGGAAGTTTTTGCATGGGAAATTCAATCCGAATATAGTCTTCATCTGCCTTTATTAACTGACTTTTCGACCATACACCAAAATAATAAGCAATATCATAAAGAGAACATCTTATATAATCTGATCTAATATCCTGAAGACTTCTTAACTCGTTTCTTGCATAATTTCTGATTACGCTATTTTGAATTCTGATTGGGATAGGTGTTTTTCCATTAGCTCGAAGTTCCATTTTGCCTAAAATCTCAAGAAGATAACTTAAGTCACCCGAGCACAATTTAATTAAAACTTTTGCCCCGTGATAATTGAGGGTTCTTAGAAGTTTTTCCTTATATAAACGGTGGATTTCTCTCCCTATATTATCCAACTTATCACCCCGCTCAAGCATGTTTTCCAGTCCTATAAAAGTTTCTTTTTTTGCTAAATTAAATCTTTTGTTTAATATGTCATCAAAGCCATCACGACACGTCTCATATTTTTCTGAAAGTTGCCAATATTCATATCCAAGATTAATTTGAGTAAAATCTCTGTTTGCTTTGTATACTTCACCAGAATAATCCTTAAAGACTATTCCATCGCTATGTGCAGTAATCCTTGTTTTATAACTTGACCCCGTATTAAATACAGACGGAATAATAGACTTTTGTATTTTAACAGGAATGCGAGGCAAAGAAAGATCATCTATCAAAATAATAACTTCTTTATCTCTTATGATGGGAATAACACTTCTAAGAACTTGGAACAGATCATTCAAATAGGCAGGGGTTGAATTATCTATTGTTGTAGTAACATCTTTGTTCGCTATCAAGTGTCTGCTAATTTGCACCAGTTTCGTTTTGACAGTGAGTAAATTCACAAAGGGCACGGAAAATCGTTCTGATATCATATCGATTATTGGTTTGATTTGCTGCTCTTCTATTAAACGATCAAAAACTAATCTGTAAAGAACATCTATTAGCTCAATCGAGACCAGAATATTAAAATATAATAGAATTTTGGATTCACTGTTTATCCATTCTTGTTGCCTATATGAAACTAGATAGTTTCCAAAGTTTGTTCTGGCAGATAAAAAAAGGCCGATATATGGCAGATTTTTTAAGAATTCTTCTTTATTTTCTTCTTGAGAATCATACATAGTTATAAAACGCATATATTTTAAAATCATGGTCTTACCACATCCACGGGGGCCAGTAATTAAAAGGCATTGGTCGGACGTACTCATGATTCTATTAAAATAAGGGAACTTGTCTGAAAACATTTGTTTTAAGAGCCAAGGAGAAGGTATATCATTTGCATTTATATATCCATATGGGCTATCTAATTTCTTGCTTGGAGAAATTTCACCAATTCGAGAAATTTTATAAAATTCCTCTATTTGATTGAGAGCATCAACAGGCGTTGGAAATGATCTTCCAGGATGTTCATCCATCATCTGAATAAAGGTGCTATCTAAGAGATTTATGAAATATTGATCTTCCTTTGGAAACTCGCTAAAGTTCGTTTTGAGTTTCTCGGATATTTGAAACAATATATTCCCTATACAATTCATATCTGTGAATGACTTTGTATCTGCTGGATTTCTATAAACCATACTTCCTACATCAATGATTCTATATATTCGTGGGATCGACCTATTAAATCTTCTAATTTGAGTTTGGCTTAAGGGTTCTATCATTACATTTTCATCATGCAAGTCATTATGCCAAAGGTTGTTATCATATAAGTCCTGTAATCCCAATAATAAATCTCTGGCCGCGATTATTAAATCCTCGGGTTCAACATTTTGATCGGAAATAAAATCTTTAAATACTGAACCATTTACCCACTGACAAACTATATAAAAAAAGTCTAAAGGTCTGTCGTTGTATAAGATTGTTGTCTCCCCAGCACCAACATAATTTACAATTGAGGGTGTTGCAGGAAGATTTGCATACATTCCAGCTTCTCTATAAAAATCCTTGCTGTTTTTTGAATAACTACTTGTTGATATAAGCTTAATAGCAAAATTCTTCCCATAGTTATCGACTGCTCTAAAGGTAAGTCCATAAAAACCTCTGGTCTTATATTCCTTTAAGATGTAGTTATTAATGGTTTTTCCTAAGAATTCTTTTCCAATATCTAGAGGCATTTTGCATGAGATGCAAGCTGTATCTCTACAATTGTTTTTTTCTCCACAGAAAATACAACTAATATCTTCAAAGTTTTTTGCCATTTCAATGAACCTCTTTATCTTTTGCAATTTTCTTTATTTCTCTTAGTATATCTTTTGCTCTAACTCTTATGTAATCATTATTGCGAAACGACCTCGGGAGAAGCCATCGCTGAGTGAAAAAATCTATTAGACTTTCTTTTCTTATTTCATAATACTTGGGTCTCTTTGATTGTCCTAAAAGAAACTCTTTATAATTCTCTGCTAAAGGTGCAATGTAAACCTCTCTTTTAATACCGTGCATTAATAAATCAGGAGATAGCCCTAATAGTTCAAGGCAGGTTCTTATTGTTCGTATTTTCCAATTGGGTCCTTGTCCAAATCTATGAGATTTATTAATTGGATGTTCTATATAGCTTAAATAATTACGCATTAGTTTAAAGCTTCCATTAGAAAGATGGAAGTGTCCCCAACCGACCGTTTCCCCGATTTTTATAAAAAGAGGTTTCCCATTAAAAGTTATTCGATTATAGAGCGAAGATCTACCTAAGGCAGATGAGGTAGTTAACAAGACAAGGTGTGGTTTTTTTAATTCTTTTTTGATCGTAGTTTCTGAATCTCTGTATTTATGCCACAGGATTTTCCTAATTTCATAACTTGTAGCCAACATTGCCATAAGTTTACCACATACCAATTGAGAATAAGGAGGTACAGCCCCGACTACAAATAAGTCCATAACATTATATAGTCTTTCTGATCGCAATTGTTGGTCCCATCCAATCCATTTATCACGGACATTCAAATTAAAAACGGGGTCACCAAGAGCGAAAAGTCCAACAAGCTTTCCGTTATGTTCATCAATGACTATAAATCTTAATCTTCTACCATATCCCTGAGAGACAGGGACACTCCAAAGTAGTGTTGCAAAACGGAATAGTGCTGAAAACTCAGTATCTGGCTGTACTATATGGACAACAGGTTTAAATTTCTCAGGGTTTACTGAAGTACCATCTGCAAAATAAGTAGACAATTCACTAAAGTGTTCCTTAATAAATGTTTTTTCTGATAATATTTTTTCAACACGACCACGGTCATGAAGTCCTCTAATATGCTCTTTTGTCAGATTCTGAGAAATAGAGATTAATCCATTCTTTTTAATCTTAAATCCTTGACTCTTGAGGTTTTCAATAATAGCTTCTTTGATTACGCTTGTGCTTATAGACATAGTTATAATAGGTAGATAGATTTTGTTTCCATATTTACCTTTTTCATTTTTTTCTCCTCAATTCAATCCGCGCTCTAGATAAGCCCAAAAGCTCCATAACACCAAGGTACCCCTGTGCAAGACTTATAATAGTACAATAGTATATCAAAACCGAAAAGAAAATTCGATGTCTTGCTCTCTTTTTCATACCCGAAATTTCATTTAACTTGGTTACTGGCGTAATAAGTTCGTTTATCATCTTAAAATTGGGGTTATAGACGAACCTGTTGCGTTTATTCCCATTATAACTCCCAATGAATTCAAATTCAGACTTTTATAGTTAATATTATACTACACCCCAAAAATCTTGTCAATAAAAATTCTTATTTTTTATAGGTCAGGTCTTTAAAGACTGCCCGACAAAATTATAAAAAAACATCCGATACGGGTCCGGACGCTACGAAGTGTTCACGACGGTTAGATAGGAATGTCTAACCTACCAAAAATCAAATGCCAATAAATTTGGCAACTACAAAAACGAAAAAATTAATTTCATTTGTGAAAAAGGGAGGAGGTTCTTATATTCTTCATTTAAGAATGATATGATAATAAGGTAAAGGAGAAAATAATGAAAAGGCTAAGGATTTTGTTTCTATTTATAATAGTCTTGGGATTGGTTCTTTATTTTTTGCTCAAGACTAAAGGGGGAAATAATAAAAACCAAATATCTGCCTCGGGCACGATTGAGATTACTGAGGTGGAGGTAAGCTCAAAGGTTTCCGGAAGGATAGAAAAGCTTATGATAGATGAAGGGGACAGCGTAATTAAAGGCCAAGTTTTAATCGAGTTAGAAGCAAAAGAGCTTCAGGCTCAGCTTAAACAGGTAGAAGCAGCTTATCAGGTTTCTTTGGCTCAACTCTCCCAATCCAGGTCCAGTTTAGATAATCTCAAGACTAATTTGGATAGAATAAAAGAGCTTTTCAAGGCCGGGAGTGCTACCCAGCAGCAATTGGATGATATGGAGACAAAATATGATGTGGCAAAGGACCAGTTTAATTTAGCCTCTCATTTGACCGAGCAGAATAAGGCGACTATCGAGTTAATCAAAACCAATATAGATAACTCCATAATAAAATCACCGATTGATGGTCTGGTATTAAGTAAAAACACAGAGATGGGTGAAGTGGTCTTGCCCGGCAACTCTCTTTTGACCTTAGGGGATCTCTCCAAGCCCTGGGTGAAAATCTATATCAAAGAAACAGATTTAGGCAAAGTTAAATTAGGACAGAAGGCAGAGGTCAAAATAGATACTTATCCGGATAAAGTTTTCGAGGGGAAAGTAACTTATATCTCCAGCCAGGCTGAATTCACTCCCAAGAATATCCAAACCAAAGAGGAAAGGGTGAAGCTTGTTTTCGGGATAAAGGTCAGCCTGGATAACCCTTTGCAGATTTTAAAGCCGGGCATGCCTGCAGATGTGAGTTTATTGAAAGAATAAAAAGAATGACTGGAGTGCGAACCTTTAAGACTGTTGAAAAACCGGGGATAAGAGAGTGTCATTCTAACCCCGCCGTAGGCGGGGGGAGAATCTCTGTACGAACCAAAGAGATTCTTCGGTCGCTACTCTCCCTCAGAATGACAGGCAGGACTTTTTCAGCACTTATTGGTGGTCGTCGAGTCCCCTGACTCGACGACTAAGTATTGACACGGTCAATGCACTCCAAAAACACCCATACTTTTAAAATTTTATGGTGGAGATATTAAATCTACAGAAAAAATTCGATTCAGTAATAGCCATTGATAATCTCAGTTTGAAAATAGAAAAAGGGGAGATGGTGGGACTGGTGGGTCCGGATGGTGCCGGAAAAACTACCCTGATGAGAATTCTTTCTGCGATTTTATCGCCTTCTTCTGGAACTGCATCCGTAGCTGGATATGATATAAATAAAGAATCAGAAAAACTCAAAGAAAAAATCGGATATATGCCCCAGCGGTTTGGTTTGTATGAGGATTTGACAGTGCTGGAGAATCTCAATTTCTTTTCAGATATATATCAACTTACCGGGGAGAAAAGAAAGGAAAAATACAAAGAGCTTTTTGGGTTCAGCCAGCTTGAGCCGTTTAAAGATTTTCTTGCTGGGAACCTTTCCGGGGGGATGAAACAGAAATTAGCTTTATCCTGTGTCCTTTTACATAATCCGGAGGTTCTGCTCCTGGATGAGCCTACACGCGGGGTTGATCCGATTTCGCGAAGAGACTTCTGGGGAATTCTTTATGAACAGCAAAAAAGGGGGATGACCATTTTCATCTCCACCTCCTATATGGATGAGGCGGAAAGGTGCCAGAAAGTCGCCTTTTTGGATAAGGGGGAATTGATTGCCTATGATACTCCTCTCAAACTTAAAAAGATAATGGAAAAGGCTCTTTTTGAATTAAGCTGTGATAAAAGAAGGGAAGCAAGAACGTTTCTGGAAAAAGGGGAAGGGGTTTCAGGAATCTCCATTTTTGGTGAAAAGATTCATTTTACGGTGAAGGATGAAAAGCTCCTAGATAATATTAAATCCAAGCTTGAAGAAAACAGCATTGTGATTTTTAGTTTGAAAAGGATTACACCTTCTTTAGAGGATATCTTCATCTTGCTCAAGCAGTAAGAAAATGAGGACTACATGGGGAATGATGACATTACCATAGAAGAATTGGCAGCCGTAACCTACAGGTTACGCATATCATTAAATTTCAATATCTCGTTTTCGCAGGCTTCTGTGCCAGTCAAGTCCCCTGACTTGACTGGTTTTAATCCCGTCGGGTCAGTCCGCCTTAGGCGGACGCCGGGCACAAAAAGAGGATTAGATGGATAAAACTGAGATTGCAGTTGAGGTGGAAAATTTAGTGAAAAGGTTCGGTGTTTTCACCGCAGTGGACAATATCAGTTTTCAGGTAAATAAAGGTGAGGTTTTCGGATTTTTGGGACCCAATGGTGCTGGAAAAACCACTACCATAAAGATACTCTGCGGACTTTTAACCCCAACTGCAGGCAAGGGGAGAGTGGGAGAATATGACGTTTTCACCCAGTCGGAGAAGATCAAAGAGAATATAGGTTATATGTCCCAGAGATTCTCTTTATATGAGGACCTGACCGTTGAAGAGAACATAGATTTCTACAGCGGGATATACAAGGTGAGAAAAGAGCTCAAGAAGGATAAAAAGGAATGGGTCTTGAAAATGGCGGATCTGGTGGATAAAACAAAGAGAAAAACCAGAGAGTTAGCCTTAGGCTGGAAACAGAGATTAGCTTTAGGGTGCGCTCTTCTGCATGACCCGCCCATCCTTTTTCTGGATGAGCCCACTTCTGGAGTTGACCCGGTTTCCAGACGCAATTTCTGGGATTTAATCTATTCACTTTCGGATAAGGGGACCACCGTTTTCGTCACCACGCATTATATGGATGAGGCAGAATATTGCCACAGGTTAGGGCTTATCTTCAGAGGGAAGCTGGTGCAGATCGGAACTCCGGAAGAGCTGAAAGGTAAGACCATGGCTAACTCGATCTGGGAATTAGAGTGCCATAATCCGATCGAGGCTCTGGAATCTTTGCAAAATGACAAGAGGGTAATCGAAGCTTCCTTTTTCGGAATGAATATCCATTTCCTCCTTACCATAGAGGAAAAAGAACCTGCTTTTGTATCGCAATTCTTAAAGGGAAAAGGGATTGAGATTATAAAATTAGAGAAGATAGTTCCGTCATTAGAGGATGTATTTGTTTCTTTGATCAGAGAGGCGGCTTAATAAATGAAATTTAAGAAATTTACAGCAGTTGCTTATAAGGAATTTCTTCAGATATTCCGGGATGTTCGGGTTTTGATTATGGCTTTTGCCATTCCGCTGATACTTCTTATCCTTTTTGGGTACGCAGTAACCCTGGATATTAACGATCTTCCTTTAGGAGTTTATGACCAGAGTAATTCCCAGGAAAGCAGGGAGTTAATAACAAGCCTGGTTCAGTCAGGTTATTTTTCAATAAATGGCTATGCGGGAAATTATGAAGAGCTCCAGGATCTAATCGAAAAAGGTAAAATCAAAATTGCCCTGGTAATTCCTGAGGATTTTTCCAGAAAGATAAAATCAGGGGGTAAAACAGAGATTCAAACCCTCTTGGATGGCAGTGACGCTAACACTGCCACCATTGGCTCTGGTTATCTTTCAGGAGTTTTACAGCTTTTCTCCCAGAAGATGAGCCGGACAGTTTATAAACCCGCAATCGAAGGAAGAATCAGAATCTGGTATAACCAGGAGCTTAAAAGCAAAAACTTTATCATCCCCGGTTTGATTGCGGTGATTATGATGATCATCGGGGCATTGCTGACCTCCCTGGTGATTGCCCGCGAGTGGGAAAGGGGGACAATGGAGCAGTTGATCGCTACTCCGATCAGGTCTTCTGAGCTTATTTTCGGGAAGCTTGTTCCCTATTTTGTCATAGGGATGATCGATTTATTATTGGCAGTACTCTTAAGCAGTCTAATCTTTAAGGTTCCGTTCCGGGGTAACTTTCTTTTTATGTTTCTGGTCTCAGGAATATTTCTTACCGGAGCTTTGGGGATCGGGATGTTCATTTCGATTTTAACTAAATCACAGCAATTAGCCTATCAGATGGCGATGCTAACCTCTTTTTTGCCCTCATACATACTTTCTGGCTTCATCTTCCCGATATTCAGCATGCCTGTTTTCTTGAGAATAATTACCTATTTTGTGCCTGCCAGATATTATATCAGGATTCTCCAGGGGATCTTTTTAAAAGGGAACGGTTTTAAAATACTGGGGCTGGAGGTATTACTTTTGTCTGTTTTTGCATTCTTGATGCTTGCGGTTGCCAAGCTACTTTTCAAAAAAAGGCTGCCGGACTGATATGTGGGAAAGGATTAAACATATCTTGCTTAAGGAGACTATCCAGGTCAGAAGAGATAGAAGGATGCTGATGATTATATTTGTTGCACCGGTGATTCAGCTTATTCTATTGGGATATGCAGCAACAACAGATGTAAACCGGATTCCCACAGCCATATTGGATTTCTCTAAAACTCAGGAAAGCAGAGAGATTCTCTTGCTTTTCAAAAACTCGGGCCGCTTTGAGATCAATTATTTCCCTGACTCGCAGATAGAGTTAGTAGAGCTTCTGGATCAGGGTAAAGCCTGGGTGGGGATTGAGATAGGAAGTGATTTTGCCCAAGAGTTAAAAAAGGGGAAAACCGCCTCGATCCAGATAATAATCGATGGAACCAATTCAAACACTGCCGGGGTTGCTTCAGATTATATCAATCAGCTTCTTTTACCCTATAATAAAAAACTTATCCAGGATAAGATACAGAAAGAAGCTGCTCAAGCTTTATCCTCTGGAATTGTCCCGGAGATAAAATTTCTAAATCTGGAAAATCAAACCAGGGCCTGGTATAATCCGGAATTGAAAAGCAGAGATTATAACCTGCCCGGAGTTTTAGCTCTGATTCTTATGATCACCACGATGATGCTTACCTCAATGGCTATTGTCAGGGAAAAGGAGATCGGAACTATCGAGCAGTTGATGGTTACTCCGATTAAAACCACCGAGTTAATCTTAGGTAAAGTCGTTCCTTTTGCTCTGATCGGGTTTATTGATGTGGTGCTGGTAACTTCAGTAGCTATCCTGTGGTTTAAAATTCCATTCAGAGGAAGTTTCTTTCTGCTCTTTTTATCAGTGGGAGTTTATCTCCTAACCACAATCGGGATAGGGCTTTTCATCTCCACCCTTACCAAAACCCAGCAACAGGCTATGATGACGACTTTCTTCTTCTTGATGCCGGCGATTATACTATCCGGATTTATGTTCCCGATCTCTAACATGCCGGAACTGATTCAATATCTTGCCTATATCAATCCGCTCAGGTATTTTTTGATTATTGTCCGGGGTATTTTTCTGAAAGGAAGCAACCTTTCTGTCCTCTGGGATAAACTCTTGCCCCTGGCAGGTATTGGGATTGCAGTCCTTATTTTCAGTGTCCTTCGTTTTCAGAAGAAATTAGGCTGAAAAAACGTAAGTTTTTAAAGAGGAACGCAAAAATTTAATATATTTTAATCTAAAGATAGCCAATAACTTGATACTGTTGCCTTAAAATCGGTATAATAATTTGTATAAATTTTGTCAGATTTGATGTTTGACCCAATCATAAACAGATATAAGTCTATGGTAATATTGAAGAATTAAAAACACTATTTTTTGGTATGAGATTTGAATATATGAAATGGGTTTTTATGTTCTGAAGGGTTTTAAAGACCCTTAGATGCTTGTTTTATAAGTAGAGCATTAGCTTAAATTTAGGCTTGACAAAATAAATTTTTAAGTTAAAATAATACTAAAGTGGTATTTTTTAGTCAAGGAATTACTGAAAAATAATAAATTATGACTATGAATTATCATTCATCAAAATTCGAGAGGATTTTTAATTATACCCTGATCGGTATTCTAATTTTTCTGGGACTTCTGGTAATTTCGGGTGTGTTCAGAATGGAACCAAATTTTCGTATAATATTTGGCGGGATTATACTGGTTTATGGGTTTTTAAGGTTTTTACTTTTGAGGAATAAATATAGAAAAGAACAAATAATTGAGGAGAAAGAAGAGTAAAATTAATATTATATAAAATAAACACTTGACAACGAAAGGTTATATGATATTTTTAAACTTTTTAGGTAAAGGTCGGATGAGGAGAAAAGAGATGATTTTTCGGGTCTGGCTTACAGCAATAATACTTTTTTTAACCCTCTATACAACGGCTGGATGTCAGGATCTGGACAGCGGGAAAAAAGCTTACCAGAATGGGAATTACGATAAAGCCATTGAACTCCTGAAAGCGTATTTGGAGAAAAAGCCGCTTGATGCTGAGGGGTATTACTATTTAGGAAACTGTTATTTTGAAAAGAAGATGTGGGATGAGGCTATCCCTCAATATCAAAATGCCATCGATCGAAAACCAAAGTATTTCGAAGCTATCTACAAGCTTGGCTTAACTTATCTAAATAAAGGCTCTTACGAGCAGGCTCTACAAACGTTTAATCAAGGGCTGGAAACGAAAAAGAACTCGGGTGATTTCCTGAATGGAAAAGGTTTGGTGCAGATAGCTCAAGGTAACCTGGTTGAGGCGGATCTAAGTTTTCGCTCAGCCATCTCAGCGAACCCTAAGAAACCTGAGTATCATAAGAATTTAGGGGATGTCAATTTGAAGAAAGAGGTTCCCTCTATAGCCATTGAGGAATATAATAAAGCTTTAAGCCTTGATTCCAACCGGGCTGAGGTGTACTACAGTTTAGGAAAAGCTTATCTTTTGCAGATGGATTTTAATTCGGCCGCAGATGCCTTTAAAAAAACAGTGAAAATAGAACCGGAATTCAAATCGGTCTATACCGACCTGGGGAATATATACATCTTAGCTAAAAAATATCCTGAGGCCGGATGGGCATATAATGAATATATAAAATTAGACCCGAATAATCCTTTAGCCTATTTAGGTCTGGGAAAAGCATATTATAATATGCATCAACTGGATAGCACCTTAGTGGATTTGAATAAAGCTATCCAGCTGGATTCTAACCTGACTGAAGCTTACTTTTATTTAGGTAAGAGCTACCAGGACAAGAAAATGTATTCGGAGGCAGCTTCAGCCTACGATAGTTATGAGAAAAGATATACCAGTAAAAATAAATTTGAATGGACAGTTAAAGATAGAGATTTCTTAGTGGATAAAGGTCAGGTGCATTATTATTTAGGTGATTCTCTAAATCTGGAGAAGGCGGTGAACTATCTTGTCTTAGCCGTCCAGTTAGATTCAAATTACAGCGAATCTTATTCTTATCTTGGTTTAGCTTATTATCAACTCAAAAAATATTCAGAGGCAATCCCTGCCCTGAAAAAGAAAATTGAAATGGATTCCACCAGCTTTAACAGCTACCTTAATCTGGCTTATTGCTATGTGAATATGAAGCAGTATAAGGAAGCTTTAGAGCCTTTGAAGAAGGTAGTAGAGCTAAAAGCGGATTATCTGCAAGCTCATCAATATCTGGCCTATATCTATTTGAACGAGCTTAAGTCTTATCCTGAGGCTAAAGCGGAATATGAGAAGATCATTCTATTGAATCCTCAGGACTGTCAAGCCAAAGGTAGTTACGGTTATGTACTTCTTACTATGAATAGAGCCTCTGAGGCGATAAGACCTCTCATAGAGGCAGTCAACTGCCAGCAGAACGACATCTCCTTTAATTTATGGCTGGCTCAGGCTTATGATATCACTAACCAGTATGAGAAGGCGAAAGAAGCTTACCGCAAGGTTTTGAGGTTAGATCCAAAGAATAAACTTGCTAAAGACCGATTGGCTTTCTTAGAGTTCAACTATTAATTACCGAATTATCCCAAGGAATTCGAAAGGAATAAAATTTAATTTCAATTGTATAGAAATAGAGGAGTGATATGGTAGAAGAAAAAAAGGGAGAAAAAGAAGAGGACCTGCGCTATAAGTATATCGGGTTTGAGGTTTTCCCCCTCAAGCCCAGGAAGTTCTGGAAAAATGCGGAGGAGGAAAAAAGATATTTAGAAGAAACTAAAAAAAGAAAGGAAAAGGGAGAAAGGGAGGAGCGTGACCACAGCGTAGTTTTTGTGCCGATTTTCACTCCGGTGGAGAAATGGGTGCTCAGCCTGACTTCTTCTTTGATGATTTTGAGCGTTTTTCTTCCCTGGTTTACTTTCACCCGCGGAGAGAGTGCCATACGCTACAATGCCCTTCAATACCTGATTAATCTTGGAACGGCGATGACCTATTCCGGCTTAGGGGGACCTCTTCTGGGACTTTCAGTGATTATCTTCTTGTTCGTGATTTTAAGTTCCTTTATCTTTGGGATTCTGAACCTGTTAGCCCTTTACAGTAAAACAAACTCGGAAGGTGGTTATCTCCAGAAGCTCAAAAGGTCGCTCAGACTTAATTTCGTCCCTTTGCTTTTGTGGCTAATTGCGGTTATCCTCTCGATATTCGGGATGGCTACCCCGCTGGCATCTGCTTTCGGGGTAAATCAGCTCAAGGATACTTTCAATGTGGTAACTTTAGTGAGCATATCCGGAACTGGTCTGTGGATCAGCCTGGGATGCTGGGTGATGAATAGCATTAAAGCAAATGATCTATAAGAGTATGAAGGAGGTAAGGATGAGATAGTTTTAAGTAGAAAAAAATATAAAATTATAACTTAAATTTTAAACTTCAAAGGAGGTATTCTCGTGAAACAATCGGTTTTTATAACTGCGGTGTTGTTGGTGGCATTAATACTAGGATTTGTCATCTGGAGCATGTTGCCTTCCTACCTGAAAGAGGGGGGTCCGCTGGTGGCAGTACTGATAGCTTTAGCGGTGATGCTTGTATCATTTATCTTTGAAAGGATTTTCACTTTGAGAAAAGCCCGGGGAAAAGCTTCAGTCCAGTCCTTTTTTAAAAATGTAATCCAGATGCTGGATAAAGGGGATTTCGATGGTGCGATAGCAGCCTGTGATAAACAGAGAGGTACAACTGCTAATGTTTTAAGGGCCGGAATCGAGAGGTATCAACAATTGAAAGGGGGGACTACCTCGGAGAAACGCTTAAGCGAAACCCAGAGAGCAATTGAGGAGGCAAATGCCTTAGAAGTCCCGCTTTTAGAGAGGAACCTGATCGCTCTATCCACTATTGCCTCGATTGCCACCATGGTGGGACTTTTGGGAACCACTATCGGAATGATCAGAGCTTTTGCAGCAACTTCGTCAAGGGTAGGAGGTGTGGTGGATGCTATGCAGTTAGCCAAAGGGATTTCCGAAGCTTTAGTGAATACTGCTGGTGGGCTTTTTAATGCCATCGTGGGGATCGTAGCTTATAATTTCTTCGTGAATAAAGTAGATGCCTTTAACTATACTATGGATGAGGCTACATACGAGGTATTACAGCTGTTGAAGAGCAAGGAGGCTGAAAAGTAATGTTAAAGAAGATGAAAAGGAGAATAGGAGTCAAAATCGATATGACCCCTATGGTGGATATCGCCTTTCTGCTTTTGATCTTCTATATGACTACAACCCAGTTCAAACCTCCAGAAAAGAAAACAGTCGCTCTACCCTCCTCCCATTCCGAGATCAAACTTCCGGAGACGGATATTTTGACGATAACAGTGACTAAAGAAGACTCAATCTTTGTAGATTATTTGACCAGGAAGGAAGTGGAGATAAAGGGGAAGAAGGAGAAGATTACTGAAAGAATTTATGAAGAGGTAAATCTTAATACGGTGGTAGGAATTATAAATTCCATCCGGGCAAAGTACCCTCGGATCTTTGTGGTAATTAAAGCAGATAAAGAAGCTCGTTACGGGACCATGCAGAGCCTGATGACTACCATGAGAGATAACTACATGCCGCGCTTTCAGTTAGTCACCGAGACCGAGACCGGAAGTTAATAAGAGGATTTAAAGCAATTTTTGCTTAAGGAGTGATTTATTATGGCAGCAGTTGATGTAGGAGGACCAAGTCCTCGAGGGAAAAAGGGTAGCGGTTTAAGAAGACCCAAGAGAAGGATAGGGATTCGAATTGATATGACCCCTATGGTGGATATAGCATTTCTACTCTTGATTTTCTATATGGTAACCACAATTTTCAGTATGCCTCAGGCTATGGAGATTAACCTCCCTCCAGAGGATGTTCCAGTTCCTATTGCGGAATCTAACCTTTTAACCTTAAGAGTGGATATAGAGGGAAAAATATTCTGGAGCATGGGGGTGGATAAACCAGAGCCCTTACCTGCGGATTCTTTGAGGTCTCTCCTGTTAAGAAAGAATCTTGAAAAGCCAAAGCTGGTGACCTTGATCAAGATTCATAAAGATGCAAAATATTACAAAATGGTCGATATAATCGATGAGATTCAGTTGATCGAAAGGCAGATAAAGGAAAAGAACGATAAATTCAGTTATCGTTTCAGCCTTGCCCCCTTTACGGATGAAGACGAAGGGCTTATCACCGGAAAGATCCAGCCGAAAGGAGGGAAGAAAAGATGAGAGTCGCTACACCTTATGGAGCTTTTGAGCTCAAGAGAGTTTATCAGAGAAATTTAGGCTTAGCAGTGATTATTGCCGGGTTGATACACATCATTCTAATAGGTTCTTTTCTGCTTTTCACCCAGATCAAAGCGCAGAAACCAGTGGCTACTAGGGTGATCAGGATAAAGAGTGTGGCTGAATTAGGAGCACCACCGTCCTTGAGCCAGAGTATGGCTCAGCAGGTTGCAGTAGCAGCGCCAGCTGCAGCAGCACCATCTGTAGGTATTCCCGAAGCGGTTCCGGACGATCAGGTTAAGGAAACCGTTACCTTAGCCAGCCAGAGTGAATTAAGTGTTTTGCAGAACCCTACAGCTTCAACCGAGGGAACGGGTAAAGAGTCATTATCTATAGAAATACCAGCAGAAGATTATCTCCCTTCTGCGGATGAATTTGTTCCGTATGAAGAGGCTCCCGTGCCAATAAAATGGATTAAACCACCCTTTCCGGATTTAGCTCGAAAGGCAAGTGTTGAAGGGGTGGTTTGGGTGCAAGCCTTGGTGGATAAACATGGCAAAGTCAGGGATGCGAAATGTATTAAAGGACCGGGCACTGTTAACCAGGATATTTTCTGTGAGGCCGCAACCAAAGCCGCCATGCAGAATGAATATAAACCAGCCATCAGCAATAAGGAGCCGGTAGCGGTCTGGGTGCAGTATAAAGTGGAGTTTACCCTGAAATAATGGAGAGGGGGAATAGCAGCAGGATGCTTTTTATATAGGAAATTCATAAGGCAGTTTATATCAAGCTGCCTTTGTTTTTTAAATCTGGAGAAATATGAAAGGGAGGTAGGAATGCCAAAAATTTTTAGCTTTAAACTAATTTTTTTTATCTTCATTTTCTTTTTATCGCTTCTCCCCGGTAATCTTTTAGCTGGAGAGAACAACGTACTTTTGCCTCCCTTTGACCAGACAGTAAATAATGCTTTATATTTTGTTTTGCTTTCTGCCATTTTAGGATTAGCCTATGGACTTTATTTAGCTTTCAAAGTTGTTAAGAAAGATCAGGGCACCCCTAAGATGATCGAGGTGGCAAAGGCTATTCAGGAAGGGGCTAAAGCCTACCTTACCCGTCAGTTCAGGGTTCTATTTCTTTTCATCATCGCTTTAACCATTCTGTTATTTTTTGTTTATAAAAACATCTACCTGCTTTCAGATGGAACTCCGAACTGGAAGTTAGTCTGGGGAATCGCCTTATCCTTTTTAGCTGGCTCGACTTTGTCAGCTATGACCGGTCTTATCGGGATGTCAGTAGCAGTCCGGGGTAATGTCAGGGTAGCTCATGCAGCCAGGACCTCCTTTAAAAATGCCTTAGAAACCGCTTTTCAATCGGGAACTGTTACCGGGATGTTCACTATCGGAATGGGATTAGTTGGGGCAACCGTTATATTTATGATTTTCAAAGAGCAGGCGATGATGGTTTTGATCGGCTTTGGCTTTGGAGGCAGTCTGGTGGCATTATTTATGAGGGTAGGTGGTGGAATCTATACCAAAGCCGCAGATGTAGGTGCAGACCTGGTGGGTAAAATTGAAGCTGGTATTCCAGAGGATGACCCCAGAAATGCAGCAGTAATAGCAGACAATGTGGGAGATAATGTTGGAGATTGTGCGGGAATGGCTGCAGACCTTTTTGAATCTTATGAGGTTACCTTAGTAGCAGCAATGATCTTAGGAGCTTCCTATGCAGCCATTAATCCGACTATTTTTGGCAGGGACTTAGCTTTAAAATTGATAATCTTCCCACTTTTAGTCAGGGCAGTTGGAGTGTTTGCTTCCATACTGGGAACCTGGAGTGTTAAAGGTAAAGACACAAAAGATTTCAATCCGATGAGACCTATTCAGAACGGGTTTTTAATCGCAGCTTTATCTTCCACCATCGGTTTCGGGTTGATAAACTATTTCTATATAAAAACTTCTTCTGGTGCTCCGGATATGAGGTTTTTCCTGGCAACCTTCTCCGGGATTGTCTTAGCGATTTTGATCAGTTATTTAACTGAATACTATACTGCAGTGGAATACAGTCCAGTAAAGGAAACTGCCAGAGCTACTAAAACCGGTCCGGCAACAACGATTCTGGCAGGATTTTCTGAAGGGATGGAGTCAACTGTTTTAGCCATTATAGCCATTTCTTTGGCTATAATAGTTTCAAATATTATCTTCGCTGGAGACATCGCCTTAGCCGCCTACGGAATCGCTTTATGCGGTATGGGTATGCTTACTACAACCGGGTTTATAGTCTCAATGGATTCTTATGGACCAGTATCAGATAATGCTAATGGTATCTTCGAGATGTCCAAAGTCTTGGAGGAAGATAATAATCCGAATGCCCATCTGATAGTGCACAAATTAGATGCGGTTGGAAATACCACCAAAGCAGTAACCAAAGGCTTTGCCATAGCTTCAGCCGTGGTAGCGGCAGTCTCCCTGTTCCGGTCTTATGGTTCCGATATCAATCTGCTCGATCCAGCCTTAAAGTTCTTCGAAAAAGGTATCCAGATAAATATGCCCAGGGCTTTTGTAGGTCTTCTTATCGGTGGAGCAATGCCTTTTCTTTTCAGCTCTTTAGCTATAAGAGCTGTAGGAAGAGCTGCCTTTCAGGTCGTGGAAGAGGTCAGGAGACAGTTCAAGGAGATACCCGGATTGATGGAGGGGATAGGCAAACCTGAATATTATAAGTGTGTAAATATCTCTACTTTGGCGGCTCAAAAAGAGCTTATCACCCCGGGACTTTTAGCTATCCTTTCTCCTCTGATAGTTGGATTTCTCTTGGGGGTGGATGGTCTGGGCGGATTTTTAGCCGGAACAATCTTAACCGGTCAGCTTCTTGCAGTTATGCTTTCTAATGCTGGTGGAACTTGGGATAATGCCAAAAAGACGATTGAAGCCGGGCTTTATGGAGGCAAAGGGTCTGAGGCTCATAAAGCTGCAATTATCGGAGATACAGTGGGTGACCCTTTCAAAGATACAGCCGGTCCATCGCTCAATCCTCTGATTAAAGTGATGAACTTGGTATCTATTCTTATTTTACCTCTTCTTATTGGCAAAAGCCAGATTTCTTCTGGACTAAAAGCTCCCTTAGCTTTTTTGGGTTTTGTTATTCTGGTTGTGGCATTGGTTATCAGTAAAAGAAGAGGAATTATCAAAGATTGAGATTCTAAAAATATCTCAAGATTTTTAGACTTTTCCGCTGGTCATTGATTTCTTCACCAAAGACTATTTCTTCGTTAGTGAGGACACCAGCGAAGAGCAGAGAAAAATAAGCACTATTTACATCCTTTATCTCCCGCAAAAACAATACTTATATCAAACTCCGATTTCAGTTGATTTTTGAAACTTTTTAGGTTTTATTACGTTAAAATAATTGTATAATCTATTTTTAAGGAGGAAGAATGGAAGAGGAACTAAAATCGCAGGAACCTGAAACAGAGGAGAAGATGGGGTTTTTGTCCAGGGTCTTTGGGGTCTTTTTTGAACCGAAAAAGGTTTTCAGTTTTTTGAACAACAAGCCTTCCTGGCTTTTTGCCTTTATTCTCATTTTGATAATTGGCATAATTATAGCGGAGATAATTTTACCACAGAGTCTTCTTCAACAGAAGGAGATTGTTTCCAATATACCCAGGTTTTCTTCTTCTCCGGAATTGTTGGAGAAAATGACTGAGGTTACTACAACAGCGAGGATAAGCACAGCTGTAGGTGAGATCATAAAGACTCTTATCGGACTTTTTCTTCTTACCTCCCTGGTCTATTTTTTCTGCAATATCATTCTCGGTGGAGACAGCAGTTACAAAAAGGTCTTATCGGTTGTAACCTATATATCTTTTATAACTGTCTTAGGGGGAATTCTTAAAACCCCTTTGATCTTAGCGAAAAATTCAGCAGATGTGCAAACAGGTCTGGCATTGTTGATGCCTGAAGGTGATTTCACCAAGATTAGATATATGCTCCTCTCAGCTTTTGATATTTTTTCTATCTGGGAGATAATCTTGATAATCTTGGGTATGACTGTTCTATATAAATTCTCTATGACCAAAGCATTCATTGCAGTTTTTATAAGCTGGATAATATTGGTATGTCTGGGAATTGGTTTGGGTGTGATGGGGATGTCAATTTCCGGGGTGCCGGTTAGCTGGTAAAAAACTTTTAAAAGGAGTATAAATGAAAAAAGGAGTATTTTTTGCATTCTGGGTAATATTTTTCTTCTGGGCCGGTTTTTTAGCGCAAGCACAGGAGGTTCCCCCAAAAGTTCTCACCATCGATGATTGTGTGCAGATAGCCCTGAAGAACAACTTTGAAGCTCGTTCTGCCCAGGAGAATTATAAATCCGCCAGATGGGAGCTATTGGGTGGCTGGTCAGGTTTATTGCCCAGCCTTGGTCTTTCCTCGGGCTGGACGATTCAAAATGCATTTCCGGAGAGATTAGATTATGATGAGTATCGTTTTAGTCTTGGAGTAAGCCAAACTATTTTTGACGGTGGTTCAAACTGGGCGAGTTTCAATTTGAGAAGAGCGGGAAAGAGGTCAGCCTGGGACGATTTAAAATTAGCAGAAAAATCTGTGGCATTGAGTGTAAAAGAGGGCTGTTATAATCTTTTGAAAGCTCAGATGCTGTATGACGTTCAGCAGGATGCAGTGAAGAAGAGTATCGAACAGCTCAACATGGCAAAAGCGAGGTATGATTTAGGCTCTGCCTCCCTTTCCGATTATCTTAAGGCAAAAGTGCAGTTGGGGAACGATAGTCTGAATTTGATTACTTATGCCAACAACGTGAAATTAACTGAAGCCAGCTTGAACAGCTTGTTAGGTATAGATATAAATACCCCCTTAGAGATAGATGCCAAGTTAGGATATAAGAAGCTGGAAGTTAACTTAGAAGAGGAGACCAGGAAAGCATTAGGAAATCATCCGCAGATCGATAAAGCCGAGATGGGAGTAAATCAGGCTCATTCAAGCCTGACCATTGCCAGAGGAGGCAATTTCCCCAACATATCTTTCTCGGGCAGTTATTCCTGGAACAGCTATGGATTTCCTTCAAGCCGGGATATAGAGAAGAACGATTCCTGGGGGATCGGGATAAATATCAGCCTGAATATATTTGAAGGTTTTCTAACCACCTCCAAAGTTAGAAGTGCTAAGGCTCAGCTTAATTTAGCCAAAGAGAGCCTGAAGCAGAGCAGGAGGGATTTGGAATTAGAGATAAAACAGGCTTATCTTTCGGTGAAAGAAGCAGAGCAGAAGATTCAACTGACGGATGATGCTTTGAAATCAGCCGAAGAGGATTTGAAATTAACCCAGGAGAAATACAACCTGGGTGCGGCATCTATCCTTGAGCTTTTAGATGCTAATGTTTCCTACAAAACTGCCAAAAGTAACCAGGTTCAAGCCCTGTACGATTATAATTTAGCTTTAGCTCAATTTGAAAAAGCTATAGACAAATAAGTGGATTAGAAAAACTGGAGGAGATTTATGAAGAAGAGAAGTAAGATCATAATCGGGGTAGTGGTAATAGCTGTAATATTGATTATCGTTTTACTCAATCTATCCCGATCCGGCGAAAAAGTCTATAAGGTGGAGGTTGATAAAGTCAAAAAAGGAGATATAGCCTCTATAGTCACAGGGAGTGGAAAGGTTCAAGCGAAAAAGGATGTAAAGATCAGCGCTACTGTCCCGGGAGTGATAATAAGTCTTTCGGTTAAGGATGGGGATTGGGTTAAAAGAGGACAGCTTCTGGTTCAGATCGACCCATCTGAATATAAATCTGCTGCTGCTCAAGCTACTGCCCAATTAAACTCTGCCAAAGCTAATTTTGAGCAGACTGAACTGGTTTTTGAACGCCAGAAGAAATTATTTGAAAAAAATCTTACCTCCAAAGAACAGTACGATGCAAGCATGACCGAGTATAATATAGCTAAGGCTCAATATGATCAAAGCTCAGCTTCTCTTAGGCAAGCTAACGATCTCTTGGCTAAAACCACCATTACCGCTCCAATGGATGGAAAGATTACAGAGTTGATGAAAAAAGAAGGGGAGATGGTAACCGGTGCTACTTACAATCCAACTGAGATCATGACCATATCTGACATATCTCTTTTCGAGGTAGAAGTAGAAGTAGACGAGACCGATATCGCAGAGGTGAAATTGGGTCAGGAATCAAAAATAAAGATAGATGCTTTCCCGGATACGGTTTTTAACGGAGAGGTTTCAGAGATAGGCAATACCGCTAAAATCACCGGTTATGGCACCCAGGATCAGGTGGTCAATTTTCTGGTTAAGGTTTTGCTCTTAGATGAGGTGAATGGGGTAAAACCCGGTATGTCAGCCTCAGTGGATATTACCACCGCTTCTCATAAAGACGTTTTGCAGATCCCGATTGCCGCAGTGGTGATGCGAGAGGAGAAAAAAGATACACTGAATACCAAATCCAAAGAAGGTAAAGCTACTGCCTTAGCCTCTTCCTCGGAAGAAGAAAAAAATAATAATAAGAAGAAAAAAGAGCTGGATGGGGTCTTTTTGGTTGAGAAAAGCAAGGCAAAATTCATTCCTATTAAAAGCGGAATTTCCGATCAGCAGAATATAGAAGTAGTTACCGGTTTAAAGGAAAATGACCAGATAATCACTGGCAGTTATAAGATCTTAAGAACCTTAAAAGATGGGGATAGGATCAAGATTGAGAAAAAAATAGAGAAAAAAGAGGGAAGTTAAAGTGCTGATTAAAACTGAGAATCTCTGGAAGGTATATGAGATCGGGAACGAAAAGGTTCAAGTCCAGGCCTTAAGAGGGGTTGATTTAGAAGTGAAAAAAGGGGAGTATCTGGCGATAATGGGACCGTCTGGTTCCGGGAAGTCGACTCTTATGAATCTAATCGGGTGTTTGGATACGCCCACCCAGGGGAAATATTATCTCAACAGCAGACTGGTGAGCCAGATGAACGATGATGAATTAGCTTTTATCCGCAATAAAGAGATCGGGTTTGTGTTCCAAACTTTTAACCTTTTACCCAGAGCAACTGCACTGCATAATGTGGAGCTTCCGTTGATCTATAACGGAACTGAATCAAAAGAAAGGTTAGAGAAAGCAAGAAAAGCCCTGAAGATGGTTGACTTAGAAGTCAGGATTACCCATAAACCGAATGAGCTTTCTGGAGGGGAGAGACAGAGGGTAGCAATAGCCAGGGCAATAGTGAACAACCCTTCGCTAATCTTAGCAGATGAACCGACCGGCAATCTGGATACAGCCACCGGAGTGGAAATCATGAAACTCTTTGACCGGTTGCATACGGAGGGGAATACAGTGATTATTGTTACCCATGAGCCGGACATAGCCAAATATGCTGATAGAGTGGTTCATATCCGGGATGGAATGATCGAGAAGGATGAAAGGTTAAAATAAATTTATTCTCTGATGGAGGAAAAGATTGCAGTTTTTAGAAAGTGTGGGGATGGCATTGAGGTCTTTGATCTCAAATAAGCTCAGGTCTATTCTCACCCTGATCGGGGTGATAATCGGGGTTATGACCGTTATCGCAGTAGTCTCGATCATCGCCGGAATGAACAAATACGTAGCTGACCAAATCAACGCTTTAGGCTCATCCACGTTCTTTGTGAACAAGTTCGGCATAACTATGAGCGAAGAAGACTACTTAAAAGCGCTGAAAAGAAAAGACTTTGCCCTGCAGGATATGGAGGCGATAAAGGAAAGATGCCCGTTGTGCTGGAAGGTTGGAGCTCGGGCGGTTGCCTTTAAAAAAATTAAATATAGAGAGAAATATGTTAGTGACATAGCTGTAGCTGGAGCAACTGCTAACATAACTGAGATCTCAGACATAAATTTGAGCAGTGGAAGGTACCCTTCTGAATTTGAAAATGAGCATAATAGAAGGGTAGTTCTTATCGGATGGGAGATTGCGGACAATCTATTTCCTAACCAGGATCCCTTAGGTAGAGACCTCAAGATAGGGAATTATTACTTCAGAGTTGTAGGAATAGCTACGAAAAGAGGGACTTTCTTGGGAGAGAATCAGGACGATTTCGTCTTAATCCCCATTACCACCTTCAGTAAACTTTTCGGAACCAAAAGGTTTATGTCTATCTTTGTCAAGGTGGAGAATTTTGGCTCAATGCAGGAAGCTCAAGATCAAGTCCGCTTAGTTCTCAGAACCAGAAGAAATGTTCCCTATGATAAGCCGGATGATTTCGCCATTATGACCTCTGATACTTTTATGGATTTATATCGGACTTTCACCTCTACCGCTTTCTTAGTTATGATCGGGGTTTCGTCAATTGCTCTGGTGGTTGGAGGTATTGTTATTATGAATATAATGCTGGTCTCAGTAACAGAGAGAACCAAGGAGATCGGTATCCGTAAGGCAGTAGGTGCGAAGAAGAAAAATATACTCTGGCAGTTTTTAGTTGAAGCGGTTACTTTAGCCTTAGTTGGAGGTTTAATCGGGGTTAGCTTAGGTAGCCTTATAGCTAAGATCATTGCTGCAACTACTCCACTTCCAGCCGCAATTGAAGCCTGGTCAGTTATTACCGGGTTAATCATCGCTACCTCAGTAGGGCTTTTCTTCGGAATATTTCCGGCGATGAAGGCCGCCAAGCTGGATCCGATAGCTTGCCTGAGATATGAATAGAAAAAGGTAAGAGATAAGAGAGAAAATATTGAAAAAGTAGTTTTAGAAAGAGATTGGAGTATAAACCTTTAGGTCTATCAGAATGATTCTTTTAACTTGAATAAAGGTAAAGCTATCCACCTCAGGCGGATTTGATTTTTTAGTAGAATTCAAATAGGAATAAAGAATAGGTTGACGATGAATCTATTTGAGATAAGAGAAGGTATGTTGATGGCCTGGGCGGCGCTTAAGGCTAACAAGATGCGTTCTTTATTAACTATCTTGGGGGTTCTAATCGGGGTGACTGCAGTTATCGGAATGGTCTCGATTATCCAGGGTTTGAATAACAGTATGGCTGCCCAGATAGAGTCCTTAGGCTCAAATGTCATTTATGTTACTAAAGAGAAGATTGGAATCCGTATGGGTCGTATTCCGGAGGAGGAAAGGAATCGCAAACCAATCACTTTTGAGGATGCTATGGCTGTGAGGGAATACTGTCCTTCGATAAGCGAGGTTTCTCCCCAGAATTGGGGACCCGGATCCAAAATCATAAAATTCAGGAAAGAAGAGGTAACCGGTTTCCAGCTAATCGGCGTTACCCCGGAATATGAGGTGGTCAATAACAATTTTGTAGCGGAGGGAAGGTTTTTCACCGATTCGGATATAAAATATAAAGCTGAGGTAATCGTCTTAGGGCCAGATGTGAAAGAGAAACTATTTCCTTTTCAGGACCCGATTGGCAAAGAGATATTAATGGGAGGGGCAAACTTTTCACCTAAGAAGTTTACAGTTGTAGGAGTAATGGAGAAAAGGCCTAATCTATTGGGCGAAAGCATGAACAATTTTGTCCTACTGCCTTATGGTACTTACCATATACTTTACCCTGAGGAAAAGGAGCTGCTTTTAATTGCTAAGCCTAGATCACCAGAGCTGATATCTAAGGCGATTGGCGAAATAACTGAGATGATGAGAAGAAGGAGAGCTGTCCCTTACGATAAACCGGATGATTTCGCCGTCTCCACTCAGGATGACCTGATGAATGTCTATCATCAGATCACCAGTGCTATTTATATGGTAATGGTGGTGATCTCCTCTATAGGTCTTTTAGTCGGGGGGGTAGGGGTGATGAACATAATGCTGGTCTCGGTTACGGAGAGAACGAGGGAAATAGGGATAAGGAAAGCCATCGGAGCCAAAAAAAAGGATATCATCTGGCAGTTTTTGATTGAGGCCATGACCCTGAGTGGAACAGGCGGGGTTCTGGGTATAGCTATAGGGCTTCTTTTGAGCCAGCTTATAGCTTTAACTACCCCTTTGCCTGCCAGCATCTCCCTACCCTGGGTAATCATAGGTTTCTCAGTCGCTGTCGGAGTTGGGCTTATATTCGGCATCTATCCAGCTTACCGGGCAGCCAAAGTGGACCCGATTATCTCCTTAAGGTACGAATAAAAGGGTGTGTTGAAAAACCCTGAATCGGAGTGCACCAGCTTGTCGAAGTTGACCTTGAGGCTGGTGCTATTTTTCTCAAAAATCTAAGTAGTTGAAATCTAAAGAGATCTAAATTTCTAAAAAATCGTAAAAACAAGCTTTTGCACCCCAAAAACACTTTTTCAACAGTCCCTGAAAGGGCAGCATCAAATATAAAAGTGGGGTTTAGAGTAATTATAAGAGAAAGCTGGGTAAAATTTTTTATGGATATTTCTCATAAATTCAGGTATATTGTAAAATGAAGAGTATGAAAACTAAGGTTACATTTTCTAGATGTATCCGTTTTGGACTGATTTTGAGCCTTTCTTTGTTTTTCATCCCCAGGGCTTTTTCACAAACCGATTTCGGATATTTAGAAGAACCGGAAGAGAAGGGGATTTTCTTGGATTATGCCTGTTTCTTCGATAACGGATCCACAGGAAAAGAAGGACAAGAGGAGAACTGGAGATTAGAGATCTATTATAAGGTTTTCAACCACAAATTCACCTTCATAAAGGAACAGGATAAGTTCAAAGCCAGCTATGAGGTCGAGATTGTGCTTTTCAGTAAAAATGAGCAGTTTACTGCCAGCTCCCATGAGGAAGAATATATGGTTGAGAGTTATCAGGAAACTCAATCACCTTCAAATTTCTTGATTAACCAGGTTAATTTATCAGTTCCAGCTGGAGAGTACAAGTTGAGTTTTAAGCTAATCGACCATAATTCCAATCAGGTGCTTAAATCGGAACAGCAGGTCAGTGTTGCTTCTCTGAAGAGTAACGATCCAGCTTTTAGTGGTATAGAATTGGCTCGAGACGTGAAGGAGAACCAGGATTCCTCCAAGTTCACCAAACGAGGCAGAGAGGTTATCCCCAGCGTTTCAGGCATTTTCGGTGATCCTGAACCCCTTTTCTGGATTTATTATGAGATCTATAATTTTAAATCTTTAAGAGCAGAAGAGTATTTGATAATCTACGAATTAGAGACAAGTAATAAGGCTGTAGTCTTAAGAGATACCTCCAGAATTCCACTTCAACCAGCAGCGGATCAGAGCTTCTATGATTTCAAAGAGATTAAAATTGGCGAAATAAAAGATGGAACCTATACCCTTCGTCTTAAGCTCGTGAACAAGGAAGGGAGGGTCAGGGCAAAAGCACAAAAGGAGATGAATATTGAGTGGTCACTGCTCTATCAGGTGAAGAACAACTACCCCAAGGCAGTGGATCTTTTGCGCCATGTGGCTTCGGATAAAGAACTAAAAGATCTAAAAAATGCAAAGGAAGAAGATAGGACAAAAAGATGGATAGACTTCTGGAAATCTAAAGACCCTACCCCGGATACACCGGAGAATGAATTGATGGAGGAGTATTATAAAAGGGTGAAATATGCAAATGAACACTTCGGAATCTACGATAAGGAGGGATATAAGACCGATATGGGGATGGTCTATATCAAGTTTGGTCCGCCAGACGAAGTGGATAGACATCCTTTTGAGCTCAGCACCAAATCCTATCTGGTTTGGTATTATTACAGGCTCAATCGCAAATTCCTGTTTGTAGATGTAACTGGCCATGGAGAATATGAGCTTCAATATCCCTATGATGGCAGAAGGTGAAAATCGAGCATAGATCCCCCTCAATTTTTAATAAAACAATTTTAAAAAGGAGAGATAAAAATGAAAGGACAGTTAGAACAGAGGAGGGGAATAATCTATCTTTTGTTTTTTACTCTGATTTTTTTAGTTCCTCAGGGTCAGCCTCAGGGCACAACTATAGACTCGCTTAAGATAAATCTGGATTATGGAGCTTTCAAATATCTACCAGATACAGAAAAAAGTTATGTGGAGATATATTACTCCCTGGAACAGAAGGAACTGGATTATATAAAGCAGGTTGAAGGATACGGAACCGTCATCTCTCTGGAGATTATCCTGACAAATCAGGCAGGAGAAAAAGTCAAGGAGAAAAAATGGCAGGTCGGGAGTTTGGTAACAGATTTGGAAAAAATTGAAACCTCTGATGTGCAGATGATCGATATCTTGGGAGATACCCTCAAGCCGGGTATCTATTTTCTGGAGTTTAAAGTTATTGATCTCAATTCCAGTAAGGTAGGGGTTAAGAAGGCTCAAATTTTGATTCCAGATTTCAAAGGAGGTGCTTTACAGATGAGCGACCTCCAGTTGGTTTTAAACTTATCCGATGAGGACACCTTAGATGTTAAATTCAACAAATCCGGAATGAAGGTCCTACCCAACCCCCGGGGTGAATATATTTCGAAAACAGCGATGCTCTATTTTTACGCAGAGATTTATAATCTCAAAACAGATTTAGAGGGAGAGAAGAAGGGTTATTCATTGAGTTTTTCCATATTGGATTCTGCCGGCTCAAATCCCAAGGATTATGGTTATCAGATAAACACCAAGCCAGGGAACTCTACGGTGGTGATGAGCGCTCTGAATATAAATTCTCTTTCTCCCGGTAAATATTTCCTCCAGCTTTTAGTTAAAGATCTTGATTCCGGAGATGAGGTCAAAGGTACAAAACCTTTTCAGGTCTTGGGTCCGTCTCTTCAAGAAAGCGCAGAAGAGCCCAGAACTGAGGAAGAAGCCAAACTTATAAGAAGGATGATCGCTTACATCAGCACGAAAGATGAATTAAAGATGTATGATCAACTGAATTTATTTGGCAAAAGCCAGTTTTTGCTCGAATTCTGGAAGAAAAGGGACCCGGATCCTCTAACACCTGAAAACGAGTTTAAAATCGGATATTATAATAGATGGGAAGAAGCAAACCGCAGATACTCAACCAGTAATAAAAAAGAGAAAGATGGCTGGAAAACTGATATGGGCAGGGTCTATATTGTATATGATGAGCCGACTGACATCGAAAGGCACCCTTATTCTATGTCAACCAAATCCTGGGAGAGGTGGAACTATGACTATATTCAGGGTGGGGTCTACTTCATCTTCGTAGATGAACAAGGTTATGGGGTTTACAAGTTGGTTCAGTCTACGGCCAAAGGGGAGATAAAAGACCCGCGCTGGCTGGAAAAGTTTGAGTCTGAAAGGACCAGGGAGACCACGGAGTATTAAAAATAAAAAGGATCCGGATTTCACCTCTTAGTTTTAAAGATGATAAAAACCTTTAATCTCACAAAGATATTTTGGGATAGAAAGAGGGGGGAGATAGTGGCGGTGGATAAGGTAGATATGGAATGTCAGCCCGGGAAAATTTTTGGACTCTTAGGGCTAAATGGCGCAGGTAAAACCACCCTGATGCGTCTTCTTTCTACTGTATTAAAGCCAACTTCTGGAACCGCAAAGGTAAATGGTTTCGATATCCTTACTGACTCTCAAAAAGTAAAAGCCACTATTGGGTTCCTCTCTTCTGATACCGCCCTTTATCCGAGGTTGACAGCAGAGGAGACGGTAACTTATTTTGCCAGATTGAATGGGATAGAGGAGGAGGTAATCCAGAAAAGATTAGAAAATATTTTCATGATTTTCGATATGAAGAACTTCAGAGATAGACGGGTGGATAAACTCTCCTCCGGGATGAAGCAAAAGGTCTCTTTGGCTCGCACCATTATACATGACCCGGAGGTATTGATTTTAGATGAACCCACTCTGGGTTTAGATGTGATAACCTCAAAAAATATCATCCAGTTCATCCGCAGAGCTAAGGAAGAGAATAAGTGTGTTCTTTTCTCCACCCATATAATGCATGAGGCAGAAAAGCTCTGTGACGAGATCGCTATCATCCATAGAGGGAAAATCTTAGCGGTTCGGCACCTTAGAAAAACTTCAATCCGAAACCAGACTCAAGGATTTAGACGAGGTTTTTGTTAAATTAGTGGGGAGTTTGAATGAATTTTAAAAAGATAAAGATAATCTATTTCAAAGAGATGAAAGATATCCTCCGGGACAGGAGAACCCTTATCTCTATGCTTTTAGTCCCGATCCTTCTTTTTCCGATTCTGATGTTCGGTATGACTTCGCTCTCTATGATGATGGCTAAAAAAACAGGGGAAAGGGTTAACCCCTTAGTAATCATTGGGAGGGATGAAGCTCCATCTATATTCTCTATCCTCAAGGAGAATAAGTCCTTTGAAATCGTTCAGGAAAAGGATTACAGTACCGCCTTAAAGGATAAAAGGATTACAGCTGCACTGGAGTTCTCTAAAGATTTTGAGAAAAAGATTGGTGCAGGAGACTCGGCTCAGGTTAAAATCTACTTTGACAAGGCTGAGATCCAATCGGATATGGCTTCAGATAAGTTGGGCAATATTTTAAAAGTTTTTCAGGACAGCGTGGTTACCGAAAGGTTAAAAGATCGAAATGTTGATAGATCACTGCTTCACCCGGTAAAAATCAAAATGGAAAATCTGGCTTCCAAAGAGAAAATGGGAGGGTTTTTCTTATCGATGTTTTTACCCTATATGATTATGATTATGGCTTTGACCGGGGCGATGTATCCGGCAATTGATTTGACTGCCGGTGAGAAGGAAAGAGGAACACTGGAGACCCTTTTAGTTTCACCAGCTTCTCGAGGTGAGATTTCCTCAGGTAAGTTCTTAGCTGTTTTCACGGCCTCTTTAGTCACCGCTATTGTTTCTACAGTCAGTATGGTCATAAGTGCTGGAACAAGTTTTGCAAAATTCAAGGAGGCAGGAGAGATAGGTAAAGAGGCAATTTTATTCGTCAGTCCTCTTTCCATTTTGGTTCTGTTCTTACTTATAATTCCCTATTGTTGTCTGGCAAGCTCGATTTTGCTTTCCTTATCCATTTTCGCTAAATCTTATAAAGAAGCTCAGAGTTACATTTCCCCTTTGCTCATAATTATAATAATGCCAGCTATGGCTTCCTTTTTACCAGGGCTGGAATTATCAGTGGGGATGGCATTTATACCGATTATCAATATCAGCTTGGCTTTGAAGCAGATTCTTTTGGGGACCTATAATTGGGGGTATATCGGGCTTATCTTCTTAAGCACTGCTTTATATGCTGGTCTGGCGATTTTAATCACCCGCTGGCTTTTTGAAAAAGAGCAGGTTCTTTTCCGGACTTAATTTTTTGTAATCTAATTGGTAATCTTGCTTTGCTCTCTAGACGGGATACTGTCCTAAATATCTTGGAGTATCTAAATTGTAGGGGTTCAATATTTTGAACCCCTACATCTAAAATCATCGGGGCAGACACGGGGGTCTGCCCCTACAGACTACAGACTAACCTATAAGGGCTTGATTCATCAAACCCGTCACAATTTTGGGTTTGATAAATCTAACCCCTACCTTCGTAAAAAACTTATAGATTTCAGCACCTGTTTTTATTTTATTATCTAGGAATGTAATTTGAATTACAATATGAAAATTATTCGAAAGGCAAACCTGTGAAGAAAAAAGATTCCGAAAGTTTCAACCAGTTAGTCAACCTGATGAGCCTTCTCCGCTCAAAAAAAGGATGTCCCTGGGACAGGGCTCAGACCCATAGCTCTCTTCTCCCTTATCTGTTAGAAGAAGCTTATGAGGTCCTGGACTCAGCGGAGAAAAAGGATGATCTCAAATTCAAAGAAGAATTGGGAGATTTACTTTTGCAGATTATCTTTCACTCGGAAATAGCCAGAGAGCAAAAAAGGTTTGATATCTTTGAGGTGATTAATAATCTGAGAACTAAGCTTATTCAAAGGCATCCGCACGTTTTCAAAAAAAAGAAAAAGCTATCTCCTGACCAGGTGATAAAAAACTGGGAACATATAAAACTTGCCACAACAGAAAACAAATCGGTCTTATCCGGGATACCTGAGATTTTCCCTGCTTTACTAAAAGCTTACCGGGTTGGGGAAAAAGTGGGGAGGTATGGTTTTGACTGGCAGAGAAGTGTAGATATTTTGCCTAAGTTAAATGAGGAATTGAATGAGTTCAAAAAAGCTTACCGCTCTAAAAACAAGAAGAAAATCGAAGAAGAATTAGGTGACATCTTCTTCACCCTGGTAAATTTATCCCGACACCTTAAGATAAATCCTGAGCTTGCCTTAAGAAGGACTGTAAAAAAATTTATGAAGAGATTTAATTTTATTGAGGAAGAACTGTCCAGAAGCAAAAAGTCTCTTAAGGAAACCAGCTTAAAAGAGCTCGATTTTCTATGGGAAAAATCCAAGTCCACAGGATTCAAATTCGGGAAAAAGTATAAAAAAAAGTAGGGGCGGGATTACCCCGCCCCTACATAAATCATTTAGAAGAAAGATAACTACTTCTGGATGATTTCCACTCTGCGGTTCTGCTGTCTTCCTTCTTCGGTTCCATTGTCTGCTATGAAATTAGTTGCACCGTAACCCACCGAGGTTATTCTATCTTTCTCTATTCCCTTGGAGATGAGATAATCAGTAACCTTATCTGCTCTCTTCTGTGAAAGCTTCTTATTGGCAGTTGCGGTTCCAGTATTATCGGTATAACCACCCACCTCGATCTTTACATCCTTATAAGTCGCAAGCCTGGAAGCCAGATCATCTAAAATTGCTTTGTTAGCCTCATCGATCTCTGCGCTTCCTGGCTTATAAACTATATGCAGAGTTATCTTCTGCTCAATTGGTTTTACCTTTGGACAACCAGTAGCATCAACCTCTATTCCAGCCGGGGTATCCGGGCATTTATCCAAACCATCACAAACACCATCTTTATCTGAATCTGTGAGACAACCAGTTTCATCCACCTTACATCCCTTAGGAGTATCCGGGCACTTATCCTTGAAATCGGGTATTCCATCTTCATCTGCATCCAGCGGACAACCTGTGGCATCTACCTTTACCCCTTTGGGAGTATCAGCACACTTATCCAATCCATCGCAAACACCGTCGGCATCCGCATCTGTCGGGCATCCAGTTGCATCCACCTTACAACCTTTGGGAGTATCCGGGCATTTATCCAAACCATCGCAAATCCCATCGTTATCCGCATCGGTGGGACAACCGTTGGCATCCACCAAACAGCCCAAAGGTGTGTCCGGACACTGGTCAATTTTATCTGGCACTCCATCCTTATCTGTATCCTTTGGTTTTCCAAAATAGTAATTTATCCCCACAAAAGCTTCTGGAATCCCTCTGGGTAGGTCTAATTCACCAGCTTCTGTACCAACCATATCTTTATTATCTGTAAAACTAGTCAGAAGACGGGTTAAATAATGGAACTTACCACCGATATTTATACCCAGATTCTCTATGGGATACCACTCAACACCTACACCCACTAAAGCAGTTATCTCCTGATCTTTTATCTCAAAGGTAGTAGAATCAGTGGCATAATTTTTAGTTGGGAAAGTCAGAGGTTCACCTTTAAAGTTTTTCCATTTCCATATAGAGATTCCACCACCTCCAAAGACATAGGGGGTGTATTTCTTCTCGGGCATAAAATAGTAATAGGCAGCTACATCGATCATTATATTCTCAAAGGTCATAGCACTATCGGCTTTGGAGAAGGTAAACCCAGCTCCATCTTCTATTTTACTTCCTTCCAGCTTTGCCTGCCAGGTATAAGCATAGGTACCAGTTACACCAATGGCTAAGTTCTTCAGAATACCATATTTAAGAGTAACCCCGCCTTGGGGTCCTACAATCCATAAATCAGAGTGATCGGTCAAGACCGGTTTCCACAGACCCCCATGCGCCCCCAATCCAACCATACCTTTCATCTCCATAGGGTATGATGCAACGCTCAGCGCAAGAACTAACACTGTTACCCCGAATAGCCAGGTAAGTTTTTTCACCTTCTTACCTCCTGTTAAAGTTTTAAGTTTATAATTGCTAAAATTTAAAATAATTTTTCTTTTGGGTATCACCCCCTTCATCAATTATGCAGAAATTCATTTTAAAAAGAACTCGCTTTTTTCTGTGAAAAATCCAAAGAGAAAAAGTTATAGAAAAAAGGAAGGGCATCTACTGGATGCCCTTCTCCTCTCTCCACATAGACCACACTTCTGGATGATCTCTGTTCTATGATTCTGCGGTCTTACTGAATCCGCTTCAGCTCTACTCTTCGGTTTTCAGCACGGCCCTCATCGGTTTTGTTGTCCGCGATGGGTTGGGTTTCCCCGTAACCCTTAGCTGTCAGGTTGTCAGCTTTGACTCCCTTACTGAGCAAGTATTGCTTCACTGCATCGGCTCGTGCATTAGAGAGCTTAAGGTTGTATGCATCTGATCCTTTGGAGTCAGTGTGTCCACCGATTTCCACCTTAACATCCGGCCGATCTATCAAACTAGATGCTACCTGGTCTAAGATGGTCTTAGATCCGGTAGTCAGTAAAGATTTATTGAACTCAAAGTTGACACCGTGCAGAACCACTGGTTTCTCCGGCTCAGGTATAAACTCAGAGATAGGACAGCCGGTAGCATCAACTTTTTTGCCGGCCGGAGTATCGGGACATTTATCCATTCCATTACAAACACCATCCTTATCTGAATCAACGGGGCAACCATTTTCATCTACCTTGCAGGCTTTGGGAGTGTCAGCACACTTGTCTTTATAATCAGGTACACCATCTGCATCTGCATCCAACGGACAGCCCATTGCATCTACTTTTATCCCTTTGGGAGTATCTGGACACTTATCCAAGCCATCGCAAACACCATCAGCATCTGCATCCGTGGGACAGCCAGTGGCATCTACCTTACACCCTTTGGGAGTCCCCGGGCATTTGTCTAAGCCATCGCAGATCCCATCGTTATCCGCATCCAGTGGACAACCATTGGCATCTACCAGGCATCCTAAGGGAGTATCAGGACACTGATCGGTCTTCTCTGGTACTCCATCCTTATCTGTATCCTTTGGTTTCCCCAGATAGTAATTTATCCCTACAAAAGCCTCTACAATCCCTTTGGGAAGGTCTAACTGATTGACACCCGTTCCCACGATTTTCTTGTCATTTTTAAAACTTGTCAGAAGATGGGTCAGGTAATGGAATTTGGCGCCGATATTAATGCCCACTTGCGGTGTAGGATAATATTCAATACCTGCTCCTGCTAAAGCCGTGATCTCCTGGTCTTTTATCTCAACCGAATCTGCCAGACCTGAAGTTTCCGGTTTAAAATACACTGGATCTCCATTATAGTCTTTCCACTTCCAGATGTCTATACCACCGCCTCCGAAAATGTAAGGAGTGAATTTCTTATCCGGCAGAAAATAGTAATAGGCAGCTGCCTCAATTATCATATGCTGATTCTTCGCTGCATTATCTGCCTTAGAGAAAGTGAATTTCGCTCCATCGCTCAGCTTGGATTCTGTGTCCAGCTTTGCCTCCCAAGTAATTAAGTAAGTTCCGGTCACACCAATGGCTAAGTTTTTCAGAATACCGTACTTCAAAGTAGCGCCGCCGTCAAACCCCACTGTCCAAAAGTCTGAATGGTCAGTCAGGACCGGTTTCCACAATCCACCGTGAGCCCCCAATCCAACCATACCCTTCATCTCGATGGGGTATGAAACAACGCTCAATGTAAGAACTAACACAGTTACTCCGAGTAGCCAAGTTAGTTTTTTCACTTTCTTACCTCCTGTTTAAAAGTTTTCGATCTGAAACTTGCCCCGGTTTAAAAACTTATTTTTCGGTCGGGTATCACCCCCTCCTTCCGTTAAGTTAAAATTCCCTTTTTATATAATCACGTTCTAACATCTAAAGTTTTAAGAATTTAAAGAAAGGCAAGCTTGGTTGTCAAGTATTTTTTTTAGTTTTTTTAAAAAAGAAGAGTGTTAGTAAAGCTTAACTATTTTTGCCCCCCGATAATAATGAGAAAGAATTGCCCGGTAGCTCTGACCAGCCCGAGCTCTTCCTATAGCTCCGGTCTGGCACATACCCACACCATGACCATTTCCAGAACCTTGGAAAACAATTTTTTCCAGTTGGTCAGATGTGTCTCTCTGAAGATATATATCGAAAAAAGTACTGGGAAGAATAGGATGAGGTGGATTTTTTCTCCTCAAAACCCATCTGATATTATCCTTCTCCAGCTTGATAATATATTTATCGGTTCTTAACTCTAAAAATGAAACCCTGCCCGAAGGAAATATCTCTAATACTTTCAAGTCTAAAATTTTACCGATACCTCCCTGGGGTAATTCCTGATAAGGCGTAATATAAGTATTTACAATCTCTTCTAATTCTTCCCTCGACCAGCTTTCCTCCCAGGTTGCATTCTTTGCCCAGGAACAGAAGCTATTGTCTCCATACGAATTAAGATAAGGCTCTGGTGATTTGTTCCAGACCTCCTCTATCCTTTCGGTCCAGCCACCACAATTGGCATGATAATGTGCTTTGATCGGTTTCCCGTTATAAATTAAGATCATCCCTTTAGTCTTTTGAATTGCCAGATTAGACAGTATGTTCTCAGAATCTACTCCCAGATAAACCTGATCTGCTACAGTCGACTCTAAGTCATACCCTTTTTCTTTATAGTTGCCGGAAGAATAAAGAGCATAGGTTCTAGCGGCTATTGCCTGAGCCTTTAAAGCTTCAAGCTCTTTTTCTCCCCACTTTCCTATTTCCCCTGGAAGGACTCCCTTTAAATAGTCTTCCACAAAAACTAAATTCAAAGCTAAAGCGGAACTATCTTCTGGTGAATAATTAATCTCCAATAATCCTCTGTATCTATTACCATTTAGATAGAACCACTGCTTATCACCCCTTGGTTCAAAAATTATTCTCTGCAGTTTACTTTCTAATTCCTTTTGCCCTTTTGCCCCCAAGGTTATCCCTTCGGCTTTTACTTTGATCCAGATCTGAGCAGAGGAAAAATACTCAGAGTTTTTACCTTCATTTTTTTGATTATAACAACGGATAACAAATGAGCCAGCAGGTGCTACCTCCAGGTTTTCTTTAGTTTCTAAAAGCTTCACCTTAACGCTCGGGATTTTGAGTCGGCGATAATAGGGCTCCTCCCGGTAAAGAGGTATCTGGGCACAGTTATATATGAAAATGGAAATAAGGATTAAACCGAGCTTAATCCCAAAAGTTCTTATTCTTAGTAGCGTTAAGGCAAGCATATTTTCCCTGAGATTATGGTTTTTCCGGCTCTGGCTAATTCTGGAACATCTCCCTGTAATTGTGATAAGGTAAGAAAGGCAAAGATGGCAAAAGAGATCGGTTCAACTGTTAGAGGGTTGTATCCCAGATCATCTGATAAGTAAACCTTAACCGGATAGAAAAGCTCTTCAAGCCTTAAGAACAAATATCGGTTTAAAGCTCCACCCCCGCAGAGGATCAGCTCCTCTATTTTAGCTTTTTTCTTGAAAAACTTCAGATAATTTTGATAGATCGATCTTACGGTAAGCTCACTGGCTGTGGCTATAAGATCCTCAGGTTTGGTAGAATATCTTTCAGCTTTCCGGACAAAATCTTCTGTGAATTTCTTGTCGAAATCCTCCCTTCCCAAACTTTTCCTTCTCTTCAGAAGCAAATTAATTCTCTCCAGCTGTTTTTTCAGGATGGGATTGACGATTTTACCCTTAAATGCAATGTTACCATCCTTATCAAAATTCTTGTTAAAATATCTTCTCATCAGACTGTCTATGAGCATATTCCCCGGACCAACATCCATACCCCAAACTTTTTTCCCACCTTTACCTCTGGGTAGAAAAGTGAGGTTAGAGATTCCACCTAGGTTTAAAACTCCCTGAGCTTTATTTTCTTTATGGAAAAGATAAAAATGGGCTAAAGGAGTAAGGGGGGCTCCTTCTCCACCCAGGGCAATATCTTTTCTCCTGAAATCAGCTACGGTAACAATCCCGGTCCGGGTTGAGATCACCATAGGTTCCCCTATTTGAAGAGTTCCTCTAACCAGATAGTTACCCATTTTCTTAAAAGAGGGAAGGTGTCTTACGGTTTGACCGTGTGAGCCGATGAGGTCTATATCTTTTAATTTTAGATCACAAGTTTCAGCCATTTTTATAGCGGCATTTGTAAAATATTCTCCTAAAAGAAAATCCAGCCTGATGGTCTCGTCGACATCCTGATAACCAGGGCTGGATACGGTTATGATTTTCCTTTGCAAAGAATTTGGAAATCTAAAGGTTCTGAAACCGAGCTGTTTAATTTTAAGCTCCGGGTTTGAATTACCGAGACCGGCTGCCTTCTTTTCGATTTCAATCAGACAGGCATCTATTCCATTGGCTGAGGTGCCGGACATAAGTCCGATTACTTTCATTTTCCTCTTATCCATAAGTCTTTTCAGGTTCAATTAAGCCTCTATTTCAATCTTTTTTCTTTTAAAGCTAAGATCCTGTTTATTACCTCGGAATATCGAGGTAGGTTTAATTCTTTATCTTTTAACTTTTTTTCAAAGTGTTCTATCACCTTTGTCTGTTCCTCTAAATTTTCCGCTAGTAAAATCATATCGTTCCCGGCTTCAAAGGCTAAAAGGCAGGCTTCTTCTAAGGGATAGTTCTCCCTTATGGCTTTCATTTGCATATCATCGCTGAGCAAAACCCCCTTAAAATTTAGCTCTTCTCTTAAAATTTCTGAACAGATTTTTTTTGAAAGGGAAGCTGGAAAGATCGGGTCCAACTCAGTTGCGAATAGATGTGTGCTCATTATGAAATCTACTTCACAGGATATAGCTGTTATAAAAGGGAGGAAATCTATCGTATCAAACCTCTGTTTTGGATTTGAATTGTAAGGCAGAATTTGATGAGGGTCTTCTGAGAGATCCCTATTCCGGGAAAATGTTTAGCACAAGCTAAAACCCCTTCTTCTCTGATAGCTTCAATAGCAATCTTAGAAAATTCTGCTACCAATTCTGGATCGGATCCAAATGACCTATCCCCTATTACTGAATTAGAAGGGTTGGTAAGTACATCCACAACTGGGGCTAAATTTACATTAATGCCCAATCTCTTTAATTCCTTAGCAGTTTGACTGTAAGCTTTATGCACCCCATTTTTATCTTTACTTTCTCCGTAAAATTTATTAGCCGGGAAAAGAGGGAAATTATCCGTAATGCGATTTATTCTACCCCCTTCCTGATCTATCATTACAAAGAGTGGAATTTTAGATCTTCTTTGCAGTAGTTCAATCTTCTCTTTAATTTTTTCTTTCGTGTTTAGATTTCGAGAGAAAAGGATTACCCCCCCCAGGTTATACTTCTGGACTAAGTTTATAAACTCAACTGAGGGTTCCACCCCTTGATATCCCAAACAAAAGATTTGACCAAGCCTCAATTTATCCACTTTTTTCCTTATAGAGAGCAGATTAAGTTCTTACCTTTACCTTTAGCTAAATATAAAGCCTGGTCCACACTTCTAACCAGCTCCTCTGGTTCAGTTCCATTCTCCGGAAAGGTGGCAACCCCTAAACTCACAGTCAAGCTAACCTTGATTTTTTTTTCCTTCTCCTCGAATTGGGCCTGTTCGACCTTAGAGCGTATTCTCTCCCCGATGTTCCGCGCATCTTCTTTTTCAGTTTGGGGGAGTATCACCACAAACTCCTCACCTCCATAACGGATCAGAACATCAGTATCACGGATACAGCTTTTGATTACCTTGGCTAAATCACTTAAAATCAGGTTGCCAAAAAGATGCCCATAGTTGTCATTATATCTTTTAAACCAGTCGATATCGATCATCAACAGGGAAAGGTTCTGATGATACCTTCTGGCTCTTTTAAGCTCATTAGCGAGTTTCTGTACGAAATAGCGATAATTATAGATCCCGGTAAGCTCATCGATAACAGTTAGTTCCTCCATCTTCTGATGGAGGCTGGCATTCTCTAAAGCCATAGCAGCTGAACTGGCTAATATGGAGAAAATCTTCTGGTCCTGCTCTGAAAATGCTCCAACCTTTCTGGACTCAGCGTTCAAAACCCCGATGGTTTTACCCTGAGAGATCATCGGGACTGCCATCTCTGAATGGGCTCCTTCTAAACCGGGTATATACCGGGGATCATCTTTGACTTCATAGATCCTTACCCCTTTACCTTCTTTTAAAGCTGAGCCCGCTATACCACTTAAGGAGATCTCTGGAGGATCTGTATATTGAAACTTGCGACCGGACTCTATTTTCCCTTTCAGAAGAAGATCCTCTTTCTGTTTATCCAGAAGCAGAATCGTGAAGTGCGGATACTTTAATATCCTTTGAGCTATCTCTAAGACCTCATCAATCACCTGTTCAAATCTGTAGATCTCACCTAAAGAACGGCTAGCCTCATAAACAGTCTCGATCTGCAGCTGGGATTTTTCCAGTTCTGAGGTCCTCAGGTTTAAAGTATCGAATACCTGCATAAGCCTTGCCTCTGAGTCTTTCAAGAATATAGAAAGTTTACCAATTCCTGCGGCAAAAACCCAGAGGAAAGATAGCCGAATCAACAGGTCCCCTAAGAAAATTTCATTCAGGTGGGGGGTATTAGTTATGAGATATAAGAGGTTGGCTAAAAACGCCAGGAAAAGTCCTGAGCTAAAACCCAATTGATAAGCCCCGAGGGAGATAGAAAGATAATAAAGAAGATAGAAATCGCTTTTAACCCCACCGGTAGATAAAACCAGGAAGGTTATGAAAACCAGGTCAAAAATGGAGGTGAAGCTATAAAAATGAGTTGATTTGGGTTTGAACCTGGAAACGTAAATGTATAGTCCAAAAAGCTGTAAAAGGAAGATAGCAAGAAGTACCCATCCAAAATAAGGAGAAGTCAGAGGAGTCGGGGCAAAAGCAAGCCAGATACAAAGCCCTAAAAAAAGCAGGCTTCTGGCAAAAAAGAAAAGGTTATTTACCCCTAAATAATTCTCCCAGCCATTTCTCTGCAGAGGATAATTATTCATAAAAGCCTTTTTAGCTCGAATTTGAGTCTTGAGAATTGAACCAGCCAAATTCAAAAGCTTACTTTTTTTATCGGCAGAAAGTCGAAATCAAATATTTGTTCTGAGATTAGATTTTTTAAAAAACAGGCTCCTTAAGGCTTCAGTTAAGAGGAGTATAGCTAAGGTTAAAAGGACTAAAGCACATAAAGGGATAACTTCTATGATAAAGTTGCCAGAAAAAAGCTTTCCTAACCATGGTAAAATCATCAAAATAAGTGACCATAAAGTCATAATTAGCATAAAAGCCATAGGTATAACTGTGTAATACCAGGCTTTCCTGGTCTCCTTTAGCCAGACTGTTACTCCTAAAAGAGTTAAAGCTGCCAAAAGCTGATTGCTGGTTCCAAAAAGGGACCAGAAAATCCTCCAGGCTGGCAACAGGTTGCCAGATGAGTCCTTTACCTGCACCATAACTGAAAAAGCCGGAATTAAAAGAGTTATGAGAGTTGGACCAGCTTTAGAGAATTTACCTCTCCAGTCAGTTAGCTCCTGGAATACATATCTACCCAATCTGGTACAAACGTCTAAGGTATCATAGATAAAGGTGGCAAAAGCTAAAAGTCCAAAGCTCATAGCGAAATCACGATTGATATTGAAAATCGATAAGAAATTGCTGATCCCATTGGCATAAATTTCATCCGGCTTTGCTTTGGATAAAGCTCCGAACCTGGTAAGCATCATCAAAGTAGCTAAGGCAATAACTGCTACTAAACCTTCTAAGAGCATCCCTCCATAACCGATCAATTTAGCATCTTTTTCTTTTTTGAGCTGTTTAGAGGATGTGCCTGAACTTACAATAGCATGAAAACCGGAACAGGCTCCACAGGCTACGGTGATGAAAAGTACCGGGAAAATTGGAATTACATCCATGCTCTTAAATCCTATGAACGGAGGGTAATTGATCTTGAATCCTCCAAAAAGTATCCCCATTATCCCGGCTAAAAGCGTTCCATACAGAAAAAGCCCTCCTAAATATCCACGTGGCTGAAGCAGCAGCCACAAAGGGATGATCGAGGCGGTAAAGCAGTATAAAAGGAGAATAAGGTCCCAGGTTTTAAGTGGTTCCAGTCCTAAAAATGAGGGCAGGGTAATAGGTATTTTCTGTCCATACCAGATAGCGAAGATTACCAGAGGTAAAAAGATAAGAGTGGAAAGCCATAAAGGGAACTTTAGCTTGTAAAGAACCAACCCCATAAGGAAAGCTAAAGAAAGATAAAGAAAAGAGGAGGAGGCGACGCCAGCCCCATAGGTTTTCTGGGTAAAAGCACTGGCAGTAATATCGGTGAAAGCTACTATCACATATACCAGGGAAAACCAGATGAACAGAAGAAAAAGTAAATAAGCTCTTCTACTCATATGTTCCTTAACCACTTCAGCAATAGACCTGGCTTTATGTCTTACTGAAGCTACCAGGGCGGTTAAATCGTGCACTCCACCTATAAAGATTGAGCCTACCAGGATCCAAAGTAGAGCTGGCACCCAGCCGAATAGAAGACCAGCTAGGATAGGTCCTACAATGGGACCAGCCGCAGCAATAGCTGAGAAATGCTGACCCAAAAGAAGTGTCTTACGCGTAGGGATATAATCCACTCCATCATACATCGTCTGAGAGGGAACCGGGTTATTATTATCTAAGCTTAGCTTTTTCTCTAAGAACCTTCCATAGAGAAAATAAGCCCCTAAGAGGATTAGCCCGGCAAAAAGAGTAATCAACAGCAGGTTCATATTTCCAACCTTTAGTTTGTCTATTTAGAATTAAAAGGGACACCTGGGCAAATCATTTTCTGAAAGCAGAACCTACAGGCAGAGTTTTTCAAATAAACCTTCTCTAAAAACAACACAAAAATATATGCTCCTGAAAAAATTAACCAGAAAAGATTTCTTAATCTAACCAGTTGAACTAATGTGCCTAATAAAGGAAAAAACCAGAACAGGATAAATAAAAAGCATATAATCGTATCCTGAGCTGAATTTATCTTCATTCCTTTTAGGAAAAAGGTAACCTGCAACTTTACCCCAGCCGGTATTACAATATTTACCATGATAAGAACAGAAGATGCAACGGGACAAAGGGAGGACTAAACTTATAGCTAAGAAACTGTAAAAAATATAGATATAGGATAATTCAGCTCTAAGCTGATAGAAGATATAAATCCCTGAGCCAAAGATGACTAACAGAAGAAGCAGCCTGCCCAGGATAATTCTTTTGGGATATTCTGAAAAACATATTTCGGGCTTATCTTTTCTTTGTTCTTCCATCTAAGAATCTCCTCATATAAGAGAAATTAATGGAGTGTAAAACCGTCAAGGTCTTGCCCACAGGATCCTGGTGAAGACTTCAGCTTTATCTTTCCCTGGGCGGATTTTAAAAGAGAATTCATTTTTCACCCCGCCAAAAGGGGGGCACTCCAAAGTTTTTGCAAAGACATTTATTTTCAAGGCAATCCCAAAAAACATTGACCTCAAAACTTAAGTATATATATTAATAAAAATTTATTTGAAACCAAAGGAAATTTTTACTCGTAAAGTTAAATAGAAGACAAAAAGGAGGAAGTATGATTAAATTATTTAAGTTTCTGATTCTTTTTATATTTTGCACTTTAGCTTTCTTACCCCAATTAATCCAAGCTACAGTACTCAAAGGTGGTGAGAACATAGTCATCCCGGAGTCAACCCTGATTCAGGATGACTATTTTGTTGCCGGGAATAATATCAAATTTTCAGGTAAGGTGGAGGGGGACTTTGTCTCCGGCAGTCAGACTTTGACCAGTAAAGGGGTGATTGGCGGAAACCTGATGGCAGTTGCACGTGACCTGGATATCTCCGGAGAGGTGGGGGGTAGCTTTCGCGGGGGTGCCCAGAATATCAGCTTAGATGGCAAGCTCAAAAGAAATTTTTTAGGGTTTGCCGCCAGCATTAATCTTAAAGATAACTCTGAGATCGGTGGAGATGTCATCGCCTTCTGCGGTGAGTTAAAGATCTCCGGCAAGGTAGGCAAAGGAGTAAAGGGAAGCGTAGGCTCTGTGGTTATCTCCGGAGTTATAGATGGTGACGTTAATATACAAGCAGATGAGATTTCCATAATGCCGGATGCGAAGATAAACGGGAACCTTTTTTATAAAAGCAAAAAAGAAGCCAAAATCGAGAAGGGTGCTCAGATAACCGGAGAGACCAAGTGGACTAAAGTTATTCCCAAGAAGATAAAAGGGGGAGGGTTAACCGGGGGTAAGCTTGTAATCAAATTTTTATTATTGTGTGCCTCGATTGCGACTGGGTTGCTTATGCTTCTCGTGGCTAAAAAAGAGTTTAAAGCAGTTAAAGAAGCGGTATTCAAAGATTTCCTCAAAAATTTAGGATTAGGATTTGTCTTTGTGATCTGTATTCCGGTTGCGGCTCTAATATTGCTTTTTACGATTATTGGCATACCTATATCGATAATAGTTATCTTCGCCTATCTGATTCTGGTCTATATAGCCAAAATTTTCGTAGGGTTCGCCCTGGGTGAAAAAGTTTTAAAACTCTTCAAGACCGATGGACTTCCAGCTCCTGCCTGGTCATTAATTGTTGGACTGGTTATCCTCTATATACTGTTTCTGATTCCTTATATTCACTGGATAGTATATCTTTTGGCTCTTTTCGTTGGTTTTGGGTCTGTCTTTCAGATTAAGAAGTATCTTGCCCCTCCTCCTACAGCTACCTGATCTATACCCCAGTAAAAAAGCCCCCGTAGGGGGCTTTTTTATTATATGTTATTAGCTATTGTAACGTTACTTCTCCTGAGGCAACGTAAAAACGTCCTCACAGATTAAGGACGCTACCGATGAACAGACAGGATGTCTGTTCCACCAATGCAGGGTTAAAGTTTCAGTTACCTTTCTTCTTCTCTAAAATCTCCTCTGCTAAAGAAAGCGCTACTCCAGAGAGCATTACCTCTACACCTAATTTAGTAAAATCGCCGGAGATAAGCTCTCTTTTAACATTGGCATAGAAAGCACAGCCAGCTTCTTTCTCTACCACCAGGCCGGAGACTTTTCCCACATCCTCTCCCACAAAAGTAACTTCTCCTAATTCCTCGCTGATCACGTATCCGGAGACATTGTGCAATTGTAAATGACAATTAGAAGTATAAACTACAACTAAAGGACCTTTGGTCTTTCCCAAAGTTATCTCTGGATAAAGCTCTAAGATAACGCTTCTTTTCTCTTTGCGGTTGACAATTTTCAATCGATAATGGTCTTTTTCCTGACCGAGACTTTCTGGCTCAAGACAGGTTTCAATCTTTTTTATGTCTTTTTCTGAAAAGATTCCCATTTCTTTTTTCCTATAACCTATTACCTACAACCTGATACCTATTATCACAAATACCACCATCTGAAATAAACGATTACTAAAATTACCATCAGGATCGATACGAAATTGATCTTCACCATCAATCCTATGGTGAAGGAGATAGAATAGAAATCAAAAGATATGGTTTTAAAACCTATATCTACGCTCCCTTTGAAAAGGGTTCTGACCGCACCCTCAGGGATGAAAGATCCGATTAAATCGCCGATCAAACCACCGATAACTGCAGCTAAAACCAGGGCGATTACTATCGAGACTATCTCTGCCTTCTTCAATTTGCTTTCCCTTTGATAAAATTGACTACCGATTCGAAGATATATCTTCCGTCTTCAGACCCCAGGATATTTTCACCACTTCTTTCCGGGTGAGGCATCATCCCCAGCACATTCCTTTTAAAGTTGCAGATGCCGGCAATGTTGTCCAAAGCACCATTGGGATTATAAGCCGGGTCAAATTTTCCTTGTGGATTGCAATACCGGAAGACTATCTGGTTATTATCTTTCAGTTTTTTAAGCCCTTCATCGGATATATAATAATTCCCATCGGTATGAGCTACAGGGATCTTCAAGACCTGGGATTTCTGGCAGGCATTGGTAAATGGAGTATCTGTTTCTTCTGTCCGGAGATAGACATATTTGCAGACAAATCTCAAAGAGGAGTTTCTCAACATAGCTCCGGGTAGAAGGTTTGCCTCTAAAAGGATTTGAAAGCCATTGCAGATACCTATGACCAGCCCGCCTTTTTCTGCAAAGTTATAGACCTCCTTCATAATGGGAGCAAACCGGGCAATGGCACCAGTGCGCAGATAATCCCCATAAGAAAATCCACCAGGCAAGATCACGCAGTCGAAATTCTTGAGGTCTTTTTCCTGATGCCAGAGAAACTCAACATTCTCTTTTATCACCGATTTTACCATCTGGTAAGCATCGTAGTCGCAGTTGGAGCCGGGAAAGATGATCACACCGAATTTCATTTTAAAATCTCCACCTTGAAATCCTCGATCACCGGGTTGGCTAAAAGCTTATCGGAGATATTATTTACCAGTTTCAAACCTTCTTTTTTGGTTGTGGAATGAAAAATTATCTCGAAAAACTTACCGCTCCTTACCTCTTCGATCCCCTTATACCCCATATCCTCCAGAGCCCTTTTGATGGTGGTGCCTTGAGGATCCAAGACCCCTTCTTTTAGCCTGACATAAACTATGGCCTTACCTGATTTTTCTTTTTTTTCCATACCTTTCTCTTTTTTAGGAGGAACCTTCATTATTTATCTACGAGTTTTTCGTTTTTTGGTTCCATGTGCACTAACTGGTAAACCTCCCTCGCAATTCCGGAAAGAACATAAATCATCCCCAAGGGGAAGATAGCCAGTCTGGGTTTTAACAGCACGGCAATCAGAGCTACCAGTATATAAATCAGTTTAATCAAATTCTTTTTAGAATTCAAGGAAAATCTTGGCAGGGTCTCATATTCTATACCCGAGACCATTAATGCGGAAAAAACTATAATTAAAGTGATTAAAACCTCAGGATATAAAAGCTCCCCCCACAATTCATAGGAAAAAAGGGTATAACCACAAAGGGTAACAGCCGCAGCTGGAATGGGGAGTCCGGTAAAATATGGTTTTTCCTCAAGTCTTGCTTCTATGTTAAATCGTGCTAATCTGAAAGCCCCGCAGATAATGAACAAAAAACCGAGAAGCCAACCCCAGGTTCCCAGGACATAGAGTCTGAAAGAATAGAAGATGACTGCAGGAGCTATGCCAAAGGAGACGAAATCTGCAAAGGAGTCCAGCTCTATGCCGAAGCGGGAAGCGCTCCTGGAAATACGGGCGATCTTGCCATCCAGGGCATCGAAAAAACCGGCTAAGATTATAAGCCAGGCCGCATGGATGGCCTCACCTTCGAAGCTCTGCAGGATGGAGATAAACCCGCAGAGCATATTGCCCACGGTGAAAACCCCTGGAAAGATTCCTTTAAAATTTCTCATATAATTTTATATAGTTGCCCAATTCATTGGGTATTTTTGCTCACGTAGGGGTGGAGTTTAACTCCGCCTTTACGCGTTATTTATAACCAGAACTAACAAAGTGTCATTCTGAGTCTCGCCGTAGGCGAACGAAGAATCTTCCTAAGAATCAAAGAGATTCTTCGGTCGTCCCCGGAGGGGACTTCCTCAGAATGACAGTTCTGGATTTTTCCATTTTTCCTGAAGCTTTACACTTCATACGTACCGATTACAGTTTCACCTGCCTTAACCTTCTGACCTAACTTCACTAAAATCTTAGCCTTCTGCGGGAGAAAAAGCTCAACCCTTGAGCCGAACTTTATCATCCCGAATCTTTCTCCAGCTATAATTTTATCCCCTTCTTTTATTCGGCAGACTATCCTGCGGGCAATAGTCCCAGCAATCTGTTTCAAGACTAATTTAATCTTCTCATTCTCTAAACCGAGCTCATTACTTTCATTCTCGGCTGACGCTTTTTCTTTATAGGCAGGATTGAACCTGCCGGGAGTATATTTTGAATATTTTACTATCCCGCTTATCGGATTTCTGTTTATATGCACATCCCAAAGAGATAAAAAAATAGAGACTTTGGTGCCAGGGGAGTTTATGAAACTGTTCTCAGAAAAAGGGAGAAGCTCAAAAATTTTTCCATCCGCAGGGGCAAATATTATATTTTCTTCCTGAGCAATCTTCCTTTCCGGGTCTCGAAAGAAAAAAACAATAAAAAGAGTAATTGCTAAAAAAAGAACAGTAATTCCTGAGATGATTTTGCTTCTGGTTAAAACCGAGAGCAAAAAGAGAAAGATGGTTAAAATTAAACTGATAACTATAATGCCTAAACCGTCCTTGGTCATACTAATTCCTTAATAAAGAATTTATTAAATTGATATTTAATCAACTTCATAGATTTTCTTTATTTTTTCTTCAATTTGTTGATCTATCTCTTCAATCTGGGATTTAAGCTGTTGAGATTCTTTGGCCGATTTTGTCTTATTTAGCTGTTCATTTAATAAAAGGATTTTATCCACCAGTCTTGCAATCTCTTTTTGTTTTTCTTTAGATGCTGGCCTAATTGGCAATTGTTCAATCGTCTCAATATCGGTCTGAGCCATAACCCGTCCTGATTCTAAACTTATGAATTTGTAATATTTATTCATTAGGTTGGAGTTTAAAACTGACAAAATATATTTTAAGTTGCAGTCTCTATCCTTTAGGACTATAGAATGAAGGTTATCAAGATGATAATAACCTTTGTCATCATAAGTAGTAATTAAGCTGTCCCCAGTTTTTCTAAGCAGTAGTTTCTTGTTTTGAATAATTTCAGGGTCCCAACCACCAGACCACAATAGTTCAGGTTCAATGTTGATAAAATGTCCTTCATATTTTAATGAGTATCTATTAATTTGTCCTCCGGAAATCAATCCTCTTTTCCAATTTACACCTTTTTTTGCTTCTCCAACAATTTTTTTCTGTCCTATTTTTGATCTAATACCTGTATGGATAGAGACAATTCCTTTTTCTCCACCCAGAATTCTACTTTTTCTCTCCAACTTTTCTACAAATACTTTTGACTCTTTATCAAAAAACAGCCTAAAACGATTATGTAATGTGTTTTCAAAATAGTTTTGTTCATAAGAATAAGATTTGAAACTTATTTTCTGGATGTCATACTGAGTAGAATAAAGCCGAGCAGTTAATTTATTCTCTTTCCTCTTCTTTTCATCCAATTCTTTTCTAAGTATGATAATCACTGGTCTTCCAACGACACCATACTTCCAGAAGTCCTTCTTAAACAAGGTTATTTCTTCAATAGCACAGTTGTTTAAAATATACTGTCTTAATTTAGAAAAATACCTGCCCAACAAAAAGCTATCCGGCACAATGAAACCAAACTTTCCGCCTGGTTTCAATAGCTCGATTCCTCTTTGCATAAAAACCGCATATAAACTGATTTTATATTCAGCCGAGTTTGGATACTTCTCCCTCAGTCGTTCTAATAAGGCTTTTTTCCTTTGAGCTGTATCTCTTGAACCTCTAACTCCAAAACTTATATAGGGGGGATTGCCAATAATCACATCAAAGGGCATTTCTTTTAGTATCTTGTTATGCGAAAACTTCTTATCTGATTTCGTAATTTTATTTAGTGGGCTTTCTTTATGGAAATAATCCAAGTCTAAAGAATTCTCTAATCTTTCTAAGGAATCACCTTCAGCTATATGTATGTTACTGGTAGGATGGTCTAAATCTTTTAAGAACAGATTCATCACTGTAAGTTGAGTAGCAAAAGGATTAATATCTATCCCATAAAGATTTTTGTTTAGAATCTCATTATGAATTTTATCCTCAGCCCAATCCTCTTTTCTATAAAGGTCTCTCAATCTATCATAAGACTTCATCAAAAACCCACCAGAGCCACAAGCCGGGTCAAGGATTTTTTTGTCTGGCGAAAGCACTATTCTGTCCAGGATGTAATCAACAACAAAATCAGGTGTGTAAAATTGACCTAATTCCTTTCTTTCTTCTTTGGTTATATGTTGTTCATAAGCCCGTCCCAAGATATCTTTGGTAACTTTGCCAAAATCGTGCTCACCTAAGGTATTCAGGATGAAGTTTACTACATCATCACTCCATTTAATATCTTCAAATTTTATATCATCGAAAAGAGGAGATTTATAAAGCCCTTCAAATCTATCTGCTATCTCTGAGAAGGCCAGACCCAATATCCGGCTTGGCCTTTCCACCATCTCCCTCCATTTCTTTAATGAATCTTTTGTTAACTTAGGTTTTATATGTCCTTTATCTTCACAGATTCTCAAGAATAGAACTCGATTAATCAAGGTATAAGCACCCTCAATACAAAGCTTATCTATAAGTTTCGGATCATCTAAATTCATAGAAACTCTATCTGCCCAGTTATCTATAATCTTTTTAAACTCTACATCTGTTTTATATCTAACTTTAAACTGGTCAAAAAGGTCAAGGAACAATCTTTTCTTGCACTCGGCTAAATCCTTTACTAAGATTTTTGCAGTAATATTTTCCCTGACCTCTTCAGCTTCTTGGATAATCTTCTGAGCGGTTTTTAAATTCTCTTTGGAAATTCTTTCTTGTAAACTTTTGAATGTTCTGGGCTAATTCCTTCAGATGGGTAGAGAATATTTTTCTGTCTACAGGTGATATACCAGTGATGAACGATTTATAAAGCCTGATCTCAACTCCATTGGTTAAAACTACCCAATCCACTCCTTTTTTAAAGGCGTAATCTAAGGCCTGGTCGATATGATTATCTAAATCCTCATCTAAGTCTTTAGTTTCGATTATTAACTTGGGCTTTCCCTCAAACAACAGAGCTATGTCCGCTCTTTTATTTCTTATGTGATGCTCAAAATCCATATCTTTCTGATCATCATAGCCTAGAAGCCTAAGGAGGGGCAGGGTCAGTTTTATCTTAACGTTTTCCTCTACTTTTTCACCAGATCGCCGAACGTATTTATCTACATCTAGATTAACCAGCACTTTTAGTTTCTTCATTATCTCTTTTTCCATCGATTACTTCCTCTTAAATACCCTCTTGAAAATATAATCCACATTCCTCAGATAATATTTTAAATCAAAGCAGTCTAAAATCTCTTTCTGGCTCAGGTATTTTTTTATCCTCTGGTCCTGTAGGACTAATTCTTTAAAACTCTCACCTGAATTCCAGGCTTTCATTGCATTTTCCTGGACTAAGGCGTAAGCTTCTTCTCTGGTTTTGGTTTTCTGGGTTAGTTTGGTCAAGACTCTCTGGGAGAAGACCAAGCCTTTGGTCTTGTCTATATTCTTTAACATATTTTCAGTATAGACGGTCAGATTTTCCATAATCCGCGTAAAATTCACAAGTATATAATCCACCAAACTGGTGGAATCAGGCAGAATTACCCTTTCCACAGCAGAATTGGTAATATCCCTTTCATGCCATAAATTCATATTTTCCAGAGCGGCTAAGGCATCTCCTCTGACCACTCTTGCCATTCCAGTGAGCCTTTCGCACATAAAGGGGTTTCTTTTGTGCGGCATAGCGGAGGAGCCTTTTTGTCCTTTGGTAAATCCTTCTTCCAATTCTAAAATCTCAGTTCGCTGGAGATTTCTTATCTCGGTGGCGAATTTCTCAATTGTCCCGGCAATTAGAGCCATTGTGGTTACAAATTCTGCGTGTCTGTCCCGCTGTAATATCTGGGTGGAAACCGAAGCTGGAGCGAGTCCTGCTTTTTTGCAGACATATTCCTCAATCTTAGGGGAAAGATGAGCGAAATTACCAACTGCACCGGAGAGTTTCCCTACTGAGACAGTCTTGATAGCTTTTTTCAGTCTCTCTATATCCCTTTCGATCTCCGCATACCATAAAGCGAATTTCAAACCCAGACTTATCGGTTCAGCCTGAACCCCGTGAGTCCTGCCGATCATAGGAGTTTTTTTATATTGAAAAGCTTTTTTCCTGACTACCTTCCTTAACCCTTCTAAATCTTTAAGGATAATATTTCCTGCCTCTTTTAAGATTAGGGAAAGCGCAGTATCAACCACATCGTAAGAGGTCATTCCCAGGTGAATATATTTTGAATCCTCTCCCACATATTCCGCCAGATTGGTCAAAAAGGCAATCACGTCGTGCTTGACCTTTTGTTCGATCTGGTTGATTTTTTCTACATTGAAATCAGCCTTCTTCCGGATACGCGGAATAACATTTTTAGGTATATTTCCTAATTTCGCCTGTGCCTCGCAGGCTAAGATTTCGATCTCTATCCATTTTCTGAACTTGTTCTCATCAGACCACAGCTCTTGCATCTGCGGCAGAGTATATCTTTCTATCATTTTTTATCCTTTCTTAACTTTTTCCCAGTCGGCTAAGAAATTCTTAATCCCCACGTCAGTTAAAGGATGCTTTACTAGTTGCTGAAGAATCTTAAAAGGCATTGTGGAAATATCCGCGCCCATAAGAGCAGCGTCGACCACGTGAAGCGGATTGCGGATACTGGCAACTATGATTTCAGTCTCAACCACATAGTTATCGAAGATTTTAACAATCTGCCCGACCAGCTCCATCCCTATATGACTGGCATCATCCAATCTTCCAACAAAAGGGCTGACAAAAGATGCTCCTGCTTTGGCAGCCAAAAGCGCCTGGATGGGTGCAAATATCAAAGTGCAGTTGGTCTTTATCCCCTTGTCTGAAAGCATTCTTATGGCTTTCAATCCATCCCTGGAGATAGGGACTTTTATCACAATATTTCTTCCTATTTTGACCAGCTCTTCAGCCTCTTTTACCATCCCCTCCGGGTCTAAACTTACCACCTCCGCACTGATAGGACCATCCACCACTTCACAGATTTTCTTAAGAAGTGTCTTATAATCTTCCTTCTCCTTGGAAAGCAAAGTTGGATTGGTGGTAACTCCATCTAAAATCCCCCAGGATGCCGCCTCCTTTATCTCCTCGAAGTTCGCCGTATCCAAAAATATCTTCATAAACGCTCCTTTTAGTAGTTGACTTTGACTAAATATAACCCTTTAGCTGGTGCAGTCAAGCCCGCTTTTTTATGGTCTCTGGCATTAAGGATCTCTTTGAAATCATCCAGACTGAAATATCCCCTGCCTAAATCGATTAAAGTTCCCACTAAACTCCTGACCATGGTATGCAGGAACCGGTCTGCTTCTATCTCAAACTCCAGTTTATTTTCATCTTTTTCCCAGAAAGCTTTTATAATATAGCAGCGATTATCCTCTTTGGCAGACTCTGAGACGCAGAAGGAGGTGAAATCGTGCTCCCCTAAAGTTATCTGAGTGGCCGAATTAATTTTCTCCAGGTCCAATGGATACGAAACCTCCCAGGCATATCTTCTCAAGAAAACGTTTTTACCCAAATAGATTTTGTATCTATATACCCGGCTTTTAGCTTTGTATCTGGAGTTAAAATCTAAATTCATCTCCTCAATATCTTTTATTAAAATATCCTCTGGCAATAGGGAATTCAGGCCTTTAAAAATTGAATCTAAACCCAGTTTAGATTCAGTCTTGAAATTTGCCACCTGCTCCAAAGCATGCACCCCGACATCGGTTCTGCCTGAACCGGTAAGGGTAATCGCTTCCTGAGTAATTTTTTTAAGCTGATCCTCTATTGCTCCCTGCACCGTTCTCAAATCCAGCTGTCTCTGCCAGCCGGAAAAATCTGTGCCGTCATATTCTATTTTCAGCTTGAGATTTCTGGTCATCAAATTAAATAATAATTATTAAAGACAGAAAAGAAAAAAGGATTATTAAACCAGCAAAGAGGAAATCTTCCTTTTTAAATTTTAACCGGTTGAAAGAGCTTCGTTTTTCCCCGCTTTGAAAACCCCGTGCCTCTAAAGCCAGGGCTAAATCATCTGCCTTACGGAAGGAAGAGATAAACAAAGGTATAAGCAGGGGGAAAGCTTTTTTGATCCTCTGGACAAGACCACCTTCGAAATCTGCACCCCGTGCCATCTGGGCTTTTTTCAAGTTTATGCCCTCATCCAAAAGGAGGGGGATAAATCTAATGGAGATAAGGCTCATTAAAGAGAACTCCTCCACCGGCAATTTCAATTTTTTCAACGGACCAAAAAATTTTAGAATCCCATCTAAGATCTCCATCGGAGAGGTGGTCAGGCTTAAAAAAGTTGCTCCAAGAATAAAGAGGAGAAGTCTCAAGGTGTAGATAAATCCATTGACTATTCCCTCAAATCCGATCTGGAAATAGCCAAAGTAAAAATAAGTTCCAAAACTCTCCGAGGATAAGAAGACCTGGAGCAAAAAGATAAAGATGAAAAAGAAAATGAAAGACTTTAAGCTTTTCAAAATAGAGGAGGGAGGGATTTTAGAGATAAAGAATAATCCTGAAATAAAAGCCAACCAAACCATATATAGTATAAAATTCACCGTTACCGCAACGAATAAGACCATTATCAGAACTAAAAATAATTTAATTCTGGGATCCAACCTGTGGATTGCAGAGTCCACGGGTTGATATTGTCCAATTGCCAGGTCTTCGAATATCGACATATTTTTCCTTCCCTTTCCTTTTGCAGCTAATATAGTAGCTTAAAAATCAAAGTCAAATTTAAAGTTTGTTATCTAATATACCACCTCTCCCAATAGGGGAGAGGGAATTAGCTGGGCACAAGACCCAAAACTACAATTGACAAAAAATAAACGAACGACACAAAGGTCGAGCGCTATGAGTTCTTCACCTTTCATCTTCAATTTATAATCTGTCATTCAATCAAGCTAATCCTTGACAATAAAGATTCTCAAATATATCATTTCACCCTATGGAATCTGGTCTGCAGGAAAGATATTTCAAACGGAACTTCAGCTTAGGGGTTATAAATGGGGTTTTCTTTAACCTGGTCCTTGCTTTTATCAGCGGGTCAACCATACTTCCATTATTTATCAGTCAGCTTACCGATTCCAATATACTGATTGGTCTTTCCTCCACACTGGAAACCATTGGCTGGCTTTCCCCCCAGCTTTTTGTGGCGGGAATGACCCTCTATCAGAAAAACCAGCTTCCACTTTATATCAAAACTGCCTATATCCGGATTATCTCTTTTTTCCTTTTAGTTCTATCAGTTTTCTTTTTAGGGGAGAGAAATCCTCAGCTCCTTTTAATCTTTTTCTTTTTATTCTTCGCGGTATACTCACTTTCCGGGGGTATTTCAGGAGTTGCCTTTATGGATATCGTGGGAAAGACCATTCCTTTCAATAAAAGAGGTAGTTTTTTTGGAATGAGGATGTTCTTTGGTGGAACATTGGCTGTACTGGCGGGTATTCTGGTAGAAAAAATCTTAGGGAATTATCAATTCCCGATTAATTTCGGGATAATCTTTGCCTTAGCCTTTTTTTTCATTTTACTAGGTTTGATCAGCTTTTCCTGGGTGAAGGAGCCTCCCCTGACTGAAATCAAAACCAAAAGAAGCTTGAGAGAAAATCTGTATCAGGGACTGAAGATCTTCAAACATGACCGGGAGTTCAGGCTGTTCTACATTGTACAGTTAATAATCGGGGCTTATGTTTTAGGGTTGCCCTTTTATGTGATCTATGCCGAGAGATTTTTGAAAATCCCACCCCAGACAGTAGGAATATTTTTAACCTCTCAAATGGTTGGATTTGTGTTATCTAATATTTTCTGGGGTTATCTGAGTAATCGGGGAAAGAATAAAGAGGTCTTACTGATAACTGCAATTATATCTTCTTTCCCTCCATTAATACTTCTCGCCTATCACTTTTTCTATCTTCCGATATTCCTTTACTCCTCCATATTTTTCTTCTTGGGGACAATAACTTCTGGCTTGAGCATTGGTTATATGAACTATCTTCTGGAAATTTCACCTGAGGCAGAAAGACCTATTTACGTTGGATTTCTGCATACCTTTACTGCTCCCTCAATATTTTTATCTGCGGTAGGTGGAATAATAATACAGCTCACCTCTTTTAGATTCTTATATATCCTAACGCTTCTCGTCTCTTTTGGTGGGATTTTCATCTCAACTAAACTCAGGGATAAGTAGTTGAGTCGCTGCAAATCCTGCACTGGTTACACCAAACGTAGTCTCCGTTTCCCGGACTTCAGCTTGCGATTGGTATCAGAATAAAAGGCTCAGACTGGAATCTTGGCTAACCGCTCAGGCTCCGAAGGTTTTAAAGAAAAGATTAAGAATCCCACCCACTAAAAGACCGGAGAAAAACAAGATCGCTATCAGCTTCACGCCATCTTTTAAGCCTAATTCCTTAACCATAACGAAAAAGGTGGCAATGCAGGGGAGGTAGAGGACTAAAAATATGCAGGCGATAATAAGCTGTTGAGGCGACAGATTAAAAGGGGTAAGTAAAGCAATGGAGACATCCTTGCGGAGAAATCCGCTTATCATCACCAGGACAGTTTCCGGAGGAAGGCCCAATATATACAAGATAGGCGCACCCAGAATCTTGCTGGCAAATCCGATCGCACCTGATAAATCTAAAATTGCAATGAACAATATCCCCAGGACAATAAGAGGGACAGCTTCCTTAACAAATGAACTCAGGCGAAGCCAGACCTTTCTCATTAGAAGAGAGAGCTTGGGGATGCGATATGGCGGAATCTCGCAGAGCAATTCCGGGGTCTCACCCTTGAGCAATTTGTTTAAAATGATACTGGTGATAATGGAGACCAGGAGAAGCAGTCCGAAGATCAAAAAAAGATAACTGCTTCCAAAGGGGGCCATTATGCTTAAGATCATCGCGGTCTGGGGCAAACAGGGAGCGCTCATCATTATCAGTGCAATGGCGATGAGCTTTTCCCTTCTGGTCTCTAAGATTCTGGTGGAGAGTATAGCCGGAACTTTACAGCCAAGTCCCAGGATTACCGGAATCGAGGAATAACCATGCAGGCCCAAACGATGGAAAAGATTATCCAGAAGCACTGCCAGCCGGGGCAGATAACCCAGGTCCTCTAAGAAACTCAGAACCAGGTAGAAGGAGAAAAGATATGGCAACACCACCACAAAAGGGATATAGACCCCTGCAGATAAGACTCCAAATGAGCCCAGCGGATCCGGGGTTGTTCCTAAAAGTAAATCATGAAAAAATTGGATTGGCAGTAGGTTGTCAATGGCGCTGGTTATCAGCGGAAGGTAAAGATTTTTAAAAAGAGGATCTAAAAGATGATTTATCAATCCTTCCCCAATAGACCTCACTATTTTAAATGTCAGAAGTAAAATAATAATTGCGGTGGGGATTCCGGAAAAGGGTCTTACCGTAAAATCCCCCATCCGCTCTAAGAATGTATGATGCCGGTGTTTTACAATCTGAACTCTCTCCACAATTCTACCGATTTCGTGCCATCTCTCAGCATTTTCAAATTGGTAATCCCCTTTCTTAGCCACAGGTAATGTCTCCACCAGTTTCTTTATTCCTTCGCCGGTTATGGCTACGGTTGGGACAACCGGGACCCCAAGAATTTCCTGTAGTTTTTCTACGTCAATGGAAACGCCGATGTGTCCTGCCTCATCCCATATATTTAGGGCAACAATTACCGGAATATCCTTTTTTAGCAGTTGGAGGGTAAGATTCAAATTCCGCTCTAAATTGGTCGCATCAACTATATCTATCACTATACAGTCCTTATCCTCCACTGACCGATTCAAAATCTTTAATGCCACCTCTTCAGCCGAAGAGCTGGGTTCAAGGGTGTAAGTTCCGGGCACATCTATGATTTCTATGACCTCATTTCCCAATTTGATGTGTCCTTTAGTAAACTCCACAGTCGTGCCCGGATAGTTGGAGGTAATTACATTGATTCCGGTGAGCCGGGAGAAGACCACGCTTTTGCCCACATTGGGGTTACCCATCAAAAGGATTTTTTTCATCTTTAAGTTCAAACCTCGGTAATTTTATTTAACATCTTGCGAGTCTGCAAAGTGCAGAAAGAATTTGGGTAAGCCCCGCTTTCAGGGGGATAAACTCCGCGAACCGCAAACACGCTTTAAGGCTCCGCACTTTGATATATTATTTCGTTGCCTTGACCACCACGAACGAACCTTCACCATAACCCTCTTTTGGTGGCTCGACATCTTTTATTTCTTCTAAATCATGGAAAATTGTTTGAGTAAGATTAAAATCTTTGAAGCCGACTTTTTTCAAGTAACAAAGGACTTCATCCACTGAATAAAAAGTAGCAATTTTATAAAACACATTATTCTTTTTATGCTGTTGATACAGTTTTCCAACTAGACTGTTTTTATTTATCAATCCAATTATCAAATATCCACCCGGCTTCAATATTCGATATGCCTCCTTAAACGCAGCTTCTATGTTGTCTAAAAAGCAGATCAGAGTAACCATTAATGCAAAATCAAACTTCAAAGCATCAAAAGGAAGTTCTTCAGCTACACCATCGATAACCTCAATCCCCCTCTTTCGAGCAATCTCCCTCATCTTACCTGATGGCTCAACCCCGACTTTAATACCCAACGGTGCTGCAAATCGACCACTGCCTACGCCAATTTCAATACCTTCTCCATTCTCAGGCAATTGTTCCTTTATGGCCTGAAGTTCCGATTCATAAGCAAATTTGTTATTCTCAAACCAGTCTTCATATTTATTCGCATACCTCTCAAATGACTCAATTTTTGGCATGGGCTTTCTCTCCTGCTTATTGAAATTTTTTGCGAAGCAACTTTATTGCTGGAAAAATAAAGAGGAGGAAAAATACCGTAAGCACTAAAGTATCTGTAAAAACTGTTATGCCCGAACTGACTGAAAAAGAGTCACGCAGTCCTCTAACAGTGTAGGTGAGTGGCAATACATAAGCGAGATATTGTAATACCACAGGCATAGCTGAGACAGGATAGACGACGCCACTCAGGAATATCATTAAGAATCGCGGTAAATTGAGCAGGGTTTGAGCTTCGAACACCTCTTTTACCAAAACACATAAAAGGGCACCGAGGGATGAGAAGACCAGAAGAGAGGGGATGATGATCAAGACAAGGTAAAGCAGATTAAGATGGAGTCCTATAATAAGCACTGACCCGATGGTCATTACCGTTGTCATCATAAGCCCGAAAATCGCTCCTCCCAGCACCTTCCCCAGAAGCACTGCGGGTAAACTAACCGGGGCTAAGAGTAACCTTTCCAGAGAGCCGAGCCGAAGCTCAAAATTGATAACTACCGCTTCCGCTGCGGTAGTGCTGAACAGGATGGTCATCGCAATAAGACCAGGAACTAATTCTTCAAAACTGCGTGGATTTCTCAGATAGAAGGCCAAAATCCAGGCAACAGGGAAAACAATCCCCCAACTAACTGAGGGGGGCTTAAGGTAATATGTCCTCATATCTTTTAAGGCGATATAATAAATGCACCGCAAGTTATCACGCCACATTTTACTTTCCCCCCTTCTCGATTGCCATAACCATAGGACTTAATCCCGTAATCTTAAGAAATGCATCCTCAAGACTTGGTTTAATACTGTTTATCAATTGTATTTCCATATTTTTGTCCTTAGCAAGGATAAACACGCAGTCATATATCTTGTTGGAAATACCGCCGTAAATTCGCGCCTTATTGTTATCTACTGCTACAATTTTTACTTCGGGGAGTCTATTGGATAGGTCTTCAATCAACTCAGATACCTTCCCATTAAAGGAGACCTCGATTACTGATTCTTCCTTGGCAACAGCTTTCAGAACTTCAGGCGTATCGATTTTTACTATTCGTCCCTTAACCAGAATGGCAATGCGGTCACATAAAAGGTCCGCTTCCTCTAAATAGTGAGTCGTGAGGAAGACGGTTATTCCCTGCTGGTGAAGGTTGCCGATCAGATTGCGCAAAGAGCGGGCAGCCACCACATCTAAGCCGACCGTAGGCTCATCCAAAAAGAGAATCTCAGGGTTGTGAATCAAAGCTGCGGCAATTGTCAAAGCCCGCTTCATGCCACGGGAGAATGTGCGAAAATGGCTGTCTTTCCTCTCATAAAGCCCGAAGATTTTAAGCAATTCATCTGCTCTTTTTCTGCGCTGAGTTCGTGGAACACCGTAGAGTTGTGCCATGAAGAACAGGTTGTCAAGAGCGGACAATTCATCATAGAGGTTCGAGATTTCTGGGACGACCCCGATATGCTTCTTTGCCTCTACGATTTCTGTGTCGACGTCGAAACCTAAAACAGATGCTTTTCCATCTGTGGGTTTGGAAAGACCGGTAAGCATCCTTATAGTCGTGGTTTTCCCCGCACCATTTGGACCAAGAAATCCGAAAATCTCGCCTTTCTCAATCTCAAAGTTGATATGATCAGCGGCAAGAATCTCACCGTAGGATTTGGTTAAATCCGATGTCCGGATTACTATATCTTCACTCGTTTTTGTATCCTCCTAATTGATTTATCAAAAACAATTTCGCACAATGTCTTGTGGATAAAAGAAGTCGCCGAAAGCAATTTGGATAAAGCATAGCGAAGCCTTTTATTAGCTGTTATATGACCCGAAGGGCAAGGTTGCGAAGCAACCGCAGAATTCCGAACCTCGCAATTAATTAGTCCTTTTTCTATCAGAACCCCATATTATGGGTTTCCATTCTCCAGTTTTGCTATTCCATCCTCTCCAAGACTTCGTCCAACCTTTGGTTTTCCATCTATATATAAAGTGCACTGTCACACCTATAATAGGTACCCCAATCACCCATATCAAAAACAACTTGGTTCTATATAATAAACAAGCAACGCCAATAAACACTGCCCACTTTGTGATTCTAAACCATATTGGCTGTGCTTTTTTCGAGAAAGCTACTTTAAATTCTGATTTAATAGCACCCTTCATTGTCATACCTTATTTTATTAAAATTCTTTTAGTTATTTTTTTACGGGGTACGGAATTTCATATAACGTTCTGCGTGTTTGCGAAGTTGCGAAGCAATTTGGGTGGGCGTTAGCGAACCGCAAACATACTATCAGATGAAAGTGCCGTCATTATTCACTTAGCTCGTGCTTATGTGAACAACCCCGTTCAGGTCGGTCAACCAGCGTACCGTTAATGTATAAATCAAGGGCTTTCTGGACTTCCGTCTCATCCGTAACAAAAGCTTCAATTCCCGCTCTTTTCAAATCATCGTAAATCCTTCTGCCCATGCCATGTGAAATCACCGTTTTACAGTCCGAAAGAGCAGAAAGAATTGGTCCGTGTCGGTCAATCTCGTGACCAGCGCCCTCCAACCCTCTAGCATGTCCGGTGAAAGTGTTAGGGCGGTATTCTCGACTTTTCACTTCCTTACCTTCCACTTCAAAAACCACAAATCCCCTTGTCTGCCCAAAATGGGAAGATATAGTTCTTTCATCATCTGATGCGATGGCTATTTTCATGATCATCTTTCCTTTAATTTAAATTGATCCTCTAATTCTTTTATCCTTTTTTCCAACTCCTCCTTTTCAACCTTCTTCTAACTCTCTTTTTTGTTCTTCATTCTGTTCCAGCAAGAGCGCTTGGAATCCCCCCACATTGATCTTTCCTTCTTTTGCTATATCCAATGAGTGGCTTTTCTTAATCGTAACTTGCACGGGTCATTTCATCAGCCATGGTCGGAGCGATGAGTGACTTCCAAATGGAGTTCTCCCAAGTCCCAAGATAAGTGTGCATATCAAGATACTTTCTCGGTATAGGGTGTGTGCCTACAACGACCTTGACCCCATAGCGTTTTTCAAGAAAGGCTCTGAATGTAGCGATATAGGGACAGGGAGGATAACCCACGACCATGCCGGTAGCTAAATGAATAACCTCTGCGCCATTCTTCACCATCTCTTCGCCTGCATATTCTATGTTGCCACCAGGACAGCCATCGCAAGTCGTAAAACCAACCAACTCCACATCTTTGTCTGCGTATATGCTGAAAGCCCCTTCCCTGTTTCTCATCGCTCTGAGGCACTTCCCGCCCGCACAGCGGCGATAGCGATCGCAGACAACTATTCCAATCTTCGTCTTTGAATCCATTTCAACTCCTTACAATCACGTATTGACATTTTGTTAACCGCCATGATGGTGCTATCCCCACGGTCGGGATAGCAGAACCCGCTGCGGGTACAAATGACCCGTGTGCAGGTTTAACATAAACATCTTTAAGTTATGTTATGTTGACCTCCTTTCTTTAGTTAGCTCTTCGACCTCTTCTTTTCCTCGTTCCAATTCCTTCTTTTGCTGCCCATCTTGTTTCAGCAAAAACGCCTGGAATTCACCCACATGGGTCTTTTCTTCTTTGGCTATGTCCAAGAGGACCTGCTTAATATCTCTGTTCTCAGTCATATCTGCTAACTGTTGATAGAGATTTATGGCGTCTAATTCAGCAATTATGCCCACCCTAAGTATTTGTTCGTCTAGGCTTTGTTTTTTTATCTTCCCAAGATTTATCGGTATGTGAGAAAGCATATTTTTCCTTTTCTTTTATTTTATCTTTTCTTCAATCAAGTAATAATAGCAAGATCCCTCTCTAATCATCTTACTTCAACACTTTGGATACTTTTCTTTCCTGCAAGTAATTACTGGTTGGTGCAGAAATTTTTCGCACCATTTTGGGCAAACACAAAATCCCCCAGGACCCATGGATCGTTTATCAATCTCCATTTTTGCATCACCTTTCATTTTTTACTCATCGGTAGAGCCATCTTTTTCAATTGTTCTTTCGAAAGTGGTTCCCCAAAAGCGGAGTAGTGGAGTTCAGGTACAGATGGGTTTTCGATGGGTATCCACTGTCCATCTTTATAATTCTCATATATCAGCATCCATTGGATTCCATCTGCTACCGGGATAACGCCCTTCAGGTTTTCGACTTTTCCATCTTTAAACCACATCAACTTCACTTTACCTTCTTCAACTTGTTTGAGAGTCTTGAGCGCATGGCATTCCTCGCATTTTCTTCCATCTTTCAAAACCGAATGGCTGAACTGAGGAGCAAACATGAGAAAAGTCTTATCCCCTGGCACCACAAAAGACTGCATATTGGCTGAGGTGACCTTTCCATCATAGTTCATTAGAAAAGTCCAGCCAGAAACAGGGATGGCGACTCGTTTTTTCTCTTTCACCAAAGTCTCAAAATGACAGCTGGTACAACTTACCACCTGGCGCACATGACAAGCTTTACAATCCAATTTATCTCCGTGAACTGTGTGGGATTTGCTTGCAGAGAGTGGCTCATGACAGGTTGAACATTTTACATCCATGGCACCTTTTTGCTTCATTGAGATGTATTCGATCCCATCTCCATGCATCTCTTTTGCAGTATGGCAATCCAAGCATTGCATACCCTTGTCAAAATGAGGGTCAAGGTTATTTTCTGCCTTATCGATTTTCAAAATAGCGGCTTCTCTTCCGTGACATTTTAGGCAGATTTCCTGATTTTTTGCCATTTGAGTTGAATATGAAAATTTGTCACCCGTCTCCTTTTTATGGCAGGCGTCACAGGAGGAAACATGACAGTCCTTGCAAACCAGTTCGGAGTAAGGGACACCGGTGATAGTTTCCAGGCCACCATTGGCCTTATCATACCAGTAACCCATTCCATTGGCGGTATAATGCAAGCTGGACAAAAAGAAACACTCCTTCTCACTAATTTGTTGAGCATTAAGTAAATAGATCACGCTTGTCAGTACCATTACAGCAACACTAACTATCAGAATCAACAAAACCTTCCGCATAATTCTCCTCCTTTCCTTTATCATTTTCATAGCTAATCGCGGATATTTCTATCCTCAGCCTTGTGCAAATAGGGGTTAGTTATCCCCACTACACCAACAAAATAACAACATTTCAACTAAAATCAAGTGCTACTTTTTCCCACGCGGATGTACATCCGGCTTCAAGTTCAAGACATTCTATGTTCTCTTTACCACGAATTCACCGACCGCGCAGCCAAAATCTCTGGCTATGGTCTCACATTTCACCATGAGCAAGAAATAAAGTTTTTTTCCTTCGATGTCATTCAGGGTTTCATAATTTCTGTGTCCTTTGGCGATCACCAGATGCACCTCTTTGCCCAGATAAGGTGGAGACTGGTTGTAAGAGATGTTGCTTAAGGTTTTCAACACATTCTGCACTAAGATTTCCTGCTTTGACAAGTCTTGGGTCAAATCTCTGGCGGCTTTAATTGTTTGTTCAATTATGCAAGGGACGCAATCCAAATAAGTTTCCATCATTCCTTCCATTTAGCGGTAACAAAATAATCCCCGTATTTATCTTTGGTTTGCGACCTTCTAATTATTTTCTTTTCTTCCAAAATCTGGAGAGACTTCACAATCTCGTTTAGATGCACCCCTAAAGAAGATGCCATCTCCTCCCTTCGTGCTGGTCTTCTTCTCAGAAGTTCAACTATAGCCTTCTCCAGGTCTCTATGATAAGGTCTACTTGATTCTTTTCTAAAATCTGGAATCAACTCGACTTTAGTTTCAGGATCAAAAAGACTTTTGATCCTGACCAATTCCTGATTATTCAAAGCCCTTGCGCCTGGCTCACCTGGTGGCCTGACCACCGTATTGAGTGCAACCTTATCGGCTCTCAAACATCTGAGAAATTGATTGATCTTCGTTATTTCCTCTTCAGAATCATTTATCCCATTTACGAGCATGACCTCTAAGTAGATCTTACCTTTGAAGTTCTGGGTAAAGCTTTCGAGTCCACCTAATATCTTTTCGATACTTAAGCCACTTGCCGGTCGATTAACCCTATGAAACACCTCCTCTGAAACAGCATCCAATGAAGGCACGACCAGATCGGCGTTACTCAAATCTTTCCTTACCCTTTCATCCCAGAGTAAGGAGCCGTTTGTAAGGACTGCCACTGGAATATGGGTGAGCTCCTTTACCTTTCTTATCATCTCTCCAATATCCTGGTTTAGAGTTGGCTCGCCTGATCCGGAAAAGGTTATATAATTGATGTCCTCATTTAGCTCGAGCACTTCCTTTAGTTGATTTATTAAGGAAGAGATTGTTACATATGACCTCCTTTCTAAAGTTTGATCAGTAGTTCTTCCCAGCTGACAGTATATGCAGTCATAACTGCAGGTTTTAAAAGGAATAATATCTACACCTAAGGAAATTCCGAGTCTCCTGGATGGAACAGGACCGTAGATCATCTTTCTCATATTTCAATCCTTGCGTAAATATTCTGCCAAATTTCTTTTATTTCTTTTACCAAATTGGAATCCGTATATTCAAGGATGATTTTACCTTCAACCATAGCTCGGGTAAAAGCGTTGTCAAAAGGGATTTTCCCCGCGATTTCAATCTTTTCTCTTTGGCAGAATTTTGTGATTTTCTCGGTGTTTTCTAAATTTATATCATATTTATTGATTAAAACCACAGAGACAATTTTAAAATGGCGGGCTAAACTTAACACCCTTTCTAAGTCGGACATAGCTGATAGGGTAGGCTCAGTAACCACCACCACCAGGTCAACTCCTGTTACAGAAGCTATAACCGGACAGCCAATACCAGGGGGACCATCCACGATTACCAAATCTAAGTTATCTCTCTGAGCAATTAATCTGGCATTTTGTCTCACCAAGTTAACAAGTTTTCCAGAATTCTCCTCCGCTATTCCCAGCTTAGCATGAACCATAGGCCCATATTTTGTATCCGAAATGTACCATTCTCCAGAAAGGTTCTCTTGGAGTTGAATAGCTTGAACCGGGCAGATCAGGGCGCAAACACCACATCCTTCACAGGAAATGGGATCAATTGTTATTTGATTTTCTCTTTCTGGGTTTTGCTTTTCATTCTCCCTTATGGCACCGAATCGACACACCTCAACACATTTACCACAGTTTGTGCATAAATCTATATTTAATATTGCTTTCCTTCCCCCTTTAAATTCGTGGGTTTCTTTTATCCTTGGATGGAGCAGAAGGTATAGATCCGCTGCATCTACATCACAGTCTGCCATAACCTTTCTCTCGGCTAGGGCAACAAATGCAGCTGTGATGACCGTTTTCCCAGTTCCTCCTTTCCCACTTACGACTGTCAACTGTTTCATCTACACCTTTCCCTCTTTAATCGATTGCCACAGTTGACCAAAGATCTTTCTATACTTTTCCCCTTCAATCAGCATAGGAATACCTGAGGAATAGAGAACAGAAACATTCCGGTCAAATGGAATCTCTGCCATAACCGGGATAGACTCTTTTTGACAGTATTCTTTTACTTTACTATCACCTATATCAGCCCGGTTGATTATTACTCCGTGTTTTATGCCCAGTTTCCTCATCACCTGTACTGCTAACCTAAGATCATTCAAACCAAAAGGAGTTGGCTCGGTTACCAGTATACAGAAATCACTTCCATGAACTGCCTCAATCACCGGACAGGAGGTTCCAGGTGGGACATCGATAATGGCAACCCTATCAGAATTAATTCTCTTTTTAATATCCCTGATCAAAGGGGTAGCCATGGGTTCACCAATATTAAGACAGCCACGAATAAATCTAATATCTCCGGCTTCTCCCTCCTCTATTACCCCTATTTTCCTTTTCACCTCAATAATTGCATTCTCTGGGCAAAAAAGGGTACACCCCCCACATCCATGACAGATCTCAGGGAAAAGTAAAACCTCTCCATTTGCTACAATTATGGCATGATAATAGCAAACTTTTGAACATTCACCACAGAAGTTGCATTTTGTCTTATCAACCTGAGGGATAGGTATACTCACCGGCTGAATATTGTCAATTTGAGGTTTCAAGAAGATATGGGCGTTTGGTTCCTCTACATCACAATCCAGAAATTGAACCTTAAGTGCTTTATCCTCAGATAAAAGAAGAGCAAGACTTGTAGAAATAATTGTCTTCCCTGTTCCTCCTTTTCCGCTGGCGACCGAGATGATCATTCTACCTCTACCTTTCCACCTGCGCTTAATTTTATGAAATCTTGTTTATATTCATCATCAAAGATCTTCTGGCAAAGCTCTCCACTACAATGGCAGGGAGCAACTTTTTTAACTCCCAACTTTTTAAACTCGAGCACAATTATTTTTATCTTTTCCTCTGAGCTGTTCAGCAGATGAAATCCACCCAGAATCAAATAGAGATCATCATTTAGGAGCTTTTTTGCCTTTTTAATGATTTCAACTATCCCTGGATGTGCGCAACCAGTGATAACCACTAACCCCTTCTCCGTCTTAATGAAAAGCGACTGCTCTTTGATCGAAATTCCAAGTTCGCCTGTAGAGAAGACATTCTTGCAAATCTCAATTGGTTCTTTGACCTCGATATATTGAGCGCCAGAATTTTTTATATCTTTTTTGTATCTGAAAGGAAATGATTGTGGTAGGAAAACTTTCACCTTGTTATTTTTCTTTAGAAATTCCTGAAGACCTCCGGTGTGATCACTATGTATATGGGAAAGAAAGATTAAATCTACCTGTTCAGGCTTCATTTTTAGTTTTTCCATATTGGAGAGCAAGGTCGCCCCATTCCCACTAGTGTCAAAGAGGATTGTCTTTTCCGTTCCTTGAATAAAACATGACAATCCCCATTCCGGCTTAAGATAGGAATCATATGGATTATTATCATAGATGACATAGATGGTTATGGACTTTATCTGCTTCAGCATGTTTCTAGAAAATAGATTTAAGAATATTATCGTTTAGAAAAAAACCTTTAACGAGATACTGCATTTTTGCTTCCTAAAACTTACAACCTAATCTCTTCTACAGATTCCATCAGAGGAGCAGGGAGGAGTATCACATCTTTCCTCCCGTCCGCAACAAGTAGTTCCTTTAGGAGAAGAGTCGCCCATTATGACTGTTGCAGGTGCGGAAAGGAGCTTTTTGAGCCTGTCCGAACCGCAGTTAGGACAAACGATAGGCTCATCAGGCTTAAATCCCTTTTGAAATACCTCAACTACCTTCCCACACCCTTCACACTCATACTCATAAATTGGCATCTTCGCCTCTTCTTGGGATTAGACCAGTCCCAATTATTTGCTCGGTCAAGTAAAGGTGGTGCAGGCAGAGCTGCTCGACGAACTACTCCCCAGTCCGAAGGTTGATAATAACCTCTCAAGATTCTTGCTGCCACACTTTTCACATTTTATTTCGTTAGAATCCGATGTGACGCCCACTAAAAGCTCAAACTGGGCGCCACAGTCCTTACACTTGTAAGCATAGATAGGCATCGCTCTTCCTTTTTATTGCCTCGTCATTTTCGCACCGCACTTGGGGCAGGTAAGCTGGTAGCAGGGAACTCCTGCTTGATGTGGGGTTTTGGCTCCGCAGGAAGGGCACATACAACTGCCACCCAAACCTGCTCCGGGACGATTACCTCCCATACGCCCTCTCCCTTGACCCCGTCCCATTCCCATACCTCTTCCAGTTCCCGGACCTTGTCCTGTTGGCCCTGTTCCATCACCTCTCGGCATCTTTTTTCCTCCTTTCTTAAACTTTAACTCAATCCTCAACTAACACCAGATGGTTCACCTTGTTTCAAGATCAATGATTATGGGGATGTTCTGGATGATCACATTTGTTTTTTTCAACTCCATAACCTCTGCCTGATCCAGGCTTGCATAAACTCTCTCCACCTTTGAGCGTCCCCTTGACGAGTTTCTCTATTACATTGTCTATTCGACCGCTTACTCCAACTATGGTTTCGATACCCTGTTCGGAAAAAAGTCCCTCTGCACGTCCGCCCATGCCACCTGCTATTATACAGCTAACTCCCTTCTCAGATAGAAACTGGGGCAGAAACGCAGGTGCGTGTCCGGGATTGTTAATTATTTCCTGGCTTAATACTTTCCCTTCTTCCATTTCCACGATAGTGAAGCAAGGACAGCGTCCAAAATGAGGAGATACATATTCACCATCTGTCGAAATTGCTATTTTCATATTTTTTGCTCCTTATTCTATTTTCCCTCGCCTTGTCTTAACCCAAAATGACCCTGCACAGAGGAATTTGACAGTTCCTCCAATTCCCCAAGTTCGTATTTAGTCAAGGTCTCCTTGACGGTTCCAAAAGCACCCTGAAATATCTTTATATTCGCGGCTTTCAGCGTCTTAAAAGCATTGGGTCCCACATTCCCGGTTATTACCGTCTCTACATCCTTATCAGCAATGGTTTGGGCGGCTTGGGGGCCAGCACCTCCTGTAGCATCTGAAGCTGGATTGGGAACAGCCTCAATTTTTTTCTCTTTCAGATCGACGATTATGAAATAGGGACATCGCCCAAAACGTAAGTCAACCTGGGCATCCAAGCTATCTCCTTGAGATGTTATGGCAACTTTCACAATATCTCCTTTCTTTGATTTTATGAGGGAGGGGGAAAGTAGGTTTTTCTCCCTCCCTTTTTTCTTACTTCTTCTTCGGCTCCTCCTTTTCCAGCTCTGTCAGACGGCTCCTGATTTCTTTGCTCTCTTCTTCCAGATTCCTGAGCTCCTCCTGAAGCATTTCCTTCTCCTCCTCAGCCGTAGGTTGAGGATAGGCTGGTGCATACGGTGGATACCCATAAAATCCACTTCTCCACCACCGTCCTCGACCTCCACCAAAGGTGCGACCCCTGCCACCACCCCGAGGAAAACCACCTCTGCCTACTCCAAACCAACCTATGTCAGAAACGCGATTCAAATACCCAGGCACCGGATAACCAGCGCATAAGCCAGCCCTCCGACCTGTCATTGGACCTAATCCCAAAGGTCCTGTTCTATCTCCACCTGGCATGTCAATCACCTCCTTAGATCTTTTGGTTTTTCTTTTCACTTTTCATTTCCCATTCTTTTTTCAATTTCCTTTGACAATTCTAAGCTTCCTTATTCCTCAAACATCAGTGCGAACGCCGAAGTCTTACCATTAATCTCAACTTTTACCACCAACCGAATGGCGAGCGTCCACAAATTCTGCCGCGTCCAGATCTAAACCGTCCCCTACCCCAACCAACCCCTCTCCTGAACCAAGGTCTCCGAAAAGGCACATAGGAAGATAATCCACTTAAATAGGGACTCCCCAATGCATAGGGTGAAGTAATAGGCACCTTCATCCCACTTATCCCAGCAAAGCCATACTGGATCCTGCCTCTTCCGGGCTGGGGAAGGGGCATCACACAATATCCCATTCCACGTCCAGTCATCGGTCCTAATCCCAAAGGTCCTGTTCCATCAAAACCTGGCATTTTAATCACCACCTTTCTTTTTTTCTTCAATTAGTTGGTAGTCATAACACTTCTCATTTTCACCTTTGATAAACCGATGTGCCTCTCTCTATTCCCGCTGCACGATAAAGATTGCTTCTCCCTGGGCAATAGTGTTGTTCTGCGAGTCTTTCACTTCCCCTCTCGTTACGGCGTACAATTTTTTAACCCGGACAACTTCACCTATCACGGTGAGAGGCTCCCCAATCTTTGCTTCGTTTTTAAAGCGAACTTTCAGCCTTGCTGTTTTCGCCTTTACGGAATGGAAAAGCAGGATGCGATTCATTGCCGCATCCAACAAAGCGCTCAAAACACCGCCATGGGTTACGTCCTCAAAACTTTGATGTTCCGGCTGGGGGATAAATCGGCCCACGGCTTTCCTATCCTCCAGGTGGAACGCAACCCGCAAACCTACCGGGTTATTCAGGTCACAAACATAGCAGTGGGAGTGTTTCAATACCATTACCTCATTTCTTTTTCTTGTTTTCTTCAATCAGTTGATGATGATAAGAACCTTCTCTTACCATTTTAATCCCGCAGGTGGGACATTTTTCTTCTCTACACGGTATGCCTGCCCTATGTGGTATTTTCACTCCGCATTTAGGGCAAACACAAAACCCTTCAGACCCCATGCCTGGTTTATCTTCTTCTGGAATCTTCATACATTCTCTTTTCTTTTTTGTTTTTCCTTCAAGTTTAGGTACTCCTCAATCCTATCAACGATTTGCTTGAACGCTTTTGCGGAGGGCGCATCCCCATGCTCTAACACAAAAGGTTTGCCACTGTCTCCGCATTCGACTATTTTAGTATCAATCGGGATACAGCCCAAAAATGGCACACCAAGGTCGTTACACGCTTTCTTTCCGCCACCCGTTTTAAATATAGGTGTAGATTTTCCACAGTGCGGACATACGAACCCACTCATATTCTCGATCAGCCCAATCACTGGCATGTTTAATTTTCTAGCGAAATTAATTGATTTTCTTACGCTGACTAACGCCACATCTTGCGGGGTAGTCACAATGACTGCGCCGTCAATTTGGGGCAGAAGCTGGGCTACGCTTAGCGGTTCGTCACCGGTACCTGGTGGTAAATCAATTATCAAATACTCAAGATCTCCCCAGCGCACATCCTCCAGAAACTGACGTATAGCAGTCATCTTAAGCGGTCCTCTCCAGATTACCGGTGAGTCCCTATCCGACAACAAAAACCCCATAGACATCACCTTCAGATGCGGCGGGAGAATCACGGGCTGTATACTCCCCTCCTCAGAGCCGAGCAGGCGCTCACCCTCAATGCCAAGCATTTTCGGGACACTCGGTCCGTGGATATCGCAGTCTATAAGGCCAACCTCAACGCCACGCATTGAAAAGGCGATCGATAGATTCACAGCCACGGTACTTTTACCGACACCACCCTTTCCACTCATTACCACAATTTTATGTTTAACATTATCCAGTTTTATTGTCGTATTCGTTTTTCTATTATGATCGGTTTGCATTTTTATATCTCCCTTTTCACTGGAGGTCCACTTAAACCGTCACGACCTCTTCCTTTGCTGTCTCTACGAGCATAGCCTCTATTTTCTTCTACCCGATGAAGGTTTGCGCTTCTGCACTGAGGACAAAAAGATGGTCTTGGGGCACCATAAGCAATCTCCCAGGTATGTTCACATTCAGAACATCGAAATTTTCTTTTTGTCATAATTTGCCACCTCCTCAGAATAACAATCTCATCTAAAACATAGATAATAATCCCTCATTTTTCCAGTTCCACGAGGATCTTCATCGCCATTCCAAAACCGATGGCGACCTGAGAATTGTCTACCCTGAGGGTAACGGGACCCCGCATGAGCTGGGAACTTACCTTGGTAACCTTTTTCCCCACTCTTATTCCTAAAGATTCGAGACGGCGATTTAAACCGTATCCTCCTTGAACCTCCGTCACTAAGCCACTTTCTCCCTCTTTCAGTTGGGTTAAATCGATTTTTCCCATTTTGTATTCTCTGAGGTAAAGGTTTTTTTAAACTATCTACAATCTTTACAATAACCAAAAATCTGCACGGTATGGCTTATCTCTTGAAACCGGCTTTTCTGGCAGATCTTTGCCTGAAGTCTTTCAATTTTTTTATCCGAGAATTCAATCACTTTGCCGCATTTTATGCATACCAGATGGTCGTGATGAGTATGCCCGAAGGTGTGCTCGTAATGGATATGGTCTTCTCCCAGATAGACTTTCCTGACCAGGCCAGAGTCGACCAGAAGCCCCAGAGTCCGATAAACCGTAGCCCGGGAAACATCCTTTTTTGCCTTTCTAAGTTGCATAAAGATCTCATCTGCTTCCAGATGACCATCTGTAGCAAAAACCTGAGCCAGGATAAACTTCCTTTCCTTAGTAAAGCTGAGTTTTTTGGTCTTCAGGTATTTTGTAAATATTTCAGTTTCTTTTTTCATAAATTTATATTTGAGATTTAGTCTCAATTTAATTATAATACGTGAGGATTTAATAGACTATTTGGTGTGAAAAAAGTAGGGGCATCCCGCCGATGGCAGGACAACGTGCCCCTACGATTCTTGGCGACCCTAAAAGGGTCGCACTACGATAAGACAAAAAACGTCAAGGATAAACCCGGACGCTGCAGCTAACCTAAAGCTCTTTCCCTCCAGAACGGCTATCCAGATGCCGATGAAGATTAAAATCCCGCCAAGATAAACAGTGATGGCGGGTATCTCTTTGAGGATCAGAAAAGCCAGGAGGGTTGCCCCTAAAGGCTCACCCAAAATAGTCATCCCTACTAGATGGGCTTTGACATATTTCAGGATGTAATTATAGAGGGTATGACCGATAAGGGTGGGTATCAGAGCCAAAAGGATAAAAAGGATAAGGTTCTTCCAGGTAACTGGAGAGAAATTAACTCCAGAAAATAAGCAGAAAATGAATATTACCACAGTAGAGATAGAATAGACCAGAAAAATATATGGAAGAAGGTTCAATTTTTTCCGGATACTTCTTCCCAAAGTCAGATATAATGCAGCCATAATTGCACCGATCAAAGATAGAATATCACCTTTAAGGTTTTCCCCTACGATTTTTACATCTCCACCTGCAATGATGAAAATCCCGGTCAGGGCAATTAAAATTGCTATAAATACCCACAGATCGATTTTCTCCTTTAGGATCAAAGGGGTGAGTAAAGCCACAAATATCGGCTGAGTAGCTACAATTACCACTGAACTAGAGACTGAGGTGTAAGCCAAAGAAGAGATCCAGGTTACAAAATGGAATCCCAGGAAAATACCGGAAAGAAAACAGAGTAGAATCTCCTTTCCGGTTAAAACCTTATAATCTGTCAATCCTTTTTTGATGAAAAAAGGGAGAAGGAATAAGGAAGCCAAGCCCATCCGGTAAAAGGCAATTATCAAGGATGGTGCATCTGAGAGCTTGATGAAAATAGAGGCCCAGGAAACGGAGGTAACTGCCAGGAGTAAGATCAGATAGTTTTTATATTGTTTTGGCAATTTTTCACTAAATTACCCCACCTTGAGGGCAAGGTAGGGCTTCTGTTTTTTGCCACTGGCTACAGGCTACGAGCTACCTGCTACCAGCTTTTTTTATATTTTTTCTAAATAATACTCGCTTTCCCCTAATCCCAAATTCTTTGCTTCCTTTATCTGTGTCCGGGCATCTTTCTTGTGCAGGGCGCTAAAGATATCTTCCCCTTTTTTCAATTCTATCCCTTCAGCTTTGGATTGGGGTAAGGGGATGGCATTTTCAATTATATCCATAGTCGCAGTCTCAATGGCTACGATATCATCTCCAAGCAAAATCCCCTGGTCCTGAATCAAGGGGTTATCTGAGATTGCCATACAATCGCATTCTGGCTGAACATCTAAAATAAAGTTGATATATAAAACTTTGCCTGGTTCAAAAGTATCTAATACTGCCTTAGCAGACTCAGCTAAGGCGGCTGAGAAATTTTCATGCGAAGAAGGCACAGATAAGGCTTTTTCCGGGCAGACCTTGACACATCTTCCACATCTCCAGCACTTTTCCTTATCCACTTCAAAAAAATCCTTTCTAACTGTAATCGCTCCTACCGGGCAGTTGTTTGCGCAGATGTAACAATAGGTACAGAGCTTCTCATTCCAACTCATTATCTCGGTCATTTGAAAATGCATCTTTCCTCTACCTCCCTCTTTCCAGGTACACTTACGAGGCTGAGGGGAAACGCATCCCATGGCTAAATTTTTTATGGCTCCAGCTAAGGAGGAATCTATGTGTCCTTTGATATGGGATAAGACCATCATAGATTTTGCATCATAGATAGCCGAGGGAATGGTTAGCTCTTTCAAAATCTTTCCAGCTTTAACCATAACCGAATCGAAACCGAATATTCCATCTGCAATTATAACCGGGCATCCAAGGGAAAGCGGGTTATACCCCATTTCATTTGCCACTTCCAAATATTCGTAGGGTTTCACCCTGGAGGAATCAGTAACAAAAGGCTTGGCTCCGGCTTTCTTCATCTGCTCTGCTACCAGTCTGACAAAATTAGGCCGGATGGTATTGTGTCCTCCCCTATTTCCTAAATGCATTTTGAGGGGAACCAGTTCATCCCTGAAGAAATATTTTGTAAGGTCAATCCTTTCTAAAGCTTTTTCCAGCCTTCCCTGGAGGCTATATTTGTAATCGAATTTTTCCACCCGGGAATCGATGAAATATATTTTCTTTGCCATAAAATCTCCTGAAAATAGCTATTAGCTTTTAACCTAAAGATTTTAGCCTTCCATAATATTAAGATAAGGGAGATCTAATGACCTCCTCTATATTTAGTGGTAGGGGCAATTTATGTCCAGTATGGATCCATCTGGAAATTGCCCCTATGACTTTCATCTTACTTTTTTAAGGGCTTGGTCCAGGTCATATATAAGATCTTCTGTATCCTCGATTCCGCAGGATAAACGCAGCATCCCTTTAGTTACCCCGGATTTTTTAAGCATTGTTTCGTCCAGCCCGTAATGGGAAGACAAAACCGGTATAGAGGCTAAGGACTCCACCCCGCCCAGGCTGACTGCATTTTTGAACACCTTTAGATTATCCAGAAGCTTTATGGCTGAATTCAAATCCTTAAGTTCAAAGGTAACCATTCCTCCAAACCCTTTCATCTGGGATTTGGCTAAATTATACTGGCTATGATTTTTTAAGCCCGGATAATAGACTTTTCTGACCCGGGGATGTTTTGAGAAATACTGAGCGATCTTTAAAGCATTCTGATTTTGTTTTTCAACTCTTACCGATAAAGTCTTCAATCCCCTTAAGAATAAAAATGCTCCCAAAGGGTCTAAACATCCGCCCAAAAGCTTCATCACTGTAATTGTCCTGGTGATAAAATCTTTCTTTCCGATGATCACTCCAGCGATAAGGTCACTGTGGCCGGCCAGATATTTTGTTGCGCTGTGAACCACCACATCCACCCCCATTTCCAAGGGTTTTTGGTTTAAAGGAGTAGCAAAGGTGTTATCCGCCACGAAGGTCAACCCGAACTTCTTTGCGATCTTTACTCCTTCTTTGATGTTCACTATTTTCAAATTAGGATTAGTTGGAGTCTCTATGAAAAGTACCTTAGTTTTGTAATTAACATAATCTTCAGCCTTTTCTATAGACTCTGCATCCACGAAATGGACTTTTATTCCCAGTCTGGGGAAAAGGTCCTGGAAAAGATGATAAGTTCCACCATAAAGCGGAGAAGTGCTGATGATCTCCTGTCCTGAAGAGACTAAGGTTAAAAGGGCAGTAGTGATTGCGGACATACCGGAGGAGGTGGCTAAAGCTGACTGGCCGCCTTCCAGGACCGCCATCTTCTTCTCTGCAAACTCGATGGTGGGATTAGCATAGCGGGTATAGAAATATAGCCCTTTTTCACCCTTAAGATATCTTTTTAACTCGGCCGAGTTCTTGAAAGCGAAGGTGGAACTCTGGAATATCGGCTCAGCTAAAGCCCCTAAGGAAAACCTCTCCTCCCCCAAGTCTACAGCCAGAGTGGCCAAACTCTTTTTATTTTTCAAAACAAGCTCCTTTCATTATTTTCCAAGCCATACTTTCAGATCTGATCTAAGAGTTTCCGGATTGATCTGTCCGGAGTATCTTTTAACTATTCTCCCCTCCTTATCCAAAAGGAATGTTGTGGGTACTCCTTTGAAACCTCCATAACTTTTCACCACAGTTTCATCACCTAAAAGGATGGTATAAGGTATATTCAACTCTTTAACAAATGAATCTACCACCCCTAATCCTTTTTTATCCAAAGAGATCCCAACCACCTCCAGTCCTGAATCTTTATACTGTCTATAGATAAAAAGCAGTTCCGCAATATCTTCCTTACAGGAAGGACACCAGGTAGCCCAGAAATTCAAAAGAACTATTTTCCCCTTGAATTCTTTTAAGGAATGTATTTTGCCATTCAGATCCGGAAGTGTAAAGTCAAAGGGCAAATCCGGATTTTTCTTATCTGCTCCTTTTCCGCAAGCTAAGAAAAGAAAAATTGCAACTGAAAATAAGATAAAGGTGAGTTTTTTTAAGACCATTCTCACTCCCTATGCTTGAAGTAAAAGAAAGGGATTTTATTAAAATTAGCAAGGGGAAAATGGAGGAAAGATTAAATCTTTACAGGGAGGGCATCGTTCATGATAATGCTTAATTGATACGGCCAATGTACTCCCCAAAAACTTCCTTATAATACTGGCGGAACAAATATCTTGCCTCTTCGTTACCATGACCTCACGCTGACCCTCTCCTTGAAAAGGAAAGGGTAAAACGTAGTGCGATCCTTTCAGGGTCGCAAAGCGAACTCAAGTATATAAAGATTGCCTTGTCGTCCTACGGACTTCTCACAGTGACAATTTAGATGAAGCGTCGGCTTATATGCCCGACAAAAAATGATAGGGCGAGCAATTTATTTTACTCGCTCGAATTAGCTCCTCATACTTGTTGGTAAATTTACGGCAGTTTAGGGCAGGGACGACATACGTGCCAGCAAACTGGAGGTCCCTCAATGGTGCAGACCCAATAACAGCATGCGCCGGAGGCATCAGCAGTTTTAGGAAGATTAAGCACAGTAAATCCTGTTATTAAGGCCAATATGGCAAAGAGGAGCACAAAAGCTCTAAGATTTCTGAAAAGTTTCATCTAATATCACCTCCTTTCTTAAGTTTTAAAAGTTGAGTTCAGGTCTTAACTTTACTTTCCAAATTTGTACTGGGCGAGCAATTTCTTGCTCGCCCAAAGACATTGCTCCTCAGACCAGTTAGTCATTTACGGGTCTTACGGACCTGGAGGAATTGGGGGAAGTGTAGGACAGGGTTTGCACACATCCCAGCAAAGATATGGTGGAACAAGACTGCAGACCCTATAACAGCATAGGGGACGAGCATTGGCAGTATTAGGAGCCTGAAGCACAGTGAATCCTAAGACCAAAACCAGCACTGCAAAGAGGAGCGCAAAAGCTCTAAGATTTCTGAAAAGTTTCATCTATTTCACCTCCTTTCTAATGTATAGTTTAGAGCCTTAACTTCTCTTCAGAATCCTGAACGAATCTGTTCTAAGTCGAAAGGCCCGGTCCTTTTACGAATCATTTAGACTTATTTGTAGCATATAACCTTACATTCATAAACCGGGTCGAATACACACATTAAAAGGCATCTCTTGGCATAAGCAGTCATATAAAATGAGCCCCAGAGGACTACAGCTAAAGCCAAGACCAAGACTACGACTCTGATTTTTCTTAATAGTTTCATTTATTTCACCTCCTTTCTATGGTTTTGGAGATGAGGAAAGCATCTCCTCTATCTCCTTTTTGTAATTTTCTGAAAGAGGTCCGGGCCAGACTTTCTGAACAATGCCGTTGGTATCGATGAGCATTGTCTGGGGAATCACCTCTACCTTATATTGGTCAACGAGTGAAAGATTAGAGATTATCAAAACGGGAAATTCCAACTGAAATCTCTTTGTAAACTCCTCAACCTTACTCTTTTCAGCCTGAGTAACTCCGATAAATCTCAAATTTTCAGAGTTATGTCTCTGATAAAGCTCTTTCCAAAATGCCAGGTTTTCCTCGCAGGAGGGACAGGCAGGAGAAAACCAGAAAAGGACAGTTTTTTTTGAGGAAGGATAATCTATTTTGACCTCTTCATCTCTCTGGTTGATTCCGATAAGGGGAGGGACTTTTTCCTCCGGGTTGAGGATTTTAAAAGGACCTTTGGATAGAGAAAGTATATTACGGAGTTTTCTATTCTCCTGGACTAAAAGGAGAATCTCAACTCCCATTACTATGATTATTACGATAAGAACTATTGACCAGATCTGAGTTTTTAAAAAACCTGATTTTTCTTCCATTTTACTCCTTTTTTATTAAGATTTCATTTACATTTTCCAACTTATCCATACCCTCTTTGTTTATAAAGGGTAAACTGATTAAAAAAATCTATTCCTGATAGATACGCTGACTTTTTATGAAGCGAAATATCGGATTGGAGCTCCTTTCATCCCTAAAAGAATTCCAGAAAGGACAGCCAGTTTGGTTTTCAAATTAATTAGTTTCAATATATGTTTATTGAAAAATAGTGTCAAGAAAAATTTTAAATTCTTATTTAATTATAATTAACAGATTGAAAAGGGGGGAAATAAGTCTTTCTTGGGTTATGTAAATTAACACATACATTTTTCGCTTGACAAGATCTTTTTACAAGATAAATTACAGTTTAGAAATTATCAAATTAATGGGCATCTAAAACCTCTAAATTTAATTTCACCGGAGGTGAAATGAAGAAAGAGGCATCGAAATAGCGTTCGGGGCTGATTTCTGTTTTGAGATTTTGAATTTTTTCTCAGCAATTTCTATCTGACCTGCACAAGATTCTTCTGCCTTAAAAAAACTAAAAAAACTGGATGAAGATCGAAGGGACAGGGCTTATCCCTGTCCAGGTGTAAAACCCAAATAGGTCGGACGCTACGGTCTTATAAAAACGCCCGATTTTAGGTCGGGCGTTACTTTTTTAGTTTTTATCTTTGAACTATTTAACTTTTGAACCTTTGAACTGGTGTTAGGGACAGGGTGGTGGTCCTCCTTTGAAAAGATAACCTATCAGATAAACTACATCACTTACAGTTATCTTGGAGTCACAGTTAACGTCTCCAGATTTTGGACAGTTGACTGGGGGTGGCCCACTTTTAAAGAGATAGTTAATGATATAAATCACATCTGAGACGGTTACAGCTATATCTCCATTCGGATCTCCTCTTAAAAGATTAGCTGGTGGGGAAACAGTTATATAGACTGTATCTACATCTTTTGTTCCGCATCTGTCCTCAAGCTCAAAGATAAATGGATAGACTGTATCAGTGCCTGAGGTCTGGAAACAGGTAAAACCAGTGATTAAAGTTGGACTTAGCACTGTAGTTAAAAAGAGGCAATTAGGACCTGAGACAAGCTCCAAGCTTAAAGAATCATCCGGGTCTGAATCACTACCGATCAGATTATTGAAACAGATGGTGCTATCATCACACAGGTGGTAACTACTGCCCTGAGAAACTAAGACTGGCAGATGGTTAAATTCAATCCTGACGTGGATTGTATCGGTGCGGGAAGCTCCACAATTATCTCTTACCTCAAAAATCAAAAGATGAGGGTTAGAGAGAGTATCAGGATAATCTGGTTTCCAGACGAAAATCACTTTGACTGAATCTTGGTCCAGAACAGGATCAGTTGGTCTTAACTCTCCCTCAATAGAAAGTTTAGTTAAACTCAGAGAATTACCTGGATCAGAGCTGGAAACTTCAAAGAAGATAGAATCGCCTGGAGCACATAGCTTGTAAGAGGTGTCAGATGGAAGGGATAGAGTCGGGGTTCGATTCAAATGTACGGTCAAGTTAAAGGTGTCCAAAGTTGAGGCTCCACAGAGGTCTTGGGCTTTAAAGATGAAGGTGTAAATAGAATCTTTTGACGAAGGCAAGAAACAGCAAATGCCTGTGCCTGGATTATATCCTCCTGGGCCTGATAGTTTCTGAATAAAGACTGAATCTTTTGAGTCTGAATCTATGGCGGAGATATGGTCAAAACAGATAGTATCTGCCTTACACAAATTGTAGATTGTATCTGCAGGCAGAGTAAGAACTGGTAGATGGTTGAATTTGACTCTTATAAGTAATGTATCCTGAACCTCTTTTCCACAAAGGTCCTTGAGTTTAAAGATAATCCGATGCGGGTTACCTGAAGTATCTGAATAATCAGGTTTCCACAGGAAATGTCCTAATAGAGGTGCTCTCCCCAAAGCAGGGTTAGAAGGTAAAAGCACTCCTTTTGAAAAGATTTTTTCTAAATTGAGAGTGTCGCCTGTATCCGGGTCTTCCCCTCTTATAGATACATAGATGGAATCACCCAGATTGCAAAACAGGGTGTCAATATCATTGGGAAGGGCTAAAATCGGGCTTTGATCTATATGAATATGGACAAAAGAACTATCCTGGACAAAAGCTCCTTTTGAATCTGTCACCCTGAAGACGAAAAGATAGGTTGAATCTTTAGGTTCCGGGAGGAAACAGTGAGTGACGTTCAGGGGAGGAGGTCCTGTTAAGGGAGTAAAATTGCCTGAGCCAAAAATCTTTTCAAGAGTCAAGACCTCAGGAGAATCCGGATCTGTTGTCATTAGACTAAAGCAGGTAGTTTCTGGCTTACACAGGAAAAAGGAGGTATCCCGGAGAGTTAGGATTGGTGGATGATTAGAAGACTCAGCTGAGCCAAAGGCTACACCGGGCTCTGGTGATGAGTATTTACGTACTCTGACCAGGTCGAAATACTCCCGGGTAATCTTATTTACCCGAAGAAATACTCTGTTAGAATTTGTGTTTGAGGCTGATACAGGATATTCTGTCCCATTAATTATTACCTTACTATTTGAACCATTCCAAATGATCGTCACAGGATACCATGTATTCCAAGTACCAGTCTGTAAAAATCCATATGAGCTTCTGTACCAGCTAAACTCTGGTCTACCGTTGTTATTGAAGTAACTCAGCGATCCATCACTCGCGTTATCAGTCAACGCTATTGCCCCTTCCGGCTGGGAGTTAGCCAATCCCCAATAATCCGTGATATTCCAATAAACATCCACAGCACAGGTGGTGAAATTGTGATAATGCTGTGCAGATATACCATCTCCGGAGAGAGACTTATTAAAAAGGAAACCGTAAGCTTGTTCATATTTTGCCAGAGTATCTCTTTTAATTGCACTAATATCTGAGAGGACCCATACTTCACCCTTATCATTGGCTGGATCATATCCCTCCACATAGTTTCTCCCTACGGCACAGGAAAAAATGTCTCTTCCGCCAACCACGTATAATTTGTCATTTATCACTCCACAGCCAACTCCATCTCTCGGATTTATACCTGAAGATTTCTTTGACCAGGTATTAGTAGATGGGTCATAAACATAATTATTATTGAGAAAAAAGCTTCCATCCCGCCCGTGAGTCACATAGATTTTACCATCTATAACCGGGTTTTCTCTGAGAGTTCCATACTTCTTTACCGGCATAGGCGCTCTGGTTGTCCAGGTATCAGTGACTGGATCATAGACCTCGTTTACATTTGTAGCACCACTGGGAGAGCCATAAGAATAACCACCTATTACATAGATCAAGCCGTTTACCAGGGCACAGGTTCCCCAGCTCCTGGGTGTAGGAACATTTGCTTTTGCAGTATAAGTGTCAGTAGCAGGGTCGTATTCATAGTGGTATTGCTTTAAGAATAGATGAATCTTGTTACCATACTTTATCCCCATGACACCCTGGTCTGCCAATCCAGCGGGCAAATCTGCTGGACCATTACCCTGGAATTTTTCAGGTGGACCTGTTTCCGGGATGTCTGCAATCCCTATTCTGGGATCCCCTCCCCTAAAAGCGCTGTAATAAAGTCTAATCTTGTTGTTTAAGTAATATATGTTACCGGTACTGGTAACCACTGGAGACGAACGGTAGATATAGGTATCATCCCACTGGCCGGATGCCCCTCTCTGCAGAACTGTGCCTCGATTTGTCCAGGATATTCTATCCGGGGAGGTTAAAAGAGCCAGTTCGTAAGAGGTAGAGCTCACCAGTTCTCTCACCACATACATATAGTAAAGGTTATTTTTTGGGTTTTTGGAGAGATCCAGGTGCCCGCATCCTGATTTGAAATAACTGTCTTGTGGCAGGATAATAGTGGGATTCCCCGCATTACGCACTAAGTTTTCAATGCTGTTTGTGACATTATTCCAGGTAAAGGTAGCGAATCCAGCCCTACCCCTGTTATTGCCGCTCGCTTCCTCCACATAGTAAAGGTAGAATGTACCGTTTTCATAGAATAAAGTCGGACAGCTTGTGGCAGAAACCCCGCCAGTGGACCTCTCCCAGGATTGGCCAAAATCGTCATCTCCAGATAGTATTACCGGGCTAGTATTTCCGTTAACAGGTGCTCCATTGTACTCGGTCCAATTCTTACCATCTGAAGAATAAGCCAGCGCTATCTTCCTGCTATTAGTGGCTGCATTTCCTCCATTCCAGACCATAAACCATTTGTCATATTCTGCTACATAAACAAAATCAGGATCCGGATTCTCCAAGTCGTTCCAGGCACCTGAGGTACCTAAAGGAATTACGGGATTTGTGATATCGGCATCTGTCCAGGTTATCCCGTCGTGGCTCCTGACAATGCTTGGATTTTCTCTTGATTGTGGAGGAGTAGGAGTATATACCATCCAATATTTGTACCCATCTTTTCCCTCTGGAAAATATATGATATCCGGGTGTACAGTTCCACTTGCCCCATATTGCGGGATAGATAAGGGGTTTTTCAGAGCAGAGCTTCTCCAGGTGTCGGTAGCCGGATCATAGATTTCGTGTATGCCGGTAAGACCAGAAGTAGCTTCTCCTGCAAAAACATGAATTAAGCCATTGGATTCAACTGCTACTGGCCCCCAGCGAGCGGTAGGCATATCCTTAAGTTGTGTCCAGGTATCAGTTGCAGGATTATAGGCAAAGGTCTCATCCAGATAATATTTAACACAATTCGGGTCTCTGTCATACCCTCCAAAAACATATAGCAGGTTGTTGTAGACTGCAGTTGCATTATCCGCTTTAACTAAAGGCAAAGGCGCTTTGATACCCCATCCGCTTTCCGCTAAATAATTTGATTCGAAATCGTCGAAAAATTCAAAGGTCCCCTTTCCGTTACTGAAGTTGTTGGCATTCAGATTTCCGTAGTAGAAATAAATTACAGCAGAATCTGAAGCAGATACACTTGGGACCTTTATCCAAACCAATGCAGATTCAGCCATATTGTTCCAGTATTCTATCCAGTGGTTTATCAAAGTAGTTCCATCGCTTGCGGCAAACCTTATATCTTCGCCTTTAGGCTTTGCCTTGGTGAAATCAAAATTGGCGTGGTTCAGCCGAACCTTGACCTGATAATCTGTCAGGCCAAGTAAATTGCTCCGATTGTTAATCGTAAGTCTCATCCGGTAGTTCCATTCAGGATTAAGCCAAGACTGAGCCAAAGCGTTACCCTGAATATTCAGGAGAATGAGTGCATAGAAAATTATTAGCAATACAAATCCCATGTTTTTTCTTTTTCCCTGCATAGTTATCCTCTATGTGTTTTGATAAGTAAATATATTAAGTAAATATATAAAGTGCAATCCCCTCATTGTAGATTATACTCAAATATCGGTAAAAAAGCAAGAGGAATTTAGAAGTTTTAGGTAATTAATTTGTGGTTTGAGATTGAGGAGGAGCAGGATCAGGAGCCGGCGCAGGGGTAGCCAGGACCGGTTTATCCTTTGGTCGGGTGCCTAAAAGGGTTAGAATCGCTCCACCAAAGCCAATTGTAAAAGCCACATAAGTGATCAAAAACCCGATTATCGCAAAAATAAGAGAGAAAGGTGAGAAAAATCCCCAAAAGATCCTTAAGAACCTGGCAAATAGGAGGACAAACTCTAATGTCAAGATCCCTAAAATAAGAGTCATCATCTGAGTCTGAGGTTTTATATTAGTGTTCTGTCTAAGTTTCTCACCCACTATCAGAGACACACTGGTATAACCGAGTAACATTGCTAAAAGGATAGCTAAAGGTAATCCAAGGATAGCTACCGGTATCCCGATTATAGTAATGATCAAAAGGATGAATGCTGGCAGGATCAGGATCTCACCTAAAAAACCTATCAGTGCAGACTGCCAGGGATTCTTGGTGATTTTATCCTTTACCTTTTGGACGTTTTTCGGGGCTAGAGCTAAAACCAATATCCCTAAGAAAAAGAGGAATAAAATTTTAAAAAGCGAGAAAATAAAACCTACACCCCATAAGAAATGAGAGCCAGTATGAAACCCTAAAAGCTTTCCTGGAAGAAAACCAAGTCCTACGCTTTCACCTTTGATAGTCGAGCCAGGATCTCTCTCACATCCCCCCCCACACTGGTGGCATTTTTCTCTATTATGCCAGTGGAAGAGACGAATATGTTACCACCGATTGAAACCACATCCCCTTCAACTAATCCATTTACCCGTACACTTCCGCCGATAGCCACAACGTCTCCTGTAACTTTTTCACCTTCGTCTATAGTAATATCTTTCCCGAATTTTACAATATCACCTCCATTTAGCTCCACAACGGTAGTATGTTTAGGCAGTTCAATCTTTATCTGAGCAGAGGTGGTTTCTTTATTGTCAGAAGTTATTATTTTTATCCCCTCTTTTCCCAGGATTATTTCTCCTGGTTTCTCCTTAACTTCTTTTCCTTCCTGGGTCTTAATGGTAATTCCTTCATCGCCTATTTTTATCTGGGTGATTTTCTGACCAGTGGTATCTGGAGTTGTCTTTTTTGGTTCTGCACCCCATAAATTCGTATAAAGGAATAGAAATAAAAATAAAATTAAAAGGGCTGATAGGTTTTTGATTCTTTTCATTTTTAATACTCCTCTATGTTTATATCACCACTGACCGTTTGAACTTCTATCTTTCCCCCTCCTGAGCCTAAGATTCCGGAAAGGGAATTCCGGGTTGCATTTTTCAAGACCATAGGGATATCCATATTGATTTCTCCACTGGTAGTCTCGATTTTAAGGTTAGCCTGGGCTCCCCTGGAAATATAGAGATCGATATCCCCACTCGTAGTTTCCAGATAGTAATTCTTTGCAGATAATATCTGGGTTTTAGCTTCGATATCCCCGCTGGTGGTATTCAGGTCCAAACTGCCCTGATTTTGCTCAATCCACAGGTTTCCCGAAGTAGAGGTTGCACTTATATCTCCGCTCAGTCCTTTAACTTCTAAATCGCCTGAGGTTTGTGAACAGTTAAGAGAACCCTGAAGCTCTTCAATGACCACAGAACCGCTGGTGCAATTTATGCCGAGTTCTCCCTTTAGATTTTTTACCTCAATATCTGAGCTGGTCCCTTCCAGGCTGATTTTGCCACTTACGTCCTTAAGCTGGATATTTCCACTGGTAGATGAGGAAGAAAACTCTCCTTCTATTCCAGTAGCCTCTATATCCCCGGAAGTAGAGGACAAACTCAACTTGCCATTAAGGTAGAAAACCCTTATCTCTCCACTGGTAACTGAAAGGTCTGCTTCCCGGATATTTTTGGGTACAAGGATGCGATAACTGACATATCCTTCCACTGATCTATTCACGGTGAAGAGCCTTTCCCAGAAATTTCCCCTTTCAGTTTTTTGATATTTGGTTTTTATCCGAACCAAAGCGCCAGTTTTTTCAATATCCATTTGAATCTTGTGAGCAATCTCCTCTGCTTCCCTGGAATTCTTAGCTTCTACTATTTTGGATGCTTGAATTACGATTTTATTCTGGTTATGTGATTCGAGGACGATCTCGCCTCTGGGATCTTCGACTTCCAGGGTCAGGGGTTGTTCCAGGACGAATTCTTTTTGCAAAGGGAAGCTAAACTCTTTAGCCTCAAGAAAATCAGGGTAAAAAGAGCATAAAACCCCTGAGATCAAAAGCCAGAAAAGTATTAGTTTTGTTTTCATATTTTCACTATCTCATATGTTTGAGTTTTTTCTTTAATAAGACTCTGGCTCTGAAGATTCGAGCTTTAATCGTACCTGTGGACAGATGTAAAATCGCTGAGATTTCCTCATACGATTTGTCCTCTTTGTGTCTCAACAAGATAACCTCTTTATATTTCCCGGGCAGTGAGGCGATGGCTTCTTCAACTGAAAGTTCCTGTTGCTTTAAGGTTAAATCTTTTTCCGGATCAAAAGTCCGGTCTGGTATTTCTATTTCTAATTTACCTTTATCAGTTTCCAAGGGCTGGTCCAGTGAGAAAGCTTCGATTTTTTTCCGGCGCAGATGATCGATGGAACAATTAGCCGCAATCCGGTAGAGCCAGGTGGTAAAGCGATATTTTGTTTTATAAGTTGCCAAGGAGCCAAAGGCTTTTACAAAAGTCTCCTGAACCAAGTCCAGGGATTCATCATAGTTGTGAACCAGCTTTAATATTATGTGCTGAACCGCATTTTTGTGCCTTTCCATCAGGAGCTTGAAAGCTTTCTGATTCCCCTCTAAAGCTTCCTTGATCAAAGTCTGGTCATCCCGTACTACCAATGCCTTCTTTTTTATCATACGTTAAGAAAGAATACAGGTTTCAGAAAAGATAGTAAAACCCTGTTTGAATTACAAATAAAAAAGTTTTAACATAAATACTATATCGGATGATTAGGTCCGCCTTGTAAATTAACTATCGGTTTCAGGCAGGGGTTCTGCTCCGGTCCCTGTTTTTTTATGTGGAAAGAAATTATAAGGGCTTGACTTATCATACTCCCGCAGCTCTTTTAATCCAGATTCAATTGTAGGAATAAAACAATAAGATATTGTCTTCAGACAATACTTTTTTTTGGAAAAATCCACCTGATTATCTCTTTAAAACCCTCTTTCCTTTAATTCACTGAAAGTTATAGAATTAGGAGGCAAAAGTTCCTGGGCAAAGCCCTCTTGCTTGGGCATAAAGATTGCTCTATACTTTAAGTAAATTTAGACGGGTTGGGCTTAAAGGAGAAAATAAGTGAATAATAAGAAGAAAAAAATCAGCCCCAAATTACCAGAGAAAACCTGCTGGCATATATATACCCTTCAAGCATTAAGCTCAGACAAATTTATCCGCGTGGTTAATAAAATTCTGAAAAGGGAATATATTCTGATAAAATAAAACTTGACAATTCCCCTTTTAATATATAAGTTAATCCCAAAAGTTTTCTAAAGATGAGAAAGCCTTTAAATTTTTTATATTCTGAACTAAAAGTTACTATTGGACTCCTAACAGAGTCTTTATCCAAAGGGTTGGTCTATTTTTTAGGCTTTAGCCTCTTCCTTTTAATTGGTTCGATCGGCTTCAGCTTCTTAGGTTATTTTGGACAGAGGGTTGATCAGGTTAAGGCAATTAAACTGGAGTCTGAAAACAAGATTTTAGCTGGCAAGCTTCTGGATCTCGAATTCTTCTTGGGTAAATTAGGCACGGAAATTAATGAATTAGGTTATATGGAGCAGAATATCAGGAGTTTTTTTAGCCCTAAGCCATCGAGAGTCAGCGACTTTGCCGAGAGAGATCAGATTATCTTAGATAATACTGTTCTTTATGCAGAGAATAAAGTAAGGGATATTGATAGGTTAATCGATAAAATCAGGGATGAAAAAGAAGGGTTTGAATATATTTATGAAAATCTTAACCAGAAAAAAGAGCTCTTGGAGCATACCCCCTCAATCTATCCGGTTGATGGATATATCAGCCGGGGATTTGGAGTTGTGCCAGACCCATTTACAGGTGAGATCGGGTTACATCAGGGGTTGGATATAGTAGCAGATGTTGGAACCCCGATTATAGCTCCAGCCAGGGGGAAAGTAAGTTTTGTTGGCTGGCAAAAAGGATTGGGAAAACTTGTAACTATAGACCATGGAAATGGGTATGAAACCTTCTATGGACATCTTTCTGTTATCCTGGTCCAAAGTCGAGAAGAAGTTGAACGAGGCGAGATAATAGGAAGAGTGGGGAATACCGGGTATTCGACTGGTCCTCACCTGCACTATGAAGTTCATCTAAAAGGGCGGGCGGTAAATCCACAATCATATCTCTGGGGTGGAAGATATTAAGATTCTTTTTTTTAAATCCTGTGGACTTCCTTTCCTGAAAGGCTTTTTTAGTCTGGATTGGGTATGACTGTTTTGAAATTTGTTGTTTCAGCCTGTCTGGCTGGGGTCAGATGTAGATATAATGGAGAAGCTAAGCTGGATAAAAAGATTTTTCAAATGGTGAAGAAGGGAGAGGTTATACCTCTTTGTCCGGAGCAGTTAAGTGGTTTATCTACTCCACGAAAAACAGCTATGATAGAATACAGTTCTGGTAGAAAAAAAGTTGTTTCTGTCTCCGGTGAGGATTTGAGCCAATTCTTCTCCAGAGGTGCTAATTTATCTTTTCGAATTGCTAAAAGGTTTAAGATCAGTTCTGCCTGGTTAAAGGAGGGGAGCCCTTCCTGTGGTCTTGGATTAACGGATAAGAGCCTTAAGGTCCACAAAGAGGACGAACAAAAGAGAAATATGGGAATAACTTCATCTCTTTTTGAGAGAAAGGGAATGAGGATTTTCCCAAAATAGATTTTATAAACGGTATTAGTTACCAAACGTCAATTTAAATGAAATCGTATTTTATAATAGGAAGCATATATGTCCTTTGAAAATTTAAAGGATGAAAAACTAGCCAGAGATGGAGAGAAAAGCTTAGCTGGAGCTAAGGAAGAACAGGAACTTTTGGATATTATCAAGAAAGCTCAGCAAGGAGATCAGGAAGCTTTTCAGAAGATAGTGCAAAAATATAAAGCTCAGGTGGCGGGCATAGCTTATCGCATGATCGGAGATTATGAGGATGCTAAAGATATTTCTCAAATGGTTTTTGTGAAGATCTATCAAAATCTGAATAGATTCGATACTTCTAAGAAACTCTCTACCTGGCTTTATCGCATAACCATTAACGCCTCCATCGATTTTATAAGGAAATTTCGCAAACATAAATTCGAGGTACTGGATAATATAATCGGGCAACTAAAGGAAAAAAAGAATGATGTCGAAAAAGTATACCAGAGAGGGCTGGTTCGCCTGGCAATTAATGATGCCCTTAATGGTTTGAACCCCAAGCAGAGGTCGGTTTTTGTGTTAAGAGATATAGAAGGTTTGGATATAAAGGAGGTGGCTCAAATAACCGGGATGCCTCAAGCTACGGTGAGATGGTATCTACACCGGGCAAGAGCCAAGCTCAGGGATGAGCTGATAAAACATCACCCTAATATCTTGGAGAAAGCAGGGATCAAATATGAAATGTAAAAAAGCTAAAGATTTTTTCTTAGATTATTCAGATCTAAGTGAAGTTCAAAAAAGATTTCTGCACGAACATTTAAAAAACTGCCCAGAGTGTGCCAAGGAGTTCGAGGATTATAAAGCTACTCTGGGTTTGTTACAAAAGACTCTGATTTTTAAACCGCCGGAGAACTACTGGGAAAAGTTCAGCTTAAAGCTGAGCTCTTATCCTCCGCTCCTGGAATTGAGAAACTATTTCCGTGAGAAACTGGACTTTCTTTTCTCCTTATTACAAACCCCTCTCTTAGGACCGATTCCGGCTTATGTTTTTTCTCTTTTGCTTTTGATGTTTGCCGCCTTTGGTTTCTCGTCTCTATCAAAATCAGAAGGATATTCCTCCAGGAATCTAGTTAATAACCTAATAGTTTATGAGGGTCAGCTTCTCTCTGCCAGCGATGATGGTTTTATGACCATCTATACTGTCAGCCAGAAGTAAGGTAACACAGAAACATATTGCATTGGATTTAATATGAGGCTTTTTTTAAACTCACCTGCAATTAAAATAGGCGGGATAATATTTATCCTGCTTTTTTTTAGCGGATGCGGCAAAGAAAATCCGTTAGACAAAATCCAGTCCGAGATCTATAAGGTAATGGAAAAAGTAGGACCTTCAGTGGTCTCGATCTCAGCTACTAATCTGACGAATGGCGAAAAAAAGATCGGTTCAGGGGTTGTCCTGGAGAAAAATTTTATCCTCACTACGGAAAACCTTTTGCAGAATTCGGACGAGCTTAAGATCAGACTGCAGGATGGTAAAAGTATAGTTGATTCTGAGATCGCCAATATCTATTGCGATTTTGAAACAAATGTAAGTCTTATACAGGTCAAAAAGGGAAACCTGAAGCCAGTCCAGTTAGCTAAAAAAGAGAAGATCAGAAATGGAACCTTAGGTCTGATAATAGGAAACACTAATTATTCCAAGGGGCTGCAAATAGCGCTGGGAACTGTTGGTTCCTCCTGGATAGGAGGGGTTGACCCGTACGATCAGGAACTTCTGGTCTTATCCGCACCTTTTTCGGCTTATCAAAGCGGAACACCAATTTTCAACTCAGAAGGAGAACTTATTGGTCTGGCAGAAGGGAGATTAGAGGGGAAAGAGAGTATAATCCTTATACTGCCAGCCTCTACCTGTGGGATAGTGGGGAAGATCCTTGAAAAAAATGGAGAGGTGAAAAGGGGCTGGATAGGTATTTTCACCGAAAAAAGGTGTGCCAGGGGGAAAGAAACTTTCTCCAAAGGTGGGCCAGGGGTTCTGGTGACTGAGGTATTTAAGGATGGACCTGCTCTTAAGGAAGGGCTAAAAGTGGGAGATCGTATTGTAGAGTGTGAGGGTAAAAAGGTAAGAAATGATTTAGAGTTCAGGAAGATGATCTCAACATCTCCTATTGGCTCCAAAGTTAAACTCCTCCTGTTGCGAAATGGTCAAAAAATAGAAAAACAGGTAATTGTGGAAAGCTCCAAGAACATGCCGGTCTTCAGGAGATGTCCCAACCGTTCCATCTAAAAGATTCTAACTTCATAAATGAAGATTATTCCTGATATATCAAGAGCTATAGGAAATACTCCGTTAGTTAAACTAGGGAAAATCGTAAACGAAAACTCAGCTACGATTTTAGCTAAGGTTGAGTTTATGAATCCCGGTGGAAGTGTCAAGGACCGAATGGCTCTTTATATTATAGAAGATGCCGAAAAAAAAGGGCTATTGAAGCCGGGTGGAACCATCGTGGAAAATACCTCAGGGAATACGGGGGTGGGGGTGGCTATTATTTCTGCGATTAAAGGGTATAAAGCCATCTTTACCATTCCGGATAAAATGAGCCAGGAGAAGATCGACCTGTTGAGAGCTTTTGGGGCTGAAGTGATTGTAACTCCTACGGACGTTCCTCCGGAGTCACCTTTAAGCTATTACGAGACTGCGAAAAGGATTGCCCGGGAAACTCCGAATTCCTTTTACCTGAATCAATATCATAATCTAAAAAATACAGAATCTCATTATTATACCACCGGACCGGAGATCTGGGAACAGACTGAAGGGAGGATAGATTATTTCGTGGCAGGTATTGGAACCGGCGGGACTATGTCCGGGGCAGGCAAATTTCTAAAAGAGAAAAAGCCGGATTTAAAAATCATAGCAGTTGACCCAGTCGGCTCGGTTTATCACGATTATTTCAAGTATAAAAAACTCATCGAGCCCAAGGTCTATAAGGTGGAAGGGATTGGGGAGGATATGTTAGTGGAGAACGTTGATTTCTCCATCATAGACGATATCTATCAGGTGAACGATAAGGAATCATTTTTAATGGCTCGAAGACTGACCAAAGAGGAAGGTCTTTTTGCGGGTGGCTCAAGCGGCTCAGCCGCAAAAGTGGCAGTGGATTTAGCTAAAGAAGCAGGTAAAGATAAAATCATCGTAGTCATCCTGCCAGACTCAGGCACCCGTTATCTGAGCAAAATCTACTCAGATAAATGGATGAAGGATAACGGATTCTTGGATTAAATCTGAAATAATAAATATTTGATTTTTTAAAAAGGGGGAATAATAATAATCAATAATATGAAATTCGAAACTAAAGCTATTCATACAGGACAGGAGCCGGATAAAGCCACAGGTGCAGTGATCGTGCCGATCTATCAGACCTCGACCTATGTTCAAAGGGGTATAGGGAAGCATAAGGGTTATGAATATTCCCGCACCTCAAATCCTACCAGAACCGCCTTGGAGATATGCCTGGCTTCTCTGGAAGAGGCAAAATTTGGCCTGGCATTTTCCTCCGGGATGGCGGCTATTTCAACCGTTATGAATTTATTGAAAGCAAAAGACCATATCATAGTCTGCGATGACCTGTATGGCGGGACTTACAGATTATTTGAGAAAGTTTATAAAGATTATGCTCTTGAATTTTCCTATGTTGATTTGACCAATCCTCAAAATCTTTTAAAGGGGCTGAAAAAAAATACAAAGATGGTCTGGGTTGAAACCCCGACTAATCCTCTCTTAAAGATAATCGATCTAAAAAAGATTTCCAAGCTTGCCAATAAATATAATCTGATCTTAGCAGTGGACAATACTTTTGCCACCCCTTACTTTCAAAAACCGCTTTTCTGGGGAGCAGATATTGTGGTGCACAGCAGTACCAAATATTTAAGTGGGCATAGCGATTTAGTTGGGGGTGCAATGGTTACCTCCAATCCTGAATATTATGAAAGGATGAAGTTCTGCCAGAATGCAGTTGGAGGTATCCCTGGACCTTTTGACTGCTTCCTGGTTCTAAGGGGTTTAAAAACTTTGTCCGTTAGGATGAGAGAGCATCAGGCTAACGCAGTCGAGGTGGCAGAATATTTATCCGGTCATAAAAAAGTGAAAAAGGTTTTCTATCCAGGATTAAAATCCCATCCTATGCATAATTTAGCTAAAAAGCAGATGAGTGGTTTTGGCGGGATGGTCTCTTTTGAGTTGAAAGGCAATTTAGCTGGGATTAGAAGATTTTTCAAGAACTCAAAATTGTTTTCCTTAGCTGAAAGTTTAGGTGGCGTGGAATCTTTAGCTGGCCATCCAGCCTTAATGACCCATTCCTCCATCCCATTAAAATTAAGGAAAAGGCTGGGTATATCAGATAATCTGGTTCGTTTGAGTGTAGGGATAGAAAATATTGAGGATCTGATTGAGGATTTGAGAAGAGCTTTTACTTTCGTATAATTTTCAAGGAGGTTTTATGGCAATAGACCCGGTCTGCCAGATGAAAGTAGACGAGAAAAAAGCTTCTGCCAGAAGCGAATACAAAGGGATAATCTATTATTTCTGTTCACCTGTCTGCAAGCAGAAGTTCGATAAGGAGCCGGAGAAATACCTAAAAGGTAAAAAGTAAAGAACAAAACAAAAACAGTCAGAACTTTTTAGAAATTTGTTTGTATAACCTACTTAAGTAGAAGGGTGAATTTATGTCTGTGGATAGAGTCAATAAAACTGTCTATATTATAGTTTTTCTGTTAGCTCTTGCCGGAGCCTTTATAGGCACGGGTCTAGGATTATTCTGGTCAAAAGGTATAAAACCGGTATTATATACCTATCGAGACAAAAATAGTGATCAGTTGCCTGTGACCAGTGGTCAATTACTCACCACTGAGCACTCACCACTGACCACTGATTTTCAAGAGGAAGTCACAGAAACCAGAAGAAATGCCATTGTTCGTGCCGCAGAAAAGATCGGCCCGGCAGTTGTATCTATAAGCGTAGTACAGACCAGAACGATAAGGGAATCGCCATTTTCATCCCCTTTCGGAGATGAGTTCTTCGATGAGTTCTGGGGCAGGTACTTTCAGCCCAGGGAATATAAACAGAAGGTCTATTCCCTGGGTTCAGGTGTAATAATAAGCGGGGACGGCTATGTCCTGACAAACGAGCATGTGGTCAGGGATGCAGATGAGCTTAAAGTTACTCTGCCGGACGGAAGAGAGGTTAAAGGAAAGTTAGTGGGACAGGATTTCACCTCTGATTTGGCAGTGATTAAAATAGAGGGTAATAAATTCCCTTATGCAAACTTAGGAAATTCAGATAGTCTGATCATCGGGGAATGGGCCATCGCCTTAGGTAATCCCTTTGGTTATCTTTTAGATGATCCTCATCCTACGGTTACCGTAGGGGTAATCAGTGCTCTGAACCGGGATATGAAAAGAGGGACAGGGGAGGAAAGGGTCTATAGAAAGATGATTCAGACGGATGCGGCAATAAACCCGGGGAACAGCGGGGGACCACTGGTAAATGCGGATGGGGAAGTAATAGGCATAAACACTTTTATTTTCACTACCAGCCGGGGCTCAGAAGGGATAGGGTTTGCCATACCTGTAAACCGGGCCAAGAATATTCTCTCTGATCTGATCAGTAAAGGTAAAGTGGTTAAAGGCTGGGTGGGAGTAAGAGTTCAGGACTTGACTCCGCTTTTAGCTCAGTCTTTAAATATGGAAGAAAAGGAAGGGGCTATAGTTTTAGAGGTGGATGTAGGTAGCCCGGCAGAAAAAGCCAAGATTAAAAGAGGGGATCTGATAACCGAAGTTAATGGCGAAAAGGTCAGGGATAAAGCCGATTTTCAGGACTTTATCTCTTTGTTAAAGCCAGGAGATAAACTTGAGCTCTCTCTGGTCAGAGATAAAAAGAATTTGAAAATAGATCTTTCAGCTCAGAAAGAGCCTGCAGTGAAGGTTTCGGAAGAGAAAGAGGATTTTTTAGGGGTTACGGTTTCGGAAATCACTTCAGGGCTGGCTGACAAGCTGAATCTGTCAAGTAGAGCCGGGGTAGTTATAACTTCAGTTCAGGAAAATAGCAGGGGAGAAAGTTTGGGTTTAAGGGAGGGTGATGTTATCCGGGAGATCAATAATCAGAAGATTAATGCTATGGATGACTATAAGAAAGCGATGAGTGATATTAAAAAACAGAGAAGGCTGACAATGGTGATTGATAGGGAGGGTGGATTATACAGGATTTCAGTGAGTTTGTAAAAACTTGTGTTTCGTAGTGCGACTTTTCAGGAACTGTTGAATAAGCCAACCCTGTCATTCTGAGGGAGCGCAGTGACCGAAGAATCTCCTTGATTCACGCATAGATTCTTCCCCCGCCATTGGCGGGGTCAGAATGACACTCTCTCGGTTCTAGTTTTTCAACACTCCCTTTGGTCGCTTAGGCAGGGGCGGGTTTGAAACCCGCCCCTTGTATTTGAGGACAGAACTATGTTCTGTCCCTACAAAAAAACATGAGGGCAGTTCGTAGCGTCCGGGTTTATCCCGGACGTTTTATTTTCTTGGAGAAACACTTTTTATTTTTTATAATTATGATGTTAAACTTTAGAAGAGAGATAAAAGAATAGTCTATAGTAGTTGGTTGTTCAAGAAGTCTTATATAGTTATTTATGTCATTCTGAGTCCGCCAAAGGCGGACGAAGAATCTTTAGATTCTTCGGTCGCTTACGCTTCCTCAGAATGACAAGAAGAATTGTAGGGGCTTGATTTATCAAGCCCTTCGGTACATAGTTTCCTCTTCCCTTGTGGGAGAGGGTTAGGTTGAAAATCCCGCCAGAGGCGGAGAGAGAGGGATGTGTTATGAAAATCAATCACCCTCCCTTTGTCCCTCCCTGGAAGGGAGGGATAAATGAAAATCACAAGGTAGCTGCAACCTTTAGGTTGCGGAGTTACGCAGATATAAAGTCTGCGGCTACCCCAGAGGGAGAGAGATTCTAATCGTTTGAAAAGATGAGAGAATTCGATAAGATAAGAAAAGAGATTCTATCCCGGGAAAAGGGAACCATAATCAAAAGCTCATATCAATTGAGAGTGGCTTTAGGGTTTCCCAATAAATATGAAGTGGGGATTGCTAATTTAGGATTTCAATCGATTTATAGAATCTTAAATCAGATTGAGGGCGTCTCCTGCGAAAGATTCTTTCTTTTCGATTATAAACCTCAAGATAAAGTTAGAACCTTGGAATCAGGTGACCCTTTGAATTTCTTTCAAATCATCTCTTTCTCGGTCCCTTTCGAGTTAGATTATCTGAATATTTTAAAGATTTTAAAGCAGGCAAAAATCCCTCTATTAAAAAAGGATAGAAATGAGAGCCATCCTTTTCTCATGGCTGGTGGAGTGGCTGTTACTTTGAATCCTGAGGTTATGGCACCCTTTTTCGATGCTGTCTTTATCGGTGAAGCAGAACAAGGGATTATTGAGATGGCTGAGATTTTTAAAAAAGGTTATCCCAGGAAAAAGCTCCTTTTAGAGCTAACTAAGGTAAAAGGTGTTTATATTCCCGAATTTTACGAGCCGGTTTATGATGAAAAAGGTTTTTTAAAGAAATATAAAATTGAAAAGGGATTTCCTGCGAAAATCGAAAGGCGAAAAGCTAATCTTGAAAAACTTGAGACTTATTCTTCGATTGTTACTCCTTTTTCTCACTTTAAAAATATGTTCATAGTTGAGACCGAAAGGGGATGTGCCTGGAAATGCAAATTCTGCGCAGTCGGGCAGATTTATAAGCCTTTCAGGTTTCATACAAAGGAAAAGATTATCTCTGAGATCGAAAAATATAGCTGGAGGAGCAAAATCTGTCGGGCTTTTAGGCTCGATGGTCTCGGATCTGCCTTTTCTGGAGGAGCTTTGCTCTGAGTTATATCAAAAAGGATATGAAATAGGGATTTCATCCCTGCGAGTAGATAAAGTTACTTCAAATCTTTTAGATATTCTGATTAAATCCGGACTTAAAACACTGACACTTGCTCCTGAGGCCGGGACTGAAAGGATGTGGAAGATAATTGATAAAAGAATAGAGCGCAAAGATGTTTTAAATGCAGTTCGGTTAGCCAAAGAGAAAAATTTGGAGAAGCTGAAGCTTTATTTTATTGTTGGACTTCCTTTTGAGAAAAAAGAGGATATTAAGGGGATTGTGGATTTGATTAAAGATGTAGGGGAGGTCTTTATGACCTCCCGCCAAAATGTAGGGGAGACCCGCTCTTTGACTTCGCTCAGAGTCTTCGAAAAAAGACAAATCATCCTTTCCATAAACCCTTTTGTTCCCAAACCCTTTACTCCTTTCCAATGGGCACCAATGGACTCTGAAAAATCCCTGCGGGAAAAATTAAAAATAATCTCAGATGGAATAAGAGCGTTGAAAGGGATTAAATTTGAAAAGAAAAGCATAAAAGAAGCAACCCTGCAAGGAGTTTTATCCCAGGGGAATAGGAAAGTAGGGATGGGGATTTATTACCATATCAAAGAAAACCTGCCTCTGGCACAGGCTTTTAGGAAAGCAGGAGTAGAGATGGAATTCTTAGCCTTTAAAGAAAAACCAAAAGATTATTTGTTTCCGTGGGAGATTGTGAAGGGGGGGTTATAAAAAGAGAATTTGCTTAGAGAGTATCATAGAGGGAAGATGGTTTGTTAAAAAAATAACATTTTGAGTATTTTCTAATTACAGAGGGTATTTGTAGTCGAATAGACATATGTTTAATTCATTCGTCTTCTAATATATTCCTGAATTGTCTTTTTCCTAAAGAAGTAATCTCAACAACTTGGCTAGGTCCTCCAAGCGATTTGTTGAGTTCAATATAACCTACATCATGAAAATAATCCAAAAGAGTATCTACTATAACTGATTTGCATCCTACCTTCGATGTAATTTCTTCATCTATATACAAACCTTCATTAAGAATTGCTGATATGATATTTTTAAATATTCTATTAAAATCTTCTACGAAATTTTCACAGTACTTTACAAAACTATAAGGAGTCATTGCAATTGTAGATACCTCTATTCCACCCGATACCCACATTATTTCCCATAAACCTTTTGACCCTAAAATTTCTATGGAGTCAATAACTTCTTCTTTTGGGATTTCAAACTTAGATGCTCTTTCTATTGCTTCTCCACAACTTAGAAATCTTCCGATATAATCTTTTTCATAGATAATATCTCCAACAATCTTAAATACTAATGAGTCGGTTTTGTTGAAACCTGGTATAATCTCTATATCAGTTGCATACTTAGGTTTTTCTCCCAATGGAGGTTTCTGGACAATATCGTAAATCGATAGAAGTAGTTGTTCAAAATCCTCTACATAATGTTGTAAATCTTTTATTGTTATCCAAACAGTATGTTTTAAACTTACCGGAACCTCAATACTTTCATCAATAATAACAGGGATTAATTTTGTGCTTTTTTCTATTTTTTGAACTACAGCTGAATTCAATTCTTCCCTAACCCACTTTTTGTTAATGCTGTTTTTGGATAAGATGATTATGAAAGCCTCACTTCCTTTTATACCTTCCTCAAAAATTTTGTCAACCAAACTATCTCCTGGTTTCATCTCCCATTTATCAAGCCAAGCGTCTACACCTTTTTCTCGAAGTTTTGTTGCAAAGTCTATAACAAAGCGTTCTTTATCTTCGCTTGCATGGCTTATAAATACCTTCGGATTTACTGTTTGTTTCATTGAAGTTCCTTCTTTTCAATTAATCCCGATAATTTCAAAAGCTCTTTTGACCAGGCGGAAGCTTGGGTGATTAAGTTCTTTAGCGACTCAGGATTCTGACATATTTCAGTGAATTTGAGATGCCAGAGGGAGAGCTGGATTTGAAGTTCAATTAGTTTCGTTTGCACATCCAATGGTAAATCAGGGGCTATCCATTCGATTAAAAATTTACTCTCTTCTATTAAAGTTTCCACTGCTTTGAAGTTGCCTGATTTATCAGAGAAAGATGCTACACGAGCCAGATTGGCCACCAAGCCGCCTATGCGTCTGGCTTTATCCTGCTGTAGATATCTTGTGCGTATAGCTTCTAAGTTTTTCATATTGCACTACCCTACAATTGCGTAGGCTTGGAGTAATCTCCGCTCAAGCCCTTTTGGGTCAATAACTTAAAAAATTCTTTTAAAACTACTTGACTTTTTCTTTTTTCTGCCGTAAATATAATTAGAAAGTTTTGAAATGGGATCGGGGTGTCTCCCGGTCGTTAAAAGGTTTCCCGTGAGGGGGACTTTTTATTTTCAGGAAAAGAGTTTCAATTCCAATCACTCATTCTAATCTTCTGTGTACAATAAATTTTACCCCTAATAATATATCCTGCAATAATTAATCATATTATTGACGCAAACTATTAAATCCGTCAATAAGGGATTTCGTTATTGACGGATAATAGCAAATCCATCAGTAAATAACCTTCTAAGGCATTCGGGCGGAGACAAGCTCCGCCCCTCTGCGTTTTTTATGGTAAACCTGTCCTATGGAGGCTACGAGCCAGCCCGTCCGTAGGACGCCGAGACATAGTCTCCGCTTCTCGGAAAGGTTTACACTCCAGTTTTTCCCTTGTCTACTGCCTACTGTCTACTGACCACTTGTTTTATCAATCGTCAAGGAACAAATCTCATTGGCTATTTCTTCTATGGCTTTGCCGGTGATGTCGATTATGGGCCAGTTGGGATTTTGCTGGAAGATCCTGTGGCTATAATTTAGTTCTGCTACAATGTGCTTGGGGTCAGCATAATCTATATCCGGATGGACTAATTGAGCCAATCTTGATTCGCGGAGTTTTATCAAAAGCTCAGGGTTTATGGTTAAACCCACGATTTTTGACTGGTCGATTTTGAAAAGCTCTTCAGGAGGGGTTATTCCTAAAATCAAAGGGATATTAGCTACAAGTAGCCCCTTGTTATAAGCTAAATAGATGCTTAAAGGGGTTTTGGAGGTTCGGGAGACTCCGGTTATCACCAAGTCTGCCTCATTCAGGTCGCGAACCCTATGACCGTCGTCGTGTTTTACTGCAAATCCGACTGCATCTATCTTTTTAAAATATTTATGGTCCAGCTCTGAGAGCAAACCAGGTTTTGCTTCAGGGGGTGAGGCAAGAAAATTGCTCAAACTGGTAAGAAGCGGTCCTAAAAGATCAACTGTGGGGAGATTATACTGGTTTGCCTGAATCACGATCTCATTTCTCAATTCCGGGGAAACCAGAGTATATGCGATCAGCCCTTTACTCCTGGATGCCCTCTGAACGATTTCCCGTATCTGTGTTTTTTTTAATACCCTGGGAAAACGCTCAACCACGATATTTTTCTGTCCAAACTGGACCAGAGTTGCCTGTAAAACCCTTTCGGCAGTTGAGCCGGAGCCGTCGGAGATTATCCAGATATATTTGGTCTCAGAGATTTGAGGCATGGTCAATTTATGCTGAGAATTTTAATCAGGTTGTCCAGCAGAAGGCAGTCTTTACACTCGGCTTTACCCTGAGGAGCAGATGGCTGGTCATATAAGTTTCTGACCTTTTTTAAAAGGTCAGGGATGATGTCGAGTTTCAAGTTAAGCTGAACGATTTTTCCGGAGAAGGGCAAAAGAAATCCCTGCTCAGTTTTCACTTCTTCAACATTTTCCCGGGTCAGCCCGGTTTGCGGCTCCATATAAGCCAGGGCAATATTTTTCACGGGTGAAAGACCTTTTTTTTCAGCAATATAGGCATAAGCATTAAGCTGGACTTCGTACAGGGGCAAAAGAATATCCTGGGTTTCGGTATATCTTGCAGTCTTATAGTCTAAGATAAAATAAGAACCGTCTTTTAGAGTGAAGATTTCATCCGGGACACCGGTCAAAAGTATATCTGTTATCTGGTCTATGATATTAAAGGTGGAATGGTGAAGCTTTTTGGTCAAACCGGTGAGCTCTTCCTGAGAGGGAAGCCAATCCGGGAAATATCCATATTTTTCAAAATAAGAGCTGATGAACTTCTTAGTATAGGAATCTATAGAGCTGAAAATTCCAGGGAAAATCTGGTAGGGTAATTTATTGGCAGAATGAAGTTTTATCCATAAACAACGGGGGCAAGAATCTTTGAAAGCAAATGCACCTAATTCCTTGGCTGAAATCCTAATCTGGGTCAAAACCCCTCCTTAATTAGTGGTCAGTAAAACTCGCCACTCCACCTCAAGCGGACTGAACACTGACCACTGTATTTATTTTGCCTTCTGCACTTTACCGGCTTTAATACAACTGGTACAAACCCTAATGGTTACTCTTTTCCCGTCAACTAAGGCATGGACTTTTTGCAGGTTAGGTATCCATCGCCTTTTGCTCAGTTTATGGGCATGGCTGATAGTGTGTCCATATTGTGGACCTTTTCCGCAAATTTCACAAGTTTTTGACATCTTTCCTCCAATCAATTCGATATTCATTCAACTTTTTTCAATATAAATATCTATTACGAAAAAACAAGGGTTAATATTTAAGAATATAAGTTAAAAACATTTATCCCACCTGCGGGCAAGGTAAGGTTACCGAGTTTGTATTATCTGCAGAGGGCTTGCTAACATTTATCCCGCCTTGTGGGCAAGGCGGGTTTACTGAATATAAACTCTAATTAAATTGGTAAACCCCTGTTGCTCTCAACGTGGGTTTCTTATTATACTTTCAGAATAAATATCCCTCCTTGAGGGCAAGGTAGGTATTACAGTCCAACCCAAATCGTCTAAAAAAAAGTCTCCCGCATTTCTGCGGGAGGCTTTACTACAGGAAGGAAATGAGTAAGAAGAAAAACTATTTCAACAAGCTCATCTTAGCGGTTTTGGTGAAAGAACCGGCCTGTATCCGATAGAAATAGATGCCGGAGCTAACTTCTTCGCCCCGGTCGTTTTTACCATCCCAGATTACATTTTTGAACCCAGCCTGCTCCTCGCCATCCACTAAAGTCTTTACTCTCTGGCCTAAGATGTTATAAATCGACAGCTTGACATAGGAATTTGCAGGCAGAGCATAGCTGATGTTGGTTGTAGGATTAAACGGATTAGGATAGTTCTGGGATAAGTTAAACTCTTTAGGAAGGACCGGCTTCATCGGACTGCCAAGCTCAACCGGATTGAAGTCGAATTGCACATATTCTGCTTTGGTATTCACCAGGGAAATCCCTTTCTGCTGGTATATAGTGGTCTCTTCCAGCTTAACCTTTCCTTCACCTTTGAATTCCAGATTCAGAAAAACTCCTTCGCCTTTGGGAATTGCCTCTGCCTGGAATGGTATCACCACAGCTAAGATAGTCTTCTTTTCATTGTCGATGGCTGTGAATTTAACTCCGTTTTGCCCGTCGTCGGTTATATAGTCAGCTATCCCGTTGGAAAAATCTGCCCTTGTGCAGATAACATCAGAACCTGGCTCAGCAAATTGCAAAGCAACTGCTACTGCACCCAAGGGCTCATCCGCAGAGAGATTCAGGGATGCTTGGCTTAAGTCGCTGGTGGCAACTAACTTACTGGCTGACCAGGCGACACTCCCCAAAAGAAATATCAGAACGACAACCAAAGATATTTTCTTGAGCATAAACTTATACTCCTTTCTTTAAAAGGTTTAAAGGGTGTTGTCAGGCTTGTTTCTCCTTCTTTTACCTCCAGTTTTGTTCCCCCTCAAAACTACTGTCACCTCCTTATGTAGGGGTTATGATAAAAGTTAAGAGCCAACTTCCTGAATTACTCTCTTACTCTCCTTTTTTTATTTAAAATATTTTAACCCCACCGCCCATTCCATCCCCGGGTCTTCCTTTTAATTTACGTAAGTTTCTAAAATAATTATAATATAACCAATTTTAATTTGTCAAGTAAAAAATTAGGATTTTTTAAAATTTTTTCCATTGGATCAAATCCAAAAAAGGGTTCTAAGAGTTCTGTAATCTATAGTAACTCGATTCATTGAGTAAAAAAAGTCCAATAAATTGAGCAACTGCTCGACTTTTTCAGATACCCCTCTAAAACCACTTGACAGAGTTGAGTTAAAAGATTAATATAATTTTCAAAAGGTAAATCTTTTTATGGGAGTTGGCTTTGACTACTGCCTTGTCAGTTAATTCTAAATCTGCCCCGGGTGGACTTAAGCGGATCGACCTTCAAAGCCCGATACAGTATCTAAAAGGGATAGGTCCGACTAAAGCGAAAGCGTTAGACTCCATGGGCATAAAAACAGTGGAAGACCTTCTTTATCATATCCCGCGCAGATACCTGGACCGGAGCACCTTCACCCCCATAAGTCAGCTTCAGGTCAACTCTAAGGCGACAGTTATGGGAACAGTTGAGTCCTATGGTATAAAAAGATGGAGAAAACCCCAATACTGGCTGATCATAAGAGAACATAAAAATTTTTTAAAATTAGTCTGGTTTTCCGGAATCAGGTATGTCCAGAACAGGTTCAAGGAGGGTGATACAGTTATTGCCTCAGGGGAAATACGAGATTTCTACGGACTGCAGATGCCCCATCCGGAATTTGAGATAATCTCCGGTCCTGTGGATCCAAATTCGGAAAAAGGGGAGAAGCTGATCCATACCGGAGGAATTATCCCTTTATATCCTTCGACTTCAGAGTTAAAACATCTCTATCTGGATAGTCGAGGCTTCCGCCGAACCATAAGCTTTATTCTGGAAAATCTTCAGACCCAGGTTCCAGAGTCACTTCCAGCTGAGGTGAGAGAAGAGCTTGAGCTTCCCTCTTTAGACTGGTCCTTGAAAAATATCCATTTTCCAGCTTCTTTAGAAAATGCCCAAAGTGCAAGGAAAAGGTTAGCTTTTGAAGAACTTTTCTATTTGGAGCTTCTTTTAGCTCTGAGGAAAAAAAGATCGGAAATAAAAGAAGAGGGGATAATATTTCACAGACCCGGAGAATTAGTCAAAACTTTCATGCAAAGTTTGCCCTTTGAGTTGACTCCTGCCCAGAGAAAGGTTTTAAATGAGGTTTATCAGGATGTTTCCTCAGGAAAAGCCATGCACCGGCTTTTGCAGGGGGATGTTGGCTCAGGAAAGACCGTCGTAGCACTTCTTATCTATGTTGATGGCAGTGGAAAATGGTTATCAAACAGCAATAATGGCACCAACTGAGGTTTTAGCTGAACAGCATTATCTGAGCCTGAGTTTCTTTTTAGAACCTTTAAAGATAAAACCACTCCTTTTAACCAGTTCGGTAAAAACCGGAGAAAGGAAAAAAATCTTAGAGAAAATCTCTTCCGGTGAAGCAAAGATCATAATAGGTACCCATTCCCTTATTCAAAAAGAGGTAAATTTCAATAAGTTAGGTCTGGCGGTTATAGATGAGCAGCATCGTTTTGGAGTTTTGCAGAGGTTAAGTTTAAAGCTTAAAGGTAAATCACCACACCTCTTGGTTATGACTGCCACCCCTATTCCTCGAACCTTAGCCCTGACAGTATATGGTGATCTGGATGTTTCGGTAATTGACCAGATGCCTCCAGGAAGGAAAAAGATTGAGACCAGACTTTTAGAGGAGCATTCCTCGGAAAAGGGTTATCTTTTTTTAGAGGAGGAGCTTAAAAAAGGAAGACAGGCTTATATCGTTTACCCTTTGATAGAGGAATCAGAAAAAGCTGATTTAAAAGCGGCAACTGAGGGGTATCAATTTCTTAAAGAGAAAGTTTTTTCTCACAGACAAATAGCTTTGCTTCACGGCAGGATAAAAAGAGAAGAGCGCGAAAAGATAATGAAAGATTTTCGCTTAAAGAAATTTGATATTTTAGTTTGCACTACCGTGATCGAGGTGGGTTTGGATGTGCCTAATTCTACGCTGATGTTAATTGAGCATGCGGAGAGGTTTGGGCTTTCCCAGCTTCATCAGCTCAGAGGGAGAATCGGCAGGGGAGAGGAGCAATCCTATTGTATCTTGAAATTTCTCTCCAATTGATTTCCGGGGAGGCGAAAAAAAGACTACAGATTTTATCCTCAACTACAGATGGATTTAGAATCTCAGAAGCGGATCTTAAAATTGAGAGGTCCAGGGGAGTTCTTCGGGACCAGACAGCACGGATTGCCAGATCTGAAAATTGCAGATTTAACTGAGGATTTAGGGCTGCTATACAAGGCTCGGGATTGGGCTTTCAGGATAGTGCAGGAGGATCCAAACTTAAGCTCAAAGGATAATCTATGTTTGAGGAGTAAATTTATTAAAAGATATAAAGATAAATTCAAGCTGGCGGATATCGGATAAATTTCATATATTTTTCCAAAAAATGGATCCGTAGGAAAAGAGAGGAATTATGAAATCGTTGTTTGTATCTGAAGAGGTAAAATTCACCGGGGAACAGCTTTGTTCCCATTGGGCTTATACTAATTTTGACCTTTTAGGTGATAGTATCCTAAGCTTCATCGGTCCCTGTGAACTGGAGGAGAAATATTTAGTAGGTATTGATCACTATAAGAAGAAAACCCTGATAAGAAGTGAGAAGATGCTGCATTTTGTTGTCGAACATTTCGATTTAGACCTGGAGAAGGCGATTTTGAAACAGAAGCTTATAGTATCGGTCCTCAAGGATAAACTCAATCACCGGCTGAAAGGGGATATTTTGCAGAGATGGGGAGATGACATCTTTGATGGGGATGCCAAGCTTACTATCTCCACAGTTACCCGGACAAAGGTTTCCACCAAGATCCATCTGGCTATCAATATCTCCAGCCATAACACCCCGGTTAAGACGAAGGGATTAGAGGATTATGGCTTGGATCCGGTGGAGGTAGCCCAGGTAGTTATGAATCAATATCGTTTAGACATCAGGAGGGTTTCTGAAAGGCTGGTTAAAACCAGGAGCATTGAGTAACGGGCATATAATTGATTTTAAATTTTTAAAATAGAGGTTAAAATGAACATAGCAGATAAAATTGAAGAGCTTTTAGAAGATGCGACCAGGTTAGAGAAGGGGATTAAAAAATTGCTCTCTGAGTCAAATGACTACGATCTTAACCGGCTTTTAAAGAAAGTGGATGCGGAAATGATGGATTTACAACACAGTCTGGATGTAGCCCATAAATTTGCTCAGGAGATGCAAAAGAAATAAATAGTCACAACAAGTATAAAGCAGATAAGTATGAACGAGGAAAACAAAACTCAGACCAGAGTAGAACTTTTTTTCCATTTGGTTTTTATGTTTCAGACCGCAGCTCTGCAGCAGATGGGAAAGCTGATTAACCCAATAACCAAACAGGTAGAGAGAAACCTGGAACAGGCTAAATACTCAATAGATATTTTAGAATTACTTCAAGAAAAAACCAAGGGCAATCTTACCGAGGAGGAGAAAAAATATTTAGATAATGTTTTATTTGACCTGAGGATGAATTATTTAGAGGAGCTGAAAAAAGAAGAAGGGATAACTAAAGAGGAAAAGAAACCTTCCGAATCCTCTGAGGGGGAGAAAAAAGAATAATTTCAATCTTTTAATTTATCTATGAAAACGACAATCTCAATATTTGCTCTATTTTTTTTGTTTCAAATAGCTTTCGGGGTGGTTGATATTTCTACCAAGGCAAAAAAACTTCATTCTAAAGCTTTGGTTTGCGACCTGCATTCGGATACAGTACTGAAATTGAAAAAAGGGGTAGAGATATGTTAAAAAATAATGATTTAGAAAAATGGACGTATCGCGAGCATACTCGAGTAAAACATATTCTTTTAGAGAAGTATCTAAAAGCATGGATTACCATTCTCGGCAGTTCATTCAGACATATATGTTATTTTGATGGTTTTGCGGGGAGAGGTGAATATACTGATAGATCTCCTGGTTCTCCTTTAATCGCACTTAAACTTGCAGATGAACTTCAGAAGTATTATGAAAAGTTTATCTGTATATTTATAGAAAGAAATTTAGAAAATTTTAAAAACCTTGAATCCGTTTTAAAAAGGGAAACACCTAAAATAAAACATATTAATAAAATTGAAATTATAAAAAAGAATGATGAATTTGCTATTGTCATTGAAGAGATTTTTAAAGATTTGGAGCAACAGAAGTATATACTGGCTCCATCATTCTTTTTTGTCGACCCTTTTGGTTTTTCAGGAATTCCTTTCAACATAGTCAAAAAAATATTGTCCAATCCCAGAACAGAGATATTTTTCACTTTTATGGTTCGAGACATAAACCGTTTCCTCTTACATGAGAAACTTAAAGAGACCTTCAATGAATTATTTGGTAATGATGGATGGAAAGAGATTGTAGCGACAAAAGAAAACCAGGAAATAGCATTAATAGATCTTTATAGACAAAATTTGCATGAAATTGCAGGATTAAAGTATTCTTGGCCTTTTCGTGTATGCACCGATGAAAAAAGGCAAACTGTATATTATTTAATTCATGCCACTAATAATTTTTTAGGACATTCGATAATGAAAGATGTAATGGACAAACAGAGCACTGAAGGAAATTTTGCATATTTAGGACCAGAAGATATATCAGCAAGATCACAAATAACGTTGTTCAATATTAATAATATTGAAGATTTAAAAAAATATTTATTAGGTCGATTTAAAGGAAACATAAAAACTTATAATGAAATACAAAAGGAAGTTTGTGTACCTTGGTATGAAGAACCTCCATATGTAAAAAAACATTACAATCTAGCATTAAAAGAACTAGAACAAGAGCAAAAAGTAAGTATAAAACGTATTAGTTCTAAGAAAACTGGATTAAAAGAAAATGACAGAATTACCTTTCTCTAATATCTCAAGTATAGTCAAAGAAAGAAGCTTACTATCTAAGAAAGAAAAAGCTTCATTGAGAGTTGTTATTAGACCATATAAATTGATTGATGCTTCCGAGAAACGACTTGTTCAACGTATTGGTGATGGTTCGATTATCACGAGATTTGAAAAAACACCTTTACCTGTTGAATCCACTGATGTGGTCTGTCCGCATTTTTTAGAGCTTAAATGGGCTTATGGGTGTCCGTTTGATTGCAGTTGGTGTTATTTAAAGGGGACTTTCAGGTTTCGACCAGAAGGGATAAAACCGGTTATTAAAGATTATGCTAAAATTGAACAGCACGTCAGAGAATTTTTTGATGTAGAGACGTCCGCCTCTGGCGAGACGTCTCTACCACCTGAAATCCTGAATACTGGAGAAATTGCTGATTCCCTAATGTGCGAAAACGGACACAACCCTTTCTCTAAATTCATCATTCCGCTGTTTGAGTCTCAAAATAAACATAAAGTTTTATTTTTGACCAAATCAACTAAAATTAAAAATTTACTTGAAATAGAATCACATAAACAAGCAATCATCAGCTTCAGTCTGAATGCAGATAAGGTTGCAAAAAAATGGGAGAAAAAAGCGCCTCCGGTTTCAAAACGAATAGAAGCGGCAGGCAAGTTAGCTAAAGCTGGTTATGAGATAAGGGTCAGAATAGACCCGATGGTGCCAATTTCTGGATGGCAAGAGAGTTATATTGAGTTGATTGACCAGATCTTTACAGAATTCAAACCTGAGCGTATAACTTTAGGCTCTTTAAGGGGTTTGCAAAGCACCATTAATGGAACTAAAGATAAATCCTGGAAAATTTACTTGGAAGAGAAGTCAAACTGGGGCAAAAAGATAGAATTCTCCAATAGGTATACTATGTACCTGCACTTGATTAATCACCTTAAAGAAAAATACAATTATACCGATGTCTCTCTTTGTAAGGAAACCGTGCAAATGTGGGAAAAATTGAAATCCGGGTTCGAATCCCCGGATATGGATTATAGGAAGATAAGGTGCAATTGTACCCGATAAGTAATTACCCCCTGACAGCTTAAAAAATTATTATGAAATTGAAACAAAGTTTGACTTTTTACGTATTATATTTTAAATTATTCTAAGTTAGAATAGTTTTAATTAGAGTAATTATGACTAAAAACGAACTGGTGGTCTTAGGTCTTCTGAGTGAAAAGCCGATGTATGGCTATCAGCTTTATCAGGAGATAGAGAAAAGGGAAATGGAGCACTGGGCGCAGGTGAACTTAGCCTCGATCTATAATACTCTAAATCGCCTGCAAAAACAAAAACTTATCGAGGGTAAGGGTGAAAAGCCGGGTAAGATGCCGGAGAGGAAAGTCTATCATATCACCCCTAAGGGTAGGAAAAGGTTGGGGGAACTGGTGGAGATGGCTTTGAATGAACAGAAAATGCCTGAGGATAGCTTTATCGTAGGTGTGGCATTCCTTCAGGGTTTATCCAAAAAGAAAATTTTAACTTCGCTTTCCAAGAAGAAAGATCAACTTCGGAAAGTGCTTAAAAGGATTCAGGAGATTTATAAAAACGGATGTGTAAAGATGCCCTTCAACTGGAAGTTCATAGTGGAGAAAGGGATTTTCCATTTGAAATTGACTATTAAACATTTGGATGAGTTGATCGAGCTGGTTAAAAGATGTAAAACTCATAATAAGAAGTAAGGAGAAAAGATGAAAAAAACGATTGGAATCCTCATAGTAGTTTTAATCTTCTTCTTTGTCTTTTTCAGGTTGATGGTAGTTTTCAAAGAGAGAAAAGCTCAAACTGCAGAGGTAAAGGAAAGGGTTATCCCAGTGGAGGTGGAAGTGGTGAAAACTTCACCCTATACTCCAATACTTAATTACACCGGGGAAGTTAAGGGAGTAGAGGAAATAGATATATTTCCAAAAGCTTCCGGTAAATTGGTAGAGATGAAAGTTAAAGAAGGGGACAGGGTCAAAAAAGATCAGTTAGTGGCTATAATCGACCGGGATATTACTGGACTGGATTATAAGCTGGCTGAAACGACTTCTCCGGTTGAAGGGATTGTTGGAAAAGTATATCTAGATAAAGGAGCACAGGTAAGTGAACCTTCCGGGGGTTCGGGAGGCTCTCCCCTGGCTCAAATATTGAACCTTGATTCAGTTAAAATTGTAATTCAGGTTACAGAAGAGGATCTTCCAAAAATCAAGTTAAATCAGAAAGCCAAAATCAAGGTGGATGCCTATCCTGACAGGGAATTTTCGGGCGTTGTTACCCTGATCAGTCCCACCTTAAATAGTTTAACCCGGACCGCAAGCGTAGAGATAACCATTCCCAACCGGAATCATCTTTTAAAGCCGGGGATGTTCGTAGAAGTCAGACTGGTCATAGGTAAAACCGAAAATCTTGTTCTTATCCCTAAACATACTATCTTAACAGAAGGAGGTAAGAAAAAAGTCTTTGTGCTAAAGGGTAGTAAAGCAGAGGAAAGATGGGTGGATGCCGGGTTCAGCGATAAAGATTTAACTTATATAAAAAGTGGTCTTTCCCCAGAGGATAGTTTGGTTACCTTAGGTCAAAATCAACTGCAACCTGGGGATAAGGTAAAGATTGTTAAAGGAGAGAGAAGATAATGTTTTTACCTAATTTAGCCATTCGCCGGCCTGTTTTTATCATAATGCAGGTTCTGGCGGTTTTAGTCTTAGGAATAGTTTCCTATAACCGCATGGGTATCGATTTAATGCCGAATGTTAATTTTCCCTACCTGTCGATCACCACGGTCTATCCAGGAGCCGGTGCTCAGGAGATCGAGAATCAGGTGACCAAACCGATCGAAGAAGCTGTGAGCGCTATCAATGGACTGAAAAATATTTACTCCACCACCGCTGAAGGTTTTTCTCAGGTTTTATTAGAATTCGAACTTGAGGTAAAGGTCCGGGATGCAGATTCTGATGTCAGAGCTAAGCTTTCACAGATCCGCTCAGAACTGCCTAAAGATATAGATGAACCGGTCATAGCTCGCTTTGATGTTTCTGCTACGCCGGTGATGATTTTCTCTCTGGCAAGTGATCTTCCTTTAGATGAGCTGCGGACCCTGGCGGATGATAAAATCAAAAACCGAATCCAGCAGACAAAGCAAGTAGCTCAGGTTGATTTAGTAGGAGGACTGGAAAGGGAGATAAAAGTGGAGGTTGACAGAAAAAAGCTTGAAGCTTATCATCTGTCAGTTGAGCAGGTTATCGGGAGCTTGTCTCAAGAAAATCTGAATGTTCCTGGAGGGAGGGTAGAGATAGAGCCACAGGAATTTGTTCTCAGAACTACAGGTGAGTTTCAGGAAGTTTCGGATATCGACAGAATACCTGTGGCAAGTTATGAGGGAAGCCCGGTCCATTTAAAAGATGTGGCTGAAGTAAGGGATAGTTTTAAGGAACTAAGGGAAATCTCTAAACTTAATGGCAGGTCTTCAGTTTCCTTTATAGTGTATAAACAGTCTGGTGGAAATACGGTTGAGGTATGTGACAGGCTTAAGAAAACCATTGAAGGATTGAAAAAAGAAATTCCTTCAGGTACCTCCATCGAAATTGCCTCAGATCAATCCAAATTTATCCGCAGGTCAGTAGATGACACTATGCGGACTTTATATTTAGGGGCAATCTTTGCGATATTAGTTATTTTCATTTTCTTAGGAAATTTCCGCAGTACTATAATCGCCGCTTTAGCTATTCCTTCTTCTATCTTAGCCACATTCATTATGATGAACCTGGTCGGCTATACCATAAATATAATCACCTTAATGGGTTTATCCTTGTGTGTCGGTATCCTGATCGATGATGCCATTGTGGTGCGGGAAAATATCTTCAGACATGTAGAGGAAGGTATGGATCCGGAGCAGGCAGCTGCCTTTGGAACCCAGGAGGTGGGGCTGGCAGTTATGGCTTGTACTTTCACCATTATTGCGGTCTTCGTTCCAGTTGCCTATATGGGTGGAATAGTAGGAAAAATCTTGAAGGCTTTTGCCTTCACCGTGGTCTTTGCGATCCTGTATTCTTTATGGGATTCTTTTACTATGGCTCCAATGCTTTCAGCTAAAATATTAGTGAAAGAAAAAAAAGACAAGGAAAGCTTGTTGAAGAAATTGTTTGCTCCTTTTAACCGGGGTTATAACAGGCTCAATCAGATTTACGGAAGACTTTTAGCCTGGTCTTTGAATCATAAATTTTTGATAATCTTTGTCTCCATCCTTATTTTCTTTTCAAGCCTGGGTTTGATCCCCTTTATTGGCAAGGAGTTTAAGTCCCAGGGAGATCGAGGAGAGTTCAATGTAATTCTGGAGACTCCGGTTGGAACCTCTATTCAGACTACAGAGAAAATGACAACCGAGGTTGAGAGAATCCTTTTCATCTACCCTGATGTTCAGTCTATCTTCACTACCATAGGACTGGAGTCTGGAACCTCTAACAAAGGTAGTATCCGGGTTGAACTTGTCCCCTTGGAAGAGAGAAGTAAAAAAACAGTCGAAGTCGAAAAAGAAGTAAGAAAAAGGCTGGCGGAGATGCCAGGCTTGAAAGCCAGAGTCTCGATGATCGGGATGTTTGAGGGTGAAGAGGATTATCCTCTTCAACTCTACATCAAAGGTCCAGAGATCTCGGTTTTAGATGAACTGTCAGGGAAAATCTTGACCATGTTGGAAAAAATTCCTGGTGTGGCTGATCCTGACCGTTCGATTAGAGGGGGGAAGCCGGAGATGAGAGTAGTAGTGAATCGAGAGAAGGCCAGCCGTTTAGGGGTTTCCACTGCCCAGATTGCTTCAACTTTACGTTCCTTAGTAGATGGAACTGTGGCTACAAAACTGAGACAGGGGGAAAAAGAGATAGACATCAGGGTGATTTTACCTCCGGAACAGAAGAATAATTTCCAGGACATCTCCTCCCTTGATATTTCGACTACGACTGGAGCTACTGTTCCGCTTAAAAGCATAGCTGATTTCTATGAAGAGAGCGGTCCCACTCAAATCAGCCGAAATAATAGAGAAAGGGCAGCTACAATTACTGCCAATGTGGTGGATCGTCCCTTAGGGGATGTGGTGAATGATTTAAATAAGAAGTTAGCCGATTTTCCTCTTCCTCCGGGATATAAAATTGAATACGTGGGTGATGTAGAAAGGATGGGTGATATGTTTAAGAATATGGTTTTAGCTTTAATCATAGGAATTATCTTCATCTATATAGTTTTAGGCTCCCAGTTTAACTCTTTTCTCCACCCTTTCACCATTATGTTAGCTTTACCCTTAGCAGTTGTGGGAGCACTTCTGGCAATATTTTTAACTGGCCAGAGTATTGATATAATGGCAATGGTAGGAGTAATCCTTTTGATGGGGATTGTGACCAAAAACTCCATTTTGCTTATCGATTATACTATAACTTTGAGAAAAAAAGGTATGCAGAGGGAGGAAGCACTCTTAAAAGCCGGACCTATTCGTCTGCGGCCAATTCTTATGACCTCGGCCGCTATGATTATGGGGATGCTGCCTGCGGCATTAGGTCTGGGAGAAGGTGGAGAATGGAGACAGGGGATGGGAATCACGGTAATAGGTGGTCTGGTCACCTCAACTCTTTTGACTTTGATTGTGGTTCCAGTAACTTATATTATAGTAGATAATTTCGGAGAATTTTTGAAAAGGAATATTAAAATCGGAGAGCAAAATAGCGGAGGGGAAAATGCATAAATTTTATTTAAGGTTAATTCTGTTTTTTTCATTTTTCATCTGGATGACTACAGTTTCATTCTCTGGTGAGAAGCTGATCCTTAATCTGGAAAAAAGTCTTGATACTGCTTATCAGAACAACAGATTACTTTTGAGCCAGAAGGAGAAGATCAGATCTTCAAAATTTAAGATCTCAGAGGCGAAATCTGGTTTCTATCCCCACCTTTCTTTTCAAGGGACTTATACATATTTAGGAGTAATTCCCAGTATTGAAGTTTCGGTTCCTGGTTTTTTCGCGGGGGAGTTTAAAACCGGTTTTCATGATAATTTCGATTTTAATCTCTCTTTGCAGCAGTCGATTTTCACCTGGGGAAGAGTTCAGAATAACTACGCTATCTCACAGTTGAATCTCAGATTGGAGGAGGAAAATTACAAAAAGAATAAGCAGGGGATAACTTACCAGGTGAAAAGCTCTTTCTACTCGGTGCTTTTAGCGCGTGAGCTTATCCGGGTCAGAGAAGACGCTTTGAAAAATATCGAGGAGCATCTTAAAACCGTGGATTTAAGATATAAAGCCGGACAGGCTTCGGAGTTCGACCTTCTCAGGGCAAAAGTTCAGTTAGCCAATGCCAAACCGCCTTTACTTCAGGCAAGGCAGGCTTATGATCTGGCTTTGAGCTCTTTTAAAAATATCTTAGGTCTTACTCAGGAGGCTGAAGTCGAGCTGGAGGGTGAGCTTTTCTTTAAACCAGGAGAAGTGAAACTGGAAAGTGCAACCCAAGCAGCTCTTTTGCAGAGACCGGAATTGAAATCTTTAGACTTTCAGAAAAGGATTGCTCAAAAGGGTTTAGCTATTACCAGAGCCGGGAATAAACCATCTTTAATGGGTATAGCTAATTACGATTATAAAAATCCTTTTTACGGCGAGAAGAAATGGGATACTGACTGGAATTTCACTATAGCTTTGAGTTTCCCCTTATTCGACGGTTTTGCCACCCGTTCTAAGGTTAATCAAGCTAGGTCGGATTTGAGACAATTAGATATCGGTGAAAACGATTTAAAAGAGGGGATTAAATTAGAGGTAAAAGAGGCAGTAACCAGTCTGGATTTAGCTAAGGAGACGATAATCTCGCAGGAGGAAAACGTTAAGCAGGCAAAAGAGAGTTTAAGGATTGCCAAGGTTCAATATGCACAGGGGGTTATAACCAGCTTAGAGGAGATGGATGCAGAATTAGCCTTGACCTATGCCCAGATTAATTATTTACAAGCATTGGCGGATTATCTTATCGCCCAGGCAAAGTATGATAAAGCTACAGGCCAGGAATAATACAAAACAAGAAAATTATTTTTATAAAACGCTTGACTTATTAAATTCAAACAACTTATATTACTACCCGTCTATTTAATTAGACTATGATCGCGGGGTGGAGCAGGCTGGTAGCTCGTCGGGCTCATAACCCGAAGGTCGTTGGTTCAAATCCAACCCCCGCTATTTTTTATTATCCCTCTGATTTCCTCTTATGTTTACAGTATATGTGCTTCAATCTGCTAAAGGAAAACAATATACTGGGTATACTTCCGATTTAGGACGCAGGTTATCGGAGCATAATTTTGGATTATGTAAAACTACAAAGGTAGATAGTAACTGGCGGGTGATTTACTCAGAGGAGTTCGACAGCAGAGGAGAAGCTGTTAAAAGGGAGAGGTGGTTGAAAACTGGAAAAGGTAGGGAATTTATAGACGAAATGTCGCAGGGTGGAGTCCGCCTGCGGCGGAGTAGCTCGTCGGGCTCATAACCTTCGCCAAGGCGAATTGGTTCAAATCCAACCCCCGCTATTTTTTATTATCCCTCTGATTTCCTCTTATGTTTACAGTATATGTGCTTCAATCTGCTAAAGGAAAACAATATACTGGGTATACTTCCGATTTAGGACGCAGGTTATCGGAGCATAATTTTGGATTATGTAAAACTACAAAGGTAGATAGTAACTGGCGGGTGATTTACTCAGAGGAGTTCGACAGCAGAGGAGAAGCTGTTAAAAGGGAGAGGTGGTTGAAAACTGGAAAAGGTAGGGAATTTATAGACGAAATGTCGCAGGGTGGAGTCCGCCTGCGGCGGAGTAGCTCGTCGGGCTCATAACCTTCGCCAAGGCGAATTGGTTCAAATCCAACCCCCGCTATTTTTTATTATCCCTCTGATTTCCTCTTATGTTTACAGTATATGTGCTTCAATCTGCTAAAGGAAAACAATATACTGGGTATACTTCCGATTTAGGACGCAGGTTATCGGAGCATAATTTTGGATTATGTAAAACTACAAAGGTAGATAGTAACTGGCGGGTGATTTACTCAGAGGAGTTCGACAGCAGAGGAGAAGCTGTTAAAAGGGAGAGGTGGTTGAAAACTGGAAAAGGTAGGGAATTTATAGACGAAATGTCGCAGGGTGGAGTCCGCCTGCGGCGGAGTAGCTCGTCGGGCTCATAACCTTCGCCAAGGCGAATTGGTTCAAATCCAACCCCCGCTATTTTTTATTTGTCGTGTAGGGACAGAACATCGTTCTGTCCATTTTTTTGAGGTTAACTCGGATTTATTGATTAACGGATATTTTTTTAGGCTGGTAGTCCGTCTCCCGCCAAAGGCGGGGGAAGGTCGCCCTTCAAATCCACCCTCCGCTATTGAAATACAAGGACTTACAAGAGCCAAAAATTAATTCGGCTCTTTTTGCCTCGTTTCTGCCTCAAAGTTTAACACTTCCACAGCTCCGGAATATATCTGAACCTACCCCTGTCTGTGTTTCTTTGGTTTAATTAATTACAAAAAATAAGCCCCCGTAGCTAACCTGAGAATATTCTGACGCCCTTTGGGTAGTCAGAGAAGAAATAGTGTAAACATGGTCGGGGTAAACTTAACTTGAGACCATGAAACAGGTTCTAACATCGTCCCATAAGGCACCCAATGACAGAACTCAACTAATTTGGCATGTATATCAAAATTCTCTGATATCAAAAAAGTTATAAACTCGTCCATTTTGGGGACCCCCAGCTTCTTTACCTAATTACTAACTGGTCACAGATCACGCAAACTTTTCCTTTAGGTTTATGAGTTCATTGTTAATCATTATTTCATTTACGTGGTATCTTTTGTACAACTCCTCCATGGCTCTCATATTGCCATTTCTTGCTTGCTCACGCAAGACTCTCATCCTTTCTTGATACTTCGTTGGTTTTCCGGGCATGGCTTCCTCCTTATCTTATAGCTTTTTTTGAGCATTCCCTCCACCATAATATTTTCAAAGGGAAAGATATCAGAAGACTCCAAAAAAAAGTTCTGTTAACTGAAAGCGGGCATCTGTGAACCCCCCCTACCATCCTATAGAACCCCCAAAAAAGTCAGGTATTAATGAGCAGATTTGCGTGTCTGATATTCCCCCAAACATAAATCCTTCTCCCTCTAAAATCGTTCTTTAAACGCTCGCTTACAGAACGCTAATCTATGATATTAGTCGATTAACATATATAGTTTAACCAATCCCCTCTGCTAAGTCAACTAAAAAATCGAAATTTCTCAAGAAATAGGGAGTGGTACTAGGGGGGGAATCTATCCCGTGCCTCTTTTATGCCTCATTTCAGGTTGGATGATCTTGGATTATGGTGGGTTATTATGGATGGTGAGAAAGTAAGGAAGTTTTTGTGGTCCTTTGTAATAACTGATATTTTAAAGGGTTAGGGAAACAGTCTTAATGGGCTCATAACCTTCGCCAAGGCGAATTGGTTCAAATCCAACCCCCGCTATTTTTTATTTATTGCGTAGGGACAGAACATCGTTCTGTCCATTTTTTTGAGGATAACTCGGATTTATTGATTAACGTATATTTTTGCAGGCTGGTTGTCCATCCCCCACCTTTGGCGGGACCCCCGCAATTTTTAATTCTATGTTGTATCAGGTCCTCAGACCTGACACTTCTGTCAGGAGTAGCTCCTGACAGAACAAAAAAGTACAAATACACTATCGCCAAAAGTATTTGACTGATCAAGTCTGAATATCTATCTATATGAATGTACACAATAAATAAAATTAGAAACATCCCCTGCCGCATAGCTTACAGCGCTCTGAAATGTCCCATTACCATTGTTCTTGAGAATGGAAACATCGTTGCTATAAGTGTTTACCACAGCCAAGTCTAAATTCCCATCCCGGTCTAAATCCGCACAGAAAATAGAATGCGGACGTTCACCAACAGTATAATTAACTGGAGTTTGAAAAATTCCATTCCCCTTATTCTTGAATATGGAGATAGTATTACTTCCGCTATTGGCCACAGCTAAATCTAAATGCCCATCCCCGTTTAAGTCCGCACAGAAAATAGAACTAGGAACGTCCCCCACGCTGTAGTTGACAGCTGCCTCAAAAGTCCCACCACCTTTGTTCCTTAATATGGAGATAGTATTACTTCCACTATTTGCAACAGCCAAGTCTAAATCCTTATCCCCGTCAAAGTCCGCACAAAAAATAGAATGAGGAAAAATTCCTACAGGGTACTCCACTTCTGGAATATAGATTCCTATGGTGCCGTCAACTTTGGATTGAAAAGTTCCATCGCTGTTATTCTTCAATATGGTGATATAGCCAGCATTATTCGCGACCGCCAAATCTAAATCCCCATCTCCGTCTAAATCCGCACAAAAGACACAAGTAGGAACTGCCCCTGCACTGTCTACGCTGTAGTTAACCGCGGTCGCAAAAGTTCCATCACCATTGTTCTTCAGTATGGAGACAGTGTTACTTCCGCTGTTTGCCACAGCTAAGTCAAAACGTCCGTTCCTATCTAAATCTGCACAAAAAATAGACAGAGGAGAATTTCCCACAACATAGCTGACCGCGTTCTGAAAAGTTCCATCACCATTGTTGATTAATACGGAAATGGTGTTGCTCCTGCTATTTGCCACCGCTAAGTCTAAATGCCTATCCCCGTCTAAATCTGCACAAAAAACAGAAGCAGGGCGGTTTCCTGCTGGATAGTTGATCGCGCTCTGAAATGTCCCATCACCATTGTTGTTGAGAATGGAAATATCGTTACTATTATTATTTGCCACAGCTAAGTCTTCAGCTCCATCCCCATTTAAATCCGCACAAAAGACTGAAATAGGCTCGCTTCCTACTCTATAGTTAAGCGGTCTCGGAAATGTGCCATCCCCTTGGTTTTCTAAAATTGAAATACTACTGCTTACAAAAATATCCTGTTCACTTCCATCATTTGTCACGACCAAGTCTTTATATCCATTACCATTTAAATCTGCACAAAAAATAGAAGCAGGACCGTCCCCTCCTGCATAGTTCACTGCCGACTGAAATGTTCCATCACCCTTGTTCTTGAGAATAGAAACATCATTGCTATAATTATTTGTCACAGTTAAATCCAAATGCCCATCCCCGTCTAAATCCGCACAGAAAATAGAATGCGGACGTTCACCAACAGTGTAGTTCACTGAACCTTGAAAAATTCCGTTCCCCTTATTCTTGAATATGGAGATAGTGTTACTTCCACTGTTTGCCACTGCTAAATCTAAATGGCCATCCCCGTCTAAATCCGCACAGAAAATAGAATAAGGACTCTTTCCCGTACCAGTATCAACTTTAGCCTGAAAAGTTCCATTACCGTTGTTCTTAAATAAAGAGACAGTGTTACTTTCACTATTTGCTACAGCTAAGTCTATATCACCCTCCCCGGTTAAGTCCGCACAAAAAATAGAAGCAGGAACGTCCCCTGCTGCATAGTTGACCGCAGTCTGAAATGTTCCATTACCCTTATTCTTTAATATGGAGACCGTATTACTTCTGCTATTTGCCACCGCTAAATCCAAATACCCATCCCCGTCTAAATCAGCAGAAAAAATGGACACAGGAGAATTTCCTACACCATAGTTAACCGCAGTCTGAAATGTCCCGTCCCCCTTGTTCTTTAATATGGAGACCGTATTACTTCCGCTGTTTGCTACCGCTAAATCCAAACGCCCATCCCCGTCTAAATCAGCAGAAAAAATGGACACAGGAGAATTTCCTACACCATAGTTAACCGCAGTCTGAAATGTCCCATCCCCCTTGTTCTTTAATATGGAGACCGTATTACTTCCGCTATTTGCCACCGCTAAATCCAAACGCCCATCCCCGTCAAAATCCGCACAGAAAACTGAGGTATATAAATTTCTGAAATTAGGATTCGGACTCACATCAATAAATGACACAAGAGACTGCCCTGGATAGAGAATAAGTAAGAACATGAAACAGAGTGTAGAGATTTTAGTCCCTAAAGACATCTTAGTAGGCATCTTTGACTTGTTTTCGAGGTCACTGGTTCACAAAATTCGATATGATTAGTATCCGCTACTTTAGTAAAATGATAACTCATGAATTGGAAAAGTCAAGGTAAATTCATTTCGGTTAAACCTATTTATGACTCCCACGATCTGTCCATTTATCAATCCTGGTGTCCAAATAGTGTCCATAAACCGTCCCAAATGATACAAATTGATACAAATTAAATTATCCTGTAAGCTTATTCAGTAGAAAGATTATATTGAATAACAACAAGTTAGCTAAAGATACCAACTCGGATATCAAATCCACTGCGTCTGGTGTACAGACACCAATAAAGAAAAAATTACCTATGAGGTGCTCTCATAGTTTTAGTACTAGGGTCATGAAAAATACCAGCCACTGCCTGTTTCAATTTGGATTAGGTTATTATGGGTTTTGTGTGGGTTATTATGGATAGTCCAAGAATTAGTAAGTTTTTGCGTGGCTTTGTAATAGCTAATTTTTAAAAGACTTAAGGATTCAATCTTAAAGGGTTCATGACCTTCGCCAAGGTGAATAAACTCCGGTCGTCCCGCCTTTGGCGGGACCCCTGTTATTTTTCGTGTAGGTACAGAATCCGCCTCAGGTGGATTCTGTCCATTTTCTTTTATTAAGGGCTATCCCGGGTTGAGGGTAACCTGGATCTATCAAGTTTCTATTTCTTTGGGAACTTATTTAATTGACAAATCCTAAAAAACCCTTATATTTATTATGTTTAAAGCAGGGTAAGTACGAGTATTTAAATAAGGCAAACATAAAAAAAGTGCTTCTTTCTATACTGTTTATAATGGCAGCTTTGATTTTCTACAGTTCCGCCATCTGGTCAGAAAGATTCGTAAAAAAGCTTAAGCTGTGGATGGTAATAGTGTTCCTTACCGGATTTTTATGCGATTTAACCGGCACTTCAATTATGTCGATTAAAGCCGCTAAAATCAATTTGAATATCCACTCTATTTGTGGTTTTTCTGCCCTGGTCATTATGTTCCTGCATCTTATCTGGGCAATACTGGCACTGATTAAGGGTGGTAAAGCACAGGAGCTTTTCAGCCGTTTTTCAGTCTATGCCTGGGCTATCTGGCTCTTAGCATTTGTTACCGGCATTCCAAAAAGATTATAAGCTAATTGAAATTTCTTGAACAGCCCCGAGTCATTTTTTACCCTTTCCCTATAGAAGAGGGTCAGGATGAGGTCGTTCTTATCCTTTCCAGAAAAGAGCAAGATATCTAAACCATCCTTGACAGTTAGTCAACCATCCCTTATTTTCCGTATGATTTTTAGTTTTCTGGATAAATTTATTATTAAATAAAAATCTATGTCAAAATTACTAAAATATCTTTTCTTCTCGATAATCCTTGTAATCCTTTTTTTTCTATTTATAGAGATAATCTTAAGGGTTCTGGACTCAGGGTTTCATCTCATAGCTAAAGGTACAGACCAGGAGAAATTAATCAAGGAGAATAAGCTCTGGCAGCAGGAGCTTTTCTCCCGCTTTTTAGGGGTTCAGGAAAGAGACCCTTTTCTTCTCTGGAAATTCAGACCCAATGTTCACAAAGGCATCTTCCAGACCAATTCAGATGGACTTTTAGGTCCGGAGATTTCAATTCCAAAGCCAGCTAACACTTATAGAATACTCTTATTAGGCGATTCTGCTCCAGTTGGATTGGGTTTGCATAAAAGAGAAGATGCTTTTGGGGAGCAATTAGTCAAAATCTTGAATCAAAAACATCCGGATAAAAAATTTGAGCTGGTAAATGCAGCCGTTTCTGGATATACCTCCTTGCAGGGGTTAACCTATCTTAAGAATTATGGATTAAAATACTCTCCTGATTTAATAATTGTCTATTTCGGAAATAATGATGCCTCTCAAAATGGCTACATTTCTGATAAAGAGCTGATGAATAGAAATCCTCAATTAGTTGGTTTTCTGGGCACTCTTAACCATCTTGCCACCTATAGATTTCTAAAAGAGCTTATTCTTCCGATTAAAGCTTCTCTTGAGAGAAAACAAAAAGAGAAAAAGGAGGTGATGGTCAGGGTTTCACCTGAAGATTATTATCAGAATATCGAGGGGATGATAAAATTTGCAAAAGACAACAATATGAAAATAGTTTTGATAAATGTTCCGGTTCCATTGGAGTGGCCTTCTGGTTTACAGTTTAAAGTCTTCACCAGCTTAAAAGACGAAAAAGGTGAGCTGGTGATGGCAGATGAGACCCAATCCCTTTTAAAAAGGAAGGTCTCCTACTGCATTGACTGGGCTCATTTTGCTGAAATTTATGATAAGATCGACTGGTATTCGATCACGGTTTTTAAATCTGCCTATGAGGATCAGGGGAACATAGATTCCAGCAAAGCTTTTTATGAAAAGGGTTTAATTTTCCAGCCGGATAATTTTGTGTATCTGAATAACCTGGGTGTTTTATACTGGAGAGAAGGGAATTATAAAGTGGCAGAAAATCTTTTCAGAAAGGCGATTGCCCAGGATTCTTCTTATGCGCTCTTGCCTTACAACTTAGGTATTGCCCTGAAAAATGCAGGGGAATTAGTAGAAGCACAAAAGGAATTAGAAAGGGCGAAGGAGCTGGATTTCCAGTCTTTGAGGATTAAAAATGCATATCGGGAAAAACTCAAAAATCTTTCTTTAAAATATGAGGTTCCCTTAGTGGATGCAGTCTCTGCTTTCAGTAAAATAGGAAATGAAACCCTGTTTATCGACCACTGCCACCCTACCCAAGAAGGGCACAGGATTATTGCAGAGGAGATTTATAAAACCATAGTTTCCAGATTTCAATAAAAGTGAAAGACTACACTCTGAAGGGTAAAGCTTCAGCTTTACTTTAATTCATATTAAGACAAAAGAATTTTTGGTAAACCTAAAGTTTACAATCCAAATTCTTATTTATTTTTCATTTTCCATCTTCTGTTTTCCTTTTATTTCAAGGAAGTCTTGACAATTATGCTTTTGGCTTTAATATTGTCTTTTGAGGTAATTTTATGAGAAGTTTTCTGAATAAACTCTGGTCTGGGATTAAGGCTTTTTCCAAAAAAGTAGCTTATGTCCAGTCTATAATCATCCTGACACTTTTTTATTTTGTTATACTCGGGCTTTTCTCCATCTTCCTCAGGTTTTTAGGAAAAGACCTTTTAAATAAGAAATGGAAAGACAAGAAAAAATCTTTCTGGATAAAAAAAGAGAAGATAGAAATTAATTTGGAAAACGCTCGCAGGCAGTTTTAAATGTATATCTTAGGTATCTCAGCTTTTTATCACGATTCAGCGGCTGCCTTGCTCAAAGATGGCAGGATAGTAGCTGCAGCTCAGGAGGAACGGTTTTCCCGGCTTAAACACGATTCCAACTTTCCTCTACGAGCGATCAATTATTGCCTTTCCACTGAAAATATATCTGCCAAGGAGCTTGACTATATAGGTTTCTATGAGAAACCTTTTATCAAATTCGAAAGGATTTTATTTTCGCACTTAGCTACCTTTCCAAAATCTTTTGTCTCGTTCTTGATGGCAACTCCTATGTGGCTGAAAGAAAAGCTCTGGATACCATCTCTGATTCGTAAGGAGCTTGATTATAAGGGAGAAGTATTGATGATCGAGCACCACCTCTCCCATGCGGGGTCAAGTTTTTTGGTCTCCCCCTTTAAAGAGGCAGGCATACTTACCATAGATGGAGTGGGCGAGTGGTCGACCGGTGCATACGGGATGGGTAAAGATAATCAGATTGAGCTTTTATATGAGATGAGGTTCCCGCATTCCTTGGGGCTTTTATACAGTGCTTTCACCTATTATTTAGGTTTTAAGGTGAACAGTGCAGAATATAAAGTGATGGGATTGGCTCCCTATGGTGAGCCAGTCCATTATGATCTTATAATGAAAGAGCTGGTTGATTTAGAAGAAGATGGCAGTTTCAAGCTGAATATGAGATACTTCTCCTATGATTATGGTTTGAAGATGACCAATGGCCGGTTTGATAAACTTTTCGGTTCAGCTCCCAGAAAACCTGAGACTGAGATTAAAAAACTGCATAAAGATATGGCTGCGAGTTTGCAGAAAGTAACTGAAGAGATTGTTTTAAAGATGACGAACAATTTATATAAAGAAACCGGTTTGAAAAATTTATGCTTAGCCGGCGGTGTTGCCTTAAACTGCTTGGCTAATTCAAGGATTTTAAAAGAGACTCCTATGGAGGAGCTTTTTATTCAGCCTGGTTCAAGCGATGCCGGTGGTGCAGTGGGAGTAGCAGCTTATATCTATTACACCCTTCTAAATAATCAGAGGGGTTTTGTATGGAAAGATGCCTATTTGGGTCCGGGATTTTCACAAGATCAGATAAAAGATTTTTTAATTTGTGAGGGGATAACTTATAAGGAATATAATCGGGCTGAACTACTTAAATTTGCTGCTAAACTTCTTTCAGAACAGAATATCCTGGGCTGGTTTCAGGGCAGGATGGAATTTGGTCCCAGAGCTTTAGGTAACCGGAGCATTTTAGCTGATCCTCGAAAGGCAGAGAACAAGGATAGAGTGAATCAAAAGGTAAAATATCGTGAAGGTTTCAGGCCATTTGCGCCCAGTATTATCTGGGAGAAAGCAAAGGATTTTTTTGAAATAGATAGACCTTCCCCCTTTATGCTTCTGACTTTTCAGGTGAAGAGTAAAGAGATTCCAGCAGTAACTCATGTAGACGGCTCAGCTAGATTACAGACCGTGAAAAGAGAGGAGAACCAGCTTTTTTATGACCTGCTCGCAGAATTTTATAACCTGACCGGGTATCCAGCCCTTTTGAATACCTCTTTTAATTTAAGAGGTGAGCCGATCGTCTGTACTCCAGAAGAGGCTTATCTTTCCTTTAGGCGCTCCGGGATGGACTACCTTATTATGGGTAATTTCGTATTAGATAAAGAGGAGATGCCTCCTCTTAAGGAGGAGTTCTCGTATGAGAAGTTGTTTGCTCAGGATTAAATGATTGAGTGTTGTCATGCTAAGCGAAGCATCTGATAATAAAAAAGAAGAGATTCTTCGCCAGTAGGGCTCAGAATGACAAGCGAAGGTGGGAGGTGTCATACTGAGCAAAGCGAAGTATCTGAAAATTTCATTGAAAAAATATGAAACAGTATTATGTTTATATCTTAACTAATAACTCAGGAACTATATATACAGGAGTTACTAATAACTTAGAACGCAGAATGTATGAGCATAAGAATAAGTTAATTGCGGGATTTACCAAGAAATATAATCTCACTAAATTAGTCTATTATGAAATGACAGAAGATGTGAGAAGTGCTATTACCAGAGAGAAACAGATTAAAGGATGGTTGAGGATTAAGAAAATTAGCTTGATAGAATCAGTTAATCCAGAATGGAAGGATTTAAATGAGGAATTTATTGAGATTCTTCGGTCGCCCTTGTAGGGAACTCCCTCAGAATGACAGGGGATGGGAGGTGTTATTCTGAATGAAGTGAAGAATCTCAAATAGAAAAGAAGAGATTCTTCGCCAGTAGGGCTCAGAATGACAAGCGAAGGTGGGAGGTGTCATGCTGAGCGAAGCGAAGCATCTGGATACTAAAAAAGATTAGATTCTTCCCCCGCCTTTGGCAGGGTCAGAATGACAATAAAGGAGATAATATGAGTTTTTTCTCTCGTTTTTCGATCTTCAAGGAGTTCTGGCAGTTCATTCGGTTCAGGAAAAGATACTGGCTGGGACCGATAATCTTCATCCTGCTCATCCTCTCATTGCTTATAATCTTTGCGGAAAGCTCGGTCATTGCCCCTTTCATTTATTCTCTTTTCTAAATTCTGATGGATAAACCGAAACTCTCCAAAACCCTGCTTTTCTCTTTTTCAAGCGTCATTTTGTTTTTGTTGTTGGGGGAGCTTTTTTTCAGACTGATAAATATTCAAATATATCCAGATAAAACCTTTCTTTTGAACCCAGAGCTCAATTACCCTAAGTATTACAAAAAGGATTCCGAGCTTTTCTGGAGGATCAGACCCAATCAGACCATCAGAGGAAAGTTCTTTGTGGACGGGATTTATAAGATAAACTCAAAGGGTTACCGGGATAAAGAATTCTCCGAGAACAAAAATCCGAATATGAAAAGGATAATCTGTATGGGTAACTCCTGTACCTTTGGCTGGAAGGTTGATTCAGAACAGACCTATGCCAAGAGATTGGAAGTCCTTTTGAACCAGAACTTACCCCAACCGGAGTTTGAGGTGATAAATGCCGGAATGACCGGATACAGTACCTATCAGGGTCTGAGATTTCTTAAAAGAGAGATTTTAAGGTTTCATCCGGATATCATCATTCTCTCCTATGGCTGGAACGATATGTGTGTGTCAACCCGAAAAGATAAGGATCAAAAATTTCCACCTCAGTGGATTTTGAACATAGACGATTGTCTTTCTTTTTCAAAGATCTATTCTTTTTTGAAATTTGAGATTATGAATTTGTTAAAATTGAGTAAAAAAGCACCGGAGGAAATGAAACTCGGATACAGGGTATCGTTGATGGATTATATTGTCAATTTAAAGGAGATGGTAGAAATAGCCCAGGACTCAGGCATTAAGGTGATATTTCTAAGCACACCGGTCTCCTCCGCCCGGATATTTTTGGGTCCAGGTAAGACTTCGAAACCGCATATCGCCAATAAACATTACAATGCAGCCCTAAGGGAGCTTTCTAAGGAGATAAAAGTTCCCCTGGTGGATGTGGCTTTGCTTTTTGAGGATCGGGGCGACCTTTATGACAGCGGGAGGGAGGATTATATCCACTATAATGCGAAAGGGCACCAGGTTATAGCGGAAGCTATCTATGAATATTTTCGAGAAGCAGGGATAGCTCGTTAAATAGCAGGGGCTATTCATATCCGGATGTATCCAAATGGAAATTGCCCCTGCCATAATTAAAAGATAGACTTATTATCTGCTCTTAAAAATTCCGATGATATTCCCGTCTAAATCAGCTAATAGCCCGAACCAGCCAATAGACGAGATTTCTGTTTTCTCCTTGATTATTTTACCGCCTAAGCTTTTGGCTTTATTCAGGGTCTTCTCAATATCCTCCACCAGAACATAGATAAGGACCCCATCACCAGGATTAACCTTATCTACTTTCATAATCCCTCCGCCTGGCTCCTTGCCGGTATCAAACATTAAATAATCTGAAGAACCTTCCCAGGCTGTAACCTTCCAGCTGAAAAGCTCTGAATAAAACTTTTCAGCTTTTTTAAGATCTGTTGTAGAAATCTCAATATGACAGATAGAATTACCCATTTTTCACCTCCTCAAATATAAAGATTTAAATAATGCAAGGACAGATCAATGATCTGTCGCTACCATCTAAAACTTAAAAACCATCTTCAAAACCGGTAATAGGAAATTAAGCACAAAAGCAACTGAGACCAGATACATCAGCGGGTGAACCTGTTTCCCCTTTCCCGAGAGAAGCATTATCAGAGTATAAGAAATAAAGCCAAACCCTATTCCGTTTGTGATGGAATAGGTCATGGGCATAACTATCATTATCAAGAAAGCGGGAAAAACCTCCTCAAATTTATCAAAAGGGATTTCCTTGATTATGGTAAGCATCAAAAACCCTACTATAATAAGGGCTGGAGCAGTTGCCTCTTTGGGTACTACACCAGCTAAAGGGGAGAAGAAGATTGCCAGAAAGAAAAGTATGCCCACAACTACTGTGGAAAGTCCACTTCTTCCACCTGTAGAGATGCCTGCCGCACTCTCGATATAAGTGGTAACTGAGCTGGAAGAGCTTATCCCTCCCATAACCGCAGATAAGGAATCGACTAAAAGCACCCGATTGATGCGGGGAAGATTCCCTTTCTCATCTAAAAACTTTGCCTCGGTTCCCAGTCCTATCACCGAGCCTAAGGTGTCGAAAAAATCAGAGAGCATAACCGAGAATATGAGCATCAGAGCAGGGAGAAGCCCTAATTTTAAAATAGCGGAAAAATCAAACTTTCCAAAGGTAGATAAATCCGGGGCAGAGAAGACAGATTCAGGTATGATTGCCTTCCCCTGTTCCGGAAAAGCAGAGAGTCCTGAAAGATAATTTATTATAATAGCTAAGACCGTGGAAAAAGCGATTCCTATGAGTAAAGCACCCTTTTCTTTCCTTTTCATCATTATCGCAGTAAACAGAAGTCCAATTACAGAGACTAAAATGGGCCATTTAGTGAAATCACCTAAGGTCACAAAAGTAACCGGATGGGATTTCACAAAGCCAGCATTCTGGAGACCAATAAAGGCTAAAAAAAGACCAATCCCGATGGAGATTGCCTGTTTCAAGGACATCGGAATAGAGTTCATAACCGCTTCCCTGAAGCCGGTAATAACCAGAATAGTAATCGCAATACCCTCTAAGACGATAATCCCCATTGCCTGGGGCCAGGATAAACCCATACTCAAAACCATCTGGTAGGAGACTATCGCATTCAATCCCATGCCTGGAGCTAAAGCGAAGGGGTAATTAGTCCACAAACCCATCAAGATGCACATCAAGGCAGAAGCAAGACAAGTTGCAGTCATCGAGGCAGAGAAGGGGAGAGCTAAATTTTTGAGATTGGGATCACCGAAAAAACTTAAGAAAAGCGGGTTGACAAAGATAATATAAGACATAGTAAGAAATGTTGTGACCCCACCTAAAAGCTCGGTCCTGAAATTGGTATTGAGTTCCCGGAGATGGAAAAGTTTATCCAGTCCCCTGGGATTACTGTCGGGCTTTTTAGAATTACTCATTCTATTTTCTCCTTTTTGCTTACTTTCTTAGAAGGTGTAAAAGCCATAAATTATAGGTTTATCCCCACAATTTTTGATTCAAAAAAAGGTGTATTAAAAAGGTTCATTTTAATTTTAAGCTTTAACCTCTAAAAGTAACGATAGTTAGATAGAACTTTGTTTTTTGCTATTTCTCGGCATTATCCTTGCTTTTTCCACACACAGAGTTTTATCCGCATATGGCGGATTTAAACCAAAAAGGACCAAATATATGAAAGTCAAATTCACACTGAATATGTCCAATATTTTAGTATCCGAAAACGTAGTTAAAGGAAACGAAAAACATATAAATCGCATAACCCTTGCCTGGGTCTCAGACCTTCCGGAGGAGGAGGTCCTTTCTATCTCCAAGGAGTGGCTTAAAGACCAGAACTTCTTGACCAGAAGGATTGTGGGGTTAAAGAAAGTAGGAGAGTCCAGTCTTACTATTGAACCGGTGGAGGAGGTAATGACTTAACTCATTTCAATAATTAGATGCTTTTAAAAATATTCCATACCTTACCAGAAATAATTCAATATTTAAAAGAATGGCTGGGGTGGCTCTGGAGCTTTAACCTTTACATCCGGCAGAATTTCGGGCTTTTTGCCCAGGTCACCTTTGACCTGCTTCTTTTATATTTTTTCCTTTTGCTCCTGGTGAAGATTTTCAAAGCCACGCTTAATCTGGTCTTTTATATTTTGATCCCCTCCTTAATCTTGTCTGGTTTAACCTCCTTTATTATCCCGTATTCTTTCTTTAATATTCTCCCCTTCTTTGTTTGCCTTTTGATCGGGATAAATCTTCTTAAGGTGCTAAGATAAAATAATTTTCTGATAGATTATTTGTCAACAAAAATCCTCTCAATATTTTTCTATGGGAAGGAATCCATACTTTCGAACTCCCGTTTTAAGTAATATTAAAAAAATCCAAGAACCATTAATCATATTCCCTTTCTGGATAATCTCTTACCTATATCCGGCAAGAAACCAGTAATCTGGCATAGCTATTGCTGAAATAATCATCAAAAGGATATGAGTATGAGATTACTAAAAAATAAAAGGAAAAAATCTTGTCCCTTGTGCGGAAAGCATCTAAGAAAAGAAAAGGGGAAATATATCTGCGATAACTGTCTGGCAGTTTTTAAGGGGGATACCTATTCTTTCCTGAAATTAGAGGATAAAAACTCGGAAAGCTTAGGGTTCTGTTCTTAAAGGATGGAAAGACAAGGGAGTAATCTTCTATTTTGCTCGGTTCTTTTGATTTTCATTGTGAATAGAGTGATGACCCTTTGTGTCGCTTCTATACCAGATTTTTAGTTTTTCCTTCAATTTCCGCTTGCTTTTTTAAAAAGACTCCTTAAATTATAAAGAGGTTAAACCTGCTTTTCAGATGTCGATAAATAGAAGAGGATGTTGTTATAAAGCTTATCCTGAAGGGATAAGAGAGACGCTCTTTGAAATCTTAGGGGGAAAGCTTAAAGTAAATGAATTTTTAGCTTCTCATACCACCTTCAGGATCGGAGGCCCGGCTGACTTTTTCTATGAAGCCTATACCCCGGAGGAGCTGATTAAAGGGGTTAATACCGCAAAAGAGCTTAATCTTGCGTATTTTATCTTAGGCGGCGGAAGCAACCTTCTGGTTAGCGATTCTGGATTTCGCGGACTTTTGATAAAGAATTTATGTCGAAAGGTTCTTTGCCAGGATAACAAGATAACTGCCCAATCCGGGATTTTACTTTCGGAATTAGTGGACCTCTCTATTGAACAGAGCTTGACAGGTCTTGAATTTGCAGCCGGTATCTATGGCTCCTTAGGGGGTGCAGTTTATGGTAATGCCGGAGCTTTTGGCAAGTCGATATCCAATATTTTTGAGGAAGGGGTAATCCTGACTCCCAAAGGGAGTCTGGAGATAGTAAATCAGGCTTATTTTGAATTCGATTACCGTTATTCTAAGTTGAAGAATGTTAAAGATATTCTACTTTCTGCTACCTTAGTTTTGCAAAAAGGTGAGAAAGAGAAGATAAAGAAAAAGGTGGAAGAAAATCTAAAGGTGAGGAAAGAAAAACTTCCGGAAAAAGAAGGCTCTGCAGGTTCATTTTTTAAGAATATTAAATCCTCAAGGGTTTTTTCATCCGGAGTCTCTGCGGGGTATCTTTTAGAGCAGGTAGGTGCCAAAGAAGTGAAAGTTGGAGATGCTAAAGTTTTTAATAAACATGCCAATATAATCGTGAACTCAGGTAAAGCTAAGGCAGAAGAGGTAAAAAAGTTAGCCAGAATCTTGAAAGAGAAAGTGAAAAAAAGATTTAATATAGAGTTAGAAGAAGAAGTAATTTATTTAGGAGAGTAAAACTTTAGGAAAGGAGGTTTTTATCGATAATATCTAAGGGTTTTTTTATAGGTGATCAATGCTTAAGAGCTTGAAAATATTTATTGCCGCCAAGGGCCTAAAGTTTTTATTTAAACTGGCGGTTTTATTTTTTCTTTTACCAGCTTTAACCTCAGCCCAGGGTCTGAAAATAAATTTAGAGGTAAAGGAGAATAAATATCTCTACTCTAAACCAGATTTTCCTAATATAGGGCTTTCCTTAGCTTTTAAAGAGCTCCCTTTGCTCAAAAATAAGATCGGATTCAGCCGGAGTATTGAGATCAACTTCAAAGATAAAGTGGTTGGACTAAATGATAAATTAAGCACTTATCCGGTCTATAGATTTTTCCCCCTGAGCTTTGATTCTTATTTGAGCTATACTCTCAGCTCACAGTATCAGAAGAGCTGGATAGAAAACCTGAGCCTTTCCTTGGCCCAGACCCAACAAGGGCAGAGGAAGAGCCTATTTCAGTTTGATATCCCGATTAAATTTCCTTCTATCGTGTCAAAGTTCATTGGTGAGGGAGGTCCCAGCTTGAAGATCACCGGGAACAGGAAAATCTCCTTTTCGGGAAAGAGTCAGTGGAAGGAAGGCATAGCAACGACTGCTACTTATAAGCCCTCCAAGTGGCCCTCTTTAAATATGGAACAGAGATATAGCTTTAAAGTAAATGGTAATATCGGGAGTAAAATCTCAGTAGACGTGGACCAGAATAGTGAAAGCAAAACTGACTTAGAGAACCGGATCCACCTTAAATATGTCGGGGAGGAAGATGAGATACTGCAAAGCATAGAGGCAGGAAATACCAGCCTGGGAGTGGGAAGCAGTCTGGTGGGATATAGCCAAACGGTGCGAGGGCTTTTCGGGTTTAAAGCCACTGCCAAAGTGGGTAAATTAGGCTTGACTATGATAACCAGCCAGGAAAAAGCCTCAACTGAAAAAACAGAGTTTAAAGCCGGAGCAGAGAGTTCTAAATCTTATATCCGTGATTATAATTACGTTAAAAGAAGATTTTATTATTTAGGAAGAAGTAGTTATTTAGGATATGATACTGATGATTTTCACGCAGGGGATAGCTTAATCTACTTTGAACTATATAAAAGTATTCCTGAAACAGGAGATTCAATTTCCATAACTACTCCTCATGGTCTTGCCTGTGTGGATCCAACTTGTGATAGCCTTCTGGATACAACTCTATGCCCGGGTGAGATGGAATGGATAAGATTCATAAAACTTGATAGTGAAAAGGATTATTTACTTTATCCCCTTATGACGGAGAAAATAATAGACAGTGTTAAATATGCAACCCTGCCCAATGTTGAGTTGCTTTCTTCTTTGGGCGAGTATGAAGTTTTAGCCTATTACGGCGAAATGTTACGCCAGAATCAAGATGGTAGCAAAGACACAATTTATATTGGCAATCTGCATTTTGATACCACAGTAGCCGATTTAAAAGACGATACAACCTATCTGCTTAAGCTTTTAAAAGCCAGAGATCCTCGACCTAGTCAGGTGACCTGGGAATATGAATGGAGAAATGTCTATTCTCTGGGATCTAAAAATATCGAGGAGGATGGGTTAAAAATTGATATTTATAAAGGGATTGGAGGGGAAAACCCTGCGACTGATCCAAATAATTACAACGGAGTGAGGTATCTGCGGATATTCGGGCTGGATAGATATGATAAAAGTGGATTACCGAATCCGGATGGAGTTATAGATTTCAGTATAAATCAGTTAGATTTGGTAAAGGGATTACTCATATTCCCGGACCGGCATCCCTTTGCTACTGGCCGGTCTTACACAGATACTCTAGCTGATACCTTAAAAGATGAGGATAAAGTTCCGGCTTTATATAATACCATACCAAGTAGTATTGACCGGACATATCAAAGTAAATACTATATTAACGTTGAGACTAAGAACCGAAGAACTGAATATTCCCTGGGACGTAGTAATATAATCGAAAACTCAGAGGTCGTTACTCTCAATGGCAGAGTTTTAGCTAAGGGGCGTGATTACAATATCGATTATGAAACCGGGCAGATATCTTTTATATCTCAGGAGGTTTTGGATCCAACTGCAGAGCTAAAAGTTGACTATGAATATGCGCCATTTATCATGGCGGAGAAAAAATCACTTTATGGATTGCAAGCTAATTATGAAACCGAAGGCGGTTTGAAAATCAATGGCGTAGCTATTTACAAAAGCGAGAAAACCACTGAGGAAAGGCCCAGGGTGGGAGAGGAACCTAAAAAGAATTTTGTCTGGGGAACTGATCTATCCTTTAACTTATCTCCTCCAATTATGACAAAAATAGCTGATGCTTTACCTTTTTTCGGAACCGAAGAACCATCCAAACTTAATTTTTCTTTGAAACTGGCACAAAGCATACCCAATCCAAATATTAAAAATAAAGCCTATATAGATGATTTTGAAGGTTCCTTAGAATATACTGATTTGAATGTGCGTCGGGGAGTCTGGACCCTTGCCAGCCTGCCTCCTCCACGGGATAGTCTGAACAGGTGGCAGAGAGCCCGGATGATATGGTATAATCCGTATGAACAGGTACGTGTGACTGATATCTGGCCTAACTATCAAGTTCAGGAAAGAGACCGATTAGTCAATGTGCTTAATTTAGTATATTCTCCTAATAGACCGCATATACCGGCAGATACCAGCTTTAAGCCCTCTGAAATAGACAGGTCCTGTAATGGTATTATGAGAGCATTTGGCCCGGGAAGTTATGACCAGACCAGAACCAAGTTTCTAGAGGTCTGGGTTAAGGGGGATACAGGGGTTTTAAAAATCGATTTGGGAGATATAAGCGAGGATATAAATGCGAATGGATTGCTGGATACTGAAGATAGTGTGGTAAGCGGAATACAGGATGGGATATTAAGTCCGGGTGAAGATATAGGATTAGACGGGATGACCGATGCACAGGAGCAAGCTTATTACGATACTACACTTGCTGATCCGAGCGGGGATAACTGGAATTATGACAATACAAATGATTATAGCCATATCAATGGAACACAGGGTAATTCCAAAGATCCGGACAGGGGTTATAGGCCTGATACTGAGGATATTAACTATGATGGTGTTTTAGATAAGATCAATAGTTATTTTGAATTTACATTAGATTTACAACAAGATTATCATTCCTCACCCTATTTTGTAGATAATACCGATTATAAAGGATGGAGACTTTATCGCATCCCTTTAGAAGATGTTCCGGATTCGAATAAAGTAGGAGTTCCTTACTGGGACCATATAAGATATGCCCGTCTCTGGCTTACCTCTCCTGAATCAACTATGGTTCAGATCGCATCCATGCAGTTAGTGGGAAATAGGTGGCAGAGTTCAGGGGTTGCGTTAATGAATGAGTCGGGTAGCTTTGCCCCGGTTGATACAATTCAAGAGTCTTTCAATGTTTTCGTGATTAATACTTATGAGAATAGCAATTATGATCCACCTTCGGGTGTGGCTGGAGTTTTGGACCGGAACACAGGCGTGCGGGAAAGAGAGCAATCTCTGGTTTTTAGATATAAGGAACTCAAGCGTGGTCATTCGGGTATGGCTTACCGGATACATAGAGCAGAGGATTACACTAATTATCAAAAGCTGAAAATGTTCGTTCATGGAAATATAGAAGATTCTTGTGTTACGTTTTTCTACCGGATGGGCACAGACACCAAAAATTACTATGAATATCATACCGAGCTTTATGAAGGATGGGATCCCAGGAATGAAGTCAATATAGATTTCAGCCAGATAACTGCCCTGAAAAACTATATGCTGATGAATCCTCCCAAAGATTCTACCGGGTATCGGGATACTACTGCAGGGAATTATAGAGTTGTTGGGAATCCCACCCTCAGCTCAGTCTCCTGGCTTGCTATGGGAGTATATTCTGATACCCTGAAACAGGATTCATCCAAAGTAGTTTCAGGTGAGATCTGGGTGGATGAGCTCAGGATTACAGATGTGCGTAAAGTGCCAGGATGGTATTATACCGGAAGCGTTTCAACGAAGTTCGCTGATCTTATTAGCTTAGATTTTACCTTCTCGCGTAAAGACAGTGAGTTCAGAGATTTAGCAGATATTGATAATAAAGGGTCTGGAACTAATTCTACCAGTTTGGGATTAAGATCAGGTATTTCTCTTGAGAAATTTATTCCCCCTTCCTGGGGCTTTAGCCTGCCTTTTTCTTTTAACTGGTCTAATGCTCTTGACTTGCCAAGGCTCAAACCCGGGTCGGATATCGTGCTCCCCACCGAACTGAGAAGCAGAGAACGAAGCGAGACCACATCTAAGAGCTTCAGCTTTTCACCCAGATTTATCCGTGAGACCAATAACTGGCTATTGAAACTGATTCTCAAAAGACTCACTTTAAGTGAAAATTTATTTTATTCGCGCACAGATTCGAGAAGTCCTACAGTTCCAATAAGCAGAGTAGAAAGTTATGGATTCGGATTAAAATATGATGCTACCCTCAAAAAAAATCTGACTGTTTCCCCATTCAAAGGCTTGAAATCGGTTTTCCTTTTAAAGAAGCTGTCTTCCGAAACCATAAGTTTTCTTCCAAATAAACTTGTATTTACATCATCCATTAAAGGGGCTAAATCTTTTTCGCAGAGTGATGTTGGAAATATAACCTCAGATTATACCCGTGATTTCAGAGGCTGGATTGAAAGCTCCATGACTCCTTTGAAAACTGTGCAATTAGATTATAAATTTGATACTTCGAGAGATATCAGGAATGATAATGATATTAAATTCTCACTTTTACCCAAGAAGGCAAAATTAGGAATTGAGCTGAACCGGGGCCAGAGTTTTTCAGCAAGTTATCGGCCTAAATGGGTGGGGATTTTAGATCAGAGCTTTAGTTTTAATTCTTTCTATAAAGAGAATGCTGATCCCAAGCTATACCATGGATCGAGGGTGGTGGGGAATCAAGCTGCCAGAAATGCGAATTTTACCTTCTACTGGCAGAGAGTCTTCGGGATTTTAAAAACCAAGCCCAAAGAAAAAAAGGAGGGGAAAGGGATAAATCCCTTGGAGACTGTAAGGGGTTTTATTGGCAATTTAAGCCAGAACCTTTCAGCCCTTAGTATCAACTACCGCATAACCAAGACCTCAAACAAAAGCGGGCTTTTAGCCCGACCATCCCTTTCCTATCAATTTGGATTTACCCATAAAACCGATGTGCCTTTAACTTCCGGAACTGAAACCAGCTCGAATGGGCTGAATACCCAGACGAGTTTAGACTTGAGCAGTGGATTGAGGATTTCCTCAGACATCAATATCTCAAGCTTCAGGTATTCCAGGACAGTATCGAATACTTTAGGATCTGGACAGCCAAACGAGAATATCTCTAAAACCTTTCCGGATCTAAGTATAACCTGGGGAAGTTTGGAGAAAATAAAATTTCTAAAAAGATTTGCTACTTCTGCTTATTATTCTTTTGGGTACAGGAAAAAAGTTGATGAGGCACGGGATGGGGTTCAATATAAATTGAACAAAAGAGATATTTCCACAAGTTTTTCTCCAATGTTCTCGCTGAATATGACCCTTAAAAACGGGGTACAAACAAGCTGGAAATGGGATAAACAAATTACTGAGAATCGAAATATCGCTCAACCGAATACAGGTATCAGCACCTCAAATTCTTATTCAGCCAATGCGGCCTATTCCTTTAGCGCACCAAAAGGGATAAAGCTCCCCTTTCTGAAAAAGATAAAATTCCGCAGCAATTTAGCGGTAAGTTTGGAAATTTCCATAAAGCGAGATCAAAGTAAAAGCTCAGCCGTGGGTAACAAATTCGTGGTAACCGGAAATAATAAAAGTTTCTCGGTGGTGCCACGAGCAAGCTATAGCTTCTCTTCTCAGGTGAGAGGAGGGTTATCTGCACTCTGGATAGATACGAAAAATAATATAACCGGCGAAAAGAATCATACCCGGGAATTAAGCATCTGGGTTGAGTTCGTCTTCTAAATCGATTCGGGATAAAACGATTTATCAGAGTATGAAAAGGAGAAATGAACATTAAAAGATATAGATTAAGCTTAGGTTTTTTCCTTTTCTGCCTTTTAGTCGGGTTTAACTGTTCTTCTAATCCTCATTTTGAATTTAAAGGAGAAAGGGCGTATCAATATCTTAAAGTACAATGCCAGTTTGGTCCCAGAGATCCAGGCTCTTACGGGCATCAAGCTTTGAAAAAGTATCTGCTTGACTTCTTTTCCGCATATATTAACTTAGTTAAATCGCAGGATTTTATATGGGAGGATACTACTGAGAATTTAAGATTGGAGTTGAGCAATATAATCGTCTCTTTTTATCCTGATGAAAAAGAAAGAGTCCTTTTATGTGCTCATTGGGATACCAGACCGTGGGCAGATAAAGATCCTGATTCTGTAAATAATTCAACCCCGATCCTGGGAGCAAATGACGGAGCTTCCGGAGTAGCAGTTCTTATGGAATTAGCTACTATAATTTCTAAGAAAAAGCCCAAGTATGGTGTGGATATTGTCTTTTTCGATGGGGAGGACTTTGGCTCAGAGGAACATCCAGACAGGTGGTGTTCTGGGCTCAAATTACTTTTCCCGGAACTTGGGAGAATACAAGGCATCGTTTGGCATTTTACTGGATATGATAGGAGATAAAGACTTACAGATCTATAAAGAGGGTTATTCCAATAGATATGCCAAAGATATTGTTGGGCTGGTTTGGGAAAAAGCAGTGAAGCTCTCGCTCTCAAATTTCAGACCGGAAGTGAAACACTATGTAATAGATGACCATCTTTTTTTGATCCAGGCCGGGATACCCTGTATAGACTTAATCGACTTCGATTATCCTTACTGGCATACCCTGCAGGACACCCCGGACAAGTGCAGTCCGGAAAGTCTGGAGAAGGTGGGAAAAGTTTTACTCAAGGTTCTTTACGATTAAAATAAAATGGATTTTTTTAGCTTTACCCCACAGGAATCAAAAACCATAATCTTTCTTATAGCGGTACTTTTAATAGGAAGCAGTGTAACTATCTATAAAAAGTATCATCCTGATTTTGCCCCGGAGCTATTGATAGAGAACAATTTTCCAGAACAAAAGAAAATTTTTGAGCCGGTAAAAAGTTCTGCTATTTCTGATAATATAGATTTGAAAATCCCGGGTAGGAAGGTTAACCTCAATACCGCGACGCTAAAAGAGCTCGAATCTCTACCTGGAATCGGTCCAGAATTAGGTAAGAGGATTTTAGAGTTTCGGGAGAATAAGGGTAATTTTTCTACAATAGATGAGATTGTAAATGTAAAAGGAATCGGACCTAAAACCCTTGAGAAGTTCAAGAACCTTATCACTGTAGAATAATCTAAGAGGATAAAACTTGCGAGTTATCTCTGGTGAGAAAAAAGGGGAAAAGCTCTTCTCTTTAAAGAGAAGAGAGATCAGACCTACCTCAGATAAGGTCAAAGGAGCGATTTTTAATATCCTGTCCTATGGATTAGAATTCGGGCAACTGCTGGAAGGGAAGAAAGTTTTGGACCTTTTTGCAGGAAGCGGTGCTTTGGGGCTTGAGGCTTTGTCCAGAGGAGCAGAAGAAGTTGTTTTTGTGGATAATTCTTCTGCCAGTTTAAACCTTACCCGAAAAAACCTGAAAAAGCTTGGATTTGAAAATAAAGGTAAGATGGTTAAAAAAGACATTCTCAGATTTCTCAGAAGCGAAAATGAAATCACCTCTGGCGGATTCGATCTTATCTTAGCTGACCCTCCTTATGGAAAAGGACTCTGCCAGAAATTATTAGGGATTTTAGCGGAGAAGAGTTTTTTAAATGCAGACGGGATTCTGGTGATGGAGCATCATAAAAAAGAAAAGATAGAAGAAAAAAAAGATTTCTTGTTACTTCAAAAGAGAAAATATGGGGATACCCTGATTTCCTTTTTTAAGAAAAAACCTATTAATGGTAAAAAGGAGCTTTTATGAAAAAGGCGATCTATGCCGGGACTTTTGATCCAATTACCAATGGACACTTAGATTTAATCCAGAGGGCTACGAATTTATTTGATGAATTGATAGTTGCAGTTACCTCTAAACCTAATAAAGCAACGCTTTTCTCAGCTCAGGATAGATTGAAGATGGTGCAGGAAAGTATTAAGGGTATAAAAGGTGTGAAGGCTCAGCTTTTTTCTGGACTTTTAGCGGATTTTGTCTCTAAGAGTAAAGCGGTGGTAATAATTCGAGGTTTGAGAGCGATTTCGGATTTCGAATATGAGTTTCAGATGGCTTTGATGAACCGTAAATTAGCCCCTGAGACCGAGACGGTATTTCTAATGCCCAGCGAGAAATATACCTATTTAAGCTCAACTTTGATCAAAGAGATCGCTCGTAACAAAGGCGAGATAAGTCGTTTCGTACCGGAGATTGTAGTAAAAAAGTTGAAGAATAAATTTGGGGTTAAAAGATAATTCAAAAGTTGATAGAGTATTAATCGTAGGGCAAGGCTTTAGCCTTGCGAAAAAAAGAAGCAACCCTGAAGGTCCAGAATGGATCTTGAGAGTTACCCTACGAAAAACTGGTAAACCTAAAGGTGCACACTCCAAAAGCATACAAAAATTAAAAATCAGCTATAATTTTCGTTTGACAATCTGAAAAGGAGATGGTATTTTATTCAAAATTGGAAGGAGTTTTTCGGAAAATTTCAGTTGTGTCAAAAATTTTAAGATCTCCTTCTGCCATCCGGTTTAGGACTTGATGGGATAATCATAAATTTAGCAATGAGTCTGGATTCGATCCTTTCGCTGATAAAAGCTGATTTAGATAAGGTGGAACAAAAGTTAGAAGAATATCTTTCTTCAGATTCACCTTTGATTTTTCAGGTGGCTCAGTATCTTCTGGAGCGAAAAGGGAAAAGACTCAGGCCAGCTTTGGTTCTTCTGAGCTTTGGCGAGACTAATAGTTCTAATAAAGATAATGCTTTAGATGCAGCCGTAGCCATAGAGTTGATTCATACTGCAACCTTACTGCATGATGATGTTATCGATCAATCTACTACCCGCAGGGGAAAAGCCTCAGTGAATTATCGCTGGAGTAATTTAGTCTCAGTCCTGATGGGTGATTATCTATTAGCAAAGTCATTTAAGATCTTGGTTCAAACCGGACTTACTCCACTCCTTAAAGCTGTTTCTAAAGCTACTGAGAGTATTAGCCTGGGGGAGCTTCTGCAGATTCAGGAGCGAGGAAATTACAATTTGACGGAGAGAGTATATCTTAAGATTATAACAGATAAGACTGCTTCTCTTTTCTCCGTTGCCTGCGGGTCTGGAGCGATTGCCAGGGGTTTGGATGAAAAAACTCAGTATATCTACCAGAGGTTTGGTGAGGGTTTTGGCATGTCTTTTCAGATAATCGATGACCTTTTAGATTTAGTAGGTGATAAGGAGAAAACCGGAAAAGAATTGGGGAATGACCTACAAGAAGGTAAGATCACCTTACCCCTGATCTATACCCTGGCTAACTCAGAGGATGGAACCCGTGATAAAATAATGAAAATCTTAGAAGAAGGATATAAGCCAGAACATTTCTCTCAGATCTGCTCCTTTGTCCAAAAAGAAGGCGGTGTGGAATACAGCTTAAAAAGAGCCCAGGATTTTGGCAATGAAGCTTTAGAATTAATCTCCGAATTAAATCCAACCGAATATAAAGAAGCGTTGGAGAAATTAGTTGATTTCATCTTGACCCGTGAGAAATAGATTTCTGTAATAGGGATCTGCAACCGGCCACTGTAGATGTTTTCGGCAGTGGTTTTTTTATCCAAAAGAAAGGTATAGAGGATCAGAAAGAAGGGTTTCCTTGAAACTGTGGATAGATTTTCAAACCCCCAATATAATTCTGCTTATCTTCATCTTTGCAGTTGCCTTGGTCCTAGCTTTTCTTTCCTATCGTTTTACATTACCACCTCTTAAAGCCAGGAGGAAAGTTTTGCTTTTAGTTTTAAGGTGGCTGGCTCTTATAAGCCTTTTTTTAGCTTTAGGTGAAGCTTTACTGGGGGTAGCAAAAAAATCCTGGGAGAAGCCCAAGATTGCTTTACTCTTGGATTCATCCAGGAGTATGAATATAAAAGATAAGGCTATTACCAGAAAAGAGGTCCTGCAAAATCTTTTAGCGGAGAAAAGTTTTAAAGAGGTCTTATCAAAAGCGGAAATTTCCTCTTACCTTTTTTCTGATAGTATAGTTCCCTATAATCTTTCCGGGAAGCTACCTGTTTTTTCAGGTGAAGCCACTTCAATCGGAAATAATTTGGAAAAGCTCAAAGAGAATTCAAGGGGCAAAGAGTTTTCCACGGTAATTCTTTTCAGCGATGGAACTAATAATTCCGGGAAAGACCCTATAGCTGTTGCTCGAAATTATACTATGCCTGTCTATACGGTAGGCATAGGTGAGTTTGTGCCTTTTAAGGATTTGAGCTTAGAAAAAGTTAAATATGATGAGATCACCTATTCTGGAGAGAATGATACCATTAAAGTTACTATAAAAAATCAGGGATATAAAGGGGTTAAAATTCCTGTTCTTCTGCAGGAGAATAAAAAAGTTTTAGCTCGCAAAGAATTGTCATTTAATATCTCAGGCGAGCTCCAGGAAACTGAACTGGTATTTGAACCAGAAGAGGAGGGGATACATAGATACCAGGTGGTAATCCCTAAAGTAGAAGGGGAAAGTTTTCAGCAGAATAACCTTAAAAGCTTCACCCAGAAAGTTCTCAAGAAAAGGTTCAATCTTCTTTTAGTAAGCCAGAGCTTGAACTGGGAATTCAGCTTCCTCAAAAGGTTATTAAATCTAAACAAAGACATAACTTTTGAGACTCTGGTCTTCTCAAAATCCGGAAAACCTCTTTTGCCAGAACTTTCCCAGAGTAAAAAGATTGAAGATTTTGACCTTTTAATCGTTCTGGATTCCCCTCAATTTTTAATACAAAATCAAAAAGAAATTAAAAACCTTTTGCAGAAAAAAGGAATTTCGTTTTTGCTCTTAGTGGGTGAAGAGTTCTACAAAAGGAAAGAGATATTAAGTGGTTTTGATTTCCTTCCCTTTGAGATAATAAAAGAAAAGAAACCTCTGTTTCAGAATTTCATCTTGAGCCTTTCACCGGAGGGGGAATTTCATCCCTTAACCCAGCTTTCAGAAGAGTTAGAGGAAAATCTTTTTCTCTGGACAAATCTTCCTCCTTTTGAGATGATTATACCCCTCAAAGAAAAAAACGGAGCTAAGGTACTGACACTGGTTAAAACAGGGGAGGAGAGTTTGCCCGCAATAATAATCAGGGAATTGGAAAAGGGAAAAATAGAGGTCCTGGGCTTATCCCCTTTATGGAAATGGGATTTTTTGCTCTGGGGGGTTAAGGAAGATAATTCAGCCTATAAAAAATTCTGGGAGAACTCCTTCAGATGGCTTCTATCCCGAGAAGATCTGGAGAGGTTTAAAATCTATACGGACAAAGCAGTCTATAAAAGAGGTGAGGAGATAAAATTTAATTCCCGAGTTTTCGATGAAAGTTATCAAAAGATCAAAGGGGCAGAGATAAAAATAAAGGTTTATCCAAAAGGGAAAGAAGCCGATTCACTGCTTTTCAACCTTATGCCTGAAGATGGCGATTATTACTATACTCTTTCTTTTTTGCCTCCAGGAGAATATCTCTTCAAAGGAGAAGCCAGAAAGGAGGAGTTTATTCTGGGAAGTTATTCAGGTAAATTTGAGATCGAGGATGTAAGTTTAGAGGATGAGGATTTAAAGCCAGACAAAGAGCTTCTTAAAGAGATTGCCCTGCTTTCCGGAGGAGATTATTCTGAGCCTGAAGATTTTGCATCGCTTCTAAAAAGGCTGGATCTGGAGAAAAAGCCCAGGCTTAAGATAAGAGAGATAACCCTCTGGGATAAACCGCTACTTTTATTCTTTTTTATATTCTTTTTGTCCTTAGAGTGGTTTTTCAGGAAAAGATTTCAGCTTTTATGATCTTGAGACTTTTACTCCAGCTAATCTCAGGCACAGCTTTAAGCGATCTGGTCTCTATTTTAGCTTACAGATTTAAACTTCTAACCCTGGACGGGGCTTTATCTGCTTTTCTTTTAGGCAGTATCATCTTTGGAACAGGAGGGGTCACTTTTGCCTTGCCTTTACTTTTTTTCTTTTTTTCATCCAGTTTACTTTCAAAATATAAACAGGGGAAGAAAACAGAATACAAAACAATTTTTGAGAAAACTGGAGCCAGGGATAAAAATCAGGTGTTAGCTAATGGCAGTTTAGCCGGGATTCTTTGTTTTATTTATCTCTTATTTCCATCTTCCTCCATTTACTCTGCCTATCTGTCTTCTTTAGCCGCAGTAACTGCTGATACCTGGGGGACAGAAATAGGGATTCTATCTCCTTCTGCACCTTTATCTCTAAAAAGTTTTAAGAGAGTCTCTCCGGGGAGTTCTGGTGGAATAAGTCTTTTAGGCACTATAAGCTCTTTTTGTGGCTCTTTCTTCCTGGTTTTGAGCGGATTTATTCCAGGAGTCTCTCCTTTTCCTTTAAGATTGAATGCTTTCTTAATAATAATTTTAGCTGGCTTTTCAGGCTCTCTTATCGATAGTCTTCTGGGTGCATATCTTCAGGCTCAATATCTATGTCCGGTTTGTCATAAGATAACGGAAAAAAAGGCTCATTGTGGATTGGAAACAAAAAGAGTCTCCGGGATTTCCTGGCTGAATAACGACTGGGTCAATTTTCTATCCTCGATTTCCGGGGTTATTTTATTTTTTCTCTTGCGAAAAATTGGTGGGAATTAGTCTCCTGTTTTAGAATGGCTTAGCTTCCAAGTGCGAACTTTTGTTTAAATTCAGGTCGGGTTTAGATGGGTTGCGAAGAAAACTTGGAATTTTGAATAAGGAAAGTGCTAAACTCGTCAACTACCTCCAGGTTTTTAATTCCCATAAGTCTTCAAATCTCAAGCTTTAGTAGATTCTGGAACTCATTTTTGACAGCTTTGAGCTTCCAAGCTCTAAAAAAATTAGCTAAAGTGTTCTTTCACCCTTTAGTTATTATATAAATTCTTTTGTGTAAATTTTAGTTGATTTAGGTAAGTAGAAAGGACATATCCAATTAGAGAAAGACAAGAAAGGAGGATATGCCCTAACGAGTTGATTTTGATTGACTTTTTTTGGTTTTGGGTTATTTTTAATTAGAGTGATGGATATCGTACTTAAACAGTAATAACTTTCAGAGAGAGAACAATGTGTCAAAAAAATTTATCATTTTCGTTGTCCTGTACTTAGTTTTTTGTTTAACGGCAAGTGCATTCACAGATAGGCAACAAGTTACGCAAGTAGCCAAACTTAAGGAATTAAGTCAAGTTTTTCGAGAACAATTAGATGCTCGCCGTTCCAAGCTGTACTACGATTTGCTCAAAAGCGATGCAGTACCTCAGAAGCAGCTGAACATGGATCCGAATATTCAGCTCATGTATATAGACGACAGAGGTTATCCAGTGTACTATGCAGTGGACAACCTAAATGCAGCGAAAACTATCAGTACGGACGATGTTCTGGCTTGGAGGGAGTGGTGGATTGTCTCTTAGTGGCTCAGCAACTTTATTGGGAGAGCTTGGAATATGGGATGGTGGTGGTGTGCTCACAACTCACCAGGAGTTTGGTGGCCGGGTGACTCAGATGGATAGCTCAAGCGGTACGAGTGGACATGCGACACACGTTGCCGGGACTATGGTGGCTGCAGGAGTAGATGGTGCAGCAAAAGGAATGTCTTTTCAGGGCAGACTAGCAGCTTATGATTGGAATTACGACGAGTCAGAAATGGCTTCAGCGGCTGTTTCAGGGATGAACGTCTCGAATCATTCCTACGGTATTGCCACAGGATGGCATCATTCTAGTGAAAATTGGTATTGGTGGGGAAACATTACCATCAGCACTACTGAGGATTATTACTTTGGCTTTTATAGCTCTGCTGCCCAAGAATGGGACCAAATTGCCTATAATGCCCCTTATTACACTATTGTCATAGCAGCTGGTAATGACCGAAGTCAATCTGGACCTGGACCAGATGGGGGGCATTATGTGTGGGATCCCTATAGTGGGAGCTGGGTGTGGAGCACTGATACTCGTGATCCGGATGGAGGAACAGACGGATACGATTGTCTTTCGCATAGAGGTAACTCAAAGAATACAATCACCGTTGGTGCGGTATCTGACATCCCAGATGGTTACACTGAACCTAGAGGTGTAGTGATGAGCTCTTTTAGTAGTTGGGGACCTACGGATGATGGCAGGATCAAGCCCGATTTAGTTACTAACGGTATTTATCTTTATTCTTGTGCCAGTTCCAGTAATAGTTCGTATTCAGATTATATTGGAACTTCGGCGAGCACGCCCAATTTATCTGGTTCCCTTAATCTTCTGGTACGTTACTATGAAGCATCCCATGCAGATACGACACCCCGGTCATCAACTATGAAAGCGCTCCTTATACATACAGCCGATGAGGCAGGTCCTAATACAGGTCCGGACTACATGTTTGGCTGGGGTTTAATGAATACCTTAAAAGCTGCCAAGTTAATTCAACAAAACTCCGCGGAGCAAGGACTAATCGCTGAAGACAGCTTGAGCAATGAACAATTCAATAATTATTATTTCTATAGTTACGGGTCTGAGCCGATTCGCATCACCTTGGCTTGGACTGACCCTCCAGGGACTCCTCCTCCTCCCTCACTGAATCCCACCACTCTTATGCTCGTGAACGACCTGGATCTCAGGCTGGAACACATAGCCACTTCCACTATCTACCTGCCTTATGTACTGAACCCTGGCAATCCTGGTGGTGCTGCGAGCACTGGTGACAATATTAGAGACAATGTGGAGCAAATCTATGTGGCCTCTCCGCCTGCTGGCCAATATGTTTTGACCGTGAATCACAAAGGAACTCTGGCGTCGGTTCAGCATTACTCTATCATAAGCTCCGACGAACTGAAGAGTAGTCCGAATACTCCTCCAAGTTTATTTTCACTACTGTTACCTGAAGATAGTGCTTTTGTTACTGCGGCTCTGGCCTTTGATTGGGCAAATGCCACTGACCCCGATGCTGGGGATACGGTTAGATACAGTCTACATATAAGCCCATCATTGAACTTTCATCCAGATTCCACAATCATTCATGGAAACCTCCCTGTAAGTAATCATTCAGATACTCTTAATACGGGCTCATATTTCTGGAAGGTTAAAGGATACGACATGCGGGGTGGAGAAACCTGGTCAACTCAGACCTGGAGTTTCCATGTTTTCTTACGCGGCGATGTCAATGGAGATGAAAAGATAACTGTGTCTGATGTTGTATACACAATAAACTACCTTTTCAAAGGAGGTCCTGAACCTAACTCAATTGAAGCAGGAGACGCAAATTGTGATGGCGATGTAACTGTTGCAGATATAGTCTATTTGATCAATTATCTGTTCAAGGGTGGACCACCACCAACGTGTTGAAAAGGAGCTATCATTCGATAGGTAGAAGAAGCACCTCTTAGCAAGGGATAGGTCTATATGGCATATCCATTTTAGTTTACAACCTGAAAATATTTCGACACCCTGTGAGGTTGGAAACTCGTTCAAGTAAAATCTCTGCCAACAATCCTATGTAGATTCCCTCTGGCGGGTCAAATTACAGACAGATAGGGGTTGGGGGATGCTACCCCGCCCACCCCTGCTTCAAATTTATTTTAATTTGGGTTGGGTTTTCCTGGGTCCTGGAGAGTTTGGTTAATTCATTATCGTCTTACCTGATAAAAATAATATGAATAAATTTCCACGCCCCCCTGAATTTTTCTATTGCAAAAGTATTTTTAAGCTTTAGATTTAGAGGCAAGAAAAAGTTTGGCTTTTAAAACAGGAGCAGAATATGACTGGAATAAAAAGATGTTTTGCCCGGGAGGTTCTTGATTCGAGAGGGAATCCCACAGTTGAAGTAGAGGTTGAATTAAAGAATGGAGGTTTTGGAAGAGCCATAGTTCCCTCTGGCGCTTCAACTGGTGTGCATGAAGCTCTGGAGTTAAGGGATGGGGACAAAAACAGATATTCAGGCAAAGGGGTTAAAAAGGCGGTGGAGAATGTTAATAAGAAGATAGCACCTAAACTTATCCGGTCAAAATTAGATACCTTTGATCAGAGGAAATTAGATAATTTCCTTTTAGAGTTAGACGGGACTGAGAATAAAAGGAATTTAGGCGCCAATGCTATCTTGGGGGTTTCTTTAGCTGTGGCTAAAGCCGGTGCTACCTCTAAAAAAATACCTTTTTATGAATATTTAGGAGGTAGAAAAGCAAAGCTCCTTCCGGTTCCCCAGATGAACATTTTAAACGGTGGTTCACATGCAGATAATAACTTAGATATCCAGGAGTTTATGATCATCCCGGCAGGCGGTTTTTCTTTTAAGGAGTCTCTCAGAATGGGTGTGGAGGTATTCCATAATCTTAAAAAGGTCTTAAAGGAGAAGAAATTTAACACTGGAGTGGGGGATGAAGGTGGATTTGCACCAAACTTAAATTCAAATGAGGAAGGGTTTCAGGTAATCTTAGAGGCTATTGACCGGGCTGGATATAGACCGGGCGAGGATATCTTTTTAGGGATAGATCCAGCCGCTTCAGAGTTTTACAATCCGGAAGAAAAAATGTATAAATTCAAAGCTGAGGAAAGGAGATTTTCCAGTTCAGAGCTGATCCATTACTATAACGACCTTATAGATAAATATCCCCTTATCTCAATCGAAGATGGTTTAGCAGAGGATGACTGGGAAGGCTGGGTAAAAATGACCGAGAGGTTAGGGAACAGAATCCAGATAGTTGGAGATGATATTTTCGTGACTAATCCAAAAAGGTTAAGATTGGGGATTGAGGAAAAAGCCGCTAATGCTATCCTGATTAAGTTAAACCAGATAGGGACTTTGACTGAGACTTTAGATACTATCCAGATGGCAAAAAAAGCCGGGTTTAATACGGTGATCTCTCATCGTTCCGGAGAAACTGAGGATACTACTATTGCAGATCTGGCAGTTGCTGTCTCTTCTGGTCAGATAAAGACCGGCTCCTGTTCAAGAACTGACCGGGTATGTAAGTATAATCAGCTTCTGAGGATTGAGGAAAACTTAGGCAAAAGAGCACTTTATGCCGGGAAAAACATCTTCTATGGTTTGGGCAGGGGGAAGTCACAATGTTGAATAATAGAAAAAAAAGAAATCCAAAAGAGAAAGACTTTATAAACAGATTTAAAAAGGATCCTCTTCTCCGGAGGAAAATTTTGAGGCGTCTTCTTTTGCTTTTGTTTCTGGCTTCAGTTTTCTATCTCTATTTTGGCGGGAATTACGGCTTTTTCAGACTTCTTTCTCTTAAAAACGAGAAGGGGAGTATAATCCTGGAGACTAAAAGGCTTCAGGCACAGAATATGGATTTGGAATTAGAAAAAGAGAAACTCAAAAACGACCCTTTCTATATTGAGAAGGTTGCCCGCGAGAGATACGGGATGGCCAAGGAAAATGAGGTTATCTATAAATTCATCCAGCCTCAGGATAGTTCCTCCACCATTGTGCCGAAAGATAAAAGATGAGTCTGGTCAAGACCGAAGGGATAGTTTTAAAGAGCTTGAAGTACGGTGATTCCTCGAACATTTTTACCCTTTATACCAGAGATTTCGGGAAGATAAAGCTGTTAGCCAAGGGGATAAAAAGAAGAAAAAGCAGAACCCCTCCCCTGGGATATTTTTCGTTATCCGAGATAGTATTCTACAAAAGGGAGAAAAGTGAACTTCATCTTCTATCTTCAGGGGAAACCCTGAAGAATTTTTCGGGTTTAGGCAAAAGCCTCAATCGTTTTTCCTGGGCATCAGCTGTGACTGAGCTTTTGGATCAATTGATAAGCGGTGAAGAGCCTAACCAGAGGATTTTCAATTTAAGCCTGAAAACTTTATCGCGGATGGAAAGTATGGATGAATCAGATTTAGAGAAAATCTTCTGGGGTTTTGCCCTGAAGCTTTTTTCAAATTTAGGGTATAAGCCTAGACTGGATACCTGCGTAAGGTGTGGGAAGGAGATAAAAGAAGAAGAGGTTTTCCTGAGCCCGGAAAGAGGCGGGGTTATTTGTCACCACTGTACCAGAGAAGAGGAATATTATCTTAAACTCGGTCGAAAAGCCTATCTTTCTGCCAGAACAACTTCTATCCCTGGACATTAACAAAATCGATAAAATCCCCGTAGATAAGGGAAGTTTAAAAGAGATCGAAGATTTAGTTAAAAGCTTTGTTCGTTATCATACCGGGGCCAAGGATTTGAAAACCCTGGAGTTTATAAGACGATTAGAGGATTAATCAGATTAATATTGTTACTTTGGAAATAGAACTGTCCCGTAAGGGATCCACAGGATGATAGGACAGGAGGCAAGGTGTCAAATAAAAAGAATCAAGATTTGATGGATAAATTGGTCTCTTTGTGTAAAAGAAAAGGTTTCATCTTTCAGTCCAGTGAAATCTATGGTGGGATTAATAGCTGCTGGGATTATGGCCCTTTAGGGGTTGAGCTTAAAAATAATATCAAACAGAACTGGTGGAAAAGTATGACCCAGTTCCGGGATGATATCGAAGGGCTGGATGCCTCGATTTTAATGCATCCTTCGGTCTGGATAACCTCAGGTCACGTGGAGTCTTTTGCAGACCCGATGGTTGACTGCAAAAACTGCAAGATGAGGTTCAGGGCAGATGAGGTATCTGGCAATAAATGTCCTAACTGTGGAGGAGAGCTGACTGAAGCACGGCAGTTCAACCTGATGTTCAAAACACACATGGGACCGGTAGAGGATGAAGCTTCTGGAGTCTATCTTCGCCCGGAAACTGCTCAGGGTATCTATGTTAATTTTTTAAACGTCTTAGCCCCTTCCAGGCAAAAACTCCCTTTTGGAATCGCCCAGATAGGGAAGGCTTTCAGGAATGAGATCTCTCCGGGAAATTTCATCTTCCGCTCGCGTGAATTCGAGCAGATGGAAATGCAGTTTTTCATCCATCCAGATGAAGATGAGAAATGGATCGAATACTGGAAAGAGGAGAGGATGAAATGGTATCTAAACCTGGGTATAAAAAAAGAGAATTTAAGGTTTCATCAGCATGATAAAAAAGAATTAGCTTTCTATGCTAAGACCGCTTATGACATAGAATATAATTTCCCCTTTGACTGGAAAGAGATAGAGGGGATTCATAACCGCACTGATTATGACCTTTCCAGAACATACCCAGGTAACTGGTAAAGACCTTTCCTATTACAATGACCAGACCAAAGAAAGATTTATCCCTTATATCATCGAAACCTCAGCCGGGGTAGACCGCACTATGCTGGTCTGTTTGGTGGATGGTTACTATGAAGAGGTGGTCAAAGGTGAGGAGAGAACGGTCCTGAGATTAGACCCTAAAATTGCTCCAATCAAAGCCGGGATTTATCCTTTGGTTAAAAGAGATAATATGCCAGAGGTGGCAAAGAAGATCGAGGATATATTGAGGCCTCATTTTAAAGTTTTTTATGACGAAGGCGGTGCCATTGGCAGAAGATATAGAAGGCAGGATGAGGCAGGAACACCTTTTGGCATAACCGTTGACTCTCAGACTTTGCAGGACGAGACCGTGACCTTGAGGGAAAGAGATTCGATGGAACAGATAAGGGTGAAGATTGATGAACTGGTTAGGATTTTGAATAAAAGGATATGGAAAATTTAGGTAATAGATCATAGGTAGTAGGTTATAGGAGTGCATTAGCTTGCTAATGCAAACAAAGTAAGTCAAGCATGTCCGGAGGGCTTCTTGACAAAAAAGATAATTACTTAAATCTGGAGTGTAGCCCTTTAGGCTTACGAATAAGATAAAACTAAAGTTTTATACTCCATATTATGAAAAGAAGAGGTTCAATTGTGAAACCTACAGAGGAATTAAAAGAAGAGCATAAGGTTATTTTAAAGATGCTGAAAGTTTTGGAAAAAGCCTCACAAAATTTAGAGGAAGGTAAAGATGTTCCAGTGGTAGTCTTCAAGAAAGCGGTTTCTTTCATCCGCAATTTTGCAGATAGATGTCATCATGGCAAAGAAGAGGAGACCCTTTTCCCGATGATGGAGAAATACGGGATTCCCAGAGAGGGGGGTCCTCTGGGGGTTATGTTATATGAGCATACCTTAGGTAGAAATTTCGTCAAAGGTTTAGCAGAGGCAGCTGAGAAACATGAAAAAGGGGACAAATCATCTATTAAAGATATAATTGAGAATACCAGAGGTTACACCGGACTTTTAGCTCCGCATATCTTCAAAAAGGATAATATCCTCTATATAATGGCAGACAGAAATATCCCGGAAAAAGAGCAGAAGGTTTTGGAAGAGAAATTTGAAAAGGTGGAAAAAGAGGTTATCGGTGAAGGAAAACATCACGAGTATTTGCATCTGATTGAGGAGTTGGAGAAGAAGTTAGGTTTGGCTTGATTCGGAGTATAATGCTTTAGCTTTATCTCTTTTTTTGATAAACCTGAAGGTTTATACTCCAGAATTTATAGGAGGTTTAGTGACTGTCCGAAAGATGACAAAAGAAGATATCGAAAGCTCGATTGAGCTTTCCAGAACGGTCAGGGGAAAAACCTGGGAGAAGTATGAAAAAGAGGTTTACCCCAGAAAACTCCTGGAGGAGGAGCTTAAACTCTATTCTTATGATACTTTTTTAAGGTTTATCGGAGATGAAAGAAAGTATGGTTTTGTAGCTGTAGAAAATGAGAAAATAGACGGCCTGGCTATTGGCAGACTTGAACAGGGCGGTATTTCGGATCTTTCCTGGATTTGCACAGCCTTAGAAGCACAAGGAAAAGGGATTGGCAAAGAACTGATTAATAAGATTGTAAGCTACTCGAAAGAAAAAGGTTGTCATAAGCTTTTTGCTTATACCACACCTTATCTGGTCTCAACCGTCAGTTTCTATTTAGCCTCCGGTTTTGTTCCCGAAGCCTATCTGCGTAAGCACTGGTATAAAATGGATTTTCTAATTATGTCCAGATGGCTGTAGTAAGTAGATAGTAGACAGCATACAGTAGACAGGGGAAAATAAGAACAAACAGTAAATCCAGGTTGCCCTCAACCTGGGTCAATCTTTAAGTAAATGAACCAAAATTTATCCTTCACAATAGTCCGCTTTAAGCTCAAAGGGGAACGAATAATAATCCGTCCGCTCAGAAGGGATGATATCGATAAAAGATTGAAGTGGCAAAAATACCCTGATCCTTTGTATTTTCATTACAATATAGAAGGGATGACTCAAGCACAAAAAAAGGAATGGTATCAAAAGAGGAAAAAAGAACCCGGGAGGCTTTTCTTAGCCATAGATAATCTCAAAAAGGAACTTATTGGATTTCTCAGCCTGTATAACCTTAATTGGGAGGATAAAAAGGCATATTTAGGGATTTATCTGGGATATGAATATATTGATAAGGGGTATGGGAGTGAGGCGATTAAAACCCTTCTGCCTTATTATTTTGAAAAAATGAAATTTAAGGAACTATATTTAGACGTGGCTACTTTGAATCGTAGGGCAATAAAATGTTATCTCAAATGCGGATTTGAATTCTGTGGAACTAAATTCAATAAACACGATCCGAGAAGTAAAATAGATGTTTTCGGAGACGAGCGTTTTAAGGGTATAAGAAAATATTTTAAAAAAGAGGGAGAGGAAATCCTGGTGCAATTTGAAGAGATGAGGATTACGGAAGAGATGTGGGGGAAGAAAGTAGGCAGTAGACAGTATATAGGGAAAGAATAGCATCGTAGTGCGAGCCTTTTAGGCTTGCTTGGGTAGGGGCGAGGTTATCTCGCCCCTACCTTAAAAAATTGCCGGGGATAGGAGATTCAGCTCCTCTTTAGCAGCAGTCTTCGCCGAAGAGGGTCTTAGAAGCGGAGATGAGATTTTTCAAAGCCTCCGCTTTCTCCTTATCCCTGGCTTTTAATTTTATGATGATCCCGTCTTTGGTCTCCTCTATCTCCTTTTCGAAGAGCTGGGAGAACTTCTTGGGATCACAACCAAAGGTACAGAACATTTCTTATCACCTCCTTTCAAATATAGATATATTTAAATATATCTATATAATAAGTTAAAAAAATTATTTTGCTTTTTTGGGTCTCAGGTCGAATTCAGTTAAAATGGAGCAACAGCAGTTCTCCAAAGCATGCTGATTTAACTTGTAATGGACCTCCTTTCCTTTTTTGCAGCATTTTACCAGTCCTGCCCTTTTCAAGATATTCAGGTGATGAGATATTGATGGCTGGCGCATATCAAAGGGCTTGCAAATGGCCATAACGCAGAGCTCTTTATCCTTTAACATCTCCAGGATCTTCTGCCGGGTCTTATCGGATAGGGCTTGAAAGATTAGCTGACATTTATCGTTCATAAGTTCACCTAATATATAGACAATTATCTATACGTTATTATTATCTAAAAGTTAGCAGAAATTTATCAAGAAATTATTTTGCTCTCTAAAAATATAATATAAAACTCCCCTAGGCAGGGCTCCCAGCCCTGCTAAATCTCTTACTTAAACATAAGCCAGCCTCAATATGATATGTAAAGTCGTTCGAATCTATGTCACCACCAATTATTGAGCTGGGTATGATGTTCTTTACCGTGAAGCTTATTTTTTCTTCTGTAATTCCTGGAGGGTTTTCTTAAATTCTTGGTTGTCAGGTTCCAGTTCTAAAGCCTTTTTCGTCTCCTGCAGGGCTAATTCTTTTTTCCCCTGAAGGTTATAGACCATTCCTAATCTCCAATGAGTTGCTGCCCAAGAAGGTGCATTTTTGGTCGGTTCAGTTTCCAGATACTTTTTGAAACAGTCCTCCGCTTTATCCAGATTATGCTGAGCGAGGAGATAAGCTTTGCCAATTTGATAAAGCGCGTTCTTCTCTTCAGGATTCTTTGATAAAATCTCCTCAAAAACTATTACCGTCTTGTCATATTTTTTATATCTCAGGAAAAAATATCCCAGGGAATATCTTGAATTGAAAGTAGAGGAGGTATCCAATTTCACCGCTTCATTTAGATAGGTTTCTGTTTTTTCCAGATTTTTTTCAGCTTCCCAATAAGCTGCACAGGCGTGAGCACCTAAATAGGGATTTAAGCCCTGAATTATCTTTGCCTCTTTCTCTGCTTTCTTTTTATCTCCACCGGCAATACCTGGAGCTACAAGATAATACTGAAAAAGGCTAAATCTGGCCTCAGCATCAGTTGAATCTAATTTAACGGCTTTTTCAAGCTCGCCCACCCCTTTTTTAGCTCTAAATAAGGCTTTGATTTTACCTGATTTTTGAGCTTTCATAAGGTAAGAGCTGCCATACCATAGATGATATTCTGATACTGAATCTTTAAGTTCCACTGCTTTTTCGAGATTTTCAATAGACTTATCGTAGTTTTTCTCAGAGTAATAGATCTTACCCAGGATAAAATATGCTTCGTGGTTTCGAGGGTCTGATTTAATCACTTGTTCCAGAACGGCTTTTGCCTCCTGGAATTTTTCCTCTTTAAATAACTTTTTCCCTTCCTCTAATGAGGGGGCTGCGGTCATACTTGTCTGTATATAAAAGAAACTAAAAAGAATCAAAAGAATTAAAAGCAACTGCCCTTCATTAATATGACTGAACCCTTTTCTCATAATTTCAAGAGCTGAATTAGGCATATAAGTATCTCCTTTACATTATAATTCACTTGGAATGATAAATAAGCTTTTATCTTGAATCGATTAAGCTTTCTTATACCCTATTTAATTTCTTATAAAAAGTCAAGAAAAATCAGTCAGGTAAAAAACCTTAACCGGGGCAGGACTTGGACTCCAGTCCCTGGAAATGGAGTTGTTAGAACTACTACAATTCCATTGAGAAAATGCCACCTTTTAGTTTGACAATTCCTCTAAAATATTTATCTTTCAAGGGGATATGAGGTTAAGGTATATGGTGATGTTGAGAAAATTCGAAGAAACGATTAACCGCTGGAATATGTTAAAAAAAGGGGATAGGGTAATTGTTGCCTGTTCTGGCGGTCCGGATTCTGTGGCTTTGCTTAATCTCCTGAATCAGATAAAGGGGGAATATGGTTTGAAATTATTTATTGCACATATAAACCACAAGCTCAGAGGGAAAGAGTCAGATGAAGATGAGAGGTTTGTAAAACGATTAGCTCTTAATTTAAGGTTAAAATTTTATTCTAAGTCTTTTGATATTAAAAGGATAGCAAAGAAAGAGAAATTATCAATTGAGGAGTGTGCCCGGAAGATAAGATATGATTATCTAATTAAATTAGCAAATCGGATAAAGGCTACAAAAATAGCCTTAGGGCATAATGCAGACGACCAGGCAGAAACGGTTTTAATGAGATTGATTCGAGGAGCAGGTGGTTTGGGTCTATCAGGTATCCCTCTTGTGTCCGGTAAAATTATCAGACCTCTTTTAGAGATAAAAAGAGGGCTGATCGAAAAATTTTTATCAGAAAATAAGTTACAGTTCAAGATAGATTCCTCAAATTTAAGAAAGGATTATTTTAGAAACAGGATAAGATTGGAACTGATACCACTCCTTAGAAAGAGTTATAACCCTAAGATCGTGGATGCTCTGAATCGAACAGCCTCGATTTTATCTGCTCAAGAGAAATTTTTAAAAGAAGAAACTTTCAAGGTATTCAATAAAATTATAGAAAGAGAAGATAAGAAGATTTCGCTTGATTTAAACAAACTATTTAATTATGATATTTATTTTAGAAGAGAACTGGTCAGATTAGCCATTGATCAGATGGGAGGTGGTGTTTTCAAGACAAATTTTGAGATAGTAGAGCGGATTTTAGATTTAGCCCAGAAAAAAAAGACCGGTAGAAGGATTTTTTTGAATAGAAGTCTTCTGGCAGAGATCTCCTTAAATTATTTGAATATATACCAGGTTGAAAAAAAGAAGAAAGGTTTACCAGTCGTTTTTCCGGGGATTAAAAAGAGTAAAATGTTTGGAATCAGCTTAGATTCAGAGATTATCAAGAAAAAGGATTTAAAGGAAAAACCTTTTAACGATAACCAGATGACAGCGTTTTTGGATTGGGGCAAGTTAAAGCTTCCCTTTAGTTTAAGAAATCCCGAATCTGGTGATAAGTTCAAACCATTAGGGATGAAAGGAACAAAAAGTTTAAAAGATTTTCTAACTGATCTTAAAGTTCCTCGTTATGAAAAAGAAAGAGCTTTGGTTTTAACTTCAAAGGGTAAAATCGTTCTGGGTTCTGGGCTATAGAATTGCAGATGAATTTAAAATAACTAAGGATACCAAAAAGATATTGAAAATAAAAGCTCAAAAAAGTTAGTTGTCTATTAACTGATCCACAGGGTAGTAAATGAAAGGGAAAGGTGTAAAAATTATTATCCCGAAAAGGGAACTGAAAAAAAGGGTAAAGGAATTAGGTGCTAAAATTTCCAAGGATTATGCAGGAAAAGAGCTGATCTTGATCGGAATACTTAAAGGTAGTTTTATCTTTTTAGCTGATCTGATCAGGCAGATTAAAATCCCGCATGAGGTTGACTTCATTGCAGTTGCCAGTTATGGCCAGGAGATCGAAGGGAGTGGAGCGGTAAGATTAATTAAGGATTTAAGTGCTAATATCGAAGGGAAAAACGTAATAATCATAGAGGATATCGTGGATACTGGCTTGACCCTGAACTTCATAAGGAAAAATCTACTTCTGCGTAATCCGAAGAGTCTGGAGATAGTTACCCTTTTGGATAGAAAGGAGAGGAGAAGAGTTCATGTGCCCATCAAATACGTAGGATTTGAAGTTCCGAACGAGTTTGTTGTGGGTTATGGTCTGGATTTAGGTGAAAGGTACCGCAATCTGCCTTACATAGCTAAGGTTGAGGGAGATAAATTAACTCAGAGATGGTTTGAACTTTGAGACTAAGAAAAAGATGACAAGGTAGAGCTTATGAATGAAAAAAAGGATAATTTAAATCGAGGCAGCAGGTTTGATCCCAAGAAGAAAAACAGATTAAGAGGAGAGCCGGACGGGAAAAAGCCGGGGGATGAGTTTCGCTGGCGGAAAGCTGGCAGAACCATGATTATCTGGGTATTTCTTTTCCTTATTTCAGTATATCTTTTCCAGTATTATAATCGGGGTTTTAAGAAAGAGATCGAGATCACCTACAGCGAATTCATTGAACAGCTCGATTCTAACAATGTCAAAACCGTTCTTTTGCTGGAAAAAGATGTGGAAGGGGAATTCGTCAAAGAAGTTAAAAAGACTGAGGGAAAGATTACTAAATCCTATCGTAACTTCAAACTATACCTTCCTTTTGAAGACCCCAGCCTTCTCCAGAAATTAGAAGAAAAAGGTGTGCAGATAAAAGCTGAGCCACCCAAATTTAACTGGTCAAGTCTTATTCTGGGGGTATTGCCTTATATATTGCTTTTAGGGTTACTCTGGTTTCTACTTTTCAGACAGATGCAGGGGGGAACCAAGGGACTTTTCTCCTTTGGTAAAAGCAGAGCCAGGCTTTTAACCGGGGACAGGCCCAAAGTTACCTTTAGCGATGTAGCTGGTGCAGATGAAGCCAAGCAAGAATTGCAGGAGATTATAGAGTTTTTAAAAGACCCTTCCAAATTTCAAAGATTAGGGGGTAAAATCCCTAAAGGGGCATTACTTTTAGGTGCTCCCGGTACGGGAAAAACTCTTTTAGCTAAAGCAGTAGCTGGAGAGGCTGGAGTTCCCTTTTTCAGTATGAGCGGTTCGGATTTTGTGGAGATGTTTGTGGGCGTGGGAGCTTCGAGAGTGAGAGATCTGTTCGATCAAGGGAAAAGGAATGCGCCGTGCATAATTTTTATCGATGAGATAGATGCAGTAGGACGTCATCGAGGTGCCGGTCTGGGTGGTGGACATGATGAAAGAGAACAGACCCTGAACCAGCTTTTAGTGGAGATGGATGGTTTTGAGTCGAATGAAGGGGTAATCCTCTTAGCTGCAACAAATCGACCGGACGTTCTGGATCCGGCTCTGTTAAGACCGGGTAGATTTGATCGCCAGATTGTGGTTGATATTCCGGATGTGAAAGGTAGAGAGGGGATCTTAAAAGTCCATACTCGTAAGATAAAGATGGATGAGGAGATAGATTTATCGATTTTAGCCAGGGGAACCCCAGGGCTTTCAGGTGCAGATTTAGCTAACCTGGTGAATGAAGCTGCCCTTTTGGCTGCCAGGAAAGACCGTGATAAAGTAATTATGGAAGATTTTGAGGAAGCTAAGGATAAGGTGATGATGGGAACTGAAAGGAGAAGCATGGTGATAAGTGAAGAGGAGAAGAAACTTACTGCTTATCACGAATCCGGGCATGCTCTGGTGGCTAAACTCATCCCCGGTTCAGATCCAGTTCACAAGATGACTATAATCCCCAGGGGATTATCCCTTGGTTTAACTCACTATCTACCTATAGATGAGAAACATACCCATTCGAGAGGGTATCTGGAGACGAAGCTGGTTCATCTTTTAGGCGGCAGGGAAGCAGAGAAGTTAGTTTTTAATGAGCTTACTACCGGTGCGGGGAATGATATTGAAAGAGCCACAGAGCTTGCCAGAAAGATGGTGTGTGAATGGGGAATGAGTGAAAAATTAGGTCCTTTGACTTTCGGCAAAAAGGAAGAAGAGATCTTCTTGGGACGAGAGATTGCCAAGCACCGGGATTATAGCGAGAGGACTGCTCAGGATATAGATGAGGAAGTGAGGAGAATTGTAGACCAGGCTGAAGAAAAAGCATATCAGCTTCTAAGTATGAACATGGATAAACTTCATTTATTAGCAAAGGTGCTTTTAGAGAAAGAGATTTTAGATGGTGAGGAGATTGACAGGATATTTAAAGGAGAGAGGCTTGAGGATAAAAAGAATGACCAGAAAAACAAAGGGGATGGATAAAAAGAGGATAGAAAAAGGGGTAAGGATGATCTTAGAGGGGATAGGGGAGGATGTTAAAAGAGAAGGGTTGAGAGAAACTCCCAGAAGGGTAGCTGAGTTCTATGAAGAGATCTTCTGTGGTATCTTTGAAAACCCAAAAGAGGAACTAAAATTATATGCTGTTCCAAACCAGGATGAGATAATCATCGCCAAAAAGATCCCCTTCTATTCTCTGTGCGAACACCATCTTTTACCTTTTTTTGGCAAAGCTCATATAGCTTATATACCGAGAAACAATAAGATCACCGGTTTTTCCAGACTATCCCGGGTAGTGGAGGTATTAGCTTCCAGACCTCAATTGCAGGAAAGATTCACCTCACAGGTTGCCGATTGCCTGATGCAGGGTTTAAAACCTAAAGGGGTATTGGTTATAGTTGAGGCAGAACATCTTTGCCTTTCGATGCGCGGGATAAAAAAGCCTGGCTCTCTTACAGTTACCTTAGCTATGAGAGGTGTTCTGAGAAAGGACTCTATTCGGGCAGAAGCATTTGCCCTGATTAAGGGGAGATGAATTTAAAAGAAGAAGGATTGAACCAGCTTAAAGGAAAAAGCACCTCTGAATATTTTCTTGATTTTCATAATAGAAGGCTAAACCTTTCCTCCCGTACCCATCTAATGGGCATTCTGAATGTGACCCCGGATTCTTTTTCAGATGGCGGTAGATTCTTTAAGCTGGACGAGGCAATAAAACAGGGTGTAAATCTGGCAGAGGAAGGTGCGGATATAATCGATATCGGGGGGGAATCTACCAGACCAGGCTCTGAGCCAGTATCTTTAGAAGAGGAGTTGCGTCGGGTCATGCCAGTGATTGAAGAGTTAGCTAAAAGAACTGATGTTCCGATTTCCATCGATACCTATAAATCTAAATTAGCTAAAGAGGCCTTAGATTCCGGAGCTCAAATGGTAAATGATATTAGTGCTCTAAGGTTTGATCCGGAGATGAAAAATGTAGTAGCTTATTACAGAATTCCAGTAGCCTTAATGCATATCAAAGGTACGCCTAAAAATATGCAGGAAAATCCTTTTTATGAAAATGTGGTTGAGGAAATTAAGGAATATCTTAAGGAATCTATGAAGATGGCAAAAGATGTTGGCATAGATGAGGAAAAGATAGTACTTGATCCGGGGATAGGTTTTGGTAAAACCTTAGAGGATAATTTAAAAATATTGAGAAATCTCAAGGAATTCACAGACTTAGGCAGATCCCTTTTGATAGGGGTTTCTCGCAAATCGTTTATCGGAAAGATACTGGATTTGCCGGTGGAAGAAAGGTTAGAAGGGAGTTTAGCTGCATTGGCAGTGAGCATAATGAATGGGGCAAATCTCTTAAGGGTACATGATATTAAGGAAAGTAAAAGGGTTGCAAGATTGGTGGATGCGATCTTAATAAGAGGATAAATAAAGATGATTCTGTTCCATATAGGATTCTTGAAATTCGGGATCATAGATTTAATCGATGTAGCGATTGTGGCTTTCCTGTTTTACCGTTTTTTAGTCCTGGTTAAAGGGACCAGGTCTATCCAGATACTCTTCGGGGTTTTTGTTTTGATCCTTTTCTCCTTTGTAGCTTTCTGGTTTCAATTAGAAGGTTTGAAATGGTTGATAACCAATATAGCTACTGTAGGAGTAATAGTTTTGGTAGTTGTGTTCCAGCCAGAAGTAAGAAAGGCTTTAGCTCAGTTCGGGCATAATAAGCTTTTCAGACTTTTTATACGTTATGAGAAACAAAAGATTTTAGATGAACTGGTAAAAGGGTTGATAAAACTCTCGGAACTCAGGTATGGGGCTTTGATCGTTATAGAAAGGGAGATAGGTCTAAAGAATTTCATCGAGACGGGAAAACCTTTGAATGCCCAGCTTACTGGTGAATTGCTCTTGACCCTATTTACCCCTTATACACCTTTACACGATGGAGCAGTTATCATTAGGGGAGAAACAGTGGTCGCAGCTGCCTGCACTCTTCCTTTGACCCAGAAAAGGGAATATGCGGAGCTATACGGGATGAGGCATAAGGCTGGGATCGGGGTAACTGAGGAGTCGGATGCTTTGGCTCTAATCATTTCTGAAGAGACCGGAGAGATATCTATAGCTTCTAACGGGAGCTTAAGGAAAGATATTGAAAAAAGCAGCTTAAGAGAAATTTTGATCCAGATGATTGAGGCAAAAAGTAGCTAATTTATGTTTGTAGATTATGCAGAGATAGAAGTTCGGGGAGGAGATGGGGGAAGGGGTTGTATCAGCTTCAGAAGAGAGAAATATATCCCCAAAGGAGGTCCAGATGGTGGGGATGGGGGAAAGGGAGGGGATGTAATTCTTAAAGTAGAGCAGGACTTATCTACCCTTCTGGATTTTCATTATAGAAGAGCATATAAAGCTGGCAGGGGTAAACACGGAAAAGGTAAGAATCGTACCGGTGAGGGTGGAGAAGACCTGGTTGTAAAAGTTCCACCCGGAACAATAGCAAAAGATAAAATTTCTAGAGAAAGTCTAACTGATCTTATCTCTGTAACTGATTTCTATGTGATAGCTAAAGGAGGGAGAGGAGGTAAGGGGAATACTCATTTTAAATCCTCTACTCTTCAAGCTCCCAGGTTTGCTCAACCAGGAGAGAAAGGAGAGGTTAGAAAGATAATCCTAGAACTGAAGCTTTTAGCTGACGTTGGTATCGTGGGACCACCCAATTCAGGCAAATCGACGCTTTTAGCAAGGGTTTCAGATGCCAGACCAAAGATAGCCCCTTATCCTTTCACTACTCTTAAACCTAATTTAGGGGTAGTAAGGTTAAAAGATCATAAAAGCTTCATCTTAGCTGATATCCCCGGACTAATAGAGGGTGCACATCAAGGAAAAGGATTAGGATTAGATTTTTTAAGACATATTCAGAGAACTAAAGTTTTGCTATTTTTATTAGATGTGACAGCTTCTGACCTGATCTCTGAGTATGATAACCTTAAAAATGAGCTTAAGCTCTATGATTTATCGCTTTTAGAGAAACCAGCGATCTTAGCTTTGAATAAAATAGATTTATTGACTGAAAAAGATAAGAAAAGATTAAAACTGGAGATAGGTCTTCCCTTAGTAAAGCTCTCAGCCCTAACTGGAGAAGGGATAGAAAAGCTTTTAGATTGTATAAACCAGGAATTGGAAAAGGTAAAGTTAAGGGAAAAAGGAGAGATTAAAATTGGAACTCTCTGATCAGCTTTTTAGCAGGAAGCAGGTAGCAGGAAAGAAAAAAGGAAGATAGAGAATGGAGATTTCTGAGATTAGAGATTGGATTGGATTGTCTTTGGTTCCGGAGGTGGGGACTAAGAGATTTATCTCTTTCTTAAACTATTTTGGCTCACCCCGGGAGGTTTTTTCAGCCAGCTTGAAAGAGCTTGAAAAAATTCCAGATATAGGCAGGGTAGTTGCCCGGAATATCAAAAATTTCAACTCCTGGGATGAAGCCGAGAAACAAAGTTTAAAGGTAGGAAAAGATGGGATTAGATTTATCACTATAAAATCTCCTGAATATCCTCCTAATTTAAAAAATATTTATGATCCTCCTCCTTATCTTTTCTTAAAAGGAGAGATAAAAAAAGGTGATCAGAAGGCTTTAGCTATTGTAGGGACCAGGGTTCCCTCTACTTACGGCAAACTCATAGCAGAAAAAATTTCAAGTGAGTTGGCGGAGAAAAGGATTACTATAATCAGCGGCTTTGCCCGAGGGATTGATTCTCTTTCTCATCATTACTCCTTGGAAGCAAACGGAAGAACAATCGGGGTTTTCGGCTCTGGTCTGGATATAATCTATCCACCTGAGAATAAGAAACTGGCAGATAAAATAGAGAGAAACGGAGCTTTGATCTCAGAATTTCTTTTAGGCACGCAACCAGAGGGTACTAATTTCCCCAAGAGAAACAGACTGATAAGCGGCCTCTCCTTAGGAGTGATCATCATCGAAGCAGGGATTAAAAGCGGGGCGCTTCTTACTGCTCAATTGGCGCTGGATCAAGGGAGGGAGGTCTTCGCTATTCCCGGAAATATCAGCTCCAAAGGGAGCGAGGGAACCAACTGGTTGATTAAGAAGGGAGCAGTTCTGGTTACTAAAGCTGAAGATATCTTAGAGGAGCTTAAAGGGGTTTTATGTGAAGATGAAAAAGAGTTAAAAAGGGAAAAAAGTTCTACCCTTTCGGATGAGGAACAAAAAATCTATAAACTTCTCTCTTCAGAACCAGCTCATATCGACCGACTTGCTAAAGAAAGCGAACTTTCAACTCCACAAACTCTCTCGCTTTTGTTGAGTTTGGAATTAAAAGGGTTTGTCAGGCAAATTTCAGGGAAAAACTTCATCCGGATTTAAGGACATAAAGTTGACAGAGAAAAAAATTGAGATCGTAAACCGTTTGGGCTTACATGCCCGTCCTGCGGCTTTGGTGGTGCAAAAAGCTGGCAAGTTTAAATCTGAGATCCGGCTGGTAAAAGACGAATATGAGGTGAATGCTAAAAGCATTATGAGCGTTATGATGTTAGCGGCGGAGATGGGAAGCTTCATAACTATCAAAGCCTGGGGTGAAGATGAATCAACGGCAGTGGAGGAGATCGCCAAGCTTTTCGAGGAGAAATTTGGGGAAGAATAGTTAATTTAAATATAAATATTAAAAATGAAGAAACCAAAAAAAAATATTGTCTGGCAGGGCATACCCGCTTCGCCGGGTATTGCTATCGGCAAAGCCTATCTCTTAGATAGAGAAGAGATAACGATTAAAGAGGAAAAGCTTCCTCCCGGCCAGGTTCAAGAAGAGATTCTACGATTCAAAAATTCCCTACAGGAAGCTAAAAAGGAAATAGTAAAGATAAAGAAGAACATAGTAAAAAAATTAGGTGCGGATCAGGCGAAGATATTTGATGCTCATCTTCTGATCTTAGAGGATGAAGTTATCAATCGTCAGGTTATCAATGAGATCAAAGAAGAGAAAAAAAATGCGGAGTTTATTTATAATCGGGTAATTCAAAAGACTATCCAGGTTATATCTTCAGCCAAATATGAATACCTGAAAGAAAGAGTTGCTGACATTTCTGCGGTTTCAACCCGGGTGATAAACAGACTTTTAGGCTTGAAACAACATACCATAGAACCTCTAAAGACCCCGAGGGTTATAGTTGCTCATTCGCTTTCTCCCGGGGACGTGGTTCAGATGAAGAGAGAAAGCGTCCTGGGTTTTACTGCTGATTTAGGTGGGAAAACCTCTCACGTAGCGCTTTTAGCCAAATCTTTAGGTTTCCCGGCTGTGGTGGGTTTAAAAACTCTTTTTTCTACGGTCAGATCTGGTGAAAATTTGATTCTGGATGGGAATATAGGAGAAGTGATCCTTTCTCCGGATCAGTCAACCTTGAAAAATTATGAGTTTAAAAAGGAAAAGCTTCTTAAAAGGAGTAGAACCCTTTTAGAGCTGACTGGTCTTGTGGCTGAGACCAAGGATAAAAAAAAGATTGAGCTTTCGGCTAATATCGAACTTCCGTCAGATGTGGAATCTGCACTCGAAAACGGAGCAAAAGGGATAGGTCTTTTTAGAACTGAATATCTATATTTAGCCAGTTCTAATCTGCCGGATGAGGAAGAACAGTATCAAGCTTATTTTTCAATTGCACAGAAGATTTACCCTCAGAATGTTATCATTCGGACTTTTGATATGGGTGGTGATAAGTTCGCACGTGATCAGGAAAGAGATTATGAGGCAAACCCATTTTTGGGCTGGAGAGCTATCCGGGCTTGCCTGGATCTACCTGACGTTTTCAAAACACAGCTACGGGCAATTCTGAAAGCCAGCCCATTAGGAAATCTTAGCCTTATGCTCCCGATGATTTCTGGAATAGATGAGCTTCTAGAGGCAAAAAAAGTTTTAGAGGAAGTTAAAGAAGAATTAAAGGCTAAAGAGGTTAGTTTTGATGAAAATCTTAAAGTTGGAATTATGATCGAGATCCCTTCTGCTGCCTTAGAGGCGGATTCCCTTGCCAAACACTGCGATTTCTTCAGCATCGGGACTAATGATCTGATCCAGTATACCCTGGCGGTTGATCGAACCAACGAAAAAATTGCCCATCTTTATCAGAGTTTTCATCCTTCGGTTTTGAAATTGATAAAGAAGACCATAGATGACGGTCATAAAAATAATATCTGGGTGGGGTTATGTGGTGAGATAGCGGCCGATCCCAAGGCTACAGTTTTGCTGGTAGGTTTAGGGATAGATGAACTTTCCGCATCACCTCTTTCTATACCCCAGATTAAGAAGATCATCCGCTCCATAGAATTCAGAGAAGCCAAGGATTTTGCTGAAGAGGTGATGAAGTTAAATGATTCCAAACGGATTGAAAAATTCTTAGAGGAAGACTATCGGCGAAGGTTTAACCAGGAAAACTCTACAAAGGTTTGAATTATGAATACCAGACCAAATTTAGACAATCTTGCGGATATAAAGAAGATCGATCAAAAAAGGATGTATGATTTAATCTATGATTTTCCTCTTCAATTGACAGCGGGGGCTCAGCTTGGGGTTATAGCTGATTTAAACCTGGAGAGTTTTACTCCGGGCAGCATAACTCTGGCTGGAATGGGGGGTTCTGCTATCGGTGGTGATTTAGCCAGATCATATCTGGCTTCAGAACTCAAAATACCCTTCTGGATCTGCAGAAATTATAATCTACCAGAATTTGTTAATGATAAAAGTTTGATTTTCGTTACCAGTTATTCAGGTAATACCGAAGAGACCCTTTCAGCTTACCAGGAGGCTAAAAGAAGAAAAGCCAAGATTATCGCTATCACCTCAGGGGGTAAGCTCTTGGAAGAATGTAAAACTTTTAACTATCCCTTTATACTGCTCCCAAAAGGTTTACCACCCCGTGCTGCTTTAGGTTATTCTTTCACCCCGATTCTGGTGACTCTTTCTCGTTTAGGACTGGTCTCAGATAAGATTAAGGAGCTTGAAAAAACTTCTAAATTCCTGGAGGAGAATAGGAACGAGTATTCGCTGGAAAGGAAAAGTGGAGAAAATCCCGCTAAAACCTTAGCTATAAATCTTTTTCAGAAAATTCCCATAATTTACTCCTCTACTGATTATTTCGATGCAGTCGGATACAGGTGGAAAGGGCAGTTGTGTGAGAACTCCAAGATTCTGGCTTTTAATAATTATTTCCCGGAATTCAACCATAATGAGTTAGTGGGCTGGAAAGTCCTGGAACATATAAGAGATAGGTTAGTTGTGATTATATTACAAGATAAAGAAGATCATCCCAGAATTCAAAGAAGGATGCAAATAGTTAAGGAGATAATCGAGAAGGAGAAAGTTAAGGTGATAGAGATAAAAAGCGAAGGTGAAGATCTTCTGTGCCGGATATTCTCTTTGATTCAATTAGGGGATTTTACCAGCTTTTATCTGGCGATTCTCAATCGAATTGATCCTACTCCGGTTGAGGTTATAGATTATCTCAAAAACAAATTAACCACTTGAAAAACTAAAAAAGATGATAAAAAGAGCTGTCCACCTTTTTTTATTTATTCTGATTTTCTCCTTTTTTATTTCAGGATTTACTTTAGCCAATCCCACAGAAGAGATTTCCTGGCTCAGGATGGACAGGATAAATATATTAATTTTAGTTTTAGTCTTTTCTACAATTGTCCTTTTATATATCCGAAATGCCAAAAAGGGGAAAGAATTCTTCGTCCGCAAGATTACTGGATTAGAAGTAGTGGAGGAGGGAGTGGGAAGAGCAACCGAGATGGGACGTCCAGTCATTTTTATTCCAGGCATACAGGAGCTGGATGACATTCAAACCATAGCCGGACTTTCGATCTTAAGCAAGGTGGCTAAAATAACTGCTCAATACCATACCCCACTTTTTGTTCCCGTGCAGTACCCTTTAGTTTTAGCTGCGGCGCAGGAGTCGATCAAGGGAGCCTATTTGGATATGGGTAAGGGGGAGGACTATTCTCCTGAAATGGTAAGATATGTGGCTGGAGAGCAGTTTGCTTTTGTGTCTGCGGTTCACGGGATTATGCACCGGGATAAGCCAGCCACCATCGTGTATATGGGAGCTTTTTTTGCTGAGTCTTTGCTCTTAGCCGAAGAAGGACAGGCAAGTGGAGCCATACAAATAGCTGGAACTGCTAATCCAGACCAGTTACCTTTTTTCATTACAGCGTGTGATTATACACTGATGGGTGAGGAGCTTTTTGCGGCAAGCTCTTATCTTTCAAAAGAGCCTTTGATGTTAGGCAGTCTTAAAGGGCAGGATTGGATGAAGGTTTTTCTGGTCATATGCATCCTCCTGGGAGCATTATTTGAAACTTTCAATTTAGGTGGTGGATTTTTTTATAAACTTTTCATAGAACGCTAAAGCTTATGAAAACTCAACTTCCAGTTGTAATTGCTTTTCTATCCGGGTTTATTATGATTTTAGCTTTTTTCAGCGCTAACCCTGGAATTGTGAATTTCAGTCAGAACCTTTTAACCTGGGTTACGATTGTGGGCGGGATCAGTTTGCTTTTAGGTATAGTTAGTATTCTTAAGGTCAATCTTAAGATTATCTCAGAGAAGGGAAAGGACTGGTGGTTGAAACTGATCCTGGTGTTATTTGTTTTTGGTATGTCCATATCCGGATTACTGTGGGGAATTCAGGAGAAAACCCCATTTGACTGGCTTTTTCAGAATATCCAGTCGCCGATGATGTCAACCATGTTTTCCATCCTGGCTTTTTTCATCGCTTCTGCGGCTTATCGGGCTTTCAGAGCCAGAACCAGAGAAGCTACTATCCTGCTTTTTACTTCAGTGATAGTTATGTTAGGAAGGATACCCTTAGGACAATACCTCTGGGATAAACTTCCAAGTTATGCGGACTGGATAATGGCTTATCCTAATTTAGCAGTGCAGAGAGGGATTATAATCGGAGCAGCTTTGGGCGCCGCCGCAATGTCCTTGAGGATTATCCTGGGGATCGAGAGGGCTTATATGGGGTGAGAATAAGAGATATTAATTAAAAAGAAAAAAATGAAAGATTTTAGTGTTTGAAAATCGTAGAGGTAATTACTTGAAGACTTATCATAAGATAATTATTGGTGATTCAAGGTGGATGAAGGAGGTTCAAGATGAGTCGATTCATCTTGTTATCACATCTCCGCCCTACTGGCAATTAAAAGATTATGGGAATGGAAAGCAGATAGGTTTCAATGACAGTTATGAAGAATATATCAATAATCTTAATCTGGTTTGGAATGAGTGCCGCAGAGTATTGCATAATGGCTGTCGTTTATGCATCAATATTGGAGATCAATTTGCACGTTCAGTCTATTACGGAAGATACAAAGTTATTCCAATAAGAACTGAGATAATCAAGTTTTGTGAAAGTGCAGGTTTTGACTATATGGGGGCTGTCATCTGGCAGAAAGTTACTACCTGTCATACAACTGGCGGTGCAACAGTAATGGGTTCGTTCCCTTATCCCAGGAGTGGAATTCTTAAATTGGATTACGAGTTTATTTTAGTTTTCAAAAAATATGGAATACCTCTCAAAGTAAGCCATGAGATAAAAAAGCAATCGAAATTAACCCAGGAAGAATGGAATCAATATTTTACTGGACACTGGAACTTTCCAGGCGAAAAGCAAGAGAAACATCTGGCCATGTTCCCAGAGGAGTTACCAAGGCGTCTCATTAAAACGTCCCAACCTTTTATATTGAAGCGGTATAAAATATTAGGTGAATAAAATATGAATGAATCTTTAGTACAATGGACACTTCTAAATAATCTGGTTTATCTTGGAAAATGTTTGAAATTTGATATCGCAGCCAAAAGAGGTCAAGAAATAACGACTGATTATGGAAGAATTGATTTTATAGTAGAAGATTTTAAGAAGAATCAACTTATTGTAGAGCTAGAAACTATCCTTGATAACAAGAATAAATTAGATTACTGTTTCAATCAGGTTCTTAATTATAAAAACATTAGTTTTGGGGCTAAGACCGATTATTGCATCTTATATGCTTCTGAAACTGATAAACAATTACAAATACTGTTAGATGAATATGGGGAAGAAAATGATGTTTTAATTAGGTCTTATCCGCTTAATGAAGTTAAAAATCTATACAGTAAAACAGTTGAAAGATTAAGTTTAAGTTTTGGTTTAGCTTTACCAAAGCCAAGTAATTATACTATTTGCTATTTAAGATGGTTGAACAAGATTATGAAACCATTTTATGATTATTCAAAAGATGCGTTAACAGTAGATAAATTAGCATATTATTTTACCTCACCTAAAACGACAAATTTCAAATGTTATCTGAGATTAGCATTGGATTTTGAAATGATTGAAACAGATGGTGATTTTTATACAATTACTCAAAACGGGAAGGATTATATTAGCAATTTCAATCCTTTGATCGTTAATTTAACTACAAAAAGACTTCCTTCAATTGATTTAACAAATGAGCAAAAAAGATTATTATTGAAAATATTAACCAATGGAATTTGGACAGTTCATAAAGTTAATATTTATTGGTTTTTAAGATTTATTGAAGTCACTCGGGGTGAATGGATACCAAATTTTAAAGATTTTGAACAAAAGAAATTAGATTTGGTAAATAGCTTATTCGGAGTTTCTTATAAAGAAAGAACAATGTTTGAATTACTTAATTTTACGTGTAACTTCTGTTTAGAATTAGGGTTAATTGACAGAATAAAAACTAATAGTAAATATGATAAGTTATATCTAACTCCACTTGGGATTGAAGTAAATAACATATTTAGCCTTGATTTACAAATTAAAAAAATTAGATTGAATCTGAATTTTAAATATTTAGAATAATGGATTACAAGAAAGATTTTGCAGAACACTTAGGAGAATACATAAAAGAATACTCCGAAGTCTATGATAGATTCACTTTCGATAATCTTTTTAGATTGCTTTTGAGTAATGATTTTGAATATGAGGAAGCTTTAGATTTTATACTATGTAATTGCTCGCTAAGTGCCCTTGTTTTTCAAGAGAGAATCTATAACAAATATTATTTAAATATCTCTACTGAAGAGGCAATATCTGATGACCTAATAAAATTAAGAAATCAAATTCTTGGATTGGGTTAAATAATTATTTAGATATGAGAAATAGAGTAGACTTAGTTTCAAATGATAGGCAACTACAGTATAATTTAACAGAATTGTCAACCATTCCACCAAAGGCGGTATTGGTTGACCTACGGGGACGGAGTGCAGATGAAAGTAAAAAGTTATAAATTTGAGGATATAGTGGTAATTGAACCTCTGGAGAAATTTCTTACCGGGGATGAGATTAAGGAGTTAGAGGATAAACTGGCTGAAGTACAGTCTTCAGGTATATCCAGGGTGGTAATAAATTTTTCCAAGACCGAGCTTATCTATTCTGCTTTTATATCTACTCTTTTAGGGTATAACCAGAAATTCAAAAAGTCAGGCGGTGGTATAAAACTGGCTAATCCTGGTCTGGAGGTGAAAAAGATACTTGAGGTAACCCGTTTGTATCAGATCTTTGAAACCTATTCGAGCCTGGAGGAAGCGTTAGATAGTTTCAGAAAGGAGAAATAAGACTAGAGTATAAACCTTTCCTACGGTGGCTACACCAAACATAATCTCCGTTACCAGGACAGGTTTACCAGGATAAAGCTAAAGCTTTATATTCCAAATTCTATGAACTCTTTTTTTAAAATATTTTCACAGCTAAAAGATATAGACAGAAGATATATCTTCCTTTTGATCGGGATAGCAGTGATTCTGCCTCTCATTTTCCCCTTAGGTTTGCCTTTGGGGGTTACCCAGCCTTCTAAAAACTTGTACGATAAAGTCGAGAGCCTGAAAGAGGGTTCAGTGGTCCTTTTAACTTTCGATTACTACCCTTCTACCCTGCCTGAGACTGAGCCGATGTCTTATGCAGCTTTAAGGCATCTCTTCAGAAGAAATATTAAAGTTATCACTGTTACCACTATCCCCTTGGGAGCACTTTCGGTGATGGAGAATGTGGTTAAAAATGTTGCCAGGGAATATGATAAGAAATACGGAGTCGATTATGTCAATTTAGGTTATAAATATGGTTATCAAGCAGTGCTTTTGGGTATGGGCAGGAAAATTGAGGATATCTTTCCGATGGATGCTTATAATAATAAGTTAGATAGTCTTCCTTTGATGCAACGAGTAAAAAATTACAAGAATGTGGATTTTATCTTTGTGGTCTCGGACAATGCCACTGTGGACTACTGGGTTTCTCTGGTTAATGCTCAATTCGGGACTCCAATGGGTGCAGGGGTGACTGCGGTTATGGCTCCGAAATGTTATTCTTATTTACAGACCAACCAGATGGTCGGTCTTTTAGGAGGGATGAAAGGTGCGGCTGAATATGAAAAGCTTTCTTTGAACTATGGAAAAGCTATGCGGGGAATGGATCCTCAATCGATTATCCATTTTTTAATCATATTTTTTGTGATCTTAGGCAATATAGGGTATTTCGTCACCCGGAAAAAAGGGGGATTAAAATGAGCTGGGAGTTTTTCGGGGTAACAGTAGCCGCTTTTCTAACCTTATCTCTATATAGTTTTTTGTATAAGGATAACCTTTTTTATAAATTAGCTGAACATATTTTTGCTGGAATCTCTGCCGGTTATTATGTGGGCTTGATCTGGCATTCGGTTATCAAACAACAACTCTGGTCGCCATTGATCAAGGAAGGTCAATATCTTTTGATAATACCCGGTATCCTGGGAGTATTGATGTTTACCCGTTTTATCTCTAAAATCTCCTGGCTTTCCAGGCTGTCTTTAGCATTTGTAGTAGGGAACACCGCAGGGATAACTATAATCCAACAGTTACACGGAATGGTCTTACCTCAAGTGAGGAGCACATTTTTAAACTTGACTACTCTTGGTGGTATAGTTATGGTGATTGGGGTTGTTTCTACCATCATATATTTCTATTTTTCGAAAGAGCATAAAGGAGCATTAGGTTTCGTAGCTCGGGTCGGGATCTGGTTTATTATGATCTCCTTTGGTGCTTCCTTTGGATATACAGTAATGGCGCGGGTCTCATTATTAATCGGAAGAACTCAATTTCTTTTAACAAACTGGTTGCATATTATTAAATAAAGATTATTTTAAAAATATGAAAGTGATTATTCCAGTAGCGGGAATTGGCTCCAGATTAAGGCCTTTAACCCATACCGCTCCCAAGGTTTTGTTGCAGATGGCGGGGAAGCCGATTCTGGGGCATGTTTTAGACGGGTTAAAGGGCTTGGAGATAAATGAGGTAATTTTCGTTATCGGGTTTATGGGAGAGAAGATCGTGGAGTACATAAGGAAAAATTATAAATTCAAATCTTCCTTTGTAAAACAGAAAAAGTTGAAAGGGCTGGGGTATGCGGTATATTTAGGTGCCAGAAGAGTAAAGGCAGAGGAACCGGTTCTGATCATCCTGGGAGATACGGTGTTTGAGATGGACCTGAAACCAGTTATCAGGAAGGGGTGTGATGCTTTGGGGATAAAAGAAGTTGAAGATCCAAAAAGATTCGGGATAGCTGAACTGGAGGATGGATTTGCCAGGAAATTAATCGAGAAGCCGGAAAAACCTACAAGTAAAAAAGCTTTAGTCGGTGTTTACTATGTCAGACGTGGACAGCTTTTGAAAAGGGCACTCTGGGATATGATGGTAAAAAACATCCGGACTCAAGGAGAATACCAGCTCACGGATGCTTTGCAATTGATGATCGAGAGGGGAGTTAAATTTTCAACTTTCGATGTGGAAGGGTGGTATGATTGCGGAAAACCGGAGACCCTTTTAGAAACTAACCGTCACCTTCTTTCGAAGTTAAAAAAAACCAGGGAAATAAAAGGGAGTGTAATTATTCCTCCAGTTTTCATACCCAAAAGTTGTAAAGTAGAAAACTCAATTGTTGGACCTAATGTCTCAGTTGGCAATAATGCGGTTATTCGCCATTCAGTTATAAAAAACTCTATTTTAGGCGAGAAATCAGAAGTAAATTACTGCTTATTAGATTCTTCTTTAGTCGGTGATAATTCTCAGGTTCTGGGGAAATTTCAGAAGTTGAATGTCGGAGACTCGTCTGAAGTGGGGCTGGATTAATAAAAAAGTAGATAGTAGAGAATAGACAGGAAAGATAGATAAATAAATAAAAAGAAAGGACGAAAGATGGATGATAAAATATTTTTCTTTACTTCGGAATCAGTAACTGAGGGTCATCCGGATAAAGTTTGCGACCAGATCTCAGATGCGGTTTTAGACGAGGTAATAAGACAGGACCCTTTGGGACGGGTAGCCTGCGAGACTTTTATCACAATTGGACTGGTCATAATAGGAGGAGAGATCACCACCTCCGGGTATGTGGATATTGCTGGGTTGACCAGAAATCTGATTAGAGATATTGGGTACACTCATTCTAAATACGGATTCAATTATGAGACCTGTGCGGTGCTGAATGCGATCGGGTCCCAATCCCCGGATATCGCTCAGGGTGTAGATATAGGTGGTGCAGGGGATCAGGGATTGATGGTGGGGTATGCCTGTGATGAGACTCCTGAACTAATGCCTCTTCCGATATCTTTAGCTCATAAACTCTGTCAGAAACAGGCTGAGATAAGGAAGAAGAAAATTCTGGATTACTTAGGACCGGATGGTAAATCCCAGGTGACTGTGGAATATCGGTACGGGAAACCCTGTAGAGTTGACTGCGTGGTCTTGTCCTCACAGCATACTGAGGAGATCCTGGATGAAACCGGCAAAAAAATATCGGATAAAGCCAGGGAGGAAATTATCGAAAATATTGTTAAACCGGTTGTTGGAAATTTAGCGGATGAGAATACTGTATATCTGGTTAATCCCACTGGTAAATTTGTCATCGGTGGTCCCCAATCAGATACCGGTATGACCGGTCGAAAAATCATCGTGGATACTTACGGGGGGATGGCTCCGCATGGTGGTGGTGCTTTCTCCGGAAAAGATCCAACCAAGGTGGACCGGTCAGCTTCCTATATGGTAAGATATATTGCCAAGAATATTGTGGGAGCTGGATTGGCTCAGAAATGTGCGGTACAATTAGCTTATGCTATAGGAGTTGTAGACCCGGTTTCGGTAATGGTGGATACTTATGGAACTGGTAAGGTCCCCGAATCTAACCTGGTCAGGCTGATCAAGAAACATTTTCAACTTACGCCTAAGGGGATGATTGAGATGTTAGATTTAAGAAGGCCGATCTATTTAAAGACAGCAGCTTATGGACACTTTGGTAGAACTGAGCCGGAGTTTACCTGGGAAAGGCTGGATAAAGTGGAAGATTTGAAAAGAGACGCGTAAAATAGGTAGACAGTAGACAGTATACAGTAGACAGGGGAAAAAAGTAGACAGTAGGTAGCATACAGTAGATAGGGAGTGGACAATAGTTATGAGTAAACTAGTCAGAGCAGAGAGATTTGAGGATCTGGAAGTTTGGAAAAGGGCTCATGCACTGGTGTTAAAAGTGTATAATCTCACAAGAAATTTCCCAAAAGAGGAAAAATTCGGATTAGTTTCCCAGATGCGACGAGCGGTGGTTTCGATACCGGCTAACTTAGCTGAAGGCTTTAAGAAAAGAACATTAAAAGATAAATCTAATTTCTACAATATTGCACAGAGCTCTCTTGAAGAACTACGTTATTATCTGATTCTAGCAAAAGATTTAAATTATATCCAGGATAATTGCGAGTTGAGTGATTCAGTCGAAGAAATTGGAAAGATGCTTTAGGGACTTATAAGAAGCATACAGTAGAAAGTAAACAGTAGACAGGAAAAACCCTGTATGCTGTCTACTACCTACTGTTTACTTAAAAAAAGGAGTAAAAATGAGGTATGATGTAAAGGATTTGAAATTATCTAAACAGGGAAGACTGCGAATCGAGTGGGCAGAGAAAAATATGCCGGTTTTAAGACTGATCCGGGAAAGATTCAGAAAAGAAAAGCCCCTGCAGGGGGTTAAAATATCTGCTTGTCTGCACGTTACTACTGAGACTGCCAATTTGATGGATACTCTTAAAGCAGGGGGGGCTGAGGTAGCCCTGTGTGCCTCTAATCCTTTATCTACTCAGGATGATGTTTCCTCCTCTTTAGTTCAGGATTTTAAAATTCCTACCTTCTCTATTAAAGGTGAAAACAATAAGGTCTATTATCAGCATATAAACTCTGCCTTGGATATTAAACCTGATATAACAATGGATGATGGAGCAGATTTGGTCTCTACCCTTCATTCAAAAAGAACCGAGCTTATAAAAAATGTCATGGGTGGAACTGAAGAGACTACAACCGGTGTGCTTCGTCTGAGAAGTATGCAAAGGGACGGGGTTTTGAGATACCCGATTATTGCGGTTAACGACTCCAAGACCAAATATTTTTTTGATAACCGTTATGGAACCGGACAATCGACTATAGATGGTATCTTAAGGGCGACTAATTTCCTGTTAGCCGGCTCCAAAGTAGTAGTTGCAGGTTATGGCTGGTGTGGTAGAGGATTTGCCCTTAAAGCTAAGGGGATGGGGGCGGATGTGATTGTAACTGAAGTTGATTATTTAAAAGCAATTGAAGCCACTATGGATGGGTTCAGGGTTATGCCTATGGCAGAGGCGGCTAAAATCGGGGATGTTTTCTGCACGCTGACCGGGGATATCAACGTCATCCGTCCAGAGCATTTTCGAGTTATGAAAGATAATGCTGTGGTCTGCAACTCCGGGCATTTTAATGTGGAGATCGATATCCCGGCACTTGAAAGGATGGCTAAAAAGAAAAGAAGAGTGAGGGAGTTTGTGGATGAATACACTTTGAAAAATGGAAAGAGGATAAATCTGTTGGCTGAAGGCAGACTGATCAATCTTTCTGCAGCTGAAGGGCATCCGGCTATGGTTATGGATATGAGCTTTGCCAACCAGGCTCTCTCCGCCGAATATCTGGTTAAATCCGGGAAGAGTTTGCAGAAAAAAGTTTATGTTGTGCCGGAGAAGATAGATTCAGAGATCGCCCGATTGAAGCTTCAGTCTATGGGGATTAGGATAGATAGATTGACTCCGGAACAGAAGAAGTATCTGGCTTCATGGGAGATGGGAACGTAAAAAAAGGTTCAAAAGTTTAAAGTAAAAACGTAATGCCCGACTACGGTGTCAGGCGTTTTTGTCTTTTGTAGAGACGCATAGAATGCGTCTCTTTTTTGAGATTTCCGCAGGTTTAAGAAAATGTAGCGGCGGTCTTCAGACCTCCATGTTTATGAAAAATGGAAGGCTGAAGCCTTCCACTACATTCTTAAGCGGAGCTGAATTAGTTCTGTAAATCTTATTTCTAAATGTAGCTATGAAATTCTAAATTTTCCACTTGACAAAAAAGTGAGGGAGATATACTTAGTAATAAGAATCGCAATATTTGATTAGCTCACAAAAACGAAAACTTAAAACTTAAAAAGGAGGTAAGATGATCAAAAAGCTACTCATTTTGGTGATTTTACTTTTGGGAAGTATCCCTGCATTTAGTCAAACCGTTGACACTGCCTGGGTGAGAATATACAACGGATCAGCAAACTCGGATGACTGTGCTAATGACATAGCAGTGGATGATAGCGGATATGTATATGTGACCGGATATAGCTACAGTACAGGGCCAAACAAAGACTATGCTACAATCAAATATTATTCCAATGGAGATACCGCTTGGGTAAGATTATACAACAGAGCGTCAGATGAAGCTTTTGCAATAGCAGTAAGCAAAAGCGGGAATGTTTATGTGACGGGTTCAAGCTTTGATCAAGGAGCACAAGAAGATGTATGGATTACTATTTGCTATGACAAAAACGGTGATACTCTTTGGACAAGAAAGTATGGGACAGGTCTCTGGAATTTTGCACGTGACCTCCTTGTTGACAAGAATGAAAACCTCTATGTGACAGGTGAAACACTGGACGACTTAGTGACCATAAAGTATTCTTCAAATGGTGACACAGCTTGGGTGAGAAGATACAGTGGAGCAAATTCTCCTCCATATTACGGGACCCCGATAGCATTAGATGATAGTGGATATGTATATATAATTGGAACCACAGTAAATGGGTGTGTAATCATAAAGTATACAGGCCTCGGAGATACAGTTTGGACAGTAGCTGACAGCTCCTGTGACTGTGAAGGTATAGGGGTAGATGATAGTGGGTATGTTTATGTAGTTGGAGACAGTTGTACTATCCTAACAGGGTGTGATTATTGTAGTAGAAAGTACAAGGCAAATGGAGATCTGGTTTGGGTAAGAACATACAACTACGACATAGCTAATAATGACGAAAATGCTTATGATCTTGCTGTTGATAAATTCTATAATGTATTTGTAACCGGTAGAAGCTACAATGAGAATGGATATAGAGACTATGCTACAGTAAAGTACTATCCAAACGGTGATGTAGCTTGGGTTAGAAGATACAATGGACCTGCGAATGATCAGGATAAGGCTTATGCTATTGCAGTAGATTCAAGTGGCAACGCTTATGTGACTGGGTATAGCGTTGGTTTCGGTTCTGATTACGATTACGTTACAATCGGGTATAAGCCTGACGGGGGAACGCTGTGGGTTGATAGGTACAACGGACAGGGAAATGGCTCGGATTGGGCTAATTCTATATTAGTTGACAAATTCTGCAATGTCTATGTAACTGGTGAAAGTTACAGTGGGATAGATTGGGACTATACCACCATAAAGTACCTTAAATTCACTGATGTAAAGGATGAAACTGGGAGTAGAGAAAAACCCTCAGAATTTACTCTTTCACAGAACTATCCCAATCCATTTAACCAATCCACCAAAATAGAATTTACTCTGTCGCAGTCTGGTTTTGTTAACTTAACCATCTATGATCTTCTGGGAAGAAGGATAAAAACCTTAGTTTCTGAAAATCTAAATTCAGGTTATAAGTCTATGTTTTGGGATAGTAAGGATGATTCAGGGAAAGAAGTTAGTTCAGGGATTTATTTTTATCGATTGAAAATTGGAGATTATTCTGAGGCGAAGAGGTTGGTGCTGTTGAAATAGGTTAATAAAATTCACAACAGATTAGACAGATTAAACGGATTTTCAAAGCAGATTTATCAGCTTAATCAAGACAATCAGCCTCAAGGTCAAATTCGACTGTGAGGTTTTCGTAGGGGCGTATTGCAATACGCCCCTACCTTCATTTTTTCGCTTTGATTAAAAGTAATAGCCCTATTACTCCAAATACAATATTGGATATCCAGGCGGCCAAAAGGGGTGGTAGTTTATGGGAGTAGCCAAATGATTGTCCGAGTCTTAAAAAGGTATAATAGATAAAGCTTATCCCTAAACTGATGGCAAAGCTTAAGGCTAAGCCGGATCGGCGCGGGCTGGTTGCCAGTGTGCATCCGAATAAAACTATGATAAGATTAGCTAAAGGGAAGGAGATTTTCATATAGAGGTCTGTTTTTTCCTTAGCTGTATCCTGTCCAGTCTTTTGCTTTAGCCTGACATAATTTTTGAGTTCCTTATAGCTCATCTCTTCCGGGAGTTTTTGCTCTTTGGTTAATGCCTCTGGTTTGAGCTTTAAATCCAAACGTAGCATGTGTTCGAACTGTTCATACTTTTCAGAAGAAGAGGAGGAATCTGAAAAAATCCGATAACTTCCCTTTAAAAATAGCCAGCCGTTATCCTGCCTGATAATTTTTTCTGCAAGGATTTCTTCTTTGATGCGGTCACTCTTGAAGGTCTGAAATAATACCCCCTCGCCAGTTTTTTTCTGGCTGTTATAATGATTAAGATAAATGATCTGTTGATTTTCTGTCTGCAGATAGATATCGTTGAAGGAGATTTCCATACCTTTATTTTTTTTCTCTATTTCCTGGGCACGGATTTTTAAGCTCTTCTGGTTAGTGTAAGGGATTAAGAAATTTCCAGCCAGCGTTACTAAAATACTTATACCCAAGGCTAATCCTAAAAGAGGGAGGAGAATCCGGTATAGACTTATGCCTGAGGATTTCATAGCTAAAAGCTCATTCTGTCGGGCTAAAAGACCCAGGGAGAAAAGAGAAGATAAAAGCATGGCGATAGGGGAAACCAGAACTAAAATATAAGGGGAATAATAAAGATAATATCTTATGACCGCATCTGGAGCTGCTTGTCTATCAATGAAGGTGTCGATATGTTCCACCAGATCAACTATCAAGAAGATAATCCAGAAAGAGAGAATGGCAAAAAGAAGAACCGAGAAGAACTGTTTTAAAAGGTATCGGTTTAAAATCTGCATATTGAAAGTTTTTTAGAGTGTCATTCTGAGTTCTGCCAAAGGCAGAATGAAGAATCTACATATTAATAAAAGAGATTCTTCGGTCGTCACGCCAAAAGCGGACTCTCTCAGAATGACAGTATGGGTTTTTCAACACTCCCTAAAGGTTTACACTTCAAAACTTTTTTCTCATTTAAGAATCAATTTCGAACATAACTTTTCGAAATCTTTTCGGGATAAGTTTCTCAGTCCATTTCCAGGAGATAAAGGTGGCTTCTTTACTTGATCTTATCAGAATGTAACCTCCAGCTAAAGCTAAAAGAATATTGGCTGACCACATTGCCCAAAAAGCCGAGATATACATCCGATCAGCTAACTCCTCACCTCCGATAAGAAAAGCCCAGTACAACAGGAAAAAAAGCAGGGATAGCCCCAGTCCAACTGCCATACTCCCCCGACGAGCCATAATACCTAAGGGGGCGCCAATCAAGACAAAGACCACACAGGCAAAGGGGAGTGAATATTTCTTATGCACCTCTACTAGATATGAGTTTTTATCTTTCATCTGAAAAGAGAGGTTCTGATTTTCCATCTGCAGCTGGTAAAAAAGTCTCTGATTGGCTAGAAAAAGGTAGGCTAATAAATCCTTTTCTGTTTTAAAGGCAGGATTTGAAGATGAAAGAGTGCTGCTTTGAAAAACCTCGGAGATTTTTTGTTCTGACAGTTTATTTAGATTTACCTTTTCGATTTCCATATTCTTTTCAATCATCTTAACCTGATCCAGCATCATCTTGAGGGTCATCTCCCGGTCAGTACGATAATCAGATCTGCTCTGGATAAATCTATTCCCCACATCCGGAATAAAGAGTGTCTGTTTTTCAAAACTTATCCGCTGGTAACGGCCTGGCTCCTTTTCATCCACCTCATGTACCTCACCTTTTTCCAAACGGAAGATCAAGGTGTTTTTATCCTCGGAAAATTCTATTTTTCCCTTCTGGGCTAAGATGGTTCGAGGGAAAAGGCCTTCTTTTTTTTCGTAGATAGTAATCCCTGAGATCTCGTTAGTTTTGGGGTTTACTTTCTTGATCAAAAGATGATAACCAGGTATATCATCTATAAAAAGGTTCTCTTTCAAGCTTAAAGTTGGCTTTTTTTGATGTATGTCTGACATAAGTATCCGCGCTTTATGGTTAGCTTCCGGTAGAACTTTATCATTAAAAAGGATCAAGCCAAAAGCTAAGACAAAAGAGAAAATAAGAGGGGAAAAGACGATTCGATAAAGGCTCACTCCTGAGGATTTCAGAGCGGTGATCTCGTTGTCCTGAGAAAGCCTTCCAAAAGCCATAAGGGTGGAGACAAAGACCGCCATAGGTATAGATAGAGCAAACATCCAGGCTAAATTCAATACGAATACGTGAAATACAGTTAAAAGGCTTACTCCTTTCCCTATGATCAGATTAATAAGCTCTAAAAGGAAATCCATAATCAAAACAAAGGTAATCGTAGCCAGGCCAAAGAAAAAAGGTCCGATATGTTCTTTTAAAATATAGCGGTAGATTATGGGCATCAGCTAACCACCTTCGATATACTCTCCAATTTTTTCAAATATAATCCCCGGTTGGTTTTTTAACAACAGTTTTTTTCCATTTTTTCCTTGACAAAGCCTTTTCTCAATGTAAAGTATTCTTGAAAAGGAAAGAATTTTTTAATTAACAATAACAGGGTTTAAACTATGAGAAAATTAATTTATTTAAACTTTTTTCTTTTATTTCTCTTTCCAGCTATAGCTTTTGCTCAGTGGGAGGGTGCTCAAATTTCTCGATTATCAAATGATGTGTATGATAACGGATTAGTCAATATGGAGATAGATAAAAACGATAAAATCTATTTAATCTATTGGCAGAACGCAAGGCCTTATCCTACTATAACTGAATTTCTTTTAACCAAGGAAAAAGGCAGTAACTGGTCAGTCCCAGTTGAGATTGGGAATCCGGCTTATAAAAATACACTGAAATATCACCACAGATTTGGAATTGACCTGCGTAACGGCGTAATACATTGCCTTTATGCTTATGGAGACACTCTTTTTTATACCAACAACACTTTAAACTGGGAAGTGGCAAAGATAGATTCCAATGCTAACTACTCAGGGGGTGATAGACTATTCTGTGATTCCTTGGGGAATGTGCATTTCTCTTGGAAGTCTGAATATTACGTCTCAGGTATTAGATATTATCATGTGATGTATATGACCAATGCAAGCGGCCAGTGGATTAAACAGCAGGTCTCACCCGAGATCTACATCGGTGTTGCGGGCTCTTTTTTTGCACCTCGGATGGTAGTGGAGAAAGGTGGGAGAGCTCATATCATCTATTATACCAGTGATTTTATTTATCATATTGTAAATGATACTCTTGGCGGCACTAACTGGACCGAAGATAGCCTGTCTTATCCTTTTTGCTGTTGGAATGAGGTAAGCGATTTCAGGATAGATAAAGATAATTCTATGCATATGCTTTTTATCGGTTCGGATATCCCCTATCCCATTCAGGATGACGATTTTTCTACCTGGTATTACTATCGGCATAGTAGTACCGGAGATTGGATTACACCAGAGCAGGTAACGGACAGGGGAAGGGGTTATTGGTTATTTCTGGACAGTTCTGGAGAGCCACATGTGAGCTGGGGTGTTTATTACTATGCCAACAAGAAGAAAGGTTACTGGGAATCTACTTCGATACTGGATAATACCTATTTTCCTTCGAGGGTCCAATTTGTATTAGATTCAGATGGAAAAGGGTATGCTGCATTTATAGGGTATCCTTATGTATTAACGGATTCAGCAGAGATCTACTATTTTGGACCCAGCCCAGGATTTGTCTCTCCGGATAATCCGGAAAGGCCTTCAAGTTTTCAACTTAAACAAAACTATCCCAATCCTTTTAACCCCAACACCACCATACCCTTCACTGTCTATGGTTCGCAGTTCATAGTTCATAATCCCATCCACACCACCCTGAAGATTTATAATATCCTTGGGCAGTTGGTGAGAACGTTGGTGGATGAGGAAAAGATTTCCGGGGAGTATCAGATTAACTGGGATGGTAAAGACCAGAATGGGAAGGAGGTGAAGAGTGGTATATACTTCTATGTTTTAAGATGTGATAAGTTTAAAGATTCAAGGAAAATGCTTTTAATCAGATAGGTCGATAAAAGCCTTACGACCCGTAGGGAGGGGTTTAAGATGTTGAAAAGTAAAATACTATTTGCAGGGATTTGCACCATTTTTTCCTTGACAAAAGCTTTTTCTCAATGTAAAGTATTCTTGAAAAGGAAAAAGTTTTTCAATTAACAATAACAGGGTTTAAACTATGAGAAAATTGATTTATTTAAACTTTTGCCTTTTATTTCTCTTTCCAGCTATAGCTCTTGCCCAGTGGGAGGGTGCTCAGATTTCTCGATTAACGACGGATATATATGAAAACAGATTATATGCTATTATGGAGATAGACAAAAACGATAAAATCTATTTAATCTATTTACAGGACCCAAAGCCTTATACGACAAACGTAACTGACTTACTTATAACCAGGGAAAAGGGTAGTAGCTGGTCAATGCCGCTTGAGATCGGGAATCCTGGATTTAAAAGTACGCTTTATGGTCGCCACAGATTTGGGATTGACATACGTAATGGTGTAATACATTGTCTTTATGCCTATGGAGATACTCTCTATTATACCAACAACACTTTAAACTGGGAAGTGGCAAAGATAGACTCCAATGCACACTACCTTGCCGGAGATAACCTGTTCTGTGATTCTCTGGGGAATGTGCATTTTAGCTGGAGCTATGATTATTACATTGCAGGTGTGAGATATTATCATGTGATGTATATGACTAATTCAACTGGACAGTGGGTGAAACAGCAGGTGTCACCGGAGATTTTGGTTGTCGGAGGAACATCTGTGATGTCGCCCATGGCGGTAGAAAAAGGTGGGCGAGTTCATATCCTATATTATGGAACTGACTTTCTTTTTCATGTAGTCAACGACACAATGGGTGGAACCAACTGGACAAAGGATAGTTTAGCCTATCCTTTTTACTGGAATGTAGTGCAGAATTTCAAGATAGGCAAGAACAATTCTCTTCATATGCTCTTGAGGGGCTCAAATATTCTGTATCCATATCTGGACCCAGATTTCACGACCTATTACTACTATCGGGACAGCACAAACACGCAATGGAATCCACCAGAGGTGATAACCGGTATTGGGATGTGGGGATGGCTGTTTGTGGACAGTCTCGTCGAGCCGCATGTCATTTGGGGGATTGTGAGTCTGGCCAACTACTATTATGCCAACAAGAAAAAAGGATACTGGGAATCTACCCAGATACTGGATAACACTTATTATCCCGAATACCCTCTTTTTGTACTGGATTCTGATGGAAAAGGGTATGCCGCATTTATAGGGTACTCTTCCTTCAATTATGTATTAACGGATTCAGCAGAGATCTACTATTTTGGACCCAGCCCAGGATTTGTCTCTCCGGATAATCCGGAAAGACCTTTAAATTTTCAACTTAATCAAAACTATCCCAATCCTTTTAACCCCAACACCACCATACCCTTTACTGTCTATGGTTCGCGGTTCATAGTTCATAGTACCATCCACACCACCCTGAAGATTTATAATATCCTGGGGCAGTTGGTGAGGACATTGGTAGATGGGGAAAAGATGCCCGGGGATTATCAGGTGAGCTGGGATGGAAAAGACGAGGATGGAAAGGAGGTAAAGAGTGGTATATACTTCTATGTTTTAAGCTGTGATAAGTTTAAAGATTCAAAGAAAATGCTTTTAATCAGATAGGTCGATAAAAGCTTCACGACCCGTAGGGAGGGGTTTAAGATGTTGAAAAGTAAAATACTATTTGCAGGGATTTGCACCATTTCCCTTCTAAGCTTATTTCTTTCCTCAAGTCCTCTTTTCTCTCAGAATTATGTTCCGGGGCAGTTAATAATTGTCATTAAAAATGAATATCTGCCTATCAATCCTGTTATTAGAAATGATTCTTTAATAACCAATTTAGGCTCCTTAGATAGCTTGAATATTCTTTTTAAATCTTATGCTCTGGAGAAAATCTATAAAGGAAAATGGAGTGCGGTTCAGGGTTTTTATCTTTTAAAGTTCTCTGACACCTTAGATGTATCTAACCTGGCTTCCATTTACTCCACGGATCCACACATTTTGCTGGTGGACCCGAATTACATTGGTCAGATAGATATTGTACCCAACGATCCCTTTTACTATAATCAGTGGGGGCTACCAAAAATCAAATCTGAAAGTGCCTGGAATCTGGAAAAAGGGGATTCATCAGTGATTATTTTAATCCACGATAGTGGTTTGGACTGGTATCATCCCGATTTCGGGGATTCAGCTTATACTAATATCTGGCAGAATTTGGGTGAGGATTCGGATGGAGACGGACATACCTTAGAGTGGGACTCAGTAAGTGGAAGATGGATTTTTGATCCAGGTGATGTAAATGGTATAGATAATGACTTCAATGGGTATTATGATGATTTTGTAGGTTGGGACCAGTATGAGTATGATAATAACCCAGACTGCCTGAGCTTCTTACTCCCAGAGTTAAGCGACCACGGAAATCAGGTTGGTGGGACTTCTGGAGCTCTTACCAACAACAATCGCGGGGTCGCAGGAGCAATCTGGTACCCTAAACTTATGATATACAAAGCTGATGTGGTATTGGCTAAATCCATTGACGGTATAGCTTATGCCCGTGATAACGGGGCAAAAATTATTAATATGAGTTGGCATTATCCTCCTCCTAATCCTCCAAGCTTAGAATTAGCGGTAAACTTAGCCTATCAGGCTGGTTTGCTCTTGGTGGCTTCAGCCGGTAACAATTGGTCCGAGACACCTATATATCCAGGTTCGTATACAAATGTAATAGGTGTCGCAGCTACTAATTCTAGTGATACAAAAACGGACTATTCAAACTATGGTACTTGGGTTGACCTTTGTGCTCCTTGTTCTACCTATGCCCCTGCTAGATTAGGGGGTAAATATTTTGGCTATGTATATAATGAAGGGACTTCATTTTCTGCACCTTTAGTGTCAGGTGTGGCGGCATTAATTTGGTCTGCCTGCCCTAATTTTACAAATGCCCAGGTCAGGTCTGTTTTAGAGGCTACCGCAGATCCCAATGTTTACCCGACTTATTTAAGACCTAAGTTAGGTCATGGAAGAGTAGATTCCTGGAATGCACTGGTTACCATAAATACAGGTGATGTGAACAATGATAAGAAGATCGATATTAGTGATATGGTTTACCTGATAAATTATCTATTTAAAGGTGGGCCTCCACCTGCTCCAGGCAAAGGGGATTGCAACGGAGATGGGCGTGTTAGTATAGGTGATATAGTATATTTAAACAATTTTCTTTACAAAAATGGTTCTCCACCAGCTTTCTGTTGTTCAGCCTGTTTCCCTTAATTGAAAAGAGACTAAAAAGCCCATCCAAGGGATGGGCTTTTTTGTTATAATTGAGAATATTATGATTTCACCTAAAGTCTCTTTAAGGTTAAAGTCACCTTTCCCAATTATCAGCAATGGTAGCCTTTCCCATATAAGAGATAAAGATGAAATCAAGCTCCATCCCCTTTATGGAAAACAACTATTTTCTGCTTGACTTTTGTTTGAGGATTTTGGTATTTTTAAATCCACCTTTGGCGGATAGGTTATGAAAAATATCTGGATAAAAGATTTGAAGCCCGGGACCGAAGTGGTCGATTTCTTCGTGCTCAGGAAAAAAGAGCTCAAGGAGTATAACGGTCAGAAATATCTGAAACTGGAATTGGGAGACCCTTCTGGCAGGATTGATGCGGTATTGTGGGAGAAAGCAGAAGAATCTTATTCTGAGGCTGAAACCGGGGAGATCGTTAAGGTCAAAGGGATGGCTATAACCTATAAAGATGGTTTGGAGATAAAAATCGATAAGTTAAGAAAGGTTAAAGAGGGTGAGAGCGATCCTTTAGATTTTTTGCCCCGCTCTCAGGTAGCTCTGGATATTCTTTTTGAGAAGTTCAAGGAAAAAGCAGAAAGTATAACCAGCCCTTATTTAAGAAGGTTATTGAATTTAATCTTGGAGGATGATAAGTTAATCGATAAGCTGAAGATAGCCCCGGGTGCAAAGCTCTGGCATCATTCCTATTTAGGCGGGCTTTTGGAACATACTTTAAAAGTGGTAGAGTTCTGCGAAAAGGCAGCAGATTTGTATGAATTGGTTGACAGGGATTTACTTATTACTGGTGCATTACTTCACGATATAGGTAAGATTTTTACTTATTCCATTACCGGTTTTATAGATTTCACAGACGAGGGTAGGCTATTAGGACATATTATCTCCGGGGATGAGATTGTCCGGGATAAGATAAAAAAAGTTGAAGATTTCCCGGAGGGACTGGCTTTACAGCTAAGGCATCTGGTACTGTCTCATCAGGGACAGTTAGAATTTGCTTCTCCAGTCGTACCGCAAACCCTGGAAGCAGTTATCCTGTATTACGCAGATGAGATGGATGCCAAAGCCGGAGCATTTACAGAAATCATCCACCGTGAGAGCCACCAGGGTAAAACCGATAAAAAATGGAGCGATTGGGTTCCTTTAATTCGCCGATATATCTATTTAGGAAAGGAGAAAGCTGATAATTCATCTGAGGCGGATACGGCGGCTACGAGCCTGCCCGTCCGTCCTACTGATCCGTAGGATAGGGCGCCGGACTTAGCTCCTCGTAAAGAGGCAAAAAAATTGATAATTCGTTTTTAGGAGGAAGAATGGGTTTTTTTGATTTTATATCGAATGATATAGGGATAGATTTAGGCACAGCTAATACTTTAGTCTTTGTTCGGGGTGAAGGGATAGTATTAAATGAACCTTCAGTGGTGGCATTGGAAGTATCAACCAAGAAAGTCTTAGCAGTAGGATCTGCAGCCAAGGAGATGCTGGGTCGAACACCTGGTGAGATAGTCGCTATAAGGCCTTTAAAGGATGGAGTAATCGCTGACTTTGAGACCACAGAGAAGCTCCTTTCAGATTTTATCAAAAGGGTGGTCAGGCACCGCTATCTGATGAAACCCCGCATAGTTATTTCTGTTCCCTCAGGGATAACAGAAGTGGAGAAAAGGGCAGTTAGGGATTCAGCTGAAAATGCAGGTGCCAGAGAGGTCTTTTTGATTCAGGAGCCGATGGCTGCTGCCATAGGGGTAGGGTTGCCAGTGGATCAGCCTACCGGAAGTATGGTTATCGATGTAGGGGGAGGAACATCCGAGATTGCGGTTATCGCTTTAAACGGGATAGTCAACAATATCTCCATCCGTATAGGCGGTGATGAGATGGATGAAGCTATAGTCATTTATCTTAAGAAGAATTATAACCTTTTGATCGGGGAAAGAACTGCAGAGGAGATAAAGATTAAAATCGGCTCAGCTTTTCCCCTGGAGAATGAAGAGGTGATGGAGGTAAAAGGGAGGGACTTAATTGCTGGAATACCCAAGACCATTAAGATCAGCTCAGTTCAGATAAGGGAGGCATTAAGTGAGCCGGTAGAGTCTATAGTTGAGGCGGTAAGGCAAGCCTTAGAGCAGACTCCGCCGGAATTAGCTGCAGATATTCTGGACCGTGGAATAATCGTTACCGGAGGAGGGGCTTTGCTTAAAGGGTTGGATAAAAGGCTGAGACACGAGACTAATCTGGCAGTGATTGTAGCAGACGACCCTTTAACCTGTGTTGCCCGGGGAACAGGTAAGGTTCTGGACAATCTCCCCTTTTACTCAAAGGTGTTGATAAAAAGTAAACGAGACTAATTAAAACAGTTCTCAGTGATCAGTGGTTATTATTTGGAAAAGACAGGGCAAACCCGGTTTGCCCTTTATTATTTGATTAAACTTTTTAGGTTACTCTGGTGTCAAAATATATAGAAAGATAAGAGATGAATGAGGGAATTACTCAGGAATTAATCCGGAGGTTTAAACAGGGAGAGGAGAAGGCTTTTAATGAGCTGGTTAATCTATACAAGAAAAGGATTTTCAATCTGGTTTTCAGAATGGTGCGCAATAAGGAGGATGCTATGGACTTAGCCCAGGAAGTTTTTGTTAAAGTATATCATTCCTTAAAAGATTTTAGAGGGGAGTCCAACTTTTCCACCTGGCTTCATCGCATAGCGGTAAACCTGAGCTTGAATTTTACCCAGAGAGACAAGTTCAGGTCCTTTATCTCGCTACCAGATTTAACTCAACCAGTCCCGTCCTCTGATTCTCCTCTTAAGGACTTTGAGAAAAAGGAGCTGGATAAAGCAATTGACCAGGCGGTCTTAAATCTGCCCAAAAAGCAAAAGGCAGTTTTCGTTTTAAGGCATTATCAGGAATTACAATATTCAGAGATAGCTGAAGTTATGGGTAAAAGCGAAGGTGCTGTTAAAGCCAATTATTTTCAAGCTTTAAAAAAGCTCAAAAAATCTTTAGCTCATTTTGAGGAATGGTAGAATGAAAATGAGATGTAAAGACATAAAATTTAAGCTGATTGGTTATTTTGAAAATAATCTTTCTCTAGAGGAGAAAAAGTTAGTTCAGAACCATCTGGATACATGCTCTAGGTGTCAGAAAGAGTATGAGGAGATTGTTTCGACTTTTGAAATGCTCAAAAAGGAAAGTCCAGTTGAAGCAGAGGAGCTTTTCTGGACTAATTTCGTACCTGCGGTGAGATCAAAAATCGAAAAGAAAGAAGAAACCGGGGGTGTAATTATTCCAAAGTGGAAATTTGCTGGAGGGATTGTTACTTTCTTCTTGATTTTACTCTTGGGTGTATTTCTATTGAGAAATGACCGAAAGGTTATGTTCAGATCTGGAGCAGAGTCCTATACCTACCTGTTACCAGCAGAAAACGAGAAGATAGAGGAGCTTTTCTATGCTGAAGAGGACGAAAGCTCGATCAGGTCTCTTATCACTGAAGCTGATAGAAAAAAGTTAGTTCTGGCAGAGGAGGAATTAGAGGAATATTACTGGGAAAAGGGTGGAAAAGAAAAAAGCCTGGAGGAGTTAGATATTAAACAGTTAGAGGATTTGAAGAAAACCTTAGAAAAGGAAAAATTTAAAAAGGAGATTTTATGAGAAAGATTAAATCATCGGTTATGCTTCTCTTGGCTTTCAGTTTTCTTTTAGCTGGAAAGACCCTCTATGCCCAGGGACCACCCGGACCTCCTTTCCCGGAAGAAGGTAAAAGGGAGAGATTAAAAGAAGAGATTGAGACGATGAAGATGTGGAAGATGATAGAGGCTTTAAATCTATCTCAGGAACAATCGGATAGATTTTTACCAGCCTGGAGAGAGTTACAGAAAGCGCAAAAGACTTTCCGGGAGAAAAGAGAAAATCTTTTCAGGGAACTAGAGATTGTTTTAGGAAAAGTAGAAGTAGACGATGGGACCAGAATAGGAACAAAGGGTAGAGTTCCTGGTGATGCAGTAGGTCATGCGACAATGGGAAGAGTAACAGACGAGAAACCTAAGGAAGGCAAGATAAAAGATATTTTAATCCAGTTAGAAAAAGAAAGAATTTTCCTGGAGGAGGTCCAGCAGAGATTCAGAGAAAAGGCCAAGGAGTTGTTAACCTTAGAACAACAGGCAAAGCTTTTGCTCTTTGAGGATAGCTTTGAAAAAAAGATGATGGATATTATTCGTCAGTACCGTGGAAAAAGAAGTTTTGGGGAATAATAACTGAAGGAGGTGATAAAGATGATAACCCAAAAGAAACTGATCTTGCTTTTAATTGTGGTTATGCTACCCCTTTTCCTTTGTTATAATTCAGCTTTCTCGCAAATGACGAAAAGGGAAAAACCCTCTAAGCCCGGCTTTAATCTTTCACCGGAACAGAAAGAAAAGATCAGGAGTACGGCTCTGGAGGGAAGGAAAGATGAAATCCGGCTCAGCTCTGATTTGAAAATCGCTCATCTGGAATTAAGAGAGTTAATGCAGCAGGACGATCTGGATAAAGCCAAGATTAACCGGAAACTGGATGAGATCGGGGATTTGAGAACTAAACTGCAAAAGGCGAAGTTCGAAAGGAAAATGGTTATAAGAGAGGTCCTAACCAAAGAGCAGCTGCAAACTATCAGGGAAAGAAGATTACATCGGGCAGCAGGGAAGAGGATTATAGAAAAAAGGATAAGGTTTAAAGGAGAGAGACCTCTGCGTATGCAAAAGCATAGGATTGGACCTCTTTCTGAAGAAGTAACTCCTCCTGCACCTGCTCAGGAGAGACGAGAACTCTCTATTGCTCCTGAAGAACCACCTTTAGAGCCTGAGATTTCATTTTTAGAAGAGGAACTTGCCCCTCTGTTTGAAGAATTTGAACCTGCACCTCCAGAGGAGGAGGTTTTCCCGCAGTTTGAAGAGTTTGAACAGCCACCACTTGAGGAAAAGCTGCAACCTGAAAGTGGGGAAGCGCTCTAATTCAAGAGATAGAATAATAAAACAATAAACCTTAAATTATATTTAAAAAAAGCCTCCAGTGGAGGCTTTTTTGTTTTCTAAATCAGTAGGACAGGTTTCCAGTCTGTCTTTTTTAATATAGGAGCGTATTGCAATACGTTCCTAAGAATTTTCTCTTTTTAAGGAGAGAATATGGGTGAGATTTCTCCCCTCTACGAGGAGCGAAGCCTCCGCAGGACCGAAAAGCTTTTAACGGCTTGTGGGAGAGGGTTAGGGAGAGGGGTAAATTAAAATGACTTCACCCTCTCCTTATTCCCTCCCATTCCTACGGTGGCTTCGCCAAACATAGTCTCCGTTGTAGGACAAGGGAGAGGAAAACTATTTCAAAACTTTACTCAAAAAAGCAATGGTGCGGGGATTCTGGGGGGAATTTAAAATAGTCTCAGTTTTTCCCTCTTCTATAATCTTCCCCTGGTCTATAAAGATTATCCGGTTAGCAACCTCTCTGGCAAATCCGATCTCATGAGTAACCACCAGCATAGTCATCCCTTCTTTTGCCAGAATTTTCATTACTTCCAAGACCTCACCAATCATCTCCGGGTCTAAGGCTGAGGTTGGCTCATCAAAGAGCATTATTTTGGGATTCATTGCTAATGCCCGGGCTATGGCTACTCTCTGCTGCTGACCACCTGAAAGCTGATTAGGGAAAGAGTCTTTTTTATTAAACAGCCCAACCTTATTTAGAAGTTCCAAAGAGATTTTCTCAGAGTCAGATTTATTTCTCTTTCTTACAACCTCCTGGGCTAAACAGAGGTTTCCTGAAACCGTAAGATGGGGAAAAAGGTTAAATTCCTGAAAGACCATCCCGATTTCCTCTCTGACCTTATAAATATTCTTTTTATCTTTATCTAATTTTATCCCATCAATAACGATCTCCCCGGAATCGACTTTTTCCAGACCATTTAAACAGCGAAGCAAGGTGCTTTTCCCAGAGCCAGATGGCCCGATTATCACCACAACTTCGCCTTTTTCAACCTCGAGGGTGATTTTATCTAAAGCGATAAATTCACCGAATATTTTACTGATTTCTTTAGTCTGAATAATCATTTTATTCGGGAGTGTAAAACTTTAGTTTTACTATAGGTAAATTGAAAATTTGAATTAATCTTAAATAAACCTAAAGGTTTATACTCCATTTTCATAGAATCAATGCGAGATTCCATAACCATGCACTTTGTATTTTTTCTCCAGGTAAGAAACTAATCTGGATAAGCTCAGAGTCATTATTAGATAAATTATGCCAACCACCAGCCAGGTCTGGAAATCCACAAAATACTGGGAGTAATATTCCCTGCCAGCACGGGTTAACTCCCTTAACCCGATTATGGAAACTAAAGAACTATCTTTCAAGGAAGCAATGAATTCATTGGCTACTGGCGGGATTATTATCCTTAACGATTGGGGCAAAATCACATACCTCATAGTCTGATAACGGGTCATTCCCAAAGATAAGGCAGCCTGATATTGACCTTTGTGGATTGCCTGAATCCCAGCCCTTATTATCTCAGCTAAATAGGCAGAATAACAGACACCGATGGCTATTACCCCGGCTAAGAACCGGTCTAAATTCAAAATCTTCCCCAAACCAAAGTATATAAAGAATATCTGAACCAAAAGTGGAATGCCCCTCAAAACATCCACATAGATTTTAGATAGAGCTTTGATTAGACCTCTGTGTGAAAGCCGGGCTATGCCTACGAAAAGACCTAATAAGAGAGCCATGGCAAAGGCAACCAGAGTTAATTTAATGGTCATCGGAATAGCAGGAGCTAAGAAAATAAAGATATTTTTAAGAATTTGAAGCTGAAGGGAAATCCAATAGAAGATTTCTTGAAAAGACATAGTTGAAAATTTAAGGAGTGTTAATGAGAAGTCAAGGAGAATGTTGTAGTTTTATCTGAAGTGCAAGAGCTTGCTCTTGCTGATTTCTCTCTATTATTTAGAAAAAGCATCAGCCTCAAGGTTAACTTCGACAGGCTGATGCGCTCCAGATTTTGGCTATTGAATCCTGGTCTGAATTGAGAACCACTTTTTGTTCAAATCATCAATTTTACCAGAAAGCTGTAAATCGGAAAGGGCATTATTGATGGCTTCTAATAGTCTTTTTTCTCCCTTTCTTACTGCAATTCCATAATTTTCTGAGGAGAGGTCGGGTCCAACTAACTTAGCGTTACCCCGCAGGGCTATGATTCTCTGAGAGGTGGGTTTATCGTTGATTATGGCATCTAATTTCCGGTTCTCTAAATCGATAAAAGCGGCTCCGATGTTATCGAATGAGATTATTTCGGCACCTTCTATCTTTTTAGCTAAAAGCTCACCGGTGGTGCCTAACTGAACGCCAACTCTTTTACCTTTAAGGTCTATTAAAGAATTTATCTTTTGCTGGTCAAGTCTTACTGCTATTGACTGGCTTGCCTGGTAATAGGGCTTGGAGAAATTGACAATAGTCTCACGTTGGGGGGTGATGGTAAAGGAAGAGATTATGGCATCATATTTATTATTATTTAAACCGGAGACAATCCCGTCAAATGGGACTACTATATATTCGCTTTTAATCCCTAATTTATCACAAATGGCATCCATCAGGTCTATATCGAATCCCACTATCTTGCCAGTGCCTGCATCCTTGGATTCAAAGGGAGGATAGGTGGCATCTGTTCCCACCAAAAGCTTTTTATGCTGGATTATTTTAGCATAAGCATCTGTCTTTTCCCTGGAACAGTTTAAAGCAAATGAAAATAAAGATGACAAAAATAAGATAAAAATATATTGAAAAGCTGAAGAATTCAAGTGAGCAGAAATGCCTGTCCTAAATAAGTTCAGCAAGTTTCTGTGATCGGCGGGTCCCCTGACCCGACGAAAAACTTGCCAGGTCGGGGGACCTGGCAAGCACAGGTGGTTAAGCCATTTTAAACAGACATGAAGGGCTACTCGCCCCGTAAAATTGATTTTATGAGAGAACCATTTGAATATTTTTATCATTGGGGAAGAGATCAATAGCCGGCTACCTCGAGTTTGGAGATTCCACCCCGCAGAGATATCTCGATTTTAGATGAGGCAGAGGAGTAATTGGAGGTCCAGTATCTTTCCCCTTCATGATTGATGGAGATATTCTCAAAATCGGTAGAGCTTAACGAAGCCCGATTTTCAATCTGCAAGCCAACGACCTTTGGTATCAAAAGTTCTAATTTGGAGGCATCTGACTCTATCCTGATTTTTAAACTCTTGGCTCTATCTCCAAATTTAACTTTAAGCTTGCTGGCATCTGAATCGATAGCCAATTTCTCAAGAATAAGCCTGGAGAAATCCAGTTCTCCGCTCATGGCCGCATTCTCGATCTCTAATTCCCAGGGGATTTTTTCAGAAAGCTGAATGCTCCAGGTATGCCTGCTTTTAAAACCGGGTCTAAACCATCCACTCCAGAAACGGTCGACATCTTTAATATCTAATCGAATAATGCTATCCGTCTCAGAATAATTGTAAAGACAAAGAGGTACCCTTTTCCAGTAATCTAAGTTAGCCAGGATGAGTTTGTCCTGGCAAACATCGGTTTTTAATGTCCCAGCCTTAAAATCTAAAGAGGCATAACCTTTTTTAAAAGGGAGGTTCATCTCTTTTTCCCAGTTAAAAGTTTTTCCCGAATAATTAGGTTCCTCCTTCTGGTTAAAATAAAAATAAGCCGGGCCCAGAATAGCTAAAAATAACAAAATCGGGGAAAGGATGGTTAAAAAGCTTAAGGTGGTCTTAGCAAAGATTTTTTCTATGCCGATGGCGATTAGTAAGACTGGCCATAAAGATAAGATGGAAAGCCAGACCGACCAGTCAACATAATCCAAATTGTTCAGGAGTAAAACCAGCCCAATCGAAAGTAAAATTACCCCGCTTCTTATCCTGGATATTTTCATACGATCTCCTCCTACGACGGCTCGTGGTCTCCGTTTTTCGGATTTAAGCTTTTACTAACAGGAATACTCCCAGAAGTATAAGGATCAAAGGCCAGATGAAATGAAAGTGAAACCAGGGGATGAAATTGTTGAGCAAGAATATAACCCCAACTCCAATTAAGATCAAGCCGGGCAAGTATTTTTTCGAGTTGGTCTCTTTAACCACCTGAACCTCACCTTCGATTGCTTCTGCCCGGGGCACGATTATCCAGGCGATGATATAAAGCAGAAGTCCGATCCCTTCGGCGAAGATCAAAAGCACGGCTAAGAGCCGAACGATGGTTGGATCTATATTGAAATACTCGCCCACACCACCGCAGACCCCGGCGATCATTGTGTTTTTTGTGGAACGATAAAGCTTCTTGTCCATATCTACCTCTTTTTTCTTGGTTATACGAATTTATCTTTTTCGAGTTTCATTTCTTTTCAGCTTCGCCGGTCATCGGCACAAATCGAACCGGGATAACATCCTCTTTCTTTATACCTTTATCAGTTTTGGTAACCAGAATTAGTTCCTGAAAAAGCTCTCCAACCGGGATAACTAATCTTCCCCCGATTTTGAGCTGGTCGATTAAGGGTTGGGGGATATGATCAGGTGCAGCAGTTACGAGAATTCCATCAAAAGAGGAATGCTCTTTCCAGCCCTGATAACCATCTGCGCATTTTATGGTGATATTTTTATATCCTAATTCCTTCAGGGTACTTTCAGCTCTTTCTGCTAAGGTGCAGACAATCTCTATACTGTAAACCTCTTTTGCTATTTCAGCCAAGATGGCAGCCTGATAACCTGAGCCAGTTCCTATCTCTAAGACTTTCTCCCCTCCTTTCAAGCCTAAAAGCTCGGTCATCAAAGCAACTATATAGGGCTGGGAGATGGTTTGATTTTCTCCAATGGGCAAAGGCTCATCTGCATAAGATTCTTCACGAAAACTCTTAGGCACAAACAGATGCCGGGGAACTTTTCTCATCGCCTTTAAAACCAGAGGGTCTTTGACACCACGGCTCTCGATCTGGGATTTAACCATCAAATCCCTTTTCTCAATCATTCCTTCTGAATCTAACTCGGACTTATTTTCCATAGAAGAGCCTTTCTTCTCGGTTTTTATACAGGCTAAGAAGAGGAACGTAAAAATCAGGAGTAGTCCTTTCCATTTCATCTTTCCACCTGAAAAGCGATTTTAATTTCCTTAACCGAAAATAAAAATCAAATTTTAAACTTTGTCAATAGATATTTAAAAAATAGAGGTTCAAGAATTCAAAGGTTTGAAGGTTCAAGGTTTAAAAAAATAGAAATTGAGTAGCTGATACCGAAAACCTGAGTTAGAGTATCGAATAAAAAATAGGGGAAGGATTTGTTCACTCTCCTTTGTAAGGAGCGGGTTGGGGTGAGGTTTCCATCGGGTCAGGGGACCCGACGGCCACTTGAATTAGTTGAGGCAGAGAGGTGTGTTTGCCCTAATGGGTTTACGTAGGGGTAATTCATGAATTGTCCTTACAAATATGCAAGGTACAGAATCCGCCTGAGGCGGATTCTGTACCTGCAAGTCTACAACTCTGAAGAGTTCCACTACTTTAATTCATTCAGAACCTCAATTTTTTCCTCTCCCTGGTCAGCTATCTTAATCACTTTACCCTTGAACACGAAGATAACCTTATCACCTAAAGAGAGATATTTCTCAAATTCCGGAAATTTTTTAGCCAATTCAAAATAAGCCAGGCTAAACCTTTGAATTTTTATAGTCTTAAGTTTAGTATCATACTCGCTATCCACCCAGATCTCACCTTTTTTGAAAAAGGTCTTGTTTGCCACTTGTTTTACTTCAGTTACTTTTTTCTCTTTACCTGAGGAATCGGTGTATCTATCTGGAACAACTGGAGCACTTTGCAGTTCCTGAGCCTTTAGAGCTTGATAAACTGCTTCTGAGCCGGTCATAGTCCGAAGATTAGAAGTTACACCCTTTTCGATTATTGGTCTATCTGCTGTAACATTTATTGAGCGATCAGTGTCAACAAGAAAGGAGGTGTATTGAGTGATAATGCCATATCTTTTTGAAAGATGCACAATCTCATCAACCAATTCCGTATTTTTCCCATATAGTCTGATCTGGTCTGACAAATAGCCAATCCGTCTCATTGCCCAAAGCCGGGGGATAAAATTATTCTGTTCAGCAGGAGAAAATTTAACTTTATAAGAGTAGACTTCTTTTCCTGCGTTTGTGTATCCGGATAAAGTGGCAAAAGATATACCTTCACCTTCGTATTTCCCTAAAACGATTATCTGAGAGCCACTGAAAAGATCGGGCAGCTCTCCAGGGTAGAGGTCAAAGGTTTTAACCCCGGAGAATTTCAAGCTTAAATCAGATAATATGGGATTGGAGATTTTCTTATAAAAGCTTGAAACTTTTACCTCAATATCCTCAGATGGAGTTACATAATCAGAAGCAGCGTGATTGTCTTTAGCCAAGCGGTCTAAGAAATGGGTGTTGACGTCGAATCCAACGCCGAAGACAAAAATCCTGCCATTGCTGTTCCTTGCTTTGACGTTTTCCAAAATCTTTTTGATATCTGTTACACCAACTGTAGGTAGGCCATCTGTCAAAAATATTATATAGGAAGTTCTGTCTTCAGGATTGAGTTTTTCTAAGCCTTCCAAAAGTGCTGAATTAATGTCTGTTCCACCTTCTGCCTCACAGCCCTGGATAAATTTAACGCCTGAATCAATGTTTTCTTTGGTAGCGAGCAATAGCCTTTCTTTGAAGGTTTTTATGCGGTCGTCAAAATCGATAAGGTTGAAGCTGTCTCCGGGATTTAAGCCGTTCAGGCAGAAGATCAAGGCGTTTTTAGCCTGTTTGATCTTCTCGCCCTGCATACTGCCAGAGGTATCTAAAAGGAAAATGATTTTTTTCCGGATCGGTTTCTCAGCTCTCTGGAGTTGAGGGGAGAACAGAGCCATAAAGAAATTCCCCTCTTTTTCGTCCTGATAGCTTAAAAGGGTGAAACCTATTTCTTCTTCGGATAGAGTGTAATACAGGACAAAATCTTTATTCGGTTTGGTATTCTCTTCAAAGTAAGAGACCTTGACTCTATGGTCATTTTCTCTCTCGACCCTTATGTCCTGAGTTGGAGAATAGACGTTTTTAATGGGGGTATCCGAGTTTATCACCAGCTCGATTCTCACACTTTCTAAAGGGTTCCGGGAGAATTTCTCAGTGGAAAGTGAATAGTTGTATTCGCAGAGCCCGTTTTCCAATTTCAAGATCTGAGAATATCCTAATTTTATCCTGGTCTCGCCATGGGCTGGTATGGGATAGACCCGGGCTCGGAACATCCCCTGATTATAATATTCCAAAAGAGCCGGGTCTTTTCTTCTCCTGACTATCTCCTCATAGATTCTTTTGGCTTTTTCTCTATCCAGAATTTCCCCTTTTATCTCTTCCCCTTTAATAAACATAGAGAATCTGGAGATGCTGGCATCTTCAGGCAGGGGAAAGATATAAGTTCCCTCTAAATCGTGAGGATAATCGTTTTTGAAAACCTGATCGACAGTGGTTTGGGCTACCTGATTGTCGATTTTGATCTCCACGTTATGATATTTGATCGAAAGATAAGGGGGAGGTGGCTCTTCCGGATAGCGAGGCACGGGGATAATGAATCCATCAGCCCAGATATTTGAAGTTAAGAGCAGGAAGAAGCTGATTATAAGACTTACTTTTTTCATAATTCCCTCCTTGAAAAGGTTTTTCTACTCCCTATACAAATCAAGGAAGGAAAATATTCCCGAAAAAATTTATTTTTTCTTCAAATTCTCCAGCTCTTCAATTTTCTTACCAAATTCCTCCTTAATTCTCTGGTCAGTTGCAGACTCATTATATTTTTTCAGAAGCTCAATCCCTTCTTGCAGTAGAACCTGGTCTTTGGTCTTGAGGAAAAGAAGCTGATAAGCAATCGCAATTTGTGAAAATCCTTCAGGAATCCATTCGGGTTTTTGCTTTTTTTCAAAAAATTCTTTCCAGGAAGTAATCACTTTTTTCAGGGTATCTACTTCCACTAAAGTATCTTTTTCATTCAAAGCTCTAATCCAGGTTTTAACAGGCATATAATATCTTACACCTTCAGAAGGATATAATTCCTCACCTATTTTTTTTGTTGAAATAGTTTGTTCTGCTAATACTTTAATGGCTTTCTTTTCTTCTGGTAATTTCTGAACTTGGATAGTTGTTTCTGGCACACCTGGAGGTTTTATAGCTAATTCTGCTTGAGTTACAGTCCTTAAATTTGCAGTCACCCCTTTCTCGATCTTTGGTCTTTCAGCAGTAACAGTTATAGTTGACTCAGGCACTATGATTTTGCCTTGTCCAGCCTCTTTTTTTGTTTTATCCTTGATTTTTTCTTCTGGTAATGGCAATTTCTGTTCGACAATGGTTGATTCCTTTATTTGATTCCCAACCTGAGCAGACTCCTTAATTGCTGGGGCTGGGTATTCAACTTTTTTGGGGACTTGAGAGCTTAAAGATTTCTCCATTCTCAAAGACCTTATTTCTTCCAATTCTTTTCCTTTATAGTCCCAGTAAAGCTTGCCTACGATAAAGACTAAAAGGACTGAGGCAATTCCGGCGGCTATTCTCAGCTTAGCTGGCGAGTAGTAGAAAAATGACTCCCAGCCAGACTTAATTTTTGCCCAGAAAGATTTTTTCCTGCTCAGGATGATCTTGTTTCTAACCTCCTCGGTAAAGGTTTTCCAGTAGGTGCCAGAAGGCTCGGGCATCTTTATCCCTTTGACCTCTTCCTCCAGGTTTTTAAGCTCCTGCAGCTTTTCAGCACACCTTTGGCAGCTCAAAAGATGTTCTTCTATCTTTTCAAACTCTTTTTCTTTCAGCTCTCCATCGAAATAAAGATGGAGTAATTTGTCAAAATCCTCACACTTCAATTTTCCCACCTTCTTTCATAGATAACCTTTTAAACTCCTCTGCATTCTCTCCCTTGCCCGGAACAGCCGGGACATTACGGTTCCCTTAGAGATCTTCAAAGCCTGAGCTATCTGTTCGTAACTTAAATCTTCATAGGTTTTCAATATAAAGACTGCTTTAAAATCCGGGGGCAGATTATCTATTTCCTGCTCAATTTTTTTTCTCAGCTCCTCTTTGACTAACTGGTCTGAAAAATCATCTTTATCCTTGTGGTTCAAAGATTCAAAATAGTTTTCTGGAAGCTGGCTTTCCGGAATGGTGAATTTCTGTCTTTTAAGATAATTCAGGGTCAGGTTCATACAGATCTTATAAACCCAGGCTGAGAAACTGAAGCCTTCCTTAAAGGATTTCAGAGCATAGAACGCTTTGATAAAAGCTTCCTGTGCCAGGTCATCTGCGGCCTCATGCGATCTGGTCATACGCAGTGCCAGGTAATAGATTTTCTTCTGATATTTTTCCACCAGCCTTTCAAAAGAATAGATATCCCCTCTTTTGGCTTTAGCTATTAGTTTTTCCTCCGGCTCCTCAGATTTAGTTCTAAACCTTTTCTCCGCCATCAGAACTTCCATCAGTTACAATACAATTTAAGATAAAAAATATTCCCGGTTTTTTACCGGGCTAAACTTTTTAGAAACAGGTTTTTCCCAGATTCACAAACGGCACAGCTCATAGATTAAAAGCTCCACTAAAAATTTCTGGGGCATTTTCCCTGATTTCAAATCTAAGTCTGCCTGGTAAATAAGGGAGAGCCCTTTTTCCAACTGCTCCAAGCTGAAATTTTTTGCCTGATTCTGATATTCCTGCACCGAACCGTAATAAATTCTTAAAAGATGAGCCAGATTGTACATATTCTTCTCGGCAGAAGCTTTAATCTGATAAAGCTTGAGGAAATGATCCCCGAGCATGAAGATAATGCCGGATTCTTTTCCTTTGGAAAGGGAGAGGTCCTTCAAGATCTTTAATGCCCGGTTAAGCTTTTTTTCACCGATTGCCTGATTCAACTGAAAGACATTCTCGGTTTTAGTATAACCAACAACATTTTCAATATCCTTTAAATCGATCAGCTCTTTATCCTGGACATAGATGGATAACTTTTCAAGCTCATTGGAAAGTTCATAAAGATTATTACCTACTGTTTCCAGCAATAACGCAACCCCTTTAGGTTCCATCTTTTTTCGATATTTTTCAACTCTCTCATTAATCCAGTCCAAAACCTCCTCATCCAAAAGGAGCGAGAATTCAACTTCAGTGGCTTCCTTTTTTAAATCCTGATAGAATTTTAACCTCTTGTCAACCCTGTTTGAAATTACAACTAAACAGCTTGATTCAGGGATATGGGGAAAGTATCTGGAAAGCTCATCCTTGTGCTTGGGATGAAGCTTCTGAATATCATAGACTACCACCATCCTTTTCCGGGAGCCAAAAGGAAGGGTAGCACACAGGTTTATTATCTCCTCAGCTTTGGACTCCCGTGCCTGGATAAAATCCAGGTTGAAGCTCTTCAGGGGTGGCTCGATCAAAAGCCCTATCAGTTTTTCAACGGCTTCCCGCTTCAGAAGTTCCTCTTCTCCGGTAAAATGATACAGAGGAGAGATTTTCCCTTTTTCTATCTGGGTTATGAATTCTAAGTATTTCATCTTTTTCCTATCCTGATTCCACAAGAAAAGTTAGCAAAATAGATTGACTCTGTCAATGATAATGACGAATGGCAGATAGCGGATGTGAAATTAAATGGAGATTGTGTATTCCCTCTCCTCACAGGAGTGGTTTGGGGTGAGGTCACCGTCGGGTTAATCTACCTGCGGTGGATAACGGACACTTGAGGAAGTAAAAACTCCGCAAGTCAAGCATGTCCCGCTGAAGGTAGATTGCTTCGTCGTCCCGCCGTTGGCGGGACTCCTCGCAATGACACTGATGAATTGAAGGTAGGGGCGAACCTATGTGTTCGCCCCAAATTTATCAGGGTAAACACACAGGTCTACCCCTACAAAAAAAGGAGAGGGTTTTAAAACCCTCTCCTGTAGTTTCCCCACCCTAACCCCTATCTATTATTAAATCAATGCCGGATTATCATGTTTTGGAATCCAGTTCAATACATAAGGGATTTTCTTTTTATAGCCCAGTGCCATATTGCGGTAAGGCTCTAACTCTTTGGCACAGTGCATCTGCATATTAACCTGATGAACTACCATAAAACTGTCACCGTAAATTTCTATTCTTTTACTCTTGAACAGATTCGGGTTCTGTTCTATGAACTCCAGAAGGGCTAAGAGACTGGCATATTCACATTCAGGAGGAGAGCCTTTGTACTGCGCCCGGAAGATGATCCCTAAATCAGGTATGGCGAAGGATACCACCCCATTGAACCTTTCCTTCTCCTCCCCTATTCTTATAGTTCCATAGAAGTAGCATTCCATATATCCTCCTTCGCTGTTTTCTAAAATAACATTTGAGCAAAACCTATGCCTGCTAAGAGGAAAGAGGCGACAGGTTTTAGGTGGAAGGAAAATCGTTAAAATAATGAGCAGGAAAGCTAACAGGTTTTCTAATTATCTGATTTCAAGCAAGATACAAAATTGAAAAACTAAATTTCAGATATTGCATTTTGCAAGACTTGAGAAATCTTGATAATTTTGCGGATACAAGTAAAACTGGAGAAATTTTTTATGCAAACAGCTTCATACTTGATGCAATCTCTTACCTAAGGGATCAGACCCTTTCAAAAGGGTCAAAAAGCTTCTTGTATTCCTGAAGCGCAAATCTATCGGTCATCCCGGCTATATAGTCACAGATCACCTGCATCTTATCGTACTCCTTGAATTTCTCTAAAGTGTGGGGAGGCAGCTGATCAGGATTGTTCTGATAGACCTGAAATAACTGGGTGATTATCCTCTTAGCCTTGTCTGCCATTCTTATCATCCGATAATGGCGGTACATCTTATTAAATAAAAACATCTTCAACTGGGAATTTAGTTTCTTCAGTTCCGGGCTAAAGGATAAGAGATTTTCTCCGAAGGTGCGGACTTCATCTACAGTTTTGACCTGAGATTTATTTAATCGAGAGGTGGTTTCCCGGATGGCGTCAGTTACCTCCTGGTTAATAATCATCCTCACGGCCTGGCTGATTTTCTGATAAGGAGTCAAGTCTTTATATTTTTTTTCTATCTGCTCTACAGTTTCCCTCCAGAGTTCAACTTCGTTAAGCTCCTCTTCAGTTAAAACCATGGAACGCAACCCATCATCGATATCATGGGAGGTATAAGCGATCTCATCAGCTAAATTTACAACCTGGCATTCCAGGGTGGGACAGGATTTGGGATTGAATTCTGCCGGAACTGGCCTGTCGTAAATTGTCTCATGTTTTATGATACCCTCTCTGACCTCATAGGTTAAATTTAAGCCAGGAAATTCAGGATACCTTTCCTCTAACAGATCGACCACTCTCAAGGATTGGCGGTTATGCTCAAAACCACCATGTGCTCTCATTATCTCATTCAAAGTCTCCTCGCCTGAATGTCCAAAAGGAGTATGACCCAGGTCATGAGCTAAGGCAATGGCTTCGGTCAAATCTTCATTCAGCTTTAAAGCCCGGGCTAAAGCGCGGGAGATCTGGGCTACCTCGATGGTGTGGGTTAAGCGGGTACGGTAATGGTCCCCCTCATGATTGACAAAGACCTGGGTTTTATATTCCAATCTGCGAAAAGCAGAAGAATGGATTATCCGATCCCTATCCCTCTGGAAAAAAGAACGGTAGGGATGGTCTTCTTCTTTATATTTCCTACCCAAAGTCTCCTTACTTTTCATAGCATAAGGAGCTAAATATCTTTCTTCCTCTTCCTCCATATTTGCTCTGATATGGTTGAAGGTCTCCATAAAACCTCCAGTATCCTCTAAATTAATTTGATGTGGTCGTCGGGTCTCCTGACCCGACGACAAACAGATTATCTCCGGAAGAAATTTTTAGCCACAAAGAACAGGTTAGCTGGTCGTTCTGCCAGCCGGCGCATAAAATATGGATACCACTGGTCGCCGTAGGGAGTGTAAATTCTTACATTGTAACCCTGCCTGACTAATTCCTCCTGAAGCTCTCTTCTTATCCCGTAAAGAAGCTGGAATTCAAAATCAGCTTTATCTATATTTTCTTTTTTTGAAAATTCGATGGTTGCCTGAATCATCTTATCATCATGGGTGCCAATTCCGTGATAAATCCCGCTTTTTAACATCATTTTCATCAATTTAACAAAGTTGTCATCAACCTGTTTTTTCTTTTGAAATGCTACTGCTCTGGGTTCTTTATAAGCACCTTTGCACAATCTTATCCTGATTTTCTGTTCTAATAGTTTTCTAACGTCTTCTTCGCTTCGGTAAAGATAAGACTGGATCACCGCACCTACCTCCGGGTATTCTTGGTGTAAGGCATAGCAAATCTGCAAAGTTTTATCAGTTCGAGGTGAATCTTCCATATCAATACGAACGAAATTGTGATATTTTTTCGCTTTCTCCACGATCCTTCTGACATTGTTCAAACAGAAATCAACGCCCAGGTCCAGCCCCATCTGGGTGAGCTTGCAGGAAACGTTGGAGTCAATTCCATTTTCCTGGATTCTGTCCAGAAGAAGAATATAATCATCCGCAGCTTTGATGGCTTCTTCCTCGCTGGTGACGTTTTCTCCTAATCGGTCCAGTGTTGCGAAAAACCCCTTACGATTCAAATCTTTTACTGCCTGAATTGCATCTTCCTGAGTCTCACCGGAGACAAACCTTCTTGAAACCCTCTGGGCGAACTCAAATCCCAGGACAAAATTTTTAAGCTTCTCCTGACGGGAAAGAAAAAGAAGTGTGCTTTTCATTACCATTTGACTGCTCCTTTTAGTTCAAATAATAAAAGACGACTCTCTAAAAGTTCAATGATAAAGTAACCTTGTGACTTCCACCTAAAACTGGATGGCTTAAATATCCATAATCCAATCTCAATTTTTCTAATTCCACTCCAGTACCTAAGGAATAGCAAGCTGGAGCACTTTTCATCCCGAATCTTAATGCCAGGTTAGAAAAAAGTTTTATCTCCTGTCCGAACCTGAACTCCTCTTCCTCAGATTCAGTTTTATATAAATCTGCGGAGAGAAGAACCTGTTTGTAAGGATACAGCGAAATTCCTGCTGAATAGGAGAAAGGGATTTTCTCTGAATTCTCTATCAGTTCAGGCTGGTTTATGTTTTTCAAGGCTAATCCGAGCTGAGCCTTGTCTTTTATCCTGAAAAGGGAGCCCAGGTCAATTCCTAAAGCCCTGTAATCACCATAGGGTAGAGGAAAAGAGAGTTGAAAATATTTTAAATTCGTTCCCAATGAAATCGATTCACACACTTTTATTCCTATTCCCAATATTACCAGATTCTCCTGATAGTAATCATTTTTCCCAAAGATATTATATCCTGTCCCCAAGGTCAATCTTTTATTCAGAGGAATGTTATAGCAAGATTAAAATGTCCTAATTTCTACAAAGTTAAAATGTCCTGTTTTCATGTTTTAGTTAATAGTAGCTTTTGTTCTTTTTGTTCATAAGGTCTATATTGTGAATTAACCTTAAACTTCCGCCAGGGATGATCCACTGGAGGTATATAAGCCGTTTTGAGTTTTAATATGGGTAGTTTTGGAGTTTCTTTTTCTCTCTTAGGCCTGATGATAATCTCTTTAAACTTCAAGATGGTATCTTTATAGGTAATTAGCATAGAGCCATCTATCATATCTTCTACTATCACATTGTTAGTTCTTACATTATCCTTTATCTGATAGAGCCTGTTATTATGCGCTACCGTGAAGTCGTTCCTTAAAGCCCTTTCGGTCTTAAAGCATAGTATTCGATCCAGGTTAAGAGCTATGGGAACAGGTCTATGAAGATCAAGCTCTTCTGCCGCCCTAAAGCTGAATCGCTTATTATATATGGGCAGGTAGTATCTTAAGAGTCGATTGGCTTCTTCTATGGTCTTAATACCTCTTAGCCTCATCTCCTTTATTAGGCGATCCTGGAAAGTCCTGAATTGTCTCTCTATCCTCCCCTTAGCCTGAGGAGAATGGGCATAGATAATCTTAACTCCCAATTCCTTAAAAGCTCTGGCAACCTCACTCAACGGCTCTATTCCCTTAAGCTGGTCTTCTATAGAAGGCTTCTTAGTTGATTTATATGTGGTATGCTTGTCTAAATATATGCTCAGCGGAATACCATATTTTTTGATATAACGTTTAAAACTGTCCATAGCTGGAATGGTGCCTTCATAAGGATAAAATCTTGCAAAGACATTACCGGTAGCGTCATCCACATAACCCATAAGAACACATTCCGGACCCCTGCTCTCCAGCCAATCATGATGAGAACCGTCCAGCTGGATCATCTCGCCAAAATAACGCCTCCTCTGACGCCACTGACGATGAGCCTTTCTCTTTCGACCCCGGTACTCTATCCCTTTCTCCTTGAGCCAGTTCCTTAAGGTCTCTCGACTTAAACCTATCTTGTCTATCTCTAAAAGCTTCTCTGTCGCTAAGGTCGGACCAAATCCTGCATATCTCTCCTCATAAAGCTCAAGAACCCTTGTCTTTATCATATCCGGTGTCATATTATGCGATGGTTTTCCTCGAGATCTGTGGACTATACCTCGGTCGCCTTCTTCTATCACCCGCTTTATTATTCTTCTGACCTGCCTATCGCTTAAACCTAATATCCCAGCTGCCTCTACTTGAGTTAAACCCTTGTCAATTGCCTGGTGAATCACATTTATCCTCTTTAGCTCCTCCTGGCTCATCTTTATTATGTCCTTCCCTGCCATAATATCCTCCTTTGGAAAAAGATACTATGGCAATCTCTAAATAGGACATTTCTGCTTTGCTAAAACAGGACATTATTATATTGCGATTACATCTTTTATTCAGAGGAAATGTGAAATAGAAATCGCCAGAGGAAAGCTCTTCCAAGCCAAACAATTTAGACCAGCTTAGCTGTATTTCTCTTTTAGTTAAAAGTCCAAGTGAGGCAGGATTGGAAAAAAGATTAGAAGCTTCTAAGCTTAAGGAAGTGGTGGCTCCCCCCAGGCTAAAACTTCTGGCACTGCCGGGTTTTTCTTCAAAGGCAGAAAAAGTGAGTTTAAGAGGTATGAAGCTCAAAATCAGTATGAATGTAAAAGCTTTCATAAAAACCTATCTTCTGGCTACAACAACAGTTGATTTTTTTGAGAGATTTTTTGAGCCTGAGACTTCCAAATACAAGATATAGATGCCTACTTTTACTTTTCTCCCCTGATCATCCTCCCCTTCCCAGAAAATTTCTCCGGAGATCTGGGGTTCTTTGTCCATTAAAGTTTTGACCAGCCTTCCTTTTACATCATAAATTATCAGAGTCAGCTCAGACCTGAAAGGAATAGTATATTTTATCCTGGTCTGGTCCTCAAATCCATCTCCATCCGGGGAGAATGGGTCAGGGTTTATCTCTACTTTTATCTCATCTGAAGAAGGTGAATCCTGAATGCTGTTCATCTTACATGGGGTAGAGCCTGCAGGATCAACTGATCTCCACCAGTTGTCCTGATCTGAAGATATCCTTTCTGAACTGATTCTTTCCTGAGATACTCCCTTTATATCTACTCCAGAATTATAACTTACTTCATCTATTACAAAACCCAGGCTATCTTTAAGGATAATCCGGTCACCGGTGTTATTCAGAATATGCCAGGTTTCAGGCTCGATTAGGCTGCAATTTGCCTCCGGATAACTGGATAGAAAGAGTGAATAGTTTTCAGTTAAGATTAAGTAATCGTGAGCATGCAAATTCAGGTCTTCATTGGTTATAAGACTCTGGGCTACAGAGTCTCCAAAAAGATAATTTTTCAGATTGATTAAAGTATCGGATCGATTATAAAGTTCAACCCATTCGGGCTGGTTATCGTTCGGCGAGCACAAAAATTCATTTATGATAACATCCGGCAGGATAGAACCTATGCGAAGATTAATAAATGCCTGATTGTTATAATCTTTATCATCTTCTCCTGTCTGTGCATATAATCTGTAATTACCTTTTGACAAAGAGAGTTCCTTTACAAATGTTGTCTCCTGATTTAAAATTAAAGGAGGAATATGAATAGGTGAACTTAAAGTCTCGTTTTCCTCCAATCTTCCATCGAAATTATAATCGCAGAAAAAGTAAAGCTGATTTTCCTCTGAGGTTGAATTGCCTGAATTTTTTACTTTGACTTTAACTTCAAAGGTCTGGTTTTCTTCAGGAGATTGCGGCTCTAAAGAAAGGTCTTCGGATGAAATCGAAAGATCGTTTGGAACTGGAGTCAGGGAGTTTACTTTCCCGGGTGTGCTTCCCCCGGAATAAATGCAGAATCCCCAGTTGGATAGACTATCCTCAACTGAGGGCAAAATCCTTTCCCAGGAAATACCATCTCCTGGATCTTTATTCCAGGAAAAGCTTGAGCTATTCTGTTCTTGGTCGATTAGAGTTACAGTTCCTGCAGTATTGGTTAAAGAGAATTTTACTTCAATTGCAGGGTAATCTTCTTCAGGACAGTCTCCCCAGACCCCACTCCCGTTCCCCCAGTGATATTCGAAACTCTCTGTATCAGGAAGGACGGAAACCAGCTTCCGGGCTAAGATGAGATAATCTTTCCCCGGAATTGATGTTCCAGAAGGAAATACAGTTGTATCTTGTTTGCTTATGAAGGTCCAGCCACCCAGGTCAACTGCTGAACTGTCAAGATTGAAAAGCTCTACCCATTCTAATTTTGTTTCAGAGGAAGGCTCGTTAGCTAAAACTTCGTTGATTACTACTTTGCTCAAAGAAGTTTGAGCTTGAACTAAAAGCAGTAAGATTGCAATAATAAATCCAAAATTAAGTTTTCTCAAAAGCCCACCTCCAGCCAGAACTTGGCACCCTGCACTTTATTTCTTTCCACAGAGTTGAATTTAATAAAATACTCGCCTTTAAAAAGAGAACCCCGGAAAAGGGAAAAGCTTTCCTGAATTCGTAGATCCCAGTATCCATTTTTAGCCAGAGACAGGTCGTTATCTTTATATCTAACCCAGAGGATGAGAAGAAAAGGTGAAAACCATTCTAAGTCTGAGCGAAGTTGGAGTTCAAAAGAACTTCTTTGGCCAGTTGAAGTAGAAAGTCTCCTTTTCCCGTATCTGGTTATCAGTCGAAAAGAACTTTTTTCTTGGGGTTTTAATATGAAAGTGGAGGTAAAGAGATTTTGAGCTTGTCCCTCCTCTTCCAAATCGGAGTCAGAATAGAGATATTCCAATCCGGCTTTTATCTTCTCAGATGAAGTAATTTTTAGTCCTATTTTTTGTCTGAGCTTATAGGGGGAGTGAGGATTTTCTTTCCACTGGCTAAATTTGAAATCAAAGGAAAGATCAGGGGAAAGAAGATAATCTGATTTGAGCATTATTCCATTCTCGCCCATTTCTCTGGAGGGATATTCATATCCCACGTCCTCTATTTCTATATAGGTATAATCTGGATTGGAGAGACCTGCTCCGAAAAGATGTAAATAATTATCCGTATAACTCCAGCCGGATAATTCCAGGAAGTAAGATTTATCTTTTAAAGTCAATATGGATGCCCACCCCTTGCCACCATTGTTTAATAAGGAATATTCGCCGGCAAAACCAATTTTTTCTTTTCTAACTTTGAGATAAAAGCTTGAATTCCTGTCATAAAAGGAGGAATGATTTGATAGATTTCTTAAACTGCCTTCAGAGCGCAATATTCCGAAGTTCAATCCCCGGTTAGAAAATTGTAGATTTAATGCCCAGAGCTCTTCAGAAAAATCACCTTTTTTATTCTTTGAAAGGATAAACTCCGGAGAGAAAAAACCGAATTTCGATTCCATTAAAATGCCGTTATATCTTCCTGAGACTGGATAGAGAAAAGTATTTTTTTCATCCTGTCCCCCTGATTTCAAGAAGGGATGATAACCTATGTTTAAACCCAGTCCTATTTTTTTATCAAAGTTGCCTAATACCACTCTTTTCAGGAAGGGGAAAGATGAAAGCTCCAACCCCCTCTTTTTTATCAAGGGGTCAGATGAACCCTCCTTTTGTAGCTGGATATTAAACCGGAGCTTATTTTTTAATTTGAATTCGGCCAGGACGAAATTGTAAGACTGATTCCGGTCAAATCTCTGCTGGGATTGAATGGAGACCCTGCCTTGAGTCTGGTTTAACATCTCTGGTAGAAAAAAGCTTTTAGCTACTGGATAAGTGCGCAGGTTTATCTCTGAAAGATAGATGTTGCTTGAAGTGTCTGGAGCCTGGTCTATTTCGGATTGGCTTAAATCGGGCAAAAATAGCAAGCGGTCTTTTTGCGGAGAATTAAAAGCTACACCTTCTCTGAGAAGGTCCAGAAGCTCTATGTATTCATCATAGGTCAGCTCTCCAGATAAGAATCCATCTTCTATATCTTCTTCATTTTCATAGAGCTGGGAGGAGATGGTTTGAGAAAAAACCGTGCAAGAGTGGACAAAAAACAGAATAAAAAAACAAATTGTAAACTTTCGCATGAAAGATAAAAGAAAAGAATAAAACAATTCAAAAATTTTAATGGGATCTCAGCCCATATTTATCGATTTTCCGGTATAAAGTTCTCTCGCCAATTCCCAGAATTTTGGCAGCTCTTTTCCGATTGTTTCCAGTTTCCTTCAAGGTCTTAGCGATAAGCTCTTTTTCCATTTCCTCTATACTGAGTTGAGGCTTTATCTCAAGCTCTTTCCCTTTTTTATCTTCTTTGGCTATAAGTTCTAAGCTTCTCTCTTCTAGAAATACTTTTCTCAGCTCAGAGATCTCTTTTCTTAAGCCTAAGAGAGCCTGGTAGATTAGCTCATGCTCAGCCATAGCCACTGTTTTGCCCGTCAGAACCGGCAGATAGCTTTCGGTCTGAACCTTCTTCTCGATATATTTTAAAACATCCCGGGCTTCTATAAAGCGGTCTGCAGAAAAAACGAGCATACTTTCTAAAAAATTCTTTAGCTCCCTTACGTTTCCGGGCCAGTGATATTTCAATAAAAGCTCCATAGCATCTTCGGTAACACCTGAAATTTTTTTCGTGCTTGCCTGGTTTAGCTTCTGGATGAAATCATATACCAGTATAGGTATGTCCTTGGTCCTTTCCCTTAAAGGAGGGATGTCGATCTTGACCACGCATAACCTGAAGTAAAGGTCTTTTCGAAAATTCCCTTCCTGCACTTCTTTTTCTATGTCCCTATTCGTTGCTGCAATAACCCGGACATCGATCTTGACATCCTTGATTCCTCCAACCCTTAAAAAACTTTTCTCCTCTAATACCCGTAAAAGCTTGACCTGTGTAGCTGGCTTTATTTCTGCAATTTCGTCTAAGAAGATAGTTCCCTTATCTGCTCTTTCGAAGAATCCTTCTCTCCGGCTTACCGCTCCGGTGAATGCTCCCCTTTCATGGCCGAAAAGCTCGCTTTCTAAAACTCCCTCTGCTAAAGCCCCGCAGTTGGCGGCTATAAAGGGATTATCTTTTCTCAAACTGTTGTTATGAATAGCTCTTGCAACCAGTTCCTTGCCAGTGCCACTTTCACCGGTTATCAAAACCGTGATATTAGTAGGAGAAACCTGCAGAACTGCCTCAGCGATTTTCTTCAGCTCCTCTGATTTTCCAACCAAACCACAGGATTCCAAGAAATCTTTTTCATTGATTAGTTTTTTTACCTTTAAGTTGATTTCTTCGCTGATTAAGGGTAATTTTAAAAGATCGTCTGCCCCGCATCGGATGAAGATGTCCCCCTGTTCATCCTGGTCCTCTAAAGCCACCAGGATGTTGGTTTTTGGATTTTTGATTAATATCTTTTTTATCAGGCTATCGCAGGGGAAGTCCTCTATGCGGGAATCCAGGATAGCAATTTCAGAAGGCTCCTCTTTGAGTTTTTTAAGACCTTCGGTGCTGTCCTGAGTTGAAATAATCTCAAAATCCTGCAGGATTTTCTTAAGCTCCTTCTGAAACTCCCCAGATTTACTTATGCTCAGAATTTTGCGTTTATCCATCATAATAAGCTTTTAAAATCGGTTAAAAAATAACAGAAATAAAACTCTTTGGCAATCTTTATTTAATTTTAATTCAGTATCTCAATTTCTTCCTTTTTCTACTTTTCTTAAAATCTTTTTTCCCGGTTACCAGGTTAAAATCTATCTCCCTTTCCTCTTTGTTTACCCTGATTAACTGGACTTTAACCCGGTCGCCCAGTTTCAATACTTTTCTGGTATGCCTGCCCACTAATCTTCTGTTTTTCTCTTCAAATTTATAATAATCATCTTCCAGCAGGCTTAAGCGGACCATCCCCTCAGCTAAAAGTTCATCCAACCTGACGAAGAAACCAAAGGGGAGGATTCCAGAGATAACCCCGTCAAAGACCTCGCCCAATTTATCTTTTAAAAATTCAATCTGTTTAAGCTTGACCGATTCCTGTTCTACTTCATCTGCTAACCTTTCCCGCTCAGAGGTAAGCTTTCCGATAAGAGGCAATCTCTCTTGAAGAAAAGAATTTCTCTCTGCTGTATAGCGACCATTTTCCTTTAGCTCTTTTAAGAGACGGTGAATTATAAGGTCCGGGTACCTGCGGATCGGAGAGGTGAAATGGGTGTAATGAGAAAAGGCTAAGCCGAAATGTCCAATATTCTCTGGCTGATAACAGGCTTTTTTCAAAGACCTTAAAAGTAACTCGTTCATCAGCTCTTCCTGGGGAGTTCCCTCAACCGATTTTAAGAATTTCTGAATTTTTTTAGGGGTGATAAATTCATCTTTTTTTTGAAAAGATGTGCGGTAACCCAAGGTGGAGACAAATTCTGAAAAATTTTCAATCTTCTCCTTATCCGGTTGTTCATGCACCCGATAGAGGAAAGGAACGACTAAAGAACTGGCGTACTTTGCCACGCACTGGTTTGCCAGAAGCATGAATTCCTCAATCAATCTATGGCTTTCTAACCTTTCTTCTTTGAAGATATCTAAAACTCTTCCATCCTTGCCCATAAGGACTTTAACCTCTGGTAAGTCGAAGTCTAAGCTTCCCCGGGCTATCCTTTTCCGGTGAAGAATCTGGCTCAATTTCAGCATCTCTTTTAAGGTCTCTTCCAAACCTGAAAGATTTTTATTAATCTTGCCGGTATCGAAAAAGGATTGCACTTCATCGTAATTCAATTTCGCCCGGCTCTGGATGATGCTCTCAACCATCTGGTATTTGATTACTTTACCTTTCGGATCCATCTCGATAATACAGGAATAGGTTAATTTCTCCTCTTCAGGTCTTAAACTGCAGATCTGGTTAGATAGTTTTTCTGGCAACATCGGGATTACTCTATCTACCAAATAGACGCTGTTACTTCTGGAGAGAGCTTCTTTATCTAATTTAGTGTTTTCTTTTACATAATAGGAGACATCCGCTATATGTACTCCTAAGAGATGGTTTCCATTTTTTAACTTCTCCAAGGACACGGCATCATCGTGGTCTTTGGCATCCCAGGGATCTATAGTGAAGCAGATTTTATCACGGGAATCAACCCGGGTGCGATATTCTAATTCCGGGATTTTCTGCGAGAGTCTTTCTGCCTCCCTTTCCACTGTCTCCGGAAATTCTAAAGGCAACTGGTATTCTTTAATCAGGGTTAAAATATCCACGCCTGGCTCATCTGGATAACCCAACACCTCCACAACTTTTCCTTCAGGATTCAGATATTTGTCCTGCCAATCCTCTAAGGAGACTACTACCTTTTGCCTTTCCTTAGCCTCACCTGAGTCTAAGATATAGATATCTCTGGTAAACCTTTTGTCATCTGGCTGGACGAAATCGAAATGTTTTCCATGTTTAAATGTTCCTACCAGGATTCGATTAGCCCTTTCCAGGATTTTTAGAACCGTGCCTTCTCTGCTTTTCCCGGTTCTTTTGCCATAAATTCTAACCACCACCTTGTCACCATGCAGGGCAGTCCCCAGATCATCTGAGCTTATATAGATTTCTTCTGTTCCATCCTCTGATTGAACAAAACCAAATCCAGACTTATTAGTGATAAGCTTACCTACGACTAAATTGAGCTTTTCTGGCAGACCTAAACGGTTTTTCCGGATTTTGACGATTAACCCCTCCTGGATCATCGAACGGACAGTCCGGCGAAAATAACGGTAATTATCCTCAGATATCTTCATCCCCCTGGCTAATTCCCTTATTTTCAGGGGTCGATAGGCTTTTTCAGCCATATAATTTAATATCTCAGCTTTGTCTATAGGCATAGAATCACAAAGTTCGATAACTTTTTCATATATAATTATAACTTAATTGAATTGTCAAGCATAGATTAAGACAAGAACAAGGTAACTCCATCCATAAAGCAAAATTTATAAACTACCTAACAAGCCAGCTGTAAAGTTCGTAAAAAATATATATTTTGTGTTGACTTTAAGGATTTTTAATATATTTTCTAATTCTGATTGTGAATGATTTGTTTTTTTAGGCAATAATCCCGCCGTTTGGCGGGATACGGCTTGTAGAGATGAAGGTTTAAATTAAGGAGTGTTTTAAAAATGAAAAGATCACAACTCTGGCTTACCCTGATTACTCTTTTTCTAATCATTGCCTCTATCTGGTATCTTTATCCATCCCTGAGGCTCTGGTCGCTAACCGAGACGGAGAAGATAATTTTAAAAGAGAAAGACCCTCAGGGACTTCAGAATTTAGAGCTTAAAGGGATTAAGTTAGGTCTGGATTTACAAGGAGGAATGCATGTAGTTCTGCAGGTGGATAAGACTAAACTAAAACCAGAAGAAAGCAAGGATGCTGTGGAACGGGCTTTAGAGATTATCCGGAACCGGATTGATCAGTTCGGAGTGGCTGAGCCTCTTATTCAAAAACAGGGGGAAGATAGAATTGTTGTAGAATTACCCGGATTACAGGATGTGGAAAGAGCTCAAAATCTCATCGGTCAAACCGCCCAATTAGAATTCAAGCTTTTAGAGACTCCGGAAAATACCAAAGAGATATTTAACAAGATAGATGCAGTATTAGCACAGAAAGGGAAAGAGGTGAAACCTTCTGAGAAAAAAGAGAAAACCAAAGAAATGGTCAAAGACCTTTTCTCGAAAGAGACTGCTGATACAACTTCTACAAAGGAGGAAGAGGGGGAGGTTTCTGATAAACCTTTTACTTCACTTTTAGAGTCTTCTGGCACCAATTATTTCCTGGTTCCGGCAGATGAAAAACTCAGGATAGATCAATATCTCAGGAACCCTCTGGTTTTGGAGGTAATACCAGAAGATGACACCTTAACCTGGGCAACTTCCACTGAGCCTGTCCGGGGAGTGGATTATCAGATGCTTTATCTTTTAAAGAAGAAAGTGGAGCTCTCAGGCAAATATCTTACTGATGCCAGAGAGAATTTTGACCAGTTCCGCAGACCTCAGGTTAATTTCACCCTCACTAAAGAAGGAGGGAGAAAGTTCGCTCAGCTTACCGGCGCAAACATAGATAAACCCTTAGCCATTACCCTGGATGGGAAAGTGGAATCAGCTCCCATCATACGAGCAAAAATCAGGGAGAGCGGAGTTATAGAGTTGGGAAGTAGTGGCACGATTGAGAATGCCCGGGATTTAGCTGTGGTCTTGAGAGCAGGTGCTCTACCAGCTCCAGTTAAAATAATAGAGAACCGGGTAGTTGGACCATCCTTGGGACAGGATTCTATTAATAAAGGTATAAAGGCAGGGATTTTTGGAATCGGATTAGTTATAATATTTATGGCTATCTATTACAGATTATCCGGGATAATAGCAGATTTTGCCCTGATTTTGAATTTAATCTATCTTTTGGCTGCTTTAGCGGGTTTGCATGCTACTCTAACCCTGCCAGGTATTGCAGGAATTATCTTAACTATGGGTATGTCAGTCGATTCAAATGTATTGATTTTCGAGAGGATCAGAGAAGAGATGAGAACCGGAAAGACTATAAGAGCTGCAATTGATGCTGGATACAAAAGGGCACTCCTTACGGTTATCGATTCCCATGTTACCACCCTGATAACCGCAGCTGTTCTTTTCCAGTTTGGAACTGGACCGATTAAAGGATTCGCAGTTACTTTGAGTTTAGGAGTGATAATCAGTTTGTTTACTGCGGTAGTTGTAACTAAACTGATTTTTAATATTCGGAAAAATTATAAGAGCTTAAGCATTTAACCTACATTTTATTAAAGGATAAACTATGTTTGAGATAATCAAAAAGACTAATATCAATTTCGTTGGTATGAGGTATTATGCTTTTGCCTTTTCTGGAATCCTGATTATTTTAGGAATAGTCGCCTTTGCTTTCATTTTTTTAGGTAAAGCTAATATGGGTATCGATTTTGCTGGCGGGACTATGATTCAGGGAAGTTTTGAGAAACCTGTTCAGATCGGACAGGTAAGGGAAGTTCTAATTAGAAATGGATATGGAGATGCCGAGATAACTGAACTTCAAAGAGGAATTCCTTATTTCTTTTTGATCCGGTTGAAAAGTACTGTGGAAACAGGTAGTAAAATCGCGGATGAAGTCTTGAATATTCTGAAAAAGGAGTTTCCGGATAATACTTTCCGTAAAGATTCTGTGGACGAGGTGGGTCCGGCTGTGGGTAAGATACTCCAGAAACAAGCTCAGTGGGCGTTGATTATTGCCCTGGCAGGTATTTTAGTTTATATCTGGATAAGATTTGATTTCCGATTTGGTGTTGCCGCTACTGCCGCTACTTTTCATGATATTTTATCGATTTTGGGGATACTATTCATCTTGCATAAGGAGATAACCCTTCTGATCGTAACTGCTCTTTTGACCATAGCCGGTTATTCTCTGACAGATACAGTTGTGGTCTATGATCGGATAAGGGAGAACCTTAAGCTCTTTCGTAAGAAGGGAGATTTTGCCGGGACTATAAATACCAGCATAAATGAAGTTTTAAGCCGGACTATCATCACCGGAGGGACTGTCTTTTTAGCGGTTCTGGCAATTTATATTTTTGCGGGTGAGGTGGTACATGATTTTGCTTTGACCCTGCTAATAGGAGTTTTAGAAGGAACCTATTCATCCTGGTTTGTAGCTGCTCCAGTTGTGATCGAATGGGAGAAGTGGTCACCGAAGAGGTTTAAATAGTAAACAGCATACGATAAACAGTAAACAGGTTAAAAAAGTAGGGGCAGGCCCCTGTGCCTGCTCTTTTATATTTGGTAGTTGTTTTCGTAGGGGAGGGGCTTGTCCCCTCCCGCGAGCGACCATAAAGGTCGCCCCTACGTTCTTTGATCTCCTCAAGTGCTTTCTCAGTTAAAGCTGCCCGGTAAGCTAACCCTCCAGAACCAGTTTTTAACAAAAGTGGTTTTAAGTAAGAAAGCTCTTTTAAGGTTAAGAGTTTAACCTCTTTTATCTCCCTTTTGTCGATTGGCTGGAGTTTACCTGAGAGGTATTTGGCAGTGAAGATGTGTGAGGTCCAGATTACCTCTTTATGGCTATGTGAAAAGGTGACCTCGATTCTCAAGATATATCTCTGTAATTTTATTTTTGTCCCGGTTTCTTCATAACCTTCCCTTAAAGCCACCTCCTCCAGGCTCTCACCAGGTTTCCATCCTCCACTGGGTGCTCTATAGAGCCCTTCTTCATACCAGGGTTTGGCAATGACGGCGACTTTTCTATTTTTAAAAATAAATAAGGTTACATCTGAATCCCTGCCATCTTTCATGCTATCTTTGAGATTTTTAAATTCTTTTGAATTTAAAGGAAAAGACATCCTTAAAGATTTTGGCTTTCCGTATTTTCTTTCGATCTGGATGAGGTCTATTTGCATACGAAATTTTTAAAATAGTAGGGGTTCAAAATGTTGAACCCCTATGTCTTTAAGAGCGTAAGTGCATAACCTGACTAAAGTCATTTGAACAGTTCATCCTAAATTCTACTTAACCGTGAAACTGATCGAGCCTAAGGTTTTTCCCTCTGAATCTTTTACCTCCACTTTCCAGTTACCTTTCATCTCCGGATAGATGGTCTTGATGCTCCAGCAGCGATAGCTTGGATATTTCACCGAGATATCGATTTTCACCACTTCCTTGTCTTCGAAAAACCAATGATGTGCAATTTGAGTTTCTGAAGCTGCACCGGTTATCTTGGTCCAACAATAGATTTTACCAACGTCTGCTGAAAAAGTCGTATCTACGCCAGTTACCTCTCTGTTCTCCAGTCCGGTTCCTAATAAGATCTCAGTTACCTCCAGATTGGATTTTTCCTGGGCATTAAGGCAGATCAAAGGTATAAAGGTTAAAGCTGAAAGAAATAATGCAAGATGCAATCTTTTAAACATTTTATCACCCCCTTGGGTTTCTAAAGTTTTAAAACCGGGATTATCTCTTCCTGCAGGGGAAGAGTGGTTACCTCAATCTCTTTGTCTTTTACGTGGATATTAATCTCGCTTCTTACTCCAAATTCCTTTAAATAGATTCCCGGCTCAATTGAAAAACCTATTCCGGGGATTATCTTCCTTTCGTCTTTGGTCTCCAGGTTGTCTATATTGACTCCATTTCCGTGGTCTTCGGTTCCCAGGCTATGTCCGGTTCGGTGGGTAAAATTTTCACCAAAGCCCGCTTTGACGATAAAATCTCTGCAGGCTTTATCCACCTCCCAGCCTTTTACCTTTTCTCCTTGTACCCATTTATCTTTGAGAAAATTAAGAGCTACATCCCTTGCCTGTTTCACTATATTGAATATATGCACATATTTCTCCGGGACCTCTTCACCTACAAAACCGGTCCAGGTGATATCCGCATAGATCGATTTCTCTTTCTTCATTTTCCCCCATATATCCAGGAGTACAAAATCACCTTCTTTTATTTTTTTATTCTCAGCCGGAGTGGGGGTATAATGGGGATTCCCGCTGTTTTCATTGACCGCACAGATTAAATCCTCCTCCTTAGCCATTCCAGATTCATTCATCCGATTCTGGATAAATTGAACCACTTCGAATTCGTCCACATCCTTTTTATTTTTGATCCTTTGTGCGATAAACTCAAAGGCTTCATCTTTGATCTTCATCAGGATTTGCGCAGCTTCTTTATGGGAAAGGTACTGGGCCTGATTCAAGCGAGCTTGAAAATACTGAACTAAATCAGCAGAGGAGACAATTTCTACTCCATAGCTTCTGATCAGCTCGATTGTCCCAGCATCTACTCTGGAAATATATGGGATATTGTTTTCAAAAGAGTATTCCATTACCACTGTTTTTACTCCTGAGAGGAGCTCTTTTAACTTTTCTTTTAAGTCTTCCCAGCTTACATAGGTGATGAGTTTTCCAGGGATGTTTTTAAAACCCTGCTCTTCTATTTTGTGCACTAAAACGGTTGGCTCTCCTTCAGCTCTGATAAGATAATACCATCTTCTGGTCTTAAGACCTTTCAGGTTAAGAAAATCAACTGCAATCGGGTTTATCCCCTTGAAGTCATATAAAAGCCAGGCGGGAAGGTTATTCTCTTTCAAATATTGTTGAACCTCTTTTACTTTTGTTTCCAAGTTTGCCTCCTGATTATCTGCTTTAACAGGATTATATAAACAGAAAATAGAAAAGAATAAAAAGAATAGAATTTTTGTTTTCATATTTTCCCTCTCGAATCTGGAATATAAAGCTTTAGCTTTATCTTATGGTAAACCTGAAGGTTTACACTCCAGGTTAAAGTGGTATCATACAGAGAAATTCTAAAACTCCTCTGGAGTTATTTAGGAATTGATGTTTTTCTCCACCGGGAATGAAAATAATATCCCCTTCCTTAAGAGGTATACTTTTACCCTCCCAGAGTAGTTTCCCCTTTCCCTTTTTGATGAAGACCTCATGTTCCCATTTGTGAGAGTGATAAGGAGTATAACCACCGGGCTTAAGCTCAAAAACCCGCAGGGCAAAATTTGGGGCACCATCTTCTTTATTGATCGCCCATCTTATCTTAACATCCTTTGACTGAGGGTCGTCAATTTTTTCCGCTTTAACTTTCTTATAACTAATCAGCTTCATATCTCTACCTCGATTTGAAAATTTATGATAATATAAGTCTTAAAGTTAGATAAAACAAATCTAAATTTAAGCTAAACCTGAAGAAGATGAAGTTTCAACTCCAAGAAAATTTTTCACAATTAATATACACTATTGAGCCAGGGATTTTTTATTGACTTTAATCCCTTAAATAAGTATAATTTTTGGGCTTTGAGGAAACATATATTGGTTGCATAAGAGAAAGGATTGATATGAACTTGTTGGCTTTACAAAAAGAAATAATTTATGGTCCAATAAAATCCAGGAGATTGGGTCCTTCTCTGGGTATAAATCTGATGCCGGCTGATTATAAGCTATGCTCTTATAATTGTATTTACTGCCATTATGGTTATACTGATATCCATGCTTTGGAACTTACAGAGAAGATTGAGGACCTACCTACTCCAGAAGAAGTGAAAATTGCATTAGAGAATTATCTGGAAAAAGATAAAAATATAAATTTTATTACCTTCTCTGGAAACGGAGAACCAACTCTTCATCCTGAATTTTCTGAGATGGTGGATATAGTCAAGAAGGTAAGGGATAAATATGTTCCTTCAGTCAAAGTTGCCGTTTTGTCAAATTCTTCAACTGTGGATCAACCCGAAATAAGAAAAGCTCTTGAGAAATTAGACCTCAGGATAATGAAATTGGATTGCGGCACAGAGAAAACCTGGAGGGCTTTAAATCATCCTCATAAAAGCTTGAGTCTTAAAAAGATGGTGGAAGGCTTTAAAAAGTTGAAAGATATTGTAATCCAAACTATTTTTGTTAAAGGAAGGGTAGATAATACAATAGATGAAGAAGTAGATGAATGGATTTCGAAATTAAAAATAATAAAACCCAGAGAGGTTCAAATCTATACCTGCGACCGTCCGGTGCCGGATAAAGGGATTGAGAAAATTCCTAAAGAAGTATTGTATAAAATTGCTGAACAAACTGAGAAAGAGATTAAAGTACCGGTGAAGGTTTTCTGAATGAGTTCCCTTTCCCTCTATGGGGGGAGTAGGTAGACCCATCTTGCCCTCAAGATGGGTCTAAGAATCCCACCTTGTGGGCAAGGTCAGGGATTACCAAATATACAGGAGTGTAGACAGGGCTCCTAGCTCTGCAATAAATGAGGAGTTTCTATGAAACAATGTGACAATTTAACAGATAATTTAACTGATTGTGTCTGTACTTATGAGTCCTGCGAGAGAAAGGGAAGATGCTGTGAGTGTTTGAGATACCATTGGAGCTCAAAACAGCTTCCAGCCTGTTTTTTCCCCAAAGAGGTGGAAAAGACTTACGATCGATCGTTAAAGAGATTTTTACAGTGTTATAAATGATTTGCGATTTGAAATCATCTTATCTTCAGTAATATACTTCTCAAATGAATAAAAATAGGCAAAAGCAAGTCTCAAGACACAGATTACGTGCTTTTGCACTCCGGATTTTATTCCACCCAGAGACTGGTCAGTTGCCAGGTATGATATTCTTCATTATAGGTTAACTGAAAAAGATTAGAGGCAGAGTCGCAGACTGAAAAATACCAGCAGTTTTTTTCTCCGGCATCGCTTTTCCATTTATTTTCCAGAACGCTTAATCTTATAAGTTCTTCCTTTCCATCTGAACTTAAGGGGCAGGATTTTCCCTTGCTGGAACAGAGCTAAGACCTCAATTGGCTCTTCTATATTCTGATACATAATTATTCGCAAAAGATATTACTAATGACAGAAATCGGATATTGGATAAAGGTTCTCCTGCTTGGACAGGAGTTCAACTCCTGCCCAAGCTTTGTTACTTGCAGGGGTAATTCATGAATTACCCCTGCAACCTACCGGTATTTTCTCAGAAGTCCGATGACCTTCCCAGCGATGAAAAAATCAGGAGTTTTCTTCTCCACGATTATGGGACCATATTCCGGATTAGCCGGCTCCAATCTCACTCTATTCTTTTCCGGGAAAAATCTTTTAACCGTTGCCTCACTTCCGATCATAGCTACTACTATCTCCCCTTTCTCCGCAGTCTTTTGCTGTTGGGCAAGAACATAATCTCCATTTAAAATTCCGGCATCCTTCATACTATCTCCAATTACTTTTAAAAAGAAAATCCCATCCCCGGGGAAAAGGGTTTTATCAATACCTATGTTACCTTCGATATTCTCCACTGCTAAAACCGGCAATCCTGCGGATATCCTTCCCACTAAAGGGACATAGACCAGATCAGGCCTGACCGCCTTTAAAAGTTCGATCCCTCTGGAAATTAAAGGTTTCCGGTGAATATAACCTTTACTGCTCAAAGCGGATAAGATCGCCCTTACCCCGTTAGTAGAGGTGATCTTAAATTTTTGACCTATCTCCCTTATGGTAGGAGGGAATCCCTTTTTCTCCGTCATCTCGGAGATAAAATCCAACACCTCTTTCTGTCTTTGGGTTAATTCTTTCATTTACTCTCCTCCATTAAAAACAGTCTATAGTCTTAAGTCTATAGTCTTTTCAAGACTTTAGACTTTTGCCTATTGCCTAAATTAGTATACTGCACATTAGTGCAGTTGTCAAGAAAAAAATAGAAAATAAAGGAAAATCTGAGAGGAAAGTCTTATTATTCATTATTATCTTTTTTTAACTTTTGGAAACCTTGAACCATTGAACCTTTTTTTAGGATTTAATCCTTGACAAAAGTTATAAGGGGTATTAACGTATTAATTTAGGCCGATATTAATAGTGTGAAAAGTCGGGAAAAGCTCTACGACCCATAAGGAAGAAGGTGAAGGATAAATGTCTGAATTTGAATTTTTAAGCAAGGATGAGCTTGAAAATATTGCTCTGGAAGAGAAGGTCTCCATAGACTTCCTCACTGAAAATATTAAATCTGGTAGAATCGTTATCCTTAAAAATCGCTTGCATAAGAATATAAAACCGGTGGGTATAGGAAAGGGATTAAGGACTAAGATCAATGCTAATTTAGGCACCTCACCCGATTTTGTAGATTTCGATTTAGAATTAAAAAAATTAGAAGTTTCTATCAAATACGGAGCAGACACAGTTATGGATCTCTCCACCGGAGGGAATATCAGGGATTTGAGGATTGAGATTTTGAATAAATCCATAATTCCAATCGGGACTGTGCCGATCTATGAGGCTGTATGCAATTTAGCTAAACAGGGTAAAAGCTCGGAGGGAATGAAAAAGGAGGAGCTTTTTTCGGTTATAGAGGATCATTTAGAGACCGGGGTTGATTTCATTACGGTGCATTGCGGGTTGACTAAAAGAGCTCTGCAGACTATAGAGAGAAAAAAAAGGCTAACCGGGATTGTCAGCCGGGGAGGCTCTTTTTTAGCCCGGTGGATGAAAGTAAATCAAAAGGAAAACCCTCTGTATGAATATTATGATGAGCTTTTAGACCTGGTAAAATCGTATAATGCCACCCTAAGCTTAGGGGATGGCTTAAGACCTGGCTCGATTGCAGATTCAACTGACCGGGTGCAGATGGATGAGCTTTTAGTTTTGGGAGAACTGGTTCAGAGAGCAAGAGAAAAGGGGGTTTTCGCAATGGTGGAAGGACCAGGCCATATCCCCATTCAAGAGATAGAGGCAAATGTCCTTCTGGAGAAGAAATTGTGTGAGGAGGCTCCCTTTTATGTATTAGGACCTCTGGTTATAGACTGCGCTCCCGGATATGACCATATCGTCTCTGCCATAGGCGGAGCCATTGCTGGTGCCTATGGTGCTGACTTTCTCTGTTATGTGACTCCAGCAGAACATCTTACTTTACCGAGTTTAGAGGATGTAAGAGAAGGGATTATCGCCTCCAGGATCGCTGCCCATGCGGCTGACATTGCCAAAGGGATAAAAGGTGTTAAAAATATAGATGAGGATATCTCAAAAGCTCGCAAATCCTTTGAATGGGAAAAGATGATAGCCTTAAGTTTAGACCCTGAAAAAACAAAGGAGAAAAGAGGAAAAATCCCGGCCGATTACCGCAAGTGCGGTATGTGTGGTGATTTCTGTGCCATGAGAGAGAATTTATAAACATAAGAAGTGCAGGGACAGAATTCGCCTCAGGTGGGTTCTATTCCTACAATATATTAGGATTGATACAGGAGTAAAAAAAGTATTATCAGACTTTATGCCGGATAAAAATTGATAAAAAGAACTTACCTCTACCCTCTCTTTAAAAAAGAGAGGGACTTATGGAGAAAATAAATTGAAAAGAAAAATAAATATCCCCTGGATATATTCTGGGAAGGTTTTCTATTTTATAACTTTTCTTCTCTTTGTCAGCGTATTTATTCTGACATCTTCCTGTTCAAATCAAAAAAACCTTTCCCTGCGCTATAAGATTGAGAAAAATTTCTACAAGTCAGAGAAGATGAGGAAGGTTTTGTCTATAAATTTAAAAGCCGCTGCTCCGGCTGATTTTAAAAAGGTTGTTCAATCCTACCAAGAGGTAGTGGCTTTGGCTTCTACTCAGCCGGGGGTACCTTTAGAAAAGGACATCTCCGATATTGCCGCATCAGCTGAACTGCGCATAGCCGAGCTTTATATTATGCAAAAAGATTTCGACTCGGCTCAGAGATCTTTAGAAAATGTTCTGAGAAAATATCCCGAAAGCAAAAATCAAGGTAAAAATGCTCTATTAGGCTTAGCCCAGATCTACGAGAAAAGAAATGAAAAGGAAAAAGCCGTTCAGACTTATCATCAGCTTTTAGATAATTACCCGGCGGTAATGAAAAAAAGACTGCCTGACCCGGATATTTTTTCTGTACCCAACCATCTGATCCAGCTTTTTTCTCCAGGAGAAGAAAAAGCCAGAAGGGAGAGTGAATTTGAGTATGTCCAAAAATATTTTCAAAACCTGATCCGCACTTATCCTAATACTCAAGTCTCTTTGGCAGCTACCTTAAGTTTAGCCCGGGCATATCAATTTCAGAACCTCTGGGAAGAGTCGATTGTGATTTTAGAAACTGCAAAAGATTCAACCGGACAAACCCCCGGCTCGGTCCTTTTACAGGTTGGAAATATATATTATGACTATCTGAAAGATGAAAAGAATTCCCTGTTGACTTTCTATCGGGTGATTAATTCATCCCCTGATTCCTCCTCTAAGGCTGAAGCTCAGATGAAGATCGGGATGATATATTTACAAAAGAAAGATTATTCCAGGGCTAAGCAGGAGCTTTCCAGGGTGCAAAAACTTTATCCAGAAACAGATCGATTTATTGCCACCTCTCAATACCTGATTGCCCAGATCTATGAGAACACTGGAGAGTGGGAGAGATCCCTCAATGAGTACAATTGGTTAATGGTCAATTATCCTTTGACCACGGAGGGATTAGAGTCTCCTTTGAAAGTAGTTGCATATTACCTCAAAGAAAATAAAGCCTTAGCTAAGGAGTCTTTTGAAAAAGGTATTGAACATTATGATCAGCTCCTGAATAAATATAAAGATAAACCTTTTGCAATTTTGATAGAGAGCCAGAAAGCCAAGCTCTGTACCTTACAAAAAGAATGGGATAAAGCAGTATCTATTTTATTAAAAATAGCAGAAAAAAATCCAGGGACAGAGGCCGGACTGAATTCCCTTCTCAATCTTGTGAGAATCTATCAGCAGGAGTTGAAGGATGAGAAAAAGTATAAAGAGATTCTTGCCCGGATTGAGACGGAGTATCCGGGAATAATTCCTGATACTCTTTTTAGAAGATAAGCGATTTGAATAAAACGAATTAAAAAAGAGACTGAGTTTGCAGGGTTCGTTAGAGGGCTAAGCTGTTCCAAGCGGAAATGTTATAAAAGTTAATATAAAAAAGAGCTTTAGGATGCAAGGAATTGCCTGCCTAAAGATTATATGATTTCTGACGAAAATTATATATGATAGCCCAGATAAGCCGATTGAAAAAAATTAAGTAACTTGAAACAAGGAGGTGTACTCAAGAAAGGTCAATTCATTAAAAATAAAATCTTCGCAAAAAAGCGAACGATTTAGAAGGGGAAGACCAGCTTTGAGGGGCAGGGAAGCCCCGCAGATTTCTTAAAATAAATCTTTGTGAGCTTCTAAAGGCTGGAATGATAATTGAACTTAAGCTCTAATCATAATGCTAAGGAGGGAAGGGATGAAAAAAACGTATATAACCCTTTATCTTGCGATTCTGCTACTCCTCACGTCTTTCTCCATCGTCTGGTCGGACAAAGCGAATGACCCATTTGGTAAACTGGATATGGTGAGTGTGGTAGTTGACCAGAAACCAGGGAGTGACAAGGTTGTGGCTAAAGTGAGCCTGTTGAATGATGAGAACATCACAGCCATTGTTGTGCCCTTAAAATACGGTACCGGTAAAAGCCCCATTTCTCTGGATTCTATTGGTTTTACCAACACCCCGGTGGATAAATTTGCCTTAAAGAATCCTAACATCGATGCGAAAACTCAGAGGGTGCTTATCGCTTTAATCAGCACTATTTCGGCAGCGGATATTTATCTATCCAAGGGGAATAATGAGATCGCCCGGCTTTATTTTACTCTGAAAAAGGGATCAGGTGAAGGAAGCGTAACTCTGGATACTACTTTATTCCCCCCATCTAACGTCCTGCAGTTAGTGAAGGCTCAAGATAAAGTCGCCCAGTCGATTTATCCGGGGTTTGATAACACCAAGGGGAAGATTTCGTTTCTGAAGTAGGTCGAAGTCTTAATTTTTCAAAATCAAAAGAAATAATAGGGACAATTCACAAATTGTCCCTATTATTTTACTCGCCATTTTAAAGGGCAGGATTAAAAAGGATCCGCATCAAGCTGGACCATAAGAATGTTACAACAAAGGGGCACGTTATTACGTGCCCCGGTAGAACTCAAGCTATAAATTGCTTTTTTCAGCAAACTGGTGGTTGCGGTCCACCTTTGAAAAGATAATTGATTAAATAGACTACATCGCCAACAGTAACTTTACCGTCACAATTAGCATCTCCTGCCTGCATTGGTTGTGGCTCAGGTCCTCCCTTAAAGAGATAGTTAATCAGAAATATCACATCTGACACAGTTATCGCCCTATCTGCATTAACATCGCCATGTTTGAAAAGTGTGATTGTATTTGAGGTATCAAAATCATCGCTGTATTGATACAACTCTCCTTCTTCGCTATATGACCAGGCTTGATAATAGTATTGAGTTAAAGGTGCCAGCCCGGTATCTTTACAGTTTGAACCGGTATCGTTGTAGATTACTGTCCCTTCTCCTCTTGCCCAGACCAGAGTATCATTTCTTTCGATGATCGTTTTATCAGCCGAGGTATGTTTATTCCAGAGAAGCTTTATAGAACAGGAAGTGATTGAATCTGGAGAAAGATCAGTTGGTGGGATTGGTTTGGTCAAAAATTTAAGTTCTGCTCCACTGCCCCAGCCTACGATATTAAATCCTTTAGCGGTGTAATAATAAAGGGTTCCTTCTGTCAGACTGGTGAGGTCATTGCTGAACTCTGAACCGTTGGTAAATACTCCTATGGATTCGCTGTAGGAATATGGTTCACCAGCGTCTGTGTCCCAGAAAAGCCAGCAAGTTGTTTCATATCCAAAATCATTATCCAAACGGCCATGGAGGGTTGCATTAGTCTCTTCTATATCTGTTGCCTTTTGAGTGGTAAGGACCGGACTGGCTACGCTGGCTTGACCTTCGTAGGGAAGATAATTGTGCTTGGTTACAGTTACATACATCGTTCCCTGGGTAGCTGGTGAAGGATTGAAAGTTATATTACCGAGTGTGTTGGTGTATCCGGTGAGATAGACTTCGTTTCCTTTCCATAAACAGATGTAAGCCTGAGACACGGCGGTATGTGTAGTAGAATCCTCAACATGGACCAGAAAGGAGGAAGATCCAACTGGAAGCAAGGAAGAGAAGGTAACTGCAAAACTATCCGGCTCATCTGTCCAGATTGGCATCTCCGGCTCTCCCAGAAGGTTGAAGACCCATTCACATTGTTTCTGTATATCAGTAGAAGTGTAAAAATTATGCTTACTATCTACTAAAGTTTGACCGAGGTTATATTTATTGCGTATAAAAAGCGCCGCCCACCACTGCATATCCAATATACTGGAGAGGCTGCTCGGTTCACCTGGGCTATACCAACCACTGCGAGTGTTGCCGTTAAAAGCTACTCCAGCTTGATATGGATTGGATTCGACAAAGGTCTCAGCAATGCAGTCGGTGGCATCCATTGCATTTGGGTCGCAACCAGTGGAAACTATGATGGACATCTGATTGTCATTGGTTAGTGCATTCACATTGGTTTGATTGATATCCAGGTTGTGGTTAAAGTATCCTGTACCCATGACAGTGATGTTGGAATGGTCTGCATGATTCACCAGGTTTTGACCAGCATTAAGAGCGTTGATAACGTCGGTTTTGTGGTTACCAGAATAGCTATCATACACTTTGGTTATATTAAACCTTGCAGGAATATAGGAAGCAATAGATTCCTTCAATTCCTCCTCTGGCGTGCTTGCATCCAGATCCATTCCTACTAACAGAACATCCAGAGGGTAGTCTGTTCGAGGAGGGTCAGTCTCATATTTTAGAACTTTGTTGACGAAGGTCGTAACCGAATTCGAGCTTCCTGCGGGGATTCTGCCTACAAAGACCTCATGCGTCCAGTCATCGTCATAGTCAGAATAATATTGATCACTGGGTGCGCTTTCACTATAATAGGTTCTGAATTCAAAGGGCACAGAACCATCTTCGCCTCCCAAAAGGTAATAAATTGCTCCCCAGGTTGAATGGGCATCGATAATGAAGTTGCGTATCTTTTCCTGGTTGGTTGCTCCACTGTAATTGGCATAGATATCAGAGGTACAAACCACTGTATCTTTTACCCCCTTTTTGGTGTGCCACTCAACTAAGGGCTGAAAAGCTGAAGCATACAAAGAATGGGTGATGATCACATGCTGATAGGAACCAGGGGGAAGGGCAGTTATTTTGCCCAACTTCATTCCGGTGCTTAACTGAACCTCCTCAGGGTTTACCACTATCTCTTTGACCATCTCCTCATAGATTTCTCTATCTTCCTCAGTGATATTAGGTGAGAGGTAATCACCACATTCGTATCCAGGAGTGCCTTCCAGAACAACAGAGATTGAAGTGTAAAGTTCTAACCTTTTTTCTCCAGGGACATACTGTAGAGGGTAAAGCCTGAAATAGGCTATACTTTGACCGGCTAAATCGCTCTGTCGAATGAACTCCACCAATTTTGAAGGATAGGGCTGGGTTGATCTATATGTCTCTATGTCTGGTTCCACAAACTTAATTTCATCCTCTGAAAGGCTTGTTCTTGCTGGTGGTTGAGCAGGAAAGATATTATATTCACCAAAGATTTCCTCACTTTTAGTATCCGAAGCATAAACATTTGTGACCTTCATCCCGGCTGGAATGGCTATCTGGATTTCTCTGGATGGCAGCATTGGTTTGGCAACATCAGTCAGATAGGTCCCCTCTTTAAACCTTATTCTATCATACCCCTTCAGTTTATCAAATGAAAAGTTTTCTTTTGAGAATTCAGCTTTATACTGGACTTTGTAGCTGTTCTCAGATAAAAGCGGTTTTGCGAAAAATAAAATCAATATCGCAATCAACAATGCTAAAACTAACTTTGATTTAATCATCTTCCTCCTCCGATCTTTTAATTGATGTTCTGAAACAAATAACAAACTAAAGCAACTTTAATTTACTAAAATTTCTCGATTTGTCAAGTAAATTTTATCTGGTTTCTCTTTATAAAGTCGAACAATAGACTAAAATACTTGAGTATATAAGTTCTCAGGGATTATGGTTTACCCTAACCCCTTGAAAATCAAGAGAATCCATTCGGATCTCCAGTTAGGCAAGGTTACTCCCGAATCACCCGTTATGATACTTTTCAGAGATTTCCAAATTACAAAATCCTTGACGGTTTAAAAGGATAAATATATACTGTCTTTAAATCTGTTTTAGGATTGAATATAAATTTTATGGATAAGGAAAATAAAGAAGACAAAAGCAGGAACGAGAGCCTTTTTTTCGGAATAAAGAAGAATATCTTCTTCTTAGGCTTGGTAAGTTTTCTCACTGATATCTCCTCAGATATGGTTTATCCTTTATTACCGGTATTTCTGACTGAGGTACTCCATTCCAGCAAGGTCGTTGTGGGATTAATCGAAGGAGTGGCAGAGAGCACTGCCAGTCTATTTAAAATTTTCTCGGGATGGTTTTCAGATAAGATCGGAAAAAGAAAGCCGATAGTTATCCTGGGATATTCACTTTCCTCAATTAGCAAGCCACTTTTAGCTTTAGTTACTTCTGGCTTGCAGGTTCTTTTCTTAAGGTTTGGGGATCGCGTGGGAAAGGGGGTGCGGACCTCTCCCCGGGATGCTTTAATCGCTGAATCTTCTGACGAAAGAAGACGGGGAACTTCTTTTGGACTTCACCGGGCCATGGATTCTGCCGGGGCAATCTTTGGTCCACTTTTAGCATTTCTTTTTTTACCCCTTTTAAATAAAAACTACAGGCATCTTTTTTTATTAGCCTCAATCCCAGCTTTTTTCTCGGTTTTGGTTTTGTTTCTGTGGGTTAAGGAGATAAAAATCAGAAAAAAAGAAAGTGTTATTTCAGAAAGGAAAAAGGGCATTGAATTTGATAATAAGTTCAAAATTTTCATTCTGATAGTGGCGATTTTCACCCTGGGTAATTCCAGTGATGCCTTTTTATTCTTGAGAGCCAAAGGCTTAGGGGTGAATTTAATTCTTATCCCTTTGCTCTGGGGTTTTTTCAATCTGGTGTATACTTTATCTTCTATTCCCGCCGGGATTTTATCAGACAGGATTGGCAGAAAAAAAGTTATTCTCATTGGGTTTACAGTCTATGGGTTAGCTTATTTAGGTTTTGCTTTTGCCACTCAGGCTTTGCATATCTGGGGACTTTTTGCTTTATATGGAGTTTATTATGGTATCTCAGACGGAGCCCTGCGGGCTTTTGTAGCTGATATGGTGAAGGATAAGGATAAAAGAGGAACTGCTTATGGGTTCTATCATGGGGCAGTGGGATTATGTGCTCTGCCTGCCAGCTTGATTATGGGTTTCCTCTGGCAGGGTTTTGGTGCAGCTGTGGCTTTTTCCTTTGGTGCAATTCTGGCAATTGTAGCCGGAGTTGTTTTTTATTTTGGCCTCTCCGAAGGAACAAGGAAGATGGAAAATATACAAATAAGAATGTAGGGCAAGGTTTCAGCCTTGCGAGGTGCAAGGACAGAATCCGCCTCAGGCGTGATTCTGTCCCTGCGCAAAACCGTAAAGTGAACCTGAAAGAGTTGTTCTACGAAAAGCAATGAAGGAGTTTTAAAATGAGTATAATAGAATATATAGAGAGCTTAATCCCTGCAGGCAATGAGCAATTAGTTAAAATTATTCATCAGCAGAATACAAGGAACGATACCAGCCCTAATATCGGATTACAGGCTGGCAGGCTTTTAAGTTTACTAATTCAAATGATACAGGCTAAAAGGGTACTGGAATTTGGCACCTGCCTGGGTTATTCCACGGTTTGGCTGGCAGAAGCACTTCGTACTACAGGTGGTAAGTTGATATCTATCGAGCAGAAAAAAGAATTTTTAGAGATAACCAGAAAAAATATTGTGGAAACAGAGTTATCTGAGTTTGTTGATTTGATATGGGGTGATGCGAATATAATCATCGATCAGATTAAAGGACCTTTTGATTTGATACTTCAGGATTCTGATAAGAAGTTATATTCCCAGATGTTAGATCGATGTATTGAAATAACCAGAAAGAATGGATTGATTATAGCGGATGATGCGTTATTTAAACCTATGGGGATTGGAGAAGAACTCAGTGAGCCAATCCATAAATACAACCAGCAAATATTTTCGGATAAGCGTTTGTTCAGCACCATATTACCGATTGGTGATGGTGTGGCGATAAGTGTTAAATTAACAGATTAGCTGCCTAATCGCGCAGGGACGGGGCTTGTCCCCGCCCTCGCGGGCGACCCTGGAAAGGTCGTGTTACAATGGAGGAAATATGCGCAATTTTAATTCAATAATATTGATATGTATTTTGTACCTATTTATCGGGCAGAATGGGTTTTGTCAAACTTCCCGGATAGAGATAACTTCCTCTGAAGTTACGGTAAATTTAGATTTGCCCGATAGTCAGTTACTGGTCAGGGCTGGATTAACGCTTCACAGGGCTGATACCTTTAATACAATCGATTTGATACTGAGTTCAAATGCAGAAATAAAGTCGGTGAAATCTAAAACAAAAGGTGGCTGGATTGATCTTTCTTATAAATTCACGGGTAAAGATACTTTAAGCTTAACCATCCCACCTGCATTGAGGCTAAGCCGTGATTTTAAAATAGATTTTGAGTATTCTTTTCCGTCTGGTGGATTGAAAGACAGTCTGATGATTTTTGACCGGGGGAATCGCTGGTATCCTCTCATCATGGATAATATTTTTAGGTTCAAGCTTAGGGCGGAAGTACCGCCTGGTTATATTGTTTTTTCCGCAGGAGATTTGATTGAAAAGAAAACCTCGCCTGAGCATTCCCAATTTACCTACGAGAGCAAAATTCCGGTATTCAAACTGCCTCTGGTCATTGCAAAAACAGGTGTGTATAATGAGACTTTTAAAAAATGCGGTGGAAAAGAGGTCTATCTTTATTCTGCTACAGTCGATAAAGTGGAAAGGGAAAAAATTATTTCCGAAGCCTGTGCCGCTCTAAAGTTCTATAATGAATATATCGGAGAATACCCGCATAATCGCCTGACCCTGGTTGAGATTCCCGAAATGGAGGGAACGAATATCGCAACCGGTCTTCTTATGATCGGCTCGACGTTCATCCAGGCGTTCAAGCAGGGTTATTACGATAATCTTCATTTATCCATCGCAGCTCAATGGACTGCGGCCGGGGTATTTTTTAAACTTTATGGAAAAGGATTCTGGTTTTTCCTGTTATCCTTACCGCATTATTTAAGGCTTATCTATCTTGAGCAAACAAAAGGAGAAGATGCTTTTATCACCGGATTAAATCAGGGACTGGATACATATAAAGAATTTGCCGGCACAGACAAGGATATACCGATAATCAAAGTCGATTTTCTGAATACAAAGGAAAAGGGTGCGGTCATTTACGGAAAAGGCCCTTATGTCCTGGACAAAGTGCGCAGAGAGATCGGGGATGAAAACTGGAATAAACTGATCAGGGAAATTTATAAGGATTTCAAAGGGAAAATTTTATACTATGAGGATTTCATAAAATACCTTTCCAGATACGATAGGGACGGGAAATGTGTATCAAAATTTGAGAAAATGTTATCTGAAACGGGTCTGAATGGAGATTAGTATGTTATATATAGTATTGGGTTCTATATCCGATAAGATAGAAACTATGATGTGCGGGTCACCAGGATTCCGCTATAAGCGGAAAAATCCAATTCCCACACAAAAAAATGCAGGGGCGGGGTTTGTCCCCGCCGGTGAATTCGCAGTGATACGAATTAGAATTCTAACAGGTCGTAGATGAAATTAAATTTAATCAAAAAAATAAGTTACCTCTCCCTGTTTTTCTTTTTACTGGTTAGCTGTGTATCTTATCCCAGATATACCACTCATCCTTCTGTTTATACTCCTCCGGAGACGAAAATCGATAAAGTCAAGATGACGCGGATAATAGAATCATATTTAGGGGAGCCTTATTCCAAATACGATTGCTCAGCTTTAGTGCATGAGGTTTATCGCAGATATTCAGGAATTTCTCTGCCCTCAAATACTGAAAATCTTTACAAAATAGTGAAGAAAGTCGACAGGGAGAATCTTTCCTTTGGCGATTTAGTTTTTTTCACTGAGGATGGTTTTACCCCTTTCCATGTGGGAATCTATATCGGGGATAACCGGTTTGTCCATTCCTCTTCCTCCCAGGGGGTGATCATCTCTTCCCTGGAAGAAAAATATTATGCGAAAAGATATTTAGGGGGGAGAAGGGTAATACAATAATAAAAAAGTTCAAAGGAGAACCTCACCCTTAGTCCCTCTCCTTTAAATAAAAGAGGAATGACCAAACTTTAGGATTCATGTGATAGAAAGTAAAGGGACAGAATCCGCCTGAGGCGGATTCTATCCCCACAATAATCTACTTAAAACTCAATTTTATATTCACTATTTCCGGTCTGTTGCCCAGGCGCACTGGGGGACCCCAGGTGCCAACGCCGGAAGAGACATACACCTGCGTATTTTCTTTCTTTTTGTATCCCCAGCTTACCTCGTAAATCATATTGGTGATATAATTAAAGGGCCAGAGCTGGCCATGATGGGTATGGCCTGAAATCTGAAGGTCTATGCCGTTTTCGACTGCTTGCTCCAGATTAAAGGGCTGATGGTCCAATAAGATGAGAGGATAACTCTTATCGACTTTGGTCAGTAATTCTTTCAGTGGTTTTCTTATTTTACCTGTAAAGCTTTTTATACTTCTATCTTCTCTGCCTATAATATAAAAGCTGTTGTTGATTTTTATAGCACTATCCCTCAAGACCGTTACATTGTGGTCTTCCAGATATTTACACGCTTTTTCAACTCCTCCGATATATTCATGATTGCCGGTGATGGCAATGACTCCGAATGTCGATTTTATGTTCCTGAGTGCCTGGCCCAGGTTATATTTTATGACTGGAGCCAAGTCCTCATCCACGATATCTCCGGGCAAAAGGACAATGTCAGGCTTAAGCCGGTTTATGCGGTCAACTATCTGATTAAATCTTGAGTTACTTATAAGGGTCCCGAGATGGATGTCTGATGCAATCACGAGGTTTACGGATGTTGGAATATCAACTGGCTTGGGGATAGTCAAATAAAGTGTTTTTATGCGGGGGTTTAGCGAGTTTATATATCCTGCAGTGAGTAGAATCGAAACAATCCCTATAGATACAAGAGTTATCATCTGTTTTGCTCTTACATAATCTCCGGTTATGAAAGAGGGGAAAAACGGAAGCCAGTGGTTGATCAGTCTTAAAAAATCTAATAACAGGATAATCAGGAAAAAGTATAACATTGCAGCCAGCCAGAAAGAGCCTATCCATATCAATACATTACTGGGTATGGAAAGCCAGAATCTTTCCAATATCCTGCCAGCTATAAAAGAGGAAGCGAAAATCAAGAATAATATCAGATAATATGCTCTTAGAGGAGAACCCGGGGGTATTGACTGCCATCCCCGGATGAAAATATAATAATTGACCAGTCCGTAGACTGCCAAGACAATAGTAAAAAAGAAGATGAAATTTATGGTTTTCATCAATACTTGAAAATTAGAAGGGAATTGAAAAGCTCAAAGGTTTAAAAGTTCTCTGCTGAAGCAGGGCATATACCCTGCCTCTACTTAAAACAAACATAGGAGTATAAACCTTCAGGTTTACCGGTAAAACTAAAGTTTTACACTCCAATATCACTTAAGATTTTTTATAAAATCTATGATCTCATTCATATCCGGGAGCTGGCTTATCTCATAAACCCTGAAAAATACGATTTTCTGGTTTTCGTCAATGATTATATTTACCCTTTCGGAGAATCCATTTTTCTCCCGGAAAATCCCGTAAAGTTTTGCTACCTCGCCGTGGGGCCAGAAATCTGATAACAGAGGGGTATTTTCAATTCCCAGACTTTTAGCCCAGGCTTTTTTGGATGGCACCGTATCAACGCTAATACCAAGGGCTACGGTATTCAATGAACCCAAGATTTCCCGGTTATCTTCCAGGGATTTCATCTGTTTGGCACATACATCGGTCCAGGCAAGAGGGTGGAAAGAAAGAAGCACTCTTTTTCCGCTGAATGAAGATAGCTTAAAATCTTTTCCATTCTGGTCTTTTAAGGTAAATTCTTTTGCGACTTTTCCGATTTCGCTTTTTCTTTCTTCTGCTGGCATTTTTACCTCCTTTTGTTATTTTTTAAACTTTTGAAAAATTAGTTATAGAAATGCAAAACTTAAATTTTCTAAATAAATTTTTCCCTTCAATATTTATTTACGGGAATTATACTTTTTTAGAAGGAAATTTCTTTTTCAAAACGATTGTTTTTACTTGAGGGATCAAGTCAACATTTGTTTTAGGAACTTAACTTTTAATACTCAAACTCAAAACCTCAGATTTTAAAATGTATTCAAAGTATCACCTTGAGATGAGTTTCGCAACTGATTATATTAAAAATAATAGTTGTGGTTCTGAAACCCTGTATTCCTGACCTACTTCGCTCAAAGTGTTTTCCATCCCGAATAAAAAAGTGGGAACTCAGTTGTGTTGGTGGTGTAAAACATAGTATATTGTCGGAAGTCCTTTAAGGAGAGGAGAAAGCAATGAAAAAAAGCTTTACAGCATCCATATCCCTGATAGCGATTTTGGTTTTCGCTGGTGTGGTGTGTGCTGGTGATGAACCAGCAATTCGCTTTCCCGAGACCATCGCTGGCAAGCGGGCTGAATCGTATTTCAGCGCATTCAACAGCAATAACGAGAATGACATGCGAACATATTTAGAGCAGAACTTCGCTCCCAACACCCTTAAGGAGCGTCCTATCGAAGAGCGCATGGCTGTATATCGGCAGATTAAAAGCGACCAGGAGACATTAGAGCCGGTAAAAATCCTCAAGCAGAGCACGGATGCGATCAAGCTGGTTGCCCGCTCTGCAAAGGAGTCGTGGCTTGAGCTTGTCTTCGAGTTCGAAAAGAGTGAACCTTATAAACTCCTCGGCATAAGGATAATGCGCCTTGACGGACCGCCTGATCTTAACGTTCCGATGTCCACCATAACCGAAGCGGAGATGCTGAAAGAGATCGGGATTTTTATGGAGGGGATTATCAGTTGAGGATAGTTTCTCCGGAGTGGTTCTGCTCGCAAAAGGGGAAAATCCGATCTTCCGGAAAGCTTATGGCCTGGCAAGTAAAGAATATAACGTCCCTAACCGTGTGGATACGCGCTTTAACCTGGGTTCGATCAACAAATTCCTGACCCGCATCGCGATTGAACAGCTTGAGGGAAAAGGTGAACTCAGATTGGAAGACCCAATCGGCAAATATCTTCCGGATTATCCCAATAAGGAAGCGGCTGAGAAAGTGACGATCCGCCATCTGCTGGACATGACTTCCGGAATAGGAGATTTCTTTGGTGAGAAGTATCAGTCCACTCCAAAAGACCGGATCAGGACCCTTGTCTGACTATCTGTTGCTCTTTGGGGATGAGCCGCTCCTGTTCGAGCCAGGCACGAATCGCCAATACTCTAATGGCGGGTACATAGTCCTCGGGTTAATCATCGAAAAGGTGAGCGGACAGACCTATTTCGATTATGTCCGTGATCATATCTATAAGATTGCCGGAATGGAGAACACGACCCACCTCGAGGCTGACGTGCCAGCGGAGAATGTGGCAAGTGGTTATACCAACAACTGGGATGAAAACGATCATCCAGGCGAGCCCAGGCGCAATAACATCTACACCCGTCCGGCACGCGGAAGCTCTGCGGGAGGCGGGTATTCCACAGCTGACGATCTTTTAAAATTAGTTGCTGCACTAAAGGGGAACAAGCTCTCTGCGCCCAAAACTTCGGAGGAAATAAACCAGCATGGCATCGCCATAGCGGGCGGTGCTCCCGGAATTAATGCCTATGTGGAAACCAATCCTGAAACCGACTATGTAATCATCGTTCTTTCGAATTACGACCCGCCAGCAGCGGAAAAAGTTGCACGCAAGATCGACTCGTTCCTTGATCGCTTAAAGTAACCTCGCAGGTAGGGTACTCTTCCTCCAGACGGGTTCGTCTGAGTATTTGTCAAATAAAATGTCAGGAGCACAGAGCTTCTGAGCTACTACTAAGCCCCTTGTCGGGATACACAATTTGGTGCAAGGAAAAACTTGACCAGTTTTGATTTTTTAGTTGACTTAGCAGAGGGGATTGGCTAAATTAGATATGTTAATCGGCTAACATCACTGGTGGGCGTTCTGTAAGCGAGCGTTTAAAGAACGATTTTAGAAAGAGTAGGATTTATGTTTGTGGAAATCTCGGACACGCAAATCGGTTCATTAATTCCTTCCCTTTTTAGGGTTTCTATGGGATGGTAAGGGGAGTTCACAGAGGCCCTCTTTTTGTGAACAGAACCTTTTTTAGGAGTACTCTGATATCTTCCCCTTTGAAAAGATTACGGTGGAGGGGATGCTCAAAAAAAGCTACAGGATAAGGAGGAAACCGTGCACGGAAAACCAATGAAGTATCAAGAGAGGTTTAGAGTCTTGCGTGAGCAAGCAAGAAATGGCAATATGAGAGCCATGGAGGAGTTGTACAAAAGATACCACGTAAATGAAATAATGATTAACAATGAACTCATAAACCTCAAGGAAAGGTTTGAGGGATCTGTGACCAGTTAGTAATGAGGTAAAGAAGCTGGGGGTGCTCAAAGGGGATGAGTTTCGCAATTGGTTATATAATACGAAAGGGAGTAAGATAGTTAAGGATTTCCGATTTGGTAAAATAGCAGTAGGTCAGGAGTATAGGGCTCCTGACCTACTGCTACTAATCTCCTATCTCCAGATAACTTATTACTTCAGTAAAACTAACTTTTTACTGCTGGAGAGGTCCCCAGCCTTCAGCTCATACAAGTAAATTCCCGAAGCCACCTCTTTACCCGATTCATCAGTGCCATCCCATAATACAGATTTATAACCCGTGGGCAGATTTTCTGAGACCAAAGTTTTTACCTTTCTTCCCAGAAGGTCATAAATTGTCAGATCAACAAAAGCTGAATTTTCAAGAGTAAATCCGATCTGGGTAATCTGATTGAAAGGGTTAGGGTAGTTCTGGAATAACTCAAATTTCCCAGGCACCGGACCTTCCTCTCCATTGATATAAGTAGGTGGAGTTACTGTGAATTGTAACAGGGTGTCGGAATAACTAATCTGAGGTGTATCAGTAACCAGTTGATGATAAATAGTTGCGATATGCAGTGAATAGGAGTCCGCTTGCAGCTTGCCCAGATTAAATGTTACAGATACGATGTGGGGCCATTGGGTACAGGGTTGACTAACGAACCAGTGAGATATTTCAAGAACAATGTGTGAATTCCCATAAAGATCGTTCCATAACCATTGGGGACCTTTTAGGACATGATTACAACCTGATGGTACACCTACTTCGACAATAACCGTTACACTGTCGTCAGTAGTGGGATTTGGCGGTATTATATTGATAGAAGTAATCTGTGCCTGGGAATTGGCAAAGGTGAGGAATAAAACCAATAAGAAAATTAACCAGCAAAAGGTCTTTGGTTTCATCTTTAACTCCTTTGCTAAATTTTTGAAAGGTTTTGTTCCTAATTCTCTACTTAAAATAATAGAGTGACAGGCAGAATTTGTCAAGAAAAAAAGACAAAAACTTTAGATTAAAAATAGAATTTATGAACAGGAAATTTAAGAAGTTATAGGTCTGTTGTTGACTAATCACCAATCACTAATCACTGTATTTCTGGGGTGGGTGACGGGATTTGAACCCGCGACCCTCAGGGCCACAACCTGATGCTCTAACCAGGCTGAGCTACACCCACCATAGTAAGTGATTAAGTGATTAGTGAGAGAGTGATTAAAAAAAAGATATTTTCCTCTTTACTTTTAAGTTATCCGTAGTAGGTAAATTGATTATATTAGTTTTATATTCACTTTCTACCTATGTTTCAAGCGTTTTTATATTATTATTTCTATTCCTTCATTACTTCAGCAAGTGATTAAGTGATTAGTGAAAGAGTGATTAAAGTGATTAAAAAGATAACTGCCTCTTGAGTTTTGAGATGATGCTGTTTATCATCTTCAGCACCTCAGAATATTCTGAGGATAGCTTTTCGTATTCGTTCTGGTCGATGTATTTCCTTTGAGAGCTTAGATAGAGCCAGTAATCGGTTTCAGGAATAGATCTCCGAGCCTGATAGAGATAACTGATAAATTCATTACCTTTTCTGCCACCATAACCCTCAGCCAGGTTAGCCGGGATTGATGAACAGGAACGTAAAACTTGACTTGCGACTATCTCTGCACCTCTGGTTTTGGGAAAATTCTCTACCAAGTCGAAAATCCTATTAACCAATTGATGCGACTTCTGCCAGACTACCAAATCTTTATAACTATTTATCTCTTGCATTGTCTTTGCTAATCACTAATCACTTTATCACTGCTTTATATACCCCCGGCCCGATTCGAACGGGCGACCCTCTGCTTAGAAGGCAGATGCTCTATCCACCTGAGCTACGGGGGCGAAGGTTTAATGACTGAGTGATTAGTGAATAAGTGATTAGTGGGGGATGGTCTAATCACTCTATCACTAATCACTTTCTCACTGTATTTCTCGGGGTGGGGGGATTTGAACCTCCGACAGCATGGTCCCAAACCATGTGCGCTACCAGGCTGCGCTACACCCCGTTAAATTCAAACTCCAAAGCCACTGTCAGTAAATGATGCTCCTATAGATAACGTCTTATTCTCCAAACTAATACGCTAATTAATATAGAAATGGATACTTCATTGTCAAGCAAACTTTTGGTGTCGTGATTGGCAATTCACTGTTCGCGATTAGCCCGTATCAGCTATTTGCTGCCCGTTTTCTGCTACGTGCCTTTATCTCTTAACCTTAAGCTTTGGACTTTAGCCTGATAATAAAAAACCCCTCTCGCCTATATGCGGGAGGGGTCGATAATGCGGTTAAATCGTAAATCTTATATCGACTATTCTAATTTAACTACATTAATTGCCTGCGGTCCCTTAGGACCTTCTGTGATATCGAAGCTAACCTCGTCTCCCTCTTTCAGGGACTTATATCCCTCTGATTTTATCACGGAATAATGCACAAAGACGTCTTTCCCCCCTTCCTTGAGCTCGATAAATCCGAATCCCTTAGCCTCGTTGAACCACTTCACTTTCCCTTCTGCCAAAATCTTATTCACCACCTTTCACTAACCTGACGTTAAAACAAAAAAAACCACGAAAGATACCACAAAACTAAAAACTCTCGTGGTCAATTAAAATCTTTTAAGGCATTTTAAAATCAACTAACTCTTTCCTTCTAATCCCTTACAATATCAATATACGTAAAAAACCGGTTTTGTCAAGTAAAAATCTCAAAAGATAACAGCTTATTTTATTTATCGGATAAATTACAGGAAGTTTTATTATTATCCTTTGATATTTAGATAAAAATGAAGATACTTTGTCCATCTTTTTCGGGTCCCGGGATGATGGTTTTCAGCCTTAAGATATCTCATTCGATAACGACGACTATATGCCTAACATTAATAATGGTAAACAGTTGGACGACTTCAGATTCCTATTATCTTGACAAAATGAAAGAATTTTATTTATTGGATGGTTAGAAATGGAGGTAAAGATGAACAAAAATAAACTCTGGTTTTACGAGAAGCTTTCTTCGCAAGTTCTGGAAAATCTGAAAAGAAACAATATCGAAAGCTTTTATTTAAAAACCGGTAAGGAGGCAAAGGAAAAGGTCCTGAGTATGATTCCTCAAGGGGCTACGGTCGGTATGGCTGGTTCTTTAACCTTAAGGGAGATAGGCCTTATAGATGAGCTGATGCAGGGGAACTTTAAGGTTTTTAATCCATACCTGCCTGAGCTTTCCAGGGAGGAGAGTCTAAGAATAAGAAGGGAGGGGGTTTGGGCAGACTATTTTCTTTCCGGAACCAATGCGGTTACCCTAAAGGGCGAGCTTATTAATATCAGCGCTATGGGAAATAAAATCGCCGGACTTTGCTATGGAAAGAAGGTGATAATCGTTGCCGGGATAAACAAAATCGTTAAAGATGTGAAAGAGGGGATAGAAAGGACCAGAAATCTGGTTGCTCCAATGAATGCTCAGAGGCTGGATTTCAATACTCCCTGTAAAGATACTGCCTTTTGCGATTATGACCTGTGCAGACCTCCAGAATACGACCGGATGTGTAACCAGCTTTTGGTCATAGAGGGGGAGAGGGATAAAGGAAGATTAACCGTGATTTTGGTGGGGGAGGAATTAGGGTTTTAAGAATTGTAGAGACGCATCGAATGCGTCTTTATAATGGACAGAATCCACCTGAGGCGGATTCTGTCCCCACAGAGAATCACTCATTTGATTAAACCACCTTGTGGGCAAAGTGGGTTTAGCGAATAGAATTAAGGAGGGTATTATGCTAACCGGTATCCATTTTCTTCTAACCTATTCCTGTAATTTTGAATGCGACCATTGTTTTGTGTACAGCGGTCCTAAAGCAAAGGGGACTTTTACTCTGAATCAAATCAAGAATGTATTTAATGAATTAGTCAAAATCGGGACTATCGAATGGGTATATTTTGAAGGGGGTGAGCCATTTTTATTTTATCCGCTGATGCTCGAGGGCGTTAAATTAGGTTCAGGTCTGCATTTTAAAACCGGGATAGTTACCAATGCCTACTGGGCGATCTCAGATGAAGATGCAGAGCTATGGCTTGCTTCTCTGCGCGATTTACAAATTTCGGATTTAAGTTTAAGCAACGATCTATATCACTTTGAGGAGGATAAAGATAATTATGCCAGAATAGCATTGAACGTGGCGAAAAGGATGGGTATGCCAGTTAATACGATTTGTATTGATAAACCTAAAATTGAAATAATTACAAACGATAAAAAGGGAAAAGGGCTGCCAGTTATCGGTGGTGGTGCTATGTTCAGAGGCAGGGCAGTTGAGAAATTGACCGGGGGGTTGCCCGGAAGATATTGGGAAGAGTTCAACGAATGTCCTTATGAGGATTTGAAAGACCCTAAAAGGGTTCACCTGGACCCTTATGGGAACGTATTCCTCTGCCAGGGGTTGAGTATCGGGAATATGTGGGAGACTCCTTTAGCGGGTTTGGTTAAGAATTACAAATCTGATTCACATCCCATTTGTGCTCCCCTGGTTAAAGGCGGTCCTGCTCTCTTAGCTAAAGAATACCAGGTTAAAACTGAAGATAAATATGTTGACCCCTGCCATCTGTGCTACTGCGTTCGCTTATTACTTTTGGATAAATTCCCGCAATACCTTGCCCCAAAACAGATTTACGGGTTTAGGTAGAAGAGGTCTTCAGCCCTCCAGTTTTTTCTTAATCCCACCTTGGGGCACGGTGAGGTTACCGGTTTCGTAGTGCGACCCTTCAGGGTCGCTATCAAGCATTAACACAGTCAATGCACTCCATATAATATTTTTTCGTAGCGCGAGCCTGCTTGTCCCGCCAAAAGCGGGATCAGGTTCATTTGTTGTGCGAATGATGGAAGGCTAAAGCCTTCCTCTACATTTTTTGTAGGGGCGTATTGCAATACGCCCCTCCTATTTTCTCCATTTTTTGCTGGCACAAAGTATGCTCTTTTAATATATTCCCTCTGTGTTAATCAGAGGTTAGAAAATCTATTAAAGGAGGATCTGCAATGCCAAGAAAATTCAACAGTAAAAGAATCGATTTTAAGGTATGCTTTCTTTCTTCTTTACTGGCGTTTTGTTTTGTCCTGATTACCCTTTTCAGCCTGAGTTATGCTCAAAAGTTTAAATATCCAGTCGCAAAAACGGATAATGTGGTGGATGATTATTTCGGCACTAAAGTGGCTGATCCTTACCGCTGGCTGGAAAATCCGGATTCTCCTGAGACCCAGGCCTGGGTGGAAGCGGAGAATAAATTGACTTACAATTTTCTCAATTCCATTCCTCAAAGGGAAAAGATCAAGGCAAAATTGACAAAATTGTGGAATTATCCTAAATATTCTGTGCCAATTAAAAAAGGTGAACGGTACTTTTATACCAAAAACGATGGACTGCAGAATCAATCGGTGTATTACATGCAAGAAAGTTTAAACAGCAAACCGATTATGGTAATTGATCCCAATAAACTCAGCCCGGATGGGACCATAGCCCTGACTATCCCGGCTTTCAGTATGGATGGTAAACTCCTGGCTTATGGCATTTCAAAAAGCGGGAGTGACTGGCAGGAGGTCAGGATATTAAATATCGAAACTGGGAAAGAATACCCGGAGGTTATAAAATGGCTTAAGTTCAGCAATGTTGCCTGGAAACATAATAATCAGGGGTTTTATTATAATCGCTATCCTGAGCCGGGCAGTGTGCCAGAGGAGGATCAGTACAGTTACAGTAGAGTTTATTATCATAAACTCGGCACTTCTCAATCCGAAGACCTGCTCATCTATGAACAACCAGAAACAAAGGAATTTGATTTCACGCCCTTTATCACTGAGGACGGAAAATATCTTGTCCTGATTGTGGAGCACGGCACTGACCCGAAAAACCGGATTTATTACCGCGAGGTACAAAGTAACGGACCATTCATCAAGCTCTTGGATAAAGCTGATGCCAACTATACTTTCATCAGCAACCTCGATACGCTGTTCTACTTTCGCACGGATTTAGATGCCCCGAATGGCAGAATTATACAGATTAATATAAATAATCCATCTCCAAACAACTGGAAAGAGATTATCTCGCAGAAAAAAGAAGTATTGAGTTTTGCGGATATGGTCAACCATCAATTAGTGCTGGTTTATATGCAGGATGCTAAGCATAAAATGATGCTTCATAACCTGAATGGAGTTTTTTTGAAAGAGATTAAATTACCGGATTTAGGTTCAATCGGGAGTATTTCAGCCAGAACAAAAAGATAAGGAGATGTTTTTTGAGTTCACTTCTTTTCTATATCCCCAGACTATTTTTCGATATGATTTTGAAACTGAGAAGCTCTCGCCTTTTTTTGAGAGTAAAATCGATTTCGACCTGTCCGGATATGAAACCGAGCAGGTATTCTATACTTCCAGGGACGGCACAAAGGTACCGATGTTCATAGTTCACAAAAAAGGACTCAAATTGGATGGGAATAATCCGGTTCTCCTTTATGGTTACGGTGGTTTTAACAGCAGTATCACCCCGTATTTTTCTATATCCCGTTCTGGTCTGGCTGGAAAACGGTGGAGTATTTGCTGTAGCGAATTTACGCGGGGGGGATGAATATGGTGAAGCCTGGCACCAGGCAGGGATGTTAGATAAAAAGCAGAACGTATTCGATGATTTTATAGCTGCGGCAGAATGGCTGATTAAAAATAGATATACCAGCTCAAAAAAATTAGCGATCAGTGGCGGGAGCAATGGCGGTCTGTTAGTTGCGGCCTGCATGGTCCAGCGACCGGACTTGTTCGGTGCGGTTATCTGCCAGGTTCCGGTTATCGATATGCTGAGATATCATAAGTTCACCGTGGGACGCTACTGGATACCGGAATATGGAAACGCAGAAGTAAATCCGGACCAGTTCAAATTTCTTTATGCTTATTCACCTTTGCACAATGTAAAAAAAGGAGTGGTCTATCCACCAATTTTGATTACCACAGCAGATACCGATGACCGGGTAGCACCCTTACATGCTAAAAAATTTGCCGCAGCCCTGCAATCTGTAGCAGCAGGAGACAATCCTGTTTTACTACGGGTGGAGACCAAAGCCGGGCACGGTGGTGGAAAGCCAACCTCAAAAGTCATCGAGGAATCAAGCGATATCTATGCGTTTTTGTTCAAGATTCTTGGGATGGGGATGTTGGAGAGTAAATGAGTTAAGCTAAGGACAGACAAGATGCCTGTCCTACCATTATCGAGATAAAGGATTTGGGTGGTAAGTGTTAAAGTTAGTGCGGTTAAATCCCTAAAAAAGGGGAAAAGGAAAGCATAAAAAGGAAGACGAAAAAAAAATAGCGTCAGGCTTTATACCCGATGAGAGAAACTTGACAAAATAGTTTTGGGAGTGTAAACCCCCAGGTTTACAAGAAAGAAATCCCGTGTTTTACAATGATTATTCAAGATAAAACTAAGGTTTTAAACTCCAGTAGATCTCAGGTTAAGCATATCTCATCAAAGGCGATCTGCTTGACAAAAAAGTGTCTGACATTTTAGGAATTATCAGGAAATGTTAAAATTCGTTTATGCTGAATCTGAAGAACAACTTGGTCAGATTAAAGAATTGTTCATAGAGTACGCCAGTTCTCTAAATTTTGACCTCTGTTTTCAGAATTTCGACAAAGAGCTGGCAGGGCTTCCGGGAGATTATGCTCCGCCTGACGGCTGCCTGCTTTTAGCTGAATACGAAACGAAGACAGCTGGATGCGTTGCTTTGAGAAAATTCAGCGAAGGTATCTGCGAGATGAAAAGGTTATATGTAAAACCAGAATTTAAAGGGAAAGGGATCGGCAGAGGTTTAGCAGTGACTATTATTGAGGAGGCGCGCAAGCTCGGTTATTCCAAAATGCTTCTGGATACTGTTCCTTCGATGAAGGAAGCAATAGCGCTTTATCGCTCTTTGGGCTTTAAAGAAATTGAGCCTTATCGGCCCAATCCTGTAAAGGGTGCGATATTCATGGAACTTAGTTTGAGTTGAGAGCATAGTAGGATAAGTATGTTGTAGACAGAAGGTGACTTCTGATACATCGGGGATTGCGACCTACAAAATTTGAGATGATCGAGTATAAAATAAATGACAGCGTTATGCAGGATGAGCTTGACTCCTTTTTCCAGAATTGGAAATCGCCTCCCTCCTCAAAGATTAAAGGTAGGCTTATAGCCGGGTCTGATCTAATAATCACTGCCAGGGAAAAGGGGAAGCTTTTAGGTTTTCTTACAGCAATTAGCGATGGAGCGATGCATGCCTTTATCACTCTGGTTGAAGTTCTCCAGCTCCATCAAGGAAAAGGGATTGGCAAGCATCTGGTGAATCTGGCGATTTCGCATCTTAGGGGTTATTATGATATTGTTTTAATCACTGATCCGGATAAAGGAGCATTCTATAAAAAATTAGGTTTTGATGAAATCTACGGGATGCACATCAGAGAATTCACTTATGGAAAGGACAGAGGATCTGATAACCGATGATAAAAGTTCGGAGGTTTTGAATAGACAAAAAAATGTCAACCACTCTGCCTTTGACGGAGATGGTTGACCTAAGTAACTAAATCATTATCATAAGTATTCGAAGGGAGGGTTTATGTCGAGGAAGATAGCATTGGTTTTAAGCGGGGGGAATGCCTGGGGCTCGTTCCAGTTTGGGGCAATAAAATATATCGAGGAAGAGATCAGAAAAAAATTCCCGGGCTTTGATTATTCCATCATAGCTGGCGTATCGGTGGGTGCCTTAAACGGGATTATGCTGGCGATGGAAAAGTATGATAAATTAAAAGAGATATGGAATAACATGTCAAATGACCAGGTATATAAAGGGAAAATATCCTGGACTGCAGTCTTTAAAATATTGTTCGGCGCAAAATCGGTTCTGAGCAACAAGCCATTAAAGGAAAAATTAGACCAGCACGTTTTTCTCAAAGACGTAAAGTCAGATAAATATGATTTGAGAGTTGGGGTTGTATTACTGGTTTCAGGCGAGTATAAAGCGCTTAAGCCTTCTGATTTTGACAAGGATGAGGATTTTAGAAAAGCGGTTTTAGCCTCAACTGCCATTCCTCTTATCTGGAAACCGATCAAAGAGATTAACCTGAAAAATAATTTGCACCTTGAAAACCTTGTGGATGGCGGGGTCCGGAACGTCAGCCCGCTGGGTGACATCCTGGATGAGGACCCCACAGAGGTTATAATCGTCAACTGCCAGCTGTCGAAATTAGAACCGGATCCCAGGGCTTCCAAGAACTTCTTGATGATTGCCAAAAGGTCTTTAACCGAAATTACCATCAATGAGATTTTCAACTCTGACATTCAGGAGTATTTAACCATCAACTATCTGGTGGAACAGGCAAAAGAAAAAGGTTTTACTCTTAAAAAGAAAAATAGTGAGGATGTTTATAGAGCTTACAAAACCATCCTGATTCAGCCGGATAAGGATTTGGGAGACTCCCTGGATTTTTCCCAGAAGACGATCCAGTGGAGGATAGAGGAAGGGTATCAATCGGCAGTAAAAGCTTTTCAAGGGTATGTATTAGAATGAAAGAGAACAAAACGTAACGTCCGATGTTTCTTGTTAATTCGGGAATTGGAATTCCCGAATTGGATTTTGTGCAGGTCATCAGGATTCCGCCAGAAGCGGGAAAATCCAATTTCCGCATCAATAAAAATGCCTTATGCAAGAAGGTATTAAAAAAATTTTTTCTGAGGTTCCGCAGACTTATGAGCTGGTTAATCATATTTTGACCTTCGGGATGGATATTTTCTGGCGCAAAAAGGCAGCAAGAATATCAGTTGCAGATGGTGGGGAGATGTGGATGGATATTTGTTCTGGGACCGGGGAGATGGCTTCTTATCTTCGCAGGCTTGCTCCGGAAAAGACTAAAGTATTCGCTGCAGATTTCAGCTTTCCGATGATTCGTAAAGCCCTGGAGAAAAAAGAGTCATCCCGTATAACTTTCATACTCTCCGATATTAATACCCTCCCTTTTCCGGATAATACCTTTGACCTGGTGACAATTTCATTTGCGGTGCGGAATATAAACCTTAACCGCGATAAGTTTCTTGAGTCTCTCAAGGAAATTCACAGGGTTTTAAAACCCGGGGGAAGATTTGTGAGCGTGGAGACCAGCCAGCCGAAGTCTAAAATCATCAGAAAATTCTTTCATCTCTACATCCGGTTGGCAGTTAAACCGGTAGGTCAGATAATCTCCGGTTCCAAATCTGCTTACACTTACCTTTCTCAGACGATTCCCCGATTCTATCCAGCAGAAGAATACGCAGAAATCATAAGAGAAGCCGGTTTTTCGGAGGTTACCTTCAAACGGCTGCTTTTTGGAGCGAGTGCCATCCACAAAGCGATTAAGTAGCGGCGTGTTTTATGCCTAACGATAGCAGATCAGACATTCCTGTCTGACTCTCTGCTATGGGGAGGGAAATACTTCTCCCTCTCTCTTTAAGATAGGGTTAGGGTAAGGCTGTCATATTAAGTTTCCAATGGAAACCTGAGGGTTTCCGCTACAAAAGCTTCAAATCAGATGTTACTGTCTTACACATATATCAAGCGACCCTGAAAGGGTCGCACTTGTATATTGAATATTATGTTTATATTTTACAGGTGAATAAGGGATATACCCTTCACCCAATGGTGGAAGGGAACCTTGCCGACAGATCGTGTCGCACTTGGGCTAAAAGCTCGTTCGTAGCTTGGTCGTCGGCAAGGTCCCTTGTGCCTCTGCAAGCTCGAACAGTCGAATGGTTAAAAAGACCGCATAGCAAGTATGGGCTACCAGAGGCAAGTTAATTAAATTATACTAAAGGAGGAGTAGTTATGCAACAGATAGTTTGCGGGATTGACGTTAGTTCAGAGGAGCTTGAAGCTTGCATTCTTTTGGCAGATGATACTGCTAATCCACACCGCCGGACCTTCAGCAACACCAGGAAAGGTATTAAGAAGTTCATATCTTGGTTAAGGGGTAACAAAGTAGAGTTGGTAGTTATGGAGGCATCAGGAGGGTATGAGCGGGTTTGTAGGAGGATGTTAAGAGAGTTAGGGATTCAGGCTCATGTAGTTAATCCTGCACGGGTAAGGCATTTTGCCAGGGGGATAGGAAAACTGGCGAAGACGGACAAGATTGATGCCCGGGTTATAGCCAGATTTGGACAGGTGGTGAAGTTAGAGGAGTTAGGGGAGATAAGTGAGATGGAGTTGGAGATTCAGGAGCTTATCAAAAGGCGGCAGGAGTTGCAGGAAATGGTAGTGGCAGAGAAAAACAGGCTTCGTATAGCAGAGAGGGAAAAGGCAAAAAGCCTTAAAAGGATAATCAAGGTATTGGAGAAGGAGCTTGAGCTGATGGATGAGAGGATAAAGGAATTAGCTCAAAAAGATGATCAGATTATGCGGAAGGTTGGATTTTTAAGAAGGGAAAAAGGGATGGGATTTATCACCGCTATAAGTTTACTTTCTTGTTTACCTGAGTTGGGGAGAGTAGATAGGAAAAAGATATCTGCGTTGGCGGGGGTGTCACCTTTCAACCGAGAGAGTGGCAAGTGGAAAGGTAAAAGCTTCATAAGTGGAGGACGTGGACTCATAAGAAGATCCTGTATATGCCTGTCTTGGTAGCAATAAGATTTAACCAGAAGCTAAAAGAGTTTTATCAGAGGTTATTAGCTTCAGGAAAGGCAAAAAAAGTAGCCGTGGTTGCGGTGATGCGCAAATTACTAATTATCTGTAATGCCATTTTAAAAAATGCTTGATTTTCAAGACAGTCGCTACATTAAGTTAAGAATAGACAAGATGTCTGTTCTACCATTTTAAATAACAACTATTACTTAACAGGCAGGATACAATCCTCAACGTCAACACCTGGATTTCCTACCAGAGAGGATACTTCATACATCTCGGTTAAATCAGCAGGATAGGGGGAAAGGAGTTTCATAAGGGTATTAGGGTCGTGTAGATTAGGGTCTATCCAGGTATTTTCATTTTCGGGTCTGAGTATAATCGGCATCCTTGGATGAATCTTTCCCACTAATTCATCCGCTTCTGTGGTGACGATAGTATAAGAGCGGATTGTGTCTCCTTCTGGATTCTTCCAGAGGTCCCATAATCCGGCAAATGCAAAAAGCTCTCTGGATTTTAAGACTATCCGGAAAGGCTGCTTTTTGCCCGGTTTACCGTTTTTTCTCCACTCGTAATACCCATCCGCAGGGACTAAACATCGCCTTTTAGAAAAAGCGGTCCGGAAAGTAGGTTTTTCAGCTACTGTTTCTATTCGGGCATTGATCATTTTGTTCCCGATAGCCTCTTCTTTTGCCCAGGAAGGGATTAATCCCCATCTCACAGGGTACATCGCTCTATTATTCTTTTCATTGACTAAAACTACGGGATTGTTCTGGCTGGGAGCAACGTTAAATCTGGGGAAATGCTCTCCCTGGTAATCTTCAACCTTGAATCTCTGGATAAGGATTTCTTCTTTAACGGTTATGGTATAACGTCCGCACATAACTCAAAACTTACATTTTTTTTATATTTTGTCAAGGAAGGTTTTCAAAAGAATCTACCTTCTTGCATAGGAGTTGTGTCTGTGCTTATAAAAATGGATACCTGAGGTTTCCATTACACTTTATAGCTGGTAAGTCAGACATTTTTGTCTGACTGAAAGAACAGGCAAGGATGCCTGTTCTACCATGGGCAACTACGTAATTTTACTCGTAGAACAGAGAGAAGGTCTGTTCTACCGATTTTGATTAATAAGAATGGAAACCTGAAGGTTTCTACAACAAAACAGGCAAGGATGCCTGTTCTACCAATAAAAACCCCCGCCAGGGGGCAGGGGTCTTTTTGTTAGAGTGTAGCGATGAGATGAAGTGAATTATCTGTAATTATAATGCATCCGTATGGACGCACTCCAAATAAGAACTAAAATTCTTTTTCGGTTTCCTCTCCTAAGAATTTAAGGACATTGACCCATTCCGGGTCGTCTTTCATACTTTCCCGGTCAACCAGAGTGGTAAGCTCTTTGAATTTCTCGTAATTTTTCTTTGCCCCGGATTTATCCTGCTTGGCAGTGTAGGTAAGTGCTAATTTAACATAGACCTGTTTGGAGTTGGAGTTCAGCTTTTTAGCCTTAGAGTAGCTTTCCACTGCTCCTGAATAATCTTTGGAATTATACTGGGCATTCCCTAATTCCATAAACCCGTTGAAAAATTTTGAATTTTGTTCGGTCACCTTTTTCAGGTCCGTAACTGCTTTTTCGTATTCCCCAGTTTTGATATAATCCTGTGCCCGGCTGTAAAGAGCATTAAAATCGCCTGGAGTAACATTCAGCGTCTGAGTATAACACAGAGCCGCTTTATTGTAATTACCTTTTTCCTCAAACAGCTTAGCTCCCTGAGAGAAATCTGCCAGGGCTTTGGTCTGATCACCGATCTTAAGATAGGAATTTCCTCTTCCTAAATAAGCCTCCGGATTATCGGAATTAACCAGGAGACCTTTGTTGAAATTTTCCACTGCTCCGGCATAGTTGCCGGCATCGAATTCTTTTTGAGCTGAAGTGAAGTAATCCGTCTGTTCTTTAGCAGAAAGAGCAGAGCTGGATGAGGTTTCGATTTTAGGGAGGTTTGCCTTTATCCCGGAGGTTTTCTTCTCTTTGACTGTCACATTACCGGTCCAGTCCTGATAGTTGTCTTTAGCCAGCCTTAAATTATGAGTGCCGGGTGCGATGTCTGCGTAAACGTTATTCCCCACTCCCAAGTATTCTCCATCTATAAAAACTATCACGCCCGGAACATTGGATTCTATTTTGATGGAACCTGACTGTGACTTTGAGGCTGAAGGTAGATTAGGGGTTCCCGGTTTAGTTTGAGGTTCGGTTCTTTTCTCTACAGAGCCTGTCTGAGCAGGTAAGACCCCTTCACTTTCTGAAGTGAGCTCCACCAGGGTAGTGGTGATCTGTTTCTTTACTACTACTGCATTCTCCCTTGAAGGTTTAAATCCTTTAAACTGGGTTTGCAGCTCATAGGTGCCAGCTGGCAGGGCATCCAGTATGAAAAATCCCAAATCGTTAGAGTGAATTTTTTTCCCCAGATTCTTAAGCTCGATAATAGCACCGGGAACAAATGCACCTGTGCCTTTATCAATCACCGCTCCCACGATCTTGCCGGAATCTTTGTATCCTGTAAAATTGAGCTGAAAGATGAAGAACAAGATTACAATCCCTAAAGCAAAAGCTCCCCAGTAGAAAGGTTTCTTGCTGGGATCTAAGCGCCTGAGCTCAAACTCCCGTTCCCCGATTCTCATCTCGTCACCGGAATGAATCTTAAACCCGCCGGCTATCTTTATTACATTCTCTCTGAAATGAGCAATCCCTTTAGTTGAGACTTTTTGCTCTTCTAAGGGTTTGGGCTGATCGAAGGTATCCAGTTCCGGTGTCTCAGCTTCTGATTCAACGGTCTTTATCTCATCCGCTGCAGGTGTTTCAGGGACACTGTCCTGGGAATCCAACCTCTCTTTTCTCTTATAAATTCTCGTTCTTTTCGGTTTTTTCTCTACCAGATTTTCTCTTTCGATACTTTCGGGTTTTGAAGATACTGGTTCGGGCTTTTCAATCATCGCCTCGATCGGGGACTGGATCTCAATCTTCTGGGTATCACCCTCTTTTTTCTTCATAGATTGAGTTGGGTTTTCAGGATTTTCTTCTTTTCTTTCTTCGACTGCTATTTTAGTTTCCTCAGGATTATCTCTGATCTCCTGAGAGTTTTCCAGAGGCCTGTTTTCTTCCCTACGGGGGACCGAGCCCGGCGTAGCCGTCGTAAGGTTTTCATCGACTTGACTCACAGCTCACCTCTTTCAAAAAAAGTTTTCTCTTTCGGGGTTACATATTTTTATTTTATTATTTTAAAGATAAATCTCTATTTTATTATCGACTTAAGAGGGATTATCTTTAGTAATAAGAGGGAGTTATACGGTGGTCAATTAGTTTTTTTTAGACTTGGATTTCCATAACAATATAAACATCCATGATGACAGGAAAACCACCTGCCAATATCTACGGATTTAGTGCAGTGACAGCTTATCCTCTGGCTCTTATCTTTGACCAGAGAGCAAGGCTCTTTCTGAGGAAGAAGCTCCATCAGGGTTTTACCATCGATACAACCTTTTGAGGTTATCTCCGGCAAGACGCAAGTGGAAACTTCAATTCCAAGCTTTTCAGCCTGTGGGGTCATTTTTTTCAGAATGAAACCTTCAATCTCTTCTAAAGGATGCTCCATCATCTGAAAATTATATTTACTAAGACGTTTTCTGACTTTAGGATACAGAGTAACGAAGGAGGTTATAACCCTTTTTATACCCAGGGGATAAAGGGAGTTTAAAATATAATGAAAAAGCTTCAGGTCTATGTTGGTCAGGTGATTTTTTTTATCATAAACCACCTCGATTAAGGGGTCATACCTTAAAGCCAGCCTCAAAGGAGAGCCTAAGAAATCTACTAAATCTGGTAAATTCTTTAAAACCATATCAGTCTCAGGTGCTTTCGATTCTAAAGGAGTTCCTCCCAAGCCAGTTACAGTCAATAGAAGATAAAGCTGGTTTATGGTTTTAAGATATTTTCTCAAGGGTTTATTTTTGAAGATATTAAGAGGGTTTTTAGTCCAGATAACTAATGTATGGATATTATCCTTACCGATTTCTTCTATTCTCTGGATTAGATAATCCGGATAAAAGCTCAAAAGATCAACTCTCCGGCTGGCGGAGATGATTTTTTTAAGTTTAGGTTGGATTATACTCATTTCAAGGCACTCTAAGGGGAAAGTTAAACTCTGCTTTTTTATGTAATTTACTTCAAGTAAAATTTAAGAAAGGAGAATCTGTTTAGCAAGGTTAATTGACAGGGAGTCTTTATTTTCGTAGTGTGACCCTTTTCCTATTAGGAGACTACGTCTGGCGGAGCCACTGCTGGACAGGGTCGTAAAAAATCTGTAGGGGCAAGGATACCTCGCCCTGAAGATGTGGGGGGAAAATCCATCCCCTATAATTAAAAACATAGTTGCCATCCTAGAAACTGATCCGTAGGACAGGAGCGGCAACGCTACGAATTTTTTCTTCAATATCCTTAATACTTTTTCGTAGTACCGCTCTCAGGGTCGCAAATAACCTGGGGACAGAACACTGTTCTGTCCCTACTCTATATAACGAAGCTGAAAACTTATCACTGCGAACTGCCCCGACACGCTCACCAAACACGAATCATGCTCACGTCTTTTCATCTTCTTTCTTCCTTTTTTCTGTTTTCGATTTTCCTTTTCAACTACACGGTGCTGGTCCACCTTTGAAAAGATAATTGATCAGGTAGATAACATCGGTAACTGTAGTTTTGCCATCGCAGTTGACATCACCTAAATACACAGGGTCTGGTGCAGGTCCTCCCTTAAATAAATAGTTGATCAAGTAAATCACATCCGAGACAGTTGTTTTCTTATCTGAATTCGCATCTCCTCGCAGATATTCGATAACTGGATAATTGTATGTATCAACCTGGTTCTGGTGGTGGAATGGGGAAATTTTGTGCCAGAGGTTTATCTTCGTTTCCATCTAATTTTATGGTTAGAGAATAATGGCCTGTATCTGCGCCAGGCTCGGCTATAACTTTAACCATATACTGTCCTACTAAGGGGTTTGGGATAGTAACCACATCATCTTTATCCTCGTCGCCACCAACATTCTGAGTTGTGTCATAGGTGGCAAATGGTATAGTGTTGAAACTTAACCCGATTGAATCCCCCTTCGGGTCTGTTACTATTAAATCTACAGGTGAGTAGGCGAAGAACCACAAAGTATAAGAGAGGGACTGAGGAGTCAAATTCATTAAGATGGAAACATTGTCGCTAAAAAAATTTGCCACTGCCAGGTCTAAATCTGTATCCCCATCTAAATCCGCACAAAAAACAGAATAAGGATTATCTCCTGCACCATAATCCACTTTAGTCTGAAAAGTCCCATCCCCGTTGTTCTTCAAGATGGAGACATTGTCGCTACCCGCATTTGCCACGGCTAAGTCTAAATATGTATCCCCATCTAAATCCGCACAGAAAACAGAATGAGGATACGACCGTACACCATAATCCACCTTAGCCTGAAAAGTCCCATCCCCGTTATTCTTTAAGATGGAGACATTATCGCTATACCCATTTGCCACTGTCAGGTCTAAATCTGTATCCCCATCCAAATCCGCACAAAAAACAGAAGCAGGATTATCTCCTGCACCATAATCCACCTTAGCCTGAAACGTCCCATCCCCATTGTTCTTCAAGATGGAAACATTGTAGCTACCCCAATTTGCCACTGCCAGGTCTAAATCTGTATCCCCATCTAAATCCGCACAAAAAACAGAAGAAGGATAATCTCCTACACCATAATCCACCTTTGTTTGAAAAGTCCCATCCCCGTTGTTCTTTAAGATAGAGACATTGTCGCTATAATAATTTGCCATAGCTAAATCCAAGTCTAAATCCCCATCTAAATCCGCACAAAAAACAGAAAAAGGAGCATCTCCGGCAAGATAGTTGACTGCTGAGGCAAAGGGGATGGAGTCGGTGTCGGGTTGTGAGGGTTGGGAATAAAGGTTGGTGAAGGGGGTGAAGGATAAGGCGAAAAAGAGGAAAAGTATGAATAAGGGCTTGGTATCAAAGTCAACGGATTGCTTCGTCGTCCGCCTTTGGCGAAACTCCTCGCAATGACTTGTAGATTTGTAAAGCATGTTGCCCTCTTGGGGGTTAAGGGTTAAAAATTACCTCACAGCTGATTATTGGGATTAAGCTGATTTCAGTTTTGAAATCTGCTTAATCTGCTCTATCCCTACGGGTCGTAAAGCTTTTATCGACTGCTGTGAATGAGTTATTTAAAATCTCGTTTCAAAAGTAAGATAATATTTTCTTATTTTTTGTCAATGAAAATGTGGGTTTTGCAAAATACGGACAGAACACTGTTCTGTCCCTACAACATCGTCGGGCGTAAAGCTCGACGCTACAAAGGAGAGGAGGTTTCGATAAATCGAACACCTGCAATAAATCGGTAAACCTATGTTGCCCCCAACATGGGTAATAAACCCGCCTTTCCTGCGGATCTAAAATCGGAGCGGACAAGGCGGGAATACCAATTTGTAAAGGCAGGTTTGAAACCTGCCCCTACCTGTATACGACAGATTGCAGAATACAGATTTTTTTTAAAAATAACTTGACAAAACAAATTTCAGGTGTTTTTTATAGGGAAATTTACTTGTGAAGGATTTCACTTGCTTGGGTGAAAACGGTTTTAAAATAAATTTTCTTAATTTCAGACCATAAATAATATGCCAGGTGATTATGCCTACGTGGGACTTTTTTTTGTAATCGGGGTTATATTTGTTTTTTTTGTCTTCTTTCTGGCTAAACTTATTGCCCCGTATAAACCTAATCCTACCAAAAAGGCAAATTATGAATGCGGGGAAATACCTATCGGGCAGGGGTGGGTGCAGTTCAATGTCCGGTATTACCTTTTTGCCATAATCTTTGTAATCTTCGACGTTGAAGTGGTATTTCTTTTCCCCTGGGCAGTGGTCTATAAAAGCTTGGGGTTTTATGCTTTTATTGAGATGTTGATTTTCATTGCCATTTTGTTATTCGGTCTGGTTTATGTTCTGGAAAAAAGGAGCTTTGAAATGGGTGTGATGAACAAAGTCCCGGTTTATGTGGAGAAATTGCCTGGTGGTGCAATCATTACCACTACCTTAGATGATGTGTTCAATTATGCGCGTGCCAGCTCGATGTGGTATCTTTTATTTGGATTAGCCTGCTGTGCAGTCGAGCTTATGGCTACAGGTGCATCAAGGTATGATTTCGACCGGTTCGGGATGTTCTTTAGAGCTTCACCCAGGCAGTCGGATTTGATGATTGTGGCAGGGACTTTGACCAAGAAGATGGCTCCCAGAGTGAAAAGGCTTTATGACCAGATGCCGGAGCCTAAGTATGTCATTGCAATGGGCGGGTGTCTGATAACCGGCGGACCCTTTCATTATGACTGCTACAGCGTGGAAAAAGGGGTTGACCATATTATCCCGGTTGATGTCTATATACCAGGATGTCCTCCTCGTCCCGAATCTTTATTAGAGGGGTGTATCAAACTGCAGGAGAAGATTAAAACCCAGAAGATCAAAGATTGGGCATAAAAAAATATCCTAAAACGGATCCGTAGGAAATGACTCCAGAAAATATCAAAAAAATTATAACAGATAGATTTCCGGATAAGTTAAAAGATGCCAGGATAGCTGGTTTTGAGCCTTCATTTATTGTGGAAAAAGACATTCTACTGGAATTTTGCAGATATATTAGAGATTCTAAGGAACTCTCTTTTGACCTGTTATCCTGTATGTTTGGTGCGGATTATCCGGACAGGTTTGAGATGATTTATATTTTCTTCTCCTTTACTCAAAAACATAAAATGAGTTTCAAAGTCCCTTTGTCCAAAGAGAATCCTGAAATTGACTCTTTAACTCCAGTGTTTCCAGGCGCAACTGGTATGAGAGAGAGACAGCCGAACTTTTTGGAATAAAATTCAAAAACCATCCTGACCCCAGACCTTTGCTTTTGCCTGAGGGGTGGGATGAGGGTTATCCTTTGAGAAAAGACTGGACTGGAAAAGATTTTATAAAAATGCCGGATTTGAAATGAACGATCAGGTTTCAGAAATATATACTGAAGAGTTCTTCGTGAATATGGGACCCCAGCATCCCAGCACCCACGGGGTATTGCGTCTTCTTCTGAAGATGGATGGAGAAGTGGTTTTAGATATGGTTCCCCATATCGGTTATCTGCATCGCTCCTTAGAGAAGATTGCGGAAAACAGGACTTATTTGCAGTACATACCTTATACTGACAGGATAGACTATTCCTGTTCGATGTTCTGCAATCAGGGTTTTGTGATGACGGTGGAGAAGCTGGCGAATGTTCCAGTGCCGGAAAGGGCTGAATATATAAGGGTAATAATGGTGGAGTTAAACAGAATAGCCAGCCATTTGATCTGGCTGGGAACTTTCTCCTTAGACTTAGGCGCCATAACCCCATTCCTCTATTGTTTCCGGGAAAGGGAGAAGGTCCTGGACCTTTTTGAGATGACCTGTGGGCAGAGGTTGACCTATAATTATATGCGGATAGGGGGGGTTTCCAGGGATATCACACCAGAATTTATCCCTATGGCAAAAGAGTTTGTTAAATATTTTATACCCAGGGTGGATGAATATGAAGATATACTTACTAATAACCCGATCTTTTTGAGCCGGACAAAAGGTATAGGGATATTAGACCGGAAAACTGCTATCGAGAATGGAGTAACCGGTCCTTCTCTGCGTGGAACTGGTTTACAATGGGATTTAAGAAAGAACGAATCTTATTCAATCTATGATAAGTTCGATTTCGATATACCTGTAGGTAAGGCTTCGGATGTGTGGGATAGGTATATGGTCAGGATAATGGAGATGAGGGAATCTGCAAAGATAGTTCAGCAGGCTCTGGAAAAGATTCCGGAAGGACCAGTAAAAACCAAAACTGCTGCAGTATTTAAACCACCTGAAGGGGAGATCTATTTGAGAATTGAAGCACCCAGAGGTGAGATGGGTTTTTATATAGTCTCTGATGGCTCGTCTAAGCCTTATAGAGTTAAAATCAGGACTGGTTCTTTTTCTAATTTAACTGTTTTGCCCATAATCTCCCGCAGCTGGAAAATAGCTGATCTGGTGGCAATATTCGGCAGCCTGGATGTGGTTTTGCCGGAGGTGGACAGATAAAAAATATATGTTTGAGTTAGACAATCTTTTCAAAAGTATATATCTCTGGGCGGAAAACCTCTTTTATAACTGGGGGATACCGCAAGTCCTGCTTGAGCTTCTTTCAATGATTGTAGTTGCCGGGATAATCATTGCTTTCATATCTCTGTCAGTCCTGTTTATGGTCTGGTGGGAAAGGAAAGTATCCGGTCATATGCAGTCCAGGTTCGGGCCGATGAGAACCGGCTGGCACGGCTGGCTGCAAACGGTAATAGATGCGATAAAACTTATCTTGAAGGAAGATACTACTCCAGAAAATGCGGATAAAGGTGGATTTTTAATAGCGCCGGTTATCGTTTTCGTTTCCGCTTTTATGGCTTATATCTGTATCCCTTTTGGTAAAGGGCTTATAGTAAAAGATTTGAACATAGGGATTCTCTATATAATGGCTATAACCACATTCACGGTTATCGGGCTTTTGACTGCAGGCTGGAGCTCGAATAATAAATATTCTATCTTAGGTGGTTTTCGTTCTGCAGCTCAGATCATAAGTTATGAAGTTCCTCTGACCTTATCGATTTTAGGAGTAATAATTTTAGCTCAATCCCTCAGCATGCAGACCATTGTTAGTTCCCAGAAACATATCTGGGAATGGTATTTGTGGAGACAGCCAGTTGGGTTTTTAATCTATCTAACCGCCGGTATTGCAGAGATTAACCGGACACCTTTTGACATCCCTGAAGCTGAGCAGGAATTAGTAGCGGGATTCAACGTGGAATATTCCGGGATGAAGTTCGCTATGTTTTTCTTTGCCGAATATGCCAATCTGTTTTTGGTATCTGCCATTGCTACTACCCTTTTCTTGGGTGGCTGGAACGGGCCATTTCTTCCTTCCTGGTTATGGTTTTTCATAAAAAGCTTTTTCTTAGTTTTCGTGATAATGTGGTTTAAATGGACATTCCCCCGACTGAGAGTTGATCAATTGATGGGATTTGCCTGGAAGTTTTTATTACCTTTAGCTTTTATTAATCTGATTTTAACCGGACTTTTTGCATAAAAGATGGGGATCGTAAAGAGAACTGTAAACGGAATATATAATCTTCTCCTGGGGATGAAGGTTACTATCAAGTATCTATTCAAACCAGCTATCACCCTTCAATATCCCAAAGAAAGATGGACTATGCCGGAAAGGTCAAGGGGGATGGTCGGATTGATTTCTGATCCTGAGACCGGTAAATTGAACTGCACTGCCTGCCTGATCTGCATGCGAAACTGTCCGATCAGGGCAATTTATATAACCCAAACTAAAGATGGGACAGGGAAGAGGGTTCCGGATGAATTTGTAGTTGAAGCCGGGTTATGTATCTACTGCGGTATCTGTGAGGAGGTCTGTCCTTTCTCAGCTATCAAGTGTATTCCCAAATACGAGTTTTCGGTTTATGATAAGAAAAAGCTCATACATACTAAAGAAAGACTAACTGAAATCGGCAAAGGATTCAAATATATAAAGTGGGTGGAAAGTGGAAAGTAGCACTCAGGTTGCAGTATTCTATGTACTCTCAGGTTTAATCGTTGGTTCTGCCTTCATGGTGGTAACACTGAAAAACATTTTTCATTCACTACTGTTTTTAATCCTGTGTTTTTTCTCGATTGCCGGGATTTATATCTTGCTTTCAGCAGAGTTTGTGGCAGCCGTGCAGGTCTTGATCTATGTTGGAGCGATTACTGTTCTTTTGATCTTTGCCATAATGTTAACGGCTCAGCTTTATAGTCCTGGTATAAGGCAATCAAATGAGCAGGTTATCCCCGGCCTGTTAGTCGTTGGTGCACTTTTAGTTGTTACTCTTTCAGTTTTAGGCAGAACCAGCTGGAGGATAAGCACTCAGGGAATTGAAGGACAGTCAACTGTATCCATAGGAAAAGCCCTTTTAACCACTTACGTTTTACCCTTTGAGGTGGTTTCTCTGGTCTTGTTAGCTGCTTTAATTGGCGCCATAATAATCGCTCGAAAGGAGTAAGATGCTTAATTTATACCATTATTTAGCTTTAAGCGCTATCCTTTTCTGCATAGGGATATTCGGGGTCCTGACCCGGAGGAATGCTATCGGAATCTTGATGTCAATCGAGCTTTTGTTCAATGCAGTTAATATAAATTTTGTCGCTTTTGCCAGGTTCATCGATCCTCAGGCAATAGCTGGACAGGTCTTTACGATCTTCGTCATAACCATTGCAGCGGCTGAAGCGGCAGTAGGTCTGGCAATTATCATATTAATCTACAGACAGTATAAGGGTGTGGAAGTGGATAGAGTGAATATAATGAAATGGTAAGGAGAAATCAAATCTTATGTTACCCTATAGCTGGTTGATCCCGTTTTTCCCGATACTTTCGTTTGCCCTGATCATCTTTTTTACCATAAAAAAGCCCAGGTTATCGTCTTTTATCTCCATTGGAGCAGTCAGCCTTTCCTTTATTTTCTCCTGCATAGTTCTGCTCACGGTTTTATCTAATCCGGTTACCTCTGAATTCAAGTTCAACTGGTTAGACCTGCCCGGGTTTAAGGTCGAAGCCGGGATGCTGATTGATCCTTTGACTGCGGTAATGCTTATGGTGGTAACGATAGTCTCGATGCTGGTCCAGATTTACTCTGTTGGTTATATGGCTGGTGACCCCAGATTTTCAAGATATTTCTCTTTCCTATCCTTGTTCACCTTCTCGATGTTAGGGTTGGTTTTAGCTAACAATTTCTTCGAGATCTTCATCTTCTGGGAATTAGTCGGTTTAACCTCTTACCTTTTGATCGGGTTCTGGTTTGAGAAGAAGAGTGCCTCAGATGCGGGTAAAAAGGCTTTCATAACCACACGCACGGGAGATTTGGCTTTTATGCTGGGGATATTCCTCTTAACCACCACAGTGGGTACTTTGAATTTTCAGGAAGCATTCCATCAGGTAGAATCTGGTGCCATCTCTTCCACATTGCTAACCCTTTCAGCCATTTTGCTCTTCGGAGGGGCAGTTGGCAAATCCGCCCAATTCCCCTTGCATGTCTGGCTTCCGGATGCGATGGAAGGTCCTACTCCAGTTTCTGCTTTAATTCATGCGGCAACGATGGTGGCAGCCGGTGTCTATTTAGTAGCCCGCTTAATGACCATCTATGCGCTTTCAGTTCCTGCCTCTCTGGTAGTGGCGATCATTGGTGCTTTTACTTCCTTTTTAGCCGCATCTATTGGTCTGGTGCAAAACGACATAAAAAGGGTCCTGGCTTATTCTACCATAAGCCAGTTGGGATATATGATAATGGCTCTGGGTTTAGGCGGTTATACTGCAGGGACTTTTCATCTGATGACCCATGCTTCGTTTAAAGCACTACTTTTCTTGGGTGCAGGGAGTGTTATTCACGCAATGCATACCAATGATATCTGGGAGATGGGCGGGCTTTATCCCAAGATGAAAACTACTGCCATAACCTTTATCATCGGCTCATTATCCTTAGCTGGAATCTTTCCCTTATCCGGATTCTGGAGCAAAGATGAAATACTACTCCTGGCACTGAATAAATATTCTATTTTTATGTTAGTTGGACTGGCTGTTGCCTTTATGACTGCATTTTATATGTTCCGCTTGTGTTTTGTTACTTTCTATGGAAAACCAAGAGATCATCATAAATTCGAACATGCACATGAATCCCCGAAAGTGATGACCGTACCCTTGGTTATTTTAGCTTTCCTTTCCATCTTTGCTGGCTGGGTTGGTATTCCCTGGCTGCATAAAGGATATTCATCTTTTGTCTATCATCACGAAGTTCATCATTTAGAGCCGAACTTTATTCTGATGATTGTGGCTACGCTGGTAGCTTTATCCGGGATATATTTAGCCTACCTTATGTACTATAAAGGTTCTATTTCTCCGGAAAAGTTGAAAAATAAATTCTCTTTCATTTATAAAGTTTTATATAACAAATACTATTTCGATGAGCTTTATAATGCCATTATCATAAAACCTTTATTCAAGCTGACCGATTTCCTGTTCAAGAAATTCGACCTGGGAGTTATCGACTGGCTGGTGAATTCGGTTGGTAATTTCACCGTTTTCTTATCCTGGTTATGGGAGCTTTTCGATACCTACATTGTGGATGGGGCAGTGAATGGTTTAGGATATGTGGTAAGGGGAACCGGAGCAGGTATGAGAAAAGTTCAGACCGGACAATTACAGAACTATGCTTTCATCATCTTTTTCGGGATAGTTTTGATCATACTTTTGAAGTTATTTTAATGAAAATAAATTTAGGAGGAAAAGGATAAAATGAATTTCCCAATCTTGAGCTTTATGGTCTTCATCCCTCTGTTGGGGATGGTAGTGGTGCTTCTTTTAAGGAAGGAACAGGTTCAGGCAATTCGCTTTGCTGCAGCCCTGTTTTCTTTCATACCCTTAATCCTCTCTTTTTTCCTGGTAGCAAATTACAACAGCTCCACTTCGGTTATGCAGTTTGTGGAGAAATTTGACTGGATACCCTCCTTGGGGGTTACCTTCCATTTAGGAGCGGATGGTCTTTCAGTACCGATGCTTTTCCTGACTGCCCTGTTATCTTTTTTATCCATAATTGCCTCCTTTAACATAAATTTCAGGGTAAAAGAGTATTTCGCCTTTTTCTTACTCTTAGAAGTCGGTATGATGGGGGTATTTGCAGCTCTGGATTTCTTTATGTTCTATATCTTCTGGGAGATAATGCTGGTCCCCATGTATTTTCTAATCGGGGTCTGGGGTGGACCCAGAAAAGAATATGCAGCTATCAAGTTCTTTTTATATACCCTTTTCGGCAGTGTTTTTATGCTCATCGGGATCCTGGCTTTATATTTCACCTCCCAGCCTCATACCCTGGATATGATGGAGCTGATTGCCCAGGCACCTCTTTTAGGCAGGGGATTTCAACTTACAGTTTTCGTAGCTTTCTTTTTAGCCTTTGCCATTAAGGTTCCAATCTTCCCGTTCCATACCTGGCTTCCGGATGCACATGTTGAGGCACCGACTGCAGTTTCAGTCATCCTTGCCGGGATTTTGTTGAAAATGGGAACCTATGGACTTCTAAGAGTAAGTCTTCCTATGTTCCCCCAGGCGGCTGTTTATTATGCTCTTCCTTTAGCCATATTAGCTTTGATCAATATAGTTTATGGAGCTTTGGTCTGTATGGCTCAGAAGGATTTAAAGAAATTAGTTGCATATTCTTCAGTCAGTCATATGGGTTACTGCATATTGGGGATTTCAGCTTTAACCGTTACCGGCGTTTCCGGATGTGTTTTCCAGATGTTCTCGCACGGACTTATCACCGGCGCATTGTTCTTATTAGTGGGGGTTTTATATGATAGAGCTCATACCCGGGACATAGATGCCTTTGGAGGTTTATGGATTAAACTGCCGGTCTATTCCGGAGTGATGACTTTGTTCTGTATGGGCTCATTGGGTCTTCCGGGATTATCCGGGTTCGTAAGCGAATTCATGGTCTTTATCGGCGCATTCCCGGTTTTTAAAGTGATAGTTGCCTTTGCAGTTTTGGGTGTGGTTTTAACCGCAGCTTACTTCTTGCGAATGATTCAGAAAATGTTCTTAGGGACGCTTAATACTAAATGGGAAGCGATAACCGAGATTAATAGCAGAGAGCTTTTTACGGTCATCCCCCTGGCCATACTTATGATTGGAGTTGGAGTTTATCCTTCTCCTCTGGCAGATATTATGCGGGTAACACTGGAAAATATAATTCATTTAGTAACCGGTTAGTTTATTTTACTATGAATCGTGAACTAATAATCATTAACTGTTCTTTCGGAGGTTGATTTGTACTTCATCCCTATCTTTCCTGAAATTTTTCTTTTCCTCTGGGCAGTTTTGATCTTCTGCGTAGATTTCTTTTTAAAAGAGGAGAAGAAGAGGAATTTGGGTTACCTTTCACTTTTAGGGATTGTAATTACCATTGTTCTGCTTTTCTTTTCCATTCAGGGAGAAATGTTTGGCAAAGTTTACTCTTCTGACTCTTTAAGTCAGTTCTTCAAACTGATTTTTCTTTTATCCTCGTTTTTAGCGATTTCGGTTTCAGTCGATTTCATAGCTAAATTCAGGGCTTTTAAAGGTGAATTCTTCGCACTGATTTTAATCTCCACCGTAGGGATGATGCTTTTATCCTCTGCCAGGGAACTGATTTTCTTATATGTTTCCTTAGAGTTGGTTACAATCCCACTTTTTATCTTATCGGCATATCTAAAACCAGATAAAAAATCCGCAGAAGCGGGACTAAAATATATGCTATTAGGGGCTATTTCTTCAGCCATTTTGCTCTATGGCATCAGCTTAATCTATGGAATAACCGGAACTACATTTTTGCAGGGGATTAAGACCAAATTGATGGTGGATTACATACAGATAGGTCCAATAGGTCCCGGGCTATTTCTTTCCTTTATCTTTTTCATCGCTGGTTTCGGATTCAAATTGGCTCTGGTCCCTTTTCATATGTGGCGCCAAACGTCTATGAGGGTGCACCAACTCCAATCACTGCTTTTCTTTCAGTTGGCTCCAAAGCCGCAGGATTGGTGGCTTTCTTAAGGGTTTTTTTTGGGTCTTTTCTGGTTTATAGTATGGACTGGGTTACCATAGTGATGGTTTTAGCAGCTTTGAGTATGATCATCGGAAATATTATCGCTTTGCTTCAGACTAATATTAAGAGGATGTTAGCCTATTCCTCTATCGCTCAGGTTGGGTATATTTTGGTTGGTTTAGTAGCTATTTCAGAAAGAGGGGTTTCCTCTGTTGCTTTTTATACATTAGCCTACCTTTTTGCCAACCTTGGCGCTTTTGTGGTGGCTATTGCTTTTGAGCTTCAAACCGATAGCTCTGAGATAAAGGATTATGCCGGGCTTTCCCAGAGCTCTCCTTATTTATCGCTTTTTATGATGATTTTTCTTCTATCTTTAGTTGGTATCCCGCCTTTAGCTGGTTTTGTGGGGAAATATTTTATTTTCGCTTCTGCGATTGAGAAGAATTTAATCTGGTTAGTGGTGATTGCGGTTTTAACAAGTGTGATTTCACTTTATTACTATGTGGGTGTTTTAAGGGAGATGTATTTCCGAAAAAAAGAAAATGCAGAGAAAATCGTTTTGCCTTTCGGGATTAAATTAGCTCTGCTCATTTGCATCATAGGTGTCATTTTAGTGGGTCTATTTCCTAATCCATTCCTCAATCTCGCCAGCCAAGCAGCGTTGGTTTTTAAATATTAATTAATTTTTTGTAAGGGTGTATGGGGCAATACACCCCTACAATTTTTTTATGCAAGGTTGAAGTCTCAAGATCTTGACGGCCTTGCCCTATGACTGGTATACCCACGTTGCCCTCAACATGGGTATACTATAACCCCACCTTGTGGGCAAGGTGGGGTTACCGATTCGGTCAGGAGTCGATGCCTGTCTTACGAAAGCGTAGCCACTCAACCACCGGAATGCCTGACTCACTAAAGATAAAATAAAAAAGATTATAAGGGTTCAAAATTTTGAGCCCCTACATTGTTTTTTTGTTCAAATCTTATTGACAAAAAGATGAAAAAGAATAACTTAAAGAGAATTGAAAGAAGGTTATGGCGTTTAAGGATACTATTACAAAAATTCTAAGAAATTATTTTCTTTCCGGCGTATTAATCATTGTCCCTTTAATCATCACCTATCTGGTTCTGCGTTTTCTTTTTGTAAATGTGGATGGGCTTTTATCCCCATTAATAAATAAACTCATCGGATACAAAATTCCAGGAATAGGGTTTTTAGCCACTTTGATCCTGATATTCTTAGCTGGAATTTTTGCCTCAAGCGTGATTTTCTCCCGGTTGGTGTCTTACGGGCAGTCGCTATTTTTGAGAATTCCCATAATTCGTACTATCTATGGACCTGCCAAACAGTTAGTGGAAAGTTTAACTGTTGAAGATAAGAGGGCATTCAAACAGGTTGTTCTTATACAATTTCCCCGTAGGGGGGTTTTCACCTTGGGTTTCATAACCAATAGAGTTTATCTTAGGAATGAAGAGTTACTGGTAGTCTTTGTTCCCTCTACCCCAACCCCTTTTACCGGATGGACACTACTTTTTAAGGGAGAAGAAGTTATCCTTTTAGAGATATCAGTTGAACAAGGGATTGAATTTTTTGTCTCAGGCGGGATTGCTTCTCCTGATAAATTTTCCATCAAGGAAAAGATGAGTTTTTGATATGGTAAGGGAAACAATTACAACTGCTTCTGCAGTTACATCGAAAGCACTATCTGCGATCTGGACCTTTCCCTCAGTACTCCTCTCAGCTTTAATCATCGGATGGGCGGCAGAATCAGCCCAATTTTTACTTTCTCAAGGATTAGCCTTAGCAATTTTAGCCTGGCTTCAGACTCTGCCTGAATTTATGGTAGAAGCAGTCATTGCCTGGGAAGCAGGGATCGATCCGCAAAAAATTCATCTGGTAACTGCTAATTTCACCGGCTCGTTAAGACTTCTGGTGGGTTTAGGATGGCCCATGATCTATTTCACTACAGTTTTCTTCAGAAAAAGGAAACCAGGGGAAAGAAGATGGTCAAATATAAAGTTAGAAGGTGAGCATTCAGTTGAGGTTTTAGGTCTTATTCCGCCAATTCTATATTTTGTAATTATAGTTATAAAAGGAACCCTTTCCATTTTTGATTCGATGATACTTTTTCTGATATATGTTATTTATCTTTATATTCTTCAGAAAATTCCTCCACAGGATAAGGAGAAGGTCGAGGACGTTGGCAGAGTTCCCAGATGGATATTAAAACAGAAACCGGCAAAAAGGAATCTTGCTATAGCTTCCCTTTTTATCTTTGGAGGGTTATGGTTATATCTAGTCGCAGAGCCTTTTCTTCATAGTATGTTAGCTTTAGCCACTTTCTTAGGAGTATCTCAATTCATCTTCATCCAGTGGGTTTCACCTTTTCTATCTGAGTTCCCGGAAAAAGTAACGGCTTTTAACTGGGCTCGGACAGTAAAGAAAGCTCCAATGGCTTTGATGAACATGGTTTCCTCTAATATCAATCAGTGGACCGTGCTGGTGGCTATGATTCCCATAGTCTATTCGATAAGCACCGGAAAGGTTTCAGCCATTCATTTTGATTCTCATCAGAAAGTGGAGATATTTTTAACCATCGCTCAATCAGCTTTAGGAATGATCCTTTTAGCCAATATGGAGTTTCGCTGGTATGAGGCTTTAGGGCTTTTCAGCTTATGGTTCGTACAATTTGTGATACCCACTCTAAGAGAGGAGATAACCTGGGTTTATCTTTTCTGGCTTTATGTTGAGCTGATATTAGCTTTTGTGGGGAAAAGAAAACTTACAGTTTTCAAGGAATTTAGAGAACTTATTAGAAAACATTGGTAAAGCCTTGCCTTATCCTTCTCCTTACAGGAGAGAGCAGAAAGGAGTATTACGATGAGATTTTTACCCAAAGAGGAAAAGTTTTTTGAGATGTTAAAGGAATTAGCTCAAAGTCTTTTGAAAGGAGCGGAAGCCTTAAAAGACCTGGTGGAAAACTATACCGATGTGGAAAACAAGGTCAAGAAGATAGAAGATATCGAGCATCAGGGTGATAGGTTAATTCATCAGATTGTAGCAAGCCTTAACCGAACTTTTGTTACTCCTCTGGACCGGGAAGATATTCACCAGCTTGCCAGCGAGTTAGATGATGTCTTAGATGCGATTGAGGGGATTTCCAGCCGGCTTTTGTTTTTCAAGATAGAAAAACCCACTCCGGAATGTATCCAGTTAGTGAACATAATCTACAAAGCCACGGTGGAAATAGAAAAAGCTATAGCTGATCTGAAACATTTCAAAAACCTCCACCCTTTTTGTGTGGAAATAAATAGTTTAGAAAATGAAGCGGACCAGATCTCCCAGACGATGATCGGGATACTATTGGATGCAGAAACTGATTGGAGAAAAGCTATAAAATGGAAAGAGATCTACGGGAGATTGGAAACTGCGGCGGATCACTGTGAGAATATATCCAATGTGATTGAAACCATAGTGGTGAAGAACGCCTGAATATTAAATGATTTGATTAAATTAAAAGAAATTTATAATCGCTTAGAAATCGCATCTGACTGCTGCGAAGACTTGTCGAGTGTTATTGAAGACATTATGATTAAATCAACTTAATTTTAAGATGCTGAGTTTAATCTTTGTAATCTTTATTATTTTGATTGCTTTGGCTTTTGATTTTACCAATGGCCTGCATGACGCTGCTAATTCTATCGCCACGGTTGTCTCCACCCGTGTTTTAACACCTCGACAGGCTGTGGTCTGGGCGGCTTTTTTTAATTTTGTCGCTTTTCTGATTTTTGGAACGGCCGTAGCCACCACAATTGGTAGAGGTATGATTGATATCAGTATAGTCACACCGCGACTTATATTCGCTGGCCTGATCGGTGCCATCAGTTTGAATCTTTTTACCTGGTATTTAGGCCTGCCAACCAGCTCCTCCCATGCTTTAATCGGTGGCTACGCTGGTGCGGCCATTGTCAAAGCCGGCTTCAAAATTATTATCGTTAGCGGATGGACTAAAACTATTATTTTTCTTTTTTTAGCACCCACAATTGGATTGGTTTTGGGATTGGTTTTTATTGTGATTGTCACCTGGATAGTTCATAAAAGGCATCCTACTTCTATTGACAAGTGGTCGCGGCGAATGCAATTATTTTCTGCAGGTTTATATAGTTTGGGCCATGGGGGTAATGATGCTCAAAAAACTATGGGTATTATCTCAAGTTTACTTTTTTCTGCTGGTCTACTTAAAAGCTTCCACGTGCCTCTTTGGGTCGTGCTGAGCGCACACGCAGCCATTGCCTTAGGAACCTTGTCTGGCGGCTGGCGCATTGTGAAGACCATGGGTCAAAAGATAACTAAATTAAGACCGATTGATGGTTTTTGTGCGGAAACTGCCAGCGCCTTTAGTATTTTTCTGGCTACCCACATGGGCGTGCCAGTCAGCACTACTCATGTTATCACCGGTGCTATTTCTGGCGTGGGCGCGGCAAAGCATCTTAGCGCGGTGCGCTGGGGCGTTACTTTAAAAATTGTCTGGGCCTGGTTTTTAACCATCCCCGGTGCTGCCCTGACTGCAGGAATTTTCTACTTTCTACTTGATTCGGCAATTAAAATATTCTCTAGGTAGTCAACAGGTTCAGCTTACGTAGGAACATCTCGGATATTATCAAGAATATAATGGAGAAAGACGCTTTAATACTTAAAGTGAGATTTTTTGATGCTTTGGTGTCAGGAATTCCCGAAACATCAGAAAAGAATTGAAATACTAAAGTGTAAAGTTTTAACTTTACTTTAACAGTTCCTAGCTGCTTTAGTGGCGTAGATGTAAATTGTAGAGGCACGGCATGCCGTGCCCCTACTTCTCTCACAATTTGGATATCAATTTTTTAAAATAAAAAATTCAATAGATGTGTAATAATTTTTCTTGCCTATTATAATAGAAAAGATGTATTTTAATTAGAAATAATTGGAAACTCTTTTAAGGCAAGACTTAAAACCTATCAAAATCAATTGACAAATGGAAATCGAAAACAATTTAGAAAATAAACCGCAAAAAACAAAGGTCAGAAAAAGGGGGCGTTTCACCAAGTGGGTAAAAAGAACTGATCCCGTTTTTCGAGTCGTAGAATTAGCTCTATTAATCTTAGCGTTCGGTCTGGGAATATGGAATCTTAGGAGTTCCGATAGATTCGCCTCTAATGTAGAAGGTCACCTTAGAAATCTTGATACACTCTTTGCAAGAGTAGAGAATAGAATTGAGGCGTTACCGCAAAGTGTTAATAAATTTGATTCCACTATACAGAACCTGACGGAGGTGGTTGAAGGGCAGCAAAAAGGATTAAGCTCGTCTATAGGTGGACTACGAAAAGATGTGGACATATTTTCAAGCAGTTTGGTCTCTTACGAAAAGAAATTAAGCGAAATCGTTGAGGCTAGTGATAAACAACTACAACTACTTAAAAAGACTCAAGCAAGTTGGGAGGAGGAAATCTCACGAAAACCGGATTTAGTCTTATATGTAGACAAGGTTGAAAGGATTGATAGTAATAAAGTGCATATTGTCCCTGCTTTATTGAACAAAGGTAATCAAACATCTGAAAAGAATAACTTTATTTTAAAAGTCCCGAGAATATTTAATTTCAAATCTTCTGGCTGGTCAGTATATGATTCTTCAGCTGATTTGCAGACATGGAGTTATAGGCTCAATCAATTCATAGGGTATTATACTGATACTAAAAAATGGCTCATCTCTAGACCAGAGAATCTCGATTTTACTATTGTATTGCCTACTAAGAAAGAATTATCCGAATTAGATTTTGATTATACTGTTTTTCATGATAGAGGTTCACAGGATGGAAAATTAAAAATAAAATTACCAAAATAAAAAAATAACCCACCTTGAGGGCAAGGTGGGTTTACGGCTTTGTCCCTACAAGATTATTGTCTACTTCGCAATTTCTGTAAAACATTGTTAACAGTCTGATCATTTGGATGGCTCTCCAGCCATTTCTCCAGGATCCTTTCTGATTCAGTATATTTCCCGTTCATTATGTAAAGGTCTGAAAGAGCCCTGAAGCTGATCTCGTTATCCGGACTTTCTTGATAAGCCTGGTAAAAGATTTTTTCTGCTTCTTTTGTATTTTTCTGGCTTATATAGAAAAGGCCCAGATACTGGAGATATAAAAGCTGTGAGTTAAGGTTATATAAGGATTTGAGATGTGCTTCACCTTTTTTCAAAAGGGATCGAGTCGAATCAGCTTTCCCTTCTTCATTATAAAGCCCGGCTAAAATGGAATAGCTCCGATAGTAGTCCGGATATACTTGAATCGCCTTTTGTAATTCAGCTTTTGCCTTTTCCCTGTTTCCGGAAGAAAGATAGTAATTACTCAATTCAATAAACATCTCCGGATAACTGACCATCATCCCGATAGCATTTTCGTCCTTATATACTTTAGTGTTATTTAAACCCCGATAGTGGTAAACCTCCCAAAGAAGCTTATTATATTTATCAGGATCAAACATAAATTTTCCTTCCTCTGGCACAATTTTCATACCGAAACCAGCTTTTTTAAGATGGTTATCCAGATTCACCCGACCATCTGGAGGAACAGTAGAGGAGAAAAAGACAGGGTATTTCCACTGATTGGACATAATTATATTCTCGATCATCAGATCCGATACCCGGATAAGCTTTTTGGAGTTTTGATCATAATAAGCGGTTAGATAATGCTGGACTCCTCTGAGCGGGTCAAAATATTTCTCTTTTGGTAAAGGCATAATAGTTCCATCTGGACGCTGTGTATCAAAACATTTTATCTGGTCGTAACTTAGGCTAATCGGAACGTTCCATTTATCCTTGAGCTGAAGGATATACCAGTCGGTTTGGAGCAAGCTTAAATTAATCACCCTGACATCGGTTCTGACCTTTTCCACCTGCTGTATAAACCACAAAGGGAAAGTATCGTTATCCCCGTTGGTAAATAGTATGGCATCTTTCTCACAAGAATTTAAGATGTTATAAGCATAATCATACGCCAGATAATTATTCCGTCTATTATTGGGTGAATGAAGCCCTCGATCCAGTGGCATTAAAGGTCCTAAGAGAAAAATAACTGAAAGCCCATATACTAAACTTCTACCTCCAAACTCTCCCAACTTCCATTTAGTATAGCTTTCTCCTATGTAACTCAAGAATCTGGAGATGCCTAACCCCATTAATATGGCATAAAAGATAAATGCCGGCATAAAGAAATAATCACGATCACGCACCTCTAACCGCTCTATCTCGCCAGATAAAGAATTATATACTGTCCCATCTCCAAAATTCATATAGACCACTAACCCAATTGAAGAAATCAATACCAAAAACAATAACATCCATCCTATACCCTTAAGTCGCCTTATTCCCTCCGCTACCCCTAATAAACCCAAGATTATTGGTATAAACCACAAAGATTTGTCCAGATACTGCTCCCGGAAAAATCCCCAGAGACCCATCCGCTCATGCACCCCAAACTGGTTTAACCAGCTACCACGACGCGTAAACATCCGACTTACCATTGATACCTGCCCATACTGCTTACGTCCTATAAAATATTGAAAACCATCCCAGTTCTCCGGCTCGTTCTCATCTATGGCTGGCTCTAAGGCTGAACGTATCGGTATATATAACTGCACAGTATAACCGATGGTGGCAAATAATACTAAGGCAAATATGAAATTCCAGGCACGGGAATTAGGATTTAACTGCCAGAAAATAAAACTCAACAATAGCCAAACGAGTAAGGAGACTAAGAAGGGAATTAAGGTGAACATCACCAGAGATAATATTATCCCGCTTATCCAGAACCGGACATCTTTTAACTTGCTCTTATCCTCTATGATGACTAATAAAAATATCGGGGGCATTATAAGATAAATGGTCATGTGGATGCCAGTAGATAACACTCCTAAGAAACCGATTAAAACCAGTAGCCGGTCTGAGTCAGGCTCACCCCTTCTCTCCCACCACAATAATCCTAAATAGGCTATCAAAACCATTAAAAACATCGATGTTCCATATACCTCCGCCTCTACGGCACTCGACCAGAAGGTATATGAAAAACCTAAAAATAAACTGCCAGATATACCCCCTACATAACTGGAAAGCCTGACCCATATACTTGAACCTGTCTCCTTGCCTTTCAAAATATGCCCCATCACCCGCACGATAAATAAATAGGCCATCCAGACAGTTAAGGCGGATGATAAAACCGAGATGAAATTGACTCGTGGAGCTATCGCCCCGAAGATGGGCAATAAGCTGAATATCCGCCCTATCAGGACAAATAAAGGAGTGCCGGGTGGATGCGGTATCGCCAGGATATAAGAACAGGCGATAAACTCACCGCAGTCCCAGAAGGGGACTGTGGGTGCCATAGTGTATAAATAAACTATAAAGGCAATTAAAAAGACTATTACCGATAACCAGACATTGCTTGGGTCTTTCTTATACCAGCGGATAAGTGAACTCATTTTACCTCCAATTTTGATCTAAAGGTATAAAAAAATAAGTCGATTGATAAGATATAAACTAAACCTTAAAAGTCAAGGAAAGCTTATGTTAGTCTGGTGTGCAGTACTTTTTTTCTTAGGGATAGCAGCTTTTTTAGACAGCCTTTTCGCTTTCGGAGAGATCTTCCGGAAAATTAACTCGGTTTTCTTTATGTTGGTTTCCTTAGGTCTTTTGGTAAGAACCAGCACCAAGATGAAGATAAAGCAAATAGAAGGGTATATTGAAAAGATAAAAAAGCTGGAAGAAGAGGTAAAGCTTCTAAAAGAGAAAGTCAAAACCTAATTTCCACTGCTTAACCCTTTCAATTTTTTTCTTACCTCCGGAGCATAAAGGGAAGAGGGGAATTTTTTTAGAAAAAGCTCGTAGGTCTCTTTAGCTTTTTGGTTCTCCTTTAAGCTCTCCAAATAGACATCTCCTATAGATTTTAAAGCAAGAGGGGTGTAAAGGCTTTGAGGATAGTTATCTATCAGTTTTTGGTATTCTGAAATAGAAGCTTTGAATTCATTCTTTTTTCGGAGAAGAGAAGATTTTTCCATCCAGACAACATCGGACAGGGTTGAGACTTTAGCCTGAATGATCTTATCCAATAATTTTTCCCCTTCTACGAAATTTCCTTGGTAGATAAGAAGCAAAGCCCTTGAAAAGTCTTTTAGAAAAGGACGGTTCATACCTAAATTATCTTTTATGAGATTAAGTCTTTCCAGCGTGTTATTCACGAAAAGCCCTTTGTGGAAATCGTTCAAGAACTTCTGATAAGCTTCTATGGACTTCTCAAAATCACCTTGATAGAAATCAATTTCTGCCAGGTAAAAATTGAGCTCCTCATAAACCGGTTCAGCTTTTGGATTTTTAAGAGTTTCCTCGAAAAAGAAGCGTGCGCTATCTAATTGATCTTTTAAAATATAGATCTTACCTAATTTAATCAAGGACGCCGGATAAAGGAAGGTTTCATTTAGAGGAAGGATTTTTCCATACCAGATTGAAGCTTCGTCTTTTTTATTGAGAAACTCAAGATAGATCTCTCCGGTTTGAAAATAGGCTTGAGCCTGGATATCCCTGATCGGATAGTCCTGTGCGATTTTTTGATAGACGGACAGGGCTTCAGAATATTTCCCAAGACCGGTAAGTGAATAACCGGAGATGAACCTGGACTGAATCGCACATTCAACTCTATGACATGAGCTCTCCAGATACTGACTGGCTTTCAAGGATAGTTCATAAGAGTGTTGTTTAAAGCAGGTCTGGGCAAAGAGGAGCAGGTCTTCCCCATTCGAACCGGAGAGGAGGTCTGCGGTTTTGAAGAGCTCAAACGCCTGGCTTAGCTCGCCCTTTTTTAGTAAAAGATCACCGTAAAGCTTATAACCCAAACTTTTCTTGGGTAAAAGGGTTATTCCTTTTTTTAATCCTTTTTCCAGTTCCTCTGATTTTTCTCCCGACTCTATTAACCGCATAATCTTTCTCTCAACTTCACTGTATTTAGAAGTATCCTCTTTTGCCCAGTAGAAATAATACTCCAGAGCTGAAGCGTTGTCTCCGGAGATCTCATACAACTCAGCCAGCGATTTCAATAATAGTGGCTGGTTACCTGATTTTTTGATCCCCGATTTATAGGTCTCGATTGCTTTATCAGGCTCCTGGTTTAAAATATAGGTAGTGGCTATGATTTGATAAGGTTCTACAGAATCTGGAGCGACATCCAAAGCTTTTTTAAAAGATTCATCTGCTAATGGTTTTTTTTCTATTTTAAGATAGAGGTCCCCTAATTGAGCCCAGACTCGCCAGTCTTGCGGATATTTTTTTAGCCAGTTTTTCAGATGTTCTTCAAGTACAGGATAAGATTTGTTATCCAGGTAGGCTCTGGAAAGGAGGGAGAAAACCTGCTGGTTTTCCGGGGAAAGTTTTTTTAGTTTTTCCAGTATCTCTATGGCTTCTGAAGATCTTCCTGCTCCAATCAGGTTTTGAGCTAAGTCTAAATCCTGGTTGAAAACCCCTTTATCCTGGGGATAAGAAAAAGATAAAAAGAAGAAAAAACAAAAAAAAGTAAGAAAAATTAATCTTGGCATATACTATAGATAGAAAATTCGTTTATCTAATCGTTTGTGCGGGAATTGTCATCAAAACTCCGTCAAAGGCGGAGGAATTCCCCTACAAATTTGACTTTCGTATTATTTCCTCTCCTGTTCGGATAAAGCTTTAAAATACTCTTTGATCGCCTCCTCATATTCTCTGGGATAGGTCTCAGTGGAAAGCCTTTGATCCCTTTCTTTCTCCTTCTGATTTAGTGCTCCTATATCCAGAGGTAACTGAAAAGGACTCTTCCTGATTATCTCTTCACCAATTTCAGCTTTTCTTTTTTCAGAGTAGTCTCTTTTGACTAAAGATTTTTCAGAATCTAAAAGCCGGGAGAGGATTTTCTTCTGTCTCTCTATGGTATTCCGGTCTACATTTAGCTTCTCTAAATCAGATACCACTTTTTCCATCTCCTTAGCAATATCTTCTAAACTACCCAGAATCTGGGAACGGTTTCCTAACTCCCGATTAAGTTGTTCTAAGCCCTTCTTTAAAGCTTCCTGCTCTGCAGCTAACCGGGCTAAACCAGCCTGTTGTTCCATAGTATATTGACCCAGTCCTGAAAGGTCAAAGGTTTGGCTATTTATCCCTCCCTGTTTCTGGCAGAAACTCTGGAGCTGTTGAAAAACATCCTCTCCTGAGTTAGAACAGGATTTCTCGACATTCTCCATCCCTTCTAAAAGAGATTTGGCAGACTCGTTAAGATTAAAGAGTGATTCAAATTGAAAAACCGAGGATCTGTTTCCATCCATCTCTTCTAACCTGTCAATGGACTGTAGCATATTAACATAAGCTAAAGCTAATTTATTTCCTAAATCTGGATTTAGATAATAGGTTTTAAGAGAAAGGTCCTTTAAATCTTTTTCCACCTGGTTTAGGCCCTCGACCAATTTTTGCTCCTCCGTGGCTAATTGTCTCAAACCGGTTTCTCTGGGTTGAAAATTTTTCGTTTGTTCAAACAGGGTTTCCTGTGAGTTGGAAAGGTAAAGAAGGTCTTGTAAAGATTTTCGCATCTCCGTTAAGATTTTTTCTTTATCCCCTTGTCTCATCTTCTCCAGAGCGGATTTAAAATCCTGGCTAAGGTCATTTAATTTACCGGCACACTGCCCTCCAGATTCAAGACTCTCTTTTTTCTTACCCTGCTGCAGGTTCTGGCTGGTATTCTGCATATCATTTTTTACCCCGGAGTTCTGCACCGAGTTCAAAAGTTTTTCCATATCCTCTGGAGAAAGGAGAGGAGTTTCCTTCATTAGATTATTTAACTCTTTTAAGTTCTCTTCTAAGACTTCAGTTCTATCTTGTAGATTTTCCTCTTTATTTTTGAGGGAACTTAACTCTTCTGGTTTGGATTTTTCTATTTCTTTGTTTATATCCTTCTGCATCTGGGTCAAGCTCTCTACCATTTTTACCAGACTCTCCATCTTCTGCTCTATTCTCATCCTTTTAAGCAAAGCTATGGTTCGGTCCAGCCTTTTGATAAGCTCCTCAGTGGTTAAATTCAGGTTCTGGAGCGCCTCTTTGATCTTTTCCTGGTCTAAAGATTCTAAAGCCTCTTGCAATTTTTTCATTGCCTCCTTGAGCTCTTGTGGTGCAACTTCATCGAAAAGTTTCCTCAGCTCAGCCATCCTCTCTAAAAGCTCTAAGGAGGCTAAGCGATTTTCCTCGACTTTAGAACACGTTTTTCCAACGTCTTCTCCTAATTTCTTGAGATTCTCCGCCAGGTTTTTCTGCTTTTCTAAAAGAGCTTCCATCTCCTTTTTTTTCTCCCAGCTTAACTGGGATGATTTTCCCTCAGGGGATTGGCTCTGCATAAAAAGGTCTTTAGAGAGCTCCTCTAATTTTTTTTTCAGCTCCTTTTGTTCAACCAGATTTTTTTCGAGATCAGACAGTTGGTTTTCTCTTTGCTCGTCCATCTCTCCTGCGATCTCCTCCAGGCTCGGGTGACGGAGATTATAGGTTGAGCTTACCCCTTTTTTAGGTCCGGAGAAGTTATCATTGTCATAGATTTCGACCCGGTATCTAACTATGTCTCCAGGCATAAGACCTATATCAGACAGGTCCCAGAGATAATCGGACTGAAGCTTGCCTTCGAGTTTCTCCTCAAATGGGAGTTTCAGGCTTTTTAATTCTTTTTCTGCGGATCCGTCTCCGGGTGAAACAATCTGATAGACCAGTTTCAAATTAGTGAATCCGAAATCGTCCGAGCCTTTGACCAGTAAAGGTAACTGCATATTCTCGGTTAAATCGCAGTCCATACCGGGCTGGATTATTTCAACTTCTGGAATCTGATCATCTTTTTTGGTTATCTTATATTCGATCGGGTCTGGATTTTTGTTTCCGGATTTATCTTCAACCTCAATGTGATAGGAGTTGTCCTTTCTTATTATGATTTCGCCAACAGCTTTTTTCCCTTCGACCTCCAACTTTGCTCTGGTCGAATCCGAAAAGATTAACTCACCTCTGGCAAGGTCCTTATTGGCAGTTGCCTCGATTTTAACTTTTGTCCCGACGAATGCCTCTATGGTTCCATCGTTCTGGTCAAGGACCAGAGGTTTCAACTGGGTGTATTTGGGATAGTTCAAAATAAGCTTTAGATTGATTATTCTGGGTTTATCCGTGACTTTCAGCTTGTATTGTTCGCTTTTTATCCCTTCTGCTTGAGCATAATAATCTATGTCTCTTTTTACCTGTTTGAAAAGATATTCGAAATCATATTCTTTACTTGCCCCGGCAGAATCCTGGAGTTGACCCTTTGCTCCGCTCCAATCCACTTTTTCCAACCTCTCCTCATTCCACGCACCCTCCCCATCTCTCCAGTAAAAACTAATCTTGGAAGGTTTTTGCCCTTCTGCTGTAATTCCGATTTTCATATCTGAATATTTCACCACTTCGGCATTACCCGGGGAAATTGAGAAGAAAAATCTCTGAGGTGCTTGCACAGAGGTTAAAGGATGGGAGAAAAGGTAAAAAGAGCGGTTGAAGTTGCCAGGGGAAAGAAGCATAAAGACTAAAACCAACCCCAATAGAGCAGAGCTTACCTGTAAGGTCTTGCGCAGAGGGCTCTTATCGACCACTGATTTGAAATTCATCTCCCTGGAAACAGTATCCGCCTGTTCGATTATCGCCTCGATCATCTGGACAGAATAACCTTCAGGATTTCTCTCTAAATTCCGGTAAAGCTGCAAGGCGCCGATTAGCCTATCCTTTAGCTCAGGGAACTGAGTCTCGATTTTTACGGCTAAATCCTCTAAGGTTGGCTTATAAAAGATAGGCCTGAGGAAATAATATGAGAAAGCAATGGATAAGGCTAAAAGGGAAATTCCCAGAAGAGCTACCCTGACAAAAACCGGAAGGATGAACCCGCTCAGATAAGATAAGATGAAGCTGAACAAAAGATAAACGAAAATGACAGATAAAATGATCAGAAAACCATAAAACAGCCTCGTCCGGGTGTAATATGACCTCAAAGAGTTGAGGCGGGTGATGAGATTGAAGTAACTTGAGGATTTCATCTTTTTTTTATTCCCTCTCCCTTTACGGGAGAGGATTAAGGAGAGGGTGACTTTCCTCTTGACGCAAAAATACCAACTACTATTAATACGTAATCAAACTAACCTAAATTTTCAAATTATTAAGTCCAGCCTACACCTCAAAAGCGGGAATTCTTATACACCGTTCTATGTATCGTCAGTCGAACTTAGGTACAAATTTTTCAAGAATATCCTTGATGATTTTTCTTTCAATCTTCAACACTGAATCTTTCATCTGAGTTATTACAGTGTGTTCAGGATTTTGCTGCTCAAATACATTTGCAACTTGAGGATAAAGACGTGCTATCTTTTCAGCTTCTTCAGGATTCTTGTCTTTCCGCAGTTCAATATATTTAACAAAATCTACTGCATTATCTCTCCAATTTGATAGATAATAGCTTATTTGAGTCACGAAGTCCATCAAGTTACTTATCTTTTCATATAAGGGGAGATACTTTTTCATTCTGAAGAACTTATCCGCTGTTTCGCCTTTTGGAAAGAGGTTAGAGTCAGATGAAAATTCGTAGATGATGAAATTGGAGTACAACTCATATAAGTTTTTAGCAGGATGATAACCCCCGTTAGTACTTGTATTCGGTCTTAGATCAATTCGGTTACGCATAACCTCGACCGATAGTTTCATATAAAGAATCAAGTAAACATTAGCAGCCAGATACAGAAAGGCCTGATAGCCCTCTTCTTTTCTATCGTTGATGTAAAGAGCAAGAGCGCGTCTAAAATGTATTTCTTGATTCAACAAAATATTGTCTTTGATTCCGTAATTGAATAGCTGTACATCGGTCAATCTATGGATAATGCCATCGGTCTCCTTCGATACTTTTACAAAACCTATCTTGTCATTAATTAACTCATCTAACTTGTCTAAATATTGACAATTTGCTAATGGTTGAAGACAATCAACCCAATTTGGTAGTACCTCGCCAAGCAATTCCTTCGTCTTAGCTTGTTTTAAATAATTGACCCCCTTTTTCAAATTAGTTAGATATTCTGCTTTTAGGTCCGGAAATGCCAACTCAAATTTAAATGGAAGAGGTATGACTTTTCCTTTTAATGAGGAAGGGATCTTATCAGGATAGTATTCAAGTTTATCCGAATAAATCTGAAAGGCATTTGGATCCACAAGAATTAAAATTAACTCTTTGTTCCTTCTTGCTGCATCCCAAAAGATATCTCTAATATATTCGTCTCTAAAAGAATAACCGACCACAATAACATATTTGCAGCTTTCTGATTGTAGCTTATTTTTCAACGTCAGTAAGTTTTCTAATAGCGGCTCAGCATATTCCCATTTACGCATAGGGTAAAGCATCAAAGACTGAGCTTTCTGGCCCATTAATGTCTCTATTTCCTCGTTGTCACTTTTGATAATTGATTTCAAAAAACCACCACTACTTGTCTTATACCAGGTAATAGAACCGTGTAGTTTATAAAGGCGAATATCGATATTTGAGGCTGTAAAAACACTTGGATTCCACTCTACCTCAAATCCATCTCTATAACTTTTTTTATACAGATTACAAAACTGTTCAATACAGATATCGTAGTTTACCGAGAAAATGTCCAACGGATGATATTCTTCAATGAAACCAAGAAAAGGCTCAAGATATTTTATTTTTTCCTCAGGCACTATCGTTTTTTGTTTTACAAAAGTTTTTATCTTGTCTAAGAGAGTAGATATTTTTGACTGGTAATCTTCTAATAAGAACTTTTTGATTTCATAGAACTGCAACAGAGCCTCATCATCTTTTCTGGTAAACTTGTCCAAAGTCTCCATTAATAATTCAATGTCGATTCTTGGATATTCTTCTCTTTCTTTTTTCCATTGGAGAAGTCTAGTTTCGATAAACTCTATCGTCTTCTTATCATTTTCATCTAACAAAGGAGAATTCTTGAATTGTTCCACGAAGGCAAATGTGTGCGGGACACCTGCATGTACTGAGGCTCCGGCACCCAGAAAGAAAACTACTTCTGAGGATATTCCTTTTTGTTCTTCAACCATTTCTAATACTCCTCTTTATTTAGTACAATCTCATCAAACTATTTCAATTCTCCAACACCCAGGTAATAATATTCACTCCCATTTTCAATGCCTGTTCTCTTTTCTCCGGGGGGTCGTTGTGGACCTGGGGGTCTTCCCAGCCGTCTCCGATGTCTGATTCATAGACATAGAAGACCACTAACCTGTTTTCGTAAATTATCCCGAATCCCTGTGGAGGCTTATTATCGTGTTTGTGGATTTTGGGGAGACCGCTGGGGAAATCGTAATAACAATGATAAATCCCGTGACTAAACGGTAACTCAATTAATTCTTTTTCCGGGAAGACTTTTTTTATCTCTCTTCTGAAGGCTTTGTCCAGCCCATAGGAATCATTGGCGAATAAGAATCCTCCGTGAATAAAATAATTCCTTAACCTTTCTACTTCTTCATCTGAGAATTTTATGTTGCCGTGCCCGGTTAGAAATAAAAAAGGATAATTGAAAAGCTCCTTGTCCATTATGTTTACCCTGACTTCTTCTTCGTTTACCGGGACATTGGTATTATCTTTTAAAAACTTGAGCATATTGGGGATGGCAGAAGAACCCCAGTACCAGTCTCCACCCCCTCCGTATTTCAAACGAGCGATGGTAAAGGCATCTGGGTCTTTTTCGATTTCAGAGATACTTAGGTTGAAAAAGATCAGCAGGATGGAAAATAAAATAATTGTTATTTTTGAAACCTTGAGAGTCATTAAAACTCCTGAAGAGGTTATTGAACATAACAGAAAGATTCCAAGAAGAAATTTAATTTATATGGTCTAAAAGTCAATAATTAAATGCTGAATTATGAGTAGCGTCGGGCTTTATGCCCGACGATAATATTACGTTTGGGATAAACCCAGACGCTACATTTTCACATTCCTGAAAGGGTCGGCACTGACCTGGAGTGCAAGAGCTTGCTCTTGCATTTTTTTATGAGGATGCATCAGTCTCAAGATCAAATTCGACAAGCTAATGCGCTCCAGTAGGTGTATCTAAACGGAAAGAACGATGTTCTGTCCATATGTTGAGCGACCCCAAAAGGGTCGCGCTACGAATGATTGTCTAACCTTTGGGCAAGTTTGAATTTGGATCTGTAGGAGTGGGAATAATGTGCCCTGGCTGTCATTGCGAGGAGTCCATGGGACGACGAAGCAATCCCTTCAGAGTAAGCGGATTGCTTCGTTCCGATAAATCGGAACTCGCAATGACAAATTAATCTGATTTAACTCGTTAAACCCAAATTCCCGTCAACTCGGGTTCAGGGTCAACTTCTTTCTCAAATCATAGATGCAGTTCTCAGGATTTTTTATCCCTTCAAGGCAGAAAAGGTGGCGATAGTTTCTTTTCCGCTTTGAATCCTCCTCGCTTATGTCCAGCAAAATCCCCTTATCACAAGCAAAACATTTTTCCGGCTGAACCTCGAACTCGGTTCCGGTTTTTCTGGCTACTAAGATTTCACCGAAATCCCATTTTGGAGCTTCTGAAAAAGACTCTTCAGAACTTCCATGGATGATCTCAATTTCTCTGGGATTATAAAAAACAGTCCTGCCTCGATCCGTTTTTAATTTTGCCCAGAAATCCATTTTATCTCCGCGAATGAAATTATAATTCTCCTGAGTCTTTGCGGGAATGTTCAGATAGAAATAATCCCGGAAGAAAACCCGATCTATATATCCTGATTTGAAACTGATTAAAAATCCCAGGAAACTCATCTGTTCTTTTTTATACAAAATTATTTTTCTGAAATGAGGTTTGATCGAGTTTATTATCCCACCAACGTTTACCTTTTTCCCGGAAAGCCCGTCTAACCATTCATCATAGTCCTCTAACTCCCGCTGGAAGGTCTTGAACTCCTTTTCCGGAAGCAAAACCTCCGGCTGATAGCAGAGCTTCTCCTCGAAGTAATGCTTACAGGAAAAGCAGCTTTTGCCCACATGCTTGAATCTTTTCGGACAGCCGTTTCCTTTATTCAATAATTTGCATTTCCACTCAAAATAGATACATCCCTGAGGAAAACATTTTTTCTCCTTGAGAACGTGATAGACCGAGACGTTCTTCTCAAATCTAAAATGGGACTTATGCCCGCATCTAAAGACGTCTTCTCTTTTGTGCTGGTTGATTAAAACCTTTTGCATTGACTTAATTCCCGTTTTGAACTGCCTAAATTTGATACGTGGATTCGTTAATCGGAAAGAGGAAAAAATCAACTAACAGGTAAATGTTACCTCAACACAAGTCTACTTTGACCAAGATGGGATAGAAACTGTCATTGAGAGTTCTGCGGGTGAATCAATCCGTTTCAGATGTGTTAAAGGGATTGCTTCGCTCTCCACCAAAGGCGGATCGCTCGCTATGACCTGCTACTTTAAGAGAGATATTTACATGTTAACCATCATCCCACGACATTTTTCTGTTGACAATAATTATACTTGAAGATAATATTGCAAACGTGAGGAGAAAAGAAGAATCCAGGTCAGATAGTTTTGAAGAAAATTTCAAAGCCTTGGCTAATTTAAGCGGCAAAGGGATTAAAGCTCTTTATCGAAGCTTAAATACAGTTCATAATGACCTGTCCGAATTATCAAACCTCTCTCCGGCGAAGCTTTCCACTTCCTTCGAAAAGATTATCCAGGGTTTGGATGATCTGGATAAGAGGATTTTGGCTTTAGAGGATTCTTTAGAGGAGGGGCTGAATAAAACCAACCAGGAATATCAGAAATTTAAAAAAGAATCTGAGGGGAAGGAGGAAGAGAGAAGAATTTATCAGATTCTGTATGAGCTTTCCAACGTAATCTATGCCGAGAGAGACGTTAATCTCCTCTTAGAAGCAGTTTTGGATTCGGTCATAGACATCTTCTCAGCTGATAAAGGATTCTTAGAGGTTTATGACGAGAATAAGAATTTAAAATTAAAGCTGGCTAAAGATAAACAGAAAAAGGCGCTGGAGGAAAGCGAGGAAAAGATTAAATCTGATTTGACAGACCTGGTTCTTTCCACCGGCAACAACGTTTTGATCCAGCAGTTCATCTATAAAGAAATCGAGGAGAAAGAGGATTGGGCAAAGGGAACAAAATCTCTTCTTTGCGTTCCGCTTAAATCCAGGGAAAATGTCTTGGGGATGATCTACTTGGAAGATAGCGGGGAGGGGGAGCCTTTTATTTCCGGGGATATCGAGCTTCTGAGTTCTTTAGCGGAGAGGACCTCAGTGGCTTTGGAGAATAATCTTCTTTTTATGGAGCTGAAGGAATCAGAGGAAAAATTATTAGCAGATTTAAGGGGAAAGTTCAAGTTCGATGAGATCCTGGGAAACAGTCCTCAGATGGTTGAGGTCCTGAAAACTGTAGCAGACATTGCAGATACTGAGGCTACGGTGTTAATCGAAGGGGAAAGCGGAACCGGCAAAGAACTTTTAGCGCGAGCCATTCATTTCAACTCCAGCCGTTCACGAAAAAGTTTTGTGCCGATTAACTGTGCCGCAATTCCGGAAACCCTTTTAGAGTCGGAGTTGTTTGGATATGAGAAAGGGGCATTTACCGGTGCTACCCAGAGAAAGTTAGGGAAATTCGAGGCGGCTAATGGAGGTACTATTTTCTTAGATGAAATCGGAGAGATGAGCCCGCTTCTCCAGGTGAAGATTTTACGCTTCCTCCAGTCGCACGAGTTCGAGCCTTTAGGTTCCAATAAAGTCAAAAGGTCAGATGTGAGGATTATTTCAGCTACCAATAAAGACTTATTTACTCTGGTCAAAGAAAATAGGTTCAGAGAGGATCTTTATTATCGGATTAATGTTATTAACCTCAAGCTTCCTGCCTTGAGAGAGAGGAAATTAGATATCGCTCCTTTAGCCGAGAGCTTCGCTCAGAAATTCACTAAAAAATCTGACAAAGAGATCAAAGGGATAGAACCTGAGACTCTAAACATTCTATCAAGATATAGATTTCCGGGTAATATTCGTGAGCTGGAAAATATCATCGAACGAGCAGTGATCTTAGCCAAGGGCGAATGGATAACCAAAGATGATTTGCCAAAAAACATCTTCGATGGTTCAGGAATGGATGCCGGGATCAAAATTGCCCAGAATTATCCGGAGCTGAAATCTTTGAGAAAGAAAGTAGCAGAGGAAGTAGAAAAAAATTTTTTAGAGGATTTACTCCAGAGAAATCAGAATAATGTCTCACAAGCCGCCAAAGAAGCCGGGATGCACAGGGTAGAACTGCAAAGACTTTTAAAAAAGTATAAATGATCTTTTTATAAAAACTTTCTATAAAGACATATGGGAGTGTAAAGCCATCAAGGTCTTGTCTGCAGGATCCTGGTGAAGACTTTAGCTTTACTATTTTATCTTCGATGTATGAAATATAGAGAATTCATTTTTAGTTCTATCAATAGCGAAACACTCCATTTCTTTAAGCTCTACGCTAATAAACCTAAAGGTTTATACTCCAGATTTCCCTTAGAATAGATTTTTAATTTTTCTGCAACATTACATTTTTTTTGTAACTATTTTGTTGCAGAGTTTAAAACTGCACAACTATAGCCTTTTTATAGTCAATACATTAGACAGTTGCAACAATATTGTTGCAGACAGGAAAGGATTGACGATATATGGAAATTTATAACTGATTGATTTACAGTAAGTTAGCTCCAAATGAAATACTGGCACAATAATTGCAACTCTTTAAATTGTAAAGTATTATAGTGAATGAACAGCTTAACAGTAAAAGAGAAGGAGATGTCTTTAAAAGAACTGCAAGAACAGATATTAGAAGCCGCCTTAGAGGTGCATAAAAATATGGGTTTGGGGTTTCAGGAATCAGCTTATAGCCAGGCTTTAGCTTATGAGTTCGATTTAAGAAAGATAGAATATGAAAGGAAGAAAAATATAAAACTCTCTTATAAGGGAAGTGTAGCTGGAGAATATGATTTAGAATTTGTGGTGAAGAACAGCATCATAGTAATGATCAAAGCCGGAGAGCCGATGAATGAATCAGAGGTAACCAAGATGAAAAGCTTTCTAAAAGCTACCAAACTACCTTTGGGAATGTTGATAAATTTCGGTAAGGAGAGTCTGGAGGTAAAAAATATAAATAAGTAGTTGGCACGAATACAAAACCAAGCCAACTTTTTCACCCTATACCTGGTCCTGAAAATGGATCTGTAGGAAAGGAGGTGAAACCCAGGATGCCGATGAAGAAAAAGCCAGCCAAGAAGGCTAAAAAAGGAAAAAAGAAATAAAAGCCTTTAGGTTTTTTGCGCCCAAAGAGAGCTTCCCCTACAGGAGCTCTCTTTTTTTATTGAAAAAAATTATTGAAAAAAGTTCTTGACTTTTTTACGTGGGGGGATTTATTTTGATAAGGAAGTCAGCTAATCCTTTTAAAACTGAAGAAAGAGGGAATGACTATGCAATCATCGAGTTTTTCCTTTTCGGACCCTCCATTTACTCAAACTAAAAGAATACTTAAACATCCACTGCTATTTTTATTATTCCTGCTCTTTTTAATTTCACTTTGCTGCTCTAAGAATAAGCCCACTAACCCAGATGATGGCTTACCACATTACTGGCCTAGATATACTGATATGCAGCCTGCCTGGTCACCAGATGGAAAGACTATTGCTTACACCCATGGAGGTTTAGACTACCCAGACGATCCAGCAGGGATATTTCTGATAAACGTAGATGGGACTGACAAGAGATTCTTCTATGGAGGTGCTGGAACTTATGCGCCTGACTTTTCCCCGGATGGCAACTGGTTAGCTTTCTCAGATTATGCTCAAATTTTTAAGATAAAACTAAATGGGGACAGCTTAACTCAATTAACCTTTGAGGGCAGAAATTTCTTCCCTGACTGGTCAGCGGATGGTAAGAAGATAGCCCTTGATGTTACAGAACCTCCTGAAATAAGGGGCATATATATAATAAATACGGATGGATTGGATAAGAAAATGGTCCCCAATACCTTCACAGGTCGGTTCCCTGATTGGTCTCCGGATGGTTCTCAACTTATTTACATTGTGTATCCAGGGACCGGCCCCCAGATATTTGTTTCAGATACCAATGGAAACAATCAAAAACAGTTGACTTTTTTAAAAGACCATGACAATAGATATCCTGTTTTCTCCCCGAACGGGAAGAAGATAGCTTTTAGTTCTATGTATTATTCAGCACCTGTGATATATGTAATGGATTCAGATGGTAAGAATTTAAAAATGTTAACCCCTGAAGGCGGGGATGAGCCAGTTTGGTCACCGGATGGGAGATACATAGCTTACACATACGTCCATCCAGACTATGGAAGGATATTTATAATGAATGCAGATGGAAGTAATAAAAAACAGTTGACTTTTGGGAAGTAAAAAAGGATTGCAGAGTTCTGCACCGGCTAAGTGAAGAAAACTCTGCAATCGGTGGATTCGAAAAGGAGATAATTCCCCGTGGGGGAACTTCCCTTTTCGTTTCCACCTAAAATATAAATATAATTTAAAAAAATGCAAGGTTAAAAGATGATTATTTACCCTACAGGATTTACTTAAAACTCTTTTATCTGCTCACACTTAATTAATTTTTTACAACATAAGTTAGAAGGAGGCTGAAATGTCCGTTAAAAAAATTATCTGGCAGATAATTATATTGTTGCTTCTGGCATATAGTATTGTTTTTTCTGTGGCAGAAAGGGAGGTAATTGTTATGGTAAAGCCAGGAACAATTATCCTGCCAGAAGGGAGAATTTCCGCACCCTTAGACTCTGTTATTATAAACCCTGATGCGCTCCGTTCGGTTTTAATCAGCTTCACTCCAGAGCTTATCCTTAAAGCTTTTCCATATTTTGACCTAAAAGATACTATTGCAATCTCGCCCTCTGGTGAGCCGATTAAAAAATTAGACCTTTCCTTAGTCTTTAAAATTCAGCTTCCAGAGGGAGTAGCGAACAAACTTGTTGCAAATGTCTTAGATACTCTTCCCGGTGTTATCTTTGCAGAGCCAAATGGAACCCGGCAGATACATTCTCCTATAATTCCAAATGATCTTTATTTCGCCAACCAGTGGGGGTTGAAAAATACTGGTCAATCTGGTGGTACTCAAGGTGCAGATATTAAAGCTACCGATGCCTGGGAGATAACCACCGGAAACCCCAATATCAAAATAGCTATAATAGACGATGGGGTATATGGCAATCATCCTGACTTATATGGAAAAGTCTCAGGTGATGCTACCTATTCCTGGGGACACGGGACGCACGTGGCAGGTATTGCGTCAGCAAAAACAGATAACGATACTGGAATTGCTGGGGTTGATTGGAATGCTAAAATAATCGCTAAAAACTGCACAGACGACCAGGGCAACTTAGATCTGACCAAGATTTATAATGGTATCATAAGCTCAGTGAATGAGGGTGCAGGAGTATTAAATAATAGTTATGGAGGTACCAATTATAGTACTCTGGAAAGAAGCGCTTTCGCATATGCTTATAAGATGAATAGGATATCAGTCGCATCTATGGGCAATGAATATGAAAGAGGGAATCCCATAATTTATCCTGCTGCATATGGTCAGGGGATAACTGCTGTTGGTGCAACAACCGATGGCGATGTACGCGCTTCCTATTCAAGCACGGGAAATCATATTGATGTAGTAGCGCCTGGCGGAATAAACCCATATCCTAATAATACCCTCCGTGACATTTACTCTTGTTGGTATCAGTCGCCTTTTTACAGATATTTAGCCGGGACCTCAATGGCTGCGCCTTTTGTAACCGGTTCTGGCAAGCTTGCTCAAAGGTTATAAAAGTGGCCTGTATAATGATGATATTGAGCAAATAATCAGAATATCAGCAGATGACAAGGGCGATCCAGGTTGGGATTCTTGGTATGGCACTGGTCGGATTAATGCACGTAAGGCTTTTGAGCTTTTGAGATATCCTAATTATTTTGCTCAATTCAGTGCTTCTGGAGCTTACCGGGCAGGGAATACTGGTGTATATACTACTGCCTTCTTTGATACCCCGGGTCTTGCGCCAGGAGTTTATTTTGTGAAAAGATATGAGGCAAGAAAAAATATAACCCTGTCAAGGGAGTTCTGGAGTACCAATTATGTTCTGGGGACTGGGAGATGCAACAAATGGCTATTCTCCTGAAAGTCCGAACTTTGGTATGGGCTTTTGCGATGCAGTTCCAGGTAGCATAACGTCAACAACTGCTACTTTATTTTCCTATGTCTACGAAGTATGGACCTTAGATGGTGATTATGTGGGCTTTGTTCCCTGTGCACCTGAGAATGTAAGTTTTGCTTATTCGGTTTTAGGTGAGCCTAAGCTTCTGGCTTCTACTGTAGGAGCCACAAGAAGTTATATCGGTGCATCTCCCTGGATTTCAGTAGGCTGGACAGATCCTAATATAAACGAACTCGGCTATAAACTCGAAAGAAAGGACGCCACCAGTAATCTATGGTCAGAAAAAGCATCCCTGGATTCTAATTATACCTCCTGGATTGATACCAATTTGGTTGGTAGTGAAAGATATACTTATAGAGCAAAGTCACATAATGTTCATCAGGTTTCCGATTATTCTAATGAAAAGGTCATTAAAGCCAGACCTAACCCTCCTACCGATTTTGAAGCTACTGTAGAATGTGTGAGCTATGGTTATCCAAAGGTTATCCCAGCCTCTTATGAATCACAAACACCAACACCTTCTCTTTATGGCACCGGGCCTCCACTTGAATGTACCGGATATTCAAACAGGGTATTTCTATCCTTGTCAATGCCTGTAAACCAGAAACTACCTGTTAACTATTATGTGATCAAGATCAGTGGAACTGGGGTGTTAAGATATGAAGGACCGATATATACTTTGGCTGATACTCTATGCTTGGAACCCCAAAAGGCTTATCGGCTTAATGTTTTTTACTTCGATTCAGAAGGTGACACCAGCTATATGAGCCCAGAGTTAAGTGTAACCACCGGTCGAATGAATCTGTGTGAGATAGCCCCAACCCCGGATAAAGCTTCTATAAGTGGAAATCTCCCTGAAAACTTCTTCTTAGGTCAAAATTATCCCAATCCATTTAACTTAGAGACCCGCGTAGAATATGGATTGCCTGAAGATGCTTATGTTAAGCTTACCATTTATGATATTCTGGGCAGAAAAGTAAAAGTGTTAGTAGATGAATTCCAGAGTGCAGGGGTAAGAAATGTTTACTGGGAGGGTAAAAACGACCGGGGCGAAGAGGTTGGGTCTGGTATCTATTTTTACCGGATACAGGCTGGCTCTTTCACCAAGACCGCTAAGATGAGCCTACTGAAATAGTATTATATCTTTTTTTTCATCAAAGAGAGCTTCCCCTACGGGAGCTCTCTTTTTTTATTGACATTAAGAAAATTTGTTTTATTCTGTGGATGAGATACTATGCCCAGGAGAAGAAGAAAAAGAATCTGGTTTGCTTTTTTAATAATTTTAATCTTTGCCCTTTTTCTGCTCTACGAGCAAAACAAAAAGGTTAAACTTACCTTGCTCTACTGGAACGATTTTCATGCCGCTATAAAATCTTATCCATCAAGCGAAGAGGATTCTGCACTGATTTCTGGAAGTGCCTACTTCGCAGGTTACTTAGACTCATTAAAAACTCTGGACCCTAACAGCATAATAGTTTGTGCCGGGGATGAGTTCACCGGGGATCCGCTATCTACTTTGACTTCAGGAAGAGCCCAGATCGAAATTTTAAATTATTTGAAACCTGATATTTTTGAGTTAGGGAATCACGAGTTTGACTACGGTATTGAGAACCTGAAAAAAGATATAGAGGTAGCTCAATTTCCGGTTGTCTGTGCTAATTTAGTTTACAAAAAGAACAAAGAGCTTTTTGTCCATCCCTATATTATTCTGAACAGGGGAAAGTTGAAAATTACCTTTATTGGTTTGATCACAGAGGGATTAGATAAGATGCTCAAGCAAAGTGAGGAGCTTGAAGTTCTAAATGCAGAAAGCACTTTAACTTTTTATATGAACGAATTAGAAGAAAAAACCGATCTTCAAATTCTGGTCAGCCATATGGGGGTTCAGAAAGATAAAAGTATAGCCCAAAAAATTGAAGGGTTAGAATTGATAATCGGCGGGCATAGCCATACTACCATCTTCAAACCCTTTAAGATAAATAATACCCTTATCTGCCAGGCTGGCTCAAGAGGAAGATATTTAGGGAAGCTGGAGCTTTTTTTAAATTCCAAGGGGGAAATAATAAGTTATCATAATAATTTAATAGAGACACGAATAGATGGAGTCAAACCAGATTCTTTGGTGCAGAATAGAATAGAGGAGCTGGAAAGAAATACCGGGATAGACCTGGATGAAAAGATAGGTGAGCTTGTAACTCCCTGGATCAGAAAAGATGATGAGGAATCGAATATCGGTAATTTTTTAGCGGATGCGATGAAAAGCTATGCCAAAACAGATGTGGCTTTTACAAATTCTGGAGGGATTAGAAAAAATCTGGGAGTTGGTCCGATTACGGTACGGGATATATGGGAAATCACTCCTTTTTCTGACCGCTTAGTGGTTATTGAACTAACCGGAGAAAAGCTCTTGAATGTTTTAGAAAAGAACTGCAGAAAGGGGATTGATTTACTTCAGGTTTCAGGATTGAAATATAGTTATACTCTGGAAAGACCCTTTGGAGAAAGGGTAATTGAGGTCAAGGTGAACAACAGAGATATTATTCCGAATAAAAATTATAAGGTAGTGATAAACGATTATATCCTGGCACAGTCAAAGGATTTTCTGGGAATTCCCAAACAGAACTTGAAATATGAATTCTTACCGGATCTGGATCGGGAGGTTTTTCTCCGGGAGGTGAAAAGAAAAGGACAAATAAATTCGAAGATTGAAGGTAGAATAATAAGATCTGGTAACAGATCAGCAGGGTTGGAAAAAGTGAGGGGTAAAATGGCTGCAGAGGTTAATGTTGAAAGAGGTTGAAAAGAATATTAAAATCGTGTCAAAAAAAAGATTCCCTTATACCTGGCTGACCTTGGCCTATGCTGCTGTTATCTTGATAATCTCCTCCATCCCGGATCTTTCAGCTCCAGAATTGGGTTTTAAGAATCAGGATAAACTTTATCATTTTATAGAGTATGGGGTCTTCTCGGTCTTTTTATTCTTTTCGCTTCTTAATTCTTCCAGAGATTTTCTCAAGAAGAATGTTTTGATTATCTCTATCTTTATAGGGGCATCTTTTGCAGTATTAGACGAGATTCACCAGCGTTTTATTCCTGGAAGGTCTGCTGACATCCTGGATTTTGCCGCTGATTTTTTAGGGGTGGCTTTAATCCAGTTAGTTTTTTGGGTTTATTATAGGAAAAGAACGATAGATACAGATTGAGAGACATATAAACTTAGTAGTTTGTCATTGCGAGTTCCGATTTATCGGAACGAAGCAATCCGATTACTTTACTTTACCAGAGGTGGATTGCTTCGTCGTCCTGCATTTTGCATGACTCCTCGCAATGACAGATAGAGTATGGTATCCCCACCATGACCACAAGGTGGGGGTTATTACCAAAAAATTCGTAGGATGTAGGGGCGAACCTGTGTGTTCGCCCAGAATGTTTTGCAGGGGCAGACACATAGGTCAGCCCCTACAGTTCTGCTTTTTATATTGACTTTATTTTTTTTAGATATTATCATTTTTCGAGCCATAGGAAAGGAGCAAGATGAAATATACTGCCCTTCAAGGGACTAAAGACCTTTTGCCAGAGGATGCTTCTAAATGGAGATATTTAGAGGAGAAGATTCGAGTAATTTTATCTTTATACAATTATAAAGAGATCAGGACTCCGATTTTTGAACAGACTGAGCTTTTCAAAAGGAGCATCGGAGACGATACCGATATCGTGCAGAAGGAAATGTATACTTTTCAGGATCAGGGCAAAAGGAGCCTGACTTTAAGACCTGAGGGGACGGCTTCAATTGTCAGGGCTTTTATAGAACATAGTATAGGTGAAAAATCTCCTCTGGTAAAACTTTTTTATTTTGGTCCGATGTTCAGGCAGGAAAGACCGCAGAAGGGAAGGTTAAGAGAATTCTATCAATATGGTGCAGAGGTGATTGGCTCTTTGGACCCGCTGGTGGATGCTGAACTTATCGATCTTGGCGTGCGGATAAATAATGCTTTTGGATTGGAAAATCTAAAACTTCAGCTGAACAGTATCGGGTGTAAAAATTGCAGGCCAGCTCACCGGGATGCTTTTAATAAATTTGTCAAGGATAAGATCGATAAGTTCTGTCAGGAATGCCAGATCAGGCTTAATCGTAATCCTTTGAGGATATTTGACTGCAAAAATGAAGGCTGTATAGAAGCTTTAAAAGATGCCCCGATGATTCTGGATTACCTGGATTCTGAATGTAGAGAGCATTTTCAGAAAGTGAGAAACTATCTGGAACAAATGAAAATTGAATATATTCTGAACGGCAGACTGGTTAGAGGGCTGGATTATTATACCAGAACGACCTTTGAGATAAAATCTGAATCCTTAGGTGCTCAGGATACCTTGCTCGGTGGTGGCAGATACGACCTTCTGGTCTCTGAACTGGGTGGCAAAGATACGCCAGCCATTGGTTTTGCCGCAGGGATTGAAAGGTTGATTTTAGTTTTACAAATGCAGAAGAAGTTTCCTCCTGAGAATGAAAGACTGGACCTTTTTGTTGCTCATCTGGGAGAGGAGGCAAAGAGTTTAGCATTGAAAATCGTTAAAGACCTGAGAGAAAATGGTCTAAAATGCGACATAGATTTTCTTGGCAGAAGCCTAAAATCTCAATTGAAAGAGGCAGATAGGCAGAAAGCTAAAAAAGTATTAATCATCGGAGAAGATGAACTGAGGAAAGGTAAAGGGATTTTGAGGGATATGGAGACTAAAGAACAGAAGGAGATTGAGTTTGGGAAATTGGTGCAGGAGTTGATTAGAGGGTAGAAACAAATAGATAACCTATAAGAGATTGTTATGGATGACAGGATAAATTGTCCAAAATGTAATCAGGAGACTTTTGAGAATCCCAGGTATTATAGTGTAAGGGGCGAGATGGTACTTTTCGATGGTAAGTGTGTGAATTGTGGTTATGATATAACAGCAGAAGAATTATATAATGATTTAAAGGGGAAATATGATTTTGAGGAAGATTTTGATATTGTAAAATGGCCATTGGAGAATATTCTCGAAAAATGTAGTGATAAAGATTTAAATATTAAATATTTGATTTTAACTTTTTTCATAAGGATTTATGATGACAAATTAAGAAATGCTATTGACCACGAAAAAATTACACAATATTTTGATAAAAAGATCCAATATCAGCAGGTTTTAGAAAGAAGAAAATTTTCAGAAAAAGAGACTCTTAGGGAACTTGCTAGGATATTTGAAAATAAGCCAGGATTGAGTATCTCGGCGAAAGGTTATTATGAGCAGATAATATCATTGGATCTGGGTGATCCCAAAAGCTATCTTGATTTAGCAAATGCTATCACAGAGGGATGGTATTTTGATTCATTTTTCAATGAGGCCATTAATAACTATAAACTCTGGTTTGAATTATCTTTAAAGAATTGCGACCCTTATTCGCGGATCGCCATAGAGAACGAGTATTACAAGAACTTAGCCCGATTATACATAAGGAAAGGGGGAAGAGAAGACCTCCGTAAGGCATTGGAACTTATAGAGAAAATAGATTTGAAAACAATAGCAGATTCTAATGTGACAAAGGCTCACATGGTCGCATTCGAAAGGGAGAAAATAGTCCTTGAAGAAGAAATACAAGCGAAAGAACTACCATTTCCCATTCTGGTGAGGGCCTTGGAACTAAGGGCATTGGTTCGTTTGGAAGATTTTGAAAGAGCAATCAAGGTATACGACGAGATTGAGAAAATTGACCCTAGTTTCATGGAGCATTATTATTATAAAGAGACTAAGAATACAAAAGTAGGAAATGTGCAAGTTATCGAGGGTCTTTATTTTTATCATCTTTTTTATGACTTAGAGGATTCAAGGTTGTTTGCAAACTTGACTGAGTTATATTGGAAGATAGGAAGACCTCGAAAAATCGGTGAAATTTACTTGTCCACACCTTTTCCCGTTTATACAGATTATTCTGAAATCGAACATATGGTCAATATCCCTTTAGAGGATCGTACCAAGATTCTCGTGAGGGAGTATTTCGAGTTAATGGTCATTGCATACTTAACGGCTAAGTCTATGTTTACATATATACAAACCGAGGAACGACAAGATTCAAAAGATTACTTGATAAATTATTGTTTGAAACTTTTTGAAAGCGCTTCAACCTTTTATGTTGGGCTTTTAGCAATTGACTGGATGAGATTTCCTGAAATATATATACCTTTGATTGATCTTATTGGTGAATATGAAAATTGTCAAACTGATTGTCATATTCACCGAGGAGAGTTATATAAACTGAAAAATGACTATGATAATGCTTTCGCTGAATATAAAAACGCACAAAGATATGATCCAGATAATCAAGAGATAATAATCAAAATAGAAAATTTAAGAGAAAAGTTTATAAGTGATTTGCATATTGAGGTAGAAAATTTAAACAAGATTGAGACAAAAGATATTCCTGTTGATACCACGAAAAGAATCATGTCTTTATTAGGTAGTATAAAAAATAGTTTTCCTGAACATCATGAAGAAACTAAAGAATTGGTGGAAAAACTTGGTGATACACGTCCATATATTCTATTAAACCCGCTAAGACGTACCGCAGAAGAGTATTTTTATAAGATTTACAAGGGTTCGAAAGATAAGGATTTTCTTGAAAAGGTCAATGAATTATGTGATAGAAATGAAATCAACGCTTATATTAAAAACTTACTTGTATTAATTTGGTCAATCGGTAGCAGAGGTTCACATCCGTTACCCCAGTATGTAAAAGATTTGAAATTAGAAGATATAGAGGTTATAATTTCCGCTGAGGTTAGATTCTTGAATTGGTATATGGAGAAATATTCTAAACAGAAATGAATCATAGGAGAAAATTTGGATAATTTCAAAAATCTAAAGCGCACTCACACTTGCGGGGAATTAAGGAAATCTCATTCCGGGCAAAAGGTGAGATTGAACGGGTGGGTGAATAGTTACCGGAATCACGGGGGATTGATTTTTATTGATTTGAGGGATAGATATGGTATTACTCAGGTGGTTTTTAAACCGGATTTAGTGGATAAAGAGACGATGGAACTATCTGCCAGTTTGAGAACTGAATTTGTGGTTGGGATTGAGGGAATTGTTGCAGAAAGACCTGCGGGAATGCAGAATAAGGAGATGAATACCGGAGAGATAGAGGTTGTGGCTGAGAAAATGGCTGTTTTCAATGAATCTAAAACCACGCCATTTGAAATCGTTGAAGATACGAATGCCAGTGAGGAATTGAAGTTGAAATACCGGTATCTAGATTTACGTCGGCCTCCTTTGCAGAAAAATATAAGAATAAGGCATCTGGCAACTAAGGCTATCCGGGATTATCTTGATTCCATTGGTTTCTATGAGATTGAAACTCCGCTCTTAATCCGGAGTACTCCTGAAGGTGCAAGGGATTTTATCGTTCCCAGCCGTGTGAATCCGGGAAAGTTCTATGCGCTTCCCCAATCACCTCAATTATTGAAGCAGATATTGATGATCTCCGGGTTTGACAGATATTTCCAGATTGCTCACTGTCTCCGGGATGAGGATTTAAGAGCGGATAGACAGCCAGAGCATTCCCAGATAGATATGGAAATGGCTTTTGTGACTGAGGATGACGTCTTCTCGGTAGTTGAGAGGATGATGGCTTATGTTTTCAAGAAAGTTTTAAATATTGAATTGAAAACTCCGTTCCCCAGATTAAGATATGATGAGGCGATGGAAAGGTTTGGTTCGGACAAACCGGATCTCAGGTTCGGAATAGAAATTGTGGATTTATCTGATTTAGTTAAGAACTCAGGTTTTAAGGTTTTTTCCGAGACGATAAGTTCTGGTGGAAAAGTTAAAGGGATAAATTTCAACCAGGGAGGATTTTTAAGCCGGAAGCAGATAGATGAATTGGAGGAAGGTGCAAAAAAAACTGGAGCTAAGGGTCTGGTTTGGATTGCTAAGTTAAAAGAGGGATTCCGTTCTCCGATTATGAAATATATAAATCAGCCAGAGCTTGATTCAATGGTTGATAGATTAAAATTAAATGAGGGGGATATTGTATTTATTGTGGCAGATAAATCGGATATGGTTTTATCTGTTCTGGGTAAATTAAGATTGGAGATTGCACGTAAATATAATAAGATAGACAAAAACAGATGGGAGCTTCTCTGGATAACCGAATTTCCTCTTTTTGAGTATAATCCTGAAGAGAAAAAGATTCAGGCGATGCATAATATAGTTACCCAGCCGTATGAGGAGGATATGCCAAAACTGGAGCAAGGTTTTAAAACCTCTCTCCCTATAGATAATCCAGAGCATCCCTGGAGAAATATAAGAGCAAGGCAGTATGATTTGGTTATGAACGGGACTGAAATTGCTTCAGGTGGTATCAGAAATCATAAGAGGGATATTCAGTTAAAGATTTTGAATGTCTTAGGATGGGATGATAAAAGGGCCGAAAATGCTTTTGGGTTCTTACTGAATGCCTTGGAATATGGTGCCCCTCCCCACGGCGGGATTGCACCGGGTTTGGACAGGATTGTGGCTTTGATGTGTGGCTCAGAATCGATCAGAGATGTTATCGCTTTCCCCAAAACCACTGCAGCTCAATCCTTAATGGACGGAGCCCCATCAGAAGTGGATGAGGTGCAATTGAAGGAGTTGGGGATAAAAATAGTAAAAGATGAATGACCTCACCCTTAATCCCTCTCCTACGAGGAGAGGGAAGTTCGTAGCGCGACCCTTTCAGGGTCGCATTGCGAGGCTAAAAGCCTCGCGCTACGAGAAAAGAAAATGATCGCGTGAAAAGGTAACCTGGGTATGTAAAGTAAAGTCGCGGACAGATAGCAAGAGATTGAAAATTAATTATTAAATTTAGGGAGGGAAGATGAAAAACTCATATGCTCAGGCATTATCTGCTTTTGCTTGGATATTGATGATTGCAGGTACTATTGCAGGAATTGTTATGATTAGTCACTCGACAGGTTATGGTGAGGGGTCTCACCCATTTGTAATTCCAGGTATTGGTCTAATATTTGCTGCTATCTTTGGCGGTGTTTTGTATTTAACAATTGCGAAAATATCGAGTGATTTAACTGAAAGTATTGCAGGGAACAAAAAAATTGCCTTATATCCAATATGGTATCAAAAATGGGGTGCAGGAATCGCCAACGCTTTTCTTGAGGGTAGAGTTATTAAAGGAATGACCGAAGAACAGGTGATGGAAAGTATAGGTGCACCTTCATCGATTCACCAGAAAGGAACGATAAAATTACTGCATTATTCTGTTTCTACAAGTGGTCAGACGGGTACTCATATTCGAAATCTTATGTTTGAGAACGGGGCTTTAATAAAAGAAGGATATTCTTCTAAACCTTTAAGACTAGGATTAGATTTGAAGCTTGGAATGACTCGAGAAGAAGTAGAGAAAGAGATTGGAAATCCTAGTCGCGTAGAAACTAAGAAAATTGAAGCAAATGGAGCAAAAAGAAGGTTTAGAATTCAATATTATGAGAATGTATTAAGGTTTAAAGAATCCAAAGATACTAATCTAAAATTGTATTTTACTGAGGACAGTGATACTCTCGTACGCGAGGAGTCTTTTCAGGGGACCTGACCAGCACTGAGCATGTCAGAACAATTTAGATTTAGAGGAGGTAATCAAGAAAAATCTTGAAGAAAAAATTAATCAAAAAAATCGATCTGGGGGATGTGGACCAGAGGATTTTATTCGGGCAGGGGGGTTCATTTTTGAGGATGATCGAAAGCCAGTTCGATGTTAAGATAATAGCACGGGGGGATAATATCATCCTCGAAGGAAAGGAAAAGGAGATAGGGCAGTTAGAGGCTTTGTTCGATAACCTGATCGCTCACCTGAAAAAGAATAAAGAGCTTTCTGAAAAATACCTGCTTTATGCTATCTCCCTGGTAAAGGAAGAGGAAGTTGGCTCTATCAATGATTTACAGGTGTCTACTCTGGTAACATCAATTTTTACTAAAGAGAGTATCCAGCCCAGGACGGTCGGGCAAAAAGATTATGTTCGCGCAATGGATCAATATGATATCGTATTCTCCATTGGTCCTGCAGGGACGGGCAAGACCTATTTAGCAGTGGCTAAAGCAGTAGCGGCTTTAAAAAATAGACTGGTGATCAGGTTAGTTTTGGTGCGTCCGGCAGTAGAGGCAGGGGAAAGCTTAGGATTTCTTCCCGGCGATATCAGAGCTAAAGTTGACCCATATTTGCGTCCGGTCTATGATGCTCTGCATGATATGCTTTCTGCCGAAAAGATTAGAAAATTGATGGAGTTGGGGATAATCGAGATAGTGCCATTAGCCTTTATGCGTGGCAGGACCTTAAATAGCGCTTATGTTATCTTAGATGAAGCTCAGAATACCACTGTGGCTCAAATGAAAATGTTTCTAACTCGTTTAGGAGTTAATTCCAAAGCGGTAATAACCGGGGATATAACCCAGATCGATTTAGAGGATAAGAAAGCATCAGGCCTGGTGCAGATTCAGAAGATTTTAGCCGGAATCAAAGGGATAGAATTTATCTATCTAACAGAAAGGGATGTGGTCAGGCATAAACTGGTTCAGGATATCATTAAGGCTTATGATAGATATGAGGCAGAAAAACAATAAAAGTTCAAAGGTTCAATAGTTCAACAGTTCAAAGGGAAAAGATTTAAAATCGTTTAAAGTCACTTTAGTGGTATTAGTGAGACCTGGCTAAAGTCGGTTAGGAAACATACAAAATTGCGTGTGCTCGTCGGGTCCCCTGACCCGTCGGAAAACAGAAATGTAAAAAATAGATAAGAAGATTATATGAGTGATTTGCTTAAATTAAAAAGAAAGCTTAAGGGTATTTTATTTTTAAATGGAGAAAAGAAAAAGGACAAAAGTGTTTTGAGTTATTTTCCCAGAGTTGGCTTGGGGTTAGTTGTGGTGCTTTTCATAACCTTTCTTTTCCCCTTAGAGCCTATATATCAATTTTCGGAAAACCAGGAGCTGTTTTTAACTCCCTGGCAGGTTATCCTACCTTTTCTGATTCGTTTTGTTCTGATACTATCAGCTTTTCTTTTTTTCCTGATTTTCCTCTATTTATTGAAAAAAGAGGTTTTAGATAGCTTCTCTGAATTGATGATGATAGCACTCCTGATAGTAATAGAGCTGGCTTTAGCGTATTTTCTGGTATTCCAGTGGAATTTCTCTTTTTATCTCATACCAGTTACCCTGGGCTCGATGCTTTTGACCCTCCTTTTAGGATATGAGATAGGTCTGGTTTACAGTTTTCTGATAGGATTCCTTTTGGGAATCGTTTTCAACCTAAGTTTCAATTTAGCTTTTTTATCAGTTGTGGCGGGGAGCGTGGCGACTTTCAGCATAAGAGGAGTAAAGGAAAGGACCAAGTTTTACCGGCCGATGCTCTATATCTCCTTAAGCTATTTAGTGATGGTCTATTTTTTTGAAGTCTTAAAAGGGACGGTAGCTCAGGATATATTAGAGAAATGTGGATATGGAGTTTTCAACGGTTTCATATCCACAGTTCTGGCTATGGGGCTTCTGCCGATCTTCGAATATCTATTTGATATCACTACCGATGTTACTCTGCTGGAGCTTTCAGACCTGAATCGGCCTATTTTAAAAAGGCTGGCTCTGGAAGCCCCGGGGACCTATCATCACAGCATAGTGGTAGGAAATTTAGTTGAGGCAGCAGCCAAATCCTTAGGTGCGAATCCTCTTCTTGCACGGGTAGGGGCTTATTATCACGATATAGGTAAAATCGAGAAACCGGAATATTTTGTGGAGAATCAGATGGGAGCAAAGAGCAAGCACGAGAAGCTTACACCCTCGATGAGTGCTCTGATCCTGGAATCGCATGTCAAGGAGGGAGCTGAGCTGGCAGAAGAAGAACGACTGCCCAAAAAAATAGTCGATCTGATTCGTGAACACCACGGCACGACCCTGATGACTTTTTTCTATAAAAAAGCATTAGAGAAGGGAGGTACTGAGACTGAAGAAGTTGAATACAGGTATCCTGGTCCTAAACCTCGTTCCAAAGAAGCAGCCATCCTTATGATAGCGGATGCAGTTGAAGCGGCCTCCCGCACTTTAGAGGAGCCCAAACCTGCCAGGATAATGAGTCTGATCAAAAAGATAATGATGGATAAATTTGAGCAGGGTGAATTAGAGGAGTGCGAGCTTACCTTAAAGGACCTGCATATCATCGAGGAGAGTTTCCTACCCATTTTGATCGGAGTTTTCCATCCCCGGATCGATTATCCGGAATTAGTAGAGGAAAGTTAGATGTGTCCGGTATTTATTGAGAATATTTCGTCTGATTCAAAGATAAAACTACTATCTTTTAAAAAATTAGCTCAGAAGATCTTAAGAGATTTCAAAGAAAGAGGTGATTTGAATATAATTTTAGTCTCTGATGGTTATATGAAAAAACTGAATCAGAGATTTACCAGAAGGAAAGGGACTACGGATGTGCTTTCTTTTGGTTTCAGAGAGAAGGATACCTTAAAAGGCAAAGGTACTTTCCTGGGAGAAGTATATATATCTGTAGATAAAGCCATAAATCAGGCAGAATATTATCGGGTGCCATTTGAACAGGAATTGAAAAGATTGGTTGCTCACGGAGTTCTACATCTTTTAGGATATGAACATAAGAATAAAAAAGATGAAGAAAGGATGAGAGAAAAAGAAGAGGAGTATATATTTTCTTAATTCACTGGAACATTTACACGGAGATTTAAAAAAATAGTTTTTAGAGTGCGAACCTTTAGGTTTGCCAAAAAGTAAAGCTAAAGCTTCACACTCCAGCAGTTCTCTCCCAAAATTTACCTTGGTTGGAGTACTAACACAAAGTAAGGAATAATAAATGAATTTAACCCGGAAGATATTAAACCCTCTGCTTAAACTTTTGATCAGGGCCTGTAAATACCCTTACAGGTTAGGAGACGCCAGGAAAACTAAAGAAGAAAGAGTTGAAGAGGCAATGGAATCTTTAGCCTTTGCAGAAGGGGAGAAGGTTCAGACCTTAGAAGAAGACGAGAAAAAGATGATCCACAGCATCTTCGAATTAGGGAAAACAAGGGTTAAGGAAATAATGGTACCCAGGATCGATATGGTTTGTATAGAGGAAGGCACACTCTTAGAGGAAATTAGAGAGCTGGTAAAGAAGAAAGGACATTCTCGCATTCCTCTTTTCCGTGAGTCTATTGATCAGATAATCGGAATCGTATTTGTAAAAGACCTTTTCCTGGGAGAAAAAGAATATAAGGAAAAGGTAGATTGGTCAAGATTGGCACGCAAAGCTCATTTTGTCCCGGAGAATAAGAAGATCGACGAGCTCCTGCAGGAGATGAGAAAAGAGAAGGTGCATTTAGCGATTGTAGTGGACGAATATGGCGGAACCGCTGGTCTGATAACCTTGGAGGATATTTTAGAAGAGATCGTAGGTGAGATAGAGGATGAGTATGATAAAAGCGACCCACCCATACAGAAGGTCGATGAAGATAACTTTAAGGTTGCGGCAAAGGTAAGTATTCACGACCTTAATGAATTCCTGGAGTTAGATCTACCGGAAAAAGAGTTTGAGACAGTAGGTGGCTTAATCTATGATCTGGTAGGTGGGGTTCCGGAGGAGGGGAAAATGATCGAATATAAAGGGTTGAGCTTTCAGGTAGAAAGGGTGAAAGGGCAGAGGATAGTAAAGGTAAGAATTAAAAAGGTAAAAAGTAAGGCGTAAGAAGTAAGACATTAGATGGAAGATGTGAAACGGGAAAATCGTTAGACCCATATTGCCACCAACATGGGTCGATCTTACCTTGAGGCAGGGCGAGGATACCCGTTGGGAATTGAAATAAGAGATGATAAAGATGAAGAGCAGAGTTTCAATAGAAAGATGTGATGATTACCTTCTGGATAATACAAGAGGTGCAGTAAAAAGGTCTTTTGAAAATCTGGGAGGGTTGCATAGGTTTGTCAAACCTGGTAATAGGGTTTTAATCAAACCCAATCTTCTGTCAGCCAAAGATCCATCCCGTGCCATCACTACCCATCCAACAATTGTTCAGGCTGTAGCAGAAGAGGTTTTAGCTTTAAAGGCTATCCCTTTTATCGGAGACAGTCCAGGTGGTGCAGATAGAGGGGTAAAAAGGGTCTGGGACAATACCCAGATGAGCCTGGCCTCACAGAATAGTTCAGTACCTTTGGTTTCATTTGAGGAAAAAGGGGTGGAAAAAAGAATATCTCAAACCGGTAAGAGTTATTATATTGCCCGCCCGGCTTTGGAAGCAGATGTTATAATTAGTTTAGCCAAGCTTAAGACTCATACGCTTACTTTAATGACCGGTGGGGTTAAAAATATGTTTGGGGTAATTCCCGGTTTCAGGAAAGGTGAATATCATAAGGAAGCACCCAAGCCAGAAAATTTCGCAGAGGTTATTGTTGACATTTTCTCTTTAGTAAAGCCAAGAATTACTTTAGTGGATGCTGTGGTAGGGATGGAGGGGGATGGTCCTGCTTCGGGTGAGCCTAAATATTTAGGCTTTCTTTTAGCTGGCGAGGATGCAGTGGCAATGGATACAGTAGCGGCAAAAGTATTAGGTTTTAAAGAAGGAGAGGTAGATTCTACTAAAATAGCGGTGAAAAGAGGTCTGGGTATAGCCAATTTTTCTCAAATTGAAATTGCCGGTGAAAAGATAGAAAATATTAAGCCTGTCTCTTTCAAACTGCCGTCTAATAGGTTTCTGAAACTTGTACCCAAGTTTTTAGTGGATATAATCGGACCTTTGATCTGGGTTCGTCCGAATATCTATAATGGCACCTGCACCAATTGTAATATCTGTGTAGAGAACTGCCCCCTTAAAACTATCTCTCCGGGGAAGACAAGACCGGTGTTTGATTATTCCAGATGCGTCAACTGTATGTGCTGTCAGGAACTCTGCCCGCAGAAAGCGATTTATTTAGAGAAAAGCTGGCTGGCGAAAAAGGTAGCGAATTAGTAGACAGTAGACAGCATACAGTAGATAGGGAAGTTGTAGACAGGCATCCTTGCCTGTCTTTTTTGTAGTTGCCCAATTTATCGTGCAACTTTACTCGATGAATCGAGCAGTTACAGGCTCAAATTTATCCTAAATTTATTATGCTCTGATTGGGATGATTCAAGGCTATGAGGAGTAATAGGTAGTCTCTCAGATGGCGGGTGATCAAAAAATTGTGCCGGACATGTTGCTGTCCGTTTTCTCCTAATTTCCTTGCCAGGGCAGGGTTATTTAGAAGATACCTTATCTTATAAGATGCACCCTCAATCGAATGGACTAAAAGTCCAGTGTAGTTATGAATCACCTGTAAAGGAATTCCTCCTACTGCAGAAGCCACCACCGGCTTTTTCTTCCATAAAGCTTCGGTCACAGTTAAGGCAAAACCCTCTTTTAAGGATTTCTGAAGGATGATGGTAGAAGCTCGCTGTAAAATATTTACCTCTAAATCGGAATTCGGAGGAAGCTCGATAATATGAATATCCGGGTCTCCTTCTGCCCGGGATAATATCTGAGGCAAGATCTCCACTGACTCTGGATCATCGGTTGCAGTTCCTCCAGCTAAGATGAGTTGACAGTCGATGCTTTTTTTCACCAATTTATAAGTCTCGATCACTCCTAAAGGATCCTTGAGCTTATCGAATCTGGAGATCTGGGTAATGATAGGACGCTCTGGGTCAATTTTATATTTCTGTAATAAATTTTCGATCTCCCTAAGAGATACCTCTCTGTTTTTTAAGCTCAAAGGGTCTATGGAGGGGGAGATCTGATACTGAGGGATTTTCAGCTCATGGGCAAAACTTGGAGCTGAGAAAATGGAGACATCATATCTTTCCACATAGTTTTTTATAAAGTTCCAGACCGGCTCATAGGGGGAAGAGACATCGATATGGCAACGCCAGATCCACTTGGCTTCATGGTTATTTCTTTGCTCGATCAGGGCGATGGGTTGGGGATCGTGGATAAAGATATAGTTTTCGTCGAAATTCATGAGCTTAACATTGGCACGATTCACCTCTAAGAAGACCTCTTTCATATGAGGGGTTATAGGTTCTTCTTTACCATGCAGGCTATTGTGAATGGTTTTGGTTATATTGAAGAACTCCTCATTCCCCTTGATCACCTCCCAGTAGGTCTCAATCCCTAATTCATTCATCAGGGGGACTAAACGATTAAGGATCTCAGCCACCCCGCCTCCCACAGCAGTGGAGTTGACCATCTTGACCTTTTTGTCTGAAAGTCGCTCAGCTATTCTGAAGATGGTCTCCAGGGTCTGCTGACCAATGACTTTTCCGTATTCCAAGATATTCTTATACATAAGAGCTATTCCCCGCCCATTAATTTCTGGAAGCCGGCCTTAAGCCGGTTAAAACCTTTCTTACTTTTGAGGAATTTACCAACCTCAGTGCTGGTGGTGTAGCTGGAAAGCTTATGTTTTACTCGCTCAAAGTATCTTTCCCGAGCTAAGATCTTCAGGATCTTTTCTTTGGTCTGCTCCAGTGGGTAGAAATAAGGGTCCAGGTCTTCAATGGCTTTGGCTAAGGTCTCCCTGCCCAAATTATCCCTGATCCATTTAGAAAAGTCATTCGAATCTCCGGTCTCCCGGATGCGATATTCCATAAGATGGTAATAGAGGGAATGAATATCGACCTTTTCTAGAGCTCTTCTGAATTCCGAAAGATCGTTTGCCTGATAAGTAGTGGAGATTATGAAGCTAACTGTTTTGCAAAAATGGAACTCAAGCCCTGACTGTACATCTCTAATCCCTCTGCTTTTATCCAGATAGTCGCTGATTAGCCCTAAGATTTTCTCCCTCAAAGAACGGATAGTGGGGAAGTCTCGCAGATCCAGGATGGCTAATTTCTCCCCTAATGGTTTTTCCTGCAGAATCTCAGCCACCCAGTAGGCAAAATCTGAAGGATATTCCTCGGAGAAGAAATGATGCTCTCGAACGTAATGATGGGTATGGAAATAGATGGAGGAGCCATCGATTACCTCGATTATATCCTTAAGTTCTTTAAGATTTTTAGCTTTCTGCCCAGTCAGCTCCACTAAAGGGACTGAAGTAAAAAACCTGAAAGGAGTAACCTTCGGAGATTTTGCCATATTTATTTTTCTTCCTCTTCTTTCCTAAAAAACTCGATTATTATATCCTTAGCAATATCTTTGCACCCCAATCCAAAGGCTAAGGCAAAGGATAAGGCTATGGCTCCGGCTAAGATTAGAATCAAATTGATTACTAAGTGGGCAGCCAAGCCTAATTGTTCTAAAGCCAGGACTATCACAAATGCTGAAGCGAGCCATCGTATTCCCCGAACCCAGATCTGAGGATGTTTAATACTGGTGTTCAGAAGTAGAGCATGAGCTATTTCTCCGACAAAGATGGCTAAGACCAATCCTAAAATCAAAACCATTATAGCAACAAACACCCTCGGGAGTATCTCCGAAACACGGGTTAAGACCAGTTCTCCGATATTCAAGCCTATCACGTCCAGCACAACAGTTAAAAGGATGAAGATTAAAAGCCAGTAGAAGAGATTTCCTATGAGTTCCTTGGCTTTAGTTCTGTCCTTTTGACGAAGTTCATCCTGTGGTCCCTTTTTTGTCAAACGGTCAAACTTGAAAATGTTCAAAAGTCTTATCACTAAAAGGCGAATCAGCTTAGCGAGGAGCCAGCCTATAATCAGCAGGAGTATAGCCAAGATTAAAGTTGGCAAGAAATTTAAGATACTGATTAAGACCTCTCCCAGCCTTTCAAAAAATTGAGATAGATTCTCTGGCATTTTCCCCTCCTGAGATAAATTTTAATTTAAAGGTTTATCTATTTGTCTTAAATATATAGTTTGAATCGGGAAGGGAATCTCGATTCCTTCCTTTTTAAATCGGTCAAAAATCCTTTTCCGTAATTCATGCTGCACATAATACTGGGAGACGAAATCTACTACCTGACAGATCAAAGTAAAGTCCAAGGAATAGTCTCCAAATCCAGGAATGAAGCGGACAAAGGGTGCAGGCTCTTTAAGGAGACCTTCTATCTCCTCAGCTCCTTTTAACGCTTCCTCTACTAAGACCTGTTCAACTCTTTTAGGGTCTTCATTATAACTGACCGAGATTTTCAGAAGCAATGACATCCTGTTTTCCGGTAAGGAGAAGTTGGTAACGATACTCTGGGCTAACTTCTGATTAGGGATGATGATCAGGTTGTTTGGAAGAGAGCGAATCCGGGTACTTCTCCAGCCGATCTCCTCCACAAACCCTTCTTCTCCGCTTTCTAATTTAATGTAATGGCCTGCAGCAATTGGGCGGTCAGCCATTATATGAAGTCCAGCAAAGAAATTGGCTAAGGTGTCCTGCAGTGCTAAAGCCACAGCCAGGCCAGCTATTCCTAAGGTAGCTAAAAGTGAAGAGACCGAGATACCGAAATAGTCCAGGACCATTATTATTCCTATGGCTAAGATCAGGTACTGAACCACTCTCTGGCTTAAATTGGCAACTGGCTTCAAAGCTTCGTTTCTGCTGCCATAATAGATAATCAGATTATTGATGATTTTTATGCTTACGTAAACTGTGACAGCTACTAAGAAGATAAACAAACCTTTAATCAGATACAGGTGAAGCTTCTCTGGCAGTTTTAGATAGTCTCCTCCCAGCCAGATTCCAGCGATAACAAAAAGAATTATAATTGGCCCGTGGAGGGCTTTTATTAAAATATCATCCAACTGGGTTTCAGTTTTAGCGGCATATTTTTTGAGATACCTTTTTAGGATATATCTGGAAAGATAGCCCAGAATAATAAATAGGACTACAATTCCCAAGCCAATCAGGATTTCGTTCAGGTTATCCAAGGTTTCCTCCTTTGTTTTTGGGTTAGTATTTTTTTCAGCCAGCTCAAAAAGAGGTGAACCTCTTTGGGACTTCTCAGATAGTAATGAGCATTTGAATGCTCTTTCTTTTTATCTATTAGAACGCTATAACCTTTTCTCCAATTTATTAATTTAAAGCCATCCTCATCCGTTAGATCATCTCCGAAATAGAAATATAGAGGTTTAGGCTTTCGATTAGAATTGTATAGTTGAATTATTTTACCCACCGCCCAGCCCTTATTCTTTTTACTCTTTGGCTTTATCTCCAAAACCTTTTTACCTTCTCTTAATTCATAGTTCCTTTTAAAAGGGGAAACAACTGAAATGACTATTTCTTTTAGCGGAGGAAGACAATCTTCTTTTGCCATACGATAATGAATACTCAGAGTTAATCTCTTGTTTTCAACCAGTATGCCTGAGAACTGTCTTGTTTTTCCTTTGATTTTACGAAATAGTGAACTCATTCTCTCTTTTATCCTTTTGGCTTGAGTAAGCTTATACTCAGAAGCTCCAACCCTCATCTCCAAACCGTGGTTTCCCACATAGTTTAAATTATCTAGATTTACCAGCCTTTTGATTTCGGTTAAAGCCCGTCCGCTTACAATTGTTAAAACAATCCGCGGTATAGAAACCAAACTCTCTAAGGATTTCCGGGTTGAAGGAGAAAGCAAGGCTAGCTCAGGTATCCTCCGGATTGGGGTTAAAGTTCCGTCATAGTCCAAGAAGAGAAAAATCCTTTCAGCTTTTTTAATCTTTTCCTTTAAATTTTGAATGAGCTCTTTTTCCAGAAAATATCGCATAAATAAATTTTACCCCAGTTTAACTAAGTCGCTGATAATCTTCTCAGCCCAATGATAGATGGTATTCTCAGATACTGTTTCCCTCATCCTTTTCATTCGGGATAACTTCTCCTCTTTTCCCATCTCCAGAGCCTCCTGGATGGTATCAGCGAATTTCTCTATGTCATAGGGGTTAATCAACAAGGCTTGTTCCAGCTCACGGGCTGAGCCGGTGAAGCAGCTTAAGATTAAGGCCCCGTCTAAATCGGTCTTGGAGGAGATATATTCTTTAGCCACCAGGTTCATTCCATCGTGGAGGGAGCTAACGATGCAGAAATCCGCCATCTTGTAAAAGGGGATGATCTCCTGGAAGTCGTGATGTTTTTTTATGTAGATTATAGGAGACCAATGCCCTTGGGAGTATTTCCAATTTATATCTTCCACCAATTTCTCGATCTGGTCGATTGTGTCCTGATATTCATCCAGATGGACTCGACTGGGGACCGCGATCTGGATGAAGGTCAGTTTTTTCTGATATTGCGGATATTTTTCCAGGAACTTGTCTAAGGCTTTAAGCCTTTCAGGGATGCCTTTGGTGTAGTCGATGCGATCCACTCCGATTCCTATAAAGGAATCTTTGAGCCGGTAATATTTTTTTAATTCCTGGATCTGTTTTTCGATCTCCCATTTTTCTGCCTCCGAGGAGATATTTTCAAAATCTACACTGATGGGATAGGATTTAACCAAACAGCTTTTTTCTCCTCGGATGACTGCCCATTTCTCATTGTCTATTTTAGCTTCTAACTCTGAGGCTACTGTTTTCAAAAAATTATCCGCATGATAGAGCAGATGAAATCCTAATATATCATTAGAAAGAAGCCCCTCTAAGATCTCCTTTTTCCAGGGGCAGATCCTGAAGATCTCGGGATTAGGCCAGGGAATGTGCCAGAAAAGGATTGTAGTCAGGTTGGGGTCAAGCTCTTTTATATATTTAGAGCACAGGGCTAAATGATAATCCTGTAGAAAGATTAGACCTTTTTCTCCTCTTGACTCCTCGATCACTGCCCGGGCAAAAAGCTGATTCACCTTCTGGTAATAGTTCCAGTATTCAAGTTCAAATCTTGGACGAACATAAGCCACATGACAGAGGGGCCATAAGACCTGATTGGAGAAGCCATAGTAATATCCATTCTCCTCCTGCTTGGAAAGCCAAACCCTTTTTAAAGTATATTGGGGGTCTTCAGTGGGAACCATAATCCTTCCCTGAGCATCTGCAGTATCCAGATCCGCATCCCCGCTCCCGTGTGCCACCCAGATACCCTGACTTGTTCGGGCAATTGAGTCTAAGGCTATGGTCAAGCCACTGGCATAACGGATGTGACGTATAGTATCCCCTTCGTAGAAATGCACGTAGGGTTCCCGATTGGAAACTATCATAAATTTTGAAATGGATAGTTTTTTACGAATTAAATCGATCAGACTCTGATGAGAAGGCATATTTCTCCCGCTTTTTATTAAAGCTTTCTTAATCGCCGAGTTACCGGCTTGTTTTATTTTGCCAATGAATTTGTCGAATTTCATATTTTAACTCTGTTCTTTATCTTCGATCTCAGTAAACCGATTAAGTCTTTTCAAAATTAAAAAGAATTTGCAATCTTGTCAACCTTAATCGAAAAAAAACAGAGTTTATTGAAGGAATGGTAGAACAGGCATCTTGCCTGTATTTTTAGTTTAGATTTTTGTGTAAACGTAGAGGAAGAGCTTGTCTTATACCGAATATCAAAAAAATAGTTACCCAATTTACTGGGCAATATTTGCTCGGTAAATCAAACAACTACAGGTTAAAGAGGTGGTAAATGATGGATAATAGGTAGGACAGACATTCCTGTCTGTCTATTTTGTAGCTCGATGAATCGAGCAACTGCAGATAAAATCTGCTTTACTTAACATCCTCTAAGTGATATTTTCTCCACTGAAACTCGTATAGATTCAAAGCAGAAGAAAGAGATATGAGTGCTCAGGCTGAGTTAGATAAGAAGCAAACAGAGAAGGGGCTAAGGATTCGATTTACGAGGGCTCTTTTGCGGCTATATTCATTGCTCTGACCACAGGCCCTTTTTTAGTCGGGTATGCGCTTTTCCTGGGAGCAAACGATTTTCAGTTAGGGCTGGTAGCAGCTTTTCCCTTTTTAGCTCAGGCTTTTCAACTTCCCGGTGCTCTGGTGGTTGAAAAATTAAAACGGAGAAAAAAGTTCAATCTACTTGGTTCGCTTTTATTCCGGTCGATCTTTTTGATCTTTGTTTTGTTACCATTTTTACCTCAAAGCCATCATATCAAGATAGTAATGTTTCTGCTATTTTTATCCTTATCCTCCGCCATTGCTAATTTGGTAGCAGTTGCCTGGCTTTCATGGATGTCGGATCTGGTTCCGGAAGAGGGAAGGGGAAGATATTTCGGTTTTAGAAATACGGTCCTGGGATTCATCACTATGGGGGCGAATTTTGCCGGAGCTAAGCTCATAGATTATTTTAAAGCGGATGGCTCTGGCATAGCTTTTTATATGCCGGACTTCATTTACGAGCACATCAAAGAAAATCCAACCGGTTCTGGTCTCTCGTTTGTTTTCCTTTTAGCAGTTTTATCCGCCTGGACAGCAGCATTTTTTCTAAACCGACAGCCTGAACCCAAGATGATTCCTCATAAAGAAGTAAGCTTAATTTCGACTCTGAAAATCCCGCTGGCGGATAAAAATTTCAGAAGCTTAATCTATTTTTTTATCTACTGGTCTTTTGTTACCGGAATATCCGCCCCTTTCTGGACTCCGCATATGCTGAAAAATCTGCATCTGGATTTCTACCTGATATCTTTATTCTCCATCGTAGCCGGGGTCATTAGTCTTTTTATGCAGCCTTTATGGGGGAAGGCAATTGATAAATATGGCAACAAACCGGTTTTGATTTTCAATATATTTTTTATTTTCTTTATCCCTTTCTTATGGCTTTTTGTAACTCCCCGGAATATATTTCCTTTATGGATTGATGCGATTATGGGAGGAATTTTCTGGTCCGGATTTACCCTGGCTTCTTTCAATGTGGTATTAGCTTTATCTCCACAAAAAGGAAGGGTTTATTATTTAGCTTCGATTGCTGCAATCAATGGATTGGTTTTGTTTGCAGCTTCGGCTTTAGGAGGGGTAATTGCTCAATCTTTAAGTGGATTTGGATTTTTCTTCAAAGGTCAGAACTTTGTTAATTTTCATATACTTTTCGTTTTATCTGGGTTGGGAAGGATTTTCGGGCTTTTATTTTTGAGGAAGATTTTTGAGCCTAAAAGCAGACCTGCCCGGGAGATGATCGAGAAAGTCGGGTATACTTTTATCAACCGGCTTCCCTTAGGCAGGGAGACTTGGGGTTTAGTTAACTGGGCGATATCAACTTTTGGAGTGAAGAAAAAAATTAACCGGAGGTAAAATACGATGCTTCAATGGGTGATAATATTTTTAGCTATCCTTTTAAACGTGTGCGGGCATATTTTCCTTAAAGCGGGGATGAATAAAATTGGAGTGATAAATCCGCTTTTGCTCATCTCCGATTTTAAAAAGGTTTTTTTCACCACCCCTTTCGTGCTTCTAGGGATTTCCTCCTATGTGGCAAGCGTGGCTTTTTATTTGGTCGTGTTATCCCGGACTTATCTTTCCTTTGCCTATCCCCTGATGATGAGCACCGGATATGTTCTCATAGCCCTTTTCTCCTGGCAGGTTTTTAAAGAGCCTTTTACTTTATATAAATGGGTTGGGATGGGGTTGATTCTGATAGGTGTTTTACTGATTGGGAAATAATCTTTTTTGCTCATGCTGGATGTTAGGTGCACAAGAATTCTTAGGTAAAAAGGAGAGTTAGGGACATGACCCAAATAGCGCAAGACAACCTTCCGGCAGGAGAACCCTTTGAAGGTATCTCTGGATTTCTCCACTTCGCTGGATTCCGCTACTGGACTGCTTCCCTGCTTCCGGCGCTCGTGGGCACGACGCTGCCATTCTGGCTCCGCCCACCGGGTTTCTCGTTCAGGTGGCTTGGTACCATTGAGTTTCTTTTCGCAACTATTTTATTCCACGCCGGATTCTCGTTCCTGCAGGCATGATTTGAAAAAAGGTCCACAACCAAGTGGCCTAAATCCCGGCTCCTAAGGTACGCAGGTATGTGCATTGTTGTGGCGTGCTTCCTGGGTCTGCACCTAAACAACGGTCTGATTCTACACAAACGGTGTTCCCAGGAGCATCTTCATTGTTTACGGGCTTACTGTGCTATTCGTGGGTGTGCTCTACGTCGCACCGCCGTTCAATTTCTGTCGGCGAGTTGGCGGCGAGATCGTCATCTCTGAAAGCCTTGGCATGATTCCTGTTCTTGGAGCATACCTTGTCCAGGTCGGTGACCTCACACGTACGGTGTATCTGGCTTCGCTACCGATAGTTGTCGCGACCGGCTTGTGGGTTTGGATAGATGAACTCGTTAGTAGAGTAGATGATGAAAAAGCAGGGCGCAAGACGATAGTTATTGATTTTGGCCCGCACTTCTCTGGCCGCTATGGTGTTCTCGCACTCTCGCTGCTATTTTTCGCGACGTTACTCCTTGCTGTATTCTCAGCATCAATAATCCCCCTGACACTAATCACGCTGCTTTTAGGCGGACTGGCGTGGAAGATCGTGGCCGTATCCTGGACCGAGTACTCGTGCTCGGACCGGATGATTGATGTGCGAAAAAAAGCGTTCATGTTACATCTCGGTACATGCAGCATCATTGCCGCGTCATCACTGGTAATACAGCTCACCTAGATTTCTGGATACATCTTAATTTTGCATGGTTGCGATATATCAGTTGAGTTATGTTGCGATGAAAGTCAGATTGGTGAGTGGCAGGTGCACCTAACCCCGGTGTGCAGCTGACCGCCTTGCGGTGCGGGTATGCGCACGCCTTTATGCAACATGCGCTCTTTTTTTTGGTAGGAGTCTTGCCAGAGCCAGGCGACGGCTGACGCTGGATGTTATCATCCAGCAGTAAATATAGGGCGGATAATAACATCTGCCTTGAGCAGGATAATTTACCTGATTTATCAAACATTTAAGCTCTTTCTCATGTATCTGTTTAAAACAAGTTCAATCCTTTTAATCCTTTTGGGAGTTTAAGGATAGAGGAAAATTTTTCTATTACAACCTGAAAATTGTTCAATGTTTTCCTAAAAATTATCGTTTAAAAGTTATACTAAAGGAGGATATATATTCCTTAACTAAAATTTAATTCGTTACCCGTAAAAGGGTTGTAAGAATCAAGGATGATAAAGAAGGAGCGACCGATTTAAGGGCATAAAAGTTGCCATATTATTATGTAAGATTTTTGGTGTGTACCTTTAATCGGTTTTCTTTTTGGGAAGGGGAGAATTTGACAGAAGTTATCAGAAGAAACCTTTTACGCAGTAGAAGAATCAATTTAAGATTGTTTCTACTTTTTTTCTTTGTGGCTCAATTCTTTGTCGGGCAGACAAGCTGGGGTTTTTTAGATGATGGTATAAAAGGATCAACCGGGGCTAACTTTTTGAAAATTGGAGCCGGGGCAAGGGCATCAGGGATGGGTGGTGCTTTTGTAGGGATAGCAGATGATGCTACATCTATTTACTGGAACACTGCCGGGCTTTCCCAATTAGACCGGCAGGAGATTATATTTGTTCATAACGAGTGGTACCAGGATGTAAAGTATGAGTATTTAGGTTATTCTCTTCCAATAAAGTCGAAAAATACCCTGGGCTTTTCTCTTACTTATTTAAACTTAGGAAATTTTGAGGGATATGATGCTTTAGATAACCCTACTTCTGAATTTTCAGCTTATGGAGTAGTTTTGTCCTTTGCTTATGCTTATAAGGTATCTCCATCGATCTCTTTAGGGGTTGGCTTAAAAGGGATTCAAGAGAAATTAGAGAACGAGAAGGCTTCGAGTATGGCTTTAGATTTTGGATTTATCTACAAGCCAGGTAAATTTTCATTTGGTATGGCATATACTAACCTGGGCAGCTCGATGAAATTTATTCAAGAGAAAGAGCCTCTTCCCAGTAAGCTCACCTTAGGTTTCGGTTATAAGATTTTTGAAGATAGGGTTAGCTTAGCCTGGGATTTAGATCTGCCTAAAGATGATAAGCCTATCTTAAAACAGGGGATCGAGTTTGGGTATCAGGAATCAATATACTTACGTTTAGGGTATGAATATAAGACCTCTGCCCAGAAACTCGAAGGGACTGGTCTTTCCTTAGGAGGTGGTTTCAAATTCTCAAACTGGGAGATAGATTATAACTATTCGCCAAATCAGAGCCTGGGTGATTCTCACCGAATATCCTTAGCTTACCGGTTTGGCTCAAAAAGGTCACTTTAAGGTACTTCTCTCTATTCTCCCAACAGCGAAGATGGGTTTCCTGAAAGGAAGCCCATCTTTTTTTTAAATCCCACCTTATGAGCAAGGTGGAATTACTGTTTAAAGAAGTTATGTTGATCATTGATCCCCTGACCAATGACTTATATGGTATACCCACATCAGATTGTGTGAAAAGTATGTTTTGAAATGGTAGCCACTCATTTGGGCGTAACTCGTTGAATTTCAATCCTCCGATTTCGCAAGTTAAAGCCTGCAACTACCAAAATAATTGTTTCCACATAGTTTGACGTTATCCTTAATGTGGGTATACATCCCACATTTCCGATAAGGTGGGATTACAACTTTTGTTCAATAAATATATATAGTTTCAAGATCATTTTTCTCAAAAGATGATTTTTCTTTTGTCTTTCGTCTCTTTTTTTGTATATTTTCCGATAAGCCTTAATAGTTTCTCAAAAGAAGACAGACGAGAGAAGGCAAATGACTAAAAAAGATCAGATATTTTCTTTTAAATTCGACTGGTCAACTTATGTTTTAGTTTTTCTTTTTATTCTGCTCTATTTTCAGGTGATAATCGGATTAGTTAATGATTGGTGGGTGGATTCTAATTATTCTCATGGTTTTTTGGTTCCTTTGGTCAGCGCTTATCTTATCTGGAAAAAAAAGGATAGATTAAAATCTCTGGAGAAAAAGAGGTCCTACTGGGGGTTTTTAATCCTTCTTTCAGGTTTGGGTATTTATATCATAGGTACTGCGGGGAGTGAATATTTTTCAGCAAGATTTTCTCTGATTATTGTCCTTTTCGGGCTCATCTTTTATCTCAACGGCAAGGAATGGGCTAAAGAGCTATTGTTTCCGGTTGCTTTTCTTACTTTCATGGTTCCTATACCTTATGTGATCTATTATTCAATTGCCTTTCCCATGCAGCTTTTTTCCACCAAATTGTCTTATTTTATCCTCCATTCTATCGGTCTTCCTTCTATCAGACAGGGGAATATAATTTATCTTCCCAATTATTCCTTAGAAGTGGTTGAGGCTTGCTCCGGATTAAGGTCTCTGGTTTCTCTTTTGGCTTTGGGTACTTTCTTTGCCTATGTTACCTTTAAGTCAAACTTAAAAAGATTTATCTTATTTTTATCTATTTTCCCAATTGCCATAGGTGCAAATATCTTCCGCATTTTAATAACAGCTGTAGGTGCTTATGTTGTTAGTCCGAAATTAGCTGAAGATTTTCTACATAAACTTTCTGGATTAATAGTCTTTCTTATCTCCGTGTTTTCTCTTTTTATTTTAAGCAGGATTATTAAAATTATCAGCAGAGAAAAAGAATAACTACACAAAATTCAATAGCCTTCAAATCTCCTTTTGAATTCAAGCTCCACGGATCCATTATTGGATAAGATTTTGTAATGTAAGTTGTTACCTAAAATATGCAATGATTTGCAGAAAAAATATGATTATGCTTAACAATAACAAAATATGTTATATTATGTTTATTTATCAGTACATAAAACGAAAAAATCTACAATTGTAAGTTTTTGATAAATCATAAGTTACAACTTCATCTCACCCTGTTATCACTTATAAAATTTTTATTCTAACCAGTTTTCATATTTGGCAATTTATTTGCTCAAAGTATTATCAAAGTATTTTTAGGTGCAGAAGAAAATCTGGCGCGAGGGAATAAATATGTCTAATGCTATATCTACAATTTCTCAAAAAAAATATAATACTAAATTTAAAGAAGGAACTTTAATCCCTGGTGGATTTGATGAAAATATCATCACTCAAACAGAACTTGGGTTAACTTCCTCTAAGTTTGAGATTTTCTCTAAGATCTACAGAGAAATTAAAACATTGAGATATAAAATCTCAATGTGGATTAAAGAGTATCTTTTATCTACATTATATCTCTTTTTCTCTATTTTGACTTTTATCTTGCTCCCTGAGGAAAAAAAAGGAATGAGCTTAGGAGCTTATTATCTAAATAAAGCTGAGAAACTCCTGAAAAGAATTATAGATATACTTGGTTCTGCACTGGGCGTATTTCTATGTTTACCTTTATTTCTTATAGTCGCTATATTGATTAAGTTAGATTCACCTGGACCGATCTTTTACCGTCAGGAGAGAATAGGTCTGAATAAGAGAAGAAAAGATAGAAGGATTTTAGGAATAAAAATAAATAAAAACGAAAGAAAAGTTGAACGCAGGGGAAAAGATCTTTATGGTCAGATTTTCTATCTATATAAATTCAGAACTATGGTGGTGGATGCAGAAAAGGGATGTGGTCCCGTTTGGGCTAAAAAGGAGGATCCCCGGATTACCAATATCGGGAAGGTACTGAGGAAAACCAGAATAGATGAGCTGCCCCAATTGTTCAACGTTTTAAAAGGAGAGATGAGTTTAGTGGGACCCAGAACCGGAAAGGTATCATTTCGTAAAAGATTTTATGAAAAAGATCGATGGATATCCTCACCGGCTTAAAGTTAAACCTGGCATAACCGGTCTGGCTCAGGTAAAAAATGGTTACGATTCTTCGTTTGAAGACGTTAAATTAAAAGTAAATCATGACCTGAATTATATTCAGGGATGGTCCATAGTCGAAGACATAAGAATATTGCTCAAGACGGTTTTAGTGGTAGTTACAGGAAAAGGGGCGTGTTGAGTAAACGAATTTGGATATCTTTAGTCCCGCCAAAAGTGCGGGACTTTTTTATTTCCGTATAGTTAAAAAAGACTTGCATTATTTTTATTAAAACTGTATTTTCAAATAATCTTGAATAAAGGTTTTAAAGAGGTTGATTACCAAGGAGAAAACATGATTAACCTAAAAGTTAAAAGGATGATAAGAGCCTGTGGCTCCAGAATCGGATTTGTAATTCTGATTTTTATCCTTTTCCGGCCTGCTTTTTCTCAGGAGGAAGAGAAAAAACCTGAGACTGGTTTGGTCGTTACCTCAGTTCCTGCTGGAGCAACAGTTTTCTTAGAAGGAGAATATAACCTGACTGCCACCACCCCGGTTACCCTTCCTGTGAATTTAAGGGGTAGATATAGGGTTAAAGCTTTTAAAGAGGGTTATGAGGGTTGGTCAACCAATATCTGGTTAGATGAGAATGCCCCTAAATACCTTTCTATTACCCTTGTTCCCAAGACCAGATTAAAAGGTGCCTTGAGGTCAGCTTTAATCCCAGGATGGGGACAATTTTACTACGGTGAGAAAAATAAAGCCTTCCTCTTTAGTTTTTCAGCTTTGGGGGCTGCAATAGCTTATGTAGTAGCAGATGATTACTTCTCTAATAAGAATGACGCTTGCATCTCAGCTAAAAACGATTATAATGCGGCCAAAAATGTTGAAGAAAAACACAGACTGAAACAGATCTTAGATCAAAAACAGAGAGAGGCTTATGATGCGGAGAATCTTAGAAGGACTAGTTTGATTTTAGCAGCGGCAGCCTACGGATTTAATCTTATGGATGCAATAGTATTTTTCCCTTCCGTTAAAGATGGCCTGGGGGTGAGTAGCTCAATTTCATTTGAGCCTGAAAACGGAGAGGTGAAATTAAGCTTAACCAAGAATTTTTAAAGGAGAAAAAAATGAAGGGAAAAATTGCGATTCTTCTTTTGCTTCCCTTTTTAATCTTAATAAACGGGTGCGAAAGAAAGATAAAAAGCCCTACCAGCCCGGATGAGGATTTCTTCATACCCCCGACTCCCAGGGAGATCATTTTAAAGGTAGGTGATCAGAGGATCGATCTCTTCTGGCAGATAGATGATACCTCGAAAATAGGTGGATATAAAATCTATCGAGCAGATTCAAGTGGAGCTACGCCATCACTATACGATTCTACTTTGGTTGCTCAATACGCCGACCGGTCAGTAAAAAATGGTCAGGAGTATTTTTATCAGATCTCTGCTTTAGATAAAAAAGGGTTTGAAGGGTATAAATCCAAAATCGTCTCAGCCAAGCCCAATTTATATGGCATAATCATCAATGAAAACCGTAAGCTAACTAATTCCCTAAATGTCAGTTTGAGATTGATTGCTCCAAATATTACCTCCTATATGCTCTTGGGAAATGATTCGGTTTTTTCAAACTCCTCCTGGGAAAATTTCTCAACTACAAGAAGCTGGGTTTTAGAATCAGGGGATGGTGAGAAGGTGGTCTATGTCAAATATAAAGACCAGGATGGGAACGAATCGGTCAGCTTCTATCAGGACAAAATCATTCTGGATATGCAGGCTCAGATTTTGAGCTTGACTGAGGATACACAGGGTGAACCTAAAAACCCGGGTGAGGTTATCCATTTCAGATTAGAAAGTGGAGAAACATCAGGGGAAGCCAAAATTGATTTAGGAAGTTCTACCAATATAAAACTGTATGATGACGGGACTAATGGAGACCAGACTTCTGAAGATGGGGTATATGAGCTGGATTATCTTATCCCCTTGAATTCAGAGATGGAAGATGCTCTGGTTACAGGCCATTTTAAAGACGAGGCCGGTAATCAGGCACCCACATTTACTGCTCCGGGTAAAGTTACTATTCAATCCCCTCCAACTGCGGTTTTCCTTTTTCCTCTTTCCTCTTCTACTCAATCTGAATTAACTATCTACTGGACAAAGAATCAGGATAACGATTTTTATTCTTATCGGATTTATCGAGGGAAAACGAGTTTGGTGAGCAATGATTCTCTTCTCGTAAATACAATTCTTTCTAGTACTACTACAAGTTTTACTGATACCGGACTTTTTTCTGGAACCACCTATTATTATAAGGTCTATGTCTATGACCAATCCGGTCTTTCAAGCGGGAGCAATGTAGAAAGTGGCACAACCTTAGAAAATAAACCTCCCGCAAAAGTTACAGCGTCTTTATCTGCTGTGGATAGCATAACTTTGAGGGTTTCCTGGTCTCAAAACCATGATCTCGATTTCGATTTCTATCAGATTTTTAGAGTGGACACAACCCTGGGAGTAACAGATACTATCAGCGTATCTATCATCAGCCAGCAATCTACCACCAGCTATAATGATTCCCAGCTTAAAATTAGAGCTAAGTATTGTTATTATATAGTAGTATATGATCAGGAAGGGCTGGTCTCAGATCCTTCTGATCTGGTCTGCTGGCCCTAATAAATAAAATCTTTTCTTCTGAGATGGCTACCAGATGTCCAGAGGTTCGGGAACGGATTCGTGGATACGGGCTGGATTATAGTCTTCATTTATAGGAACTAAAATGAACATTTTAGAGAAAATAAATTTATTCTTCTCCGTATATGTGGCTGGATTAAGGTCCTTTAAAAAACCTTTACTCTGGTTACCTTTCGTTTTATATGCTTTAATTCAGATACTTTTGCTTTTAGCTCTAGTCAATTTCTATTCTCCTTTACTTTCGTTGACCTTTATTCCTCTAATTAAAAAGTTTATCGGAGAGTTTGCTCTGCATTATCCCGTCTATTTCCTTTTTTTGCCTAAGATTTTTTCCAGAGCTAATCTTTTGTTGAGCGGTATCATCGGCAGTTTTACCATTGGCTGGGGGACTTATCTTTTCTTCTCTTATTTTCTGCCTGATAACCGGGTCAAACTTACCGAAGGGATAAAGGTTGCTTTTTCCAAATATCTTTTATTGTTAGGAATATGGGCGATAGAGATTATAGTTCTTATAGGCTGGTTCTTTTTAATTTCAAGGGTGGGTAAGGAATTTTTGAGCGGCAGCTTTAAAAGGGAGTTAGCTTTCGAACTTTTTAGTCTGGGATCAGGTGTAATTTTTTACGGGCTTTTTGCCTTTACCATCTCCGCGATAGTTTTAAGCGGGAGAAATATCATCTCCGCTTTAGGTTTGAGCATCTCCATCTTTAAAAGGAATTTCTTCAGCACCTATTTTTTTGTATTACTGCCCAATCTTTTAACTTTTCCTTTCGCCTTTTTAAACCGAAGAGCGGCTCTCCTTATCTCCAAGTTCAATCCGGAGATTGTCTTTTTGATTCTGGTTTTAGAAATTTTCGTCTCTATGCTTGCCAACTATATCCTCATCTCCACCCTCACCCGATTCTATCTTTATGACCAGGGGATGGATTAAAAGGTTTTTAATCTCAAGTGGAAAAAATCTTTGACGAAAGTTATATAAGGGGTGTAGATTTTGAAAGGTTTCAATGTTTAGTTTTTCTCAAATAATCATTGGTCTTTCCCTTCTGGTCTTGATAGGATGTGAAATCTGGGTTCTGTTTAAATCAATCAGAGGAGTCAGCAAAACTTCATTTCTTTTTTTAAACCTTGCATTCATCTTTTTCCTCTCAGGATTCCTCTGGCTTTCTTTGAAGACTACTCCAATCCAAACAGATCTCAGTTTCTATCTTTTAGCTTGCGGGCTTATTTTCACCTCTCCGCTCTGGATACTTTTCTCCTCCACCCTGGGCCGGGAGGACTCAAAAGCTGAGCTAAAAAGAGGGTTGATCACCTTCATTCTCTTTTTTTGCCTGAGTATTATCTTTCTTCTCTGGCAGAATAAAGGAATACTTATCCTTTTGCAGAAAGATATTTTCGGTGACTTTGAATTTTACATAGGTGTCCAGGGTAAGTTTTTCCTGATCTTTCTTTTAGCGGGAGCGGTCTTATCGATTTTAAATCTGGAGAAAACCTTCCATTCCTCTACTCAGGCAGAGAAAAAAAGGTTAGCCCTCCCTTTCATCTTCAGCCTGGCCCTTTTACTGTTGCTTATCTATTTGATCACCTACGGTTTTCTATATGTCCGGATTCCAGAATTTGCTTTTTTGAGCCAGGGGTTCCTGAGCATTTTATGGTCGATAAGTTTAACCCGCTATCTAAAGGAAAAGGGTGTTTCGATTCAAATCACCCGACAGGTGGTCTATTCCTCGACTGTGGCTATTTTGATCGGAGGGTATTTAATCATAGTCGGACTGATTGCTAAACTGATTCAATCGTATGGTGGAAGCCTGAGTGTATTTTTATCCGTTCTGGCTGCTTTTTTAGTGATTGTGATACTGTCTGCATTAGTTGTCTCTGGCTCAATCAAGGAAAGAATAAAAAGATTTGTGGATCAGGGCTTTTATAAGGGGAAAGTGGATTACCGGGCAGAATGGACCAGGTTCAGCGAGAATATCGCTTCACTTCTGGACTTGGAAGAGATCCTCAAAGAGGTAGCAGGGGTTGTTTCAACTAACCTCCGGAGTGAAAATGTCGTAATCCTCCTTTCTGAATCTAAGGGTGATTTTTCTGTAGCCTATCATCCGAAAGAAAGCTCTTTAGGCCTCAGGATGAAAAAGGAGGAGGAATTCCTGGATTGGATCTTTCGGTATGGAGAACCAGTAAGAATAAAAGAGATGGGGTTTAAAAAGTTTTCAACTGAAGAGGGTAATCTTTTTTTGAAGCAACTGGAGGAGTTGAAGCTGGAACTCTGCGTCCCTATGATAGCCAAGAGAAATCTGGTGGGACTTTTGCTTTTAGGAGCCAAAGAAAGCAATCAGCCATTCGCCGAGGAAGATTTCTCTTTTTTAGGTGGAGTAGCACACCAATCTTCGATTGCCATACTGAATGCAAAACTCAGCGAGGAGCTAATAATTTCCAAGGAGATGGAATCGTTCAACAAACTATCATCCTTTATCCTGCACGATCTGAAGAACTTTGTCTCTATGCTCTCGTTACTTCTACAGAATGCGGATGAAAAGCTTAAAAATCCTGATTTTCAAAAAAGTGCTTTGGCAACCATATCAGATACAGTTGAAAGGATGAGAAAACTGATGAGTAAACTCTCTTCAGCTTCAGAGGGAATAAAGTTAGGCTTGAAAAGCTGTGACCTGAATAAAGTTTTAAAAAATCTTCTGGACAGGATGAAAGTTTCAAATTTTACACAGATCAAGTTGGTATTGAATTTGGGAACTCTACCTCTGCTGAAATGTGATCAGTCTCAGATGGAAAGGGTTTTTCAAAATCTTATAATTAACGCATTTGAAGCCATGTCTCAGGGAGGAATTTTATCTATAATAACAGAGTTGGATGAGAAAAACGGCTTAATCCGATTGAAGGTTTCAGATACTGGGGCAGGTATGTCCAGAGATTTTATCAGAAACAATCTTTTCAAGCCTTTTCAGACTACCAAGAAAAAAGGTCTGGGGATTGGTCTTTTTCAGTGTAGAGAGATAGTGGGATTACATAAAGGCAGGTTATTGGTGGAAAGTGAAGAGGGCAAAGGGTCTACTTTTACGGTAGAGCTGCCCCTGTAAAAAGTTTAATTCGTGAGGAAGTTATAGATGGAAAAAGAGAAAATTCTTATAGTCGATGATGAAGATGGGATAAGAACTCAGCTTTCCTGGGCATTACAGGATGAATATGAAATCCTTTTAGCTTCGAATGCGGAACAGGCTTTAGGGCTTGCTCGGAAGGAAACACCGGATCTTGTTACTTTAGATGTTGCCCTCTCCCCTTATGAACATGAGAAAGATGGATTGGATATACTAGAGGACCTTCTGCAAATAGACCCTCTTTTGAAAGTGATAGTTATTACCGGACATGGGGAAGAGGAGAATGCACTAAAAGCGATAAGTTCAGGCGCATGTGATTTCTATACCAAGCCTATAAATTTGGATGAGCTGAAGATTATCATCAAAAGAGCTCTTCACATCCAGCGATTGGAACGCGAGAATAAAGAGCTTGTAGAGAAATTAGAGGAAAAAATATTTGAAGATATAATCGGCACCAGTCCAAAGATGATTGAGGTATTTAAAACCATACAAAAGATTGCGACGACGGATGTAATTGTGCTTATCACTGGAGAGAGCGGGACTGGCAAGGAGATGGTAGCAAAAGCTATCCATCGTAAGAGCTTAAGAAGGGATAACCCATTTGTGACTATCAACTGCGGAGCTATCCCTGAAACCCTATTGGAATCAGAGCTTTTTGGATATGAGAAAGGTGCATTTACTGATGCTTATGCTCAGAAAAAAGGGAAGTTCGAATATGCAGATGGAGGAACAGTATTTTTAGATGAGATCGGAGAGCTTCCTTTATCTCTACAGGTAAAGATTTTGAGATTTCTACAGGACTATAAGATAGAAAGGGTCGGGGGTAAGGAGCTAATCACCCTAAATGTTAGAATAATTGCAGCTACTAATAAGCCATTGGAAAAGGAAGTTCAGCTAAAAAAGTTCCGGGAAGACCTTTACTACAGGTTAAGTGTTATTAACATCCATCTTCCGCCTTTAAGGGATAGAGATGATGACGTGATTATTCTGTCTAATGCCATGCTGAATATGTTCTCAAAGGAATTCAATAAAATAAATCTTTCTTTCAGTCATAAGAGTATCTTGAAGCTAAAAGAATATGGCTGGCCTGGAAATGTCCGGGAGTTAGAAAATAAAATCAAAAGAGCTGTAATAATGTGCCAGAGTAAAAGGATAACCCCATTTGATCTCGGCTTCAGCGCAAATGAGGAATCAAAGAAACCTCTCTCTTTGCAGACTATAAGGGAAAATGCTGAAAAAGAGGCTATTCTGGAAGCCCTAAACGTCTATGATTGGAACGTCTCGAATGCGGCCAAATATTTAGATGTTAGCAGAACAACCCTTTATGGATTGATCGAGAAATATAAGTTTAAAAAAGAAGAAGAAATTTAGTATAAAACAATATTAATTCTCTTATTCATCATTTCTCCAAAAAGAAACCTAAAAGTGTCCAGTTTCCTTTAATTTAATAACCTTTTATAAGATAGATAGTTAACATAAAAGAAAGATAACAATGTCATAGATTTGGACAGTTTAAAAAGACATTTTAAATGCTCTGAATCTAAATCCTTTTACTCAACTTAACCCCTTAGAAATAAATAACTTAATAAGACAGTTTAAATTTTTTTTATTTGGCACCACTTTTGCTATTTTTAAAAGATGAAAAAATGTATCTGGACCTTAAAAAAATAAGGAGGTAAAATGAGAAAGAAAATTCTGGGATTACTCGGTACGATAGTTTTGTTATTGGTTTTAATGCCAGTTTCTTATGCTCAGTTTTTTGATTTAAGCGTAGCTCTGATAGCATTAGGAGGGAATGACTACAGATATGATTTTACCTTAACAAATATGGGACCTGCAAGAGATGCTATATTCAAATGGACTGTGGATAATGGTCGAGTAGCCTCACCTTCAGAGTGGGTTGATATAAACTGGAGTTCGCCAACTGGATGGGGTGGAAGTCATCCTGACCATAGATTAGATTTTCAGACTGGTAACGGTTCTTATCCTGCAGATGGATATTACAGGCTTTTTGGTCAGCCTGGTGTACCCCCGCCTGCTATGGGTTATACTATGGGCGTGTTTAGCTGGACTTTCCATAGAAGTGGAGGACCAATACCCACAGCGGATAGATTCCTGCCCTATACAAATCCACTCAATATAAAGGTTCATTTCCAGCCAATCGACGAGAATTGGGGAAATGCCGGCGATACTTATGTTGGCACTTTTGGTCCACCTACTCCGCCTATTCCAGAGCCTTCAACTTTAGCTCTGTTGGGATTCGGACTTCTGGGTCTGGGTGGTATATCCAGGTTTAGATTTAGAAAGTAATTCAAAAAAGGTGATTAGTGATTGTTTTAAAAAGCCCTCGTAGAGGGCTTTTTTTATTATAATACTCCTCTTAAAAACCTCATTTTGCTTTAAGATTCTTCTCCTTTTGCCGATTAATAGATTAGGAGTTTTTCAAAAAAATTGAAAATACAATAAAATGAAACAAATCCTCTTAATTGAAGACGATCCCAAGATTTGTGAATCTATTAATAATTATTTTAATACGGAGAGTTTAAAACTTCATACTCTTTCCGATGGTAAAGAAGCATTAGAAAACATTAATAATCTTAAACCAGATTTAGTCTTGTTGGATATAAATCTACCGGGGATGTCAGGGATTGAAATCTTGAAAGAGATGAAGGAAAAAGAACTGAAAATTCCAGTGATAGTCATTACCGGATTTATCTCCACTGAAGCGGCAATAGAGACCATGAAAGAGGGGGCGTATGAATTTGTAACCAAGCCTTTTCAGCTGGAGAAGCTTGCCAAAGTTGTGGATAAAGCCCTGCAGGAGAAAAAAGGAGGAGGGGATTCATCCAGCTTTGATAAAGGAGATAAACCAGAAGAGGAAGAAGATTTAATCGTAGGGAAAAGTCCAGAGATCGTGGAAATAGCTAAACTCATTGGTCAGGTAGCTCCCACGGATGCATCGGTTCTGGTAATGGGTGAAAGCGGGACCGGCAAAGAGTTAGTAGCCCGGGCAATTCATCGAAATAGTTTAAGAAAAGACAAACCTTTCCTTTCGGTCAACTGTGCGGCTTTGCCAGAAGCTCTACTGGAATCAGAGCTTTTTGGCTTTGAAAAAGGCGCTTTTACCGGAGCTTACCAGAGAAGACTGGGGAAATTTGAACAGGGAGATAAAGGGACTATTTTTTTGGATGAGATCGCAGATATGAGCCTGATGACCCAGAGTAAAGTTTTACGAGTATTGCAGGAACATGAATTTGAGAGGGTAGGTGGTAACCAGAGCACAAAAGTTGATGTGAGGATAATTGCCGCTACTAATAAGAGTCTGGTAAATTGTATCAAGGAGGGGAATTTCCGGGTTGACCTTTTCTACAGGCTCAAAGTGGTATCGGTCTATTTACCCCCCTTGCGTGAAAGGAGATCTGATATTCCACTTTTAGCTGAGTACTTTCTTAAAAAATATGCCAGACTAATCAGTAAGAATGTGGAAGGCATATCCGATTCCGGATTAAAGGTTTTACAGAAATACCCCTGGCCTGGAAATGTTCGGGAGTTAGAGAATAATATTCATACTGCAGTAGTGATGAGCAAAGGCGGACTGCTTTTGCCAGAGCATTTTCCTATTCATAGCGAAAACAGGGAAAGGCTGGAGATAGATTTCGAAAAAATCAAAAAAGATTACTATAAGGTTTTCTCCGAGATTTTAGAGCCTAACTTCCCCAAGATCCTGGCTAATTCGGATGGACATATCTACGACCATTTAGAGGAAGCCCTGGAAAGAACGGTCTTCGATCTTTCTCTAAAGTATTGCCAGGGTAACCAGGTTAAGACCTCAGAACTTTTGGGAGTGAGCCGCAATACTCTCAGAGACCGGATGAAAAAATTCGGGCTGTTCTAAGTGTTGATATTAAATCAGATTTTAATTTAGTAGAGACGCATAGCATGCGTCTCTGTTTTTTCTGACCCCACCTTTCCTACGGATCCAAATTCGGAGAGGGCAAGAAGGAGATACCTATGCTGTCATTGAGAGTTCCGATTTATCGGAACGAAGCAATCTGTTTACTCTACCGGAAGCGGATTGCTTCGTCGTCCGCCTTTGGCGAGACTCCTTGCAATGACATTTGATTCAGGAATTCATATTCTCGGATGCATTATATAGATTTTCAGATTTTAAGATCGCTTAGGGTCTTAAGGATTTCGCTTATCCTTCCGAATTAATAGTATAGATTACCTGAGAAATCTTTATTTGAACTGGTGGATAAGACTTATGGAACTTCAAGGTGATGTAGAGAAATTTCAGCTTTCAGATATCTTTCAGCTTTTGAGCGCCTGCAGGAAAAGCGGGACATTGGGAGTGCAAAGGGGGGAGGATGTGATAATGGTCTATTTCCGCGAGGGGAACATTATCTTTGCCCATAACCCCTATAACCGTCTCAGATTAGGAGAGTTACTCCTCAAGAAAGGGAGAATAACTCCTGCTCAGCTACAGAAGATTACCCAGATACAGAAAGAGCTTAAAGGGAAGAAAAGGATCGGGGAGCTCCTTATCCTGGAAAATTTTATCACCAGAAAACAGTTAGAGGAGCTGGTGCGTCTGCAGGTGGAAGAGGTGATCTACGATCTCCTTAAATGGGAAAAAGGGAATTTCAAATTTTATGAGAATAGATTCCCAACTCAGGAGGAGATAACCATAAAGATTTCCACTGAGAATTTGATTTTAGAGAGCGTTAGAAGGTCAGATGAGTTGGAAAGATTGAAGAAAAAACTACCCCCTTTTGATACGGTTCTGGGCTTGGCTCCAACTGAGGATGAAAGGGGGAAGGATATCAGTTTTAAGTCTGAGGAATGGAATCTTTTAACTTTGGTGGATGGTCATCGGGATATTAAAAAGATTTTGGATGATTCGAAAGCGGATAAGATCGAGACTTTGAAAAAATTAGCAGGTCTTTATCTGGCGGGGCTAATTGAAACGGTTAAAAAACCGAGTCTGGAGATGAAAACTGACAAGCTGGAAAAGCTCCTGGAACAGTTCAACCGCAGTTTAGAAAAATATAGTGAGGAATGAACCTGTGGAATTAAAAGAGGTTTTGGAGAATCTTAAGAAGTCAATCGATAGTTTTTTAGAAAAGACTGTTAGAAAAGAGGAAGAGGAATGGGTGCTAGATCAAAAGATCGAAAGCCTGGAGGATATAGCCCTGGGTAAAAGCAAGGATTACTGGCTTATAAAAGAAAGGTTTAAGGGCTTGGAGAACTGGCTAAAAATCGAAGGGGCAGAATTTAATTCCAAATCTATTAAAAAAACACACATACAAAGGGTAATCGAGTGTATAGAAAGGATGAGAGACTATAAAGAGATATTAGGTAAAGATGAAAGATTCTATCAGAGAGAAGAGAAAATCTTACTACAGGCAAATTCCTTTATCAGGGAGAATCTGAGAAGAAGAGGCTGGGAATATACGCCTTTAGGGTTGGTTGATTTCGTGCAGTTGGATGAGTCTTTACTTAAATTAAAAGAGGAGATAGGGGCTATAGATAAAGGTGGAACTGATCTTAAAGGGAGGTATCAAAGAGCGTTAAGTTATCAGCTTGACCTGATGGACTATTTTTATAAACCCAAGGACCATCTGCTCACCATCCTGGATTACCAGATAAAGAACCTGGAGGTTAAACCTTCAAAAGAGGATGAATTCTTCACTGCCTCCCTGATCTACTATTTGAAACAGAATAGATACAAGGTTGAGCCTTATTTAGAGAGGCTCAGGAAAATCCTCAGACAAAAAAAGATAGGAATAGATTAAATCGAACATTATTTTCTTATTTTCAAATAAGCTTTACCCTGAAAACGTTTTAAATTAAGGTAGGTTGATGGAAAAGGATGACAAGCTTTTCTTAGATGGTATCAAGTCTCTAAAATCGAAGGAGTTCAAAGTAGCAGAGCAAAAATTTAGAGACGCTTTGATTAAAAAAAGCTCCAAATATAAAAAAGCTGAGTTGATTTATCAAGCTTTGCTCATCCGAAAAGAATGTGAAAAGCTGATTCAAGATTTAAAATTTAGATTTTAAAGGAGATATATGCCCAGAAAACAGATGACCTTTGCGGAAAAGGTCAAAAAAGAAAAGCATGTGGTTTATTGTCCAAAATGTGGTGGAGCTAAACAACCAATCCTGTATGTTGAATCGGTCAAAGCTGATAACGGCTCCTGGAAGTTCAGGGGAAAAAATGTGAGCGTATGCAAATGTAATCAGGATAGATTTTATAAGTAATTTATTATAGATTAGAGGTTTTAATAGAAAAATTTGAATTACCTGATAACCGCCAGTTAATCTGTTTTTGGCGGTTTTTAGTTTGCGAGAAAAGTTACAAAAAAGCTTGCTTTTCAGATTTATTTTTTTAAATTGATCTAATCTTTTTGTTTTTTAAATCAAAAGAGGTCAATATGCCGAGGATCGAAGTAGATATCAAAAGATGTAAAGGGTGCGAGCTTTGCGTGGTAGCCTGTCCCTACAAGGTTATCGGGATGTCGGAGAAGTTTGCCTCTACCGGATACTATCCTGCGACTATGGTTAAACCGGAAAAATGTACCGGCTGTACCCTGTGTGCTCTGGTTTGCCCGGATGTGGCAATAGAAGTCTATAAGTGATTATTTTTTGATGAACTAAAGGAGAGTTTAAAGATGGGTGAAAAGTTACTGATGAAGGGGAATGAGGCTTTAGCTGAAGGGGCGGTAAGGGCTGGATGCAGGTTTTTTTCCGGTTATCCAATTACTCCCCAGAACGAGGTGCCGGAATACCTTTCCTGGAGACTGCCTGAGGTTGGTGGAACTTTCATTCAAGCAGAAAGTGAGGTTGCGGCCATAAATATGCTTTTTGGTGCTTCTGCCTGTGGTGCCAGAGTTATGACCTCCTCTTCCGGTCCTGGTATAAGTCTCAAGCAAGAAGGGATTTCTTATATTTCAGGTGCTAATCTTCCAATCTTCTATGCAAATGTGATGCGGGGAGGACCGGGTTTAGGGAATATTGCCCCATCTCAGGGTGATTATTATCAAGCTACCAGAGGGGGTGGACATGGTGATTACCGGGTAATAGTTTTTGCACCCAATTCAGTTTCCGAAATGGGTAATTTCCCGAAGAAGTGTTATGATTTAGCTGAAAAGTACAGAATAGCTACTATGGTTCTTACAGATGGTCTTTTAGGTCAGATGATGGAGCCGATAGAGTTCGATTTTGAACCGGTTGATCCTTCTAAATTACCTGTGAAAGAATGGGTTTTAGGAAATGCAGAAGGTCGGGAAAGAAGAGTGATTAGGTCTTATGACTTAAGGCCCGGATTTTTAGAAAAGATGACTTTAAAATTAGATGAAAAATACAAAGAGATCGAGGAGAAGGAGGTAAAATACGAGGCGGTCGAGGTTGAGGATGCGGAGATTCTCTTGATAGCTTACGGGACCTCTTCCCGGATTTCAAAATCAGCTTTAATGTCAGGTAGAAAAGAGGGTATAAAAATCGGGCTTTTAAGACCTACTACTTTATGGCCTTTTCCAACCAAGATTATCAGCAAACTCTCAGAGCGAATTAAAAAGATTCTGACTGTGGAGATGAGCCTTGGTCAATTAGTGGACGATGTCAGATTAGCAGTTGAAGGTAAAGCCAAGGTTTATTTACACGGCAGACCTTCGGGTGGAATACCCACGGGTGAGGAAGTTTTGGAAGTAGTTAAAAACATTATGAGAGGTTGATTTAAGACAGAAGAATTTTTTAAAAGCTGCCAGCTACTTGCTACATGCTTTTTTGGGAGGATTTATGGAGAAGAAAGTTTTTGAGAGAACCAAGGGTTTAACCGAAATCTTAATGCGATATTGTCCTGGCTGTGGACACGGGGTAATCCATAGATTAGTAGCAGAAACGATTGAGGAATTAGGCATAAGAAAAAGGACCATCGGGATTGCACCGGTTGGATGTTCAGTTTTTGCAGATGAATATTTTAACTGCGATATGATTCAGCCAGCTCACGGCAGGGGTCCGGCAGTTGCCACCGGGATGAAAAGGGTTAAACCGGATTGTATCGTTTTCAGCTATCAGGGGGATGGAGATTTGGCTTCGATCGGTATGGCAGAGACGATTCATTCAGCTGCCAGGGGAGAAAGGATAACCATTATCTTCGTAAACAATGCTATTTATGGTATGACCGGCGGACAGATGGCACCAACTACCCTTATAGGGATGAAATCTACAACTTCGCCCTTTGGTAGAGACCCAAGAGTTAATGGATATCCGATTAAGATGTGTGAGCTTTTGTCTTCTTTAGATGCTCCAGCCTATTTAGCCAGAGTCTCGGTGCATAAGCCAGCCAATGTTTTAAAAGCTAAAAAGGCGATTAAAAAAGCTTTTCAGGTACAGATGGAGGATTTAGGTTTCTCTCTGGTTGAGATAGTCTCTCAGTGTCCAACTGACTGGTTTATGACTCCTTTGCAAGCCATTGATTATGTTGATAAGATGATGATTCCCTATTACCCTTTAGGTGAGTATAAAACCATAGACGAGAAAAAGGAAACAGCTAAGGTAAAAACCCAGAAGGTCTTGGAGACAGTTTAGATTTTGTTCTCTTAAAATTGGAGGAATGGATGTATCAAGGTGTGATAATGTCAGGTTTCGGAGGGCAGGGAATAATCTCGGCAGGAATTCTTTTAGCCTATGCCGGGATGACGGAGGGGAAATATGTAACCTTTTTCCCGGCTTATGGGGCAGAGATGAGGGGGGGAACTGCAAACTGCTCAGTGGTTGTTTCCTCAGAGGAGGTTGCTTCGCCCGTGGTGGCATATCCTGATACTTTAATCGTTATGAATGAACCTTCTTTAACCAAATTTGAACCATCTGCAAGAAAAGGAGGTCTTCTCTTGATAAATAGCTCCCTGATCTCAGGAAAGCCAAAAAGAGATGACATAAAGGTTCATTATATTCAGGCAAATGAGATTGCCGAAAAATTAGGCACCACCAAGATCGCCAATATGGTGATGATTGGAGCTTATTCCAGGCTTACCGGTGCGATTTCCTTTGATGCTCTTAAAAAATCTTTAAAGAAAGTCTTCCCCCGTGCCAGGCAGGAGATCATAAATTTAGATACTGAGGCTTTGAAAAAAGGGATGGAAGCGGTTTAGTCGCTGACTTTATCTTTTGTGTGATATGTCAGGAAATTCTCCTGATTAGCCTAAGGCGCACCAGGTCTAGTACCTGACAGAACAAAAAAGCCCCTCAACTTGTTCTTATGATTTCCCTTAACTTCTGTTTTTTCAGTCTTATTAACATGCTTGTATCTTAGGTAAGAATTCACAGAGGTAGACTTATCGACTAAATGGATGATGTAGTAAATAATTAAAAAGTAATAAAACAGATAGGTACTGTATGAAAAAGAAAAAAAGAATCGGAATTCTCACTGGCGGAGGAGATTGTCCCGGTATAAATGCTGTAATACGTGCGGTAACAAAGAAAGCCATCCTGGAGAAAGATATGGAAGTTATAGGGATAGAGGATGGTTATGAAGGGCTAATAAGTAATCGACACAGGAAACTCGAATATAACGATGTTTCAGGGATACTTACTCTGGGTGGCACAATATTGGGTACTTCTAAAACCGCAAATCCATATAAGTATCCTGTAATCAAGAGGGATAGAATAGAATTTAAAGATCTATCGAAAAATGCAATTCAGAATATAAAAAACCTTGACCTTGACTGCCTGGTTTGCGTAGGAGGAGATGGTACCCTGGGTATAGCCTACAAACTGTTTAAAGAAGGGATCCTCATTGTAGGAGTGCCTAAGACCATTGACAACGATTTGAAGGGAACGGATATTAGTTTTGGTTTTGATTCTGCTGTATGGATTGCTACTGAAGGGATCGACAGGATTCATAGCACTGCAGAATCTCATCACCGAATTATGATTTTAGAGGTTATGGGTCACAGTTCCGGGTGGATTGCGCTTCATTCGGGAGTGGCAGGAGGAGCTGATATTATCCTCATTCCGGAGATTCCATACGATATTAAAATAGTAACTAAAAAGGTTGAAGAAAGAAACAGGAGGGGAAAGAGGTTCAGCATTGTGATAGTGGCTGAAGGAGCTAAACCCAAAGGTGGCAAAGTTGTGATACAAAGGATAGTGAAAAAGAGCGCAGATCCAATTCGACTCGGAGGAATAGGTTTTGTCCTCGGAGAACAGATAGAAAAAATAACCGGACTTGAAACTCGGACTGTGGTAATGGGTCATCTTCAAAGAGGAGGAGCTCCTACCCCTTTTGACCGGATACTAGCAACACAGTTAGGTGTTAGGGCAGTTGATATGGTGGTAAAAAAAGAATTTGGATATATGGTTGGAGTAAAAAACAGTTCATTGGTTAAAGTGCCTTTAAAAACCGTGGCTCAGGGACCCAAGACAGTTCCTTTAGATTATCCCTTGATAAAATCTGCACGCTCCTTAGGAACATATTTTGGAGATTAACGTCGTAAGATTTTTCGCCTATATAAGCGGTATCCATCTCAGGCTGATTAGCATTCGTCAGGCTAAGAGTGACAATTTGCAGTTAGATAATAGCTCCACCTTGCCAACAAGGTGAGGGTTTTGATCCATGTTGAGGCAACCCGGGTCTATTGATTGATAACCCGCAATTAGCAGGGGCGACCCGGCGGTTCGACAAGCTCCCTTCGACCTTGCTCAGGGACAGTGAGAGAAATCGAACTGTCACCATCCTGAGCGGAGTTGAAGAACGGGTCACCCCCGCCTTCTCTCGACTTTTTTCTTTATCTATTTTATCCTTTTCTGATTATATTAACTTTGAAGGAATAAGAGGATTAAGGATTATATGCACACTTTATCTAAAAGAATTAAAAATGAGCTTCTTCCGTTTGTGATCAAACCCGGTCGATATATCGGGAACGAACTGAACGTTATCAAAAAAGATCATACGGATAAGCTCAAGTTTACCCTGATATATCCGGATATCTATGAGATCGGGATGTCGTATTTAGGGTTGCAGATTCTATACCATATAATCAACAAAAGACCAGCAACCTTATGTGAAAGAGCCTTTTTGCCCTGGCCGGATGCCGAGGAGATTTTGAGAGAAAACTCTATCCCGCTTTTTTCCCTGGAAAGTCTTACTCCTTTAAAAGAATTCGATGTCCTCGGTTTTTCATTAAGCTATGAGCTGAATTATACCGGTGTGCTGAATATCTTAGAACTATCTGGAATACCTGTTTTCTCAGAAGAAAGGGGTGAGGATTTTCCTCTGATAATAGCTGGCGGGTTTTCTGCTTTTAACCCGGAGCCTATGGCAGATTTCTTTGACCTTTTCGTCATCGGCGATGCGGAGGAGATTATAAATCAGCTTTTGGATTTAATAGAGATGAAGAAAAAGACGGGTAAAAAGAAAAGCGAGTTACTGTTGGAGCTTTCCAGACTTCAGGGGGTTTATGTTCCAACTTTTTATAAGCCGAAGTATAATTCTTATAATCATTTCGCAGGATTTTCACCGAAAATCTCAGAAGTCCCGGATAAGATTAACGCTAATACAATTCCAGAGCTGAAACAGGAATATTACACTCCATCTCCTCTGGTTCCCTTTATGGAGACAACTCATAACCGTCTTACCCTGGAGATTATGAGAGGATGCGGCCAAGCCTGCCGGTTCTGTGAAGCCACTGCGATTTACAGACCCAGGAGAGAAAAAAGCGTAGAGCAGGTTTTGAAAGAGGCTGAGTTGGGAATCGCCAGTACCGGCTGGGAGGAGATTTCCTTGCTTTCCCTTTCCTCAACCGATTATCACCGCTTACCAGAGTTGGTGCAGAAACTGCAGAAAAAGTTTTCATCCCAAAAAATCTCCATCGCCTTGCCCTCTTTACGTCCGGGTTCATTTTCAATGGATATTGCTAAAACTATTACCCAGACCAAGAAGACCGGATTGACCTTTGCACCTGAAGCAGGCACGCAGAGATTGAGAGATGTCGTCAGAAAGAATATCACTGAAGAGGACCTGCTCAAAAGCGTGGAGATAGCCTATTCCTCAGGCTGGAATCTGATCAAACTCTACTTTATGATCGGGCTTCCGACTGAAACCGAAGAGGATTTAAAAGGGATTGCAGAGCTGGTGAGAAAAGTTTTTAAAATCGGGAAAAATTTTGGTTCGGGGAAAAGCCTGAATGTCACCGTCTCTCCTTTTACTCCCAAGCCACATACACCATTTCAATGGGAGAAAGAGGAGAAAGTCGAGGAAATCGAGAAAAAGATTTATCTGCTCAGGGACTTACTTGATTTCAGAAATTTAAAAGTAAGCTATCGGGACCCTCTGGTATCCTTTTTAGAGGGGGTTTTAGGCAGAGGGGATAGAAAACTTGGCAAGGTTATCTATTCAGCCTGGAAAAGTGGAGCAAGATTAGATGCCTGGACTGAGTTTTTCAATTACGCTTTCTGGAGAAACGCTTTTGAAAAGAATCAAATAAATCCTGAGGAGTATCTCAGGCAAAGAGATTTTAATGAACCTCTACCCTGGGAGCATGTAGATAAAGGGATAAGTAAAGATTTTCTCAAAAGGGAAAGAGAAAGAGCCTATAGCTCAGAAAAGGTAATAGAAGAAAAGGAGCCAGAGATAGAGCAGATCACAGGCAAAACCATAAAGGTTGAAAAAGAAGATGAGGATAGTTACGGCAGAACGAAAAAAAAGATTGCTCCAGTGTCAACTGCGACGATTGCTCGAAGTAAAATCAGATTGAGATGGAGTAAAGGTGAAGAAGTTAGATTTACCTCCCATTTAGATGTGCTCAGAACTTTCGAGCGGGCAATCAGGCGTTGCGGCATCCCAATTGCCTATTCAGAGGGTTTTCATCCCCATCCTAAAATTGCCTTTGGTCCACCTCTTCCTTTAGGTTTCATCTCAGAAGCCGAGTATCTTGATTTACAATTAACCGAGCCTTTTTCAAATGAATTTTTGTTAAAATTAAATAAAGCTCTACCTTCAGGTTTCAAAATCTTAGAGGCTAAAACTATTTTTACCAAAGCGGAATCATTATCTTCGGCTATAAATGCGGCTTTTTATAAAGTAGAACTACCTATTGCTAAAACGGAAATAACAGAAAAAATAGAATATACCCTCTCACAAAGAAATTTGATGGTTTCCCGTGTCTCTAAAGAAGAGTTGAGGGAAGTGGATATTAGATTTGAGATCTTTAAACTTGAAAACGAAGGTTCTACCTTAAAAATGCTTTTATCGGTGGGCAGTTCCGGTCATGCAAGACCTCAGGAGGTTTTAATCTACGGCTTCGGGATGAAGGAGAAGGAAGTCTTGAGTTTGTTGATAAAAAGGGCAGGGCTTTTTGTGAAAAGGCAGGATCAATTATTGTCGCCTATGGAGGTCATTTAAAAAAGTTCAAAAGTTCAATGGTTTAAAAGTTCAAAGGAATAAAAGCGGTAGAACAGACATTCTTGTCTGTTCTTTAGGGTCAGACAAGAATATCTGACCTACCAAAACAATAAGCAACCCTGAAGGGTTGCCCTACGAAAAAGCAAGCGATCCTGATCCCGCTTACAGCGGGACAAGCAGGGTCGCACTACGAAAGATAAAAACAAAAAAATGAAAAAGATAAATCCCAGAGAAGTTGCTCTCAAAATCTTATATGATATTGAAACCAAATCTGCTTTTGCGAATGAGACGATTGAGAAATATTCAAAAAATCTCAGACTATCATCTTTAGATAATAGGTTTATTCGGGAATTGGTAAATGGGGTTACCAAGCTGAGAAGAAGGCTGGATTATATCCTCAGTTTTTTTCTTAAAGGTAAGATTCAAGATTTGACTCCCTGGATAAGGAACATTTTAAGACTGGGATTATATCAGATAGAATATTTAGACCGGGTACCGGATCGGTCGGCTGTGGATGAATCGGTTAAATTAGCTAAGAGATTCGGGCATAAGGGGATAGTTGGTTTAGTTAATGCGGTATTAAGAAATTATCTCCGGGATAAAAAAAGGGTTACCTTTCCTTCGATGGAAAAAGACAAGGTTGAAGCCATTGGTACGATTCATTCTTTCCCGGACTGGATGATCGAAGATTGGCTCAGGCAATTAGGGGAAGAAAGAACGATCAAGCTGTGTGAGGCTTTTAACCAGAAGGCTAAGCTCTCTTTAAGACTAAATAGCTTAAAGATTGAGCAAAAGGATTTAGAGGGAGCGCTGGATAGAAAGAATATAAAATATAGAAGAGGTGATTTCTTAAATAACTTCTACTGGATAGAATCGAAAATCGATTTAGAATATCTTTTTCTATTCTCAAAAGGTTATATCTATCCTCAGGATGAAAGCGCGGGGTTTCCAGTCATGCTTTTGAACCCAAAACCCGGGGAGACGATTCTGGATATGTGTGCTGCTCCCGGGGGGAAATTAACTTACTCAGCAGAGTTAATGAAAAATTCCGGTAAATTAATAGCTTTAGATGTAAGCCAGGATAGAATGGAGAAGATAAAAGAGAATTGTAAGAGGCTGGAGGTTAAAAATGTCGATTTTCAGATCGGAGATGCCCGGAGTTATTCAACTGAGCCAGTGGATAAGATTTTAATCGATGCCCCTTGTTCGGGTTTGGGAGTTTTAGGCAGGAATTCAGATGCCAGATGGCAAAAGAAGAAAGAGGATATAAAAAGGTTGTCAAAAATTCAATCTGCTATCCTCTTTAATGCCTCAAAACTCGTTAAAAAAAATGGAGTGATTGTCTATACTACCTGTAGTTTGGCTGAAGAAGAAAATGAGAAGGTTATCGAACAATTCCTGGAGCAAAGAAAGAATTTTATAAAGGAAGATGCTTCAGATTTCGTTGACAAAAGTGTTGTTAATAAAAAAGGATATGTCAGAACCTATCCTCACCTTCACGGTTTGGATGGAACTTTTGCAGTGAAACTCAGAAAAGTAATTTAGATCTTTTATATTGCATAATTTTTAGACTGACCTGTATTGTAGGGGCGAGGTGACCTCGCCCCTACGGACTAAAAAGATTTATAATATTTTTGGACTTTCGAGGTTTGAAAGATTATATTTACTTATATGGATAATGAGAAAATAAAAGCTAAGTTTACCAGATTTATTAAAAATAAATGGCTCATAAGAGCTGGAATTTTCATTTTAGCAATTCTCTTATTCTTACTTCTTTTTGATCAGATTCTGATGCCATTATTCGTTAGATTAGGGCAGGAGTCAACAGTTCCAGATTTATTAGGATTGAGCCCGGAGGAAGCTAACACCATACTCAAAGACAAAGTGCTGGAATTAAGGGTCATAGGGGAAGAATATGATCTGAAAAGGGTTGCCGGGACCATCATATCCCAGATTCCCGAGTCAGGATCGAAGGTAAAAAAGGGAAGGAAAATCAAAGTAGTCCTGAGCAAAGGAGGGGAGAAAGCTACTGTCCCTCAGCTTAAAGGGATGACTCTACGGCAGGCTGAATTAGCCTTAGAGGGGCGTGGATTGAAAATTGGCGAGCCGGTTTTCATATCGGCTGACAGTTTACCTGCGGATGAGGTGATAGAAAGCTTCCCATCTGCGGGTACTACTGTCCCTTTGAGTATGGAGATCAGAGTTCTGATTAATAAGGGAGATACTTTAGAGGTGGTTAAGGTTCCGAAATTTAAAGGCGAAAATATTAAAGAGGTCAAATCCGAGATCGAAAATTTCGGTTTAAAATTAGGCAAGATAAAATATAAGGTAAAGAATAAACTTCTACCCGGAACAGTTTTAAACCAGATTCCCAAGGAAGGAGCTGAGGTCAGGAAAGGGAGCATAGTGGAGTTAGAGGTGAGTACAACTGACTAAAATAGCTGGTAGCTCGTAGCAAGTAGCTAATAGCTAAAAGCTGTGGTATGAAAGAGTGTAAAGCAAGTTTTTTAGCCTTGCGAAAATTAGCAATTGAGAAGGCAGGTTATAGGCTAAAGGTGAAAAGGCTATAGTCAAAAAAATCAAAAAAGAGGTAGAAATTGATTAAAATTGCACCTTCAATCCTATCTGCAGATTTCAGGTATTTAGAAGAGGAGATAAAAAAGGTCGAAAAAGCAGGGGCAGACCTGATCCATCTGGACATAATGGATGGTCATTTTGTTCCCAATATCACCTTCGGACCAATGTTGGTAAATTTTGTCCGGTTGTGCACCAAACTCCCCTTAGATGTTCATCTGATGATTGAGAATCCAGATTTATACTTAGAAAAATTCGTTCAAGCTGGAGCTGACTATCTTACTGTTCATTCAGAAGGGAATAGAAATATCCACCGGACTTTGACCAAAATTAAAGACTTAGGTATAAAAAACGGATGCGTGCTGAATCCCGGAACCTCTTTCTGTCTGGCTAAGCCTATTATGGGAGAGATTGATTTACTTTTGCTTATGAGCGTAAATCCCGGATTCGGGGGACAGAAGTTCATAAACTCGATTATAAAGAAGATTAAAAAGGCTAAGAAGTTCATTCAGGATAATAAGTTAAAGGTAGAGATAGAGGTGGATGGGGGGATAAATCCAGAACACTGCCAAAAAGGTGAAAGACGCCGGGACAACTATATTAGTAGCAGGTGATGCGATTTTCAAAAGCAAGGATTATAAGAAGATTATTAAAAAGTTAAGGGAAGCTTAAATTTTACTTGCTTTTTATATAGGGATTATTATATTATTTTTTTAATATCCCAACAAAAAGGTGCTGGTAGTAAACTCATACAGAAGTTGGGTAAATTAGTCTAAGAGCTAATAGATTATGTTTGCAGAGCTGAGCGATAAATTAGAGTTAATCCTGAAAAAGCTTAGGGGTCAGGGGAAACTCACCGAAAGTAATATCAAGGAAGCCTTAAAAGAGGTAAAAAGAGCTCTCTTAGAGGCGGATGTTAATTATAAAGTAGTTAAAGATTTTATCACCAGAGTTGAGTCTAAATCGATCGGACAGGAGGTGTTGAAGAGCATAACTCCGGGACAGCAGATGATTAAGATAGTTTATGATGAGTTGACTCAGCTTTTAGGAAAAGATAATTCAGGGATGAAGTTTTCTTCCTCTGGTCCTACTGTCTGGATATTAGTCGGGCTACAGGGCTCAGGCAAAACCACTGCCTGTGGTAAACTGGCTAGTTACTACCGCAAAAAAGGAAAAGCCCCTCTACTGGTTGCGGCTGATGTCCAGAGACCAGCCGCAGTTGAACAGCTCAAAATTTTAGGAAAGAGTCTCAGTTTGCCAGTTTTCTCTTCAAAAGAGGATCCAATCAAGATCTGCCTGGCTGGAGTTGCTAAAACCAGAGAAGAGGGATTGGATTTAGCAATAATCGATACTGCCGGGAGATTGCATATAGATGAAGAGCTGATGGAGGAACTTTCCTTAATAAAAAAGGAGGTTTCACCCCAGGAAATCATCCTGGTAGTTGATGCCATGACCGGTCAGGATGCAGTAAATATTGCCTTGAGCTTTGAACAGAAGTTAGGAATAGATGGAATCTTCTTAACCAAGTTAGATGGCGATGCCAGAGGAGGTGCAGCTCTATCATTAAAAGAAGTAACTAGTAAACCGATCAAGTTTGCCGGGACCGGGGAAAAGTTAGATGCGATTGAGGTATTCTATCCAGATAGGATGGCTTCCCGTATATTGGGGATGGGTGATGTTGTAACCTTAGTGGAAAAAGCACAGGAAGCAATAAGTCAGGAAGAGGCTATAAAATTAGAAAAGAAGTTAAGACAGGAAGCTTTCACTTTCAAAGATTTCTATACCCAGCTTCAGCAGCTGAAGAAGATGGGCTCTTTAGACTCGGTGGTGAACCTGATTCCGGGAGTAAGTGGTGCTTTAAAAGGGATCTCATTCGAGGATAAAGCTCTGACCAGAATCGAGGCCATCATAAACTCGATGACTGAGCAGGAAAGGCTCAAACCCCAGATTATCGATGGCAGTAGAAAAAGAAGAATTGCTCAAGGTAGTGGCACAGACCTGCAGGAGGTCAATCGGCTTCTGAAACAATTTTACGTGATGCAAAAGATGATTAAAGATTTTCATAAGATGGATTTAAGGAAGTTAAAAACCATTTTTAGATTTTAATTTTAAATTACTGAAGGAGGTGAGTATTTGGCAGTCAGGATAAGACTGAGGAGGATGGGGGCTAAAAAAAGGCCCTTTTACCGGATCGTAGTGGCAGATTCTCGCAGTCCACGGGAGGGAAGATTTATTGAATCCTTAGGGCAGTATAGTCCAATTGATAAACCAGCTTCAGTTAAGGTAAATGAAGAGAGAGTTTATTATTGGCTTAAGAATGGGGCTTTGCCAACTGATACGGTCAACTCTCTTCTACGAAAAATGGGTTTGTTGAGGAAATGGGCCGCCCTTAAAAAAGGGGTGGATGTGAGTGGAATGGAGATCTCTAATTTTATTCCGGAGAGGAGGAAAAAGAAAAAGAGGAAAACTAAAGAAGTTAAAGAGACTGAGAGTAAAGAGGCTCAAGCAACTGAACCAAAAACTGAATAACTGTTTTGAAGGAGGTTTAAAATGAAACAGTTTATCGAGAACATAGTCAAAGCTCTGGTGGATCATCCAGATCAGGTGACTGTATCAGAGGTGGAAGGGGAGAAGACTACTGTGTATGAGCTGAGGGTTGGACCTGGTGATTTAGGAAAAGTGATTGGCAAGAAGGGGAAGACTGCCGGCTCTATTCGCATTCTGATCTCGGCTGCCTCTGCCAAGAAGGGTAAGAGGGCAATGCTGGAGATTCTGGAGTAGAACGATTTCGGATAAGGTAGCCATAGGTAAAATCCTCCGTGCCAGAGGGCTCAAGGGTGAACTTTTGATAGCTCCTCTGACTGATGATCTAAAAAGGTTTACCCAGGTAGAAAAAGTCTTTATCTTTGATGCAAAAGGTAAGGAGGGAATTTACAGGATAAGGGGAAGCAGGATTTTCCAGGGGAAAATCCTGCTTCAACTTGAAGAGGTTGAAGACCGAAATAAGGCAGACTCCCTTAAGGGAAAATATTTAGAAATAGAGAAAAAGGATGTTCCTCCTGCTCCTCCTGATAGATACTATCTTTTTGATTTAGTTGACTGTAAGGTAGAAAGCCTGAAAGGTAAAATGATCGGAGAGGTCAAAGAGGTCCTTTTTTCCCCAGTTAACCCTGTTCTGGTGGTTGGAAAAGATAAGAGAGAATATTATATACCGTTTGTAAAAAAGGTGGTGAAAGAAGTTAACCTCGAAGAAAAGCTCATCTATATAGAGCCCCTGAATGGTCTTTTAGACTAATACTTTTTATATTTTTTGAACTTATGCGTATTTCGATACTAACCATTTTCCCGAACTTTTTTTTAAGCCCTCTAAATGAGAGTTTAATTAAAAAAGCCCAGACAAATGGTTTAATTCAGATAAAATTAATGGATATTAGAGATTTCACTAAAGATAAACATAGAAGTATAGACGATACTCCTTTTGGAGGTGGGGCTGGTATGGTGATGATGGTAGAGCCTTTGTTTTTAGCTTTAGATTCAATTGCTTCTCCAGAGGAAAAAGATTATCATATCATCCTGACTTCCGCTCAAGGTAAAAAGTTTGACCAGGAAAAGGCTTTTGACCTTTCAAAAAAAGAGCATCTGATAATTATCTGCGGGCATTATAAGGGGATAGATGAGAGGATAAAATCTTTGTATGATTTAGAAGAGCTCTCGATTGGAGATTACGTTTTGACTGGAGGAGAGCTGCCGGCTCTGGTTATCCTCGATAGTTTAGTTCGTTTAATCCCGGGTTTTTTAGGAAACTTTCAGTCCGCAGAGACTGATTCTTTTTATGAAGGGCTCTTGGGTTATCCGGAATATACCAGACCAGCAGAGTTTAAAGGTCTGAAGGTGCCGGAGGTGCTTTTATCCGGCAACCACGAGAAGATAAGATTATGGAGGAAAAAAGAGGCTTTAAAAAAAACCTTAGCACAGAGGTCAGACCTTTTGGAGAAGAAAATACTTAGCCCGGAGGATAAAAAATTACTTTCCGAGATAGAAAAAGGTAGATAATTTTCGTAATAATAAAGCAAGTATGGAATAGATAATCATTTGCCGATTTATTAGAAATGAAGGAGGAACAAGATGGATTTACTCTCAGTAGTTGAAGGTAAATATCTAAAAGAGAAAAAAATCGATTTCAGTCCCGGGGATACGGTCAAAGTTCACGTTAAGATCAAGGAAGGGGATAAAGAGAGAACCCAGATCTTCGAAGGTGTGGTAATACAGAGGAGAGGAAAAGGGGTTTCCCAGACCTTTACGGTACGTAAACTATCCAGCGGTGTAGGAGTTGAAAGGGTTTTCCCTTTGCATTCTCCTTTTGTCTCCAGTGTAGAGCGGATAAAAGAGGGAAAGGTGAGAAGAGCAAAGCTTTTCTACCTGAGGAAGATGAAAGGAAAAGCAGCTAAGATAGAGGAGAGGGGAAAGGAAGAAGGGGAAGTTAAAGAGTAAACCTTTATTTTGGTAGGTCAGACATCCTGTCTGATCCATCGTAGCGCGTCCCGCCGTTGGCGGGATTAGCCTCGCAATGCGACCCTGTCCTGCGGATCCGTTAATAGGAAAAGGGTCGCGCTACGAACAGACAAAATGTCTGTTTCACCTCTTTGTAATCCCATTTTGTCCTCAAGATGGAAAGATAAACCCGAAGGTAGGGGCAATTCATGAATTGCCTCTGCAATAAAAATATCTTTACAACCCTTCATATTTCCTGTATAATTTAACAAAACCTGAAAAGGTTTTAGGTAAGTAAGACATTCCTGTCTGACCTACCAGATATAGTGCGAGGCTTTTAGCCTCTTTTGAGCGACCCTAACCCCGCTTACAGCGAGACAAGCAGGGTCACACTACGAAAAGCACTTAGTAATACTGCCTTGCCCGTAAAGGTCGGATTGAACCCATGTTGTAGGCAACATGGGTATACCTGTGATGATGGAGATAAATGTTCGAGACCCAAAAAAGTTCGGAGCAAATCCCTATAGAGTATAAAAGGGGAAAGTTCTGGCAGACCTTTCGTTCTTTAAGGCACCGGAATTACAGGCTTTTCTGGTTCGGGCAGATGATCTCCTTGATCGGAACCTGGATGCAGAATGTGGCTCAGGGCTGGCTGGTCTTTAGGATTACCAATTCACCTTTCCTCTTAGGAGCGGTAAGTGCTTTTGCAGGTCTGCCCATTCTGTTTTTCTCCCTGCCTGCAGGCGTATTGGCTGATCGGGTGAAAAAGCGGAAGTTCATCATATTTACCCAGACGGGTGCAATGATTTTAGCTTTTATCTTAGCATTTCTTACTTTTACAGGATTAGTAAGGGTTTGGCATGTAATGTTCTTAGCTTTATGTTTAGGTTTTGTGAATGCTTTTGATGCTCCAACCAGGCAGGCTTTTATCAAAGAGATGGTTGGAAAAGAAGACCTTTTGAATGCTATTGCCTTAAATTCCGCAATTTTCAACGGAGCCAGGATCTTAGGTCCTGCCATTGCCGGAATTTTAATCAGCTTAACCGGGGAGGCAGGTTGTTTTTTCATCAACGGATTAAGTTATATTGCAGTTATAATCGGACTCAATCTGATGAGGATGAAAGATGTGGTTTCCCAGTCTAAGAACAGCTCTTTTTTGATTAGCTTCAAAGAGGGAGTTTCCTACATGATAGGAAATAAAAGGGGATTAGCTTTGATCCTTATGGTTTCATCTATGAGCATCTTTGGTTTTTCCTATGCGGTCTTAATGCCAGTCTTCGCACGTGATATCTTAAAAGCAGGTGCCTCAGGTTTAGGGTTTCTTATGTCTGCTGCTGGTATCGGTGCCATCACTGCTGGTTTGGGTTTGGCTTCAAGAAAAGCAGAGGAGAAGCTGAAATATATGCAGGCTGGAATAATAGTTTTCTTTATTGCTCTTTTTCTTTTCTCTTTATCCGGAAGTTTCTTTTTATCACTTATCTTTTTAATGGGTGCAGGCTGGGGTATGATCTCAGTGGTTGGCACTTCCAACACCTTATTGCAGGAGATTATCCCGGATAGGCTCAGGGGAAGGGTTATGAGTTTTTACACTATGATGTTTATGGGAACTATGCCCATAGGAAGTTTTTTAGCCGGGACTTTGGGACAGACCCTGGGGGTTATCTGGGCTGTAAGAATAGGAGCATTATTCTGTTTTGTAATATCTTTATTCCTTTTCAAGAAGTTTATTCAGAGAGAAATTTATATAGTTACTCAGGAGTGAATTATGTCCTCACCCAAATCCACTGATACGAAGAAAGCAAAAGCAGAGGATAAGCTTTTTTTTGAAAAGGAGCTCTGGGGTAAAGGGTATAAGCTCGTAGCAGGTGTGGATGAAGCAGGCAGGGGTCCTTTAGCTGGTCCGGTGGTGGCAGCCTGCGTAATATTTCCTGAGGATATAGATATTCCGGGGATCGATGATTCTAAAAAGCTTACCCCCAAGAAAAGGGAGGAGCTTTATAAAAAGATAAAAGAGAGTGCATTGGATTTCGGGGTGGGAATTGTCAAAGAAAAGGAAATAGATAAGCTGAATATCTTAAGAGCTTCCTTGAAAGCGATGCATAAAGCTGTTTCATGTATGAAAAATACGCCTCATTTTATATTGATAGACGGAAATCAGAAGATACCTGATTTAAAACTTCCACAATTACCAGTGGTTAAGGGTGACTCCCTTTCATTATCCTGTGCAGCGGCATCGATTATCGCTAAAGTTGAGAGGGATAACTTGATGAGAAAATTTCACCGAAAATATCCTCAGTTTTCTTTTGACCAGAATAAAGGATATTCCTCAAAGGTACACTTAGAAGCCTTACAGAAATGCGGTCCCTGTAAGATTCACCGCAGGTCTTTCAAAAGGGTAATGGAATGCCTGGTCAAACAGGAATTTCTTAAAATCGATTGAAGAAAATAAGAACTGTTCAAAAAGGCAGATCCGGGGAGAAAAGGGCAGTTGAATATCTCAAAAGCAAAGGGTTTGAGATATTATTTACCAATTACCGGTATGGTCATAAAGAGATCGATATCATTGCCAGGGATAAAAATTACATCGTTTTCATAGAAGTCAAAGCAGGTCAAAGTAAATCCTTTGGGCCTCCGCAGGGATGGGTTAATTTAAAAAAGCAGAAAAAGATTGCTGAAGTGGCAACTGCTTTTTTGCAAAAGTACCAGTTCCCGGGTTGTGATTTCAGGTTTGACGTGATAGCGATTGATAGAAGCTCGGGAAAGGAGATGTTAGAGCATATTCAAAATGCTTTTACCTTAGATTGAGGGTTTCTTTGACTTTCAATTAATTCAGATAAATGCTGGTTTATCCTCTCCCAGAGTGTAACCCATTTTTCCGGATTTTTCTTATAAGATTTTAGAAATCGGTCCATCTCTTTTCGAGAAAATTTATATTCAGAAAAAATCTTTTTCCTTTCAGCTACTAATTTCTCCGGATTATCCCTGAACTTTTCTTGAGCTATGGAAAGCTGGATATAGATTTCTATAAATTTATCCTCACTCATTCCGCTATGGTGTAGAGCAAAAAACATGATTACTGCAAGGATTATAATGATTGATAGAATGAAAATTAGCTTATATTTGGAAAACATTAGCTATCGGTATCCTTCAAAAATTTTTATGAGGGCTAAATGGAGTGTAAAGCTTTAGCTTTACCTTTAATTTACTTTGAAAAATAATTGGCAAACCTAAAGGTTCGCACTCCAAATACCATTTTTCAATCTCTCATACAATTTAGAAAGAAGAAAATTTATGTCAAGAAAATAGTTGACAAAAAGAAATTTAAGTGAAATTATAAATAATATGTTTACCGCTCGTGATAAGACCAGAAGGGTATATGTAGGAAAAGTGCCGATTGGAGGTGGCGCCCGGATTTCGGTTCAGTCGATGTGTTCTACTGACACCAGAGATGTAAAGACAACTTTAAGACAGATAAAAAGGCTGGAGAGGGCTGGATGTGAGATAGTCAGGTTAGCGGTTTTGGATAGAAAGGCGGCTGAAGCACTCTCGATTATGAAAAATGTGGCAAAAATCCCTCTGGTAGCAGATATTCATTTCGATTACCGGCTGGCATTGATGGCCTTAGATTCTGGTGTGGATAAGCTGAGGATTAATCCCGGAACGATAGGTGCTTTATGGAAAGTGAAAGAAGTGGTAAAATCTGCCAGGGAAAGGAAAATTCCTATACGCATAGGGGTAAATGCAGCTTCGCTTCCAAAGTCTATTTTAAATAAATATGGAAAGGCAACTCCAATAGCTATGGTTGAAGTTGCCCTGGAGCAGGTTAAAATCCTGGAAGATATGGATTATCAGGAGATTGTCGTCTCTCTCAAAGCTTCAGATGTGCCGACAACGATTGAAGCGTATAAGCTTTTTTCAGAGAAAAGAAATTATCCTCTGCATTTAGGGGTAACCGAAGTTGGAACAATAAGAACAGGCTCGATAAAATCTGCAGTAGGAATTGGAACTCTTCTTTCTCTTGGCATAGGTGATACTATAAGAGTTTCTCTGACAGGTGATCCAGTTGAGGAGGTCAGGGTCGGATATGAGATTTTGAAATCTCTGAACTTAAGGGAATATGGTCCGACTCTTATTTCCTGCCCCACCTGTGGAAGAATGGAAATAGATTTACTGACTATCGTCAAGCAGGTGGAAAAGAAATTAGGTAAGATTAAAGAACCGGTTAAAGTTGCAGTTATGGGATGTGTGGTAAATGGTCCCGGTGAGGCAAGAGAAGCAGACGTGGGAGTGGCTGGCGGAAGAGGGATTGGTTTGATTTTCAGGAAGGGTAAGGTTATTAAGAAGGTAAAGGAAAAAGAGATTTTGAAGACTCTGATGAAAGAGGTAGAGGAGTTTTTGAAGGGGTAGAATTATTTCGTAGTGCGTCCCGCCGTTGGCGGGATTAGCCTCGCTTTAGTGGTACCGAGAAGGTCGCGCTGCGAAATATGAATAGTATGTATTCCCGCCTTGCCCACAAGGTGGGATATTTTTTGTAGGGACAGAATCCACCTTAGGCGGATTCTGTCCTAACGCGGAAAAAAGAAGAGATGTATTCTATGCGTCTCTACGAAAGCAACCACTACGACCCCCCACCTAAAATCACTTGACAAAACCACCAAAAAAGATTAAAATCTTTTAAACCCATTTTACAAAAAGGGGAATTGTGTGAAGTCTTTTCTAAATTTACTGGTTAGATATTACCTCCCGACTCTTGTAGTTGTTTTCTTGCCAACCATCCTGCCGGATTTTCCCATTTACTATTGGGCATTTCTTACAGAGATATACGTGGTCTTAGTTTTGATAGTCATCTTCCCTGGTTTGTATGGCTGGCACAGGGAAACATTAAAAGACTTCAGGAAAAATTTTCAGGTTTATGAGCCTATTTCTAAATTAGAACCTTCTGATTTTGGAATCTACAGCTACTATGAGACTTATATTCTCCGGGAAAGCGATACTCAAGCTGAAAAATCATTAAAAGAGAAAGGGATTGCCTTTATAACTGGTAAGCCCCGTATTGGTAAGACCAGGGGTGCTTTTGAAGTAGCCAAGAAATTCAAAGATTTTTATATCTTAAAACCTACTGATGAGAAAATCGACATTCAAAACCTCAAGTTTCCACATTTATTCTCACCAAAGAAGATAATCTTATTCTTGGATGATTTAGAAAAGTTTGCAGGTAGATTTGGTTTGGATGAGCTGATTACCGTTTTAAGGAAAAACTCTAAAGAGCTAAAAATCCTTGCCACCTGCAGAACCGGGAAAGAGTTTGAGCAGGTTTTCGGGCAGAAGGAGATGGAAATTCTTTTATCTTTATGCCAGAGTAACAAAGTAGAGCCAAGAGTCCTGGACCAAAAAGAGGAAAAGGAGCTGGCAAAAGGGATTGGCAGGAAATGGGAGGAGGTTACCTCAGACGGAACACCTGGCTCAATCGTTTTAGGCTTAGACCAGATGGAAAAAAGATATAAGGATTTAGAAGATGAGCCAAAGACTATCCTGCATATCCTAAAACTTCTGAGAGAAGCAAGAATTTATAGCTGGACTGAAGAGCTTTTAAAAAATATTGCCAAGAGTAAAATCTTTGGATTAAAAGGTGAAAGATACCAGTGGGATAACTGGTTAAAGGTTTTACAGGAAAGCGGTTTTATTCAAAAATCTGATAGCAATATAAATATTTCCCACGATTCTTATTTAGATAATAAATTTATAACCGATTACTCTATTTCAGATTCAATTTTAATTGAATTGAAAGATGAATTGTTTAATTTAAAAGATGCTGAGAATCTATTCTATTTAGGTAATAGTTTTTATTACAGAAAAAATCTTAACGAGGGTATTGATTGTTATCAAAAGTCAATCAATATTAACCCGGATTTAGAAGAGGCACACAACAATCTGGGCATTCTGCTTAAAGATTTGAAAAGCTACCCGGAGGCTGAAAAAGAATATCGAACCGTTATTAAGCTTAACCCGGATGATGCAGATGCACACTACAATCTGGGCGTTCTACTTTCTGATTTGAAGAACTACCCGGAGGCTGAAAAAGAATATCGAACCGCTATTAAGCTTAACCCGGATTATGCAGTCGCACACAATAATCTGGGTAATCTACTTAAAGATTTGAAAAACTACCCGGAGGCTGAAAAAGAATATCGAGCCGCTATTAAGATTAACCCGGATTATGCAGATGCACACTACAATCTGGGCGTTCTACTTTATGATTTGAAGAACTACCCGGAGGCAGAGAAAGAATATCGAACCGCTATTAAGCTTAACCCGGATTATGCAGACGCACACAACAATCTGGGCGTTCTACTTGATGATTTGAAAAACTACCCGGAGGCTGAAAAAGAATATCGAGCCGCTATTAAGCTTAACCCGAATTATACAGATGCACATAACAATCTGGGCGTTCTACTTGATGATTTAAAGAACTACCCGGAGGCTGAAAAAGAATACAGAACCGTTATTAAGCTTAACCCGGATTTAGCAGAGGCACATTACAACCTCGGTTTACTTTATATTGTGATGGGGAAAAAAGAGAAGGTAAAAAAGGAGTTCGAGAAAGCAAAAGAGCTATTTAAGAAACAGGGTAAAGAGGAGTATGTGAAAAAAGCAGAGGATATTTTGAAAGGTTTGGAATAGCGGTATCCTGCCTTGCCCTTGCGTTGGTTCGGGAATTGGATTTCCCGAACCAATACGGTAATCCCACCTTGCTCTCAAGGTGGGTTTATTTCTCGTAGAGACGCATTCTATGCGTCTCTATGAAAGCGACCACTACTCATGTGACCGTCGGGTCCCCTGACCCGACGGAATTTCTTCGTCGGGCATAAAGCCCGACGCTGCGTATATTTCCTCTCCCCTTGTGGGAGAGGATTAAGGAGAGGGGGATTATTTCACCCTCCCATCAAGGGAGGGGAATCGTTATATCCGCCTTGCTCACAAGGTAGGATATTTGTAGGGACAGAATCTCGCCTGAGGCGGATTCTGTCCTAACGCGGAAAAAAGAGAGACGCATTCTATGCGTCTCTACAAATTCTACAAACTTCTTGTGACTGTCGGGTTCCCTGCCCCGACGGAATTTCTTCGTCGGGCATAAAGCCCGACGCTACGTAAACTCCTCCCACTGTGGGGTAAGCTGGGTCGCACTACGAAAATTAATAGTAAAGGGATTGCTTCGTCCGTAGGACTCGCAATGACAGCATGAAATTATTTTATCAATCTCGGCTCGATTAATATAGATTTCATCTTTTCCACTTTGACCAGGCCGGGCGGGGCGTTTTTAGGCTTTTTCACATACTTGGCTAAGGTATAAATCACCGAGACTTTTTTGGACGTTTTTGCCTTGCTGTAATAAGCGGCTAAAGAGGCAGCTTGCTGGATGGCTTTGGGCGTTGGATGTTTTTTTCTTTCCCCTTTTTTTAATACCACGTGAGATCCAGGTGTGTTCTGAGCGTGAAACCACAAATCATCAGCCCGGGCTATTTTAAAGGTCAAAAAGTCGTTTTCCCTGTTATTCCTGCCCACTAAGATCTTCCAGCCATCTGCGGAGACGAATTCCCGTAGAGCATATCTGCCTTTTTTCTTCTCTTTTCTTTTTGGCTCAGGCGCTTTAAGTAAACCAAAAGAGGAAAGTTTCGCTTCGATCTTTTTATAGTCGAGCTTTTCTTTTCCTTGCAGTTCTATAACTATTTTTTCGAGATATTTTATTTCATTCTCGGTTTGGACAATTATTTCTTTGAGCTTTTCAAGTCCGGTTTGGGCTTTTCGATATTTTTTATAATAAGCTAACGCATTTTCCTTAGGTGATAAAGACGGGTCAAGTGCAACCTTTACTTTCTGGTGTTCAGGCGTGGAGAAATCAGATAATTCTATGGATTCTACCCCTCTTTTGATCTCGGTGAGATGGTTTAGGATCAGGTCTCCAAAATTTTTATAAGCTTGAGCCTCCTGCAGGGAGGAAAGTTCATCTTTTAATTTCTTCCCCCTTTTATTCCACTTCTCAATTGCTTTTTGAATTAGTCCGGAAAGATTCAGGAGCTTCGTGACTTCTTTACTTTCTTCAATCTCCAGAGCGAAAAATTTCTTCAGAGCCTGATTCAGACTGGAGAAAGGAGTTTTTTGTGATTCCGGGATAGAATTCAAATCGAACAGGGATATTCCGACCGGCCTTTCCGCAGTATCCAAAATCAGATGAGGTGAAATCTTATGCGTAGATATTTGATTGAAGATCGATTGAAAGTTTTTCCTGATGATATCCAGGGGAAGGGGTTTTAAAGAGGAACTATTTAGAGATTCCTCCTCAATTTTCCTGGCGGTAAGCTCATCCATTCCCATAAAATGAGAGGTTAAGATTTGAATTAAATTTTCTTCAGGATGGGTCTGGATTATCTTTCTGAACTGTTCCTCTGTGGTGCTAAAAGGATTATGCTTTTTAGGTGCAGGAGGAAGAAGATATTTTATCCCGGGCAAAATCTGCCGGACCCGGCTTTGAGCAGGTCTGACTTTTTTCAAGGAATCCAGGATCATGCCCGATTTTATTCCGAATTTGGAATCGCAGGACTGGACCAAAATAGCATTAGCATTCCTTCCGGTTAGCTCGAAGAAAATCTCGTACTCAACTTTTTCCAACTCAATTTCTTTCTGGCAGGAAAACTTTATTACCCGGTCGAAATCCACCTGTTCGATATTCAAAATGGTATTGTCTAAAACCCGGGAGAACAAAGAGGTTGTAGCCCATCCCCGGAAAGGTCTGGATTCATCTTCGGTTAAGCTAACTATTCGGCAGTGCGAAGGGTCAGCTGAGAATAACAGCGTTTTCGCTTCTCTTTCTTTTCGTATAAGTATCAGAAGCTCTTTTTGATCAGGGGAGAGTTTAAATCCTTTTATCTGAGAGAAAAGGTAATTTTCCTTTAACTCTGGAATCAAGGAACAAATTATGGAAGAGGTGATGAACATAGAATATCACAGTTTTCAAATCCGAGAAACGGACCATAAAAACAGGATTAATCTACTTACTTTTCTTGAACTGTCAAGTTTAAAGAATATTAGTGACAGTAACCCCATCTTGCTTACAGAATTGGATGGTTGATTTAGATTGTTGGCAAACTGGTTCTACCTTAGATTGAGTTTCTTTTATTCAGTAATTCTGTCTAGTCATCAAGACAGGATTAAATTATCCACGTTGAGGGTAACGTGAATTTACCAAGTCACAACCATTTGAGTTTAAAGAAGAAGTTGACTTTGGCTTAAATGAATTTATATTAAGTTTTAAGACTTTATGAGAAAAAGGAGGTATTATGCCTGAAGAGAAAAGTTTAGACGAACTGAAAGACAGGGTAAAAAAATTAGGGGAGTATCTTTGACCTGAAAGAAAAGACTAAGAAATTAGATGATTTAGAAAAGTTGACGCATGAGCCTGACTTCTGGAAAGATAATGAAAAAGCCCAGTTGATTCTAAAAGAGATAACCTTCATAAAGAAATTGAACGAAAGGTGGAAGAAGCTTAATAAAGATTTTGAAGAGGTTCAGGTATTGGATGAGCTTTCTCAGGAGGATGATGCACTTAGAATTGAACTGGATAAAGGGTTTAAGAAATTAGAAGAAGAAATAGAGGATTTTGAATTCTCTACTATTTTATCCGGGGAGGATGACCCCAAGAACGCTCTTCTGGCAATCCATTCAGGGGCTGGAGGAACTGAGTCTCAGGACTGGGCTCAGATGCTTTTAAGGATGTATTTGAGATGGATAGAGAATAAAGGGTTTAAAGGCGAGGTAATCGATCTGCAAGCTGGAGAAGAAGCCGGAATAAAGAGCGCAACGGTAGAGGTTAAAGGTGATTATGCTTATGGATTCCTGAAAGCGGAAAGCGGGGTTCATCGTTTGGTAAGGATATCGCCCTTTGATGCTAATAAGAGGAGACATACCTCTTTTGCCTCAGTTTTCATTTATCCCGAAATAGAAGATAATATCACTGTAGAAATAAAAGAGGATGATTTGAGAATAGATACTTTCAGGGCATCAGGACACGGCGGGCAGCATATTAACAAAACCTCATCAGCGGTGAGGATTACCCATCTCCCTACCGGGATTGTGGTGCAGTGTCAATCCGAAAGGTCTCAGTTCCAGAACAAGGATAATGCCTTAAAAGTTTTGAAGTCGCGTCTGTATCAATTCTATAAAGAAAAAGAAGAGGAAAAACTTCAGGAGATGGAGAAGAAGAAAAAAAAGATCGAATGGGGCAGCCAGATCCGCTCCTATGTTTTTCATCCTTATATACTGGTCAAAGATCACCGCACCGGGTTTGAGACTTCAAATGGACAGGCAGTGATGGATGGAGAGATAGATGATTTTATCCGGTCATACTTGAGCCAGTCCAAAGAATCTTCTGCTGTTGGAAAAGATGATTCAAAGGATAAAAGCAGAAACGAAATTAAGAAATAGATTTGAATAGATGTTCAGGATTAATCACATACTTTTAATTTTATTTTTAACTTGGGGTGTTACCTATTCAGGAGAGGGTAAAGTTAAAATAGTACTGGAAAATGGTTATTATTGTACACAATTGGAAAGCGGCGAAAAATTTCAGATTGTCAGGCAATGGGAACCCCAGTCACCCAATACCATAGTCCTTTCTCCGGATGAGAAATATGTAGCTTATACCACCAGTAATTATTTGGGTTTTGAGAGTGAGGGAAGGGACGTTTACTACTGCAAGGTGGATGGTAGAGAAAGGACTTTTCTGCATAAATTTGAGATCAGTACGGATACCTTGTTGTGGAATTCATTCAGGGGAAAGGATTTTATCTTCGTGATTTTAATGGATTGTTATTATATTTCTGGTGGTATACAAGTGATAGATCTAAAATCCAAGAACATTATTTACGCAGCTATAGGTGATAGTTTGGAGAAAATTCAGGGAACGGATTGCTATCAAGTTTACTGCTATTGGAAACCAGTTCAACAGGGGAGACAAAAAATTTGTTTAGAGGAATTATCGACTATTAAAGAACCAATCAGTTCTGATGTGAGCTTTTACACAGGCTGGGGAGTTAGCGATTTATATGTATCTACTGAAAGAGAGCCAATTTTGAAATTAGCTGACCTACCAAAGCTTGCTGAAGGCTTAGGGAAAAAATTCCAGGATTTTGCGAAAGATAGATATTTTTATATTTCACAGATTGCCCCTTCCCCGCATAATAATCGGATCGTTCTCATTGGAGGAGAGTCGTTGAGTTTTCTTGGGGTTTTTGATGTTATAAGCAGGGTTTTACTATTATTTGACTACTTTGATAGCCTTAAATTTTCTAACCCCATCTGGTCGCCTAATGGTAGCCATTTAGCCATATTAAGAGCAAATGATTCGGGAAAATACATCAACTTTTATGAGTTTACAGAACCAGAAAAGATAGAGTTAATTAAAACCTATAAGGTTATAACCGATCGTCCGATTTCAGATTTTAGATGGTCGAGTGATTCAAACAAGTTCTATTTTTCATATCCTTCTGCCAATTATCAAAAAGTTGAGACTGAAATCGATCTAAAAGATAAATAAAGTTTAGAGGAGAATTTTATGATTTGCTGGAGCTGTAAAAAAGAGGTGGAGGTTCCAGAAAAGATAGGTCGCAAGGATGCCTGCCCAAACTGCGGAATAGATTTAAAATGCTGTTATAACTGCCAGCTTTACGATAAAGATGCTCACCATCAATGTCACGAGCCGGAGGCTGAATGGGTTAGATATAAGGAGAAAGGTAATTTCTGCGAGTTCTTTGAGCCAAGGATGAAACAAAACAAAGTTGCCAGCAATGGACCTCTTTCCAAAGAGGATCTGAAAAAGAAATGGGATTCCCTTTTCAGAGATGAAGGATAATTATCGAAGGATTAACGTAAATATTGTAATAACCCTCTATAGACTGAGGATCGAGAAAACATAAAACACCCATAACCATCAAAATTCTTGAAGGAGCTGTATGGAGATCATAAAACAGATAAGGGAAAAGGCTAAAGCCAAGCACAAAAGGGTGGTTCTGCCAGAAGGGACTGAAGAAAGGATGATTAAGGCGGCTAAGGAGATCGTTTCTGAGAAGATTGCAGAGGTAACGCTTTTAGGTGAAAAGAAAAAGATAGAGGAACTCAGTAAGACTTTCGGTTTGGATTTGAATAAAGTTAAGGTTATTGATCCAGCAACTTCTCCTAAATACGGGGAATATACTGAGGAATATTTTCGTATAAGGGAGAAAAAGGGGATGACCAGGGAAGAGGCTAAAAAGATTATGCTAAATCCCTTATTTTATGGGGCGATGCTGGTCAGGAAAAACGAGGTGGACGGGTTTGTGGCTGGCTCTATTAATACTACCGGAGACGTTTTGCGAGCAGGATTGCATATCATCGGGCTAGCGCCGGGTATCAATACGGTTTCCAGTTCTTTTATAATGGTAGTACCAGAATTCTTGGGGATTAAAGATAAAATTTTTGTATTTGGTGATTGTGCGGTTCTTCCAAACCCTGATCCAAAACAATTAGCTTCTATTGCTTTATCCTGTGCTAAGACGATGCGGGATCTGGTGGGAGAAGAGCCCAAAGTGGCTATGCTCTCATTCTCCACCAAGGGAAGTGCCGAACATGAGATGATAGATAAAGTTTTGGAGGCAACTAAACTTGCCAGAGAACAAGAGCCAAGTTTTAAAATCGATGGGGAATTACAGGGAGATGCGGCTATCATTCCAAAAGTTGCCCAGAAAAAATGTCCGGATAGTATTTTAAAAGGTGAGGCTAACGTTTTAATCTTCCCGGATTTAAATGCAGGCAATATTGCCTATAAGTTGGTTCAGAGATTAGCCAAAGCTGAGGCGATAGGTCCAATAATTCAGGGTTTGGCTAAGCCAGCCAATGATTTATCCAGAGGATGCAGCGTGGAGGATATTGTGAACGTGGTAGCAATAGCGATGAATTTGGCATAAAGAAAAAGCTTGTAGCGTGTAGCAAGTAGCTGGTAGCCCACCTTTCCCTATCCCTCTCCTTGGAAAGGAGAGGGATAATTGCAAGGTCCGGCGTTTCTGTCGGACAAAGAAAATTTATGAAGATTAAAACCATTTTCATCGCCGGAATTATCCAGGGGTCTAAAAAGGGGAAGGTTTTGCATAATCAGGATTATAGAAAAGATTTAAAAAAGATTCTGAAAAAATATTTTCCTGAAGCCAGAATTATCGATCCGGTTTCGGTTCATCCGAGGTCAGCTTATTACACTTATAAAACTGGTAAGAGAGTTTTCCACAAGTGTATTGAAGAAGCTCTTTGCTCGGATTTAGTCATTGCTTACCTGCCAGAAGCAAGCATGGGTACTGCGGTTGAAATGTGGGAGTGCCATCAAAAGAAAATTCCGGTTTGGACGATCTCGCCTTTAAAAGAAAACTGGGTGGTGAAATTTCTCTCGAAAAAAGTATTTTGTTCCTTGAAAGAATTAGAAAGTTATTTGAAGAAATGTAGAAGAAGATTGTAGTGCGAGGCCTCAAGGTCTTAAGACTTTCAGCCTCGCTCGGGCGACCCTGCAAGGGTTGCATTACGAAAATCTGTAGGTGCGACCCGCCGGGTCGCCCCTACACGCTACCTATTACCTTTCAATTGTCCACAGGCTGCTTGAATATCCTCTCCTTTGCTTTTGCGCAAAGTTACCGCAGGTGCTCGGGGATATAGTATATCCCTGAATTTCTGTAAAGTCTCTTCATCTGGTTTTTCAAAAGGACAGTTTTTAACAGGATTATAGGGGATCAGATTTATCTTACAGGGGATTCCTCTTACCAGTTTTGCCAGCTCTAAGGCTTGTTCCTTTGAATCGTTTATATCTTTTATCAGAACATATTCAAAAGTTATGCGGGTGTCAGTTTTCTCGGTATAATATTTCAAAGCCTCCATAACTTTGGATAGAGGATATGTTTTTGTTATGGGCATAAGTTTTTTTCTAAGCTCGTCATCCGGAGCGTTTAGAGATAAGGCTAATTTTATCTTCAGTCCTGCATCTGCTAATTTGTAAATTTGGGGAACGATTCCGGCTGTGGAAAGGGTTATCCTTTTTGCAGAGATGGATAAACCTATTTCCGACTGGATAATTCTTGCAGCTTTGATCGTATTGCCATAGTTCAACAAAGGCTCGCCCATCCCCATTATCACTAAATTGGTAATTCTTTCATCTTCCTTCAAGAATTCTTTTGCACAGATGATCTGATCAACTATTTCTCCGGCAGAGAGATTTCTTTCAAATCCCATTGAACCAGTAGCGCAGAAGATACAGTTTAAAGCACAGCCAACCTGGGTAGAGATACAGAGAGTTACCCTATCTTTTTCTCGCATCAGGACAGTTTCTATTTTTTTGCCATCGGAAAGCTCAAACAGGAATTTCTCAGTTTGGTCGATCCTGGAGGTCTGTTTTTTTATAAGCTTTAATTTATCAATAAATGCGATCCCAGCTAATTTTTTTCTAAGCTCTTTGGACAGGTCGGTCATCTGCTCGAAATCCGATGACCCTTTATTATAAATCCACTTGACTAACTGCTTAGCTTTATACTTTTTCTCACCTAATTTATCCAGTATGCCTTCTAATTCTTCTATCCAGAGACCTTTTATATTTATTTTCTTCATATATAATCCTTACGACCCCATTCTTTTAAAAAATAAGATCATAGCCCAGGTTGAGGGCAACCCTACGGGCAGGCTCTGGGTCTACCGGATTCCGGTAGCACGGTAATCCCGCCTTGCCCTCAAGGCGGGAAGATTACTATTCTGAGTTTAAATAATAAAATAGTTTAAATTAAAAATAAAGAGAAATCTTGCTTTCTTATTATCAGAAACGATTGCGTCGTTGCGGGATTTTAGTCTTCTGTATCCGTATAAACAGACAAGATGTCTGTTCTACCATAATCGGTAACCCCACCTTGTCCTCAAGGTGGGGTCATCTAAAAAAAATTTTAGTTTGACAGTGTTTGAAGTTTAAATTATGTTGAAAGGGTTAGAAAAAGGCTGAGGAATAAGTCAATTACTATTGGGAGGTTGGTTTGAAGATAAAATTTTTAGGCGGGACAAAATCGGTAACCGGCTCGATGCATATCTTAGAGTCCGAGGGTAAAAAGGTTTTAATCGACTGCGGGCTTTTCCAGGGAAGAAGAGAGGAATCAAACCAGAGAAACAAAAGCTTACCTTTTGAGCCTCAAACCATAGAGCGTATGGTTTTGTCGCATGCTCATCTTGACCATTCCGGGAATATCCCTACCCTGGTAAAAAATGGATACAGGAATACAATCTATTCCACATTTGCTACCCGGGACCTGTGTCTGCTTATGCTCAGGGATTCAGCAAATCTGCAGGAGAAAGATGCAGAATATCTTAATAAAAGAAACAAGAAAAAAGGAGTTCAAATAATATCTCCGCTTTATACGGTTGAAGAAGCAGAAAAATCTTTAGAGCAGTTCAAAGGAATAGCCTACAACAGGTTTTTCTACATAACCCCGAATGTTAGAGTGACTTTTTACGATGCCGGCCATATCTTAGGCTCAGCTCTGAGTTATTTTGAAGTTTTTGAAAATGGGAAAAAGACCAGGATTTTATATGCAGTTGATTTAGGCAGAAAGAAGATGCCCATATTGAAAGATCCGTTCCAGGTTAAGGACATAGATTATCTTATCCTGGAAAGTACCTATGGAAGCAGGTTACACGATGATTTCAGCACCACAGCAGAGAGGCTGGCTCAAACAATCAACCGAACTTACCAGAGAGGAGGGAAGATAATCGTTCCTGCTTTTGCCTTAGAGAGGACCCAGGAGATTATTTACTGCCTGCACCTCCTGGAAAAAGAAGGCAGGATACCGAAATTGCCGGTTTATGTGGATAGTCCTTTAGCAGTCAATGTAACTGAAGTTTTTAAACTTCACCCGGAATGCTTTGATAAAGAAACTAAAATGATTCTGGAAAAAGAGGAAGACCCTTTTGGATTGAAAAGGATTACTTACATTACCGATCCCGAAGAATCAAAAAAGCTGAACAGGCTGGATGAATCCTGTATGATTATTTCTGGTTCGGGCATGTGCGAAGGAGGGAGGATATTACATCATCTCAAGAACAATATTGAAGATCCAAGGAATACCATCCTGGTAGTCGGGTATATGGCTGAAAATACCCTGGGCAGGAGGATAGTGGAGAAATATCCAGTGGTGAAAATATTCGGAGAAGAATATAACCTTGAGTCAGAGGTAGTGGTGTTGAATTCCTTTTCAGCCCATGCAGACAAAAACGAACTTCTGCTATATGCAGAGCAAGCTCAGAAAAATCTTAAAGGAGTTTTTCTGGTACATGGGGAGGAAAAAGAATCCCAAGCCTTGAAAGAGTCAATCGAATCTGTTGGCATACAAAACGTTAGAATACCGGATCGAGGTGAGGAGATAGTGCTTTAAACCGTCTTTGAGCTCTACAAAACCGTTTTGAGCTAAAGATATTGATAAATTAAGTCGAAAATAAAAAGGAGGATGAATTGAAAGTCGGTTTTATCCAGATTTTTCCGTTCTTTGGCAAAAAAGAGGAAAATCTCAAAAAGGCAGAAGGCTATATCGAAAAAGCAGAAGCAGACCTTTTAGTTTTACCTGAACTTTTTAATACCGGGTATATTTTCGCAGACAAAACAGAGTTGAAAAGTTTAGCTGAGAAAGTACCGGACGGAAAAACTACTGACTTCTTGTTTCGTCTCTGCCAGAAAAGGAGAATCAGCCTGGTATATGGTATAGCCGAAGAAGATGATGACAGGATTTACAACTCAGCGGTTTTTCTTGCGCCTGAAGGGGTAAAAGGAATATATCGCAAGCTTCATCTTTTTGAGCAGGAAAAATTTCTTTTTACTCCCGGGGATAAAGAGCCGGAGGTTTTTGAGTGTGGTAAGTTCGGGTTAGGAATAATGGTCTGTTTTGACTGGCTTTTTCCAGAAGTGTCCAGGATCTTAGCCTTAAAGGGTGCAGATATTATCTGTCATCCTTCGAATTTAGTTTTGCCTTATGCACAAGAGGCTATGCTCACACGAAGTTTAGAGAATAGAGTATTTACGATCACGTGTAACCGGATTGGATCTGAAAACAGAGCTGAGAGGACACTTTCCTTCACCGGCAAGAGCCAGATAACTGATCCCGAGGGGAGGGTCCTTTTAAGGGCAGGCCAGGGTAGGGAAGAGATCGGATCAATAGAGATAAATCCTCTTTTAGCCCGGGACAAGAAGATTACTGAAAATAATTTCATATTTGAAGATCGCAGGCCCGAATTTTACCAGAGGCTTTTAACTAAATAAGATAAGGGGGCAGTATGGATTTCTCTAAGGATGCTTTACATATGAGCTCGACTAAACTTGAAAAGAAGACTAAGTCTGCCAGGATACTGGTGATAGACGACGAGGCGGAAATCACCGAGATAGTCGAGACCTTTCTTAAGGATGCTGGTTATCAGGTAATGATAGAGAATTCCAGCGTCATGGGGATCGAAAGAGCCAAGAACTTCAAGCCGGACCTGATCCTTTTGGATATAATGATGCCTTTTATGGATGGTTACGAGGTATGCGATGAGCTAAAGAAGAATAAAGAGACCGAAAATATCCCGGTTATATTCCTCACCGGTAAGGATGCCAAATCGGATGAAGGGAGGAGCTTCAGGGTAGGGGGAGATATGTATATCAAAAAGCCCTTCAGCTGCGACCGGCTTTTAGAGATTGTGAGAATTGTGCTGATGAGTATGAATAAATAGTCCCCCCTTCTTCAAAAAGTAGTTTTTAGAAATCCCGTCTCTGGCGGGATTTTTTATTTTACGTTTTTCTTTAGTCGTAGGGGCAGGTTTGAAACCTGCCCCTACATTTTTCGTAGGTTTTGAAAAATTATGGATGGGTATATAGCAATACGAACAACATATTATTGGAGAAAACCCGAAAAAGTTTCAAAAAAGGTATTGACATTTTTTCATTTATGCTTATGATTAACATAGAAACGATGTGGAATGGCTGATTAAGGCAGAAAGAGAGATGATTGAAAAAAAGGCAGTCAGCACCAAAAGCAAGATCGTGGTCATCCCTTTAGGGGACGTGGATTACGGGATAGTAAATAAATTAGCCACCAGCCTGGTCTCGATTTTTAACGCCGCAGTGGATATTCTTCAGGGGATCAGGATTCCCCAGGAGGCATATAACCAGCAAAGAGGGCAGTATTATTCCACAGTTATCCTGAATAAACTGGATTTATTAAGGGCTAATCCCCGTGAGAAGATCCTGGGGGTAATCGATGAAGACCTATACGTTCCTTCCCTGAATTTCGTCTTTGGAGAGGCTGACCCTTTAAGCAAGGTGGCGGTGATCTCCCTTTTTCGGCTTAAACAGGAGAACTATGACGCCACAGATGAGGAGGGTCTCTATTTCTCCCGTTTGTCCAAAGAGGCAGTGCATGAGCTGGGTCATCTGATAGGGTTTAAGCATTGTCCCAATCCTCGGTGTGTGATGTATTTCTCCAATTCGCTTTTAGAGACTGACCGAAAAAATGAGAAGTTCTGCGATAACTGCTTGAGGAAAGCCAGGGTTGAGGGGTCGCTGGTTTGAATTGAGTTATATAGAGGTAATTTATAATAGGGGTTGGTGGTTTCTTCCTTAGGAGGGTAAATTATTTAAAAATTAATAAATAGTGGGTTTTTATCCTTGAAGATAGTCGTGATTCAAATTGTATAGATAAACCTATGTTATATGTAAAAATACTATAATGGGAAAAGACAAATTGATGACATTGCATCGCTACTTCATCTGGGCTGATAGGATGAGGCTGCACTTCGATAATGTGTTACTTAATAAAAATAAATTAGACCCTAAATATTTTAATATTGATAGTTTTTTATATATGTCTTACTGGTATGGTGGACTATATGTTGTTATCGAAGGATGGCACGAATTAAAATTACAAGACCAAACTATAGACTCTTTATTAAAGTCTCCCAATGTTGCCCTGTTGAAAAAGTACAGGAATGGAGTTTTTCATTTTCAAAAAGAATATATGGATAAAAGATTTACAGAATTCATGAATAAAGGTGAAAATTGTGTCAAGTGGGTGAGGGAACTTCGCAAAGCATTCAGTGACTATTTCTTAGAAAAATTAAAAGATAAAGTCGCGTAGGTAAGAAGCTTGACTCCTGCTCTCAACATTCTTCTATTTATGAACATCAAATTAAAAGAGATACTAGATTGGATATTGCATAACAAAGAATGGATTTTTGGTGGTATTGGTGTTTTTATTTTATCAACCATATCCTTTTTAATAATAAATCTAATTATTAGGAACAGAGATAAAAAGGAGGAACAAATTAAAGGGATTGCCAAAAGATATGTAGATGTTTTAGATCTTAAAACAAATGGACATCCTGGTATAATTGGTTTGATTGAATCTGGAGCAGCTCACTTAACTAAGAACAAATATCTCATAAGGGTTTGTGAAATTATCACCCATCATGGAAAACCATTCCCCTTAAAGAAGTGGGAATTGGATAATATAGGTAAAAAGGAATTGTTGAAATTCATCAAATGGCAGGCTAATAATAAAATTAATTTTTCTGATTATTTTAATGAGAGAGAGTTTACTAAGCTTATTCAAAGGTATAAAGAGGAGGATCCTTAACTAATTGTTTGTTGTCACTTTACAATCGTTTCCGGAATATGTAGTTATAGTAGTTATATAGGTCAAGCATGTCCACCTTGGGTAGACTGTTTGACATATAATATAAATAAATTGTCGACCAGTCCTTCGGACATGGTTGACCTACTTTATGCTTAATGTGCTCATCGGGTCCCCTGACCCGACGAGAAACCTGCCAGGTCAGGGGACCTGGCGGGTATGGTTAAATGTTCTGTCATTCTGAGTCCTTAGGACGAAGAATCTATCGAATTTGACCTTGAGGTAGATTCTTCAGTCGTCCCCGTAGGGGACTCCTTCAGAATGACAGTAGTAGATGAACAGTTAGGTGCAAGGGAGTCAAATATGATGGGGAAATTTGAATTTTTAATAGGAGACTGGAATTTGGAATACAGGGTTCCAAAAAGCGGGTTCAGTGAAGCCGCTACAGGTTCAGGGAGTGGAACGTTCAAAAGAGCGCTGGATGATAAGTATGTTTATTTTGATTATTCCGCATCAGTAGCAGGACAAAAAGGAGAAGCACATGCAATCTTTGCCTGGGATGAAAAGGCAAAGGTATATCGATACTGGTGGTTTGAAAGCTCAGGGAGTTTCCTGACCGCAACTTGCAATTTCGTCAGTGATGAGATTTTATTTTTGAATTGGCACGATACCCTGCTTAAACAAACGTTTAAAAAAATAGGTCAGAACAAAGTGGTTTTGAGAATGGAGCATCCGAATTCAGAAGGGGAGTATGAGCTAATTTTGGAGGTGATATTTACAAGAAAATAATTCAGGGATGAATTCAATTGACAAGTCATTTGTCATTCTGACCCCCGTAGGGGGGAAGAATCTCCGCATAAACAAAAGAGATTCTTCGGTCGCTACTCTCCCTCAGAATGACATTGGTAATTACACGGTTTTGAAGAGAAAAAGAATTCTTGGTAATCAGACATTCCTGTCTGTTCTACCGCCATTAAAATAGATTGTTAACCAGTCCTAGAGGATAAAGCTTTAGCTTTATCCTTATAAACCTAAAGGTTTACAATCCAAAAAATACTATAAAATGGAAAATTTTCAACCAGGTTATCTAAAACTTTACCAAACAAAAGAGCTTTTCAAACGGATTGAGATTTTAAACCAGGCTCTTTCCTCTTGTGAGCTTTGTCCGAGAAGATGTAAAGTTAATCGTCTGAAAGATGAGAAGGGGGTTTGTCAGACAGGGAATTTGGCTTATTTATCTTCCCTTAGTCCGCATTTTGGTGAGGAAGCTCCTTTGGTGGGGAGAAACGGTTCAGGGACGATTTTTTTCACTCATTGTAATTTAGGATGTATCTTCTGCCAGAACTATGATATCAGCCATTTGGGTGAAGGGTATCCAGTTACAGATGAAGAATTAGCTGAGGCTATGTTAAAATTAAAAAGGATAGGGTGTCATAATATCAATTTTGTTACCCCTACGTATGTGATTGCTCAGATTCTAAGAGCTCTGCCTTTGGCTATAGAAAAAGGGCTGGATTTGCCTTTGGTTTATAATACCGGTGGGTATGATCTGGTATCGACTTTGGAATTATTAGAGGGGGTTTTCGATATCTATATGCCTGATTTTAAATATTCGGATTCTGAAGTAGCTAAAAGATTTTCCAATGCTCCGGATTATCCGGAAATAGTAAAATCAGCCTTAAAAGAAATGCACAGACAGACAGGTGTTCTGGTAACTGACAAAAGAGGAATAGCTCAGCGAGGGCTTATAATCAGGCATTTAGTCCTTCCAGAGAATTTAGCTGGGACAGAAGAGGTAATGAGGTTTATTTCTTCTGAGCTTTCAAAAGATTCTTATGTGAACGTAATGGACCAATACCACCCTGCTTACAAAGCTAATGAATTTCATCCTTTAGACAGAAGGATTACTTCAGAGGAATACAACTCAGCAATCAAAATGGCTAAAAAGTATGGGCTCAGGAGGTTGGATGGATTTATGTGAGAGTTCTAAGAATAGTTTTAGGTAGTACAATACTTTAGGGACTATTGAAAAACCGAAATTGACTGAATGTCATTCTGAGTCCCCGTAGGGGAGGAAGAATCTCCGCACGAACCAAAGAGATTCTTCGGTCGTCTCGCCAAAGGCGGACTCCCTTAGAATGACAGGGGGAACTTTTTCAACTCGCCCAGAAAGGGTCACACTTCAAACCGCACTAACTATCGATTGCCTGAGCCTTTAAGACAGGCACAGGTCTTTGCTCTAAAAAAGCTTCAAAATTTCTAAGTTTACTCAGTATATTATTCTTCGTAAGTATCCTCATCAACGAAGAAAAACAATCTCTTCAAGCCTCAGCTCAGGGTTTAATTTTCTTAAAAATCAGTAATTGAACAAAGGCCGGGAACTGCCGATATAATTAAAGTAGCTAAAATATCTTCAGATAAAAGGAGGGTGGGATTGCAAATCGTCAGCTTGAGTTTTGGCAGGTTTCAGGAGCTTTCAGATTTAGACATTTTCTTCAGGCATAGTTTTTTAAGATTGAAGCTGGTTTTAGATATCTCCATTCCTGAGGACAAAGGATTTGATTTCGATAAAATACATAAAGATATCTCAAATTTTTTCCCAAATCTTCAAAAACATAAATGCTGGGCGAACTTATTAGGAGGTTCAGTCTCCAACCGTGAAAGGAAGGATTTGCCTTTTCAGAGAGTAGGCGGGATAACCGATTTAGCCCATTTGATCGAGCATATGATAATTGACCTTCAAGCTACGGTGGGGCAAATGGAATCCTGCTCCGGGCTGACCTGTGGTTATCAAGACCCGGCTAATCGTTTTGACCTGTTCATCGAATGTAAAGATCGAAGAATCGCAACTTTTTCATCCAATCTGGCAGTGAAGATGATGAAAGAGTTGCTCTGGGATAAAAATTTATCTTTTGAGTATTCAAAATTGATACAGTTAGCAAAATGCCTTTACTCTGAGCCAGAGCTTATATTTTCCTTGCAGAAACTGAGCCAGAAGCTGGACTGGCAGAAAGAGGAACTGGCATTACAGATGAGAGAATTAATCGGTCTGAAATTTTTGAACAAAGAGTTTTTATTGTCAAATTCTGTTAAAAAGAGAGGTAAAAAATGAGTTGGGATAGAGAAAAACAGATAATTGAGCTAAATAAAACAATTGAGGAAAAAGCTGAATCCGAGTTGAATTCTACGACTTTTAATATGGAGAAGAATATAGGGTTAGAAATAAGTCAAAAATATAAAACAATATTCAACTGTAGATATACCGAGATAAAAGAATAAAAAAATAGGGACGCAATGTAATACGTCCCTATTATAAGCATCATTTCTATTATTTTTTTACCCTTTATTACTCCTGGGCTTTTTTCTCTGCTTCTTTAGCCTTTTCGGCCAGCCCCTTCTTGGTATAGAGAATGCTCAGATGCCCCCAGGCTTCTTTGTTGTCCGGTTCTTTCTGAACTAAAGTTTCCAATACTCCTATGGCATCATCTGTTTTCCCTTGATTTAGTAAACAATAACCTAAAAACCTCATCGATTCCGAATCATCAGGAGCTATTTCTAAAACCTTTTTGAAATCTGCTCCAGCTTTGCTAAAAAACTCCTTTTGTTCCTCAATTAATCTTTGTGACTTATCTATCAGTGTCTGAGATTTAGGGTTATTCTGGAGAGAATCTCGAAGTGCCACTAATTCTTTGGCGATTCGATTGGTTTTATTCAGGAAGAGGAGGCCACGGTTGAAATAAACATCCTTGGAGTTCGGGTCCTGCGCTATGATCTTGTTATAAAGCTCCATAGTTTCTTGCTCTCGGCCAAGGTTCTCCAGGATAACTGCCTGGTTAAAGAGAGCACTCAAATCATCAGGGTTTTTCTCCAAGATCTCTTTTGAGATCTTCAAAGCCTCCTCATATTTTTTATTATTTAATAATACTGCAAAGTAGTTATTCAGAACCTCGAGTAGATCCGGTTTTAACTCGTAGGCTTTTTTATAATAGCTTAAAGCTTTTTCGAGCTGGTTCAGTTTGGTTGCGACAAAAGCTCCATTTATAAAAGCCTCATAACGGGTAGAATCAACCAGCGCAGCCAGCTCATAAAGTTCAAGGGATTTTGTGTACAGAGCCTGTTTTAATTTTTCTAAGAGTATAGCCAGGGCTGCATTTGAGGAACAGTCTTTCCAGTTATAAGAGGAATCGGTAAATTCTGAAGAGAGCATCTGTAAAGAATCGATATATAGAGGGTAATTGGACCAATTTGCAAAAGATTCATCTGCATATCTTTCTACTTTATGAACTCGATTAGCGTATTCTACCCCCCGATTGAATGTGACTACCCAGGTGCTGTCCACCATTTTCTTCATATCCCCCTTATCTTTTTCTTTAGGAGAGAGTTTATTAGCCTGGGCAAAAGCTTCAAGCATATCTTTGGGTCTATGTTTAATTCCATAGACCTTACCTAATAAAAACCAGATCTCAGCATCATCCGGGTAATCGGCTTTAGCCTGCTCTAAAAGGGTAAGGACTCGATCGTAGTTTGGATTTTTTAGCTTGAGCTCAATCTTAACTGACGTTTTATAAGCATTCCTGGGCATCTGTTGAGCCTGTGAGCAGGCACCTATCATAAAAAATAACAAGAGGATTAATACTAAGTTGAAAGACCGCATAAAGACTCCTTTTAAAAGATTAATATTTTTTAAGCTCAACTGACATATCTCACCTTATAATTTACGATTTGTTCCTGATTTTTATCAATTGGAATTTTGAATTCTATGGTATTGGCATCTTTTTTCTCATATTTGAAATTTGACTCTAAAATCTCCCAGTTGGTATAAGAATAAAGGTGTTCAACCACGATAACCTCAACCTTCTCTTCTTTATGGTTTCTCAGCTTTACCTGGTAGGATTCTTCGCTAACGTCATCGCTTATCCTTTTGAAATCTGTCCTGCTTCTCTCTCCAACTATGTCGAAGGCATCTCCTAAATAGACCCTTATTTTCTCATCTTTAGGGGTATGCTCTATCAGGTCCTCACCCACAAATTCAAGAGATTTATCTACATCTTCCTTATAGACTCTAAGCTTTCCTTTAGGCAGAGGAATTCCCAACCCTCCTTCTTTTGAGTTCAAAAACTCTAAATTCACTTTTACTTTTTTAGCTTCTCTTGCTCCGTCATAAGTAAAGATTTTATTGACCCCTACAGATGTGCTGGGGAATAAGGAGATTTGCTTGATCTCGTTATCCTTAACTGTGCTGGGGAATTGCAAAGTGTAAAGATGGTATTCAAAAAATGGTTTTTCCTCAAATGTAGGAGGAGCCATACCTAAAGCTATTTCAGCCTCTGCTCCTTTGTACATAGTTCTTACTGGTGCTCTTTCTACTACCCGGTGAACCTCACCAGCGATGAGCTTCAATTTAGCTTCCGGGTAAGTTGCTCCGGAACGGTTATCTATAGAAACCCAGCCGGAAAGCTCTAAGGCTTTATCCTCTTTGTCGACTACTGCTACATACTCAGCATGCCAGTTTATTCCAGTAGTGAGGTAGCTAACCTCTGCCTTTTGTTTACCTTTTATCTTACTGTCTAATAACCAGACCAGGGTAGGACGGGTGATAAGCCCTTCAGGCAGGGATGGAAAAAGTAAATCTATCATTTCAGTTCGATTTAAGATCCGGATTGAGCCTTCCTTCTCCTTTAAGCTGAAATTATCAGAGGAGAAGGATAGAAGCTCACCCTCATACAATTTACCGCCTTTGGTCAAGATCTGAATCTTTTTGTCCAGGTATTTTTCCAGAATCTTATCTGAGCTGACCAGGTCATATTGATAGTTTTGTTCCAGCAGAAAAACCTTATCTGAAAGGTTTAGAACCTGAAAATGAACTGAGGTTGGGTCTATATTCTCAGCCACCTCGATAAATTTTATCTCGTTTCTGCCGGATTCGAAAGTGAGTTCCCGCATATCTTTTACCAGTGCCAGGTCCTGGTTATATACGGTAAGGGAGACCCTTCTTTCCTCTCCTTGTACGGATACGGATAAAAGCAAAAGGAGAAAAAAGATCATACTCAAAAAGATTTTTTTCCTCATTGGATTTACCTCCTGTAAATTTTTTTCACCATCCAACTAAGCCCTCCAAGTTCTTCTCTAACTTTTCAATCAGTTTCTGATAATCCTCTTTTTTGGCCTTCTCCTTTTGCACAATAGAAGGTGGTGCTTTTTTAAGAAAATCCTCATTGGCTAATTTGCGGTCAACTCCTACTAAAAGCTCTTTCAATCTGGTGATCTCATTCTCCAATTTTACTCTTTCCTGTTCAACATCAATCAACCCTTCCAGAGGTATATAGACTTCAAAATCCTTAGCTACAGCGGATGCGGATAAACTGGGCTTTTTTGTTTTCAAACCCAATTCGAGTTTCTCAATCCTCCCCAAGGTAAGGATATGTTCCCTGTTCTCGTCCAAGAGCTTCTGCGTCTCCTTTTTCTCAACCTTTAGATAGGCGGTTAACTTTTTTGCAGGAGGGATATTCATCTCCGAGCGGATATTTCTGACTGAGGTTACTACCTCCTGTACCAGGTCCATCGTTCTTTCCAGTTCTGAATCTACTAAAACAGGGTTAGGTTTAGGCCAGGAAGCTTTGATCAAACTGTTTCTAAAATCATCCGGGGAGAGAGAATAAAGGTTCTGCCAGATCTCCTCGGTCACAAAGGGGATAAAGGGATGAAGAAGCCTTAAGATATTATCCAGTAAAAAAAGAGCAGTTTTTTTAGAGTTGACTTTTTCCGTTTCTTTTTCAGACAGGCGAAATATGACTTTGATCATCTCCAAATACCAGTCGCAGAAATCATGCCAGACAAAATCGTATAAAATCTTAGTGGCTGAATTAAACCGGTAGCTTTCCATCTGTTTGGTGACTTCATTTACAGTCTGATTTAACCGGCTCAAGATCCATCTGTCCTCCCATCTCAGATTACTTTTTTCAGGGGTAGATATCTTGCCTATTTTGGGTTTTTGATCTTTTGTGTTTATCCAGATAAAGCGGAATGCGTTCCACAACTTGTTAGCAAAGTTTCTGCCGATCTCAAATGTGTTAAAGGAGATGCAAGGGTCCTGTCCCTCAGGCGTTACTAAAATCGTACTGAGCCTTAAGGCATCTGCCCCATACTCTTTAATTATCTCCAGAGGGTCGATTCCGTTTCCCAGGGATTTACTCATCTTCACCCCATTGGCATCCCGGACTGTGCCGTGAATATAGACATCATAAAAAGGAACCTCTCCCATAAACTCCAGTCCTGCCATCACCATCCGGGCTACCCAGAGGAAGATTATCTCGGAAGCGGTGAAAAGTGCTCTGGTTGGATAAAAACTCTTCAGCTCCTCGGTTTTTTCAGGCCAGCCAAAAGTGGAAAAGGGCCAGAGCCAGGATGAAAACCAGGTATCCAAGACATCCTCCTCCTGCTTTAAATTCCTGCTTTTACATCTGGAGCATTCCACTGGAGGTGTCTTATCCACGATAACCTCTTGACAGTCTAAACAATACCATACCGGAATGCGGTGTCCCCACCAGAGCTGCCTGGAGATACACCAGTCCCGGATATTCTCCATCCAGTTGAGATAAACTTTGGACCAGTGCTCAGGGTAAAATTTAACTTTTCCGTTTTTTACTACCTGGATGGCGGGTTCAGCCAAAGGTTTCATCTTGACAAACCACTGTTCGGAAAGATAAGGCTCGATTATGGTATTACAGCGATAACATAAGCCTAACGGAACCTTGTAGGGTTCGATTTTCTCCAGGAGTTTTTTCTTTTTCAGTTCAGCCACTAAGGCTTTACGGCATTTAAAACGGTCCATTCCAGCGAACTTGCCTGCATTCTGATTCATCTTCCCGTCTGGATTAATCACCACAATCCGTTCAAGGTTATGCCGATTACTTAATTCGAAATCATTCAAGTCATGAGCAGGAGTAACCTTAACTGCTCCGGTTCCGAATTCCGGATCAACAAAATCATCTGCGATTATAGGAAGTTCTCTATCCAGAATAGGAAGGATAGCAAATTTGCCCACTAATTTTTTATATCTCTTATCCTTGGGATTTACCGCAACCGCAGTGTCCCCTAACATAGTCTCAGGTCTGGTGGTGGCAACCGATATATAATCGTCTTTTCCTTTTAATTTATATTTTATATACCAGAGATGCCCATCTTCCTCTTCTCTTTCGGTTTCATCATCTGAAATGGAGGTTAAACATCTGGGACACCAGTTGATTATATATTTACCTTTATAGATCAATCCTTTTTTGTAGAGGTGGTTGAATACCTCCAAAACTGCTTTCGATAATCCTTCATCTAAAGTAAATCGAGTTCTATCCCAATCACAGGAACAGCCGATTTTCTTAAGTTGATTTAAAATCGCCTCACCATTTTTATCCTTCCATTCCCAGGCTAACTTTAAAAAAGCTTCTCTTCCGATCTGCTGGCGGGTCTTGCCCTCTTTAGCTAAGTTTTTCTCGATAACTACCTGAGTGGCTATACCGGCATGATCTATTCCCGGCAGCCATTCTGTCTCAAAACCCTGCATCCTTTTCCAGCGAATCAGGATATCCTGAAGGGTATTATTCAACGCATGTCCCAGATGCAAAATATCTGTAACATTTGGAGGAGGGATAACCAAGCTATAGAAGGATTTATGGTCGGAAAGATTTGGGGAGAAAAATTTACCTCTCATCCAGTAGGAATACCATTTGTCCTCTACTGATTTGGGATTGTATTGTTTTGATAATTCGCCTGTGCTCATATTGATAATCCTTCAAAATTTATTCGATTATATTAATATAATTACTTTTCTTTGTCAATAAAATTGGTGAGAAAAAAAAGTAAGAAGTGAGACGGGAGATGTGAGACGAGAAATGATATGGAATGCATCCAAATGGATGCCGTAGAAATTAATGTGGTCGTAGAGTCCCCTGACCCGACGAAGGATGTTTCCTTGACACCTGAATAAGTAAGAAGTAAGACGTAAGAAGTCAGACGAGAAATGATAGGGAATACATTTAGTGGTTGTCATATAGAGACGAATAGCAATACGTTTCTACGCCATGTCATTGTGAGGAGTTAATCTGGACGATGAAGTCTCGCCTTCGGCGGACTCGCAATGACGGATAGGGGATATCCGTTTTTGATTGACAGATAAAAATTGGTTTGTTAAATTATTCACAATCTAAAGTAAAATTCCGGCACTATGCGGAATTCTATAGATTAGCAAGGAGTGTATATGTCTTTTTCAAAACTTAAGGTGTCCAAAAGGGGAAAGGAGATGCCTGCTTCTCCAATAAGAAAACTTATCCCTCTATCAGATGAGGCTAAGAAGAAGGGAGTTAAGGTTTACCATCTGAACATTGGTCAGCCGGACATCCCTACGCCGGTCGAGTTTATGAATGCGGTTAAGAATTATCCCAACAAGGTCCTGGAATATGGTAACTCCAAAGGGGATTTAAGACTTATCCAGGGGATGGTGGAATATTACGGTCGGAAAAATATCCTGGTTAAACCGGAGAATATCCAGATAACTACCGGGGGGAGTGAGGCTTTAATCTTCTCCATAATCTGTATTTCGGATGTGGGAGAGGAGATTATTGTATTTGAGCCTTTCTATACCAATTATAATAGCTTAGCCCGGATGGCGGATATAAATTTAGTCCCGGTTCCCACTAAAGCTGAGTTTGGTTTCCATTTGCCTGACAAAAAGATAATCGAGAAAAAGATAACTTCAAAAACAAAAGGTATTCTATTTGCTTCTCCCAATAATCCTACGGGTACGGTTTATACCAGAGAGGAGATGGAGACTATAGTGGAGCTGGCTAAAAAATATGACCTCTTCGTGCTTTCAGATGAGGTCTACCGAGAGTTCATCTATGAAGGTATTCATACCAGCATAATGAACATAGAAGGGATAGAGGACAGGGCAATACTCTTGGATTCGATTTCCAAAAGGTATAGTGCCTGCGGTGCCCGGATTGGCTGTTTGGTGAGCAAAAACAAAGAGGTTATGGATACTGCGTTGAAATTAGGTCAGTCCAGACTTTGTTCCCCTTCCATCGAACAATACGGGGCTATAGGTGCATTAAAACTGCCAGAGGATTATTTCCTGGCTATGGCAGAGGAGTACAAAAGGAGAAGGGATACCTGTTATACCGAGCTGATGAAAATTCCGGGCGTGATTTGCCAGAAGCCTTCAGGTGCTTTTTACATTATGGCAAAGCTTCCGGTAAAAGATGTTGAGGATTTCGCTAAATGGATGCTTACAGATTTCTCTCTGAATGGAGCTACTACGATGGTGGCACCTGGTCCGGGGTTTTACGCCACCCCCGGGATAGGAAAGGATGAAGCCCGGATCGCCTATGTTCTAAATGTAGAGGATTTGAGAAAAGCAATGAGGATTTTAGCCAAAGGGGTAGAGGAGTATAATAAGATCAAAGGATGATCTTTAAGCAAGTTTGGAAATAATCGCGTAGGGGTGGAGCTTGTCTCCACCCTTAACCTTCGGACGGAGATAAACTCCCTACGGGGAGCGAAGCCCGGCGTTGCCGTCGTAAGGCTTTTATCGACCACCACTACGTTCAAAAGATTAGATGAAAAAGAAATTTAACATTGGAGTGGATATCGGGGGGACTAATATAAAATATGGAATAGTCTCCACCTCGGGGAGGATTCTTAACAAAGGATTTGTATCCTCTGGTTTGGATAGAAAAGGGGTTTTGAGTAATTTAAGAAGAGTTATCGATTCCTCACTTGTATTTGCTCGAAAAAGGAAGATCAAGTTATCAAGTGTTGGAGTTGGAGTTCCGGGGACAGTTGATATAATAAAAGGGAAGATTGTGGGAATACCTCCAAATCTGCCTTTTCTGGCTGATTTTGCTCTAAGAAAATATCTCCAAAAATATTTTGAATATCCTGTCTTTATAGATAACGATGCCAATGTAATGGCATTGGCTGAATATAAATTCGGTTCAGCTAAAGGTTACAAAAATTGCATCTGCATTACCCTGGGAACAGGAATCGGAAGTGGTATAATCCTGGATGGTAAACTTTTTCGAGGCTCATCCTTTGTCGGACCTGAATTGGGTCATATCTCCATCTGTTTTCACGGGATTAAATGCAACTGCGGAAATTACGGCTGTTTGGAAATGTATGCTTCTGAGCCTGCGATGCTCAAGAGGGCAAAAGAGCTTCTAAGAGAGAAGCGAAACTCTATTCTCTATAAATTGGTTAATAGGGATTTGAACAGATTAAAAGCTATCGACATATTTTTTGCTGAAAAGTTAAAGGATAAAGTTGCTTGTAGGGTCGTTCAGGAAACAGCCTACTACTTAGGTGCTGGACTTTCAAGTACAGTGAATCTATTTAATCCGGAAGTCATAGTGATAGGCGGTGGTGTAGCCATTGCCTCAGGAAGAAATTTTATTAAACTCATAAAGGCAGAAGTCAAGGATAGAGCTTTCCCATCAGCCACCAAGAACTTGAGGATTGTAAAAGCAAAACTGGGTAATGACGCTGGTTTTATTGGTGCCTCGATTTTAGGGGAAGAATTTGTGGAAATATAGCGTCAGGGTTCAACCCTGAGGTTTTTTCTTTTCTAATAATATCAGGGAGTTCAGCCATCATGGAAATATAGGGACAGAATCCGCCTGAGGCGGATTCTGTCCTTTGTATTTTATTTGCAAAAGATTTTAATTTGATTTATATTGAAAAAGTTCAAGACCCTGTCAAAAGGGTTAATCAAGTTTTTGTTTTTTACACAGATTAATTGAATTTTCCTTATAGATTAAACACATTTTTAGAAAAATAAACCATGTCCGAATTTGCTGAGATAGCTTTTCCTCTCCCTTTGAGGAAAACTTTTACTTATAGTATTCCGGGAAATTTAAAAGAGAAAATCAATCCCGGTCAAAGGGTTTTAGTTCCTTTCGGAAGGGAGAGGAAATTAGGGTTTGTGGTTAATGTTGTCCCAAGTTCAAAGGTAAAAAATACGAAGGAAATCATAGACTTAATAGATGAAGAGCCAATAATTAACCAGGAGATTTTGGAGCTTACCAGATGGACCTCAGAGTATTATTTTGCTTCCTGGGGTGAGTGTCTTAGAGCCGCATTACCTTCAGAACTGCAGGTTAGAAATCTTCTCTGGATTTCCAAAAAGGAGATTCCTCTCTTAACATCTGAAGCTGAGAAGATTAAACTCTCTCTAAAAGAGAAAAAACTCCTGAATGCCCTTGTTAGTAAAAGTCCTCAGAATTTAACTTCTTTAGAGAGAAAAGTAGGCTTAAAAGGGATATATTCTGCTCTTCATTCTTTAGAGAAAAGAGGAAAAGTGCAGTTCTATTATGAGCTGAGCAGGCCAAGAGTTAGCACAAAATATGAGAAGATGGTTTCCTTAAAAGAAGATCCTGGTGAAGAAAAAAGTCTTATTGAGACCTATATCAAAACCATCAAGAAGAAATCACCAGGAGATGCTTTTTTTCTTGAATTTTTGATGAAAGAGAACAGGGAAATATCTTTAAGTGAACTGAGCCAAAAGATAAAGGGAGCATCCCGGATTCTGGATCGGTTGGAAAAGAAGGGATTGATTAAATCTTTATACCGGGAACAATTGAGAGAACCTCAGTGGGGGATGGATGTAGATTTTAACCAGGAATTTTCTCTAAATCAGGAACAAAGAGAGGTAGTAGAAAAATTAGAGGAGTCTTTTAATGAGGAGAAATATCATCCTTTTCTACTGTATGGAGTAACCGGTAGCGGGAAAACGCAAATCTACATAGAGATTATAAAAAAAGGTTTAGATAAAGGGAAAACCGCTCTGGTTTTAGTTCCGGAGATCTCCTTGACCCCTCAGATTATCTTCCGCTTCAAATCTGTTTTTGGGGAAAGTGTGGGCTCGTATCATTCCAGCTTATCTCCGGGGGAAAGATTTGATGCCTGGAGAGGGGTTAAAAGCGGTAAGATAAAAGTGGTAGTTGGGACCAGGTCAGCTATTTTCTCACCACTTTCGAATTTAGGGGTAATCGTAGTGGATGAGGAGCAGGATTTTTCCTACAAGCAGAAAGAGCCAGATCCCAAGTATAATGCCCGTGATTTGGCTTTAGTTAGAGGAAAGATGAATAAAGCTCTGGTTGTGCTTGGCTCAGCCACCCCGAGTTTAGAAAGCTTCTATAATGCTAAAATAGGTAAGTATACTCTTCTGCAGTTGAGTCAGAGGGTAGATCAAAAACCTCTTCCCCCGGTGAAGATTCTGGATCTAAAAGAGGAGAGGAAAAAAGGGAACTACACTATATTTTCTTCTGAGCTTTCCTCTCAGATGAAAAGAAAGATAGAAAAAGGAGAGCAGGTTATCCTGTTCTTAAACCGGAGAGGATTCTCAAATTTCGTCAAGTGCGAGGAGTGCGGTTATATCTATCACTGCCCGCACTGCGATATAACCTTAAACTTTCACCGCATCGATTTCTCTTTACGCTGTCATTATTGCAACTATAAAATCCAGGCAAGTTCACTCTGTCCTGAATGTAAAGGGAGCAGGCTTGCCTATAAAGGTGTGGGGACTCAGAGAATCGAGGAGGAGATTAATAAACTTTTTCCAACAGTTGCTATACGCAGGATGGATCAAGATACAACTCATAGAAAAGATTCCCACCGGGAGATCCTTAAGAGTTTTGCTTCCAAGGATTTTAGTCTTCTTTTAGGCACTCAGATGGTGACCAAGGGGCTTGATTTTCCAGATGTGACTTTGGTGGGAGTGATATCAGCAGATACTTCTTTAGATTTTCCAGATTTCAGAGCCAGAGAAAGAACTTTTCAGCTTCTGACTCAGGTGGCGGGAAGAGCTGGGAGAGGAAAATTAGGGGGTGAAGTTGTCTTTCAAACTTATTATCCTGAGGATTGGACCATTAAACTTTCGGCTGGGCAGAATTATCTTGATTTTTATAAAAGGGAGATAAAAGAAAGAGAAGAACTTCTCTATCCTCCTTTCAGCAGGTTGATTTTAATCCGGGTTCAGGGGAAAGAGGAGAATAAAGTCCAAAAGGTAGCTGAGTTTTTTGGGAGTGAGTTATCGGACAGTCTAAAGTCTAAAGGCTGCAGGTTAAAGTTTGAGATTTTGGGACCTGCACCTGCACCTCTTGCTAAGATTAAAGATGATTACCGTTTTCAGATTTTGATAAAAACCAGAAATGTTAGAGTGGTTACTCAGAAAATCGATTTGATTCTGGATAAAGGATTTGATAAGAATTATTCTGGAGTGAAAATTTCTATTGATATAGACCCTTTAGAGATAATGTAATTATGCAGCTAAACCGTATTATCAAGCACGCGTAGCAGTCCGCCTCGGGCGGATTAGGCCTCTGCTTCCGAGCCCTAATCCCGCCAGACGGTGGGACGGTTACGCGACTTATTGAGAGGAAGAGAATAATGTGATTTACCCTTGACAAAAATTTTACATCTGGTTAAGTTAGAAACTTTAAGGAGTAGATATTATGATAACCATAGAAGACCTCAAGCAGAACGAGAAAGTTAAAACTCTGATTGCCAAAGCGGATAAGTTCCTGGGGGAGATTGGCTATACGGAGCATGGTTCAAGGCATGCCAGTTTATCCGCCAATATCGCTTATAATATTATGATTCGCTTGAAAAAGCCTGAAAAAGAAGCTCATTTAGCCGCTATAGCCGCCTATCTGCACGATATCGGGAATGTGATTAACCGGGATTATCATGCCCAAACCGGTGCCCTTTTAGCTTATCAGATACTTTTAGATATGGGAGTGCCTTATTCTGATGTTATAGAGGTGGTAGCCGCGATTGGGAATCATGATGAAAGGGATGGTCAGCCGGTAAGTGATATCTGTGCGTCAATTATTTTAGCTGACAAATCGGATGTGCACAGCTCCAGGGTTAGAAACCTTGAGATGATAAAGCAGGACATTCATGACCGGGTGAATTATGCGGCTAAAAGCTCTTTTTTACGAGTAGATGAAGAGAAGAAGACTATCTCCTTAGAGATAAAAATCGACACCTCTGTTTCCCAGGTAATGGAATATTTTGAGATCTTCTTGTCCCGTATGGTGGTTTGCAGACGGGCAGCAGAATATCTTAAAATGAGGTTTGAATTAGAAATCAATGGACAGAGGTTGCTCTAAATTGGATGAACGTCTATATCCTCTCCCTTGATAGCCGATAATCCGCCACTGGCGGAACGGCTCGTAGAGGAGGGGGAGGTGATATCATTTTTATTCCCCTCTCCCTAACCCTCTCCCACAAGGGGAGAGGGAATTTGTTGAGATGAGGATTTAGAAAATATGGAAAAGAAAATTGATTATAAAACATCAGGGGTGGACATTGATAAGGCTGATTTGGCTAAGAAAAAAATTAAAAACTTAGTTCGCTCAACCTTTAGTAAAAATGTCTTGACTGATATAGGTAGTTTTGGTGGATTTTATGCTTTTCCTCAGAAGGGATATAAAGACCCGGTCTTAGTGTCAAGTGTAGATGGAGTTGGGACTAAATTAAAAATCGCTTTCAAGATGGGAAAGAATGATTCTGTTGGAGAAGACTTAGTAAATCACTGTGTCAATGATATTCTGGTTCATAATGCTAAACCGTTATTTTTTTTAGACTATATCGCAACTGGTAAACTTTCTCCGTCAATTATAGAAGAAATAGTCAAAGGGCTGGTTCGGGGATGTAAAAAAAATAACTGCTCTCTTATCGGTGGGGAGACCGCAGAGATGCCAGATTTCTATAAACCAGAAGAGTATGATCTGGCTGGCTGTATTGTAGGAATAGTGGAGAGGGGGAAAATAATCGATGGTTCAAAAATTGTTCATGGAGATTTAATTTTAGGTTCTGGGTTCAAATGGTCTGCATACTAACGGTTATTCATTGGCCCGCAAAATTATATTTGAAATCGGAAAATACGGAATTGCTGATTATGTGAAAGAATTAAAGAATACAATTGGAGAAGAGCTTCTCAAAGTTCATCGTTCTTATGCCAGACCAATTTTCAAGGTCTTAGAGAAGTACCAAATCAAGGGGATGGCTCATATAACCGGTGGAGGGATTCCAGGTAATCTAATCAGAATATTGCCAGAAGGCTGCCAGGCAAGGATAGATGCTTCGTCCTGGAGAATTCTTCCGATTTTTAATTTCATTCAGAGATTAGGGAATATAGAAAATATAGAGATGTTCAGGGTTTTCAATATGGGGATTGGTCTTATTCTGGTTGTGTCTAAAAATAATATAAAAAAGATTAAAAAAGAATTACAAAGGAGTAGAGAGAAAGTTTTTGAGATTGGCAAGGTTGTTTCGGGGGAAAGAGATGTAATATTAACTAATCTTGAAAAGGTGAAAAGATGATTCTGCTTCTGATAATGGATGGCTACGGTTTAAATAACAAAAAAGAGGGGAATGCCATTGCTCTGGCAAAAAAACCAAATTTAGACCGGCTCTTTGTTAGCTATCCAAATACAGTTTTAGGTGCCTCAGGTCTGGACGTTGGTCTTCCAGAAGGGCAGATGGGGAACAGCGAGGTGGGGCATCTGAATTTCGGTGCGGGCAGAGTAGTATATCAGGAGATTACCAGAATTGACAAAGCAATAAAGGAAGGTTCTTTTTTTGAAAATAAAGTTCTGTTAGAGGCAATGAATAAGGTCAGGGATAATAATTCCTCTTTGCACCTGATGGGCTTGGTCTCAGATGGGGGAGTGCACAGCTCTTTGAATCATCTTTATGCTCTTTTAAAGTTAGCCAGGGAGAAGGGAGTAGAAAAAGTTTACCTGCATGCTTTTATGGACGGGAGGGATACCTCTCCTTTTGCTGGGAAAGAATATATCAGGGAGCTTTTGGTAAAATTTCAGAAGTTTGGAATTGGTACACTTTCGACTATAGTGGGAAGATATTATGCAATGGACCGGGATAATAGATGGGAAAGAATAGAAAAAGCATTTCGGGCTATGGTTTGTGGTGAAGGGAAGCTGACCTCTGATCCGGTTAAGGCAATAGAGGAGTCTTATAAGGAAGGAGTAACGGATGAGTTCATAAAGCCAATTGTAGTATCTTATGATCCTAATCCTCTTTCAGGCAGGATAAAAGAGAATGATGTGGGAATATTTTTTAACTTCAGAGCGGATAGAGCCAGACAACTTTCCTATGTTCTAACTGAAAAAGATTTCAAAGAATTTGATAAAAGAAGTAATTTATCCATTTATCTGGTAACGTTGACTCAGTATGATGAAAAGCTCAAAGTTCATGTGGCTTTTCCACCAGTTAAGCTCAAAAATATTCTGCCCGAGGTTTTGTCCCGAAAAGGTTTGAGGCAATTACGCATTGCGGAGACTGAGAAATATGCTCACGTTACTTTCTTCTTCAATGGAGGCGAGGAGAAACCTTTTGAAGGGGAGGATAGGATTTTGATTCATTCACCCAAAGTTCCAACTTATGATTTAAAACCGGAAATGAGTGCTTATGAGGTGACGGATAAAGTTGTTCAGGAGATTGATTCAAAAAAATATGATTTTATACTTTTGAATTATGCAAATCCGGATATGGTAGGGCATACCGGATTCTTAGAGGCGGCTATAAAGGCAATAGAGGCAGTGGATACCTGTGTGGGAAGAGTTGTTGAGGCAGTACAAAAAGTGGATGGTATAGCAATGGTTACCTCAGACCACGGTAATGCGGAGATGATGGTGGATTATAGCAATGGAGAGCCTTTTACCGCTCATACTACAAATTTGGTTCCCTTTATACTGGTGAGAAATGATTTCAAAGGAAAATTGAGAGAAAAAGGGATATTAGCAGATGTAGCTCCCACGATTTTGTATCTGATGGGGATAGAAAAACCTGCGGAGATGGATGGGGAAAATTTGATTCTTTCGTAGAGACGCATAGCCATGCGTCTCTAATTATTTAAAAGATTATAACATAGAATGAATCTACAACCTCCAATTAAAGAAGATGGTACCCCGTTTAATCCACAAGAATTAGAAAAGATAAGCAATCAATTAGACCAACTTGAAGAAACAGAGCGAAAAAATTTTAGAGATAAGAATCGTAAATCCATTGCAGAAACTAAGTCTCAAAAATTATTAATTGTTTCAGGACCTGGGACAGGTAAAACACTTCTGTTTTTAGACCGGATTAAATATTGGCTTAAGAAAAATCCAGACGCTAAGGTTTTTGTCACAACTTTTGTTAAAAAACTGGCAGAGGATTTAAATGGTGCCATAAACAAGGAACAGGAGCTAACTGATAAGCAGAAAAAGCAAATTACAGTATTTACGTTACACAAATTTGCGCGTAGTATTGTCGAAAAAAATTGTGGAACATCTGAGTGGCCATTTAAAACTTATTTCAAAATAATAACAGGACCAACATGGGAAAAAATTGTCTGGGAAGATGTGCTTGCATTTCATCCTAAACTTGATCAGAATGATTACAACTTTAAGAAATTTAAGGAGCAATTATATAATAACGAATTTAACCAATCAGTGGAATGGCAACGATTAAGACAGACATATTTTGAGTTATGTAAATTTTACAATGCTACAGGTTTTGCAGACTTAATAATAAGAGCGAGGGTTGCTTTAGAAGAAAATAGCCAACTTAATGAAGACAATTTTTTTATTATCGATGAATATCAAGATTTTAACTCGGCAGAAAATAGCTTGATTCGTCAATTAGTTAAAAACTCTGAAGGATTACTTATTGTGGGAGACGATGACCAAGTTCTTTATGAAAGACTTAAATGCGGAAGAGCCGCTTTGATACGAGAACTTTACAAAAATGAAGATTTTGCAAAAGCAATGTTACCTTTTTGTAGCAGGAATAGTTTTCATATTACAAAAACAGTGGCTTATTTTATTCAGCAATTTAGTGATCCAAATCGAATCGAAAAGATTTTTTTACCTTGCAAAATAAACCAAAATGTACAAAAAGTTCAATTAGTGGCTTGTGCTACACCTTCCAGTGCAGTTCACTATATAAAGTGTTTTATTGCGGAACATAAGGGGGAGATTGATGAGAGAAAAACAAACTTAGAAAATGAAAAAGAAAAAGATGCTTTCTTACTTATTTTAACGCCAGATAAGAAGATTGATTTCTTTGGAAAGTTTAAAGAAGAAATTCATCAGATTATTGCAGACTACAAAGTTGAAACAAGAGAATTTTCTGAAGATTTTTATAAGATTTTAGATTATTATTCACTGGTGGATCAAACGCAGGATAATTTTCTTTTTAGAAAAGTATTATACCATGAGAAATATACTATTAAACAGGTATATGAATTAATTATAAAGACAACTCAAAATGAAATAGACTTTTGTAAAATAGACAGTGAAAAGGTAAAAAACATATTGAATAAATGTGAAAATATCAAAAAGATTCTTGATAATTGCAAAATCTCTTTAGACAAAAAGATCGATATTCTTTCAGAACATATATCTATAAGTAATAGAGACCACCTAAAAAAAGACATTGAACATTGGTGTATTAAGAAAGCTAAAGAAGAACTGGAAAGTATTGAAGAAATAAGTGCTGATGTTAGAGAAATCAGCAGAATGAATGCAATTGAGATGATGACCATAGTTAGTTCAAAAGGATTATCAGCAGACCATGTAATAATAGTGGGTTGTGATGACTGCAATATGAAATATACAACAACAAATGCTTTTTATGTCGCCATGGGGCGTGCTAGAAAAAGCCTCCATATCATAACAGCGTTAAAATGTGGAGGATCAATAAAAGAACATGACTTTCTTAATTACTTACCAGAAGCACATTTGGAATCTAACAAATATACAAAAAAAGAAGGTTTAATGAATTTAGGTAACAAAAATGATTTTCAAAAATATCTTAGGTCTGTCTCTTTTAGACAAAAATGTACAAGTTAAATCTTTAATGAAATATTTATATAGACATATATTTTATACTTTGAAGCAATCATAATTTCTTTTTAAAAGTAAATTTTAAATGACCTTATTCAAAAACCAATACCGCATTGAATCCACCCGCCTAAAAGACTGGGATTATTCTCGCTATGGGTATTATTTTGTTACAATCTGTACCAAGGACAAAAAACATTTCTTAGGTGATATTATAGGTGATAAGATGCAATTGTCAGAGATTGGGGAAATAGTTGCTGAAGAATGGCAGAATAGTGAAAAAATTAGGGGTTATGTGAAATTGGATGAATGGGTGATAATGCCCAATCATTTGCACGGGATTGTTATAATACAGAACGAAAACAACGTAGAGACGCATGGCCATGCGTCTCTACACCGGCATATACCTTTTGGAGATGCATTCAATGCATCTCTACAAAGGAGCAATTTATCAAACGTCATTCGTGGATTTAAATCAGCAACGGTCAGAAAAATTCACAAGAAGGGATTTGTTAATTTTGCCTGGCAATCCAGATTTTATGACCATATTATCAGAAATGAAAAAGAATTGCATGAGATCAGGGAATATATTTTATACAACCCATTGAAATGGCAATTGGATGAGGAAAATCAGAATAATAAAAGCAGAAAAGAGTAATTAAAAAAATTAAAGAGACGCATTCGATACGTCTTTATGGTTTCTAATGACCTCTAAAAAAACTCTTCTTTTTATTTCAATCTCCGCTATTTTATTCTCATTATCCTTTCCTCCTTTTCCTTCGGGGTTTCTGGCTTATTTTGCTTTAGTTTTTCTGTTTTTTGCTTTAGAGGATAAGAGTGGGTGGGAGTCTTTTAAACTGGGTTATATCTGGGGGCTGGTTACTAATTCTCTGCTTCTATTCTGGATTGCCTGGGCGACGCTTCCGGGAGTTATAGGAGCGATTTTGGCTTTATCTTTTTATACTGCCTTACTTTTTCTATTCTATTCCTGGGTTCAAAAAAGCTTTAAAGAAAAAGCTATTTTCTTTATGCCTTTTTTATGGATTTTAATGGAATATGGAAGGTCACTCTATGACATAGGTTTTCCCTGGCTAAATCTATCTTATACCCAGACCTACTATCTAAGTTTAATTCAATATGCTTCTTTAATAGGGAACTATGGTGTATCCTTCTGGATCGTTTGGATTAATCTGCTTATATTTTTATTTATTAAAAATTTCGGTTATCCTAAGAAGGTTTTAACTTATATGGCTATGGTTTTACTTTTGTTTTTAATTCCGTATTTTTACGGGAAGACGGTTTTGAATCAAAAAGAAAATAGTGAAAAGATAAGTGTAGCCTTAATTCAGGGGAATATACCCCAGGATATTAAATGGGATGAGAAGTTTCTGGATTATAACTTTAAAGTTTTTGTAGATATGACCAAAAAGGTTTCTCAAAAGGTTGACCTGATCTTATGGCCGGAGACTGCAGCTCCCTGTTATCTTAAGGCTGAGCCTAAATATTTTTCCTTGATTAAATCTTTAGTTGATTCCCTGCAGACTCCGCTGGTTTTAGGGACTAATGATTATGAATATATCGAGAAAGGGAAATATCTTTACTTTAACTCCGCTTTTTATTTTGTACCTGAAAGTTTTAGCATTCCCTTTCAGGATAATCTCGGAGTATACAATAAAATACATTTGGTTCCGATATCCGAATGGGTGCCATATACCAATGTCCTGGGCTGGCTCTATAAGATAAAATTTGGCATTTCGGATTATACTCCGGGAAAAGATTACGTTATCTTTGATAATCCCAAAGGGAAGTTTGCCTCTTTGATTTGCTTTGAAGCGGTTTTCCCGGATTTAGTTCGAAAATTCGTGTTAAGAGGAGCAGATTTCCTGGTGAACATAACCAATGATGGCTGGTGGGGAAAGACCAGCGGACCTTTTCAACATGCCCAGATAAATGTTTACAGGGCAATTGAAAACCGGATTAGCATTGCCAGATGTGCCAATACCGGAGTCTCGATGTTGGTTGACCCTTATGGTAGAATTAAGCAAAAAACTAAAATCTACGTCCAGGATATATTAACTGGGAATATTTCCAAAAGAAAAGAGGTCACTTTCTATACCAGATATGGGGACTGGTTTGCAAAAGGGGTTTCTTTGGTTTCTGTTTTGGTTTTAGCGTATAGTATTTTAAGAATAGTAAGACGTAAGATGTGAGAAGTGAGACGATAAGGTGATAAAAATGAAAAGACTAATTTATATTTGGTTCTGGGTTTTAATCTTTTCGAGTCCGGTTTATTCTACAGTGGGGGATTGGGCTACTTATACTAATATGAATTATGCTAAACAGCTCCTTTTAAAAGATAGCTTCCTCTGGGTGGCTACTACTGGAGGGTTGATAAAATTTAAAACTTTCGATAACACCTATCAGAAGATTACCAATGTGGAAGATTTGGGTGGGAATTATCTTTATTCTGTTGCAGTTGATACAGCCGGAAATTTCTGGTTTGGAGCTAAGAATGGGACATTAACTAAATACGATTCAGAAGGGTTCGCCTTACGGGTTTATGATTTCATCGACCGGGACGGAACAAGACTTAATGTAAAATATATTGCCCCGGATGAAGACAAACTCTGGGTGGGGTTGAACAAAGGAGTAAGCCTTTTTTTAATTTACAGAAACGAAGGGGAAATAAAGGAAACTTATCGGCATTTCGGAAATATAGATGAGGAAACCGAAGTCAATTCAATTGCCCTTACACCCACAAAGGTTTGGGTGGGGTCAGCTAAAGGAGTAGCTTTTGCTCCTAAGGACGATCCTAATCTCTTAGATTATTCTCACTGGTATTCCTTTGTAGCTGGTCAAAGAGGACTTTCCAACGATTCTATCCTTACTATTTTAAATGTTAACGAAGAAGTCTATATCGGAACGAAAGATGGAGTTTTTAAATTTAATAGCACAGATTCAAGCTGGACTTTTTGGGGATTGGACAATCTTATAGTGCGCGATTTAGTTTATAACTCAGGTAGAATTTTCACCGCTACAAGCTGGGGGGTCTATGTTTATGAAAATGGAAACTGGTCTCAAGTTAACATGGATAGTTTAAAGAACGGTAATCTAAACTCAGTAAGAATCGATAATTCCGATAAAATCTGGGTAGGGACCGAAGGGTCCGGGATTTCAGTTTATGCTAATTCCTTCTGGACAAACTTCGAAATCGATGGTCCTCCTGGAAATATCTTTAATAAAATAGCTGTGGATGAGGGTGGCAAGCTCTGGTGTTCAAACTGGAATTCAGGATGCTCTTCCTTTGATGGGGTGAACTGGATAGCATTTCAGGATACTCTACATACCCTTTTTAGTGATTCCCTTGTTACACGCTGGCCCTGGATGGCATGTGTGGCATTAGACCTTGAAGGAAATGTTTGGTTTGGTTCCTTTGGGGATGGGCTTTTCAGATTAGATTCACAGGGAACCTGGTCCAGGTTTGATTCCAGCAATAGCGAGCTGAGACCCATTCATCCTAATCCTTTATACACGGTGGTAAGTGATGTAGTGGTGGATAGGGCTGGAGCTAAATGGATAGCTAATTGGGAAGCGATAGAAGGAAGACGCGTGGTGGCTTTACAGAATAACATCTGGACACCATATCTTATTTCAGACGGGATAAGAGATAGTCTGATAAACTCACTTTACGCTGAAGGAGGGCATCTATGGATCTGTCACCGGAATGCCGGTTTGGGTTTTCTTGATTATATGGGTACAGTCCAGGATAAAAGGGATGACACCTTACACTATTATACCCAGGCAGAAGATTATCTCTCCGGAAGTGAAGTCAAATCTGTTATAATAGACCTGAAGGGGAGCCTCTGGGTAGGGACTAATGCAGGATTAGATAGGTATGACCCGGATATTCGCAGGTTCAGAGGAGTACAGATGCCAGAGCCTTTAGGTCCTCAGGTGAATTGTATAGCAGTGGATGAGATGAACAACAAATGGATTGGCACGGTTAACGGTGTAGGGGTGATGAACGATCTGGATTCCTTTGTCTTTGTATTCACCACGACCAATAGTAAATTGGTGGACGACCAGATTAATTTCATAAATATAGATGGTAAAAGAGGAAGGGTGTGGATAGGAACTGAGAATGGACTTTCCTCTTATCAGTATAAAGTTCCAGCAGAGAATCTCTGTCAGGTCCACCCTTATCCTAACCCGGTAGTTATAAGAAGTGGGGAAGAAAAAGTAACTTTTGATGTCCCGCTTGAAACCAGAATCAGGATATATACGGTAGCTGGCGATTGGGTAGCAGAGGCTGAATCTAAAATCGGAGGGATTGGCAAGGAATGGGATCTGAGGAATCGGGCAGGGAAATTGGTGGCATCAGGGATTTACCTTTTTCTTTTGTACGATGACCAGCGAGGCAGCTGTTCTGGTAAAATCGTGGTTATTCGCGAATAGGAAATTATGGAATGTAAGCTTCTCTATTTAGGGGAGCTGGATGAGGTAAAGTGGGAAGAGCTTTTATCAGGTTCTCCTTTCAGTACTTTTTATCATAAGTCTTCCTGGGCAAAAATCTGGTTTTCCAGTTTTGTATATTTTACCCCGTTTTTTATGGTTTGTACAGACGAAAAAGGTGATTATATCGCCGGATTCCCCTTTATCCTCTCTGATAAGTACAGGTTGAAAAGGTTATATTCGATGCCTTTTGGTACCTATGGAGGGTTTGTACCCGGAAAGAATTTAGCTTTAGAAAAAGAAAAAGGATTTTATGAAATAATCGAGAATGAGTTTAAGGAACTCAAGCTAGTAAGCGCAGAGGTGATAGATTTTTTTGGAAACCAAAATAGCTTGAGCGAGTATGGATACAAATCAGTTAAAGGATATACACATATACTGGATTTATCTAAATACGTTAATAACCCAGTGCATAAAGCTAAACGGGGGGCAATCCAGGCAGAGAAAAAAGGGGTGCAGGTGGTTCCTCTTTCCTCATCTGAAAAAATCAGAGATTGTTATAATCTAATTCTGAAAAGAGATAAACGATTTGGATTAAAGAAATCTAAATATCCACTGGGCTTATATGAAAATATCTGGAATATCCTTGAAACTGAAAAAGAGATTTTGTGGAGGGTGGCTAAAATTGAGAATCAGATCATCGCTTTTCAGATAAATTTCCTTTTCAAAGATACGCTCTATTACTGGGAAGTGCCTCCGAGCTTGAGGCTTTGAGTCTCAGGCCCAATGATGCCTTATTCTCGGATGCAATCCGGTGGGGGCTTTCTCAGGGATATAGGTATTATAATTTTGGAGGCTCTCCTAAAAGTGCAGAGGGTTTAGTGAGATTCAAAGAAGCCTGGGGGGGTGAAAAAAAAGAGTATCTTATCTATTCTAAGAAAAGATTCTGGTATAAAACTGCGGAAAAATTAAAGAGAATTTTGTAGGGACAGAACAGTGTTCTGTCCTAACTCTGTATATGAAGATAGTTAAAGAATTTAAATGAAGTTATTATTTCTCTCAGATGCAAGAAGCTTTCATACTAAAAGATGGGTGGATTATTTTGTAAATCGGGGGTATGAGACATATCTTTTCTCTTTAGAAAAAAGTCAAGGGACTAAAGCTTATGAGATTTTTATTTCTCCTAAAACTGAATACCCTTTTCTTAAATATCTTTTAGCGCTACCTCAATTAAAAAAAATTATCAAAGAAATTGAGCCGAATCTGGTCAATGCCCATTTTATTTCCAATTATGGGTTTTTAGGAGCGTTATCTAAAAGAAAGCCTTTGGTGGTATCAGCCTGGGGTTCCGATGTTCTTATCTCCTCAAAAAAAACTTTTTTTCACAGGACGAGAACTAAATATGTTCTCTCAAAAGCTGATCTGGTAACCTGTGACGGAATGAATATATTCCAGGAGTTGAATGATTTAGGTGTGGGAAAAGATAAAATAGTTCTTGCTCCGATGGGGGTTGAACAGAAATTATTAAAAGAACGGAAAGATTATCTTAAGGATAAAGAGGAGATAATTATATTGAGCATAAGAAGTCTTGAACCGGTTTACGATTTAAAAACCCTGATTAAGGCAATACCATTAGTTGTTTATCAGAGTCATAAAAATATTAAGTTCTGGATAATCGGAGAGGGGAGTCAAAAAGAAGAGCTGGTCAAACTATCTTTAGATTTGGGAATAGAAAAAAATATTGAATTCAAGGGATATGTATCCAGGGAGGAGTTGGAAAATTGTTTGCAGAAAGCGGATATATATATCTCAACTTCTCTATCGGATAGCACCTCAGTTTCCCTTTTAGAGGCTATGGCCTCGGGGCTTTTGCCAGTGGTATCGGATATTCCGGGTAATCGGGAATGGATAGAAGAGGGAAAGAATGGCTTTATATTTCCAGCAGGGGATTACCAGGCTTTAGCTCAAAAAATTGTCTGGATGATGAATGATTTCAAAAACATAGAAAAACTCCAGATGGAAAATCAGAAGATTATTAAAGAAAGAGCTTTGTGGGAAGAGAACATGAAAATGATCGAAAATAAATTCTTAGAAATATTTAGAAGATGAATATAACTAACGACCAGAATAAAAAGGTTCTGATAATTGCTTACTATTTCCCGCCCTTGGGTATGGGAGGGGTGCAGAGGGTCTCTAAATTCGTTAAATATCTTCCATCCTTTGGCTGGGAGCCAATTGTTCTAACGGTTAAAGATATTCAATATTTCAGCCAGGATGATTCGCTTTTGAAAGAACTACCTGAAGAAATAAAGATTAAAAGGACAGGCTCACTTGATCCCTTAAGAATGATATTTCTTTTCAAAAAATTGTTCCAAAGAAAAAAGAGTTACGGGAAAAAAACAATCGACCCTGATCCCGCCTGCGGCGGGACAGGCAGGGTCGAACTACGAAATTCAAAAAGGAAAAAATTTAAATTTTTTCCTTCGAGCTTGCTAAAATTTATTGATATTTTCTATTTCCCAGATAATAAAGTTGACTGGTCACCTTTTGCACTGATAAATGGAATCAAGCTTTGCAGAAAGGAGAAGATTGACCTTATTTTCTCCACCTCTCCTCCTTTAACCTGTCATCTGGTAGGTTTACTCCTGAAAAAAATCACCCGGATTAAGTGGGTGGCAGATTACCGTGACTCCTATTCAGCCACTGAGAATAGAAAAGGTGTTCCCTTTTCCAAAAAGTTTCTTTTAAAATATCTGCAAAAGATATTCTCGAAAAACGCAGATGCACTGGTTGGGGTAAATCAGATGATAACAGCCGAGATTAAAGACCTCTATCCCCGAATCCCAAAAATTGAGCTCATCCCCAACGGCTATGACCAAAAGGATTTTGAAATAAAAGTCGAAAAAGAAAAAATCATTTTCAGGATAATCTATTTCGGCACGTTCAGCCCTGATTGTCCACCTGAGCCTTTTTTTAAGGCATTGCATAATCTTTTGCAACAGGGGAGACTCAATAAAGATAAAATTAAATTTATCGATGTCGGGATCTCCATAGGGATAAACATAGAAAGATTAATAGAGGAATATGGATTAAAAGAAATCGTGGAATTAAGGGGATATCTGCCTCATAAAGAAGGTATTGTGGAATTACTTAAATCAGATCTGGCCCTGCTGAGTGTTGCAGAATCTGCTCCGGTGATAACCACAGGTAAAATATTTGAATATTTAGGAGCTCAGATACCAATCCTGGGAATTGTCCCCCAAAATGGAGAAGCAGGCAGGCTGATTGAGACACTTTCAGCCGGCAAAGTCGTTTCACCGGAAAATATTTCAGGAATAGAGGAGATAATAATGAATTACTATAGGGAATCTGAGAGCGGGAAACAGTTTTTGAAAGCGGATCCAGAAAAACTGAAAAAGTATGAGAGAAAATATTTAACTTCAAAACTGGCTCAACTCTTTGATGCAGCAGTGAAAAAATAAATTATGCCTTTACTTTCTATTATCATCGTTACCTGGAACAGTGAAGAGTTTATCAAAAACTGCCTGCAATCTATTTTCAATACCAAAGGCTCTATAGAGTTAGAGGTGATAGTTATAGATAATGGATCTCAGGATGAAACTGTAAAGATTGTCCAGGAATTTGAACCTTTGGTTAAACCTGTCCTCAATCAGACAAATCTGGGGTATGCCAGGGGGAATAATCAAGGGATAGAAATTGCCAGAGGCGAGTATATTTTACTTTTAAACCCGGATGTGGAGTTGAAAGAAAAATGCCTTCAACTAATGCTTGATTTTATGGAAAAGCATACAGATATTGATGGTCTGGGACCTCAGCTTTTGAATCTAAATGGAACCATTCAGCCTTCCTGCAGGGAGTTCCCTGATTTTTCAATCCTCCTCTGGGAGATTTCCGGCTTGAGCTATCTTTTCCCCGAAAGCAGGATTTTCGGCAGATGGAGGATGGGTTATTTTGATTTTCAATCCCCCAGAGAGGTTGACCAGCCAATGGGCTCCTGCCTTCTTCTGAGCAGGAAGATTTTGGAAAGGATTGGGATTTTAGATGAAAGGTTTCCCATTTATTTTAATGACGTGGATTTGTGCTACCGGATGAAAAAGAATGGAGGGAAACTTTATTTTTTCCCTGAGGCTAAAGCTTTTCATTATAAAGGAGGCTCGACTCAGAAGGTTAAACCCGAAATGATATTATCTGCTCATCTGAGTTTTTTCAGATTTCTTTTCAAGTATAAAAAGGGGATTTTAAATAAGATTTTAGTTTATTTTTCTGGAGCGGTATTGCTTTTAACTGTTTTATTCAGACTAATCTTTTATGTCCTGAGAAAGGTCTTCGTAAGAAATTAAGCAGAGTTAGAAAATAAAAAGCATATTTAAACATCCGCTTCTGCATATTCCCCTGGAAAAAGCGCAGGGGCCATTCTAACTCGCTCTTTTCACAGAGCGTGGGATCACAGGTTAAATCTGACCGGGCTTCGAGTCTTTTAAGCTCAGCTTCATCTCCTGCGGATCCAAAGTCGGGTACGTTATTCCCCTCCTCGATCATCCGGTCGATTTTCCTCATCACCAGAACCGCTGTTCTTATTCTATTTTCTATCTTTTTATAGGTTCTCTCATCAAGCAGATTGTGTTTATATTTAATATGATTCATCTTAGATGCGGCATCATAGGTGCAAGAGACTATCTCCTCCCGGCTCATCCATTCAGTCTGGTAATTGAGCATATATCTCCAGCTGGGGCTTTCTAAGGCTTTTCTATGTTCCTCCAATGTCCGGAATATAAGCTTATAGCCGTATTTTTCAGGATTTTCAAAAATCAGACTGCCCGGGTCAAGAAAGGGAGCTAAAGGCGAGATATAAGGAAAAAGCCTTTTTTGAGAATTAAATTTATCCAGAAGATAATCGCAGTATTTTATAGTCTCTAACACAGAGTCATAGGTCTGATGGGGAAGCCCGATCATAAAGAAAAGGTCGAATTTTCTACAGTTAGCTTTTAAAGAATGTTCAATAAATTTTTCCAGAGCAGAATTATCATAATTTCTCTGAAAAGAAGATCGGACCAGCGGGTCGTGGGATTCGGCTGAGATCTGGATATTGAAATTCGGGATGGCTTGAGCTACCTGGTACAAAAATTTATCAGGGGGGATGTCAAAGAATTCTATCACCACCTGATTTTTTATCTTCGTTTTTTTGAGCAGGCTCAAAATCTGGTAAGCATAGCTTTCTCCTGGCTGAAGCAGGTCTCCTAAGAGGAAAATCGGTCCCTTGAAGAAAAAAGTGGTCTTCTGTAGGTCTTTAACCACTAACTCCGGATCTCTAAAAGCTGGCTTATCTCTCAGGCAGAAATTAGAATAGGCAAAGGAAGAGCCGCCGCAGGAGGTGCAGTTTTGAGTACACCCCTTGCAGGTAAAGATAGCGGTGATAGGGTATCTTCCCCAATCATAAAACGGGAAATAACCTAAGAGGTCTTTGTCTCTTAAAATTGCTCTTATCAGATGAGGGTAATCCAGCCCAATGCCGTTTAAGTTTTCGGGGATGAAAGTCAAGGAGTTTATCCGAACCTCATTTATTTTATCCTTGTAAGTGAGATTTGGCACGGAGAATAACCCTTCTTTTCCTTTTAGTGCCTGAATTAATCTGTAAAGAGGGTTCTCTGCAGAGTCACCTCTTATCACAAAATCGACCTGCGGATAAAGAATAAGCTCTTTATGAAAATAGGTGGCAGATAGTCCCCCGAAAATTACTTTTGAATCTGGGTGATATTTTTTTATAAGCTTTGCAATTTCCAGTCCTCCTTGAGAATGAGGGAGCCAGTGTAAATCTATTCCGAAGGCTAAGCTCTTTAAATTTTTTATCTCTTGCTCTACATCATAATCCGGGCTGGAAAGCATCTTCACAGCTAAATTTATTATCCTGACCTTTAATTTCTTGCGAGTTAAATAGGAGTAAAGGGAGACAAATCCGAGTGGATACATATCGAATACCGGAGTAGAAGGGATAACATCACTTATGGGCCCGAACATAATCGAGCGTTTACGAAAGTCATATACGCTAGGCGGATGGAGCAAAATTAAATCGTACATTAATTACCTCAAAATAAAAATAAATCAAATCAATTTAACTTCAGATGGCTGAAAATACAAGGGGTTTGTTGGTTCGCGATTCGCGGTTAGCTATTGGCTGTTCGATAAAAAAGAGTTGGGTTCATTAAATCGAATCTGATTAAATCGTAGTGCGGGCCCTTTTCCTAATAACGGAGACTACGTCTGGTGCCCTTCGGGCGGGCTCGTAACCACCGTAGAACAGGGTCGCAAAAAAGAGTAAGGACAGAATCCACCTCAGGCGGATTCTGTTCCTACAGTTTTTTTATTTTTTTGTGTAATCGCAATATAATAATGTCCTGTTTTAGCAAAGCAGAAATGTCCTATTTAGAGATTGCCATAGTATCTTTTTCCAAAGGAGGATATTATGGCAGGGAAGGACATAATAAAGATGAGCCAGGAGGAGCTAAAGAGGATAAATGTGATTCACCAGGCAATTGACAAGGGTTTAACTCAAGTAGAGGCAGCTGGGATATTAGGTTTAAGCGATAGGCAGGTCAGAAGAATAATAAAGCGGGTGATAGAAGAAGGCGACCGAGGTATAGTCCACAGATCTCGAGGAAAACCATCGCATAATATGACACCGGATATGATAAAGACAAGGGTTCTTGAGCTTTATGAGGAGAGATATGCAGGATTTGGTCCGACCTTAGCGACAGAGAAGCTTTTAGAGATAGACAAGATAGGTTTAAGTCGAGAGACCTTAAGGAACTGGCTCAAGGAGAAAGGGATAGAGTACCGGGGTCGAAAGAGAAAGGCTCATCGTCAGTGGCGTCAGAGGAGGCGTTATTTTGGCGAGATGATCCAGCTGGACGGTTCTCATCATGATTGGCTGGAGAGCAGGGGTCCGGAATGTGTTCTTATGGGTTATGTGGATGACGCTACCGGTAATGTCTTTGCAAGATTTTATCCTTATGAAGGCACCATTCCAGCTATGGACAGTTTTAAACGTTATATCAAAAAATATGGTATTCCGCTGAGCATATATTTAGACAAGCATACCACATATAAATCAACTAAGAAGCCTTCTATAGAAGACCAGCTTAAGGGAATAGAGCCGTTGAGTGAGGTTGCCAGAGCTTTTAAGGAATTGGGAGTTAAGATTATCTATGCCCATTCTCCTCAGGCTAAGGGGAGGATAGAGAGACAATTCAGGACTTTCCAGGATCGCCTAATAAAGGAGATGAGGCTAAGAGGTATTAAGACCATAGAAGAAGCCAATCGACTCTTAAGATACTACCTGCCCATATATAATAAGCGATTCAGCTTTAGGGCGGCAGAAGAGCTTGATCTTCATAGACCTGTTCCCATAGCTCTTAACCTGGATCGAATACTATGCTTTAAGACCGAAAGGGCTTTAAGGAACGACTTCACGGTAGCGCATAATAACAGGCTCTATCAGATAAAGGATAATGTAAGAACTAACAATGTGATAGTAGAAGATATGATAGATGGCTCTATGCTAATTACCTATAAAGATACCATCTTGAAGTTTAAAGAGATTATCATCAGGCCTAAGAGAGAAAAAGAAACTCCAAAACTACCCATATTAAAACTCAAAACGGCTTATATACCTCCAGTGGATCATCCCTGGCGGAAGTTTAAGGTTAATTCACAATATAGACCTTATGAACAAAAAGAACAAAAGCTACTATTAACTAAAACATGAAAACAGGACATTTTAACTTTGTAGAAATTAGGACATTTTAATCTTGCTATAACATTTTTTTATTTTTTTGTTGACTTTTGGAAAAGGAAAAATGTAAATTAAGACAATTTGTGATAAAAGTAACAAACTTTTAAAAAGGAGTTCCTCTATGGATGAAAGGGTAAGTTCAGGCGGGGCTTATGGATGGTTCCTTCAGAGGATCACCGGGCTTTTCCTGGCTTTCTTCCTGATTATGCACCTTAAGGTGCTTCACCTGACGGATAAATGGCACCTGGATTTTCAGGTGGTAACAGACAGGCTTCATTCCAGTACCTGGTGGCAGATCTTCTACCTATTTTTTGTGCCGGTTGCGATTTTTCACGGTTTTAACGGTTTCTGGGGGATAATTGAAGATTACCGCCCTTCTAAAGGTGCAGGCAAAGGGATTAAAGTTCTGCTCTGGATAGTGGGTATATTTATGTGCATCTATGGGTATCTGGCAGTTAATCAACTTTTGAGAAAAGGAGCCTGAAGATGTATAATAAAAAACCTGGTTTAATAGGGCATTATTTCAAAGAGATTAACTTAAACCCGAATGTGGGTACCTGGTCCTGGTTTTTACACCGGATAGCCGGGGTAGTGCTTTTCTTATATCTTTTTCCTCATTTCTTAGTCACCAGCTCTTATTTTCTAACCGGCTCAACTGAAAAGTTTGACTTCTGGACTAAATCCGTTCAGACTCCCCTGTTTCATTTTCTGGAGATCTTCTTGGTCGGGGCAGTGGCTTTTCATCTGTTGAATGGATTAAGGATAACCATAGCTGACTTTTTCTTTATGACCAAACAGCATAAAGGGCTTTTATGGGTGGCAATGATAATATTTTTACTGGTGATGGTGATCACGGTGGTCGTATTTGTCCCCAGGGTTCTGGCACACTAAAAAGGAGAGAGGAAAGATGATATTTCATGAAATATTAATAGTAGGTGGGGGGTTAGCCGGGATGAGAGCGGCAATAGAAGCGGCCAAGAAGGTCAAGGATGTGGCTATAATATCCCGGGTCCATCCGATGAGATCGCATTCGGGCGAAGCACAAGGCGGAATAAATGCGGCTTTAGCCAATGTGGAGAAGGGAAAGGATGATACGATTGACAAACATGCCTTTGACACGATAAAAGGAAGCGATTTCTTAGCTGATCAGGATGCATCAGAGTATTTGACTTATCAAGGACCTGAGACTATTTTTGAGATGGAGCACTGGGGTTGTCCTTTTAGCCGAACCCCTGAAGGGAAAGTCGCACAGCGACCCTTTGGAGGTGCAGGATACCCCCGTACCTGTTATGCGACCGATAAAACCGGTTTATATTTGCTGCAGACTCTATATGAACAGATTATCAAGGAGAAGGTCAGGGTTTATGAGGAATGGGTGGTCTTTGCTTTAGGTGCGGACGGAGATAATTGTTATGGAGTTATAGCTTATGATCCTGATTCCGGAGAGTTGGTTCCAATGGGTGCTAATGCGGTTATCTTCGGTACTGGAGGTATCGGCAGAATCTATTCAAATACCACCAATGCCCTGACCAATACCGGTCTGGCAATGGCAGCCCCTTACTGGGCAGGCGTCCCTTTAAAAGATATGGAGTTCGTGCAGTTTCATCCTACCAGTTTAGCCAAATCTCATATTCTTATGACTGAAGGTTGCCGGGGAGAGGGTGGTTATCTGATCAATAATAAGGGTGAAAGGTTTATGAAAAATTATGTTTCGGAGACGGTGATGGAGTTAGGTCCCAGAGACATAGTTTCGCGGTCGATCCAGACAGAGATACTCCAGGGGAGAGGATTTCCGGATGGCTCAATCCATTTAGATTTACGGCATTTAGGTGCTGCCAAGATTATGGAGAGGCTGCCCGGGATAAGGGATATATGTTTAAACTTCATCGGGATAGATCCAATCGATGAGCCTATACCTATAACTCCAGGCACGCATTACAGTATGGGTGGAATAGACACGGATATCGATGGTGCCTGCAGGATGAAAGGGTTATATGCAGCTGGTGAATGTGCCTGTGTGAGTATGCACGGGGCAAACCGCTTGGGTGGGAACTCCCTTTTAGATACTATCGTCTATGGTTCCAGAGCTGGTAAGAAAGCTTCCGAATATGTGAAGGATAAAGAGAAGGGACCAAAAATAAAGGTGTTGGAAGAGGCTTCGAGAAGAGAGGAAAGCCGGGTTGCCCAGTGGAAAAAAGGAACGGGTGAGGGGAATCCTTATAAGATTAAAAGTGAGCTCTCACAGGTGATGGTGGATAAATTGGGGATTTTCAGAAATGAACAGGATATGGCTAAAGGCCTGGAGCAGGTCAAAGAACTTAAAGAAAGATCAAAAAAGCTCAAACCGGCTTTTAACGGTAAAAGGTATAATTACGATATCATAGGTTTTTATGATATGAAAGGGAACCTGGATGTGGCTGAAGCGATTGCTTCAGGGGCTTTGACCCGCAAGGAGAGCCGTGGTTCTCATTTCCGAAGCGATTTCAAGACCAGGGATGATGCCAACTGGCTCAAACATACTTTAACCTATTTCGCCGAGACCGGACCGCGTTTGGATTATTCACCGGTCAAGATAACCAAATATAAACCCGAGGAGAGGAAATATTAATATGGTTGAATTCAATATCTTTAGATACGATCCGGATAAAGGGGGGGAGCCTTATTTTCAGAATTATAAATTTGAGCCAGAGAAAGGGATGACGATCTTAGAAGGATTGATCTATATAAATGAGAACATGGATCCGTCCGTAGCTTACCGGGCTTCCTGCCGGGAAGCGGTATGCGGCTCCTGCGCTATGCACATAAATGATATGTACCGCTTAGCCTGCAAAACCCAGATCTCGGTAATGGGAGATAAGATCACTTTAAGACCTTTATCTCATCTTCCGATCTTGAAAGATTTAGTAGCAGATTTAGGTCCTTTTTTTGAGCATTTCAATGAGATCAAGCCATATTTTATCCCTAAGGAAACCCCACCCCAGAAGGAGTATATTCAGTCGATCGAACAGAGGAAAAGGATCGATGCCTGGCTGGATTGTATTTTATGCGGTGCCTGTTATGGCTCCTGCCCCGTTGCGGGGAAAGATGAAAACTATTTAGGACCTCATGCTCTGCTAAAAGCTTTGAGATTTGTGGATGATTCCAGGGATGGAGGTGCAAAAGAAAGGATTGCGGTTGTCGCCAGAGAAAACGGGGTCTTTAGATGCCATACCGTCTTTAACTGCCAGAAGGTTTGTCCCAAGGATTTAGATCCGAGCGGCGCCATTGCCCGGTTGAAGATGAAGACGGTGTTTAAGAAGTATTAGCCATAATTTGTAGTGCGACCTTTTAAGGTCGCAAGAATATTTGTAGGGACAGAACAGTGTTCTGTCCACATCTTGGAGCAGGAGTTGAACTCCTGCTCCAGCCAGACTCTTTAAGAGTCGCAAAAATGTAGCGTCTGGGTTTATCCCAAACGTTTTTTTTCGTCCAGATGGACGCTACAAATTGACCTCACCCCCGCCTATGGCGGGATTTTCAACCTGACCATCTCCTGAAGGAGAGGGGATCTATTTTTAATCCATCATCCATCATTTTTAATCTTTTATTCGTCATCTGTCATTTGTTATTTGTCATTATTTTCTGTCCCCCTTGACACCTCATTCCCTTTTCTTTATATTTCAACAGAAGATTAATTATTAAGAATTTATCATAAAGGAGAATGAAAATTGTCCGAACAACCTAAATCAGAACAAGAGTTAAGCGAACTACTTTTACATCGACGGGAAAAACTCAAAACCCTGAAAGAGAAGAATATCAATCCATATCCTTATCTCTTTAAAAGAACACATATCTCTAAAGAAATCCTGGATAATTTTGAGAAACTGCAAACTGAAGATAGGGAAGTTAAAGCTTGTGGCAGGATAATCTCCTTAAGATCTCATGGTAAGAGTCTTTTCTTTCACCTGCTGGACAGTGAGGGAAAGATTCAGGTATATGTTAAGTTAGATGAGGTGGGGGAGGAGAAATATAAGCTGTTTGAGCTTTTCGATCTTGGGGATTTTATCGGGGTTACAGGGAAAGTTTTCCTGACCAAAACCGGTGAGAAAACTATCCGGGCAAAGGATTTTCAGCTTCTCTCAAAATCTTTACATCCTCTTCCTGAAAAATGGCATGGATTACAAGATAAAGAACTTCGATACAGACAGAGGTATTTGGACTTGATTACTAATCCTGACGTGAAAAACACTTTTGTTCTGAGGACTAAAATCTTAACCTCGATGAGAAAATTTTTAGACAACCAGGGATTTTTAGAAGTTGAGACTCCAATTTTACAGCCAATCTATGGTGGTGCTTTTGCCAGACCTTTTATCACCCATCATAATGCCTTAGATATAGATTTGTATTTAAGGATTGCAGATGAGCTTTACTTGAAAAGGTTAATCATTGGTGGACTTGAAAAGGTGTATGAGGTTTGCAAGGATTTCAGGAACGAAGGGATGGATAAAAATCATAACCCTGAATTCTCGATGCTGGAATTGTATCAGGCTTATGCGGATTATAATGATATAATGGAGCTCTGCGAGAAGCTTTTCAACTTCATCTCGCAGGAAAATTTTCAGTCCAGTAAGATAAAATTTCAAGATAACGAAATCGATTTATCTCCTCCCTGGAGAAGGATTTCCTTCTGGGAATCGATTGAGAAGTTTACTGGAGAAAATCTCATTGGAGAAGAAGAAAAAAAGATAAGGGAATTTGCCCAGGATTTAGGGTTGAAAAGCGAGCCTTCTATCCGGATTGGTAAGGTTATAGAGTCGATCTTCGATGAAAAAGTTCAGCCAAATCTGATTCAGCCGACTTTTATATTAGATTATCCTTTGGAGATGTCTCCTTTTGCTAAAAAACATCGTGAAAAAGAAGGCTTGACTGAGAGGTTTGAAGGTTTTATTGCCGGATTTGAGCTGATGAATGCTTTTTCTGAATTGAATGACCCTCTGGACCAAAGGGAAAGGTTTGAACAACAGGCTAAGTTCAAGCAGATGGGAGATGAAGAGGCGCAGGTATTAGATGAGGATTTCCTGAAAGCTATGGAATATGGAATGCCACCTACGGGTGGACTGGGTGTCGGGATTGACAGATTAGTAATGCTCTTTACCAATTCCACCTCTATACGGGATGTAATATTTTTCCCTCAGATGAAGCCGGAAGGATAAGCACTGTAGCCGCAAGCTTTAGCTTGCGTTTGGTTATTGAAAGAAATAAAAGTGCAGACTAAAGTCTGCGGCTACCAAGGATAAAAGATGATAGGTAAAACAATCTCACATTATAAGATTTTAGAAAAGTTAGGTGAGGGTGGTATGGGTGTGGTCTACAAGGCAGAGGACACCAAGCTAAAACGCACCGTGGCTTTGAAATTTCTGCCTCCTCACATTTCCGAAAGTGGAGAAGAAAAAGAACGCTTTATCCACGAGGCTCAGTCTGCTTCTGCCTTGAATCATCCTAACATCACCACCATCCACGAGATTGATGAATTCGAAGGGCAGATGTTTATAGTGATGGAATACTGCGAAGGTAGAACTTTAAAACAGATGATTGAAAAAGAGACACTTTCTATAAAGAAGGTTTTAGACATCGGAATTCAGGTTTGTGAAGGTTTAACCGCCGCTCACAAGAAGGAGATAGTCCATCGTGATATAAAATCAGACAACATAATGCTTACACCTCGTGGTCAGGTGAAGATAATGGATTTCGGGCTGGCGAAACTAAAGGGAGCTACTAAGCTGACCAAGACTCGATCGACCTTAGGAACTCTTGCCTATATGTCACCTGAGCAGGCTCAAGGTGAAGAAGTAGATCAGAGAAGCGATATTTTTTCTTTTGGAGTTGTTCTATATGAGCTTTTGACCGGGAAATTGCCTTTTGCTGGTGAGCATCAGGCAGCCGTTATCTATTCCATCATTAACGAAGAACCACAGCCAATAGCCCGTTTCAACAATCAGGTTTCCACCAAGTTAGAGGATATGGTCTTCAAAGCCTTAGCCAAGGATGAAGAGGAGAGGTATCAACACGCTGATGAATTGTTAGCAGATTTGAGAAAAGAGAGGAAGAATTTGGAGTATGTTAAAACTGGCGTAACAACAAAACCAGCCGAGCCTCCAAAGGTAGTTAAAAGGAAGACTATTCCATTGTTGATTGGGGTATTGGGAATTTTGATTCTGATAATAGTTTACTTTGCATTTCTGAAACAAAAAGAGCCGCCTACTGTTTCTGGCAAACCTTCTATAGCAGTGCTTTATTTACAGAATCTCTCCGAGAACAAAGAGGATGAATATTTTGCGGCTGGAATGACTGAAGATATTATCACCCAGTTATCCAAAATAGGGGGTTTGCGAGTACTTTCCAGAAGTGATGTTGAGGAGTTCAAGGGTAAAACGGTCAAGCTTAGAGAGGTAGCGGACAAGTTAAAGGTTAACTACGTAATGGAAGGATCTGTCCGCAAATACGGAGAAAAGATTAGGATCGCCTGCCAGTTGATTAAAGCCAGTGATGGATTCCACGTTTGGGCAGAAAGTTATGATAGGCAGATGGAGGATTTGTTTGCCATTCAGGCAGATGTAGCCAAGGCAGTAGCTCAAGCATTGAAGGTCGCCCTTGCTCCGATTGAAGTGGAAAGGATTGAAAAAAAACCCACTCAGAATGTGCAAGCCTACAACTATTATTTGCAGGGACGTGAAGAATATTGGAGTGGATGGTCTAACGCAGAAGGTCTTGAGCTATCAACCAGGATGTTTGAGAAAGCTTTGGAAACTGATTCCAATTTTGCGTTGGCCTACGCCGGTTTATCGGACTGCTATTCCAGCTATGTGGGGGCCCTTGTCGACCCCAAGAAATCCTGGTTTGAGAAAGCTGAAAAATCTGGATTAAGGGCATTAGCTCTTGACCCGAATTTAGCTGAGGCTCATCGCGCTCTCTCCAGGCTATACTGGACCGAGGGGAAAACCGAAAAAGCCATACAAAAGGCAGAAAAAGCGGTCAAAGCCAATCCCAACTATGGAGAAGCCTGGAGGACCTTGGGACATTGGTATATTAATACTGGTCAATATCCCAAAGCTGAAAGCGCTTTGGTGAAAGCGTTAGAGGTGAAACCTACTGAACCCTACTTATTCGAGGATATGATAAATTTATACTCACTATGGGGAGACAGGAAGAAGGCGGAGGAATATTTTAACAAAGCATTGGAGGTTCAACCTCCCAATATGTTTACATACTCTGAGATGAGTGATTGCTACATACGCTGGGGTGAGTTGGAGCAAGCAAAAGGAATGGCCTATAAAGCGCTGAATACAAATCCGCACTCGAGTTGGGCACTGGAGAACTTGGCTGCAAATTTTTATGTTGTCAGGAAAGGAGGACAGTTCCTCTTTTTACTTAAATGAAGCTCGCCGTGAAAACCCGGAATCAGATTACTTTGAGGAAATGGCTTACCTGGCACTTATGAGAGGAGATAAGAATCAGGCGGAGATATATTTGGATTCCTGTATCCAGTTCAATCAACCTTTAATCAAGGAATTTCAAGGTCTGCCCAATGAATATATCAGTGGTTAAGAATAGCCTTAGCCTATGCATTAAAAGGAGAATCCAGAAAAGCTCTAGAGCAAGCAGAGACAGTGAGGAGGAGTTTGGGGAAATTCCTGCTCACTGTTGAATGGGCATATGGGCGGGACATTGTTCTACCTCTTAGTTTCGTTTATTCGCTCACCGGACAAAAAGAAGAGGCAGTGCAAATGCTGGATTTTTTGGTGAAAATTAATTATTACAGTCCTGCATACATAAAATTGCACCCTTGGTACAAGAATTTAACTGGTTATCCAGCGTTTGAGGAATTAATAAAAGAAAAAACAAAATAAAAAATGATTGGTAAAGTTATATCACATTATAAAATTCTGGAGAAGCTGGGCGAAGGTGGGATGGGTGTGGTCTATAAAGCTCAAGATACCAAACTGGATCGTTTGGTGGCTTTGAAGTTTTTACCTCCGCATCTGACCTCTGAGCCCGTTGAGAAGGAACGATTCATCCACGAAGCCAAAGCAGCTTCAGCTTTAAGTCATACTAATATCACTACCATCCACGAGATCGATGAATTTGAAGGGCAGATGTTTATAGTGATGGAATATTGTGAAGGTAAGACTTTAAAACAGATAATTGAAAAAGAGACACTTTCTGTAAAGAAGGTTTTAGATATCGGTATTCAGGTTTGTGAGGGTTTAGCTATAGCTCATGAGAAGGGAATAGTTCACAGGGATATCAAATCGGACAATATAATGCTTACTCCCCGAGGGCAGGTAAAGATAATGGATTTCGGTTTGGCGAAACTAAAGAGAGCCACCAAGCTGACCAAGACTCGCTCAACCTTAGGAACCCTTGCCTATATGTCACCAGAACAAGCTCAGGGTGAAGAGGTGGATTCGAGGAGCGATATTTTCTCCTTTGGAGTGGTTTTGTATGAGCTTTTGACCGGGAAATTGCCTTTCGCAGGAGAACATCAAGCCGCTGTTATCTACTCAATAATTAACGAGGAGCCACAACCAGCAGTTAGGTTTAACAACCAGGTATCTGCAGAATTGGAACGAATAGTCTTCAAAGCCTTGGCCAAGGATAAAGAGGAGAGGTATCAGCACGCTGATGAATTGTTAGCGGATTTGAGAAGGGAAAGAAAGAGTCTGGAATATCTGAAGACCGGTCAGATTCCTAAAGAAGCGATTGCACCCAAGCCCAAAAGGAAAGTTCTTCCGATTGTTATTCCTGCCTCAGTGGTTTTCATCCTGGTTTTGCTTTTCTTGATTCTCAGACCTTTCAAATTTGAGATTGCGCCGGAAAAGGGGGCAGTAGCTAAGGAAAATTCTTTAGCCATTATGTATTTTGAGAATCTTGTGGACAGAGAGGATAAGGACAGATTAGGGGAGATAGTAACTAATCTTTTGATCGCAGACCTTTCTCAAACCGCGCAGGTGGTTTCCAGCCAGAGATTATATGACATACTGAAGTTATTGGGAAAAGAAGGAATTAAATTAATTGACAGAAATGTAGCGACAGAAGTAGCCACAAGGGCAGGAGCCAGATGGATGCTTTTGGGGAGCATACTCCAGGTCAAGCCGCGGATGGTGGTAACTGCACAACTGGTAGATGTGAAAAGCGGGCAGCTAAGGGGGTCGCAAAAAATCACCGGTGAGAAAAGTGAGGATGTATTTTCTTTAGTTGATAAACTAACGGTTGAGATCAGGAAAAACCTTTCGCCCCCTACTGCAGCCGAGCAGAAAGAGGAAAAACCGGTAGCAGATGTTACCACCCGCTCGCAGGAGGCATATCGTTACTATCTGGAGGGTATGGACTACTATAATAAATATTACTGGACAGAGGCAGAGAAAAGTTTCAAGAAAGCTCTGGAATATGATTCCACTTTTGCAATGGCATATCATAGGTTGGCTATAATTAAAAATTATGACGGCGATAACAGGGCAGCTAAGGAATTGCTAACTAAAGCCACGAAATATTCAGATAGGGTGACCCAGAAGGAGAAACTTAAGATTAAAACCCTTGAATCATATATATCACGTAATTATTCTCAGTCGATTAAAGAACTGCAAAAGTTAGTAGAAAGTTATCCGGATGAGAAGGAGGCATTTCTAAGGTTAGGGGGAATTCATCAGAAATTGCGAAAGTTTGAAGAAGCTATTCATTATCTTAGTAAAGCCGTTGAGATCGATTCTCTTTATAAGGATGCATATAATGGGCTTGCCTATGCCTACAATGATGTTGGAGATTTTGATAAATCCATCTGGGCTATCAATAAATATATCTCCTTAGCACCGGATGAAGCCAATCCTTATGATTCCAGAGCTGACCTCTATGCCTACAATGGCAAACTTGAGCAAGCAATTGAGTCTTACAAAAAGGCGTTGGATATAAAGCCAGACTTCTATCAGTCTAGGTACAAACTGGGGTGTATGTATCTTTTCAAAGAGGATTATGTTAAAGTAGAAAGTTGTTTTGAGGCGCTTTCTTCCAGCAATGAGTGGTCTTGGAGGTCAACTGGAAGATTATGTTTGTTTTTAGTTCCCCTATACCAGGGAAAATTCGAAGACGCCCTCAAGGTCTTAGACGACGGCATTGCCGGAGACAGAATGGAACAGGTCGAAGGAGAGATGAAATCCTATAAGCATTTCTATAAGGCATCTATCTATGAAGAGCAGAAGAGGATGGCTTTAGCACTAAAGGAAACAAAAATAGGCATGGAAATTATCAAAACGGCTAAAGCTGATGACCCGGTATATGGGAGGGATGCTTACGCTTATCTTCTGGCCAAGAGTGGAAAAATTGCCGAAGCTGAGGAGGTTGCCCGGGCTCTGAAAAAGGACCTTGAAGGAAAGGATTCAACCTTGATGTCTTCTTACTGGAGTACTTTGGGCGAAATCGAGTTAGCTAAGGGGGACACAAACATCGCATTGATCTATTTAGCAAGAGTATATAAGGACTCACCAACTCCCTCTTTTTATCTTCGTTTTCGTCTTGCGGAAATTTACTTGAAGATAGGCAGACTGGACGAGGCAGTGACTCAATTAGAAACGGCACTTTCAAGATATGATGATTATAGAGTATGGAGTACCACAGCAGTGAAAGCTTATTATCTTTTAGGCTTGGCTTATGAGAAATCCGGCTGGAACAAGAAAGCGATTGAGAAATATGAGGAGTTTCTGGATATCTGGAAAAATGCTGACCCGGGGATAAAGGAAGTGGAGGATGCGAAGGAGAGGTTGAGGAAGCTGAAAAGTAGATAGTAGACAGCATATAGTAGATAGGGAAAAGAAAGTAGCGTTGGGTTTTATACCCGACGAGGATTTTGTAGGTACAGAACAGTGTTCTGTCCATCTTAAGGAAATTATTTGGAGTGCATCTTGAATGTAGCAATATTCAGAATTAACACGATTAAGGCACTCCAACAAAAGAGCAGACTAAAGTCTGCGGTATGAACCATGTAGTTCATACCTGCGGCTACCTAAAATACTAAAAGTAAATTATGTCATACGAATTTTTCATCGCCAAAAGATATCTAAGATCGAAAAGGAAGTCTAAATATCTTTCGGTTATTACCTTGATCTCTATCGGTGGGGTTTTAATCGGGGTTGCGGCTTTGACCTTTGTTCTTTCGATGATGAACGGGTTTGAAAAAGAAGTCCGTTCCCGTATTATAGGCACCACTGCTCATGTCACTATCCTTTCCTCTGAGGGTGAAGGGATTGAGGATTATCAGAAGCTTTTCCCTTTGATTAAATCCAATTCTCAGGTTAAAGGAATTGCTCCATTCATCTATTTTAAGGGGGCAATTGCCTCAAAGGAGGAATCAGACGGGATTGTCATCCGTGGGATTGAACCGGAACAGGAAAAAAAAGTAACCGAGATTGAGAAATACCTGATAGCTGGTTCTTTTGATTTAAAAGAGATTCAGGGGGAGCCACCGGGAATCGTCTTAGGAGTAACTTTAGCCGATAGGCTAAGGGTAAAGATGGGGGATAACGTAATCCTGTTTAGCATAAATAAGGAAACTGTCTCTGCAGGTTTCCTTTCTCCTAAAGCAACCAAGTTTAAAGTAGTAGGAATTTTCGAGAGCGGGATGTATGAATATGATTCCAATTTAGCTTATATCTTACTTTCATCTGCCCAGAAAATATTGAACTCAGGAAATGTGGTAACTGGATTGCAGGTAAAGATTTCAGATTTCTATAAAGCCCAGAGAGTAGCAGGGGAGCTTGATTCTAAATTAGGACCGGATTATTATGCTACTGACTGGATGCACCTGCATAAAAATCTTTTTTCCTGGATGACACTGGAAAAATATGCGATGTTCATCGTCTTGAGCCTGATCGTGGCCGTAGCATCCTTTAACATTATCAGCACCTTGATTATGGTGGTGATTGAGAAGAGAAAGGAAATAGGGATTTTAAAATCTATGGGAGCTAATTCTCCTTCCATAATGAAAATTTTTATGTTTGAAGGGTTGGTAGCAGGTGTGACTGGTACGGTTTTGGGGAGTGTCTTAGGCTTTGTCCTGTGCTGGATTCAAAAGACTTTCAAAGTCGTGTCTTTACCTTCGGAGATATATTTCATCGCTACTCTCCCTATAGATATGCGATTTTTTGATTTCTTTATAGTAGCCTTGGCTGCGGTGGGCATAACCTTCTTAGCCACCCTTTATCCAGCTTATAGAGCTTCAAAACTTCTACCGGTAGAGGCGATTAGGTATGAATAAAAATTACTGGTTCAATACAGGCAAGATGCCTATTCTACCAATTGGTAATCCCGCCTTGCCCTCAAGGCGGGATGATTGAGAGACAAAAGAAAAAAATTAAATATATCTGGAAAACTGGCGAAAATATATATAAGGGAAAGATAATTGATTAATCAAAAGTCGATTTTAAAAGCAGAGGGGATCTTTCGAAGCTTTCAAACAGGTTCGGTAATTCTTAACGTATTAAAAGGGATAGATTTAGAGATATTTCAGGGAGAAATTGTGGCGATAATTGGACCTTCGGGTTCAGGAAAAAGTACTTTGCTTTATATCTTAGGTGCGCTTGACCGACCTGATTCAGGCTCAATAAGCCTTAACTCTACCGAAATTTTCTCGTTGAATGACAAGGAGTTAGCCCATCTTAGAAACAGAACAGTTGGATTTATTTTCCAGTTCCATCACCTTCTTCCTGAGTTTTCTGCTTTAGAAAATGTGATGTTACCTAAGATGATTGCCAGGGAAAAAACTGAAGAAATAAAAGAAAAAAGTTTAAGAATTTTAAATGAGGTCGGTCTTTCTGATAGAGCTCACCATAAACCAGGAGAGCTTTCTGGTGGTGAGCAGCAGAGGGTGGCAGTTGCCAGGGCTTTAATCAATGACCCAAAGTTAGTGATTGCGGATGAACCTTCAGGCAATTTAGATAGAAATTCGGCTGAAAGTTTGCACAATCTGATGATCGAACTCAATCGTAATAGAAACCAGACTTTTGTCTTAGCCACCCATAATTTAGAACTGGCTCAAAGAGCCCATCGTATATTTAGATTGAAAGACGGTCAAATAGAACTATATAAATTTTAGAGTCATTTTGGAGAGGAAAAGATGTTGTGTGATGACTGCGGAAAAAAAGAAGCTACTATCCAGCTTACTCAGATAATCAACAAGGAGAAGATGACTTTGAACCTCTGCCAAAGCTGTGCGGATAAAAGAGGTTTTCATAGCCCGTTTGAGGGAGTCCCTTTTCCCTTAGCCGAGTTTTTATCCAGTATGATTACACCTCTATCGGATATAGGGAAAAAACCTATTGCCAGGACAGAGAAAGAAATCAAATGCGCTAACTGCGGGATGAGTTTCTCTCAATTTGCGAGCAAAGGCAGGTTAGGGTGTGGAAACTGTTATAAATCATTTAGAACTCAACTTAAAGACCTTTTAAGGAAAATCCATGGTTCAGATCGTCATCGGGGTAAAATACCTAATCTTCCAGGTGTGGAGATGGAACACTTAAAAGAAGAAAGAAAACTTCAGGAAGAGTTGAAGAAAGCTATTCATGAAGAGAATTTCGAAATGGCTGCCCAGATAAGGGATAAAATCAAAAATATACAGGAGAAAAAATAATATGTTTGAGGAGTTAGCCGGAAAGCCTGCTTCCTGGTTAACTGGCGAAGGGAATAACTCAGAGATAGTTTTATCCAGCCGGGTTAGGTTAGCCCGTAATATCTCTAATATCCCTTTTCCTTCAATAGCTAAGGCTTTGGATCGGGGGAAAGTTGTTTCTTTTGCGCAAAAAGCTATCCAGAAAAGCTCTATGCTTAACTCTGGTAAATTCTATGCTTCATCCGAGTTTTTCCCTCTGGACAAGACCTTTCTGATCGAAAGACATCTGGTTAGTCCTGAGTTTGTGAGAGAAGGTGATAGTAAAGCCTTATATATTGGTGAGGGAGAGACGATAAGCTTGATGATAAACGAAGAGGATCATCTTAGAATTCAATCCCTTAAATCTGGACTGGAAATAAAAGGTGCCTTTGAGCTGGCAGATAAAGTTGATACTGAATTATCCTCCACTTTAGAATTCGATTTCGACCCGGATTTCGGCTATCTGACCTCTTGTCCTACTAATGTGGGAACCGGAATGCGGGCTTCGGTTTTAATCCATCTTCCAGGACTGGTTTTAACTAAAGAGATAGAAAATGTAATTTCCCAGGTGACCAAGTTAGGTTTGACGGCAAGAGGATTCTACGGCGAAGGTTCAGAAGTTCTGGGTAATCTCATTCAGATTTCTAACCAGAACCACCTTGGGGAAATCAGAAGAGGATTTGATCGAAAGTTTAGAAAAGGTGACTCAACAGATTATAGAGTATGAGAAATAATTCGCGTAAAACCCTTTACCGGGAAGCAAAAGAGCAGATCGAAGACAAAATCTGGAGAGCATTTGGCATTTTACAAAATGCACGGGTAATAACCTCGAATGAAGTGACCAATCTTTTATCTGCCATTCGACTGGGATTGGGGATGGGAACTCTTACTGAAATCTCTCTGGGCACCATCAATCAGATTTTACTTATCTCTTTTCCAGCCCATCTCCAGAAATATTTTAATAAAGAGATGGAGCCAAACGAACGGGATGTTCTGAGAGCAGAGTTTATCAGAAAAAAGCTTGGAGAAAAGGGTAAAAATAGTCTTTGACTTTCTTTGGGTTACACTTAAATTATCAGAAGACAGCGTATTTAAAATAGATGGAGTAAATTTATGAATGAGATGTTCTCGGAAAAAGCCAGAAAGGTAATAGAGTATGCCAGGGATGAAGCCTCCCGGCTGAGGCATGACTATATTGGAACAGAACATCTCCTCTTAGGTATAGTCAGACTGGGGGAGGGAAGGGCAGTTGAGACCCTTACCAATATAGGGATAGACCTTTCAGAGCTCAGGCAGTCGATAGAAGATGTGGTCCAGCCTTCAGGCGGAACTCTGACTATGGGACAGCTTCCTTTAACTGCTCGTGCAAAAAAGACCTTAGAGGTCTCCGGTCAGGAAGCCAGGGCTTTGAAAGCTAAAGAGATAGATGCTGAACATATACTGTTAGCTTTGCTTAGAGATGAGGAAGGGGTTGCGGCACAGGTCCTTTCGATGTATGATATAGATTATAAAGAAGCTTATGAAGAACTCAAAAATATTCAATCCGGAAAACCTTCTTCATATGGAAAGAAAAGGAAAAAAAGTAAAACTCCAGCCTTAGACCACTTTGGCAGAGATCTAACCGAACTGGCTCGTAAAGGTAAATTAGATCCGATAATTGGAAGGGAAAATGAGATCGAGAGGGTCTCTCAAATACTTTCCCGCAGAAAGAAGAACAATCCAGTTTTAATCGGGGAACCAGGAGTGGGCAAAACAGCTATTGCCGAGGGGTTAGCTCAAAAGATAGTAGAAGGAAAGGTGCCACAGACCTTAGAGAATAAAAGGATCGTAACCCTGGATATGGCTTCCTTGGTCGCTGGCACAAAATATCGAGGTCAATTTGAGGAGAGGATGAAAGCGGTAATGAATGAGATCATCAACTCCAAGGATGTTATCATATTTATTGATGAGCTTCATACCATTGTAGGGGCAGGTGGAGCTGAAGGTTCTTTAGATGCTTCCAATATATTCAAGCCTACTCTTTCCAGAGGTGAGATCCAGTGCATAGGTGCAACTACTCTGAATGAATATAGAAAATATATAGAGAAAGATGGTGCATTGGAAAGAAGGTTTCAAATTGTGATGGTTGATCCTCCAAGCACACAAGATACCATTAAAATTTTGAATGGCTTAAAGCAGAAGTATGAAGAACATCACAAGATAAAAATTATAGATGAGGCAGTTGAAGCTGCGGTGAAACTATCCGATAGATATGTTTCTGGTAAGTTCCAACCGGACAAAGCGTTAGATGTAATAGACGAGGCTGGCTCACGTGCACATCTTTCCACCTATACTAAACCACCTGAATTTGGAGAATTCGAGCAGGTGATTAACCAGCTCCAGAAAGAAAAGGATTTAGCAGTTAAAAACCAGGAGTTTGAAAAAGCAGCCCAGTTAAGGGATGAATTGAAATTTAAAAAAGAGGAGTTGGAATCTCTTAAGAGGAAATGGGAAGAGGAAAAAAGCAAAGAGGTAGTGATTCTAACGGCAGAGGATATTGCTCAGATTGTTTCCAAGATGACCGGTATCCCGGTTTTCAGATTAGAGGAGAAAGAATCCAAAAAGCTTTTGAGGATGGAAGAGGAGATAAAGAAAAGGCTGGTAGGCCAGGATGAGGCAGTTACAGCTATAACTAAAGCCATACGCAGGTCCAGAGCAGGTTTGGGAGATCCGAGAAGGCCCATTGGCTCTTTTATTTTCTTGGGTCCTACAGGAGTAGGAAAAACTGAATTAGCACGCTGTTTAGCCACCTTCTTATTTGAGGATGAGGATTCTTTGATCCGCATAGATATGTCCGAGTATATGGAGAAGTTCTCAGTCTCAAGATTAATAGGTGCTCCTCCTGGATATGTGGGTTATGAGGAAGGTGGACAATTAACCGAGAAAGTCAGACGGAAACCGTATTCAGTTGTGCTCTTAGATGAGATTGAGAAGGCTCATCCAGAGGTGTTTAATATTCTTTTGCAGATGTTGGATGATGGAGCTTTAACTGATAGTTTCGGTCGAAAGGTTGATTTCAAAAATAGCGTAGTAATTATGACTTCCAATATGGGCACAAGGGAGATAAAATCTGGAAAAGCCTTAGGGTTTCAAAAAGATGACATAATCTCCTCCTTTGAACAGATGAAGCAGAAGATAACAGATGAGCTTAAAAGGACTTTTAATCCTGAGCTTTTAAACCGGATTGATGAAGTGATTATCTTCAAACCCCTGGGGATGAACGAGATAATGCAGATAATCGATATTCTCTTAATGGATGTGGCTAAAAGGTTATCTGAAAAAAGTATCACCTTTGAGCTAACGGATAAAGCTAAGGAGTTTTTGGCGGAAAAAGGTTACAATCCAACATTTGGAGCCAGACCTTTGAAAAGGGCTATTCAGAAATATTTAGAAGATCCTCTGGCTGAGGAGATTTTGAGGGGTCAATTTGTTAAAAATTGCCACGTAGTTGTGGACCAGAGAGAAGAGGATAATCTCCATTTTGAGATAAAGGTTAGAGAGGAAGGGGAGATTAAAAAATCTTTAAAGCCTTAGATAGATTTTTCTTGCTTAAAGAGTATAAGTTTTGTGCTTGCCAGGTCCCCTGACCTGGCAAGTTTATTTTCCGTCGGGTCAGAAGATCCGACGGTTACGTTTATAAATTAATCCCACCTTGAAGGCAAGATGTGATTACCGTTTTGGAGTGCGAATCTTTCCTACGGTGGCTACGAGCCAGCCCGCCCGTAGGGCGCCAGACGTAGTCTCTGCTTCTCGGATAGGTTTGCCGAAACTAATTCTTTTACTATTCAAACCACCTAAGTTGAAAATGTAAAGCTAAAACTTTACACTCCAACATTCGTAGGTGGGGCTCCCAGCCCCACTAAAGTGTTTGCCATCCGCCTAAATAGGACTGGCCTGGTTCGCCTCTGGTGAGTTGGGCCGGGGGACCCGACGGTCACATTTAAGATTGAAAAATCTTTAAAGCCTAAGATAGATTTGTTAATAAACAGTTATAAAGAACCCACCTTTTTGCAGACCATCATAATAAGAAAATAAAATTTCAAAAGATTCAATAAAGAGAAAAGTCACCTTTCGGAATTTTGAACTTTTCTCCTTTAGTTTATTTCTATTAACTACAAAAACAGGGCAAAATCAATCTTAAATATTCGAAAAACTTAATTTTTTCCTTGACAAGTGGATTCTATCATTTATATATAAGGTAGATATTGTATAAAATATGTCCCAAGGAAGAAGGTTTATATGAAAAAAGCCTTATTAATTTTTTTGATATTAGGGTTTCTTTTCTTTTTTAACTACTTACCCACCCTAGCTCAAGATCCAGGGATACCGGATATAGTAAGATTTTTGCTCTGGGGAACTTATGTCCCCTGCTCTCCTTGCACCGGAAGGGCGGTTGTGCCAATGTATGTATTTAATGATGAATCTATTGAGTGGATGTTCATCCCGCTTGAATGGACCGGTGAAATCTCTTTAGATACCATTCTTTTTGCAGAGGGTAGGTTTGATGATCCCTATTATCCAGGAGTTTTCATTATTAATGAGGAGAAAAAGGTCTTTATTACTAATCTTATCCCGGAATACATGCCTCCTGGTCAGGGTATATACCTGTATATGTATTTCACGGTTCAGGATACTGGTTTAGCCACTATCGACCTAACTATTCCGATTACAGATGAACCTTTTAATTTTACGGATTCGACTTTTAATGTATTTCCTCCTCATTTTATCCCTTCTGAGTTTCGTATTCAAGAGCAGAACATCTTACCAGGTGACGTTAACCAGGATGGACATGTTTTTGTTTCTGATGTGATTTATCTGGTTAACTATTTATTTAAGGGCGGTTCTCCTCCTGCTTACCTGCCTTCGGGCGATGTTAATCTGGATTGCAAGATAACTGTAAGCGATGTTGTTTATATTATAAATTACCTTTTCAAGAACGGCTCTTCGCTTGAAATGGGTTGCTGCTTTACTTATTGAAAAAAGACGGGGCTCCCAGCCCCGCTTATGTGTTTGCCATCCGCCTAAAGAGGACTGGACTGGTTCGCCTCTGGTGAATCGGGTAAGGAGACACGACAGTCAAATTTAAGATCAAAAAATCTTCAAAGCCTTAGATAGATTTTTCTTGCCAAAAAGATAAAAGTTTATTAACTTCTCAAACTAAATTCCCCGTATATAGGGGAGTGGGTTTAATTTCGATTTTTTTAAAAGTGTTTTGCTCTGTAGGAAAGGAGGTGCTTTGTAATGGCGCATAAGAAAGGTGTAGGTAGTTCCAGAAACGGCAGGGATTCCCAGGGTCAGAGATTAGGTGTTAAAAAATTCTCTGGAGAAAAGGTCTTGGCTGGCTCTATTTTAGTCCGGCAGAAGGGGACTAAAATTCATCCCGGATTGAATGTGGGAATGGGAAAAGATAATACCCTGTTTGCCCGGATAACCGGGCTGGTCAAATTCGAAAGACAGGGAAGGGACAAAAAGATGGTAAGCGTATATGCTTAATTTTTTTCTTAATTGATAAAAATTTCACAAGGTCTGTAGAGAGGGGCATCCACTTTTGCGGAAAAAATTCGTAGTGCGAGGCTTTTAGCCTCGCCATGGAGGTCCTGAAAGGGTCGCATTACGAGGAAGAAAGAAGTAAATCTGGGGATTTGCCCAAAAAGGATACAGCTCTTTAAAATTTTAAATTTTTCTCAAGATGAAACCTTTTGGCATCTTTTTAAGCGGCTGTGGCTATAATAATGGTACCGATATCTGGGAAGTGGTATTACTTAATTATTTTTTAGAGGAGAGGAAAATAAAGACCATATCTTTCTCTTCTCAGCCTTATAATCTGGATAGTTCTAATAATAGTGAAAAAAGTCCACAGACCGTTCCTTCAAATTTTTTCTCCGAGATGGCTTTGATCACTCACGATAGGTTAAAAGAGCTAAAAGAGATCAGCGCTGAGACCCTGTCAGCCTTGATACTTCCAGGAGGACAAGGACTGTTGAAAAAATTCACTCAAGCGGATGAGAAGAACCTGTTCTTGAAGGTTGAGCCGGAGCTGAAAAAACTAATCCGTGAAATTTACAGGCGGAAGAAGCCGATTGCCGGTTGTGGAGTAGCTAACCTGGTAATAGCTTCCTGCCTGAGGGATATTGCTACTTCTCCTTTGACCTTAACCCTGGGGAATGATTCAGAATTATCCAGCCAGCTTGAGAAGATGGGTGTCAATCATATTATAACCAGAGCCCAGGAAGCAGTGATAGATTCTGAGAATTGGATAGTCACCACCTCCGGCTCTCAGATGAAAACTAATCTGAGCGAGCTGGGTATGGGTTTAAAGAACTTGATTAACGGTATTTTAGAGTTAACCCAAAAAACGCAATAGAGAAAAGGAGGTATCTATGCGAGAAATATCGGTTAAAGATATTATCAGCACCGTGAAGGGCTTATGTATCGATGCTAATTATAATTTAGGGGAGGACGTGGAAAAGGCTCTGAAAGAGGGATATCAGAAAGAAGAGTCGCTAACCTCAAAGGAGACCCTTGGCCAGATTCTGGAAAATATCAATATAGCCAAAGAAGGAGAATTCCCCTTATGTCAGGACACCGGCTTTGCTGTAATCTTCGTAGATATGGGAGATCAGGTCTTTGTTAAGGATGGAAATCTGTTTGAAGCAATTAATGAGGGGGTCAGACAGGGATATAAGGAAGGGTATCTGCGGAAGTCTATCTTGGGGATCCGATCGAGAGGAAAAATACCGGGGATAATACTCCTGCAGTTATTCATATGAATGTGGTTAAGGGAGATAAATTGAAGATAATCGTAGCTCCCAAGGGTGGTGGAAGTGAGAATATGTCCGAGGTTAAGATGATGAAGCCATCTGATGGTGTAGAAGGTGTGAAAGAGTTTGTTATCGATATGGTCAGAAGGTTCTGGCTCCAATCCTTGCCCTCCCATAATTGTCGGAGTAGGTATTGGAGGCACCTTCGAGAAATGTGCTGAGATGGCTAAAAGAGCCCTTTTAAGGCCAGTTGGCTCTCAAAATCCAAATCCATTTTATGCCAATCTGGAGAAAGAGCTATTGGAGAAGGTAAACAAATCAGGGATAGGTCCCCAGGGGTTCGGAGGAAGGATAACTGCTTTAGCTGTACATGTAGAGACTTACCCCTGTCACATAGCTTCTTTCCCGGCCGCAGTTAATATTCAGTGCCATGCTGACAGACATAAAGAAGCTATTATCTAAACATAAAGAGATTAATTTAAAAAAATCGGAGGTTAAAATGCCAGCTAAAAAAATAACTACCCCTTTGAATGATCAGGTAGTTGAGAGTTTAAAAGCAGGCGATAATGTATTAATCACCGGCGAGATATATACTGCTAGAGATGCGGCCCATAAAAGGATGACAGAGATGTTAGATAGAGGGGAGAAATTGCCCTTTGATCTGAAAGGACAGCTGATTTACTATGTTGGTCCATCTCCTGCTCGCCCAGGGAAAGTGGTGGGTTCTGCTGGACCAACTACCTCAGGCAGGATGAATAAATACGCTCCCAGAATTCTTCAAGCTGGCTCAAAAGGAATGATCGGTAAAGGGGAGATGGGACCTGCAGTAGCAGAGGCTTTAAAAAAGTACAAGGGGGTCTATTTCGCCGCAGTAGGTGGAGCGGCGGCCTTAATTGCCAAGTCGATTACCGCCAATGAGCTGGTTGCCTGGGAGGAGTTAGGGGCTGAAGCAATTCGCCGGTTCAAAATTAAAGATTTCCCAGCGATTGTAGTTCAGGATTGTCATGGTGGGAATCTTTATGTTGAAGGGGTGAAAAAATACCAACGAGCTTAAGGAAAAAATTGGGTAATTCGTAACGCCCGACCTTCGTATCCTAAAATTGGATTGTAGGATCGGGCGTTTGTTTTTATTAATTTAGCTTGATCCCACACTATTATACCCTTTTAGGGTAGAGGAAAATCCCCTTTCCATAAGAATATTATATTATACCGTCGGGTCAGGGTACCCAACGGCCACACTGTTATTGAATTAAATTCAAGGGCATAGCAATCTGTGTCTTAATGAAACTCCATACCATCTAAAACTATCTGTCAGATCAAGACTTCGTGAATCTTCTTTTTTTACCCATTTTCCCCTTGACAACCTTAATAAATACTTTAATATTAATCAAAATTTTAAAAACGAATTGCTTATGGAAAAATATCAGAAAACCATTAAAAAACCAGTTACGTATACCGGAGTTGGACTACACACCGGGAACAAAACTACCGTAACCTTCAAGCCTGCACCAGTAAATCACTGGATCAGCTTTATTCGCAAGGACTTACCAGATTCTCCGGAAATACCGGTTGATATAGAGCATGTGGTTGATATAACCCGCGGTACTACTTTAGGCAAGGGAAATGTAAAAGTATATACGGTAGAACATATTTTAGCTGCAGTAGTGGGCCTGGAGATAGACAATCTGATAATCGAGTTAGATAATAATGAACCTCCGGTAGGAGACGGTAGTTCCCTGCCTTTTGTAAATGCCCTGCTCAAGGCAGAAATTGAAGAACAGGATATGCTGAAAAACTTCATTCAGGTCGAAACCCCTTTGATCTACTCTGAGAAAGAAAGAGGAGTTGACATAGCTGCTTTCCCTTCGGATGATTTACGGATTACTTTTATGATCGACTACCGAAATCCAGCTTTAGGTACTCAGTATACTTCTTTACTTTCCCTGAAAGAGGAATTCATCAAGGAATTTGCCCCAGCCAGGACCTTTTGTTTTTTACATGAGCTGGAGATGCTCAAAGAAAAGGATTTAATCAAAGGCGGGGGACTGGATAGTGCCATAGTGATTTGTGATAATAATATGGGACAAAAAGAGCTGGAAAGGCTTAAGGTGCTTTTCGATTTAAAAGAAGAAGTTTTCGTTGGTAAAACCGGAATCTTGAACGATGTTCCCCTTAGATTTTACAACGAACCTGCCCGGCACAAAGCCTTAGACCTCTTAGGCGATCTTTCCCTGATAGGTGTCCCTCTGAAAGCTCATATATTAGCCGCCCGCTCAGGCCATGCGGCTAATGTGGCTTTAGTTAAAAAACTTCGCCAGCTCTATGAGAAAAAACTCATAACCACTAAATATCAAGAGAAAAGGAAAAAGGGCGATTATCTTTTAGATGCCACAGCTATCCAGAAAATAATGCCTCATCGTTATCCCTTTCTCTTAGTTGACAGAGTCATAGATTTAATCCCCAAGGAAAGGGTAGTGGCAATAAAAAACGTTACTTTAAATGAGCCTTTTTTTGCAGGTCATTTCCCCGGTCATCCCATTATGCCAGGAGTTTTAATAATTGAAGCTATGGCTCAAGCTGGAGGGATTCTCCTGTTGAATACCGTGGAGAATCCGGAAAGTAAGGTGGTTTACTTTATGGGAATGGATGGGGTAAGGTTCAGAAAGCCGGTTTTGCCAGGAGACCAGCTTCGTTTTGAGCTGGATATGATTCAATATCGAAAAGGAGGGGCCTGCAAGATGCAGGGGAAAGCTTTCCTGGGCGATGAGCTGGCTGCGGAAGCAATTCTTCTGGCAACCATAATGGATAAATAGCTCTTTTTATCTTCTTTATAAAATATCAGATAATATGAACATTCACCCCACAGCCATAGTTGACCCTAAAGCAGAATTAGGCAAGGATATTTCCATCGGTCCATTTACTATAATCAATGAGGGGACTTTAATTGGGGATAATGTTCAGATAGGCTCAAATGTTTTAATCGACTCTGGAACAATTATTGGGAAAAATTGCAGAATCCACCATGGGGCAGTTTTAGGTTCACCCCCTCAGGATTTAAAATTCGGGGGAGAAAAGACCTTTTTAGAAATTGGTGAAAATACGGTCATCCGTGAATATGCTACACTGAATCGCGGGACTAAACACCGGGGAAAAGTTACAGTTGGCTCCAATTGCTTTATTATGATTTATGCCCATATAGCTCATGACTGTATAGTGGGTAATAATGTCATCTTAGCCAACTCGGTGAACTTAGCCGGACATGTAACAATAGAGGATTACGCTATCATTGGTGGAGTTGTGCCAGTCCATCAGTTCACCAAAATTGGAGCTCATTCTATCATCGGAGGAGGATTCAGAGTCCCCAAAGACGTTCCCCCTTATATTCTGGCAGGAGGTTATCCCCTACGTTATATGGGTTTAAATATTATCGGGCTTAAAAGAAGAAACTTCCCTGAAAACACTCTTTTGACTTTAAGAAAAGCCTGCAGAATCCTTTTTCAATCTAAATACAACACCACTCAAGCAGTCGAAAAAATAAAGTCAGAAATCGAGCCTATCCCCGAAATACAACACCTCTTAGAATTCATAGAGAAGAGTGAAAGAGGGATAATAAAGTAGGTCAGACATTCTTGTCTGAATGGTAAAACTAAACTGCCCTCAACCTGGGTTAAATAATAATTCCACCCAATAATTATTATAAAAAAAGGACAGAACAATGTTCTGTCCCTACAAATCTCAAGATGGGTCGTTACGTTGCAGGTTGTGCATGTTTGTTCTTCGACGAGTTCCCTTCAGACCTGAGCTTCAGGGTCGAAAATAGAGCAGTGAACCGAGCTGAACTGCAGAACTGCTTAACTAAAGATTATCTGAAAGCAGATTGACTAATCTTCACAGATTTATTATATAATAACCAGCTCGCGATAGTATCATGACCTGTCATTGCGAGTCCGCCATAGGCGGACCGCCCAGAGGCGGGAGACGAAGCAATCTGTTACATGAGAAGTAGACGGATTGTTTCGTTCCGATAAATCGGAGCTCGCAATGACAGATATGGTTATGAATTTTTTAAGGGAATAAATTATGTCAAGAATAAAAGTCGGAGTAATTGGAGTAGGACATTTAGGGGAGCATCATACTCGAATCTACTCAGAGCTTCCCCAGGCTGAGCTTGTCGGGATATATGATTCAAACCTGGAAAAAGCTAAAAGTAAGGCAGAAAAATATAAGACTATTTATTTTATGGAACTGGATCAGCTTCTTCAAAAAGTGGAAGCAGTGAGTCTGGTGGTTCCCACCTCTTCTCATTATGAAGTAGCCAAAAAAGTTTTAAATCAAGGTATCCATATATTAATCGAAAAGCCGATCACCGAAACAGTTGAACAGGCAGAAGAGCTGATTCAGATAGCCAGAAAGAAAAATCTAACTCTTCAGGTAGGCCACATCGAGAGGTTTAACCCGGCTTTCAGAGCTATAGAGAATATCAAACTGGAGCCAAAATTCATAGAATCTCATCGCTTATCCTCCTTTGTGGAAAGAGGAACCGATGTTGCAGTTATCCTTGATTTGATGATCCACGATCTGGATTTGATCCTTTATCTGGTAAAAGATAAAATAATGTCCGTGGAAGCATCTGGGGTGGCAGTGATAACTGAAACTGAGGATATTGCCAACGCCCGGATAACTTTTGAAAATGGATGTGTGGCAAATATAACTGCCAGCCGCATCTCAGCTCGTCCTATGCGTAAATTGAGGATCTTCCAGAAGAATGCCTATATCTCCCTGGACTTTTTAGAAAAAAAAGCTGAGGTCTATAGATTAGTTAAAACTGAGAATAAGGAATCCACTCTGGGAAAAACAGTAGTTGGACAAATCCCCATAGAGAAAACCGGCAAAACCATCATCTACGAAAAGCCTGAGATCAAAAGTGAGGATATGCTTACCTCTGAACTTTCCTCTTTTCTTCAGGCAATAGCGACAAGAGCTACTCCTTTAGTTACCGGTGAACAGGCTAAACAAGCTTTAGAGTTAGCCTTAGAGATAAAGAAGAAATCAGCTTTTCATCTTCAGAAAATCAGATGAAAAAAAATGTCTTGATCGTAGCAGGAGAAGCCTCAGGTGATCTGCACGGGGCAGGACTTATCCGGGGGCTTAAAAAGATAAATCCAAACATAGAATATTCCGGAGTTGGCGGAGTCAAGCTAAAAGAAGAAGGGATGAACCTTCTATTCAGCATAGAAAAACTTGCTTTTATGGGTTTTTATGAGGTTATAAAGAATCTGGGGTTAATTAAAGAGTTCAAGAAAAAACTAATTAATCATTTAGATCAGTGTAAACCTGATTTAGTTATCCTGATAGACTATCCTGGTTTTAATTTAAGGTTTGCAAAAGAGGTGAAAAAGAGAAAAATCCCTATTCTTTATTACATCAGTCCCCAGGTCTGGGCTTGGGGCAAGAAAAGGGTTAATACTATAAAAAAATTGGTTGACCGGATGGTGGTTTTTTTCCCTTTCGAGGAAAAGCTTTATAAAGATGCTGGTGTAGAAGTCAATTTTATCGGTCATCCGCTGTTAGACCTGGTTAAACCTTCTCTTTCAAAAGAAGATTTCAGAAATGAATTACAAATAAAGGAGAATGAAATCCTGATTGGACTTCTACCCGGCTCAAGGTGGCAGGAAATCGAAAAAATCCTTCCGGTTATGGTTCACTCCTGTCTTGTTTTGAAAAAAAGAATGAAAAATCTACAGATAGCAATTGGCCTGGCTCCTACCATCGACAAACTAAAAGCCTATGATTTTTTGAAAAAGAAGAACTCCGACATTCAACTTCTTGAGGATTTAACTTACGACCTGATGAGTCACTCGGATCTTTTATTAGTCACCTCAGGTACTGCTACCCTGGAATCAGCCATCTCCTGCACCCCGATGATCGTATTATACAGGACCAGTTTTCTCACCTATCTTTTAGCTAAGGTATTGGTGAAAATTCCTCATATCGGTATGGTCAATATCGTAGCAGGTAAAAAGATAGTGCCGGAGTTTATTCAGTCCCAGGTTAAACCTGAAAAAATTGCAGATGAGATGGAAAAGATTTTGAAAGATAAAGGAAAATATAAAAGGATAAAAATAGAGTTGAATGAGGTGAAAACAGGATTGGGAGAAAAAGTGCCTACCGCAGAGGTGCCCGGATTGTAAATCAGATGTTATCTTGATTATGATATGAGCTTAAAAGAAAAAATCTTTTTATCTATTGTCTCGATTTTGGGGCCTCTTTTCATCCTGCTTTTGGGGAAAAGCTTGAAGATAAAATGGATCGGAGAAGAAAACATTAAAACCATACGAGAGAAAAAAGGGAAAGTACTTTATGCTTTCTGGCATGGAAGGATGTTAATCCTCTCCTATTCTCACAGGGGTAAGAAAGTCCAGGTGCTGATAAGCCAGCACCAGGATGGGGAGATAATCGCCCGCATAATTAAGAGATTGGGATTCGGAACAGTCAGAGGCTCAAGCTCGCATGGAGGATTTAAAGCTATTTTACAGATGGCTAATAAAGCTAAAAACGGTTATGATCTTGCCATCACTCCAGATGGACCCAAAGGACCTGCCTTCCAGGTTCAACCCGGAACAGCCTATATAGCCCAGAGAAGCGAAATCCCCGTCATCCCAATCACCAATTCAGCAGAAAGAGTATGGACCTTGAAAAGCTGGGATAGATTCATCATCCCCAAACCATTTTCTAAAGCAGTCATAATCATAGGTAAACCTATTTATGTATCGGTTGATCTTACACCAGAAGAAGTCGATTTGAAAAATTCAGAACTACAGGAAAATCTCAACCTGCTGACCGAGAAAGCAGATAATTACTTTGAGCCCGGGAATAAATCTGTGAGAGAATAAGATGTATTTCGTTTATACCCTTTTTTACACTCTGATTTTTATCCTGATTTTCCCCTATTTAATTTTGAGAGGGTTATTTGGAAGGCATGGAATTTTAGAGCGTTTGGGGATAATATCTGTTTCCAAAAAGTTACCCGCTCCCTTGATCTGGTTTCATACCGCATCAGTCGGAGAGGTAAAAGCTTTAGCGGTAATTCTACCCAAGCTAAAGAAACTTAAACCTGATTTCTCCATAGCGGTTTCAGTTGTGACGAAAACCGGTAAGAGACAGGCGCGAGAAAGTCTGACTCAAGCGGATTTGATCTTCTATTTCCCTCTGGATTTCCCCTTCATTTTGAAAAAGGTATTAAAAAAACTTAACCCCTCCCTTTTAGTCTTAGTGGAAACCGAGCTCTGGCCTAATTTGATAAGAGAAACAAAAAAATATGGTTGTAAGCTTAGCTTGATCAACGGACGTCTCTCTCAAAAATCTTTTAAAAGATATCACCGGATAAAAAGTTTTTCTCGGTTAGTCTTATCCTATTTTGACCAGTTCTTAATACAATCTTCAGAAGATTTTAAAAGGTTCCGGGAGTTAGGAGCAGATGAAAATAAAACTAAAATCATTGGCAATCTAAAATTTGACCGGATTATCTTAGGTATAAACGGCTACGATAAAGTTAATCTTAGAAAAAAACTGGGACTTCTAAAAAAGGATAGACTTATCATAGCCGGGAGCACCCATCCAGAGGAAGAAAAGATAATCCTCTCTGCTTTTAAGAGGTTGAGGGAGGAACATAAAGAACTGGTTCTGCTTTTAGCCCCCCGTCATCTCTCGCGATTAGGCGAAATAGAGGAGCTTCTCTCCGGTTGCAATTTATCCTATATTAAAAAAAGCTCAATCCAGAAAGATAAAGTAGCTGAAATAATTCTCCTGGACACTATGGGTGAGCTGGAAAAACTTTACAGCATCGGAGAGTTAGCCTTTGTGGGTGGAAGCCTTATCCCCATTGGCGGGCATAATATCCTGGAGCCAGCCAGCTATGGGATACCCGTTCTTTTCGGACCTCATATTGAAAATTTCAAATCTGCATCTGAACTTCTTTTGAAATCCGGGGGAGGGATTATGGTAAAAGATGAAGAGGAATTTTATCAGCAAGCCTTTTCTCTTTTAAAAAATGAGACTCTCCGTAAAGAGCTTGGTAAAAAGGCTAAGGAGGCCTTATCTTCCCAGTCTGGGATCTCAGATAAAACAGTACAACTCCTGTTAGAGCTATTATCCGGGAACGAAAAAGATGAGAAGAAATAAATATTTATCCTTCTGGGATTCAAATGACAAAAGAGGGATATTTTTACTTCTTTTGAGATTTCTTTCATCTCTCTACTATTCAGGATATACTCTCAGAAAACTATTCTATCGTTCAGGTTTTCTTAAAACGAAAGAGTTGAAGGTTAAGGTAATAAGTGTGGGTAATATCACCTTGGGTGGTTCAGGTAAAACACCTTTTGTTCTCTATCTGGCAAGGAAACTTAAAGATAAAAGAATGAATTTTGCAATATTGACCCGGGGATATAAAAGAAGATCAAAAGGAACAAAAGAGCTAAGGCGAAGTGAGTCCCCGGATTTCGAGTGGGAAGAAGCAGGAGATGAGCCCTACCTTTTGAGCAATCATCTGCCTGAAACTCCGATAATTATAGGCAAGGACAGATATATCTCCGGCAAAATCGCTCAGGATAAATATAAAGCTGAAGTCCTGATCTTAGATGATGGATTCCAGCACTGGAGATTGAAAAGAGATCTGGATATTGTGATGGTCGATGCCTCGATCGATTTAGAAAAAGAAAAACTCTTTCCAGAAGGCAGGCTCAGAGAACCGTTATCCTCTCTTAAAAGAGCAAACCTTTTCGTTCTTACCAGAGTCGATCAATCCGTACACACGGATAATATAAAGAAGATATTGCAAAAATTTAACCCTCAGGCACCAATTGTAGAAAGCATTTTGGAAGTCACCTCAATTATAAACTGGGTAAATAAAACTGAAATTAGCTTGAACCAGTTGAAGGGTAAAAAGGTGCTGGCTTTCTGCGGCATCGGAAACCCATTTTCTTTTGAGAAAACTCTGAAATCCTCAGGAGTTGAGATTTTGAATGCATTTTTCTTTTTAGACCATTATATTTATTCTCAGAATGACTTTCTTTCACTCGAAGAGGAAAGGAAAAAAGCTGGTGCCGAGTTCTTAATTACCACAGAGAAAGATTCGATCCGGCTTCCAGAGATCAAAAGCCAGAACCCACCTCTTTTAGTGGTGCAGATAGAATTAAAAATTATCTCCGGAGAAGAAAAGCTCTGGGAGATTTTAAATATTTAAGTTATGGAGATAAAAACAGATTTCCTGATTATCGGTTCAGGCATAGCTGGCCTCTCGTATGCTCTGAAGGTCTCAGAGTTTGGAAGCGTTGCCATAATCACCAAGAAAAAGGATACAGAGTCTAACACCAATTATGCCCAGGGAGGGATCGCCGCAGTCCTTTCTCCAACCGATTCATTTGATCTTCATATCCAGGATACCTTAAAAGTGGGAGCAGGACTTTCAAATCCTGAGGTGGTAAAAAAAGTGGTGGAAGCAGGTCCAGGGGAAATTCAGGAATTGATTAGAATAGGAGTGAACTTCACCAAGAAAGAAATAGGGTTTGATCTGGGACGGGAAGGTGGACATTCTCGTAACCGGGTTATACATGCTACTGACCTTACCGGCAAGGAAATTGAAAATGCACTTATCAAGGCAGTCAAAAATAAAAAAAATATCACGATCTATGAAGACCACATAGCGGTAGACTTAATTACCCAGCATCATCTTAAAGATTATCAAAGTAAACCAGGGGAAAAGATTAAATGCTGGGGAGCATACGTTCTGGATATCAAAAAAAACAAGGTAAATAAGTTCTTATCCCGGATTACCCTTTTAGCCACCGGGGGTGCTGGCAGAGTCTATCTTCATACCACCAACCCGGATATTGCCACCGGAGATGGTGTGGCTATGGCTTATCAGGCAGGAGCCAGAGTAGCAAACTTGGAATTCTTTCAATTCCATCCTACCTCTTTATATCACCCTAAAGGTAACTCCTTTTTAATCTCTGAAGCAGTAAGAGGGGAAGGCGGAAAGCTGAGATTAAAGTCCGGGAAAACTTTTATGGACAGCTATCATCCTTCAAAAGAGCTTGCTCCCCGGGATGTGGTTGCCCGGGCCATAGACTCTGAGCTGAAGAAAAGTGGTGATCCTTGCGTCTATTTAGACATTACGCATCTGGATAAAGAATTCATCCAGAACAGATTCCCGAATATCTACAACCGTTGTTTATCTCTGGGTATAGATATAGCCAGGGACTGGATACCGGTAGTCCCGGCCGCTCATTACATGTGCGGAGGAGTGATAACCGATTTGGGAGGAAAAACCGATATAGATAATCTTTATGCTTGTGGCGAGGTAACCATGACCGGGATGCACGGAGCGAATCGACTGGCTTCTAATTCGCTATTGGAGGCAGTAGCATTTGCTAATTTTGCAGCCGAAAGCTCAAAACGGAAATTCAGAGAGGAGAAAAGTTTCGAGTTTCCCCAGATACCTGAATGGAGCACCAAAGGGGTTTTTGACCAGAAGGAATGGGTGATCATCTCCCATGCCCGGCAGGAGATAGAATCTTTTATGTGGAATTTAGTGGGAATCGTACGGTCTAACAGTCGGCTACAAATGGCAAAAGACCGCATCGATATCCTGCTAAAAGAGATCAACCAGTTCTACCATAGAAACCCGGTTACCTATGAGGTTGTAGAATTAAGAAGTATCTCTATAGTAGCAGAACTTATCATCCGCTCAGCCCTTTTACGTAAAGAAAGCAGAGGACTACATTACAACCAGGATTATCCTGATAAAGATGATCAGAACTGGAAGAAAGATACCATATTATCCGAAGTCGGATCCATAGGAAAAGTGGTACTAAATTGATGCTGAAAAGAAACGAAACCATAATTATCTTGGATTTTGGCTCGCAATATACCCAGCTTATTGCACGCCGGATCAGAGAAAGTCAGGTTTATTGTGAGATCTTACCTTTCAAAGTTGATCCGGATTTCTTTAAAGATAAAAATCTAAAAGGGATTATTCTCTCCGGTGGGCCATCCAGTGTCTTTGATAAAAACGCTCCGGTATGCAATAAAAAGGTATTTGAGTTAAATGTCCCTGTTTTAGGAATATGCTATGGTCTTCAGCTCTTAGCCCATCTTTTTGGAGGTAAAGTTGAGAAGAGCAAAAGACGAGAGTATGGCAAAGCAATAATAAATATCATAGATCATCAGGATCTCTTCAAAGGATTAAAGAAAAGACTTTCAGTCTGGATGAGCCATGGAGATTTCGTCAATAAATTGCCCAAAGGGTATAAGAGATTAGCCTCATCTGAGAACATACCCTTGGCGGCGGTTAAGAATCCTGAACAAAGAATATTTGGCGTTCAGTTCCATCCTGAAGTTGCTCATACCCAGAACGGGATAAAGACAATTCAAAATTTTTTATACGACATCTGCGGATGCAAAGGGAACTGGACCCCGAAATCTTTCATTAAATCTGCAGTAAACGAGATAAAAGAAAAAGTGGGCAAAGGGAAAATTGTCTTAGGATTAAGCGGAGGGGTTGACTCCTCCGTCTGCGCGGTTTTGGTGAACAAAGCCATTGGAAAACAACTCAGCTGTATCTTCGTTGACAATGGCTTGTTGAGGAAAAAAGAAGCCTTAGAAGTCAAACAAGCTTTTAAAGGTTTTAATATGAATATAAATTTCGTGGATGCAACTGAGCGATTCCTTTCCCGATTAAAAGGAGTAGTCGATCCTGAGGAAAAAAGAAGAATTATCGGCAGAACCTTTATTGAGGTTTTTGAAGAGGAGGCTAATAAAATAGGAGAGGTGGAATTTTTAGCCCAGGGGACTTTATACCCGGATGTGATCGAGTCCACCTCTTTTAAAGGACCTTCTGCCACCATTAAAACCCATCATAATGTAGGCGGTCTGCCGGAGGAGATGAATTTAGAATTGATCGAGCCTTTGAGAGAGCTATTCAAAGATGAGGTCAGAAAAATAGGCAGGGAGCTGCAATTGCCCGAGAATATCCTGGGAAGACACCCTTTTCCCGGGCCGGGCTTGGCAGTAAGGATTTTAGGGGAGATAACCAGAGAGAGATTAGATATCTTAAGAGAGGCAGATGAGATCTTCATCCAGGAATTGAAAAGCTCGAAATATTATCACCGGGTTCTGGCAAGCTTTTTGTGTGCTTCTGCCAGTACAGTCAGTTGGGGTAATGGGTGATGAGAGGACTTATGAAAATGTAGTGGCCTTAAGAGCAGTTACCAGCCTGGATGGAATGACTGCTGACTGGGCACCTCTCCCTTACGATTTAATCGGGAAAATCTCGAATCGAATCATAAACGAAGTCAAGGGGATAAACCGGGTAGTTTACGATATAAGCTCCAAGCCCCCAGCCACGATCGAGTGGGAATAAAGGTAGTGCAACTCTTTCAGGGACTATTGAAAAACCATGAATCGGAGTGTACCAGCTTGCTGGTGCTATTTTTCTCAAAAATCTAAGTAGTTGAAATCTAAAGAGATCTAAATTTCAAAAAAATCGCAAAAGCAAGCTTTTGCACTCCAAAAACACTTTATCAACACTCCCTTTCAGGGTCGCCTGATAAGTAGAGATGCATAATATGCGTCTCTACCAGAAAATGTAACGGCTGATTTATTCCGAGCGTTTTATTTACTTCCAGCAGGAGGACTTATCATCAATCCAGAGGTCTTTTCAGTGTTTTAGATTTTAGATTCATCCCTTTTCTTGAATTTAGATTCGAAAGCTTTTAGTATCACATCTAGAGCTTCTTCCATCTGAAAATTTGCCGAGTTAAGTATAAGGTCATAGCAAGTTGGGTCATCGATATTTTTCCCGAAAAAGGTATGAATAAATTCTTTTCGCTCTTTATCTCCACGCTCGATTTCCTTTTTGGCTTCGGCTGCATTAAAATGCTTGTATCCGATCAGGTTTTCCATTCTTTTTTCCAGCGGAGCCACTACCCAGATATGAAAACCTTTTTTAACCCGAGGATAAAATTTGCCCCGCGCCCAACTATAACCGTTTCACCATGCTGGGCAATGGCTAAAACCGATTTCATCAGATAATGACTCTATGAGCCTGCGCCTTACTCCCGAATCTTTAACGATATAATCTATTATCTCCCGGTGGACCAGCTGATAGTTAAGCTTCTCGGCTAACATTTTTGCGAGGTAGGTACCCCGGCTTCCTCTTTCTCTGGAAACGGTGATTACCGGTCGGGGGAGGATCACTTTTTCCTGAGATTTTTGTTCATCCTCTCTTCTTTTTTTCTCAAGCTCCCATCTTTTTATCTGCCGGTCGATTATACTATCCAAGGTTGTCATTTTAACCCCTCACTTTCATTAATATCCCCAGGTTACGTCCAAGTAGAATTTGCTGATTCCTAATAGCAAACTTGGATTCACTTTTACTGGTCGGTTACGCTATATCGTGTAACTAGCCAGATACCTATACTAACTAAAACTGTCCCGGAAAGCAAATATCCAGTTATGGTTTCTTTTAAAATCAAAAAACCTAAGATCAGCGCAACAATAGGTGTAATAAAAGCTATCAAAGATAATTTGGTAACTTCTATCTTCTTCAATAACCAGTAATAGGTCATAAAAGCAAAGGCTGAACCGATAAAAGACAGGTAAAGCAATGCTCCGATAGATTTATAGGTCAGCTTAAAATCATAAAGTCTTTCCGAGAGAAAGCCTGAACTCAAAAGTAGTAATGTGCCCAAGCCCATTTGGTATGTTGAGATGACGATTGGCTCCACCGAGTACAAATCCCTTTTTACCCTGACCGAGGCGTAGGCTGAGCAGGCGGCACTCAAGATAATTCCAGCCATTCCTAAGAAAATATTCTTTTCTGAAAAACTCAAGCTATCCCAGAAGATTAATAGGATGCCGATGAACCCGATTACGAGTCCGGATAATTTATATCTGTTTAATTTTTCCCCTTTTAAAAGCAGGGTAGCATAGATCGCCACAAAAAAAGAGAGACTGGCAAAAAGGACTGCGGTCAAGCCTGAGTTTATATATTGCTCGCCCCAGTAAACCAAAGAATATGACAGATAATACATGAAAAAACCCGGGATCAGGATTTTAAGTATCTGACCCCTGTAATTAGAAAATCTTATACCCTTGCTCTTTGCCCAGATATAGAGGAAACTCGTAGCTATAAGAAATCTGAAACCTGCAGATAAAAACGGGGGTGAATCTTCCAAGCCTATCTTGATCCCGAGCCAGGTAGAGCCCCAGATAAAACATAAAAGGGCAATTAAAAAAGAAGGGAAAAGGATATGTTTTTTAATAGAAGCAGAGTTCATTATACTGTATCTATTACTATTTGGGGTTTTCCGAATTAAAGCTTCAATAGTTTAAATGCTCAAAGGATTAAAAGTTCAAAGGTTTTTAACTCCAGAATGTACGCTATATTTAGCAGTAGTCACATCTTTACTTTAAAGTCAAAGCTAAAACCCACTTTGAGGGCAAAGTGGGTTTACCGATTAGTTTGACCAGTTAAGCTTTTGGGGTTTCCTCTTTTTTGGTGCTGACTCCCAAGAGCTTATATAGTCCACAGAAACCGGTTATACCGGTAACAAAGAGAATTATTCCCAGGATATCAAAAATTATGCCCAGGAGATTATTTTTTAAAATCCCCCAGCCGAGCATGAAAAGGACAACACCTGCTATTATGCGGATGAGCCTGTCCGCACCACCTTCATTTGTTTTCATATCACACCTCCTTGTTTTTTAAAGTTTTCTATTCATTCTTTTTTACTTTTCCTACTGCGACCAAGGTGAACTTTTCAGGGTCTAAATATTTTTTAGCCATTTTCATTATCTCGAAAGCTTTAACTTTGTTCACCAGATCCGGATACTGCTCTCCATAAAGATACCCTAAGCCTGACAACTCGTAAAAAGCCATAGTTTTTGCCTGGTCGGTGTTGGTCTGCTGGGAAAGATAAAATCCGGAGAGCAGGTTGGCTTTAGCGGTTTCTACCTCTTTATCCGAAAGGGACGATTTCAATAAAGCTTTAACCTCATTTAAAATTCCATTTTTGGCTTTTGAGAAATTCTCAGGAGATACTCCCATCTCAAACGTGAAGGGGGCAGAGCCTAAACGGGACTGCATATAGGTCCACATCCGGTAAGCCATCCCTTCTTCGTAAACATATTTGAAAAAGAGACGGGAGCTTAAAATCCTTTCAACTAACTTCAGGGGCAGAAAGTCAGGGTTGGTTACGGAAACCCCCATCCTTCCCAGGTTGAATGTGGTCTGAAGTTTCTCCTGCGGAATCATCTCCGATATTTCCTTTTTCTGAGAGGGCTCGTCGATCAAGGAGATTTTCGGAGCAGGTGCAGAGGGGATTTTTTCAAAGCTGGATTTTACAAGATTTTTCATCTCCCGTGGATTGAAATCTCCAACTAAAGATAAGATGATGTTCGCAGGGACAAAGGTTTGGCTATGGAATTTTTTCAAGTCTTCTGAGGATAGTTTATTTACCGTTTCCTCATCTCCAGGGACAGGTCTTTTGTAGGGCGATTTATGGTAAATCGTTTTAACGAATTCCTGATTGGTTAAATCGTAACTTAAATCCCTGACTCTACGGATTTGAGCGATTATATCGGTTCTCATTTTCTCTAACTCTTTCTCCGGGAAAACAGGGTAAAACAAAGCCTGCACAAAGAGGTTTAAGCCGTCTTTAAAAGTCTCAGGGGTGGTCAAAAGGGAGAGCCTGGAATAGTCCAGGGTGGTCTGGGTATTAAGATCGATACCCAGGCTGTCGATTTTTTGGGCAAGCTGGTCTGCGCTATTATCTTTTGTCCCTTTAAGGAGCATTGCGGTAGTAAAATTGCAGATGCCGGCATTTTTTTCTTTTTCTAACCAGACTCCTCCTTTGATGTAACCTTCCAAGGCGATGGTTTTAGAGGAATGGTCTTCTTTTAACAGTATGGTCAGACCATTGGACAAAACCAGTTTCTCTGGTTTCGTTTTTGTGTTCTCTTCTGTCAAAGCTGGTAAAAGCGAGCTGTATTTATCTGCCAGATCAGAAAAATCAGAGTCTTTCGCATCTTCAGGTTTTACCATGGCTAAAACTGCGTTAACGGGCTTTAGATATTTTACAGCCGCTCTTTTTATGTCAGAGGCAGTGGTGTTTCTGATCCGGTCCAAATAAGATGATTCTAACAACAGATCGCTGTTGGCCGCATAATAGCTCAGACGCTGGGCCTGGCTGATATAGGTCTGGTTATCGAAATAATAGGAGTTTTCGATTTGAGATTTAGCTTTATCTAATTCTTCTTTCGAGACATCATCCTGCCATAATTTGTTCACTTCTTTGAAAATAATCTCCACGACCTTTCTTTCATTGCCGGGATCTAACTGCGCATAGATATCAAAAAGCCCAGGATCTTTCCTCTGGTCCACATAAGAATTTACGTAAAGAACTAAGTTATTTTCCTTTTTCAGAACTTGATAGAGCCTGGAGCTTTCGCCCTGGGTTAAGATCGCCTGCAGTACTTCTAAAGCCGGTATGTCAGGATGAGCCGCTTCCGGAATATGAAATCCAATGTATAGATTACTGGAGCTTGTTTTCATTCTTTTATATGCCTGCCTGAACTCAGTCTGCTCAGGCTCTACTTTACCTAATTCAAAAGATTCTTTTCCCTTAGGGTATTTACCGAAAAAGGATTTTACCTTTGCCATCATCTCATCGGTATTAAAATCGCCTACGATTGCCATTACCATCTGATTGGGCACATATCTTTCCTGGTAGAAAGTTTTGAACCGGTCCAAATTGGCAGTTTTTATAACCTCTCTGGAGCCGATAATCGTCTGTCCATATGGATGAACCAAAAAGGCATTTTTTTCCAAAAGCTGCCAGACTGCATCATCCGGTCTATCCTCATCCATATTGTACTCTTCGAGAATCACCTGCCTTTCAGTTTCTATTTTCTCCTGGGTAACCTTCAAATCCATAACTGCATCTGCATACCGCCATAAAGCCTCATCCAGATTTTCTTTGGGAGTAACCATATAATAACAGGTAACGTCCTCGCTGGTGTAACCGAAAAACTGACCCAGGCTCTGAAAAGCCTTCCTGGTTTCAAGCTCAGCCTGTTTATCCGTTCCACCCCGGAAAATCAAGTGCTCATAGTAATGGCTGAGACCGCTTAATTCTGGAGTTTCGGTCCTGCTCCCACCTTTTACAAAGATATTGATAGCGATCAAATTCTTGGAATGCTCCTCTTTGGTGATAACCTGCATCCCGTTATCCAAATAATGAACTTTGATCGGTGAACCGGGTAGAGCAAAAGAGAGGATGGGGAAAAAGAAAAAAGGAATAAGGACGAGAATAATACTTCTGAATTTCTTTAAGTTTGACACAAAACCTCCTTTAAAATCAACCCATTTTATGGGTAACTTGGATAATGTTGTCATTCTGAGGAAACGAAGTGACCGAAGAATCCACGAGATTCTTCCCCCACCAAAGGCGGGGTCAGAATGACACTCTCATATTAGCAAGATTTAGGCGTATCGCATAAAAACTCAGTATCCTACCTTGCCCACAAGGTGGGATACAGCTTTTTTTTAAAACAGATCCATCATTCCTATATGAAAAGCATCTCCGTATTTTTCCTCGAAGTCGAACTTCCCTAATCTCTTGACCATAAAAACTCCATGGTCCCCTTTTTCAATGCTGTATCCTCTGTCTTTATAAATTTCCAAAAGCTTTTCATCCGTGATCATCCGGTCGATTACCCCATTCGGGGTCATAGATTCGACCTGGTCAAGCAGCTTATGATAGGTTCGTTCATCCAGGCTGACCAATTCCATAATCCTGGAAACTTCTCTGGGACCTCCAACTAAGGCATAGCCGTTTTCGATTTGAACCGATTTTTTCTCATCGAAACGTTTCCTTTCCGAGGAAACAGCTAAAAAATCATTCTGTCTCACCACAAATCCGGTTTTATCCCTGACAGACTTCTGATAGAGGTCAAAGATTTTTTCAGGGTCTAACTTGGTTTCAACTTTTTTCTCGGGTTTGTTTTCCTGGAGAACCTTATATACTTCCGGATAGTTGTTAACCTTTTCCACTTCAACATATCCCATCTTCACATAGATGGCATAAGCGATTATGATCCGGCTGGTGGTCAGGAAGGAAAAATGATATTTTTTCTCCAGGAAATACTGGTGTGCTTTATCCATCAGGATTTTACAGATTCCTCTATTAGCAAAGCGGGGATTGGTCGCCACGCACCAGATTCCCCCGACAGTCTCTTCCTTCCCGGAAATCGTCTTTGTAGGAATATCCATTACACCTACATAGCCGGCCAGTTTTCGATCTTCGACTGCACAGAATCCTATCGGGCCGTTTTTTAGCCGGATATCCAGGTTGGTTAATTTCTCAAGCTGAGCAGGGGAGAGGGGCCACCAGAAAGCCTGGTCCATCAATAACATAAAAGGATCTTTAGTTTCTAATTCTCGATAGGTAACTATGTTCATTTTTAAACTCCTTGCTATTGAAAAGAATATCTGAAGGGAAAAAGGTTAAGTCAAGAGGAAAAATGACAGATAGCGGATAAAAGAGTAGCGTCCGGGTTTATCCCGGACGAAAAAAAGAGACGCATGCGATGCGTCTCTACAACCTCATATTTTCCTGCAAACCAATTCCCCTCTTCCAACCGGCACGACCAGGGCATCTACACGTTCATCCTTTAATGCTCTTTTTAGCATTGGCTCCAAAATCTCCTTATGACTTATGACATTATCCGCGATTAACAGACCCCCGGTTACCAGATTAGGGACTATTTTCTCATAATAATCATAATAGTCTTCTTTTTCCGCATCCAGAAAACAGAAAGCAACGTTCTTGTAGTTCTGTAGGTATTTCCTGGCATCTCCTCTTACAAGCTCAATTACATTCTCCAGAACCGGCTATTTTAAATGTCTCACGGGCTAAATTAGCTTTTTCTTCAAGCACTTCAAAAGTAATAAGCTTTCTACCCAGTTCTTTACAGGCTAAAGATAGCCACATAGCAGAATAGCCGCCACTCGTGCCAATTTCCAGATAAGTTCCTTCTGGAGCAGTGGCAGCCAGCAAGGCTATGAATTTTCCGGTCTCAGGAGGTATCTGCCTTAGTCTTTCCAAAGGAGATTTTCTAGCCAACCTATCTTCTTTATCAAGGGATTCTAAATAAGCCATTCTTTCTTTAATCGCTTTCGGGATATTGTGAAACATTTGGTTTTCCTTTCATTATTGGCACCATTTCTTTACACACGAAGCGGGATTGTTTTTCTGTAGGGGCAGACCTCTGTGTCTGCCCTGATTTATTTGGGCGAACATATGGTTCGACAAGCTTCCTTCGGGTCTAAGCCTCAGGGTCGAAGACACCATCCTGATCATAAGCGAAGGACAGGTTCGCCTCTAAAAACCTCGGTATCACCGCCTTGCCTTCAACCTGTAGCGTTGCCACTCCCGTGGCAACGAATAATCGTCCTCACAGGAATGAGGACGCTACGAATTATTTGGGCGAACACGATGGATAATAACATCTACAAGAAACATAGAGCCACGAACACGGTGTTATGTGCTCTTTAGACAATTTTATTTTACTTTGTATCTGTCTTTTTGGTCAAACAACGTTAAGTCCTTGTAACCTCTTCTAATTCTTGCACTGTGTCTGACACCTTTGGGAATATAGTATGTATCTCCCTTTTTAAAATTGTATATCTTGCCGTCTATTGTCAATTCGATTTCACCATCTAAAATCACTGCCCATTGTCCTTCATGCGCATGTTCTGGCACTGGTACATCTTTTTTAAAACTCATAAAGATAAACTGCTGGTTTTGACTCTGAAAAAGATGTGAATTTACTCCCTCGATAGGAATATCAGCTTCTGGTAGTTTTGTAATCATCTTTGGAAAGAAATTTTTCTTAGGCATTTCTTATATCCTCTTTGGTTAAAACTTTTCGCTTAGCGAGGACGTTGTCATCCTCGTTGACTTTTCATTGCAGATGGTAATATCCATAAGGAAAAGCGAGGTATCAACATCGGCACCTGCTGCGCATAAGCCTCGAATTCCGCACCAAACGTTTTGTGCAGCAGCTTTTCTTCACTCCTTATCCGAATTAGTGCTCCCACTACAAAAACGGCTGTGGCCGGGAGGATGAAGATCCAGTGGCTTAATGCTAAAGCGGTTGCAAGCATAAGCCCCAGCATGCCGGTATATATGGGGTGACGCACCAACCGGTATGGTCCTGTGGTTATCAGTTTGTGCCCCTCGACCAGCCGTGCGCTGAGACTCCACTGACGGTTTAGAGCAAGCACAGCGGCCAAAGTCATCCAGACCGAACCGATTGCCAGCCCGATTGCCACCACGGCCAGCATCGCCTCCACAACTCTTCCGAACTTTAGAAGATCACTGGATATAGGACGTCGCGCAACCCAAACTGTCAAGAATGCCATAATCTGGATGGCTATTCCGGCTAGAGAGGATTGATCCCGCTTTTGTGCCGGACCCGACCTGGACTTCTTGCGAAGAACGAATACTCCGGCGAAAACCAGCCAGCAAAGCATTACTACTATTATGACGACCGAATGTAATATAGAATTATGATAAGCCATATTAGTTTATTAAATAATCCCACCTTGCCTTCAAGGTAGGATATCAGTTTTTCAAAAACTGTACAAGTGATATCAAATAAACTATTGCAAAAACAACTATGATAAGATACGAGACTCTTCGTATGTCCAGCACTCGTGTCAGCTTGTCTATCTTTGTCAGAATAGGAGCGTTAGGAATACTATAAGTAATTGTTTCCCCGCATGAATAACGAATAGCTTTTGTGATTGGTCTTGCAGACTCAGCTAGGTGATTCTCCTCAAATTCGCGACATTGTAAGCTGTAATTATAACACACATTAAATCCAGATTTTGTCATCAAAAACCACAAAAAGCATAGTACTAATCCCATTATCGGTAAAGTAACAGCTAAAAGTATTAGTGGTTGGTTGGCCTTAAAGGTGAAGCCAATTGCAGCAACAATAACGCTGTTGGCTACTATAAGCACATTGAATCTACTCCAGAATAGATTTCCTTCGTTAATCAATTGATCCACAGCTACACGGTAAGCAATATGTGCATGCTTCTCTATCTCAGTTCTGGCCTTATCTTTGTTCTCTGGAATCTCACTCATAGTACTATTCTCCTCCTAGTATAATTTCTTCTCTATGTTGTTTTTTGAATTTTCCTTTAAAGCAAGTTTTATAATTTTACTTGGTATCCCTGCCTTTTCCATAAGGAGAGAATTGTTGACCCATATTGGGGTAAGATGAGTCTACCGTGTAGAAGGTTCCTCCTTCCCCTCGTAGTCCCGCCTTGCCCTCAAGGTGGGATATTCTTCTTTTCGTAGCGTCTGGGTTTATCCCAAACGTGTTTGATCGTCGGGCATAAAACCCGACGCTACGATCTTAAGGCGAGAACAAAGTTTATCTTTTTATTACTTTCTTAAACTTTGATCTCAAGTCCTTCACTTCCTTTGCTGAGGCTGGATTTACACGTAAAGCATCCTTAAGAAATCTCTCAGATTTATCTGGTTCATTTTTAAGAAAATAAATTAGTGCAAGATTTAGGTAAGGTTGTTCAAATGTTGAATCAGCTTGAATTGCATTAAGAAATGCTACTTCGGCTTCATCGAACTTAGACATAAAAATACATGCTTTTCCTAAAAAGTTATCCAATAGTGCTGAATTAGGAAAGAAGATTATACTTTTTTTACATAAATCGTAAAGTCCTTTCCAGTCATTGAGTTTTTCTAATGTATTAGCTAGACCAATATAGCAGTACATCTCTCTTTGATTTATGGATAGACAATTAAGAAATTCTTCTTTTGCTTCTTTCCACATTTTTTTTGTTAGATAGGCGTGTCCAAAATTTCTATGATACATATATTCTCCTGCTTTCATAACTATAGTAGAGTCGGCTAAGCCTTTTTTTATCTTTTCAAAAGCTTCTATAGATTTGTCGTAGTATTCCTTATCAAGGTATAAAACCCCGAGGAGATTTAGCGCAGTTTCTGAATTAGGATTCTTTTCCAGCGCCCTTTCAGTATCATAAATTGCCTCGTCTATCCTTCCCATTCGCCTATTTAATCTTGCGGCCTGGATGTACTCTGAAAAAGTCAATGAGGCTTCCAGATGAGTGTCGATTTGATCAATTTTTGTCTCAAGGGCTAATTCTTTGATTTCTTTCTTTTGTAAATAAAGTAAATTGAGGATCAATGAAGAGACGATACATAATAGAAAAAGACAAGAAAAAAGTATCTTCAATGCTTTCGCAATTTTGATATGACTTAGTGCAAAAGATATGATAGCTACAGCACTTGCGATTATGATAATAATTTGTTGATCGCTTAACCCAAACATAATACTTCACATCCACAAATTCCTATCCAAACTTCTGTATTGAATTGCCTCGCTTATATGCTGGGGCAGGATATTTTCTGCGCCTTCTAAGTCGGCTATGGTTCGGGAGACTTTCTGGATGCGGTCGTAGGCGCGGGCGGAAAGACCGAGCTTGGTTATTGCCATTCTCAGAAGCTCTTTGGATTCATCGTCTATGATACAATATTTTCTTATCTCCTTTGATTCCATATGGGCGTTGCAGAAGATATGTTTTTCTTCTTTGAACCTTTGCAACTGAACTTTTCGAGCTTTGTTTACCCTATCCCGGATGACTCTTGAGTGTTCTCCGGTTGGCTGTCCGGAAAGGTCTTTGAATTTAACTGCCGGGACTTCGATATGGATGTCTATCCGGTCCATCAGGGGTCCGGATATGCGGCTCATATATTTCTGGATCTGCATAGGTGAGCAAGTGCATTCGTGGGCTAAGTCGCCGTGATAGCCGCAGGGGCAGGGGTTCATTGCGCCGGCAAGCATAACCTGGGATGGATAGGTCAAAGCCATCGAGGCTCTGGAGATGGTAACTCGTCCATCTTCCATCGGCTGTCTGAGGACTTCCAGAACGTCTTTATGAAATTCCGGCATCTCATCTAAGAATAAGACCCCGTGATGAGCTAAGCTCACCTCACCGGGACGAGGGATTCTACCACCACCGATTAAACCCGCATCGCTTATGGTATGATGTGGTGAGCGAAAAGGACGGGTAGCAATCAAAGCCGTATCCGGCGGTAATATTCCGGCTACCGAATGTATCTTGGTGGTTTCAAGTGCTTCCTCTAAGGTTAAATTTGGAAGTATAGTCGGCAGTCTGCGGGCAAGCATAGTCTTGCCTGAGCCAGGGGGTCCGATTAGAATTATATTATGCCCTCCTGCGGCTGCAACCTCTAATGCTCTTTTGGTATGTTCCTGTCCTTTAACATCTGAGAAGTCAATCGGATATTCTAAAGATTTTTCAAAGACCTCCTGAATATCTATTTTAAAAGGCTTGATCGTATCTCCGTTTTCTAAAAATTCTATGGCCTGCCTTAATGATTCAACTGGATAAACCTCAAGCTTCTCTGCCATAGCGGCTTCTTTAGCATTCTCCCTTGGTAAAAGCATCCCTTTGATCCCGTTTTTCTGGGCAGATAAAGCCATAGGCAGGGCACCGTGGATAGGTCTTAAGGTTCCCTCTAAAGAAAGCTCACCTAAAATTATATATTCGTCGAATTTTTCCCGGTTAATCTGTCCGGTAGCGATCAAAATCCCTACTGCAATTGGCAGGTCAAATGAAGAACCCTCTTTTTTCACGTCTGCAGGAGCCAAGTTTACAGTTATCTTTTTCCCGGGGAAATAATAACCTGAATTTTTTATGGCAGACTGAACCCTTTCTTTACTTTCCTTGACCGCATTATCCGGCAAGCCCACCATAGCAAAAGAAGGGAGTTGAGGGAATAAATCTGTTTCCACCTCAACTATATAAGCCTCAATCCCGATAACTGCGCTGGATAAGACTCTGGCTAACATAGTTTTTATTTATTTTTAAAGATTATGTAATCTAAATCTGCCACCGTTTAAAATCTGATTTGAAAGGAATTTAGTTTTTTTAAGGTTAGATGTCAATATAAAACTGGCTGTAGGTAATGTCAAGAAAAATGGGCACTTTGGTATTTAGGTTCTTTTATAATGTGAAAAGCATAGTCTGGCATACCCTTAGGTTGACGTTCTTCTTCCCTACGGGTCGTAAAGCTTTTATCGACTCTAAATAAGCTTATAATGCCATACACCGACAGATTAAGGCTTCTCTCTGATTTAAAATAACCCTGGATCTTTATTCGCCTTTGAACCTCCTCTAAATCTCTCTCTCCAGGTAATTAGTTGTGCTTATGAGGTTTTTATCATCCTGGAAATCAAAATATGCCAAGGTCTCATAGAAGTTCTCCTGAAAACATTTAACGGCATAAGGTTCTACTCCCTGCCATTCCAGGCAAAATCGATTGAACTTTTTATGGCCTCTATCTTGGAAGAAGCCTTATATTATATCTCTCTTGCTTGTCCCATCATTCTCTTCCGATGTCCTCGCTTATGCCGGATATTTTTGGTTAGATTTCTAAGCTTGTGCACGTAGCAAAGCTGCCATTTGGCATAGGGTTAGACTATGTTTATAACCGACCTGATACCTTTGGACCTATCGCTGGAGATCAGTTTTAAATACTTCCCTTCCAAACCGCGACGGTAAAGATCATTAAGCAGAGCAACTACCTCCTCCGCTCTCTCCCCTTTAGCCAGCTTGAAGCCAAGGATCTCCTTCTTGTTGTCTAAGGTTATGCCCAAGATGAATAAAATCACCCTCTCTTGAATACGCTCCTCTTTCACCTTGGCCCAAAGTCCATCTATGATCAGATACTTGTATCTGTCTTCTATGGGCCTTGTCCTGAACTCCTTTAAGCCCTCCTCTAAATTCTTGAGCAACTTGGAAGCAGTGGTCTGGCTTATCGCATCACCTATAAATGCATTGAAGAACTTCCTCTGTTTACGGGTAGAAAAACCTAAAAGCAGAGACAGAATAACCATATTGTCAAACTTCTCATGTCTCTGCTGGTATTTGTCAAAGAGCTTATAATCTATGTTCAAATCTCCCCTTGCCCTGGGAATACTTATCTGAGAGGTTCCAATGGTGGTAGTCAAAAACCTCTCATACTCTCCTTTACGGGTAGATAACCTCGATTTGGTCCGCTCATATATCTATCTGCACCTATCTGAAGTGTAAACTCATGGTATATGCTCTCCTGGATAAAGTTCTGGATAATCTCTCGCACTTTAACCTCAAAATCATCAAACCGCTCCATTATCCCCAGCTCTCTTAGATTCCTGTTTATCCGCCTCAGGCGGACCACTGAATCCCTAAATTATCCTCTGAGAAATCTATACTTCTCAAGGCATACCTCCTTGTCCCCCACGAGGACGACTAATGGTTGATTATTGCACTAACCATTAAGGTATGCCATTCCTATTCAAATTCCAAAGAACTTCTAAGCCCTGAAAGTGCCCACAATAATTTACATTATCGTCACTCAATGATTTTTATTTCAATATTATAATCCCCATCTTTCTCACTCCAAATTCTTTTGCTTCCTCTCTTGAGGAAAGGCACAAATCAATCTTGCGACCTTTTATCTTGTCTCCGGTATCCTGAGCTTTCCACCATCCCCAGCCATCAATCCAGATCCAGGAATTAATCGGTACTATCGTTGGATCCACTGCCACGGTGAAATAGGGTTTAGCTGCAATGCGGGTTACGGTTAAGCCTGAATGTCGACCCTCTGTGGAATCAATGGCCAGATAAGCGGTGACAATATACTCTTCTTTGTTGATCTGTCTCAAGAGTATGGACTCTCTATCTTTATAATCAGCCAATTCGTTTTGAAGGTTGTTTATAATCTCCAGAAGTTGATCGTTGAGGGAATTAACTGCTGGTACAGATTCACGAACATCCTGAGACGCTAAGAAGAAAATAACAAACAGCGTCAATATGATTGTTCCTGTTATCCTGTTCTTTCCAATTATTTTGAACATATAATAGCCCCCTGCTTTTTAAATCCAGCGATAAAAACCTATAACCTTGTTCAGGTCGGCACGCTGAAAGTTTAATCCCTTACTAAAGTAAAGAACTCTATGATGACCATTCCGGATTTCATTATCTTCTGTCAAACTCAGGAAGGATTGGATTCTCCTCGAAAGGAAGTCCTTTAATTTTCATCCTTTCCTCTATAGCTTCCTTTAATCTACGAGTATCCACAGTCCTGAACTGAGCTACACGATTATTGTGGATTAAAAGATAAAGCACTTCTACTGGTTCTTTGGAAAAATCTGTTTCCTTTTTCATCGCCACCCCTCTTATCTCATCCAGAGTGGTTTGGAACAATACTTCCTCAAAAATTTTTTGATATATAAAAAGTCTTTTATCAGTCAGATGAAGTAAACCCGACCTCCAGGTAGTATATATTCCTTCTGTATCACGACAGGCGCCGAACATCTCCAGAATAATCTCCTCCCCTTTAGTTAAAGGAACCTCCTTTTTCTTTCTTTCCCTTCTCTCCCAGGCTCTGGATCTTCCATCCCACTCCACCATCACACCATATTTTAGCATTGTCTCCATCCCGGCTAAAGCCGCTCTCAGGTTAACCCCAATTAAAGGAATCCCCGCCACAGAAATGATAATATCTGCGTATATCACCAGACCTTTGTCCAGAATTCTATCTAAGAGGTCGACTAAAGTTGCCTGCGTATCTCGAACTGGCTCCACTTTTATTCTCTTTTTAACTTAGCCAAAAACAACAAAGCTGTAAGGAGGCCAGGGTCCGGTAAAACGGACTCCGAATCCCTCCTCCTTATTTATTTTCTCTAATTCCTCTCCCAGTCTTTCGGAGTTCTCCTTATCTATTAAACAGGAGAGATTCATAAGCATCTGGTTTTTTTCATCTGTTTTCTTTGTCTTCTCCACTCTGATCTCATCCACACACTTTCTAATCCTGGCATAGAAGCCTTTAAAATAGATATCCGCTTTTTTCTCCATCTCCTTCTTCAAAAGATTTTCCAACTTATGTCTGAACATATAAGCTGCCCCTTTAGACTTAGATTTTATATCCTGATTCAGGTTTTTGATCTCCTCATTTGTTTTTCCTATTTCATCCGCAACAAACTCTGACTCCCAGAAAATTTGAACCCCGTATTCAGCCTTACCTCTAATTTTATCCATTTTTTCTTTAAGATTCGCATAATCTTCTTTTAACCAGTTTTTTATGTTTTCCTCCGGACTAATATCTTCTTCACCTTTGATAATAGTGTCGAAACCAACTGGCAGAACAGTGCCAAATTTTCCCCAGGCAATCTCCACCACTTTCTCATGGGTCACCACCCAATTCCTTACCGTTTCGCTGTTTTCAGACTTATATGGTTCAGAGGGACAATTGTGAACCACAGCACACAGATCAAGGAAAGGTATGGTGTAGACTTCTTTGCCGGCTAAACCGATTTTTCCCAAACCTGATTGCACGCCGCTGTCTGCCACACAATAAAGGTACCTTGCATCATCTTCGCTTTCGGTTTTGCTCTCGTTTGTCACGACCACTTTTAGCCTTTCATCATCCGGCATATTCAAGACCTCCCCTATGGTTACTGCAGTTGTTCCTCATAAACTTCGTCCTTCCATATCTCCGGGTTTACCATCTTGTCCAGTAAATCGTCCACGATACTGTCTAATCCATCTCTAACGCTTTGAACGGATTGAGCAATTCCCTGCTCTACTTTTATCTGTTCAATGGCTGTGTCCAATTCCATAAGCGCCTCACCCAATCTCTCAATCTCATCCTCTTTAAGACTTCCCCCTTCCATTCTTTTAATAGCTTGAATTCTCAGTGCGTCTCGTATAACTTCCACCAAAGCAATGACTAATCCTAACACACCATGCTTTAAATTATCTGCATCTATATCTATCATGATTCAATCTTTTCCGACTTTAATTTCTAAAATGCCGTTTCGAAAGGACTTCTCCAGTTTGCCTTTTGGAGCATAAGGCAAAGCTACCTCGTGCTCTGGCTTCCAGCCAGGTGAATTGATCTCAATTGTAAGCACGTCTTTTTCTAAATTTGTATTTATATCCTTTTCAGCCATTCCCGGTAATTCAGCAATTATTCTTAAATGATCTCTTTCATCAAAAACATCTACCACCGGCTCCTTAGGTTGTAGAGGAGCGGTAGGTGACTTTTTCTCCTTTCTTCCAAAGGGAAGTTCTTCTTCATTGAATAAGGGTCTGGTAGAAAAACTACTATCCGTATGTGGACCCCTGTTTCCTGCTCTATTTAGTGGTGTTTCTTTCAGCTTACGCTCAATTTCCTGATTAACCTTCTTTAGTCTTTCTTTAAAGGCAGGTGATTTTTCCAATCCCTTCAGCAACCCACCCAATCCCGGGATGATCTCGCCTACCCCTTTAAGCACACCTTCTGCCATCCCCTCTAATGCACTAACCTCTTCAGAAAATTCCCCTATTTTTTCATCCTGGTCAACTTTTTTCTTTTTATGTACTCTTCTCATGGGTTTATCCCCCCTTAAATTTTATACCCAGCTTATAATAACGTTTTCCCGAAAGTTTCTTTTATACAATTTCAGTTTTACCGCCGGAGTGGTTTATCCTGCTGGGAGCTGAGTCAAGTTTTTTGTTTTATCTTTTCGCCAATCACACCCCTAACATCCCCTTTTCACCAACTCTTTTTTTGCAACTCGTCTCCCTCAGACAGGACATCTCACCGCATGGTTTTTTCTACTTTTTTCCTTCTTCTATTTGATACGTGGCATGTTGACCAGCCTCATTCTATATCGCCTTTGTTATAGGATCGAAATCCAACTAAGTCCTCTTAATAATCCAAGAGAAATACTACCTTTACCATTGAGTTTAGCCATCTTACGATTTACCTGCCTGGCTTTTGTTAGGACACTTTTCCAGCCACATCAGAGGCAGCCAGTGATGATAGACTTCTCGGTACTTACCTTCCTCTCGTCTTGAGGACAGTTCTTTTCGGCAGCCCTTATCTCTTTCCAGGCTTCCGTTTCCATATTAGTTCCTGATGGAAACTCCAAACCATACTTGGCAGCTGTTTCAAATGAGGCTAAAGCTGCTCTTATTTTGATACCTAGAAGCTCAACCCCAGCCACGGATACCATTATATCAGCATTGATCACCAATCCCTTATCCAGAATCCTATCTATTATATCCACTAAAGTACTGCCCGTCTCTTTGGTTGCCTCTAATGCCATTTTAAACCACTTCTTTCTGAAACTTTAATCATAATTTTTCCCAACATCAGAACTGCTTGCGCTTTTCAACTTAAATAAGAACGGTTTTTTGTCATCGTTTTTCCCTGTTTGAGCTATCTACCTATTCCTGGCCTTCAGTAACTATATCTATCCTTCTACGGAGCTTCTTGCGGCCAAACTCTA